>CAWJPB010000001.1:0-592775 GCA_963844665.1 uncultured Conexibacteraceae bacterium
GAGGGCCTTGTGGACTAATAGTCCGTGGTGGTTCGAGTCCACTCGGGCGCATGGCGAGAAGCCCCGCTAATGCGGGGCTTCTCGTTTTTGACGCCCTATCTTGCTCTTGCTTCTCTTTAGGCGTGTTCGCATTTGTCCGTCCCATTCGGGCTGGCCGAAGGGACTTAACTCACGAGTCGAGCAGCTCCACCACGCCCGTCGGTATGCACGGATGCAGCCCAGGTACGTGGCGGGCAAGTCGTCCGCGCCGAGGATCGAGAGGTGTCGGCGCAGGTCGCGAATGCCGAGATCGACGCAGATGCGTCGCCGGGAGCCGACGCAGATGGCCGAGGCTGGGTCGTCGCCGACGAGGAGCGTGGCCAGACCCGGCTTGACCGGCATCCGTTCGATGCTCTCCTTGGTCCCGTCCCGTAAGCCAGCGGCGACCTTCGTTCCGTCGATTATGTCCGCCAGTGTTGGCCGCTCCTCTCGTTCAGTTGATCGCTAGAAGACGATCGTGCGGTAACCCTGCAGCAGGACCCTGTCCTGCAGATGCCAGGAGACTGCGCGTGCGAGGACGAGCCGCTCCACATCGGCGCCGATCCGTTCGAGCGCGACCGCATCCTCGCGATGGTTCACGCGGACGACGTCCTGTTCAATGATCGGCCCTTCGTCGAGGTCCTCGGTCGCGTAGTGCGCGGTCGCGCCGATCAGCTTCACACCGCGTGAGTGTGCGCGTGCATACGGTCCGGCACCAGCGAACGCGGGCAGGAACGAGTGGTGGATGTTGATCACCGGCGCGCCGATCCTTTCGAGGAACGTCGACGACAGCACCTGCATGTACCGCGCCATCACTACCAACTCAACCTCACCGGCGAGCAGATTGATCTGCGCCTGCTCGGCAGCGGCCTTGGTGTCCTTCGTGACCGGAATGTGGTGGTACGGAACGCCGAAGCGTGCCACCTCCTCCTGCAGGTCAGGATGGTTGGAGACCACTGCAACCACATCCATGTCGAGCTCTCGGTGGCGCCAGCGCCATAGCAGGTCGAGCAGGCAGTGGTCGTACTTGGACACGAACAGCGCCACGCGCTTGGGACGCCTGGCGTCGACCAGGCGGTAGTCGAGTCCAAGCTCCTGCCCGATCTCAGATAGCCGCTCCTCGAGCGGTCCGAAGCGCTCTTCAGGAGCCGGGATGAAGAACTCCATCCGCAGCGAGAAGCTCCCGCCATAGGGATCGCTGGAGAACTGATCTGAGCTGATGATGTTGGCGCCTGCGTCACGCAGTGCCGTGGAGAGCGTCGCGACGATTCCCTCGCGGTCAGGACACGACACCAACAGCCGTGCGACATTCGATCTACTATTCAATGCAATTCCTTGTGGTTCTCGGGCCCGACCACGTGCTGGCACGCCTGGACGAATTCGGGGCACCACGCGGCTAAAGGACGAGAGAACGCCCGGCGGCGCAGCTCCGCGCCGGTGGTCCACACCCTCCAGCCTTACCCTGACGCCTTCAAGCCTTTAGTTGCGTTGTGGTCCTTATGCAGGAACGTGTTTGCCCAGGCGCTGGTTCCTCGCAGGGCATTGTTCTTGATCACGACGGGGCCGTCGACGAGGGTCTCCTCTTCGCCGTAGGCCTTGAGACGTTCATAGGCCTGCGCCCAGATGCACTCCGTGTCATATACCTCGCAGAGACCGTCACGGGTGCCGCCGCAGGGTCCGTTGCGCTGATTCTTCGCGCATGGCCCCTCGGGGCATACATACGCGATGTCCGGCAGTGAGCAGTCACCGCAGTCCTGGCAGTCGAACATCGGCACCTTTGTGGCCTGTTCGGCGAGGCGGGCGGCGCGCTGCACGGACTTGGGTGCGTCCTCCAGGTTCTCGTAGACCTTCGTGCCAACCGAGAACAGTGGCGCGTCCTGCGCGAACACCTTGTTGTGCATCACGCGGCTGAGCCGGTAGCGCGCCGGGATCTTGAGATCGGTGCGGCGCTTGCGCTTGCTCTCCAGATACTCCGCACGCGGCTGGCCATCTGACAGACCAGTCTCCGCGTCGCGGCCGTAAAGGTAGAACTCGCCAGGACGGTCATAGTGCAGATCACTGACAGCCTCGGGCCAGCAGTCGCCGACCTCAGCTGCGCGCGCGAGGATCGCCTCGTACCTCTCGGCGGGCATATGACCGCCTATGTATGCGCCCCGGTAACCAAGCCCACGCGCGACGGCGACGCCCTTAGCCGCGAGGTCGACAAAAAACTCACGGCCCTTGTCCTCGCCCGCGCCGTACTTCTCGGCCTGAGCCAACAGTTCGTCGGAGACGACACAACCGGGAATCCGGCCGGCATGGAACACCCGGGCAACGCCGCGGGTCAGCAGGTAGACATTCGCGATCAGCTTCAACTGCAGTTCTCGCTGACGGACCCAGAGCAGGAGCTCACTGTCCTTGCGCGCATTCCAGCCCATCTGGTTGATCGCGAACTGCGCGCCCGCCCGCACCTTCTTCTCAAGCTTGAAGTACTGCGGCATCACCTCACGCTCGTACAGCTTGTGGTTCGTGACCACGCAACCCAGGTGGAAGCGGGTTGCGAGCAATCGGCCGTCCGGCGCCCTGGCCTCCTCGACCCCCGCGTTCATCTCACTCATCAGCTGCAGCAGCCCGACCGAGTCGATATCGAAAACTGGGGCCGCGGTGCCGGACTGACCCGCGACCGGATAGTCACCCGTCAGCGCCAGGATGTTGTGCAAGCCGGCTGATGCAGCCTTCCAGGCACGACTCTCGATGCCGTTGCGGTTCATGTCCTTGCATGCGAAATGCAGAACCACCTCCTGACCCATCTCCCGCATCCGATTCGCGAGCATGTCCGGATTGATCATCGGATTGCCGCCCGGATTGTCAGTCAGCGACAGAAAGTCAAAACGTCGGCTCTCCGCGAGCTGATGTGCGAGTTCGACGAGTACCTGGCCGCTTTGCTGCTCGAGCACCCCGCGACTCGTCACGAGCTCGGCACCGATCACAAACGCATCCGGAACGTCCAACTTCTCACGCAAGGTCGCCATATTCACGCGTGTCCCCTGAACGAAGCGCGGCCGAGAATCTTGAGGTTTACTTTCAGCATCGCAGCGCGCTCAGTGCCCGCCGGTCTTGATGACCTTGGCGAAGTAAGGAGATGGGGCCACCGTGGCCCGGATCTCCCGCAGCTGATGACCCTCGACTGTCGGGCGCTGCGAATCTGGTTCCCCCCAAAGAAGAGTGACCTCGGCCCCCGGTTCAGCGTTCTCGATGTCAACCAGTCCCAACGAAATGAAGTGGTTCGCGTTCGCCGTGTAGGACGGCCACTGCGAAACGCCGACGACCGTTCCGTCCTTCATGACGGCATCGGACTCGAACGTCGCGTACATCGGCATTGGCATGTTCAGGTACTTCGTCGGCGCGCCGCCGTGCGGAAACAATGAGTCGCTGATTAGCGACGCGGCGTCCTCGTCGTTCCACTCGAGCGTCACCTTCGTGCGGCGCTGGTTCTCCTTCTTCTCCACCAAGGCGTCACGTCCGATGAAATCGCGATCGAAGTCGATCAAGTTGCCATAGCCGACTTCGATCGGGTCGACGTAATAGTCCGTGATGTCTTCGGATACCAAGCTCCCGCCGAGTGAGCCGATCGTCTCGAGGAAGTAGCCATTCAGCCACTCTCTGTACGGCCGCATCTCGTCGCTGTGGTAGATCGCCGGAAGCGGCATCGGCAGCCATCCCGATTCCTGCGCGGTCGTCGAGTAGGCGAGCGCGCCGACGTGGCGAAGCCCGTGATTGCGGCCCGCGGTCTGGATCGCCTCGCGGACCGCTTGCTGATCCTCCCAGGCTCCGTAGATTTCGAATCCAGGCTCCCCGGCCATGCCGTGACGTAGGGCGCGCAGCTTCTTCCCGGCGATCTCAAGCTCGCCAATGTCGAAGAACTTGACCTCGGGGGCGTTCCCGCCTGTCAGTTCCTGGACGAGGGCGAGCGCGTTCGGCCCCTGGATCTGGATACGGAAGACATCGCGGGTGCCGGAACGGATCGAGAAGTTGTCGTCGCGCTCCATTTCCACGTCATAATTACCCTGCTCGGCGTTGAATTCGACCCAGTCGCTGGCGAATGGTGCCCCGACGATGCGGATGAAGTCGTTCTCCTCATGGAACATGATTGCGTCGGCGATCATGTAGCCATCGTGGCTTGCTAGGACGAGCTGCTTGGCGCGCATCACCGGGAAGAGGTCCAGCTTGTTGACCGAGATCTCTCGGAGCAGAGAAATGATCTCCGGGCCACGCAGCCGCAACTCGGTCATGTGGTAAGACTGCTCGAGCAGCGCACAGGAATCCTTCCACGCGCGGACCTCGTCGCGCCAGTTGGTGAACTCAGCCGGGATCACCGGAAAGGTGTAAGGCCCAAGCCCCGAGCGACGCAGCAGCCTCACGGGGCCACCGGCCTCAGCCATTGTCTCGTCCAGACTTTTGGTCGGATCAGCTGTGATGGTCATCAGTTACTTGTCCTCTCTCTGGGATGCGCCGTGGTCTCAAATGCTGCGCAAATGGGGTGCCGCGGGAAGCAGCATCGCTTCCCGCGGCGACTAGTTATGCGACTGCGGCGTCCGATCGATACTCGCCGCGAGCCTTGGCGACAAGTGGTGCCGGTTGCACGGTCGCACGGATCTTCACCTGCACGTGATCTTCGACTGCCGGCTTGGACGATGGTTCTGGCTCGCCCCAGACCATGACGACCTCAGTCCCGGGCTCGGCGACGGATGCGTCGACGACCGCAAGTGAGAGCATCGAACGCTCGTTGGACGAGTATCCGCAGTGCGCAGAACGGCCGACGTAATCACCGTCGCCTGTTTCGACACGGTCGTACTGGTAGGTCGCGTAATCGGAGATCGGGAGGTTCATGTACTTCGCGCTCAGTCCCGGTGTGAGGAGCGAGCCGAACGCCTGCTCGACGTCGTCGCCGTTCCATTCGAGCGTGACCTTGCGGTTGGCCTCCGAGCGACCGTCGGCGATCTGCTGTTCCAGCGCTGTCCGACCGATGAAGTCATGGTCGAGTTTTAGGACCCGACCGTAGCCCAAGTCGAAGGGTGTGAAGTAGTAGTCCTCGATGTTCCGCGAGTAGAAGCTTCCACCCAACGACACGGTCGCGTCGATCTCGTCAGCGTCAAGCCACTGTCGGAAGCCTTCGCTGCTCTTGCCTGAGTAGAACGCGGGAAGAGGCCGCGGCAGCCAGCCCGACTCGAGCGTATTGGTGAGGTAGGCCCGGCCACCGACCTCAACCATTCCCTGCTTCTCCCCGGCTTCGAGCAACGCTGCGTGTACCGCGTCGTGGTCGGCCCAGGGGCCCACCAACTCGAAGCCGGGCTCAGCTGCCATCCCGTGCCGTAGCGCACGTACACGCTTACCGGCGATCGTGAAATGGGTGCCGTGGAAGAACTTCACGGTGGGCGGCTCCTCACCGATCACCTCGCGGATGACGTCGAGGGCTCCTGGGCCCTGCACCTCGTAGCGGTATACGACGGGATTGCCCTTGCGCGCGTAGGACGGGTTGTCACGCCAAACCTCGACGTTGTAGTCGCCGGTCTCGAGGTGATACTGCAGCCAGTTGATCGTCGGAGGGATACCGACTGCCTGGAACTCGTCCTCGCTGTTGCGGAACAGGATGTTGTCGCCGATCAGAAAGCCCTCTTCGCTGACCGCTACATATTGCTTGGCCGCGTCAACCGGGAAGTACTCGGTGCTGTTGAGTGCGGTGTCCTGGATCAGCTTGAGCGCATCCGGGCCTCTGAAGTTCAGGTCAGCCATGTGATGGCACTGGTCGAACAGCACCGAGGTACGGCGCCAGGCCAGCTGTTCATCCCGCCAGTTGGTGAACTCGGGTGTCACGGGCGTGCTGACGATCGGTGGGGACTGAGATTCCCAGAGCAGAGCTTGGGCGTTACCTGCTTCTGCGATCGCCTCTTCGAGATTCTTGGACACGTTCTCTCCTTAACTGTGTGTGTGCGTGATAACTAGCGTTGGGCATGAAGTTGGTGCTTCGATAGCGCGGCAAAGCCGGTCGACGCCAGGTATGCCGCAGCCGATTCGATCTCCGCGAGAGTGCTCGCGATCTGCACCGAGCACAGCCCCATCGAGATCGCGAGCGGCTCGGACAGGCCGAGTGACCCGACGATCGCGTGGCACGGGACGCCTATCTGAGTCGAGCGGCGTGCGACTTCGGAGACGAGCTTTCCGCCCCAGCTCTGATCGTCGAGTCGCCCCTCCCCGGTGATCACCGCGCAGGCCCGGCGACTGCGGACATCGAAGTCGAGCGTGTCGAGGATGAATCGCGCCCCCGGCACGAGCTCGGCATCAAGCTGAGCCCACAGACCACCTGAAAGGCCGCCCGCGCAGCCGGTCATCGGCATGGCTCGCGGATCTTTCTGAAAACCGCGAGCCTGCTGGTGCAGTCGTGCGGTAAGCCATTCGACGGCTTCAGGGTCGGCACCCTTCTGTAGCCCGAAAACCTTCGCGGCGTCCTCAAACGGAACATCGACGTCGCACAGGACGATCAGTTTTGCGCCACGAAGTCCTCCCGCAGCCGTGATCGCGCCGATTGCGCCCGCGCCGCCATCGGTAGTGGCGCTCCCACCAACTCCTAGGTGGATCGTCAGCGCTCCATCGGCAACCGCAGCAGCGATCAGCTCACCGGTTCCCTTCGTGCTGGCCTTCCTCGGATGTCTCCTGTCGGCCGCCACCAAACTCAAGCCGCTCGCGGCCGCGGTTTCGACGATCGCGACAGAGCCGTTGAGCCCATACTCAGCGACGATCTCGCGGCCAAGCGGGTCTGACACCTGAATCTCACGGAGCGCTCCGCCCCCGATCAGCGCGTCGAGCGTGCCCTCACCCCCATCAGCGGCCGGGCAGAGGTCGCCACGTACACCCGCAGTCTTCAAGCCCCGTTCGATCGCCGCGGCAACCTCTACTGCCGAATGGGTCCCTTTGAACGAGTCCGGCGCGATCAAACCGGGCGCATCTGTGCTGACACTGTGCATGTTCTGAGTATCCGGACCTAACCCCCACTCGCTGGCACCTGGCGTTCCGCTTTCTGGAATCCGGCCGACCGGTGCCTGGCGTGCCGGGCGGGCTGGACGGATTCAGACCTGATCGCGGACGCGACGCTCGCGCCCGTAGACGCCTACGAACAGCAGGATCAGGAATCCGTAGGCCGCCTCTTGAAGTGCGCTGCCTGCCCCGTGCGCGATCAGCAGCGTGCTGATCAGAGTCAGGATCAGGGCGCCGAAGACGGTACGGGTGTAGTCGCCGCGAGCACCGACCAGCGAGGTGCCGCCGACGACCACCGCTGCCAGGCCTGTGAATAGGTATTGGCTGCCCGCCCCGACCGAGGCGGATTCGACGAAGCCGACCAGCAGGACGCCGGTCACGGCTGCCGCAGCGCCACTCAGTGCGAATGCTCCAACCCAGACGCGCATGGTCCGTACCCCTGCGAGGTCGGCGGCGCGCTCGTTGGCGCCAGTCGCGTACACCCGCCGTCCTGTGGCTGTGCGGCGCAGGATCACTCCGATGATCACGGCGATCACGAGCCAAACGAAGACCACCGGAGGAATACCGATCCCGAATGTCTTGCCGATGGGTGAGGAGAACTGGTCGAGCCAGTTCGGGATGTTCGCCGGCGCGAGCCCGGAGTTCGTTGCCGCAAGCGCGAGCCCGTAGACGATGCCGCCGGTTGCCAGCGTGATGATCAACGGCGAGACCCGCCAGCGCCGGATGATGAAGCCGTTCGCCGCACCGACCAGCACGCCGGCGGCGATCACGAACAGAATCGCGAGGGAAGCGCTCCAGCCCTTGCCGGTCAGCGCGGGCATGATCAGGTTCGCGGCACTGATCACCGAGGCGACCGAAAGGTCAAGTCCGCCGATCAGGATCACGATCGTCTGTCCGACCGCGGCGAACCCCAAGAACGAGGCCAGCACTATCACCGAGTAGATGCTGGACTTGGTGAGGAACCCGTCGATCGTTATCGCCGCGACTCCGAACAGGATCGCAAGCATCAGCAGCTGCAGGCTGGGCGTGTCCCCGGAGAAGACCCGGCCTGCCCATGTCCGCGCGGAGTTAGGGCGGTCAGGTCCGCCGGTGGGCAGCGACGGTTGAGCTGCGCCGATCGGCGCGTCTGCCGTGCCGCTCATGCCGGGGCCACTCTCGAGCGATTGGCGATCGAGCTGCCACCGATCACGGCGATCACCAGCACCGCCCCATACGCGACTTGGATGTAGTCGGAGGACACGCCAATACTGGCGAGCAGATTGTTGAGGAGGTAGATGCAGAGCGCGCCGAACGCTGAGGCCAGCAGGCCGCCCATTCCGCCGCCTAGGTTTGTTCCTCCGAGCGCCACCGCCGCCAGTGCGGCGATCGTGTAGCCGGTGTAGCTGACGTTGTCTGCGGATTGGATCAGCCCGGACAGCGCAATCCCGCCGAGCGCCGCCAGTAGGCCCCCAAGCGAGTAGGCGGCGATGCGGATAGCGTCGACGTTGACGCCGGCTGAGAACGCTGAGGGGGCGTTGTCCCCAACCGCAAGGATGTTTCGGACCAGTGGGGTGCGTGTCAGAGCCCACCAGCAGAGCAGCGGGATGGCGACGGTGAAGAACGCGCCAGGGATCGGGCCGACATCACCGGCGAGCGAGTCGATCCAACCGGGGTTTGCCGTGACCGGTGTTGGAACGAGCGCAAGGTCCAAACCGCTCAGCATGAAGAAGGTTCCGAGCGTCGCGATCACGGGCGGGTATCGCAGCTTGGTGATCAGGAACCCGTTCCCGGCACCGACGAACGCTCCCATGAGCAGCAGGATCGGGATTGCCAGCAGTGGCGATCCGAGCGTGGTCCCGAGGAGGCCTGTGACAAGGACAATGTTGCTGAGCGCCATCAGCGGCGTAACCGAAAGATCGATGCCGCCGCCGCCGCTGAGGAATGCAGGTGTGCTGGCCATGGCGGCGAGCACGAACGGCGCCAGCGTGCCCGCGTTGACCGCGAGCTGACCGCCAGTCACGAAGCTCGGAGTCGAGATGACATTCGCGATGAACAGGGCAAGCGCAAAACCGACCGCAAACGTCATCCGCCCGCGTCCCAACCGCGTAAACCATGTGGGCATCAGTCGGCCTCCTGGCCGAAATAGCTTGCGACAAGTCGGTTGCGGCTCAGTTCAGCTCGCGGCAGTTCCCGGAAGACGCCTCCCTCCCGGAACACGAGGACCCGATCCATTAGCTCGATCAGCTCGATCAGCTCGGTGCTGAGCATCACCACGGCCGTCCCGCTGGCCGCGATGTCTGTGAGCACCCGATAGATGTCGTTCTTGGCACCTAGGTCGACGCCGCGAGTGGGGTCGTTGAGAACCAGTACGCTCGGCTTGATCGCAAGCCAGCGGGCGATGATCACCTTCTGCTGGTTGCCGCCGCTGAGCGTCGTGATGCGGTTCTGCACCCTCGGGGCCACGATCCGCATCTGCTCCCGGAACTCGTCGAACCGGCGCCGGGTCAGGCGGCGCTGAAGGAGGCCGCGAGCTCGGTCCTCGTCGGTGCTGGCGATCCCGAAGTTCTCAAGCGTCGAGAGCGACGGAAAGATCGCCTCATTGCGACGGTCACGCGGAACGTACGCAACACCGGAGGCGACCGCTCGGGCTTGCGAGTCGATCTCGACCTCGCCGGAGTCGGTCATGGCCAGGACGCGTCCCGACACGCCCCGTTCACCATAGATCGCCCTAAGGAATTCGTCCTGGCCGTGGCCCTCGAGCCCCGCCACCCCGACGATCTCACCAGCTCGGATCTCAAAGTTCACCGGCGCGGACCGGGGACGCAGGCGCAGGTCTGATATTTGCAGCCGGATTGGGGCCTCGGCGACCGATTCGCGCTCCGCGGCTTGTCGCTCCTCGACCGCATGATCGGCGCCGACCATCATCGAAACGAGCTGGCGCGAATCGAGTTCGCCGCGCGCACCACCGCCAACATTGGCTCCGGAGCGCATCACGGTGACGCGATCGCCGATCCGCTCAACCTCATCCATGCGGTGTGAGATGAAGAGCACGGCGGTGCCCTGACCGCAGAGCTCACCGAGCACCGTGAATAGGCGGTCGCGCGTGGTGATGTCAAGCGCTGATGTCGCCTCATCGAGAATCAGAAGCTTTGGCTTGCGGAGGAGCGCGCGGGCGATGCAGATCGCTTGTCGGTCATTGAGGCCGAGCTCTCCTAGTGGCCGGTCCAGGTCAGGGACGGCGATCACCTGGCCGATCACGTCCCTTGCAATTTCCCGTCGCTCGTCTTGAGATCGCGAAGAGCGGAAGACGCCCCGGTCGCCCAACCATGTGTTCTCAAGCACCGAGCGCTGCGGAGCGATCAGTATTTCCTGAAACACGGTTGCGATGCCAGCAACGCCTGCTGCACGTGGGGTGCGCAGCTCGACGTTCGATCTATTTCCAAGGGAGATCGAACCGCCGTCCGGGCGGTGGACCCCGGACAGGATCTTCACCATCGTGCTCTTGCCAGAGCCGTTCTCCCCCATGAGGACGTGAACTTCTCCGGCCAGCAGCTCCAGGGAGCAGCCGTTGACGGCACGAGTTACACCAAAATGCTTCTCGATCCCTTGGGCGTGGAGCACTGGCTGCCCGACCGCCGTGCCAGCGGGCACGGCGGGTGCTCTTGGCACCCGCCGGCCCGCTGCATTGGGATCCTCATCCGACACGACCATGCGCTGTCTATGACCTCGCAGAGTCGCTACTTGGTCGCGTACTCGTTCACCAGCTGGGTGATCGGAAGCGCCGTCGCCGGGCCGTTGGCCTCAACCGTCGTCGACGTTGTCCAGCCCTTCCCGATCCACTGGGAGAGGTTCGCCTTGGTAATGATCGGCGGTGCAAACGGCACGTCGGTGATCTTTATCCCGCGTCCTTCGAGCAACGCCAGGGCAATCGCCATCGAGTATTCGCCGGTGCGCTCAGGAGCAATGGCGACACCCGAACCGTGATAGGTCGACTGGTGCTGCTGCCAGTACACGAGCGACGCCGCAACCGGGTTGACGTCAGCAACCGGCGGGACCGCACGTCCCAACTGCTGGAAGGCGCCGATCACGCCTGAGGCCATACCTGAGGCCTGGAACACACCGTTTATCGTGCCCGGGTTGCCGCCGAGGAACTGCAGTGTCGCGGCCTTCGCGCTTGGGGCCACGAAATAGCCGGTCACCGAGCCTGCGATCGTGTCGTGACATGCCTTGAGCACCGCCAACGCGGGATTTACGACCTGGCTGTCAAACGTGATTCCGGGGATGCCGTGGACAATCAGCACGCTGCCGGGCTTTCCGCCCATCGCGTTGACTAGGCCAGCGGCTCCGTAGTACCCGAGCTGGGTCGGGTTCGGCTGCAGGTTGATCGCGTTCTTGTCCGTCGATTGCCCCGCGATGCTGATCACCGGGATGCCCTGCTTGGCCGCCTGGTCGATCACGGCATTGAGACCCGTGGGTGACGAGAGGAACGCGAAGATGACGCTTACATGCTTTGAGATCAGCGTGCGCATGTCCTGGATCTGTTCGCTGACCGAGTTGGGCGTCGAGGTCTGAAGCACCGTGATGCCCGAGATCTTGCCCTTATGCGCGTGTGCCCAGCCCTTCAGACCCTGCACGACACCCTCCGGATAGGAGCCAGGCTGGTTGATCGACAGACCAACCTTCCAGTTGCCCTTCGTCTTCGGCTTGAAGTGCGCCCACGGACTCTTGTAAACGGTGCCCGGGTAGCCCTCCAACGCGAGCTTGGCGGCTCCGGTCAGAGTGGCCGCGACATGGTTCGGATCTCCCGGCAACTTCGTAGACGCGGCGGGGATGCAGCTTGAGGAAGCAACGGTCGCCTTGGCCGAGCTAGGAACGCTCGTTTTAGCGGCGCTCGAGGCGCACGCGACCAAGGCTGCAACCATCACGATAGCCGCGAATCCGCGGCGCCAATAATACGTCGACATCAGCACTCTCCTCTTTGGAATCTTTCGCGGCTACCAGCTCCGGGCATTCCTCTGTACACCCCGGGCTGCGGCGCAGCATTCGCGATCTCACACGACCTTATGGGGGCGCGCACTCGCGAGCTTAGTTCCGGGTTCCGCCCGGCGGAACCGCGCATCCTCAAACAACATTGCAGCGCAACAACTCGGACCTCAGAGGACAACAAACGCTCAAAGCACCTGCGCGACTTGGGCAACAAGCCGGAGCTTTTGCGCCTGCTGCTGTGGTGTGATCGGGTTCCCGCTCTGCTCTGACGCGAAGCCACACTGCGTCGAGATCGCCAGTTGCGAGCGTGGGAAGTACCGAGCGGCCTCATCAATCCGGCTCGCGAGTTCCGCCAGTGAAGGGTTCTCGCCGACCTTGGTAGAGATCAGCCCCAGGGTGACTCGCTTGTCGTCCGGTATCTCGGAGAGCGCCTCAAAACCGCCGGCGCGGGGGCTGTCGTACTCGAGCGCGAAACCATCGAAGTTCGTCGCTCGCCTGAACACCTTTCGCGCGATCGAGTCGTAACCGCCTTCCGCAAGCCAGCGTCCGTGATTGTTTCCGCGACAGAGATGCATCACGAACCGAACGCCCGGCTGCTCGGCGCAGGCATTCACCAGCTCCACGCCCTCGCCCAGCAACCGCTCAGGATCGATCCCGAGGTGCTCGAAGTACTCGGCCTGGCTGGGGTCGACAAGCGTGATCAACTCAGGCGCGTCGATCTGGATGTAGCGGCAACCCAGCCGTGCCAGTTCATGGACCTCCTGGCGGATGATCTCGGTCGCATCGCGGAACAACTCAAATGGCTCGCTGTAGGCGGCAGTCGACTTCTCGGGGGACCAGAAGTACGCAAACATAGTCGGGCTGGGAAGCGTCACCTTGACCAGACGATCCGTTCTGCCGCGGGCGTACGAGAACTCCTCGGTGGCAAGTGAGCGGCGCAGACTCACTGGGCCGGTGACCGCTGCCGGTAGCTGGATCTCAAGCTCCGTCGCATCTGGGGCTCCGCTTCGCCAGGTCGTCGTCTGGCCGGGAGTCAACTCGATGCCCTCTACGGCATCGGTGACCACACCGGAGAAGAACATTCGTCGCATCTCGCCGTCGGTGACGACATCTAGGCCGCATGACCTCTGGAGCGCCAGCGCCTCATCGACCGCCTCGTCCTCGACCCGCTTGTACGCAGGTGTGTCGAGTTCGCCGCCGATCCACCTAGCTCGCGCACTCAGGAGCGCTGCCGGTCGCAGCAGTGAGCCGACCACATCGGCGCGGGCGCCCCAGAAGTAGTCGGCCTCCTGAGCCGACCTGGGTTTACTCATGGCTGACATCAAGATCTCCTCCGGATCTCAGCTGTTGGCCAACTTGATGACCTTGTCGAAATACGGACTTGGCGCGACCGTGGCGCGGATCTCCCGAAGCTCGTTCGATCCGACGTTGTTGCGCTTGCTGTCGGGCTCGCCCCAGAGCAGCGTCAGCTCCGTACCGGGCTCCGCGAGTTCGGTCGCGATGATCCCATGGGACAGGACGTGACCAGCGTTCGCAGAGTACGACATGTACTGGGAGAAGCCGACCGTCTGACCCCCGCTCCGGACCGCATCGGCAGCCCACGTCGCGTACATCGGCGAGGGCATCGCGATGTACTGAGCCTTGTGCTCTGTGTTGAACAGCGCCGAGTAGGAGGTTGACGCTACGTCGTCGTCATTCCAAACCAGGGTGACTTTCCGGCGCTGCTTGTTCGCGGCGCGGTCAGCGAGCGCATCGCGGCCGACGAAATCACGGCCCCAGTCGATGAGGCGTTCGTAGCCGGCCTCGATCGGATCCACGTAGTAGTCCTCGATCCGATCTGAGAGAAGGCTGCCGCCGAGTGATCCCAGCGCCTCCAGGGAGAACGAGCTCGTCCATTCGCGGTAAGGCCTCAGCGCGTCCCCGTGGTAGATTGCCGGCAACGGCAATGGCAGCCATCCCGATTCCTGCGCCCCGGTCGCGTACGCGAACGCCCCGATCTTCCGCAACCCGTATTTCGCGCCGGCCATATCGAAGGCGTCGCGCACCGCGGCCTGGCTGTCCCACGGCCCATATATCTCGAATCCGGGCGTGCCGGCCATGCCGTGCCTGAGCGCCCTGACGGACTGACCAGCGATGGAGATCTCGGCGATCGAGAAGAACGGGACTTCCGGGACCTCCCCGTCGACAACCTCTCGCACGAGTTCAAGGGCGTTTCTTCCCTGAATCTGGAAGCGGAAGACATCGCGTGGGGCTTCGAAGACGGACCAGTTGTGGTGCAGCTCGGCGCTGACGTCCTTGTCGGTGCCTTCTGATTGGTAGAGAAGCCAGTCGAGCACGAACGGGGCACCGACGATCCGCAGGAAGTCCTCCTGCTCGTGGAAAAGGATGGCGTCGCCGACGAGGTAGCCGTCAGAACTGGCCGCTACTAGCTGCTTTGCCTTTCGAACCGGGAAGGGGTCGAACTTGTTGACCGCGAATTCCTCCAGGAACGAAATCGGCTCCGAACCCTTCAAATGAAGCTCTGACATGTGGTAGGACTGCTCGAGTAGAGCGACATCGTCCTTCCACGCGCGCTGCTCATCACGCCAGTTTGTGAACTCCGGCGGAATCCCGGGGAACACGTAAGGACCAAGCTGGCTCGGTCCGCGCAGAAGTTGTACCGGGCCGCCGGCCTGCTCGATGCGTTGCTGCAGAGTGGGTACCCCATCAGTGCCGGTCATCTGCTCTCTCCCATGAGATCGGACTGCCCTTCGTTCATAACTTGAACCAGGGTTATATGCACCGTATGGAGATGAAGTCCCGTGTGGCGTTCCTCTCGTCGGAATCGAGGACGTCGATTCGGTTGCGGCTGCGGTCCGCTCAACGGGATAGAAAGTTCGAAATCTACGGGCGGGCGCTGGAGACTGCCCGCCATGATCAGAATGCACATCGGTCACCTCGCTCTACGCGGGCCTGACCCCGAAACATCAGCGACCTTCCTGACCGACATTCTCGGTCTCCGCCGGACACTCGAGACCACCGACGAGATCCTGCTCTCGTGCAACGAGAAGCACCATGAGATCCAGATCCTCAAGGGCGAGGAGACCGGCATCGACCATGTAGGCCTCGAACTTGAGAGCGAAGCCGAGCTTGAGGAGGTCCGCGACCGCCTGGACAGGCGCGGCATCACAATCGTCAGCGATAAGCCGCAGGAAACCGGGCTCGGCAGCGCGCTTCGCTTCGTTGGCCCGCTAGGCCTCGTGTTCGAGCTCTACACCGCGATGGAGCGAGAGGCGCTCAGCATTGAGCACTATATGCCACCGCTCGCCCGCCGTCTCGGCCATGTGTCGTTTGCCGCGCGCGAATGCAAGGAGATGTCCGATTTCCTACAAGAGGTACTCGACTTCCGACTGACCGATCAACTCGGCGACCGCGTTTACTGGCTTCGCTGTGACCAGGAGCATCATGGCTTCGCGCTGGTCCAGCACGACACCGAACCGTCGATGCACCATTACGCCTTCCAGTTAGAAAACTGGGGAGCGATCCAGCGTTACGCGGACAACCTCGCTTTCCAGCGTAAGCAGCTCGTCTGGGGTCCGGGCCGACATGGGCCGGGTCGCAATCTCTTTACGTATCTGCCCGATCCGCACAACATCATCGTCGAGGGGTACGCGGACCTTCTCGAAGTTTGGGACGAGACCGGATACGAACCGATCGACTGGAGTTACCTCGGGGAAGCGGCACTTAACCTTTGGGGGCCGTCGCCACCCTCAGAGTGGCGCCAGTACGGCGCGCCGCTGCTGCCTGTCTCTTCCAACAGCCAAGCGATGGCGACGACCTGATGCGGCTAGCTACTTACCTCCAGAACGGCCATGAAGTTCCCTGCGCCGTCGTCGATGATCAGATCGTCGACCTTTCGCTCGGTGACCTGCCGTCGTCGACGGCCGGAATCCTCGGGCTGGGCGCGGACGGCCTCGCCCGAGTGCAGCAGCTGATCGATTCCGGCGGCGGTCGGCGGGCACTTTCGGAGGTCACACTCGGTCCGGCTGTTCGCCCGTTGAAGTTCTATGGGATTGGCTTGAACTACTTTGATCACGCGCAGGAGGCCAACCGCGAGCCAACCGAGCACCCGACCGTATTCGCGAAGATGGCTAATACGATCAACGGCCCGTTCGCAGATATCGAGCTGCCCGCCATTTCTGAGCAGCTTGACTATGAGGCTGAACTGGCACTCGTGATCGGCAAGCGTTGTCGCAACGTCTCGATCGAGGATGCCCCAGAAGTCGTTGGCGGGTACACGATCACGAATGACTTCACGATCCGCGACTGGCAGCGTAGGACGCAGCAGTGGACGCTCGGGAAGTCGTTCGACACTCACGGCCCGCTCGGACCGTGGATCGTCACGCCCGATGAGCTCGGCGACCCGCACAAGATCCCGTTCCGGCTGTTCGTGAATGGTGAGAAGCGTCAGGAGTCGAATACCGACAACCTGATTCACAACTGCTGGAAGCTGATCGCGGAGATCTCGGTGGCAGCGACGCTCGAGCCGGGCGACACGATCGCGACCGGTACCTGCGCCGGGGTCGGCGCGTTCCACAAACCGCCGAAGTGGCTCGTGGATGGTGACGTGGTTCGAACCGAATTCGATGGCATAGGCGCGATGGAGAACCGTGTGGTCGCTCAGCAGGGCGATGCTGGTGGCTCGCCATGAGCGAGCGTGTTGCGTTCATCGGCCTGGGGGTCATGGGCCGACCGATGACCGAGAACCTGCTCACCGCCGGATACGAGGTGACGGTCTACAACCGGTCGACCGATGCGAGTGAGGCAATGACTGCGAAGGGTGCAGTCCGTGCTAAGTCCCCAGCTGACGCTGCCGCCGCCGCCGACGTGACGATTCTGATGCTCGCCGATGACGGCGCTGTGGACGCTGTGACCCACGGTGCTGAAGGCGTGCTGTCCGGCCTCCATGCAGGGTCCTTGGTGATCGACATGAGCACGGTTTCCCCAGCGCTCGACCGTCGCCTGGCTGAGGAGCTCCGCGAACGCGAAAGCGAATTTCTTGATGCTCCCGTCAGCGGCGGAGATGCTGGTGCCAAGGCCGGAACTCTGTCGATCATGGTCGGGGGGACAGCGTCCGCATTCGAACGAGCCAAACCAATCTTTGAGGTTCTTGGCAAAACGATCGTGCATGTGGGCGATCACGGCAGCGGCCAGGTCGTGAAAGCCTGTAACCAGGTTGTGGTGGCGCTGTCGCTTGAGGCTCTCGCCGAAGCGCTCGTGCTCGGCTCAAAATGTGGGGTCGAACCGGCCACGATCCTCGAGGTTCTGTCTGGGGGCTTGGCGAACAGCCGTGTGCTCGAGTTGCGCGGGCCGAACATGTTGCAGCACAATTTCACCCCTGGCTTCGCGATCGCGCTCCACCACAAGGACCTCGGGATCGCATTGGCGGAAGCTCGGGCCAGCGGCGTTTCGCTACCAGCCACCGCAATGGTGGATCAGATGTTCGCGAGTATCCGTCAACACGGCGGGGGCGGCTATGACCACTCCGGGGTTCTTACCCATCTGGAGAGCCTCGCCGACCACAGAATCGGGGAGTAGAGAATGGGTACGCAAGTAGATGACCCCCAGGCTGTCGCAGAGATCATCTGGGATGCGTGGAGCAACTCTCGGCCCCTCGACGCGATCCCAGAATCGGTTCGACCGCAGGATCTGGGCCACGCCTACCGAGTACAACTCGCGCTCGATGATCACGCCGGCGCGCGTGTGGGCTGGAAGCTCGCCGCCACCGGGGCCGGCGGCCGGACCGCACTCAATGTCGAGCAGCCTCTCGCGGGGCCACTGTATGCCCAGTTCCAGATCGATGACGGCAGCACCGTCGAATTCGGTTCAATCCGGATGGCAACGGTCGAGGGAGAGTTCGGGCTGTTGATCAAGAGCACGCTTGCGGCTAAAGATGCTCCGCATGACCGCGAATCCGTGCTGGAGTCGCTCGGTGCATTCGTCCCGGCGATAGAGATCCCGAACACTCGGTTCTCTGACCACCGTGGCGCCGGTGCCGTGCAACTCACGGCAGATGCAGCCCTGGCAGGTCTCTACGTGCTCGGTGACCCAATTGACGACTACGACCCGGAAGCGCTCGCAGATCACCTTCTTCGCCTGACCACGCCGAACGATACGGTGGAAGGCACCGGCGCCAAGGTGCTCGGTGGTCCGGTGGAGGCGGTGCAGTGGCTTGCGAACGAACTCGGTGAGAACGGCTATGACCTTGAGGCTGGCCAAGTGGTGATCACTGGCGCCACGGTGGCCGTAAAGGACCCGGGAGTCGGAACAGTCCGCGTGGACTTCGGGGCATTCGGCTCGCTCTCGGTCGAGCTCGTCTGAGCTCGAGCGGCGCCCGCAGCCGTCAGCCGATTAGATGCTTTGCGAGAAAGTCTGCGGCCGCTCTTGCGCAGTGTTCTCGGTGGACTCCGTAGACGCTGTAGTGCCCGCCTGGGACCGGCATCGCGGTAACACCAGTTGGAGCCCCGGCGAGCGCCTTCTCAATGAGATCCGTTGGTGTGATCGAGTCTCCGTCGGCATAGATCACGTAGAGCGGAACGACTACACCAGACACACTTTCACCTGGCTCATATGCCGCGTACCGTGCGTTGGACAGAAGCGTGATCCGGTTACGCCATGTCCGTCGCCGCGGCTCGGGGAGTTCTGCATAGAAACGCCAGCGCTCCGCATCGGAGTATTCCGCAGTCGGCGCTGAAGGGAGCAGCTCGGGTGGTACGGGGTCCTCCACGATGTGTGTGGTTTCGTCAGCGAACATGTGTCCGTCCAGATCTGCGGCTGCAACGTATCGGGGAGAGCCGCCAGCGGCGATGCGCATGCGCTCGTTTTCCCACTCTTGCCGCAGTCCCAGAAGTGACTCACGACCGTTGCGGCGTAATGTCACCTCGCTCCCTGAGATCGTCGGCACTTGCGCCACAGCGGCACGTACTCGGGTGTCGCATGCTGCAATTCGAAGCGCGTGCCCACCGCTGTAGCTCGTTCCCCAAACTCCCAGGCATTGCGAGTCGATTTCGGCAAGCTTTGCCCCGTAGGTAAGGACATCCCGGTAGTCCCTGATTTGAAGCTCAGGATCGATGTCCCCGGGCATGCCCCCACTGGCACCGAATCCACGGTGATCGAATACCAATGCGGCCAAACCGACATCGCTCATAGCAGCGGCGAAGAGGTCAAGGTTCATCTCCTTCACAGCAGCCCAGCCGTGTGCCATGACAACAAGCGGCCAGGGCGGATCGGTGTTAGGTGACACCAACCAGGCGTGCAGTCGCCCTCCTGGAACGTTGAGCCACAGCGTGCGGACGTGACGACCGCTCTCCGGACGAAGGCCTGTATCCAGAGACGTCATGAGGGCTCCTCGCGTTTAGGTGGCGAGTAGAGCCACCCTGACCGGCGAGCCGGATCCTCCCGCAATCTTGAGAGGGAGTGCTACGAAGAGACCGGTCGCGGGGACGTCAGGCAGCCCAGTCAGGCCTTCGACTATCAGAATCCCGCGAGGTAGGAATGCGTGTACGTGTCCGTGTGCCCCGGAGATCTCTCCGTCCGCCACTGCAATGTCAGCAGCTGCAGTGTCGGATGCCACCGCACTGACGCCAGCCTCAGCAAGATAGTTACATGCTTCCTCGGCCACACCCGGTTCGTTGCGCCCCCACCAACCGGGTTCGCGGCCTGCAGATCCGCCTGGC
The DNA here is from genome assembly GCA_963844665.1 of uncultured Conexibacteraceae bacterium. Classification (GTDB taxonomy): domain Bacteria; phylum Actinomycetota; class Thermoleophilia; order Solirubrobacterales; family Solirubrobacteraceae; genus Palsa-465. The sequence continues at coordinate 19,710 of CAWJPB010000001.1, forward strand.
AGGTTGCGATCCCAGCCGGTCTCGATGATCGCCACGTCGCCCGGCTGAAGCGCGAATCCGGCACGGGCCTCCGCGGCTTTCAGCTGGTCCAGACCGATCAGCTCTCCGGGCTGCAGGTCGTCGTCCTTGAGGTCGTACTTGCAGTAGGGGCGCAGCAACAAAGCGTCGACCGCGATCTCCGCAGCCGTGGCGCCGTTTCGATCGAAATGGAACGGCGCGTCGATGTGCGAGCCGCTGTGCTCGCTGAAAGTCACTCGGTTGGCCGCGATCCCCTCCTTCTCATGCGTCGTGATCGGGACGATCTCCGGCGCTGAATGCATGAACCACATCGGCATGTCAGCCGTCAACGTCGGAGAGACGTCGTACACCTGGAGCCTGCCCAAGGCGGCCAGGATGGCCCCTACCGGGCTAGTTGGTTCGGTCTTCAGACTCGACATGCTTCCTCCTCTTCTATCCCTCCGGAACGATCAGTTTCGTCTCCCCTGAGATCGACTGCAAGCGGATCATTCCCTTCCTCGGAACAGTTCGCCGGGATCAGCGGCGCAAACCTTCGATCAGCTGCCGGGTGGGCGCCGAGGGAACGAGCCCAATGTCGGTTAGCGCCCGTTCGCATCGTCGATAGGTTTCGATAACGCGGTCATCGAATCCCTGCGCAGCAGCGACCCGCATGAGTAGGCGCCAGGCCTGTTCGCGCAAAGGATCAATTTGTACTACGTCATTGAGCAACGCGCTTGCCGTTGCGTACTGGCTCGACTGGATCGCTCCGACGGCCGCGTCAATCCGAGCACTCATGAGAAGCTCGGCGAGCTCGCCGCGACGGGTTTCAACCCATGAGCAGTTGACGCCGTGTAGATATTCGAGGCCGCGATGCTCATCGAGCACCTCCCGCGCCGCTTCGAATCTGCGATCCCCCACGAGAGTGAGCGCGCTAGACAGTCTCGCCCGGAGCCGGAGCGTGTCCGTCTCGATACGAGACGACCCTTGAAGGAGGAACGTCTCTGCTTCACGCAGGAGAACGATTCCGTCTGGGAGCATCGCGCGTAGCGTCTGTGCCGCCTGTCTCAGGTAGGCCCTGGTCGAGTTGTCATCGCGCCCGTCGAACAACGCGTCGAGCAGCTCAACTCGCGATGCCTTGCCATCGGACTCCAGGAGATATGCAAGTAGCGCGTAGGCCTTGGCGATTCTCGCCTTGCGCTCCTCTCCGCCGCACAGCAGAACGGGTGCGCCCAGATCACGTAGATGCGCAAGTGGTGACGGCGACAGGACCCGCGCCTGCCCGTGCAGCGCGATCGATCTTCCGATCTCATGCCAGGAACTGTCGGGGTCGTCCTCGGTCTCTATCTGCCGGGCCGTCACAGCCGGGAAGTCGGCCAGACCTTGGAATAACGCGTATCGAGATCCCTGGCGATCGGCTGTATCGATCGCGAGTTGTGCGGCGGCGGCGGCCGACTGGTCGTTACCCGCTCGCGCCTCGGCCTCAGCCAGATAAACAGCTGCCGCGGAAAGCTCGAGCGTCCGGCCGGCCTTGACCATCGCCGAGGTCGCACGTCGCAGCCTAGCGAGAGCCTGGTCGACCTGCCCCTCCAGCAAGAGAGCGAAGCCCGTCCACACATCGACGAGCTCACCGAGGTAGCGATAAGTGCGTGCGACGCTGCTCGCCTCGATGCCTCGAAGGATCACAAGTGCGCTCTGTGGGTCGCGGCGAACGCGTAACTCGAGCTTCGCGGCCAGAAGCCGACTGAGCGTGTCAAGCACAAGTGAGCCGGAGTCATGTATTCGCTTGCGGGCTGCGACGAGTGCCTCACGCGCCTCATGTTCCTGTCGCAGGTCGATCGCGAGTTCCGCTTTCAACATGCCCTCGAAGCGCAGGTTCGCCAACACGCCAGGCGCTTCGGAAAGCATGCTTCGGGTCGCCTGTAGGTCACCGACGGCGCGCAGCGCGCTGGCTCGCTCGCTGGTGGACGGCGTCCAGTTGTCGGCCGGCGCGCTTAGTACTTCGCGTAGACGTCCACGTGCGAACGACACCCTGAGCGTCAGGACGTCGAGCGGTCCGCCGGTCAGATCGGGGATCGAGGTTGGCGGTTGTTCGTCCACCAGGGAAAGCACATAGTCGATGAGGTCGCGCGCATGCCCAGCAGGCGTACAAGCGAGCACTTCGCGAGCATCGCTAAGCCGTCCAACGTGCCAGTAACTCCAGACTGCGAAGACGCTGTCCTCAAGCCGTCCCTCACCGGCGGGTCCCAGAGCTCCGAGGCCACGGAGCGCGTCAGCCATCTCGATCGCGCCACGGAAGTTCTCATGGGCGACAGCGACCGCTAGGCCGGCGCGAAGCAGGAACGGCTCATCCGCAAGCCCGGCTGCCCCGAATCGATCGATCCACGACTGCACCAGGTCAAGGTCGAGCCTGGCGATCGCAGCAGGGATTGCCGCCTTGGCCGACGGCAACGCCTCGACCAATCTTCCCTGAGCCAGCAGAGCTTCGAGCGCCTCCTCGTGGCGTCCCTCGAAGACCAATCTGCGACCGAATGCGTGCTTCAGCTTGCCGACCAGTCCGGATTCGCGTCGATCAAGCAGCGAACGAAGGTACTCACGGAAGCGAGGGTGGCAACGCAACACACCACCGTCATCCAGCCATGTGACGGGAAGGTGCCGCGTCCGCAGGCTGCCCAGAAGCCGGCGGGCGTCCGCTTCGCCAAGCGCCTCGGCCCTTGCGACCGTGACCTGGTCGTACACGGACGTCTGGATCAGGAATTCACGCTCGTCGGGATCGAGACCATCCAGGATCTCCGCGCTCAAGTACCCGGCGAGCGGGTCAGCCTCGCCGCCAGAGCCGCCAACGTGCTCACGGGATTTCCACGCTTCAAACAAGACTCCCGTGACCCAGCCGCCGGTCGCCTCGACCACACGTTCTGGATTTGCGTCGCTGATCCCGCGTAGATCGAGGGCAGTCGATGCTTCTTTTGTATCGAAGGCAAGTTCCGCCTCACCAACGCGCCCAACTGCGTCGAAACCCAGTCTTGCCGTCGCAGCAAACTCGACTTCGCGACGTCCGATCAGTACCACGCGGCTCTCCGGTCGCAGGTAACGCAGGAACCCGGATAGCACCTCGAGCGCAGGCCCGGAGTCAGCAATGCGCTCGATCTCATCGATCACCACGACTGTTCGCTCCTCAGGCATCGCCTGAGACAGCAGTGCAGCGACCTCAAAGTGAGTAATTTGCGATCCGCGCACCATCTCGTCACTGCGCTCCAGAGGCAGTGAGCGTGAGAGTGCTGCGCGCAGATACTCGAGGAACCGGCCTGGGGCTGCGTCGGAGCTATCGAGCGTCAGCCAAGCGACCTTCCAGCCCAAGGCCATGACGGCTTGACGTACCGCGGTGGTCTTGCCCGCTCCCGCGCTCGCCCAGACACCCACGACTCGGTGCTCTTCGAGCAGCGCCGCGATCATTTCATCCAGGCGCCGACGTTCGACAAGACGGTCGGTGACGCCGGGAACGACGGTCTTCGCTTCAACCAACATGTGGGGTGATCGCTCTCCAGCTTCTCGACCCTCAGGGTACCGCCTCTCCGACAGTCCTCCGGTCGGCAACTCGCACCGCGACGTACCGACAAACGGAACGTTCAGATTGGTTGTGCGTTTGCTGGGGTCTAACTTCGTGTCGGGATGTTGAGAGACAGCAGCCGGGCGACTGACTTAGATGTCGATGTGTTAATCGTCGGCGGCGGAGGCTGCGGGCTCAGCGCATCGATCATGCTTTCCGATCTGCGTGTTCGGCACCTACTTGTTGAACGACACCCCGGAACATCTCTGATGCCAAAAGCGCATCAGATCAATCCGCGCACGATGGAGATCCTCGCCCAGCACGGTGTCGCCGAGGAGGTGTATCGGCTCGGCGCTCCGCTCGAGCACAACAGCGCGGTGCGGTTCTACACGAGCCTCGGCGGCGACGAGCCGTGGCACCGCCAACCGTTGCACCGCGAGGACGCTTGGTCGGGAGGGGCGCTGACCGCGCATTATCGGCCGCTCACCGCCTGCCGCAACGGCAACCTCCCCCAGAAGGAGTTCGAGCCGGTACTCCGCCGGCATGCCGAGCAGCGAAACCCTCAGTACGTGCGCTTTCACCACGAGCTCGTCAGTTTCACCCAAGATGAGCATGGCATCGATGCGCTGGTGCGCGACCTCGATGACGAGGTCGATATCAATGTGAGCGCGCGGTACATGCTGGCCGCGGACGGCGGACGGAGCGTAGGACCCGCCCTCGGCATCCAACTTGAGGGCCCCGATCCTTTCGTGACGACGATCAGCGTGCACTTCGCCGCCGATTTGTCGCCATGGATGGACAGCGACGATGCCGTGATCCACACCATTGTCAGGCCTGAGCTGGACGGGACGTGGCTTCGTACCGGTTGCATCGCGATGGGCCCGACGCGGTTTGACCGCCACTCCGAAGAGTGGGTCGCGAGCATCACTCTGCCCCCCGGCCGTGAGCACGAGCACTACGACGATGAGGCTGCCGCGGCTGGCGTCTGCGAGCGTCTGGGCATCATGGACCTTGATCTCACGGTGCTGCGGGTCACGCGCTGGCAGATCGAGGCACGGCTGGCTGATCGCTACCGCGAAGGTCGTGTGTTCTTAGCGGGTGACGCCGCCCACCGGCATTCACCGTTCGGTGGCCTCGGCCTGAACACCGGCATTCAAGATGCCCATAACATCACGTGGAAACTCGCCGCGGTCACCGCCGGACACGCAGACGCCGCACTGCTCGACTCCTACGACCTCGAGCGTCGGCCGGTCGGCCGACGCAACGTGGACTTCGCGACGACTGCCTTCTTCGGCCACCTAGCCGTATCGGGCGCCTTCGGTGTGCTGCCTGGTGCTCCGGAACACCACAACCGTCGGGTACTGGAAGCGCTCTTTGCCGACACAGAGGACGGGCGGCGTCGGCGTATGCGCCTACACGAGATGTTCCACACCCTGCGCTTGGAGTACGGTGCCGCGGACGTTGAGCTCGGCTATCACTATGGGGACAGCCCAGCGGTTGTTTCAGACGGTACGCCTGAACCGGAGACGGACCCGTACGGTCATACCTACATCCAGAGTACGCGGCCGGGAAGCCGACTTCCGCACGCTTGGCTCGATCGCTATGGCAGGCCGATCTCGACCCACGATCTGTTGAAGCCCGGCAGCTTCCTGCTGCTCGCCGGCCCAGATGGCGATCGGTGGCTGCAAGCCGCTGAAAGCGTGGAGCGCACGCTCGGCCTTGAGATTGCTGCGCACCGAATAGGAGGAAGCGCCGAACTGCGAAACAGCGACGGGGCTTGGCCGAAGCTGCGTGGTCACGGCGATGACGGGGCTGTGCTCGTGCGTCCCGACGGGCATGTCGCCTATCGGTCACCACAGATGGTCGGCGATCCTGGACTTGAGCTCGAGCGAGCGATCGCACAGGTGCTTTCCAACTCATCCGCGCTCGGCCGCACTACCGCCACCAATCTGATGACGTCGGGCTAAGCGAGGAGAGAAATGGACTACGGACTCGGGCTACTCAACTACTTCGGATGCTGGGATGACGCGGCTTTCGCTGAGCAGCATGGCTTCAGGACTGCCGGCTTTGTGGAGAGTCCAATGCTCGCTGGTGATCCATACGTCTGCCTGGGTCTCGCCGCGCAGGCGACCTCAAGAATCAAGATTGGGACCTTCCTGAGCATTCCTGGTTTGCGCGACGAGACCGTCGCCGCCGCCGGCCTCGCCACTGTCAATCGACTCGCCCCCGGTCGCGTGTTCATGGCGGTCGGCACTGGTTACACGGCCCGTGACACGTTTGGGCTGGCCCCCGTGTCGGCAGACCGTGTCAGGAACACTGCCCAGACGGTGCGCCGGCTACTGAACGGCGACGAGGTCGCACATAAAATCGGAAACGCCGAGCGCAAGATCCGGTTTCGACACGAAGTCGCAGACGGCTGCGTCGATACCGAACATCACGTTCCGATCTGGATCGCGGGTGATGGTCCGAAGGCGCTCAACGCTGCCGGCGAGGCCGGCGAGGGTCTTATCGTGACCCTGAAGAACGCGAACGCCATGGGAAACGCGCCCGACGTACTTCGTGAGGCCATCGCTCAGGCCTCTCAGGCGGCAGAAAGCGTTGGGCGCAGCTTCGCAGATGCGTACATCATGTGGTCGACGGCGATTTGCATCCTCGAGCCTGGCGAGTCGGCGATATCACCTAGGGCGCTCGATCACATCGGAGCGGCGGCGATGATGGCTTTTCACTCATACGCCTGCCACCCCGAGATCGCCGAGTATCTACCCCCGCCCATCCGCGACCGGATCGAGATCTACGAGCGCGACGTGCTGTCGCGATACCCGCGAGAGACGCGTTATCAGGACGTGCACGCAGGGCACCTCGCCCATCTGCTCGAAGGCGAGGCCGGCGTGCTCACCGACGAGGTGGTGCGGATGGTCGCCTTGGTGGGTACCGCCGAGGAGATAGCGGCGCATCTGCGACGACTCGAGGTCTCCGGTCTCGACAACGTCACCTTCTGGGTCCCGCCCCATCTGACGCGATCGGTGATCTTGGACGTCGAAGCTCAGATCATGCCGCTGCTGGCGCAAGCTACCGCGGCATAAACCTTGAACGCCCGGGGGTCGAGCAGGTAGCGGACGTTTAGTCAGTTTTCGCCTCTGTTTACGCAGGCATCGTGATGATGCCCGACATGAGCACCTCTGAGGGAGAGGGGCATCCGTCGGTAATCGACCGCGTGTTCTGCGTTTTGGAATCATGCGCGGCGAGCGGACGCCCAATGACACTGGTAGACCTGAGCAAGCGCACCGGCTTACCGAAGACGACTGTTCACCGCGTGTGTTGGAAACTGGTCGATCTGGGTTTGCTCTCGCACGCCCAAGACGGCTTTGAGGTCAGCGCGAAGCTGTTCGCCATCGGCAGTATGAGCCCGGCGCTGCGCCGCCTTCGTGCGGTGTCAATGCCCTGGCTCTACGAACTATCCGCCAAGACGGGCTGGTCGAGCAACTTGGCGATCCTCACCGAGGATCGCGCGCTTGTGGTTGAGGAGGTATTCAGCCGAGACACGACACGGATGCCGCGCATGATCGGTGCTCGTTTACCCTTGCACGCCACCGCTGTCGGCAAGGCTTTGCTATCAGGATTCGATGAGCAGGAGCTCGATCGCTTCCTCGGTCACGGGCTACTGAAACCGTTCACCCAGGGAACAGTCGTGCGACCTAACCTGCTGCGTGAGCAGTTGGATCGAACTCGCGCATCAGGCGTCGTGTTGTCTCACGAGGAATGGGCGGCCGGGACTTCGGGGGTGGCCGCACCCGTCTATCTGGACGGTAAGGTCGTCGCCGCGGTGGCTGTGGTGGGCGCACCCGACGAGCGTGCGATGCTTGGCCATGCTCAGTACGTTCGAGCCGCAGGTTCTCGGCTCAGCAGCGCCCTGAGCCCGGACCTCGAGTTGGTTGCAGCCTAGCTCGAGGGCTAAGAGTCCCGCCTCAGGCTTGCTCACAGGTCTGGTACGCAACGTAGGCGAATGCCCGATCCGTCGGGCGACCAGTTGACGTTGAGCTGTGCCTTGAAGTCGCGATCCGTGGCAACGGCGGTGACAACATACGCCGGGTAGAAAAGCCCTGCAGCAGATCCTCCGGCACGGGCGCAAGAGCCGCATTAGCACCGCGTGAGTCGGCCGGGGATCCAGGTCTACGAAACGGCTCGCGGCGGATGGATAGCGGCGGCGCATGAACGGCGCGGAATACGCTGGAGTCGGTCCACCTGACGCAGGCTGCACCGTCGACAGCTACCCCGCCTCAGTTGCGTGGGCCGCCTTACTCGCCGCGCTACTCGACCCGAGCGCAGTCTGGACAGAGGCCGACGATGGCGAAGTGGGTGAAGCGAGCCCTGTAACCGAACAGTTCCACAATCTGGTCGCGGACTGGGTCTAGCTGATCAGGTGCCACGGCAACCACGGCACCGCAGCGCTCGCAGGAGAGATATTCGTGTTCACCTCGGCCGACGAGCGCGTAGAGCCCGGGCCCGTGACCGAGGTGAACGTGGCGCACAAGTCCATGCTGCTCGAGTGCTTCGAGGTTGCGGTACACCGAGGTCAGGTCGAGCTGCGCACCGGCGGCGATGCGGTCGGCAGGGGCCGGGCCGTCCGCCGCGAACAGCGCTTCGAGCACGAGCCGGCGCGGGGTCGTGAGCCGCAAGCCGCATGTTCTCAGGGCATCGATGGCGGCCGCGAGATCCTCGAACTCGAGCCGTTGAGCGTGGGACGCCTCGGTCATGATGGGGAGATTAGTCTGACCTGGGAAGGGTCTCCCAGGTGGTAGCGGACGTCATCTTGTAAGCGCAATTACCAGGCGCTTGCAATTGCGACATGCCCTACATAGGCTCACGCGGTCCGACAGGAGTCGATCGATGAGCACAGTCAACGTGTCCCCGACGGCCGCCCACGAGCGGTCGGGAGTCCTTTCGTACATCGCAGCGATCGCGAGGGACTTCACGCCGCGCGAGCGCGTGCACGCCACGCTGATGTTCGTGACGATCCTGGGTCTGCACCTCGTCGGGTTCGCGGTGTTCCTGCTGTTCGTCCTCCCCTCTCACTACAAGGGCCTCGGGATCGGGGTCGCAGGCGTCGCGTACACGCTCGGGCTGCGCCATGCGTTCGACGCCGACCACATCTCCGCGATCGACAACACGACTCGGAAGCTCATGAATGAGGGCAGGCGCCCCCTGAGTATCGGGTTCTGGTTCTCCCTTGGTCACTCGACGATCGTGGTCGGGATCGGTGTTGGGATCGTCGTCGCCGAGCGCGCGGTTTACGGCGCCGTCTCAAACAACCACTCAGCCCTTGAGCAGTTCGGCGGGATCTTCGGCACGATCGTGTCGGCGACGTTCCTCTACCTGATCGCGCTGCTCAACGTCGTCATCCTCGCAGGCATCCTGCGCGTGTTCCGGTCGATGCGGCATGGAGACTACGACGAGGCCGAGCTCGAGCGGCAGCTCCAGAATCGCGGATTGATGTATCGGTGCTTCGGCAAGTGGATGAAGACGATCACCCGCGAATGGCAGATGTACCCTGTCGGAGTGGTGTTCGGGATGGGCTTCGACACCGCGACCGAGGTTGCATTGCTGGCCACCACCGCGTTACTGGCCACGCAGCACCTGCCGTTCTACGCGATCCTCTGCCTTCCGATCCTGTTCACCGCCGGGATGACCCTGATGGATACGCTCGACGGCGTCTTCATGAACTTCGCCTATTCCTGGGCGTTCTTCAACCCGGTCCGCAAGGTCTATTACAACCTCGCGATCACCTGCCTCTCGGTCGCGATCTGCTTCTTCATCGGCACGATCGAAGTCCTCGGGCTGCTCCCCACAGAGATCAACGGCCTCCACGGAGCCTTCTGGAACTGGACGGTCGCACTCGACATCAACAAGGCCGGCTTCGTGATTGTCGGCATGTTCATCGTCACCTGGGTGGGCGCGCTCGCCTTCTGGCGGTTTGGACATGTTGAGGAGCGATGGAGCGCGAAGCTGACGGACGATGGCCAGAAGGCGGCCACGAGCTGACCGGTCGCAGCCTTCCGGGGGTGCTTATGGCGAGCCCGGTGAGCCGAACGTCGAGCGCAACGAACGCGACAGCCGGCGAGCCCGATCGGTTCCGCGCCGGCCCGCCCACGGATGCGGCCCCATCGCCCACGGGTGCCAGCCAAGCAACCCATACTGCTCACGCAGCATCGCCTTGAGCTCGCCGCGATGGGCGCCGCAGGCGTATTGCTGCGGACCATAGATGCCACGACCATGCCAGACGAGCCACTGACCAGGCTCAGCGTCGACGTACTCGCCGTGTCGCAGATCAAGCAGTTGGTGCTCGAGTGAGATCTGCGTCTCAGGGTCGGGTCGCGCATCGCAGAACTCACACCTGAAGACGACGGTCACGGGCACTCGGACCTCTCCTCAACGCGCGCGATAGCCACTGGCAAGCTCCTTACCCGGACGTCGCCACGCCGGCTCGACATCGAACCTGTGGCGGATCCGGCGTTCGCGCAGGAACCGAACGACCGGCCCGTGCGTGTACCTCGCAGTACGCGCGTAGACACGGGCGGCGGTATCCGGCTCGACGAATGGGAGGTACTTGTCGGGGAAGCCCGGCATCGTGCAGGCGATGCAGATGCCGCCGACGTTCGGGCATCCGCCGATCCCGTTCACCCACCCGCGGATCGGCACGTTGCACTTGGCGACGGGACCCTTGCAACCAAGCTTAACGAGGCAGTGACTGTCGCCGTGACCGCTCGAGAACTGGCCCTGCTCGGCCATCCCCGCGCGGTTACAGCTCTCGTGGACCGTGCGGTCGAAGATCCGCCTGGGCCTGCCCTGCTCGTCGATCGCCGGCGCCGGCGCCATTTGCGCAAGGTGCAGCACGATGCAGAGCAGCGTCTCGGTGATGTTGTCCGGCTGCACCGGGCACCCGGGGAGGTTGATGATCGGGATCCCGCGTCGGGAGTGCCAGTTCCATCCGAGGTAGTCGCGCAGACCCATTGCTCCGGTCGGGTTGTTGCGCATCGCCGGGATTCCGCCATAGGCGGCGCAGGTGCCGAGCGCGAGCACGGCCGCTGCCTTCGGCGCGAGCCGGTCGATCCAGGTGTTGGTGAGGATCGGCTGGCCGGTCTCGGGATCTGTGCCGAGCCCTGACCAATGGCCGTCACCGTTGATCTCCTCGTTCGGTACGGATCCCTCGAGGACCAGGATGAACGGGTCCAGCCGGCCGGCGGCCGCCTCATGCCAGGCCCCCATGAAATCGTCGCCGTTCTCGTACGCGAGCACGGGGTTGTGAAGGATCATTGGAGGCATCCCGGGAAGGCAGCCACGGAGAAGATCCTCGAGGCTGGGGTTGGTCGCCGACGTCATCGCCAGCGACTCACCATCGCAGCCAAGCCCGCTTGTCATCCAAAGCACGTTGACCGGGCGCCTGTCCGCCGCAATACGACGGTCGGGTTGGGGGCTCTCCGTCACGCCCGGGCGGTCCGGTGCACCGACGTCGACCCGTTCTGCCCTGGCACAGGTGAAACGGCGGGTTGCAGGGACTCCTGCGGATCGACCGGTGGCAGCCGAGCGGTCCGCTCGGTCAGCGCTTCGAGATGAGCGTCGGCGCTCCCGTGCAGGTGCCAGTCCCCGGCGGTACCGGTGACTATGCCCGCGTGGGACAGGCGCGCCAGTGCGTGCGAGATCGACGGGCGCTCAGCCGCCACCAGCTGACCCAATAGGCGATGGGTCAGCGGCAGCGAGAGGCGAATGCCCGCAGGCTCGACCCGACCCCAGCGGGCGGCGAGGTGCCAGAGCAACAGCACCAGCCTGACCTCGAGCTTCGGCTGACAGGAGATCGCCCGCAGTCGGCCCAGGTCGGATGCCCGGCGCTCGGCGCGTCGATACAAGGCGTGCGTGAGAGTCGGCCAGGAGCGGACACGATCGAGGAAATCCGCGTCGAGCATGGCGAGCCGCGTCGGACCCAAAACCCGCCAGGTCGAGCAGCCGCCGATCATGTCGTCGTCATTCTCCTCGGGGCGCTGCAGCAGATCAGTCCTGCCGAGCAGCTCCGTCACCGTCCGCCCCGCGACCGACGTCTCCGCGGCCATCAGGCCGTCGACGATCAGCAATCCAGGTCCCCCATTCACGGCCTCAAACCACGGCGCCAGCTCACACGCGCCGGTATCGGCGTCCAGCAGCCTGACCGTCGCGTGCTGACGCGCCGAGAACCGCATCCGCACCTCCAGCTCTTGCGCAAGATCGTCGTCGAGATCGAACAGGTACGCGTACAGCGCCGGCGACTCAGGTCGGCGCGGGGGCGGTAACCGCTCGAGGAGATACGACGCCGCCGGCGGGAGCGGCTCTCCACCTTCGCTGGAAATCACGGCCTCCCTCACTGCATGCATGTGCGATTAACCGACATGCAGCGTCGAGTCTACGCTCGATCCATTCACGTGTGTAACACCGAATATCGGGTGTAAGCAGGGTTACCAAGCCACCGTGTAACCAGCATTACCGACGGTCAACGGGGGTCATTTGATGGTGGTAGAAGGGCTGAATGTGCCTCGCTATCCCCGGACAGATCCTCGAAGTCGTGGATGAGGAGCATCGTCTGGCGACGGTCGACGTCGCCGGCGTGCGCCGCAGGATCAACATCGGCCTGCTCGATGTCGATGGCGAAGTCGTCGGGCCCGGCGACTGGGTCCTGATCCATGTCGGTTTCGCGATCTCCCGGGTCGATGAGGACGAGGCGCGAGCCACCCGCGACCTGCTGGAGCGAATGGGCGCCGACTATGAACAAGAGCTCGAGCAGCTGAAGGCGAGCGTGATCGAGTGAGCAGCGAATTATCGTGCGGCTCGGAACACTGCATCACCTGCGGTGACGATGGAGAACCGATGACCGTTATCACGGTCGACGACTCGCGCTGCCTGGCCCTATGCAGCGACGATGACGGATCGCACTCGACGGTCGAGATCGCGCTCGTCGAGCCGGTCGCCGCCGGCAGTCGGTTACTTGTCCATGCCGGGACCGCGATCGCGCAGCTCTCTGAAGAGGACGATCGCGCATGAAGTTCGTCGACGAGTTCCGCAACCCCGAGCTTGGCCGGGCGCTCGCCGGAGAGATTCTTTCCCTGGTCGAGCCCGGCCGTCACTACAAGCTGATGGAGGTCTGCGGCGGTCACACGCATTCGATCTACAAGTACGGCGTCGACGACCTGCTGCCTGCGAACGTCGAGCTCGTGCATGGCCCCGGGTGTCCGGTCTGCGTGATCCCGATGGGGCGCGTCGACGACGGCATCGCGATCGCGCACAACGAAGGCGTGATCTTCACCTGCTTCGGCGACATGCTGCGGGTGCCGGGTTCTGACGGAAGCCTGCTCGAAGCCAAGGCCGCAGGTGCTGACATCCGCATGGTCTACTCCCCGCTCGACGCACTGCGGATCGCAAAACAGAACCCGGACCGCGAGGTGGTGTTCTTCGCGATCGGGTTCGAGACGACCGCTCCGTCGACCGCCCTGACTCTGAAGCGCGCCCGCGCGGAGGGCGTCAGGAACTTCTCATGCATGTGCAGCCATGTCACGATCGTGCCGCCGCTGCGAGCACTGCTCGAGTCGCCGGACCTGCGCCTCGACGGGTTCATCGGCCCCGGCCACGTCTCAACGATCGTCGGCGCCCGGCCGTTCGAGTTCATCCCGGCTGATTACGGCAAGCCGGTCGCGATCGCCGGCTTCGAGCCACTGGACATCCTGCAGGCGATCGTGATGATCCTCCGCCAACTGGTGGAAGGCCGCTGCGAGGTCGAGAACCAGTACAAGCGTGTGGTTCCCTACGAGGGCAACCTGCGCGCGCTTGAGGTGATGGCTGAGGTCTTCGAGTTGCGTCCGCACTTCGAATGGCGAGGCCTGGGATTCATCTCCGATAGCGGCCTGAAGCTTTCCGAGGCCTATGCCGAACTCGATGCGGAGCTTCGCTTCAGCGTTCCGGGCGTGCGCGTCGCCGATCCGAAGGCGTGCCAGTGCGGCGAAGTGCTGAAGGGCGTGATCAAGCCCTGGGAGTGCAAGGTCTTCGGCAGCGCCTGCACGCCGGAGCGGCCGATCGGCACCTGCATGGTCTCCTCCGAGGGAGCCTGTGCCGCTTACTACAACTACGGTCGCTTCGCCCGTGAGCGAGAGGTCGTGTGATGAGCGATCAAACCGCGGTCTCCGAACGCGAGGCGAAGGTCCTGGGGATCATCGCGACCGCCCGCGGGAAGCGCGCGAAGTTCAGGGACGCGCAGATCAACATGTCCCATGGTGCCGGCGGCAAGGCAACGCAGAGCCTGATCGAAGGGCTGCTCGCGCCGGCGTTCGCGAACGACACCCTCGATGAGATGGCCGACGCCGGGGCGCTGACGGTCGGCGGCGTCGAACTCGCGCTGACGACGGACTCGTTCGTTGTCCGGCCGCTGCGTTTCCCTGGCGGCTCGATCGGCACGCTCGCGGTGCACGGCACGGTCAACGACCTGGCGGTGTCGGGTGCGCGCCCGCTGGCGCTCACCCTCTCCCTGGTGCTCGAGGAGGGACTGAGCGCCGAGGAGCTGCGCGCGGAGGTGGACGCGATCGCCGCAGCCGCACGATCCGCCGGCGTGTCAGTGATCGCGGGCGACACGAAGGTGGTCGAACGAGGCCACGCCGACGGGATGTACGTATGCACAACCGGGATTGGCTGGCGCGACGAGCGCGCCACTCTCTCGCCGTCATCGCTTGAGCCAGGCGACCGGATTCTGCTGTCCGGCTCGATCGGCGACCACGGGACCGCGATCATGCTGGCACGCAACGAGTTCGAGCTGGATGCTGAGATCGAGTCCGACAGTTGCTCGCTGTGGCCCGCGGCAGACACGCTGCTGGATGCGGCCGGCCCGTCGCTGCGCTGCATGCGCGATGCGACACGCGGCGGCGTCGCATCTGCGCTGAACGAGCTCGCACGGAGCTCGTCGGTGGCGATGATCGTGCGAGAGGCTGACGTGCCGGTGAAGCCGGCGGTGGCAGGGGCGGCGGAGATCCTCGGGATCGATCCGATGTACATGGCCAACGAGGGCAAGCTGGTCGCGTTCGTCGCTCCCGATGCGGCAGATCAGGCACTGGCCGCTTTGCGGAGCGTTCCCGGTTGTGAGCAGGCCGCCGAGATCGGCGAGGTGCGGACGGAGCCGCCCGGGATGGTGCTGATGCACACGAGCTTCGGTGGCAGGCGGGTGCTGGATCAGCTGGTTGGCGATCCGTTGCCGCGGATCTGTTGAGAGCGAGAGGAGACGGGATGGCCAGCACGGCGTATGCGGAGCAACGGAAGACCGAGGGGGTCACGGCTCATGTCCTGTGGATGACCACCGGACTGAGCTGCGAGGGCGACTCGGTGGCGATGACCTCAGCCACGAACCCGAGCCTCGAGGACATCATCCTGCAGGCGATTCCGGGGATGCCGAAGGTGATCGTGCACAACCAGGTCGTCGACTATGCGGTCGGGCAGGACTACGCCCAGGCATGGTTCGACGCCGAGCAGGGCAAGCTCGATCCGTTCGTGCTCTGCATCGAGGGGTCGCTCGGCAACGAGGAGATCAACGGCGAGGGGCACTGGACGGGCTTTGCCGTGAATCCGGCGAACGGCCAACCGATCACGATGAACGAGTGGATGGACCGGCTCGCGCCGAAGGCGGCGGCTGTGGTGGCGATCGGCACGTGCGCAACGTACGGCGGGATCCCGGCGATGAAGAACAACGCCACGGGCGCGATGGGCGTGCCGGATTACCTGGGCTGGAACTGGAAGTCCAAGGCCGGCCTGCCCGTCGTCTGCATCCCCGGCTGTCCCGCGCAGCCCGACAACATGACCGAGGTGCTGCTGTACCTGGCGCTGCATCTGGCCGGCCTCGCACCGGCGCCCGAGCTCGACGAGGCGCTGCGACCGAAGTGGCTGTTTGGCCGCACGGTGCGCGAGGGCTGCAACCGTGCGGGGTTTGCAGAACAGGGCGACTTCGCGACTGAGTACGGCTCCGATCATCGCTGTCTGGTGAAGCTCGGCTGTAAGGGCCCCGTGGTCAAGTGCAACGTGCCGGTCCGCGGTTGGGTGAATGGGATCGGCGGATGCCCGAACGTCGGCGGCATCTGCATGGCGTGCACGATGCCCGGCTTCCCGGACAAGTTCATGCCGTTCATGGACGAGGACAGATATGGCGGAGCAGCCGCAACGATCATGAAGTACAGCTACGGCCCGATCGTGCGCTACATGCGCCACCGCAATATCAGGACCAAGTACGACCACGAGCCCGAGTGGCGGCGCCGAGGCAAGACGCTCACGACCGGATACGCGAAGAGGTGGTGAATCGCCGGCTCAACCTGTCGTAACCCCCGAGCGGCTATCCGGCATACAGCGAGTGCGAGTGAGGAGAAACACAGATGGCGGTTGACACCTCTCAGAAGGTGATGGTGAAGGAGATGTCCTGGGATCCGATCACACGGATCGTGGGCAGCCTGGGAATCCACACGGAGATCGACTTCTCCAACCAGCAGGTGCTCAAGTGCTACAGCACTTCGATGATCTTCCGCGGGTTCGACATCTTCATGAAGGGGATCGATCCGCGTGATGCGCACTTCATCACGAGTCGCATCTGCGGGATCTGCGGTGATAACCACTGCACGTGCTCGTGCCTGAACCAGAACATGGCCTACGGCGTCAAGCCGCCGGTACTGGGTGACCTGGCGTTCAATCTGGCCGAGACGGCCGACTACATATTCGACCACGCGATCTTCAACGATTGCATGGCAAACGTGGATTTCTGCGAGCAGATGGTGAAGGAGACGAACCCGACGCTGCTGGCCAAGGCCGAGCAGACGCCGGCACCGGGCAGTGACATCCACGGGTTCAAGACGATCGCCGACATCATGCGCTCGCTGAACCCTTTCACCGGTGAGTTCTACCTCGAGACCTTGCAGGTGGCGCGCTACACACGGGAGATGTACTGCCTGTTCGGCGGGCGGCACACGCACCCGTCGACGATCATGCCTGGGGGCTGCAGCGCTGATATCACGCATCAGACGTGCACCGACTACTACGTGCGGCTGATGCGGTACTTCGACTACGTCAAGCGCAGCGTGCCGATGCACGACGACCTGTACGACTTCTTCCTACAGGCCCTGCCGGGCTACGACATGGTCGGCTTCCGTGAGACGAACCTCGTCAATTGGGGCTCGTTCGACGACCCCGACTATGTCGACTACGACTACCGCAACATGACCGAATGGGGGCGCAAGCGCTACATCACGCCGGGTGTGGTGATCGGCGGCGAGCTGATCTCGACCGACCTTGTTGAGATCAACCTGATGATCAGGATCCTGCTGGGCTCCTCATACTTCGACGGGTGGGAGAACGAGCCCACGTTCGTCACCCACGACCCGCTCGGCAACCCGGTCGACAAGAACCATCCGTGGAACAAGGTCACGCTGCCGCGTCCACAGAAGCGTGATTTCACCGACAAGTACACATGGGTCGTCTCACCGCGGATCTACGACAAGCGAACCGACACACATGTGTGCTGCGACACCGGCGGCGGACCGTTCGCGCGTCAGTGGTGCACGGCCAAGGCCGGCCTTGTCGACTTCGGCTACGCACGGGCAACCGGCCATTCGATTCAGATGGTGCTGCCGCGCTCGCCGAACATGCCTGAGATGGAACTCGAGTGGAAGATCCCGGAGAAGTCAAACGCGATCGAGCGCGACCGCGCGCGCACATACCACCAGGCCTACAGCGCGCTGATCGCGCTGCACTGCCTCGAGCGGGCTATGAAGGAGGTGCAGGCCGGACGCACCAAGAGCTGGAACAACTTCAAGGTTCCAGAGACGGCGATGAGTTGCGGCTTCCATGAGGCGGCACGCGGCGTGCTCTCCCACCACATGGTGATTCAGGAAGGGAAGATCGCCAACTATCAGCCGTATCCGCCAACGCCGTGGAATGCGAGCCCACGTGATGTGTTCGGGACCCCGGGACCCTACGAGGACGCTGTGCAGAACACGCCGATCTTCGAGGAGAACGGGCCCGAGAACTTCAAGGGCGTCGACATCATGCGGGCGGTCAGGTCATTCGATCCATGCCTCCCGTGCGGCGTGCACATGTACTCGGGCGAGGGCCGGGTGCGCAAGGTGATGCACACTCCGACGGCCATGGCCTAGACGATGGACGTCGCAGCCGAGGCTTCGACCGCGCACGAGCATCCGGAGGAGCTCCTCGGGCGCGTGCAGGAACTGCAGGAGGCGTTGGACGCCGCCGCAGACGGGCCGGTGCGTCGACTCGGCGAGGAGCTGATCGCCGCCGTCGTCCAGATGTACGGAAGCGGCCTCCAGCGGATCCTCGAAGCGCTGTTCGCTGCGGGTGAGGACGGTGAACGGATCGCCGTGTCGCTGGCCGATGACGCGCTCGTATCGACGTTGCTGCTGATCCACGACCTGCATCCGGTGCCGCTCGAGGAACGGGTGCAGGTCGCCCTGGCCTCGGTCAGGCCCTACATGGAGTCCCACGGCGGCAACGTGGAGCTGCTCGCGCTCGAGCGGGGCATCGCACGGATCCACCTGCAGGGGAGCTGCTCGGACTGCTCGGCGTCGACGGTGACACTTGAGCTCGCGATCAAGCAGGCGCTGGAGGACGCCGCCCCGGACCTGGACGGACTCGAGGTCGTCGGTGTCGCGCCGCAGACGATGGGCGACACCGGCCTGCCGATGGTGACCGGCTCGGCGCCGACGGGGATCGAGCTCCCCGTCGTGATGTCAGGCTCATCCGAGGAGGCCTCGCCGCCACCGGCGCCGTCATGGTTCGAGGTTCACTCGGTCGGCCAACTCGATGACGGCACGATCGTGCCGGTCGCCGTCGCCGGCGTCCCACTGCTGATCGCGAGCGTCGACGGGACGCTGCTCGCCTATCGGGATGTCTGCGCGGGCTGTGGCGGCACTGTTCACGACGGGCAGCTGCACTCAGGCACGCTGACCTGCCGACATTGTGCGCGCGCCTTCTTCCTGCCACGCGCGGGACGTTCGCTCGACGGTGACCGGATCCAGATCGAGCCGGTGCCGCTGCTCCAGGAGCAGGGCCATGTGAAGGTGGCTCTGGCGGCGTGAATGGAAACGGAGCCAGCGGAGCCGGAGTCGGGCGTC
This sequence comes from uncultured Conexibacteraceae bacterium, assembly GCA_963844665.1. Taxonomy (GTDB): domain Bacteria; phylum Actinomycetota; class Thermoleophilia; order Solirubrobacterales; family Solirubrobacteraceae; genus Palsa-465. Next base: position 38,415 of record CAWJPB010000001.1, read on the forward strand.
GCGAGATCGGCGACGCCGTTGCCGCTCGCAGGCGGGCACAGACGGTCTCCGGTCTGCGCGGCCTGACCAAGCAGCCCGCGTGGGCGCGGCGCGCGGAGCTGGCTGAGACCGCGGTGAACACGCACCTGTGCGATCTGTGCGGAAACGCGATCGCGGACGAACACCGGCATCTCCTGCACCTGGTGGAACGCCAGATCGCCTGCTCTTGCGAGGCGTGCTGGGCGATGCGAGCGGGAGAGGGCGACTACCGCCCAGTCGGCAGCCGAACGGTGTGGCTGGACGATATGCAGCTTCCCGACGACGTATGGGCCGGCTTCCAGATCCCAATCGGCCTGGCGTTCTTCATGGGCTCAACCGTCACCTCGTGCGTGGTTGCGATGTATCCGAGCCCCGGCGGCGCGACCGAATCCGAGCTGCACTTCGAGTCCTGGACCAGGATGGTCGCCCTGAACCCGGTGCTGGCCGGACTCGAACCCGATGTGGAAGGCCTGATCGTCAACCGCCTCGCCGACCCCCCGATTCATGTGATCGCGCCGATCGACCGCTGCTACGCCCTGACCGGCACGATCAAGGCCCATTGGGAGGGGATCTCAGGGGGTGACGGCGTCGAGCAGGCAGTCGCCGAGTTCTTCGAGCGCCTGCGTGGCGAGGCGATCAGCGTCCGGGCGGCTACGAGATGAGCATCCAGGCTCCGATCACAGACGGCAGCGGCGACGCTGCGACGATCCCCGAGCCCGATTTCGAGGTGCTGAGCGCGCGACCCGTGCGCCACGCGGCCGCGCCGATGATGACGCTCGACCTGAAGGTCTCCGAGCCGGGCGGCCGTCCGGTCTACATGATTGCGCTGACGATCCAGCTGATGATCGATCCGGCACGCCGCCGCTATGACGACGCCACGCGCGCGAAGCTGATGGAGCTGTTCGGAGAGCCTGAGCGCTGGGCGGTGACGACCCGCAGCCTTGTGTGGTGCAAGCTCGACGTGCTCGTACCCGCGTTCACCGGTTCAACGGTCGTGTCGGTACCGCTCCAGTGCAGCTACGACCTCGAGCTCGCGGCCGCCAAGTATCTGCACTCACTGCCAGACGGCGAGGCGCCGCTGGCGCTGCACTTCAACGGGACGATCTATTACCTCGGCGATGACGGCCGGATGCAGATGGTGCTGGTGCCGTGGACCAAATCGATCGACTTCCGGCTGCCGGTGTCGGTATGGCGAGAAACCGTCGAGCACTACTACCCCAACACCGGCTGGATCGCGCTGCGCTCGGAGACCCTGGAGGCGCTGCAGCGCGCGAAGCTCGATCGTGGGCTGGCGACGCTCGACGCCTGTGTGCGAGGGCTGCTCGAGGAAGCCTCCGGCGAGCCGGTGGCCAGCGGGCCACCGGCGAAGAAAGCCGCGGTGGACGAGGCGCGCAATGACTGACGCGTTTGAGCAGCTGGTCGCCTCGCTGCTGTTCGAGGGCTACGCGCTCTATCCATACACGCCTGGCGCGACGAAGAACGCCACCCCCACCCCGTTCGGGATCGTGTATCCGACGGCATATGCGCAGACCCTGTCCAGCGCCTTCGACCACCTCGAGCTGCGCTGCGAGCTGCAGGCACCGAGGGACGCCGTGCTGCGTGCGGAGGTGCGCTTCCTGGTCACCGGCGGCGAGCGCCACCAGGCCGTCGCGCAGACGATCGAACTGCCAGGCGGGATGGTCGGCGCCCTCGCGCTCCAGGCCGCGGAGAAGCAGGCCCGGATCGAGCCGCCTGAGGGACCGGAGCTGATCGTCGGCCTGCTGCTGTCCGCACAAGCGCTCGACGCCGACAGCTATCACGTGACCCTCCGGATTGAGAACCGGACCGTCGTGCGCAGCGGTCTCGAGCGGGCCGGGGCGCTCGCTCGCTCGCTGCTCTCGACCCACCCGGTACTGCGGGTGGCCGGCGGGCGCTTCGTCTCGCCACTCGAGCGTCCGTACGACAGCGTCAACACCTTTCCGGTGCTCGCGACGCCCGCGGACGACGCGGTCATCGGCGCGGCGATCGTGCTGCCAGATCACCCACAGATCGCGCCTGAGAGCCGCGGCTCGCTGTTCGACTCGACCGAGATCGAGGAGGCACTGCTGCTACACGTCCAGGTCCTGAGCGACGCCGAGCGCGCTCAGATCGAGCAGCAGGATCCGGCGGTCCGGGAGATGGTCGCGCGGGCGACGGCTGCGACACCGGCGGACATCTCCGCTCTGCACGGCCGCGTCACGTTGCGCGATCCGCAGACGGATGAGCCGCCGACCGAGCCGCCCGGCCTGATCGACCCGACGTTGGGCGAGGAGTTCGCTGACGTCGGTGGCAAGACCTTCCGGCGCGGCGGCAAGGTGCTGATCAGGCCTGGACCCGACGCAGACATCCAGGCCCGGATGCTCGACGGCAGGACCGCGACGGTCGAGCGGATCATGACCGATTACGACGGTCGGACCCATCTCGGTGTGACGATCGATGACGACCCCGGTCAGGACCTGATGCGAGAGACCGGGCGGCTTCTGTACTTCTTTGCCCCCGAGGTGGAGGTGATCTGAATATGAGTGCTTCGAGCGAGCGGCTGCGAAGTGTGCTCGTGGCCGGCGTCGGCAACGCCTGGCTGAGGGACGACGGCTTTGGCGGGGAGGTTGTACGCCGTCTGTCTGCACGCGAGCTCCCGGCGGGGGTTTCGGTGATGGACGCCGGGACCGGCGGGCTGGACCTCGCCTACGAGGTCATGCGGGGGTACGACGCGCTCGTGATCCTCGACGTCTCAAAGCAGGGCGGCGAGCCCGGCACGCTGTACGTGATCGAGCCCGACGAGGCCGAGACCGACGGCAGGATCGAGGACGGCCAGCTGATCAACCCCCACAGCATGGATCCGCAGACCGTGCTGCGCTTCGTGAAGTCGATCGGCGCGTGGCCGGGACGGGTGATGGTGATCGCCTGCGAGCCGGCCGAGGTCGAGGAGATGGGCTGGGGCCTCTCAGACGCGGTTGAAGAGGCTGTCGACCGCGCGGTGGAGCTCGTCTTGGAGACCGTCACCGGGTTGCTCGCGGGCGTTGCGGCCGAGTGAGCTGAGCGTCATGCACGAGCTCTCCCTGTCCGGCGCGATCGTCAACACGGCGGTCAAGCACGCCGGCGGACGGCGCGTGACGGTCGTGACCCTGCGCGTCGGGCGGCTGCGGCAGGTGGTGCCGGACACGCTCGAGTTCTATTTCGAGTTCGTCGCCCGGGGCACGCCGTGTGAGGGCGCACGGCTCGAGCAGGAGGTGATCGACGCGCGGCTGCGTTGCCGACCGTGCACCCGGGAGTGGGAGATCGAGATTCCGGCTTTCCGGTGCCCGACCTGCGGCGGATCTGAGGTGCAGATCGCAACCGGAAATGAGTTCGAGGTCGAGTCAATAGAGGTCGAGTCAACCGAGGTCGAGGAGGCAGAATGCATCGCGTCAAGGTGATGGTCGTCGAGGAGGCGCTCGACGCCAACAACACGATCGCGGCCGCCAACCGGGGGGACTTCGACCGGCACGGCGTCAGCGTGATCAATTTCATGAGCGCCCCGGGCGCCGGCAAGACGACTCTGCTCGAGCAGATCTCGCACGGGCTCGACGGTGTACGCGTGGGCGTGCTCGAGGGCGACGTTCAGGGTTCGATGGATGCCGATCGGCTCGCCTCGCTGCACATGCCGGTGACACAGATCAACACCGACCCCAGCTTCGGCGGTGAGTGCCACCTCGACGCCAACATGGTCCGCTCGGCGATCCCCTCGCTGCCGCTGGACGAGATCGACCTGCTGATCGTCGAGAACGTCGGGAATCTCGTCTGCCCCGCCGAGTTCAAGATCGGTGAGGACGCGCGGGTGATGGTGTGCTCGGTCACCGAGGGCGAGGACAAGCCGCTCAAGTACCCACTGATGTTCCGCACCTGCGAGCTCGTGGTCATCAACAAGATCGATCTGCTCCCCCACCTCGAGTTCGACCTCGAAAAGCTGCTGCACAACATCGACCAGGTCCACCCCGGCGCGCAGGTGATCCTGCTGAGCGCGCGTACCGGTGAGGGCGTCGAGGCCTGGCGAGAATGGCTGGTGAGGATGACGACACGCGCGCGGGAGGGGGTTCCTGCGTGAACCGGACCGCCACCGTCGGGATCGGCCCCGCTGCTCAGATCGACGAACTGCTCGAGCGCCGGACCTCGGCGAACGAGCGATTCTTCGCGTCCGAGTCCGGTCGGCTCGCCGATCTCTGCCACCTGATGGCGGAGCGGTTCGCGCGCGGCGGTCGGCTGATCGCGTTCGGGCAGACTCCGTCCGCGCGTTCCGATGCCAGACACGTGGCGGTCGAGTTCGTGCACCCGGTGATCGTCGGCAAGCGAGCGCTGCCGGCGATCGGACTGGTGGCCGAGGGCGGCGACATCACGCGTCAGGTCGAGCTGATCGCAGCCGGCGAGGACATCGCGATCGCATTCGGGGTGGGGGATGACGACGGTCAGGCGGCGCGGGCGATCATGGTGGCTCGCTCGCGCGGCTGCCTCACCGTCGCGTTCAGCCGCGCGACCGGCGCGGAGTGGGAGTTCGACCCTCCCTCCCACGATCCTCATGTCCGGCAGGAGCTCGTCGAGACGCTTTACCACGTGCTCTGGGAGCTGGTGCACGTGTTCTTTGATCACCGCGGGCTGCTCACCGGACGCGCGGCCCGGCAAACCCACGACGCAGGCGCATCGAGCTTCCTCTACCCGTTCCTGAGCGAGCAGGAGTCGTCGCTCGTGGCGGTCCTCGACGATGTGCATCGCTCGGCGCTGATGAAGTCACAGGAGGTCGGCGCACTCCGCCGGCAGACCCTGACCGACAACCGGGACGCCCTGATCGCCGCCGCTCAGACGCTGACGACCATGTTCGATGCCGGCGGAAAGCTGCTCGCGCTCGGCAACGGCGGCTCCGCGACCGATGCGATGGACGTGGTGGCGGACTTCCACAGCGCGGGTCATCCCGCGATCGACCTGACCGAGGACACCTCGATCATCACCGCGATCGCGAACGACATCGGAACCGACGCGATCTTCTCGCGTCAGGTGATCGCCTACGGCGCCGCCGGCGACACGCTGATCGCGCTGTCGACCTCCGGAAACTCCGCCAACGTGATCTCCGCACTGGACGAAGCCCGGCGGCGGGATCTGGCGACGATGGCGCTGGTCGGCTATGACGGTGGAAGGATCGGCTCAGAGGGCCTCGCGGACCACGTGATCGTCACCCGTTCGGAGCACATTCCGCGAATTCAGGAGGCGCAGGCAAGTGCCTACCACGCACTATGCGAGCTCGTCGGCTAGAGCGATCGCTCCCTCACGGCGGACGCGTGTGCGGGTTCACGGCACGGTCCAGGGCGTCGGCTTCCGCCCCTACGTGTACAGACTCGCGGATGAGCTCGGGCTTGCAGGCTGGGTCCTGAACGACGCGCGCGGCGTGCTGCTGGAGGTGGAGGGCGGTGCCGATCGAGTCGACGCGTTCCTCCACCGGCTCGCCGCCGAGGCACCACCGCTGGCGGTCGTGGAACGAGTGGAGACCTCAGCGCTCGCCCCGCTGGGCGAGCGCTCGTTTGCGATCCGCGAGAGTCCGCGCGGCGCGGCGGCCGAGGCTCCCGTAACACCGGACACGGCGACCTGCGCCGACTGCCTGGGCGAGCTGTTCGATCCTGAGGACCGCCGCCATCGGTACCCGTTCATCAACTGCACGAACTGCGGACCGCGCTTCACGATCGTGCGCGGAGTGCCCTACGACCGGCCGCTGACGACGATGGTCGGATTCGAGATGTGCCACCGGTGCAGGGCCGAGTACGAGGATCCCTCGGATCGGCGCTTTCATGCGCAGCCGAACGCCTGCTCTGAGTGTGGGCCATCGGTCCGGCTGATCGATCCGAACGGCCGCGCCGCCGCCCGCCACGATGGTGGTTCCCGTGATCAGCTGCTCGCGGCGGCGACCGCTCTCCGGGAGGGCGCGATCGTTGCGGTCAAGGGAATTGGCGGCTTTCACCTCGCCTGCCGAGCCGACGATGGTGCGGCGGTGAGCACGCTGCGGGCGCGGAAGCACCGGGAGGACAAGCCCTTTGCGCTGATGGTGGCAGGCGCAGACGCCGCCGCGTCGCTCGTCGAGCTGGGCGAAGCGGAGCGCAAGTTGCTCTGCGGGTCGCAGCGGCCGATCGTGCTCGCTCGACGCCGTGACAGGGGTGTGAAGGTCGCCGCCGCGGTCGCGCCCGGCGCGCCGGAACTGGGCGTGATGCTGCCCTACTCGCCGCTGCATCACCTGTTACTCGCGGATGCGGGGACCACGCTGGTGATGACGAGCGGCAACGTGTCCGACGAGCCGATTGCCTATGGCGACGATGACGCGCTTGTCCGGCTCGCAGGAATCGCCGACCTGCTGTTGGTTCACAACCGGCCGATCGAGACCCGGACCGACGACTCCGTGGTGCGCGCGGTGGCGCTCGGTGGTCCAGTCGGCGACGTCCGGCCTAGCTTCCGGCCGATGTTCATGCGCCGGTCGCGCGGCTACGTCCCCGCGAGCATGCCGCTGCCACACCCGGCGGCACGCCCGATCCTGGCCTGCGGAGCGGAGCTGAAGAGCACGTTCTGCGTTGCCAAGGGATCGCGCGCGTGGGTCAGCCACCACATCGGAGACCTTCAAAACTACGAGACGCTGCGCTCGTTCACGGACGGCGTCGAGCATTTCAAGCGGCTGTTCTGCGTCGAGCCAGAGGTGATCGTCCACGACCTACATCCTGAGTATCTGAGCACGAAGTACGCGCTCGAGCTCGAGCTCGACGGAGCGCCAGGCGCCCACGGCGGTCTCGAGCGCGTTGCTGTCCAGCACCACCATGCTCACCTGGCGGCATGTCTTGCCGAGCACGGCGAGAACGGCGTCGCGGTCGGAGCGATCTTCGACGGCACCGGATACGGGACCGACGGAACCGTGTGGGGTGGCGAACTGCTGGTGGGCGACCTGGCTGACTTCCGGCGCATCGGAGCGCTGCGCCCAGTCCGGCTTCCCGGCGGCGAGCGCGCAATCCGCGAGCCCTGGCGGATGGCCTGCGCGTGGCTGACCGCCTTGCAGGGGCCCGAACCGCCGATCCCCGCAGCGATGCGAGCGGCCGTGGACGAGCGACGCTGGCGGCTGGTCACAGAGCTGACGCGCACCGGCCTCAACTCTCCGATCACCACGAGCATGGGACGACTCTTCGATGCCGTCGCCGCGTTGTGCGGGATCCGGACCGAGGTCAACTATGAGGGCCAGGCGGCGATCGAGCTTGAAGCCGCCTGCGATCCAGGCGAGCGCGGCGGCTACGAGGTCCAGGTCTCACAGGTCGAAGGATCTATCGTGATCGACCCGCTCGAGGCTCTGCACGCGATTACCCTCGACGTCGAGCGAGACACCAGCGCGGGTGTGATCGCCTCACGCTTCCACGCCGGTATCGCGGCAGCGACTGTCACCGCGTGCACGATCGCGGCCGCGTCATCTGAGACGGAGACGGTCGTGCTCTCGGGTGGGGTCTTCCAAAATCGTCGCCTGCTCGAGGCGACAACGTCCGGCCTGCACGCCGCCGGTCTGCGCGTGCTTGCGCCTGAGCTGCTGCCGCCGGGAGATGGTGGCATCTCCTACGGGCAAGCGGCGGTAGCGGCGCGGAGGCTGGCACGGTGACCGATCGAGTGTCCGAACTCGGTCGCATTCTCACCGCCACGGTTTACGTGGACGGCGAGAACCGGCCCTTCGGTGCGCTCAGCGGCGAGCAGATCCGTGCCCGGGCCGATGAGCTACGAAGCGCGATTGGATGGGGGCCGACCGCACGGATCGCACCTGTCGCGCAGGCATGGCGGGAGCTGTCGATGGCGATCGAGCGCGCCGGCGTCGGCACCGTCGGCGAGCTGGACCCAGGCGTCGTTTCGGAGCTGGCTCCACGCCTGTGGATTCTGCCGCCCGCCGGCGGCCTGCTCTCGTAGGCTGGGCTGCGCCGCCCGACAACGAGCTCCTTATGGCGCGACCTCGCTAACGGGATGGAGGAGCCAGCGTGCGACGGACGACGAGCCTCGGCTCGAATACCCGCTGCCTGACCTCCGTGGCGGCGGCACCGCCCTCGATCCGCTCGATCAGTAGCTGCACGGCGGTGCGCGCCATCTCCTCAAGAGGCTGGTGCACCGTGGTCAGGCCGAACACCTCCCACCCGGCCATCGGGAGGTCGTCGAAGCCGACCAACGAGACATCGTCCGGGACGGAGAGCCCGAGTGTCAGCGCAGCGTTGTAGGCGCCGATCGCGACGGCGTCGTTCGCGCACAGGACGACGGTCGGGGGCGGGTCCTCGCGCATCAACTCGGTCATCGTCGCGTAGCCACTCTCGAAGCTGAAGGGTCCCCAGCGCGTCATCGAATCCGCCAGCGGCACGCCTGCCGCGGTCAGGGCAGCGCGGATTCCGCGCTCGCGGTCGCGGCCCGTACTCGTGTTGACCGGGCCGAATATGGAACCAATGCGCGTATGTCCCAGGCGGACGGCTTCGGCGGCTGCCAGCGACGCACCCAGTGAGTTGTCGACCACCGCCAAGTCCGCGTGTACGCCGTCCACGAAGCGCGTGAGGAAGACGAACGGGAGCGACCGCTGCGACAGCTCCCGGGAGATCGGCCCGTCGAGCAGGCTGGTGGTGAGGACCGCTCCGCTGACGGTCCTGTCCAGAAGCCGGTCCAGCAGCGTAAAGATACCTCCCGGTTCCTGGCCGGATCGTTCCGCGTCAGGCTGGCGGTCCTCAGCGAGCGCCGGGCGCAGCAAAGCTTTCCCGTCGGGGGCGGTCTCGATCCGGTCCGTGAACAGCAGCATCCGGTAGTCGTGTGCGGCAACCTCGTCCTGCAGTGGCGCCACCAGAAAGGGATAGAAGACCGAGCTCAGATCGGTGACGACGATCCCGATGGTCCGGGTGCTACGCGTCACGAGGCTGCGCCCCACCTCGCTCGGGACGTACCCCAGCTCCGTGACGGCGGCGAGTACCCGCTCCCTGGTGGTCGTTGAGATCCTGGGATCTTTGCGCAGTGCCCGTGAGACCGTCGACTGGGATACGCCCACGGCTCGCGCCACATCGTGACTCGTCACGGCTGACTTGGGGGATCCATGGCTCGGGAGCCTGTCGATTCTGGAGGAGGTCATGCGCTAGCCAACGACTGTTATCGCACATCGGTCCGCTGGAAGCGGGCGACGCACCAGACGGATGCATTGGCTCAGTGGGTTCCGCCGTAGCGTTGCACGCGCACATCGCAGCTGCGAGCGTGTCCCTCGAAGTTCTCGATCCGGCACTGCCGGGCGCAGATCTCGCCGATCTGGAGGCTCGCCTCGGGGGTGCAGCGCTGGTAGGTGACCGTCTTTAGGAATTTGCCGACCCACAGGCCGCCCGTGTATCGAGCCGCGCCGGCGGTCGGGAGGATGTGGTTGGTCCCGATCGTCTTATCGCCGTAGGCGACGGTCGTCTCCGGGCCGAGGAACAGCGATCCGTAATTGTGGAGTTTCGACAGGTAGAGGTCCGGGTTCTCGGTCTGGATCTCGACGTGCTCTATCGCCAGTAGATCTGCTGCCTGCAGGGCCTCATCGTGGCTTGCAACATTGATGATCTGGCCGTGGTCGCGCCAGGCGACAGCGGCGACGTCCGCGGTCGGGAGTGTCATGAGCTGGCGGTCGACCTCGGCAGCGACCGCCGCGGAGAACGATTCGGAGAGGCTGATGAGGATCGCGCGTGAGGTCGGGCCGTGTTCGGCCTGGGCCAGCAGATCCGCGGCGACGATCTCGGCATCGGCGCTCTGGTCGGCGATCACGAGGACCTCGCTCGGGCCGGCCAGCAGGTCGATCCCGACCACTCCGAACAGCTGTCGCTTGGCTTCGGCGACATAGGCATTTCCAGGCCCGACGATGAAGTCGACGGCCGGGATCTCCGGGGTGCCAAGGGCCAGCGCAGCCACGGCCTGCACACCTCCGAGGAGATAGATCTCATCGGCCCCCGCCATGTGCATCGCGGCGATGGTCTCTGCCGGCGGGGCTCCGTTCATCGGGGGGGTGCATGCCGAGACACGTTCGACCCCGGCGACCTTCGCGGTCACCACGCTCATATGCGCGGAGGCGACCATCGGGTAGCGCCCACCGGGGATGTAGGCGCCAACGCGGGAGACCGGGATGTTCCTATGCCCCAGCGTCACTCCCGGCACGGTCTCGATCTCGGTGTCCACGAGCGCCGCGCGCTGCGCCTGCGCAAAGCGTCGCACCTGCGCCTGGCAGAAGCTGATGTCATCAATCACGGCCTTGTCGATCCCGGCCACCACACGCTCGATCTCCTCCGGGTCGAGCCGGAAGCTCTCAGGTGCATAGCCGTCGAACTTCAGGGAGAACTCCCGGACGGCGGCGTCGCCGCGCTCGCGCACCGTCTCGATGATCGATTCGACCGTCTCGCGGACTGCCGGGTCGACGGCGGCGGACCGCTTGGCGGACTCTCTGACTTCTGATTTGACGCTCACGGCAGCTCCCCTTTTTCCGGCTGGTGCGCACGGTTCTCCATCTCGGCGTTGGCCCTCTGTACAAGCGCCTCATGCCATCGGGATGAAGTTTTCGGACGATCTTGACTACGTATGCACATCCTGGCATGCTGGTGCTCCTACCGCAAGACCGGGCGCCGTTGTCTGCTGGATGCGGGGACGAGCCGGCCTGAAATTCGAGGAGGAGTAGATGACCAGCAGTTCGGCAAATGCCGACCCGATGGCTGGAAGGATCGCCAGATTTGCCGACCTGAAGCAGAACGGCACGCCGGTCATGTTCATCGACAGCATCATCGAGGGCCACTATCGGATGAACTTCTCGGTGATCGGCGACACCGCGTCAGAGAACCCGGATTTCAAGCCGATGATCACCGTCCCGCACCGGTTCCAGATCGGGATGTTCGAGGCACCCCCCGGGAACGGCCCAGGCTGGCATACCCATGATTACGTCGAGCTGTTCGTGCCATTGACCGGAACATGGCGGTTTTGCTGGGGTCTGAATCCGGAGGACCCCGATGATCTGCTTGGCGAGGAGCTGCTCGAGCCGTGGGATGCCATCTCGTTCCCACCCGAGATCTGGCGCCGGTTCGAGAACGCCTCGGACACCAACTCCTGGGGCTTCGCGGTTCTCGATCCTCACGATCACTTCACCGGACCCGACCCGCGATGGCCGGAATGGATGGTCAGGGAGGCCTCAGAGCGGGGTTTGCGCACCAATGACCGCGGAGAGATGATCAAGCCGGAGAACTTCGCCGATCTGGAGGCCGAGATCACTCGGAAGATCTCAGGCGCGACGGTCGGGCTCTAGCGTCATGCAGCCCGCCAGCATGGTCGACCAGGAGACCGTTCGGAGCGCGACATTGACTACGTATGCAGAATTATTTCGTCGGAGGGGCTGGACCTGCTCCGATCCGAGCAACGTGGAGAAGAAGAGCTCATGACCGTGGTCTTGGAAGCTGAGGGCATCGTCAAGCGATACGGGCACGTGACCGCCCTCAACGGAGCCTGCTTTGAGGCGCATGAGGGCGAGGTGACCGCGCTGATCGGCGACAACGGCGCCGGGAAGTCAACTCTCGTGAAGGTGCTGTCGGGCGTCATCTCCCCCGATGGGGGAGAGATCCACTTGGCCGGAGCACGGACTGATCTCGATTCCCCGCAGCACGCGAAGCGCCTCGGCATCGAGACCGTCTTCCAGGATCTGGCGCTTGCGCCCGACCTGGGTCCGGCGGAGAACATGTTCGTCGGGCGCGAGCTGTTCAAGCCAGGCTGGCGCGGTCGGCTGCGCATCCTGGACAAGGCCGAGATGCGGCGTCAGGCGCTCGAAGCGTTCGTGTCGATGGGGACCGACGTGAAGGACATGTACGCGGCCGTGGCCGAGTTGTCCGGCGGACAGAAGCAGAGCGTGGCCATCTGTCGATCGGTCATGTGGGCGAACAAAGTCCTGTTTCTCGACGAACCCACGGCGGCCCTGGGCGTGCGCCAGACCCGCAACGTGCTGGGCCTCGTGCGCCGCGTCGCCGAGCGTGGCGTCTCAGTGGTCCTGATCAGCCACAACATGACCGAGGTCCTCGAGGTGGCGGACCGCATCGAGGTGCTCCGCCTGGGCCAACGGGTTGCCCGGTACCGTGGCAAGGACACAAGCGTCGAGGAGCTCGTCGGCGCGATGACCGGAGCCCTCGACTTCCACGAGGAGGCGCGGTCGTGAGTTCGCCGGGCGGCACAACCCCCACGGCGGGCCGTCCGGACCCGGCCGAGTCGTCGGTGCCGACAGCGGCGCACGCTGCGCTCTCGAGGAACGGCGCCAGGCGGTAATGCGCGTGCTGAACACCTCTCCGGTCTACATGTTCGGCGTTCTGCTGGCGATCTTCGCGACGTTCACGGTCATCAACGCCAGCGCGTTCACCTCCACAGGAAACCTTCAGAACATCGCCGAGAACGCCGCGCCGTACCTGGTGATGGCGGTCGCCATGACGTTTCTGATGATCGCGGGCGGCCTCGACCTCTCGATCGGTTCGGTGCTCGTGTTCGCCAACGTGATCGAGGCGAAGGTGATGGGCGCGGATCGGCGGGAACGGAACCTTCCCCGTGCTCGTCGGCCTGGTGGCCGGCATCGGCGTCGGCACGGGCTGGGGACTATTCAACGGCTTCTGCATCACCAAGCTGCGGGTGCCTCCACTGATCACGACCCTCGGCACCCTCGGGGCGGCGCTCGGCGCGGCCGACCTGATCACCGACGGCAACGACATCCGCACCGTGCCACTGTCGCTGATCAACTTGGGGCGCCGACTCGTTCCTGGGCCTCTAGCTACATCGTCTGGGTGGCGATCGTAGTCGCCGTCGTCTTCGGGCTGATCCTGCATACCGACCCAGTTCGGCCGCCACACCTACATCGTCGGCTCGAACATCGAGGCGGCTCGTCGGGCCGGCATCAACGTCGACCGACACCTGCTCAAGCTCTACGCTCTGTCCGGCGCATCGGCGGGACTGGCGGGCTTCCTCGCGCTGGCCCAGTTCGCGTCGACGACGATCTCCGGCCACAGCACCGACGTGATCACGGTGATCACGGGGGTGGTGCTTGGCGGGACGAGCCTCTTCGGAGGCTACGGATGGATGGTCGGCACTGTGATCGGGATTCTGATCCCGACTGACCCTCAACGATCGGGCTCGTGATCGCCAACGTCCAGCCGTTCTGGCAGCAGGTTGCGACCGGATTCATCCTGATCGGGGCCGTATACCTTGACCAACTCAGGCGCCGTTCACGTGAGCGGGCTTGACAACGAAGGAGGAGCAGGTTGCTTTACCTACGTCGCCCCGTGATTGGGTGATGGCCACCTTGGTGGCCATCGCCGCGGGAGCAATCGCCGCCTCGTCGGCGTCCGCCGCGAACCACGCTCACGCCGCTAGCAGCAAGTACAGCGTGGTCTACATCCCGGGCCTGACCGGGAATCCGTTTTACTCGACCGTCGCCTGTGGTGCCGCAGTGGAGGCCAAGAAGCTCGGTGATGTGAGCTTCTCGACTCAGGGCGCGTCGACCTTCGCGGTCAACGCGCAGACGCCGATCGTGGAAGCCGTGACCGCGCGCCATCCCACGGCGATCATGATCTCCAACGATGATCCGAAGGCGATGATCCCGCCGCTGCTGAAGGCACAGCAGGCGGGCATCAAGATCATCAACATCGATGGTGATCTCGACGAACAAGAGCGTCGGCGTCACCAACATCCAGTCCGACGACCTGCTCGGCGGCCAGGAGGCCGGTCAGGAGATGGCCAAGTTGACCAAGGCATGCGGCCGGCACCGTCCTGATCGAGGACAACTCGCCCGGCTATCTGGTCAGCGAGCAGCGTCGTAACGGCCTGATCGACTACCTCAAGAAGCACGACCCCAAGGTCAAGGTCCTGCCGATCGTCTATACGGACAACTCGGTGTGCCACGGCTGCGTCAGACGTCCGTGCGGCCGCCGCGGCGCACTCCAATCTGATCGGCGTCTATACGGTGGAGACGAACAACACGCAGGGCGCCCTGACCGGCCTCGAGGGGGCTCATCTGACTGGCAAGGTCAAGCTCATCGGCTTCGACACCTCATCGCCGATCGTCGCGGGCATCCGCTCGGGGAAGGTCTCGGCGGACATCGTCCAGTACCCGTACGGTGAGGGGATGCTCGGTCTTCAAGGACGCCGTCCTCGCTGCGGAGGGCAAGAAGGTTCCGCGTGAGCAGCACCTGCCGTTCGTGGTGGCCACGAAGGCCAACCTCAACACCGCCAAGGTGCAGAAGTTCATCTACAAGACCAGCTGCTCGGTGTCGGTGTGAGCGAGTCTCGCGCCGCAGCTGTGGCGCAGGGCAAGGGGAGCGCGGCAACGCGCTCCCCGCAGTCCGCTTCCAGCGCCACCCACGCTGGGGCCGGTGCACCGGTCCGCTTCACGCCAGCACCCGACTTCAGCATCTCCGTCCGCGAGCGTCGCTCGCGCGATGTGCAAGCGCCGCTGACCAGGGCGAGCGCGTCCAGCCGATGCGCGGGTTTGAGGATGGGTACGTCGACATCATCGACTGGATCATCCGCATCACCGACCGCATCTGGGAGGACCAGGACGTCGGCTACATCTACGACACCTACCGCACCGCCTGCCGGGTCTACCACGACTCGGGGCCACAGTATGGGGTTGAGACGGTCGTGGAACAGACGATCCAGTCGATCAACGCTTTCCCCGACAGCAGGCATTATCGCCGACGACATCATCTGGGCCGGCAACGAGGATGAGGGCTTCGCGACCTCCCACCGCGCCCTCAACGTCGGCCACCACCTTGGCCCGTGGCGCCTACGGGCCGCCGACCGGACGCAAGATTCAGCTCTGGGTGATCGCCAACTGCGTCTCAGAGGAGAACGAGATCTTCGAGGAGTGGGTCCTCTACAACCAGGTCGGCACGGCTGCGCCCAGTGCGGCATCGACGTGCTATGCCGCCGCCCGCCGCTACGGGAATGACGGACTCAGCCTCTCTCTCGGTGAGCGCGAATTGAGCGAGGTGGAGCGCCTCCAGGGCGGTCGGCGCCCCGTCATCCTCCGCCGAGCCTCCGTTCGGCTCGCCTGACATCGAAGCGGTGGTCCGCGCTCACTTTCACAACGTCTACAACCGGCGTGACTTCAGCGCAATCGACCGCCTCTATGCCGCAGAACGTGCGCTGGCACGGCACCAGCAACCGCGAGGGTTACGGGCGCGCCGAAGTGCGTGCGATGGCGCGTGGCCTTCTGTCGAGCTTTCCGGACCTGGGTATGCACGTCGATGAGGTCTACTGGATGGGCAACCCGGAAGATGGGTTCGCGGTCTCGGTGCGCTGGACAGCGATCGGCACCCATCGTGGACACGGCATCTACGGCAAACCGACGGGCCGGCGGGTCCACATCTGGGGGATGTCACAGTTGTACTTCTCGCAGGGCCGCATCGTCGAGGAGTGGGCGCTCTTCAACGAGTTCGATGTGCTCGCTCAGCTTTTGCGGGACGAGCCGGCTGCGCTTGATCCAACCCGGTCGTGACAGCGATCGCCGCTGTTTCCTGCGACCCGCGGATCGCCGACCTCAAGGCGAACGAGGAGCTCTCATGTGAGGCGATCCGCTCGGCGCTCCAGCGCGGCGCCGAGCTGATCGTGCTGCCTGAGCTGGTCACCTCAGGGTACGTCTTCGCCACGCGTGAGGAGGCGCAGGAGGTGGCGATCGAGCCGGATCATCCGGTCTTCGAGAGCTGGAAACGCACGCTGGCGGGTACGCGGGCGACACTCGTCGCAGGCTTCTGTGAGCGCGGCGCGGGCGGTGCCCTGTACAACAGCGCAGCGATCCTGACGGCCGACGGAATCAGGGCGGTGTATCGCAAGGTCCATCTCTGGGACCGTGAGAAGCTCGTCTTCGAGCCGGGTGCCGAGCCGCCGCCGATCGTCAAGACGAGCGCCGGCCGGCTCGGCGTGCTCGTCTGTTACGACTTGGAATTTCCCGAGATGCCGCGCGTTCTGGCGCTCCGGGGAGCAGAGATCATCGCTGTGCCGACCAATTGGCCGCTGGTCCCTCGGCCCGCCGGCGAGCATCCACCTGAGGTGATCGCGGGCATGGCAGCCGCCCGCTCAAACCGGGTCTTCATCGTCTGCGCGGACCGCTGCGGCCCAGAGCGAGGCGTCACGTTCACGGGCGGCTCGTCAGTGATCGACCCTGACGGCTGGCTCGCCGCATCGGTACCCGGACCGGGCATCGCTTTTGCGGACGCCGATGTGGAAAGAGCGCGCAACAAGGTGATCGGCCCGCGCAATGACGTGCTCGCTGATCGCGTGCCCGCGATGTACGACGAAATGACCCGCCGACACCGGGAATCCCCTACGACCCCGAGGAGACACAACGTGTCTGACAGCACCGAGACGACCATTCTTCCGGCTGGCTTCCCGACCGACCTCGCCGCCCACTTCGTCAAGGTGCCTCGCCAGAACCCGGCGAAGGCCCGTGATGAGGCTGTTGCCCACCGCGTCAGTGAGATGCTCCTGCGGATCGAGCGCGACGGGATGGACGCCGTACGCGCCTTCTCCCGGGAGCTTGACGACTGGTCTCCGTCCTCGTTCAAGGTGACGGACGAGGAGGCGACCGCCGCCGCCGCGGAACTCAGCGATGAGCTCAACGACGCGATCGTCCTGGCCCAGCAGCAGATCCGTGGCTTTGCCCAGCGCCAGCGCGACACGCTTGTGGACTTTGAGGTGCAAACGCTTCCGGGCGTCTACCTCGGTCAACGCCAGGTCCCGGTTCGGCGGGTCGGCGCCTACATCCCGGCCGGTCGAGTGCCGATGCTCGCGACTCCGTTCATGACCGTCCTCGTGGCAAAGGTGGCCGGCGTTGAGCAGGTCGTCTCGTGCTCGCCGCCGCGTCAAGGTCGCGGGATCCACGCTCCCGTGCTGCACTCGATTGTGACGTCGGGATCCGATGCCACGTTCGCCCTCGGGGGCGTGCAGGCGCTCGCGGCAATGGCCTTCGGGCTCGAGGGCCTCGAGCCGGTGGACATGGTCGTCGGTCCTGGGAACGCGTTTGTCGCCGAGGCCAAGCGCCAGCTCTTCGGCCGCGTGGGAATCGACCTTCTGGCCGGCCCCTCGGAGGTGACGGTGATTGCCGACACAGCGGCCGACCCGGAGCTCGTTGCCGCTGACCTCCTGGCGCAGGCCGAGCACGGTCCCACCTCACCATCGGTGCTCGTCACCACGGACGAGGCCTTCGCCGCCTCAGTGGTCGCCGAAATCGATCACCAGCTCGACCGTCTCGCGGCGCTGGGTGGCGCCGATGAGGTGCCTCGCGCGGCCTGGGAGAACCATGGGGCCGCGGTCGTCGTGGGGTCGCCAGAGGACGTCGTGCGTGCCGTGGACGGACTGGCACCGGAGCACCTCGAGGTCCACACCGACCGCGACGGGTGGTACCACCAGCACCTGCGCAATTACGGCTCCATCTTCCTCGGTCAGCGGGCCACCGTCGCATTCTCGGACAAGGCGATCGGCACGAACCACACCCTGCCGACCGGTCAAGCGGCTCGTTACACGGGCGGACTGTCGGTCGCGAAGTTCCTCAAGACGTTGACCTATCAACGGATCGACACCGACGCAGGCGTCGCGGCGATCGCCCCGGCCGTCGCTGAGATTTCGCGCGCGGATCTGATGCCCGCCCACGAGGCAACGGCCAATCTGCGGCTCGAGCGATGGGCGCCCGAGCGCCTCCGGTGACCGGATGATGCCCGTCATCTCGCGCACAACAACCGGCACAAGGGAGATCGAATGAGCAGCTTCGCCGAGCGCGTGCGAGGCCGCCGACGTCTGCAGCTGCTGTTCGTGAAGATGCCGGCTGCGGCTGAGATCGAGGCGGCCGCTCATGCCGGTTTTGATGGGGTGATCATCGACACCGAGCACGGGCCGGCAGCTGGCATCGAACTCGAGCATCATCTCCGCGCCGCCGATGCGGTCGGGGTCGCCGCTCTCGTTCGATTGGCGTCTACGGAACCCGGACCGATCCTGGCCGCCCTGGACGCAGGCGCAGCCGGCGTGGTCGTGCCGCACATCACCGATCAAGCAGGCGCGCGCGCCGTCGTCGCCGCCGCGCATTACCCGCCGTCGGGTCAGCGCGGTCTCGCCCTGACCACCCGAGCGGGCCGCTATGGGACGGCGACCATAGAGGAGCATCTGCGGCGCGCAGCCCACCAAACCCTTGTGATCGTCCAGATTGAAGACGCCGAGGCTGTCCCGCGATCCGGAGAGATCCTCGCCGTCGACGGAGTCGACGCAGTTCTGATCGGCGCCACCGACCTCTCTATCTCTCTCGGGCACCCGGGAGACCCAGATCACCCCAAGGTCGTCGAGGCAATCGGGGTGATCTGCCAAGAGGCGGCGGCAGCGGCTGTCCCCGTCGCCACAGTGGTAGGAACGGCAGCCCAGGCGGCCGCGTGGTTTGGGCGTGGTGGGAATATCTCGGTATTTGTCGCCACCCAACTGGTCCGCGACGCCCTGGCAGCCGCCGCCGGCCCTGGCGTGGGCACCGCCCTCATGGAGTCCGAGAGCTTTCCAGTCGGCGACGGGCGAGCGTCGCAGACTCCACCACTTGTGCTGCTCGCTGGAATGCTCGGTACGGCGGCACTATGGGCAGACGCAGCGACGGTGCTGGCCGACCTGACCACCATCTACACCCCACGCATCGATCTTGACGATCAGATCGAGGAGATGGCTGAGTCGGTCCTCGCCACGGCGCCCCCACGGTTCGCGCTTGCCGGTCATTCGCTCGGAGCGATCGTCGCCTTGGCCGTCGCCCGCACAGCTCCCGAGCGCGTGCTACGACTCGCCCTACTCAACGGCAGTGCGCGGCCAGCTAGTCACGATCAGCTGGCCGCATGGGCGGACTTCGAGGCGCGGATCGCCGCCGGCGATTTTGCAGGCTTTGCGCAGGAGTTCGCGCGAGCGAACCTCTCTGCCCACCGCCGCACCGAGCCCGAGCTTGTCGCACGCGTCGCGGATATGGCGCTGGCCGTAGGCCCCCGCGGCTTGGTCCGCCAGCTTGCAGCCCAGCGCTCCCGGCCGGACGGTCGCCTCGGTTTGGCGCAGCTCTCATGTCCGACGCTCGTTGTCTCCGGCGACGAGGACGAAGTCTGCCCGCCCGAGCTTCAAGAGGAGCTGGCGGCCGGGATTCCGGGCGCGCAGCTTGTGCGCCTGAGCGCCTGCGGCCACATGTCACCCGTGGAGCAAGGCGAGCACGTCGGCCGGGTACTCGCCCGGCTACTCACCACGCCGATCGCCCTACACGAGGCCACGGAAGGATGAAAGCGGTCGGCCTGAACCGTACGTTACGGACGGGCTGACGCTGAAGAGCCGGCGCGCGATCGGCGCCCAACGGCTCAGAGCGGGCTCACTCTGAGGCGCTGGAGTCCCCACGGGCCTGCACGATCTGGGTGAGCGCCGCGAGGTCGTCATGGACCCGCCACTCGGTGACCACTCGGCCGTGTTGGACCAGGAAATGCGAGGCACCGAGCAGCCTCACCTCGCTGCCCGTCAGCGCGCCGTATACGGGGGCGCCGTCGTAGGCGCCGTGCAGCAGCCACTGCACCGCAACGCGGACGCCGCCGCGCTCGGCACAGTCGTTGGCGACCACGTCAAAGACCTCTATGTCCGCGTCGGGGAAGGGCGCGACCAGGTCAAGCAGCGTGGCGATCATCCCGGCGGGCCGCAGCGCTGTGCGGTTTGAGACCGTGTGGCAGAAGACGTCACGGGCGACGAGCTCACTTAGGCGGTCGTATTCGCGCCGTCGCCAGACACTTGCAAACAGTTCGAGCACAAGCTCGACCTGCGCGCGGTGATCGTTGGGCCGGTCCCCGGACTCACCGCTCAGCAGCGGGTTCGACGGGGGGCTGTCAAGGCTGTCCTGCCAGGCCTGAAACTTGAGCGTGCGCGACACCTGCGCCGGGTCGAGGCCGAGCGCCACGATGATCCCGTACTCGTCACGAACGAGCCATTCGCGCACCATGCGGCCCCGGACGTAAAGGCAGTTGGCAATCGCACGAGACGTGAAGCGGCGGTGCGTTGGCGGGCCATAGACACCGGGACCGGTATGCGTCCCGACGCTGAGGATCCGGTGCGAGGAGAGAAACGCGTCATCCCCGCGCTGTTCCCAGACCACGTCCTCAGCCTGGCCGATGCGGTCCGGGAACATCGCGATGCGCAGCGAGGTCCCACGAATCACTGGGTCCTGCCCCACCCCGGTTCCGTAGGCCGAATTCACGACGGCGTCCTGCGCGTAGTTCTGACGGATCAGGCCGACACCGCGATCGGCCCAGATCCGATCAGTCCATTCGATGATGAACTCAGTCGGATCGCTGTACGGAAGGTACGCCTCTGGCAGCAACGGCATGGTTTGGAGTTGCCTTTCGGATCAGGTGCAAATTGGTCGCCGAAGGTCTTGCGCGACTACTCGGCGGTGGCTAGTCTTACATATCGTGCATACGAATGCACGTGACCACCTCAAAGGAGAACGATCGCATGGGCGAGACCACCGACTCCGCCCCTGACCCGAGGCCGAGCCGAGCGTCCGCGTCGAGAAGAGCCGAGCCCGGAGCGGCGGTGAACCCGTACCGAACGGACGTCACGATGCCCGGGGACTTCAACATCTCCATCGGCGGGAAAGGCGGCTCGGAGCGGCTGCTGCAGAACCCCTCGAGCGCCCAGCCGCAGAGCATGCGCGGCTTCGAGCCCCAGTACACCGACATCGTCGACTACATCGTCCGGATCACGCACCGGATCTGGGAGGAGAAGGAGATCGGGTATATCTACTCGACCTATCGTCACAACTCGAAGGTCACCGACGACTCCGGGCTGCAGTACGGCCGCGAAAAGATCGTCGCCGACACGGTGCACACCATCAACGCGTTCCCCGACGTCAGGCTCTATGCCGATGAGGTCATCTGGGCCGGAGACGACGAGGCCGGATTCCACACCTCCCACCGGACGGTGATCGTCGGGCACAACACCGGTTACTCACGCTGGGGCACGCCGACCGGCCGGAAGGTCGTGGTCTGGGCGATCGCGAACTGCGTGGCGCTGCAGAACGAGATCTTCGAAGAGCATGTGATCTACAACAACTCGAGCCTGCTGCTGCAGCTGGGCTTCGACCTGCGTACGCTCGCCCGGGAGCTCGGGAACCAGAGCGCGGCCCTGCGGCCAAACATAGATCAGAGGTTCGGTGAGGCCGAGCGCGTCGTGGGCCAGGGCACGCCGATGCGCCTGCCTGACCCTGACGCATCAGATCTCGTGCAGGTGCTCCGTTACGCGTACCACTACCTCTGGAACTGGCGGAATCTCAACACCGTCGACCGCATCCACCATCCGGGCCTGCGCTTCCACGGCCCGAGCGAGCGCGAGTTGTACGGACGGGGGGCGTACAAGTCCTTCGTCCTTTCGCTGATCGCCATGTTGCCCGACCTCGCGCTGGAGGTGGACGACGTCTACTACATGGGCAACAGCACGGACGGCTTCCTCGCCTCGGTGCGCTGGAGCGCTCTCGGGACCCACCGCGGGTTTGGGATCTACGGCCGGCCGACGGGACGCCGGATCTACCTGTGGGGCATCACCCAACACCGCATCGTCAATGGACAGATTGTCGAGGAGTGGATGATGTTCAACGAGTTCGAGGTAATGCAGCAGATCTACCGGGACCATCCGATTACGGACTGAGCCCGCTAACGCGGGTCTTTTTGGCAGAAAGCGGCGGGAAGGTTGAATGTGCTGGCGACTACGCGGCCGCGACTTGCAGCTGCGAGTCGATCCTTTCGATCATCTGGTCGAAGGCGTCAGCGAACTTGGCGACGCCTTCGCGTTCGAGCGTCGTGACCACGTCGTCGTAGTCGATCCCCGCCTCCGCGAGCGCCTCAAATGTATGACGCGCCTCATCGACGTTGCGGTCGAGCGTGCGCTCGACGCGACCGTGGTCCTGGAACGCAGTGACCGTCTCCGGTGGCATCGTGTTGACCGTCTCCGGCCCGATCAGCTCTTCTACGTAGCCCACGTCGCGGTAGGCGGGATTCTTTGCAGAGGTCGACGCCCACAGGCAGCGTTGTGGAGAGGCACCGGCCGCCTCCAGTTCATCCCAGTCGTCCCCGGAGAACACCTCAAGGTAGGTTTGGTAGGCGAGCTTGGCGTTCGCGATCGCGAGTCGGCCCTTGAGTCCGTCGTGACCCCCGAGTTCGTCGAGTCGACGGTCCGTCTCAGTATCTACGCGAGAGACGAAGAATGAGGCGACGGATGCAACGGCGGTGAGATCAGCCCCGTGCGCATACAGACGTCGCAGTCCTCGCAGGTAGGCCTGCGCCGCCTGTCGGTGACGCTCGAGGGAAAAGAGCAATGTCACGTTTACAGGGATCCCGAGCGCGACCGTATTCTCGATCGCCTCGAGGCCCTCCTCGGTCCCGGGGATTTTCACCATGAGGTTCGGCCGATCCACAAGCTCGTGCAGATGCTGGGCTTCGGCGATTGTCTTTTCGGCATCGTGGGCCAGGCGCGGGTCTACCTCGAGCGATACCCATCCATCCTGAATCTGGCTGCCGGCTCGCGCGTATGTGGGTGCCAGTAGGTCGCACGCTCCGCGGATGTCCTCGCGCGCGAGCTCGATGAACACCTCATAGGCGTCCATGTGGTTGCTGGCGAGCTGCTGAAGCTGCTGGTCGTACTCGGTGCCATCCGTGATCGCTTTTCCGAAGATTGTGGGATTGGACGTGACACCCAGCACACCGTCTTGGATCAGTTTCTCAAGGCCACCGTTGTTGACGAATCGACGGGTGATGAAGTCGATCCAGGGGCTTTGTCCGTGCTCATGCAGTGCTTGAAGGCGAGTGCTCATGGGTGTGTTTCCGTTCCTCGGCATGCTTTGGTAGTTCGATGCTTCCCGGCTCAGATAGCGCCAAAACCGGGCGGGTGAAGCTGTACGCCCACATAGCCCCGAGCGAGTGATCCGTCGCGCGCGAGCTTGGACTGCGCGATCGATGGGAAGCAGAAGGCCATGACCGAATTTGGCTACACCATGATGTGCGAACAGTCTGGACCTCGCGAACTTGTTGCTGATGTTCTCGCCGCCGAGCAGGCCGGCTTTGACTTCTCGGTGATCTCTGATCATTACCAGCCGTGGCTTGAGTCCCAAGGCCACGCGCCGTACGCGTGGTCTGTGCTCGGTGCGGCGGCGCAGGCGACCGAGCGGATCGGACTGATGACCTATGTGACGTGCCCAAGCATTCGCTACCACCCGGCCGTAGTTGCGCAGAAGGCTGCGACCACCCAGATCCTCTCGGAAGGACGCTTCCGGCTTGGGCTGGGCGCCGGCGAGAGCCTTAATGAGCACGTCGTCGGAAAGGGCTGGCCGAGCGTCGGGGCTCGGCACCAAATGCTCTCGGAAGCCACCGACATCATCTCGGCGTTGCTGCAAAGCACAGACCGGATCAGTTACCGCGGCCACCATTTTGAGGTCGAGTCGGCAAAGCTCTGGGATCTACCTGACGACCCTGTGCCCGTGGGCATCGCGGTTTCAGGACCCGAGTCGTGCCGGCTCGCCGGAAGGAAGGCGGACGTGATGATCGCGGTCGAACCCGACGCCGCCCTCGGCGAGATGTTCGACGAGGCCGGGGGTAAGGGCAAGCCCCGAGTGGGTCAGATCGCGGTTTCCTATGACTCTGATCGGTCAGCGGCGGTGCGTCGTGCGCATGAGCAGTTCCGCTGGTTCGGGCTGGGCTGGAAGGTCAACGCCGATCTCCCGAACCCCGACTCGTTTGAAAGCGCGACTCAGTTCGTCGTTGAAGACCAGGTCGCCGAGCTTCTCGCCTGTGGTCCAGATGTGGATGAGCACGTCAGCAAGGTCAAGCCTTACTTGGACGCCGGCTTTGACCAGGTGGCGCTCGTTCAGATCGGTGGCAATCAGCAACGCGAATTCATCGACTGGGCCAAGCGCGAACTTCTTCCTGCGTTGCGCAAGCTATGAATCGCGTGATGATTCTCGATGTCGATGGGACGCTCGTCGACACCAACTACCAGCACGCACTGGCGTGGTTCAGAGCGTTCGCGGATCATGAGATCGTAGTCCCGATCTGGCGTATCCATCGACACATCGGGATGGGAGGTGATCAGTTGGTCGCCAGCGTGACCAACGAGGACGTGGAGGCCCGTCTGGGTGACCAGATCCGTGAGCGTGAGACCGCTCGCTATGCGGCGATGATGGATGAGGTCAACGTGTTTGCGGGTGCGACCGAGCTGCTACGTCAGCTCCACGAGACCGGTTACGAGTTCATCCTGGCGAGTTCCGCAAAGCCAGAGGAGATCGATTACTACATCGATCTTTTGGATGTCCGCGCGATCGCCGATGGCTGGACGAGCGCCGGAGACGTCGAATCCACGAAGCCCGCCCCTGATCTCGTGGAGGCAGCCTTGGCGCGGGCGGGCGCCAAGCCTGACGAGGCGACCATGGTCGGCGACTCGTCATGGGATGCCCGTTCTGCTCGGCGAGCCGGCGTTGAGACAGTCGCGGTGATGACGGGAGGGTTCTCAGAGCAGGAGCTGAGAGATGCCGGAGCGGTCGATGTGTATGAGTCGATCCAGGACTTGAGCTCGGCCGTACTTCAGTCAGCGGGGGCGTCTGACTCCGGCCGGTGAATTGATATAGTGCGGCTAGTTCAATGCGGTCTAATCTCGATCCGACCGATTCGATGCCGCTCTGGGAACAGGCCGCCGCCGAGCTTCGGCGCGCGATCACCGAGGGTGAGGCCAGACCGGGAGAGCGGATGCCGCTCGCGAAGGATCTCGCCACTGTGCTCGGCGTCAATCGCAACACCGTGTTGCGCGCGTTGCATCAGCTCCGCGATGAGGGTCTTCTGGAGATCCGCCAGGGACGTGGCATCACAGTCGCCGGGACGCCGCAACGTGGCGCCGTCCTGACGCGCGCGAAAGAGCTCGTGGCGTTCGCCCGCAAGAACGGCTATCGCCAGGACGAGCTGATCGCGATGATCGAGGCTCTGTCGTGATGCTGCTTGGCCCGGACCTCGATTCCGGCAAGACCACGGCCGACCCTGATATTGAGGCGCTGATCAAGGAGGCGCGCCGCCTGCGCCGCAGGCGCTGGGGGTTGCGCGCCCTGATCGCGATGCTCGTCGTCGGGGCAGGCGCCAGCTACATCGCCCTCTCGCAGCCCCCGGCCGCATCGCATCCCCCAGGCTCCGCGACCAGGTCGCCTGATCCGAACTCTTCAGCGACCAAGCACCCGCTCGAGCCAACTCACTCGCCTGACCTGATCCAGCCAACGACGCTCGCGGCCCTTCCGAACGGTGACGTGCTGATCCTCGACAGCTCGCGCGACCAGATACTCGAAATGAAGCGTGGAGGCAACCTCTCCGTCTTCGCCGGCAACGGGCGCCTGGGATTCGCGGGTGACGGCGGACCGGCTCAGGACGCGGAACTCGACCTCAGCTACTTCTCGTCTGCCGGGATGGCGGTCACGCCCAATGGTGGCGTCGACTTCCTCGATGACGGCAATTGCCGGATCCGCGAGATCAGCCCGGACGGGATCATCCGCACGGTCCTCCATCTGCCGCTCGTCAAGGTTTATCCGCACGGGACGGCATGCCCGGTTGCGGCGTTCGCAGTCTCTCCAGCCGGAAGCGTGTATATCGCGACCGATTCCGAGGTTGAACGCGTCTTGTCGAACGGTCGCCTCGTCTGGGTCGCCGGCGCGCAACGCTCGGGAGCCCACAAGCTGCCTTACCTCACTCCCTCGCACGTTGCCTTCTTCCCCAGCTCTCTGGCATTCAACGACGCCGGCGATCTCTACATCTGGAACTTCTCGCCGAAGGTCATCCTCCGACTGACCCCGACCGGCAAGCTCACACAGCTCACCGGCGTGAGCTACGCCACCCAGCTCACGGCCGCTCCGAACGGCACGGTTCTCGCAGGCACACACGGCGGCGAGGTCCAAGAGCTCACCGCCGCCGGCGTTCGTAGGTTCTACGACGTGGTTCCGAGGCAGGTGGCCGGCATCCACTGGGGTCGCGATCAAGGATTCCAGGAGAACGGCATCGCGATCACGAGGACCGGGACGGTCTACGTCGACAACGCGGCGGGCAACGGCTACGGCGACGGCACCGTGCTGGTCCGCATCAGTCCAGACAAGCATGCCGCGCTGGTCCCGATCCGCACACCGCTGATGGCGTCCCTGCCCAAGCTCGGGGCGCCCGGATTCCCGGCCTTCCGATATCCGGCGGCGCGCAGTCCGCGTGGCTCTGGGCTTGCATCGTGCCCGAGCGATAAGGGGCTGGAGCGGTTCACCCCGCAGGCGGTCGCACAAGCGGAGAACATCGCGAAGAAATATCGCAGCTCCCAGTTCGCCTCAGACATCGCGGTCACCGATCGCTCGTGGTGGACGGCTGACTTCAGAGAGTTCGCGTTCGGCGGCGGCTTGGGCAGGCACGCGGTCAGCGGTGAGACGCTGACCGCAGCGAGCCCGATGGCTGCCGATATCGCCCGGGCGTGCGGTTCGATGCTGGTAGATGAGTCGATTGCCGTGAGGGTCGGCAGATCCGGGTATTCGGACTTCACCGGAACGCTGTATTTCCTCGACCGCAACGGTCAGCCGCTCGTCTACTACGTGGGCGGCTGATCCGCCCGCGCTGATCTGCCACGCGCCCGCTCGCTGGACCCTCAGCTCGGGCGGCTTCTCAACAGCAGCGGGACCGAGATGAGACCCGCGTCAGCATGCCGCTCGGGCAACCGGCTGAGCCCGCGACCCGCAGGCAACCGGATTCGACGGGCCACGGATCACGCTCGTCTTCGCGCTACTCACATTGTTCGCGAGCGACGACTCCGCCGTGGCGCCACCTGCGACGGCGGTGTCCACGAACGGCGAGGTGGGCGTCTCTGGAATCATCGTGACCATCACAGTCGCTGTGTGACCTGGCTTGATGTTGCCCAGTCGACAGATCACGGTCGGGCCGGTCGTGCAGATACCCGTAGACGGCTTCGCAGAGACGATCTGCGCCTTACTGTGTGGCCTGTCCGCCAGCACGACGTTCGAGGCAGTGTCTGGCCCGGCGTTGTGGACATCGATGCGATAGGCCGCCGGATGCCCCTCGACCACAGCGGACTCGAGCGCCAGCTTCCTGACAGAGATGTTGGAGACCGGATAGGCAGGGGTCGGTTTGGGCGCCGGCTTTGGGCTCGGTGGCGTCGGTGGCGTCGGTGGCTGCGGTGGAATCGGTGGTTCGGGTGGAATCGGTGGAACCGGCTGCTTGGTGAACAGATTCGTGAACCCGCAGTCCATGTGCGGGTGCGAGCGAGTCAACGTCACCGCGATGCCGCCACGATCGAACGGCACCAGTCGCCCGTTGCACTCCACAGACAGCAGAGTCCAGTTCGAGGGGTCGTCGATCGGCGGGCTCTGCTCGCTGATCGCGTAACGACCGAGCGGGATGCGGCTTGTGGCGTCGTCCGCACCCAACGGAATCGCCTGTGCTGGAACGTCCTCCTGGAGCGTGACCGCATGCTGTAGGTACTGCTGCGCCATGCCGGTCTGGCGAGAGATCACGAACGAGAAGTCGCCGACCGCCCCCTGACTGATCTTCGAAAGCGAAATGGAACCGGCGGGAATGAAGACGTTGACGAACGAGCAGGTGGCGTTCCCGGCTCTCGGAACCGTGACTGTTGCGGGCATTCGCGGATTCCGTCGCGCGCCATCACAGGTCACCTTGACCGGGAGCCACCGACCGAAACCGGAGTCCGGCGCCTGCTCCGTGACGGTGTACTCCCCTGGTCGCAGGTCCGTGAGCTCGGGTTCAGCAGTCTCCGGCACCCCTTGACGCCTAGTTGTGGCGCTGACCGTGCGGCTGGCCCCCCCGTCCACGGGTTCCACCTTGTATTCGAAGCGTCCCACCCCGCCGTGTGTGATCTTGTTTATCGTCAACCCGCCGACGGGAGGCACGTAGGTGTTGCTGTAGACACAGTTCACGTGTTCACCCGCGACCAGGTGGATCTTGAGGGTCGAGCCCCTTGTATCCCAGGTGCTGGAGCCTGGGCCGCCTGCGTCCGCCCTGGCTGTGCAATCGATGGACTCGAGCTTGTAGTGATCGACCGCACCTTCGGTCACCTCCCAAGTGTGATCGCCCGCGCGGAAGAAGTCGATCGACTGATCGGCCGTCAGTGTGAAACCGGTCGGATCAAAGGAAAGCGAGCCCGTGAAATTAAACCCCGGGTTCTCGCCCGCCGGCGCGCCGGAGACCTTCTTCTCGATCGTGATCGTGCCCGACGTGGGCGGCGGCAACACGTACAGCGCGTAACAGAAGAGCTGAGTGACGCCCGACGGGAAGAAGAGATATTCGACGTTGTCACCGTTCACGGCATCTGTGCCGCAGCGCAGAGCGCCGAAGCCGTATTCGGGGCCCGGGTACCTATGGGCCAGCACGGGATCATCGGGCGTACCGCCCTGAACCCATAGCTGAGCTGGGTTGCTCGCCTGCTTTCGCTCGTCGTCGGTCAGTTCGATGGTGGTCGCGCCCTCGATCGTCTGCCCTTTGACCGGCTCGTGGTACTGGTCGTAGAGCTGCGTCGACGGCTCGGTCTTGATCGCCCTGCCGCCGAATGGATTCGTCACCTTCGAAAGCGATCCCCACGGCCCGTTCACCGCGCGGGACTCGTAACCGTGACCGAGTGCGAATTCCCAATCAGGCAATGGCTTGCACCTGTCCTGGGGCGCCTGCTCCTCGATAGACGGGTCGACAAGCGACGTGCTGTCGTTATACGGAGAGTTGGGACCCAGGTCCTTGAGACTCTCCTGGATGTCGTTGCGCGCCTTGTTAGCGTAGATGTCGGTGTAGGACGGACACGATCGCGCCACGAAGGTCACGTAGTACCCGCTGCCCTGGGCGACGGCGGATCCAGCCGTGAAGGCCAGGACCGAGGCGAGGCCGCACGCCAGGCCCACGGCGCGGATGGCCACTCGTCGCAGACTGGCAATCACCAAGGTGTCCATCTCCTAAGACTCCATGCCTTGGCGTACGTTACTACCCGCTTTCAGTTCGCCCGCAACAACTGCTGCTCCGCACGGTGTTCACGCCCTGATTGGGATCGGACGGTTATCTTCGACACCATGGCAACAACCACGACCACACGTGCGATCGCCGCATTGGAGAGCGGGCCGGTGGACGCGCCTGGGTCGTTCGTCGAGATCGACCTGGAATTGCCGGAGTTGGGAGACCACGATCTGTTGGTCGAAGTGCGCGCGGTGTCCGTGAATCCCGTCGACGTCAAGTTGCGCGCGAGCTTCGATGCCGCCCAGGGACCGAAGGTCCTGGGCTACGACGCCGCCGGGATTGTGTTGGCGATCGGATCCGAGGTCATGGACTTCGCGGCCGGAGACGGGGTCTATTACGCCGGTTCGATCGGTCGACCGGGCAGCAACGCCGAGCAGCAGGTGGTGGATAGCCGCATCGTCGGGCATATGCCGCACAGTCTCGACTTTGCCCAGGCTGCGGCGATGCCGCTGACCACGATCACCGCGTGGGAGTCACTGTTCGACAAGCTCCGGCTCACCACGGACAGCGCCGGTTACCTGCTCGTCGTTGGGGCCCCAGGCGGAGTCGGGTCGATGGTCACCCAACTCGCGCGGGCGCGAACCGACGTTACCGTGGTCGCGACCGCGTCGCGTGGTGAGTCCTCGCGCTGGGTGCGGTCGCTGGGAGCCCACCGAATCGTCGATCGGCACAGATTGAGCGACGAGGTCAAAGAGATCGCTCCGCAGGGCGTGAATTGGATCTTCAGCGCCTTTTCCGGCGGCCAGGCACAGATATATGCCGAGCTGATGGGAGTCGGCGGCGAGGTGGTCGCAATCGACGAGCCAGAGGGCTTGGACACGTTGCCGCTCAAGCAGAAGAGCCAGACCTGGCACTGGGAGTTCATGTTCACCCGACCGCTGTATCGCCCGGAGAGCACATACCAGCATGACCTGCTCAATCAGGTGGCGCACGCGATCGACAGCGGCCAGGTCCGGAGCACCCTCAACCAGCGCCTGTCGCCGATGAGCGTTGAGACGCTCCGCGAGGCGCACCGGCTGGTTGAATCGTCAGCCGGGATCGGCAAGGTCGTCGTCGAGTCCTGACCGAACGCTGAACCCAACCCCAGCGCGGGCACGGACCGGTCACAATCGGCCCCATGCATGCGCTCAGGGCAGCGATAGCCGGAATTTGGGCGGTCTTCTGGATCGGCTGGTTTGCTGCCGCATTCAGCGCCAAGCGAAGCCGCAATCGCGGACGCGGGATTCGAGTGCGCGGTATCGCTCTGATCGCAGTATTGATCCTTTTCCGAGGCTTCCGCGGCGGAGGCCTGGAGACCGACAGTGTCGTGCTGGGTGCGATCGGTGCGGTGCTGCTGGTGGCCGGCCTTTCTCTGGCGGTCTGGGCAAGGGTGATCCTCGGACGCAACTGGGGCATGCCGATGACCGAGAAGCTCGAGCCGGAGCTGGTCACCGCGGGCCCGTACGGAATCATCCGGCACCCGATCTACTCCGGGATCCTGCTGGCGATGCTGGGGACGTCGCTCGCGACCAGCCTGATCGGTCTGGCGATCACCGTGATCGTCGGAGTCGTGTTCGTGCACTCAGCGAGAGTCGAGGAACGAAACCTCACAGCCACGTTCCCCAGCTCCTATCCGGACTACCAGTCCCGTACGAAGATGCTGATCCCCTACGTGCTCTGACCCAGCTGGGAGTACCTGGCAGCCGACGCGAAGATGTCGAGTCCCAGGCTGCGTGACAGGAACGCGATCGCCCGCACGCCGCGTACGCTGTTCCCCGCAAAATCAAGCGGCGGCGAGAATGCGGCAACCCCGGCTTTGCCGGGGGCGATCGCGACGACTCCTCCGGACACGCCCGACTTCCCCGGGATGCCGATCTCGAACAGCCACTCCCCGGAGCGCTCGTAGAGGCCTGACGCTGCGAGCACCGCGAGCGTGTCGCGGCAAACATCGGCCCCCACGACTCGCTCGCCGGTCACAGGGTTGATACCCCCGTGTGCGAGCGTCGCGCCCATCACCGCCAGATCGCGGACAGTGACCTGCAGCGAACACTGCTTGGTGTAAAGGTCGACGACCTCAAGCGGATCCCGGTCGATGCGCCCATAGCTCTCCATCAGCCGGGCGATCGCGCGGTTCCGGTGGTTCGTGGCCGCCTCTGACTCGTACGTCGCCACATCGATGCCCAGAGGTCGCCCGGCAAATCGTGATAACCCATCCAGAATGAAGGCCGCCCTGGCCACGGACGAGCCGCCTGGCACCAGTGCGGTCGTGGCCAAGGCTCCCGCGTTGACCATCGGGTTCATCGGATGCCCGTCGTGCAGTTCGATGGCCATCACCGAATTGAACGGAAGGCCGGTGTTGTCCACCCCGATCCGCTCCCGGATCACGTCGTGGCCGACCCCGTCGCAGACCAGCGCGTAGACAAATGCCTTGGAGATCGACTGAATCGAAAACGCATGCTCCACATCGCCGGCGAGGTGGGCGGAACCGTCGATCTCCGTCACACAGATTGCGAACAGCTCCGGATCCGCCTGCTCGAGCACCGGGATATAGCTTGCGACCTCGCCGACAGTGACGGTGCGGTTTCGCTCGAACGCCTCGGCGACGAACTCCTCCACATGGTCCCAGCCCGGCAGGCTGCCGGTGGAGACCCTGTGTTCGACCTTGCTGACATCGAGATCCATGTGATTCGCCACTCTCCCATAGACCCGGGATAGGCTGCAGCCCGATGGCGACTGGTGACAAGGACCCGATCGACGACCCCGAGCTGACAGAGGCGGTCTGGGACCTCAGCCCGTTGGTGGACGGCCAGGGCGATGCGGGCGCCGATAAGATGCTGGCCGCCGCCTTGACCCGCGCCAGCGCGTTCGCCACCGCCTACGCCGGGCGGGTCTGTGAACTGAGCGCTGACGAGCTGATCGCGGCGGTCTCCGAGCTGGAGCAGATCACGGACCTCGCCATGGTCGTGCGGTCCTACGGCTCGATGCGCTTCATGGCAGACACGTCGCAGGAGCAGGCAGCGGCGCTCAATGCCCGTGCTGAGGCCGGCCGCAACGATGTGCAGGCACGCGTGCTGTTCTTCGAGCTCGAGTGGGTGGCGATCGGCGACGAACAGGCCGAGCGGTTGCTGGCCGAGGCCGGCGAGCGTCTGGCCTTCGCCGCGCACCACCTGCGCCGGCTCCGGGCGCGGCGTCCATATCTGCTCAGCCAACCGGAGGAGCGGATTCTCGCCGAGACGACCGGCCCCCGGCTTGCCGCCTGGGTTCAGCTGTACCTGGAACTGACCGGTTCGATGCAGGCGGAGATCGGCGGACGTACCGTGCCTCTGTCAGAGCTTTCGCTGGAGTCGTACGAGCCCGACCGCGAGCGCCGCCGCGCCGCATCGGAGGCGATGAACACCAGCCTCGAACAGGGGCTGAGCACCCGCGCGACCATTTACAACGCGGTCCTGGGCGAGAAGGCGATCAGCGACAGGCTGCGAGGCTATCCGACCTGGGTGAGCTCCCGCAATCTTTCAAACGAGCTCGCCGACACCTCAGTGGCGGCCCAGCTTGAGGCCGTCCGTGGCCGCTACGACATACCGCGACGCTGGGCGCGGCTCAAGGCACGGCTGCTAGGAATCGAGCGGCTCGCCAGCTGTGATCTCCAGGCGCCGGTGTTCCCGACCGCGTCATCGTTGTCCTACGGCGATGCCCGGCGGATCGTCGTGTCGGCCTACAACGAGCTCTCCCCGGTTGCAGGCGAGGTGGTCGCCGCCTTCTTCACGGAGGGTCGGATCGACGCGCCGATTCGAGCCGGGAAACTGGGCGGTGCGTTCTGCGACCCGGTTGCCCCGAGCCAGCATCCCTACGTTCTGACCAACTTCGGCTCACGCATCTTCGGGGCAATGCACCTCGCTCACGAACTTGGTCACGGCCTGCACGCCGAGCTCAGCCGCGGGCAGCGTGCCCTCCAATGCGAGAGTTCGCTGCCACTTGCTGAGGTTGCCTCCACATTCGGCGAGGCGCTCGTCCTGGAGCAGCTGCTGGCGACGGCCGAGGACGAACGTCTGCGGCTGGAACTGCTCGCGGGCAGCCTTGACGATGCGCTCATGAACGTGTTCTTCGCGGTGGCCTCCAACCGCTTCGAGGAGATCACGCACACAGCCCGCCGCAATCAAGGCGATCTGAGCCCCGAGGCGTACACGGAGGCGTGGCTCAGCGCGTTCACGGAGCTATGGGATGACACCCTTGAGATCGACTCGAGTTACAGCCGGTGGTGGTCCTACATGCCGCACATGATCATCGAGCCCGGCTACGTGTACTCGTACTCGTTCGCCCTGCTGCTCTCGTGGTCCGCGTTCGACCGCTACAGGCGCATTGGCCCGGAGTTCGCCCAGGGGTACCTGGAGATGCTGTCGGCAGGTGGCTCACGCCCGCCTGAGGAACTGGTGGCGTTGATCGGTCTGGATCTCAGCGATCCGGCCGTCTGGAGCCATGGACTGAACCTGCTTGACTCCAGGCTCCAGCAGGCCGAGCGCCTGGCTGCGGGATTCGTCTGAACCCACCGAGGCTACGGAGGCGGCAATGCAGCTCGACGGCATGCACCACATCACGATGATCACCGGCGACGCACCGCGGAACGTCGAGTTCTACGCCGACGTGCTGGGGCTGCGGCTGGTGAAGAAGACGGTCAACTTCGACGCGCCGGAGGCCTACCACCTGTACTTCGGAGACGAGCAGGGCTCACCCGGATCGATCCTCACCTGGTTCGAGTTCGCGGGGGTCGGGCCTGGGCGCGCGGGCGCGGGCATGATCCATACCATCCAGCTCGGCGTCGGCGGCGAGCAATCGCTTGCCTTCTGGGAGGGGCGGCTTGGCGAGAACGGCTACTCGAGCGAGCGCGCGGAGAGCTCGCTGCGCTTCGCCGATTACGACGGGCTCGGCTTTGAGCTCGTCATCGCCAACCCTGATAATCCGCCGCTGCGGGCCGTGCATCCTGCGATTCCAAGCGAGCATGCGATCACCGGCGTGGAGGGGGCCCGCGCTCACAGCGCCAGACCGTTCGACGCGGACTCGCAACTGCTGACGGACACCCTCGGTTTCTCGTCGATCGGGACCGACGGCAAGTACCGCCTCAGTGGCCCGACTCGGACATTCAACTGGAGCTACGACCCCACCAACCAGCCTGGCATCCAGGGAGCGGGCACGGTCCATCACATCGCCTGGCATTCGACCGATGCCGATCACGTGCCATGGCAGCAGCGGGTCGCAGCAGCCGGAATGCACGTCACGCCGGTGATCGATCGCGACTACTTCAACGCAATCTATTTCCGTCAGCCTCAGGGCATCCTGTTCGAGATCGCGACCACCTCTCCCGGCTTTGCGGTCGACGAGGATTCCAGTCACCTCGGCGAGCGGCTGTCCCTCCCCCGTCAGCACGAGCATCTGCGGGCGCAGCTCGAGCGCACCCTGACGCCGGTGACGAACCCACGCGCGGCAGACTTTCTCCAGGCGCCGCGGTGAGCGCACTCGTCTACCGGGAGCGCCCGGCTGACGGAGAAGCTCACGGCCTGCTGATTCTGCACCACGGCCGAGGTGCCGATGAGAACGATCTGATCGGCCTGGCCGACGTGCTCGATCCAGAGGCTCGCCTGCATGTGGTCACGCCCGGCGGTCCGCTTGTGCGTCCGGGCAGACCGGGCAAGCATTGGTATGTGGTGCCTCGGGTCGGTTACCCGGATCCAGAGACGTTCACGGCCGCCTACACGAGACTGTCGGGCTTACACGACGAACTGTGGACGCGCACGGGGATCTCGCCTGAGCGGACGGTCCTTGGGGGATTCTCGATGGGTTCGGTGATGAGCTACGCGATGGGACTGGGAGGCGACCGACCCGCGGTCGCCGGAATCCTCGCATTCTCCGGATTCCTGCCG
Organism: uncultured Conexibacteraceae bacterium; assembly: GCA_963844665.1. GTDB lineage: Bacteria > Actinomycetota > Thermoleophilia > Solirubrobacterales > Solirubrobacteraceae > Palsa-465. Next base: position 73,438 of record CAWJPB010000001.1, read on the forward strand.
ACCGTCGAGGGCTGGGAACCGTTGCTCGCCGACCGCCGCGACACCCGTGTCTTCGTCGCCCATGGTCGCAACGACCCGGTCATCAGCGTCGAGTTCGCGCGCCGGGCGAGCCAGGTCCTGACCGCCGCCGGCCTCGACGTCTCCTACCACGAGTCTGACGTCGGCCACCAGATCGACCCTGCCCACGTGCAGGCGGCGATCAACTGGCTGCGGGGCACCTTGAGGCTCGCGCAGCGCCGCACCTAAAGTCGCTCTTACGCAGGCAGGGCATGGTGAGCTCAGCCCCTGCCGACTCGCGCGATGAAGAGCTCAGCCAGCCGCACCCGACGCATCTCCCTTGGAGCCGGATTGCTGCTCGCAGTGGTGATCGGCGTCGGTGCGGGAATCCTCTCAGGCGGGGGATCGGACAGCGGTGGCGTGCTGGCCTCAGGAGCGGCGGTCGATCTGGCCCAGTTCGCAAAGACCGCCTGCATGGCGTTCGCGCCGACACAGGGCGACAGGCACCTCACGGTCTTCCTGGACGCGGGCCACGGCGGCATCGACCCCGGTTCGGTGGGAACCACCGCGAGCCACCGAACGATCTACGAGGCCGAGGAGACGCTCCCGGTCGAGCTCGACGCGATGACGGTGCTGCGGCGGGATGGCTTTCGTGTGGTCGTCTCGCGCACCACCAACAGCTCGGTCGCGCGGCTCACGAACGCGGATGTGGATGGCTCACTGCTCACTGCTCAGGGTGTGCATGTGGACGTGGCGGCGCGGGCCGTCTGCGCCAATGATGGACACGCCGACGCCCTGATTGGGATCTACTTCGATGCCGGCGAGCCCGACAACGCAGGATCGGTGACCGGCTACGACGACGCGCGCGCGTTCGCCGCTGCGAATCTGCGACTCGCCACCCTGGTCCAGCGCGACGTGCTCGACGCGATGAACCGTGAGGGCTGGCAGATCCCTGACGAGGGCGTCCAGCTCGACAGTCAGCTGGGTTCCTCGATCAATCCCGCCGGCGAGCAGTACGGCCATCTGCTCCTGCTCGGGCCTGCCAAGTCCGGCTGGTTCGAGACGCCGAGCCGGATGCCCGGGGCGCTGATCGAACCGCTGTTCATCACCGACCCGTTCGAGGGCTCGATCGCGAACAGCAGCAGGGGCCAACACGTGATCGCGAGCGGCATCGCGCGGGCCGTCGAGCAGTTCTTCGCGTCGAAGGCGGCCCGATCAAGGTAGATCGGGGCCGCCAATTACACTGCGGCGATGCCGAGGCTGCTGATCGTGATCGCGAGTACACGCCCCGGCCGCGTCGGGCGCCCGGTGGGAGACTGGTTCATCGATGCGGCTCAGGACCACGGCGGATTCGAGGTCGAGGTCGTCGATCTGCTCGAGCTGAACCTGCCGATGATGGATGAGCCCAACCATCCACGGTTCCGCAACTACACGAAGGACCACACCAAGGCCTGGAGCGCGATTGTGGAGCCGGCCGATGCGTTCGTGTTCGTCACGCCCGAGTACAACCACTCCTACACGGCACCGCTCAAGAACGCTGTCGACTACCTGTCACAGGAGTGGCGGCACAAGGCGCTCGGGTTCGTGTCCTACGGCGGGATCGCCGCCGGGACGCGCGCGGTGCAGGCGTTCAAGCCGGTTGCGGCCGCGGTGATGATGCTGGTCGCGCAGAACCTGGTCAACATCGCCTGGGTCCATTCGAAGATCGAGGACGGCGTGTTCGTCGAGGACGCCGATGTCCGCGCCGCGGCCAACGCGATGCTTGATGAACTCGTGCACCTGGACACGGGTCTGAGCGTCCTGCGGGCAGGTTCGTAAGAACGCCTCGGCAACGCTGGACCGCAGCCCTGCGCGCTGTACCCTCGTTGTGACCCATGGCGTACGCGGAGCAGACCACCGGGCTCAGGGGGCCTGTGAACGATCAGGCCACAGCACTCGCATACGAGTGGCGGCGGCTGACCCGTGCAGCGACGATCGTCGCGGTGCTGACGGCCCCGGCGTTCTTCCTCGTCCTGTACGACTCGAACCATCTGAGCCTGGGCTGGTCGATTCTGCTCACGGCAATCGCGGTCATAGGGTTCCGTGGCCTCGTCGAGGTGATCGCACGGCACTTCATCCCGTGGCCGAGCCTGCTCGGCGCAGGCGCGGAGCTGAAGGAGGAGGACATCGTCGCGCGGCGGCGCTATTGGTACTGGGTTACCAAGTACCGGAAGCTCCCGTATTGGATCGCCGCGATCCTGATCCTGCTGCTGCTGTGCCAGGTGCTGTTCGCGTTCGCGGGCGTCAGTGCCAGCTTCTTCGACCCATTCACGGGCCTGCGGCAGATCTTCCCGGTCGACACGCTGCCGCAATTGGCGCTGGTGTTCGTGCAGCTGCCGCTGCTGCTCTTCATCAACGTCGCGATCCTGTTCGGCCCCTTCCTGTTCATGGCGGCCCGCGGCATTCGCAGCTACGAACCCGGTGACGCCAGCTGGGGTGTGAAGATCGATGACGTTCGCGGCCAGGCCGAGGCCAAGCAGGAGATTACGCGCGTGATCACGCTCTGGCAGTCAGGCGAGGAGTTCGAGAAGGCCGGCGGCAAGCGCGAGCGCGGCCTCCTGTTCCTCGGCTCACCCGGCACCGGCAAGACGATGATCAGCAAGGCGATCGCGACGAACTTCAACTGCCCGTTCGTGACGATTCCAGGCTCCGGCTTCGCCCAGATGTTCATGGGCATGGACGCGCTGGTGGTACAGCTGCTCGCGCACCGGGCACGCAAGCTCGCCCGCAAGTGGGGCGGCCAGTGCATCGTGTTCATCGACGAGATCGATGCCGTTGGCATGCGCCGGCAGGCGCTCGGTACCAGCGCCACGACGGAACCCGCGGGTGCGATCCCCAACTCGATCCATGACTTCCTGTTCTTCGGTCCGAACGGTTCGATCACGCCCACCGGTGACATCGTGATCGAGACGCGCCAGTGGCGTGAGCAACTGTTCGCGCAGCGCGCGGCGCGGGCCCAGCTGCCCCCGTCGTTGATGCAGCGCGTCGCGAACCGTGTCAATGTCGCCTTCCCCGGCGGCATGGGCGGGATGGGCTATCAGGGTCAGGCGCTGAACCAGCTGCTGGTGGTGATGGACGGCATGGGCGAGCCACCGGTGTTCCGCAAGTTCTCGACCAACCGCTTCAACACGTTCCTGGACGCGATGTTCGTGATCCCGCGCCGGCTCGGTGGGCGGTCTCTGAGGCTGCCACCGCCGAAGCCCCGCGAGGAGGAGATCTACTTCATCGGCGCCTGCAACGTTCCGCTCGAGGTGCTCGATCCGGCGCTCACGCGGCCGGGCCGCATGGGCCGCCACATCTACTTCCGGACGCCCACCAAGGATGACCGTAAGGACATCTTCGACCTGTACATGGCCAAGGTCGACCATGAGCCGGACCTCGACACCGAGCATCGCCGTGACGAGCTCGCCCGGATAACGGCCGGCTACTCGCCGTCGATGATTGAGCAGGCCTGCTCGATGGCGCTCACGATCGCGCACTCGGAGGGTCGTCCGATGTTCGCCTGGCGAGACATCGTCGAGGCGATGACGACCGTCGAGTCAGGCACCGCGCAGAACATCGAGTACATCCAGGAGGAGACGCGCGCCGTTGCGATCCACGAGGCCGGTCACGCCGCCGCCGGCCACATCTATCTCGAGAAGGACGTGCTCTCGACTCGCCTCTCGATCCGCAAGCGCGGCGGCTCGCTTGGTCACTACCAGTCGATGGAGAAGGACGAGCGTTTCAGCCACTTCCGTGGACGCATGATGGGCAGCCTGATCATGACGCTCGGTGCGATGGCGGCCGAGCACGTCTTCTACGGCGAGAACTCTCAGGGGGTCAGTGGCGACCTCTACAGCGCGACGGCGACGGCAGCATCGATGGTCGGCATGTGGGGTATGGGCCCCGATGAGATGCCGTTGCTGATCAAGCCCGAGAAGCGACTCAAGCCGGGCGAGCAGCCCGACTCGCACGCTGCCGTGAGGCGGCGCCTGGAGGAGATCGGCAACCAGATCATGAATCGGGCAAGCAGCGGCTCGGCGCTGATGGGGGACCCGATCGGTAGCGTGCTCGGAACCCCCGGCAAGCGTGACTCGGTCGCGGTCCTTCTGGGCCAGGCGTATGTGACCGCATACACACTGATGGCGACCAACCGCGAAGCGATCGAACAGATTGCGGACACGCTCGTGAGGCGCAAGGAGCTTCACGGCGATGAGGTCGTCGACCTACTCGACAGCGTCGGCCTGGTTCGCCCCCAGATCAGCCTGGACGATGACCAAACCTGGCCGACCGTATGAGTGAACAGTCCCAACAGCCCGATCCGGCGCTCTCGGCCCGGCTGCCGTCGCTGGTCAAGCCGGAGGCGCAGGTCACGCCCGAGGAACTTCCGCACGACCAGGCTCCGCACGCGCACAAGTTCCGGCTCGCGCTGGCGCTGCTAGGCGGGGTCGCGGTCGTCGCGATCGCGATCGCGATCGCGGTCGCTGCTCACCACGGCTCTGGCCGGAGCGCCAACGGCTCCGGCAGGTGGTCGGCGTGGGCACCGGACACGAGCGGCAGCACCGGAGTGCGAGAGATTGCGGATCACGTCGCCCCGTACTACCGACTCGACGGGTCACAGCAACTCAACGTGATCACGCCGATCTCCGTCTCGCAGGCCACTGATGCTGGGACGACGACCGGAGGCGGGCTGACCGTGGCGGTGAATACGGCGCAACCGGGCAAGAGCTCGTCGCTGTCACTCCTGAACGGCAAAACGGTGGCATACAACATCTGCGGTCTCGGCCCGGCTGACTGCGAGCTCCCCGGCACACCCTCGACCGCGCGAGTGCTGCTGATGCGACGTCAGGCGCTCGAGCTTGCGCTCTACACGTTGAAGTACAGCGATGCTGAGAACGTGCTGGTCGTACTGCCGCCCAGCCGAACCACCAAGACCGCGGGCAATATCGCCAAGGGCTCGCGCGTGACGGTGGCCGTGCTGTTTGACCGCAAGGAGCTCCAGCCCTGGCTCAATGCACCGCTCGGCAAGACGCTCGCCTCCTATCCGCTCGAGTCCTCCGAGCTGAAGCTCTGGGGCAAGACCCAGGAGGCCACCCTCGTCGACGAGCTCACGGCCAACAGCCTGTTCTCATCGAAGCTCGAGTCACAGCAGGAGGGCGGTCGCGTGATTGTGCTCACACAGCTGCCGACGCAGTGAGCGGCATCGACGCGCGGCCATGTCCGCATCACTGAACTCACTCTGCGACACCTGCGCTCATCAGCAGCTGGTGCCCAACACACGCGGTTCCGTCTTTTCGCTGTGTCGGCGCTCACGTACGGAGCCAGAGCGGTTCGTGCGCTATCCGCGGTTGCCCGTGCTGGAATGTGACGGATATGAACGCGACGTACCCGGATCTGGAGACTCTGAGCGCGACGGTCACAGGGCTGAACACGGCGGCGGTGAAGGGCACGCGGCTGCTCAGGACAGACCACGTCGTGCTCGATGAGCGAGGCGCCGCCGGCGACCGCCGCTTTTTCGTGATGGACGCGCGTGGGCGGATGTTGAACGGCAAGCAGCTCGGCGGGCTGCAGCAGATCGTCGCGACACTTGAGGACGGCAGGCTCGCGCTCGAGTTCCCGGATGGCAGCGTTGTGGCAGATCAGGTCGAGCATGGAGACCGGGTGACCGCGAAGTTCTACTCGCACACCGTCAGCGGCCCGCTTGTCCTCGGCCCGTTCTCCGCTGCGATCTCAGAGTTCATCGGCCGGCCGCTCAAGCTCGTGGCCGCCGGCTCGGCTGTCGACCGCGGGGCGGCAGGCGCCGTGAGCCTGGTGTCGCTCGGCTCGCTGCGCCGGCTCGCCGAGCAGGGCTCCCTCGAGGCGCTGGACAGCCGTCGCTTCAGGATGTTGATCGAGGTCGACGACGTCGAGCCTCATGCAGAGGACGCCTGGCTGGGCATCAAGCTCAGGGTCGGTGAGGCGATCCTGCGATTCGATGGGCACGTGGGCCGCTGCCTGATCACCGGCCGCGATCCGGACACCGGCGAGCGGACGCTACCAACACTCGATCTGATCCGCGCGTATCGCGGCGAGATCAACTCGACCGAGTCGCTTCCGTTCGGGGTCTTTGGGCGCGTGTTACGGGGCGGCACCGTCCGTATCGGCGACTCGGTGACTCCGGCATGAACCGTGAGCCCACGATGGGCAAGGAGCACGTGACGATCGACGTCGAGAGCCGGATCACGCTCGAGCTCGACCCCCCGGTCGCGATCGTCACACTGACGCGTCCCGAAAAGCACAACGCACTCGACCTGACGATGCTCGATGCGATCAGCGCGGCGGCGATGAGGCTGCAGAGCGAACATGCCGTGCGAGCGGTGGTGTTGACCGGAGCCGGACCGAGCTTCTGTTCCGGACTCGACTTCACCGCCGTGGCGGCCGCGGGCGGGCTCGAGGCTTTCAGTTCGATCCTGGATGAACCCACCCCCAACTACTTCCAGCGCGCAGCACACGGCTGGATCGACGTTCCAGTCCCTGTGATCGCAGCAATAAAGGGCAATTGCCTTGGCGGCGGCCTGCAGATCGCGCTCGCGGCAGACATCCGGATCGCAACCCCGGACGCCCGGCTGTCCGTGATGGAGGGCCGCTGGGGCCTGATCCCCGACATGTCGATCACCCGCACCCTACCCCGCCTTGTCGGGATTGACGTCGCCAAGGAGTTGACCTACACCGCACGCATAGTCAGCGGTGAGGAGGCAGCACGGCTGGGACTCGTGACCCATGTGTCCGCGGACCCGCTGGCTGATGCGCTCGCGCTTGCCCGGGAGATTGCCTCGCGCTCGCCTGACGCCGTCCGCCGCGCAAAGCGTCTTTTCGAGGAGGGCTGGAACGGCCCCGCCGGCGAGACTCTCGCACTCGAGGCGATGCTGCAGAGCGAGCTGATCGGCACGCCCAACCAGCTGGCGGCAGTTCAGGCTGGGCTGACGAAGCAGGAGCCGAAGTTCAGCGACCCGGGCTGAGCGCGGGCCGATCCGGCTGACGCCGGGCTCCGTCGGTTCAGCGGAGCCCGGCGACCGGTTAGTGACCGACTGTTACGGCTTGACGCGGTAGACGAAACCGCCCTTGTTTGTCGATCCCCCTACATACAGGAAGCCGTTGTGCGCGGCCAGCGCATCGGTCGCGCCCTTGAAGCCGGTGACAACCGGCTTCGGCTGCCCGCCGCCGAGCGGCATCGCATACACGGCACCACCGCCGTGGCCGCCCATGCCTACGAACGAGCCCAGATACAGCGTCCCGCCGCCGACCGCTACCCCCATGATGTCGGAGTGCGGCGCAAACATGGCGAAGGGCTTGGCATCGCTCGCACACGGACTGCCCGTCGTGTGGTTGCACCCAGGGAAGCCGTAGTTCTGACCCTGACTGACCTTCAGCAAAAAGTCGGGTGGGTTCTTGACGCTCTTTGGACCGTCCTGCCCGAGATCAGACACAAACGGAGTGCTCGAACCAGGCGCAAAAGCCATCTGCCACGGCTGGCGGATACCGGTAGCGAAAACCTTCACCGCCTTACCGGCCGCGCTCATCGAGAGAATGTCGTACAGGTACGGGGAGCGGCTTGCAGGCCCGTGATCGTTGCTATTCAGCAGCCCGGCATTGACGCCGACATACAGCCGTCCGTCTGGACCGAACGCGATCCCATCGAAGCCCTGGAACTTCTTCGGAGCGGTGTAGAGCACCTTCCGCGTCATGAACGTCGTCCCGTTCCAGCCACTCCAGGCCAGAATCTGAAACTCCGGTCCCGCGTGGCCGAGAACGGCGGCGCTCATGTACAGCACACCGTTATGAAACTCGGCGCCTGCCACGAAGACCGGCGAATTCGGAATCTCAGTGGCGGTGCCGTCCTTCAGGACGTACAAACCCCCGTTCGGCACCTTCCCTTCGCTGCCTGAGTCGCCGGCGAACACCGCTCCGTCGCCAAAGGCAAATGACGTTGGGTTCTTCAAACCCGAAGCGAACAGAGACACCTTCGCGCCGTTGTACGGCTTCGGCGAAGCTGCCGCCGAGGTCGCCGCCACGCCCGCCGCTGTCGTGGCGATCGACGCCACAGCGAGCAACATTGCACCGCGTCTAAACACAGGATTCAGCCCCCTATAGTCGGTCCCCGCGGATCTGACCATTCAAATCCGCAGCTCGTGGGCAACCTAACAAAGGCCCCTTAGCAGTGTAAAATCCGCATAAAGGGTGTATTCAGCTGAGGCTCGTCGGCGGTCCAGCTAATAGGACAGACACCTCGTGTTGCGAGGCTGCAAAGGTTAGTGCAGGCCGTCCCGCCGGGACCGGGGGCTGCTGACGGGGCGGCCTGCTCTTGTGCAGCCAGTTTCCTGAGCTGGACAAGGTCTGGGAAGCGTGTGTGCTCCAGTCAACAACGGTAGAAGTGCGACGTTGCCCCGGGGTTAGCCGTCAGTCCTCCTTCTGTTTGATCGGTCTGGCCGGGAAGCATCCCGCAACGACGCCGCGCTAAATCACCCCTCCCCGATCTTTGAAGTCGCTTTCACCTGAGCGAGGTTGCACAGCATCCGCCATTGACGCGCCCGCGCGAAAGCGAGACGATTGGATGCGGGCAACCAACGGGAGGGACCAATGACCCGCATGATGGCCGACTGCCGCCGCTTCCCAAGTGAGAGCAACTGCTCGCTTGTGATCATCGGCGAGGAGGACGAGGTCGTGCTTGCCGCGTCTGAACATGCCGCTTCGGTGCATGGTCATCCGGATAGCGCAGAGACTCGCGACACTATGCGCGAGTTCCTCGAGCCCGCCGAGAACTACACGTTTGAGGCGCGTCCGCAGGAGCCAATGCCGTCGTAAGCCACATCTGGCTCTGGCGCTCGCGGAACGACTCGAGCGCCAGAGCTACCGCGAGTCGACACCTAGCGCATGCCGAACGTCAGTGCGTCCAAAGCGCCGCGACCACGCCAATCACGACCGCGGCGAACATGCGGTTCGTCCAAGGGTTATCCCACCAGTGCTGCTGGGTCCGCCGGACGAGCGTTAGCGAGGGCGGAGCAACTTCGTTGTAATTGGGCATGCGGCCGTTATCGGCCGATTCCTCGCCGATCTTCGCAACAACTCGCCCGCTTCGGTCCGAGACTACGGACAGGCGCCACCGCTTCCTGACCTTGCGGACAGGGGAGCGCCTCTCAGGGCCGTAGCGGCTCCTCGTCGGGGTTTCTGCTTCAACATCCGGGTATCTCAGGAGCACGGCAACCCCAGAGCAGGAGGCGCGTGATGTCTGAGTCCGACACATACAAGATCGTTGAGATCGCAGGGACTTCACCGGACGGTGTCACCGAGGCGATCCGCTCAGGCGTTGCCCGGGCAGCCACCACGCTGCGAGGACTCGACTGGATCGAGGTGAAAGCAATCCGCGGTCACATCGAAGGCGACCAGATCGCCCACTTCCAGGTTGAGATGCGTGTGGGCTTCAAGCTTGAAGACGGGTAGTCCGAATAGGCACGCCGCTCGTTGACAGAAACGGCCCCTATAACGAGCGAACGACCGTAAATACGGGCGTTTCAGGGTGAACTGCCGGACAAGGACTCGAACCTTGAATACCGTCGACGCCGTTATGGCTGGTGATGGCTTGTTATCGGAAGTGTCGGAATAGCAGGCAAAACGGGGTTATCCGTGACCCCCGTCCTGCTGTCCTGTATCGCCCCGTTGGGCTACGTTCGTGAAGTCGGCGTGAAGTTGGCCGCTGCGTTCGTTGAAAACGCGTTGACATGGCCGCCTTAGATGCCCGCCTTACGGTTGCCCAGGATTCTTATCTGAGTCGGCGGACACCGCCACAGGACCCGGTAAATCACAAGCTCCAGGTCACGACTTCACGCTCACCCGAGTACTGCTGCCGTCGTCACCAGGTCTTGAGCGGAGCTGCCATTGCTGAGTGTTTTCCAGCCGCTACTCGAAACGCTGATGTAGTCGCCGTACTTCGCATATTCGCCCTTGTCCTCGAGCGTGTACGTGCCGTAACAGGTCCATCTGTTGTGCCCGATCGCGGCGCACTTCACCGTCGTGCCAATGAACTTAAGGCCGGCTAGGTCCACGCGCGCGCGGATTTGCTTCGTGAAGCCCTTCTTGACGTATGCGGTTACCTGCGCCGTGGTCGCGGCTGACGCCAGTGCCGGCATCGCAAAAACCGCAGCCACCACAAGTGACACGATCATCTTCCGCTTCATATTGTCCCCCGATCTTCTGTCCCCGAGTTGGTCGCTCGCCCATCTTCGCGAGCAACCGCCAACGCGTGCGCCTTCTGTCCCCCACAGCTCTTGAAATGCGCGCGCTTAGCAGCGGAAACGACCCTACTCCACTTGTCCCTCAAGATGCGGGAAAATGCCACCAAGCTTGGATCTGAGGCCGCCAATAGTTGGCCTAGCGGCCTCCCGAGACTTGACCATCATGCGAACATACGTTCGTGCGCACCTGGGGCTACACGCTCACCCGCAAAGACCCCAGCCGCCCCTGGATCATCCTCGAAACATCACACCACACCATCGATCTCCCCGACGAACAATGGTTCGGTGAGTGGGCCGGTTCCCGCTGGGCCAAACCCGAGTTTGAGGTCGAGCTCGACCCGGGGCTACACACAGTTTGGGTCCACGATCTGGTCGGCCGCTAACAGCACAGACCCGTCGTGGCTGGCGATAGCTGCGAAGCTTCAGTGGCAGGCCGTCCCGCAGAAACCGGGGGTTGACGGGACGGCCTGCGATTGTCCAGCTCCACCCCAGAGACCGGACAAGATGCAGAACTGTGTGTGGTGATTAGTGTTACGAATCCGACGTTGCCTCGGGGTTAGCCGTTAGTCCTCGTTCCGTTTGATCGGATCTCGCGCCGGACGCCTCCCACGGACAGTCGCACCGACCCGTCTGGGCGCAGCTGTTGCCGTGGCGTTGCCTCAATCCAGCATCAGCCATCAGTCCTCCTCTCTCTTGGGTTGTCGCATCAGCACAGCCACCTGCTCAATGACGGCGGGGTCGGTGATTTTCACCGGGAACCCCTGTCAACGCCGGTCGAAAAGTGGACCACTCACGCCGGTTGAAAATTAGGCCACTTGAGGGTTGGTGGCGCGCCGGCTTTTGCGCAGCGAGCCGTAGGCGAGCGGAGCAAATGCCGGCCTGCGCGTCGTGGTGGTGAGGGTGCCGATGACGCTTTGCTTAGCGAAGCGTCGGTGTCAGCCGAGGTCGGCTGGGAGCGCGGGGCGGGCGTCGAGGTCTTTGCCGCGGAGGCGGTAGCTGTCGCCTTTGAGGCTGAGGATCTCGGAGTGGTGGATGAGCCGGTCGATCATCGCGGTGGCGGCCATGTCGTCACCGAAGATCTCGCCCCAGGCGGAGAACGGCTTGTTGCTGGTGACGATCATCGAGGCGCGTTCGTAGCGGTTGGAGACGAGCGAGAACATGAGGTTCGCGGCCTCGGGGTCAAACGGGATGTAGCCGATCTCATCGATGATCAACAGCGGCACGAACGAGAGGCGTTTGAGCTCGGTCTCGAGCTGGCCTTGGCGTTTGGCTTCACCGAGCCGGGCGACCCATTGGGTCGCGGTCGCGAACTGCACCCGCTGCCCGGCGAGACAGGCGCGGATCCCGAGCGCGGTCGCGATGTGGGTTTTGCCGGTGCCGGGCGGGCCGAGCAGGATCACGTTCTCGCGGGCGTGCAGGAAGTCGAGCTGCCCGAGGTGCTCGATCACCGTTTTCTTCACGGAGCGTTGGAAGGTGAAGTCGAACTCCTCCAACGTCTTGCGGGCGGGGAACCGGCGGTCTTGATCCGGCCCTCGCCACCATGGGAGTCACGGGCGTTGACCTCGGTGCCCAAGCAGCACCTCGGCGAACCGCTCATAGCTCCAGGACTCCTCCCGGGCCCGGTCAGCGAGCGCCGGCAGCGCCCTGGCCGCCGCGGGCGCTTTCAGGGCGCGGAAGAGGTGCGCGAGCTCAGCCTGTTTGGTCATGCCGGGATCAGCTCGTCATAGCGAGACAACGGTCGGATCTCGACCTCGACCTGATGGCGCTGGCGGCGCTCTTGGCGCTGACGCTCAAGCTGGGTCTGGTGCGCCGGATCGATCAACGTCAGCCCGCCGGCGAACACCCGGCGATGCCGGCCGGCGAGCTCGCCGGTGTCCAACACGACCGCGCTCACGTCGCGTCTGGCGAGACGCTGAACCTCGACGCGACGGCCAGCGAACGGCGGGTCGATCGAGTAGTCATTGCGATCGACCCGGACCAGCGGCTGGGCCGGAACCCGGATCACCTGGCGGCGATCGATGTCAGGCATCCGGGCCGGCAGCGGCCGCATCCGCGTCTTCTCCTCGAGCAGCCGCTCCGCCGGGACCGCGCGGATCGTGCGATGAACCCGGCCGTTGGCCTTCTCGGTCCACGTGTCGAGGCGGTCCTGGAAGTCGAGGTGGTTCGCGAACACACGGCCCGGCTCGAAGTTCGAGCGCATGAACCGGTGCGAGCGCTCCAGCAGGCCCTTGGCCTGCGGATCCCGCGGCTCCAGGATGACCCAGCCGAGCTCGAGCTGCCCGCAGAACGCCGCGAACGGCTCGGTCGGGCGGCCGCCGGCAGGCGATCGCCGCCTCCCGGTCCCAGACCAGCTTCTCCGGCAACGCCCCCAGCCGACTCAGGTTCCGGGCGAGGCCCGAACAGGATGTCCGGCGCCTCCTTGCTGAAGATCAGCGTGCCGGCGATCACCCGCGACCAGCACACCTCACAGGTCACCACCCAGCCACGCCGGGTCTGGCCGTGCCCGACCGGGATCTGCCCAGCCGGCTCCCACAGATCGCACTGCACCAACTCACCCGGCCGATAGATCGTCCGCTGGAACGTGCGGGGCCTCAGGAACCGCGGGCGGACCTCACGGACATAGTCATCAAAGATCGACTTGCCGCCCTCATAGCCAATCTCCGTCGCGAGCTCCCGCAACCGCTGCGACTGGATCGACGGATCAGCCTGCAGCTGCTCGCAGATCCAGTCCTTGAACGGATCCAGCTTCGAGCCCGCCGGCGCGCGCACATAACTCGGCGGATGGTCGCCGGTCACAGCCCTGGTGACCGTGTCGCGATGCAACCCAGTCCGTCGTGCTGATCGCCCGCTTCGAGCGCTTCTCCACGAAATACAACCGACGGATCTCGGCCCACTGCTCCACGCCGACCACACGCCTTCCTCCTCGCCCGATCACGATGATCAAACGAGGGTCAGGGACCAGCCGGACAACACCCGGCCCCACGCCAGGTGGTCCACTTTTCAACCGGCGCAGGTGGCCCAGTATTCAGTCGGCGCCCACAACCCCTGCTCCACAGCACTACGACGCGCATACTCGCGGGCGGCGGCACGGATGCGCTCGAGCTCCTGCGGGGTCATTGCTCACATCCTTCCTGGGCTACGACATAGCCGCAGCCCTTCCGGTGAATTTTCTCGCTAGCTGGCGCATTACAACCACGCCCCTTCCAGCCTCAGGCGATCGCTGATCTGTTTCATGACCAGGTCGGCATATCCGTCCGCTGGCGCGCGATAGGTCGGCAAACGAAGTCCGACCAGCCGCAGCTTGCGGACAGGACGCGACGCGAGGGTCGCCGATTCGCACCAGGGACAGACGAACGTGAAATCGGTCATCACCTTGTCGTGACACTTGCCGCACCACCGGTCGATTGTGTCGCCGACATATTCGAGCTCCGGGTAGATCGTTGTCGGATCTACGCCGACGCGCTCGAGAGCGTTCTCAATGTGTGCCGTTCGGCCGCGGGCCTGCTCGAACCGGTATCGGTAGAACCGGCGGGTGCGCGTTGGGACAGGCAGTCTGAAGCTCGCCGACCGACTCGAGCGTCTCGGAACCTGAACTGCACCAAGCCCAGCCGGGGACGTCTCGACGCCTCCGGCTGGGTCAGAGAGCAAATCCCGGTTCAGCTGGTCGGATTCGCCAAGCCAAGGACTGAGAGGTTCACGGAACTGAGAGTCAGCGTCTCACCGGCGCCCGTGCAGTAGTTCGTGACGATCACTTCGGCAGTCATCCCCTGCTTCGTGCTCAATGGCGCTTGGATCAACGTGGATGCAAGCGGCACCGTCACGTTAGTCCCAGCGGTGTCTGCAGTCCAGTTGAACTCGGAGGCGGTACCTAGGATGCCCCCGTAGGCGTCGTTCAACACCTGCCCGGTCGAGGATTCCAGTTCGACCTGAACACCGAAGTCGTCTGCGCCGTCACCGATTGAGTCCGTGCATGTGGCCGGGATGGAGACCGTCGCCGAACCATTTATAAGTCCGGTTACGCCCGCGGGCTGATCCCAGACTGAATCCGGAGATCGGCGCGGAGGCGGTTCCCACCGTGCCGTACACATTGGGTGGGGTGCCGCCCGTCACGGTGCCAGGTTGGGCTGTGATGGACGCGGAGAACGAATGCGATGCAAGCAGCGATGTAAGTCCGGCGCCGGGCGTGCCCGGCTGTCCGGCTGCGCCCGCGGTACCTGTAGCTCCGGGAGCTCCGGTCGGTCCCGTCGCGCCACGGGGCCCAAGTCTTCCCTGCTTTGCCCTTCAGTTGGGCCAGCACACTCGACTTGATCTGGCTCTTGGACGTGATCAGATAATGCGTCGCCGCGATGCCGGTCCCGCCGAGCGAGACAAAGAGCGCGAGCGTGGCAACGATCAGCGAGGCTGACGGTCGCTTCATATTGGGATCCCCCCCGTTCCGAAAAACCGGTCACGCCCTAATTATCACCTCCCGCTCAAAAGAATCAGCTGGCGCACGCGGGCCCTGGCGCTTGCGGAACGCCTCGAGGGACTGGGGCACTAGACCACTCAAGACAGCCCGTTACGGGCCGTCCTCCAACCATGCTCGGGCGGAGGGCGACCCCAACGGTCCCGAAACCCCAGCACACGGAACCTAGCTGATCGAAGCCGCCTGGGAGCGGTTGGAGGGTTAGCGGTAATCCCATCTAATGCCGTTGCCGCTATAGAGTGCGCGCGCGATTCCATTTGAGGGGGCAGACAATGGCAACGACAGTGCAAATCACTGACCGAGGAAAGACCGCGAAGATCCGCAATCCGTGGGCGGTAGCGGGCCTCTCGTTCATCACATTCGGCATCTACTACTTGGTTTGGTACTTCAAGATCAACCGCGAGATGGCCGATTGGGGCGAGCAGAACAAAGTTGACATCGGTACATCTCCGGGCATGAGCGTGATCGCGATCACCCTCGGGGCGTTTCTGAGTCATCTCCTCGATTCATCTCGATCTGGGCGACCGGTAAGCGAATGCAGCTCACCCAGCGCGCCGCGAATGTTCACGGTGGCAGTGGGCTTCTGTGGTTCGTGCTGCACATGATCCCGTTCGTGGGTCTGTTCGCACCGACCTATCTGCAATACCAACTCAACGCGGCATGGGAGACTCGGCCTGAGCCAATCATCAGGGGAGGCAATCCTGACGGGATCAACGCAGCGCCGCCCGACTTGGCAGCAGAGCTAGCGCCAACCGCGATGCAAACCGGACCGATCGACGCACCCAGTTTTCTCCGGGATGACGAGCCTGCCGATCCCACCCGCGAGATATAGCGCTATTTCCCTGCGACTGTGAAGCAAAAGCTCGGTGAGTACTACCGCGGCGAGATCACGGCAACCACTCCAAGACGATCACCCCAGCCGAGCCGTTACCGCCCGCGCCTCCGCCGTGTGTGCCGGATAGCTGGGTGCCGGCACCACCACCACCGCCCCCGGAGTCGTAGCCCGTTGCGGCGGACCCATTAGAACCATCGGTCGTCGCGCTTCCGGCACCACCCTGACCACCACCAGCAGGCCCGCCCGTGACGACCAGGTCAGTCGAGGCTGGCCCCGGCTCGGTCTTGACCGGCATCGGCTTGGGCTGACGCAGCCTTGAGAGTCAGGTTGACCTTCGCTCGCAGCTTAAGCCGCTTCCCGGCCGTCGGGAACTGTGGGTTGGACTCGCGTGATCTATTTTCATGAACTCACCTTGGCGCAGATCGCGTCAGCGTCGACCCCGACGTCCTCGGTCGTGTTCGTACCGGCGGGCGAGGTCACCATGTCGACCTCCCACGCATTGTTCGATCCCCCGTTCACACTGGTCGGCCCTTCGTAGCCGATGATCATGCCGCCGAAGCCCAGTACCGCCCCCGAAGCGCCGCCACCGCCACTGAGGACCTCGTCTCCGGCGGGGCAATCGGCGACCACGGTGGCGTGGCTCACGGGCGCCGAAACGACCGTGTTGTTCCTCACCACCGTGTAACCGGAAACGCCAGGGCCGCCTACGCTGACCGAGTCCCGCCGCACCCCTTGTGGTCCCTGGAGACCCCTCGGCCCGGCCGTGCCCGCCTTGCCTATCTCGCCCGGTTTTCCGTGCAGCGCCTTGCGGGCCTGCTTACTTATGTCCACGAGCCTGATCGTGCCGTTTTTGATCTGATGGCTCGTGATCAGCGCGGTCGTGGCCGACGCGGTCCCCGCAGTTGCGATGACTACCGCTAGAACAGCCACAACCAGCGAAGCGCTGGGTCTCCTCATAGGTTTCCCCTTTCAGCTCCGATAATCGCCGTAACCCTACCGGCCGACAATGACTACGAGACACAGTGCTAGCACGAACGAGAAGCCGCGTCGCGGCCGCGCAGTGGCCTAGCTTCCGGAACGCCTAGGTTCTGCTCGTCGAAGTGCTGCGCTAACCGAGGACCGTCGACACAGTCGGCGCCGACTCAAGTACCCGTCACCCACCAGCCATCTATGAACGAAAGCACGACCCCGTGGCCGGACCCCGTTCATGGGGCACCGAGACCCAGACGCCTGCAAGGGACTTGCACCAGGCACCCGGAAGCTGCTGCACGCGACTCTCAGGCGGGCACTCAACGACGCAGTTCGCCACGATGACCTGGAACGGAATCCGGCAGCGCGCATCCGGGCGCCGCGCGTCGGACAGACGCGGGTCACGTCATGGACCGATGGAGAGCTGCGCCGCTTCCTAGCGCACGTCGAGCAGGACCGTCTTTCGGCGCTGTGGAGGCTCGCAGCCACTAGCGGAATGCGGCGCGGCGAGCTGCTCGGCCTGCAGTGGGCGACCGTCGACCTGGAAGGCTCGACCCTTCGCGTGGAGCGCCAGCTTCACCCGGCAGGCGTTGGTGTGCAGTTCGGAAGCCCGAAGTCCGCGAAGGGCCTGCGCACGGTCGCTTTGGACGCCGGCACCGTACAGGCGCTCCGCGATCACCGTGACCCGCAACTCCTCGAGCAGTCACTTGCGGGTGATGCCTATGAGCATGGGGATCTCGTGTTCTGCAACGAGCTCGGCGCACCGATCCGCCCGGAATGGTTGACGCGCGAGTTTCCGAAGCTCAGGAGCGCTGCCAAGATCCCCGTGGGCTCGCTTCACGTCCTGCGCCACACCTCAGCGACGGTCGCCGTTACCGCGGGCGTACCGGTCCATGTCGTTGCCGCAAGGCTCGGCGATCACCCCCAGACGCTGCTCTCCACATACGCCCATTTGTTGCCGCACAGCGACGTGATGGCTGCCGATGCGATCGCCGCGGCGATGGTGAACACCACGTGAACACGGGCAAGCCCCTATAACAAGCGAACGACCGTAAATACGGGCGTTTCAGGGTGAACTGCCGGACAAGGACTCGAACCTTGAATACCAGGGCCAGAACCTGGCGTGTTGCCAATTACACCATCCGGCAATGAACCTCGGCGAGTATAGCCCGGGTCTCGTGAGCCAACCTGCCCGTAAAACGGCGTGCTGAGGCGCGTCCAAGCGAGCCTTCACCGGGACTGACGGACCCGCTCCGATCGCGGCGGCAGCGGCAGGAACCCCGACGTGCGGCCCACGTAGTCGGCGTAAGCGGGCCGGCGGTCGCCGATGTCGCGTTCGAGCAGTCCCTTGCCTGAGATTCGGATCAAGAGCACCGACATCACCAGCGGCGCGATCACCGTCCACCAAGTTCCGCCCGCCTGCACGACGACCAGCCATAGTCCCCACCAGACGCAGGCATCGCCGAAGTAGTTCGGGTGGCGCGTGTAACGCCAGAGCCCACGGTCCATGACCTGTCCGCGACTGCGCGGATCGGCCCTGAACCGTCGCAGCTGCTCATCGCCCACCGCCTCGAAGCAGAGGCCCACGCACATAGACGGCTAGGCCGGGCACGATCGCCCAGCCGAGCCCCGACGGACGCTGCGACCCGACCTGCAGCGGCAGCGAGATGACCAGCACCAGCACGCCCTGGACCAAGAACACGTGCAGCAGGCTCCAGACCGCGAAGTTGCTCGCGTGCGCCTCGCGCAACGCCCGGTAGCGGCGGTCCTCCTCGCGCTCGTGCAGCTTGCGCCGAGTCAAGTGAACGGCAAGCCGCAGGCCCCAGCATGCCGTTAGCGCCAGCAGCAGCCAGCGGCGCGAGGCCGCCCCTGAACCGGCGAGTAGCCCAACGACCGCCACAGCCACGAACGCCAGGCCCCAGACCGGATCTATCACCGAAGCGTCCTTCAGCGCGAGGCTCAGCAGCCAGGTCGCAAGGATCAGCGCGGCCACCGCCGCGCAGACGAGCGGCAACACGTGACCAGGACCGGCGATCATGCCGGCGTGCGTCCCAGCATCAGGTCCCGCTCCACGACCGGTCGTCTGGCACGGAACCCCGGCTTGCCCAGCAGAATCTGAACATCGCCGATCCGCCGTTCGGCAAAGCCACCTTCGCAGTAGGCCAGATACAGCGTCCAGATCCTGCGGAAGCGTTGGTCGTAACCA
Source organism: uncultured Conexibacteraceae bacterium (assembly GCA_963844665.1). GTDB lineage: Bacteria > Actinomycetota > Thermoleophilia > Solirubrobacterales > Solirubrobacteraceae > Palsa-465. Next base: position 92,196 of record CAWJPB010000001.1, read on the forward strand.
AACTCACTCAAGACGCCGGCATGACCCACGAAGTTCGCACGCCAGCGCCGCAGCGTCTCGACGTAATGCTCGGTCAGGTCCTCGAGGTCGAGCATACGCAGGTCGGTACGACGTGCCATCGCCCTCGAAATCACCGGCAGCGACGGCAGTGCACCACCCGGGAAGATGTACTCCTTGATAAACGAACGTGTCGCCTTCTCCACCGCATAGGCCCGGTCGTCGATCGTGATCGCCTGGAGCAGCATCGCGCCATCGGGATCGAGCAACCCAGAGCAGCGTCCAAAAAAGCCGCCGAATCCACGCCAGCCGACCGCCTCGATCATCTCGATCGAGACGAGCTTGTCGTAGCGGCCGCGCAGATCTCTGAAGTCCGTCTCTAGCACGGTGACCAAATCCGACAGACCAGCCGCGGCCACACGTTCGCTGACAAAACGGTGCTGCTCGCGTGAGATCGTGGTCGTCGTGACCTGACAGCCGCGGGTCGTGGCCGCGTGCAGCGCGAACGACCCCCAGCCCGTGCCGATCTCGAGCACACGGTCGTCCTGACCCAGATCCAACTTGTCGCAGACGCGCTCCAGCTTCATGAGCTGCGCATCCTCGAGCGACATCTCCGGATCGGCGAAGATCGCACACGAGTAGGTCATGCTTGTGTCGAGCATGCGCGAGAACAGCTCGTTGCCCAAGTCGTAGTGGGCGACCACGTCGCGACGGCGCTGTGTACGGCCGCCGGGCCTCCTCAGCGCGCGCGCCAGTTCGATCGGTCGCAGAAGCGGTGCGCCAAGCAGCCGGGCGCGATCGAGACTCGGCATTACGCGAGCGGCGAGTCGAACCAGCGCAACCAGATCTGGTGAGTCCCACAAACCGTCTGCGTAGGCATCCGCCAGCCCGAGACTGCCCCGCACGAAGGCCGGCCAAGCCCGGTCACTGTGAATATGCATCGTGCCGTGTGGCGCGCCACGCCCGAAATGCAACCTCGCGCCGTGCGGCTCGATGATGGTCAGGCTGCCGACACTGAGCCGGCTCAATGCCGCGCTCATCAGTTGACGTGCGAGATCTGGGCTCACGTAGCACCGGCATTCGGGTGCGCATGGGTACGCACACCGGACAGGCGCAGCGAGAGCGCATGCCCATAGATCAGCGCCACCGTACGCAGCGTCGCAAACGGGTAACGCGCTGTGATCCGGCGCACCGTCGCCGGAGTCAGCTCCACGCGCCTCATCAGCAGCGCGGCGCGGAACTCCCACTGATCGGCCTCATAGCTCTCGATGCTGACCGATAGGTGCTCAGCGGGCGGCGCCGCATGGCAGCTGTAGATCTGCCGCATCGGCATGAACGGCGAGACGTGCAGGCGTTTATCGAAGCGGCCCGCTCCGGCCTGCAGTACGTAGGCGTGACGCTCGCCCCACGGCGTGTTTGTGACCTCGGCGAGCACCGCCAGTAGCCGCTCGCCCGAGTCAGCCCCGGGATCCCCGAAGCAGTAGTAGAAGCTGACCGGGTTGAAGCAGTGGCCGAGCGAGCGCAGGTTGGTCAGGAGTCGCACCGGCCCCCCGGGCCTCAGTCCGGTCTCGCGTTCCACAGTGTCTCTGACCGCATCGCCGAGCCCCCGGCGGGGGTCGCCGTGGTAATCGGACCTGCAGAAGCGCAGCAGCCCCGGCCAGCGACGCAGAAACCGCCCACCGAGCAGGTCCGGGAGTTCATCAAGGTCGACGTACACCATCGCCAATGGATGGTGGAACTCGCGCTCTGGTCGGGCACGACGGTGGCTCACGGTTCCGACATAGAGGCAGCTCGCCTGCTGTCCGGTGCTCGTCGTTGGCCCACGCCCACCCCCCTGACACCCGCCCCGAATCACAGGCGCACTCCGAAGCTCTCGGCCACGCGCAGCGCGCTGCGTACTCCATCCTCATGGAAGCCCCAGCCCCAGTAGGCGCCGCAGAAGTGTGTGGCGCCGCCGGATCCGGAGATCTCCTCGACGCGCCGCTGTGCCGAAACGCCCTCGGGCGTGTAGACGGGATGCGAGTACGTGATCCGCTTGATCACGGACTCGGGATCCACGCGCTCTCCGAGGTTCAGTGTCACGCAGAACTGTTCCTCGCTGGTGAGCCGCTGCAGGCGGTTGAGATCGTAGGTCACGGCTGTGCGGCCCTGCGGTTGATCGAGCAGGTGGTAGTTCCAGCTCGCCCACGCTCGACGACGTGCCGGCAGCACGGTCCAATCGCGGTGAAGGATCGCCTCGTTCTCCTGGTACGGGATCGTCCCGAGGATCTCTCGCTCGCGCCACGTTGCGTCGCTCAGAATCGCCAGCGCCTGATCGGAGTGGGTGGCGATCACGACCTGGTCAAAGCGGAGTGGCTCGGCGCCCAGCACGGTGAGCCATACAGCGTCGGCCTCACGAACGATCGAGTGGACCGGAGCACTCGTGTAAACGCGGTCTCCGACGCCCGAGGCCAACGCCTCGACATAGCGCGCCGACCCGCCAGTGATCGTGCTCCACCTCGGCCTGTTGTGCAGGCTCAGCATCCCGTGGTTGTCGAAGAACCGCGCCACGAACACTGCAGGGAAGCTCCATAGCTGGCGCGGATCCGCAGACCACACAGCCGAGACCTGCGGCACTATCAAGCGCTCGACGAACTGGTGCGAGAACCGCTGTTCGCGCAGCCATGTCCGGAGCGACGTGCGCTCATCATCGCCGCGCAGCAGCTCGGTGGCAGCCTTCTGAAAGCGTGGCACCTCGGAGACCATCCGCGCGAACGAAGCGCTCAGCATGTGCCTCCGGTTTGCGAACAGACCGTTCAACGAGCGGCTCGAGTACTCGAACGCTCCACGGCCGTCGCTGACACTGAAGCTCATCTCCGCGGGCTGTGACGCAATGCCGAGTTGTCCGATCAGCCGCTCGAAGCTCGGATAGTTCCGATCGTTGAAGACGATGAAGCCCGTGTCGAGATCATGGCTCTCATGGGCCGTGTTCACCCTGATCGTGTGTGCGTGCCCGCCCAGACGTGCATCGGCCTCAAACACACTCACCTCGTGGTCCCGACGCAGCAGGTGAGCAACCGTCAACCCGGAGATGCCCGCTCCCACTATTGCGATCCTCATCTCTCTTCCCTACGCACGCTCGCCCATCCCGGATCACGCCATCTCCGACAACGTGCGGCCGATCACGGCCGTCGTCAGTCTCACCTGTTCCGCCGGGGTCATTGGCGAGTCTGACGCCAGTGCCTCGTCCGCACTCATCGCGAGCTCAGGAGTGGCATCGCGGGTCAACACGATGCAGGCCTCCACCATCGCTCTCACCGCCTCCGGCTCGACGGTCCAGAGCAGCTCAAACGAGCGCGCCGAGGTTGCCGAGCGGACGTTCGACGAAGCGAGCTCGCGCGCCATCATGCAGATCGAGGAGCGGCCGCCGTGGAGCACGATCGCCCATTCGCGGGCGATCTGCTGGACGCTGCCGATCGGTACCTCTGCCGGTTCGCCCCTGGGCTCCCGGACCTGGGGGAAGTCAGCAAACACCACAGCCACGCGCGCGGCTGCCGCGAGCTCCCGCCATCGCCCCTGCGAGCTCCGGTAGAAGCGTTCGCGCTGGAAGCACCCGAACACAATCCGCCCCTGGGCTCGCGCGAGCGCCTCGTCCTCGATCGCGTGGCTGAAGGCGATCAACGCCGGCTTGCGCACCAGCCGCGGCTCGAGCTCCGGACGCAGCTGACGCAATGTCGAGAACAACGAGATCGAATCCAGCTCCGGGAGGGTCTGCAAACGCGCGATCGCAGAGGGCAGCGACAGTCCTGACTCCCGCAGCGCGAGGATTCGCTCAACCGCCCGTACCTGCTCCTCCGAGTAGCGGCGGTGGCCACTATCGGTTCGAGTGGGTGCGGGAAACCCGTAGCGCCGCTCCCACATGCGCAGCGTTGGCTCGCCGACCCCGGTCCGCGCAACCACATCGCCAATGCTCAGATGAAACCTGGACATGGTGTACAAGTTTACCTGCACAGCGGCAACAGGCAAACATGAGCCTATCTAGCGAGTCTGGCTCAGGCTGCAGCTTCGCTGCCTGCCACGAACAGTGCCGCGATCTGATCCTCGAGCTCATTGTCGTCGAGTATCAGCATCACGGTGTCTTCGACCTGGATCTCGGAATCGGGCTTGGGCACGAAACCGCGGTTGCCACGGATCATCGAGATCACAAGCGCCCCAGCCGGCAGATCCAGGTCCCCGATTCGCTTGCCGACGGCCGCAGCACTACGCGGCACCTCGAACTCGATGATCTCCAGGTGCTCCTCCTCGAGCGCCAGCAGATGCACAAGCCCGTACTCGGGGACCTCGTGCTCGATCAGACGCAGGATCAGGTCGGTCGCAGACACGGCCGGCTGAATCCCGAGCATCTTGAAGTGGGGCAGGTTCCGGGGGTTGTTGACGCGCGCAACGATCCGCTGGACCCCGTATTTCTCCTTCGCGACCTGGCTGATGAGGATGTTGTCCTCGTCGTCGCCGGTTACGGCGATGACGAGGTCAGCCCGCTGGATGCCAGCGCGCTCCAGAACCCAGAGCTCACTCGCATCGCCGAACTGGACGGCGTGTTCGAGCTCCTCCTCGACTACCCGGTAGCGGTCGTGGTTGGACTCGATCAGAGTCACCTCACCGTCCTTCGCGATCAGCTCCCGTGCGAGGTTCCACCCCACCTTCCCGGCTCCGGCGATGATCACGTACATACGGTCGCTCTCGTCAAGATCGCGGCGCGAGCAGAACCTGCTCGGCCTGGTCGATCGCCACCTGCGTCGGGCAGATGGTCTGAAGTCCCTGCTCGGCGTACCAGGCAGCGCGAGCCGGATCGGAGACTCGCACGACCACGCGGGGCACGTTGAACCTGCGCTGCGCGATCTGCGAGATCACCAGATTGGTGTTGTCGCCGCTGGTCGCGGCCATGAACACGTCAGCCTGCTCGATCCCGGCCTCGATCAGACCATCGATCTCAAGCGCCGTGCCGACCGTGAACTGGCCGCCGGCGTCCTCCCAGGTGGAGATCTGGTCGCGATCCAGACGCTCGTGTGAGAGCGGGTCGCGGTCCATGACTGAGACGTCGTGCCCGGCGTCCAGGGCCCGCTTGGCGACTGCCGAGCCGACCCGTCCACATCCGATGATCAGGATGAACATTGGCTGCACTGTATCGAGCCGAAGCGTTCGCTACTGGCCCGGCACCCAGAGCCTGCCGCTCTGCTGCGCAGGCCCCGGTCCATCCGCCTGCGCCGGGGGTTCCTCCTGCGACTCACCGCCGCTGGGCGGCGCGCCGTCGGCCCCACCCGGCGCCCCCTCGGCCCCTCCGCTGACTTGCACAAACGCCATCTGCAGCTGTGAAAGGGCGTCCCGGACCGCCGCGGCCTGTTCGGGCGCGACCTGCTCGATCTGCGGCAGCAGCACCCGCACCGAGTCGACCGCGAGCCGTACCTGCTCCAGGTCGCGCTCGTCCTCTGTCCCGGGCATCAGTCCGGTTCTGCGCATCCCGAGGTTGACCATCGTCACAACGTTCTCGAGCAGCACGTGCTCAACACGCACGCGTTTGATCTCCTGCTCGTAGGCGGCTCGCAACTGCTCCTCTGTGAGCTGCTCGGGATTGTTTGGGAAGTCCCCGGCCATCAATCAGTTCACCTCCACGGTGCTTTTACGGACTGAGCGCTCCAGCATAGGTGGCCCGCGTCGCTTCGACCGTGGCCTCATACGCCTCGGTCAGTGTCATACCCTGCGCCAGCAGAGCCCGCTGCCGTTGCGCGCCGTTTGTCGACGGCAGTTCGACGGTGAGCCCGAGCTCACGCCGGACCGGCTCCGTCCACTCCAACAGGCGATCGACGGCAGCGCGCGCGGGGTACGCCTCCGCGCGCTCAAGGTCGAGCAGCTCGCCGTCAAGCCCGTACCTGATCGCGCGCCACATGTTCTCCTCGATCAGCCGTGGCGGCAGATCGACGTGGGGCCGGCCATCGTCGACGTCGCGTGCTGCCTGCGCGACGCAGGCGGTGATCAGCGCTGCCAGCGCCTCGGATTCACCCGCGGTTGCCTGGGCGTCGCAGATCCGAACCTCGACCGTCCCGAACGAAAGGTGCGGCCGCACCGACCACCAGACCTGGGTGTACTCGACGATCGAACCGGTGCGGATCAGCAGCTGCAGGTAGTCCACGAACGCCGACCAGCTGCCGAACGCGTCGGGAACCCCGCAGCGCGGGAAGCTCTTGGTGAAGATCTGCGAGCGCAGACTGTGAAGACCACCGTCTCTGCCCTCGATGAACGGTGAGTTGGCGGAGATCGCAAGCAGCAACGGCAGCACCGGCCGCAGCCGATCACAGACCTGGACAGCGCGATCAGCCCCACGCACACCAACGTGCACGTGCGTCGAGAACGTGTTGTTGCGCCACGCGACGTACTGCAACCCATGCTCGACCCGGCGGTAGTGATCGGTGTCGATGATGTGCTGCTCGCGATAGTCGGCCCAGGGGTGCGTGCCGGTTGAACCCAGCAGCACGTTGTGCGCCGCGGCCACCTCGAACAGGCGCTTACGAGCTTCACGCTGCTGTGCCACCGCCGCCTGGAAGTTCTCGCCGCGACCCGATCGAATCTCGATCTCCGACGAGATCAGCTCGCCGGCGATCGCGGTCGCCAGAACCGGGTCACCGTGGGCCGAGTCGCGCAGCTCCTCAAAGCGCCCGACCAGGCCCAGGTGGGTCGGGTCGAGGATTGCGAATTCCTCCTCGATCCCGACCGTGAAGTCGGTCGACTCCTCTAAGCTGGCGAACCCGCCTTCCGGATCGATTGCGCTCAAGCCAGGTAGAAGTAGAGCGCGTGCAGCAGATCGACCGCCGGGCTCGAGGCGTGCACGGTCACCTCGGGCGGGGTCTGAAGCAGCGCCTCGGTGTAGTTGAAGATCACCTTCACGCCGACATCGACAAGGTCGTCCGCGACGGCCTGAGCGACGCTCGACGGCAGCGCCAGCACCGCCACCACGACGTCCTCAGCCTGCACAACCTCACGCATGTCGTCGTAGTCACGGACCATGAGGCTGCCGACCTGAGTCCCGACCTTCGCCGGGTCGGTGTCAAACAGCGCGATGACCCTGAAGCCATGATCGGCGAAGACGTCGGAGGTTGCGATCGCAGTACCCAGATTCCCGGCGCCGAACAACGCGATGTTGTGCTGGCCGGACGTGCGGAGAATGGTGCGGATCTCACCGACCAACGCGTCGACGTTGTAACCGACGCCCCGCTTGCCGAACTTGCCGAACCCTGAAAGGTCACGACGTATCTGCGTCGAGTTGACGTGCGTGTAGTCGGCCAGCTCCTGCGAGCTGATTGTCTCCTTGCCCATCTTGCGAGCCTGGGTCAGAACCATCAGGTAGCGCGACAGTCGCGCTGCCACACCAAGCCCGACCTTCTCCCCCGATCGCTGTTCGTCCGGCGCCATGAGCCGTTCACTCTACTGTGGGCAGCTCACCGCTTCACCTTCGTAAGTGCCGACTCGAACGCTCGCTCGTCCACGAACAGCTCGAACGCCTCAGCGCCGTCGATCTCCACCACCGGGATCCGCTCCAGATAGCGCTTGAACAGCAAATCATCCTGCTCGATGTCGACCTCACGCAGCTCGAACTCGGTTCGTGCCCGGACACGTCCGATCACGATCAGCGCCTGCTCACACAGATGACAGCCCGGCCGACCGTACACGACCACTGTCGGCGCTCTCACTGCCCGCGCTCGCCGGTCGCATAGACGTCAAGCTCCAGGTATTCAGGGAAGCGCAGCACCGGCGAGAACCTCGCGGCACTGGCGATCATCGCTGCGTTGTCCGTGCATAGCGCCCTGGGCGGGATGTCGACCTCGACCCCAAGGCCGATCAACGCCTCGCGCAGCGGACCATTGGCCGCAACGCCACCGCCCACCGCGAGCCGCGATGCGCCTGTCGCCTTCAATGCACGTCGCACCCGGATCAGCAATGCCTCCACGATCGCGCGCTGGTAGGACGCTGCCAGGTCTGCCCGCCTGCGCTCGGACTCCAACTCGCCGAGCTCACGCACCTTGTAGAGCAGCGCGGTCTTGAGCCCCGCGAACGAGAAGTTGAGCCCCGCCATGCGCGCCGCGGTCGGAAAGTCGAACGCACCGGGGTCGCCATCACGAGCAACCGTCTCCAGCGCCGCACCACCCGGATAGCCAAGGCCCAGCAGGCGGGCGCCTTTGTCGAAAGCCTCGCCGGCAGCGTCGTCCAATGTCTGCCCGAGCAACCGCAGCTCCGGACCCCGGTCCCTTACATCCGCCAGCAGCGTGTGGCCACCACTTGCGATCAGCGCCAGGAACGGCGGCTCGAACTCGGTTGGGTTGAGGAAGCTCGCGGCGAGGTGGCCATGCAGATGGTCGACCGGGGCGAACGGCAGCTGACGCCCGGCGGCAAGCGCCTTGGCGGCGCAGAAGCCGACCAGCAGCGCGGCTACCAGGCCCGGCCCGCGCGTCGCGGCCACCAGCTCGACGTCGTCCAGGGTGGCGCCGGCCGTGCGCAGCGCCTCGTCGAGTACCGGCGGCAGCAGCGTCAGATGATGCCGCGAGGCGATCTCCGGCACCACCCCGCCGAAGCGGTCGTGCACACCCTGCGACGAGATCACGTTCGCCAGGATCTCGCCGTCCGCCGTGATCAGCGCGGCGCAGGTGTCGTCACAGCTGGTTTCGATCGCGAGGATCACGCGCTCTCCCAGGGCGTCCCGACCGCCCGCCACATGATGATCGCGTCCTCACCGTTGTCGGCGTAATACCGCGGCCGCGTCCCGACCCCGCGGAACCCGTAGCTCTCGTACAGCGCGATCGCGCCGTGGTTTGAGACCCGCACCTCGAGCGTGTAGTTGGCGTCGATGCCGGCGCGCTCGATCACCGCGTCGAGTAGCGCGCGGGCGATGCCCTCGCGCCGGTGCTCGGGAGCGGTCGCGATCGTCATCACGTGGTAGGCCTCGTCATAGCGGGCGCAGAATACGTATCCGACCATCTCCTGCCCCCTCACCGCCCCCAGGCAGATGCCGGACGGCTTCGACAGCTCGAGTACGAACATCCCCAGCGACCAGGGGCTCGTGAAAGCACGCCGCTCGATCGCGATCACCTGGGGGAGATCGCTGTAGCTGAGCGGCCTGATCGCGAGCTCACCGCTCATCGCCGACTCGCGATCTCCGCGTCAGGCAACCGTAGATATTCCGGGTCCAGGGTGCCGTCCGGGGATGGCTCGAGCAGCGCACCGAGCCGGCAGTGCTCGCGCGCGGACACACGATGTACGGCGGCATCGTCCGCCGGCACCTCGGCGCCGGCCCGCTCGAGCAGCTCACGGAACTTGACAGCGCCGTCTCCGACCGCGATCACTCCGCTGCCGGCCCGCTGGCCGGCAGCGTCGCCCAGGGCCTCAGGCGTCAGCACGGTCGGGTTCAGGCCGTCGCCTGCCACGAACGCCTCACCACGTCGCGCGTCGATCACGGCAAGCACCGGCCGCGGCGCGGCCAAGCGGGCCAGCGCCGCGCACTCCAGGGACATCAACGTGGATACCCCGACCAGCGGCGCGCCACTGGCCGTAGCGAGCGCCTGTGCGGTGGCGATCCCGATTCGCAGTCCCGTAAACGTCCCTGGTCCGACGCCCACCGCGATCCGATCGATCGGCTCCCAGCCGTCTCCCGACTCTTCGAGCAGCTCGTGGATCAGCACCAGAAGCTTGCGAGCGTGGCCGGGCCGGCCACCGGTTGGCGGCTCATCCACCGCGCCTAAGTCAACGATCGTGCGCAGGCAGACGTTCGCAGCATCGTCGAAGTCGCGCAGAGCAACCGAGGTCAGCGCGGTCGCGGTGTCGAACCCAAGCACCCTCATGTCAGCTCGATGATCCGCCGATCGCCCCCGGCGTGTGTCATTTTCACGCGCCGCACAATCCTTCCCAGGTCAGCGATCTCACGCTCGCCGACGTCCGGCCACTCGACGAACGTGATCGCGTCGGGACCGATGTAGTCGGCAAGCAGGTCCGGATCCTCGTCTGTCAGCGCAGCTAGCCGGTAGAGATCGACGTGCGAAACGAATGCGATCTCCCGCGCCGCAGGGTAGCGGTGACCGATCGTGAAGGTCGGGCTCGTAACCGGCTCGGTGACGCCGAGTACTCGCGCGGCGCCGCGTACGAACGTGGTCTTGCCAGCGCCGAGTTCGCCCTCAATCAACACGACGTCACCCGGCCTGAGAGCAGCGGCCAGAGCGGCGCCGAGCGCCTCGGTCTCAACCGCGGAGCTGGTCTCGTGGATTGCCGACCTGGTCGCCACACGGCGAGTCTATGCACGAGCCTTTTCCCCCCGCAACGGGCTCCGCTACCGTGCGACGCGCATGCGACACCGGATTTTGCCGCTGCTGGAGCGCCTGAAGAGCTCCGACATGAGTAGGGCCGTCGGCCTCGCCGGCGCGATGATCGTGAACAACGTGATCGCGCTGGTCGCCTCGGTCGTATTCGCGCGGATGCTCGGTGACGGCTACGGCGCGCTCGCGGCGTTGATCAGCTACCTCGTGATTCTGACGGTCGTCGGACAGGCCGTGCAGCTCACAACCGCTCGCGAGAGTGTGCTCGGCAGGCTGGGTACCGGCGACCAACTGTTGGGGACGCTCGAGCGCTGGGCGCGGACATTCGCAATCTTCACGCTGGTCGCAACGATCGTGTCGATCCTCCTGCGCCAGCCGATCGCAGACGCGGTCGGCGTGCCGCACGAGGGCTGGGCGGCGGCAGCAGGCATTCCGGCCGGCTGCATGTATCTCGCCGTCTGTACGTTGCGCGGGTCGCTTCAGGGCATCGGCGATTTCCGCACGGTCGGCCTCAGCCTGATCGGAGAGCAGGCGACGCGGCTGATCGCGGGGACGATCCTGGCAGAGGTCGGCCTGGGAATCGGCGGCGCTTACGTTGGCTCACTGATCTCCTACATCGCCATGAGCGTGTACTGCATGAGAGCGATCTATGCGCGAGCCGCAGGTCCGACCTACAAGCGCTGGCGGCTGAGAAATGCCGCGGATGGCGCGCTCAGCCTCGGACGCCATGTCTGGTCGGCCGCCATCCCGATCGCCGCGCTCGGGATCATTCAGCTGCTTCAGAACATGGACCTGATCGTCGCGAAGCACCAGTTCTCAAACAGGGTCGCGAGTTCATACGCGGCCGCCGCAGTCGCCGCCAAGGTACTGATATGGGTGGCGATGGGAGCAAGCTTCTATCTCGTACCTGAGACGACGCGGCTGATGGCGGAGCGACACAACACCCGGCCAGTGCTGTTCAAGTCGCTGGCGATCATCGCCGTCTGTGCCGTGCCGTGTTTGCTGATCTTCGCGTTCGCGGCGCACCCGCTGTTGGCGGTTGTGTTCGGTAAGGACAAGGCGATCGCGTCTGACGCCCTGCTGCCACTCGGAGCCGCGTTCACAGTGCTCTCGTGCACATATCTCGCTGTGCAATACATGCTGGCGCTCAAGCGCGTCTGGTTCCTGTTGCCGCTCGGCGTCGTCGCGGCAATCGAACCGGTGCTACTGCTGCAGGCACCCAAACAGCCGGCATCGTTCGCGACAGTCGTGCTGTTCGTACAGCTGCTTGCCGCGGCTGTCGCGTACGTCGCGGCGCTGACGCGACGGCCGGCGCTGGAACCGGTCGCCTAGAACAATCCGAGCTGCTCGGAGTTGGTCTGCTCCGGCTCCGGCTGAGCTTGCTCGGGCTCCGGCGCCGCGGGCGCAGACTGCTCCGGCTTCGGCGCGGCAGGTGCGGACTGCTCGGGAGGCCCGAGCTTCAGGATCTCCGGAATCCGCAGGAAGTCGGCTCGCAGCATCTCAAGCGTCGACGGCGTGTACAGCGCCGCCGCCGGGTGGTAGAGCGGGTACAGCCGGACCGAACGTGGGCCGATCGTCCGCACCTCAGGCTGTCCGTGGATCTTGGAAATCCCGGTCGGCTCCCCGCGCAGCAGCTTGGTCGCGAAATTGCCGAGCGTGCAAACCATCGTCGGCTGGATCAGCTCGAGTTGGCTGTAGAGGTAGTGCTGACAGGCGTCGAGCTCGTGTGGGTACGGATCACGATTGCCAGGAGGGCGGCACTTGAGCGTATTCGCGATGAACACGTCCGCCCGTTCCATCCCGATCTCCCCAAGCAGCTTGTCGAGCAGTTTGCCGGCCTGGCCCACGAAAGGCAGCCCCTGAAGGTCCTCATTGGCCCCGGGAGCCTCGCCGACGAACATCAGCTCGGCGTCGGCGTTGCCCGACCCGAACACAACAGTCGTGCGGGTTTCGTGCAGTTGACAGTCGAGGCATCCCCGAGCCTGCTGGTAGACCGTCTTCAGCAGCTCTCGGCGTTCAGCGGCATCCACGGCGACGGTTTCCATCCCGCGCGATGCTAACTGCCGCCACGGGTCTGTACGATTTATGCAGGCCGTCACCTTCGTAATGAGGGATGGACCAGGGAGAGATGCCAGCAAACCCTTCCAACCGCAGGATGACCCTGCTTGCAATCGTCGGCAATGGCCGACTCGGCAAGGCGCTTGTTGACGCGCTGCAGAGCAGCGGCAGGACCACCGGGGTCTCGGTCATCGGCCCGCTGGGACGCGGCACAGACCTGGCCTCAATCGACGCTGATGCGGTACTGCTCTGCGTGCCCGATGCTGAAATCGCGAGCGCCGCGATGGCGATCACCCCCGGTCCGCTGGTCGGTCACTGCTCGGGTGCCACCGGGCTCGAGCCCCTGCAGCCACATGAGGCCTTCTCGCTGCATCCGCTGATGACCGTGACCGCGGCCGGCGCCGACTTCGCCGGCGTCACCGCCGCGCTCGACGCCTCCACCCCGCGGGCGTTCGCAATGGCGGAGCTGCTTGCGGGCTCGCTGCAGATGCACTCGGTCCGGATCGCAGCAGAGGATCGCGCGGCGTATCACGCCGCCGCCTCGATCGCCTCCAACTTCCTGGTGACCCTCGAGGACGCGGCGGAGCAGTTGGGCTCGAGCGTCGGACTCGAGCGCGAGATGCTCGTGCCGCTGGTACGGGCGACCGTCGAGAACTGGGCGACCCTGGGCGCCGAGCGCGCGTTGACCGGTCCCGTCGCTCGCGGCGACGAGGCCACCGTCGGGCGTCAGCGCGACGCGGTCATCGAACGAGCACCGACTCTGTTGCCGCTGTTCGACGCGCTGACCAAATCGACCCGCGAGCTCACGGCGAGAGCGCAGCTGGAGCACGCTTCGCCGCTGGAGCACACATCGCCGCTGGAGCACAAGCACGCATCGCAGCTGGAGCACGCATGAGAACGCTGCGCACGATCTCTGAGCTCAATGCAGCACTCGCGCAGCCGCGCCGAGAGGGTCGTCGCATCGGCCTGGTGCCGACGATGGGGGCGCTGCATGAGGGCCACCTGTCGCTGATGCGCCGCGCACGCGAGGACTGCGACGTCACGATCGTGTCGCTGTTCGTCAACCCGGCGCAGTTCAACGACAGCGCCGACCTCTCGGCCTACCCGCGCGACGAGCGGCGCGACGCGCTGCTCGTGGCAGACCAGGGCATCGACTTCCTGTTTGCGCCTTCCGTCGAGGAGATCTACCCCGCGGGATTCGCGACCACGGTCCGGGTCACCGGCTTGGCCGACGTGCTCGAAGGGGCGGTCCGCGGCCGCGGACACTTCGAGGGCGTCGCCACCGTCGTCACCAAGCTGTTCAACATCGTGGCGCCGGACGCCGCTTATTTCGGGCAGAAGGACGCCCAGCAGGTGCTGGTGATCAGGCATCTCGTTCGGGATCTCAACATCCCGGTCCAGATCGAGGTCTGCCCGATCGTGCGCGAGCCCGACGGCCTGGCGCTATCAAGCCGCAACGTCCGCCTGTCACCCGGCGAGCGTGAGCGCGCGCTGGCGCTGAGCAGCTCGCTTCGGGCCGCTGCGGACCTCGTCGACGCCGGCGAGATCGACGTGCGAAACATGGTCGCGGTCGCCCTGGCCGAGCTCGATCGCGCGCCCGTGGAGACGGATTACTTCGCGATCGTCGAGCCGGACACGCTCGCACCGCTGATCGTGATCGACGGCCCGGCGCTGATGCTGGTCGCGGCGCGGATCGGGCCGGTACGCCTGATCGACAACCAGTTGCTCTCAACAGATCCAACGAGCTCCCGACCGCCGGTGGCGGCGGGAAGCGACACGAGGAGTGTTTGACATGTCACATTCGGCCCCAATCCAGGTCAGTGCGCCGGACGATGCCTCCCGGATGCCGGTGACGCTCCCGGTGCTGGCGCAGAAGCACGGCCGCGGCGAGGCGCTCGTGATGGTCACCGCGTATGACTTCCCGAGCGCTCGAACGGCTGAGGCGGCCGGCGTCGACCTCGTTCTGGTCGGAGACTCCGGCGCTGAGATGGTGCTGGGCTACCCCTCGACGGTCGGCGTCACCACCGAAGAGATGCTGATGCTGGCCAGGGCCGCCCGCCGCGGGCTTCGCACCCCGTTCATGATCGCGGACCTTCCGTTCGGCTCGTACGAGGAGTCGGATGCGCAGGCCGTGCACACGGCGACACGGTTCGTGAAGGAGGCCGGCGCAGACTCCGTCAAGCTCGAACGTGGCAACGCCACCTCGGTCGCCAGGGCGCGGGCGATAGTTCAGGCCGGCATCCCGGTCATGGGTCACGTCGGCCTGACCCCGCAGACCTCGACCGCGCTCGGCGGGAATCGTGCTCAGGGCCGCAGCGCCGCGGGAGCTACTCGGATCGCCAGGGAGATGCTGGCACTGCAGGGGGCCGGGTGTTTCGCGATCGTGCTGGAGGCGGTTCCGGCGCCCGTCACTGAGGAGCTCGTGAAGCTCGTCGACGTTCCCGTGATCGGGATCGGAGCCGGGCCGGCCGCAGACGGGCAGGTCCTGGTCTTCCACGACCTGCTTGGCATGCGCGACTCCGGCGGCGCCCGCTTCGTACAGCGCTACGCGAACCTGCAGCCCGAGATGACAGCCGGGGTTGCCGCCTACGCCGCCGATGTGCGCGAGCGACGCTACCCAGCACCAGAGCACTGCTACTCGATCGACTCGGACGAGCTGGCGGAGTTCCGTGCCGAGCTCTCTCTTTTGAGCAAACGCCAGTAACCGATTAGGATGCGGGGCGTGCCGCGGATTCCCCAGGTGCTAGCGCCAAAAGAGCGGGTGTACTTCGAGCTCTTCGAAGACGCCGGGAACAACGTGATGCGTTCGGCTGAGCTGCTCGAGCGGCTGCTGGTCGACTATCCGGACAATCGTCATCTCGCCACTGAGATTCGCGATTGCGAGCACGACGGCGACCGCATCACCCACGACATCCTCGACCGCCTCAACCACCAGGTGGCCACGCCGGTCGATCGCGAGGACGTCCTTGCCCTGGCCTCGGCCCTCGACGACATCGTCGACTACGTCGAAGAGGTCGCCGATTACCTCGGGCTCTACAAGATCGAGGCGCCGATGGATCAGGCGATCAAGCTGGCCGAGGTGCTGAACCTCGCCTGCCGTCAGATCGCTGACGCGGTCCCCCGGTTGCGGGGCTTCAACGACATCTCGACCCAAACCGTGGAGATCAACCGACTCGAGAACGAGGGTGATCGCATCACCCGTGAGGCGATCGCCTCCCTGTTCGACGGCGGTATCGACCCGATGGTCGTGATCCGCTGGAAGGATCTCTTCGAGGGCCTTGAGGACGCGATCGACGCCACCGAGCACGTCGCCCACATCCTCGAGGCGATCGTGATCAAGAACAGCTGACCTGGTCGTAGGTGATCGTCCGGATCACCTTTGCCGGCGAGCCGGCCGCTACGGAAAACGCCGGCAGATCCGCGGTGACGACGGAGTTGGCGCCGATCACGCAGCGCTCGCCGACCGTCACTCCGCT
Source organism: uncultured Conexibacteraceae bacterium (assembly GCA_963844665.1). Lineage (GTDB taxonomy): Bacteria > Actinomycetota > Thermoleophilia > Solirubrobacterales > Solirubrobacteraceae > Palsa-465. Next base: position 108,058 of record CAWJPB010000001.1, read on the forward strand.
GGTGATCACCACGTGCGCGCCGCACCAGACGTTGTCCCCGACTCGCGTCGGGCCCTTGCTGGTGAAGCCCTGCCACGGAACCGGTCGGACCGGGTCGTCAAAGCGATGATTGGCGTCGGTGACCACGCAGCCGTTGGCGAACATGCAGTGTTCGCCGATCTCGACCAGTTCGAGTGCCGCCACCATCACATCGAGGTTGAACATCGTGCCGGCACCGATCCGCACTCGAGCAGGCGCCGGCATCGTGACCCACGCGCCCGGCTCGAACAGCACGTGCTCGCCAACCTCGAGTCGCCCCTCTCGCAGCGACTCCAGCAGATTCCCGTGCACCGGCCAGCGCGCGAATGCATGCCGCCGCGCGAGTTCGTAATGGATCCGTGCGCGGTTCCACGGCAGGCTGTTCTGCTCGTACCAGCGCCACTTCTGCGCCCAGAGCTTCGCCTCCGCGAGCAGCCCCGTCACGCCGCCACCGCTGCCCGCCTCCGGCCACTGCGCACCGGATGCTTGGCCAACAACGGCTTCAGGAACTGACCGGTATACGACTCCGGTACCGCCGCGATCTGCTCCGGCGTCCCACTGGCGATCAGCATGCCGCCGTCATCGCCGCCCTCGGGACCAAGGTCGATCAGGTAATCCGAGACCTTGATCACATCGAGGTTGTGCTCGATCACGACCACCGAATTGCCGGCGTCGACCAGCTTGTCGAGCACCTCCAGCAGTCGCTGTATGTCGGCGAAATGCAGACCCGTCGTCGGCTCGTCGAGGATGTAGATCGTACGGCCGGTTGCGACCTTGGCCAGCTCCGCGGCAAGCTTCACGCGTTGCGCCTCTCCGCCTGACAGCGTCGTCGCGGGCTGGCCGAGTCGCATGTAGCCGAGGCCGACATCATTCAGCGTCTGCACGCGCCGGTTGATCTTGGGGATGTGGGCGAAGAACTCGAGCGCCTCATCGATCGGCATCTCCAGCACATCGGCGATCGTCTTGCCCTTGAAGCGAACCTCGAGCGTCTCACGGTTGTAGCGCTTGCCGTGGCACTGCTCACATGGCACATAGACGTCCGGCAGGAAGTGCATCTCGATCTTGATCTGGCCGTCGCCCTTGCAGACCTCGCAGCGCCCGCCCTTGACGTTGAACGAGAAGCGGCCCTGTTTGTAGCCGCGGGCCCGCGCTTCCGGCGTCTTCGCGAACAGATCCCGGATCTGGTCGAACAGACCGATGTAGGTCGCCGGGTTCGAGCGCGGCGTGCGACCGATCGGAGACTGGTCGACTGAGATGATCTTGTCGAGCTGCTCCAGACCACTGATCGCCGAATGCGCGCCCGCTCGCACGCGCGTCTTGCTGAGGCGATTGGCAGCCGCCTTGAACAGCACCTCATTGACCAGCGTCGACTTGCCCGAACCGGAAACCCCGGTGACGCTGCACAGCACACCCAGCGGCACCTTCACGTCGATCCCCTTGAGGTTGTTCTCGGCCGCGCCCTTGATCTGAACGTATCCGGCCGGCCTGCGGCGTTTCCTGGGTGGCTCGATCCGTCGGGTTCCGGCCAGGAACTGTCCGGTCAGCGACTCGGGGACCTGAGCAACCTCGTCGGCCGTCCCCTGCGCGACCACGTACCCGCCGAGCTCCCCGGCGGCAGGACCGATGTCGAGCACATGGTCGGCGGCGCGCATCGTCTCCTCGTCGTGCTCCACGATCAGCACCGTGTTGCCAAGGTCCCGCAGACGTTCGAGCGTCGCAATCAGCTTCTGGTTGTCTCGCTGGTGGAGCCCGATCGAGGGCTCGTCGAGGATGTAGAGCACGCCGACCAGCGAGGATCCGATCTGCGTCGCCAGCCGAATGCGCTGCGCCTCCCCGCCTGACAGCGACGCCGACGCGCGCTCCATGCTCAGGTAGCCGACACCGACGTTCTCCAGGAAGCTCAGCCGCTCCTCGATCTCGCGCAGGATCAGCTGCGCGATGCGCCGATCGTGCTCGGAGAGCTCGAGTTCTTGCACCCAGTCGAGCGCCCGACGCGTTGATAGCGCCGTGAACTCGTGGATCGGCAGTCCGGAGACCAGCACCGCCCGCGATTCCGGCCGCAGCCTCGCGCCCTTGCAGTCCGGGCAGGGCCGCAGCGTCATGTACTCCTCGATCTTCTCTTTGACGAACTCCGACTCGGTCTCGCGGTAGCGCCGCTCAAGCCCCTTGACGATGCCCTCGAAGGAGGTCGTGTAGTTCCGCCGGCGCCCGAACCGATTGCGGTAGGCGACCTGGAAGCGATCGCCGTTGGTCCCGTACATGAAGAACTCGCGCTGATCCTCAGGCAGGTCCGACCAGGGGACGTCGAGGTCGACCCCGTAACGCTCCGCGATCGCCTGCATCAGTTGCTCGTAGTAATCGGATGCACTCGCCGCCCACGGCGCGATCGCACCCTCGCCGATCGAGAGTTCCGGATCCGGCACGACGAGATCTGGATCGATCTCCATCTGCGACCCGAGGCCTGTGCAGCGCGGGCACGCGCCGTGCGGCGAGTTGAAGCTGAAGATCCTCGGCTCCAGCTCAACCAGGCTCGGACCATGCTCGGGACAGGCGAATTTCTCGCTGTAGAGCGTCACCTGAGCCGCCCCATCGCCGTCCACGAGCTCAACCTCCACCAACCCGCCGGCCAACGCGACCGCGGTCTCGATCGAATCTGCCAGGCGCTTGCGCAGATCGTCCTTCATCACCAACCGATCGACCACGATCGAGATGTCGTGCTTGAACTTCTTGTCCAACACGATCTCCTCGTCCAGCCGGCGCAGCTCGCCATCGATCTTCGCGCGAGTGAAGCCCTCCCCGCGCAGCTCATCGAGCTGCTTGCCGTACTCGCCCTTGCGGCCACGCACGATCGGCGCCATCACCATGAAACGCGCGCCCTCCGCCAGCTCCATCACCTGGTCGATTATCTGCTCTGCCGACTGCCCGGTTATCGGCCGTCCGCAGATGTGGCAGTGCGGCTTACCGATCCGCGCCCACAGCAGCCGCAGGTAGTCGTAGATCTCGGTCACGGTCCCGACGGTCGAGCGCGGATTGCGCGAGGTCGTCTTCTGGTCGATCGAGATCGCCGGAGACAACCCCTCGATCGAATCGACGTCGGGCTTGTCCATCTGCCCCAGGAACTGGCGCGCGTATGCGGACAGCGACTCCACATAGCGGCGCTGCCCTTCGGCGTAGATCGTGTCGAACGCCAGTGACGACTTCCCGGACCCGGACAGGCCCGTGATCACCGTCATCGAGTCCCGCGGGATCGAGACGGTGATGTCCTTGAGGTTGTGCTCCCGGGCGCCGGAGACGATCAGTTGGTTCACGACATTGATGTTATTGAAGCGAACAGACGTTCCCCTATGCCCGCCCCTCGGCCACGGCCACGTCGAGCTCGCGCTTGAGGTCGCGGATCTCATCGCGCAACCTGGCGGCGTACTCAAAACGGAGATCCTCGGCAGCAGCCAGCATCTCCTCCTCGAGCTCGACGATCTTGCGCTCGATCTCGGCCGGGGGCATCGTTCCGACGGCCTCGCGCTGGCGGCGGCGGCGGGACTTCGGCACCTTCGACTCGGACTGCAGGAACTCGGCGATGTCCGAGATCCCCTTGGTGATCGTCTCCGGTGTGATCCCGTGATCGCGGTTGTAAGCGCGTTGGATCTCACGGCGGCGCCCGGTCTCCTCGATCGCCGTTGTCATCGCGGCTGACTGCTTGTCGGCGTACATCAGCACGGTGCCCTCGACGTTTCGCGCCGCACGTCCGATCGTCTGGATCAGCGATGTCGCACCCCGCAGGAACCCCTCCTTGTCGGCATCAAGGATCGCTACCAGCGAGACCTCCGGCAGGTCGAGCCCTTCGCGCAGCAGGTTCACGCCGACGAGCACGTCGAACTCACCGAGTCGCAGCTCGCGGATGATCTGGATGCGCTCGAGCGTGTCGATCTCTGAGTGCAGGTAGCGCACCTTGAAGCCCATCTCGAGCAGGTAGTCGGTCAGATCCTCGGACATCTTCTTGGTCAGGGTGGTCACCAGCACGCGCTCATTGCGGTCGACCCGAACCCGGATCTCGTTCATCAGATCGTCGATCTGGTTCTTGGTCTCGCGGACCTCGATTTCAGGATCGATGATCCCGGTCGGCCGCACGATCTGCTCGACGACTCGTTGCGAATGCGTGCGCTCATACTCGCCCGGCGTCGCGGAGACGAACACCATCTGCGGCGTGATGCTGAGGAACTCCTGGAAGGTCTGCGGGCGGTTGTCCATCGCACTCGGCAGCCGGAAGCCGTAATCGACGAGCGTCTGTTTCCTGCTGCGGTCGCCCTCGTACATGCCACCGATCTGGGGCACGGTCTGGTGCGACTCGTCGATAAAGCAGACAAAATCATCCGGGAAGTAGTCGAGCAGGCAGTAGGGCCGTTCGCCCGGCTTGCGTCCGTCGAGGATCCGGCTGTAGTTCTCGATCCCGCTGCAGAACCCCATCTCGCGCAGCATCTCCATGTCGTACTGGGTGCGCTGCCTGAGCCTGTGCGATTCGAGCAGCTTGCCGCTCGCCTCGAGCTCCTTGGTGCGCTCCTCCAGCTCCGCGCCGATAGCCGCGACCGCCTCCTCGATGTGGCCCTCGCGCACGTTGTAATGCGACGCCGGCCAGATCGCCACGTGCTCGAGGTCGTCCTCGATCAGTTCTCCCGTGACCGGATCGAAGTGCTGCAGGTGCTCCACCTCATCGCCGAACATGCTGATCCTGTAGGCGGTCTCCGCGTAAGCCGGCCAGATCTCGAGCGTCTCCCCGCGCACACGGAACGTGCCGCGAGCGAGCGCCGTGTCGTTGCGGTTGTACTGGATGCTGACGAGCTTGCGCAGGAGCCCGTCACGGTCGATCATCGACCCCTTGACCAGCGTCTGCAGGTTCTCGTCGTAGACCTCCGGCGAGCCGAGTCCATAGATGCTGGAGACGCTCGCGACGATCAGCACGTCCCTGCGTGCGAACAGCGCCGCCGTCGCCGCGTGCCGCAGCCGGTCGATCTCCTGGTTGATCGCTGAGTCCTTCTCGATGTAGAGATCCTTGCTGGGCACGTAGGCCTCAGGCTGGTAGTAGTCGTAATAGGAGACGAAATACTCGACCGAGTTACGCGGGAAGAACGTGCGGAACTCGTTGCAGAGCTGCGCCGCCAAGGTTTTGTTGTGCGCGATCACCAGCGAGGGCCGATTGACCTCCGCGATCGTCGCCGCCATCGTCATCGTCTTGCCGGTGCCGGTCGCCCCGAGCAGCGTCATCGCGCGCTCGCCGTTCTCGATCCCCTCGGCCAGGCTCCTGATCGCCGCGGGCTGATCGGCGGTGGGGCTGAATGTGGCGTCTAGGTCGAATCCCGGCACTGACCTCTGATCCTAGCGTCGGGGCGGTCAGCTTCTGACCGCATTGGTTTCGGGCGTGGCTCCGCTTGGCCACCCCCTCGGGCGAGCGCTACAGGCTGACGCCCGGCACCTCCTCGAGCGCGACGTAGACGGGGATGCCGCGCGCCCGTGCGATCTCTACGTCCTGGTCGGCGCCACGGGACTCGCCGGGCAATCGCAGGACCGCGAGCTACTGATAACGGCTCTAGCAGCAGGCCGGCGAGTTCCTGACCGCGGTTCGAGCAGCAGGACTGATCAGAACAATCGCGCACACTCACGCCGATTCGCTTAAAAACGTGCGGTTTTCGGGACTGGTTAAGACAATCGGCGCAGCGCATGCCGATTGTCTTAACTGAGCCTCCTCGAGCGGGCGCAGTGAGCAGCGACGCGTTGGATAGCGGCGCCGCACCGAAGTCGCGGGCTATCGGTCGGCTCGGACACGTCGCGGCCGCTGTCCGCGGGCGACCCGCTCGACTACGGTATGGCAGTCGAGGGTCTGATCCTCAGGAAGCTCGAGTGAGCGGCCGTCAGGTCATCGGCCAGCGTCAGCTGTAGCCGAGCTGCTGGGCGTAGTGCGTCCGGTAGTCGTGCTGCTTGCTTATGACCTCGGCCACGTAGGCTCGCGTCTGCGCAATCGGGATGTCGCTGACGATGAAGGACTGGTGAGCCGCATGCGCCTGAGCGAGCCAAGTGTCGACGTTGGTCTCACCGCCGTTGTAGGCGGCGAGCGCGAGCACCTCGCTGCCGCCGTACTGGTTCATGAGATACCGCAGGTAGTAGCTGCCGTAGGCGATGTTGACGGCTGGCGTGCCGAGGTCGGCGACGTTGAACCCGTAGCCGCCGGAACGACGCGCGAGGAACTCCGCGGTTGCCGGCTCGACCTGCATCAGCCCCAATGCACCCGTCGGGGACTCGCGTGGCCGGAACCGCGTTTCCGCGTAGATCACGGCAGCGATCAGCGCCGGATCGAGGTGTTTGTCGGCAGCCTGCTGGCGGATGATCGATGCGTAACTGAGCGGCAGCGTGAAGTGCTGGATCGCGCGACGAGCCAGCGGCACGATCACGAGCGCGGCGACGGCAGCGATCAGGGCGACAATCAGCAGTGCCACCAACCGCCTTCGGCGTTCGGTACCACGGCCGGGACGCCCGCTGTGGGTAGTCGCGTAGCTCGCTGTCCTTTGACTCACGCCCATCTCATGCTCCCGTCGGGCTCACAAGCTCTCCAGCCGAGCTCACACGTCCAGCATGGCAAGGATTGCCGACAGCTTGTGATCGAGTTCATCGACGTCACCATCGTTCACAACCACGAATGTGGAACGTGCGGCCTTTTCCGCCTGGCTGAGCTGACGCGCGTCGCGCTCGTCCAGCGCCCGGTGCCCACGGGCGCGGGCGCGGCTGTTGCGCAGGTCCTCATCGGCGATGACTGCGATCGTGGCGTCATAGCTGGAATCGCTCCCGGCCTCGAACAGCAGCGGGACCTCCACCACCAACACACGTGGAGTGGGCTCGATGCGGCTGGTCGCCCGGCGCCATGCGTCCACCCGCTCGTGCACCAACGGCCACAACAGCTGCTCGAGCCAGGTACGGTCGGCGTCAGTCGCGAACGCGCGCTCCGCCAGCACGCCACGGTCCACAACGCCGTCAGGCGCAACACCCGGCCCGAATCGTGCAGCCACGGCGTCGCGCACCGTCTCCGATTCATACAACTCGTGGACGACCGCGTCACTTGAGATCACAGCGGCGCCGAGGCGCTCGAGGGCCGCAAGCGCAGTCGACTTGCCTGCCCCTATTCCCCCGGTCAAAGCGATGAAGGGCGGCACGGTAGACACCGTACCGCCCTTCTGAAACTTCAGCTACGCCTGGAAACGAGCCGGGACTCAGGCCTCTGGCGCGACTTCCGCGTCGGTCTCTGACGTGGCTTCTGCCTCGGGTGCGGCTTCTGCCTCGGGTGCGGCTTCTGCCTCGGGTGCGGGCGCGGCTTCTGCGTCGGCCTCGGGCGAGACTTCCTCGTCGGCAGCGGGGGCTTCTGCCGCAGCTGCTTCAACCGCGGCGCCAAGCTCGGCCTCGACGGCCACGTCCGCCTCGAGCTCAACGTCGGTGTCCGGGTTGGCTTCGAGCGCAACCTCGGCCTCCGACTCGGGCTCGAACGACTCAGCATCGGACTCAAGGGACTCGGCATCGGCCGCGTTGGCCGTCTCTTCCCCGAAAACATCCTCGGACAGGCCCAGTTCGGGCACGTCCTCAATCTCATCGGCTGCCGGCGCGACGATCGGCCGCACCGGGAGCACCTGACCCTCGACGCGCTTGATCGAGAGCGAGAGTCTGCGGCGCTCCGAGTCGATCTCCAGGATCTTGACGCGCACCGGGTCGCCCGGCTGGATGATCTCGCGCGGGTTCTCGACGTGGTGCTGAGCCAGCTCAGAGATGTGAACCAGACCCTCGACTCCGTCGAGGATCTCCACGAAGGCGCCGAACGTGACGACCTTCGTGACGGTGCCCTCGAGCTCGTCACCGATGTTGTAGGTGTCGACCACACGCTGCCAAGGATCCTCTTGGGTCTGCTTGAGACCGAGCGAGATGCGCTGGCGATTGCGATCGATGTCGAGCACCTTGACGGACACGGTGTCCCCGATGTTGAGGATCTCCGACGGATGGTTGACGTGCGACCAAGAAAGCTCTGAGATGTGGATCAGGCCGTCGATCCCGTCGAGGTCGACAAAGGCGCCGAAGTCGACGATGTTCGAGATCACGCCCTCCACGACCTGGCCCGGCTGCAGACGGTCGAGGATCCGCTCGCGGTCCTCCTTGCGCTGCTCCTCGAGCACCGCGCGGCGCGACAGCACGACGTTGTTGCGCGAGCGGTTGAGTTCGATGACCTTGCACTCGATCGTCGTGCCCATGTACTCGTCGAGATTCGGGACGCGACGGATGTCGACCAACGACGCGGGCAGGAAGCCGCGCACGCCGAGGTCGATGATCAGGCCACCCTTGACCACCTCGATGACCGAGCCCTCGACCGGCTCGCCCGATTGGGCGGCGGCCTCGATGCGACGCCAGGCTTTCTCGAAGCGAGCGCGCTTCTTGGAGAGGATCAGCCGGCCGTCCTGATCCTCCTTGGTGAGGACGAGCGCATCGACCTCGTCGCCGAGCGCGACCTCCTCGCTCGGATCGACCGACTTGCGGATCGAGAGTTCATTGGCGGGAATGACGCCTTCAGACTTATAGCCGATGTCGACGAGCACCTCGTCGTTATCGATGCGCACGACATGGCCGGTGACGACGTCGCCCTCGGAGAAGGGGTGGATCGTGGCGTCATAGTTGGGGACGATCGTGCCGTCAGGCCGCTCAAGCAGCAGGCCGTTGGAGCCTTCGACGACCTTGAGGTCCAGAAGTTCGGTTGGGTTGGGGGCTGTGATGGTTGACATGTGGACACCCGAGTGTAGCCAGGCATCGGCTCCGGCGGCATGCCGTAGGCGCATGCCGCCGGCGCACGTAGGCGGAAGCCACCGGCGCACGCGAGCGACGCACTGGCGGCATACCGCAGCGCGCGCCTATCATCCGGGCCGCCATGCCGACACGAGCCACCAAACGCGGCGCCGAGCGCACCGTAATCGACCGTGACTGCGACGTGCTGATCTGTGGCGCGAGCTTTGCCGGACTTGCAACCGCCCAAGAGCTCGCCGACACAGGCGCCAGGGTGATCGTGATCGACCGCTATGAGATCGGCGAACGTCAGACTTCAGCCTGCGGGATCCCGACAAGCTGGCTCGAGGCGCTCGACCTGATGGGCGCCCACCAGCAGGCGTTCGGCGAGCTCGTGATCCACACGCCATACACCACGGCGCGTTATGACCTGCCCTGGACGTTCAGCACGTTCGACTACCGAAAGCTCTGCGGGCTGATCTGGGACCGTCTCCCGCGCGATTGTTTCGAGTTCGACACAGCCAAGGTCGATGGCCGCGACGGCGACACGGTTCATACCGACCGTGGTGAGATCCGCGCGCCGCTGATCGTCGATGCACTCGGCTGGCGCCGGGTGCTTGGCTCGGGCGAGCCGATCCAACCACCAGACGCCTACCTCTCACGTGGCCTCGAGGTCCACCCCGATGGCCGCAGCGAGGATCTCGAGATCTGGATTGATCGCAGATATGTCCCAGCCGGGTACGGCTGGAGCTTCCCGGCCGACCAGGAGGTACGCGTCGGTGTCGGATCATTCGACCCACGCTTTCACGTCAAGGACACGACTGTCGAGCTGGCGCGGGATCTCGACCGTGATCCAGTCGGCTATCAGGGCAACTGGATCCCGCACCGCATTCGCGAGGCGATCGAGGGCGAGATCTTCTTCGCCGGCGACTCAGCGGGTCACTGCCTACCGCTGACGGCCGAGGGAATCCGCACAGCGCTCTATTTCGGCATCGCCTGCGGCCGCGAACTGGCCGGGGTGCTCGCGGGTCGCCAGTCCAAGGGCGACGCGCTGGCCCGTTACGGCGCATTCAGCGCAACCCACCGCTGGAAGTTCGAGTGGTTGCTCCGCGCCCAACAGCTGATCCCGCGAGTCCCGCCCCGCATGCTCTCGCCGTCACTCAGGGCGGTTGGCAGCAAACGCTTCGTCGACTGGTCCTTCAACCACTATCTGGCTATCGCGCACCCGTCGTTTGTCACTTCGCGCTGATCCGGCCGTGGTCACTTCGCGCTGAGCCAGTCCGCTCCGACGCCGGCCTCGACCGCCAGCGGCGGGTCCATTGTGTAGGCGCCCTCCATCTCCCGGATCGCGAGCGCCCGTACCTGCTCGGCCTCATCCTCGGGCCCCTCGAACAGGAGCTCGTCATGGATCTGCAGGATCAAGCGCGTACGCAGGCCTTCGGCCGCGAGCGCACGGTGGGCACGGACCATCGCGATCTTCATGATGTCGGCAGCAGTGCCCTGGATCACCATGTTGACCGCGAAGCGCTCGCCCTGCTTGCGCATCTCCCAACGCCGGGCGCGCAACTCGGGCACCTGACGTCGCCGTCCGAACAGGGTCGAGACGTAACCATGATCTGTGCCCTGCTCGATCGTCTCGTCGATGAACCGTTTGACCGCCGGGAAGCCCGCCAGATAGCGCTGGATGAACTCATCGGCCTCCGACTGGGGGATGTCGAGGCGGTCTGCCATGCCGTAGGCGGAGAGGCCGTAGACGATGCCGTAGTTGATCATCTTCGACTTCGAGCGCATGCCCGGGTCGATCTGATCGGCGGTGACGTCGAAGACCCGGATCGCCGTGGCCGTGTGCACGTCCTCGCCGCGCCTGAAGATCTCCTTGAGCACATCCTCGCCTGCGATCTGTGCGAGCAGGCGCAGTTCGACCTGCGAGTAATCGGCGCTGACCAGCAGGTTGCCCGGCTCAGCAACGAAACAGGCACGAATCTCACGGCCCAGCTCGGTCCGAATCGGGATGTTCTGCAGGTTCGGGCTGTTGGAGGAGAGCCGCCCCGTGGCTGCCGCGGTCTGGTTGAAGGTCGTGTGGATGCGTCCGTCGCCGGCGATCAGCAGCGGCAATGCATCGAGGTAGGTCTGAGCGAGCTTCGTGAGCTCGCGCCAGCGCTCGATCTTCGGAATGATCAGATGCTCGTCGCGGATCGCCTGAAGCACGCGGGCGTCGGTGCTGTAGCCGGTCTTGCCACGACGCTTGCGCGACAGGCCCAGCTTCCCGAACAGAATCTCCTCGAGCTGCCGTGGGGATCCCAGCGTGAACTCCTCCCCAGCCAGCTCGAAGATCTCCTGCTCGAGCGCGTCTGCCTCGAGCTTGACGCGCGTGGAGATCGCGGCGAGCCGGTCGGTGTCGATTTTGAGCCCCGCGAGCTCCATATCCCGCAGGATCCGTACGAGCGGCAGCTCGACATCGTTCATCAGCTCGGTCAGTCCGCGGCCGCGAAGCTCTTCCCGCTGCCAGTCGGCCAGCCGGCGGACCAGCACCGCGTCAGCAGCGGCGGGCTCGAGATCGGGCGGAGCGCCGAACCCGCGCTCCTCGGTGAGCTCACGGAACGGATAGGCACGCCGAGCCGGCTCCAGCAGATACGCGCCAATCTCCGTGTCGTGCGCCAACGCCTCCGGCACGGACCCCAGGGATTTCGCGTCGTGCGCGATCACCGGGTGCTCACCGAGCGCCTCGACAACCGCCTCCGGCCCATCGCACGGCCCCGCCAACAGCAGATCGCCGGCCAGCACGGCGAAATGCCACTCCGGGCTATCGCCGAACAGCGCCCCTTCGGGCGCATCAGGAGGACGTACCGCCAACGCCGCCTCATCGTTTCCTGTGAGCGCTCGAGCATCGCCGACACCGGCGCCACGAACCGTGAACGAAGGCGCAGCAGCCACTGCCCCGGAACTCGCGTCCGCGCGTGACGGAGCCGGAGCTGCCTCGTCAACCCCAAAGGCCTCTTCCAGTCTTCTGAGCGGATCCCGCAACTCGAACTGCCGGAACGTGTCGCGCAGCTGCGAACGGTCGGGCGACTGCGATACCAGCTCGCCCAGGTCGAGCGTCACCGGGATGTCGCGTTTGGCGGTTGCAAGTTGTTTGGACAAACGGGCATCGTCGGCGTGGTTGGTCAGGTTCTCCTTGCGCTTGACGCCGGAGATGTCGTCGATCGAGGCCAACACCTGCTCGAGCGAGCCGAACCGTTGCAACAGCTCAGCCGCGGTCTTGTCGCCGATCCCGGGAACTCCGGGGATGTTGTCGCTGGTGTCCCCCTTGAGGCCGATGAAGTCGGGGACGAGCTCAGGCGGAATCCCGTAGCGGTCGATCACGCCCTGGGTGTCGTAGATCCTGGTGTCGGTAATGCCGCGACCTGGCGCCATGATCCTGGTGGTGTCATCGACCAGCTGGAAGGCGTCGCGGTCGCCGGTCAGAACCATCACGGGAATCGGGGTCCCGTCGGGGCCGGCGTGCTTGGCGAGCTCTGAGATCGAGGCGATCACGTCGTCAGCCTCGTAGCCCTCAACGCGGAGGTTGCTGTAGCCGAAGGCCTCGATCAGCGGCTCGAAATGCGGCCACTGCTCCTTCAGGAGGTCGGGCCGGCTGGAGCGCTGCGCCTTGTACTCGGGGTACAGCTCCTTGCGGCCGGTGTAGCCGCCATCCCAGACCACGATCGTGGGCCGCTGGCCGTATTCGGTCAGGATCTTGACCAACATCGAGGCCAATCCGAAGATCGCGTTGGTGGGGATACCGGTCGATGTGGCGATCGACTCCGGCAGGGCGAAGAACGCACGGTAGGCCAGGCTGTTGCCGTCGATCAGAAGCAGCTGATCGGCAAGCGTGGCTGAGGCCGTGGGCGCGACAGTGGACGTGGTCGTCATCGACCGTCACGGTATCGGGCGCGAGCGACGCCGTGGTCAGCCGTAAGCCCCCGCGGTGATCAGCGGGGGCTGCGCTTGGGAAGCGGGCCCTCGGTCTTCCAGAGCGAGCCGGGTCGGCCGGGGAGCAACAGCACGATCACCAGGCCGGCAACGGTCATCAGCAGCCCGAACGCGAGTCCCAGACGCTCTCCGTAGCCCTTGCGCTCCGCTACCCAAGCGCCGATCGCGGCCGACAGCAGCCATGCGAAAAGCAGATACAGAGCCTTGATTCCGATCAGCGCAAAGATCGCCATGGCTCAGGCCCCCAGGTAGGCGCGTTGCACTTCAGGGTCAGTCCGCAGATGGTCAGAATCCCCCTCCAGCGCTATGCGGCCGGTTTCCATCACGTAACCGCGCTGTGAGACATCCAGTGCATAGTTGGCGTTCTGCTCGACCAGCAGGATCGTGACACCGCCGTGATTGATCTCGGAGATCGTCTCGTAGATCCGCTGCACGAGGATCGGCGCGATCCCCATCGACGGCTCGTCGAGCAGCAGCAGTCGCGGCTTGGCCATGAGCGCCCGGCCCATCGCCAGCATCTGCTGCTCGCCGCCGGACATCGTGCCCGCCTTCTGCTTCTCGCGCTCCTTGAGCCGAGGAAACAGGGTGAACACCCGCTCCAGGTCGTCCGCTGATGTCTTGTCACCCCGACGGCGGTGAGCCCCGAGGTCCAGGTTCTCACGCACCGTCATCCGAGCGAAGCAGTGCCGGCCCTCCGGTGAGAGCGCGATGCCCCGAGCGACGATCTCATGCGCCGGCACGCGCGTGATGTCCTCGCCGCCGATCACGACACTGCCACTGCTCGCGGGTGTCAGGCCCGTGATCGCGCGCAACGTCGTCGACTTGCCGGCGCCGTTGGAGCCGATCAGCGTGACCACCTCGCCCTCCTCCACGGTCAGCGACACGCCCTTCAGCGCCTCGATCCCGCCGTAATGGGCGTGTATGTCCTTGACCTCTAGGAGCGCCATCAGCCCTGCTTTCCCAGATAGGCCTCGATCACGCGCTGGTTCGCGCGAACCTCTGCCGGCGTGCCCTCGGCGATCTTCTCGCCGTGGTCCATCACGGTGATCTGTTCAGAGACGCCCATCACAACCTTCATGTCATGCTCGATCAGCAGAATCGTGAGGCCGAGCTCCGAGCGCATCTTCTGCATGAAATCCTTGAGCCCGTCCGATTCCTGCGGGTTCATGCCAGCGGTCGGCTCGTCAAGCAGCAGCAGTCTGGGCTCGGATGCGAGCGCGCGGGCGATCTCGACCCGGCGCTGATCACCGTAGGACAGCTCCCCGGCGTAGCGATCAGCGGACGTCTTGGAGATCCCGACGTACTCGATCAGCTCGCGGGCCCGCGCCTCGGTGTCACGCTCCTCTCGGCGAACGTGCGGCGGCCGAAAGATCGATCCGAACAACCCGGCCCGCATCTGCGGATGGCGTCCGATCATCACGTTCTCAGTCGCGGTCATCGCTCCAAAGAGCCGGATGTTCTGGAAGGTCCGGGAGACCCCCAGCTTGGTGATCTTGTCCGGCCGCGCGCGGGCGATGTCCTCACCGGCAAAGACGATCTGACCAGAGGTCGGCTTGTAGAGCCCGGTCAACATGTTGAACAGGGTCGTCTTGCCGGCGCCGTTGGGGCCGATGACGGACACAATCGAGCGGTCCGGCACCTCGAGCGAGACACCGCTGACGGCGGTCAGTCCGCCGAACTGTTTGACGACGTCATGCACCTGCATGATCGCCGGTGCCTGCGGCGGTGCCGCCGTGGCGCTCATGTCGAGGTCACCGCCCCAGATGACGGTTCCTGCAACTCGGCGTGCTCGGGCGCGATCTCGCCCGAGAGCTCCATCTTTCGTCTTCGCTCCGGCCACAGGCCCTGCGGCCGCAGAACCATCACGATCACCAGCAGGAAGCCATAGATGCCGATGCTGAGATCCGTGAGGTCGAAGTTGAGCCCGAAGGTGTGCGGCAGCCCGTTCAGCACATCCGGGATCAGGTAATAGTTGATGTAGGAGATCACCAGCGCCCCGAGGATTGCACCGGGGATCGAGCCCAGGCCACCAAGGATCACCATCGAGATCACGAAGATCGAGAACGTGAACGCGAACTGTGAAGCGTTGACCGTCTGGTCGAAGTCGGCCAGGAACGCACCGGCCGCACCGCCGAAGGCAGCGCCGATCGCGTATGCGAGCAGCTTGGTCTTGACCAGCGGGATTCCCATCGACACAGCCGCAACCTCGTCCTCACGCAGGGCGATCCAGGCGCGCCCCAGCCGTGAGTCACGCAGCCGGTAGGCGACGAACACGGCCACGAACACGATCCCCAATATCAGCCAGTACCACGGTCTCAAGCTCAATAATCCGAAGGTGCCGACCCCCGGGAAGTACGGCAGGTCCAGCGAGGAGATTCCGAGGTTGCCGGCGGTCAGCGTCATCCCGTCCCACAGGTGGATCGATGAGCCGTTGACGACCATGGTGCCGATGATCTCGCCGAAGGCGAGCGTCACGATCGCGATGTAATCGCCGCGCAGGCGCAGGGTCGGCAGGCCGATGATCATGCCCGCGATCGAGGTCGCGATCATCGCGCAGATCAGGATCAGGATGAAATTGAGGTGGATCCCGATCGAGCCGTGCGGGGAGGAGGAGAGCACGTTGATGTGCTCCGCGAAGAAGAAGCTCGACGCCAACCAGCCAACCATGTACGCCCCGATCGCGTAGAACGCGACATACCCGAGATCAAGCAGCCCCGCAAAACCGACGACGATATTGAGGCCAACCGCCATAACCACGTAGGCCAGCGCGATGATCGTCGCGTCGAGGAAGCCGCTCGCCACGGAGAAGAACAGCGGGAATACGATCAGCAGCGCCATCAGCAACACCACAGCCGGGCGTGTCCAGTTGCCGCCCAGCCAGCGGGGTGCCGACGGGACCCGGCTGGCCAACGCTTCGCGCCACTCCTGGATCTGGGCCTTGAGTTCGTTCATCCAGCCTCCCTCGTCTCCTCGCCGAGCAGACCGCGCGGACGCAGCACCATCACCAGGATCAGATAGACGAAGATCACAGCCTCGGTCCACTGCGGTCCCATGCGGTACTCGGCAAGCTGCTGGACACAGCCGATGATCAGCCCGCCGAGCACGGCGCCGCGGATGTTGCCGATGCCGCCCATGACCGCGGCTGTGAAGGCGAACAGACCGGCCTGGAAGCCCTGGAAATACCAGATATTCGCGTCATACAGCGCGTAGATAACGCCGGCCGCACCGGCGAGCATGCCTCCGAGCATGAACGTCAGCGAGATCGTGTTGTTGACGTTGATGCCCATCAGACGCGCGGCCTCAGGGTCCTGAGCGGTTGCGCGCATCGCGCGACCCGATGCGGTGCGGTTCACGAACGCGTTGAGCGCCATCACCAGCGGAATCATCAACCCGATCGCGAAGAGGTCGCGGCGATGGACGGCGACGCCGGAGATGTTGAAGACCGTGCTGCCTGAGCGCAGAAGATCATCGACCGCCACGGGGTTTCCGCCATGCCACAGCAGCCCGACGTTCTGCAGCACAAACGAGAAGCCGATCGCGGTGATCAACGGTGCCAGCTTCGGCGCGTGGCGCAGCGGCTTGTATCCGACGCGCTCGATCAGCACGTTGAGCGAGCCCGTGGCCAGCATCGTGACGATGAACGTCACAAACAGGCCGAGGACGACTCCCAGGGGTCCGGTCGCCAATGTCAGCCCGAGCGCGGCCCAGACGGTCGTACCGGTGAAGGAACCGATCATGAACACGTCGCCGTGGGCGAAGTTGATCAACTCGATGATGCCGTAGACGAGCGTGTAGCCGATCGCGATCAGCGCCCAGATCGAACCGTTGGAGAGGCCCTCCAGCAGGTTGAAGCCCATCACCGAGAGGTCGTGATGGATGATCGGCTGACCGCTGTTGGTGACGCCTGCCTGGTAGCCGACGATCAGGTCGTGCAACGTGTAGTAGATCGGTAGCGCCAGAAGCGCCAGGATCAGACCCCAGCTGCCGATGTGCTTGCGCACGAACTGAAGCGGCCCGGCTGCGCGTTCGCGCACCGTCTCAACTGTTGTGGTGGCTGACAAGAAAGGAAGTTCGCGCTTGATAAACGGGGCGGGACGGGCGCCGAGGCACCCGTCCCGCCATCGTTATTGGTGTCTCAGACTAGGAGACGTGGAGGTACTTCTTCGGTGCCAGAACCTTGTCGAAGGCCTGGTTATCCGACTTGCCGCTCTTCGTCGGGGTGAGCTTGTAGAGCCCGTACGACGTCAGCGTCGTGTCACCAGCCTTGTCGATGCTGAACTTGCCAAGCACCGAGTTCTCGTTCTTGGTGTTGAACACCGCCTTGACCATCGCAGCCTGCAGCGCCTTGCCACTCAGGCCGGCCTTGATCGTCGACAGCGCGTGAAGGCCAAGCTCCGCCGACGCGTAGCCGTAGATCGAGTACGGGTCCGGGTTGGAGACACCATAGGCCTTCTTGTAGGCCTTCAGGAACGACCTTCCGCCCGGGTAGGACTGCATGTTCAGTGTGGCGACCGTGCAGAGCACCGGAACCGTGGTCGCCCAGGCCGACGCGCACATGCCGTCAGGCCCGAGGATCTTGGCCTTGGGCAGCGCCGCATGAACAGCGGTCACGAACGCGGTGCCACCAACCGTTGAGGTCGTCGCGCTGAGCTCGACGCACTGAGCGCCTTCTGACGCGAACTTCTGAGCCACCGACGTGTAATCGGATTCAACCTGAGAATCGCTGGCGATCGGGAGGACCTTGATCCCATACATGCTGGCCGTCGCCTTCAGCACGGCCGCGAGGCCGGCGCCGTAGGCCTGCGTGTCGTCAAAGACCGCCAGGCGCTTGCAGCCGAGCTGCTTCAACGCCAGCAGGTCAGATGCGCCCTGGACGTTGTCCGCGGGCACGATGCGGGTGTAGGTCCGCTTCCCGGTCGGGAAGTACTTCTGCGGCTCGCCCGGGGCTGTCACGCCATGAAGCGAGGCGGTCAGACCGACATAGGTGTTGGCCGGGCTGTCCTGGGCGATGCCGGCGTCGTTGAGGATCGGCATCGACACCTCGGAGGCGCCGGAGTTGAACTCGCCCATGTAATAGACGGCCTTCGGGTCGCTCGCAGCCTTCTTCGCGTCGGCGCCGGTCGCCTCAGGCGTCCACGCCCCCGCCGCCGCGGTGGAGTCGTTGAGCGACTGGTATTTGATGGTGTAACTACCGGCCTTGTCGTTGGCCTGCTTGAGCGCGAGCATGATGCCCTTGACCGCCGGACCGGTCTGCGCAAACGTCGAGCCCGACAGCGGCAGGCTCGAGTAGAAGTCGACAGTGCTGCCCGCAGAGGCGGGCCTGGCGATCTTCGCTGATGAACTCGCGGCACCGCCTACACAGGCTGCTGCCACGACTGCAACCGCTACCGCCGTCCGGACGGCCGCGGGTTTTCTGATGCGACGCATGACTCCCCTTTATGTCTTGCTTTGTCACTGGCCATTGGCCAACAACTTCACCGCTTGTTTGCGGCAGAGTAACGAGGCAGCCTACCCCGAAGCTTTGGCCTTGTGTATAAGGTTCCTCCGGATATTGGCGCCTTTAACGATGCGTTAACGCAACCATACCCAGCTCTTCGGCTGATCTGCTGGCAGCACCGGCCAGACCGGTCACGACGGCGGCCGAACTGATCAGAGCACATCCAACGGATTCAGGGTCTTCAGGTACTGAAACTCGTCGTTCTTGGCGGCCCACAGGCCGTAGGCCTTCGAAACCAGGTCACCATTGGATCTGAAGGGCCACTCGCCCTGTGCCACCGGTGAGCGGGTGCCGACGGTCAGCGCCTGACGTACAACGGCACGGTTGTCACGACCCGATCCAAGTCCCTGGAAGGCGGCTATCGCGAACTGTGCGGCCTGGTACCCGTAGAGGGCGAACGCGGTCGGCTGCGGCGCGGCCTTGCCGTAGTGCTCGCGGTATTGCTCGGCGAACTGCGTGCCGGGCTGCCCGTAGCTGTTCAGCGGGCGATATGGCGAGGTGCAGTACAGGCGCTCGGCGATCGTCGGATCGCCGCTCCGCAGGGCGTTGAGCCATGCGTCGTTACATAGCGCGGCGGTGCCGAGAATCGGAATCGACGGCAGCTGCGTGTGGATCTGCTTGACAAGCGCGATCGACGCCGGCGTCACGCGCCCGGTCACCACGAAGCAGCCGACGCCGGCGCTGCGCAGGGCTTCGACGTAGGCCGGATAGTTCTTCACGGCCGTGCCGGGCAGCGCGGTCACGGGCCATTCCAGCCCGTATTTGGTGACCGCGGTCTTGTCGAGCGCCATCACCATCGCCGGGCCGTCGACAGGGCTGCCGAAGGATGCGCCCGCGACGTGGGTGCAGTCGAGTGACTTCAGCTGGTCGATCGCCGCTGAAGCCTGTACCAGGTCGTCCGGGATCAGGCGCAGGAACGTTGGGCGACGTGTTGGATAGAACACCCCAGGCTCATTGGGTTGGGTGATCGGCGGCAGCCTGGTCGTAAGCCCCGGATAGGGGCTGCCGGCCGAGATCTGCATGATCCCGGCCTGGTTCAGGATCGGCAGCGAAAGCTTGGTCGCAGTCGAGGCCATGTCGCCGATGTAGAGCACGGCGTTGGGGTCAGTCGCCGCCTCCTCGGCGTTGGCCAGCACGCCCTTCGGGGTCGATCCGTTCCTGTACTTCGTCCGGATCTGGTAGGACCCGACGCGTCTACCAGTGGCCTCCAAGGCCAGATTGATGCCCCTGACCAACATCTCCGACTCATGCCTGTGCCTCCCACCGCCCGGCAGGCTCACATAGATGTCGACTCGATTTGCGTCGTGCGGTGGCGGCGTGGCGTGCTTGGTCGTCAGCGTCACCCATCGACCGGAGCCGCAGGCTGCCACCGCGCAGGCGCACAGCGCACACGCGCCCAGTATCCGCAGAACACGCATCAGCCTGTCACCGTCTTCCAATACCGAAGCCCACCGCCAACCACACGGTAGACGTCGTAGTTGCGCAGGGTCGTGTTTCCGCTGGCGACGATCCGGTAAACCCCGACCGGACTGGCACGCCTACCCATGTCGAACAGAGCCCTGACAACGGCCACCCGACGCGCGCCGTGATCACCGTCGTCGGTCGCATGCCGAATCGCGGCCAGAACCAGCTGCATGGCCTCGTAACCGTTGATCGCCGCCGGTTCAGGCGTACCGTAACCACGCCGGCGGTATGCGGCGGCAAAGGCTCGCGCCAACGGGTTGGAGCCCGGATCGCCCGTGGGTGCCGTGATCAGCAGCCGGCGGCCGACGCTTGCCGGGATCCCGTGCTGGGCGGGGTCGGTGAAGCTCGTCTCGGCCAGCCCAGAGGTGGCGAACAACTGCACGGCGGGATTCTCCCGCGCGACCTGGGTGACGAGCTTTACCGTGTTCTCGCCGGTCAAAGCGGAGATCAGGACGCAGTTGGCACCACTCGAGGCAATCGTCTGCCCCACCGAGATGTAGCTTGACGCCCCAACTGGGTATGACTGCTGGCTGGCGACCTGCAGGCCGTGCGTCTGAGCCGCCTCCAGGAAGGCCTGCTTGGCGGAATCTCCGTCATATTCGCCGTCGCTCAGCGCATAAGTCGACGTGCAGCCCAGGCTCTTCTGCAGGGCAACCTGCGCGAGCGCCTGGATGTAGTCGCTCGGCACCACGCGTGCGAATGTACGCAGGGCACTCGGGTAGTAGGCCTGAGGCTCCCCGGGAGAGGAACCGGGGCCATCCGTTGTGAGGCCGACCGCGCTGCTGTAGGGGCTGACCTGCGCAATCCCGAGCCGATTGAGGATCGGGATCGAAACCGCACTGGCGCCCGAGTTGAAGTCTCCGACGTACGCGATCGTGGTGGGGTCGGCGCCGGCTTTCTGCGCGTTGGTCTCCGCCTGCCCCGAACTCCACTCAAGACCCCCGGCAGCAACGTCGTCCAGTTGCCTGAGAGCGATTCGATAGCGACCGATCCGCGCATGAATGCCGTCGAGCGCCAGGCGCGCCCCGTTGACAACCGCCTCGCCGCTGACCTTCGACCTCCCGCTCAGGGGACCCGCGACGTAGATCGTGAGGCGGTTGCCGTGAATCTGGTTGCCCGCCGGTGCGGTCGCGGTGGTGCTGCCGCCGTCAGCGGTGCTGGCACAACCCGCCAGCACCGGGACCAGCGCAACCACGGCGAGCAGAGCCGCGATCCGCCGGGCACTCATCTCAGCTCTTAGGCGCCGCCGTGAACGGCACTAGTCGACCTCCACGCATGTGCGCGAACACGAACGCGTCGAGGCTGGTGTTGCCGGAGCCATTGTCGATCGAGTACGGACCCAGAACCGACGCCTTGACCTTCAGGTTCAGGAAGCCCTTGACGATCGCGCTGCGCTGGTTCGCGTCCTTGCCCTCGAGCTGGATCACCTCGAGCAGCGCCGACATCGCCTCGTAGCCGAAGATCGCCTCAGTGTTGGGCTCGTGCCCGTACGCGGCTCGGAACGCGCTGACAAACCTTTGAGCCTGTGTGGACAGACTATTCGGCATAAACCCCGGGATCGAGACGGTCAGGTTGCGGACCGTTGGCGAGAGCGCCGCGGTGAAGGCTCTGCTGTTCAGCGACGAGCTGCCGAACAGCCTGGCGCCAGGCTTAGCGCTGACCACATGGTTGAAGAACTTGGCGGCATTTGCCGGGTTGGTGGCTCCGTAGAAGTCGGCGGCGGCGGCGCTCTCCGATGAGGCGATCGTGAGACCCGCAGCGCTCGCGTCAGTGTGTACGGCGTCAGCCAGGGCACGACCGTAGTCGCTGCCGTCGTCTGCCACGAACACGCTCTTGACGGACTGTGCCCTCATCTCCGCCACCAACGCCTGGGCCTCGTCGGCTGAGCTGGGCACGACCCGAGCAAACGTCCGGCCATACCTGCTCCAGGACTGGAAGTAGGTCTTGGGAGCGTCTGTCACGGCCGGAGTGCTCTGGCCGAGCTCGAGCGCAGTGTCGGTCGGGCTGACCTGGAGCACGTCGAGCGCGTTGGTGATCCCCACGGTCTGGTCAGACGTGCCCGGAGCGATCTCACCGAGGTAGGCGATCGCGGTCTTGTCGATGATTGCGCTCCGAGCGTTGTCCGAGACCTTCGCGCCCCTGTTCGCCATGACCACCTGCAGCCTGTAGTCGGTGACCTCGCTCGAGTGCTCGGTGAAGGCCAGCCGCTCCGCGTCGACGACGTCCTGTGCCACCGGATCGTGGGCGAGGCTCGTCGGATCGCTGATGTAGATCCTCAGCGTGTTGCCGGCGACGGTGACCGAGCTGGAAGATGACGAACCGGACTTACTACACCCGGCGATGGCCAGCGCAGCGAGGCACGCGGCGCCCGCGCCCACGAGCGCCCGGCTGCGGACGGGCATTACGGCTCTTTCCGGCTCGACAGGTACGGCACGACGTTACGCACGCCAGTCACGATCAGCACGAGCACGATCGCGATCAGGAGCGCGTCGAAGCCTGACACGTTGAGCGCCCAGAGGACGATCCAGATGACCAGCCCAACGGTTCCGGTGATTACGAATGACATCGGCGCAGATCGTAGCCGAGTCAGGCGACACAGGCACCCGCGCCCCGGGCGTCATGCACTACGCCGCCAGCGCGACCGCAAACCCCGCCACCAGCCCGCGCACAGCCGTCGCAGGGTCGGCAGACTCGCCGGCCGCGCGGACCAGACGGCTTCCGACGATCACCCCATCGGCACCCGCGTCGGCGGCGGCCGTCGCCTGCTCGGGCGTACCGATGCCGAAGCCGACCGCGACCGGCACGTTGGTGTGTGCACGCGCGTGCGAGAGCACGTCGGGCAGTGTCGCTGCGTTGGCGCCACGCTCGCCCGTGGTCCCGGTGACGGAGACCGTGTAGAGGAAGCCGCGTGCGCTCGCCCCGATCGTCGCGAGCCGCGACTCAGGCGTCGTCGGCGCCACCAGCGCGACCAACGCAAGACCGGCCGCCTCACATGCCGTGCGGAACGGCTCGGACTCCTCGAGCGGCACATCGGGAACGATCAATCCACTGGCGCCGACACCCACGAGCATGTCGACGAAGCGCTCGATCCCCCGCGCGAAGATGATGTTGGCGTAACACATCACCACGACCGGCACATCCCCGGAAACGGTCCGGACAACGTCGAGCGTCTCGACCACGTTGGCCCCGGCGGCCAGCGCCCGCACGGCGGCAGCATGGATCACGGGACCATCCGCGAGTGGGTCTGAGAACGGCACTCCAAGCTCGATCAGGTCAGCCCCGGCGTCGAGGTATGCGCGGGCAATCGCGCGCGAGGTCTCGAGGTCAGGGAAGCCGGCCATCATGTAGGGCATCAGGGCCGCGCGACGCCCTTCGGCGCGCGCTGACTCGAACGCCTCCGCGATCCGGTCGATACCGGTCACAGCTTCGACAGGGCCTCGACGAGGTCTTTGTCGCCGCGCCCGGAGAGACAGATCACGTCGAGCTCGCTGTCCGGGTTGGCAACGGTCCAGGCGACCGCGTGCGCACTCTCAAGCGCCGGGATGATCCCCTCAAGCCTGGCCATCAGCGCGAATGCGTCGAGCGTCTGACGGTCGGTCACGGCGCTGTAGTGGGCACGTCCGCTGTCCCGCAACCACGCGTGTTGAGGCCCGCTGCCCGGATAGTCGAGCCCGGCGGAGATCGAATGCGCCTCGAGAATCTGCCCGTCCTCATCCTGCATGATCGCTGAATAGGAGCCGTGCAGCACGCCCGCGGGGCCGCCAACGGTGAGCGGCGCACCGTGTCGTCCGGTCTCGAGTCCCTCGCCCGCTGCCTCGACGCCGACCAGCCCCACACCGGGGTCGTCGATGAACGCCGCGAACATACCGATCGCGTTCGAACCTCCTCCGACGCATGCGATCACGCGCTCGGGCAGACGCCCTGCCTTCTCGAGCACCTGCACGCGAGCCTCATCGCCGATGATGCGCTGCAGATCGCGGACGAGTACCGGGTATGGCGCGGGACCGACGCATGAACCGATCACGTAATGAGTCGTCTCGACGTTGGAGACCCAGTCGCGGATAGCAGCCGATACCGCCTCCTTGAGCGTGCGTGCGCCGGCGTCAACAGGCGCAACAGCGGCGCCGAGCAGCTCCATCCGCTCGACGTTCGGCTTCTGCCGACGCATGTCCTCGGTGCCCATGTAAACGATGCACTCGAGCCCCAGCAGCGCGCAGGCGGTCGCCGTCGCGACCCCGTGCGAGCCGGCACCGGTTTCGGCGATGATCCGAGTCTTGCCCATCCGCTGAGCCAGCAGCGCCTGGCCGATAGCGTTGTTGATCTTGTGTGCGCCCGTGTGGTTCAGGTCCTCGCGCTTCAGGTAGACCGGATGACCCAGCTTCGTGCTCAGTCGCTCCGCAAGGTAAAGCGGCGAGGGCCGACCGACGTAGTTCTCCAACAGATCGCCCAGTCGCGCCTGATATTCAGGATCGGAGCGCGCCTCCAGCCATGCTCGCTCGAGCTCGATCAGCGCCGGCATCAGCGTCTCGGGCACGAATTGACCCCCGTAGGGTCCAAAGCGGTGCTCGACGGTGTAGCTCATGCGGCGTCCGTCTCGAGCGCATCAGGGGTCACAGTCGCGGCGACGGCCGCAGCAAACGCTCGCATCTTCTCGCCGTCCTTGTAGCCAGGCGCTGATTCGACCCCGCTCGCGACATCGACCCCCCACGGCTTGACGACTCGGATCGCGTCCCCGACGTTGGACGGGTCCAGGCCACCGCTCAGGATCAGCGGCACGCGGTCGCCCTTGCGCTTCGGCGGCGCCACGCGTCCCCGGCCGGCCGCCAGCTCCCAGTCGAACGTCTCGCCGGTGCCACCGGGGATACCTGGCTTGTAGCTGTCATAGAGATGAAAATCAGTGTGGTACGGCGCGAGTGCCTGGATGTCGGCAAGGCTGTGCACACGCGCGGCCTTGATGACCTTGCAGCCGGTGCGCCGCGCCGCCTCGATGCAGAACTGAGGCCCTTCCTGGCCATGGAGCTGCAGGATCGTCAGCCCGGTCGCGTCGGCGGTCTCGGTGAGCTCCTCCAGCGTCGGGTTCACAAACACTCCGACGGCCTCGGCCCGGCGCTTGAGCAGGGCGGCCAGGGCCGCAGCGCGGTCCAGCGGGACCGCGCGCGGAGAGTGCGGCCACATGATCATCCCGACCGCCCAGGCTCCGAGCGAGACGGCAAGCTCGGCGTCCTGCTCGCGCGTGATTCCGCAGAACTTGATCCTCGGTGCGCTCATGCGGCTGATCCTAGGAGGTTCCTCAGGGCAGCCTCGATGTCGGGAGAGCGCATCAGGGCCTCGCCGATCAGCACTGCGTCGACGCCGGCCGCCTGCAGCCGCTCGAGTTCGGCATGCGAACGAAAGCCGGACTCGGCAACGACCAACACGCCCTCGGGCACCTGCGGCAGCAGCTCGTAGGTGGTGTTCAGATCGACCTGCAGCGTCGAGAGGTTGCGGTTGTTGATGCCGACGATCGGGGCGCCGAGGGTGGTCGCGAGCTCGAGCTCGGCGGCGTTGTGGACCTCCACCAGCGTTGCCAGCCCCAGCCGGCCCGCAAGGGCGTGGAGGTCGGCCAGCGGGCCGGCCTCCACAGCGGCGACGATCAGCAGGATCGCGTCGGCACCCCCGGCAAGAGCCTCGTGCACCTGGTACTCGTCGACGATGAAGTCCTTGCGCAGAATCGGCAGGCTCGACCCTGCCCGGGCCGCCGCGAGGTCGCTCAGGGCCCCGCCGAAGCGACCCTCCTCGGTCAGCACCGAGAGCGCCGCCGCGCCCGCGCGCTCGTAGGCGGCGACGACGTCGGCGAGGGCGAGGTCGTCGCGAATCACCCCAGCCGACGGCGAGCTGCGCTTATGCTCGGCGATCACAGAGATCCCCGGGGCCGCCAGAGCCGCGTGAAAGTCGCGCATTGAATCGTGCCCGCCCGCCCCGCCGGCCCCGGCTCGCCGCTGCTCGCCGGCCTCCACAAGCGCCTGCAGCGGCACACCCTGCGCGCGGCGCGCCACCGCGGCTCGGGTGTCGTCGACGATCTCCGTGAGTACGTTCACCGCGGCGCCAGCTCGTTGGTGAACGCGATGAACGCGTCGAGCTTCTGCGTGGCGGCGCCTGTGTCGATCGCCTGTTGCGCCCTGAGAACACCCTCGGCGAGCGTCTCGGCACGACCGCCGGCGTAGATCGCGGCGCCGGCATTGAGCACCGCCAGGTCGCGGGCTGCGCCGATCTCGCCGGCGAAGATCGCGCGCGCGATCTCAGCGTTGCGCTGCGGATCGCCGCCGGGCACCGCGTCGGCGGGGTGGCGCGCCAGACCGAATTCCTCCGGGATTACGGTGTACTCCGCGAGCCGTCCGTCCTGCACCTCGATCACGCGCGTCGGCGCCGAGATGCTCAGCTCATCGAGGCTGTCCTCGCCGCTGACCAGGAGTGCGTGACGGGTGCCGAGTAGCGCCAGCGCGCCGGCCATCTTCGGCAGGGTCGCCATGTCGGAGACCCCGAGCAGCTGACGGCTCGCGCCCGCCGGGTTCGTCAGCGGACCCAGAAAATTGAAGGTGGTACGCACCTTGAGCTCCTTTCGCACCTTCACGACCCGGCCGGTCGCGGGATGGTGGTAGGGCGCGAACATGAACCCAAAACCGATCTCCTCGATGCAGCGCCCAACCCCCGCCGAGTCGAGGTCGATGCGGGCGCCGAGCGCCTCGAGCACGTCGGCTGAGCCGGACAGACCCGTCGATGAGCGACTGCCGTGCTTGGCGACCATGCAGCCGGCGCCGGCGGCGATCAGCGCTGCGGTGGTGGAAACGTTGAAGGTGGTGCGGCCGCCACCGGTTCCTGCGGTGTCGAGCAGGTCCTCACCGGCGGTCGGCACGAACGCCGCGAACGCCCGCATCGTGCGCGCGAGCCCAGCCAGTTCCTCGACCGTCTCCCCCTTCACACGCAGCGCGATCAGAAAGCCGGCGATCTCGATGTCGGTCGCCTCGCCGGCCATGATCTCGGCCAGCGCCTCGGCGGCATCGTCCTCGCTGAGGTCGTGACCGTCGGCCAGGCGGTCGATCGCGCGAGTCAGAAGTTCGCTCAACGCGTTCCCTCCATAAAGCTCCTCAGCATCTGCTTGCCGTGCTCGGTGAGGACCGACTCCGGGTGGAACTGGACACCCTCGGCCGGCAGCTCGCGATGTCGCACGGCCATCACCACACCACCCCCGGTGGCACTGACCTCGAGCACGTCAGGCAGGTCGTTGTCCGCGATCAGCGAGTGATAGCGACCGACCTCGATCTTCTGCGGCAGGTCCCTGAAGATCGTCCTGCCGTCATGCTCGATCTCGGAGATCTTGCCGTGGATCGGCTCGTGTCTGATCACGCTGCCGCCCCACGCCTGCACGAGCGCCTGGTGGCCGAGGCAGACGCCGAGTGTGGGGATACCCGCGATGGGAAAGCGCTTCACCGCCTCGAGGCTGATGCCGGCTTCGTTCGGGGTACGCGGTCCCGGCGAAACGATCACGCGGTCATAGCCGCGAACCAGCAGCTCATCGACGGTCGAGTGATCGTTGCGGACCACCTCGATCTCGTGCGCGGGCGTCTGCAACTCACCCAGGTACTGGACCAGGTTGTAGGTGAAACTGTCGTAGTTGTCGACGACCAGTACGCGCATCTACGTGACCTCACGTCGCAGGTTCCTCACCTATTCGTCCAACTTCTGCATCGGGTGTAAGCAAATCTGCCGAAGCTGTCGATAACCGAGCCGGACACCGTTATGACGGTACTGAAAGCGACTCGGGGGAAGCCATGAGATTCACGATCGTGATTGCCACTCTGGGCGCGGCCCTGCTGGCAGCGCTCGCGGTGACGGCCGGAGCGAGCGCCGGCAATGCCAGCGCGGCGACCGGAAGCATCACGCTGGTCGCGCTGGCAGCGTTTAAGCGCAGCTAGCGCGGCGAACTCAGTCCCAGCCCGGCTGGTTGACCGCCAGCTCGACGGCTGCGCGCAACGCGCGTGACTTGTTGACCGACTCCTCGTACTCGTAGGCCGGCTTGGCATCGGCGACGGTACCGCCTCCGGCTTGGACATACACGATGCCGTCCTTGATCACCGCGGTGCGGATATGAATGCAGGTGTCAAGGTCGCCGCCGTAGCTTGCATAGCCGATCGCGCCACCGTATCCCCCGCGCTTCACCTGCTCGACCTCGTCGATG
Source organism: uncultured Conexibacteraceae bacterium (assembly GCA_963844665.1). Lineage (GTDB taxonomy): Bacteria > Actinomycetota > Thermoleophilia > Solirubrobacterales > Solirubrobacteraceae > Palsa-465. Next base: position 136,020 of record CAWJPB010000001.1, read on the forward strand.
ATCTCCATCGCCCGCACCTTCGGTGCGCCTGAGAGCGTGCCGGCGGGCAGGACCGCACGCAATGCGTCGAGCGCGCCGATGCCCGCTCGCAGTGTCCCACTGACGTTGGACACGATGTGCATGACATGGCTGTAGTTCTCGACAACCATGAAGTCGTCCACCTGAACTGAGCCGTACTCGCAGACGCGACCCAGGTCGTTCCGGCCCAGGTCGACCAGCATCACGTGTTCAGCTCGCTCCTTCTTGTCGGCAAGCAGTTCACGCGCGTACTCGGCATCCTCCTCGGCGGTGGCTCCCCGCGGACGGGTCCCCGCAATCGGGGTGGTCGAGACATGGCGCCCGCTGACTGTCACCAACGGTTCCGGACTGGCACCGGCGATCTCGAAATCGCCAAAGTCGAGGTAATACATGTACGGCGACGGGTTGACGGCGCGTAGGCCACGGTAGATCGAGAAGCCGCTCACCGGAGTCTTTGCTGACCACCGTTGCGACGGCACCACCTGGAAGGCGTCACCGGCGTAGATGTAGTCGATGATTCTGGCGACGTTCGCCTCGAAGTGCTCACGTGTCATGTTGGAGACGAACTCCGGGGCCGTCCTATAGGCGGCTTCAGCGGTGATCGTTGGACGCGGCAGCGGGCCGGCGAGGATCTCCCGGATCTCATCGACCTTCAGACGTGCGGTGTCGGCGTCGTCACTCGGGTGCGCGACGACGGTGATCGTGCGCTTCAGGTGATCGAACGCGACCAGCGTGTCGGTCAGGATCAGTGCCAGGTCGGGAAGCCCGATCTCATCCGGATTGGGGTCACCGAGCGGCTCGACGGTGCGAACCAGGTCATACGCGAACATGCCCACGGCCCCGCCACCGAACGGCAGCTCGACATCGTCCGGCTTTCGCGTGCTGACCGCGTCGAGCTCGCGCTGAACCAACGCGTAGGGGTCGCCCGGATCGCCGAGCACCCAGCGTAGGACCTTGCGAGGCCGGTAACCGATGAAGCTGAAGCGACCGGCTCGACCCTGCTCGGCGGACTCGAGCAGGAACGCAGGCTCAGTCGGCGCTGCCGCGCGCAGCTTCAGGAAGGCGGAGACCGGCGTCTCGGTGTCCTCGATCCAGGTTTCGGTGACAGGCGAGCGGTCAACGAGTGCGCTCATCGAGCACCCTTTCCGCGTCCGCGAGGCTGAGGCCGCGGCTGGCGAGCAACACGCACAGGTGGTAGAGCACGTCAGCCGCCTCATTGGCGACGCGCTCGTCTGTCTCCTCCCGCGCCGCGCGCGCCACCTCCTCTGCCTCCTCCTGCACCTTCTCGCCGATGTGGTTGGGGTCGGCCAGCAGCTCCGTGGTGTACGAGCCGTCGGGGCGTTCAGATCTACGTGCGGCGATCGTGCGCTCGAGTGCGGGCAGCACCTCGTAGGGCGCCTGCTCACCAACGTCACCGCGGTAGAAGCAGGTGCGCTCACCCGTGTGACAGGCCGGCCCGGTTGGCTCGACCAGTGCCACGAGCGCGTCGCCGTCGCAGTCGTAGCGCAGTGCCCTTACGCGTTGCACGTTGCCGGAGCTTTCGCCCTTGTGCCAGAGCTCCTGGCGTGAGCGGCTGAAGAAGTGCATCTCAGCGCTCTTCTGCGTCAGCGCCAGCGCCTCCGCGTTCATGTAGGCGAGCGTCAGCACCTCGCCGCTGTGCCAGTCCTGAACGATGCACGGCACCAGGCCGCGCTCGTCGAATCTCACCTCGGAAGCATCCACGCTCGAGAGGATACGGTTGCGGCGCGTTCCGCTACTCGATGCCGAGTCTGTCCAACACTCGTTCGTCGCCACGCCAGTGACGACGCACGCGCACCTGCAGCGCTAGGTGCACATGGCCGCCCAGCTCCCGCTCGATCGCGCGCCGGGCACCCATACCGATCGCCTTGATCATGCGGCCACCACTTCCGATCAGGATCCCCTTCTGGGATTCAGTCTCGACCAGCAGCACTGCGTTGATCCGGAATCTGCCGTCCTGTTCCTCGATGTCCTCGATCTCGACCTCGACAGAGTGCGGAACCTCCTCGCGCGTGCGGATCAGGACCTGCTCGCGCACCAGTTCGGCCAGCACCGCCGATTCCGACTGGTCCGAGCGCTGGCGCGGATCGAAGTAGAACGGCCCCCGCGGCAGCAGCGAGACCAGGTGCTCGAGCAGTTCCTCGACACCAGCACCCTTGCGCGCGGAAATCGGGAAGATCGACTCGGCGACACCCAGTTCCTCGGCATCGTGTAGGACGCTCATCGTCTTGGCCCGGTCGGTGCGATCGACCTTGTTGACGGCGATCACGATCGGCACTTTCGCGTCCTTCAGCAGACCGGCGATGAAGCGATCGCCTGGCCCGATGCCCTGCTCGGCGTTGACGACGATCAGACAACCGTCGGCCTCACTGAGTTCGGACTCGACGCGGCGCTGCATCCGCTCGGTCAGAGCGTCGCGCGGACGCTGCACTCCCGGCAGGTCGACCAGCACCAGCTGCCAGTCCGAACCCCCGGCAACCGCGCGAATCGCACGCCTGGTGGTCTGAGGCTTGTCGGAGACGATCGCGACCTTGCCGCCGACCAGCGCGTTGGTCAGCGTTGACTTGCCGACATTGGGCCGGCCGGCGAGCGCGATGAAACCTGAGCGCGTCTGCGGTCCGGCGCCCGGCTGCTGCTCGAGATCCCCAGTCAGGCTGCTCATCGGACCCAGCGCATCAGCTCTGACTGCAACGCCAGCATCTCACCGTTGTCGGCCTCATGGTCCATTCCGGTCAGATGCAGGGTTCCGTGTACAACCGCTTCGCGCAGGTCACCGGTGAGCTCCGGGCAGATCACGATGTCACCCAGTTCACGAGGTCCCGCTGAGTCGCCGTCCTCGTCGACCCCGAACGACAGCACGTCGGTCGGGCTGTCGATGTTCCGATAGTCGCGGTTGAGTACCTGGATGCGCTCCTCGTCGACGAACTCGACGGCCATGTGACCCTCCTCGATCCCGGCAGAGGCGAGCGCCAGGACGCACAGCTCACGTACCTCGAGCGCCGTCGGCGCGTCAGGCACCAGCATGTCGATCCCCAGCACCTCGATGTCGAGCCCGCTAGCGGGCATCGGGCTCAGCGCTCGCAAAGCTCATCAGGCTCGTTTCGCCGGTCGTAGCTCAGGCGCCTGACGCTGGTCGTGTTCGTTGTAGGCGGCGACGATCCGACGCACCAGCTTGTGCCGCACAACATCCTCCTCGCCGAACCGTACGAAGCCGATGTCCTCGACCCCGTCGAGAATCTCGCTGACCGCCAGCAGCCCGGAGGCCTGCTCGCGTGGTAGGTCCACCTGGGTGACGTCGCCGGTGACGACGACCTTGGAGTTGAACCCGAGTCTGGTCAGGAACATCTTCATCTGCTCAGGAGTGGTGTTCTGAGCCTCGTCGAGGATGATGAAACTGTCGTTCAGGGTGCGGCCGCGCATGAACGCCAGCGGCGCCACCTCGATCACGCCGCGCTCCAGATGCTGACTGAACTTGTCAGCCTCGAGCATGTCATGAAGTGCGTCGAACAGCGGCCGCAGGTACGGATCAACCTTGGCCATCAGGTCGCCTGGCAGGAACCCAAGGCGTTCGCCGGCTTCGACCGCCGGGCGCGTGAGAATGATCCTGCTGACCTCGCGGCGATGCAACGCCGCCGCAGCCAGCGCCACTGCCAGGAAGGTCTTGCCAGTGCCGGCTGGGCCGATCCCGAAGGTGATGGTGTTGCGCCTGATCGAGTCCACGTACCGCTTCTGGTGAACGGTCTTGGGCGCGACCTTGAGCGCGCGGCTACGCCAGATCACGTCCTCCAGGATCGCGCCCGGATCCTCGTGCTCGTCGAGCGCATGCGAGACCGCTTCGACCGTACCGGGGACAAGCTCGTGGCCCTGGTCGACCAGCTCAACCAGCTCGCGCACGACCGACGTGGCGTCATCCACGGCCTCGGGCTCGCCCTCAAACGTCAGCAGGTTGCCGCGCAGGAACACGTCACAGTCGATGTGCTCGGTGAGCGTCCTCAGGATAGTGTCGCCACTCCCCGCCAACTCGGCGGCGACGGCGTTGTCCAGTTCGATCTGGGTCCGCATCCGACTCCTCTGTGATCTCACGCGCCCAGGGCGGCTCTCACCGCCGTTGACGCCCGCTTGCCGTCGACCAGGCCGCCGGCCCGTTCCATCACCACTTTCATCACCTGACCCATGTCCTTGGGTTCGGAGGCACCGGTCTGCGCGATCGCTTCGCCGACTATCTCGGAGAGCTGTTCATCGCTCATATCCGGCGGCAGATAGCGCGAGATCATCTCGGCCTCCGCCTGTTCCTGTTGCACAAGGTCTGGGCGGTTGCCGTTCTCGAACTGGGTTGCAGCCTCGAGCCGACGCTTGTGCTCGCGCCGCAGCACCGCCAGCTCGTCGCCCTTCCCCTCCTTGGCGTCCCGCTGGAGTTCGGAGACGAGCAGCCTCAGGGCTCCGGCCTCATCCCGATCCCCTGCCTTCATCGCGCGGATCACGTCCGCACGCACCTGTTCGAGAACGCTCAACTTCAGAGAAGGATACGACGCCCGGGTGACGGCTGAACACACTCGCGTGCGGCTGAGCACGCTGCGCGGCGGAGTCCCCGCTCACGACCGGCTACACCTCGAACCTCTGACGGTCCTCGACCCCTTCGCGGTTCCTCGTGTCGGCGCGCTGAGAGAGGAGAGAGAGCTCTTGCGAATTGCCGACGCCAGGCTTTGGCTGCGGGCGACGATGGCCAGAGGTTGGCCACTGAGGTGGAAACCGGTCGCGAGCGGGTTCAGCAGGTCACCTCCTTCGCAGAGCTAGCCGGATCGCAATCCACAGGACTAGGATGCCCGCCGGCCGAGAGCGCGGCATCGGCCGTCTGGACAGAATTCGGCGTCCACGCTTTGGCCACTCGCGCACTCAGGCGCCGTAGCCGCCCGCGCACTCAGCCGCTCGGCACTCAGCCGCTCGGCACTCAGCCGCTCGGCACTCAGCCGCTCGGCACTCAGCCGCCCTGGTTGTCGCTTGGGTCGGCCGCCGACGGTTCGAGTGGCGTTGGATGCCCGAGCTGGCCGAGGTCGGCGAGGTCGCGCGGGAACAGCATCTCAACCGACCAGTCGGCGATCAGTCGTGACTTGCGATCCAGGCCGGGCATCCAGGCCAGGTGGTAAAGCCGGCAGATCGCCCATGCAGGGAAGCCCTTGACGCGCACGCCCATCAGGTTGGCGACCGCTCGGTGGCGGCCGAGGTCGGCGAACGAGCCCAGCGTCTTGAAGGTGAACGGCCTGGGCTCCTGACCGCGGGCCACTCGCGAGATGTTCTCGCCGAGCAGCTTGCCCTGCCGGATCGCGTGCTGGGCAGTGGGTGGACACGGCTGGCCGGGTCGGGCGGGGTCCGGCACGGCGGCCACGTCGCCGACCGCCCAGACGTTCCTGTGGCCCTCTACGCGCATGTACCTGTCGCAGACGATGCGGCCTCGCTGCAGCGGCAGCCCCAGGCCGGCAGCCACCGGGCTGCCGCGAACTCCCGCGGTCCAGACGACCGTGCGGGCCTTCAGCACCTGGCCGTCGGACAGCAGGACGCAGTCGGCTCTGACCTCCGCGACGGTCGTCTCCAGACGGAACTCGATGCCGCGCTTTCCCAGCAGCTCGACCGTCCAATCGGCCAGCTGCCGCTGGATCTCCGGCATCACGCGCGGGGCCGCGTCGATCAGCGTGAACCGCACACCGGTCTCGCGACAGCGCGGATAACGCCTGATCGCGTCGTGAGCGAAGCCGGACAACTCGGCGATACCCTCGAGCCCGGCGTAGCCGCCGCCCACAAACACGAAGCTCAGGTACTCGGCACGCGCGTCCTTGTCGTCAAGCGCCTCTGCGAGCTCGAAGTTGTGGACGATCCGGTTTCGCAGCGCGATCGCCTCAGTGATCGTCTTGAAGCCGATCGCATGCTCGGTCAGGCCGGGAACCGGGATCACCCGCGCCACCGAGCCAAGCGCAACCACCAGGTGGTCGTAGCGGTATTCCTTCATCTCGCCCGAGATCATCTCGACCTGGAGCGTGTCCCTCGACGGGTCGCCGCCGGTCACGAAGCCGACCCGGAAGGAGGTGCGCGTGAGGTGCTCTCGCAGTGGCACGACGACGTGGCGCGGATCGAGTGTGCCCGCCGCCGCGCCCGGCAGCAGCGGCGCGTACATCAGAAAGTTGTCGTCGTTGATCAACGTGATCCGGGCGCCGGCCGGAGCTCGCCGCTCGAGTGTCTTGGCCGCGTAGTAGCCGCCGAACCCGCCGCCGGCGATGACGATGTGCTGGCTGATGTCTGGAGGCTACCCCTGCCCGAGTTGCTCAAGCGACAATGCGGCCCATTCGCCCCGCTCCAAACGCCGCGACTCCACGTAGCCGCAGCGTGCGAAGGCTGCGGACACGGTGTCTGCCTCAGCTGTGATCAGTCCGCTGGCGACGATCTGCAGCGGATGCTTGCCGTCGTCGTTGAGCATCCGCTCGGCCCACAGGAGCAGCAGCGGCGCGAGCAGGTTTGCGAGCACCAGGCGCGTGGCCGGCAGCCGCTGCTCACGCAGGTCAAAGCGCTGTACGGCGGAGAACTCCACGCCGTTGCGCACCGCGTTCTCCAGTGTCGCGTCAATGCAGAGCGGGTCGTAGTCGAGCGCCAGCACCGGCGCCCAACCGAGCTTGGCGGCCGCGATCGCGAGCACGCCCGAACCGCACCCGAGGTCGACCACAGCGGGCCCGGCGGCAAACTGGGTCCGGCCAGCTGCCGCGGGCACAGGTATACCCAGTAAGAGCTCCAGGCACAGCCGCGTGGTCGCATGCGCGCCGGTCCCAAACGCGCGGCCTGGATCGATCACCAGGTCGAGCGCGGTCGCCTGCGGAGGCTCCCACGGCGGCCGCACACTGAGCCGGTCACCCAGCACCAGCGGCCGGTGGAACTCCCGCCAGCGGTCGGCCCAGTCATCGGCGACGTGGGTGGTCGACACGTCGACCAGCGCGCCACCCGCCGCTGCTCTCAGGTTGGGCAGTTCCGGCAGTTCCCCCGCAGCGCCATAGACCGCGTACTCGACGGTCTCGAGGTCGATGTCGACCTCCTCGACCCCGCCGGGCGCCAGATCGAGCAGCTCGGCCAGGACGAGCTCCGCCTGGTCCCGGCGGACCCGCAATGCGAGCCGTAGCACTTCTCAGAGGTGGAAGGCGCGTCGCAGCTTCGCGAACACACCCTCGTCGTTGCCCAGGTTCTCGTCCGTGAGCGTATTCGCGAAGCGCTCGAGCTGCTCGCGCTGCTCCGCGGAGAGGTTGCGCGGAGTCAGCACGTTGATCACCACACGCAGGTCGCCATGGCGGCGACCACGCAACGACGGCATCCCCTGCCCGCGGATCACCAGCGTCTCGTGCGGCTGTGTGCCTGCGGGAATCTCGAGTTGCTCCGGACCGTCGATTGCGGGGACCTCGATCGTCGTTCCCAACGCTGCCAGCGGCGATGCGATGTCAACCGCGGTCACGAGGTCATCGCCGTCTCGCACGAAACGAACGTCGTCCTGCACCCGCACCAACACATACAGGTCGCCAGGGGGTCCGCCGCGGTCGCCGGCGTGCCCGCGGCCGCTGACGCGGATCCGCTGACCGTCGGCGATTCCGGCGGGGACGTCGACCGACACGAGCTGGTGCTCCTGCACGCGCCCGCGGCCATGGCAGACATGGCATGGCTGCTTCGGGACCTTGCCCTCACCGCCGCAGCGATCGCAGGTCGTGGTGCTCATCACCTGGCCGATCAGCGTGCGCGCGACCGTGCGCAGCTGCCCTGTGCCCTCGCACTTGGGGCACGTCTCGATCGGCGTGCCGGGCTCGGCGCCGTTGCCGTGGCAGTTCTCACAGAGGACAACCGCGTCGAACTCGAGCTCGAGCGCGGTGCCGTGCGCGGCCTGCTCGAGCGTGATTTCGGCAGCTGCCTGGATGTCGCCGCCCTGCATGGGGCCGACAGATCCGCCGAAGGAGCCGCCGAACGCATTTCCGAAGGCCCCGCCCATGCCACCGCCGCTGAACAGCGCCTCGAACAGGTCCGACATCGAGCCGAACCCGTCGAAGTTGGGTGCGTATCCCCCACTGCGCAGCCCGTCGTGGCCGTAGCGGTCATAGGTCGCGCGACGGCCCGAGTCCGACAGCACCTCGTAGGCCTCGGCCGCCTCCTTGAAGCGCTCCTCGGCCTCCGGGTCGTCACGATTGACGTCCGGGTGCAGCTCTCGGGCCAGACGCCGGAACGCCTTCTTGATCTCGCCATCGTCGGCTCCCCGTGTGACGCCCAGTACCTCGTAATAGTCGCGCTTGGGTGTCGAGGCACTCACTGGTCGTAGACCCCTGCCACGAACCGCGAGAGCTGATCTGCCGCCTCGCGCACGACGCCGATCACGTGCGAGTAATCCATCCGCAGCGGCCCGATCACGGACACCGTGCCAAGGTTGCGCTGTGGCAACCCGTACCCGGCGGCGACCAGTGCCAACGACTGCAGCGCCGGCTGATCGTTCTCAGTCCCGATCCGGACCCTGACGTCGTGTCCGACGAGCGCCGCGCGCAGCATCCCGAGCATCGTCACGCGCCGCTCGAGCATGTCCATGAGCACGTTCAGCTCGATCACATCGCCGCTGCGGTCGAGCGCCAGCAGTCGCGACGCCCCGTCGATGTAGACCGACTCCTCGGCTGCCTCTGACAGGTCCGTGAAGACCGGGAGCAGGGCAGTCAGGAAGTTGATCTCGGCGCGGGACAGCGACCGATCGAGCAGTCGCTGGGTCAGCCGCCGAGCGCCCAGCCCGGTCCCGACCAGCCGCTCGTTCAGATAGCTGGCCGCCCAGTCCGCCAGACCCGTGTCGACCGGCATCTCAAACGTGAACATGCGCTTGTTGACGCCGCCGGTTGAGGTGATCACCACGACCATGAGCACCTGCGGCTGCAGGCTGAGCACCTCGATGTGGCGGATCGTGGCTGTTTCAAGCGGTGGTGCCGTGACGATCGCGAGCAGATTCGTCACCTGGGACAGCGTCTCCGTCGTCAACCGCATCGCCTCGTCGACCTCGCGCCGCACCAGCGAGAGCGCCAGCGGCGGGGACTTGACCTCAGTCGGCAGCAACCGATCGACGAAGTACCGGTAGCCCGACTCGGTCGGCACCCGGCCCGCAGAGGTGTGGGGGTGCTGGAGCAGACCGAGTTCCTCAAGCCCCGCGAGCTCGTGGCGGATCGTCGAAGGGCCCCATTCGAAGCCTGCCGCAAGCGCCTTGGATCCAACCGGCGCGCCGACCTCGAGATACTCCTCTACCAGACGTTGCAGAATCTGTTCCTGGCGCTCGCTGAGCATCCGAAGGATTCTAGGAGCGCCGCTGGCGGGTTCGGACTTGGACGGCCGCGGGTGGCTGGAGCTCAGTCGTCGCGGAGCTCCGCGACCGCACCCTTGACCAGCCGAGCAGCGCCCTGCACGGCGTCGAGTCGCAGCGTCACGAGCCCGTCGGCGACGGACTTGACGCGGCCGCTGACTACGACCTCCTCGCCGATCCGCCCCATTCCCCTGAACTGGACGCTCAGCGAGCGCAGCCTGGTCGGATCGTCGCCCGCGGCTGCGGTTGCGGCGCGCGCGACCTGCGCCATAGACCACAGTCCGTGGAGGATGCGCCCGGGCAGCCCGACCTGCGCCGCGAACTCCTCGTCGATGTGAATCGGGTTGAAGTCGCCGGAGGCGCCCGCGTAGCGAATCGTCACATAGCGGTCCGGCACAACCCGCAGCTCGACCTGATCGCCCGGTTGCAGTGCCATCTGTAGCTCACTCCTCCCCACGGATGATCGTCGACCAGGTGCCGACGCAGGTCGTTTCGCCACGCTGGTTGACGGATACGGATTCGAACGTGTCGAATCGCAGCCCGGCCCGCTCGCTGATGTCCGCCACGGTCAGCGTCGTTGTGATCTCGTCGCCGGCAACGACCTCCTGTTCCCAGCGGAACGTCTGGCCCCCGTGGACCAGATGCGCGAAGTCGATCTCGAGCTCAGGGTCAAACAGCGCGCCCATGAACGTCGGGCTCGAGTAGACGACCACGAACATCGGCGGGGCCAGCAGATCCCGATAGCCGGCCGCACGCGCTGTCTCGAGGTCGAGGTGCAGCGGGTTGGTCTCCCCCACCGCGTGCGCATACTCGCGAACCTTCTCGCGACCAACGGCGTAGACGATTGGCTCGTAGGCCTTGCCGATCTTGTCGCTGGGCACAGGCACGCCGCGGCAGTCTCGCACACCGGCATCGTCGATCGTGCGAAGCTATTCACCCGGCACAGGTAAACTCGACAGAGTCACTTAACAAAGGAGTTCCATGACCCTTTCACTCGGCGCCACGGCGCCAGACTTCGAGGCCGATACGACCGAGGGACCGATCAGCTTCCACGACTGGATCGGCGACTCGTGGGCCGTGCTGTTCTCCCACCCCAAGAGCTTCACGCCGGTCTGCACGACAGAGCTCGGCTACATGGCACGGATCGAGCCCGAGTTCGCACGCCGAGGAGTCAAGGTGATCGGCCTGTCGATCGACGGCGTCTCAGATAACGAGGGCTGGGCCTCAGACATCGAGGAGACACAGGGCTACGCGCCCAACTATCCGATCATCTCCGATGCCGATTTCAAGGTCGCCAAGCTCTACGAGATGCTCGGCGCCGACGTCGAGGGCGACGCCAAGGCACGCACGGCCGCCGATAACCAGACCGTCCGCAACGTGTTCGTGATCGGCCCGGACAAGAAGATCAAGCTGATCCTCGTCTACCCGATGACGACCGGGCGCAACTTCGACGAGGTTCTGCGCGTGATCGATTCGCTTCAGCTGACCGCCAACCACAAGGTCGCAACCCCGGCCCAGTGGCAGCAGGGTGACAAGGTCATCATCGCCGGCTCCGTCAACAACGACCAGGCCAAGGAGCTCTTCGGCGACTGGGAAGAGCCGAAGCCCTACATCCGGATCGTTCCGCAGCCCTCCTGAGCGGTTTCGCCGGGTGCGGTCCCGCTGGACCGCACCCCGGACCTGACCGTCCGCCCGGCGCCCTGCCAGAGCGCTCCGGACGCGTCCATGGCCTGAGTGCAAAAAAGCTCTAAAACCCTGCTAAATGGTGGGCCGGAGCGCGTCAATCTAGGGTAAGTTCCCGTCGCGAGAGCTGGTCGTCGTGAAGACTGTCATCGCCACCACGGAAGTTCGCGCCCCGGAGGCCGAGAATCCGCCCGCGTCCGTCGCCCGAAGCAGCGTCTGGTGGTGGCTGCCGGTCGCGCTGGTTGGCGTCTACGCGGTGGCGCTGATCCCGGAGCTGCCGGCGATCATCACCCACACCTGGTGGTCCGCTGACTCCGGGTCGGCCGGTGTGATCGCCCAGCTCTACAGCCGCCCGCCTTCAGGCCAGTACATCATCCTGGGGGATCACGGCTGGTACGAGGCGTTCAGTTTCTACCTGCTGATCAGTGGCCTGCCGGCGCACCGGTTGCTTTGGTACGCAGTCCCGGTTGCAGTCTGGGCAACCACGATCGCGCTGATCGGGGTGTCAGCGGGCAGAGCGTTCGGACGCTACGGCGCCGCCCTGGCGATCGGCGGTCTGCTGTGCCTGGCGCCGACCGGCCTGATGCTCATCTTCCAGCCGACGGCGCACACGAACGTCGTGTTTCACGCGGCCGCGCTGGCGCTGGTGGCGGGATGGGTGCTGCCACGAATCCGGACGCTGTCGATGCCGGTGGTGCTCGGCACCGGACTGCTGATCGGAGCCTTCACGGGTCTTGCGATTGCCGGCGACGCGATCGCACTGGCCTGGGCGGTGGTGCCGTTCGTCGTCGCCGTGGGGGTGTGCACAAGGCTCGGCCCCGTGGTCGCCGCGGCGCGAACGCTGGCGTTCGCAGTGGTGACGCTGATCGCGATGCTGGTTGTCACGGTCCTGTTCACAGCAATCATGCACGGCGCCGGCATCCGCGTGGACGAGCTCGCGCAGTCGGCGGAGATGAAGTTCGTAAAGCCGAATGCGCTGGCCGCCAACGGTGGCAAGATGTTCAACGAGCTCGCCTACCTCGTCGGCGGCAATTTCCTCGGCCAGCGAATGGACCGCGCCGGCCTCCTCCAACTGATCAGCGGCGGGACGCTGCTGCTCGGCGCAACCGCCACGGTGTACGCGATCTACCGGGCGGCCGCCTCGGGTGAGCGGCATGCTGGCCGTGCCGCAGCCGATGTCAGTCCCAGGCTCGTGCATGTCGCGTTCTGGAGCACATGCCTGGCGGTAGGTCTGCTGTTGTTCCTGCTCTCGTCGGTTGGGTCTGTCGACTTCCGCTATCTCGTCGGGCCGCTGGTCGCGATCGCGGCGCTGCTGCCGATGGCTGCAGCCAGGAGCACGGATTGGCGGGTAGCGGTTGGTGCAGGACTGGCGGTGATGGCGCTTGCCGGCCTTGCCAGGCTCGACACCAGACCGCTGCCGTACCTTCCGCGCGACATCCCACTCGCTCACCGGGACATCACCGCGGTGACGCGCTTCGCTCACCGTTACCACGCCACCGACGGATACGCCGTCTACTGGGACGCCGTCACGATCACCTGGCACACACGCTTCGCCGTCGACCTGCACCCCGTGATCCGCTGCGGCCCGTGGCCGCCCGAGAGATACTGCCCCGTCTACCACGCCGACTCGTTCACCGCCGCGTACATCCCGCGCACGGGCATCCGCACGTTGTTCATCGGCGACAGCCGATTCCGCTCCTTGCCCCCGGCTTCGTGGGGCAAGCCCATCGCCAGCGAGCGGATCGGACGGCTCACGCTCTACGCCTATCCCTACGACATAGCCAACCGCTTTCCCAAGCCCCCTCCATGGAGGCTCAGGCAGGTGATCACTGGCCAGGGGCTGTGAACTCGAGCGTCAGCGAGAGTCGCCCAGGTCGAGCACGGCCAGGAACGCCTCCTGTGGCACCTCGACCCGGCCGACCTGCTTCATCCGCTTCTTGCCCTTCTTCTGGGCCTCGAGCAGCTTGCGCTTACGGCTGATGTCGCCGCCGTAGCACTTGGCGATCACGTCCTTGCGGTAGGCCTTGACGGTCTCGCGAGCGAGGATCCGAGAACCGATCGCGGCCTGGATCGGCACGTCGAACTGCTGGCGCGGGATCTTCTCCTTGAGCTTCTCCGCGAGCGTGCGGCCCATTGCGTCGGCCTTGCTGCGATGCACCAGCATCGCCAGCGCGTCGACCTGGTCGCCGCCCAGCAGGATGTCCAGCTTGACGAGGTCGGACTCGCGCATGCCGGTGATCTCGTAGTCGAATGAGGCGTACCCGCGCGTGCGTGACTTGAGTTGATCGAAGAAGTCGAGCACGATCTCGGCCAGCGGCAGGTCGTAGCTCAGCTGCACCCGCTCGGATGAGAGGTAGTGAATGCCGGCGGGATCGCCACGGCGGTCCTGGCAGAGCTCCATGATCGTGCCGACGTAGTCCTTCGGCGTCAGGATCGAAGCTCGAATATACGGCTCGCGGATCTCCTGCACCTTGCTCGGATCCGGGAAATCGGCCGGGCTGTGCACAGCCAGCTCGGTGCCATCGGTGAGCATCACCTCGTACTCGACGCTCGGCATCGTCATCATCAGGTCGAGGTCATACTCACGCGCGAGTCGCTCGCGGACGATGTCCATATGCAGCAGCCCCAGGAAGCCGCAGCGGAAGCCAAAACCGAGCGCGTCTGAGGTCTCCGGCTCCCACGCGAGCGCCGCGTCGTTCAGCGTCAGCTTCTCGAGCGCGTCGCGCAGATCCGGATAGTCGTCCGAGTCGATCGGGAACAGCCCGGCGAACACCATCGGCTTGACGTCCCGGTAACCGGGCAGCGGCTTGGCCGCCTGACGCCTCAGCGACGTCAGCGTGTCGCCGACGCGCAGCTTGGTGACGTCCTTGAGCCCGGTGATCACGTAGCCCACCTCGCCCGGGCCGAGCTGCAGCGAGGAGATCATCTCCGGGCTGAAGAAGCCGATGTCATCGATCTCAGCCTCGGTCCCGGCCTGCATCGCAAGAATCGCCTCACCCTTGGTGAAGGTTCCATCGACGACGCGAAGGTACGCGATCACGCCGCGATATTGGTCGAACTCCGAATCGAAGATCAGGGCTCGCGCCGGCGCCTGCGGATCGCCGTGTGGTGCGGGCACGCGAGCGATCAGCTCGTCAAGCACGTCGGTGACGCCCTCACCGGTCTTGGCGCTGATGCGCCGGACCTCCCCGGGCGACTCCCCGATCAGATCGGAGATCTCCTCCGCGACGCGCTCGGGCTCGGCCCCGGGTAGGTCGACCTTGTTCATGCACGGAATCAGCTCGAGGCCGGCGTCCACGGCGAGGTAGGTGTTGGCGACCGTCTGTGCCTCCACGCCCTGGCTGGCGTCGACCACCAACAGAGCTCCCTCGCACGCGGCGAGGGAGCGGGACACCTCGTAGGTGAAATCGACGTGGCCGGGGGTGTCGATCAGATGCAACTGATAAGTCTGGCCGTCGGCTTGGGAGGTGTAGAAGACGCGCACGGCGCGTGACTTGATCGTGATCCCGCGTTCGCGCTCGAGCTCCATCGAGTCGAGCACCTGCGCACGCATCGCGCGCGGGTCGACGGTGTGGGTGAGCTCGAGGATGCGATCGGCCAGGGTCGACTTGCCGTGATCGATGTGGGCGATGATCGAGAAATTCCGGATGTGGGCCTGGTCTGTCACGGCCCAACAAGGTTAGGAGGGTTGGGAGGGAACAATCTCGTCCAGCAACGCGAATAGGCCATCGCGGCGCTGGCGGACGCTGAAGTGTTCGAGCACGCGCTGTCGAGCCGCCTCACCGGTGTCCAGGTGCAGCGCCTCGCGCACGCCCAACGCGACCGTCGCCGGCTCGGTGTCATCGAGCAGAACTCCGGTGTCGCCGACCACCTCGGGCAGCGCGCCCGCTCGCGTGGTGACCGGAACGCAGCGGGCCAGCATCGCCTCCGCCACTGAGACGCCGAAGCCCTCGTGCCTGGAGGCCTGGACGTAGACCGACGCGCTGTCGAACAGGTTCCTGAGCTCGTCGTCCTCCAGCCATCCGGTGAGCCGCACGTTCTCCGTTGCGCCGGCGCGCAGTTCCTGCGCCGCGTCATCCTCGTACTTACCCGCCAGCACGAACTCGACCTCCGGCACATGCGCCGCGGCCTCGACAAACGCGCGCAACCCCTTGCGCTCCAGGTTCGTGCGGTCGACGATCCCGACGGTCAGCGCCAGGCGGCGCTTCTGACCTCCGGCCGCAACCTCCGGCACACCGTGGTAAACGACCCTGACCCTGTCGGGAGAGATCCCGGTGTTGCGCCATATTTCGATGCGCGAGTACTCGGAGTTGGTCATCAGGATGCGGGCGCGGCGCATCGTGAAGCGGCTCAGCCAGGCGCGCGGGCCGCCGAGTTGGAAGCCGTAGTTGTACTCG
Source organism: uncultured Conexibacteraceae bacterium (assembly GCA_963844665.1). Taxonomy (GTDB): domain Bacteria; phylum Actinomycetota; class Thermoleophilia; order Solirubrobacterales; family Solirubrobacteraceae; genus Palsa-465. The sequence goes on from CAWJPB010000001.1 coordinate 151,479, forward strand.
GGCTCCGCGGCGGTATCGAAGCCACCGACGATCAGCAGCGACGGCTTGCGCATCAGCCAGGCCAGCGTGATCGGCAGGAAGGTGTGCCAGGAGGCCCACCAACCTACGATCACGTCGGCCTTGAGCACCTCACGCACGACGGCGCGCGGATCGCTGAAGTGGCCGGGCTGATGGAGCACATGGACATCAAAGCGCTCGGCCAGGAGCTGCTGGTCGAGCTCGATGAAGCTGGCCGTCCGGCTCTTTACGAACAGCAGCCTGGTCATACGGCTAGGCGACCGTACGCAGTCGGCGGTCCCTGCGGCCAGGGACGGACTCGGCTCGCGAGGCAACCGCGAGCGCTCCACCGATCGCCAGCAGCGTCCAGGTCACGGGATCCTCGAGGAAGTCCGCGTAGAGCATCGTGTGCAGCACCAGCGCCGCGAAGGTGGCGGCGATCGCGACCCGAAACGGGTCACCACGCGCTCCTCGGAACAGCGTCAGGAAGGCGGTCACGAGCAGCGCGATGTACAGAAGCTCACCGATCACTCCCTGCTCGGCCGCGACCGTGACCGGAATGTTGTGGGAGTCGGACACGGACTGCGCGGCCTTGCGGAAATGGGTCTGGTATTCGGTCGAGAACGAGCCAGAGCCAAAACCCCAGACCGGCCTGTCGCCGAACAGTCTGGTGCCATTCGCAACCAGGCTCGCGCGGCCGCTGGACGCGCCGTTGGCGCCGCCATAGGGGTCGAACTTGTGGGGGTCGATCGCCAGCACAACAGCGCCCACCAGAATTACGGCGACACCGAGGTACAGGACGGGACGAGCGCGCCAGCGGAATGCCGCCAGGACGGCGAGCCCCAGCGCGAGCGCGATCAGGCTCGAGCGCGACAGTGTGAAGACCAGGCAGCCCCACAGGATCGTCAGGGTGGCGATGGCCGCGAGCTGCACGCGCGTGCGCGGGTCATAGAGCAGCACCGCGGTCACAAGCACCATCACGAGCGCCAGGTAGCGGCCAAAGATGTTCTGGTCGTAGAACACCGAGTTGACCGTGAAGTACTGGTGCAACTGGTTCTCGATCACGAGCTTGGAGCTGATCAGCAGGTGCTTGGTCGCCTCCTCGTAGAAGCCGATCAACGAGAACACGATCGCCAGGCCTGCGGTGACCACCAGGCAACGGACCAACAGCTCTCGGTCCCACTTCAGGTCGCGCAGCAGCGACAGCAGGATCGCGAACGGGATGTAGAAGAAGACCAAGTTCTGCACCGCTTTGTCGAAGGCCGGGGCCGGGCCGGAATTCGTCGAGTACAGCGCCTGAAGGGCGTAGACCACGATCGATGCCGCGAGCAGCTTCTCGAACAGAAACCGTTGCGACCGTGGTTCGCGAGGCTGACGCATCGACCGCGTCTCAGCGCGAACGGCCTTCAGGGCGGGCACGATCCAGGCGAGCGCCGCCGCCGCGATCACGAAGTACAGCGGCACCAGCAGATAGTTGGTGGAGCCGTCAGTCGGGATCGGGACTCTGAACGGGACCGTGAAGGCGGTCAGCGGCGCCAGCAGCCACGGGATCCGATGGATCGCGTAGGCGGCGCCGCCCAGCGCGACCAGTACGAGCACGATGCCCACGGCCGCCTCGGCATGATGGCGATGCACGAAATCGAGCTGTGAGGACTGCCAGATGTCGTCGAGCAGCAGCACCGGCGCCAGCACCAGCGCGCCGAGCATCGACCAGGCGCGCCAGCGGTCGGTGCGCGCGAGTATCGTCGCCGCGGCGAACACGGCACCCGCAACGACACCGATTCGCGGCCAGGGTCCGGCGAGGACAGCGAGCGTCAGCACGGGCGAGAGGCTAGACCTTCGCGGGTCGGTTCATCATCCTGCGCAACATCCCGCCGAACATGTCCTCGATCTGACGCCATTCGTGAATTCGCATGTGGCTGACCGCCCAGGCATAGCAGCAACCGGCGGCCACCACGGTGCCACCTACCGACAGCAGCTGTCCCAGGAACGAGGTCCCGAAGATCTTGTCGAGGAGCACCCAGAGAAGGCGCGCGATCGCTGCCGTCACCACCGACGCGACCACGATCCGCATCGTGATCATCAGCGTCTGATGCTCCTCGAGGCGCCCGTTGAAGCCGATCCGCAGCCGCCGGAACTGGAGGTAGGCCATCAGGATGTTGGCGGCGGCGGTGCCTATCACCAGGCCCGCGATCCCCAGCGGCTTGTAGAGAGCGACGCTGACGATGATGTCGACGATCATGTTGATCGCCGCGAGTTTGGTGGGGATCCAGGGCCTCTGCAGCGCGAAGAACGTTCGTGTCATCAGCAGGTTCAGGCCGGCGAACGGAAGGCTGAACGCGAACCAGAAGAGCGCGTTGGAGGTGAGCGCGAGCGACTCGGGACCGAACGCGTTTCGCTCGAAGATCAGGCGAGTGATCGGCGTCGATAGCACCAGAAATCCTGCCGCCGACGGAATCAGCAGGAGATTGATCTGCCGCATGCCGTTGGCGACCGAGTGCCGCATTTCCGCGGCCGCCCCGCGGGACGCCTGGCGACTCAGCGTCGGGAACAGCACGGTCGATACCGCGACGCTGAACACGCCCTGCGGCAGCATGTACAGCAGGAAGGCGTATCGGATCGCCGCTGGCCCTTCGCCCGGCTCGGGGTGCGTGACCACAAGCGCGCCCATCGCAGAGTTGATCAGCGCGTCGAGGTTGATGATGCCGAGGCCAAGCGTGACCGGCAGCATCAGCAGGAACACCTGGCGGATGCGGGGATCCCGCCAGTCGAGCTCGAATCCCAGGCGATAGTCGATCAGGCGCAGCGCCGAGCCGATCAAGAGCAGCTGCACAAAGGTCGCGATCAGCCAGGCGATCGCATAGCCGTAGACACCACCGCCGCCGGTGTGGTGCTCCAGCAGCACAGTCAGCACGATGATCACGACGTTCCACACGACCGGGGCGAGCGCGGGGATCGTGAACTCGTCGTAGGACTGCAGGATTCCCGTCAGAACACCAGATAGCCCCAGCAGCAGTACGACGGGGAACAGGATCTGGGTGAGCACCGTCGCGGCATGTACGTCGAAGTTCTGGCGACCGACGATCTCGCCGTACACAGTCAGGATTGGGCCTGCCAGCAGGATCCCCAGCACCGTGATCGCGCCGAGCACCAGGAAAACGAGCCAGAACAGGGTCGTCGCGAGCCGGAACGCCTCCCGCTTGCGCCCCTGCTGCAGCAGATCGGTGAACACCGGCACGAACGCCGCTGACAGCGCCGCCTGCGCGAACAGGTTCGTCATCAGGTTCGGGATCTGCGACGCGACCGTGAATGCGGAGAACGCCCGGCTGGTGCCGAAGAAGTAGGCGGCGATCACCTCGCGGACCAGACCAGCGACTCGTGACAGCGCGGTCGCCGTCGCGAAGATCGCCGTATTCACCGAGACGCGGCGACTCTGTCTGTCATCGGTGGCGGGCAAGGGCCGCTATAGTACGGCCCCGCTAATGGCCAACATTCATTCACAGAAGAAGCGCATCGAACGTGCGCTCCGCGAGCGCGACGAGAACCGCCGCTACACCTCTCGCATCAAGACGTATTTCCGCCGGCTCGAGACCGCCGTCGCTGAAGGCGACGACGCGGCCGCCGATACCGAGCATCGCACTCTGGTGCGGACGATCGACAAGGCCGTCAAGCGCGGCTCGCTGCACAAGAACAACGGCGCCCGCAAGAAGTCACGCGCCGCCCGTGTGCGCCGCGGCGCCCCGGCGGAGTAACCGCTCCCGCGTAGTTGCGGTCGGTGTCGGCTACTCGGGCGCGCAGCACGCCCGCGTTGAGCACGCTCGAACCCCCAAACCTGGTGACCGGCCCGGGCTTGGGTAGCGTGGGCGCTCTCTGCGCCCGCCAACGCCCACCCGTCACCAGCAACGGACGCCGTGGGGGCTCGGGCGGCCAGATTTGGCCTGACCCGAGATCGCCGCGCTTAGCGGCGATCTCTCCGCGCTAAGCCGCGATCTCTCCCCTCTAAGCGGCGATCTCTCCCCTCTAAGCGGCGATCTCTCCCCTCTAAGCGGCGATCTCTCCCGCTAAGCGGCGATCTCTCTGATTGTCAGGAGTGCCTCCGTGTCTTCGGAGGCACCGCCCTGCCCTCCGCCGCGGGAGGCGAGTTCCAGGTCGGCAATCAATTCGATCGCAGCCCGAAGCCGATCGGCACCAATCCTGCGGGCGTCCGCGATCAGCTTGTCGGCCGCTGACGGCGGCATTCTCAGAGCCGACTTGATCTGCGCCTGCGACTCGCCGCGGTCGAGCGCCCGTGCGACCTGGTGGGCCTGGCGCACGCGTGAGCTCATCCAATAGATCAGCCCGGGCACGCGCTCTCCCTGGGCGCGCATCTGCAGGAGCGTCCTGGTTGCATTCTCGGCACTGCCCGAGAGCAGCGCGTCCGCCAGTGCCCAGGCCTTTCGCTCGGCCGAGGCGGCGGTGAGCTCCAGCACGGTCTCGGCGTCGAGGTGGGCATTCGGCTCGAACTCCAGCGCGAGCTTCTCGAGCTCGCGCAGCAGCCGCTGCTGGCGCTCACCGACGTGAGCGACCAGCATCCTGGCCGCCTCTGGCGTCAGCTCGAGGCCGAGCTGAGCCGCCTGGCCAACTGCCCACTTGGGTAGCTCCCACGGTTTCACTGCCTGCTCGGCGGACACGTCTCCCTCAGCCCGCCTGACGGCGTCAACGAGCCGTTTCGGAGCCTTGAAACGGCCTTCCTCGCGCGCAAAGAATGTCACCGTGGTATCAGGTGCGGTCCCGGCGAGTGCCGTCTCGAGCGCGTCCATATCCTTGTCCTTCCAACGCTCGACGCCGTCGACGATGATGAACCGCCGGCCGATCGCGAAGGTCATTGCGTTGAGGGCAAAGGCGACGTTGTCAGGGATCGACCGATCGCCCTCGAACAGTTCAAGGCCCTGAGCGCCACTCTGCTGCTCCGCGAGCTCCCGCAGCCGCGCACGGCGCTCGGCGATGCGGCCGTGGTCGTCGCCGTGGATCAGGTAGGCGGGCTTGAACGAGGCCACCGGCCTACCCTACCGAGCGCGAGCTCCAGCGAGCGCCCGCTCGACCGCCTCCTCCGGCGCCGCGACCTCGACGATCCCGTCGATCTCCCAGGTATGCAGGCCGTAGACCTCGAGCCCGGCCTGAAGTCCCAGCGCGACCTCGGACAGCGTGCCGTAGGCGCCGCCGATCGCAATCATCACATCGGCGGTGCGAACGATCAGACCGTTGCGTAGCTCACCCAGGCCCGTCGGGATCGCGACCGTCACCCACTCGTTCGCGTCGGAGCGGTCATCGCCGGGAAGCATGCCGATCACGGTCCCTCCAGCGGAGTCGGCCCCTCGCGACACGGCCGCCATCACGCCGCCGCGGCCGCCGCAGACGATCACCGCGCCAGCCACACCGAGCAGGCGGCCGACCGCCTCGGCGTCCTCGAGATCACGTGCAGTTGCCTGTGACGCCCCGACCACGCCCACGTAGACGCGATCGCGGGCGCTCATCGAATGACGACGTTGACGAGCTTGTCGGGTACGACCACGACCTTCACAACCTCGTGCCCGTCAACATGCTGGGAGACGCCGGGGGAGGCGAGCGCCAGGGCCTCCAGTTGCTCGCGCGCCGAGCCGCTCGGCGCCGTAACGCGATCACGCACGCGACCGTTGACCTGGCAGACGAGCTCGAACGTTTCGGCGACCAGCATCGCCGCGTCAGCGGCCGGCCACGGTTCCTCCCACACCCGGCGGCCGGTCAGCAGCTCGAACGCCTCAGCTCCCAGATGTGGGGCGAACGGAAAGATGAGTGACGCTGCGGTGGCCGCCGCAAAACGCCTTGTCTCAGGCTCAGCCTGAGGGTGACGGTAGAGCTCATTGACCAGCTCCGTAACAGCGGCGATCGCGTTGTGGAAGCCGAACCGCCCAACGAACTCGGAGGTGACTCGGTCGATCGCCCAGTTGGCCTTGCGCACCAGTGTCAACGCGTCACCCGTGGGATCGGCCGGCTGCTGCAGCGCTTCTGCGCCGGGGGTGATCAGCGGATCACCCCCGGTGGCGATCTCGTCCGCCAGAGTCCACAGGCGCGAGAGCAGCCGGTGCGCGCCTGTGAGGGCGTTGTCGTTCCAGGCCGCGTCCTGGTCGGGCGGCCCCATGTTCAGGATGTAGGTACGGACCGAGTCGGCACCGAATTGCTCGATCAGCGGCGTCGGCGGGATCACATTCCCGCGTGACTTCGACATCTTCTGGCCGTCGGGACCGAGGATCATGCCCTGCGTGAACAACGCCATGAACGGCTCCTGGACATCGAGCAGTCCCATATCGGCCAGCGCCTTGACGAAGAAGCGCGCGTACAGCAGGTGCAGGATCGCGTGCTCGACTCCGCCGATGTACTGATCGACGCTCATCCACTCCCGCAGGGTCGCTGGATCCCAGGCGGCGTCGTCGTTGTGAGCATCGCAGTAACGCAGGAAGTACCAGCTCGAGTCCACGAACGTGTCCATCGTGTCGGTCTCGCGCCGCGCCGGCCCCCCGCACGACGGGCAGGTCGTGTTGACCCAATCCGCCGCGGTCGCCAGCGGCGAGCGGCCCTTAGGCTGGTAATCGTCGACGTCAGGCAGCTCGACCGGCAGCTGCTCCTCCGGAACCGGTGACATCCCGCAGTCGTCGCAGTAGATGATCGGGATCGGGCATCCCCAGTAGCGCTGCCTCGACAGCAGCCAGTCGCGCAGGCGGAAGTTCACTGACGCGTGGCCGATGCCCTCACGGTCGAGCCATTCGGCGATCCGTTCGAAGCCCTCCGCCGGCGAGAGCCCATCGAATTCGCCCGAGTTGACCAGCACGGCGTCGTCACCCTTGGTCACGTACGGCTCGTTCTGGACGTCGATTGCAGCGCCGTCCCTGGGGCCGACGACCTGGCGAATCGGTAGGTCGTAGGTGCGGGCGAAGGCGTGGTCACGTTCGTCGTGGGCGGGAACCGCCATGATCGCGCCGGTGCCGTACTCCATGAGCACGTAATCGGCGACATACATGGGAATCTCCTCACCGGTCACCGGGTTGGTGACGGTGCGGCCCAGGAACACTCCCGTCTTGGTCTTTTCGGCCGATCCGCGATCCTCGGCGGACTCGGTCAGAGCGTGGTTGACGTAGTCGCGCACGGCCTGCTCATTGGGCATGCCGGCCGCCAGCCGCGCGATGTCCGGATGCTCGGGCGCGATCACGAAGAAGGTGGCCCCGAACAGCGTGTCAGGGCGAGTCGTGAAGACCGGATAGTCGATGTCCAGCTCAGCGCAGCGGAAGTTGACCTCCGCGCCGACGCTGCGACCGATCCAGTTGCGCTGCATCGTCTTGACGTGCTCGGGCCAGTCGATCGTGTCCAGGTCGTCGAGCAGACGATCGGCGTAATCGGTGATCCGGAAGAACCACTGCTCGAGTTGGCGCAACTCGACCTCATGCCCGCAGCGCTCGCAGTGGCCGTCGATCACCTGCTCGTTTGCGAGCACCGTCTGGTCGTTGGGGCACCAGTTGACGGCTGACTCCTTGCGATAGGCGAGGCCACGCTCGTAGAGCTGCAGGAAGATCCATTGAGTCCAGCGGTAGTACTCGGGCTGGTGAGTGGCGATCTCACGGGACCAGTCGATCGAGATACCCCAGGAGCGAAACGCCTTCTGGAAGGACGCGATCGACTGCTCGGTGGCGACCCGCGGGTGAGTTCCCGTCTTGATCGCGTTGTTCTCCGCGGGCAACCCGAATGAGTCGTAACCCATCGGATGCAGCACGCGATGACCGGTGCGACGCTGGAAGTGGGCGATCGCGTCGCCGATCGTGTAGTTCTTCAGATGGCCGATGTGGGGCTCACCGCTCGGGTACGGGAGCATCTCCAGGACGTAGGACTTGTCCGGTCGGATGTGGCCGCCGGCGAGACGGCGCCCTCCGGCCTCCTGCGTGGTGCCGTTAGGGACCTCCCAGGTTCGCTCATCGGCCCAGACCGCCTGCCATCTGGCCTCGATCGCGGCAGGGTTGTAACGGCGATCCGACATTCTGGGCGTGAGGTTAGAGAGTCGCCTCGCAACAAACAGTGCGCATGTATTAACCTTGCGGAGGAGTTCATTTCGCTGGGGCTGTAGCTCAGCTGGGAGAGCGCCGCCATGGCATGGCGGAGGCCAGGGGTTCGAGCCCCCTCAGCTCCACTGAATCGGAGTCGGCGTCCTGCCGTCGGCCTCCACTGAACCGGAGTCGACGGTGGCACCGTCGACTCCGTCAGCGCTACTGCAGCCTGACGCAGCGGAAGCCGATGTGGCTCATGCCGGTGTCGATCATCTGCGGGCGTCGCGCGGCCGGACGGTAGCGCAGGCAGTAGCTGTCGGCACACAGGTACGAGCCGCCCTTGATCACCTTGCGCGGAATCCGGAACTGTGGTTGGGTCGGGTCATAGCTGTCGGCCTCCGTCACACCCCTTGGGTTCGCCGGCACGCAGCATTGACCGCTGTCGGGGTGACGTGACGCATACCAGTCGGTGGTCCAGTCCCAGACGTTGCCGGACATGTCGTGGAGACCGAAGCCATTTGCCGGAAACGAGCCGACCTGGGAGCGCCGCCCGTACCCTGGAGCGGGGCGCCACGGGAACTCGCCGTGCCAATAGTTGGCCAGCTGCGTCCCCGGGCTCTCGGGCTCGTCGCCCCAGGTGTAGGTTGCGCCCTCCAGGCCGCCGCGTGCCGCCCGTTCCCATTGGGCCTCGGTCGGCAGAGCCTTGCCAGCCCAGTCCGCGTAAGCCTCGGTGTCCTCGAACGCGACATGCACGACCGGGTGGTCCGGGGAATCGGCAGCTGAGCTATGCGGACCGTCCGGATGCTTCCACGACGCGCCCGGCGTCCAGGTCCACCACTGGCTGATGTGGCGCAGGTCGACCTGGCCCTTGGTCATCGTGAAGACCATCGAGCCGGGCACGAGGTTCTCGGCCGGGGCTCCCGGATAGTCCGCGGGGTCAAGCGCCCGCTCGGCCACCGTTGCGTATCCGGTCGCCGCGACGAATGTCGCGAACTCGCGGTTGGTCACCTGCCGTCGGTCGATCCAGAAGCCGTCGACGCTGACCTCTCGGGAGGGGCCCTCCTCCGGGTAGTGGCGGTCGGATCCCATCCGGAACGTGCCGGACGGGATCCATGCCATCGCCTCGGCCTCTGTCACCTATTGCCCGCTGGTCAGAGCTGTCTGGAGCTTCTCGACCACCTGGTCGATCGTGAAGCTCGCCGCTCGCTGAGCCGGCGGGAACTCCTTGAAGGTCTCCAGGAACTGCGTCACCAGACCCGTGGCGGCGAGGATGATGTAGTCGCTCTCGAGCAGGTAGTCGTAGTAGGTGTTGGACGTGATGTCGGCTCGCTCGAAGGGGTCCGTGCGGAGGTTGAACAGCTTCGGGACCCGCAGCGACACGAACGGCTCAGCCCAGAGCCGCAGTGTCCCCTGGACGCGCTGCTCCATGAACACGACCTTCCAGTTGTCAAACCGGATCGCGAGGACGTCGCCGTCATCGGAGATGTAGAAGAACACGTTGCGGGGGCTCTTGTCGACCTCGCCCGTGAGGTAGGGCAGCAGGTTGAAGCCGTCGATGTGAGCCTTGTAGGTCTTCTCGTCAATTTGGTGGCCGTGCTTGACCTTCTCCACGATCTCCGGCTCCCCGGCCGCAGCCAGGAACGTCGGTAGCCAGTCATGGTGCTGGACGATCTCGTTGGAGATGCTGCCAGGCTCGATCCTGCCGGGCCAACGAATCAACTCGGGGACCCTGAACGCGCCCTCCCAGTTGGTGTTCTTCTCACTCCGGAACGGCGTCATCCCGCCATCGGGCCAGGTGTTCATATGCGGGCCGTTATCGGTCGAGTAGACCACGATCGTGTCCTCAGCGATGTCGAGCTCATCGAGCTTGTCGAGTAGCGCGCCGACGACTTTGTCATGGTCGATCATCGTGTCGTGGTAGGGCGACTGCCAGCGCCCCGCCTGGCCCACGCTCTCTGGCTTGGGGTGGGTGCGGAGATGCATGTGAGTTGTGTTGAACCACATGAACCACGGCTCACCTGACTCGTGCTGGCGGTCGATCCAGCCGAGCCCATGCTCGAGGATCTCGTCGTCGATCGTCTCCATCCGCTTCTTCGTCAGCGGACCGGTGTCCTCGATCCGCTGCTTGCCAACCCTGCCCCAACGTTCGTGTTCGGACGGATCGTCCTCATCGGTGGCAAAGCAGTGCAGCACGCCGCGGGGGCGGAACTGCTCGTTGAACGACGGGAAGTCATCTCTCGATGGCCAGTTCGCAGTCTCTGGCTCCTCCTCGGCGTTGAGGTGATAGAGGTTGCCGAAGAACTCATCGAACCCGTGCACCGTCGGCAGAAACTCGTTGCGGTCGCCGAGATGGTTCTTGCCGAACTGCCCGGTCGCATAACCGAGCGGCTTCAGCAGCTCCGCAATCGTCGGATCCTCCGCCTTCAACCCGACCGGGGCACCCGGCATCCCGACCTTGCTCAGGCCGGTGCGGAACACGCTCTGACCGGTGATGAACGACGCCCTGCCGGCCGTGCAGCTCTGCTCACCGTAGGAGTCGGTGAACCGCATCCCCTCGTTTGCGATCCGGTCGATGTTCGGGGTGCGGTACCCCATCAAACCATCGCTGTAACAGCTCAGATTCGTGATCCCGATGTCGTCGCCCCAGATCACCAGGATGTTGGGCTTATCGGCATTGGCCATGCAGACGCTCCTCGAGTCGTGGTTGGACGGTTCGACTGGACGACGAGACTACCGCTCGGGGCCGGTCTGGGCTCAGGGCACGTCCAGCAACTGCCCGCGTCCCGGCGCCCGGGCGCCCGGGCTCGCAGCCGGTCTGAGACGACCAGTTAACGAGACGGGGCGATGGCTTGAAGCCATCGCCCCGCTCGTGGGTTCCGTGGTGGTCGGAGCGTCCCCCGGTGAGCCGCTCCGACCTTTCACACGGTGTTACTGCATCCCAGAGTCCCGCTTACTTCAGTTCCCTGAGGATGCGGGGCTCGAGCCTGCGGAGCTGAGTCAGCCTCCGCTGATCCGCCCTCCGAGCTGCCTTGCTGAGGTGCTTCTTGGACAGCTTCTTCTGCAGAGACCGGATTTCGGCCCTGACATGCGAGAGCTGCTTCCTCAGCGCGGCCGTCACCTGCGCCGGTGACAACGGCGTCGAGCTGCTCGAGCCGCTCTGGCTCGGGAGATCGACACTGTTGGCGGTCACCTGCGCCGCGGTTGGCGTTGACGTCGACGTCGGTGCCGTTGCCGGCGCCGGAGGATCGATCGTGAACGTCACCTCGGTGATGGTCCCCTCAGACATCAACACGGTGGCGCTGGATGCCGTCGAGGCCGACAGGCTCGGCTGGTTGGTCGCCGTCAATACAGGCGGGAACCCTTCCCAGACCTCAACATTGGGCGGCAATACAGACGGCGTGCCGGTGAACGCGTCCGGTGACGGAAGCGCTCCACCTGCGATCGTGACACCGGAGTTGAACGCGAACGACGACGGGTCGAGCGTGCACTGCATCGCAGTAGCGCTCAGGTTGACGTCGATCATCTGTGTTCCGTTGACGACGAACGGGACCGTCGCAGCGGTCGCACCCGTGGTCGGCTGGACGCAGATCTTCAACTGACCTGGGTCAGCCGGCTCGTCCGTGAACGTGACGTCGGTCTCACCTGGACCGGCGATAACGCTGACGGTGCGGTTCGGCAGGCTGAGCGTCCCGGGGATGATGCCCTGGTTCGCCCCGATCGTCGCAACCTTGGTGCCCGCAACGACGCCCTCGGTGATGTTCACCTGGGTCCCGGCACGGACATAGCCCAGAATCTGGCAGGTGCCAGGTTGCACGCTCACCGCACTGCTGACCGCGGTCGGACCGGCTGGTCCACTCGAGGTCGCGGTGAACGGGAACGAGCTGACCGGTGGCGCCACGTCGCGGCCTGCCCACGACTTGCAGAGCTTCACGGTCGAGATCGCATCCGTGTAGGTAACGAGCGTCTGATTCGTGGTGTTGCCAGCCTCGACCACCACGTCCGCGGTGCCAGCTGAGAGGTTGTAGTCAGTCAACACCTTTGTCGATGGGAAAATCGACGTGCTGCCGTTGATCGTTGCGCCGATGCCGGTCACGTACAACGCCGCTCCCTGCTCGGCGGTGCCTAGCCCGCCCGCTGGCACGGTCGTAGGACCACTACAACCGAGGCCTGCAGCCGAGATCGTGGCCGACGCAGTGGTCGTCCACGGCAGATCGTAGGCGCCGGTCTTCGCGTCATACGCGCTGATGCCTGGCTCATCGCTGGTCAGGTTGAACATGTACGTCCCGGTCAACGCTGACGAGTTCGTCGCCGGCGCCTTGCAGAGCTCGACGACCCCGTAAACGGGATCGTTGGTGTAGTGCAGGGTGACAGCGCTGTTTGAATCACTATTGGTCGGCACCTTCACGGTCGCTTTGCTGCTGCCCGTCGTCCACGCCAATGAGTTCTGCTGATCATTGGTTGCAGTGACGTTTGCGACTGACGACCAGGAGTTGCTGCCCTCGGTGACGGTCACCGTACCTGAGGGTACGGAGAACGGCTGGGTACACACCTCCGGACCGCCCGTCACCGCTTTGATGACAACCGGCCTGGCGACTCCGGTTACGGAGTAGCTGAATGTTCCCTGGTAGCTCTGCTGTCCAGCTGGAACGGCCGCGAAGGTCTTACAGAGTTCCAGGTACCCGGTTCCAGACGGGTCCTGCTGGCTTGCGCTGGCTACAGCCGGCGCTGCCGCGATTATTGCCCCCGCGAGCATGCTCCCCAACAGCGGAGCAAGAGTGAGTCTAAAAAGACGGTTCCTCACTTGCTCTTCCCTTTGTTGTTAACACTGCAATGTTGATGGGCGTCCAGTACGCACCCATCCGAAGCGGAGCGTCAGAGGATTCGCTTCCCCTCACCACCCCGCACAAAAACAACGGCGCTGTGTGACCAACACCCTGGTCCCGTTCATCACCCCCGCGATGCCGTATCCAAAATAATCTTGCCGTTATGTTGCGTTGGCCACTCTATGCGCTCGACACGCCGTGCGGGTAAAAATTTGTTTACCCTGTCGCCTTTTTTTGGGTACTCCATTGATTGGATTTCTGTGTCATGGCCGCCAGTGACCCGCATTAGTTAACTGTGAATCGCCACACCGCTTATCAGAGCATGGACACACCGGCACAGGGTGCGCCGCCACCGGCTTCGTTAGAGTTTCAGCGTGGCTGACGACCGCACCCAGACGGGGCCTTGGAGCCACGCCTGGCGGGTCCTGGTCGGGCCGCCGTTGTCATTTCGTCGCCGGTCCAGAGAGCAGATCACGCCGATCGAGGGACTTTCGGCGCTCTCGCTGGACGCGTTGACGTCGGTTGCCTACGGGCCTGAGGCGATCGTCGCCGTGCTGGCGGTGGCTGGCGCCGGCGCCCTGCACCTGGTGCTGCCGATCACGATCGCGATTGTCCTGCTTCTGGCCATCCTCGTGTTCTCGTACAGGCAGGTGATCGATGCCTATCCGGGCGGCGGTGGCTCGTACGCGGTTTCGAGAGCCAACCTCGGCCGGCGTGCCAGCATGCTGGCGGGAGCCGCCTTGATCGTCGACTACACGTTGACCGTCGCCGTCTCGATCGCAGCAGGGGTCGCGTCGCTGGTGTCCGCGTTTCCTGGCCTGAGTTCGGCCACGGTGCCGATCTGTCTCGGCATTCTCGCGCTGGTCACATTCATGAACCTGCGCGGACTGGGCGAGACCGCACGGGCGTTTTTGCTTCCGACGCTGCTGTTCGTCGTCGGGCTGCTGGCGATCATTGCCGTGGGCCTGATCCATCCGCTCGGACTGAACAGCCCACAGCCAGGGCATTCGCTGGTGCCGACCCATTCGCTCGAGACAGTCGGCGTGCTCCTGGTCCTCAAGGCGTTCTCAGCCGGCTGCAGCGCGCTCACCGGAGTCGAGGCGATCGCCAACGGTGTGCCGCTGTTCAAACAGCCGCGTGCACGACGTGCCAAGCACACGGAGGTGCTGCTCGGCCTGATTCTCGGGACGATGTTGCTGGGACTTGCGATCCTGGCCCATCGTTGGAACGTGGGGCCGCGCTCAGGCCAGACCGTGCTGAGCCAGATCATGGCTCTGTCAGTCGGGCGCGGCTGGGCCTATTACGTCGTGTCGGTGACCACCACGATCGTGCTCGCCCTGGCGGCCAACACCTCCTTCGGCGGCCTTCCCGTACTCGGAAGCCTGCTGGCTCGGGATCACTATCTCCCCCATCTCTTCTCGATCCGAGGCGACCGGCAGGTCTTCTCGAACGGAATCTGGGTGCTGGCGTTGATGTCCGGCATTCTGATTGTGGCCGTCAACGGGGATACGAACGCGCTGATCCCGATGTTCGCGATCGGCGTATTCGTCGGTTTCACGCTCGCGCAGACCGGCCTGGTCATTCACTGGCGACACGAGCGATCGCACCGCTGGCGCTACCGTGCCGCGATCAACGGGCTGGGCGCCGCCGTCACGGCGACCGCGACGGTGATCTTCCTGCTGACGAAGTTCACCCACGGTGCCTGGGTCGTGGTCGTCGCTGTGCCGCTGATCATCTACGGCTTCAACCGCATCCACCACTATTACGAGCACACAAGCGCCGCGTTGGGCATCGGCCTGATTCCGCCCCCGCCCACCCGACGCGCGTCCGTGGTGGTGGTGCCGGTGGTCACGATGTCGACGCTGACCCGGTACGCGATCGGCGAGGCGTTGTCGCTTTCAGACGACGTCGTGGCGTTGCATGTCGTGCTCGAGTACTCCGAGGACGAAGAACCGCAGATCGAGAAGCTCGAGCAGCAGTGGGGCCAATGGCACCCGGGTGTGCCGCTGCAGGTTCTGCGCAACGAGTTCGCGTCTGTCGTCGGACCGATCGTCGAGTACATCGACGGTCTCTGTCGCACACGGAACAAACAGGTTGTCGTTCTGATCCCGGTGGCAATCCCCGAGAAGCTGCGCTACGCCGTACTGCACAACCACCTCGACCTGGTCCTGAGCAATGCGCTGGCCAATAGACCGGGTGTGGTGGTCGCCCGCGTGGGCATGCGGATTCCCGAGGATGGTGAAACTACGGCTGCTGAGGATCCTTCGCCGCCGCCAACGCAGCGGCCGGATCCAGCGTCGGGTCAGCCTGGACAAGCGTGAGCGCACGATCAGCGAGCTCTGCCGCCTGGGCACCGGTCGTCGATTCGTCGCTGAGCGCCAGCGCCAGGAAGGTCTGGCGTAGCAGCTCCGGACTCTGGAGATCGGCTGGCGGCCCGGCATCCGGCAGCGCCCTGGCCGAGACCAGCAGTGTCCGGACGCTCACACCGCCGCCGAACAGCTTCCCGGGATGCTTGTCTGGGATCGTCAGGGCGATCCCGCCGGTCGCCGGGTCGACGAGACCGATCTTGGAGCGCAAGCCCGCCCGCTCGAGCGCGAGCCGGTATCCGGACAGCCTCAGATAGCCGAGCTGGGCGGCGAGCTGCTGGTAGGCCAAGGCGTCGCGCTCATCGCCGAGCCGGCCCTGGTGCAGCGAGATGTGCGTCATCTCGTCGCCAGATCCCTCGTCCGCCGCGACCAGCAGGAACGCCTGCGGACCGAGCCGGCCTGCGCCGACCCCGGCAACGTCAACCAGCAGCTGGTAACCGCTGAGCGTAAGCGCGCCGAGCACACCGCGTGGAAGCGGGTGCTCGCGAAGATGTCCCGTCGCAAACGCCATCAATCAATTGTCCAGCAGGCCGCCCAGCAGCCCGCCGATACCCGGGGATTGCGCCTGCCCGCCGCCGGCGCCGGTCTCCGCTCCCGGAGGGTGGAAGTAGGCACTCTGCAGACCGACGCGGCCGGGTCCCGTGAAGCGGTTGAAGACGAGGCTGCCGCCACCACTCATGAACCCGGTCTTGAAGCCGTAGACCTCCTGGCTCATCTGTACCGAGTGGTCGTAGTACAGCCAGCCGCCGGGCTCGATGTCGATCGACTCGCCCGGCTCCAGAGTCTTCTCGAAGACGTTGCCGTAGCCGTGGACCCAGACGACGCCCTCGCCGCTCGAGCACAAGAACTGGTCGATGAAGAAGCCGCCGCCGTAGATCATGTTGGCGAAGCCCTTCATGCGGCTGTAGTCGTATTCGACGTTCTGGGTTGCCGCCAGGAATTGATGCTCGCGCACCTGAATCCCCTCGCCAGCCTGCAGGTGCAGCGCCGCAATGTGGCCAGGGGCATCGCGACTGAAGGCGACCTCACCGCCGGACTCGACCTGCAGCATCAGCAGCGGCATCCCTGCAAACAGGCGACGGGTGAGGCCCTTGCGCAACGGGTGCAGGCCGATCTGCAGGTCGGGGTACTTCCACAGCAGCACGTGGTGCTCAAAATAGACCGGAATGCTCCCGTCAAGTGCCATGTGCAGCGCCGGCACCAGCTCGCCCTCAAGCCGGTAGCGGATCCCGGTGGACGTGCCCTCCGTGATCTGAGTGGGCAGGATCTTCGGTGCCGAGGGCATGCGCCGCTCCGTTTCTCTGTCGCTCGCGTCCGCCCGTATGGCGGCTGTCTCGCGCCGCACGCTATCGCGGTCCGGCACGCTGTGCCACTTTCCCGTGGCCGACCGTTCGGTCCGCTCGACTCAATCGTGACGATCTCGTGATAATTCGTGTGTGCCACCCGTATACATCTCCGGGCACCGCAACCCCGACACCGATTCGATCGGTGCGGCCGTCGGATACGCCGAACTGAAATCACGCCTGGATCCAAACACTGAATACGTGCCCGTCCGTCTAGGGGATCTCAATCCCCAGACTCGCTGGGTGCTGGAGCAGGCGGGCCTGCCCGCCCCTGTGTTTCTTGCGCATGTGCATCTGCGCGCTGCCGACCTCATGCAGACCGAGTTTCCAACGATGAACGCGACTGACCCGATTCGCGAGGCGGGGCTTGCTCTCGACCACACCGACTACGACCTGGTCCCCGTGATCGACGACGAGGGCATCCTGATCGGGATCATCACGACCCGTTCGCTCGCGCGCCGGTATGTCCGGGAGTCACGCGAGAGCTCGGTCCTGCGTGAGGACACCTCGGTGCAGGCGATCGCCGACGTGCTCGGCGGGGAGCTGCTGACGGGTGAGGACCGCACGCTCGGCGGCCGCATCTGGGTCCACGCCTCGGCCCCGGAGGCCGAAACGGGGATCCAGCCGAGTGACATCGTCGTGGTCGGCGACCGCAACGCCGCACAACGTCGCATCATCGAAAAGGGGATCGCGTTGCTGGTGCTCTCACGCGACACCCAGCCAACGCCTGAGGTGCTCGCGCTGGCGGAGGAGATGGGCGTCGCCATCATCAGCTCGCCGCTTGACACCTACGTCACCGCCCGCATGATCACGCTCGCCGGTCCGTGCCGGGAGCTGATGGAGAACGACCAGATCATCGCCACCCCAGACGAGCTGATTGCCGAGGTCTCCGAACAGATCAAGGACTCTCACCATGGCGCCGCGATCATCGTCGACGAGCGCCAGCGCCCGATCGGGCTGGTGACCCGCTCAGATCTGGTCTCCCCTGTGCGTCGTCGGGTCATCCTGGTCGACCATGCGGAGCAGGCCCAGAGCGTTCCCGGCATCGAGCAGGCTGAGATCGTCGAGATTCTCGACCATCACCACATCGGCTCGATCGAGACAAAGGTTCCGGTTACGGCCACCTTCGATCCGGTCGGCTCCACGGCGACACTCGTGATCGAGCGCTTCCGCCGTAGCGGTGTTGAGCCGAGCAGGCCGACTGCGATGCTGTTGCTCGCCGCCGTGCTCGCGGATACGGTGATCCTCAACTCTCCGACCACCACCGAGCGCGACGACGCCGTGGTCGAATACCTCGAACGGGTGCTCGAGATCGATGCGCAGCGCTTCGGCCGGCGGATGTTCGCGGAAACCTCCGACGTCTCTGACGTAACCGCCGATGAGCTCGTCCGCCGCGACGCCAAGGCCTATCAGGCTGGCAGTGGAACGCCCTTCCAGATCGCTCAGATCGAGGTCGTCGGCAAGGGCCTGCTCGATCGCGAGCAGGAGCTGCTGACAGCGATGGAGCGCGAGCGCACCAGGCAGGGCGCCGAGCTGTACGCGTTGATGGTCACCGACGTGCTCGACAAGGCCACCGACCTGCTTATCGCGGGAGACGTCGCGGCGGTGGCCAGGGCCTTCGGCGTCGAGCCGGTGAACGGCTCGAAGCTCAAGCTCCCGGGCGTGATGAGCCGGAAGAAGCAGGTCGCGCCGAAGCTACTGGCAGCGCTCTAAGCAGCCGGCAGCGCAGGCTCGAAACTGTGTGAGGGAGCCTCACCCCAGAGCTGCTCGAGCCTGTAGTAGTCGCGGATCTCCGGCGTGAAGATGTGCACGATCACGTCCCCGTAATCCATCAGGACCCACTGCCCCTGCGTGACTCCGTCCACACGCGTCGGAAGCATCCCATGCTCGTTCTTCATACCGAGGTGGATGCCATCGTGGATTGCCCTGACCTGGCGGTCGCTGCGACCGGTGCAGATCAGGAAATAGTCGGCAACCGACGTGAGCCCCCGCAGATCGAGCTGAACCAGCTCGACCGCTTTGCGGTCGGAGGCAAGTTCGACGATTTCCAGCGCGATCTCTTCGGGTGACTTCATCTGCGACCTCCATATAGACGGTTCTCGTCGATATAGCTCGCCACGGGTTCCGGGACGAGGTACGTGATCGGCTCCTGCATACGCACCCGATCGCGGATCTCAGTCGATGAGATCCCGATCCGTGGCATCCGGAAGAACTCGGCACGATCTCCCCCGCGAAGCCCCGCGAGCGCCTGATCGATCGACTTCCGCGTGGTTCCGCGGCGCCTTGCAACAGCGAGTGTAGCCAGCGACAACACCTGCTCCGGTTCGTGCCACATGGGCAGCCCCGCCGCGACGTCACCGCCGACGATCAGGAACAGCTCGCTATGAGGCATCCGGGATTTCAGCGCTACCAGCGTATCGACCGTGTAGGACGGCCCCTCTCGCCTGACCTCGAGGTCTGACACCTCGAAGCGCTCGTCGTCCAAGACCGCGCGCCGACACAGCTCGAACCGGTGGCGAGCACCAGGATCATCGTCAAGCGGCTTGTGCGGTGGCTGCCCGGCCGGCATCAGCAGGACGCGATCCAAGGCGAGCCTCAGATATGCCTCCTGCGCGCATATCAGATGACCAAGGTGCGGCGGGTTGAAGGTTCCGCCAAGGATGCCGACTCGGGCTTGGGTCACTGGCTCAGGGCTCACGACTGGGACTCGGCGCGTCAGGTTGCGGCTGCGCGCGTGCGGCTCACCCGCGGACGTGTCCGGCGCCCTCGACCAGGTACTTGAACGTGCACAGCTCGCGCAGCCCGATCGGGCCGCGGACGTGGAGCTTCTGAGTTGAGTTGCCGATCTCCGCTCCCATCCCGAATTCGCCACCGTCGGTGAATCGGGTGGAGGCGTTGACGTAAACGCAGGCAGCATCAACCTGCAGCTCGAACGCTCGCGCGGCGGCGGTATCGGTGGTCACGATCGCCTCTGAGTGACCACTGCCATGACGATTGATGTGCTCGATGGCGGCACCCACGGAATCCACCACCGCCACGGCCATCTCGAGTGCCAGATACTCGGTGTCCCAGTCCTCGGCGGTCGCCTTCCTGATCGGCAGATCACCCGAGATCTCGCGCGTGCGCGCGTCGCCGTGCAGCGTCACGCCCGCGTCATGCAGGGCGCGCAGCACATGGGGCAGGAACCGCTCGGCGACGTCTGCGTGCACGAGCAGCGTCTCCGCTGCGTTACAGACACCGGGACGCTGCACCTTGGCGTTGACCACGATCGCCTGGGCGGTCTCGAGGTCCGCGGCCCGATCGACGTAGACATGACAGTTCCCCGACGCGGCGAAGATCACGGGGACCGTCGCGACACCTTTCAACGCTGCCTTCAGGCCCTCGCCACCGCGCGGAATGATCAGGTCCACGAAGCCGGTCTGTGTCGCAAGCTCGGCCAACTCCTCACGTCCGCCGCCGGCGACCAATGCCAGCGCGCCCTCCGGCAGACCGGACGCCACGGCCGCAGTCGCGGCGATCTCCGCCAGAACGGCGTTCGAATGCGCAGCCGAGCTCGAACCCCGCAGGACGACCGCGTTGCCCGACTTCAGGCACAGCGCAGCCGCATCGATCGTCACATTCGGGCGAGCCTCATAGACGACCGCGATCACACCGAGCGGCACCCGAATCTTGCGCACATCGAGCCCGTTGGGGAGCCGGAAGCCATCGATCACCTCGCCCACGGGGTCCGGAAGCGCGGCGATTCTGCGAGCGCCCTCGGCGATCGCGGCGATCCGCTGCGAGTCCAGAGCCAGGCGGTCCAGCAGAGCGGCGCTGAGGGCCGCCGCATGTCCCGCCTCCAAATCTCGGGCGTTGGCCTCGAGAATCTCAGGAGTGCGTTCGATCAGAGCGTCCGCGATCGACTCAAGCGCCGAGTTCTTGACGTCCGAGCCGAGCGTCGCGAGCGTGCGCGAGGCCCGCTTGGCGGACGCGCAGATCTCCGCGACCGAAGTGGATGCGAGAACTGTGCTCATCTCTCTACAAGACTACGCGAGCACAAAGTAGTCGCGATGGACCGCCTCGTCGCTGGCCAGCGGCAGCAGCTCCCGCACGTCCACGGACTTCAGCCCGCGCACGCGTCGCAGCTCCTCTGCCGAGTAGTTGCTGATGCCCTTGCCGATCTGCTCGTCGCCGCAGATCACCTCGATCGCGTCACCGGCGTCGAACTCGCCACTGACCTCGACGACCCCCACCGGCAGCAGGCTGGTCCCGCCCTCCCGCAGTGCTCGGGCGGCGCCGGCGTCCACCCGCACCAGTCCACGAGCCGGCTTGGCGTACTTCAACCAAAGCTTGAAGCTCGATACGCGGTCGACGCGCGCCGGAAATGTGGTCCCGACCGCCTCCTCCCGCACGGCCGCGCCGATTGTGCCGGCGAGCTGGCCGTTGGCGATCACCGTCGGAATCCCGGCTGCGGTCGCCATCTCCGCCGCGACCACCTTCGAGCGCATCCCGCCAGAGCCGAGCACCGAGGTCTGTTGGCTGATCTTGAGCGCCTCGAGTTGCTCGATCGCCTCGATCCGACCGACCAGCGCGGCATCCGGATCCGTGCGCGGGTCGGCGGTGAAGACGCCATCGGTGTTGGTCAGCAGCAGGAGACGCTCGGCGCCGATCAGGATCGCAACCTGAGCGGCGAGGAAGTCGTTGTCCCCGAAGGAGATCTCGTCTGTTGTGGTCGTGTCGTTCTCGTTGATCACCGGTACCACACGCCACTCCAGCAGCTTCGCAAGCGTGTGGCGCACGTTCAGGTAGTGCGTCCGCGCGCTCATGTCAAAGAACGTCAGCAGCACCTGGGCGCTCGGCACTCCGCGTTCCTGGAGCAGCTCGTCGTAGACGCGGTACAGCTTGCCCTGGCCGATCGCGCTCGCCGCCTGCAGCTCGTCGATCGGTCTGGGACGCTGGACCGGATGTGGCACCGGGCCGGATTGGCCCGGTGCGATCCCCATCACCCCCAGCCCCCGCGCGATCGCGCCACTGGTGACGATGATCGGGTCGTATCCGTCGCGGTGCAGCGCCGCCACGTCGTCGCAGATCCGATTCAGCACGTCTGCGCGGACCGTGCCGTCGTCAGCGGCCACAACACTCGACCCGAGCTTGATCACAACCGAACTCATGTCCGTCAGAGACTACGGATCGAGATCGAACACGACACCGGCAATCTCGACGTCGTCGCCAGACTCGAACCCGGCCGCCTCGAGCGCGCGGATCACGCCGAGCCCGCGCAGACGGCGCTCGAGATGCGCGAGCGCGTCCTCATTGTCGAGGTCGTAGCGTGCCACCAGCTTCTCAACACTCTCGCCGTCAACCACAAACGCGCCCTCGTGATTGCGCTCGATCGTGAACCCGCGCGATGGCGCCGGCCGGAAGACCCGATGCTCAGGCAGGTCGTCAAGCGCTGTCTCTCCGCCGGTGGTCCGCTGACCACCGGCGTCGTCCTCGGCGGTCAGCACCGGGATCCGGCGCAGCAACTCCGTCGCAAGCTCGTCCAATCCCTGGCGCGTTGCAGACGAGGTCAGGATCACGGGGATCTCCGGGCCGAGCCGCTCCTGCCACGCCGCACGAGCAGCCTCGCCCTGCTCCGGGGTTACCAGATCGGCCTTGGACAGAGCCAGGATCCGTGGCAGCGTTGCCAACCGCTGTTGGTAGAGCTCGAGCTCTCGCTCGACCGTCGCGAAGTTGTCCGCCGGGTCGGAGCCATCGAGCGGTGCCAGGTCGAGCACGTGCGCGAGCAGACGCGTGCGCTCGACGTGCGCAAGGAAGTCGTGACCGAGCCCGACTCCGTCCGCGGCCCCCTCGATCAGCCCGGGGATGTCCGCTATCACAAGCTGACGGTCGTCCTGGTGGAGGGTGCCGAGCGCCGGCTCGAGCGTCGTGAAGGGATAGTCGGCGACCTTTGGGGTCGCGCGCGTGAGCGTCGAAATCAGCGACGACTTCCCGGCGTTGGGCAATCCGACCAAGCCTGCGTCGGCGAGCAGCTTGAGCTGCAACGTGAGCCAGGTCTCCTCGCCGGCGAGCCCACGCTCGGCGAAGCGTGGGCTCTGCCGTGTCGAACTCGAGAAGTGGCGATTGCCGCGGCCACCGGGACCTCCGTGCGCGACTACCGCGCGCTGGCCCGGTCTGATCAGGTCATGCTCGGTGCCGTCAGCCTCGATCAGCACCTCAGTCCCCGGCGGCACCGGGATCTCGAGCGTTTGACCGTCGGCCCCGTGACGCTGTGCACCCTGACCGTGGACACCGCGCTTGGCGCTGAAGTGCGAGCGCCTGCGGAAGTGCTCCAGGTCGCGGTAGGAGTCGTCGCATACGAGCACGATGTCGCCGCCGCGACCGCCGTCACCGCCGTCGGGTCCACCCTTGGGCACGTGCGCCTCGCGCCGGAAGCTCATGCATCCGTCGCCACCGCCGCCTGCCAGCACCTGAATTCGTGCTCGATCTTTCATGTAGAGGTCCTCACTGCCGATTCAAGAGTAATCCGCCGCCGCCGCGCCTAGCCTGCGCAGCATGAGCAACCGAGATGGAGGCGACCGGGCGTGAAATCGCTGCTTACGGACTTCAAGGACTTCCTGCTGAAGGGCAACCTCGTCGCGACCGCCGTGGCGCTG
The DNA here is from genome assembly GCA_963844665.1 of uncultured Conexibacteraceae bacterium. Classification (GTDB taxonomy): domain Bacteria; phylum Actinomycetota; class Thermoleophilia; order Solirubrobacterales; family Solirubrobacteraceae; genus Palsa-465. The sequence continues at coordinate 174,691 of CAWJPB010000001.1, forward strand.
ATCATCGCCCTGGTATTCACAGCGCTGGTCAAGGCGTTTGTAGCGGATCTGGTCACACCGATCATCGCGATGATCTTCGGCCAGCCGAACTTCTCGAGCCTGTCGTTCACGATCAACTCGAGCCAGTTCCTCTACGGAGACTTCATCAACGCCGCGATCACGTTCATCACGGTCGCAGCCGTTGTGTTCTTCTGCGTGGTCAAGCCCTACAACTCGCTGACGAAGCGGTGGGAGCGGGACGACACGTCGGTCAAGGACTGCCCCGAGTGCACGATGACGATTCCGGTCGAGGCCAGGCGTTGCCCGGAGTGCACTGCTGTCCTCGCGACCTGAGACCGATGGCCGCCGCTGCCCCCGTGTTGGAGCGCTGACCCCCTTCCGGAGCGCTGACCCCCTTCCGGAGCGCTGACCCCCTCGGAGCGCTGACCCCCCTCGGCGCGCTGACCCGTCAAAGCGCTGACCCCCTCGGAGCGCTGACCCCCCTCGGAGCGCTGACCCCTCAAACTCCCAACGCCGACGCTTAGCGGTGAGTTTGGGGGTTTCGGCGCTCTCTACGCGTCCGAACCCCCACAGGTCATCGACGACGGACGCTGCGGGAGTTCGGGCGGCCTATCCGAGGCAAGACGGAACGGCACGCAGCGCAACGGAACGGCACGCAGCGCAACGGAACGGCACGCAGCGCAACCAAACGCAGGCATGCAGGCAGAACTCACGCTCCGTGCACGGAGCTCAGGCGCCAGGTAGTCGTCGGCGGCGTATAGGCCGCCGACGCTCAGGCCGCGTCGGCCGGCTCGACGCTGATTACGCGGCCGCGACGGCCGCGGTTGAACTGCACGATCCCTGCCGACTTGGCGAAGATCGTGTCGTCCTTGCCGATGCCGACGCCGTCACCGGGCTTGAAGACCGTACCGCGCTGGCGCACGATGATCTCGCCGCCGGTCACGGTCTGGCCGGCGAAGACCTTGACCCCGAGGCGCTGAGCGTTGGAGTCGCGGCCATTGCGGGATGAGCCGAGGCCCTTCTTATGCGCCATCTTCAGTCGCCTCCGCGGCAGCCTTGGCCTTGGTGGAGCGTGACGCCCCGGCCAGTTTGATGTTCTTGATCTCGATCCGCGTCAGTTCCTGACGGTGGCCGTTGCGACGCTTGTAGCCGCGCTTAGGCTTGAACTTGACGATACGGAGCTTGGGGCCACGCTCGTGGCCGATGACCGTCGCCGCGACCTGAACCTTGGAGAGGTCCTCGCCGTCGACGACCTGGTCGCCGTTGACGTAGAGCAGCGGGGTCAGCGACACGCTCGCGCCATCCTCGACAGCCAGCCGCTCTACGAGCAGGTACTGGCCCTCCTGGACACGGTATTGCTTGCCGCCTGTCTTGACGATTGCGTACATGATCACTCTGAGGAAGATTCTTCTGCCGACGTGGCCGAACCGGCCTTGGCCGTGGAACGCCGACGCACTCCACGCCGGCCACGATGCCGGATGGGCGATTCTACGCCATCCGCGTCGGTTCCAGGCGCCTCGTCGCCGGTTCCTGCGACGCTCACGTTAGCAGCGGTCTGCTCTTCTCCATCCGCCACAGCTGCGGCTGCGGACGCAATCTCCGGGTCGGCGGGCTTCGCCGCCCGGCGCGTGCGCGCCCGCGCCGGGCTGCCCGCGCCCGCGCGCGGCTTGCGCGCGGGCGGCTTGGTCACGGTCTCCGCAGACTCGGCCACCCCCTCAGCCGATCCAACCTCTGACTGCGCCGACCCCGTCTCAGCCTGATCGGCTTCGGGAGCGGCATCCGTCTCGACAGGTCCCACAGACTTGGTCTCCTGGGCGACAGGCTCCGCCCCCTGGATGACAGACTTCGCCGGTTGGGCCGAAGGCTCAGCGGATTCGTCAGCAGGCTCGGCGACAACCTTTGCCGCTGCCCGCGGCTTGCGCGTCGTCGCCCTAGGCTTGCGGGCGGCGGTCTTGGGCACGGTCGCAGCGGGCGCTGGCGGTTCGGCGACCTCCTTGACCGGCGGCTGATCGATCAGCACCGCAACCGCTTCAGTGCGGCCAACCTGCTCGATCCTGACCAGTCGCTTCTGCCCAACAGCGTCGTCGGCCTGCCTCACCGAGATGATGTAACCGTCCACCTTGGCGACGGCGTCGCCGGCGCTGTACATGTGCGGCTCGATGATCTCCAGGTAGACCTCTTCGCCCTCACGGAAGGGGAGCGCACGCTCGAGTACGTCCTCGCGATCGGCCTCCATCAGCACTGCGAAGTGCTCGAGCGGCAGGCCCTCAGAGCCCTCGAAATGGAACCACTTGCCCGTTTCAGCCTCGATCGCACGCAACACGCGAGCGTCGTGACCGGTGAACTCCTGGCTCACGCGCGGGTTCATCTGAATCAGCAGTGCCTCCGCGTCGACGGTCGGGGCGAGTTCGCGCATCCGCCGCTCGAATTCGATCGCGATCGTCTCCTCGGACTTGATCACACCCTCGCCGTGGCAGGTCGGGCAGGGGCGGGTCATGATCTCCCGCACGCCCTCGGTCACGTTCTGGCGTGTCATCTCGACCAGCCCGAGCGGCGAGATCTCAACGACGAAGGTCTTGGTCCGATCCTCGTCGAGCGCCTTGCGCAGAGTCTTCAGCACGGCATCGCGGTTGCGGGCCCGGGCCATGTCGATGAAATCGATGACGATGATCCCGCCGATGTCACGTAGCCGCAACTGGCGAACGACCTCCTCAGCAGCCTCGAGGTTGGTCTTGGTGATTGTGTCCTCGAGCCGGGCGCTCTTGCCCTTGCCGGTGAAGCTGCCTGAGTTCACGTCGATGACGGTCAGCGCCTCGGCGTAGTCGATCACCAGGTAGCCGCCGCTGGGCAGGTCGACTCGCCGCGATAGCGTCGAGTCGAGCACCCTGTCGACACCGTAGCTCTCGAACAGTGGCCGCTCCTCGGTCCATAGCTCGACCTGATCGACCAGCTCGGGCGCGGTGCGCGAGAAGAACGCCACAAGCCGGTGGTGCTGCTTCTCGTCGTCGACGATCGCGCGCTCGAACTCGGCCGAGTAGATATCGCGCACGACACGAACAGACAGATCGGCCTCCTGAAAGACCAGTGCCGGCGCCTCGCTCGCCTCGACTCGCTTGCCGAGCACATCGTTGAGCTTGAACAGGTACTGGAGCTCCCGCTCGAGGTCGGCGCTCTTGGCTCCCTCAGCGGCGGTGCGGATGATCGCACCAGCACCCTTGAGGTCGAGCTTTGCGGCCTCCTTGCGCAGGCGGTCGCGCTCCCGGTCGCCGAGGCGACGGGAGACGCCGATGCCCTCCCCATAGGGCGCGTAGACCATGTAGCGCCCGGCGATCGTGAGGTCCATCGATAGGCGTGCACCCTTTGTCTTGAGCGGATCCTTGACGACCTGGACGACGATCTCTTGACCAGGCTTCAGCAGATCAGTGATCTGGCCGCCCTCGCGGCTGGAAGCACGGCCGCGGCGCGGCGCCTCGACGCCGGGCAGCACGATCTCATCAACGTGCAGGAAGCCGTTCTTCTCCAGGCCGATGTCGACGAACGCCGCCTCCAGCCCCGCGAGCACGTTGTCCACGCGCCCCTTGTAGATGTTGCCGACGATCGAGCGGGCGCCGCGACGCTCCAGGTACAGCTCGGCCACGTCGTAGCCGGCCGCCGGATTGGCGGGCTTCTTGCGCCGGCGGGAGCTGGCTGAGGCGCTCGAGTTGCGGGCCGGCTCGCCGACCCCCTCGAGCAGCGCGACCCGGGTCTCGCCGCGGTCGACGCTTACCAACACTTGCTTCTTCAATTTGCAGTCCTTTTTGAATTTCCGCCCGAGGCTCGAAGCACTCAGGCTAAGTGGGACGGCGGCGGCCGGCTTTGCTTGCCGATCCGGTCACCGTCAAACGATTAGAACCCTCGCCTTACCGGCCGATGCGATCCGTGCCTGCACCTGGATCGACTGCAGCAGCCCGATGGCTATGAAAGTTGTGATCACTGAGGAACCGCCGTATGCCATCAGCGGCAACGGGATTCCGGTGACGGGCATGATCCCCAGGTTCATGCCGATGGTCAGAAAGATCTGGAACATGAACATCGCCAGGATCGAGCCGGCGATCAATGTGCCGTACAGATTCTTGGACATCGTCACGATCCGTAACGTGCGCCATATCAGCAGCGCGTAGAGCGACAGCACCACGGCCGCACCAGCGAACCCGAACATCTCGCCCATGGCCGCAAAGATGAAGTCGCTGTCCGCCTCTGGGATGAAGCCCCCGGTTGCCTGGCTTGCCTTATCCGGTCCGGTACCTGTCTTCTGGCCGGAGCCAAGCGCGATCAAGCCCTCGTCGAGCTGATAGCAGTAGGGGTCCTTAGCGGGGATGCATTTGGCGGGCGGGTCGATGAAGGTCGTCAGACGCTGCTTCTGGTAGGGCTGTAGAACGTTCACGCCAATCGCCGGCGCGACCGTGAGGACGATTGCTCCGGCCACAGCGAACAGCGCCGCGAGTGCTGTCAGGTGCTTCCAGCTGGTGCCCAGGAAGAACAGCACCGAGTACGCGATCAGCACATAGATGAGCGCGTCGCCGAGGTCGGACTGCTTCATCACGATCATTGCCGGGATCAGCCCCAGCAGCAGGATCCGTGCTGTGGTGCGGTGCTCACTCATGCGCCGCGAGCCTTCGACCGCGAATGCCGACAGCGAAACGATCAGCAACACCATCCCGAACGCCGAGGACTGAAAGCTGAAGCCCGGCAACGGGATCCGTCGCTGGGCCTGCACGCCTGCGCCGGCCGGAGCCGCGAATGCGAACACGGCCAGGTTCAGGAAGATCAGCAGGCCGTACACCACGTAACGGAATTCGCGCAGGCGCGAGTAGTCGAATCGGCTGATCAGCAGCGACAGCACCACGCCGATGCCGGCGAACATCGCCTGGCGCTTGTACTCGCCCACGTACTGGTGCGCGTCGAGCGCGTGCAGCACGACCACCGAGCAGAGCGACAACCCGACGGCGGCCAGCAGCAGCAGCGGGTCGATCCGCACGAGCGGGCGGACCGAAGGCGCAGCCGACTCGTCGGCGATCTGGATCGGGGTGACGCTCATGTCTGGTCGCCGGCGCTCATGTCTGGTCACCCGCGCTCGAGCCCGAGGTGTAGGTGCCCGGCTTGCCGAGGAACCACTGCGAGAGGATCTGGCGCGCCACCGGCGCGGCGGCGACATCACCGAAGCCTCCCTTATCAACGTTCACAACGACGACGATCGGCTTGCTCGTCGCACTCGCAGGGACATAGCAGGCGTACCACGCGTCCTCGGGGCTGTAGGCGCTGTCACCGAGCTCGGCGGTGCCGGTCTTGCCGTAGACAGGCTTAGGGAAGTTGGCCATCACGTCAGCCGACGTCCCGCCAGAGGCGGACGCCGCCAGATGTAGGCCGTTTTGAATCGCCGACAGGTACGCCGGATCAATGTTGAGTTTGCGCTTGGCTGGAGGGCTGATCTTGTGCAGGATCGACCCAGTGCGCGTTTCGACGGCCTCGCCGACGTGCGGGGTAACGATCGTGCCACCATTCGCGATCGCCGAGTAGACGACCGCGAGCTGGATCGGGGTCACCTGGTCGTCGTACTGCCCGACGCCGGTGTTGACGTTGTCACCGACGCTCCAGTACTTGGCGCTGGCGATGGCGCAGCCGCCGGATACGACCGACTCACCGCCTTCGCCGAGCACCGTATGGACCGGACTACTGCGGTGGTATCCCGGAAGCTTCGTCGAGCTGGGCAGTCCCGTTGGACTGCTGTACTTGTACGCGCCGGTCGCGGTATCGCACTCCCGCTCCTCCTTCCAGAGCGCCGCCTGCAGCTGCGGCGAACCGATCTCGCCGTTGGCCTCGCCGGGCAGATCGACGCCGGTCGTGTGGCCGATCCCGAACCTGCCTGCCCACCACTGCAGGGGCCATTGTGTGGCGCTGGGGTGGTAGGCGGTCGGATCGATGCTTGGGCCCTCCATCTTGTCGCCGAGGTTGTAGAAGAACTCGTCGTCGGAGACCTCGATGGCATCCTCCAGATCGAGCGGACCGTAATGCTCGCCGCCCGAGTTCTGCAGGCACAGCCCTCCCTGGAAGCAGAACTTGGCATCGTCGTCGTAGATGTCTGAGACGGCCCAGTTGCCGCTCTCGAGCGCGGCCGTGGCGGTGATCACCTTGAAGGTCGACCCGTCCGGCACCGCCCCGTCGATCGCACGGTCAAACAGCGGCTGATTGCTGTTCGAGCTGTCGAGCAGCTTCAACTCCTTGTTGGAGATCGTCGGTGAGACTTTGCTCGGGTCATATGTCGGCGCCGAGCCCATCGCGTAGATCTGGCCGTTCGTCGGATCCAGCGCGACGAAGGCCCCGCCGGTTCCGCCGTTCAGCTCGATCGAATGCTGCAATGCCGCCTGCCCCGCCTGCTCAAGCTTTGCGTTCAGCGAGAGCTTGAGCGTGTCTCCCTGCTGCGGCGCGGTTTCCTTGGCGTAGCCCTCGAACTGGCCCTGCGAGTTGACCTTGACGCCTTCTGACCCATTGACGCCCTGCAACGCCCAGTTGTACTCGGCCTCGAGCCCCGACTGCCCGACGAGGTTGCCGGACTTGATGCCCTGGTAGGCCTTGGTTCCCACCTCAAGCGCGCTGATCGGCCCGTAGGTGCCGAATAGCTGCGTGCCGGAACCACCCAGCGGGTACTTGCGAACGTAGGTGTCCTGAGACAGCACACCTGGGAACTCGGCATTCCGTTCCGAGACGTATTCCTGCACATACTTCGGGACGTTGGTCTTGATCGTGGCGTTGGCATAAGAGGACTGCGACACGCTCTTTGCGACCTGGCAAGGGATCGGGGCCAGCTGCTCGTGGTAGACCGACGGCCCCGTGGTCCAGTACACCGTGTAGGAGCACCGCCGCGGCTTGGTCGACATCCCGATGACCTTCGCGAGACGATCGAACACGGCGTTGTCCCTGGCCGGAATCCGCACGGGCGGGACTGGTGGCTTGACGCTGGCGTCGAGCGTCACCGGCGCGGGCAGGCTGCGGGGCGCGATCTGGATCGACGGCACCTCGACCGAGGCGACCAGCGGCGTGCCGCTCGAATCGACGATCTCACCGCGCGCGGCGGCCACCGGGATGTGCTGAACGACGTTGCTGTTCGCCTCCGCCACGTACTGGTTGCCGGAGAGGATCTGCAGAAACCAGAGGCGGAAGAAGATCACCGCAAACAGCGCAAGCGCCAGGCCGCCGACGATCGCGACACGCAGCGCGAGCTGCGGCGTCATCGGCGGAGTGCGCTCGTCAATTGGTCCAAGCATCAGCGCGTCCTGGCCCTTGCGGTCCCGCCGAGACGCTCAGACGGCCGATGCAGCGGACTGAGGGATGTCGTGTAGGCGCGACGGCGACGCGCGCGCGGATCTCGCGGCAGCGCCCGGTACAGGATCCGCCGCACGACCTCGTACACGGGTAGCGCGATCAGGCAGTTGACCAGGACCTGCAGCACGATCTGCTGGATCAGCAGCCAGCTGACCGGCGCGTCGACACCCAGCAGGAACTCGATGATCGCCATGCCGATCCCTGTGAACGCGGTTGCAATCGCGCCCAGGCCCATTGGAATCAGTCCGTGGGACGGGTCTCGCAGCTCGCGTACCCGACCGGCCCAGTAGCCCACCGTGATGAACAGCAGCGAGGTCACACCCACGGTCTGGAACATCACGACATCCACCATCATGCCGATCGCGAAGCCGGCGATCGCGCCGGCCATCGATCCGGCCAGCAGCCCGATCGCCATCACCGCCAGCGGCGTCACATCAGCGGTCACCCCGAAGATCGAGACCTGGGAGACGATCGTCACCTGAATCACAACCGCGAGGACTGCGACGATGGCGATCCGGAGCGCCAACTTGATTGTCGCGTCCCCCGTCATCAGGCTGTGCACTCCGCGCGGATCACGAGCCGCTGTGGGGTCGCGTCAGGATCTGCACGAGGCTCAGGTGCTGGAGGTCAGCCAGGGGCGTCACCTGCACATCCTGATTGGCGATGATGCTGTTCTGCGGATCGGCGCTCGACACCGTGCCGATCGGAATCCCCGCCGGCGCGTAGGACTCGAGCGTCGGGTCGTGCGGATCCTTGAAGCCACTCGTCACGACCAATTGGTCGGATACCACCGACGAGCTCGAGTTGGCCGGCAGGTCGATCAGCGTCAATGTGCTGGGATTCCCGACCTGCGGCTGGATCAGGCCGGAGGGGGCCGAGCCGTTCTCGATCTCGGCCCCAACCGAGAACTTCGGCGAGGTCACCAGCGACACCACCGACTCGTCCGGGGTGACCGTCGAAACATCGCCGACCAATCCACCCGGGCCCACGACAGGGTCGTACTCCTTGACTCCCGCGTTGCTGCCCCGGTCGACGGTGATCGTCTTGTACCAGAGCACCGGATCCTGGCCAATCACGTTCGCCATCTCCGGCGAGTAACCGCCCAGCCCGTATCTGCGGTCCACCCTCAGGGTCGCGGCCGCCTTCTTGTACTGACCCTCCCAGTACTGAGCGGTTGCGAGCTCGCTGGCCAGCTTGTTGTTCGCGTTCTGGAGGTTCGTCACCTTTGACTTCGCGTTGAAGGTCGACGAGACATACCCGGCCACGTCACGCACCGGCGAGACGACTGTGCTCGCCAGACTCTGCACAGGCGACAGCACGGTCGCGACTCCACGCTGCACGGAGTGCAGCGGGCTGTTCGACGATTCGCCGAAGTAGTCGGTTAGGAGAATCAGGGATACGGCGACGAGCAGCACGAGGACCGCGCGTCGCCGCCGAATTTGCTTGTCGTGCAACTGGACAACTCCAAGGCCGTGGTGAGCGGCGGGTCCGCGCGATACAGCGTCCGCAGTCGCTCACGTACATCCGTACGCATCGCTCCTTGCGTCCTTGTCTCGCTTGATCCGATGCTCACCATCCAGTGTCCGCCCATCTAATAACGGCGGCGCCGGTTTCGTGAATTCTTGCTCGAACGGTGGATCGCCTCGAACTCCTCAAGCGACCGGCCGGAGCCGACCGCCACACAGGTGAGTGGCGATTCGGCCAGGTGTGCCGGCATCTGCGTCTCGTGGCGCATGCGCTCCTCAAGCCCCTGCAGCAGCGAGCCACCACCAGCCAGCATGATCCCCCGGTCCATGATGTCGGACGCCAGCTCAGGCGGCGTCCGGTCGAGCGTCTCCTTGACGGCATCGATAATCTGCGACACAGGCTCCTCGAGCGCGCCGCGGATCTCCTCGCTGGTCAGCACCACCGTTTTGGGCAGCCCGGAGACCATGTCGCGACCCCGGATCTCAGCCTGAACCTCCTCAGGCACCGGGAACGCTGAACCGATCTCGAGCTTGACCTCCTCGGCGGTCTGCTGGCCGATCAGAAGCTTGTACTCGCGCTTGACGTAGTTGATGATCGCCTCATCGAGTTCATCACCGCCGATGCGGATCGACTGTGACACGACGATGCCACCGAGCGAGATCACCGCGACCTCGCTCGTGCCGCCGCCGATGTCCACGACCATCGAACCGGTCGGTTCACCGACCGGGAGGCCGGCGCCGATCGCGGCCGCCATCGGCTCCTCGATCAGATAGGCCTGGCGCGCACCTGCTGACAGGCAGGCCTCCTCGACCGCGCGCTTCTCGACCCCTGTCACGCCGGAGGGGACGCAGACGACAACCCGAGGGTGCGCCCAGCGGTTCTGATGAACCTTCTGGATGAAGTGCCGCAGCATCTCCTCAGTGACCTCGAAGTCGGCGATCACGCCATCCTTGAGCGGACGGATCGCTGAGATCGTCCCGGGCGTACGGCCGAGCATGCGCTTGGCCTCAATCCCCACGGCGTGCACCTCGCCGCTGCGCGAGTCGACGGCGACGACGCTCGGCTCGGACAGCACGATGCCGCGTCCGCGGACATAGACAAGCGTGTTGGCTGTGCCAAGGTCGACCGCCATGTCGCGGCCACCAAAACCGGTTAGGTACGTGAAGAAACCCATTATTGGACAGGAAGATAGGGGGGATCAGACGGGCGGCGAGCACGGCCTGACCGAACCCGTATGCCAACTCCCATCCGTTCTGGCCGAGTGTATCGGACCCAGCCCCGGTTTCCGCCATTGATTGCTAAGAAAGTGCTGGAAAGATCGCGCTGGGCAGGAGATCGAGCAGCGTTGCCACCGGTAGGCCGACGACATTCAGGTAGTCGCCGTCGATCGAAGCCACCAGCGCCGCGCCACGGCCTTGGATCGCGTAGCCACCAGCACGCCCCCGCCATTCATCGGTGTCCAGGTACCAGGCGAGCGTGCGCTCGCTCAGCGGGCGAAAGGCGACGGTCGTCACCGCCACAGCCGTGCGTGTGCGATCACGCTCGATCACACATACGCCGCTGAGCACGCGATGGCTGCGACCGCCGAGCCGGCGCAGCGTTTCAGCCGCCGCTTCACGGCCGGCCGGCTTGCCGTAGATCTGACCGCCGAGCGCGACCACCGTGTCGACCCCAAGGACCGCCTCGGCGTCGCCGGCGAGCTGGTCCCGTTCACCGGGAACCAATCCGCCAGCCACAGCCGACGCTTTGCGTTCGGCGTTCTCCAGCACAACCTCCTCCGGCACGCCCCCGGTCAGTTCATCAACATCTGGGACGACAACCGTGAACGCGATCCCCAGTTGCTCGAGGATCGCGCGCCGCTGGGGTGAGCCGGAGGCGAGGATCACCAGCTGGTGGGTTCTGGAAGGCCCACTAGAGTTCGGAAAAGAAGAGCCCGACCTCACGAGCAGCCGACTCCGGTGAGTCGGAGCCGTGCACCATGTTGGCGCCTATCGAGGTCGCGAAGTCACCGCGGATCGAGCCGGGCGCCGCCTGCAGCGGATCGGTGGCACCGATCAACTGGCGCGCCGCCTCGACGGCGGACTCGCCCTCGAGCACCATCGCGACCAATGGGCCAGAGGTGATGAACTCGACCAGCTCGCCGAAGAACGGCTTGCCGTTGTGCTCTGCGTAGTGCTGCTCAGCGGTCTGACGAGTCAGTGTCTGGAGCTTCAGGCCCACGAGCCTGAGGCCCTTGCCCTCGAACCGGGCGATGATCTCGCCGGTCAGGTTTCGGGCAAAGGCGTCTGGTTTGACGAGGATCAGCGTGCGCTCAGCCATGGGCGCCACTCCTTCAGGTTCAAGGTTGGACGGGCGGAACTGCCCGCGGGCAGGTTAGCCGCAGCGCGCAGAGGGAGCCTTAGATGAGATCCGACGGCGGCGGCGCGACCATCGTCTGCTGCGGATCGCGACGCGTACGCCGGCGGCGTTGCGTGAGCGTCGGGTCGAGGCCCCGGTCGGTCTCGCAGTAGGGACAGATCTTCCAGTCGGACGCAAGCGGCTTGCTGCAGTTTGAGCACGCGTCCTTGAGTTTGCGCAGGCAGTGCGGGCAGCGCAGGAACTCGCGCTCGATCTCGTAATCGCAGTATGGGCAGGCGTGCACGCCGCTCTGTGCGATTTGCGCCTCAGCCGCCTGAATCTCGAGGTTGCGCTCGTGCACGTCTTCGAGGTATTCGGGCGGGCGCACGATCAGATAGATGAGCGTGCCGATGAAGGGCACGAACGAGACGATGGTCGCGCAGGCAACGAGCAGGCCGTCTGAGACCCGGCGCCGCGCGTCGGCGAAGGTCCAGTAGACGAGGGCAAGCCAGATCACGACCAGAACCACCAGCGCCAGCTCGACCCCCAGGCTCGCCGCGTGGTTGTGGATCCCGAATATGCCCGCAAAGGTCGTCATTACCAAGCCGAGTGTAAACCCCGCCGGGAACGGCGTCGCACGATTTATGCCGTCCGCCTGCATGCGGGCGACGAGCGACTGGCCCCCTCAGGCGAGCATCGGCTCGCCCCCGCCCGATCCCCTCAGGCGAGCATCGGCTCGCCACCGCCCGATCCCAGCATCGGCTCGTGCGCGACGATCTCTTCCAGGGCCTCGAGTACGTGTGTCAGGTGGGCGTACATCGCCTGCTCGGCGCCACTGCGATCACCAGCCGCGATAGCCTCGACCAGCAGGGTGTGCTCGGCGAATGATCGGTCAGCGCGGCCTGGAGCAAGGACGGTCCGGAATTGGAAACGGACAACCTGCGGTCGCAGCCGCCGCGAGACCTCCGCCGCCACCGCGTGATCGGAGATCTCGAGTATCCGCTGGTGAAGACTCGAGTTGTTGGCTGACAGAGCCAGCAGCTGACCATCCGCCTTGAGCTGCTCCATCTGCTCGAGCAGATCATGTAGCGAATCGATGTCCGCGTCGGTGCGGCGGACCGCAGCGTAACCCGCGGCCAGCGACTCGATCGCGCGGCGTGCTTCAAGGACCTCGATTGCCTCCCGAGTGGACACGCGCCGCACGTGAGCGCCACGGTGGCGCTCCCGCACGACGACTCCATCGTGGCTGAGGCGTATCAGCGCTGTATGGACGACGCCGCGAGTCTCCCCGAGCCGTTCAGCCAGCTCCTCCTCAACCAGCCGCTCGCCCGGCGACAACTCACCACTGACGATCGCGCTCTGGAGGCGCTGATAGACCCATTCGTCCCTGATCGCCTTCGCTGTTTCCGCCATACGATCAACCCGTCACAGTCAACTCATTGCCCACCGTGGTGGTGGACATCGCTCTGTCGGTACCGCTGTTCATGTTTACGAGAGTTGTACCGACCGGAGGCGACGCCCACCCGCTCGGATTGCTACTTCTTGACTTCCCAGAGCTTGAGGAAGTGGTTCACGAACGCACCATCACCATAGGCCTTATCGCTATAGGCGGTGCCGTTGCCACCAACACTGAAGACCTTCGCGTTGGCCTTCGTGAAGAACAGGTTCGGAGCGATCTCCTTAGCGACCGGGGCAGCCTTCTTGCCAGCCAACAAACGGATCGTCTGATCCAACTGGTTATAGGCATCCCACTTCTCATCCGGACCGGAATCACCAGCAAACGTGCCGCCAGACTGAACATCCTTGATCTCAGCCAGGCCACCACCCCACGCATACATCCTCAAACCAGGATGCGAAGAGGCAGCCGACGTGACGGTGCTCTCAATCCCGTCAGTCATCCCATCAAACGTCACGATCACAGTGTTGATCTTCGGATCAGCCTGCAAATCAGAGGTCACAGCCGCAAGCTCCTTCGGACCCGACCAATCCTGAGTACCGAACAACTCAGTCTTCTCAATCGTGCACGACGAGCACCAAGACTTCATCGCTGAGGCCAAACCACCAGCCGCACCCGAATCCTGCGCGACCTGCGGCGAATCAAGGAACAACACATGCGCAGCCTGCCCCTTCAGATTCACAAGCGCATCAGCCAAATCAGTCTGAACACCCTGAATCGTGTTCACACCACTCTCAGCATCAAGATTCGTCAACGGAAACGCCGGATTACCACCAGTCTGGTTGTAATTACCGTCAACAACCTTGATGTGATCAGCCTTCAACGTCGCCAACTGCGGCAACGCCGCCGGCGTCGGACCACACAACATCACAACCGCATTGGCCTTATCCGTAATCGCCTGCTGCAAATCAGACTGCCAACCCGTCGGACCAGTCGTCGACTGCAACGCAATCACCTTCGCCCCAAGCTTCTGAGCCTCAGCATCGTAATACCCCTGCTGCCCCTTCGTATTACAAGCATCAATCTCAGACGAAATCGGGAACGTCACAATCGTCTTACCCTTCAACGCCTTACGGCCATTCACAGCCGGACCCGGCGCATACCACTTCGGCGCCGTCTCAGCCTTCACAACATCACCCTTCAAAGTCACCAACGTCGACTTAGAAACAGCCGCCGCAGCATGACCCGCATCCTTATGCGCCGAGGCGCTCGAGACGCCAACCACGCCCGCCGCAACAGCAGCAACCGCAACCGGCACCAAGGCCACACGCCGACGCGCGAACCGATCAAACATCAAACTCATAGAGATACCTCGCTCCTCAGAATCACAGTTGGCCCCGCCCGAAACGGGCGGGGCCAACCCATTCAGGGGTGGACGACCCCGCTCAACTCAAGCGGGGTCGTCACTCCGTCAGACGTGCCGTCGGTAGAACGGCGCCCAGGGCGGCGTATTGCCAGTTTCGTAGCAATTGGTGCCCTGAGTACTGCACCACATCGTGGTCGCATCGAACTTCCCGATCCACGGTGTGGGTTGCTGCAAGGCCTGACTGACCTGGCCGTGGTAGCTCGACGCGGAGGCGACGTTGCCCTTTCCGTTGTACGCCGGAAGTTCCGGGTACGGGTAGACCGGGACCGTTCGACTGACCGCCGTCGTGTTCGACTCACCCAGCGCCGGGATGGCGTCCGTCAGGTCGCTGGTCGGTGGCGTCGGTGGTGTCGTCACCGGTGGCGCCGGCACGTTCGACGGGGTGCTCGTGATCTTGGCGGCAGACCCCGAATACTTGCTCGCGATCAGCGAGTTCGGCGCCTGATGCAGTTCGGTCCACTGAACGACGGCACCGAGTCCGTTGTAGGTATCGGCGCCGGCGTCGGCCGCGGTATCACCGCAGTGACCAACGCTCGGCAGCAGGTAGTAGCGGGCGAACTGCTGGGCATTCTGTACGCCACCCATCGCCTTCACCACGGACTGATAGTAGGACAGTGAGCTGACCGTCGGAATCGAGTAATCAGCCTCGCCCGCCCACAGGATCAGCTTGCCACCGTCGCGCTGGAACGCACCGATGTTCGGATTGGTCGCGTCCCAGAACGGAGCGAGCTTCTCGATCTGATCGAAGCTGGCCTTGGTGAACTGCTCGTCCAGCACCGCGTTGGCCCCGAGGTTGGTCCCGACAGCCGGGGTCCCGAGGGCGAAGTACTGATACCACTCGGTGATGAAGCCGGCGTTACCGGCAAGGGCCGGCAGGGTGTTAGGCACGAGCACGCTCGTCCCGTTGGTGAAGTCCGGCTCGCTACCGAGCGGGTACCCACCCGGGAACAGGTGCTGGCCCTGTGGATCGACCGGGCCGGCGTAGACCTCCTTGAACGCGGTGATCTGAGCCTGCGTCAGACAGGTCGGCGCGTTCGGGTTCTGTGTGACACCGGGCGCGCACAGCAGCGTCTCGAGGTTGAACTTCTCCTCGCACGCCCGGTAATCGAGCATCAGCCCGGTTCCCGACGGATCGCACAACTTCAGGGCCGCGCTGTTGACCAGCATCGCCATCGGCTCATCGATGATCGAATTCGTGCGGGTCGAGTCAAGTGCCGCATCGTTCTCGTACTCATGGAAGACCGAGTTGAGCTCGGTCATGATGCTCGCCGGGGAACCGGCCAGCACACCGTTGAAGTCCTTCGGGTACCGCTGAACCTCGGTCAGTGCCTGGTGCCCACCCTGCGAGCAACCGTCGAAGTACGAGTACTTGGGGCTGAGGCCGTAGTACTGCGCAGCCAGACCCTTGGAGACGATCGACAGCAGGTGGTCCGACAGATATGCGAAGTCGACCCGCTGGGCTCCGTTCGTGGACCAGGTGACCCCCTGGCCACTGTGGCCCTCGTCCTGCGCAGCGACGACGAAGTCGCCGTCCTGGAGCGGGGCGTAACCGGTCGTCTGCGGAGCGCTCAGACCGATGTTGCCGCACAGACCACCGCATCCAACCTGCAGATAGCGCTGCCGCCATGTGCTCACGGGCAACAGGATCTCGAACCCGACATTGGTGTCGATCGTGCCTGTGAGTGCGCAGTAAACAACGCCACTGCTTGGATCCTTGGCCTGCTGATAGTTGGCGATCGAAACCGCCTGCCCATCGACCTCGGTCGTGCTCGCGAGGCTCGAACAGCCCGCGGTTGAGGTGTTCTTTGCCGGAATCACCGACAGGTTCGCCATCTTGGTGCCGTCGTTGTCACTGACACCCTGGGCCAGGCTGGAGCCTGGGTTCCCCACGTTCACGTGCCGGTGCACCAATGCCACCGGTCTGCCGTGCGACGGCTTCGCCGTCGCCGATGCAGCCAAACCCACACCCAACAACGCGGCCGCCATTGCGACCACCGTCACCGGCCTATGAGCACTCGGACGGCGTCGCCATAGCGACGCTAGGAATGCAACCACGTCCCTCTCCTCTGCTCTTGAACCGACCCCAGAATCCGGTGCACCCGCTCGGGCGCGATGGGACTCGCTTCGGGATCCTTGAGGCTCAAGTTATTCTGCGAGAGATCTCCGTGTCAAGATTGCGCGCAATCCAGTGCGCAATCTTAGTATTCGGAATCCGCATGACTCTGGACGATCTCGTTCTATACGAAACCTCTCATAATCGTCGGATACGAAACAGCGATCGTCCGACGACCGCCCCTATGTGGAACGGCAGCGGGCGTTACAGGAAGAGACGTCCGAGCGCGTAGCCGATCGCGAAGAACACCAGGATCGTGACCGCGACGCTGGCGGCCACCAGCCCGACCATCTTCAGGAAGCTCGGGTGGTTGTCGTGGTCCTCGTTCACAGCATCGAGACCCGGCGGGTGCCGGCCGTGGCTTCGTCGCGCATCAGGTCCGCGATCAGATACAACGAGCCGGTAGCGATCACGACTCCGCCGGCTCCGGCCAGCTCGCGCGCACGCCGCAGCGCTGCATGAGGGGCGCGAATGATCTCCGAGTCGATTGCAACCTCGGGCGCGAGCTGATCTAGCAGCGAACTCAGTGTCGGAGGCGGCAGCACGCGCGGATTCTGGCTCGACGTGAGCACCAATGCGTCGCAGTGCGGCGCGAGCGAACGCAGCATTCCGGGCGCGTCCTTGTCGTCGAGAATCGAGAGAACCGCAACCACGCGGCCATCACCGGTGCGCGACGAGGCGACAATTTCAGGCAGCGACTCCGCGAGCGCGGCGATGCCGTCGGGATTGTGCGCGCCGTCAAGCAGCGTCAGCGGGTTTCGATCCACGACCTGGAGCCGTCCGGGAACACGGATCTCAGCGGCAGCCGCCTCGACCTCAGCTCGGTCGAGCTCTCCGAGGAACGCCTCAGCGGCAGCCCGGGCAAGCGCGAAGTTGCGACGCTGAAATGTACCCAGGGCACCAACCGCGGCGCGCGGGTCGGAGTCGGCCTGGACAATCGTGACGCAGCGGTCGGCGGCCAGCTCGTGTGCAACGGCGAGCGCATCGGGGTGCATTCCGGCTCCGAGCACGAGCGTCGCCCCTGGCTGCACCACGTCGAGCTTCTCACGGGCGATGGCGGTGATCGTCGGGCCCAGCCAGCGGGTGTGCTCGAGCCCGACGCTGGTCAGGACCTGGACCGTTGACGGGATCACGTTGGTCGCGTCGTAACGGCCACCCAGGCCCGCCTCGATCACCGCCACCCCGACCCCCTGGGCGGCGAGCTCCGAGTAGGCGGCTGCCGTCAGCAGCTCGAATTGCGTGACCGGGTCCTCGCCGCCACTCGAGCGGTTCACCTGTTCGGCGCCGCGCAGCGCCCGTTCGATCGCGTCCGCCATCTGCTGGGGGGTGATGTCGTGGTCGTCGATGCGGATCCGCTCGTTGAACCCGACCAGATGCGGCGAGAGGTAGGTGCCGACCCGCTGACCGTGACGCGCAAGGATCGCGGCGATCATCCGCGTGGTTGAGCTCTTGCCATTGGTGCCGACAACGTGGATCGACCCGAAGGAGCGTTCCGGGTGCCCGAGCACGGTCATCAGTCGTCGCATGCGATCGAGCCCGAACCGCATCCCGAACAGCTCGAGCGACAACAGGCGGGCCTCGGCCTCCTCGGGCGTCACAGCGCCTCCAGTTCCGCGCGAAGCGACTGAACCTTGCCTCGCTCGGCCTCGACAACGGCCGCCGGCGCCTTCGCCACGAACCCGGCGTTCCCGAGCTTGCCCTCGGCCCGCTTGATATCGGCCTCAAGCTGCTCGCGCTTCGCCTCGCGCTTGCTTGCGGCGGCTGCCAGGTCGACGTCCCCGGACGGCAGGATCTCGATCGCGCCACCTGGAATCGCAACATTGACGCCGCCCGCACCCTCGCTGACGATCTCCAGGCGTCCAAGGCGCGCTACGTGGGCGAGCGTCGCCTCATACCCCGCGGCCTGCATTCGCGCCGGAAGCACCGCGGAGGGCTTCACATCCGCGGCGTCACGCCAGGCTCGGATCGCCTGGATCGCCTCGATCGCACGGTCCAGCTCCGCCTCTGCCCGCGCGTCAGCGCTGCCTGCGGAAGCAGCGGCGACGCAGGCAGCGAGCAGACCTGACGAGCCGGGGATGTGGCTATAGATCTCCTCCGTGACGAACGGCAGGAGCGGGTGCGCGACCGTGACCGTCTCCGTGATCAGATGCACCAGGAACGCCTGGGTCTGCGCGTCCCCGTCATAGAGGCGCGGCTTGATCAGCTCCAGATACCAGTCGCAGAGCTCGGAGAAGATGAAGTCATAGAGCGTCAGCGCCGCCCGCGAGAACTCGAACTGGTCGATCGCTTCGGCGATCGCCGTCGCCGCGTGCTGCAGGCGCGAGCTGATCCAACGGTCCTCGACCGTGATCGGCGCGGCCGCCGGGCGGACGTCTGCGCCGACCCTCAGCAGGATCAGGCGCGAGGCGTTCCAGAGCTTGTTGGTGAGCTGCTGGGCCTGTGCGATCTTCTCCTCGTTGAAACGGACATCCTGCCCGGAGGACATCGCCAGCAGGCCCCAGCGCACGGCGTCGGCGCCGTAGGCCGGAAACTCACCAGGGTCCTCGCCCTGCTTTGAGAACACAGGTGGGCGCGGACCGCCGTCGATCAGATCGCGCGGGTCGATGCCGGTGCCGAGCGACTTGGACATCCGACGCCCGTCCGGGGCCTGGATGATCGAGTGAACGTATACGTCCGTGAACGGGATCTCGCCCGTGAACTCGATCCCCATCATCACCATCCGGGCAACCCACAGGAAGATGATGTCGCGGCTGGTGACGAGGGCGTCGGTCGGATAGAAGGCCTTGAGTTCGGGCGTCTGCTCTGGCCAGCCCAGCGTCGCAAACGGCCACAGACCGCTCGAGAACCATGTATCGAGCACGTCTGGATCGCGCTCCCACCCCTCGCCCTCTGGGGCGGTGGTGCCGACATAGGTCTCGCCGTCGCGGTACCAGACCGGGATCTGGTGCCCCCACCAGAGCTGGCGCGAGACGCACCATGGGCGGATGTTCTCCATCCAATCGAGATAGACCTTGGCCTGCCCCTCCGGGTGGAAGCGGATCTCGCCGCGCTTGACGACGTCGATCGCCGGCCTCGCGAGCTCATCCATGCGCATGAACCACTGCAGCGAGATCAGCGGCTCGATGCGGCTGCCCGAGCGCTGACTGAACGGAACGCTGTGCGTGTATTCCTCCCGACGGCGGATCAGTCCCAGCTCGTCGAGCTCGGCGACGATCGCTGTCTGCGCTTCAGCGGCGCTCATGCCGACGAACCGCTCGGGCACGTCATCCCCGTGCATATTGCCGTCCTCGCCAATCACGCTGGGGTGCGGCAGACCATGGCGATTGCCGATCTCGAAGTCGTTCGGGTCGTGGCCCGGGGTGATCTTGAGCGCACCGGTTCCGAAGTCGGTCTTGACGTAGTCGTCGGCGATGATCTTGAGCCTGCGACCGACGATCGGGAGGATCGCGGTCTCGCCGATCAGCCGGTGATAGCGCTCGTCGCCGGGGTTGACCGCGATCGCGACGTCGGCCAGCATCGTCTCCGGTCGGACGGTGGCGACGGTGACCGAGCCGGTGCCCGAGGCCAGCTGATAGTCGATGTAGTACAGCGTGTCGGTGACGGTCCGTTCCTCGACCTCCAGGTCGGAGATGGCCGAGCCGCTACCCGGATCCCAGTTGACCAGATAACGGTCGCGATAGATGTAGCCCTTCTCGTAGAGGTCCACGAACACATTCATGACCGCCCGAACGTAGGCGGGATCGAGCGTGAAGCGCTCGTTCTCGAAGTCGGCAGTCGCGCCGAGCCGCTTGATCTGCTCGATGATCTCGCCGCCGTATTGCGCGCGCCACTCCCAGACACGCTCGATGAAGCGATCGCGGCCGAGTGCCTCACGGCTGCTGCCCTCATGGACCAGCGCCCTCTCGACCTGGGTCTGGGTGGCGATGCCGGCATGGTCGGTGCCGAGGATCCACTTGGTGCGCTTGCCCTGCTGGCGCGCTCTGCGGATCAGTGTGTCCTGGACAGCATTGTTGAGCGCGTGTCCCATGTGCAGCACGCCGGTGACGTTTGGAGGAGGGATCGCGATCGAGTAGTTCTCGCTCGCGTCGCCCTCAGGCTCCGGGTGCATCAGGCCGGATTCGAGCCACTCTCGCGCGATGCGCGGCTCGACCTTCGACGGGTCGTAACGAGTCTTGTTCTCAAGTGCGCTCATGCGCCGTCGAGTTTAGGGACGGACCGCGAAGCCCAACTCTGCGCCTTTATGTCGTTATGACGACATTCACGCGCGGAGAACGAGCACGGCGCGTCAGCGGCGTTCAGGCTGCGGCTTCGTCGCCCTCGTGCTCGTCTTCGACGGCCTGCGTGACAAGCGTCGGGGCGGTGCCCTTATCGATCGTCTCACGCGTGACCACGCACTTCTGGACGTCACGTCTGGAGGGGAGCTCGAACTGAACTTCGAGCAGTACCTCCTCGATGATCGAGCGCAGGCCGCGGGCGCCGGTCTCGCGCTCGAGCGCTTTGTCGGCGATCGAGTTCAGAGCCTCGTCAGCGAACACCAGCTCGATCCCGTCGAACTGGAAGAAACGCTGGAACTGCTTGATAAGCGCGTTGCGCGGCTCGGTCAGAATCTGCATGAGCTCGGTGCGTGAAAGCTGGTGGATCGCCGACATCACCGGCAGGCGGCCGATGAACTCGGGGATCAGTCCGTACTGGATCAGATCCTCGGGCAGGCAGTGCTCGAACATCTCTCCCAGGTCGCGCTGCTCCTTGGACTGGATCGTGGCGCCGAAGCCGACGCCCTGATGGCCGATACGCCGCTCGATCACCCGATCGAGATTGGCGAATGCGCCGCCGCAGATGAACAGCACGTTGGTCGTGTCGATCGACAGGAACTCCTGGTGCGGATGCTTGCGCCCACCCTGCGGCGGGACACTGGCCGTGGTCCCTTCGAGGATCTTCAGCAGTGCCTGCTGCACGCCCTCACCACTGACGTCGCGGGTGATCGACGGGTTATCCGCCTTGCGCGCGATCTTGTCGACCTCGTCGATGTAGATAATCCCGGTCTCAGCCTTCTTGACGTCGTAGTCGGCCGCCTGGATCAGCTTCAGCAGGATGTTCTCAACGTCCTCGCCGACATATCCCGCCTCCGTCAGCGCGGTCGCATCGGCGATCGCGAACGGAACGTTGAGGATCTTGGCGAGGGTCTGTGCCAGCAGGGTCTTGCCGCAGCCGGTCGGGCCGAGCAGCAGGATGTTGGACTTCTGCAGCTCGATGTCCTGATCGTCGGACTGCATCATCTGCACGCGCTTGTAGTGGTTGTAGACGGCCACTGACAGCGTGCGCTTGGCGTGCTCCTGGCCGACGACGTAATCGTTCAGGACCTCATAGATCTCCCGCGGTTTCGGGAGATTCTGGATGTCGAAGTTAGGCGGAGCGGTGAGCTCCTCGTCGATGATCTCGTTACAGAGATCGATGCACTCATCGCAGATGTAGACGCCAGGACCGGCGATCAGCTTCTTGACCTGGCGCTGCGACTTTCCGCAGAAGCTGCAGAGCAGTTGCTCGTTGGAGTCGGTCGGACGTGCCATCGATTCCCTCTCTGGAAGGTTCTACGGCCACCTGGAACCGGTGTAGCCACGCACAAGGTTAACCATCCGCTGGCCCAAGGCCAAGCGACAACCTAATGCTGCGTGATCACACGGTCGATGATCCCGTAGTCCTTGGCCTCCTCGGAACTCATGAAGTAGTCCCGCTCGGTGTCCTTCTTGACCTCCTCGACCGGCTTGCCGGTGTGGAAGGCGATGATCTCGTCGAGGCGCCCGCGCAGATCGATGATCTCGCGCGCGTGAATCTCAATATCTGTCGCCTGGCCCTGAAAGCCTGCCGAGACCTGATGGATCAGGATCTTGGCGTTGGGCAGCGCCATCCGCTTGCCGGCGGCGCCGCCTGAGAGCAGCAGCGCACCCATCGACATCGCGATGCCGACGCAGATCGTCTGGACGTCGGGCTTGATGAACTGCATCGTGTCGTAGATCGCCAGACCGGCGTAGACGGATCCACCCGGCGAGTTGACGTAGAGCGAGATGTCCTTGTCCGGATCCTCGGATTCCAGATGCAGCAACTGGGCGACGATCAGGTTCGCAATCTGGTCGTCCACCGGCGTGCCGAGGAAGATGATCCGCTCGTTCAGCAGGCGGGAATAGATGTCAAACGCACGCTCCCCGCGAGAGGTCTGCTCGACGACCATCGGTACCAGTGGGCTCATACTCCTCGCTTCTTTCGCGTCCAACTGCGGATTCCTGCCGACTCTAGCAATCGCAATTTTGCGCCCGACGGGGCGCCGGGCGCGTTATTCGGCGGGCTTCTTGGCAGCGGGCTTCTTCGCCGCAGACTTCTTGGCGGCAGGCTTCTTGGCGGCAGGCTGATCGGCAGCGGCCTTCTTCGACGCGGGCTTCTTCGCGGCAGGCTTGGTTGCCTTCTTGGCGCCCGGCGCGACCGGCTTGGCGTGCTCGACCAACCACTCGGTCGCCTGACGACCGGCGAGCTCCGCCCGCAGCCGCTCGAGACGACCACCGTTGTCGAGCTTCTTGAGCAGCTTCTCCGGGGTGGTCTTGCCGCGCTCGGCGGTCGGCTGCAGGGCCTCGAGCACATCCGCTTCTGAGGGTTCGATCTGCTCGGCCTCGACGACTGCCGCGATCACGGCGTCACGCCGCAGGGTGGCCTCGGCCTCCTGCTCGGCGTCATGCGCCAACTGCTCCTCGTCCTGGCCGGAGATCTGCAGGTACATCTCCTTCGAGATGCCCTGCCGGGCCAGCGATGACATCGTCTCCTCGACCATCTCGTGCGCGCGCGCGTGGACGAGCTGATGGGGAACGTCGATCGTGGCGTCTGCGGCGACGGCATCAAGCACAGCGCGCTCGAACTCGTGCTCGATCGCGTGCTCGTCGCTCTCGGCGAGCCGTGTGGCGATGTCCTCGCGCAGCTCTCCGATGGTGTCGAAGCCGGCCGCATCCGAGGCAAAGTCGTCGTCCAACTCCGGCAGGCGCTTGACCTTGACCTCGCTGATCTTCACCTCGAACGACGCGGGTTTCCCGGCGAGGTGCTCGGCGCCGTACTCGTCTGGGAACGTGACCTCAACCAACCGCTCGTCACCGGCGCTGGCGCCCACCAGCTGCTCTTCAAAGCCCGGAATCAGTCGCCCCGAGCCGAGCTCAAGCAGCTGGTCGCGGCCCTCGCCTCCCTCGAAAGGCTCGCCGTCGAGCTTGCCGAGGTAGTCCATCACGACCTGATCATTCAGCTCGGCCGGGCGATCGACGGTCTCCAAGGTGGCGAAGCGATCGCGCAGCCGTTCGATCTCAGCGTCGATCGCGTCCTGATCGGCGGCGGGTTCGCGTCGCTCGACCTCGATCCCCTTATAGGCGCCGAGCTTGGCGATCGGGCGCACGCCGATCTCGATCGAGAAGGTCAGCGGGGAGCCCTCCTGTGGCAGATCGCCGACGTTGATGTCGGGCTCGCCGACCGGCGCGATACCCGAAACATCGATGGCGTCCACGTACCAGGCGCCGAGCGCATCGCGCAGCGCCTCGTCGAGCACGTACTCACGACCGAGCCGACGGATCACCACCGGCGGCGGGACCTTGCCCTTGCGAAACCCCGGGATCCTCAGCTGACCGCCGAGCTTTTGGGCGGTCTGTTGCATGCGGCGCTCGACCTCTGCGGGAGCGATCTCAGCCTCGACCCGCACGCGCGACTCGGGCAACTCGGTGACATTCGTGGTAACTGTTGCTGACATGTGGCCC
Source organism: uncultured Conexibacteraceae bacterium (assembly GCA_963844665.1). GTDB lineage: Bacteria > Actinomycetota > Thermoleophilia > Solirubrobacterales > Solirubrobacteraceae > Palsa-465. Next base: position 198,567 of record CAWJPB010000001.1, read on the forward strand.
GAGACGATAGCTACGTCCGGCCGCTGGGAGCGGCTCGCCGGTCGATTGGTGACCGGGCCCGTCGCATTTCTAGTGGCGGGTCTGCTCGACGTGGCGCTGCTCGTCGGCTGCCTGGTGCGCCGGCGGCAGCGTGGACGTATGTACTAACTATTCTCCGCGAACGCTCGACTAGCGCGGTAAGCTTGTCGAGGCTGGATCTGAAGGGACTTCGATCTGGGCGGGCAGCGTCTTAGATGAGCGCGGTAACGGGCGGACAAACACGACGGGCCGGGGCGCCAGGCGTCAAGCCACCGCTTGCTGTTCCGCGACGCCTTCTTCGGATGCGGTCGGACACGACCCTGGCCGAGCGCTTCGCTGCCGGCGACGAGACGGCGTTCGATGTCATCTACGAGCGTCACCGCTCGGTGGTGCTGGCGGTTTCGATGGGGGTACTCGGCACCACGCAGGATGCTGAGGACGCGACCCAGGAGACGTTCTCGGCGCTGGCAGTCGCGCTGCGCAACAAGCCACCGGCGGAACTGCGGCCCTGGCTGATCCGGGTGGCTCGCAACGCATCGATCGACACGACCCGGAGACGACGCCACCGCCTGCTGACACTCGATGGAGAGATCCCGGAGATCCCCGCCAGGCAGGCATCGGCAGGGCAGGCGGAACTGGCGGTCGTGCTCGATGGGATCCGTGAGCTGCCCGAAGGGCAACGGATGGCGCTGCTCATGCGCGAGTTGGGGGGCCATAGCTACACGGAGATCGCCGACTTCCTGGAGACCGACGAGGAAGCGGTCAAGGGGCTGATCGCACGTGCCCGCGTGGGGCTGCGTACCTACCGTGAAGCGACCGAGTTCCCCTGCGCGACGGCGCGCTCCGCAATCGCGGCCGAGCCCGACGGTCGCCGCTACGACAAGACGATCAGGCGCCACCTGCGCACCTGCGCCTCATGCCGCTCGTATCGCGCTGCGCTACGTGACGACGCCAAGGTGTTGCGCGCCGCGCTTCCGCTGCAGACCGGGAGCGTTGCCACCGGTGGTATCTCGACGGGCATGCTGACCGCGGCCAAGGGCACGCTGATCGGCTACGGCCTGACGCAGGCGGCCACCACGTGCGCGGCTTCGGCATGCGCCGTGGGCGCGATCGGAGGCATGGTCTTCATCACCCCGGTGCACCGGTTGGGGCTGCCACCGATCATTCCGGCCACGAAGACCGCGCCGGCACCAAAGCATGTGCTCGCCAAGCCGGTGAGCAAGCCCGCCGTCGCGGCGGTGAGCACCCACTCCGCAAGCCGGGCCGTTTCCGCGACCGCCACGGCCACAGCCGGACTGTCGGCCGCGCACCATAAGGCCAAGAAGTCCTCAGCGGTTCGTGACGCGACCCACAGGACGACCGTGGCGCGCCACCATCACCACGCGCTGACTGTCACGAAGGTCAAGCTGCCCACCCTGCGGCCGGGCGCGACCACGAATTCGTCGTCGACGGGCTCAGCGCCGGCAGCAAGCACCCTTACTCCGGCTTCGACCGTCGCGCCGACGAGCACGGCTGCCACGCCGCAGACTCCGACCACCGCAGGGTCGAGCGCTGTGACGACTCCGACGACGACCACCACTGCGAGCTACGGCAACCAGCCGGCCGCCAACCAGGGCACGCAAGGCAGCGGCTCCACCGGGTCCGCAGGTTACGGCGCAAGCTGGGCGTGGGCCGGGTCGTCCACCTCAACCACACCGACGACCACCACGTCCACGACGACCACCACCACGTCCGCTACGACCACCACGACGTCGACGCAGACCAGCACCTTGACCACGCCGACCAGCACCTTGACCACGCCCGGCGCTCCGACGCAGACCGGCACGGGCGGCTACGGCGTCATCCCACCCAGCGGCGTCGTCCACACCGGCGGCTGGCAGAACGGCAGCTACGCCGGTGGTACGACAACCCCGGCGTTCGCTCCCTCAACGGTCGCCGCCTCAACGACCACCACCGACGCCACTACAGACACCACGGACGCCACCACAGACACCACCGGCACCACCACCACCAGCCAGGCCACGGGCTGGAGCGCGGACGACGGCGGTTGGGGTAACTGAGTCGCAGCCAGCCGCGCGGCGGCGAACACTCAGCAGCCTTCGAGCACGACCGCGAGGCCCTGCCCCACTCCGATGCAGATCGCGGCCAGGCCGTAGCCACCACCGCGATCGTGTAGTTCATGCGCGACGCGACCGAGGATGCGCGCGCCCGATGCACCGAGCGGGTGGCCGATCGCGATCGCACCGCCACGCTGATTGACCTTCTCAGGATCGAGCTCGGGCCAGCTATTCAGGCACGCGAGCGACTGACCGGCAAACGCCTCGTTGAGCTCCACGATGTCGATGTCGCTCCAGCTCAGGCCGGCCCGCCGCAGTGCGGTGTTTGCCGCCTCCACGGGGCCGACCCCAAAGACGTCCGGGTCGACCCCATGGGCCGCACGCGAAACGATGCGTGCAAGAGGTGCGCGATCGAGCCCCGCCGCCCCGGCGCTGGCCTCGTCTGCAAGCAGTGCTGCCGCCGCGCCATCGTTCAACGGTGAGGAGTTACCGGCGGTCACGGTCCCACCCTCCACAAACGCCGGCTTGAGCTTTGCAAGCTTGTCGAGCGAGGTATCCGAACGGATCCCCTCGTCACGCGTCAGCTCAATGCCGGTGACCGGCACGACCTCCTTGAGCGCGTCCTCGTCGTAGGCCGCGGCTGCAAGATGGTGGCTGCGCAGCGCGAACGCATCCTGCTGCTCGCGTGAGATCCCATGGATCGCGACCAGCTTCTCGGTGCTCTCCCCCAGTGAGATCGTCCACTGCTCCGGCATCCTGGGGTTGATCATGCGCCAGCCCAGCGCAGAGGAGAAAAGCGTCTCATTGCTCGCGGGGAAGGCGCGGGAAGGCTTCTGGAGAATCCAGGGCGACCGGCTCATCGCCTCTCCACCGCCGATCACGACAATCCTCGCATCACCGGTCTCAATCGCTCGCGCGCCCTGGATCGCAGCCTCGAGGCTCGAGCCGCACAACCGGTTGACGGTGGTCCCTGGCACGGAGGTCGGCCAACCTGCCAACAGCACGGCCATGCGCGCGACGTCCCGGTTGTCCTCACCGGAACCGTTCGCGGTGCCATAGAGCACGTCATCGATCTGCGCGGGATCGAGCTCCGGAACACGGGCGAGCAGCGACCGGAATACCTCGGCGGCGAGGTCATCCGGACGCACGGCCGACAGGGCGCCGCCGTATCGGCCGAACGGCGTCCGGATCGCCTCATAGACGTATGCGGAACCCATTGGCTCGACTGTATCGGTGAGCGGACCAGAAGCCGCTCAGCGCCACGCTGTACGGCTAAAGGCCCGCGCGGGACAAACAACATTCTCGAGCCTTCCGGATCGAGACTCAGTCTCTCGGATGAAGTGTTCCGCCGAACTGCAGATAATGCGAGTGTGAACACTTGCCCGACTCGTCAGCCTGATCCACCGAGGCCAACCGGGGCGACTTGAGCGCGCCTTCCAGCTCAGGGGTGCGCTGGAGCCCCCAAAAGCCACGATTTCGGCTGCAGCAACTGATCCTCTCGTGGCTGGTCACAGCCGTCGGCACGTTCGTTGCGGCAGCGATCGTTCCCGGGGTCACTGTCGGGGGCTTCAGCGACGCCCTCGTCGTCGCGGTCCTGATCGGGGCTCTCAACGCAGTGCTGCCGCCGATCGTCGCTGCGTTGCGATTGCCGTTCACGCTTGTGCTGGGCTTCCTCGTCATTCTCCTGTTGGACGCGTTGATACTGCTGCTCGTCTCGCACATCCATGCAGGCGCGTTCATGGTCGACTCGTTCGGCTGGGCATTGCTGACGGCGTTGGTGATCTCCGCCATGGTGTTGGTGCTGCAGGCGATACTCGGAGTCAACGACGAGGACACCTACACGCTGCGAGTGATCAATCGGATCTCGCGGCGACAGGGTGAGCGGGTGGTCACGGACGCTCCAGGCCTGGTGCTGCTCGAGATCGACGGCTTGGCCCTGCCGGTGCTCGAGCGGGCGATTCGAGACGGCGAGACGCCGAACATGGCGCGTTGGCTGGCGTCCGGCGAGTTTGGCCTGGACGAGTGGGAGACAGACCTCAGCTCTCAGACGGGCGCAAGTCAGGCGGGCATCCTGCTCGGGGCAAACGACAACATTCCCGCCTTTCGCTGGGTGGAGAAGGAAACGGGGAAGTTGATCGCGTGCTCGTCGCCCGCGGACTGCGCTCTCATCGAAGCGCGCATGGCCACGGGTGTCGGTCTCCTGATCGACGGGGGCGCGAGCCGCGGCAACCTATTCTCCGGTGAAGCCGACGCAACGATCCTGACCGCCAGCCGGATCAGCGCCGAGCGGCGGGCCAATCGTGGCTATCGCACATTCCTGGCGAACGGCTTCAACGTCACCCGCCTTCTCGTTCTGTTCTTCTGGGAGGTGATCATCGAGTGGGTTGCCGCGGCTCAGCAACGACGCCGGGACGTGCGCCCCCGCGGCCACCGCGGCGGCCGGTATCCGTTCGTGCGGGCAGCGATGTGCGTCGGTGTCCGGGATCTGATTGTGTTCGCCGTCCTCACCGACATGATGCGCGGTCGCCCCATCATGTACGCGACGTTTTCGAGCTACGACGAGGTCGCCCATCATTCGGGGCTCGAGCGAGCCGACACTCTGGAGGCGCTCCGGAAGCTTGATCAGCAATTCGGGCGGATCGAGCGGGCATGCCGATATGCACCCCGGCCGTACAAGCTCGTGGTTCTCTCAGACCATGGACAAACCCAGGGAGCGACGTTCAAGCAGCGAAACGGCTACGACCTGCGCGAGCTCGTCGAGCGTTCGATATCCCGTGGGCGGGTCATGGAGCCCTCCGGTCGGGACGAAAACGAGGCAACCGTCAACCATGCTGTAGCCGAGGCGACCGGACGCGGAGGGGCTGTCGGCGACTCAAGTATTGGTGACCGAGATGTCGTGGTGCTTGCATCGGGCAACCTCGGCCTCATCTATCTCATGGAGAAGCAGCAGCGCCTGTCGATCGAGGAGATCGAGGCCCTTCACCCGCAGCTGATCGAGGCATTGCGCCAGCATCCGCACATCGGCCTCCTGATGGCGCATTCATCGGAACACGGAGCGGTGGTTCTCGGAAGGTCCGGCACCAATTACCTCGACGAGGGTCGAATCGAGGGGGAGGACCCGCTCGCACGCTTTCAGCCGAACGCAGCTCGCCATCTGCGCCGCGCCGACGGCTTCACGAACGCTCCGGACATCCTCGTCAACAGCTTCTACGATCCAGGCCTCGAGCAGGGCTGTGCCTTTGAAGAGCTGATTTCCTTCCACGGCGGGCTCGGTGGGCCGCAAACCCGCCCCTTCATCCTTCATCCCGTCGAGCTGCCGATGCCCGCCGAGCCGGTCGTCGGCGCGCCCGCCGTGCACGCCGTCCTGGTGAGTTGGCGTCGAGCGCTCCAGGATCACTCGCCTCAACACGCGTCGGCCTCGGCCAACCGCGGGTGATGAGCGATCCGCCTAGCCCACCCGGGGTCAACCTTGGCGTGGCGGTCACGTGGCTCGGACACGCCAGCGTGATGATGGAGCTGAACGGTGTGCGATTGCTGACCGATCCGGTACTGCGGAACCGGATCGGCCCGCTGGTCCGGGTCGCGCCGCCTGTCGCGGCGGACCGCTTGAAGACACTCGACGCAATTCTGCTCTCGCATCTGCACGCAGACCACGTAGATCTCCCCTCTTTGAGACGCCTCGGAAAACGGACAGTCGTGCTTGCCCCACATCAGGCCGGGTCATGGCTCCACAGCAAGGGCGTGGTCGGGGTACAGGAGCTGCGGCCTGCTGACGAGACGAACGTCGGACCGGTGAAGGTGACGGCCGTGCGGGCAACCCACGATCGTCGACGCCGCCCGTTCGGACCGGCGGCCGACCCAATCGGCTACGTCGTCCGGGGTTCCAGGTCGGTCTACTTCCCCGGCGACACCGACCTGGATCCGGGAATGGCCGACCTGCGCGGCTCAATCGACGTCGTGCTGATTCCAATCTGGGGGTGGGGCCGCTCTGTGGGAGCTGGGCACCTCGACCCGGCGCGCGCGGCCCTGGCATTGGCGCTGATCGCCCCGGCGGTGGCAATTCCAATTCATTGGGGCACCTACACACTCAGATGGTTTGGGGCCCGCCGACGCGATCTGGAACGCCCGGCGATCGAGTTCGCAGCGTTGGCCAAGCGATACGCCCGAGGTGTCGACGTACATGTTCTCGCTCCCGGCGAGCGGGTCGAGTTCTAGCGAGCATCCGCCGGGGGCGATACGTTCCCGGCTTCCAGATTTCCGCCTCGGCACCGTGAACAAGACCATCTCCTCACTTCCTGCTTGGTTCCAGCGTTGGGGCCTCGGCTCCTGGCTGGTGGTCGGGATGGTCCTCGTTCTGGTCGGTGTGATCTGGCTTTTCGAAACGACCTCGAGCATCGTTGACCCCCTGATCGCGGGCTTCGTGATCGCCGCTGTGACCGGTGTGTTCGTCGACAAGCTCGAGCAGCGCGGTTTACCGCGCGCCGCCGGCGCCGGCATCCTGGCGCTCGCATTGGTCGCGATAGCGGTCCTGATGGTGGGACTCGTTCTGGCGGCGATCACCTCTCAGTCAGTGCATATCGACGCCCTGCTCTCGAGCGCAGTTGACCGAGTGGCGAATTGGGCAAAGGATCTTGGCATCACGTCCGCATCGAGCACCGCCGCGGACGTCAAGAAGACGGTTCCCGATATCGCCCGGACCCTGCTGTACGGCGTGGCGCACGGCATCTCAGGCCTTACGTCGCTGATTGTCTTCCTCGGCTTCACGGCGTTTGCCACGTTCTTCCTCGTCAAAGACGCCCCGGCACTGGGGCGCTGGATCGAGCGTCACATGGGCATGCAGCCCGCGGAAGCGCGGATCATCCTCGCCGACATCATCCACGCGCTACGCGGCTATTTCCTTGGCTTGACGATCATTGCCGCCCTCAGCACGGGGGGTGTCACGCTCGGCGCCTGGATCGTTGGAGTACCGATGCTGGGGACGATCGCGTTGGTGGCGTTTTTTGGTAGCTATGTGCCGATCATCGGAGCGTGGGCGGTAGGGATCTTCACCGTCGCGCTCGCCCTGGCCCACCTCGGCACCACATCCGCGGTGATCATGGCCGCGATCGTTTTTGTGGCCAACGGACCTCTCCAGCAGGTCGTCCAGCCGATCGTCTACGGCGCCACGCTACGCCTCAACCCGCTCGTCGTCTTCAGCGTCACGATCGCTGCCGGGACCCTCCTGGGCATCCCCGGGATGGTGTTGGCGGCGCCTCTCGTATCCGCCTCAGTTCGTGTCAACAGCGATCTCAAACGACTGAGGTCCCCCGCTACCGCGGACGCGGCGCCGGCAGCGGGGGCGGGCTCTAACGGAGGTCTGGCCGAGCAAACGTAAGCTGTACTGGCGGCAGGCGGTACGTCCGAAAAGTAAGGGGTAGACGTGGCACCCACAGCGGCGAAGCGACACGGCTGGTGGCGCATTGCCAAGCGCGTTCTGATGCTGATCGTCAGTGGGGTCTCGTTCTACCTGCTCGCGCCAAAGCTGATCTCGGTCCTGGCCTCATGGCCACAGCTGAAGAATCTGAAGCCTGCGTGGTTCGGGCTTGCGCTCCTGTTCGAGTCGATGAGTTATCTGTCGCTGTGGGCGATGCAACGCGTCGCCTTGCACTCAACCAGCTGGTTCGCCGTCGGTACGACCCAGCTCGCCAGTGGTGCGGTGGGCAGCGTCGTTCCCGGCGGTGCAGCGACCGCAGGAGCCTTCGCATACCGGATGCTCAAACAGGCCGGCGTTCGGAGCGCGGATATCGCAACCGGTCTCACGGCGTCCACGATCGCGGCCACCGCGGCCCTGTTCGCGCTGCCGCTACTCGCGCTGCCGGCGATCCTTGGTGGCCTCGCGGCTCCGCATGGCCTGATCCAGACGCTCTACATCGGCGTTGCCGGCTTCGTCACGGTCGCGGTGCTGGCTGCAGTGGCGTTCGGATGGGACGCTCCACTGATGATCGTCGGCCGGTGCGCGCGCTGGCTCGTGCAGCGGGTGAAGCACGATGCGGCGATGGATCTCCCAGAACGCCTGATCAAGCAGCGTGACCGGCTAAAAGCGACGTTCGGTCGCCGCTGGCCCGCAGCGCTCACAGGTGCGGTCGGCAAAGCCGGGTTCGACTACGTCGCGCTCATCTGCTGTCTTGCGGCGGTCGGAGCGCGACCACACCCCTCGCTCGTGCTGCTCGCCTATATCGCCGCCGCCCTGCTTGCGCTGATCCCCATCACCCCTGGAGGCCTGGGCTTTGTGGAGGCGGGGCTGACCGGATTGCTCACGGCCGCTGGCGTCGGTGCACAGCAGGCCCTGGTGTCCACGCTCGCCTACCGGCTCGTCTCGTTCTGGCTGCCGATCCCCGCGGGCGGAGTCGCCTACGTCCTGTTCCGCCGACGTTATGGGCCCGACCCGGAGGAGATCTCGACTTCGGCCACCGCGCCATAGTGCTGGAGCGCCTCGCGTGTCTGCGCGAGCGCGTTCTTGTCGACCAGCACGCAAAGCACCGCCTCGCCTGGCTTCAGGTCCGCGCCGAGTTCCCGTAGCCGGCCGTCAGGAATTCCCGTGTCACGCATCCCGAACAGCCCGCCTCCGGCAAGGCCGATAAGTGCGCCGCCGACCGGCAGGCCCAGCAGCAACCCGGCGACGAGACCGACCGTGCCGCCTGCGACGAGCGCCTCACCAAGCGCGATCTCCCGCGTCTGCACCAGTTCGATCCTTCCGCTCTCAGTGCGGATGACGATGGCGGCATCACGGACAGAGAGGTCCTGCCGATCGTCGAGGTCGTGCACCGCTGGGAGGGCCTCTTCCGCCGCGGTGGCGGTCGGGAAGACAACCGCGAGGAATGCTCTAGCCGATGACGGCACGGCTACTTCGCGAACGGTCTGAACTTGCTGATGCGCACACTCTATATCCCTGGTTCCGCGGTCCCCCTCGGCGATAGGAGGAGATGGCCTTCGCGGCCCATCGCCCGGGAAGGCCCAGTCCAGCCTCCCGCCGGACAACGTACGCAGGAGACTCTCCGAGGGAATTCTCTAAGGGTGAGCGACCGGATTCGAACCGGCGACCGCCTGGACCACAACCAGGAGCTCTACCAACTGAGCTACGCCCACCGCGGGCCATGCAATCTAACAGCGTCGAGGAGGTTACGAACGCTCAAAGGCCTCGATACGCCTCAGCCCGCGCCCCAGCGAGACGCTGAAGTCAGGTGGCGTCAGGCTCAACACGATCCCTGCGACGACGGTCAAGGCGCCGGCTATCTGCCACGGGCCAACCGGATCGGCGAACGCCACCCATCCCACCATCGCCCCGACCAGCGGCTCGAGGTTCACAAACGCACCCGCGAACTCGGGCGAGACGCGCGCCTGCCCGTAGGCAAATAGCCAGAACGGCAACACGGTCCCGGCGATCGCCAGTGCCAGGAACGCGAGCACCGGTCCTGCCGCAGTGGGAGCGTGGGGAAGACCGCCGATCAGTGCCACCGGCAGCGAGCACAGCATCGCCGCGAAGAACTGAACGGCTGTCACTGCCGCGGGGTCATTGTCCTTGAGGACGAGCGGCTGCATCGCCATGAACGCACCGGACAGCACCACGGAGCCGAACACCATCACATCGCCTGAGACGGTGGCGCCGCCACCGCCGCCCCTGGCGACGAGCGTGACTCCGACCAGCGCCGTCGCGTAGCCGAGCCAGGCGAGCCGGGGCGCCGAGCCTCGGCCCACGGCCGCTGTCACAAGCGCGACCACCACCGGCAGCGCGCCGACGATGATCGCGGCATGACTGACGCTCGTACGATCGATTCCGGCGTTCTGAAGCAGGATCACGGCGCCGTAGCCGATCGCGCCCAGGACCAACACCCGCACGGTAAAGGCCTGGCGCAGCGCTCGCCGGCCGACGACCGCGAGTATTGGGGCGGCCACCAGAAAACGCATCGCTGACAGCCAGCTCGGGTCGAGCCAGGCCAGCGACAGTTTCGACAGTGCGACCGACCCTCCCCAGAGGCTTCCGGCAGCAAACAGAGCGAATATGGCGGTGCGATGCCTCACACAATCGATACTGACGCATTAGCGACGTTTTACGGCTGGAGGTTTGTCATCTCGGCGATTTCACGATGTAATATTGTGCGATATGACCGTATCGCTTGATTTAATTGATTTGGAGCTGCTCAAACAGCTCCAAACCGACGCCGATCGCTCGAACGTCGAGCTGGCACGGATGGTGGGACTCTCTCCGGCGGCGACGCTGCATCGGATTCGTCGCCTCAAATCCTCCGGCGTTATCAGGGCCGTCGTCGCCGAGCTCGACGCGACGACTGCGGGCTTCCCGCTCTACGTCTACGTGCTGGTCACGATTCAGCGCCACGACGATGCGGGCCACCGCAAATTCATCAACGCAGTGAGAGCGATGCCGGAGGTGATCCTGGCCGATTCCGTCACCGGCGAGATCGACGCGATCCTGGTCGTCGTCGCACGGGAGGTTGCTGAGCTCCAGCGCGTGATCACGCGTCTGTCCACGCGCGCCGGAGCCATCCGCGTGACGACACTGCTGCGGCTGGAGGAGCTCAAGTCGGCGTCGCCCCTGCCTCTGGGATCGCAGTAGCTCCTTCGCCCAAGCACCGCGGTCGCTCCTTCGCCCAAGCGTTTCACTACCATCGCGGTCGGCGGGGTTGGCGCGTCAGCTTCGGTTGACGCGAGCTCGAGAGAAATGTGCGTTGCGATGCAGCCGAGGTTGCCTGCAGAGTCAGAGGGGTCACCGGACCGCTTCCGAAGTGCGTTCACGCACGCTCCGCTCCCGGCCTGGATATGCGATCTGGAGCAGCGGTACACGGACGTCAACGACGCGCTCTGCGAGATGCTCGGCCGGTCTCACCACGAGCTCGTCGGCCAGCCGGCGAGCGAGTTCTCTCACCCCGATGAGCGGACCGGGGACCTCCGGGACATGGAGTCGATGCTGACCGGAGAGCGCGACGGGTGCACTCGCGAAAAGCGCCTGCTGCGCGCTGACGGAACGATCATCTGGGTGTTGGTGGCCATGCGGTTGATCCGCGACCCGAACGGCATTCCCCTGTACTTCGTGGCTCAGGCCAACGACCTCACGGACTATCACCTCCGCGAACAACGACTTCAACACCTGGCCGACCACGACGCGCTCACAGGCCTGCTCAACCGTCGCGGGTTCGGACGCGAACTCAGGCGCCACATCAGCCGACTCGCGCGCTACGGAACCAAAGGCGCCCTGCTGATGCTCGACCTCGACAACTTCAAGGGCTACAACGACGCCCACGGCCATGGCGGCGGCGACGAGCTTCTGCGCGCTGTCAGCACCGGCCTGAGTCGGCGCCTACGCGCCGGGGACATAATCGGGCGGATCGGCGGCGACGAGTTCGCTGTGCTGCTGCCAGAGGCCTCCCGCGAACAGGCGAGCGTCGTGGCCGGCGCGCTGGTCGAATCCGTGCGGGAGGTCCCGCAGGAGAGCGGGCCCAAGGTCACCGCGAGCGTTGGCATCTTCTGCTTCGACGATGTCGAGCGGCTCTCCGAGGACGGCGCGATGGTCGGAGCCGACTTGGCGATGTATGAGGCCAAGCACGGTGGCCGCGACCGCCACGCGCCGTTCAGCGGGCGCACGCCCCGCACGGACGACCCCGCACGCCTGAGCGCTCCGGTCGCCGACCCCTCGGATCCCGCAGGTCCTAGAGTCCTCTGAGTCCAGCCATGTCGGACGGCGACCACCAGTGCACCGTCCCGAACGAGAAGGGGTGAGGCCACCATGGCCATCAGCGAGGCACTAAGCACGCCGCTTGTGATCAACGGTCAGGAACGCTCTACGACCGACACATTCGCCGTTCTGGATCCGCACGACGGGTCTGTGATCGGGCATGCGGCCGCAGCCACGACCGAGGATGCGCTCGACGCCGTGGAGGCTGCCCAGCGCGCCTGGCCGGCGTGGGCGGCGCTGTCTGCCGCGGAGCGGATTGACATCTGCTTGAAGGCGCTCGAGACGCTCCCTGAGGACTTTGCCGAGCGTGCCGAGGTGCTCTCGCGTGAGAACGGCAAGATTCGCTTTGAGGCGGAGATCGATCTGCACGTGTTCGTCGGTCGTTTCCACGAGGCCGCCAAGTACGCGCGTGAGCTCGACGAGGTAGAGACGATCCCGGGACCGCCGTACAACACGACGATCCAGCATCTGCCGCAGGGTGTGGTCACGATCATCTACCCGTTCAACTGGCCGCTGGCGATCCTCGCTGCGAGCCTGCCGCAGGCGTTGATGGCAGGTAACACGGTGATTGCCAAGCCGCCGCCGACCACACCGCTGTCGTCGGTGATGACGCTACGCCATCTCGCAATGCTGCTGCCGCCAGGGTCTTAAATGTCGTGACCGGCCAGGACGCCGTGCTGGGCCCGGTCGTGATTGGCGATCCGCGGATCAAGCACGTCGCGTTCACCGGTTCGACGGCCGGTGGCAAGCGGATCATGGAGATGGCCTCCAAGAACGTCACCAACGTCACGCTCGAACTCGGTGGAAACGACCCCGCTGTTGTACTCGGTGACGCAGTGCTTGACGAGGCCACGATCACCAAAATCGGCCTGGCGACGTTCATGACCACGGGCCAGGTGTGCATGGCGATCAAGCGCCTGTATGTGCCACGTGCCCTGTATCGGGAGGCAGTGGATGGACTGCGAGCGTTCATCGAGGGCCAGACGATCGGCGCCGGGTTGAACCCGAATGTCACGATGGGCCCGTTGAACATGGAGCGCCAGCGTGACTACGTGCAGGAACTGCTCGCCGACGCGCAGGCCAACGGCAGCGAGGTGATCGACGGTGGCAGCTACCTCGATGCCGCCCCCAGCGACGGCCACTACATGAAGCCCGCGCTCGTCCTTGACCCTTCCGCGGATCAGCGGATCGTGACCGAGGAGCAGTTCGGCCCAGCGCTGCCGATCATCCCCTATGACAGCGAGGAAGAGGCCGTGAGGCTCGCCAACGACACCTGGGCCGGTCTCTGCGCGTCGGTGTGGTCAGGCGATGACGACCACGCGATCAAGATCGGGCGCCAGCTGCGCGCCGGCCACGTCTTCTTCAACAACCACAACGCGACCGCCGTCGACGAGCGCGCCATGTTCGGCGGCTTCAACCAAAGCGGCATCGGCCGTGAACTCGGCCGCGAAGGCATCCTCGGCTTCACGGAGACACAGGTCCTCGCCGTACCCGACAGCGAACCCGAGCACTGAGCAACTCGTAGCACCTCACTTCCCCCGGGGCCGCGCTTGGCCCCGGGGGAGTCTGGCCGGTTCAGCCAGCGCGCTGCAGTCGACGAGCCGCGCATCCGACTCATCCGAACCGGGTCAACGGAAGCTGTCGAGTGAGACCAGCGCAGCGGCAGCGGGCAGGTCTCCCGCGCCCGGCGCGATACCAGCGCTGCTCGGGGCAGAGGCGTTCACAACGACACGAGCGCCGAGCTGATTTCCCCTGCTCTTCTGCAGCAACGCGTGCCCGCGGTTGGTCATTGTGAAGGTCAGGTAGCCGAGTTCACCGGCTCCCAGTGTCTGTGTGCGCGCGGTGGCGATCACTGCACCGCCCGGGGTTGTGACTCGCATCCCGGCGGTGCAGGGTGTGCTCGCCGAACAGACCACGAGCACACCCCCCACCCAGCCGTCTGAGACGAAGCTCGTCCGCCCGAGGATATGAATCGTCGAGCTCGACACGACCCTGCGTGCCGGCGCCGGGCCGGAGGTCCGGTACGGAATCAGGTTCAGCGTCCTGCTCGCCCTCTGACCGGCGCTGCCGGTGACGGTGACGGACACCGGCAGGCGCCTCCCGGGCGCGGCGGTGACCATCCGGCTGAGCCGTGCGGTCAGCGGAAGCGTCACCAGCGTGCCGCGCTTTGAGACACTCTGAATCGCCGAGTGCGTGAGCCGCTGCTTGCCGTCGTAGATCGACGCCCGCACCCGGCAGGACGGGGCGTTGGGACAGCTGACCGGCACGGCAAGCGAGCCGCGCTCCGGGACAAAGGCGCTGTTGCCGAAGATCGCAACGCTCGCCGGCGTCGCCACCGGCTGCGAGCTACCGAGCAGCTGTCCGCTCGAGTTGAGGGCTTGCACCTCAAAATAGGCGTACACCTCTCGGATGTGGAGCGGGAACCTACCACTCGGTGTGACCGTCTGGATGAGCGTCACTTTCGTGGCCGAAGCCCCTGCGAGGATCTCGTATCGAGCTACCCCTGAACCCCCGGCCCACCTGGGCGTGACATTCACCGAACCGTCAGCTTGAGGCTCAAGCTTGAGCGACGGACCGGTGCTCGTCGTCGCTGTCCCGCTGCCGTAGGCGCCGGTCGCCGCGTCGAGGTAGTCGCTGTCGACGTCGACCTTGGCGGCGCCGTAGGTGACGTAGTGCGCTCCGTAGTACTGGATCAGCCTTTGGTTGTCGACCCAGTCCGACGCCGGAACGTACGGATCGCTCGCGCTGGTGGGGATGTAACTGCTGCTGCTGCTCCAGTCGGCAATCCAGAGATCATCAGGCTCGCCATAGCCGGTTCCCTGCGCGGCGACCAGATCTGTGATCCCGGACGCTCCGCTGCTGTAGACACCCGACAGGTACCCGCTCGCGTGCAACTGCTCGGTCCAGGCCTGCAGGAATGCGAGCACCGCAGCGCTCGCTGTCGTACCGCGCGTGTAGCTCTCCATGTCGGCGTAGATCGGGTTCCCCACTCCCATCCCCAGCGCCTGCGCCTGAGCGACGGCATCAAACGCGGCCGCGGTGCCCTGAGCCGCCGCGGTCGACACCGTGGCCGACATCGCGGCGCAGCCACCGCACGAGCTGGTTGCCTTGCCGTCGACCTTGGGAGCCTGAAATCCAACGTAGATCGGCATCAGGTGCCAACCGGCGGCCGACTCGATCTGTACCCACGACGCACTCAGATTGCCCCACGGGCAGGCGGCGTTGTCGCCGCCTATGTAGACGCCGACGGCCCCGTAAAGCGAGGCTCCGCCCCAAGCCGACATCGTGCTCTCGGGCTGCGTTGTACAGGTGTCGAACCCGAGGCCGGTGTATACCTGCCCGGGCAGCGCCGGAATTGCCGACGAAACCGTTCGGCCCAGGGCGCGCGGATCGATGTGACTGGGGCGAACCGCGGCCGGTCGGTGGCCGTTGCTGGCCAGCATCGCCTGCCGCAGCGAACGCACACCGAGCGCGCGCCTGATCGCGGCGGGGTCGCGACGCCAGGTGACCGTGATCACGACATGGTGCTCGACCAGGCGCGCCATCGAGCCGCCCGTAGGGGCTGCACCGAGCACAGCCGAAGAAGCCAGCCCCCATGCCGCCCTGCCGGTGACCTGCGGGGCGATCAGGACCGCCTCCGTGCGTCCAACCGCATGCATCGGGCAGTTCTCGGAGATCCCGGGCGTGCCCAGATAGACGGCGTGACGGTTGAAGCGCACACAAACAGTCGATTGCGCTCCGAGATGAAACACCGGCCAGCTGGTCGGCACGCTCACCTCGACGCCCCTGTAGCGGACCACTCTCGTGCTCGCGGCGAGCGCGCCGGCGGGCACGAGCAGCAGCGCGATCAATGCTGCCAGGACCACCAACCCGCCCCGTCGTCGATATATGCACATATGTGCATATATCGATCTTGTTATTGGAGCGGACACTTTTGGCAGCGGGAGGTGACGGTCGGGACCTCAATACCAACAGCATGCGCAGCCCAAGGTTGCGGGCCTGCAAGGTTCCCGTCAGTCGACTCAAGGCAGCCGCCAGAGCCCCGGCCCTGGCGCTTGTCTCAACCCAGAGTGATGATCGCGGCGCTCGCCGCAGGGACCGTCAGGTGGTATTCGCCGTGCGATGAATGCACAGTTCTCGTGACGCGCCGGCCGGTCAGCTTGCCCGTCGTCGAGGAGAGCGTCTGCCCGCCGAGCGTGATTCCGCCCGAAGCTGCGAGCGCGTCCGAGTTCGCTCGCAGCGCCTCCACCGTTGCGGGGCCGCCTGCGTCCGCCGTGCTGACGGCGACGGCAGCTGCATGGGCGGTCACGTTGGTCACGATCACGTGCGTCTGTCCCTGCGGGGTCCGTACCGCCCAGGTGTAGAGACCGTCAGGAGTCGTCGAGACTCGCAACAGGCGCGAGCCGGGCGGAGTCAACTGCGCGAACGCGAGCATCCCGTAGTACTCCGGCTGTACCTGCATCTGCCAGCCCGTCGCCGTCTCGTGTGGCTGGATCAGGTTCTGAGCCGTGTAGGGCCGCGTCTGGAAGTTGACGCCCGCGGCGCCGGCTTCGGCGTACAGCGGAAGGATGTTGAGTGCCCAGAGGCCTGGGCCAAAGGTCTTGCTGAAGCTTGGCGAACCGCCGCAGGTGACCGAGTTCATCTCGTCCACGCGAACCGGAACGCCGTAGTGGTGCGCGGTGCTCGTCCACGAGCCCAGCTCGCTGGCCAGCGTTTGAAGCGACTGAGGCTGGAAGAGGTCGTTCTCCTGCAGGTTGCCGGCGCCGCAGCGGCTTGATTTCAGCGGATAGGTATGAACTGTCAGCAGCGAGAGCCGGCGTGTCGCACCCAGGAATTGGCCGGCGTACGGCAGCGCACTCAGCCCGGAGTAACCCGGGCCTGCAAGCTTGATGTGGGCCAGCGTGTGGGCAAGCTGGTTCCACTGGGAGGTGATGTCTGAATACGAATAGCCCTTCGGCCGACCGAGAACGGCCTTGCCGTGCTGGTTGTAGAACGTGAAATGCGAGTAGAGCTCGGGTTCGTTGCCGAGCTCGTAGGTAATCGGCACCGAGCCGCCAACCCGAGACTGGATCTGGTCGACCTCGGTCGTCGCGACCTGCGGGTTATCAGCCTCCATGTTGACCCCGATGATCACGTGCGCATGCAGATCGTCGACGAGTCGCTTCGTCACCGCAGCCCATGCCGGCGTCATCGTCCAACGCACCCAGGGCGGCTGTTTCATACCCGTCACCGGCCACCATGACCAATCGGTGCTGTCGCCTCCAATTCGCAGCGTCAGGCCCCCGTGCGGCGCCAGGTTCCGCACTAGCTGCTCGAACGGGACGTCCGGCTCGGCCGGGTTGGTGCCGACCTCCTTCTCGACATCCCAAAGCTCGGTCGCGATCCCGACGAAGCCCGCGCTTACCGGTGGGCCAAGCTCGGCATGGCTGACGCTGATCGCCACGGGGCTGGTGCCGGCATCGGCAGGCGCGGCGGCGACGGCGATCGTGGCGGTCATAGCCGCAGCGACAACGACCAACAGCGCTCCGCGGGCGCTGAAGCGATTGGTGACTGTGAGACGAGCCCGTCCACCCCTGAACAATCCGAACATCGAGGACGGCAGCATAGTGGCGCGGCGCCGCTCGCGCCTCGCCGAGCCGCAGTCAGTCGAGCGCGCGTTCGGCGCCGGCGCGTACGGCGTCAGCGACAAGCTCGAGCGCACGGGTGCCGAGCCGCCACTGCTGCCAGTAGAGCGTGACCGCGATCGCACCCGGTGGGTCGAGGTCCACGAGCTCGCCGCTGCCGGGCTGGTCCTGCAGATCGGGCACCATTCCCCAACCGATCCCGAGCCGGACGGCCTCGTAGTAGGCATGCGACCCTGGTACGTACTGGCGCGGCGGATCCGGCTGACGCCGCAGGCGTCTCCGCAGATAGTTGTCCTGAAGGTGATCGTTGCGGTCGAACACGACCACCGGTGCGGCTGCCAGGGCAGCTGGCGTGACACCCTCGGCAAACCATCGCGAGCAGAACCCCGAGCTCGCCTTTGGCCGGTACCACATGTCGCCCAGGCGCGTGACGGTGCATCCCGGCGCCGGCTCAGCTGACGCAGTTACCGCGGCCATCACCTCGCCCTGACGCAGGAACTCCGCGGTTCTGCCCTGATCGTCACGGACGATGTCGAACACGATCGGCGCGCCGACCGTCGACAAGGCCGGCATCAGCCAGGTGTCAAGGCTGTCGGCATTAACAGCGACCGGAATCACCACCGGCCCGCCAATGTTGCCCGTCCCCTGGCTCGTCGCCTCGCCGCAGTCCGGGACGTCGCCGAGCTCGGCCGCGACGTCGGCGCTGATCGCCTGAATCTGACGAGCCGCTCGCAGGATGACGGTGCCGGATGCGGTCGGCCGAACCGGCTTTGCCCGGACCAGCAAAGCGCGCCCGACCGATGCCTCGAGCGCCTTGACCCGCTGGCTGATCGCTGACGGGGTCACATGCAGCCTGCGTGCAGCCGCCTCAAAGGTCCCCTCGCTGACAGCCGCTGCGAGAGCCTCCAGCTGATCCGGATCCATGATTAGCAATGCTAATGCTTGAACAGAATAATTCGCTTGGCTTGGGCTCTAATGGCACCTACCTTGGCTATGTGCTCGTCGCGTCAATCGCCGGTCTGATCTTGGGACTCTCGCTGATAGTCAGCATCGGCCCCCAGAACGCCTATGTCCTGCAGCAGGGCGCCGTGGGCGGTGATGTCATCGCTGCGGTGGCGGTCTGCCTGTCAGCAGATATCATCCTGATCGCGGCCGGCACAGCAGGCGGCGGCGCGCTCGTCGAGGGCCACCGCTGGTTGCTCACAGCCGCGCGGCTCGTAGGGGCGGCGTTCATCCTCACCTACGCCGGTTTGGCATCACGGCGAGCCTGGCGAGCTGAGCACGGACTCAGCAAGGCCGGCGTCACGTCGGCCCCGAGCACGCCCACCGGCCGGGCCGGACGTCTGGCCGCCGTCAGCACATGTCTGGCCTTCACGTGGCTGAACCCATGGGTCTACCTCGACACGGTCGTCCTGCTTGGCTCGGTCGCGAACACCCATCCCGGCCAGCGGTGGTGGTTCGCCAGCGGTGCGATGGTCGCGAGCGGCATCTGGTTCGTTGGGCTCGGGTACGCGGCGCGACAACTTGCTCCAGTGCTAAGGCACCCGCGAGCCGGCCAAATCCTGGACCTGCTGGTGGCGGTCCTGATGCTGCTCACGGGCCTGCGGCTACTTCTCGACGGCTGACGCTCCAAGAGCCGCCACCGGCGGACTGCACGCCTGCACTTGACAGTAGGCTGCGGATCATCCGCAACGCCACGGGAGCAGTGAACGGAAGGACCTGATCCGATGAGCAACGAGCCATTCGATACCGATCCCACGCGTCGTTACCCGGCTGAGGCAACGCGCGTCTGCCCCAGCTGCGGGACCGTCGTTCCGCAGGCCACCGCGTTCTGTCCGCAGTGCGGTGAGGATCTGCGGCCGCATAAATCGAGCAAGGCGCCGGTCTGGATCGCCGCGATCCTCGGGCTGCTCCTCGCCGTCGCCATCGTCCTGCTGATCGTCGGAGTCGGCAACAGTGGCACCAGCACCGTCACGCAAAGCGTCACAAGCAGCGCCATACACAGCTCCACCGTCGAGCCTCACACCACCACGGTGATCGAGCCCAGGACTGTCACTGAGACGATCACGGTGCCCGATCGGACAGCCACCGCCGACGCCACGGTCACCAGCTCGACCGGCTGATCCTGGCGGATTGGCGTTGCTGATCGAGGCGGACACGATCGGAGCGGCGTGGCTCTCAGTCGCCCGCGGGATCCTTGCTGACGGCGACCTTTCCGTCTACGACTCGGACCCGATCCTGGAGCTCGAGCGTGTCATGCGGCTGGCCGTGGGCTGACCGGCACTGGCTAGCTCGCTCGTTATTTGAGACAGGCCAGCTGGGCCATCGCCGCGATCCCGGGACTGACGGCTGCGCGGAAACGCCCCAACGCGATTCCCAGATCGTCGTCAAGGGCCTGTCCGGGCGGGACACGCGCTGGGTTCAACGCCACTAGGTCGGCCCACGCCTTGATGTCAGGCTCGGCGTTGAAAGCGATGGACGCACGACCACCCAGAGCCTGCATCCCCGCCCAGTCAGCCGGGCTGTTGGAATACGGCGACGCGGGACAGATGCGATTTTTCTCGGCGTCGTCATCACGTGTCGCCTCGACGTACCCGATCAATGCGGCCGCGAGGCAGGGGAACCCCGCGCGGACGAGTTGGATTGTGATCGCATCGTCACCCCAGATCGGGATCAGTGGTGGGTACTGGAACCCGGGCGCCGCGCAGTGGACCACCACAGCGTCTCTGCGAATCGCGGCGTCACCGTCGTCCAGTTCGATCCGTTCTGGCGAGATTCTGCGGACATGTCCGAGTCGTACCACCCGCTCGATGCCGCGGAGCAAGTCCAGTTCCCATTGGGCGAGCGTCGGGGTCTTCGCCATGCTCGGGATCGCCGATGTGTCGATGCGGAGCATCACCCCTGCACTCTCCATTCGGAGGAAGAGATCATCTGACGAGGAGGCGGCGTACGCCGCCTCCATCACGTCCGCGACCATCCCGATGAACACCGCGGGGTTGGGCTGGACAACTGCACGATTGAGCATCCAAGGCTCGCGGGGACGAACCCAGCAGATCGAATCAGGGTCGACGCCGCGTTGGCGCAGCCACACAACGGCATCAGTCGCAGTCTTCCCAGATCCGACGATGACGAAGTCCGAAGGTGACGTTTCGAGCCTCGGTAGGTCGTTGACCGGGAGCACACGAACTCCCTCGGCCACGCCGAACGGCGGGTCGGAGCGCGCCGGGATGTCCGGCGCGAGGTAACGGGCATCGACGATCCGGCAATCCGGCCGCGCCTGGTAGCGCTCTCCGGACAGGCGCGAGACGAATGAGCCGCCGCCCAGGTACTCGCAGCACGCGTGGAACTCAGCCCGCCCCGAAGGCACCAGCTGCTCGTTTAGCACCCGCTGGTAGTACGCGCAGATTTCCGCAGCGCTAGCGCGTTCATGCAGGCCAGCTTCAGGTCCCTCGCGCTGGATAGATCCGCGGCCGAGCGGCGTCGAGGCGACACCGTAGAACGCAGAGGCCTGGTGCAGCCTCACGAATGGGTACGCATCAAGCCAGTGGCCCCCGGGCGCTTCTCGACGATCCACGAGCGCGACCCGCGCGTCTGAATGACCGACCAGGGCGTCGGCGAAAGCCATGCCTGACGCCCCGGCCCCAACCACCAGGTAATCAGCGGTCAGCGTACGTGTCATCGCGCTATTCGACGACACTCACGACGAGTGGCAATGACAAGTGCAGCGACGACACCCTGTCGTCCCTCAGGCCCGGGCTCACGGCGCGTCGCTGCTTGGCGCGAGCTCCGCGAATACCTCGTATGAGCCGTCGAGCAGGACGGCGGCGACATGCGGCGCGATCAGATCGACGCTGTCGCTCGAGATGCCCGCTTGGACCGCACGTAGTTCGTCGGCGGTTCCGTCGAACAGACCGAGCGAGACAACGATGTCTGGATCGGTGAGGTCGCGGGCGTGGTAGATCGAGGCCCAACGGCGAATCTCATCGCTGGTTGTGTAGGTTGCGTCCCAGGCGGTGCGGAACTGGTCATAGGCGCCGGTGTTGAGGCGGCGCGCGGTCAACGTGCAGATCATGGAATTCCTCCGGTTTTCGCGGGTGATCGGTGGTCTGGATAGGCTCGAGTTTGGTCTTGGTAGGTTCGACGCAGAGTGCAGCACCGCCGGGTTCAGTAGCTGAATACGGTCGTCTGGTCGTCGGCGATCCAATCGAGAAGCGGTGTGGCGCCCCCGAGTCGCGCGTTCTCGACGAGTGCAGCCTCATCGAGGTGCCGGGCGGTGAAGCAGATCGGGCACGTGATCAGCTCGCCCCCGCCCTCCGCGTACTGCTGGAAGAGCCGCTCCAACGGCGGGCAACCGCTGCATGCCACGCCGTCGGTGTGGCCCGGCAACGCGAGACGCACCGCATCCTTGGTAAGGAACATCGCCGTCGTCATGCCCTTGGCGACGGCAGCGGTCCCTACGAGGAACGCGATCGTGACGCGTTCAGGATCCTCCAGCCCCGTCGCCAGGTTAACCAGCATCTTGTTTGCCATGAGTTCCTCGGTAGTCAGTCGTTGTGAGAGCGTGCGTCGATGAGCCCACGGTATGCAGCGACATTCGAACCGCCATCGGGAACATTCCCTATCTGCGGTTAGGCTTCGGCCGTGGAAACCGGAGCCGGCGATTGGTCAAAGAGGAGCGGACCGCCCGTAGAGCTTCGGCCCCGGCTAGTGGAACTCGTCATGGCGTTCTCTTTGGGAGCGGACCTAGGGCTGGGTCAGCCGATGGAGCACGGGATGCGGGCCTGCATCATCGCCGTGCGGCTGGCGACCAGGCTCCAGCTCGACACTCAGACCCGCGATGACGTCTATTGGGTCAGCCTGCTCGGGATGGTCGGCTGCACGGCTGACTCCTTCGAGTTACGTCAGATCTTCGGGGACGACCTGGCGTTGCGGGCCGGCATGTTTCAAGCCGGGCCGTCCGAGCTCTCTATCGCCGGCTATTTCCTGACCCGCGCGGGATCGGACGGCGGTCCGACACGACGCGCTCGCGAGGGCGCACGTCTGCTGAGGACGGGCATGCGGGCGGTCGCTGAGTCGTTGACGACACACTGCTCTGTCACCGGACGGCTCGCAGACCAGCTCCGCTTCGGCACAGGCGTCCGCGATCCGCTCCAGCACACGTTCGCCCGGTGGGACGGGAAAGGCGTGCCGCGCGGGCTCTCGGGTGACGCGATCGAACTCGCGGCTCGCGTGTTCGTGGTCGCGAACTACGTGGAAGCCGAGCATCGCTCCCATGGCGTCGAGGCGGCAGTTGCGTTCGCTCGTAGGTATGCCGGATCAGTCATGGACCCGGAGGTGGTGAACGCCCTCGTTACAGGACCCGTCGAGATCCTCGACGGCCTCGACGAACACAGCTGGGATGCCGTGATCGCGACTGAGCCAGGTAGCCGCCCCCGACTGCTCGGCGCGGAGCTCGACGCCACACTCGCCGCGCTCGGCGATTTCGCAGACCTCAAGTCCCCGTGGTTCAGTGGCCACTCGCGACGAGTCGCAGAGTTGGCCGCCGCAGCAGCGACAGAGCTCCAACTTCCATCTCCCGCAGTGGTTCGGTTGCATCGGGCCGCACTCGTTCACTCGCTCGGCCGTGCCGGCGTTCCCAACACGATCTGGGATAAGCCGGGAGCGCTGACGCCAAGTGAGCGAGAGCGGATGCAGCTCCACGCGTACTACACAGACCGAATCCTGCGTCGCGGCAATCTCGCCGGCCTTGCGGAGCTCGCGTCGAGCACAGGCGAGCGGCTCGATGGCACCGGCTACGCACGCGGCCTTACCGGCACCGCCATTCCCCAGCCGGCACGCCTGCTCGCCGCGGCAGACGTCTACGACGCCCTCACCAGCGAGAGACCGCACCGCGAAGCGCTCTCGGCCGATGACGCTGCGAAGGAACTACGACAGCAAGCACGAGCAGGCCGACTTGAAGGCAACTCCGTCGACGCCGTATTGACCGCCGTCGGACACGGCCCGCAGAAGCGACCCAGTTCACCGGGAGCCCTGACGCCGCGAGAGGTCGAGGTCCTGCAGTTGATCGCCATCGGGCACACAACCATTCAGGTTGCGCGGACGCTCGGCATATCGCCGAAGACCACCGACCACCACATTCAGCACATCTACGCCAAGATCGGCGCGTCGAACCGGTCCATCGCGACTCTATTCGCGATGCAGCACGGACTTGTCTGACACCGCGAACCAACTCGATGCGCGCGCAGTCTTGACAGTGAATGTCGCTGCTTGCCCTGTGCCGGACCTCAGAGGAAGATGGCGAGCTCCTCCGGGCCGATCCCGAGTTCGCCGAGCAGCACAACAGCCCGCGGGCCATGCTCACCGCCGACCCGCCCGGGCACCCGGGCTCCCGCGTGAAGCAGCATGCGCGCAATCTCGGCGTACGGCTCGGGATCGATCTCGGCGACGGTCGCCATGCTCGGTCCGCCCTCCGGGTCCTGACAGTGGCGCGAGCCGTGGAGGGCGGCACCCATCGCACATCCCCCGTCACGGGTCTCGGTGGTAGCGCCACTGGCGAGCAGGTCTCGGGCGATATCGACATGTCCACGCCAGCAGGCCTGTCCCAACGGGTCATCCACGCTACCCGGGTCACCGTCAACACGAGCGCCTGATTCGAGCAGGCCCTGGACCGCCGCGCGGTCGCCACGTTGGACGGCAAGGATCACCATCTCGTCGAGCAACTGGGGCATGGCTGCGCTGCTTCCCGGAGGATTCCGGCCGCTCGCGCCACGGTCGCGCAGCAGTGCGGTGGCGGTCTCGTCGCCCCACAGCTGCGCGATCTGCAGCGGTGTAAGGCCGTGGTCGTCGGGCTCATCGAGCGGAGCCCCGGCGTCGAGCAGCGCCACGACCGTTTCGAGGGAACGCCTGCGCCAGAGCGCCTGGTGGAGATGAGAAGCCCGCACCTCCACGCCGTGCGAGCAGAACATCTCGACCATCGGTTGGTTGTCGAAATTCAAAGCGCGCCCAAGGCAGTAGCTCACGACCGCCGGGTCCGTCCCGGCTTCGATCAACAGCCGAGCGCAGGTCGGGTCGCTGTGTTCACAAGCGTGGTAGAGCGCCTCGCCGACCGTGCGGATCAGGCCGCCGTCGTTGGGATCAGCGCCGGCGGCCAGCAGCAGTCGCGTCAGCTCGGCGTCACCGGCGATCCCCGCCGCGCCGTAGATCGGGGTCTGCAGCCAGTCGCCTGCCATAAAGAACGCGTTCGGATCCGCTCCTCCACGCAACAACGCTGCAACCACGGAGCGGATTTCCACAGCTCGGACCGGGTCGGCCCGCGACAGCCGTGAGAAGGTTGCGTACAGCAGCGGCTGCCAGCCATTGGCGCCGGTTGGCTCATGAGCCGCAGCCGGATGCGCCTCGAGCCGGCGGACGACTTCATCGGCCTCGCCCGCCACGCACGCACACGCAAGGTCGTGGCGAGCTATGGAGGGGTCGAGTTCCAGGACGATTGCCGCCCGACCCGGGTTGTCTGAGCACGCACTTGCGACCAGGATCACGGCGCGCTGCGCCGCATCTAGTGTCAACGCATCGACGTGCGCCTTCAATCGCGGCCACGACACGAATCCGTACTCGCGCGCGATCGCCAGATGCGCCAGCGCCAGTGACGCGAACTCGCCGCTGCGCCGGCGAGCCTTGGCCTGATCGCGAAGCCACCGCAAATCCGGGCGGGGCGGTAGTGATTTGGACATGTCACCTCTCTCACGGGTAACCGACGGGTCCGCACGCCGGAGCCGGAGATACACGTCCGTCCCAGCCTGCCATTCTTGCTGCTTCAGGTGGGCTTGAAGCCCTGTCCGCGGACCGGATGCGTCCTGCACGCTCCAAGCACAATACCCCGCGCCGTGTTCGGATCGCGATGTCGCCCGCGCCTGCGTTGTTTTTCCTTCAAATTGCGGAAACGGCCGGAAGATCGACTTGCAATACCCCCCTGGTCTGGCTGTAAGGTGCTGCTTGCGGTTCGGGAGGGAGCAAGCTTCGCGAAAGCCAAAGCGGAGCGGCTCTCGAAGGCGACCGACAAGGCTTATTCCGTGCGCAGGCTACGCGCGAGAGCAGGCACGGTCGTCGCCCCCGAGCCGCGCTTTTATCTCCGCCCAGCGGGCAGCAGTCGGTCCGCTCCGCCACATCCAGCTTCGCCACGTCCAGTCGGTCGGCTTCGCTCCAGAATGCCTTCCATTTGGTAGCGCCCGGTCGCACGGCCCCGGTCACGTCCGGCACCCCCATTACCGTCCTTGGTGCGGCTTTTGCAGCCGTGGCCGCGGGGGTGCCTGCCCTTCGCAGCCGTGCGACCGGGCGCTCCCGGGAGCCGGCGCTGAGGCTCGACCCCGGAATCACCTCAGCTAGCCCGCCGGTCCCAACCAACAAACCTGTGAAACAGCCACTTGTGGAACGCCCGTGCTTGGTTCTTGAACCGGCGGCCTGTGTGGGGTCGGGGTCTGTAGTCGGCTATCGATCGACGAGGACCGCGAACACGACCCCGAACGCGACGTTGTCCGCGAGCTGAGGCATGAGTGGGAGTGCCCTGATCGCAGGGAACCGGCGTCCGATCACCCCGACGTTGACCACGCCGATCGCCAACCCAGCGGCAGCGCCCCAGCCCACCGAGTGAGTCTCAGGCAACGCCCTCGCCAGCCCCTCGCCACACACCATCGAGATGCCCAGGTGAACTAGCGATCCGCGGACCAAGCCGGGTCGACCCGGCGGGACCAATGTTCCCACTGCGCAAGTCGCGTCTCGCACATACGCCAGCACTGACCTCAGGTCCCGGTGCCGACGAAATGCGTCAAGCGTCGACGGCGCCCCGCTCAGGATCGCGCTTGCAGCCGCCGCTTGCATGATTTGCCGCCGATTCCGCACCGCCTCACCAAACATAGCTCTCAAGGGGGATTGCGCTGATCGCGCGTGATCACCTGGATCGCCCATGCGCGCCGATTGGCCAGCGTATGCTTGCGTTTCTGAATGGTTCGCGCGCTCGTTACCGGTGCTTCCGGTTACGTAGGCAGCCGACTGGTGCGCGAGCTGCAGGCGCTCGGCGAGCCGGTGGGGTGCGTCGTTCGCGATCCGAGCCGGGTTAGCTTCGATCCGGCCGTCACCGTTCATCGGGCTGACATGCTCGATCCGAACTCTCTGACCGCGATCAGCGAAGGCTATGCGACGGCTTACTACCTCGTTCACTCAATGGGTCGCGGAGGTGGCCCGGACTATGAGCAACGTGATGCCATCGCCGCGTCGAACTTCGCGCGGTTCGCAACTGCCAGCGGCATCGCGCAGGTCGTGTACCTCGGCGGTCTTGGAGATCTGCCCGGATCACAACATCTGCGGTCCCGTCTACGCGTAGGTGAGATCTTGCGTGACGAGGGACCGCCGCTGACCTGGTTCCGCGCCGGCATGGTTGTAGGCGCCGGCTCGGAGAGCTACCGAACTTTGCGGTCGCTGGTGGAACGGCTACCGGTGATGCTTGCACCATCGTGGCTTACCACGCCTACGCAGGCAATTGCGATCGACGATGTCCTCCGGTATCTAATTGAGTGCCGACGCATACCTGAGACGCGGTCTCGTGAAATCCAAATCGGCTCAGCAGAGGTGCTCACGTACGGGCGGATGCTCGACCAGATGGCCGACGCGCTGGGATTGCGACGACGCCCGCGCGTTCCAGTTCCACTGCTCACACCGTGGCTCTCATCGCAGTGGATCGGCTTGATCACACCGGTTGACGCAGGTGTCGCGAGACCGTTGATCGAAGGGCTGTCAACCGACACAACGGTCACAGACCCGTCAGGGATGGCGCTCTTCGGCATTCACCCACGACGCTTCAGGCAAGCGTTACTCGACGCCATCGCCGAAGATAACGAATCCGGTCCGCCAGCCCCGTCATAACTGATCAGCACCGCCTTGCTAACCCGGAACCACTGGCACGTTGACTGTCGGTCCTAATCCCCACCGAGCTTCAGGATTGCCCGGTCACTCGTCAAAGGTCAGTTGGCTGCGCAGGCCGGTCAGCTCGAAGAGCCGCTGGGCTTGGGGCAAGTTACAGCGGATCGTCAAGCGTTGCCCGTTGCGATTGGCTAAGAGATCGGCGTGAACGATCGCAGCGAGACCGGTGCTGTCCATGAACTCCAGACGGTCCAAGTCGAGCAACACGCTGTCGTGGTCCCCAATCAGCACCTCGAGCACGCGATGCAACTCCGGTGCGGTCGACAGATCTAGCTCTCCGAAGATGCGGACACGTGCGCACTTCGCGTTGCGCTCAACGGCGATCCTGAAGCCGGGCGAGATACCCGAGGGCGCGTCGTGCGTAGGTTCGTCGAGCATTTCCTTCATGACCTCGTGACACCGTTCGGTCGAACCCCATTTTTTCGAATTTCCCGTCCCCAATCAAGCGCCGGGTGCGGAGGGGTCCGCTGGCCGCCCGTTGCTCAGCGGACCCCGCGTATTCAGCTGCCCCTAGCTGAACGTCACGCTGCCTGTCCCGTACACGGTCCCCATCTGGGCTACCGGCATCGCGTTATTGCTCCAGTTGCACTGGCCCTTTTTCTTGCCGGTCGTGAAGCGCGGCGCGATGAAGCCGAACGTCTCGGTCAGGTTGACGCTGCCCTGAACGCCCTTATAGGCGCCAGTTCCGTTCGAAATCGCAGCCGGAGCTGTTTCCGAGATCTCCGCCGAACATGTCGCCGAGTTCGGGGCGGGGTTGGCAGAGTTGACCTTCTTGCTGATCGCAGTCAGATCGACCTTGAAACTACCCTCCGTCAACGTCGCCACGCCGTACTTCGTGTTTCCCTTTGTCTTCGACGGGCTGGTGGTCCCGTGGTCCCCGATGGCACCAGTCACGATGATCTTCCCGGCACCCTGTTGATCACCGGGCTGCACGATGATCTGAATCGCGCCTCCCTTCGGCATGCTGGTTCCAGCCGCCGACATCCCAGTGAAGATCAAGCTGCCAGCGAGTAATGCAGCGGAGGCAACCGCCGCCGTCAAATACCGACTCCTGCTCATTGCGTTCCCCAATCGTGGACCCGGCCAATAGAACTGCCGCGGGCACGGACACCCGGATTCGAGACCCGGTCCCGTGCACGACGCGAGACTCTATTTCTGTACCCAAAGACGGGCTATACGCAATTGTGCGTAGACAGCTCCCATGGCATTGCACGCCCATCTCGGGAAAGATTCGCCCATCAGCGCCCCCGGCAGGACTCGAACCTGCGACCTACGGATTAGAAGTCCGCCGCTCTATCCAGCTGAGCTACGGGGGCGTTGTACAACCCGCTGATTGTGCCGGGTTGAGAACCTGACGCGGGCGAGCGGCTCGTGCAGGTCGAGGTCAGATGGCGTTTGTGCCTTCGCGACCGTAGTCGTCGCTGATGCGGACCACGTCGTCCAGGTACGGAGTCGACGCCTCGAGCACGTCGGCGTCCTCGAGCGCCTCGATCGTGTGGACCACGCCGGGGGCGTTGTGCCAGACGTCTCCGATGCTGACGGTCCGTTCGCCGAGCGACTCCGCCGACTCGCCCTGCACGAGGATCAGACGGCCTGAGAGCACGTAGCAGCTCTCGTCCTTCTGCTCGTGGTACTGGAGCGACAGTCGGTGGCCCTTGTTTACGTGGAGGATCTTGCCGACGTACTCGTCGGTGGCGGCCCACCAGATCTCGTAGCCCCAGGGCTTCTCAACGCGGCGGGGCAGTGTGTGTTCGGTTGTTTCGGATGCTGGCATCGGCGGCCATGCTGCCACGTCCGCTGGACGTCTGCCAGCCCCGAGCGTGGTCAACGCCCGAGAAATGGGCACCCGACCCGGTACCCTCTTAACCAGCGTTTAGCTACGAGGAGGCACCTGATGAACACTCCACCTCAGCCTCGCGATCGGCGCACACGGCGCCGTAGAGCAGCATTCGGCCTGGTACTGCTCGCTGGGCTGGCGCTTCCAAGCTCTGCCGTGGCGGCCGCGTTCAAGCTGACGCCGCACATCGCCAACCACGCGCCGACCATCAACCGGAAGTGGCCGATCACGGTCGACGTCACCAAGGGCAAGGCGAAGCTCAGCGGCAGCGTCAAGTACGAGTTCATGTTCAGCGGCACGGTCGTGAGCACCCAGAAGGGCCACAGGTTCACGGGCGGCGTCTACAACGACCAGATGCTGTTCCCATCCAACTCGGTCGGCCAGCCGCTGACCCTGAGGATCCTGGTCACCGTGCCCAAATACGGGACCGAGCACGTCGATTGGAAGATCACGCCGCGCAAATAACACCGCGCGGGCACTGACAATGGCCGGATCGAGCGTGGTGCTCCAGCATGTCCATCGCGCGCACGGCGCCGCGGAGATTCTGCATGACGTCAGCATGCAGATCGACCCGGGCGAGGTCGTCGCCCTCACCGGCCCGTCCGGATCGGGCAAGACAACACTGCTGCAGCTGATCGGCAGCCTCGATCGGCCAACGTCAGGATCGATCGAGGTGGACGGCATCGCGGTCCAAGCGCTCAAACACCCGGCCAAGTTCCGCCGGGACACGGTCGGGTTCGTGTTCCAGCTGCACCATCTGCTGCCGGCACTGACCGTCCAGGAGAACGTCGAACTGACGCTGGTCGCAGCGCACGTCAATCGACGGGAGCGTCACGCACGGTCGCGCGCGCTGCTGGAGGAGGTGAGTCTGGAGGGCCGCACTGATGACCTCCCGTCGGACCTCTCGGGCGGCGAGCGCCAGCGGGTCGCGATCGCACGGGCACTGGCCGGACAACCGCGGCTGATCCTTGCCGACGAACCAACCGGGTCGCTTGACTCCGAGGCATCGGCCCGCGTCTGGGCGCTCTTGACGAGTGTCCGCGAGCGCCACGGAACGACGATCCTGGTGGCCTCCCACGATCCGACCCTGCTCGAGCATGCTGACCGTGGTATTGCGATCGCCGACGGCAGGATCGTCCCGGCGACAGAGCACAGACCGGCCGCCGTGCCGGCCAGGCGCGAGGAGGTCGTGTGACCTCGGTGCTGCAGACACTCGCAGAGCTCCGGAGAAGGCCGTTGCGCACTTTTCTGACAGCGCTGGGCACCGCGCTCGGGATTGCGACGATCGTGGCGCTGCTGGCCGTCGCCGGGGGCGCACAGCAGAGTGCCGGCAGGTTCCTGAACCTCGGCAGCTCGGATCTGGGGGTGTTCCAGAAGGACGCGGCCGACCCGACCACGTCGGTGCTTCCGATCAACCTCGTGCGGCGCCTACGCACGACACACGGAATCCAGGCTGCCACCCCGATGATCCTGCTGATCGAGAAGATCGCGAAATCACCGGGAGCGATTGTGTTCGGTGCCCAGCCGCACTCGTTCATCAGCGCCCGCTACGTGTTCACCAGTGGGGGAATGTTCAGCGACCCGCACGAGGCCGTGGTCGGGAGCGGACTCGCGGCCAAGCTGCACCTCAAGGTCGGGGACGCACTGCCCGTGGGTCACCGCCGCTTCCGGATCAGCGGCATTTACCACATGGGAGTGGCCGAGCAGGATCAGGGTGCGGTGATCCCACTTGCAGCCGCGCAATCGCTCTCCGGGAAGATCGACGAGGCGACCACGATCGCCGTCAGTCTGTCCCCGACGACCAGCCGTCAGCAGGGCATGCACACGATCGACCATGAGTTCGCCGGCCTGCTCGTGATCGGCGACGGCGTCCCGGCCTCGCGTGACGGGATCAACGGCGAGCTGCTGACGAACATCGCGCTGGTGCTCGCTGTGATCGCACTGGTGATCGGTGGGATCGGCGTGATGAACACGATGCTGATGGCGGTCGTCGAACGCCGCAGCGAGTTCGCGCTGCTGTCCGCCGTCGGCTGGAGCGGTCCACAGATCGCCGGCAGGGTGATCGTCGAAGGCGTGATGACGACGGTGCTCGGCGCGGCGCTGGGCCTGCTGCTGGGGACGATCGGCGCTCAGCTGCTCGTCGATGCACTCGGCGCGCAGGAGTTCGTGTCTCCGAGCATCACGCCCTGGGTGGTCGGGCGTGCTCTGCTGGTGGGTGTCCTGCTGGGCGTGCTCGGCGGCCTCTATCCGGCCTGGCGCGCGGCCACGGTCTCGCCGGCTCGAGTGCTCGCGCAGCGCTAGCGAGTCCACGGTGAGGCGTCAGCCGGGTTGCTGGCAACGCATGCCAGCAACCCGGGACCAACGCTTAAGCGAGAGCGCCCCGTCCGGCGGGATATGAGGCCGGTTTCGGAGCGCGCTCTGAGGGAGGAGAGGGTGCTGCGCTGCAAATAGTCGCTCACCTAATCCCAGAAGTCCAAGATGAGAAGTTACAGAGACATATAAGCTTCAGCTATGGAACTACGGCAGTTGAGGTACCTGGTCGCGTTGGCCGATGAACGGAGCTTCACGCGCGCAGCCGAACGCGAACACATCGCGCAGCCGGCGCTGTCACAGCAGATCCAGAAGCTCGAGCAGGAGCTGGGATTGCCTCTGGTGGAGCGGACCACGCGTCGCGTGTCGATCACTGACGCCGGCAACCTGCTGGTCGCGCGCGCGCGACGGGTGCTGACGGAACTGGAGTCAGCCCGGCAGGAGCTCGATCGTGTTCGCGGCGTCCAGACCGGGCACGTCGTCGTCGGGGCCATGAACACGATGGGGCCGGTCGACATCACGCGGGTGATCGCAGAGTTCCACAATCGCCACCCACAGGTCGAGCTGACCGTCCGCGAGGACAACAGCGACGAGCTCGCAGAGCGGCTCCGTGTGGACGCGCTCGACCTGGCGTTCCTGTCCGTCACCGAACGTGTCGAGAGCCATGGCCTGGCGCTCCAGCAGATCCTGATGGAGGAGCTGGTCGTCGTGCTGCCCGAGGATCACCCGCTCGCTGACCGTGACGAGATCAGGATGGTCGAACTCGCACGCGAGGAATTCGTCAGCTACCGCGAGGGCGCCCGCCTGCGCGAGCTGCTGGTGGGCGCTGCCCATGAGGCTGGGTTCGAGCCACGAATCGTGCTCGAGTCGAACGAGAGCCGCCGCATCCGCCGCCTGGTCGGGCGCCGCCTCGGGGTCGCGATCCTGCCGCGCTCGCACGCGATCGGCGTCGGCACCAACGATCCGATCGCGGTCGCGAGGCTCGTCGAGCCGGAGCTCGCGCGTGACATCACGCTAGCGTGGAGAGCCGGGCGGCGCCTGCCGCCGGCCGTCGCCGAGTTCCTGGCGCTCGCACGTGAGACGTTCCCGCCGGAGACATACCCGCAGCCCCCAACCGCGGTGGAGGCTGCGGCGCAGGGCTGAGTCGCGTCTGCCGGCAACTGCTCGACGATGGCGACCGGACGCGCCCAGGCCAACGATCAGCTCGCCGGCTACCGCCGGAAACGAGCCTTCGGTGAGACGCCCGAACCGGAGGGCGGGCCGTCACCGGCGATCCCTGAGAGCCGGCCACGGTTCGTCGTTCACGAGCACCACGCACGCAGGCTCCACTGGGATCTGCGTCTGGAGCACGACGGTGCGCTGGCGTCCTGGGCCGTACCCAACGGCATCCCAGACGACCCGCGGCACAACCGCAAGGCGATCCACGTGGAGGATCACCCGCTCGAGTACATCGACTTCCACGGCGAGATCCCAGCCGGTAACTACGGCGCGGGCGAAGTCAGCATCTGGGACCAGGGCACGTACGAGTGCGAGAAGTGGCGCGAAGACGAGGTGATCGTCGTGTTCCACGGGCAGCGGCTGCGGGGCCGCTACGCCCTGTTTCAGGCCGGCCGCGAGCCGCGCGACTGGATGATTCATCGCATGGATCCCCCGGTTGACCCCGATGCCGAGCCGATGCCGGAGTTCAT
Organism: uncultured Conexibacteraceae bacterium; assembly: GCA_963844665.1. Lineage (GTDB taxonomy): Bacteria > Actinomycetota > Thermoleophilia > Solirubrobacterales > Solirubrobacteraceae > Palsa-465. The sequence goes on from CAWJPB010000001.1 coordinate 231,797, forward strand.
CGCGCCGATGCTCGCGAGGCTCTCCAAGCTTCCAGCCGACCAACAGCGGTGGGCGTTCGAGGTCAAGTGGGATGGAGTACGCGCATTGACCCGCGCGGAGCCCGGCCGTCTCCACATGTTCAGTCGCAACGGCAATGAGATCACCCCTGCCTATCCGGAGCTGCGGGGACTGGGCCGCGAGCTCGGATCGCGGACGGCGTTTCTCGATGGTGAGATAGTCGCTCTGGACGCGACCGGCCGCCCCAGCTTCGAGGCGCTGCAGCAGCGTATGCACCTGCGCGGCGAGGCAGCCGTCAGGCGGCTCGCCCAGAGCACGCCGGTCACGTACATGATCTTCGACCTCCTGTGGCTGGACGGGCACAGCCTGATGGACCTGTCCTACAGCGAGCGCCGGGCGCGGTTGCAGACCCTGGGGCTTGAGGGCGAGCGCTGGCGCGTGCCCGAGTCTTTCGTCGGCGAGGGCTCGGCTTTGCTTGCTGCCACGCGCGAACGCGGGCTCGAGGGCGTGATCGGCAAGCGGCTCGATTCCCGCTATGTCTCGGGCCGCCAGAGCGCCTGGACCAAGGTCAAGAATTCGAACCGCCAGGAGGTCGTGATCGGCGGATGGACCAGCGGCCAGGGCGCGCGGTCAGCCAGCCTCGGCGCGCTGCTGCTCGGCGTCACCGGCGAGGACGGCGAGCTCCACTACGTGGGTCGGGTGGGGACCGGGTTCGACACCCGTGAGCTCGCGAAACTCGGGGAGCTGCTTGAGCCGTTGGCACGCCCGACGACCCCATTCGCGGGCAGACAGCCGCCGCGGGGAGCGCACTTCGTCGAGCCGGAACTCGTCTGCGAGGTCGAATTCAGTGAGTGGACCCGAGTCGGCACCCTGCGCCAGCCCTCCTACAAGGGCCTCCGTGACGACAAGCGCCCGGCGGAGATCGTGCGTGAATTCATCAATGATTCGGGTGACTCGCCCGCTGGCGAGTCACCTGGCCCAGCTGGCTCGGGCGCGGAGCCGGGGGCCGGTTTGGATGGGCTGTTCCCGGCTGCTCGCCCGGTCCGGGGCGGGATCGAGGTCGAGCTTGAAGGCCGCGTCCTGAAGCTGACCAACGTTGACAAGGTTCTATACCCGAGCACCGGCTTCACCAAGGGTGACCTGATCGCCTACTACGCGGCGGTCGCAGCGGTGCTGGTCCCGCACCTGCGCGACCGGCCACTGACACTCAAGCGCTATCCGAACGGCGTTGAGCGCGAGTTCTTCTATGAGAAACGCTCGCCGCCACACCGTCCAGAGTGGGTGCAGACCGTCGCCATGGCGAACGAGGGCGACGGTCGCACGATCCCGTACACGCTCTGTCAGGATCGGCCGACGCTGGTATGGCTCGCCAACCTGGCGGACATCGAGCTGCACCCGTCACTGTCCAGCGGGCGGGGCGCCGGACCTCCAACGGTCGTCGCCTTCGACCTCGATCCAGGCGCACCCGCCGCGATCGCCGAGTGCTGCACGGTCGCGCTCGAGTTGCGTGAGCTGTTCGCTCAGCTGAAGCTGGAGGCGTTCGCAAAGACCTCGGGCTCCAAGGGTCTGCAGGTCTACGTGCCGCTGAACGGCGAAGAGACAGGCTACGGTCAGACCAAGTCGTTCGCGCATGCGGTGGCCGCACTGCTTGAACAACGCCACCCGGAGCTGATCGTGTCGAGCATGGCGAAGGCGAGGCGACGCGGCAAGGTGCTGATCGACTGGAGCCAGAACGACGAGCACAAGACCACGATCAGCGTCTACTCGCTCCGCGCGACGGAGCTGCCAAGCGTCTCAACGCCGGTCGACTGGCATGAGGTCGAGGCCTGCCGCGACCGGGGCGACGCAGAGCTGCTGAGGTTCGGCCCCGACGAGGTGCTGACTCGGATTGCAGGACATGGCGACCTGTTCGCCAAAATACTCACGTTGCAGCAGACCCTTCCCCGTCTGGAGGAATGAGTTGGCCCCGCGCTCAATGTGGAACGGAACCGTCGCCTTCAGCGAGGTGATCTTCCCGATCAAGCTTTATGCGCTCGTCCAGGAGCACCGCGTGAGGTTTCGCGAGGTGCATCTCAGTGACGGCGGACGCATCGTCCACAGGCGCGTCGGTTCGGAGTCGGGGGAAGAGGTGCCGAACGACCGGATCCGCAAGGCCTACGAGCTCAGTGACGGCCGTCAGGTGTTGCTCGATGACGAGGAGATCGCCACCGCGCGTACCGGAGCCGGCAGCAAGACGATCCGGATCGAGCAGTTCGTGGCGGGCGCGCAGATCGACCCGATCTACTACGACCGCCCTTACGTGCTCGGCGCTCAGGCCGGCGGTGAGCACGCCTACAGGGTGCTGAACGCGGCGCTCGAGCGGACCGGGAAGGTCGGGATCGGGCGCGTCGTGCTGCGCACCCGTGAGCAGCTGGTTGCACTGGCCTCGCACGGGGAGGCACTGCGCATGTACACGCTGCGCTTCGCCGACGAGCTCGTTCCGAGCGCAGAGCTCGACATCCCGGCGCTCGGCCGGGAGCCGTCTGAACGCGAGCTGGAGATGGCTGAGCGGCTGGTCGACACGCTCGCGGGGCCGTGGGAGCCGGAGCGTCATGAGGATCGTCATCGCGAAGCTGTGATGGCGCTGATCGAGCAGAAGGCTGCCGGCGAGGAGGTCGCGGCTTCGCCCGAGCCCGAACCGCAGCCGACACCGGACCTGCTGGCCGCGCTCGAGGCGAGTCTCGCCGGGCGTCCGCAGCGGAGAAGGCCGGGGGCGGGGGCCAAGCGGGCCCCCAGCGCCGGCGTCAAACCGACGTCCGGTGGCGGTTCGAAGCCCAGATCGCGGTCACGTACGAGGTCGCGCTGATGCCCCAGGGAATCTGGAACGGGACGCTCAGCTTCGGGCTCGTTGCCGTGCCCGTGCGGATGGTCAGTGCCACGCGCGATCAGACCATCCGTTTCCACCAGGTTGACGCCGAGACGGGCGAGCGGATCCAGATCCGGCGGGTCTGCGAGGTCGACGGCCAGGAGGTCGACTGGGAGGACATCGGCCGCGGGTACGACCGCGATGAGCAACTGGTGACGCTCACCGATGATGAGCTCGCCGCGGCGGCGCCGGAACGCACGCACACGATCGAGATCGAGGAATTCGTGGATCTCGATGAGATCGACCCGGCGCAGTTCGACCACCCGTACTTCCTGATTCCGGGCTCTGATTCCGAGGGCACCACCCGCGCCTACAGGCTGCTGCGCGACGCGATGTCCCGGTCCAACCAGGTCGCGATCGGGCGTGTGGTGCTCCGCTCCAACGAGTATCTGGTCGCGGTCCGTGAGCGCGACCAACTGCTGTCGCTGACGACGATGCTGTTCGCCGACGAGCTTCGCGACGTGTCGGAGATCGACACGATCCCGACCGGCTCCGCGGGGGAGCCCAAACGCGGCGAGGTCACCGCGGCGGTCGAATTGCTTGACGCGATGACGGTCGAGTTCGATCCCGCGAGTTACGAGGACCGCGATCGCACGGCGCTCACAGAGCTGATCGAGCGCAAGCGCAAACGCAGCAAGCCCCGGGCCGCTCCCGCCGAGGAGCCTGAGGTTGAGACCGCACCTGACCTGATGGACGCGCTCAAGGCGAGTCTCGAGCGTGTGCGCAGCGGCTAGCGCGGGCCCGCAGCCGCTGCTCCCACCGGTGGCTGTGATCGTCGTGATGGGCGGCTCCGGAGCAGGGAAGTCGACGGTCGCCAGGCGTGTGGCGCGGCGACTCGGCTGGGACTTCGAGGAAGGCGACGCGCTGCATCCGACCGCAAACGTCGCGAAGATGGCGGCCGGCGTGCCACTCACCGACGAAGACCGCCGTCCCTGGCTGGAGGCCGTGGCCAGCTGGATCGACGCTGAGCTCGACGCCGGCCGCCACGGCGTGATTACGTGCTCGGCACTGAAGCGGGCCTATCGCGACCAGCTGCGCCGGCCCGGCGTGATGTTCGTTTACCTCGACGTCCCGCGGGCCGAGCTGCAACGGCGACTGGCCCGGCGTCGTGGGCACTTCATGCCGGCCAGCCTGCTCGACTCACAGCTCGCCACGCTGGAGCCGCCAACAGTCGATGAGGATGCGGTCACGATCGGGACTGACGCTCTCAGAGACGACGTGCAGCGGATCGTCACCGCGATCAGCGCTCGCGCTCGCGATCGGTGATCGCCTCCATGTCTGTCGTTGACCATAGCCACGAACCCGCATAGGCTGGGCGACATGGACAAGGTGGTCGGTTCTGCCGCTGCGGCTTTGGCTCAGGTCGGCTCCGGTTCAACGCTGGCGGTCGGCGGTTTTGGGTTGTGTGGGATCCCGTCGGTTCTGATCGGGGCGCTGTTGGAGGCCGGTTTGGATGAGCTGGAGGTGGTCTCTAACAATGCTGGTGTTGATGATTGGGGTCTTGGCCTGTTGTTGGGCGCTGGCCGGTTGCGGCGGGTGGTGGCCTCCTATGTCGGTGAGAACAGGGAGTTCGAGCGCCGATACCTCGCTGGTGAGCTTGAGGTCGAGTTGACGCCGCAGGGGACGTTGGCTGAGCGGATGCGCGCCGGTGGGTCCGGGATCGCGGCGTTCTTCACGCGCACCGGGGTCGGTACCCAGGTGGCCGAGGGTGGGCTGCCGTGGCGTTACGGTGCTGACGGGACGGTGCTGATCTCCTCGCCGGCGAAGCAGACCCAGCAGTTCGATGGGGTGCAGTATGTGCTTGAGCGTGCGATCGTCGCCGACTTCGGTCTGGTCCGCGCGTGGAAGGGTGACCGTCACGGCAACCTGATCTACCGTCAGGCCGCCAGGAACTTCAACCCGTTGGCGGCAATGTGCGGGCAGTGTGACGATCGCGGAGGTCGAGCACCTCGTAGAGCCAGGGGAGCTTGACCCCAATGAGATCCACACCCCCGGCGTGTATGTCCACCACGTGCTCCCGCTCACCCCAGAGCAGGCCGCCGATAAACGCATCGAACGCGTAACCGTCCGCGAGGGTGTGAGCTGATGGCGTGGACCCGGGAACAGATGGCCGCCCGTGCCGCCGCCGAGCTTCAAGACGGCGACTATGTCAACCTCGGGATCGGCCTACCGACATTGATCCCCAACCACGTCCCCGACAGTGTCGAGCTGGTGCTGCAATCAGAGAACGGCATTCTCGGCACCGGCCCCTACCCCACCCCAGATCACATCGACCCCGACCTGATCAACGCCGGCAAGGAAACGGTCACGATCAGGCCCGGCGCAAGCTTCTTTGACTCAGCGACGAGCTTCGGCATGATCCGCGGCGGCAAGATCGACGCCGCGATCCTCGGTGCGATGCAGGTCTCCGCAACCGGAGACATCGCCAACTGGATGATCCCCGGCAAGATGGTCAAAGGCATGGGCGGCGCCATGGACCTCGTGCACGGCGCCAAGCGCGTGATCGTCCTGATGGAACACCTCGCGCGCGACGGCAGCTACAAGATCGTCAACCAGTGCACCCTCCCCCACACCGGCCAGGGCGTCGTGCAACGCATCATCACCGACCTCTGCGTGATCGACATCACCCCAAACGGACTCGCCCTGATCGAACTCGCGCCCGACGTCAACACCGACGAAGTCCGCGCCAAAACCGAACCACCGCTCGCTCAGAGCTGACTCGTGAGGCCGTGCTCAGCGGCGGCCGCAGCTGCAGCGGCAGCCAGTTCGGCGCGGGCGAGGTATTCGTCGTTGGCACCGGTGAGCAGGTTGATCGCGACCAGATGCCGTCCGGTTCTGCTCGCCGCGTGAGCCAGCGCAGCTGCCCCAGCGGCATCCGGGGCCAGCTCTGGCTGTCCGTGGTCGCAGATCTCGGCAGCCAGCAGGGCGACGTCCGCGGCTACCTCGGCAATCCGCAGCGGCGCCTGAGCGGCAGCGTCGAGCGCGGCTGCAAGCGCCTCACGTTGGTCGGGATCGGCGTCCAGCAGCAGCGCCCTGGCGTGAAGATAGGCATCGGCACAGGCCTGGGCGAGCGGCGTTGAACGACGTCTGAGCACGTCCGCCTGCGCCAGCGCACCGGGCGCGCCGTCCCAGTGTCCGTTGGCAGATCGCGCACAGGAAACCACCAGCGCCGCGGCAAGCGCCACGACGACGCCGCAGCTCGCTCCGCTTCCCACGTTCAGGTCCTCGCACTCGAGACGTTCGAGCAGCTCTCGGACGCTGAGCTCGAGAAGATCGTGTTCAGCGGGGTCGTGAGACGCTGCCATCCGGCTGTACGGCACGCGAGTCCGGCCGCTGCCGTGCGATCAGCTGACCGAACGTCGCACCCGTGTCGACGTCGTGGCGAGCCTTCGGTAGCAGCTTCGCAGCCTCGACCAGGCCGGCCGGGACAGGCGGCAGCGCGCCGATCAGGGCCGCGATATCGCTGGTGCGTTCTTCCGGATTACCGGTCATCGACAACAGGACGAATTAGCAGGCAGAAATCTTCCATCGTCAGACGTTCGCCGTTGTTTTTGCACGATCCCCGCCAGTGGTGTCCGGTGTTTCCTCGAGCGCTGCCCGCAACCTGGCCAGGCAGCGCGAGATGCGACTTGCGATCGTTCCGGGTGCGATTCCAAGCGCCTGACCGATCACGCTGTAACTCTGATCCTGCGCAAAGAAACGGTCAAGGATCTCCCGACAGTTGTCGGGCAATGTGGCCATCGCCCGGTGGACATCGAGCGCAAGGTCGAGCCGCTCGAGTTCCGCGTCAGGCTCGGCGCGCTCCGGCAGTTCGTCCTGGGGCTCGACTCGCCGGGCTGCGCGGAGCCTGTCGATCGACAATCGCCGCGTCGTCTGCGCGATCCATGGTCTGATCGCATCGCCGTCTCGCAGCGTGTCCAGCTGCACATAGACGCGGGCGAACACGTCCTGAAAGACATCCTCAGCGTCAGCTTCCGAGAGGCCGTAGGCGCGAATCGCGATCGCATACACGTAGCGAGCGAAGCGAGCGACGAGCTCATCCCAGGCGCGCGAGTCCCTGTCACGGCACCTGGCAACCAGAGCGCCGTCGCTCAGTCCGGATAGGTGTCGCTCAGGCTCTGCCGCAGACTCCATGTGGCTACTGACTCCCCTACAGCCCCTGCCCGCTGCAGGTTAGCGAGGAAAAGCCCCGCCCCGGGGAAGATTGCCTGGCGCTGCTCCGTCTGGAGGTTGAGACAACAGGCCAGCGAGCCGACGTTAACCGGTTCAAGGGCCGCGCGCTGGGGTGAGCGTGCAGCTGGGGAAACGGGTATGCGGGCTGGGCGGCAAGGCGGGCCGCCCAGCCTGCAACACATCGGGGCGCCCGGGTTCGAACCGGGGACCTCCTGCTCCCAAAGCAGGCGCGCTACCAGGCTGCGCCACGCCCCGCCAGCTGGAGTGTAAGGCCAGCGGCCAGATCGTTCGCACCAGATCGTTCGCAAGACCGCGATCGTTCCGCGCTCGCTAGCCTGCGGCGTATGGCCGACATCGACCCTCTCCAGGCGCTGCATTACGCGCTCGAGCAGACCGGTGGGCTCCAGCCTGTGGTCGCGCCCCCGTATGACGTGATCTACCCCGAGCTCCGGGAGCGACTGTTGGCGCAATCGCCCTACAACGTCGTCGAGGTCGATCTGCCCGTCGCCCCCGATGGTGGCGACCCCTATGCGCACGCCGCGGCGGTGCTGGCGCGCTGGCGCGAGGACGGCATCGTCGTAGCCGACGAGACGCCGGCGATCTGGCCACTCGAGCAGGATTACACCGGACCCGATGGCCGCGCTCGCACGCGACGAGGCTTCCTCGCCCGAGTGCGGATCGAGGATTACGGGCCCGGCCGGATCCGGCCTCATGAGCGCACCCACCCAGGCCCACGTGAGGATCGCCTACGGCTCACGAGAGCCACGAAGGCCAACCTCTCGCCGATCTTCGCGCTGTTCTCTGACCCAGAAGCCAAGGCCTGGGAGGCGCTCGAAGCGGCCACGACCCGGACTCCGTGGGCGGAAACGGTCGATCCCGACGGAACCGTGAACCGCCTCTGGCGCGTGGCCGACGCGGACGCCATTGCCGCCGTTCAGGCTGCGGCCAGCGGCGCCGAGCTACTGATCGCCGATGGCCATCACCGCTACGAGACCGCGCGCGTTTACGCCGAGGAGATCGGCGGCGAGGGACCGCACCGGTACGTGCTGATGTGTCTGGTGGCGCTCGAGGATCCTGGCCTGACCGTATTCCCAACCCATCGACTCGTACGCAACCTGAGCGAAGATCAGAAGCGGGCGCTGCGCGACGCGATCGAGGCCGACTTCACGATGACCCCGCTTGAGTCAGTCGACCAACTGCCGCCGGCTGAGAATGACGAGCTCACGATCGGCTTCATCGACGCCCGTGAGCGGCGGCCGTATCGCCTGACCCTCAGAGATCAGTCGATCGCCGATGCGGCGCTGGCGGAGCGCTCCGAGCCATATCGGCGACTCGACACCGCCGTCACCGAGGCGCTGCTGTTGAAGGGCGCGCTGGGAATGACCGACGACCAGATCGACCACCTCGACGGACTCGGCTACGCGCGCGATGACGCGCAGGCGATCGAGCAGGTTCTCTCAGGCGAGTACGACGCCGCGCTGTTCATGGCGCCGACACCGGTGCGACGGGTGCAGGATGTCGCAGCCTCAGGCGAGAGCATGCCGCCCAAGTCGACGTACTTCGTCCCTAAGGTACCGACCGGGCTGCTGTTCAACCCGCTGACCGACTGAGCTGTCCGTTGCTCAGCGAGCTTGATCCAATCAAGGCGACCGCTCACCGCTCCGGTCCCCGCAGCTGGACGCATCAGGTCGAGATGCGTGATCACCGGCTCGTGGTTGACGAGCCTGAGTCTGAGGGTGGCCACGATGCAGGGCCCACCCCGCAGGAGCTTCTGGCTGCCAGCCTGGCCTCCTGCACCGCGATCACGATCGAGATGTACGCCGAGCGCAAGGGCTGGGAGCTTGAGAATCTCGCCGTCTCAGTTGAGTTCAGTTCCGCTGAGCGCGACCAGCCGACCCGCTTCAAGATGACTCTGCAACTTCCGTCCAACTGCACCGAGGCGCAGCTTGAGCGACTACGTGTGATCGCCGGCAAGTGTCCCGTGCATCGGCTCCTGGAAGGAGCTGTGGCGTTCGAGTACGCGTTCACCACCTCGCCCACGGAGTCAGACCGATGACGAAGGTCACCACCGAGTCGGTCCGGGACGACCTCAGCAGCGGGTTGCTGGATCCTGCCCGGGCTGCCGAGATCGAGATTCGAGCGTCCGTGCAGGCGGCGGTGCTGGTTCCGCTCCACGTCCAGGATGGGGTTCTGCACGCCGTCTTCACAGAGCGTCACCATCAACTCCCCCGTCACGCTGGTGAGATCTCTTTTCCCGGCGGCCGCCGCGATCCTGAGGACTCTGACCTGGTCGCGACCGCGCTGCGCGAGACTCACGAGGAGCTTGGTCTGCCGGTCGATGCGGTCGAGGTGATCGGTGCACTCGAGCCGACTCCCACCGTGGTTTCCGGTTACGCGATCTATCCCTTCGTTGGACTCGTACCGAGCGGCTTCCGGTGGATTCCCAACCACAGCGAAGTTGAAGCCGTCATCGATCTGCCGCTGCCGGCAGTGGTGGCTGGGTACGAACGACGACGAATCCTGAGACGCGGCGTGGCAATCCACACAGATGCCTACGTTGTCGACGGGCACATGATCTGGGGCGCGACGGCGCGCATCGTATCTGACCTGCTCGAGCGGTTCGATGGAGCGTCGGGAGCAGCCGCCTAGGCCAGGCATGCGCGCCGCGGTCCTCACCGAACAGGGCGCGCCGCTTCAGTTGCGCGAACTCCCCGATCCAGAGCCGTCCTCCGGTCAGATACGTCTCACCGTCAGAGCATGTGGCGTCTGCCGGACCGATCTCCACCTGCGCGACGCCGAGATCGATGCGCCGATGCTGCCCGTGGTACTGGGCCACCAGATCGTCGGCGTCAGCGACGACGGTCGGCGCCTTGGCGTTCCCTGGTTGGGATGGACCTGCGGCGAATGCAGGTTCTGCCGCTCCGCCCGAGAGAACCTGTGCGTTCGGGCCCGATTCACCGGGCGTGATATCAACGGTGGCTTCGCGCAGCAGACGGTCGCCGATGTGCGGTACTGCTTCGCGCTGCCTGCAGATCTGAGCGACCAACAGGCCGCACCGCTGTTGTGCGGCGGTTTGATCGGGTATCGCGCGCTGCTCATGACCGGCGACTCCATGCGGATCGGCATGTACGGCTTCGGCTCAGCGGCGCACATGATCTGCCAGGTCGCAGTTCATCAGGGCCGTCAGGTGTTCGCGTTCGTCCGACCGGGCGACAGCCGCGGCGAGAAGTTCGCCACGGGTCTTGGCGCCGTGTGGGCAGGCGCAAGCACGGAGCTCCCTCCCGAACCGCTCGACGCCGCGATCATCTTCGCTTCCGACGGCAGCCTCGTGCCCCAGGCGCTGAGGGCACTTGACCGGGGCGCCACCGTGGTGTGCGCCGGCATCCATATGTCCGAGATACCGCCGTTCTCCTACGACGATCTCTGGCAGGAGCGAGTGATCCGTTCGGTCGCGAACCTCACCCGCGCCGATGCTGAGGCGTTCCTGGCGTTGGCGCCGCAGGTGCCGGTGCGCACGACGGTCAATTCCTACGCGCTCGATCAGGCCGAACAGGCTCTGGCGGACCTGCGGGCAGGCCTGTTCGAGGGCTCCGCCGTCGTGGTCCCCTGACCGGGGCCACGGCAGACTGGAGCCGGACTACGGCAAACCGGAGCCGCCGGTCGTGGAGGTACCGGCCTGCGTCGTGTCCGTGCCAGCCGTGGTATCGGACGTCGATGCCGAGCTGGTGCCGCCACCCAAGCCGGTCTCACCGCCTCCGGTCGGGGTTTGGGTTGCCGTCGTATCCGAGCCCGAGGTCGAGCTCGAATCTGAGGCCGCGCCGGTGTCCGCAGCAGAGTTCGACTCGGCCGCCGTATCACTCGAACTCGACGTCGCAGTCGTGTCCGTGTTGCTGTTGGCGCTGGCGGTCGACGCAGGCGGCGTCGCCTGGCTGGTCGTGGGCACCGTCAACGGCGGCGCGCCAGTGGTGTCGCCGGAGCCTGATCCGCCCCCGCCGCATGCTGCCAGGGCGAGCCCCGCCAGCACGGCTGCGCACGCGAGCGCGACCCTCGAGCGATGCTGAACCATGGTGCGCACCCGCGAACCGTAGCGCCCCGCGAGCCGCCCTAGCGTGCGACCGGATCCAGCCGCTGCCCGCACCACGGACAGTCGATCAGATCCTTCTGCGCTAGCTGGTCGCAGTGATTGCAGAACCGCAGGTTCTCGATCGCCCAGGGCAGCTCTGACGCGGTTGGCGCCAGCGGAAGCAGCTCCGCGATGACCTCCAGGCGTTCGCCGGTTTCGCTGTCGACGTACTCCTTTTCAGGGTCGACGAGGACGATCGACTCGCGCCCCGTGGACGGAGTCCGCATCCGATATCTCTGAAGCGTTCTCATCTCGGCACCTCAGTGGTGGTGATCCTCGGGGAGCTCATCGACGTCACGGCGAACGTCACGGATCCAGAGCCCGATCGAAATCACGAGGATGATGAAACCAAGCGCCGACCATACCCACCAGATCGTCGTACCGATCACCAGCAACGTGGTGCCGATCGCAACCACCAGCGGGAGCACGGACCCACCGGGAAGGTGGATCTCCTCGCCTGCAGGCGGCGCGACCTCCGCCTCCACGGCGACGGGCTCAACGTGCTCTGATTCGACAGCGCTCATGGGTGCAGATAGATCGCAGCGACGACGAAGGTCGAGCCGAACATGAACGCGCAGATCGCGCCCGCGATCAGACCGGCACGGATGTTCTTGCGAGCGAGCTTCTTGTCCATCTGCCTCAATCCTACCTGTTTGGCTGGATGCCGGGTCCGCCCGTCTGCGCGTTTGTCAGAGCTTCACGTCCGCGACCATCGCGCCGAACAGCAGCGCCAGATACGCGAGCGAGTAGAGGTACAGGCGCAGCGCGCTCGCCCGGTCCTTACGGCGGTACAGGACCACCGCGAGCGCGATGAACGCCAGGCCGAGGACGATCGACGCAACCAGATACACGCCCCCAAACGCTCCCGCGCAGAACGGCAGCTGCGTGACCGCGTACAGCAGCAGTGTGTAGAGCAGGATCTGCTGGCGCGTCATCGCCTCGCCCCGGACGACGGGCAGCATCGGCACGCCGACCTCGGCGTACTCGTCCTTCATCAGCAGGCTCAGCGCCCAAAAATGCGGTGGCGTCCAGTAGAACACGATCGCGAACAGGTACACAGCGGTCCACGACAGCGAACCATGAACCGCCGCCCACCCGACCAGCGGCGGCATCGCCCCCGCCGCACCGCCGATCACGATGTTATGCCAGGTGCGGCGCTTGAGCCAGACCGTATAGACGCCCACGTATCCGGCGAACCCGGCCAGCGCCAGGCTCGCGGCGAGCACGTTCAGCGTCAGTGACATCAGCACGAACGAGCTCAGCGCGAGCGCGCAGCCGAAGATCAGTGCGGCGCGCGGCGAGACCCGGCCAGCCGGGATCGGTCGTGACGCCGTGCGGGTCATCTGCGCGTCGATGTCACGGTCATACCAATGGTTGACGGCTCCGGCGCCGCCTGCCGACATGTAGCCGCCGATACAGGCCAACGCAACCCGTCCGGCTGAGGGACTGCCGGCGATCTCCATCGTCGCGATGGTCGTGAACAGCAGCAGCGACTGGACCTTCGGCTTCGTCAGCTCGACGTAGTCCGAGATCACTTGCCGCACACGCGACGATGCAGCGACTGGCGGGGTCGCGCTGAAAGACGAGGTGCTCACGACCCGCCTAGCTTATCGGCGGCAACATCAGCCGCGCGTCAGGCACACGATCCGACCGACCGAGGAGCAAGCCAGGCGCTGCCTATACCCGTGCAAATTGCTCGGAGCCGCCGGTTTTCTGAAGCTGCCCGGTCTGAGCCTCGACCTCGAGCCGGATGTCGCGCATCGGCTCGACCGAGCGAACCCGCGGGACCGAGTCGAAGTTGTTCACAGGCGGCGGTGAGGTCGTGAACCACTCGAGCGTGTTGGCCTTCCACGGGTCAGGCCCGGCCACCGCGCCCCTCTTGTAGCTGGTCACGAAGTTGTAGACGGACATCAGGATGCCCAACGCGAGGATGTAGGAGCCGATCGTGGAGATCAGGTTGTAGGTCGACCAGCCCATGCCCGGCTGGTAGGTGTAGATCCGTCTCGGCATCCCAGAGAGACCGAGTGCATGCTGAACGAAGAAGGTCAGGTTGAACCCAACGAAGGTCACCCAGAACGAGACCTTGCCCAGCCGCTCACTGCAAAGCCGTCCTGTCATCTTCGGATACCAGTAGTAGGTTCCCGCCATGATCGTGAACACGGCGCCGCCCATCAGCACGTAGTGGAAGTGCGCCACCACGAAGTACGTGTCGTTGAGCTGCCAGTCGACCGGGAAGACGGCGAGGAAGATGCCGGTGATGCCGCCGATCAGGAACACGATGATGAACCCGACGGCCCACCACATCGAGGCGGTCATGACCAGCGACCCGCGCCACAGCGTCGCGGTCCAGTTGAAGATCTTGACCCCGGTCGGGATCCCGATCAGGAACGAGCTGATCATGAAGAACCCGAGCACCACGAGTGGCATCGGCGCCGTGAACAGGTGGTGCGCCCAGACCAGGGTCGCCAGGAACGCGATCGTGATCGTCGAGGCTGCGATCGCCTTGTAGCCGAAGATCGGCTTGCGAGCGAACACGGGGATGACCTCCGAGATGATTCCGAAGCCCGGCAGGATCATGATGTAGACCTCGGGGTGCCCGAAGAACCAGAACAGGTTCTGCCAAAGCACCGGCGAGCCATGGTTGGTCGGGTCGAACCAATGTGTCCCGAAGTGCCGATCGGTCAGCAGCATCGTGACCGCGGCCGCGACCACCGGCAACGCGATGATCAGCAACACCGCATAGATCAGGACCGACCAGATGAACAGCGGCATCCGCCCCCAGGTCATCCCCGGCGCGCGCATGTTTACGATCGTCGCGTAGAAGTTGATCGCCCCGGCCAGCGAGGAAATGCCGGTTAGGTGGATCAGGAAGATCCACGCGTCCTGACCGCCGCTCGGCGAATACTGAATGCTGGACAGCGGCGGATAGCTCCACCATCCGGCTTCCGGCGGATGCCAGAACAGCGAGATGTAGAACACGATTCCGCCCATCAGCAGCAGCCAGAAGGAGAGCGCGTTCAGGCGCGGGAACGCCATGTCGCGAGCACCGATCATCAGCGGCACGAAGTAGTTGCCGAAACCGGCCATGACCGGGACCACGAACAGGAAGATCATCGTCGTCCCGTGCAGCGTCAGCAACTGGTTGTAATGCTCGCCGCTGATCAGCGTGTTGTTCGGCACCGCGAGCTGCGACCGCATCAGCAACGCCTCGACGCCGCCGAGCATGAAGAACACGAACGTCAGGACCAGGTACATGATCCCGATCTTCTTGTGGTCGGTCGTCAGCACCCAGTCGAGCCACTGGGCCCGCTTGCGCGGCCGCTGAATCTCGTGGCGCAGGATCTCGGGGACCGGACGAATCGCTTGCTCGGCAGTTGTGGTGGTCATGTGACTGAAATCCGCTTGTTTAGTAGTTGCCGCTCGACGTCAGAATGCCCTGCCTGATCAGATCCTGGCGGACGGCGCCGACCTGATTGTTCTGCTCAGCGATCAGCTGAGCCTGTTGCTTCAGCCATGCCGCGTACTGATCCGGCGTGACCACCTTCACCAGCGCGGTCATGAACGCGTGCTGGCGGCCGCACAGCTGCGCGCATTGGCCGTGATAGAGCTCGTTCGCATGCAGTGCCTTGAACCACGTGAAGGTCGTGTACCCAGGCACCGCATCGACCTTTCCGCCGAGCGCCGGAACCCACCATGAGTGGATCACATCGCTGGATTGGATCAGGAGATCCACCGTAACGCCGGACGGCACGACCATCTCCTGATAGGAGTACGGAAGCTTGCCAAGCCAGGCCTGCTTGTTGCAGTCCGCGCCATATGTGTAGCGCCAGATGAACTGGCGCCCGGTGACACAGATCGTCAGCTTCTTTCCGCTCGGCGGGTTCGGCGCCGTCAGTGAAGCGGAGAGCACCGTCTCGGCGCTGGCGTCCGAGTTCGGCGGGTCGATGATGCTCGGCAGCTTGATGAACGTCACGGTGGCGATGATCACGAGAATCAGGGCAGCGGTCACCGTCAGGCCCAACTCGAGCCGCGTGTTGCCGTGGATCTGCAGTGCCACCGGGTTCTTGTGAGCCCGGAACGCCCAGACCGAGTAGACGATAAAGCCCATCACGCCCAGGAAGACGACGATCGCCAGGGCGAAGATGATGTCGTAGAGGCTGGCGATGCTGTTCGCGTTGGGCGAAGCGCCCGACTTGAGCGTGCAGCAACGCGCCGACGCGCTCTGGGCGAGCCCCAGATACAGACCCAGAGCGATCACTGGGACCGACGCCAACCACCTGCCGCGGCCGCGGCGCGCGGCGCTGAGGATTGAACGAACGTGATTCACAGCCCGCTGCATCTTATAGAGGAAGAAGGCAACCTGGTCGCAGCGATAACAACACAGGCTCTTTCTATACTCCCGGCGCTTGCGACTGTCGAGGGCCATCAGAGGTACGGCGTGGGCGCTCGTGGCCGCGGGCGTCGCTGCTCCCGTACTCCGTCGCAGGCTGAATCTCCCCAAGGGACCGGTGATTGCCACCGCTGCCGCAGCTCCTGCTGCGCTGTGCCTGGCCGCCGCACCCGGCCGAAGGCGCGATGTCGGCGTGTGTTTCCTGCAGATGCTCGCCTACGTCGCCGCGTACGAGATGCCGAACGATGATCCGCAGCGCCTGCGCGAGCGAGTGCATGTTGAATACCCGGTCAGGATCGACCGCACACTCGGTCTGGGGAAGATCCCGAGCCAGCGCCTGCAGGCGCGGTTCTCACGCAACGGCGAGGTCAACCAATTCGAGCGGGTACTCATCTGGAGCCACTGGGCCTGGTTCGCGGTTCCACATTTGGCGCTTGCCTACGTCGCGCTGCGCCGGCCCAAGGAGCTCGGCACGGCCGCGGCGCGCATGTACGCCGTCTTCGACCTTGGCGCCGTCGTCTACTGGCAGCTGCCAACGGCGCCGCCATGGTGGGCAGCCGCGCACGGCCGGATCGAGGAGCTCGACGGCCAGGTCGAGATCGGCGAGTTCGGCCGCCGCAATGACACCAGCGACGCGCCCCTGCCGGTGCGACGGATCATGCTCGAGTACGGCGAACGCTTCTGGGGCAGCCGTTGGAACGATATCTACGACGTGCTCGGAGGCAATCCGCTGGCAGCCATGCCTTCGCTGCACTTCGCGACCTCGTTGATGGCTGCGCGGCTGCTGTCCGAGGTGGATCCCGTCGCCGGCGCCGCCGGTTGGGCCTACGCCGGTACCCTTGGGCTGGCACTGGTCTACCTGGGCGAGCACTACGCAGCAGATCTGATCGCCGGCGCGGCGCTGGCTGAGGCCGTGCACCGCAGCGCCGGCCCGGTGACGCCGGCTGTGCATGTGCTGACGGCAACGCTGCGTCGGCTACGCGCCCTGGCAGAAAGCTGATGGCCGACGAGCGCGAGACTGACTCGGTCTCGCCGGCTGCCGGCCCGCTGGCCGGCAGCGACGCTGAAGCGGGTGGCGGATTCGGCGCACGCAGCACGAACGACTCCGTCGCCGTCGAGGTGAGCACCACACCCGAACAGATGCCGCGCGTGGTGGTCACGCGCGGCCGCGTGATCGCCTCGGCCCTGTTCGTCGTCGGGATCTTCGCATTCCTGTACTTCGTGTTACCGAAACTCGTCGGCTTCAGCACGAGCGTCAAGCGTCTGCGCGAGGGCAACGCTTGGTGGCTGGCGGGCGCGGCCGTGCTGGAGTGCCTCTCGTTCGGTGGCTACATCGTTCTGTTCCGGGCAGTGTTCGTGCAACGCACCTCGCGGATCGGCTGGAACGCCAGCTACCAGATCACGATGGCTGGCCTGGCGGCAACACGATTGTTCGCGGCGGCGGGGGCCGGCGGCATTGCATTGACGGCGTGGGCGCTGCGCCGCTCGGGCATGGAGCCGCGGCTGGTGGCCTCACGGATGATCGCTTTCATGGCGCTGCTCTACGCCGTGTATATGAGCGCGCTGGTGATTGACGGCGTCGGTCTTTACCTGAATGCCTGGCCTGGTCCGGCGCCGTTTGCGATCACGATCGTGCCTGCGATCTTCGGCGCATCCGTGATCATGATGTTCGTTGGCATGTCGCTGCTACCTCGCGACTTTGATCGGATGGTCGCGATACGGGTCCGGGGCAACGGATGGACCAGTCGTCTCGCGCGTCGACTCGCGACCGCTCCGAGTGCCGCCGGGACGGGAATCCGCACGGCGATGGCGCTGGTCCGCTCGGGCGATCCGGGGCTGATGGGCGCGGTCGCCTGGTGGGCCTTTGACATCGCCACACTGTGGGCGTGCTTCCACGCGTTCGGTTACTCGCCGCACAAGGGCGTGATCGTGATGGCGTACTTCGTCGGCTGGATCGCGAACACGTTGCCGTTACCGGGTGGCCTCGGCGGAGTCGAGGGTGGCCTGATCGGAGCGTTCACGGCGTTTGGCGTGAACGTGCAGGCCGCTGTGTTGGCGGTGCTCGCCTATCGCGCATTCTCGTTCTGGCTGCCCACGATCCCTGGTGGCGTGGCCTACGTCCAGCTGCGTCACACCGTGCGCCGTTGGGCCGAGGAGGACGCGCGGACGAGTCCCACCTGGGAGGCCGCCGCGGCCCCTCCGCCCTATACTTAGTGAAGTGACTGAGACCCCATACGAGAACGTGGTGATCGTCGGCAGCGGTCCGGCGGGCTACACGTCTGCGCTCTACACGGCGCGCGCCAACCTGAATCCGCTCGTGATCGAGGGATTCGCCTGGGGCGGCCTGTTGCAGCAGACGACCGACGTTGAGAACTTTCCCGGCTTTCCCCAGGGAATCATGGGCCCCGAGCTGATGCAGCAGATGCGCGATCAGGCCGAGCGGTTCGGCGCGCGCCTGGAGACGGACGAGGCCACGCGTATAGAACTGTCGCCCGATGGCGGTCTGCACAAGGTGTTTGTCGGGGACGACGTGCATCTGACCCGCAGCGTGATCCTGGCAATGGGCGCCCAGCACCGCAAGCTCGGGGCTCACGGCGAGGAGTTGCTCTCGGGTCGCGGTGTCAGCTACTGCGCGACCTGCGACGCAGCCTTCTTCCGCGACGTGCCCACGGTGATCATCGGCGGCGGCGATTCGGCGATGGAGGAGGCGATGTTCCTCGCCAAGTTCGCATCGAAGGTCGCTGTGATCCATCGTCGCGACGACTTCCGGGCCTCGAGCATCATGCTCGAGCGTGCCCGCGCGGTCCCGAACATCGAGTTCCTCACGCCCTACACGGTCGACGAGTTCGTCGCCGGCGAGACCGGATCGCTCTGTTCGGCCCGGCTCCGCAACACCGTCGATGACTCCACACGCGAGCTCGCGATCGCCGGAGCGTTCATCGCCGTCGGCCACTCCCCCCAGTCGCAGCTGATCGCCGGTCAGGTGGACATCGACGACAACGGCTACGCCGTTACGCAGGGTCGGTCGACGCGCACCAACGTCGCCGGCGTGTTTGCGGCCGGCGATCTGGTCGACCACACGTATCGCCAGGCGATCACGGCCGCGGGATCGGGCTGCCAGGCGGCCCTGGACGCCGAGTGGTACCTACGCGACACCCCGGCACCGACAGCGCCGGGTGACGTGGTCAGCGCCAGCGCCTAGTGTCGTGAGTCGGAAATTCGGGAGCGGTCTCGCGAGTGGCTGGGTGTGTGTGGGGACGCGCGATTCGCAAGGCAGATACTGGTGGTATCTGCCGTGAATCGGGTGGCGCCACGCACGCGCAGACGCCGAGAGACTCCGCGAATTTGTGACTCAGGGCACTAGCGCCGCTATCAGAAGCCGCCGTGGGCGGCAACGAGCCGAGCCTACCGCTTGCGCAGCTGGCTCGTGAAGCCGAGCGGAGTGCTCACTTCGAGCGCTGAATACTCGATCCGCGTGCCGGGGAAGCTGCAGCTGTAATTCGACAGCTGGCCGATCAACATCTGTGCGAGGTTGGCGGAGGCCGACGTGTTGCAACTGACGGCACCCGTCGTGGTCGACTTCAGCGGCGAGCGGCTCTGCGCGTATGAGAACTTCGACGTGTCCAGCTCGAACGACAGCACCGGCGCCCAGGTGGGGACCGTCAGCGCCAGGATCTCACCGCGCACGACCGGCAACGGCGCCACCAGCGGGAACTCCGCGACCTGGCCGAGTGATGGGCGCAGCTTGAATACCTGGGACTGGGCCGCGACACGGTAGGCGGGCACCTTTGAGCTGCCTGTCTGCCGCAGCACGCTGAGCTCCGCCTCCGGCGGGCCTCCATAAACCTTGTCCAGGTAGGCCAGGTCCTTGGCGGTCACGGTGTTGGTCCCGGCCAGGCCGAGCGAAAAGGAGACGATCTCTCCCGACTGCTTGATCTGCGTCGGGTTGACGACGCCGTCACGGCGCTTCTCGTACGCAGTCACCTGCGTCAGCACGATCTTGCAGTTCGTCCCCTGTGCGTCAGCTGGACAGGTGGGGGAGATCAGCGGGCTGGCGGTTACCCCCACCTGGAGGTTCGCCGCGGAGGCGATGGCTGGCAGAGTGAACGCGGCCACCACCGTGGCCGCCAAGATCGAGACAGCGCGTTTCATACTGCCATTGAACACGAGTCGCGCGTTCGAGTTGCGCGATTCCTTGCACCGCAGCGTTAGCGGCCGGTTACAGGGTGGCTCCCTGGCCACCCTGTAGCGCCGGCTTGACGCGACCCAGATCGACCTAGATCTTGGTTACGTTTACCGCCTTGGGGCCCTTCGGGCCGGCCTCCTCTTCGTAGGAGACCTTCGAGCCCTCGGGTAGGGACTTGTAACCGTCACCTTCGATGCCGCTGAAATGGACGAAGAGGTCCCGGCCGCCGTCATCAGGAGTGATGAAGCCGAAGCCCTTGTCGTCGCTGAACCACTTAACGGTTCCCGTTGCCATGTGTTGAATCCCCTTCGGCGCTGCTTGCTATTGGTCACCGGCGCCCCTGTGGCCCCCGGATAGATAGAGCAAACCGTATCAAGGCGCAAATGGCGACCCAACAAACGTCCAGCGAGAACGCGCTCGGTTCAGAAGCGGCCTGACACGACCGCTGCCAGATCCATCAGGCCTCGAGCTTCAGCTGAGCGGCGGCTGCCGCGATCTCGCCGCTGTCACCAGGCACCGGCTCCCACGGCAGCCTCAAGGGATCGCCGGCGTATCGCGGGATAACGTGCATATGGAAGTGGAAGATGGTCTGCCAGGCCGCGGGCCGGCATGAGTTGATCAGGTTGACCCCATCCGCGTCGAGCCGATCGCGGACGCGCAGCGCCACGCGCTGAGCGGCCCTCGTCACCGCCTCGAGCTGCCCGGGCTCGATCTCCCAAAGGTCCGCCACGTGACGCTTGGGGATCACGAGCACGTGGCCACGCGTGGCCGGGGCGATGTCCATGAAGGCCAGGGTCTGCTCATCCTCGGCCACGATCTGAGCCGGGATCTCGCCCGCGACGATCTTGCAGAAGATGCAATCCTCGGGCATCGACTGAGCCTAGCGATCGCGCTCCATGTCGTGTGACAGCTCAGCTGAGTCGTGAGCGAGCCAATCGCGCGAGTGGGCGAGCAGCTGCTCCCGGGTCTCAAGCTCGCCGGCATAGGACGCCGCTGTCAGTTCCGCCAGCAGCCGTCCCAGCTGCGGACCCTGCTCGATCCCCAGCGCGGCAGCCAGCTCGTCGCCCGCGATCGGTGGACGTGGTCGGTGCTCGTGCCAGGCGAGGGCGTCCCGGAGAATCTCGCGCGAGGTCTCCACGTGGAGCTTCACCGCCCGCTCGGAGTTCCGGCCGAGTGTCGCCAGCCTGTCGGCGACGCTGAGGACGGTGACGTCGACCTCGACCGGCTCGGATGCCGCCATGTAGTCGTAGACCGCTCTGCGTGTGAGCGGCCGCTCATGCACCAGGAAGCCGAGTCGCAGATGGTGGCGCGCGAGCCCCGCGACGTGGCTCCTAAGACGCTCGCTGGCACGCAGCCGCGCGAGGATCTCGCTGGTCAACTGCGCCCCCAACCGATCGTGTTCAAAGAATGTGACCCGGCCGTTGTCGGCGACTGCACGGGTGCGGGACTTGGCGATGTCGTGCAGCAACGTCCCCAGCCGCAACGCCTGCCAGCGAGTCATCTCGTTGGCCAGCTGCTCGGACATCACCCTGCTGACGTGGTCTCCGAGTTCGTCGCCGAACGTTGCGGCGGGGTCGCGCTCGAGTTCGATCGCGGCCCTCAGCGTTGCGATCGTATGGTCGTAGACGTCGAGATGGTGGTATTCACTCTGCTCGACGCCTCTCAGAGCTTCAAGCTCGGGCAGCATGGCCGCCGTCGCCCCGAGCGCGGTCGCGAACTCAATGCCCTCCGCCGCCCGGCGGCTCGCGAGCATCAGCCTGAGCTCGGTGAAGACCCGCTCCTGCGCGATCTTCGCCAGCCCCGGCGCGCAGGCCGCGGCCTGCCGCCTGGTGGTCTTCTCGGCTGTGAAGTCGAGCTCGGCTGCGAGCCGTGCAAGCCGCAGCACCCTCAGTGGATCAGCGCTGAACGCGTCCGGCCCGGTGCTGCGCAGACGACGAGCCTCGAGATCGGCGACGCCTCCCAGAGGATCGATCAGCTCGCCTGGCGGCGCGTCGAGTTCGCACGCGATCGCATTGATCGTGAGGTCGCGTCGGCGCAGATCCTGCTCGAGCGTTTCCCCCATCAGCGGCGTCAGATCGACCTGCCAATTCTGGTCGTGCGCGCGCACCCGCCAGGCGCCGAAGACGTCTGAGAGCTCGAATGCGTGACCACCGGCGCGCCGTCCCAGTTCGCGCGCCAGGCTCCGCGCATCACCATCGACGGCCAGGTCGAGGTCTGGTGTCTCGCGCCCGAGCAATCCGTCGCGCACCGCGCCGCCGACCAGCCAGGAGCGCCCGTACTGGGGCGCCAGCTCGATGAGCGCGGCCAGCGGGCCGCGCTCGGAACTCATGCCGGGCTCCCGTCGCGGTGGTAAACGCGCGGGACGCGACTTGAGATCATGCACAGCACTTCGTAGCTGATCGTGCCGATTCTCCGTGCGATGTCCTCAGCCGTCTGGCGCTCGTCTCCGTCGACGCCGATCAGCGTTGCGCGATCGCCTTCGCTGACGCTCGGCTGCGGGCCGACGTCGACGGTGATGTTGTCCATGCTGACCATGCCGCGGACCGGGTAGCGGCGCCCGCCGATCAGAACATCGCAGTTGTTCACGAGCGCACGGGGCAGGCCGTCCCCGTAGCCGATCGGCAGCGTCGCTATGAAACTGTCACGGTCGGCGATGAAGCGGCGACCATAACCGGTGCTCTCCCCGGCCGCGATCGGTTTCAGCGCCGCGAGGTAGGAGCGCAGTGCCAGCGCCGGCTCAAGGCCATGTTCGGCGGGATCGCGATTCATCGGGTCACCGCCGTACAGCGCGATGCCTGCACGAACCATGTCGAAATGGCTGGCCGGCTCACGCAGGATCGCCGGGCTGTTGGCGGCATGCACTATCAGGTCGTTGCGCGCGAGCGCGCGTGCCTCAGCGACGAACGGATCAAAGATCTTCAGTTGGCGCGCGAGGAACTCAGGATCTTCGTCAGCGGTCGCGAAGTGAGTCATCACCCCGGCCAGCTCGAGCTGCGGGGCGGCCGCAAGGATCGCGCGCACCACTGCGAGCGCCTCGTCCGGGGCACGCGTGCCGAGCCGGCCCAGGCCGGTGTCGAGCTTGACGTGCAGCCGCACCGGGTCAGCCCCGGCCACCACGTGTGTGCGCACCAGCTCCACGAAGCCCTGATCCCAGACCGCCAGCTCGGCCCGGGCCTGGAGCGCTCGTGGCAGCTCGTCCTCGCTGACCGCGCCGAGAATCAGGATCGGCGTTTCGAGGCGCGCTCGCCGCAGCTCGGCAGCCTCTGACGCCGTCGCGACCGCCAGGAACGTCGCACCTCCGCGTATCGCCGCACGGGCGGACTGCGCGGCCCCGTGCCCATAGCCGTCAGCCTTGACGACCGCGCACAGCTGCGTGTGCCGTCCCAGCCGTGAGCGCACCACTGCGGCATTGCGCTCGATCGCAGCGAGGTTGACCTCGGCAACTGCCCGCAGCGCCATCTCAGAGTTCCCGGGGATCCCTGGCGCGCGGCAACGCCGCGATCACGTCGCTGGCGATCACTCCCTCAGCGCCAAGCTCGCGGGCGGCCAGTGCGCCCGCGCGCAGATGTGTCGAGACCGCGGCGCACGCCGCCGTGAACGGATCCATGCCCTTGGAGAGGAAGGCGCCAAGGACCCCGGAGAGAACGTCTCCGGTGCCGGCTGTGGCGAGTGCCGGCACGCCGCCGGGACTGATTGCGACGCGGCCGTCCGGACCGGCGATCAACGTGTCGTCGCCCTTCAGCACGACGATCGCGCGGCAGCGTGATGCGGCCTCCCGCACATGATGGAGTCGGCGGGCATCGATCTCCGAGCTCGGCACGTCCAGCAGCCGCCCCAGCTCGCCCGCGTGCGGCGTCAGGATCGTGGGCGCGCTGCGCTGCGACAGCTGTTCGAGGCCGCCCTCGGCCGCATGGGCATTGAGGCCGTCGGCATCCAACACGAGTGGCAGGTTCGCGTGCGTGGCCACATCGCGTGCGAACTTCTGGGCGGCGGGCAGGCGGCCGAGTCCGGGTCCCAGCACGAGCGCCTGGCTGCGGGCGGCACGTTCAACCGCGAGCCGCGAAGCCCCGCGCCTGGGCCCCGTCTCCGGGTCGTCTGGGATCTCGACCGTCATCACCTCGAGCAGCTTCGCCGCCAGCGCCGGCGCAACTGAGGCCGGAGCCGCGACCGTCACATATCCCGCCCCGGCACGCGCCGCGGCCATCGACGCAAGCACCGGAGCGCCGGTGAGGCCACGCGAACCGCCGACCACCAGCACGCTGCCGGCGCTGAACTTGGTGGAGCCGGCGTCGCGACGCGGGATTGCGTCACGGACCCGATCCTCGATCAGGCCGATCACGGGGGCCACCGGCTGAGGCTCGGCGTCGCGGGGAATGCCGATCTCGGCCACGTACACGCTGCCGCTGTGGCGCTTGCCTGGAGCGATCCACAGCCCCGGCTTGCCCGCGTGGAAGGTGACGGTCAGGTCCGCACTCACGGCTTGACCACTGACCTCTCCGGTCGAGCCATCAACGCCGCTGGGGACGTCGCAGGCGATCACCCGCAGGTCCGGGTCGGCCGCGCGGGCCGCATTGATCGCGGCGATCGCGCCGGCGATCGGCTCGCGCGGCGTCCCCGTGAAACCGGTCCCGAGCAGCGCATCGATGATCCCCGCTGCGCCGGCCAGCGCGGCGGCGGAGAGCTCAGCCTGATCCCCGGACAGCTCGAAGACGCTGACCTCTCGGCCCAGCTCTCGCAACACCCGTGCGGCCACCTGACCGTCGCCGCCGTTGTTGCCCTTGCCGCACACGATCGCGATGCCGCCGGTCGGGATCTGCTCGGCGCAGATCCTCGCGAGGCCTGTCCCGGCGCGCTCCATCAGGGTCTCACCGGGGATCCCGAGCCGCTCGATCGCCCAGCTGTCGAGCGCGCGCTGCTCGCCCGCGTCGGGCAGCGGGGTCAGCCAGCACGGCAGGGTCATCACCGACCTGCCGGCGTCACTCGACGGTGACGGTCTTGGCGAGGTTGCGCGGCTGATCGACGTTGAGCCCGCGGAGAGTCGCGATGAAGTAAGCGAGCAGCTGCAGCGGAATCACCGCCAGCAGCGGGTTCAGCATCCAGTGCGTTCGCGGCACCCAGATCAGCTCGTCGCAGTGCTGGGCGATCTCAGTGTCACCCTCGGTGGCGATGCCGATCACGCGCGCGCCGCGGGCGCGGACCTCCTGGATGTTGGAGATGAGCTTGTCCAGCACCGGTGACTCCGTGGCAACCGCGACGACCGGGGTGGTCTCGTCCAGAAGCGCGATCGGCCCGTGCTTCATCTCTCCGGCCGCGTACGCGTCGGTGGCCACGTAGGAGATCTCCTTGAGCTTGAGGGCGCCCTCGAGTGCCATCGGCAGGCCGACGTTGCGACCCAGGTACATGAAGAACGCGCTGCCGCTCACCTCTGCGGCGATCCGCTCAAGTTCGGCCGTGCCGGCGTCGAGCGTCTCTGAGATCTGATGCGGCAAATGCTTGAGCTCACGGATCAGGTTCGCCAGCGCATCGGGGTCTAGCGCCCCGCGCAACTCCGCAAGCCGCAGCGCGAACAGTTGGAAGGCGACGACCTGGGTCACGAATGTCTTGGTGGCGGCCACACCGATCTCAATGCCCGCGCGCGTGTACAGCACGCCGTCGGCATCGCGGGTCATCTGCGAGCCCATCACGTTGCACAGCGCCAGCACACTCGCGCCGCCCCGCTTGGCGGTCCGCATCGCCGCGAGCGTGTCGGCGGTCTCACCGGACTGCGAGACCCCGATCACGAGGTCAGCGTCGCTCACGACCGGGTTGCGGTAGCGGTACTCGGAGGCGATCTCGACGTCGACCGGGACCCTCGCCCATTCCTCGATCGCGTAACGGCCGGCCAGCCCGGCGTGGTAGGAGGTCCCGCAGGCGACGATCACGATGCGCTCGATTCGGCGCAGCAGATCGTCATCGATTGCGCCCAGGTCGCCCAGGTCGATCGTGTGGTCGTCGGCCGCCCGCTCACCGATCGTCTCCGCCACGGCGTCCGCCTGCTCGTGAATCTCCTTCAGCATGAAGGTCTCGTAGCCGCCTTTCTCGGCGGTGTCGGCGTCCCAGTCGACCTCGGTGATCTCACGCTCCAGCGGCTCACCGTCAGCCGTCATGAATTCGACGCCATCGGGCCGCAGCACCACGATCTCATCGTCGTTCATGTACTGCACCCGGCTGGTCTGGGCGAGGAAGGCCGGGACCGCGCTGCCGATGAACTGCTCGCCGTCTCCGCGGCCCACCACCAGCGGGCACTCCTTGCGCGCCCCGACCAGCACGCCCGGGTCATCAGCGCTCATCGCGACGAACGCGTAGTGGCCGTGGAGCTCGTCGTACGTGAGGCAGACTGCCTCAGCCAGGTCGCCGTTGTAGTGCTTGGCGATCAGGTGCGCGATCACCTCGGCGTCTGTCTCTGAAGTGAAGACCGAGCCGTGCTCGATCAGGCTTTCGCGCAGGGCAATGTAGTTCTCGACGATTCCGTTGACGGCGATGTGGATGCGGCTGTTGGTGCTGTAGTGCGGGTGGGCGTTGGCCTCGGTGACACGCCCGTGCGTGGCCCAGCGCGTGTGGCCGATACCGGTGCCGGGCTCAGTCTCGTTGGCTGGTTCGGCATCGAGGCTTCCCTCGTGACCGGCGCTACCAGCGCCTGCGCCGGCGTCGACGAGCGCGGCGTCGCGCTGCTCGATCGCCGCCTGAAGGTGGCTGAGGTTGCCGACCGCGCGGATCAGATCGATCCGGTCCCCGACCAGCACCGAGAGCCCGGCGCTGTCGTAGCCGCGGTACTCGAGTTTCTTTAGTCCGTCGAACAACAGCGGCCTTACGCGCCGCGGCCCGACGTAGCCGACGATTCCGCACATGGAGGATTCGAGTCTACCCAGGGCGCCCACGGCTGACGCGGTGCCCGCCGCGCGCAGCGCTCAGGCGTACAGCTTCTGGAACAGCAGGTGGTCGCGCCACTGTCCGTTTACGAACAGCAGGCCGCGGGCCAGCCCGATCTGCTCGAACCCGTTGCGCAGAAAGGCCGTCTGGGAGGCGACGTTGAAGGGCTGAACGCCGGCCTCGAGCCGATGCAGCGCCAACTCGCCGAAGGCGAGGCGACATGCCAGGCCGATCGCCGTCGTGGCGATCCCGCGTCCTCGCACGGCCCGGTCGACGAGCAGCCCGACGTTCGCACTCTCCGACGGCCCGCGGACGATCTGGGTGAGGTTCAGGTCACCGACGACCGCGTCGTCGATGACGATCACGAACGGGTGAACCGCCGGGGAGTCGCCGGAAATGCGGTGGTTGAGCGAACGCAGCACGTCGTCCCGCGTGAACTCGAGCGGGTGGCGGGTTGCCGAACTGATCCGGATGTCATCGCGGTTAGCGATGCGCAACTCGGTGAGCGGCTCGACGTGCTCGCGTGCGAGCGTGATCAGCTCGACGCCGTCCGTCGCCAGACGCAGCGTTCTCCTCCCCATTGGAGCGAAACCTATAAGAACGCAGGCGGGCCGTGCTAACCCAGAGCCCGCTCGACGACACCCGAGAGCTGCTCGCAGACCTGATCGGTCTCCGCCTGGCTCGGTGCCTCGACCATCACGCGAACCAGCGGCTCCGTGCCGGAGGCACGGACCAGGACACGGCCGCGTCCGGACAGCGCCTCGCTGGCGGCGTCGATCGCCAGCCGTACCTCCGCAGCCTGCATCGCCTCGTTCACGGCATCGCGACTGTGAGCCCGGATATTGACGAGCCGCTGTGGAAGCTTGCGCATCGCCTGGCGTCCGCAGAGATCGGAACCGCCGAGTGCCTCGAGCGTCAGCAGCGCGCTCGCGATCCCGTCACCGGACGGACCGAACCCGAGGTCAATGATGTGCCCCGACTGCTCGCCGCCCAGCCGCCATCCACGCCTGCGCAGCTCCTCGTTTACGTAGCGATCGCCAACGGCCGTACTGACGACCTTGATCCCCGCCTGCGTCATCGCGGTGTGGAAGCCGTAGTTGGTCATCACGGTGACGGCGACACCACCGCCGTCGAGCAGCCCCGCGCGCTTGAGGTGAATAGCGGCGAGAGCGACCAACTCGTCGCCATCGACGACGCAGCCCTCACGGTCCACAGCAAGTACGCGATCGCCGTCGCCGTCGAAGGCGAAGCCGACGTCGTAAGCGCCGCTCGCGACGCGCTCCGCGAGCTGCTCGACGTGGGTCGACCCGACACCGTCGTTGATGTTGCGACCATCAGGCTGGTCGGCGATCACGTCGACGTCCGCGCCCAGGCGGCGGAAGATCTCCGGAGCGACCCGGTAGGTGGCGCCGTTGGCGCAGTCCAGGAGCGCACGAATTCCGCTGAGGTTGAGGTCATGGAAGCGGCTGTGCAGCTCGCTCAGGTAGTCCTCGTCCGCCCCCTGCAGCTGCTGTATCCGCCCGATCCGATCCGGCGGCCTCGCGGCACTGTCCATCTGGTTCTCGATCGCAAGCTCTGTCTCGTCCGACAACTTGAAGCCGTCGGCGGCGAAGAACTTGATCCCGTTGTCCTCGTAGGGGTTGTGCGAGGCGGAGATCACCACGGCCAGCTGCAGGCGATGCCGTCGTACCAGCAGCGGCGCGGCCGGAGTCGGCAGCACGCCGCCGAGCAGCACATCGCCGCCCGCGGCAGTCACGCCGGCGGCGATCGCCGCCTCGAGCATGTCGCCCGACTCACGTGTGTCGCGGACGATCAGAACCCGTGGATGCCGGTCTGATCCCTGCTCGGAGCCGAGCTCGACGGTCGCCCGTGACAGCGCGACCGCAAGATCGGCCGTCAGAAAATCGCCGGCCCGGCCACGGACGCCATCGGTGCCGAACAGCTGCCGCGACATGCTCGTCGAAGAGCCGCTCTGGTGCCTGGTGCCCGAAGGCCCCGCTTAGCGCTTCGAGAACTGCGGCCGCTTACGGGCCTTCTTGAGACCGGCCTTCTTGCGCTCCTTGACACGAGGATCACGTGTCAGGAAGCCGCGGCGCTTGAGCTCTCCGCGAAGGTTGGGGTCGGCCTCGAGCAGCGCCCGCGAGATGCCGTGGCGCAGCGCGCCCGCCTGAGCCGAGACACCGCCGCCATGCATGCGCGCGATCACGTCCATGCGGGCCTCATAACCGACGGCCTCGAGCGGCTGGCGAATCACGCGCTGAAGCGTCTCACGGGGGAAGAACTCCTCGAGCGTCTTGCCGTTGATCGTGTATGTGCCGGTACCCGGCTTCAAAATCACACGGGCGACGCCGGTCTTGCGCTTGCCGGTGGCGTTGTAGCGTGCGCCGGCCGCAAGGTTGATCTCCACCGCCGCGATCGGCTGCGCTGAATCGCCTGGCTCATCCTGCTGAGCGCGCGCGGCGGCCTCCTCGGCCTCGGCCTCGGCGGCGGCGCGAGCCTCAGCGTCGAGGAAATCGCCGCCCTCCGCCACGATGTCAGGAATCAGATCAGCACCCGGGATCGCGGGCTTCTCGCGCGGGGCCTCCTCGATGTACTCGAGGTCGCCCTCGACGATCTCAGTCGGATCTACAGCGACCGGCTCGGCGACCGCGGGTGGCTCGTCCGTATCGCCAGAAGTGCCCTTGGCGACCTCCTGGTGACCGATGTGCTCGACCTCGGGCGCGCTCGGCACCTCGGGCTCGACGTACTCGCGGGTCTCTTCGTTCTCGTTCTGCTCGTCGGTCACGACTCGATCTCCATCGGTTGCGGCTGCTGGGCGGCGTGCGGATGATCCGGCCCTGCGTACACCTTGAGCTTCGTGATCTGCTTACGAGCGAGGCGGTTGCGGGGCAGCATGCCCTTGACCGCAATCCGGATTACCTCCTCCGGACGCCGCTCCAGCATCTCTGCCAGGGTGCGGGATTTCAGTCCGCCGGGGTAACCCGAGTGACGGTAATACCGCTTCTCCTCGAGCTTCTTGCCCGTCACCGAAATCTTCTCTGCATTGATGACCACCACAAAGTCCCCGGTATCGATGTGGGGCGTGTAGGTCGGCTTGCGCTTGCCGCGCAGCGCGTCAGCGATCTGGGTCGAGAGACGGCCGAGCGTCAGCCCGGTTGCGTCGACGATCAGCCAGTTACGCTCGCGATCAGTTGGTTTAGCTACGTATGTCTTCATGGCATGTTGTTATGCCGCGCGTGGGCGCGGGATTGATCATGGTAGACGATCCCTGGCGAATCCGCCTGCGAGCATCTGGACCCGCCTGGGGGCGTCCGTTCCGCGGCAGGTACTCCCGATACCTGCCTTGCGAAACTGACTTCCCAGCCGCGCCCAGCTAGCCGCAGGACGGCTCGCCAGCTATTCCCACTCGATCGTTCCGGGGGGCTTGGAGGTGATGTCGAGCACCACCCTTCCGACCGCCGAGATCTCATTGATCATCCGGCTGGCGATCTGCTCGAGCAGGTCATACGGCAGCCGCGCCCAGTCAGCGGTCATCGCGTCGTCTGAGGTCACGGCGCGGATCGCGATCACGCTCCCGTAGGTGCGCTCGTCGCCCTGCACGCCCACAGCACGCACATCCGGGAGCACGCAGAACGACTGCCAGAGTTCGCGATAGAGCCCTGCCTTACGGATCTCATCCTGGAGGATCGCGTCGGCCTCACGCAGGACATCGAGCTTCTCCTTGGTGACCTCACCGCCGACCACGCGAATCGCAAGGCCAGGCCCGGGGAACGGCTGCCGCCAGACCATGCGCTCCGGCATCCCAAGCTCCGCCCCGACCGCCCGCACCTCGTCCTTGAACAGCGCGCGCAAAGGCTCGACGAGCTCGAACTTGAGGTCCTCCGGAAGGCCACCGACGTTGTGGTGAGACTTGATCGTGGCAGTGCCGGTACCGCCGCCTGACTCGATCACGTCGGAATAGAGAGTGCCCTGCACCAGGAACTTGATCCCGTCGAGTTTGGCCGCCTCCTCTTCGAAGATGCGGATGAACTCATTGCCGATGATCTTGCGCTTCTGCTCAGGATCGCTGACGCCCTTGAGCTTCTCGAGGTAGCGCTGCTCGGCGTCGACCGCGATCAGCGGCACGCGGAAGTGGTCGCGGAACGCGGCGACCACCTGGTCGCCCTCGTTCTTGCGCATCAGCCCATGGTCCACGAACACGCAGATCAACCGGTCGCCGATCGCCCTGTGGACCAGGAGCGCCGCCACGCTCGAATCGACACCTCCCGACAGGGCGCACAGCGCTCGGCCGTCGCCAACCTGCTCGCGAATGCGCTCCACCTGCTCCTCGATCACCGAGCGAGCGCTCCACGTCCCAGCGCCACCACAGATGTCGATCAGGAAGTTTCGGAGCACCTGTTGCCCGTAGGGCGTGTGCACGACCTCCGGGTGGAACTGGATGCCGTAGATATCGCGTGCGTCGGATTCGATCGCCGCGACCGGCGAGGCCGTCGATGACGCCAGCGCCGCGAATCCCGGCGGCGCCGAGAACACGGTGTCGCGATGTGACATCCAGCAGGACTGCTCCGCGGGCGTCTCGGCCAGGAGCCTGCCATGACTGTGGACCGTCAGCTGCGAGCGCCCGTACTCGCCGACCTCAGCGCCCTCCACGCGACCACCCAACTCGCGTGCGATCAGCTGCATCCCATAACAGATCCCCAGCACCGGAACGCCGAGTTCCAGCAGCCCGGGATCGAGCTTGGGCGCACCGTCCGCGTAGACGGATGCGGGGCCGCCCGAGAGGATCAGACCGATCGGGCGCCGGCGCGCCACCTCGGCAGGGCCGACGTGGTGCGGAAGCAGAGTTGAGAACACGCCGCACTCGCGTACGCGACGCGCTATCAGCTGGGAGTACTGCCCGCCATAGTCGAGGACAACTACCTCTTGCGGCTGCAAACCGTCGCCTGACGGCGTCCTCACTCGCTCGCGTACATCTGTGTACGCGTCGCCCGCTGCGTCCTTGTCATGCTCGGTTTTCGCTCGCAAGTCGAGGCGCTGCAACCT
Source organism: uncultured Conexibacteraceae bacterium (assembly GCA_963844665.1). Classification (GTDB taxonomy): domain Bacteria; phylum Actinomycetota; class Thermoleophilia; order Solirubrobacterales; family Solirubrobacteraceae; genus Palsa-465. The sequence continues at coordinate 263,524 of CAWJPB010000001.1, forward strand.
GACCGGCTCAGTCTGAGGCACCGACGGTGGTGGCGGCGCCCCTCGCGCCCATCCCGACGGACTGTTCGCGCTGGAGGTGCTTGCCCTCGGTCTGCAGTGACGGCGCGACCATCAGCTCGGCGCGGTTGAACTCGGCGATGTCGCGATAGCCGCAGGTGGCCATCGACGTCCGCAGCGCGCCCATCAGGTTGAAGGTGCCGTCGTTCTCGCGGGCCGGGCCCTTGACGATCTCCTCGAGGGTTCCGTTCTGCTGGGTCGCGACGCGAGTGCCTCGTGGCAGCGTCGGATGGAAGGTCGCCATGCCCCAGTTGAAGCCGTGGCCGGGAGCCTCCTGAGCGCGGGCCAGCGCCGAGCCGAGCATCACCGCGTCGGCGCCGCAGGCGATCGCCTTGGCGATGTCTCCGCCGTTGCGCATGCCTCCGTCGGCGATCACACGTACGAAGTCACCGGTCTCGAGCATGTGCTGCGAGCGCGCCGCGGCCACATCGGCGATTGCCGTGGCCTGCGGAACGCCCAGACCCAACACCCCGCGGGTCGTGCAGATCGCGCCCGGCCCGACGCCCACGAGCACGCCGGCCGCACCGGTCCGCATCAGGTGCAGACCCGTGTGGTATGAGGCACACCCGCCAACCACTACCGGAATCGGCGAGAGCTCACGAATGAACTCCTTGAGGTTCAGCGGCGGGCGGCTGGTGTCCTGTGAGACGTGTTCCGCGGAGACGACGGTGCCCTGGATCACGAGGATGTCGAGACCGGCGTCGAGCGCGACCTCGTAGTACTTGCGCACCTGCTGCGGTGTCAGCGACGCAGCCGCGACCACGCCGTGGGCCTTGATCTCCATGATCCGCTTGGCGATCAGCTCCGGCTTCACCGGTTCGCGGTAGATGTCCTGCAGCTCGCGGGTCGCGATGTCCTTGGAGAAGGTCGAGATCCGCGCGAGCTCCTCGTCGGCATTCTCATAGCGGCACTGGATGCCCTCGAGGTTGAGCACGGCGAGACCGCCGAGCTTGCCGAGCATTCCGGCAGTCGTCGGCGAGACGACTCCGTCCAGTGCAGCCGCCAGCAGCGGCAGCTCAAAGCGATATGGACCAAGGGTCCAAGCGATGTCGACGTCGTCAGGGTCGCGCGTGCGGCGCGACGGAACTATCGCGACGTCATCAAATCCATAGGCCCGGCGGGCCTTCTTTCCACGCCCAATTTCTACTTCCATCAGAGCATCGTAGAAGGTCGAACGGATGACACAGAGAACCCCACTTTCGGCGAGAACGCACGTCCGCGACGGCGGCAACCATCGGCTGCAATGGACCTTAGCAGCGGGGGATTCGCGGGTTTCCGGCAGCCTCACGGGAGGCCGCCGCAGCAGCGGCGCGGCGGCCGTCAGGAGACGTTCGCGTGCAGCGTCATCGTCTCCGCCACAACGCCCTCGAGCAGCCGCTCGACGGTCGGCGGATCGAGGATCCCGGCGCCGACGTGCTGAGTCGATTCCGCCCCGCAGGCCACGCCGAACCGCAGGCATTCGACCGGCGTCCTGCCCTGGTAGCGGGCCGCGACGTAGCCGGCAAGGAAGGAGTCGCCGGAGCCGATCGGCGACTGCGCCTCGAGCGGCTCGATGGTGACCCTGTAGAGCGAGTGGCCGGGCCCCTCGCGGACGTACGCATAGCAGCCGTCGGCAACCGTCATGATCGCCTCGGACGGGCCCTGACGCGTGAGCTGGACCACGGCCCGGGCTCTGTCGTCGATGTCAGCGAACTCGTGTCCGGCCAGCTCCTCGGCCTCCAGTTCATTGGGCGACACCACATCCGCCTCAGCCCGTACGGCCAGTTTCAGTGGCTCACCGTCGGTGTCGACCACGGTCAGCACCCCGAGCTTGCGCACCGAGCGGATCAGCTGCGCGTAGGTGTCAGGCTCCAGACCGCGAGGCAGGCTTCCGGCGAACACGCAGACACTGGCGCCGCGCGCAAGGTAGAGCAGCTTCTGCTCGAACAGCTCGAGCTCGTTGTCCGATACCGAGGGCCCGCGCTCGTTGATCTCGGTGTGGATGCCCGTGGTCGGATCGAGCACTGCCATGTTCGTGCGCGACTCCTCGCGGATCCGCACGAACGCGTTGAGGATCGATTCATCACCCAGGGCGTCCACGATCCTCGTGCCGGTCGCCCCACCGACGATCCCGGTCGCGATCACGGGCTGACCGAGCAGCTTCAGGGCACGCGCGACGTTGACGCCCTTACCGCCCGGGATCGCGCGCTGATCGACGCTGCGATGCCTGCGTCCCGGCGTGAAGCTTGGGACTTCAAGCGTGCGATCCAGCGCAGGGTTGAGGGTTACGGTGATGATCATCGCTCCTCCAGATGGCCGGAGGCCAACACTCGGGGTCGACTTCGCCGTCTGACGACGGCCACTGCCGCGCCGACGAGCAGCAGCGCGACTACCAGCAGCGTAATCGGTCGTCTGAGCGCGTGCTGAAGTTTCGTGAACTCGGAGACCGCCGGCAGCCTCCGCGCGAGCACGAGTGGGATCCGCACCGTCGCGCGTCCGGGGATCACAACGCTCAGGTGCCCGACGACGGTCCCCTTGGCCATCGGCCCGACCAGCCTGCGCAGCCGCCCGGTCTCGACCTTCACACGCGCGTCGCGGGCCACCACGGTCTGATATCCGTGCTGCGCGACGACCATCGCCGGGGCGACCTCGTACGGAACGGAACGCCGTGCGAACACCTCGCCCGCGCGTACCGGTCTGGCGAGGTGAAACTCCGAGAACCCCCAGTTGAGCAGTGCCAGCGTGCTCTGGTCACGCTCGTACTCGCTCGGCGTCCCCAGCACGGACGCGACCAGCGTGAAGCCGTCGCGCGCCCCGACCGAGACCAGCACGTAGCCGGCATCCGAGGTATGGCCGGTCTTGATCCCGTGGATCCAGGGATAGCGAGCCAGCAGGTCGTTGGTGTTGACGACGTGGCGGGCGTAGCGACCGCTCTCGAGCGTCGCCGACGCCAGCCCGACGGTATGCGCGAAGAACGGCCAGTGCTGCATCATGTAATCGCCCAGCCGCACAAGGTCGTCGGGGCTCGAGTGGTTCCCGGGCGTGTCGAGCCCGATCGGGGTCGAGTAGTGCGTGTGTTTGAGCCCGAGCGCGCGGGCGTTGGCGTTCATCATCGCCACGAAGTGCGCGATCGAGCCGCCGCCGACGTTGTACGCCAGATCCTCCGCGGCGTCGTCGGCGCTCGGCAGAAGCAGTGCCACGAGCAGGTCGTGCACCGTCATCTTCTCGCCCGGCTCGAGGCCGATCTGCGAGTCCGCCGTCGCCGGATCCCAGTCGTTCTGGGTGAACACCGTGTTGAGGTTCTTGACGTGCTGGAGCACAACCAGCGCGGTCATCATCTTGGTGGTGCTGGCGATCGCGAGCTCGCGATCGCCGTGCAGGCTCCACAGCGGCGTATTGCTGCCGGCCGTGAACAGGCTGGCGCCGGTCACCGGCAGCTCGGGCGCGGACGACGCTTGCGCCTGCTGTGCTGCGCCCGCTGGCGCTGCACAGCACAGCAACGCAGCCAGCAGGACGGCCGAAGTACAAGCTGCCCGCCTGATCACCAGCGTCAGGGTAGTAGCGATAACCAAGGGTCTATGAAGACAGGGTCCAGGCGTGCTCGCGCGCACGCGCCGCCTCGCGCCGTGCCGCCACGCCCGGCTCGCCGCCGCTCATCCGATACGCCTGCACGATTCCGCGAGACAGGGAAACGATGCCGCTGGCCACGCCAAGCGTGAACACGGGAGCGAGGTCAGCGATGCGGCCACCCTGGGCGCCGACTCCGGGCAGCAGGAAGATCGTGTGAGGCATCAGCCGGCGCAGACCCTCGAGGCGGTGCGGGGCCGTCGCGCCGACCACCGCGCCCACGTCGGCGAGTCCGGAGCGGCCGATCCCGCCGGCGCCGAGCTCTGAAACGGTGCGCGCCACCACGTCGCTGACGAGGTTCCCACCGCTGAGCTCGCGTTCCTGCAGCTCCACCGCCCCGGGGTTGGAGTTACGCACTAGCACGAAGATGCCCGCATCGGACTCGCGCATGATCTCCGTGAACGGATCCACCGAATCCCGGCCCAGCCAGGGGCTGACGGTCATCGCATCAGCGCCGAGTCCAGGCAGCTCGCCGAACGGGCTTGGCGTCGCGCCCAGGAACGCCTGCGCGTAGGCCCGGGCGGTGACGTCGATGTCGCCACGCTTGGCGTCGGCGATCACCAGCAGACCGGCGGCATGGGCGTGTGCGACGACCTCCGCCAGCGCCTCCCAGCCGGACGCCCCAAGGCGCTCGAAGCAGGCCACCTGCGGTTTGACCGCGACACACTCATCGGCAACCGCATCGATCACCAGCGCGCAGTGCGCGCTGACAGCCCGCGCGGCTCGGACTGTGGGTGGAGCGGACGTAGCATCCGCCCCACCCACAAGTTCGAGCGCACGTGGCCACAGCAAAGCGGGGTCCGGATCGAGGCCGAGCACGATCTGCGACTCGCGCCGCGCTACGAGCTCGGCCAGCCGGTCCCCGAAAGTCACATGCGAAACCGTAGCCGTCCAGCGGCTATCAGTTGACCGCCTTCTTCAGAGCAGCACCAGCGCTGAACTTCGGAACCTTCGAGGCCGCGATCTGGATCTTCTCGCCAGTGGCGGGATTACGACCCTCGCGCGCCGCGCGGTCCGAAACGCTGAACTTGCCAAATCCGGAGAAGACCACGTCGCTGCCCCGCTTGAGCGCATCCTCAATCGTCTCCAGAACCGCATCGACCGCCTCCGAGGCGTCCTTCTTGCTCAGGCCGGCACGGTCTGCGACCTGGTCGATGAACTCGGCTTTCGTCACTTCACTCCTCCTTCGAGGTGGTATGAATGGCCGAAGCTAACACGGTTTGCGGACGTTACGGGGCTCAGGAGTGCCCGAAACCACTCCATTTTCCGGAACTCGGACCCCCGCAGCCGGGCCTCGTGGCATCCTGCGGACATGGAGTTGGGTCGCATTGCGTGGCTGGTCACGACCGTCACATGCCTGGTCGCAGCCGCCGTGGTCCTGGTCGAGGGCTACCGCGGTTATGCCGCGGTAGCTTTTGCCGTGGCAATCTCAGCCGCCATCAACCTGTTCTGATTCGACGCCGTGAAGCGCCTCCTGACCGGGGCGCAGACGGTCCTCAGGCTCGAGGTGAATCAGGACGTCAGCACCGCCGAGCGCAGCCGCTATCTCGTCCTGAAGCTCGTGCGCGGCGCGGTGCGCCTGCTCGAGCGAGGTTCCACTGCGGAACTGGACGTGCACGTCGACGTAGCGCTTGGAACCGCCACGCCGCGTCCGCAACTCATGGAATCCGACCACGTGCCTGTCGGCGAAGCTCTCGATCGCGCCCGTGATCTTCGCCGTCTCCTCCGCCGGCAGCGACTGATCGACGAGCACCTCACCGGCCCGCACGAGCAGTCGCATACCGGTGACGACAATCGCACTCGCGACCAGCAATGCGGCGACGGGGTCGATCCACTGCTCGCCGGTGATCTGGACGAGCACCAACGCGAACAGCACCACGATCGAGCTGACGGCGTCGGTGCGCAGGTGGGCGGCGTCGCCCTCAAGCGCCGGCGAGTCGGTCAGCCGCCCGCCGCGCGCGACGATCGTGGAGACCACGAGGTTCGCGACCGCCGACACCGCCATCACGACGATCCCGATTCCGAGTCGCTGCGTGCTGCCGCCGATGATCAGACGCCGGATCGCCTCAAAGACGATCGCGGCGGAGCCGACCAGGACCAGGATCGCCTCGAACGCGGCGGCCAGGTTCTCGACCTTCTCGTGCCCGTAGCGGTGGCTGTCGTCCGCGGGCTCGTCAGCGATCCGGACGGACATGAATGCGACCAACGAGGCGATCAGGTCGATGCTCGAATGCACCGCCTCGGTCAGGATCGCGATCGATCCCGTCAACGTGCCCGCGATCAGCTTCAGCAGGATCAGCGCCGAGTTCGACGCCACCGACAGGAGGGCAGTCCGCTGTTTCATCTCGACGCTGTTACGACCTCAGGCCAAGGCGATCCGACAGATACCACCAGGCAAAGTCCCGCACGGCATTGCCGCGGTGGCTGATCTGGTCCTTCTCGGCCGGGGTGAGCTGCGCCATCGTCCGCCCCGGCGTCTGATCTGCAAGGAAGACCGGGTCGTAACCAAAACCGCCTTCGCCGCGCGGTCCGGCTGCCATCGTGCCCAGGCACTCGCCGAAGAACACGCGCTCGTTGACGCCGTAAACGAATGCCAGCGCACACACATACCGCAACCCGCTGCCGGCGGGCACCTCCGTGATCAGCCTGTTGAGGTTCTGGGCGTCAGTCGCATCCTCCCCCGCGAAGCGCGCCGAACGCACACCCGGCCGGCCATCCAGCGCTGCCGCCTCGATGCCAGAGTCATCGGCTATCACCGGCCGCCTGAGCTCACGTGCCGCGGCGCGCGCCTTTGGCAGCGCGTTGTCTGCGTAGGTGTCGGCCTCCTCAGGAGGTAGGACCACCTTTCGCGGGAGCGGCACGACGGTCAGCTTGAACGGGGTCAGCAATCGACCGACCTCAGCCACCTTGTGTGCATTGCGTGTAGCCAGCACCAGCTCCATCGCCCCTCCAGACGTTCAGGAGCCCGCTGTGACGGCGTCCCGCTGGGCTGCGCGCAGTGAGCCGACACCGGTTTCCGCCAACACCAGCAGTTCGTCCAGATGGGCGCGGGACAGCGGCGTGCGCTCGGCGGTCGCCTGAACCTCGATCAGTCCACCCTCGCCCGTCATCACGACGTTGGCGTCGACCTCGGCACTCGAATCCTCGGAGTAGTCGAGGTCGAGCAGCGGCAGGCCGGCGACAACGCCCGCGGAGACAGCGGCCACGGTGCCGGTCAGCGGCGTGCGCTCGATCAGGCCCTGGCTCAGCAGCCCGGCGACGGCCAGCTCCAGTGCAACCATCCCGCCGGTGATCGACGCGCAGCGCGTGCCGCCATCCGCCTGCAGCACGTCGCAGTCGATGTAGATCGTGCGCTCACCCAGCGCGGCGAAGTCGATCACGCCCCGCAGCGAGCGGCCGATCAGGCGCTGGATCTCGACCGAGCGCCCGTCCGCTTTGCCCTTGGAGATGTCGCGCTGCTTGCGCTCGCCCGTGGAGGCGGGCAGCATCCCGTATTCGGCGGTCACCCAACCACGGCCACGGCCCTGCATCCATCGCGGGACACTCTCCTGGACGGACGCGGTGCAGATCACCCGAGTCTCCCCGATCGAGATCAGCGCCGAGCCCGAGGCCGTGCGGACGAATCCGGGTTCGATCGAGACCGGGCGCATCTGATCGGCGGCTCGTCCGTAGCTGCGATCGCTCATGGCTGCGAGGTTACATCCGGCCACAGCGGCGCGAGACGCGCGAGCGCCGCTGTGGCGAGCTGATGAACTGGAAACGCGTCGGTGACGCCAGCCGATTCTGGTCCCACTCTCCCTCCGGAGGCCAGGACCGCCATCGTCAGACCGACGCAGCGAGCCAGCGCGTCGACGTTGTACCCGCCCTCGAGCACGCAGCCGACCGGGGCCCCCAGTCCAACCCCGAGCTCCCGGACGAGCGTGGCCATCGACGCAAAGCCACGGTCCGACACCCGGCAGTCAGCGAGCGGATCGTCGCTGTGTGCGTCGTATCCGGCGGACACCAGGACGAGCTGCGGCCTGTATGCGCGCGCAAGCGGAACGGCGACGTCGCGGACCAGCGAGACGAACGTCTCATCGCCGGAGCCGGGAGGCACCGGAAGGTTGACGGTGTAGCCGCGACCGGCGCCGTCGCCGAGCTCGACGGCGCTGCCGCTGCCGGGATACAGCGGCGACTGGTGGATCGACACGAACAGCACCTGGTCGCTCTCCCAGAAGATGTCGTTGGTGCCGTTGCCGTGGTGGACGTCCCAGTCGAGGATCGCCACGCGCTCGAGTCCCAGCGCGTCGAGCGCGTGGCGAGCCGCGACAGCAACACTGTTGAACAGGCAGAACCCCATTGCGCGGGCGCTCAGCGCGTGGTGTCCGGGCGGACGGTGGGCGCTGAAGCCGACGGCTCCGTCGCCACCCTCGACCAGCCGCCGAACGAGTTCGACAGCGCCGCCGGCCGCGTGCAGCGCTGCCGTGTAGGAGCCGGCGCTGAGGACAGTGTCAACATCCAGCTGACCGCCGCCGGCCGCCGCCGTCGCGGCGATCTGCTCGATATAGGCGGCCGGGTGCACACGTTCCAGGACCGCACGTTCCACCTCCGGAGAGCTGACGCGCTCATACCCGAACCAACCCTCGCGATCGAGCAGCGCGTGGATCGCCTCGATCCGCACGATGCGCTCGGGATGCTGCCCGGTGTCGTGCTCGCGGGAGGAGGGATGGGAGAGGAAGACCGGGGCCTGAGCCATCGGCCGGTACCGTACCGGCCCATGCCCACCGTGTCCGGCCGCGTCGAGCGGCAGCTGGTCGTAGTCGGTGCCGGCGCCGCGGGGCTCTACACGTCGCTGCTCGCAGCTCGTGAGGGCGCACAGGTGACGCTGATCTCGGGGACCGAACTTGCCCAGACCTCGAGCTACTGGGCCCAGGGCGGCCTCGCCGCCGCGCTGGCGCCAGAGGACAGCGCTGAACTGCACTTCGAGGACACGTTGCGCGCGGGACGCGGCGCCGTCCGCCTGTCCGCGGCGCGCGTGCTGGTTGATGAGGCCCCGGCAGCGGTCGCGGAGCTCGCCCGGCTCGGCGTCGATTTCGACCCGGATGGCGACGGCGGGCTGGCCCTCAGCCTCGAGGGCGGGCACAGCCTGCGCCGGATCGTCCACGCCGGCGGCGCGGCCACCGGACAACGGATCGTCAGCCGCCTGGCGGAATTGGCCGCTGCGGACGAGCGCATCACCGTTGTCGAGGGACGCCGCGTCAGCTCGCTGCTGACCCGCGCCGGTCGTTGCACGGGCGTGGTCCTGAACGACGGCGAGCAGCTGTTTGCGCCGGCAACGGTGCTCGGAACCGGGGGCGCAGCCGCGCTGTGGGCGCGGATGACCAACCCTCCTGGAGCCGTTGGCAGCGGTCTGCTGCTGGCGCACGAGGCGGGTGCGGCGCTCGCGGACATCGAGTTCATGCAGTTCCATCCGACGGCGGTCGTATCCGGTGGCCGCGGCGACGGGCTGCTGGTCACTGAGGCGATTCGTGGCGAGGGCGCGCGACTGCTCAATCAGGATGGCGAGCGCTTCGTCGACGAGTTGGCGCCGCGTGACGAGGTCGCACGTGCGATCTACTCGGAGATCGTCAGCCATCCCGGTTCCGAGGCTGTCGGCCTCGACATGCGACACGTCAACCCGGCCCTGTTCCCGAACGTGATCACAGCATTGCGCCAGGTGGGAATCGACCCGGAGCGCAACGTCATTCCGGTCGCGCCGGCGGCTCACTACATGATGGGCGGGATCGAGACCGACCTGCACGCACGCTCAAGCCTCCCTGGCCTGCTGGCGGTCGGTGAATGCTCGTGCACGGGTCTCCACGGCGCCAACCGGCTGGCCTCCAACTCGCTCAGCGAATGCTTCGTGTTCGGCGCGCGCGCGGCAATCGCGGCGCTCGACGAGCCCGCACTATCCGATGCGGACAACGCTCAGTCCCGGGCTGCCGGTCCGCTGACCGGCAGCCCGGAGAGACACGCGCCGTCGGCCGTCTCCCGCGAGCGCCTGTGGCGGTACGCCGGGCTCGAGCGCGACGGTGAGGGACTGCAGCATCTGCTCGACGATCCGCACCAGCTGGTGCGACTGATCGCAGCCGCCGCGCTGTCCCGCACTGAGAGCCGAGGGGCGCACTGGCGAACGGATTTTCCGGCCGCCGACCCGGCCTTCGACGAGCGTCATGTGACGCTCATCACTGACGAGGAGTCAGTTTTCGAACTCTGGAAGTAGTGTTCCCGGTGGACCGGATGGAGGGGCCGAAAGGAGATGCAGCGGGATGTACCGCTTCAGCCGAGCCATCTACCGGGAACTGGCCGACGAGATCCTCGAGGATTCGCCCGGTCAGCCATACCTGAACCACGAGCGCGTCCTGCGAGCCTGTGAGGCGGCGGTCGAGCGCCTCGCGACGGACCGCCACTACTTCGCGCGACCGTCACGCACGCTGTTCACGGATATCCGTGTGTTCTTTCCGATGTCCGCGCAACAGCGGGTACTGCGCGTGGTCGAGCGCTACCTCTCGTTCGCGGACGAGTTCCTGCGCAGTCAGAGCGAGAACGGCTTTGACGTCTACGGCAATCCGCTTCAGTGCCGCGCCAGCACCCGCAAGGGCGCACAGTGTCAGCGCGTTCCACTGCCGCACAACGGCTACTGCCCGTCACACCAGCACCTCGCTGAAACCGAGGACCTCAACGACGTGAGCGAGCATCGCGCCGCCGCGTGAGTGGCGCCAGCATCGTGTGCAGGCACCGCGGAGCCGCATGGGCGGCGCAGCACATCGCCTGAAAGCCCCGGCCAGCCTCGATGGTCCGGTCAACCTGAGCTGACGCTCTCTAGAGCTTCAATAGTTATGAATTTCCGGGGAAATTTGGAGATTTTGGCGAACCGACATAGAATCGGGTCTCGCGCCCGGCAACTGTCGTGTTTCCGCCGGGCTGTTTTGACCAATCCCGACAACCCCGACAGAGTAAACATGCCGATTGCTTTCAAAGAATGGGCGGTCACCGTCCGCGCGCTCGCTGAGGGAGAGCAGCTGCTGACGCTCCGCAAGGGTGGTATCCGTGAACCGGATAAGCACTTTCAGCTGGAGCATGACCGTTTCTTTCTATACCCCACGTTCGACCATCAGCGCACCGATCTGGTGCGTGAGTCGCACCGCCCGGAACTAGCCCGGGCACTGGAGGAGGGGGTCTGGAGCGACGGTGAGCCGTCTGCAGCGTCGATGCTGCGCGGCACTGAGATCCATCAGCCCGACCGGGTGCGTATCCGCGCCTGGGCCGAGGTGGCTGCCCACTACACGGTCACGGACCGACGTGCGGTTGACGCACTGTCGCCGTTCTATGTGTGGACGCCGGATTACGCCGAGAAGCGCCTGGACTGGAAGCGCCGCCACCCGCTGCATGTGGTGGTGCTTCGCACGTACCGGATTCCACGTCCGGTCACGGTCAAGGTGCGCGACGAATACGGGGGCTGCCGCTCCTGGTTGGAGATCACCCGGGACCTCCCGTTCGAGGGCACACCCGTGCTCTCCGACGAGGAGTTCGAACGCGCCTCCGAGGAGATCGCGTCGATCGCCGCCGGGGACCGGCAGCCGGTCCTCGTCTGAGGCCGACCTTGGCGTCGAGGGGGTGGCCTGGTGGCCACCCCCTCGACTTAGGCCTGGATGCCCGACAGTCCCGATAGTCGTGTCCTACTGGGCCCGCCTGCCGGTCTGTAGTCATGCCCTGGATCGAATCAACCTCGTCGTCGTTCGCCTGCCGGCATTCATCCACGCAGTCAGCCGACGCCGCTCGGGTTCTGGGGCTGCTGGAGCGCACCCGTGAGAGGCTGTCCGGGCGCTTCGGCGACTCGACCTTCGAGCTCACCGTCGTGCTGCACGACAGCACGCACGCGCTCGCACTCTCGAACCCGTTGCTGCCGCCGCTGTGGGGCATGACAGCCCGCCCGGTTCGCCGGTACATCGCCGGCTGGGTGGGCGGTCACGAGCTTCATGTGCTCTCCCCGCAGGCGCTGCGCGAACGCGCCTCGGCGACATCGGGGTCGTTCGAGATGCTGGCGCTGGCGCCCGCCTCGCTCTACGCACGACGCGTGATCATCGAGTCCAACCGCGAGTTGCACGCCGCGCGTGCACTGTCGCGTGGGTGGCAGGAGCTGCGATGGGCCTGGCTGATTGACGGCGCGGCGCGTTGGTTCTCCGGGGAAAGTAGCTATGCCCGCAGCGTCCTCGGTCAATACCTGCGGGCCGGCCATCGTCCCCACTTCCCGCCGCTCGCGCGGGACGCGGCGCTGACGGCGCCACCACTGATCGATCTCTTGGCACAACAACACGGAGAGGCTGCTGTGGTTCGACTGGCAGGGCGCCTGCACACCGGCGGTGGGCACGCCGCGCTTTCGGGCGCGTTCCCCGGACAGGCGCTCGGCACGATCGAGGCGGATTGGCGCTCGCGTCTGCGGCGCCTTGCCGACGGCGGATAATCGGGCCATGGCCTACGACGCCGAACTCGCCGATCGCATCCGGGAGCTCCTGATGTTCGAGCCAGACGTCATCGAGAAGCAGATGTTCGGCGGGCTCTCGTTCCTGATCGGCGGGCACATCGCCGTGGCTGTCTCCGGGAGCGGCGGCCTGCTCATGCACGTGGAAGCAGAGGACACGGATGCGCTGCTGAACGAGCCCCACGTCGAGCCCTTCACGATGCGGGGACGGGCGATGCAGGGCTGGGTGCGCGTGGCCGAGGGCGGCCTGGCTGCAGACGGCGAGTTGGAGCGCTGGGTCGAGGCAGGCGTCGGCCACGCTCGCTCATTGCCGGTGAAGGGTTAGCGCCCTGGTTCCGAAGGGGTAGCGCCCTGGTTCAGACGACGCTCAGCGGCACTTCCTCCACCCGCTGATCGCGTATCGAGTAGCCGCGCACCAGCGGCTCTGGCTCCTCGGCTGTCCCCACGATCACGTATACCGAGTCCGGATAGAAGGCCAGGTTGATGTCGGTCTGTGAGGGATAGGGCTCGGTACGGGTGTGAGAGTGGTAGATGATGCCGATGTCCAGGCCGGCGTCCTCGATCGCCGTCACGACTCGGTAGAGCTCGAGGTTGTCCATCTCGTAGCGCATCCAGGTGTGAGCGGTGTTCTCCATCCGAAACAGCTCGACCGCCACGCCTTCACGGCTCGAGATGATTCCGCAGCACTCGTCGGGAGCGTCGGCCAGCGCGTGCGCGACCATCTCGTCGTAGAGCTCGCGGGAGATCTGCATCGTCGCCTAGCGCTGAACGTCCGCGTGCTGGCCGACCGTACGTTGTGTCGCCGGGCGGGCGCCTACCACCAGACGGTGGAGTCGAGGTTCTCGATCTCCTCGAGCGGGCGCGTGTAGATCCCGGATGAGAAGTATTTGCTGCCGTCGTCGGCGGCGATGAAGACGACATTCCCCTCGTCGAGCTCGCCGGCAATGCGCATCGCCACCCGCGCAATCGCGCCGGTCGAAACTCCAACGAACAGCTGCTCCTCATCGAGCAGCTTGCGCGTCCAGGTGATCGCATCCTGGTTGGTCACGAAGATCTTGCGGTCCAGCAAGGACAGGTCGATGATCGGCGGAATGAAGCCGTCGTCCAGTGAGCGAAGTCCCTGCACGGGCTCGCCCTGCATCGGCTCGGCGGCGACGATCTTGACCTTGTCGCCGAGCTCCTCCTTGAGCCGCCGTCCATTGCCCATCAGCGTGCCGCCGGTTCCGAGGCCGGCGACAAAGGCGCTCACCTCGTCGAGTTCCTCGAGGATCTCGAGTGCCGTGCCGTTGTAGTGGGCATTCGGGTTGGCCTCGTTGCCGTACTGATAGGGCATGTAGTACGAGGAGTCCTTGGAGGCCATGTCCAGCGCCATCTCGACAGCGCCATTGGAGCCCTTGGCACCCTCCGAGTAGACGATCTCAGCGCCGTACATACGCAGCAGATCGGTGCGCTCGGGGGTGACGTTGTCAGGCATCACGACCTTCAGCTTGTAGCCCTTGCGGGCCGCGATCATCGCGAGGCTGATGCCCGTGTTGCCGGAGGTCGGTTCGAGGATCGTCTGGCCCGGGCGGATCAGGCCCTTGTCCTCGGCATCGAGGATCAACGAGCGGCCGACCCGGTCCTTCACGGAGCCTGTCGGATTACGCGACTCGAGCTTGACCCAGATGCGCACGCCCGGCTTGGGGCTGAGTCGTTTGAGTTCGACCAAAGGCGTGTGGCCGATCGCCTCGATGATGTCGCCATAGCGACCGCCGCACGGCTTGTTTCTGAGGTCTGAAGGCATCGCTTTACAAAGTGTAGGACGACGCCGCGCCAGCCGCGGCGAAGCCAGCGGAACAGCCGCGCAGAGCCACCGTTCCTAGCGACCGCCGGCCATCGCCGGAAGGATCACCAGCGTGTCGGTCGTGCCGACTGCCGTCTGTAGCCCGTCAAGCACCCGCACGTCCTCGTCGTTGAGGTAGACGTTCACGTAGCGATTGAGGTCGCCATCGGCGCCGAACAGCTGTGACTCGGTCCCCGGGTGGTCGGCGATCACGGACCGAAGGATCTCGCCGACGTTGTCACCGTCTGCGTTGATCTCGCGCTCGCCGCCGACAGCGGGACGCAGCACGGGGGGGATGCGAATGGTGGCCATGTTGCCTTTCAGGTCTCTTGATGTTGGAGCTGCGTCAGTGGGCGCCGGCGCAGAACGCCTCGTAGTCGGGAAAGACGCCCATCTCATCGTCCCTGATCTCGTCCGGATCGCGCGAGCAGATCGGGCAGTCCGGGTCGCGCCGGATCTTGACCTCAGTCATCGTCGCCGCCAGCGCGTCATACATGAGCAGCCGACCGATCGCCGGGTTGCCGACGTCCAGGATCAGCTTGATCACCTCGGTCGCCTGGAGCAGACCCATCGTGCCCGGCAGCACGCCGAGCACGCCGTTGGCGCCGCATGAGGGTGCCAGCTCGGCCGGCGGTGGCACCGGGAACAGGCACCGGTAGCACGGCCCCTCGTACGGCTTGAACACGGATAGCTGTCCGTCAAAGCCCAGGATCGCAGCGGAAACGACTGGGATCCGCAGCCTCACGGATGCGTCGTTCAGCAGGTAGCGCGAGGGGAAGTTGTCGAGCCCGTCGACGACGATGTCGTAGTGGGGAAGGATCTCCATGATGTTGTCGGGGCCGAGCCGAAGCTTGTGCTTGACCACGTTCACATCCGGGTTGAGCGCGGCGATCGTCTCCTCAGCCGAGTCGACCTTGGCGACTCCGACACGCTCGGAGTTGTGGATCACCTGGCGCTGCAGGTTGGATAGGTCCACGACGTCGTCGTCGACGATCCCAAGCGTGCCGACCCCGGCCGCCGCGAGGTAGAGCGCCGCCGGCGAGCCCAGCCCGCCCGCGCCGAGCAGCAGTACCTTGGCGTCGAGCAGCTTCTGCTGACCCTCGATGCCGACCTCGTTGAGGAGCAGGTGTCGCGAGTAACGATCACGCTGTTCGGCACTCATGAAGCGCGGAACCTCGACCTCGTAGCCGCGGTCCTTCCAGAGGGTGAAGCCGCCGGTCATCGAGCTGACTGCCTGATAGCCCAGGTCCTCGAGCAGTGTGCGTGCGGCCCACGCAGAGCGCTGTCCGGACGCGCAGTACAGCACGACGGGCTGTTCCTTGTCCGGAGCAACGCCCTCGATCCGGGACTCGAAGTGGCTCTTGGGTACATGGCGCGCGCCGGGGATGTGGCCCGTGGCCCACTCCTCGTCCTGACGCACGTCGACCACGAGCGCCCCGGTCTGGAGCTGCTCGCGCACAGCCGCCGGGTCGACCTCGTCGATCCGACCCTTGATCTGGCGAAGGATTTCCGCTCCAGAGGGACTCATTCTTGAAAACTCCTCAAATACGCTCGGGATTTGCGTGTTAGTTCAGTATAGGCAGGCTGCTGCGCAATCTGGGATCGCTCCGGGTGCCTATCTCGCCGCGACTTCGTAACCTCACCGAATCCGCGCACCGGTCGACCACATCCCCGCCCCGCCCTTCCCGGCCAGGCTGCCGTGGATCAACGTCGCCTCCCTCCGACTTGACCAGCAGCGGGGGCGGCCCGTACTGATCGAGTTCTGGGATTTCTGTCGGCCCAACTCGATCCGCACTCTCCCCTACTTGAAGGCCTGGCATGAGCGCTACGCAGGCCACGGCCTGCGCGTGATCGGCGTTCACTCGAGCGGTTTTGAGCCATCCGAGGACCTGAGGCTGTGGCAGCCGCCGTCTCCCGGCTCGGCATCGAATATCCGGTGGTCGTCGATCTCGACCATCAGATCTGGCTCGAATACGAGAATGTCGGATGGCCGGCGCGCTATCTGTTCAACGGCGACCACTTCCTGTTCGAGTACCACTTCGGGGAGGGCGGCTACGCGGAGACCGAGTTGGCGATCCAGGAGCTGCTCAGGATCGATCGCGAGACCGTCATGCCGATGCGGCCCGAGGAGCAGAGCGACGCGATGCTGGCGCCGCAGACCGAGGACATTCCCGGTCCCTACAGCGGCCCCTACGAGGCCGGTGGCGTGTGGGGCGTCTTTGACGGCGGCGGCATTGCCACCGTCAACGGTGATCAGGTGGAGATCCCGGGCAGCGGTGCCTATGAGCTGATCTCGCACGATCGCCACACCGAGGGCGTTCTCGACCTTGATGTGAGCGACGGGTTGGTTGTGCTCGCCGTTTGCTTCACGCCCGGGCTGGCGGGGCCGGATCTGCGCCAGGCCCCGGCGCCGGGAAGCTCACCGTGATCATCAGCCCACCGCCTGGACGCGGCTGAGCGACGACCTCAGCATGGTGGGCGTCTGCGATGGCGCGGACGATCGAGAGGCCCAGGCCGTGCTGACCCGAATCGGTGCCCGTGCGCGCAGGACCGAGCCTGCGGAACGGCTCGAACATCGTCTCGATCTCCTCTCCGGCGATCATCTGCCCGCTGTTCTCGATCAGCAGCAGGGCCCGGTCACCCTGCTGCCGTGTGCTGATCGCGACGCTGCCACCGCCGATGTTGTGGCGCAGCGCGTTGACGAACAGGTTCGAAATCAGCCGCTCGATCAGTGCCGGATCGCCCTCTGTCACCGCCGGTTCCAGCCGCGTGACGAGCTCGAGCCCGTGCTGCTCGATCTCCGGATGTGGTCGGTCGAGGACGCGCGCCGCGAGTGCGCCGAGATCGGCGCGCTCGCGGCGTTCGAGCCCCCGCTCACTGCGAGCAAGTGTTAGTAGCGCGTCGATCAGCTGTTCCTGGTCACGACCGTTCGACAGTAACTCCTCACAGGCGGCACGGAGTGTTGCGGCGGTCGCATTGGGGTCGGCGAGCGCCACCTGCAGGAGCGTTCGTTCGAGGGTCAACGGTGTGCGCAGCTCGTGCGACGCGTTTGCCACGAATCGGCGCTGTGCATCAAACGATGCTTCGAGGCGGGCGAGCAGATCGTCGAGGGTCTCCCCGAGCTCGGTGAACTCGTCGCGAGCTCCGGTGAGCCCCAGCCGCTCATGCAGGTTCCCCGCTGAGATCGTCCGCGTGCGAGCGGTGATCTCTCGCACCGGCCTCAACATGCGGCCCGACGCGAACCAACCCAGTGGCAGCGCGACGAGGGCCGTCAGCACCAGCACGATCCAGCAGACCACCGCCAATCTGGTGGTGTCGGCGTTGTGCTGCGCGTTGAGGAACGCCGGCTCACTGATGAACTGCGGAAGCACCTTCAGACTGTGCGCCACCGCAGGCGTGGGATGTGCCACGACCGACACGGTCGGGCCGGTTCGTTCTGCCAGGAGGATCACGATGATCAACACCGTTCCGAGCGCGAGGAACAGGCCCGAGTACGTCAGCGCCAATCTGCGGCGGACGCTTCCCCGCTGAGGCAGATCCGGCAGCTTCATATCCGGTAACCGCCCTCGCGGACCGTCTGGATCAGTGGCGGATCACCCAACCGGGCCCGCAGCCGCGCGACGGTCGTCTTGACCGTGGTCGTGAACGGGTTCGCGGCCTCGTCCCAGACGCGCTCGAGCAGCTCCTCGGCGGACACCGCACGTCCGTCTGCGGCGAGCAGGTGCTCCAACACGGCGAATTCCTTGGGACTCAGCTCCAGCCGCCGCCCACCCCGCGAAGCGAGCCGGCGCGCCGGATCCAGGCTGAGATCACCGTGCACGTAGACCGTCGGCAACGGCGGGCTGGCTCGCCGGGCCAGCGCGCGCACCCTGGCGACCAGCTCGGAGAAGTCAAACGGCTTCCCGAGGTAGTCATCGGCACCGAGCTCGAGGCCGCTCACGCGGTCACGAATGGTGTCGGAGGCGGTCAGCATCAGTACGCGCGTCGCACTGCGCCTGTCGGCAAGCGATCGACAGACCTGATCTCCGTGCACCCCGGGTAGGTCGCGATCGAGCACGACGACGTCGTAGTCGTTGACGGTCGCGTGTGCCAGCGCGTCGTTGCCGTCGAAGGCGAGGTCGACCGCCATGCCCTCCTGGCGCAGCCCGTTCGCGATGGCGGTGGCCAGACGCCGGTGATCCTCGACGACGAGTACACGCATCGGGCAACAGCATGCCGCGTCACGGTCACAGGGCGGTGACAGGGTGCGTGACGGTCCTGACACCGGTTGACGCATACAACTGATGCCATGAACTCGCGTCGCCTTCCTCCGCATGGCCATGCCGCAGCTGCGTTAGCCGCCGCCATCGCGATCCTTGTCGCTGCTTGCGGTAGCTCACAGAAGCTCCCGACGACTAACTCGCACGGTTCGGCTCACGGTTCCGGCGAGACCGCGGCGTACCACTTCTCCGCGTGCATGCGAAAGCACGGAGTCAGCAATTTCCAGGATCCCAAGATCAGCACGAACGGGAGCCACGTCCAGATCGCGATCCGGGTCGACCCCACGATCACGAATTCCCCCGACTTCAAGTCGGCGCAGCGTGCGTGCGTGCACATCCTGCCCGGAGCCGCGTCAGGGCCAACCCAGACACAGTCGCACGCGCAGACTGAGGCACTGCTCGCCTTCGCAAAATGCATGCGCGAGCACGGCTTCCCGCAGTTTCCCGATCCCGATGACGAGGGCAGGCTGACCCTGTCGATGATCACCGCGGCAGGGATCAACCTCGAACAACCAGCGGTCAAACCGGCCGCCTATGCCTGCGCATCTCGCACCCACGGAATCCTTACAAGAGCCGATATCAACCGGGCACTGGCGAACTCGAACGCGTCAGGAACGCAGTCGTCCTCGGCCGGCTAGCTTGGTCGGACTCACACGATGGCTGATTGGCGGCCCCAAGGCAGTCGGCTCACGCGATGCCTGATGCCCGGCGGCTACGACACCTCGGGCCTCGCCCGCATGCTGGATCTGACAAATCGTCGATGCTGAAACTGATTTGCTCGTAAACGCGCGCAGATCGTGCGGTTCCGAGCAGATCGATGGGTGACCGGTTGATTTGTCAGATTCAGCAGGCACGGAGCGAACAACTGCAGGCAATCACCCCGCGGCACCTCAACACGACCGCTCCACGCGTGCGTGCGCCGCACCTCAACACCACCGCTCCACGCGCCGCCCGCGGCACCTCAACACGACCGCTCTCCGCGGCTCAAGGGCCGATCGGGACGTAGTGGTAGCTGGCTCCAGCATCAATCGTGTAGTAGAGCCGCATCTCCTGACGGCCACCGGTGCCGAAGTTGCCGAGCGCGACGCCATGGGTTGAATCGGTGAAGCCGAGGTAGGTCCAGTCCGCCGAGGGCGCGGCGACCTGGGTCCAGGTTGCACCGCCATCCGCCGTGCCGAACAGCGGACCCTGCGAAGCCACCACGGCGGAGGTCGCTGAAGACGCCGCAAATGCCTGCAGGGGAGCGTCTGGGACGGCTGCGGTGGAGCTGAAGCTGCCGCCAGAATCAGCGGATCGGATGACGTCATCGGGTGCCATGCCGGTCATGCACAGACCCCAGATCACGGTGGCATCGACGGTCGCGTCGAACTGACAATCGCCCGGCACGGCGCCCGGCGCACGCGTGAAGTGATCGCCGTTGTCGTTGGAGATCCAGGCGTGGCGGCCAACCTGAACGATGACCGTGTCGCCCTGCACCCAGAGGCCCGCTGGACCCGCCCGACCCTCAAGACCTGCTCGCCCTGGACCTGGCAGGAATGTCCAGTGGTTGTGTCCGATCGGCGAGCGCGCGAGTGTGAGCGTGGGCCCGCCGACGGAACCAAGCGCGAAGACATAGCCACCTGCCGTCGCGAGTTCGGAGGCTCCCATGTCGGCCTCCACCCACGTACGGCCACCATCGTGAGTGCTCCAGAGCTGAGGCCCGTAGGCGTAACCGATCGACCCGGTGGCGAAGCGAACCTGACTGACCCCGCGCGTCGGTGGCGCCGGGATCCGGGCGAAGTGAGGGCCGCCGTCCTGCGTCCGAACGATCGTCGTGCACAGCTCAGCGCCGCACCGGGCCCGACCTAGCAGCCACCAGGTGAACTCGCTGATTGCGGTGAACGACTGCGGCTGGAAGCCCGCGGGCACGGCGCCGGCGGTCGTGTAGCTCCCCAGGCGGCTTGTCCGCGTGGCGCCCAGGGCGTGGGACTGCGGGTGCGAGGCCGGCAGTGTCAGGGTGGCGGCGATCGCGCTTGCCGCCAGTGCAGCCGCCACCCCCGCCGCGATCCCGATCGTCGGCGCCCGCCACGGCAGCCGCAGCCGCATCAACCACGGCCAACGCCGGCGGTGGCGGCGAACGCCGCGCTCAGTCGCCTCGACCAGCTGGCGTTCGATCTCTTCCAGAAAGTCCAGGCTCATGCCGGCCCCATCTCCGTTAGGCGATCTCGAAGCCGTCCAAGTCCGCGACTCACGCGCTTGCGCACCACCATCTCCGAGCAGTTCAGCTGCACCGCGATCTGGTCGTAGCCGACCTCATCGACGACGTGCCAGCGGACCGCCTCGCGCTCCATCGGCGGGAGCTGCTCGAGCATCTGCTCGAGACGGCCGACCCCGGCGTCGGCCAACTGGTCAACCCGCTCGAGCGCCAGATCATCGAGCTCGACCGGTTCGAGGCCGAGTCGACGCCGGGCTCGCGCCTCGACACGCCCGCGCCGCCAGCTCATCAGCAGCTTGTGGCGAGCGATCCCGATTACCCAGGGCAGCGCCGAGTCGTGCCGCGACTCATAGCGTCCCGCCGCCAGCAGCACTGCCGAGAACACCTCGGCCGCGAGGTCTGCCGCGAGCTCTGGATCGCCGGTCTCACGCAACAGATACGCGAGCACCTCAGCGAGGTGGCGCCGGTAGAAACTGGAGAAGGCCGTGCCATCGCGTGCGGCAACTGCCGCCAGCAGTTCGGCATCTCCCCAGCTCGCGTGATCCACGCGATGAACGCTCATCGCCTCTCTATTGCGAGAGGCTACGCGCTTGTGACATCTGAATCGAGCAGATTCAGCAACCGCGGCGGGGTGGGTGGGTCCGAATCGAGCTCGACCGCGAAGCCACGCCGGTACGGATTGTCGACGGGTTCCTCGGACATGAAGCCGACCGATTCGTTGACCCAGCAGCCGCTGTTGATCAGCTGCACACCGGACGGTGTGACCCACTCGGCCGGATCGTCGGAGGGCAGCGGTCCGGCCCGGTGCGTGTGGCCGAAGATCGCGTAGGTCGGGCGCAGGCCCAACACCGAAAGAACCTCCCCGAAGGCAACCAGGGACGAACGGCGCAGCGCCGGCGCAGAGAGGTCCGGGCTGAACGGCCCGATTCCTGCGACGTTGGCGAGACCGAGCAGCCCGCGCAGCCCACCCTCCACGGCCAGCCCCCTGACGCCACGCGATTCGCGGATCAGCTTGAGGGCGCGCGCGGAGCCACCCCCGTCGGCAGCGTCGATCTCGCGTTCGCTGGTCTGTGACACCGCGTACATCCATGCGTAGATCGGTGCGAGCAGTCGCTCGTAATCGGAGTCCGAGGACATCTTCGAGAGCGGCAGCCGCAGGAAGCGCGACATCACGCCGGCAAAGACCCGCTCGAACGCCGGCGCGGTGGTGTGACGGTCGAGGTAGTGGCCGTGTTGCGCATAGACGTCGCCGCGGAGCCACACGCCGGGGTACTCGAACCTCACCTTCGCGCCGGTCCCGGAGAGCATCCACTCGATCTGCCCGAGCGCGTCGGCGTGCTCCTTGAGCTGGTGGTCGTGGTTTCCGACGAGCAGGATCACCTCACGACCCTCCCCCAGATCGGCCACCAGCTCCGGAAGGATGCGCGAAGCAGCGGCGAGCGCGTCCGCGATTCGGCCCTGTCGCAGCTCGATCACGTCGCCCAGCAGGACCAGCCGGTCGGCCTGTCCAACAGCCTGGCGAAGTGCCGCGAGTACCGCGGGATCATCAAGCGCTGAGCGTCCGTGGCCCGCACCGATGTGCAGGTCCGAGATGACCAGCGTCCGCACTACGCGGCGCGGATCGCCTTGGGCAGCATGAAGCGCACCGACTCGCGAATCACATCCAGCTCCTGCACGTCGGATGTGCCGCGATCGCGGAAGAACTGCACCAGGCGAGCCACGAGTTCCTCCGGCGCGCTCGCGCCTGAGGAGATGCCGACGACACTGGCGCCGTCCAGCCATTCCTCCTGGACCTGGGACTCGTTGTCGATCAGATAGGACTCGGTGCCGTTTTCGCGCGAGACCTCGACGAGGCGGTTCGAGTTCGAGGAGTTGCGGCTGCCGATCACCAGCACCAGATCGCATTGGTTCGCGAGCTCCTTGACGGCGGCCTGGCGGTTGGTGGTGGCGTAACAGATGTCGTCGGTGCGCGGCCCGACGATCGCCGGGAAGCGCTCACGCAGCCGCACGATGATCGAACGGGTCTCATCGACGCTCAGGGTCGTCTGCGAGATGTAGGCGACCCGCTCGGGATCGGGCACCTCGAGCGTGTCTACCTCCTCCTCGCTCTGCACGAGCACGATGTTGTCGGGCGCCTCGCCCATCGTGCCCTCGACCTCCTCGTGGCCCTCATGTCCGATCATCACGATCGTGTAGTCGTCGGCGGCGAACTTGACGGCCTCACGGTGGACCTTCGTCACCAGCGGACAGGTCGCATCGATCACGTTCAGCTCGCGCGCCGCGGCGTTCGCGTGGACGCTCGGCGCGACTCCGTGTGCTGAGAAGACCGTGGTGGCGCCCTCAGGCACCTCGGTTTCGGATTCGACAAAGATCGCGCCGCGCTCGCGAAGCTGTTGAACAACGTGCTTGTTGTGCACGATCTCCTTGCGCACGTAGACCGGAGCGCCGTGGCGGTCGAGCGCGCGCTCAACCGTCTGCACGGCCCGGTCGACGCCCGCGCAGTACCCGCGCGGCATCGCGAGCAACAGCTTTTCAGGGGTCGCGGCCATCTAGGGGCGGAGTTTAGAACCTCTGCCTCTGCCGGCGGGTCCGCTTGCCCGCCGGCAGGACCTAGGCCTCGTCAGCTGACCGGATACGGAGTCAGCCGCACCGTGACTCTTCAGGCAAGCGATGACCGTCCCGCCCCCACCGCCGGCCGGAAACGCGCCGTGGTGCCGCCACGCGTACGATTCCCAGCCACATCGCGGGCATGGGAAGCACGGACTTGGCTCAGCATCACCTGGATCGGTTGACGTCGACGGACGCGGGGTTCCTGCATCAGGAGAGCGCCTCCGCGCACATGCACGTCGGCGGCCTGCTGCTGTTCGAGGGACCCGCGCCCAGCTTCGACGCGGTGATCGACCACATACGCGGTCGCCTGCACCTGGTGCCGCGGTACCGCCAGAAGCTGGCCAACCCGCCGGCCGGAACCGGCCGACCGCTATGGGTCGACGACAGCAGCTTCAACATCGAATACCACGCGCGCCACTCGTCGCTGCCCGCTCCCGGCAGCGAGCAGCAACTGCTGGAGCTGGCGGGACGGATCGCGTCACAGCCGCTCGATCGCCGCAGGCCGCTGTGGGAGTTCTGGCTGGTCGAGGGGATCGAGCCCGGACCAGGGTCAGATCAGGAGCGGTTCGCGATGCTGTTCAAGACGCATCACGCGCTGGTCGACGGGGTCTCGGGAGTCGACCTCGCCACGGCGCTGCTCGACTTCAGTCCTTCGCCGCCGCCTCCGGACATAGAGGGGCTCGAGCCGTGGCAGCCGCAGCCCGAGCCGAGTTCGATCGAGCTGTTCGTCGCCGGAGCTCGCGGGACGCTCGGCGCGACTGCGGGCTTGGCGTTGCGGACCCTGACCGCCGGGGCCCAGCCGGGCCGCAGCCTGCAGACGCTGCGTGACGCCGCCGAGGGGGTCGGCGAGATCGCGTGGGCGGCGCTGAACCCGGCGCCGGCGACCCCGCTGAACGTGGCGATCAGCCCGCACCGCCGATTCCGTGTCGTGAGGCAGCAACTGGCCGACTACAAGACCGTCAAGGACAGCCTCGGCGGCACCGTCAACGACGTCGTTCTGACGATCGTGGCAGGCGCGCTCGGCGACTGGCTGCGGTCGCGCGGGATCAGGACCGACGGCGTCGAGATGCGCGCTCTGGTGCCGGTGTCGGTGCGCACCAGCGATCAGCGCCGCACACTCGGCAACCAGCTGACCGCCATGCGCGGGCCTCTGCCGGTCTACATCCAGGATCCGGTCGCGCGGCTGCAACGGGTCAGCCGCGCGATGGACAACCTCAAGAGTTCGAAGCAGGCCGTCGGCGCCTCGACGTTGGTCGCCGTCAACGAGATGGCACCGCCCGCAGTGCTCGCCCAGGCCTCGCGTCTGCAGTTCTCGACGCGCCTGTTCAACCTCCTGGTTACCAACATCCCGGGCCCGCAGGTGCCGCTCTACATCCTCGGCAACAGGCTCCAGGATCTGTTCCCGCTGGCGTTTCTGCCCTCCGGGCACGCGCTGGCGGTGGCGATCATGTCCTATGACGGGCGGGTCGAGTATGGCCTGCTCGGCGACTTCGACGCGATGCCTGACATTGACGTCGTGGCCCACGGAATCGACACCGCCCTGGCGGAGCTGCTTGCGGTCAGCGGGCCCGCTCGGGGGCGCGCGCCCGGGAGCGCCAGGCGGGGCACACCCAGGTCCAAGCCCGACGCGCCCAGGTCCGGCGACACCGAGCAGGTGCCGGCCGCGCTCACGACGCCGCTGATCCCCAGCGCACGCTCGCGGCCGTCGAGCGGCCCGGCGGCGGACATGCGCGCCAAGCGCAGGCGCAATCGCAGGCCACCGCAGGAATCGACCTGACCTGGTCGAAAAGTTTTAAGGATTGCCTGCACACTTGCGGCATCGCCGGACGTATACCAACCACATATGGAGCTTCCCCCAACCCCAGCTCCAGTAGGAATCCACCCAGTCTCGGCCGGTTCGTAGTCCGCCCCCCTGAGCCACGAACCGGCGGGTGGTGACCCCGTTGGGCGGGTCCGAATGACTCGGACCCGCCCAATTTTCTTTCCTAGTTGTCTGACGATTTGCCCAGCTCGGGCAGATCGTCAGGCGCTGCACGCATGTGGTTCCCGCCCTTGGGCACCCACCAGGTCGCCACCCAGGCGGTGCCGAGCAACCCAACCGCGACCAGCAGAGCGCTCGCAGTCGCACCGACGAACGCGGCCGGGCCGTGCGCAAGGCCGACGCGGTCGAACAAGACGGTGCCGACCGCGGCGATCCCGAGCGACATCGCGAACTGCTGGACTGACTCGAGCAGGCCGGACGCGGAGCCGAGCTCGTGTGGTGCCACCTCGGCCAGGATCACGTCGAACATCGGCACGAACACCATGCCCATGCCGAATCCGGTGAGCGCCAGCGGCCCGACAAGATCCCATGCCGTGAGGTCGCCGCCGGTCGCATGCATCACCGCGACCGCCACTCCCAGGCCAAGTGCCATCAAGGCGATCCCGATGTGCATCGTGGTCCGCCCAATACTCGGCAACAGGATCGAGGACAGGATCGAGCCGCCGATCGCGACGAGCGGGATCGCGACTGCGGCCAGCCCTGAGCCGAGCGGTGTGAAGCCAAGACCGGTCTGGTACATGACGTTGAGCGCCAGCGTCAGCCCGCCCATCGCGCCGATGAAGCCGAGTACGACCGCGAGCCCTGCCACGTACGCGCGGCGTCGCAGGATCGACGGCTCGATCAGCGGCGCATGACCGCGACGCATGCGCGCAGCCTGGCGCAGCGCAAAGCCGCCGATGATCAGCACGCCGCCGGCCAGCATCGCGAACGACCAGGCGGGCCAGCCGTGCTCGCGTCCTTCGATCAACGGGTAGACCAGCGCGAACCCGCCGGCCGCCGCGAGCACGACGCTGAGCAGATCGAGCCGGGCGTGAGGCGTGGCCGGCTGGCCGGCCGGCAGCTGGCGTAGGCCAACGACCAGGCCGATGAGACCGATCGGGACGTTGATCAGGAAGATCGCGCGCCAGCCGATGCCGAGCACGTTCAGCACGATCAACCCGCCGCCGGCGAGCGGTCCGACGATCGCGGCCAAGCCCATGATCGGGCCGTAGATCCCGAGCGCGCGTTGCTGGCCCTCGTCGCCGAACAACTCACGGATCAGGCCAAAGCCCTGCGGCACCATCATCGCGGCGATCGCGCCCTGCAGTGCCCGAGCGGCGATCAGCGCCCCGGCCGTGGGCGCGAGCGCGCAGAGGCTGGAGCTGATCACGAAGCCGGCCATCCCCCAGAGCAGCACGCGCCTGCGCCCGAGAATGTCGCCAAGGCGACTGCCGAGGATCATGAACGCGGCCATCGCGAGCGTGTAGGCGGCGGTGATCCACTCAAGGCCGGCGTAGGAGGCGCCAAGGTCGTCACGGATCGCGGGCGCCGCTGTCTGCGCGATCGTCGCGTCCAGCAGGTCCATCACGGCTGCCAGCACGACGACTGCGAAGCCGATCCAGGCGCTGCGAACGGCCGGCCGCTCGCCGACGGTGATACGGGAGGCTGAAGGGAAAGTGGTGGTTGACATGAACCCAGGCTCTCGAGCATTGAGGTCTGCTTCTGTCCGCGATTGCCGCCAATGCGGTCAGATAATGTCCGCAATCAATGCGACGCTTGCGTCCATGTCCAGACTGAACCTTGGGCGCACCCCTTGATCGAGACCTCGGCACGGCTGCTGGCGCTGCTCTCACTGCTGCAGATGCGCCGCGAATGGACCGGCAATGAGCTCGCCGACCGGCTGGAGGTGGGCCCGCGCACCGTTCGCCGCGACGTCGAGAAGCTCCGCCGGCTCGGCTATCCGGTGCAGGCCGCCCCGGGTGTGGCTGGCGGTTATCGGCTCGGTGCCGGCGCTGAACTGCCGCCGTTGTTGCTCGACGACGCCGAGGCCGTGGCCGTCGCGGTCGGCCTTCGGATCGGCGCCTCAGGTCCGATCGCCGGCATCGAGGAGATCTCCGTCCGCGCGCTGACCAAACTCGAGCAGGTGCTGCCAGCGCACCTGCGGCGCCGCGTGAACGCGCTCAATCGAGTGACGTCGGCGCTGACGGTGGACGGGCCGCAGATCGACACTGAGACGCTCGCGACGCTGGCAGCAGCCTGCCGCGACACGGTCCAGGTCCACTTCGCGTACGTCGCGAAGGACAGCGCCGGCTCGACCCGAGCCGTCGATCCGGCGGCCGTCGTCTACAGCGGACGCCACTGGTACCTGGTGGCCTTCGATCTCGACCGGGAGGATTGGCGGACGTTCCGGATCGACCGGATCGACAGTGCCTTGCGGCTGGGGCGCCGGGGCACCCAGCGCACGGTTCCCGGCGGCGATCCGGCCGCCTACCTGAAACGCCAGCTGCGACACCATCAGCCGGTCGACGAGGACTCGGCTCCGGGCAGGATCCGGATACTCGCACCCGCGCAGCGGATCTCAGGGCGCGTCCCCGGTGAATACGCGACAGTCAAGCCCGATGGTCACGGCGCCTGCGTTGTGCAGACACGCGGCCCGTGGTCGCGGCAGTTCCTGTTCTGGACCGCGATGCTTGACGAACCGCTCGAGGTGCTCGATCCGCCGGCCATGGTCGAGGCGGCACGAAGCCTTGGCGCGCGACTGCGCGCTGGTGTCAGCTGAAACTACTTCTGCCTGAGAAGGCCCAACGTGAACTCAGAAGCCGAGCGCGAACTTGGCGTCGTCGCTCATCAGGTCAGGCGACCACGGTGGCGTGAACACGAGCTCTGATTCGACCGAGCTGACGCCGTCTATCTCGCTGACGAACTCCTGAATCTGGCCCTCGACCTGCGGGCCGATCGGGCAGCCCGGAGTGGTGAGGGTGTAGGTGACCTTGATCGCTCCAGCCGCGTCGACGTCCACGCTGTAGATCAGGCCGAGCTCGACGAAGTCGAGACCCAGCTCTGGGTCGATGACCTCGCGCAGTGCGTCATTGATCTCTTCGATGGTGACCATTTGTCCGAGTTTACGAGGTTGCTCAGGACGGGGCCTCAATCATCGGTTGCACAGACGCCGCTCAATTCTGTAATTTGTCGCGATCATCGAGTACGCCGACAGCCCGCCGGTGCTTCTGTGCGCCGGGGATGAGGATCGGAGCACCCAGAGCCTGCGCAGGAGGGCCCTCGTCCTCGCGTTCCGTGCGCAGAGCGATGTGATCGTCGACCTCGGCGACCTGGTGTTCGCGGATACGACACTGATGATGGACCTGGCGATGCTCTCCAACCGCCTACGGCGACGCGGGCGGGCGCTCGTGTTGCAGGGCGCGCAGCCGCAGATCATGGCCCTGATCGAGCTGGTCGGACTTCACAAGCTGCCGGGCGTGCAGCTGATTCCGGGACGACCGGTGCCGGCTCTGGCCTGAACGGCGTAGTCGCGCGCCGACGCACTAGCCTTAGTGTCAGATGTTGTGGTTCGTCCTGCTCGTGCTCTGGCCGCTGGCGGAGCTGTTCGTGATCGTCAAGTTGTCGGAGGCGATCGGTTTCCTGTGGGTGCTGCTGCTGCTGATCATCAGCTGGCCGATCGGCACGCGCATCATCAAGCACCAGGGGCGCGCGGCGCTGCGGCGTCTGCGTGAGACGCTGGCAGCCGGCCGCGAACCGACGGACGCGGTTCTCGACGGCGTCCTGGTGATGGTCGGCGGGCTGCTGCTGCTCGTGCCCGGATTCATCACCGACGCAATCGGCCTGCTGCTGCTGGTCGGACCGACACGGGCCGTCGCGCGCCTCGCCGCTGCGCGCCACCATCGAGGCATCTGGCTGCGACGGCTCGGCATGGTCGCCTGGGGCGTTGCCGGCCCCCGGCGCGGCAACGGAGACGGTCACGGTGGCGGCGACTACGACGTCGACTCGACAGCGGTCGACATCGACGGGCCGCAGCTGGAAGCATGAGCCGATGACGGCCAGCACGGCAGCGGTCGCAGTCTTTGGGGACCTCGAGGCCGACCTCTGGGGCATCCTCGTTGGTGGCGATGAGCCTCGCGCGGCGATTGCAGGCGTCACTGCGGCGGACGTGACCTTCGAGGGCGCAGACCTCGACCTGGACGACGGCGAGGTTTGGACGTTGACCGGAAACGGTGTGGCATTGCGGATCGAACGCGCCGCCGCGACGACCACGTCCTCCGCTGAGCGATCGATCGAGCCCTGTCGCGTGAGCGGGTCAGCGACCGTGGATGGGTCCGAACGCGAGTTTGACCTGGGCGGTGTGCGCGGCGACCTGCTCCCAACCGCGGACCTCGACTCCCTGAGGCTGCTCGGCACCTGGTTTCCGGGCGGTCACGAGGTCGCACTGGTCTCGGCGCGACCACGAAAGGCAAAGGGCCAGGACCATGACACCGTCGAGCTGATCGCGCGGGGCGAGGAACAGGAACTCGCGGTCGACCCGCGGCTCTCGACCACGTACGACGGCCGCGGCACGCCGCGGCGGGTCGGCGTCGAACTCTGGCTGGGCGCCGACGACGATGAGGACCAGCGATCGCGGCGCGTTGCCGGACTCGCCACCGGCTCCTTCGTTTCGGCCACGCTCAACAACCGCACGCTGAGCGCGTACGCGCTGTACTGCGCCAGCCGGGGCGAGCCCGGCGTCGGCGTCTACCTGTTGCTCAAGTAGAGCGGCGCCAGGCGGCTAGTTCTCGCTGCCGAGACGATCCCAGCAGTAGAGCTCGAGGCACTCGCCAGCAAGCTGGATGCAGCGGTCCTCAGACAGCCACGGCAGCACCGCGTCAAGAGCTTCATCCTCACCGACGCCCGCGTCAAACGCGTCCTCGCCACGAAAGCCGGCGGCAATCCGCAGAGCCTCGCGCCGGTTGTCCCCGAGCGACGGGAAGACCTTGACGAGAAACTCCTTGCTGGGCACGGCGTGTCCGACCTCCAGCGAAGCGTGCCAGGCCGCCAGCAGCGAGAGGTCATGCTCGTCGAGATCGGCGATCGCCTTCGAATAGTGCGACAGCAGATCTGCTTCAGGGATCTCGTCGACCCAGGCGCCGACGACCTCACCAACGATCTGGCGGCGCGCTTCCCGCCCGACCGAATCGGCGATCACGCGGATTGCGTCCTGCGGCTCGATAAAGCAAAGTGACATGGCATGCTCCGACCTCTGAGCGGGTGGATGCGCAGAATGTAGGCGGGAGCCCGGACGGAGCGGAGCAGGAGAACCGGCCCGTGCCGCGACGCCGGTTGCTACAGACCCAGCGCTGAGCGCGCGTGCTCCAACACGAGCTCGTCGCCCTGCGCGTCCTCGGGCAGCCCATCGGTCACACGCACACCTGAACCCCAATTGTGCAGCGCCAGATCGAGCGACTCGATTGGCGCCTCGCAGACCGCAGCGAGGTCGGCCGCACGGCGTTCCAAGAGCAGCGGATCACCGATGCCGAGAGCGCGCTTGGCCGCCCAGGTGGCCTCATTCTCGCCGCTGAGGAAGAGCTTGCCCGGCCGGAGCTCGTAGACGCCGAGTCGCCCCAGCAGCGTCAGCAGCTCGTAGCGGGTATCGCGGTCGAGCCCGCGGACGCCGCCGAGCCGCTCGAAGATTCGCTCGAAGCGGCGCTCCGGGGTCCATGAGGCCTCGCCCTGGAACGACTCCGCGAACGAACTGGAACGGGCACCCCAAGCCTCAAATCCGTCAACAACGCTGTCGCGATTGCCGGATTTGAGGCCTCGGGGCCCGTCCAACACATGCCGGAACGCAGACTGGGTACTTCGCTCAAGGTCTCCGGAGGTCGCGATCTCGCTCCAGCTGGGCGGAGCGTCGGGGATCGACTCGCCGGCGCCGACCTGCTCCATAATCGTGAGACGCCACGTGGCGAAGGCGATCTCGTCGGCGAGGCGCTCCGCGTCCTCGCTCGACTTCAAGCCCGGAACCAGGGGCGAGCGGAAGCCGTCCTCGATCCCACGCACGAGCCGTCGCACGCGCACGGCATTGCCGCCGGCCGAGCGTTGTGTCCGCGGCTCGCGCGTGCGCGCCGCACGCTCACCGGCCACGGGCGGGGTTCGCTCGCGCGGCTCAGATGCTTTGGGGGCGGCTGACGAGACCACGGGGCGTGCCTCGAAGTTCTGCTCGCGCGCGCAGATCGTGCAGTTCTGGAGCAGACGGTTGTGTCGGCAGAAGGTCGGCATCGCTTCAGATCAATCCTGACAGGCGGCGCCGAGCGAGGCGGCTGGGGCGGTTAAAGGCGCTGGGAGGCCCAGATCCATCTGGGCCTCCCAGCTGGTCAGGGAAGTGGGGGCGCAGTTCCCTGACTGACTCGACGAGTGTGGCTCACTCAGGTTCAAATCAGATAAAAGCTCTTCGTTCACTCGTTGCGGCGGCTGCCGGGACCGGTGAAGAATTGTTCGCCAGGGCGTACCGTACCGGCCGCCTCGGCCTCATGCCGCAACGTGCTGTCGGCCTCACCGCTCCATGCTCCGATCGACAGCAGCTCGCGATCCTGATCCATCGGCGTACCGCCGAGCGCCTTGTTGACGACACGCGCACATTTGCGCCCCTCAGCGATCGCGGTCACCACCAGTGACTGGCCGATGCGGGCATCGCCGCAGGCGAACACATTCTCAGACGATGTCCTGTAGGTCTGCCGGGTGCGGATGTTCCCGCGACGGTCGAGATCCAATTCGAGATCGGCGACAAAACCGTCGTGTTCGGGATGCTCGAATCCGATCGCGATCAGCGCCAGATCGGCGTCGACCACGAACTCGCTGCCGGGAACAGGTGTCAGATCCCGAGACGAGGAGCCAGTGACCTTGCGCGCATAGACGTGGGTGACCGTCCCGTTGGACCCGCCGAATCCGGTCACCTCCGTGCCCCAGCGGCGCTGGCCGCCCTCATCGAGTGCGTAGGTACTGAGCGTGCGCTTGGGCGGAAGCGGCCAGGGGTGGCGCGGGTCGGACTCCAGCAGCTCCGCGTAGACGTCGAGGATCGTGGCGCTCTCCGCGCCCTCGCGCTGGGCGTTGGAGATGCAGTCCATGCCGGTGTCGCCACCGCCGATCACGATCACCTTCTTGCCCGCTGCCGTGATCACGTCCTCCGGTGCCGTCGCGCGGAACGCGCGCCCCTCATGCTGGGCGACCCAGCGGTTGCGCTGGTACAGGTAGTCCATCGCCAGATGGATGCCGGCGTTCTCGCGACCCGGTACGACGATGTCCCTCGACACGCGTGAGCCGATCGCGATCACCACGGCATCGAACCGCTCCCGCAGATCGTCGACCGCGACATCGCCCCCGATCTCGGTGTCGTAGACGAACTCGACACCCTCCTGCTCGAGCAGCTCGACACGCCGGTCGATGATTGGCTTCTCGAGCTTCGCGTCCGGCACTCCGAACCGCATCAGACCGCCGGGGGCCTCGTCGCGCTCGTAAACGGTCACCAGGTGGCCGCAGTGATTGAGCTCGGCGGCGACGGCGAGCCCGGCCGGGCCGGCACCGATCACGGCCACGGTCTTGCCTGAGCGCCGAGTCGGTGGATCCGGTACCACCCAGCCCTCGTCGAACGCCCGCTCCGCGATCGCCATCTCGATCTGCTCGATCGTGACCGCGTCGTCATCGATCGCGAGCACACACGCGGACTCGCACGGGGCCGGGCAGATCCGGCCGGTGAACTCGGGAAAGTTGTTGGTCGCGTGCAGCTGGTCGATCGCCTCGCGCCACTTGCCGCGGTAGACGAGGTCGTTCCAGTCCGGGATCAGGTTGCCGAGCGGGCATCCTTCGTGGCAGAACGGGACCCCGCAATCCATGCAGCGCGCGCCCTGGAGGCTGAGCTCCTGCTCCGACGGCAGCGCGAAGTACTGCTTGTAGTCGGCGACGCGCTGCTTGGGATCGCGCTTGTCGAAGCCGACGCGATGAATCTTCAGAAACGCTCCGAGCTCACCCATCGCCTACGCCCGGATCTCCGACGCTGTGGCGCTGCTGCTGGTCAGCGGAACAACAGCAGCAGCGGCCGCCTCCGCCTGCTGCGCCAGTGCCCGCTTGTAATCGCGTGGCATCACCTTGACGAAGCGGTCGCGCGAGCCCCGCTCCCATTGGGCCAGGATGTTGCGCGCAACCAGCGAGCCGGTGCGCTGACCGTGTTCGGCGATCATGCCCCGCAGTTCCTCGTCGTCGTCGTCAGTTACCGGCTCGAGGTCGACCAGCTCGGTGTTGCAACGGGTCGCAAAGCGGTGATCGACGTCGTAGACGTAGGCGACGCCGCCGCTCATGCCGGCGGCGAAGTTGCGGCCGGTGCGGCCGAGTACGACGACGCGGCCGCCGGTCATGTACTCGCAGCCGTGGTCGCCGACGCCCTCGACGATCGCCCAGGCCCCGGAGTTGCGTACGGCGAAGCGCTCCCCTGCGAGGCCGCGGAAGAACGCGCGGCCGGAGGTCGCGCCGTACAGCACCGTGTTGCCGACGATCATGTTGTCCTCGGCACGGAACAGCGCCTGCTCGGGCGGGCGCACGACGATCGTCCCGCCCGACAGACCCTTGCCCGCGTAGTCGTTGGTCTCGCCGCCGAGCCGGAGCGTGATGCCGGAGGCCAGCCATGCGCCGAAGCTCTGGCCAGCCGACCCGGTGAGGACGATCTCAATCGTGCCATCTGGCAGGCCGTCGGCGCCGAACCGCCGCGCGACCTCGCCTGAGAGGATGCCGCCGACCGTGCGGTTGACATTGCGGACGGCGATCGGTCCGAGCCTGACCTCCTCGCCACGCTCGAGCGCGGGCGAGCACTGTCGAACGAGCGCCCAGTCGAGCGCGTCCTCGAGCACCGGCTCGGCCCCGCGAGTACGGCGCCGAACAACATCGGCTGGGACGTCGGGGCTTGCGAGAACCATCGAGAGATCGACCTTCCGTGCCTTCCAGTGGTCGATCGCGTCGTCCATGTCGAGCAGATCGGTGCGGCCGATCAGCTCCTCGAAACGGCGGATGCCCAGCTGGGCCATCAACCCACGGGCCTCCTCGGCGACGTTGATCAGGTAGGTGACGACGTTGTCAGGGGTGCCGCGGAAGCGCGCTCGCAGGACCGGATCCTGGGTGGCGACGCCGACCGGACAGGTGTTCAGGTGACAGACGCGCATCATGATGCAACCCATCGCGATCAGCGGCGCCGTCGAGAAGCCGAACTCGTCCGCTCCGAGCAGCGCCGCGATCACCACATCACGTCCGGTCTTCATCTGCCCGTCAACCTCGACCGTGACCCGACTGCGAAGATCGTTGAGCATCAGTGTCTGCTGCGTCTCTGCCAGCCCGATCTCCCACGGCAACCCCGCGCCGTGTACTGAGGACTGCGGTGAGGCACCGGTGCCGCCCTCACCGCCGGAGATCGTGAGGTGGTCCGCGTTGGCCTTGGCCACGCCCGAGGCGACGGTGCCGACACCGACCTCGCTGACCAGCTTGACGGAGACGCTGGCTCCCGGATTCGCGCAGCGCAGGTCATAGATCAGCTGTTTGAGATCCTCGATCGAGTAGATGTCGTGGTGCGGCGGTGGTGAGATCAGACCAACGCCCTCCGTCGAGTGCCGGATCTGCGCGATGTAGGCATCGACCTTGTGCCCCGGCAGCTGGCCGCCCTCGCCGGGCTTGGCGCCCTGAGCCATCTTGATCTGCAGCTGGTCGGCGTTGACCAGGTAGTGGGTCGTCACACCGAAGCGCCCGGAGGCGACCTGCTTGATCGCCGAGCGGCGCTCGTCACCGTTCGCGTCCGGCGTGAACCGCGCCGGGTCCTCGCCTCCCTCGCCGGTGTTGGACTTGCCACCGATCCGGTTCATCGCGATCGCGAGCGTCTCATGCGCCTCGCGGCTCAACGCTCCAAGTGACATCGCACCCGTGGTGAAGCGTTTGACGATCTGCGTCGCCGGCTCAACCTGGTCGAGCGGCACGGGCTCGGGCAGCGTCTTGAGTCGCATCAGCCCGCGCAGCGACGAGCGCTTGATCGCCTCATCGTTGGCGAGCCTCGAGAACTCCTCATAGGTCTGGCGGCTGTCGCCGTTCTCGCCGCGAACCGAATGCTGAAGTTTCGCGATCGTGTCCGGGTTCCAGTTGTGCAGCTCGCCGTCGCGTCGCCACTGGAGCACCCCTCCGACCGGCAGCACCTCGCGCTCGGTGCGCGGATAGGCCCGGAAGTGGCGCTCGAGCGCCTCCTCCGCCAGCTCGCTGAGGCCGATGCCACCGATCCTGGACGAGGTGCCGGTGAAGTAGCGGTCGATCAGCTCGGAGTCGAGCCCAACGGCCTCGAAGATCTGGGCACCGCAGTAGGACTGGATGGTCGAGATCCCCATCTTGGAGATCGTCTTCATCAAGCCCTTGCCGATCGCCTTGACGATCCGCTTCTCCGCCTCCTCGCGGTCCAGATCCTCGGGCAGCAGCGAGCGATCGGCCAGCTCGTCCAGGGATTCGAACATCACGTATGGATTGATCGCGGAGGCGCCAAAGCCGATCAGCGTCGCCATGTCATGAATTGAACGCGGCTCACCGGACTCGATCACGAGCCCGGTCGACAGGCGTGTGCCGCGGCTGACCAGATTCTGGTGGGCGGCGGCGACCGCCAACAGAGAGGGCATGGCGACCCGCTCAGGCCCGAGGTTTCGGTCGGACAGGATCAGGATGTTTGCGCCGTTGTCGACGTAGCGGGCAGCCTCGTCACAGAGCAGCCCGAGCCGCTCCTCCATGCCGGCGACCCCGCCCTCCACCGGCCAGGTGATGTCCAGCGTGGCGGCATCGAACACGTCATGCGAGACCTGGCGCAGCTTCTCGAGCTCATGGTTGCGCAGGATCGGCTGATCCATCACCAATTGGTGGGCCTGGTCCGGGTCCTCAGTGAGCAGGTTGCGCTCGCGGCCGACACCGACATGGAGGCTCATCACTACCGCCTCCCTGATCGGATCGATCGGCGGGTTCGTGACCTGCGCGAACAGTTGCTTGAAGTAGGTGAACAGAGCCGGCTGGCGATCGGACAGAACCGCCAGCGCGGCATCGTTGCCCATCGACGCGACCGGCTCCTCGCCTTTGGCCGCCATCGGCGCGATCACCTGCCGGAGGTCCTCCTGCGAATAGCCGAACGCCAGCTGCTTGCAACGCAGCGGCTCGATCCGCGGCGTCCGCGGGTCGCGGTCCGGGAGGTCGTCGATGTGAACCACCGACTGCTGATACCAGTCGCCGTAGGGGCGGCGGCGGGCGACCCGGCGCTTGACCTCCTCGTCCTCGATGATCTCCCCCTGCTGGAGGTCGAGCAGGAACATCCGGCCGGGCGCCAGGCGGCCCTTGCGCTGGATGTGCTCGGGCGCGACGGTCAGCACGCCGGCCTCGGACGCGAGTACCACGTAGCCCTCCGTGTCCTGGATCCAGCGGCCAGGCCGCAGACCGTTTCGGTCGAGCGTGGCGCCGGCGACCCTGCCGTCGGTGAAGACGACAGCGGCGGGCCCGTCCCACGGCTCCATCAGGCACGAGTGGAAGTCATAGAAGCCCTTGACGTCCGTGTCGAGATCCTTGCGCGTGCGATAGGCCTCGGGGATCATCATCATCATCGCGTGCGGGATCGAGCGACCACTGAGCACCAGCAGCTCGAGCACGTTGTCGAACGTCGAGGAGTCCGACGCGCCCGATTGGATCACCGGCATGATCTTCGCGAGGTCCTCGCCGAACAGCTCCGATGCGAGCTGTGACTCACGCGCCCGCATCCAGTTGGCATTGCCGCGCAGCGTGTTGATCTCGCCGTTGTGGGCGATCATCCGGAACGGGTGGGCGAGCGTCCAGCTCGGGAACGTGTTGGTGCTGAAGCGCGAATGCACCAGCGCCAGCCGGCTCGCCAGGCGCGGGTCACGCAGGTCGGTGAAGAAGCGTGGCAACTGCGGCGCGGTCAGCATGCCCTTGTAGACGATCGTGCGCGACGAGAAGCTCGCGATCGCGAGCTCACCACCGGCAGCGTGCTCGATCAGGCGGCGGATCACGTAGAGCTTGCGCTCGAACGCGTCCTGGTCGGCGACCTCGTCCGCGGCCGCGATCAGTACCTGGCGGATGAATGGCTGCGACGCGCGTGCTGTGTCGCCGGCATAGCGGTCGTCGGTCGGGACATCACGCCACCAGATCACGCGCTGGCCCTCGGCCTCGACGGTCTCCTCGATCAGCTGCTCGATCTCCGCGCGGCGCTCGTTCGCGGTCGGCAGGAAGCACACGCCGACCCCGTAGCGCCCGGCCGGTGGCAGCTCAACACCGGAGGCGACCCCACGGAAGAACGCGTCCGGGATCTGCAACAGGATGCCGGCGCCGTCTCCGGTGTTCGGATCGGCCCCTGCGGCGCCACGGTGTTCGAGGTTCCCGAGCGCCTCGAGCCCCTTCTCGATCACAGCGTGAGTGGCCTCGCCCCAGAGCTTGGCGACGAGCGCGACACCGCAGGCGTCGTGCTCGTTGGTCGGGTCGTAGAGGCCAGCAGGCCCCGGTGTGGCGGGTACTTGATTCATAGGAGATGCACGCCCCGAAAAAGCCGGGCGAGAGGCTTACGGCGGTTACAGCAGAGAGAGATACGTCGGCTTGTGCATTAAGGCTACCGGGTTTGACCAGCGGCCCTGTGGTCGAGTTCCGGCGAGGGGCCAAATACATGTCGGAGGCATGTATTTGGCCCCTCGCTCTCACAGCCGCGCTCCCCACAGCGTTCAATACACGCATGGATCTGCCCCCGTTCCAGTTGCTGCTCGATAACTACGGCCGCGACATCCACCGCTTCCTTGTCGCGAGCGTCGGGCCGACAGACGCCGACGACTGCTATCAGGAGACCTGGATCGCGGCGCTGCGGGGCTATCCGCGCCTCCAGCATGCCGGCAACCTGCGCGGCTGGCTGCTGACAATCGCCTCACGCAAGGCGATCGATTGCGCACGTGGCCGGGCACGTGTGCCGGTGGTGGTCGAGAACCTGCCTGAGGTGCCGGCGTCGATTGCCCCGGAGCCGGGCGACGACGACCCATGGCCGGCGGTCCGTGCACTGCCACCAAAGCAGCGCACCGCGGTGGCGATGCGATACGGCCTCGACGCGGACTACGCGCTGATCGCAGCGACGATGGGGATCAGCGAGGACGCGGCGCGGCGCAACGTGCACGAAGGACTGAAACGCCTCAGGGAGGAGTACGACCGATGACCCAGATCGAACAACAGCTGCGTTCCGCCGCCGGCCCGCTGGCCGGCGGCGACCTACCCGACCTCGAGGCAGCGTTGGACCGAAGCGGCCTCGTCGACGTCGCCTACGCGATCGACGACACCCCGGTCGGACCGGTTCTGCTGGCGACAACGCGGACCGGCCTGGCCCGCGTCGCCTACCTCGACGCGGCCGAGCTGCGGTCGGAGGATGAGATCCTGATCGAGCTCGCGCAACAGCTCTCGCCCCGTGTCGTCGAGTTGCCGTCGCGGCTTGACCCGGTTCGGCGTGAGCTCGACGAATTCTTCGCAGGGCGCCGGCGGCAGTTCGGGGTTGCGCTCGACTGGTCGCTGACCAAGCCTGGCTTCACTCGGGCGGTGCTGCGGGCCACCGCAGGTATCCCCTTCGGCGAGACCGTCAGCTACAAGGGTGTTGCCGGCCGTGCCGGCAACGAGCGTGCGTTCCGTGCCGCCGGCACCGCACTTGGCTCGAACCCACTACCGATCGTCGTGCCGTGCCACCGTGTGCTGCACTCCGGTGGCGGACTCGGCGGGTACACCGGTGGGCTGCGGATCAAGCGGCAACTATTGGCGATCGAGGGTGTCCTCACGGACACCCTCGATCGCGCCTAGTGAGAGAGGCACAGCCCCCGGTCCCGTGCGAGTTCGAGCGTGCGGTGCCTGTGACGATGTCCGGTCACACCCAATGCCGGACCGTCGTCGCCCCCACCCGCACGTTCGACTTCGCCTTCCGTTAGCTGCATCACTCGTGCGCATATGACGCCATATCCCGAGCGCGGGCGCATCAGGCACCCCACCTGAACTTTTATGTATACAAACCTGACACGGGCCGGTGTTCAGGCACCGGTGGCGTCGGCCTGCAGGCGCTCGGCGAGCATCTCGCGTGCGTGCTGACCGCTCAGATCAAGCTTCTGGTAGATGTGCGCCAGGTGCGTACCGACCGTCTTGGTCGTCACAAACAGCGCCTGCGCGATCTCGCGGTTCTGCATTCCGGCGGCGGCCAGCTCCGCCACTCGCCACTCCGACGGAGTCAACGACTGCGGCCCGGCGAACACCTGGCGGCGCGGTTTGGCGCCCGACACAACCAGCTCCTCCTGCGCGAGCTCGGCGAGCGTCCTCGCCTCGCAGCGCTGCGCGAGCGCCAGCGCCTCCCGCAACGGCTGCCGTGCGGCAGCTCGCTGTCCGGATCGCCGTAGCGCTCCGCCCAGCGCGAGCAGCGACTGCGCGAGTTCGAGCCTTGCCGGCGAATCTCGCAACACCGCAACCGACTCCGACAACAGCTTAATCCCCTCACTGCCGCCCAGTACGCGGCCCTGTGCGCGCAGTGCGATCCCGATACCGCGGGGCTGTCCGAGCTCGTTGGCCCGCGCGACCGCTGCCTCAGCCAGTTCCTGCGCGCGATGGGGGTCGGTCGGCGCCAGGATCGCCGCCAGCTCGGGCCGCCACGGCAGGAAGCTCGGATTGTTGATGATCGTGTTCTCGCCGGCGAGCCACAGGTCGGCGAGCGCGCTCTCACGATCGCCAGTGGCGAGCCGCACGCGAGCACGCGCCAGAACCGCATGGAGAGCGGCCGCGGTGCCGATCGAGCGCTCGAGTGCCACCGACTCGATCAGCTCGCGAGCCTCATCGATCTCCGCATGCGCGAGCAACGCCTCACACAGACAGGCAACCATCCAGATCTCGACCCAGCTGGCCTCGAGCCGCCGCGCCAGCGCCAGCGCCGCCTCAGCGTCGCTGATCGCGGTCCGCAGCTCGCCGCGGCGCAGATGTAGGAACGCTCCCCAGGCGAGGTCCACCAGGTGCGAGACGATCGAGCCACGCGAGCGGGCATCGCCGCGGATGTCCGCGAGCAGCCCCTCGGCGCGATCGACCTCATCGCTCAGCACAAGCACGAGCGCGGCGTAGATCACGATCGGCGAGCCGCCGGTGTGCTCGGCCACGAACAGCCCGCTGTCGAGCCCGTCATCCAGGCGCTCCAACGAGCCGCTGCTCGGCCCGTCGGTCTGAATCGACCAGCAGGCGTCGAAGATCTTCAGTCCGCGTCCTGCCGGCCCGGCCGCGTCCGCCAGCTCACGCAGGTCCTCACGGTGTTCGGCGACCCTGGGCGCCAGCCTCACGTCGACCGACGCGGTCGCCATCCGCAACGTCTCGAGTGTTGCCCGCAATGTCGGCTCGAGCTCCGGTCCGAGCTCGTCCAGCACGCGCGTGAGCATCTCGTAGGCGCGCACCGAGTGGCCGCCTCCCCACACCAGCACCTCGCCCAGCGCCGCCGCAGTCGCAACGCGTGCGGCCGGATTCTCGGTCACCGCCAGCGCCGCTGTCAGGTGCTCGACGGCGGCGGGATCGTGGGCCAGCGCCTCGATCTGCCCCAGCTGGCCGAGCAACGCCCCGCGATCCTCCGGGCTCGGCGGCTCAGCCAACGCACGCCGCAGCAGCGCCAGCGCCGCATTCAGGTCGCCGCCGGCGAAGGCGCTGGTTGCCAACTGCCGCAGCAACGCCACGACCTGCGAATCACCGCTCGGCGAGGCGCGCAGCAGATGCGCCCCGACGCCCAGCGTCGATGGTCCCGCGGCGAGCATCAGCGCCGCCCGGCGGTGGTCGTCGGCACGCTGAGCCGGCGGAATCTCCTCGTAGACCGCGACCCGCAGCAGCGGGTGCACGAACGCCAAGGGTTCCGCGGTCAGGATCCCGGCGGCCAGCAGCTCGTCGGCGGCCGCGACCGCAGCCGCCGATTGCAGTCTGGCCAGGTCGCCGGCGTCCCGCAGGCTCGCGTGCTCGAGAATCGCCACCGCCCGCGCGAGCGCCGCGGCATCCGGACCCAGCCGCCCAAGCCGGTTGAGCACGACGCGCCTGACCGAATCCGGGTTTGCCTGCTCGACCCTGGAGGCGTTGGCCGCGGTCGGCGGGATCTGCGTCGAGGCAAGCTCGGTCAGCAGCTCACCAAGTAGAAACGGATTGCCGCCCGTGGCACTGGCGCAGGCGTCGCAGAACTTGGGATCGACGTCGTCCCCGAGCCGCTCACGAATGACCTGTGCGACGCCATCGGAGCTCAACGCAGGAGGCTTCACGATCGTGGTCTCTGCGGCTGCTCGCAGGGACGCCAGTAGCTCGTCGTCAGCACTCGACTCGTCGGTTCTGAGCGTCAGCGCCAGCAGCACCGGCAACTCTTGGCAGCGTGCCGCCAGGTAGGCGATGCACTGCAGTGAGGAGCGGTCGGCGAACTGCGCATCGTCGACCGCCAACAGCAACGGCTCGGTCTCCGCAAGGTTGGCCGTCAGCCAGTAGAAGCCGTGACTGATCGTGAAGGCGATGTCCGAGGCCGGCCGTGAGGAGCGCGCCGGCGATTCGCCGGCGCGCTCCTCACGGCGGCGCTCGCCACTCAGCAAGGGCCGTGTCAGACCCGCGGCGCCGGCCAGCAGCTGTTTGCGCCGCTGCGCTCCCGCTCGCGCCACCGGCAGCTCGAACAGCTGCCGGGCCACCCCGAATGCGAACTCGTGCTCGAGCTCGAGGCCGCGTGCTGAGAGCACGTCGAGTCCTGCGTCGAAGGCGGCCTCACGGGCACGCGCGAGCAGCGCCGTCTTTCCGATCCCCGCCGGCCCCTCGATCACCACCACTCTGCCCGCACCGCCGCGCGCGTCCTGGATCGCTGCGCGAAGCACGTCCAGCTCACGTGACCGTTCAAGCAGCAGTGTCATATTTCAATTCAAGCAATGGACCTGCTGGCACCAATGAGGAGGCTAGACCGTTTTCAGCAACAGCACGACGTGCTGGCGGTCCTGGCCGCCACGATCAAGAAGTTCGGGTACGACTCGGCGGGCAACTTCGCCGCCTCGATCGCGTTCTACGCTTTCTTCTCGTTGTTCCCGCTGCTGCTTGTGTTGATGACGATCCTCGGCTACGTGCTGGCCGGTGACCCGACTGCGCTGAAGGCCGTCAAGGACTCGGTTCTCGGCAACTTCCCGGTGATCGGCGACACGCTGAAGAACGAGCAACTCGCGGGTAGCGGCGTTGCACTGGTGATCGGCGTCCTGCTGTCGTTGTGGGCCGGGCTGAGTGTGACCGGCGCTGCGAAGAAGACCTTCGACCACGTCTGGGACATTCCCCGGGACGAACGTGAGGGGTTCCTCAGGACGAAGCTGCGCGGGATCGTGCTGCTGGTGGTTCTGGGGTTCCTGTTCGTGATCGCCTCTGGCGCCTCAGGACTGGTTGCCTTCGGGTTCGGCGGGTCGCTGCTGTTCGCGCTCGGCGTGGTGATCTCGATCCTGCTCAACTTCTGCCTGTTCATGGCGTCGTTCAAGCTGCTGTGCACCGCGGACATCCCGCTGCATGAGCTCGTCCCAGGCGCGGCGATCGCCTCTGTGCTGTGGGAGATCCTGCAGCTCGCGGCGGGCGTGTACATCAGCCACATCAGCCACAACCACAGCGCCTACGGGACGTTCGCGCTGGTGCTGGGCTTCCTCGCGTGGCTGCATCTGGGCACGCAGATGATGGTCTACTGCGCCGAGTTCAACAGTGTGCTGGCGCGGCGGGCCTGGCCCAAGCAGCTCCTGGCCTGACTCGTCCCGTCCAACAGATTCGGGCGACCCTGCTCAGCGGCTTGTCACCTCGAGCGGATACGAGCAGAGACCTCCCTGGGCAGGGCAGCCATCACAGACGCGGCGCCCGGGCGAGTCGGTCACCGGGAAATCGCCGGACAGCGGACCAGCGACACGCCCGGCAAGGTCCAGCTCAAGGGTGGGGATGTCAGCTGCTATGAACACGCTGCTGACGGGGTCATCCGGCGCCTCGAGGAACAGGTGAACGACCTCAACCGTGGCGGCGCCCAACTTCAGTGCGGCCAACGCGTAGATCGTGCGCTGGGCGTTGTAGCGCTCGGCCACGGTTGCGGTCGGGTCGGCACCGGCGAGTCGGTCGCTCTTGTAGTCGAGCACCAGCAGATCACCGTCGTGCTCGCGCGCCAGCAGGTCGAAGACGCCCGTGATCATGATCTCCTCCTGCGCAAACGCGAAGCGCTGTTCACGGCGAACGTCGCGCAGTGCCGCCAGGCGAGTGAAGGTCAAGCTGCCCACCAGTCCCGCCAGCAACCCCCGGACATCAGGTGGCATCGGATCGGTCAGCGCCGGCTCGCGGAAGTCCAGACCGGCCAGGAGCTCGTGGATCAGCGTCCCACGCTCGGCACCGCCGAGGCGCGTTGCTGCCCGAGGTGATTGCGTCGGAACGGCTCCCATCTCGGACTCATCCGGATAGCCTGCCGGCCCTGGCAGCTCCGGCAGGCCGAGCACCCGCTCGGTGTAGAACCGGTAGCCGCACTGCTCGTAGACGCTGAAGGCGCTGTATGACAGCGAGGAAAGCGCTGGACCGCTGTCGGGCTCGGGCGGAGCGGGCGGCAGCTGACGGCTCGCTCGACGTTCCCCGGTGGTTCGGACAGCGCCTGCAGCGTCGGGGGGTGGGGCCGTCACGAAGGTGGTGCGTACGCCGAACTCGCCGATGAACGGTTCGGGGGCGACAGCCGCAACTGCCGCTGCCGCAGCGCGGGCCGCGATCTCAGGCACGAGCGCAGCGCCGACCCAACCGATCGGCGCCAGGCGGTTGCCCTCCTCCCACGCCGCGAGCTTCGCAGCGCCGGAGACGATCAGGCGCTCCTCGGCGCGGGTCATGGCGACATAGAACAGGCGCCGCTCCTCAGCCGCCTCGAGTTCGCGCTCCTCCAGCTTGACGGCGTCGTATTCGAGCGTGTCGACGCGTGCGCCGGCCCGGCGCAGCCGCAGACCGATGCTCTGCCCGTCACGCCCGAGCTTCATGATCCCGCCCGGGCGGGGCATGACCTGGCGGCCCAGGTCGGCGACGCAGACGACCTTGAACTCAAGCCCCTTGGAACGGTGAATCGTCATCAGTCGAACTGCGTCGAGCGCCTCGCTCTCGACCGGTGCCTGGCTCTCGCGGGCGCCATCTCCACCCACGCGCGTCTGCAACATGTCGACGAACCCGCGCAGGTCGTTGCCGTGCGCCCCCTGCCACTCCCGCGCCAGGCGCATCAGTTTGCGCACGTTCGCGAGCCGTCGGCGTGCATCTGACAACCCTGCGATCCGTAGTTCGTAGCCGCTGTGGGCCAGCGCACGTTCCAACAACTGCTCGATCCCGAGCCACGCGGCACCCCGGCGCTCGCCGCTGAACCAGACTTCAAACGCCTCCAGCCGAACACGATCAGAGTCCGAGAGCTGCTCGATCGCACCGGCCCGGTGCAACACGAGCCCGTCGAGCGAGAGGCCGCAGAGCGGCGAGACGAGCACCGTGTAGAGCGCCGCGGTGTCAAGCGGGTTGGCGAGCGCCCGCAGGTAGCTTGTCAGCTCGATCACCTGCTGGTGTGACCAGTAGCCGCGGCCGCCAACGACGTAGGTCGGAACGCCGGCCGCCTCGATCGCCCCCTCATAGACATGGATGTCCGTGGTGGCACGCAGCAGTACGACGATCTCCCCGGCGGTGGCCTCACCGGTGTCGATCAGTTCACGGATACGTGCGGCCAGCGCCCGCGCCTCCGCGACCCGCCACGGTGCAGCCGGCTGTTCGAGAATCGGGTCGTGACTGGCCGCGATCGCGTCCTTGTCTACGACCATCAGCTCGACCACGGGCGCCGGCGCCGGCTCGCCTTGACGGCCAGGGTGCAGTGGCCTGAATCTGGAGCCGAGTTCACTGGTGAAGGCACCGTTGAGCGC
The DNA here is from genome assembly GCA_963844665.1 of uncultured Conexibacteraceae bacterium. Taxonomy (GTDB): domain Bacteria; phylum Actinomycetota; class Thermoleophilia; order Solirubrobacterales; family Solirubrobacteraceae; genus Palsa-465. The sequence goes on from CAWJPB010000001.1 coordinate 308,343, forward strand.
GTCGAGGATCGCCGGTTGCGAGCGGAAGTTGGTCTGCAGCGAAGCGCGAGCGCCGATCTGGTCGAGTCGGGCTCCGCGCTGCTCGAATAGATCCACGTTGGCGTGGCGGAAGCCGTAGATCGACTGCTGCGCGTCACCGACCATGAACAGATCGATGCCGGCCACCAGATCGATCAGCTCGAGCTGGACACCGTTGGTGTCCTGCATCTCGTCAACCATGACGCGCACGAACCGTTCGCGGTAGCGGCTTCCGACCTCCGGCTTGCGCAGGAGCTCGCGCGCCAGCAGCTCAAGGTCGGAGAAGTCAACCGCGGAGCGCTCGTGCTTGAGCGCCGCGTAGCGCCGACCGTACTCCCTCAGGAGCGCGTCAAGCGCGGCCCGGAGCGCGACCGCGTGTGTTGCTGCCGCCATCTCCGCGAGCTCCTCGAGCGCAGCGCGGTAGTGATCGCAGACCTGGGTTCTCAGTGCCAACGCACCTGTCCCGAGCCTGAGCGGCTGGAGCTCGCCGGGCCACGGCGCTGCGGCGGCCAGCACATCTGGAACCAGCTCCATCTGCGCCACCGCCTCGCTCACCCTCCGGCCGGGCTCGTCGATCTGACCGAGCTCGCTCAACACGCCAGCGGCGAGTTGCACGACCAGACCGCAGGCGGCCTGAATGTCGATCGCCAGCGGCGGATCCGACACCCGCGGCAGGCTCGGATCCAGCTCGCCGCGTGCTCGCAGCTCGTCGTGGATTCCGACGATCGCAGCGCGCAACGGCGCCAGGCCGTAGGCGGCGATCAGATCCGCGCCCGCCGCGGTCCGCGCGCAGGCCGCCAGCGCCTGCTCGAAGGCGGCGCGGCGGACTTCCACGGCATCGCTGTCATCCAGCACGACGAAATCGGGATCGAGGCCGACGTCCAGCGCATGGTTCCGCAGCAGCCGGGCGCAGAAGGCGTGGATCGTGGAGATCCAGGCCGTGTCTGTTGCCCGCGCAGCATCGATCTGGCCGACCCGGCGCAGCCGGGACCGGATCCGCTCGCGCAGTTCTGCGGCCGCCTTCTCAGTGAAGGTGATCGTCAGCATCTGGTGGACGCCCACTCCATCCTCCTCGATCGCCCGCGCAAACCGCTCGACCAGCACTGAGGTCTTGCCGCTGCCGGCGCCGGCGTCCAGCAGCAGCTCTCCGCGCCGCCGCTCGATCGCATGCAGTTGTTCAGGGGTGAACTGCATTGCCCTCTTCTGGCGGCGGGGCTGGAGCCAGCTCGTCAGCCCAGCAGATCCCCGGGTGGCTGCAGGTGCCGTTGAGCGAGCAGGTGTCAGGGCAGGGCGTCAGTTCGCCCCGGCTCAGCGTCGCCGCCAACGTCACCGCCTCAGCCTCTATCTCATCGAGCAGTCGGTCGAGCTCGGGCTCGTCGGACTCGTCGCGGACGACCACACGGCTGCCGGCAGCCGTGCCGGTTGCAAACACACCACGCGGCCGCCGGTCCTCACCACTCAATGGCTGGTAGAACCCGGCGACCGGCTGCACGCCGAGCAGCCGCCGGACGGCGAGCATGTAGAGCGCCACCTGGATCTGACGATCCTCGAGCCATCGCGCGGCCGGCCAGGAGTCGCGACGAGCGCCGCTCTTGTAGTCGCGCACGATCACGCGCAGCGGGTCGGCCGGATCGACATCGACGCGGTCGACGATCCCGCTCAGCAGGACCCGCTCACCGCCCTCCTCGAGCTCGACGGCCGCGAACGTTTCCGACGAACCAGGCTCGCCGGCAGACAAGCCGGGCTCGTCATCCAGCGCCGCCGGCTCCAGCCCAAATCTCAACTCCGTCTGAACCGGGACAAACTCGCAACCGTCGGCCGCCTCCTCAAGCAGGTAACGGCGGAGCTCCGCCTCGATCCCGCGCAGCACCGCAGCTCGGACCTCACGCGGCTGCCCGGCCGCGACGCGGTCACGCTCGGTGGCAAGCGAGCTGGCGCTGATCGCACCGCGCAGCAGCTGCTCGGCGTCGGCCTCCGATGACGGGTCAAGCGTGCCGTCGAGCTGCGCGAACACGCGCTCGAGCACAGCGTGGATAAACGCGCCGCGGGCCAGGGGCTCGGGATCGGGCTCGAGGTCGCGAACTCTCAGCTCACGCTCGACCAGCCATTTCACCGGGCACGCGCCGAACAGTTCGAGCGCGCCGGCGGACACGATCCGGCTGTGGCGGACATGCGCGAGCGCCGCCTCGGAGAGGACGCGGGTCCCGTCGGTTCCACCGGCACCGGCGTGGGCCGCATCCTCGACGGAGGTTCCGGTCGCAGGGCCCGCGACACCCTCCACAAACGCCTCTGCCAGCGCCCGCTCCCGCTCATTGGGCGCATCCTCAGGGCTCCACACCACGTCGGCAAGCAGTCGCCGCCGGCGTCGCTGCCTCCAGCCCTCCGGGAACAGGGCGGCGATGTCATCGAGAAACGGCGAGGCGATCACGACGTTGCCGTCCTCGTCGGAGCTGCGGTAGCTGAAGGTCACGCGCTCGGTTGCGCGCGACACGCAGGCGTAGAGCAGATAGCGCTCGCGGTCGAGCGGATCGGTCGACTGCGGCAACACAAGCCCGGTGGCGAGCGCCACCTCACGGCGGCGCTCGTCGTCCAGGAACGGGTCGCCTGACGTTGTCTGCGGACTCGGGAACTCGCCGTCACAGAGGCCGGTGACGAACACCTGCCTGAAGCGTCGCGCCCGGATCCCGAGGGGCTCGGCTACCAGCACGGCGCCGGCCGGTGGGAGCCCATGCGCGGGTACCCGGACGCCCTCCAGCAACTCGATCAACTCCTCCGCCGCCAGCCGGCGCTCATCCAACTGCCGCAGCTGGGTAAGCGACTCGATCACGGCCGCGGCCGCCCGCGCATCCAGCGCCTGCGAGCCGGTCAGAAGGCCGGCGGAGCCGCGGTGCGGAGCCGCCAGCAGCCAGCGCACATGGTCCAGGAGTGCGATGCTCGCATCGGGCGCGGATCGCAGACGCTCCAGCGACTCAAGCGCCGGCCGCAACACGGTCGTCGCACTATTGCCGCTGAGCCCCCCGCCGGCGCGACGCAGCTCAGCCTCCAGCTCGTCAACCGCGGCGATCGATGCGACCACGCCCGGGTGTCGTAGGTATGCGATCAGGTCGCTGGCCGTGCGCTGCTCGGTCCGCAGCAGCGCCGAGCGGGCCAGCCCCAGCAGCGCCCGACCGAGCGCCGTGTGCTCGAGCGGCTGCTGGCGAGTGCTGCTCGCCGCTATCCCCTGGCGCTGGAGCGCGCGTTCGAACAGCTCGCCCGAACCGGCCAGTGAGCGACAGACGACGACGATCTCCTGCGCGGGCACTCCGGCCGCGAGCGCCCGCAGCACCTCGGCGGCCACGAGTTCCGCCTCGGCGCGCTCGCCTCCCGCCTCCATCAGCGACACAGCTTCGCCGGGCTCGACGACCGGCGGCTTCGGCTCGAACAGGTTGCGTTCGAGCTGATGCAGGGCGATACGCGATTGCGCTGCGTAGTGATCGTCGAGCGCCGGAAGCTGAGTGACCGACTGCGCAACCGCACGCAGATCCTCGACGATCGTCGCCCGAGCCGCCAGCGCCGGCCGGTCCGGCTCGTAGGTAAGTGACACCGTCGTCTCCACCCCGGCCAGACGCGACAGCGTTTCGACGGCGTCGAGCTCGATCTGCGTCAGATCGTCGAACCCATAGAGGAACACGGGCGTTCCTCCCCAGCTGAGCGGCCGCTCCCGCAGCGCGTCCAGCGCACCCCAGGCGAACAGCTCAGCGTCCACCAGGTCCAGAATCTCCATTTCTTCGCGATATCGGCGATATATCGCGGCGGTATCATGAGCAAATGCCACTTTAAGGGTGGTGCCACCTGCCCATTCGCGCAGGGCGGCCGTAAAGCGTTGGGGTGTCACCCGCCGCTGCTCGAGCTCTGCGATCAGCCGACCGGCCGCAGGCGCAAAGCCGTTACCCGCAGCCGAGGCGGCCAGCGACTCGAGCCGCACTGCGGCGATTGCGCGACGCACAACGCGGTCGCGCTGAAGCGGCGTCAGACGGCGACGGAGATGACCGGCGCGGAGCGCCATCTCGTCGATCAGGCCCGGAAACGTAACCGCCCGTCCGAGCGTCACCCCGGGTGCCGCGAGTTCGCGCTCGTAGTGAGACACGTCCGCGGCTGTGGGGACCACCAGCAGCGCATCACGGCGTGCCGCCAGTGCATAGGCACCGAGCACCTCCCCCGCCTTGGCGGAGTTGGCCGGTCCCAGGACGAGAGTCAGCGGCATGGCTCACATCTTCCGAGCGTGACGGTGGCGGATCGTCGCGTGGCCGCGTCCTCCGGTCGCTCGGTCCGGCGCCTTTCAATCAGAGACGGCCCAGCGCCTCGAACAGCGCCCTGGCCGTCTCGATGCCGAGCGGAACGTAGCGGGCCCGGATGTTCTCGTTGGGGGCGTGGATCTTGGAGTCGGGGAGCGCGAAGCCGCTGATGATCGTCGGGATCCCCAGGTCGGCGAGAGCCGAGACGATCGGCAGTGTCCCGCCGGAGCGGATCAGCGCCGGCCGCACACCGAGCACGCGCTCGAACGCTTCCTGACCGAGCCTGATCGCGTCGGCATCCGGAGGCACGATCCCGGGTCGCGCAGCCGACAGCAGCTGCAGGTCGAGCTCGGCACCCGCGGGTGTCGCCTCTCGAACGAGCCGCTCGAATGCCGCGCTGATCGTGTCTGGATCCTGGCCCGGCGCGAGTCGCACCGACACGTTGGCATGCGCCCGAATCGGCAGCACGGTTTTCTCCAGGTGAGGCGAGCCGGACTCGATCCCGTTGACCTCGAGCGACGGCTCCGCAAACGTGCGGATGTAGAACTCCTCAGCAGCTGACGGGTCGGCCGGGTTCGCACCCTGCTGGGAAAGCTCATCGGTCCCCGCAGGCAACTGCCTCCAGTCTTCGAGCTCCTGGGCGGTCGGAGCGACGATCCCCTCGCGCAGCGGCTCTGCCAGCCGGCCGTCCACGGCGATCAGCCGGTCCAGTGTGCGGATTAACGCGTGCGCAGCATTCAGTGCTGCTCCCCCATACATCCCGGAGTGCAGATCCACGGCGCCCGTCGACAGCTCCAGATGGAAGTAGACCAACCCGCGGCAGGCGACATTGAAAGCCGGCCTGTCTTCACCGATCATGCCCGAGTCGAAGATGATCGCGGCGTCAGCGCCACGCTCGTCAGCCTCGATGAACTCAACGATCGAGTGCCCGCCGGTCTCCTCCTCGCCGTCGCAGGCGAAGCGCACATTGACGGGCAGAGCACCGGCCTGCGCCAGCTCTCGTGCGGCGCTGAGCAACAGGTAGAGCTGACCCTTGTCATCGGCGACACCACGACCGAAGAGCCTGTCGCCACGGATCTCGGGCTCGAACGGCGGCGAGTCCCACAACTCCAGCGGATCCGGGGGCTGCACGTCGAAGTGGCCGTAGCAGAGCACCGTCGGCGCCGATTCGGACGCTGCACTCGCGGGGATCTCGCCCACGACCAGCGGCGCGCCCTTCCAATCGACCAGCTCAGCGCCACCGCCGGCGCCGCGGATGACGTCACGTACCCACTCTCCGGCACGAACCACATCGGGCGCGTGCGCCGGATCGGCGCTGATCGATTCGATCCGCAGGAATCCGGCCAGCTCGTCAAACCAGTCGGCCATCACCGGATCAGGCGGCCGCAGCCGACTCGTCGTCCTGTTCAGGCCCGGCGGCATTGCCGACGCCTCCGGCCGCTGCCGACTCGGCCGCGGCGGTGTCGTCGCTCTCCGGCGGCTTTGCGCCCTCCTTGGCCCAAGGCTCGTCGAACTCGACGCGCCAACGTCCCTCGTCGGTCTGCATCAGCGCCAGCCGCGAGCGGAAGTTCTTGCCGGCCCGGCTCTTGAAGCCGGTAACCGGACGCTCGGTGCGCCCGGTCTTGATCAGCTCCTTGGCGACCTGCGTCGTCAGATTCTTGCCGGCCTTGGCCTTCCAGATCACAAACCCGCAGCCTGGGTCCTCGCGCGACCAGCATGAGTACCCCTTGCGGTTCTCGATGATGTCCTGGGCGCAGACGGGACACGGTCCGAGGTTCGCACGCGGTATGCGCACGTCCTTCAAGGTCGTGTCGAGTTGGTGCACGGTCTGCTCGGCGAACCTGGCGATATCCGCCATGAACGCCGCGCGCGTGTCCTGCCCCGTCTCGATGTTCGCAAGCCGATGCTCCCACTCGCCTGTCAGCGACGGCGAGGTCAGCGCGTGCTCGCCGAGCAGGCGGATCACGTTCATGCCCTTCTCCGTCACGACCAGCGCGCGACCGTCACGCTCGATGTAGCCGACCTGCAGCAGCCGCTCGATGATCGCCGCGCGCGTGGCGGGCGTACCGATCCCCGAGTCCTTCATCGCCTCGCGCAGCTCCTCGTCGTCGACCAGCTTGCCGGCCGTCTCCATCGCGTCGAGCAGTGATCCGTCCGAGTAGCGCCGCGGCGGCTTGGTCTCCTTGGCCGTGGACGCGACCCGGTGAACCCTCGACTGCTCGCCCTGCTCGAGCTTCGGCAGCTGCTGGTCGCCGCCTTCGTCATCGTCATCCTGGCCGCTGACGGCATCCGCCGACACACCCTCGCCGTAGACACCGCGCCAGCCAGCGACGATCAGCAACTTGCCGCGCGTCCGGAACACATACTCGGCGACCGTCGTCTCCACACGTGTGTTCTCGAACACGGCCTCCGGGTGGAAGACCGCGAGGAAGCGGCGGACCACAAGGTCGTAGATGCGGCGGTCGTCGTCGTCCATCTTGTCGACCGGATGGCGCTCGGCCAGGGTCGGGATGATCGCGTGGTGGTCGGTGACCTTCTCGTTGTTGACCACACGACCGAGCGGCAGCATGTCGAGCCCGTTGACATACGCTGCCGCGGCCGCGTACTCACGCTGACCGCCGACCACCGATGCGATCGGCTTGATCTCAGCGATCATGTCGCTGGTGATGTAGCGCGAGTTGGTACGCGGATAGGTGAGCGCCTTGTGCTCCTCGTAGAGGCGTTGGGCGGCACGCAGAGTGCGGCTGGCGGTGAAGCCGAAACGCGACGAGGCGTCACGCTGGAGTGACGTGAGGTCGTAGAGCAAGGGCGCACGGTCCCTGCTCTCACGTTTCTCGACCTTGCTGATCGTCCCGGTGTTGCCCTCGCAGGCCGCCACGATCGTGTCCGCCTCCTCGGCGCTCTTGATTCGTGGGTTTGCGCCCGCATGGAAGCGGCCGTCGTAGGCGCGCCGAGGGTCTTCAGGCAACGCCAGGAAGCGCGCGTCGACGACCCAGTAGGGCTCAGGCTTGAAGTCTCGGATCTCCTGCTCGCGCCGGGCAAGGATCGCCAGCGTGGGCGTCTGCACCCGGCCCAGTGAGACAGCTCCGTCGAAGCTGGATCGCAGTCTGATCGTGGCGGCGCGGGTGGCGTTCATTCCGACGATCCAGTCTGCCTCCGAGCGCGAGCGCGCCGCCTGCTCGAGCGTCTGGTACTCGTCTGACGGCCGCAACGAGGTGAAAGCATCCTTGATCGCCGAGGTGGTCATCGAGTTCAGCCAGAGCCGTTGGACGGGCAGTTTGCTGCCGGCCTTCTCATACAGGTAGGCAAAGATCAACTCGCCTTCACGACCGGCGTCGCAGGCGTTGACGACGAGCTCGACATCGTCGCGGTCGAGCTCGCGCTTGACGGCCGTCATCTGCTGCTTGGAGCGCTCGTCGCGCACCACGAGCTTGAACTTCTTGGGCACGATCGGCAGGTCCGGCATGCGCCACTTGGCGTACCTCTCGTCGTATTCGTCGGGGTCCGCGAGTTGCACGAGATGCCCCACTGCCCACGTGATGATGTGCTCCGGGCCCTCGAGCACGCGCTTCTCGGACCCCTGGACGAAGGGGCCCGGCAGGACCTTGGCCAAGTCCCGGCCGACGGAGGGCTTCTCGGCGATCACCAGCGTCTTGCTCATGCGGTCAGCAGCGTAGCGGCCCGTCAAGCAGGCCATCGCGCCCGCTCAATCAGCGCAGCCCTGAGCGCTGACGGCGGTGGGCTGATCGCGAGCCTTCTCCAGCTCGGCGCTGACGACGCTGTTCGGGACCGCGAAGCCGCCAGGCTCACCGGCCGGCGCGTTGGTGATTTCCGCAAACACCGTGCCGATCACCTGACCTTCAGCGTCGACGACAGGGCCGCCCGAGTTGCCCGACCGTACGAGCCCGCGCAGCGAACTGATCAGCCGCAGCGCCGGATTTCCGTAGGCGTTCTCAGTCGAGGTGATCCGCGTCTGCCCCAGTCGCGCGGGCTGCGCATTGAAGGGTCCGTTCTCCGGGTATCCGAGGATCGCCGCCGACTCCCCTGTCACTGGGCCGCTGGCCAGTGACAGGGCGGGAACGCCTAACCCTTGGACGCGCAGGACCGCGATGTCATTGTGGGGATCGAACCCGACCACCTCTGCCGGCAGTCCGCCGCCGGTCCCGTCGACCTGCACGGTGGGATGGCGCTGGCCGGCGACGACGTGCGCGTTGGTCACGACCAGGTCATCGCCGGCAACCCAGCCGCTGCCCTCAACCCCGAAGTCACAGGCATCGCCGACGATCCGAACCACGGACCCCCTGGTGGCGAGCACCCCGCCCGTCGACAGGATCGAGGCATTCGGTGCAGGCACGTCGGCCAGGCGCCCAGCGACGCTGGGCAGCGGATCGATGCGGCCGAGCGTGTTGAGGATCACCCCAGATGGGGGAAGCGCCCGGTCGAGGTCGGCGAGAATCGTCGACTGCTGGATGCTGTGACGCAGGCTCTGCGGCAAGCGGAACTGGTCAGCTGCCTGCAGCAGCACCGCCCCCAGGATCCAGGCAAGCCCAAGTCCGATGCAGGCGGTCAGCGCGGCGCCCAGCAGACCGTCGATCAGTCGCAGGCCGGGCAACCACAGAAACCGGCGCAGACGGCGAGCCACCCCCTCGAAGCCCGCCCCGAGCAGGCTGCCGGCCAGCAGAGCCCCGCCGAGCGCGAACAGCGGCGCATAGGGCGAGCCGGCGCCGCCTGAAAGCACGAGCGGGCCGATCCGCGCACCGAGGAACGCGCCGACGATGAATCCGATCAGCGCCGTGGCGCCGACTAGGAAACCCCGCGCATAACCCTGCAGCGCCATGAGCACCACGACCACGAGGATCACGACGTCGACGATGTTCATTGCCGGGTCAGGGTAGGGCCCCGCCCAGCTGGGGGATCCGCGGTGCCCGGCATGCCCGTGGTTGAGGCTTTTCTTTACCTTAGTCGTATAAACGCTCAGGGAAATCCAGGGAAGAGGCGTTCCCGTTCGCGACGCGTTCTCACGCGCGCCGTGCCAATCGCTGCGGTCGCGGTCGGAGCGCTGGTGGTGGGCATTTATGAGGGCGGTGCCCCGGCGCGCGATCAGCGCGCGATCGTCACTCGCTACGTGGCCGATTGGCAGCACCAGGATTACGACGCCATGTGGACAGTGCTGAGCGCCGCGTCGCAGAAGCAGATCAGTCGTACCGAGTTCGCCGCCGAGATGAGCAGCGCCGCCGAAACGGCCACGCTCAGATCACTGCGGGCGCAGTATGGACCGAAGATCGATTCCGATGAAGCGCGCGTCGTCTTCATCGTTCACACCCAGATCTTCGGCCGGCTGCCCGAGGTGGCGGTGATCCCGCTGTCTGGAAGCGGCGGCGGAACCCGCGTCGTGTTCAACACGTCGCTGCTGTTCCCCGGATTGCGGTCGGGCCAGCTGTTATCGCGCCGCACACTGATCGGCAAGCGCGGGACGCTGTTGGCGGCCAACGGCCAACCACTGGCTGAGGGTAAGTCGCTCGATACACCGATCCCCGAGGTCGCGGACGCGATCGCGGGGACACTCGGACCGATCCCGGCAGCCCAGGCGACGGCGTATGCGGAGGAGGGCTACCCGTCGAACGCGAGGGTCGGCGTCGACGGGCTCGAGGAGATCTTCCAACACAGGCTGACCGGCAGGCTCGGGGGAGAGCTGCTCGCCGGCAGCCGCGTGCTCGCACGCGCAGCGCCAGGCAACGGCGCGACCGTCAGAGCCACGATCGATCCGACGCTCGAGCAGGCGGCAATCAACGCGCTCGGCAGCGATTACGGCGGCATCACAGTCATGAACGCGCGCACCGGAGCGGTCGAGGCGGCCGCCGGAATCGCCTTCACAGCCGCTCAACCACCGGGCTCCACCTTCAAGATCATCACCGCCACGGGGGCGCTGGGGGCCGGCATCACGAGTCCGACCAAGGAGTATCCGTACGAATCGAGCGTCGAGCTGGACGGGTTCAAGATGCAGAATGCCGGCGGGGAATCGTGCGGCGGGACGCTCACGAATGCCTTCGCGACCTCCTGCGACACCACGTTTGCGCCACTGGGTGCGCAGTTGGGCGCGTCACCACTGGTCGCCACCGCTCGGCGATTCGGCTTCGACGAGCCGACCGGCATCGCCAGCGCGCTCGTGAGCACGATCCCCTCGGCCGATACGATCGGCGGGCCGCTCGCGGTGGGCGCCTCGGCAATCGGCCAGGGCATGGTTCAGGCAACAACGCTCGAGATGGCTGATGTCGGCGCGACGATCGCCGACAACGGCCGCCGACCGCTCCCGACGATGCTGGCCGGCGTCAAGCCGCGCTACGTGCACGTGACCAGCGCAAAGATCGCCGGCGAGGTCCAGTCAATGATGGAGGCAGTCGTCTCCTACGGGACCGGCACCGCGGCCCAGATCCCCGGTGTCACAGTCGCTGGCAAGACCGGCACAGCCGAGCTCAAGGACACCGCCGGAAAACAGAATGCGGCCAAGGACACCGACGCCTGGTTCGTGGGCTATGCCCCAGTCGGCGACCCCAAGGTCGTCGTCTGCGCGCTCTTCCCAAACCAGGGTTATGGCGGCGACACCGCCGCCCCTGCGGTCAGGCAGGTACTCGAGACCGCGCTCGGCATCGCTTAGGATCGTGGCCAGAGCATCGAAGAGGAGAAGCCATGGCGAAATACGGTGTTGCTCGGCTTGACGAAATCGCAGAGATGGACGACGGGCGCTGCCCGATGCGCGCGGTGCGTCATCACTTCGGGATCAGGACCTTCGGGATCAACGCGATGACCGCGCGCGCCGACGGTGACCGCATCATCAGCGAACACCAGGAAGCCGAGCCTGACTCGAGCGAGGAGTTGTACGTGGTCATCTCCGGGCACGCGCGGTTCGAGATAGACGGCGACACCAGCGAAGCCCCGGCCGGGACGTTCGTGCACGTACCCGCCGGCGTCATGCGGACGGCATTCGCACGGGATGCCGGCACCACCGTGCTGGCGATCGGCGGAGCCCCTGAGGGCAGACCATATGTGCCCAGCGGCTGGGAGGCGTTCGTGCCGTTGTTTCCGCTGTTCGAGTCAGGCGACTACGAGCAGGGCGCGGACCGTGCCGAGGCGCTGCTCGCCGACGGTCAGTCCCACGGAGCGGGGGTCTACTACAACACCGCCTGCTTCGAGAGCCGCGCCGGTCGGACGGACGCAGCGATCGCCAATCTGCGCCGAGCGCTGGAGCTCGCGCCGTCAATGGCGACGCTCGCCCGCGACGACGATGACTTCTCGGCGCTGCGCGACAACCCCGCGTTCGCAGAGATGCTCGACGACTGACGACTGACTACTGGCGACAGCCGGCGCCTGCCGGTCCAGCGAGACGCGCGAGGGCTAGGTGGCGCCTAGAGGTCCAGCGAGACGCGTGAGGGCTTCGTGGCGCCCGGCGCGTAGATCTCGAGCGTGAGCGGCCGGTTCGAGTAGACGTTCTGGTTGAGCTTGAAGAGAATCAGGCTGCCGCCTGTCGAGCCGTTGCTAGCTGTGCTTCCAGGCAGTGGCTCGATGCCGTTGTTGGCAAGTTTCGTCGCCGTCCATGCGTACGGGTTGACGTTCGCGTTCAGCTCGGTCGGCATGAACACCTGGCCGGCCGAGTCAACGATCTTGAACGTATTGGCCGTGGTTGCCAAATGTCCGGACTGGTTCTTGGCCCACAGAAACACGCCGAACCAGAACTGCTGAGAGCTCAGATCCTGCGCTCCCTGAACGCCCGCGAGGTACTCGACATCGATCGGGTCGAAGGGATTCAGCTGACGCGAGACCTGCACCTGATAGGTGACCGGGCCAACCCAGAAATAGGGCTCGTTGCCGGCTGAGAGCTCGTCTTGGGAAACGCCCGTCTGGTCCGTTCGGTGCTCAAACCCGCAGCCTCCGACACCCACCGCGAGCAGGACAACTGCCAGCAGCACCGGGAGGCGAAGGATCCGCTTGTTCAGGGATAGGCTCACGGGCGCCGAAGTCTATAGAGAGCCTGTGTCACTGCGCGGCGACCGTTGGTCGCTTTCCGCGCCTGCGGTCTTCCTCGAGGATCGCCCGCAGACGCTTGAGCGCCTTCTTGGCCTTGCGCTTGGTCCAGCTGCGGCCGCCGAGGATCTCCGGGATCGTGTCGGAGGGCAGACGTGCGTCCGTTTCATAGGTGTAGTCAACACGCGACCCGCCGCTGTGCGTCTCGAAGAGCTCATAGGTACCGATCATCTTGATCCGGTTGAACTTGCCGCCGCGGCCGCGCTCGACGATCTTGTACGGAGGCTGCAGATCGGCCAGCGTCATGTCGGCCCAGGCGAACCGGTTCAACGGCGCCTTCGCCCGGAAACGCGCCCCGGCGCCCTCCCCGTAGCTGTCGATGCGGGTGAGGTGCCAGTCGACCAGGTAATGGTCGGTGAACTCGGCATGGTTGGCGATGTCCGAGAGGTACTCGAACACCTGCTCGCGCGGCAGGTCGATGGTCGTAGAGACGGTGAAGGGATCCACTGCGACCCGGAGTCTAAATCTCCAGTCCCGCGAACGTCTTCACCTATGCCTGAAGCTCTCGACCCGGGGGCTCTCAGGCCGCGCGTTTTGTGCCGCGGCGGTCCAGCATCCGAATCGAATTGCCGTGGGCATCGGTGTGCACGGTGTGCGAGGCAGAGGGGCTATGGCGGTCGCGGTCGCGGCAGAGCGCGCAGCGAATCTGACCGTTGTCGTACTCATAGACGCGTTCGCCGATCAGCATCGCTCGCTGGCAATCGTCGCAGTGCTCAACCGCGTCGGCGAGCCCGCCCAGACTGCGGCGCAGGAGGGCAAGTTCGAGCTCCGGCATGTCCCCGATGGGAGTTTCCATGCAGGGAAAATTCGCGCGGGAGCCATCGGTTCCTGCCAACCCCCTGCAACGCCGGACATTTTGCACGAAGAAGTGTCGAAGAACCGCGATTCTCTAGCCGAACAGATTGACCAGCGGACTATGATCTTGTTACGTGCCAGTTAGGCGCGAGGTGTCTTCCCCGCCCCAGAGGAGATGACCATGGAAGCCTGGACTACAGACGCGACGGCGAAAGTCGGGCTGCCCTCGAGTTCGAGCGTGCGGCACGAGTCAGCCGACCAGGATTGGATTACGGAGCTTCGTGGGGGAATTGACGTTCCCGGCCAGTATCTGGCTTATCGCGGCAGCGACGGAAATGTTGTGGCGTTCACGCTTGAACGCGAATGGACGCGGATCGGTCGCAGCCTTGCGGCGGACATCCGCTTTGACGACCCGACGGTTTCACGCCGTCACGCGCTGATCGTGCGCCAGCCCGACGGGCTGCGCGTGGTCGACGACCGCAGTCTCAACGGCGTGTTCGTCAACGGCGAGCGCGTCGAATGGAGCACATTGGCCGATGGCGACGAGATCGTGATCGGACGGCATCACCTGCACTTCTGCGACCTTGCAATGTCCGCGGCGCTCGAGCTCGAGCCCGCTACGGCTCCGAGCCCGGCCTGAAAGCCGGGCTCGGGGAGGTCGCCGACTCCTCGCTGCCGGGCGGCTCTGAGCGCCCAGCGCATATAGTCCGCCGCGCATGGCGGCCCGGACCATCTCAGTGCTGTCGCAGAAGGGCGGCACCGGCAAGACGACGACGGTGCGCACGCTCACGGACGTTTTTCGCCGCAGCGGGCTCAGTGTGCTGGCGATCGATCTGGATCCGCAGGGCAACCTCTCCGACTACTTCGACGTCGAGCCCGAGGCCACCCCGACGATCGGCGACGTGCTTTCGGGCACCGCGAGCATCAGGCAGGCAGATCACGACGGCATAGTTCCCGCCAACCTCGGGCTGGCGGAGGCTGAGCTGATGCTCGGCGGCAAGATCGGTCGCGAGCTCACGCTCCGCCGGGCGCTGCGAGACGGCGACAACGGCGCCACGGCCGACAGCGGATATGACCTGGTGTTGATCGACTGCCCGCCGGCGCTCGGGCTCTTGACGGTCAACGCGCTGGTCGCCTCCGACTACGCGCTGCTCTCAGCCGAGGCGCAGTACTTCGCGGTCCAGGGGGTCGAGCAGGCGCTAGAGGTGATCGAACTCGCCCGTGACACCCTCAATCCCGGCCTCGAGGTGCTTGGGATCGTGCTCAACATCGCGGACATGCGAACCCGCCACTCGCGTGAGGCGTTCGACTCGCTCAAACAGCACTACGGTGAGCGGCTGCTGGACACGACGATCCGGCAGTCGATCGCATACTCAGAATCAGCGGAGCTGGCCCGGTCGATCCTCGACCACCGCCCGAAGCTCGCTGCGGACTACATCGCCGTCGCCGACGAACTGCTGAAGCGACTCGAGCTCAAGCAGGCGCGCAGCGCCCTGCAGCAGCTCAAGAGCTGAGCACCTGAGCCCCGGCGGGCTCAAACACCACGCGCATCACGGACGCCCACCCGTCCCCCTCAGCGGTCAGCTCGAGTGCAATACGCTCGGCATCGGCTGCCCGCACCCAGACGAGCACGGCCGGTCCGGCGCCTGAGATCGTGGCGCCGAGAGCGCCGTGCTCGGCAGCGGCCCGCAGGACGACCTCAGCCGATTGCGGATACAGGTGGGCCCGGTAGGGCTGGTGTAGCCGGTCGTCCAATCCGCCAGCCACCAGATCCAGATCGCCTCGCGCCAAGCCGAGCACGAGCTTCGACACCGAGGCGATGTTCGAGACGGCATCCTCGAGCGGCACCTCAGCGGGCAACGCTGCCCGCGCCTGGGCGGTGCGCACCGCGCGTTCCGGCACGAGCATCACCGCTTCGAGCCCATCCGGCGGCTCGATCCGGGCCACGCCGGCGCCGTCACATACGACGAATCCGCCGTGCAGAGAGGCGGCCACGTTGTCCGGATGACCCTCGAGGTCAGTCGCGACGCCCAGCAGGTCCACACCGCCGCCGACGAGGTGATCAGCAGCCATCAGACCGGCGACGATCCCGGCGGCGCTCGACCCGAAGCCGCCGCTCAGCGGGATCGCCGAGTTCACCCTGAACTCGAGGCCATCGGCGGGGTGAACCCGCTCGAAGGCGCGCACGATCAGGTTCTCACGGTCGCGACGCAGGGTCAGATCGGTGCTCACCGCGAAGCTGCCGGTCTCCGCCACCTCCAGCTCGAGATGCCGCCCGAGCGCTGCCGCCAGAACGTCGAAGCCCGGCCCGAGGTTCGCCGTCGAGCCCGGCACCCGGACGCGGACGGAACTGCTCACAGCAGGATCGCGCGCTCGATCGCGCTCAGCTCGGGCTCGCACGGGATCACGCCTCCAACCTGCATCAGTGCCGTGTCCGGATCCTTGAGCCCATGGCCGGTGAGCACGCAGGCAACACGCTCGGCGTCCCCGGCGCCGTGCACGATCAGGCCGGCCACGGACGCGCTCGAGGCGGGCTCGCAGAACACACCCTCCTCGCGCGCCAGGAACCGATACGCATCGAGGATCTGTTCGTCGCTGACGGCGTTGACGCTACCGCCGGATGAGGTCATCGCATCCATCGCCTGCTCCCAGCGAGCCGGGTTTCCGATCCGGATCGCGCTGGCGATCGTCTCCGGCTGCTCGACCGGGTGGCCGAGCACGAGCGGTGCCGCGCCCGCGGCCTGGAAACCGAACATCTTGGGCTCGAGCCCAACCTCCCGGAACCCGCGCCAATAGGCGGTGATGTTGCCCGCGTTGCCGACCGGGATACAGAGCGCGTCCAGATCGCCGCCGAGTTCCTCGGCGATCTCGAAGGAGGCCGTCTTCTGTCCCTCGATGCGGAACTCGTTGACAGAGTTGACCAGCGCGATCGGGTGCTGGTCGGCGACGGTGCGCACGAGTTGCAGCGCGCGATCGAAGTTGCCATGGATCGCTATCACCTGCGCTCCGTGCATCAGCGCCTGGGCGAGTTTGCCCATCGCGATCTTGCCCTCGGGCACGATCACCACGCCGCGAATCCCGGCCCGGGCGGCATACGCGGCCAGCGACGCGGCCGTGTTTCCAGTCGATGCGCAGATCACCGCCGCTGCTCCCTCGCGCACGGCGGCAGAGACGGCACAGGTCATGCCGCGGTCCTTGAACGAGCCGGTCGGATTGGCTCCCTCGATCTTCAGCCAGACGTCGGCGCCCACCCGTTCGGACAGGCGCGGCGCCTGCACCAGCGGGGTCGAGCCCTCGTTCAGCGTGATCACCGGGTCGCCCTGAGCGAACGGCAGGCGGTCGATGTAGCGCTCGATCAGCCCGGGCATCCTAGAACTCTTCCTCGATCACCCGGATCGCCCGCGGCGGGCGGCGGATCGCGTCGAGCCCGGCGATCTGCGCCACGGCGGCGAAGAAGCGCGACTCGAGCACCGGGTGGGTGACCATCACCAGCCGGGCCTGCTCGCTGAGGCCCCGCTGCACGACCGATTTGACGGAGACCTCGTGCTGGGCCAGAACCTGTGCGACCTCTGCCAGCACACCCGGCTCGTCTGCAACCTCGAGGTGCAGATAGAAGCCGGAGACGACGTCGGTCAGGATCGGCAGCTCGACAATCTCCTCGGGCGGGCTGGCAGGCGGGATCATCGCGCTGACCACATCGCCCAGCACGGCGGTCGCGGTCTGCGGACCACCGGCACCCGGGCCGGACATCGTGATCTCCGTGATCGCGGGCGACTCGACCGTGACCGCGTTGAAGGGGCCGCCAATCGACGCGAGCGGGTGGCCGGGATACAGAAAGGCCGGGTGAACCCTTACCGACAGAGCATCGCCGATCCGCTCAGCGGTACCGATCAGCTTCAGGCCAAGTCCCAACTCGTGTGCGTACTCCATATCGTCAGGTGTGATCTGGCGGATGCCCTCGTAGCGGACCTGATCCAGCCGCACGGGCGCGCCGAACGCCAGACGCGCCAGGATCGCCATCTTCGCGGCAGCGTCGCCACCGTCGACGTCATCAGTGGCGTCGGCCTCCGCGTAGCCGAGTCGCTGCGCCTCTGCCAGCGCCTGTTCGAAGGTCAGCCCGCGCCGCGCCATCTCGCTGAGGATGTAGTTGGTGGTGCCGTTGACGATCCCGTGGACCCGGTCGATGCGGGCGCCCGCGAGGGACTCCTGCAGGACCCGCACGACCGGCACGACACCGGCCACGGCTCCCTCGAACCGCAGCTGAACGCCCGCCTCGCCGGCGGTCGCGAACAGCTCGTCGCCGTATTGGGAGAGCAGCTGCTTGTTGGCGGTGACCACGTGGCGCCCGGCGCGCATCGCGTCGAGCACGTAGCTGCGAGCGGGCTCGATCCCGCCGATCAGCTCGACGATCAGGTCCGACGCTTCGAGGATCTCCCCGAACTCCCCGCTCGAGCGCGACAGCACGCCTGAGACCTCAGGCCGCAGCCCGGTGATCCGCTGAACCCGGTCGGCGTGTTCGACGACCAGTTCAGCGAACGCGGCGCCAACCGTCCCGCGCCCCAGCACGCCGATACGGAAGACGGCGGCCTCGGGGCGGCCGGGCGGGGTCAGATCAGTCGACATCGCGGCTCATCAGATCGTCGTATGTCTCGCGACGCACCACGACGCGGGCATCACCCTCACGGCAGAAGATCACCGGCGGCCGGGGCACGCCGTTGTAATTGTTGGCCATCGCGTAGCCGTAGGCACCCGTCGCGGGTGTCACAACGATGTCGCCCGGCGCAGGATTGGAGAGGTGCGCGTCGCGCACGATCACGTCTCCGGATTCGCAGTGTTTGCCGGCCAGGTGGCAGATCTCGCCACCCATCTCGAGCATCCGGTTGGCGAGCGCCGCCTCGTAATACGAGCCGTAGAGCATCGGCCGGAGATTGTCGGACATGCCGCCGTCGACTGCGACCCAGGTCGAAACGTTGCGTTTGACGGTCTGAACCGTGTAGAGCGTTACCGCCGAGTTGGCGACCAGCGAACGCCCCGGCTCGATCAGCAGCCGCTTACCCGAGCCGAGCGCGATCTCTGCCGTGGTGACGAGCGTCGCGATGTAATCGGCGATCGACGGCGGCTCCTGGCTCTCCAGATACGCCGCGCCAAGCCCGCCGCCGAGGTTGTAGACCTCGAACTCGCCCAACGCGGACAGCGCCGTGATCGCACGGATGAAGGGTTCGAGTACGAGCAGCTGCGAGCCGATGTGACAGTGCAGCCCGACCAGGCCCAGGTGCGGTGAGGCGGTCACCCGCTCGATCGCGGCCGGCGCCTCCGCCAGCCCGAAACCGAACTTCGAGTCGGCCTGGCCGGTGGAGATCGCCACGTGGGTCTCGCCCGAGACGTCGGGGGTCACGCGGATGAGGACACCTTGGGTGACGGCCCGCTTGGCCGCCACCTGCTCGAGGCGGTCGACATCGTGCAGAGAATCCAGCACGACGTGACCAACACCCGAGTCGACCGCGAACTCGAGCTCCGCGATCGACTTCGCGTTGCCGTGCAGATAGATGCGCGCGGGGTCGAAGCCGCCCCTCAGGGCCAGCGCGAGCTCGCCACCGGAGGCGACGTCACACGACAGGCCCTCCTCCGCCAGTACCCGGTAGACGGCCGTGCAGGGAAAAGCCTTGGACGCGAACAGCACGTCACAGTTGGGGTGTCGCGTCGCCAGACCGCGTGCATACGCGCGTGCACGGGCGCGCAGGTCGTCCTCGGCGACGATGAACGCGGGCGTGCCGAACTGCTCCGCGAGCTCCACGGCGTCGCAGCCGCCGATCTCGAGATGACCACGGTCGTCGACCCGACTGCCGAGCGGGTATACGTGGGACAGGGGGTACGGATCAGGCAGCGGGTGTCGGTCGCGTCTCTGCAAGGGCGCCGATCATGCCACGCTGCGACCGAACTGACCGGCGAGCGGCAGCCCGACCAGCAGACAGGCGGCGGCGGCCACGCCGAGCGCCGTGTGCATCGTGGAGGCGCTCGGGCCACCTGACAGGGCCACCCCCGCCAAGCCGGCACCGACAGCGGCGCCCACCAGCCGTGCCGCGGAAAGCACCGCCGAGGTGCGCCCGTGGGCTGCCTCCGGCGTCGCATTGAGGGCGGCGCGGGAGACCGGCACAAACAGCATTCCGAGCCCCAGGCCGATCGGAATCAGCGCGAACGCCGTGCCGATCCCGTCCAGGGAAACGCCCGGGACGGCGAGGATCGCGAGCCCGATCCCGGCGCTGAGGAAGCCGAGCACGGTCGGCAGCCGTTCGCCGCGGCGGTCCACCAGGACGCCGGCCAGCGGCGCGGCGGCCCCCACGAACAGTGCGACCACAACGAGTACGGCGCTGGCTCCCAGCGCCGAATAGGCGGCCGCCTTCTGCAGATATTGCTCGGCCAGGTAGAAGGTTCCGATCATCACGGCGAACGTGAGCCCGGCAACCATGGCGGCTGCCACGACGGTCGCGTTGAGCACGCGCCCGCGCCCCTCCTCCCCAACCTCATGCACCAGGCGCGGCACATGGGCCCAGACCGCCCAGGCCGCCCCGAGCGCCAGCGGCACCAGCGCCCACCAGGCCGCCCGCCAACCAAGGGTCACGGTCAGAATGCCGCCGAGCAGTGGGCCGATCAGGTTGGCCATGCCGGCGCTGGCGCCCCAGATCCCGAGCGCGGAGCCGCGACGGTCCGGCGGGAAACCGCTGACGGCGCCGGCGAGCGCCGCGGGGCTGACGAGACCGGCACCGATCCCCTGCAGGACGCGCGTCCCGCAGAGCAGGCCGAAGCTGGAGACGACCGCGCCGAGTGCCGCGCCGATCGCGAAGATCGTGAGCCCCAGCAGCGCCACGTGACGAGCGCCGAGTCGATCAACCAGTCGCCCACCGGGGAACAGCGTCAGCGCGTAGGCGGCGAAGTAAGCGCTCAACACGAGCGCCGTCGAGGAGTTCGAGACGTGCAGGTCGCGTGCCACTGACGGCAACGCAACCGTTATCACCGTGCCGTCGAGTTGCAGCAGTGCGGCTGCCGCTGTGCATGCGGCGAGTCGGGTCCACGCCTCCCGCGGGATCGGCGGGCGGCCGTCGTCCACTGCCGAGCGCGATCGCCGCCGGCCGCGCGCCGGGCGCTCTGAAGCGGTGCTGGCCATCGGTTCCAGTATTGCGCGCCCGACCCGGCGACAGGTGTCCGATGAAGTAGGGGTACCGAGGCCGACTGCGGGCCGGTGCAGGCCTGAGAGTCCTCGCGCGGGCTACGGAGTGCCGGGCTCGCCGCGGTAGTGCGGAGGCTCGCGGTGCGCTACGTCGTCGATCAGCACCTGGGGGTCAGCGGTCTCCCACCACCGCCGGTGGAAGAAGCCCGTGAAGAACGGCCAGGAGGCGAACATCAGGATCACGCCGAGAATAAGTCCGCCGACACCCACGAAGATCGGCGTCTGAATGCCGAGCACCGGCTTCGAATAGTTGTTGCCGGGGGTGTTGTAGTAGCCGTAGGCCTTGATCGCGACGTACGCCATCATGATGCCGCCCACGACGGGAATGAGACCGGCGAAGAAGAAGTTGCGCACGCTCTTGAAGAGATCGTGGCGGAAGTACACCGCGCACGCCAGCCCCGTGAATCCGTAGTAGAAGCAAACCGAGAAACCGAGCGCGGAGATCGTGTCGCCGAGCACGTCCTGGTTGGGGTTGAACGCCACCAGCACGACCGTCCACACGATCGACAGGACGCCCATCAACAGCGTCGAGAACGTAGGCGTATAGAAACGGGGGTGCACATCCCCAAACCGTGATGGGATCGCTTCCCAACGCGCCATCGAAAAGGTCGTTCGGGCCGTCGGCAGGATGGTCGTCTGCGTGGACGCCGACGCGGAGGTCAGCACGCTGATTATCAGCAGCTTGTACAGCGGCGAGCCGAGCACGCCATGCCCCAGAGGGCTGAGAACGTCGTCGGCGTTGTTGGCGAGGAACTTGGTGCCATGGTAGGACTGCGCCGCCGTGCTCACGACGATGTAGATCACAAGCAGGATCAGAGTCGAGATCACCGCCGCCTTACCGGGCCCTCGGTGGCGATCACGCGATTCCTCGTTGACTGCAACACCGGAGTCCCACCCCCAGTAGATGAAGATCCCGAGCAGCACGCCGTCGATCAGCGCCCCCCAGCTCATGTTGAACGGGTTGAACCACTCCGCGGAGACGCGTATCGAGCCCGCCGGATGGCCGCTGTACACCTTGATCAGGGCGACCACCGCGAACAGCGCGAGCGTGAAGATCTCGAGGCTGAGGAGCAGCGTCTGGATCCGCGCCGACAGCTCGATCCCGCGGTAGCAGATCCACGTCATCAAACTGATCCAGATGATGGCGCCGATGATGATCGCCCAGGTGTGCGGATGCCCGTTCCAGAGATCGAACGTGTACTGGCTCGCGATCACGGCCAGCGAGGCCATCACGATGATGTCGGCCAGGAAGATGGCCCAGCCGTTGATCCATCCGATCTGTGGTCCGAAGGCGCGCGTGGTCCATGCGAACGTGGTCCCCGCATCGGGGTCGGCCAGGTTCATGAAGCGGTACGCGACCGATACGAACAGGATCGGAATGAACGAGACGATCAGGACGGCCGGCGCGTGTACGCCAACGCCGCGTACGGCGACGATGAATCCGAGCGTCGCCGCCAGGCTGTAGGCCGGTGCGGTCGACGCGACCGAGATCACGAGGTTCGAGATGTAGCCGATCGCGTCGGTCTTGAGCCCCTTGGCGCCCGGAGCGGTCACATCGGCGGCGGGCGCTGGTTGGGAGACGGGATTGGTATCCAAGGCGACGCTAACTCAATGCGGGCCAACAGGCCCGGCGGCGGAAGTATTGGCAGGCTCGGCCAAAACGTACAACGTCGCACGCTGGCTTGCAGGGTCGACGAGCGAAGGCTCTCGCCGTGTCCGTGCTGGGCCGGCAGGAACCATCCGTTCAGAACTCAGACACACCTCAGGCACACCCTTTGAGGGCGCTCTGCGAAAGGCTCCTCCGGCTATGGCTCGGACTGGTGCTCGGTGGCCGGCTCAGCTGGCTCACCACCGCCAGCACCGAGTTCGCCTTGCCCGCCGGCACCGATCTCGCCCGTCGGAGCTGAGCCGGAACCCAGCTCCGCCTTCATCTTCGAGAGCTCGTCGTCGACGGCGCTGGTGCTCGACAACTCCTTCAGCTGACGATCGATGTCGTCCTCGCCCGAGCCGAGCGTGGTCAGGTCGTCGAACGTGCCGGCGGCCTCCAGCTCCTGCACGGCGTTGGCGCGGGCCTTCATCTGATCGGTCTTGTCCGTTGCGCGCTGCATCGCCAGGCCGACATCGGCCATTGAGTCGCCGACGCCGGTCGCCGCCTCGGAGATCCGCACCTGGGCCTCAGCAGCGGAGTACTGCGCCTTGATGACTTCCTTCTTCGTCCGGAACTGCTCGATCTTCGCGCGCAGGTTCTTCTCGGAATCGGTCAGCTGCTCCTGCTGCTGCTCGAGCTCCGTGACCTGAGCGTCCAGCGTCTGCAGTTCGGTCTGGATCACGTTCTTGCGCTCGAGCGCCGTACGCGCCAGATCCTCACGGCTGGCGGCCAGCGCCTGGCGCGCCTGCGTGTCGAGCTTCACCACCTGCTGCTGGAGGGTCGACTCCTGGGCCTGCAGGCGCTTCTTGGCCGTGACAACGTCGGCGATCCCCTTCTTGACGTTCTGTAGCTGCTCGAGCTGCTTCTGATAGCTGTAGTCGAGTGTCTCGGCCGGATCCTCGGCCTTGTCGAGCATCTTCGAGATCTTCGCTTTGACGACGGTCGACATGCGTCCGGTCAGGCCCGGCATCGCATCCTCCTTGGCAGGTATCGAAATCTGGACTCAAGCGTATCGCCGCCGGGCGGCGGTGACGTGCCCGAGCATCTAACGTTCCCCTCGATGGAGCCACACGCACCCTCGGAGTCGACCACCGTCCTGGCCCACTGGATGGGGCCTGCGGACGCCAACGCCAGCCATGACATCCACGGTGGCACGATCATGAAGCTCGTCGATGAGGCCGCTGGTATCGCCTCGGTCAGGCACTCCCGGCAGCGAACGGTGACCGCCAGCATGGATCGCATGTCGTTCCTGGTGCCGATCAAGGTCGGCGAGCTGGTGACCTTCACAGCGACGGTCAATGCCGCGTGGAACACGTCGATGGAGGTTGGCGTCAGGGTCGAGGCAGAGAGCCCGCAGACCGGGAAGATCCAGCATGCGAGCACGGCCTACCTGACCTTCGTCGCGCTGGACGAGCAGAACAGGCCGACCGCGGTACCGCCGCTGGAGCCGCGGACTGACGAGGAGCGGCGGCGCATGCGCGAGGCCGAACTGCGTCGGGCCCATCGCCTGGCGGAGCGCGAGGCGATCGAACACGGACGCCAGGCGGCGGCGGGCGAATGGCCCGGCGACGCCTCCGGCCACGCATCTGAATAAGCTTCACCGCGCGATGAGCCAATCCGAGAACCCAGAACTCCTGAGTTCAGACCACGAGGTCACGCTCGAGGACGTGCGTGCGCTGATGGGAGCGTCGACGCCTCACTTCGCGATGCAGCTGCGCACGCGGATCCGTGACTTGATCAAGCAGCTTCCGGCCGACCATCCGGCTCGGCTGGAGGGCGAGCGAGAGATCGCTCGGCTCGATGAGATCGCCTTCGATGGAGAGATCCGCGGCCACGCCCCTGAGGACGGGTTGACGCCGCTGCCCAGCGTCACCGCCGATGCGGCCGGCGCCGCGCCAGCCGCCCACTAACGACTCCCCAGCGACATCGGCACTCGCGGTGAGGCGACGCTTGCGCGGAGCACTGGTCGGTTCCACTCCTCACAAGCTCCTGCAGCTGGCGTCGCGGCTGGTGCTGGTCGGCTGGCGGACGCCTCGCGAAAGGGGGAGCATCGCGAGGCGCCCGTAGCGCGCGGGGAGTGTCGCCTGACGACGGGCGGCCAACACGTCGGGGGGCCGCACTAGGCGGCACCCCGACGTTGGAACCATCCCTGCGGCCAACCCCTTATGCCCGGAGGAGGAGGCCTGTCGTCAGCGTGATAACCGACACCTCAGGTCTCGACCGGGGATGTCCACGCAGGTAGCCAGACGCGCACGCGTGGACGAACGTATGACTTCAAACCGGTGCCAACCTCAGCACTCGGTCGATGTCAGATTGCCCGAACCTGCGGCCTCCGAGCCACGGTTGATTGTGTTTTCTACATGAATCCCTAACATGAATTTAATCTAGATTCATGTCGCAGGCTCATCTTTGATGGTGCGACGTACCTCATAGCAGCACCTCCTCCCCAGAAGCGCGAAGCCGGCCCGCATGTGAGCGGGCCGGCTTCCTTTTTGGCCGACCGCACCAGAATGCGTGCCTCGCCAGCGCGGCCAGCCGCACGGGCCTGAGCTGGCACGCCAGTCCGATGGACCGGAACCCCTGTAAACAGGCGCAATCGGGGCGCCCGCTCACCCCGGCGTGTGGGACCCCCCTAGATGCTGAAGCCGGCCCGAGGGCCGGCTTCATCTCTCTCCTCTCAACCACCGGGAAAATCTTGGAGCCCCGCTTCGACACAACGAGGCCCACCGGCGTTGCGATTTCGTAATTGTAACTAATGACTCGAGCGACGCTCGCGCACTCGCACCGCTTCGATCCGGTTCTGGCGAACTGACTCGACGCGGATCGAGTAGCCGTTGGCCTGGATCGTGTCGCCGCGCTTGGGGAGACGGCCGAGCTCGGCGAACACGAAGCCGCCAATCGAGTTGTAGGCGTCGGTGTCGACCGGCAGGGTGAGGCCGTAGTCCTCGAGGTCGCTCACCGCGACGTGCCCACGTACGAACCAGTCGCCGTTGGCCAGACGGCGGACCGCGCCGCCGGCCGGATCGCTCTCATCAGAGATCTCCCCCACCACCTCTTCGATGATGTCCTCGATCGTGACGATCCCGGCCGTACGTCCGTATTCGTCGACGACGATCGCCATCTCTGTGCGCTCACGCTGCAGGTCGGCGAGCAGGTCATCGAGTGGCTTGGTCTCCGGCACGATCGGAGCCTCGCGGACGCGCGACTCGAAGCTTGCGTCCTCACCGCTCTCCATCAGCACCTTGATCAGCTGATTGACATGGACGATGCCCCGCACCTGGTTTTCATCATCGTCCTCGACCACCACCAACCGCGAGTGGCCGGTCGCGACCGCCTGCCGCAGCCCATCGCCCACCGAGGAGGAAATGTCGACAGTCACCACCGCGGGAATCGGTGTCATCACCTGGCGTGCCTCCTGCTCGTGAAGATGGAAGACGCCGGTCAACATCTCCGCCTCGCCGGCGTCCAGGTGGCCGCCGGTCTGGGACTCGGCGATGATCCGCTTGAGCTCTTCGGGGGTGCCGTGCTCCGGCTCGGCGTCCGGGTCGACCCCGAGCCGCCGCAGCATCCATTCGGAGCTGGCGTTGAGCGCCACGATGAACGGCCTGAAGACGGTCATCACAAACCGCATCGGCCCGGCGATCCGCCGGGCCGCACCCTCGGCGTGCTGGATCGTGTAGAGCTTCGGCACGATCTCCCCAACCGTGCTCTGGAAGAACGTGATCAGCGAGTATGCGATCGCGACGGACACGGCAACGGCGACCGCATGGCTGATGCCCGACCCGAACAGCGGCTCGAGCGCGTGGGCGATTGCCGGCTGGCCGAGCGCGCCGATGCCGATCGACGCCATCGTGATCCCGACCTGACAGGCCGAGATGTAATCGCCCATCTCGTCCATGTGGCGTAGCGCCATGCGGGCTCCGCGCAGTCCCGCCTCTGCCATTCCCTCGAGTCGTGCGCGGCGCGAGCGCACGAGCGCGTACTCAGCCACCACGAAGAAGGCGTTGACCAGGACCAGCAGGATCGTGAGGACGATCAGCAGCGCCGTCACGCAGAGCACCGATTCTCAGGCAACCGGCTCCAAGCCGGATGCACGCGATGTCGCTTGGGACTTCGTCCAGGAACGGCGTTCATCCAGCTACTGCCGACCGAGGAGCCCGTCGAAGCGTGCGGCCATGTCGAAGTCGATCTCCGTCAGCCCACCTGCCGCATGGTTGGTGAGGCTGAGCTTCACCTTGTTCCACCCGTGCACGAGGATATCGGGGTGGTGGTCGAAGGTCTCCGCAACAGCGGCGACACGGTTCACGAACTCGATTGCGGCCGCGAAGTCGTCGAACTTCAGGTTGCGCACAATCGCATCGCCCTCTGGGGCCCAATCGAGCCCGAGCAGGCGCGCTGCGATCTCGTCGCCGGTCAACAGTGGTGGTGTGGTCACGTCTCAGCGCTCCCCGATGCTGCTGCGCATACAGTTGAAGTATGCGCATTGTCAGCCTTGTACCGTCGGCCACCGAGATGCTGTTTGCGCTCGGCCTCGGCGACGAGATCGTCGGAGTAACGCATGAATGTGACTACCCGCCGCTCGCCAGGGAGCTGCCGAGGCTCACGCGCGACACGCTCCCGAAGGGGCTCTCGGCAGCCGAGATCGATGCCAGCGTGAGGGAACGCACGCTGGCCGGCGGCTCGATCTACGAGCTCGACAGCGAGCAGCTGCACGAACTGCAGCCGGACCTGATTGTCACGCAGTCGCTGTGCCGCGTGTGTGCCGTGTCCTACGACGACGTCCGCGCGATCGCTGAGGAGATTGACAGCCAGCCGATGGTGATCGCGCTGGACCCGCACACGGTCGGAGAGGTTCTCGGTGATGCGCGAACGATCGCACAGGCGACAGACGCCAAAGATGAGGCAGTCGACCTGATCCGTGAGAGCTCCGAGCGAATCGACCGCATCCGCCTTGCCGTGCGCGACGCCAAGCGACCGCGTGTGGTCGCGCTCGAGTGGCTTGACCCGCCGTACGCGGCCGGACACTGGACGCCGCAGCTGATCGAATACGCAGGCGGCGAGGACGTGCTCGGATTCGCCGGCGAGCCCTCAGAGCAGCGCAGCTGGGAGGAGATCGCGGCCGTGAAGCCCGATCTGGTGATCGTGATGCCGTGCGGTTTCGACGCGGAGATCGCGCACCGCGAGGCAGAGATGCACCGGGACCAGCTGGCCGCGGTTGGTGCCGGCAAGGTGGTCGCAGTCGACGCCAGCTCCTACTTCTCACGCCCCGGACCGCGGATCATCGAGGGCCTCGAGCTGCTGGCCCACACCATCCACCCGGGGTTGGTGGCGATAACCGACGAGCTGGCCCCCAGCGCCATCACCGTCGAGCTGTGAAGCGAGTGCGCCCTGTCGGGAAGCTCGCGCGATAGATCGACGTCAACGGCCATCCGAGGCCGTCATTTGGGGCGAGAGGTTCCCGGGAGGCAGACCAGGACCCCGAGCCCCGCCAGCAGCGCCCAGAAGGCCGAACCGACACCCAGGAAGGTCGTCCCCGACGCCGCGATGACGAACGTGATCGCGGCCGCCTCGCGCCCATCCTCCCTGCCGAGCGCGCCGGCGAGTGACGAGGCGAGCGTGCCGAGCAGAGCCAGCCCGGCGACCGCGCCGATCACGTCCGGCGAGGCGACGCCGATCAGGGTCGCCAGCGCGCCCGAGAACAGCGCCAGGACGAAATAGAACCAGCCGGCTGAGGCCGCCGCGATCCAGCGCGTCTCTGGGTCCGGGTCCGCGAGCGGCGCAGCTACCAAGGCCGCGCTGATGGCAGCGAGGTTGATCGCGTGTCCGCCGGCACAGGCGCCGGCGATCGTTCCCACGCCGGTTGTCTTCATCGTCTCGCCCCACGGGACGCTGTAGCCGTAGCTGGCCAGCACGGTGGTCCCAGGCACGTTCTGACCGGCCATCGTGACGATGTAGAGCGGCAACGCGAGGCTGAGCACACCGGCCGAGGTGAAGCGCGGCAGCGTCCAGCACACGTGCGGGAGCACGCTTCCATGGACGCCTCCGTGGTCGGCCGCCACCACGCCGATCACGGCCAACGCTGCCGCGAACGCGGCTGGCGCCGCCCACTTCGGCGCGATCCGGCGGAACAACAGCCAGACGAGCACGATCGGTCCGACCTCCCACGGGTGCGCCACGAACCCCTTCACGGGGGTCAGGCACAGCTCGAGCACCACTCCGGCAAGCATCGCCTGGGCGATCGGGACGGGGATCGAGGCGATCAGCGCCCCGAGCCGCGGCCAGAGGCCCGTGAGCGTGATCAGCACACCGGCGATCAGGAAGGCGCCGACGGCGGCGGGCCAACCCCCGTGCACCACCCCGGTGCTGGCGAGCAGCGCGGCCCCCGGCGTTGACCAGGCGAGCAGGATCGGGATCCGGTGACGACGCGTAAGCCAGATCGTTCCGAACCCCTGTGTGACGGTGAGCGCCATCAGCCCGGAGGCCGCCTCCGCGGGCGTCGCGCCGACGCCCCGCAGGCCGGCGAGCACGACCGCGGAGGCACCGGTGAAGCCGACCAGCGCCGCGACTATGCCGGCCAGCACCGTGTGCGAGCGCAGTTGCCGGCCTGGCACCATCTGGACCACGCGACCGGCCGTCAGATCGTCGAGCCGCCCGGCAACAGACCCGTCCCACTTGCCACGGCGATCCCGCCGACCACGCTGATGATCCCGATCAGCACGCAGCCACCCAGCACCACGGCGCGGTTATCTCGCTTCTCGCCGTACTCGGTCACCAGCCAGCCGCTGATCAGCCCGGACACGATGCCGCCGAGGTGGCTGCCGATCGAGACACCGGCGACCGTCAGCGTGTAGATCACGTTGAACAGCAGCAGCGGCAACAGGCCCGACTGCCAAAGCGGGATCCGGCGTGCGTGCGCGACCATGATCAGCGCCGCGAACAACCCAAAGATCGCGCCTGAGGCCCCGAGCGTCGGCGAACGCGGGGTCAGCAGCAATGCCCCAAACGAGCCGGCCAGCAGCGACGAGAAATAGATCGACGCGAAGTAGAGTCGGCCGATCGCCGGTTCCAGCCAGCGGCCGACGAACCACAGCGACAGCATGTTCAGTCCGACGTGGAAGATGCTCTCGTGCAGGAAACCGGAGGTCAACAGCCGCCAGTACTGGTGGTATGGGCTGGCCACGAACGGACCGAACAGGACGCCGTGGAAGTACGCATAGCCGCCGACGGAACCGCCCCCGAGCGAGACACCACCGGCTACCTCCCAAAGGAAAACAACGACGTTGATCACGATCAGGACGTTCGTGACCGACCAGGTCGACGGCTCGAGCAGCGATTGCGGGCGGCTGAAGGTCGCATTTGTTCCGCTGCCGCGCATGCGCCGGACCCGAGTCTGGTCGCCCGCGCACTCGGGGCAGCGCATGCCGACGGATGTGGGCGTCATGCAATCTGGGCAGATCGGCCGCCCACAGTTCGAACACGAGACGCCGGTCTCGCGCGATGGGTGTCTGTAACAGACCGGCACGGTGTGAAGGACTACCGGTCCGGCAGGACCCGGCGGGCTTCCTCGGCGATGTCGTGCAGGGTTCGCTCGGCGTACTCGATCAGAGTCCCGGTCTCACCGCGGCGTGCGTGCCTCCGGGCACGGACGCGGATCGCCACCAGCGCGCTGCCGGCGGTGACCGTCACCCCGGCCGCGACCATCGGACGGACCCAGTTACGGGGATCGCGCATCGTCGCGAGCTCCCACCCGTCGAGCTCCTCCTGGGCGGCCTCGGTCAGCACCGTCAGCGTTGTCTCCATCCGCTCGGAGAACACGACCGGCGGCTCGACCGGGGTCAGCGCCTCACGCAGCAGTGCTTCAACGTTCGCGGTCATGGCTGAGTTCCATTTTCGCCCGACGTATTCACGATCCCTTCAAGCTGGCGGATCGCGCGGTGCAGCAGAACCTTGGTGGCGCCATCGGAACGGCCCAGCGCGCGAGCGATCTCACGGTTGTCCATGCCCAGCGCGAAACGCATGATCAGCGCCTCGCGCCGGTCGTCGGGAAGCTGCTGGACTCCGTCGAGGATCGCCTTGAGCTCCTCGCGCCCCTCGACCAGCGACTCGGTCGTGTGCATCGTTGAGATCATGCCGGCGTCCTCAATCGCGGATTCCGGCTTGCGCGAACGGTCGCGGTAGAAGTTGGCTGCGAGGTTGTGCGCGATGCGGATGAGCCATGGGCGCAGCGGGCGGCCATCCGACTCGCGCAGCGCCCGTTCGAAGTGCCGGTAGGCCTGCAGGAAGGTCTGTTCAGTGAGGTCCTCGGCGTCGTGGTGGTTGCCGACCCGGTAGAAGCTGTAGGAGTAGACATCGCGAAGGTGCGCGCGGTACAGCTCGCTGAAGCGTCGGTCGAGCTCCGCCTTGTCCGACGGATGTTGGTCTTCCACATCATGGAGCCTACCTTTGGAGCGTCAGCGTCATGCTGCGTGCACGATTTCCGGCACTGGCTCGGGTTCCGGCTCTACGGCACCACCGAGCCATGCCCACTGAAGCCTGACACAGGCCCAGACACGGACCGCGACAGCGCCGGCGGCGGTCGGCGTCGAGAGTTCGACGCGCGGGAACTGGAGCGGCACGCCGGCGCGCACGCGGACCTTGCGCGGTCGCAGGCGCCAGCCGCGCCGGATCGCCTCCGTGCCGATGATCGCGACCGGAATCACGGGCGCTCCGGTCTCGAGCGCCAGCCGACCCACGCCGCGCCGGGGCCTCCCCAGTGGCCCCGGTCGCGTGCGGGTCCCCTCGGGGAAGATCAGCACCAGCTCACCGCGGGCGAGCAGGTCCTTGGCGGTCGCGATCGTGTCCTGATCGCCGCGCTCCCGGTCGACCGGGAACGCGCCGAGCGAGCTCAGCAGCCAGCTGAGCACCGGGTGAAACTCGAACAGCTCGCGCTTGGCCATGTAGAACATTCGCCGCCGGGTCATCGTGCCGATGATGAAAGGGTCAAAAAAGCTGCGATGGTTGGCGGCGACGATCGCTGCCCCCTGCGTTGGGAAGTGTTCGCGGCCGACCCTCGACATCCGCAGGTAGACCCAGAAGAACAGCTGCAGCGGGATCCGCACCAGCCAGTAGACCAAGAGGTTGACGCCGCCCGCGCGGGCGCGCTGATGGTGGCCGTTGGAGTCCATTGAAGTCGGTACCCGCTGCCGGCGGTGCCGTTACAGCTCAGGCGCCACAGGACCCGACGACCGGGGGCCCCGGCGGTGCTGCCGGCCAGCGGGCCGGGCAGCACCGGGGAAAGAGGTCAGTGCGCCGGCTCGAGCTCGACCACGTGACCCTCTTCCGTCAGCGACGGCCCATAGCGCTTTGACTTGTCGGTGAAGAAGTCCGGCAGCTTCACTCGGCAGTAGAGCATCGCTGCGAAGCCCAGCAGTGCCGTGACGACACCGATCAGCTCCGTCCCGCCAACTGTCCCAAGCAGCGGCAGATCGACCGTCATGTAGCTGTTGGTCGCATGGCCGTAGTAGATGACGTTGTAGATCAGCAGCGCGTAGAAGCCCAGGGCCGCGAGGCCCGGGACGATCACCCGGGACACGGCGGGCCGCCAGCCGGCGCTCAGCGAGGAGCGGAAGTGCCACGCACATGCGGCTGCAGAGATGCCGAGGTAGATCGAGACGAAGAATGTCGCGGCCGTGATCGAATCGGAGATCACGTTGCCGTGCGACAGGAAGTTCACGCCCACGTAGAACACGATCGAGAAACCTGAGAACACGAACGTTGACACGGTCGGGGTCATGTACTTCGGATGCACACGGCCGAACGCCTCCGGCAAGGCGCCGTGGAATGCCATCGAGAGCGTCGTGCGCGCGTTTGGCAGGATCGTGGTCTGCGTGGTCGCGGCCGCTGAGGTCAGGATCATGAAGAACAGCAGCTTGGTGAGGATGTCCCCAAGGGTGCTCGTACCGAACACGGAATGCCCCATCACGGAGAACACATCGTTGATGTGGGCTGAGTTGCCCAGGCCGATCCCCTTCGAACCGATGCCGGCGTAGGCCTGGACCGCGAAGGTCACGAAGAAGTAGGTGCCGAGCAGGATGAAGGTCGAGACAACACCGGCGATTCCAGGAATCCTCCCCGGATCCTCTGTCTCCTCGTTGATCGATGTGGTCGTGTCCCAACCCCAGTAGATGAAGACCATCAGCAGCATGCCCTGCATGAAGGTCGAGAACGAGCCGATGTGCGTGGGATTCAGCCATTCCCATGAGGGGCTGGCGTGGGTGATCGGCGCGCTGCCATTCAGCACCTTGATCATCGCCACCGCGGCGAACACCAACAGCACGATCACCTCGATGATCACGAGCGTGACCTGAGTGCGGGCGGAGACCTGAATGCCGCGATAACACATCCACGTGAGGCCGACGATCCAGGCGACGCCGACCAGCAGCACCCAGACGCTCGCCGCGTTGCTGCCGATCGCTGAGGCGCCGATCAGGAAGAAGAGGTACTGACCGGCGATCTGCGATTGACTCGCCATCGCCAGGAAGTCTGAGGCGCAGGTGCCCCAGCCTCCGGCCCACCAGCCCGTCCGCGGGCCGATCGTACGCCAGGCCCAGGTGAAGCTGGTGCCACAGTCTGGATCGACCGCGTTCATGTGCTTGATTGCCCATGCGGCCATGAACATCGGTATGAACGCGAGGATCACGAACAGCGGAGCCTGGAGCCCGACCGTCACGACGACCCAGCCAAGCGTGCCGGCCAGACTGTAGGCGGGCGCTGTGGATGCGACCCCCACCGCTGTGCTCGAAAGGAAGCCGAGCGCACCCTCCTTGAGGCCCTTGTGCTCGACCTCGTACGTCACGGTTTCATGCATCGCCCTCTCCTTACTGCTCACTTCAGTTCTCCCTCACTCCATGATCAATCAGCTGTCGAATCCCAGACCCATGCGGTCCAGCGTGCGTAACCAAATTCCACGCCTTCCGTTGCGGTCCGCGGCGGCAAGCCGGTTGCGTGTCAGCTGGATCACCGCGGTGCGCAACGGCTCGGGCGGAAACGGAACCGGCCTGCGGCGCACGATTTGTAGCGCAGTGGCATCGGTGACGCGCCCGTCGAGCAGGTCGAGGGCGGTCCGACCCCCAAAGCGGCTCGCGCCAACCCCCAGCCCGGTGTAGCCGAGCGCATAGACCGCGTCGCCGCCGAACGCCCGACCGAAGAACACGGAGAAGCGGCTGCAGGTATCGATCGCACCACCCCAGCGATGCGTGAAGCGCAGGCCCTCGAGCTGAGGGAAGTTCGTGAAGAAGTTCGCGGACAGGCGCGCGAACGTGGCCCGGTCCTCGTCGAGGTCAGGCCGTACCGGACCGCCGTAGCGATAGACGGCGTCGTAGCCACCCCAGAGGATGCGGTTGTCGCTGGTCAGCCGGTAGTAGTGGAACTGGTTGCCGGAGTCACCGATGCCCTGGCGTCGTCCCCAGCCGATCGACTCGAGCTGCGCCGGCGTGAGCGGTTCCGACATCAGCGCGTAGTCGTAGATTGGCGCCACGTAGCGGCGCATCGACGGAATCAAGGGTTCATAGGCACTGGTCGCTACCAGCACCTTGGCCGCGCGCACGATGCCGACGTCTGTGACCGCTTCCAGGCGAGCCGCCCGTCCGAGAGTCGTGTCGCCGCCTGCGTGTTCGCCGGCCGCGTGGAGCCTGCGCACGCGCGAGTGCTCGAAGATCTCGACCCCAGCGGAGAGCGCCGCCCGTCGCAGGCCGTCGGCGAGTTTTGCGGGATTCACCATCGCCGCACCGGTCCGCTGCCAGAGCCCGGCGAGATACAGCGGCGAACGAACCTCGGCCTGAACCTGCGCGCGGTCGAGGAGTTCCGCCTCCTGGCCAAAGTCGGCGAGCATCGCTGCAGCCTCAGTGAGGCCGTCGACCTGATCCGTTGAGACAGCCACGTCGAGCTCTCCGGTCGCCTCGAACTCAGCCTCGATCCCGTAGCGCTCCAGATCCGCGCCCAGCTCTTCGAAGTTGCGCATCGCCAGGCGCTCGATCGACGCGATCTCATCGGGGAAGCGACTGCGACCGTTCTCAAGCCCGTGAGTCAGCGAGTAATTCAGGAAGCCCCCGTTGCGTGTGCTCGCACCGGCGCCGCAGCGCATGCCCTCCAGCACGACCACGCGCCGACCCGGCTCCCGCTCCTTCGCGTGAAGCGCGGCCCACAGGCCGGTGTAGCCGCCGCCGACGATGCAGAGATCGGAGTCGATCACCCGCTCCAGCGGCAGGTGCGGCTCGCGGGCAGGCAACGTCTCCGGCCAGTACGGCCGTGGCTCCGCGTCAGCGAACGCTGCGCGGTGCCCAAGGCTGGGTGGTTCGGTCGGCCAGGGGGAGGTCAAGGAACCGGTGGTCAGCGCCTGCTGTCCATGATGATCACGAGCCCTGCAGGGTCGGCGCCATCGTCAGCTCTTCCTCCAGGCCGAAGCCTGCGAGAAATCAGACTGAAAGGCACTGGCCGCCTGCTTGATGACCGTCGTCCCGCCATGATCCTGGCCGATCAGCAGGCTGAGTTCACGGTTGGTGTGGAGTGACTCCCAACCGGCGTTCTGCGAGCCGATCAGCACTGAGCCGTGGCTCGTGCCCGGGTCGTCGAGCACCACCTTCTCATGTATGTAGAGCGCCTTGGCACTGTCGGGGAACACCCGCACACGGCAACCGGCTCTGGTCAGGGTGGTGAAAGCCG
Organism: uncultured Conexibacteraceae bacterium; assembly: GCA_963844665.1. Classification (GTDB taxonomy): domain Bacteria; phylum Actinomycetota; class Thermoleophilia; order Solirubrobacterales; family Solirubrobacteraceae; genus Palsa-465. The sequence goes on from CAWJPB010000001.1 coordinate 343,081, forward strand.
TACGCCACTCCGAGGAGCTGGTCATCACGATGCGGCAGGTGACACCGCGGCGCGCATCGGCAGCAAGAGCGTTATACACGGCAGCGTCACTCAACTCCTCGGTCTCGACCTCGACCATGTGGCGAGCCGCCTTGATCTCATTGACCATGACCGTCTCCGCCGAGCCGGTGCCCGTGTTCGGTGACCACACGAGACCGGGGGCCTGCACCGTCTGTTCCCGGGGCACGCCGTGCGGGGCGTTGCCCCAGTCGTTCGCGAATGTCTCCTCGATCGCCTGGACCTGTGCGGGATTGGTGTCCATCACCTCGGCATCACGCGTGTCCGCGTAGTAAGCCACGGTGAGGTTCGCCGTCGAGACGTCCGCCGTGCGCCCGTCGAACACCGTTGCCTTGATGTGGAACATGTAGTTAGGCGGCGCCCACCTGACGTTGACACCGTGAGAGGAAAGGTATGAGTAAGCGGTAGCGTTCACCTCGCCACCGGAATAGTCACGGTCGAGCAGCACCCGGACATTCACTCCACGCGCGGCAGCCTGACCCAGGTCGCGCTCCGCCGTCGGGTCACTGAGTTCGTACATCTCCATGTCGATCGACCGCTTGGCCCCAGCGATCTGCGCATAGAAGCCACCAAAGCCCGCCTTTGGGTACTGAACCAACTGGTAGTAGGCCGTGTTGGCGGATGAGTGTCCTGCGGCCACAGCAGTAGTCGCGAAGCCGCTGATGCCCGCCAGCAGAAGCGCCGCGGTTGCGGCGCCGGTCACGATGAGTTTGGTGATGGTCGGACGCATGTTCTTCCTTGAAGCCCGCTGTGGGACTCGAACCCACAACCGCCTCATTACAAGTGAGGTGCGCTACCAGTTGCGCCAAGCGGGCGTGTGCGAATCTTCGCAGGCTCAGAACCTGGAGCAATGCCTGGGGCCCGTTGCTAATCCACTGCCAACACTGGCGGCCCAGACAATGCCCGCCCGCTGCCGGAGCAGCGGGCCAGCGGTGTGAGGGCGAGGATCGGCGCCGACCTAGGAGTCGGAGCGCTGAGCTGGGTTGATCAACGCCGGGTCGCGGTCAGCGGTCGGATGCGATGCCGCCTCTGCAAGCGTGGCGTTCATCTCGGCATCCGCAACTGCGGCGGACTGGGCCAGATCGTCGGCGGTCTGGCAGACCTCGGCCATGATTGCGACCGGCGGCTCGTCCGCCACCGACGCGGTCTTCTGGCCATGACGCCGGGGGCGCCAGACGCGGAGGTACTCAGCGAGCAGATAGGAGCCGACCACTGCCGCGACTGCCAGTCCCTGGGCGGCGATCGTCTCGACGTTGGGGAACAGCGAGAACCATTCGCCGAGCCAGCCCGGCCAGGTTCCGATCGAGGTGGTGCCGATCCAGCCGGCCAACTGCATCTCGTTGACCTCCTCGCCGACCATCACGAACAGGACCACCAGAAGCATGCAGCCGGTGATGATCAAGAGCCGCTTGTAGGGCAGCTTCTGATGCAGTGAGAAGGTCATGATCCCGACTGCCGAGGTGAACAGCAGGCCGAGCGTGACGCCTTCGAGCACGACACCGGAGCCAAAGGTGACCCGGAGGTTCTGAAGGAAGATCACGACCTCAAAGCCCTCGCGGTAGATCGAGGTGAAGCCGAGGAGTGCGAAGCCAAGCAGCACGCGACGCGTGTTCGTGTTGCCGTCCCCGCTCAGTAGGCCCTTGCGGCGCTTGTGATGATGGGAGATCCAGCCGGTCCAATAGACCTTGTGAAAGAACCAGTTCATGACGATCAGCAGGACGATGATCGCGGGGATCCCGGTGGCGGCCTGCAGGCTGAGACCACTGCCGCCGAACAGGCTGATTATCCCCACGGCCACGAACCAGGTCGCGACCGTCGCGAGCAGACCGATGCCACCGCCGATCGCAACTGGCCGCTTGTACACGCCATTGGCGCCGCGGAAGCTGGCGGTGATCGCGGCGAGCACCAGAACAGTCTCGAGGCCCTCGCGAAAGACGAGGATGCCGCTGTTGACCACCGCGGTTGTGCGGCTCATGTGCTCCGCGTTGGCGGGGTCACTTGGGTCGACAGTGCCGCCCCCTGAGTGCCAGCCGAGGATCACGGCAGTTACGGCGACGCCAAGCGCGAGCCCCACCCAGATATAGAAGCTCCAGTTCTGGCCGCGGCGAGGCTTGCTCGACTTGGTTTTCTCAATGGTTGTGGTCATGCTCTCTGTCGTCGGGGGCTGATCCGTAATCCGAGCGGCCGGGTCGGAATGCTCTGAGGCGCGGACCCTAGCACAAGTTAGGTCGCCCTAATAGGCTTGGCCGCTCGGTTGTTGTGGCGGGCCACGCTACCACAGGTTAGGGTCCCCTAACACACCTCTACCCAGAACCGGGTCGGCATCTCAGCCGGACCAACAAGCCCGAACGGGAGGGCGACCCGAGCCGGGCCAATGAACCCGGGCCAGGCCGGGAGACCGATTAGCCTCCGGCGAATGCCCTCACCAACATCCACCGCACCGACCTTCGAGCTCCAGGGACACTCGACCTACTCAGATGGCGAGCTGCCACCGGCCGGGGTCGTCGCCGCGGCCAAACAGGCAGGAGTCGAGCTCTTCTCACTGACCGATCACGACAGCGTCGAGGGCGTACACGAAGCCATCGAGGCTGCCGCGAAGATCGGTCTGAGGCTGATCCCGGGTGTCGAGATCTCCGTACTCGACCCGGTCGCCAGTGATCTGCACCTGTGCGGATATCTGATCGATCAGAACGATCCGGCTTTGCTTGCCCAGCTCGAACGCTCGCGCTCGGATCGCGGTCGCCGCGCGGAGCGCATGATCGCGGCGCTCGAAGAGAACGGTTGGGCCGTCGACCGCCGCCCGCTGGATGAACGGCTGGCTGCGGGAGCCACGGTCGGCCGGCCGCATCTGGCACAGGCGGTCTTCACGCAGTCGGAAAACGCCGACCGGCTCGCCGCCGAGCAGCTGGCGAACCCAACCGAGTTCCTGGTGGCCTACTTGATCGAGGGCAAGCCCGCGTTCCGCGACCGTGAGGCGCCATCGATCTCTGATGCGATCGAGCTGGTCCACGGCGCCGGCGGCCTGGCCGTGTGGGCGCACCCGTTCTGGGACGTCGACAGCGACGCCGAGGTGATCGCAACGCTCGAGCGCTTCACGGCGTTGGGCCTCGACGGGGTCGAGGCCTTCTACGTCACACACACCAAGCCGCAGACCGACCTGCTCGTGAGACGAGCCTCCGAGCTGGGTCTGCTGACAACCGGTTCCTCGGACTATCACGGCCCGGACCACCGGCAGTTCAATCGTTTCCGCCAGTTCTCCACCTATGGCCATGAGGCCAACCTCGGACCCTTCGAGGCCTGACGATCGCCCTGCCCAGGCGATCGCTCTTGACCCCCGTATGCGGCGATCGGCGCTTGACGATCGCCTTGCCTACGCGGCGATCGCCCTTGACGCGAGATGCTGGCCGACCTTGCGCTTGACGCGTTGCAGCGCGTTGTCGACGGTCTTGCAGTCGCACCCGAGGCGCTGCCCGACCTCCTCATAGGAGCGGCCATCGAGGTAGAGCGAGAGCACGCGGGACTCGAGTTCTGACAGCGAAGTGGAGATGCAGGCGACCAGCGCGCGCAGCTCCTCCGAGCTGATCACCTGATTGACCGGGTCGTGAACCGGCGAGCCCGCGATCATCTCGTCGAGCGTCGGCTCGGTGTCACTGCCCGTGCCGGCCGGCGTACTCGAGAACGACACGTACTGGTTCAGCGGGGTGTGCTTGTTGCGCGTGGCGGTCTTCACGGCCGTGATGATCTGGCGCGTGATGCACAGCTCGGCGAAGTTGCGGAAGCTGGACTCCCTGTCGCTGCGGTAGTCGCGAATCGCCTTATAGAGCCCGACCAGGCCCTCCTGGATGAGGTCGTCAGCGTCGCCGCCGGCGAGGAAGTACGAAGAGGCCTTCAGTCGGACGAAACCGTAGTAACGGCGCACCAGGCGGTCGTAGGCGTCGGGGTTGCCGAGCTTTGCGAGCGCTATCAGATACCCATCCTCAACCTGAAGTTGACCCTTTGGGTTTGATGAAAGTCGAGCCACACCGGTTCCTTTGCTGCGCCGTCGACCTCCGTGGTCTGACGACGGTTGGAATTGCGTGACGCGTCACCTCCCCTGGCGCCGCAGCCTGTTCAGTTGGTACTGCTAGGCGATGTCCTCCCAGGACCCCGCCTCCGTCGGTGAGACTAAAGCTTAACTTGATCCTTAGCTCGCGGCAGCTTCGCATAACACCGCGCGGCTGTCAAGCCGAAACCTGCGACACCCTCGACCGACACCGCAATCCCGGTCCCGGGCAGCGCCCGAGGCGTGCGCGTCTGAGAAGTACCGAGGCCCGTTCCGAGCGGGCGGACGGCTCAATCAGTCGCGAGCTGCGGCCGCGGCGTATAACAGCACCGCGGCGGCGGCACCCACGCTCAGCGATTCGATCCTGCCGCGCAGCGGCAGCGAGATCAGCGCATCGCATGCGGACGCGACCCTTGGGCGTAGGCCCCTGCCCTCCGAACCCATGACCAGCACAACCGGACCATTGAGGTCGACCTGGCGGTAATCGAGCTTGGCGTCGCCATCGGCTCCGTAGCACCAGAACCCCCGCGCCTTCGCGTCCGTCAGGAAGTCCGTGAGATTGCGCACCTGGGCCAGGGGCAGGTGTTCGACCGCTCCTGCCGAGGCCTTGCAGACCGCCGGCGTGACTTCGGCAGCACGGCGCTCTGGCAACACAACGCCTGCAGCGCCGGCGCACTCGGCAGAGCGGCAGATCGCGCCGAGGTTCTGCGGATCCTGGACCTGGTCGAGTGCGACGATCAGCGCGCGCTCCTGCTCCAGAAGCCGCTCGGCGTCTGCATAGCGGTACTCCGACACCTCGGCGCAGACGCCCTGATGGCCGTCGGATCCGGCTCGCCGGGCGATCTCCTCAGCCGGCTCGAGGGTCACTCGCAGGTCCCGGTGCCCAAGCCAGTCCTCACGCGCCGCGTTTGGCGTCGCCCAGACATGGCTCACCGTGCGGGGGCCTCGGATCGCCTCATGTACGGCGTTGCGTCCGTAAACAATCATCAGATCAGCAGCTCAGGTCGGCTCGGTCAGCTCAGGCCGGATCAGATCGGAAGCAGCTCCGGCCCGTCACCGCCGTCACGGATCTCCCAGCCGAGCTCGCGCAGCTGGTCGCGGATCGCGTCGGCGCGCGCCCAGTCACGCTCAGCTCGGGCCGCTTCGCGCTGCAGCGCCAGCGCCATTGCGTCCTCCGGAGCCCGGACCTGCTCGACGTCAAGTAGGTTGTCGAGCGCCAGGACGGCGAGCATCTCGCGGAGGTCGTCCGCCCCGACCGCGACCTCCGACCGATTGGCCTCGCGCACCCAGTCATATGCGGAAGCAAGAGCCCGGGGGGTGTTGAAGTCCTCGGCCAGCGCGTCGAAGAACTCTGCCCGGATCGGCTCTGACCACGCCGGCGATGGACCCTGCACAAGACGTCGGGCAGCCTCCCGGAAACGGGTGACGCTCGCCGCGGCGGTGCTCAGGCGCTCGTCGTCGAACTCGATCGGCTGCCTGTAGTGCCCGGCACAGAAGTAGGCGATCAGTGCATCGCGCCCATGGGCCGCGAGCGCCGCGTGCAGCAGGAACGTGTTGCCGATCGACTTCGACATCTTCTCCTGGGCGATCCGCACCATGCCGTTGTGCATCCACAGCCTCACCAGCGGCTGGCCGTGGGCGGCGCAGCTCTGAGCGGCTTCGTTCTCGTGGTGCGGGAAGACGAGGTCCGAGCCACCGCCGTGGATCTCGAAATCCAAGCCCAGCAGTTTCTCCGCCATTGCCGAACACTCGATGTGCCACCCGGGCCTTCCACGTCCCCAGGGTGTGTCCCATGCGGTGTCCTCACCCGGCTTCTGTCCCTTCCACAGGGCGAAGTCGACCGGATCGCGCTTGCGGTCCGCGCCCTCCCCGCCGTCGCCCTGATCGAGGTCGTCAAGACGGCGGTGCGAGAGCTCGCCGTAGCGGTCATAGCTGCGCACCGCGAAATAAACGTCGCCGTCGACGGCATAGGCATGCCCCCGCTCGATCAGGCGCTCGATCAGGGCGATGATCTCCGCGATCGTCTCGCTCGCGAGCGGCTCGTGGTCGGGTCGACCGAGCCCAAGACCGTCGGTGTCCTCTATGTACTTGGCGGTCATCTCTCGCGCCAGCGTTGCCGAGTCGACCGCCGCCGCACCTGCAGCCGCGTAAATCTTGTCGTTGACATCGGTGACGTTGGCGACGAACGCGACCTCATAGCCCTCATGCACGAGGAACCGCTTCAGCAGCGAGAACACGACGAATGGACGCGCGTTGCCGATGTGCACCGGCCCGTAAACCGTGGGACCGCAGGCGTAGATCCCGACCTTGCCGGGCTGACGTGGACGCAGCGGCCGCAGTTCGCCTGAGAGCGTGTCATGCAGGATGATCTCGCGCATCGGGAGCAGCAGACGTTAGGGCCTGCCGGAGGGATCCGGCCGTGTGATCGTCGCCACGGCCAGCGCGGCTGCCCCCTCAAGCCGGCCGATGAAGCCCATGCCCTCGCCCCGGGTGGCCTTGACGTTCAGCTGTGAGTCGGCAACGCCGAGCGCGTCCACCAGGCGGCCGTGAATCGCGTCACGGTGCGACAGCAACTTTGGCTGCTCCAGCACGACCGTCGCATCGATGTGCTCGATCGTGCAACCGCGCTCCGCAAGCAGCGCGACCGTCACCCGCAGCAGCTCGATCGAGTCAGCGCCCCGGTAGCGCTCATCGGTGTCTGGGAAGTGTTGGCCGATGTCCCCCAGCGCCGCAGCCCCCAGCAGCGCGTCGATGATCGCGTGAGCCAACACGTCAGCATCCGAATGCCCGAGCAGACCATGGGTGTGGGAGATCTCGACCCCGCCGATCACCAGCGGCCGCCCCTCCACCAGCCGGTGGCAGTCGTAGCCGAGCCCGGTTGCGATGCTCATATCCCCCTCCAGCTGTTCCGCATCAGGCGAGGCCCCGCTCGCCCAAGATCAGTTCGGCGACGCGCAGGTCAAGCGGGGTGGTGATCTTGAAGTTCTCGGGCGGCGCGGGCAACACCGCGACGGTACCGCCTTGGCGCTCGATCAGCCAGGCGTCGTCGGTCGCGGCGGCAAGCATCTCGGGCGACGCTGCCAGTGCAGCTTCAAGCGCGGCACGGCGGAAGGTCTGCGGCGTCTGGACCGACCACAGGCGCGAGCGGTCCAGCGTCAGCTCGACCAGCCGCCCGCCCGCTCGGTTTGCCGCATCCGCCCCAACCTGCTTGATTGTGTCGGTCACCGGAGCCGCCGCGATCACCGCGTCAGCACCCGAACGCTCAAGCTCCGCCACGGACTCGGCCAACAGCGCCGGCGTGACGAGCGCTCGGGCTGCATCGTGAACGATCACGATGTCATCGTCCGGGGCCGCAAGGAGCGCCGCTCGGACTGACTCGGAGCGGGTTGCCCCGCCGGCTACGACCCTCACGCCCGCGGGGGCGGCCTGCAGCCGGTCACGCGGCAGCGCGACGACCACGGCGCTCGACGGCCTCCACCTGAGCCAGTGCAAGCAGGCTCCAGTCGAGCATCGGCCGGCCTGCAACGTTGACGAGCGCCTTGGGTCCCCCAGACCCAAGGCGCTCGCCACGCCCCGCGGCCACGATCAGCGCGACCGCCATGACCGCCTACCAGCTACTCCGCCGACGCCGACACCGCAACCGGCTCGGAGTTGCCGGCGCCCTCGAGGATGACGGTGGCGAGATACGCCTCGACCTGCTCCTCATCCATGTCCAGGGCGTACATCAGTTCCGATGCGAGCACCTTCTTCGCACGCGTGTACATCTGCTTCTCGCCGGTCGAGAGCCCCTTCTGATGCTCGCGAATCGCGAGATTGCGGACGACATCGGCCAGGTCGTAGATGTCGCCGGTCTTGATCTTGTCGCGGTTGTGCTTGAACCGCCGGTTCCAATTGTTCGGCATATCGGAGCACTCGTCCTGAAGCATGGCGAGCACCTTCTCGAGGGTCTCCGGGTCGATCACCCTGCGCAGTCCGGCGAGTGCGGCGTTCTCAGTCGGGACCATGACCGTCATGTCGTTGTGGAGGATCTTGATCGTCAGGTACTCCCGGCTCTCGCCGAGGACATCCTTCATCTCCTTCTTGAGCACCTGACCGGCCCCGTGGTGCGGATAGACCACGTTGTCGCCCACCTCGAACTCGATCTGCGGCAGCACCTCGATGTCATCGAGGTCCTCAAGCTCTGCGTCTGTGTCCAATTGCTCTTCGATCATGTCGGTGATGGTGTCTCCCTTGTTGGTCGGCGGGGTTCCGACCCCGCCGGGACTACTGATTTCAAGTCTGTAGATAGCGATCGACGAGGTTGATCTCCTGGAGCCTGCGGAGACCCTCGCGAATGTCCTTTGCCCTGATCTCGCCGACTCCGTCGACGGTCTCGAGCTCACCGTCGTTCGCGGCCAGCAGCTCCTCCAGGCCCCCAAACTCATCGATGATGCGTCGCACGACCAGCTTCGGCAGGCGGGGAATACGGCCCAGGATGCGGATGCCACGAGGCGATATCGGATAGTCGAGCGTGTTCAGCTTGCGGTCGTACCCGAGCAACTCGGCCAGCCGCCCGAAGTCGAGCAGGTCCTGGTGAGGCAGCCGCACGAGCTGATCGAACGCGATTGAAAACGCCTCGTCACCGTCATCCAGCAGATAGTCGTGCACAAGCGCCGCCTTGTCAGCGGAGACGCCAACCATGGTCTCGTCGAGCTGCATCTCGATCAGCCGACCCTCGGTGCCGAGTTCGACGATGTAGCGCTCGATCTCGACCGCCATGCGCGTCATCAGCTCGGCACGCTGCAGCACGGTCAGCACATCGTGGAGGGTCGCCCCGCCCTCGAACTCGAGCGCGGTCAGACGCGTCGAAACCTGGTCAAGCCGGCTGCGGTACTTGTCCAGGGTCGCCAGCGCCTGGTTGGCCTTGGCGAGCACGACCGGAATCTCAGCGAGGATGTACTTGTCGCCGTCGACGTAAAGCGAGACCACCTCGCGCCGCTCGGAGATCGCCACGACCGTCGCGTCGGTCTGCTTGGACACGCGTTCCGCCGTCCGGTGTCGCGTGCCGGTCTCGAGCGTATGGATCGTCGGGTCCGGGGTCAGTTGGATGTTGGCGTGCGCGATCTTGGTCGCGTTGGAACTGAGCACAATCGCCCCGTCCATCTTCGCGAGCTCGTACAGAAGCTCCGGTGAATAGTCGAGGTCGAGTCTGATCCCGCCTGAGAACAGAAACGCGAGATCATCCGCGTCGCCGATCACGATCAGACCGCCGGTGTGGGCGTGCAGGATGTTGTCCAGGCCGTCACGCAACGAGGTTCCGGGCGCAACCATCTCGAGCGCCCTAACCATCCGGGACTCCTGGCGAGACTCGAGCTCGTCTTTGAGCTCTTCCCCGGATCGCGAGGCCATAAGAACCTTGAGTTTACGCGCTATTGGGCAAGTGCCATACGGTCGCGCGCGACCGACTCCCGCACGGCATCGCGCAGGGTGTGGAAGCGCCCGGGCTCAGCCACGGGCGCCAGGCCGAACTTCGCCGCCTCAGCCAGACGCCGGTCGCCGTGGGCAACCGTGCGCAGCTCGCCGGTCAGGCCGAGCTCGCCGAAGCACGCGAGCGGCTGGCCCGGCGCCGACTGCAATGGGACTCCCTTTGCGGCGCTGGCGACAGCGAGGGCGACGGCCAGGTCCGCCCCCGGCTCATCGATCCGCACGCCGCCGACCACGTTGACGAACACGTCAGCGTTGCCCAGGCCGATGCCAGCGTGGCGGCCGAGCACGGCCAGCACCAGCGCCAGCCGGTTGCGGTCGATGCCCGCCACCACCCGACGCGGCGGCTCGAGCTCAGAGGGCGAGACCAGCGCCTGCACTTCGACCAGCAGTGGACGTGTGCCCTCCATCGCGCACAGGACGACGCTGCCGGCGGCCCGAGTCGCCTCGGCCACGAACCGCGCCGAGGCGTCAAGCACCTCGACCAGTCCGTCGTCGCGCATCTCGAACACGCCCGCCTCATTGGTCGAGCCGAACCGGTTCTTGATCGCTCGCACCGTCCGATAGGTGCGCTCGCGCTCGCCCTCGAACTGAAGCACGCAGTCGACCAGATGCTCCAGCACGCGCGGACCGGCAAGTGCGCCGTCCTTGGTCACATGGCCGACGAGCAGCACCGCCATGCGGTTGGCCTTGGCGACACGCATGATCTCGGTCGCGACCTCACGAACCTGCGCGACCGATCCCGCCGCGCTGGCCAGTTCGGCACAGTGCAGCGTCTGCACCGAGTCGACGACACACACCTCTGGCCGCTCGCGCTCGAGCGTCGCGACCACGGTGCCGAGATCTGTCTCGGCGATCACGGGGATCTCGAGCGGCGAGCCGCCGCTGAGCCGCTCCGCCCGTAGCCGGATCTGCGCCGGCGATTCCTCAGCTGAGACGTACAGGGTCCGGCGCCCGGCGGCGACCAGATGCGCAAGCGCCATGGTCGTGAGCGTGGACTTGCCGACACCCGGCGAGCCTCCGATCAGCACCAGCGATCCCGGCACCAACCCGCCGCCCAGCACGTTGTCGAGCTCACCGATCCCGGTGCTGAGCCGCGCATGCTCCTCAGCCGCCACGCTGCCCAACGGCACCGGCGTGGCTCCCGTGCCGCTGGGTGGGCGGGATCCAATTCCACCGGCACGGCCCGACGCCCCAGGTCGTGCCCGCAGCTCCTCTACCAGCGTGTTCCACTCGCCGCAGCCCGGGCACTGGCCCGACCAGCGCGGCGACTCATGCCCGCAGGCAGAGCAGACGTGGACTGACTTGGGAGCGGCCATTCATTGAGACTAAGCGTGCAGGCTGACGTTACCGCCGAGATCTGCCGATAAAGGCACAAATGGCAACGGTCGTCGCCGAAGTGGAGCCCCGAGACGAGACTGCGGAGGCCCGAGAGGAGACGCGAGCGCGCGTCAATCTTCGGCCTCCAATTTGGGCTCTGGTCGTTCTCTCGCGCCTGATCGTGGTGGTCGGTGGTGCGCTCGGCCCGATGTTCGGCTATCGCGAAGTCGGCTGGATGCAGTACGACACTGAGCGCTTCAGCTCGAGCCTCGGCGTGGTCGGCAATATCCTCGGCGATTCGACGGTCCGGTGGGACAGCATCGGCTATCTCACGATCGCGCAGCACGGCTACACATCGGCCAGCGCTACCCGCCTGTTCCCGCTGTACCCGCTGCTGATCCGGGTGCTGACAATGTTCGTGGGATCGCCCGTGATTGCCGGCGAGATGATCAGCCTCGTCGCGTTCGCCGTCGGGCTGATGCTGGTTCACCGGATCGCGAAGGAACGGCTGGGGCAGTGCGCCGCAAACGCCACGGTCCTCCTTATTGCCTTCTCACCGCTGTCATTCGTGCTCAGCGCCGTCTACACCGAGTCGCTCCTGTTGGCTCTGCTTGCAGCCTCGTTCTACCTGGCCGATCATGGCCGGTTCGGGTGGGCTTGCGTGGCCGCGGCCGCTGCAGCGATCACGCACGTGCAGGGGATCCTGATGGTCGCCCCGCTCGCAATCGTCTACTGGAACAGCCACGGCCGCACATGGGACCTCCGCAGGCTGTGGTCGCCCGGTTTGCTCGCGCTGGCGTTGCCTCCACTGGCACTTGGCAGCCTCTTCGTTTACATGCACGCCCACGGTTGGGGCTGGCTGGCTCCGATCACCAATCAGAACATGGCCAACGCCGGCAGGACGATGGCGGGGCCGCTCGGAACGCTGATCCTGGCGGTCGCGGACGTCGCCAAGGGCATCCCCCAGATGTTGAGTGGCACGGAGCAGCTCGGGTCCGGCGGCTTCGCCCCGGATGTCCAGAACACCATCTACCTCGTGGTTTTCGTGATCGCGATCCTCTCGCTGGTAAACGTGTGGCGACGGCTGCCGAGGCACTACTTCGTTTTCGCGCTTCTGGCGATCCTGGTCTGTACGTCGAGCTCTGTAGCAAGTGAGCCACTGAAGGGCTTCGACCGTTACCTGATCCCGATCTTCCCGCTATGGATCGGAGCCGGGGCATGGCTGCAACAACGAAAGTTGCTACCACCGGCACTGGCGATCAGCACCGTCCTGCTGATCTTCTACACGGCCGAGTTTTCGCGCTGGCTCACCGTGTTCTGAGCCGCTGCGGCGTGACAGTTCCACGTCAGCACGTTCGGGGGTGGCTGCACGCAGCCACCCCCGAACGTGAACAGGCCGATCAGTCCTGGGAAGACTCGGAGGCGCCTTCGTCCGACTCGTGCGAGTCGCCGTCCTCAGCGTGCTCCGCGCCACCCTCGGCACCGACCCCTACTGGGGTCGGCTTGGGCGCCGGCTCGATAACGGAGAGCTTGACCCCGGGGGTCTCGTCGCCCTCGCCCTTGCCCTCGTCGCGGTCGACCAGCACGGTCGATCCCTCCGGGACCTGTGAGCGCAGGACGAAGTCCGCCAGCGGATCCTCGATGTAGCGCTGGATCGCACGGCGCAGCGGACGCGCGCCCATGGCAGGATCCCAGCCCTTCTCGACCAGCAGATCCTTTGCGTCCTCAGAGAGCTCAAGCTGCAGTTCGCGCTCCGCCATCGACTCCCGGATCCGGCGCAGAAGCAGGTCGACGATCTCCTTGATCTCGGCCTTGGCCAGCTTGTGGAAGACGATCACGTCATCGATGCGGTTGATGAACTCGGGGCGGAAGACGCGCTTGAGCTCGCCCATGATCCGGCTCTTCATCTCGTCGTAGCTGACGCCGGTCTCATCCTCGATCGTCGAGAACCCGATCTGGAAGTTCTTGGCGATCTCAGAAGCGCCGATGTTCGAGGTCATGATCACGATCGTGTGACGGAAGTCGACCGTACGGCCCTGAGCGTCGGTCAGGCGGCCATCCTCGAGAATCTGCAACAGGATGTTGAACACGTCGGGATGGGCCTTTTCGATCTCGTCGAGCAGCAGCACGCTGTACGGCTTGCGGCGAACCGCCTCCGTCAACTGACCGCCCTCGTCGTACCCGATGTAGCCAGGAGGCGAGCCGACCAGACGGCTGACGGCATGCTTCTCCATGTACTCGGACATGTCGATGCGGATCATCGTGTCCTCGTCGCCGAACAGGAACTCGGCGAGCGTGCGGGCCAACTCGGTCTTGCCCACGCCACTCGGGCCCAGGAAAATGAACGAGCCGGTGGGCCGCTTCGGATCCTTGAGCCCGGCGCGGCTGCGGCGGATCGCCTTTGAGATCACTTCGACGGCCGCATGCTGCCCGATGACGCGCTTGTGGAGTTCCTCCTCCATCCGCATCAGCTTGGCGGTCTCGGCCTCGGTCAGCTTGAAGACCGGGATGCCGGTCCACATCGAGACGATGTCAGCGATCTCCTCCTCACCGATCGACGGCCGCTCGGTCGCTTCGCCTGCCTCCCACTGCTCGGCCAGTTCGCGCTTCTTCTGGCTCAGGCGACGCTCCTGGTCGCGCAGGTTGGCGGCCTTCTCGAACTCCTGAGCTTCGATCGCGGCCTCCTTCGCACGGCGGGTCTCCTCGATCTCGTCCTCGAGCTCGCGATAGACCGGCGGCGAGGTCATCGACTTGATCCGCATCCGCGACGCAGCCTCGTCGATCAGGTCGATCGCCTTGTCCGGCAGGAAGCGGTCAGAGATGTAGCGGTCGGCCAGATCGGCTGCGGCCACGAGCGCCTCATCGGTGATGTTGACCTTGTGGTGCTGCTCGTAGCGGTCGCGCAGGCCCTTCAAGATCTGGACGGTCTCGTCCTTTGACGGCTGGTCAACGACGATCTTCTGGAAACGACGCTCCAGGGCCGAGTCGCGTTCGAGGTACTTGCGGAATTCCTCAAGCGTGGTCGCACCGATCGTCTGCAGCTCACCGCGGGCGAGTGCCGGCTTCAGGATTGAAGCGGCATCGATCGCGCCCTCCGCCGCACCGGCTCCGACGAGGTTGTGGAGCTCGTCGATGAACAGGATGATGTCGCCGCGCTGGGTGATCTCCTTCATCACCTTCTTGAGGCGCTCCTCGAACTCACCGCGGTACTTGGAGCCCGCGACCAGCGCCGCCAGGTCAAGCGTGTAAATCTGCTTGCCCTTCAGCAGCTCCGGCACATCGGCGTTTGTGATCCGCTGGGCCAGGCCCTCGACAACGGCAGTCTTGCCGACGCCGGGCTCACCGACCAGCACGGGGTTGTTCTTGGTACGTCGACTCAGGATCTGCATGATCCGCTCGATCTCGGTCTCGCGGCCGACCACCGGGTCCAGCTTGCCGTCGGCTGCCAGCTTGGTCAGGTTGCGACCGAACTGATCGAGCAGCTTCGAGGACTTCTTGCCCTCGCCGCTGCTGCCGCTGGAGCCGGACGAGGGGCCAGCGCCGGCACCGCTGCGCTGACGGCCGCCTGGACCGGACAGCATGCGGATCACCTCGTTGCGGATCTTCTCGGAGTCGGCATCGAAGTCGAGCAGGATGCGGGCTGCGACGCCCTCGTTCTCACGGACCAACCCGAGCAGGATGTGCTCGGTGCCGATGTAGTTGTGACCCAGGCTCAGCGCCTCGCGCAGCGCCAGCTCGAGCACCTTCTTGGCGCGTGGGGTGAACGGGATCTGGCCGGAGGTGACCTCCTCGCCGGAGCCGACGATGCGGACGACCTGTGCGCGGACGCGCTCGACCGTAATCTCCAGCGATTCGAGCACCCGCGCCGCAAGACCCTCTTCTTCGCGGAGCAGGCCCAGCAGGATGTGCTCGGTGCCGATGTAGTTGTGCTTGAGCGTCCGGGCCTCTTCCTGAGCAAGGACGACCACCTGACGGGCGCGTTCTGTAAATCGCTCGAACATTTCAAGTCTTTCAGTCGCGGGGCAGAGGGTCGGTCGATTTGTGGTCCTGGACTATCGGCAGATCACTCATAGTAGTAATCATCCGGAGGGCCGAAACTCGGCACCTGTCCCGCCTAACGAGCGCGCAACCTGTTCGAGCTGGGGCCATGCACCAGTCTAACATCCGGGTCCCCGACGGCCCCCAGTGTTTGGCCGTTTTCTCAGCTACTTGCTTGGAGTCCGGGAACCGTGGCCAAGCTGGTGGCGGCGGTCCGCTCACCGCCGCCCTCCCGGCTCGCGCGCAGCGCGCCGATCACACAGGTCGAGACCACCGCCCAGGCGAGCGCGAGTTGCCATCCGACCACCGCGGTCGGCCCCGGCAACGTCCACAGCAGCAACGGCACTGCCCACAACGGCGAGAACCTCGGGCGGGTGATCGCGAGTGGTACCAGCAGCAGCACGAAGTAGTGGATCCACACCAGCGGCGAGGCGACCAGCATCAGCGCGACTGCGAGCACCATCGTCTCGCGGTCGCGGTCGCGATGACGGAGCCCGAGGTTGAGCAGCGCCGCTGTGCAGGCAACTGTGGCGACAAGCAGCAGCATCTCACCAGCGCCGCGACCCAAGCCGAGATGAGCAGCCGCCGCAAGGACGCTGTAGCCGCCTCGCCAGAGGGCGTCAGTATCGAGCGTCGAGAGATGGAGGTAGGTACCGAACCGGTCGAACCCGACGATCGACCATGCTGCGAGGTTCAGGGCGATGCCCGACAGCCCGGCCCAGCCGGCGGCGCGCCAGCGTCGGGTGGCAAGTAACCACAGACCCAGCGGCCAGACGATCGGCTTGAGGCTGATCGCAGCGGCCACGATCAGTCCGGCGACGAGTGGCCGCTCCCGATAGCGCCATGCGAGCGCCACCAGAAATGCCAGCGGCAAGGAGATGTTCTCGCCCTGCCAGGCGATGATCACGGGGAACCAGAGCAGCACAATCCCGTAGACACGCCAGTCGCGCACACCGGTCGCCCAGAGCGTGCCCGGCACGAGCACGAAGCAGAGCAGCGTGTAGAGGTGATCGCTCAGGCCGCTGCCGACCAGCGCGAACGGTGCTAGCACGACTGCGGACAGAGCCGGGTAGACGAATCCGGCACCCGCCACGATCTCACTGTGCGTTACCGCGTAGGGGTTGCCACCGTGCAGCAGCCGGAACGCGGCCGGATAGTAAGCCAGAGAGAAGTCCTGGGCCATCCAGTGAAAGCGAATCGCGGAGAAGGCCAGCCACGCTGTCAGCGCGACCGGCACGGCGCCGAGCATGAGCTGCGCCGCCGCGCGCTCAACCCCGGCGCGAGTGTTGCGTGGGCTCACGCCGATCGTCGTGGCGCGCATCGTCAGGCCGCCGCGACGCGACGTGGCGCCCTCAGGCTGGAGCAAACACACACCGCAGCCAGGATCCACGCGAGCGCGACCTGCCAGCCAACCGCGGTGGTCGACGCCGGCATCGCCCACATCAGCACCGGTGCTATCCAGATCGGGGCCAAGCGCGGCCGGTACAGCGCGACCGGCACGAGCAGCACAGCGAAGTAATGACTCCAGACCAGCGGCGAGGCGACCAGCATCAGCGCAACCGCGGCGACCAGCGCCCTGCGGTCATCGCGTCTGATCAGACCCAGATACAGGATCGCCAGGCCGACGATCGCCGACACGGCCAGTAGCAGTGCGTCGCCCACGCCTCGGCCGAATCCGAGCTGGTGTGCGACCGCGAGCATGCTGTAGCCGCCGCGCCACAGAGCATCGGTGACCTGACCCGACAGACGCGTGTAGGTGTGGATCCGGTCGAAGCCAACCAGCCCCCAGGCGAGCAGATTGACCGCCAGGCCGCAGGCAACGGTCCAGCTCGCCGCGCGGAATCGCCGCGTCGCGAGCAGCCATAGCGCCAACGGCCAGACGAACGGCTTGATGCTGATTGCGACAGCTGTGACTAAGCCCGCCACCAGCGGACGGTCGCGATGGCGCCACGCAAGCGCCACCAGCAGTGTCAACGGAAGCGTGACGTTCGCCGTCTGCCAGCCGATGCAGACGGGAAGCCAGAACAGTGAGATCCCGTACACACGCCAGTCCCTGACGTTGAGTGTCCGCAGCGTGGCCGGCACACAGGCGACGCAGAAGAGCATGTAAATGACCTGGGCCGGTCCGCGGCCGATCAGCGCGAACGGTGCGAATACCATCGCCGCCAGCGCCGGGTACACGAACGCCGTGCCTTTGACGATGTCGTCGTGCGTGACGGCGTAAGGGTCGGAGCCCGCAAGCAGACGCGTGGCCGCGGGATAGTAGGCGGCGTGGAAATCGACTGCAACCTCGTGGACCTTGAACAGGTACACGAGCAACAGCAGGGTGCCCACCACCGGCGCTACCCCCAGGCCTGTCCGCTCGGCGGCGCGCCTGAGCTCGGCACGCCGCTCAGTCCGCGACTTGCGAATCGGTCCATCAAGGGCGCCGACACTCATGGCACCGCCACCGCCCGGCCGACCGTCCCCAGGCCAGCCACTACGGATGTGCTCATGACTGGTCCCGGACCGGGTGCGTGGTGATGATCACCTTCTTGTCCCTGACGATCGTCCGCACACCCGGACGCTCGAGCAGCGACCTGTTGGTCGAGTGATTGATCGGATACAGCATCCAGATGCCGTAAGGCTCCAGTGCAGAGGCACCGTGCTTGGGCTTGGCGGCAGGCGCGGAGATCGCCGCCAGCTGCGAGCGCGTCAGCAGCTCCAGGCTGGTGTCGTAAGCGACGCGGCCGGAGAACAGTCGCGGGTCCTGCCAGACCAGCCAATCCGCGTAGCGGACGTCAGCGAAGATCTTGACGTCCGGGTCGCTCTTGATCAATCGCTTCAGCGTCGGGATTGCCTTGGCCGGGTATGTGCTCGTGAACCAAATTGAGGGCCGCTCCAGCACGATCACGACCGTCACCACCGTGATTGCGATCATCGCGATCGCGAAGCCGGTGTTGAGACGGGCGCGACGCAGCGGTGCCGCCTTCCCGGCTCGCATCTGCGTCCACGACGCCGGCAGCAGGATCATCACCCCCATCCCGAACCAGGTGATGTTGCGCACTGCGGTGATGGCGCCGATCGCGAGCACGAGCAGAGCCAGCAGGTCAAACAGTGGGGTCGCCCGCGCATGGCCCGCGCGCGCCTTCAGAGCGACGCGGATCAAGACCAACGCCGTGACCGCGATCAGGAGGAACAGCAACGCCGCCAAGAAGGGGATCGAGGTCGCAGGCTTCCACTCCGTGACAAGCCGGCTGAACTCCGGGTTCGTCAGCGTGACTCGGTAGTAATGGATGATTTCGGTGCCGTAGGGCGTAGCGAGCAGCGTCAAAGCCGGAAGCGCGACGAACGCCAGGCCGCGCCCATCAGCCAGGCCGCGGATCCCGTCCGCGCGCACCCCGCTGAACAACACCGTCAGCCCATAGAGCACGGCGAGCCCAACCCCCAGCGTTACCGAGCCATGAAGGTTCGCCCATACGATCAGCATCGGGAAGACCCAGTAAACGCGTGCGCGCCTCGTTTGGCTCCGGGCCTCTGACGCCAGCAGCCAGACCGTGGCCACGAACAGTGGGTATGCAAATCCCTGAGTGCGGATCGTGACCGCTGTCATCAGGTAGAAGAAGGCACAGGCCGGCAGTGTCGCCAGCACGTGCAGGTACTCAGCACCGAGGTTACGGGCCGCGGCGATCGCCCCAGCAAAAGCTGCGCTGGTCAGCAGCACGTAGAGAACGGTGAGCAGCTGCATGCCACCGATGCGCACCAACTCGTACATCAGCAGCTGCGCAAGCCATTGCTGGTCCACCCAGCGCACGCCGTGCGCCATGGTTGTGAAGTAATCGTGGTGAGGAATCCCGTGAGCGGCAATCACACGGCCCGCCACGAGTGCCAGCCATCCGTCCTGACTGAAGTGGTAAGGAATGCCAAGCAGGCTCAGGCTCACGAGCGCGCACACGCCAACAACGAACAGTGCGTGTGCCTCGAGCCACAGCCCCAAGGCACTGAGTCGGCCGGTCGATTGAGTCGAAGTCCGCGCACCAACCGTGCGTGCACCAGCCGACGTTGCGTCGGCCGCGCTTGCAGTGGTTGACCGTGTGAACAACGCGATGGGCATGCCCATGTTCTCGTCGCGCGCGCGTAAGAAGGCGATTCCTGGGCGGGTTCGCCCAGACATCCGTCCAGGATCGGTCACACGTCTAAGGCTGCATTAATTATTTCTCGCGTCCGTTTTTTGCCGTTTTGCAGGGCTTTTATACCCTATTTGGGAAATCCGATCGTACGCCCGTCCAGCGCTGTGACAGTCGACACTCAAGCCGTTGCGATTTCAGACCGATGAGTTGCCAACGATGCGAAGGAAGCAGCGTCGGGGAGTGTGTGTGAAACAAAGCTTCCGTATCCAAACACACCACCTAACGCAGGGAGGGAGGTGACAAATTTACATGCTGAAGCTCTTCATCAACATGAAGCTCGCCATCACCCGCCTGATGGATGAGGACGAAGGCCAGGGTCTTACTGAGTATGCCCTGATCTTGGCGCTCATCGCCATCGTCGCTATCGCCGCGCTGCATTTCCTGAGCGGTGGCGTCAACAACGAGCTGTCGACGGTCGCTAACGGCCTGACCAGCACCTGAGTTCGAATTCCGAACCAACGTGTGACTTACAACTCCAGGGGTTGGGGGTCGGTTCTTGTCAGAACCGACCCCTCACACGTTTAAGCTCTCGGGGCCACACCTGTCTTAATTCAAGTCCGCATCGTTCCGCACCGATGAGACGCAGAGGGACCCAGAAGGTTGCGTTACCGCGACCGCCTGGTCACCACGAAGTGATCCCAAGTGGAGCCAAACGCCATGCTGCGACTAATCATCAAGACGAAGCTCGCCATCGATCGCCTCATCTGCGCGGACGCGGGCCAGGGCCTTACCGAATATGCGCTGGTCCTCGCCATCATCGCGGTTGCCGCGATGGCGACCCTGGCCCTGGTGGGCGGCCCAACGCAGAACGCGTTCTCGACGGCCGGTAGCGGTCTCACTCGCACCTGAGCGCAGGCCCGGTTTGTCTGCGGCCGGTTTGTCTGCGGTCTAGTTTGTCTGCGGCCCAGTTGGTCGGCGCCCGTCTGTTTGCAGCTCCGCGCCCCTGAGAGTTCTGTTCCTCTGGGGCTTCGGTCGTCCCCGATCACGCCCGCGGCAGTGATCCCTGCCTTGCAGTCGCTGACAGGATCGCGTCCCGGCCGATGACGACGTCGCGTCGCATGCCGCAGATGCGCACGCCTCTCGGTCTCGGGCTCCGCAGTGGCGCTGAACCGCCAGGCGGGCCTCCGATCGGCGGCCGCCACTCCTGTCAGATGGGGTTCGGCGCTATGTCGCGCCGATATCGTTTTGATATCGCGCGGAATCGGGGCTCTGAGAACCCCCAGCGCGAGATCCGAGAAGGAGGGTCCCGCCGGCCGCTGGGCGACTCAGACCCACGAGAGCTCGCCGGCCAGCGCTCAAAAGACCAAGCCAGCCCTGAGAAGGCCGAGCCAGCTTCGGGATACGCCAGCGGCCGATGATGAGAAGAGAACGCATGGCCTCGGCCGCAGCCGGGCCACGACGTGACTCAGACGCCCTTGAGGTTGTGAATCAAGCTGATCACGGCGGGCGTCATCAGCACGATGAACATCGCCGGGAAGATCAGGAACACGAGCGGGAAGAGCATCAGAACCGGGGTCTTCTGAGCACGCTCCTCCGCCAGTGCGCGGCGGCGGTGGCGCATCTCATGTGCGAGGTTGCGCATGATCTGCCCGGTCGAGATACCCATCTTCTCGCCCTGGGACATCGCCCGGACGAAGGACTTCACGGCCGGGGTGTCGGCACGCTCGGCCATGTGCGACAGTGCCTCGTCGACGGACAGGCCCATGGTCTGCTCCTGGAGGGTGAGGCGGAGTTCGTCGCTGAGCGGGGGTCCGAACTGCTCCGACGCCAAACGCATCGCCGCTGGGAAAGAAAGGCCGGCCTCGATCATCACGCACATCAGGTCGATCAGATCAGGCAGGCTGCGATCAATCGCGTCGATGCGCTTGCGCGCCTTGCGCTGCACGTAGGTCAGAGGCATGACCCAGCCGGCGAACACCGCGATGACCAGGATCAGGATGCCCATCATGCTGTGCACGCCGACCAGCATCACAACCAGGGTCGGCAGCAGGATCGTCGCGAACACCCGGTAACCGATCACGGTACGCGGGGAGACCGAGTACATACCCGCAGCCAACAGTTGCTCGCGGATCGCCTCCTCACCGACAGCCGTGAACCGCCCGGAGAGCAGACCGCCAAGCCGCGTCGCAAGCGAGGCAAGCGGGGATTGGCGCGGCGCGTTGTCGATGTAGACGCTGACATCGGTGGACGGGACTCCCCCACCGATGCCGAAGTCGATCATCGCATTGACGCGCTCGACTGTGGACTGCCGCCGCGTGCGGGTGGCGCTGAGCGCCGCCGTCGTGGCAATCCCGACGAAGACCGCAGCCAGAAATAGGTAGACGTACATAGTCCTAGACCTCGATCGTGACGATCTTGCGAATCGCCAAGCCGCCGGCGATCACCAGTCCGATGCTTATCCCGAGGGCGACCAGGCCGATCGTGCTGTGAAAAAGCGGATGCACGTAGCTCGGGTTCATCACCGACATGATGATCAGCAGACCGACGGGCAGGAGTGAGAGAACGCCCCCTGAGAGCCGTCCCTGTGCGGTGAGCCCGCGAACCATCCTGCGGAGCTCGATCCGCTCGGTCACAGTCTCCGCGACCAGGTCGATCACCTCTGCGGTGTTGCCGCCGGTCTCGCGCTGCAGCGAGGCAACGATCGAGATGTGCTGGAAATCTTCGCTCTTCATCCGCTCGGTGACCTGACCCAACGCGTCGGGCAGCGGAATGCCGATCTGTTCGTCCATCACCGCGCGCGTGAGCTCGCGCTTCGAAGGTTCGGGCGCGTCCTCGAGCACCGCCTTCAGCGCGCCGACGAAGTTCTGTCCGGAGCGCATTGCAGAGGCGATCACGCGCAGGTTATCGGGCAGTTGCTCGGAGAACTGGCGTCGCTGACGGTCGGCTTTGAAGCCGATCGCGAACTTGGCGAGGAACGGTACGAACAGCGCGAGCAACGCTGCAACCGGACTGTGCGTACTGCTGGCCAGCAGCCAGCCGAGCAGCACCGTTACGACCAGTGTCATGACGAACAGCTGCTCAAGCCCGAAGTTGAGGTCAGCGACCTCCATCTCGAGCCGCAGCCGGGTGATGAAGGGAGAACGCGCAATTGTGCGCGCCTGTCTGTCGCCGAGGGCCCGCTCGATCAACGTGCGCTGGCCACCCGTGCTGACAGCGTCTGAGGCCGTCACATAGACACTGACCCGGTCCGCCACACTGCGGCGGCGAGTCAGAAGCATCAGCACAGAAAAGCCGATCAGGAGGCCGGCTGCAACGCTGACGAGGACCGCCATGCCGGCGCCGCCGTTCATCGCCCGAACCGCCTCTCCACGCGAGCCGGCCGCGCGCTGAACGCTGCCTGCACCGCAACCGGAGCGGGAGTGGGGGCTGCGACACGATCGCCGCCGAAGCTGTGCTCCTGCATGTACGTCGGCAGGGGGACGCCATGGCGCTCGAACTTGCCACAGGTCGGTCGCAGGCCGGTGTAGGCCAACCGGCCGGTGCCGTCGTTGGAGGTCTTGTCGAGCTGAAACTCGAAGATGTCCTGGAGCGTTACTGTGTCGCCCTCCATGCGCTGGACCTCGGTGATGCTCGTGATCTTGCGGGCCCCGTCGGAGAAGCGCTCGATCTGGACGAGTAGATCAAGCGCTCGCGAAACCTGCTGCCGGACGGCTCGCATCGGGAAGTCGATGCCGGCCATCAGCACCATGCTCTCGATACGCGCGATTGCGTCACGCGGCGTGTTGGCGTGACAGGTGCTGAGCGAGCCGTCGTGGCCCGTGTTCATCGCCTGCAGCATGTCGAGCGCCTCAGAGCCTCGAACCTCGCCGACGATGATCCGGTCGGGACGCATGCGCAGGGCGTTGCGAACCAGCTCGCGGATCGGAATCTCTCCCTGACCCTCGACGTTCTTGGGACGCGCCTCCAGTCGCAGCACATGATCCTGGTTGAGCCTGAGCTCAGCGGCGTCCTCGATCGTCACGATCCTGTGATTCGCCGGGATCGCGGATGACAGCGCGTTCAGCAGAGTCGTCTTGCCGGAGCCGGTGCCGCCGGAGATGAGGATGTTGAGCTCGGCCTCGATCGCCGCCTCGAGGAATTCCTTGCCCTCCGGAGGAAGCGAGTTGATCGCGACCAGATCGCCCAGGTCCAAGCGTCGCTTGGAGAACTTGCGGATCGTGAGCAGTGCCCCGGTGAGTGACAGCGGCGGCAGCACCGCGTTGACGCGGCTGCCGTCGGGCAGGCGCGCGTCAACCATCGGCGAGGCCTCGTCGACACGCCGGCCGACCTGAGCCACGATCTTGTTGATGATCCGGCGCAGATGGTGATCGTCTGTGAATCGTACGCCGGTCTTCTCGAGCCGGCCGCTGCGCTCCACCCACACGTCACCGGGCCCGTTGACCATCACCTCTGTGACGGTGTCGTCCTGGAGCAGCGGCTCGATGGGGCCGTGGCCGAGCGTGTCATTGGCGATCTCCTGCGTAAGCCGTTCGCGGTCGGTGGTCGCCAACCCGCGCTCCTGAGAGAGCCGGTTGCGAACATCCGCCATGACGACGTCGCGCAGCGTGCCCTGCGACAGCGCCTCGTTGTAGAGCCGGGGACCGAGCTCCGAGATGACCGCCATGTGAATCCGGTCCTTGAGCTCGACGAACGAGTCTCCCTGAACCGAAACCGGATCCGCGACGGCAGGCGACTGGTTGCCGGCGAGGCGTTCACGCAGTTCCATGATCGCCTCTAGCCCTCACGCGCCAACTGCGGGGCGCCGACCGGGGCCTTGTCCCGCCGAAGCTTCAGGCGTCCGCGGCGACCAGACCGCGTCTCCGCCTCAGCCTCCTCGGGCGTGAAGACGAACAGATCGGCCAGCGAGTCGAGCGCCTTGGCTGCGTCGGACTTGCTGCCCGACAGCGCAGACCGGCACGCCGTCGTTGATCGAGATCGGGATCTCTCGCGAGCTCGGAACGAACACGTCGGGCTTACGTCCAAGGATCTCGACGGCATCAGCATCGGAAATCCCGACGTTCGTCCCGGCACGGTTCAGAACCACGCGGATCTGATCAGGTGAATGCCCCATGAGCTCTACGGTCTCGAGCCCGAGCCTGGTGTTCTTCAGAGAGAGCGCGTCGAACATTGCGACCATGCAGATCCAGTTGGCCGCATCGACCGTGGCAATCACCTCTGAGGTGAATGACGGAGGCGTGTCGACGATGATGAAGTCGTACTCGTCACGCAGCATCGCGTAAATCGAGGACATCATCTCCGCGGTCACGTTGATCGCCTGGTCGGGGCGTGCCGGCGCCGCCAGCAGCCTCAGCCCACTGGAGTGGCGCAGCATGAAGTCGTCGAGTTTCTCGGGGTCGAGACTCCCGCCTGAGACCGCGAGGTCGAACAGCGTGCTCTCGGGCACAAGCCCAAGCGCGAGCGCATCGTCTCCGAACTGAAGATCGAGATCGATCAACACGGTCCGCCGGCCGCGCTTGGCCAGTGCAACGCTCAGGTTCGTCGACGAAACGGTCTTGCCAACGCCGCCCTTCGATCCAAGGACGCAGATCAGCGTCCCGGCGTCGGGTGCACGCTCGCCAACCGTGCGATTACGCGTGACCGCCTTGCGGATCGTGAACTCCACGTCACGACTAACCTGCTCGGGGATATACGGCCCCGGATGCAGCACGATCAGGTCGTCCGCGCCGGCGCTGAACGCCTCCTGGACGAACTCGTTATCGGTTCCGTGCGAGAGCACCACCACAGGCAGCTGGCCACGGGTCGTACGCACCAGGCGAATCAGATCGATCGCCTCCGCGGAGTTCTCGCGACACGCGATGATCACGAGGTCCACGTTCAGGTGGAGGAGCGATTCGGCGCTGAGCTTCAGAGTGTCGAAGAACTCGACGAGCTCGATGCCGGCGTCATCCGGGACGTGCTCCGCGATCAGCCGCGGGGTAGCGGTGGCGTCGTGAGCGACTATTGCTGAGATTCGACGTGCCATCAGGGCTTCTCCACTGTGCCGACCTTTACGGAATCCTTCGCGCCGGCTGCCGGGCGAAGCGTCAGCCACAGGCTCGATACGCCGGTGGCGGAAGAGAGCTGCAGCGCCTGCTTATCGCTGAGCCGCAGGACGACGTCGCCGTTTTGGTTGGCGATGACGCTCACGTTCTGCGCGAGCATCTCCGCCTTGCCGCCGTTCAGCCCCATGACGTCGACCGTGTTCCCGACCTCCACGTAGGCGGTGAGCCCATGGGTTGGGTCGAGTGAGAACGCGACCGCACGCTCGTTGCCTGTGAGGTAGGCGGAGATCGTCGGGTTCTGGTGGCTGAAGTCGGTCCCGGTGATCTGCTGGTTGGCCGCGATCGGCGTCGAGGAGACCTCGCCGGTGAGCGCGGACGTGTCGGCCACGGCGCCGGTGAGCGCCCCCGTGGCCAGAACCTGCTCGGGCTTCAACAGCCCTTCCGAGATGACGGTTGCCGCCGGGACGCCGGCCGGGATGTACTTCTTGGCGACCAGCACGGTCGCCTGCGCCGGCGCAGCGGGAGCGGCATTGTTCTTGTCATGCGACACGAACAGGTAGATCAGGATGGCGGCGACTACGGCCGAGATGACCGCGATCAGTACCGACGTCCGACGGTTTGAGAGTGATTGGCCGGAGCGGCGCGAGCCGAACCTGCCGAAGTGTCCTTTGGCTTCCATTTGAATGCTCCGTTCCGGTTCCTTGAGTTCAGCTATCGGCCCGATCCGCGAAGGACTTGAGTTGGACAGGCTTCTTGCATCCGCGCTGCGCTCGGCGGTCGGTATCGGGGCGGGCGCTCAGGTGGAAGCCGGGCACACCGGACTGAGGAACGTATTGGACCCGGCCGCCTGCTCGACCCGCATGGTCGCGCTGGAATTGAGGGTCGAGCTGAGGTCGTTGACGCTGCCCGTCAGCATCTTCAACCACCCGAAATTCGATTTGATCTCGACGGTCTCGGCATCGCCAACGGCGTAGTTCCCGCCCGAGCTGTCCATCACGCACACCGATGACACCGGTCTAGCGCCGGTGACATTCACCTCGCACTGCACCCAAGCGAGCAGCGTGGTCGGCGCGGTCGCCCGACCTTTACAGGGCAGACTCGATGAAGCACCGAGCACCGACACCTGGCGGGCAGCCAGATTGGCGATGTTGGTATCCGAGTTCTGCTGGTTCAGCGCCAGGCCGAAGTCGACGATCGCGAACAGGATCAGCAGCACGATCGGCAGCACAAACGCCAGTTCGACAACCGCCTGCCCGCCCTCTTCACGAGCCTGTCTGATCCGGTTCCCGACCACAGTTCCACATCGGATATTCCAGCCCGTTGGTCGCCTTGCGTCGCCCGGTGTAGGCCAAATGTCCAGTTTTCGGCGGGGAGCGGGCAAGCCACGCGCTGCCCCCGCGGTCCGGCAGGCGGCGTCGTGTGCGTCAGTCGCGCATCGCCGGGAACAGAACGACCTCGCGGATCGTCTTCCGTCCCGTGAGAATCATTGCGACACGATCGATCCCAAAGCCGATGCCGCCGGTGGGCGGCATCCCGTATTCGAGTGCCTGGATGTAGGCCTCGTCGTAGGGCTGCGCCTCATCATCCCCGCTGGCTGCAAGCGCGCGCTGTTCCTCGAAGCGCTCGCGCTGGTCGTCGGGGTCGTTGAGCTCGGTGAAGGCGTTGGCAACCTCCATGCCGTTCATGAACGCCTCGAAGCGCTCGACCAACCCCTGCTCATTGCGATGGCGCTTGGCAAGCGGCGAGATCTCCACCGGGTAGTCGAACAGGAACGTCGGCTGAATCAACGTCGGCTCCACATGCTTGGAGACGAGTTCGTCGACGAGCTGTGGCCAGGTGTCGGTGTCTGGCACCGCCAAACCCTGGGCCGCCATCGCAACCGCAAGCGCATCGCGCGTCTGATGGACGCGAATGTCGATGCCGGTGCGGGCTTCGATGGAGACGGCGAGTGTCTCTCGGTGCCACGGCTTTTGGAACTCGAGCGGGCCTTCGTAACCAATCTCGGTCGCAACGTATGCCATCAGACGCTCGAAGCGGTTGGCCACATCCATGTAGTCCGCATAGGCCTCGTACCACTCAATCGACGTGAACTCGGGGTTGTGCTTATGCGAGACGCCCTCATTCCGAAACAACCGGCCGATCTCGTAGACGCGCTCAAGGCCTCCGACGATCAAGCGCTTGAGGTAGAGCTCGGGCGCTATCCGTAGGTACAGGTCGCGGCCCAATTCGTTGTGGTGAGTGACGAACGGCCGCGCCGCCGCACCGCCATACAACGGCTGCAGGATCGGGGTCTCCACCTCGATGAAGCCCTCATCGTCGAGGTATTGCCTGATTGCCTTGACGATCCGGGCGCGCGTGATGAACACGGCCCGGACGTCCTCATTGGACAACAGATCGGCCTCGCGATGGCGGAACCGCGTCTCCACATCCGTGAGCCCATGGTGCTTATCCGGTGGCGGCCGCAGCGACTTGGCCAACAACTCGAAGCCCGTCACGCGCAGCGACAGCTCACCGCGACGGGAGTTGAAGACGGTGCCGTCGATTCCGATCAGGTCGCCGAGGTCAAGGTCGAGCAGAAGCGCCATCCGCTCGGGCCCGAGTTCGTCGACGCGTGCCTGCAGCTGAATCCGGCCAGAGCGGTCCACGAGGTCCAGGAACGCCATCTTGCCCTGACCGCGGCGGGCCGCCAGCCTGCCCGCGACGCGGTGCGACACATTCGTCTCCTCGCCTGCCTCGAGCTCAGCGTGGGCAGCTCGGACAGCGGCGATCGGCTCAGGTCCGGCGAAGCTGTGAGGGAACGGCTCGACTCCGGCCGCGCGCAGATCCGCAAGCTTCTGACGGCGCACAGCAAAGACATCCAGCTGTTCCTCAGCCGAGACCTCGTCCGGCTCCGGACCCTGCTCCTGTTCGTTCACGGGACCACGTCCCGGCCGGTCAGGCGACTTCGATCTTCGAGATCTTGAGCTGACGTTGGCCGCGGGGCGTCGCGAACTTCACCGTCTCGCCCTTCTTGCGGCCCACAAGCGCCTTGCCGACTGGCGACTCGTTGGAAAGCTTCATCTCCGCCGGCTTGGCCTCCGCCGAACCGACGATCGTGTACGTGTGCTTGGCACCGTCGCCGTCGACGACGTGCACCACCGTGCCGACTCGAACCACGTCGTTGTCCAGGTCGGCAGCGTCGATCACGGTCGCCGAGCGCAGCTTCTCCTCGAGCTGCGCGATCCGCGCCTCGATCATCGCCTGCTCGTTCTTTGCGTCGTCGTATTCGGCGTTCTCGGAGATGTCGCCGAATTCACGCGCCTCCTTGATCCGGGCGGCGACCTCACGTCGGCGCACCGTCGACATGTGTTCGAGTTCAGCCTTGAGGCTGGCGAGTCCTTCGGGGGTGAGGATGACGTCCTTGGGCATGTGAAATCTCGTCGTAGGGCAGAAAAAAGCCCGCAGTCGCGGGAGCTTCACTGCACGCTGCTGCGTGGGCGGGGAAGTATAGAGCCCCACCGGATGCTCTCCAGAAAGCGGCCGTTCAAACCCCCACGCCCACCGCACGCGGCGCGGCTGCGAACAGCTCGCGAGCGTGCTCGATGCTCTCAGCCCGCTGGAGCGCGGCCTGCAGCCCCGCCTGTTGGGCACGGGTTCCGCCAAGGCGCTCTACGTACCACGGGTAGAACTTGCGCAGGTACCGGTTCGCGCGCTCAGGCCCCATGTGCTCGACGGCGCGGTCCAGTACCCAGTCGAGTTCAGCCAGAATCTCCGCCTGCGTCGGCTCCTGCGAGTCGCCCTCAATCAGCTCGCGGAACAGCCATGGGTTACCGAGCGATCCCCGTGCCAGAAGAATCGCCTCAGCCCCGGTGCGCTCGAATGCCTCGCGCGCCAGCTCGGCTGAGCGCAGCCCGCCGGAGAGCAGCACCGGCACCGGTAGCTCGCGTACCAGCTCGGCGGCCAGGTCATAGTCCGGCCTGCCGCTGTGGCGTTGCGAAGCATGGCGGGGATGCACACACAGACCGACGACCCCGCCGCGCTCGGCGAGGTCACGGGCCAGGGTGACGCCCTTGCCGTCTCCGGGCCGAAGCCCCGTTCGCAGCTTCACGGTGACCGGCAGGCCGCTGCCGCGAGCGGCGGCCCGGGCCACCGCGACAGCACGATCAGGGTCGTCCAGCAGCGCGGCGCCGGCGCCGGTCTTGCAGACCTTCGGCACGGGGCAGCCCATGTTGATGTCGATCAGATCGGCCCCCGCCGCGGCGACACGCTCGGCCGCTGAGGCCATCACGTCAGGATCGGCGCCGAACAGCTGCACGGAGACCGGGTGCTCGTCAGGGTGGATGCGCAACAGCTCATTACAGGTGCGCGCGTTGCCGTGATGCACGGCGTGGCTCGAGACCATCTCGGATACGGCGAGCCCAGCACCGTAGCGCCTTGCCTGAAGCCTCACGAACCAGTTGCCAATGCCGGCGAGCGGCGCCAGCACGACCCGATTGGGGATCGTGATCTCGCCCAGCGTCCAGGACTCCGTGAGTGATCGCGGTTCCGTCTCCATGGCGTTCATGGTACGAATCAGGTCATGGACCTCGAACCGTTGATCTCCCCCTGGCTCGAGACCATTCGTCAGCAGGTGCCGGGGCTCGAGCTGTTCGACGCTCACACCCACCTTGGCGAGAATGACCCGGACGGTATGCATCAGAGCCCGCAGGAGCTGGTGTCGGTACTGCGGGATGCCGGAGCTCGCGGCTGCTTCGTGTTCCCGATGCACGAGCCCGACGGCTATCCGCCGGCCAACGACTTCGTGATCGAAGCCGCCGCGGAGGCGAACGCGGGGTGGGTGCCGTTCTGTCGTGTCAAGCCCGGCGAGGACGCCCTGAAAGAGGCAGAGCGCTCACTCGAGCGTGGTGCAAAGGGAATCAAGCTGCATCCGCGGGCCGAGCAGTTCACGCTCGACCACCCGGACGTCGCCAGGCTCTTCGCGCTCGCTGACGAACGACGGTTGCCGATCCTGATCCACGCAGGTCGCGGGATCCCTGCCCTGGGCGAGCACGTGATCGCCCTTGCCGGCCGCTTTCCCGACGCACGCGTCATCCTCGCGCACGCGGGCGTGACCGACCTGGCCTGGGTCTGGCGGGTCGTGGTCGATGTGCCGAACGTCCTGTTCGACAGCGCCTGGTGGCTGCCGTCCGACCTGGCGACGCTGTTCACGCTCGTGCCGTCGGCGCAGATCCTGTTTGCGTCCGACGCCCCGTATGGCTACACCGCCGTGTCGGCGGCATCGCAGCTGCGGGTCGCGCTGCAGGCCGGGCTCTCGTCCGAGCAGCTGACGATGATCGGGTCCGGCCAGTCGCTGCGTATCGCCGCCGGCGACGAGCTCGCGGTCGCCGGGCCAGCGATCGGCGAGCGCGAGCGCGCTGGGCACCTGCTGCTTGACCGCGTTGCCGACATGCTGCTGATCGCGGTGATGCTCGAATTCAGGATGGGCGACGGCAGCGAGATGTTCGCGCTCGCTCAGCAGGCCTGCAACGTTCCCGAGGAGATCGACGATGCCCCGATCTTCGCCGCGATCAGACGCCTGCTCGACGCCTACGAGGTCGCTCGCTCGGCCAGCCCGGATGATCGCCGAGTCCGCGCCCTGCTGATGCTCGCGATCTCGATCGCACGGACCCCGGACGTCCCTCTTCCACCAGCTGACTAGGGTCTCCCGCTAGCGGGTATTCCGGTCCCAGATCAGGCGCAGGCCGGTCAGCGTCAGGAATTCATCGATCGCGTCGATCGAGTCCTTGATGAACGGGTACATGACCGACGAGAAGCCGCCGGTCGCGATCACCTGCGTCGTCTCGCCCAGCTCCGCGCGCAGACGGCCGACGATGCCCTCGACCTGACCGGCAAAGCCAAAGGCGATGCCACTGCGAATCGCCTCGACGGTCGAGCGGCCGATCACGCCCCGCGGCTCGGCCAATTCGACGATCGGCAGCCTGGCAGCGCGCTCCGACAAGGCCTCGAGCGAGATCTCGATCCCGGGCGTGATGATCCCGCCCAGGTACTCCCCCGCCGCCGACACGGCGTCGTAGGTGATCGCGGTGCCAAAGTCGACGACCACGCAGGTGGAGCCGAAGCGCTCGTAGGCGGCCACGGAGTTCACCAGCCGATCGGCTCCGACCTCGTGCGGGTTCTCGGTGCGGATCGGCATTCCGGTTTTCAATGACGGACCCACGGCGAGCATCTCATGGCCCAGATAGCGCTCCGCGAGGATGCGCCAGTTGTCGTAGAGCTGCGGCACGGTCGAGGAGACGATCGAGCTAGCGAGGTCAGAGAAGGACAGGCCTTGCAACGCCAGGAGGTTCGCGAGCATCGCGCCAAGCTCGTCTGAGGTCGAGTCACGGGCGGTCGTGAAGCGCCAGTGTTCCGTCACGACGCTGCCGCCGTGATCGAACACGCCGACGTGAGTCTGTGTGTTGCCGACGTCGACGACCAGCAGCTTGCCCTGCGAGGTGGCTCCCATCGCGCCTGACTATATGGACAGCGGCGGCCCAGCGACCCGGACCTGCTGACCGCCTCCCAGGGCGGCGAGCGAGCCGGCAAGCCGCTCGCCGCCGGGCAGCCTCAGATCAGGCTCGAGCTCGAGCAGCGGCACCAGCACGAACCGACGGCTGGTGACCTGCTCATGCGGGAGCGTCAATCGTTCGGATTCGTAGCGAAGATCTCCGAGCAGCAACAGATCGACGTCGATCACACGCGGCCCGTGGCGCTGGCCACCGGCCGCGCGGCCGACCTCGCGCTCGACCTGTTTGCAGGATGCGAGCAGCTCGTCGGGCTCCTGGCCGGTCTCGATCTCGATGCACGCGTTGAGAAACTCCGCCTGGTCGAGGATCAGGCCCACGGGCTCGGTGTCGTACGTCGAGGAGGAGCGCAGCACGGCGACGCCGTGAGCCGGCAGTGCGTCGATTGCGGACTGGAGATGAGCACGACGATCCCCAATGTTGGACCCGAGCCCGAGGTAACCCCTGCGGGTCACGCCTCGCGCCAGAGCTCGACCGAGACCTCGCCGACGTTCAGCGCGATCGGCGGCTCAGGCTTGGCGGCCTTCACCCAGACCGAGTGCAGCTCGTAGCGGTCGATCAGACGATCGGCGACGGCTGCGCAGAAGCGCTCGAGTGTGCGGTACTCGCGCTGCTGAGATACGAGATAGACGAGTTCACACACCTGGCCGTAGTCGATCGTGTCCTCGACCCGGTCTGTGACCGTGGCGTCACATTCGCCGACGTCGAGCCTCAGATCGACGAGCAGCCGCTGGCCGATCTCGCGTTCGGCCGCGCTGACGCCCATGTGGGTGTAGAGCGAGAGGCCACTGATCTCGATCGTGATCTCAGGCTCGGCGTGTCCCTCCTCCTCATCGTCGTCGTCGTCGAACTCGTCGTCCTCTGACTCCTCCAGCTCGTCCGGGTCGTCAGGCTCGAACTCCTCGTGGTTCTCGGCGTCCATCGGCGCGACTCTAAAGGATCTGGGGAGCCGCGAGCATTGCAGCCGTCACCACCAGCGCGTCGTGCAGCGGCGCGACGTCATGTACGCGGAAGATGCTGGCGCCGCGCTCGTAGGCGAGCACGTTTGTGGCGATCGTCCCGGACAGCCGATCGTCGACGTTGCGGCCGGTGAGTGTGCCAATGAAGGACTTCCGGCTGGTGCCGATCAGGACCGGACGACCGAGCGCGACCAGCTCCGGCAGCCGGCGCAGGAGCTCGAGGTTGTGCGCGACCGTCTTGCCGAATCCGATCCCAGGGTCGAGGATGATCCGCTCCTCGCTGACGCCGCGAGCGATCGCGAACCGCATTCGCTCCTCGAGGAAGCGCTTCACCTCGGCGACGACGTCGTCGTAATGCGGATCGTCCTGCATTGTCCGTGGCGTGCCCGCCATGTGGACGAGACAGAGATCGGCATCGGCTGCCGCAGCCATCTCAGCCATCTCCGGAGCTGCGCGCAGAGCCGTCACGTCGTTGACCAACGTCGCGCCGGCCGCGAGCGCGCGCTCGGTCACCTCGGCCTTGGAGGTGTCCACGGAGATCCGGGCCCGCACGCCGGCCCCGACGAGCGCCTCGATCACCGGCACGACCCGACGCGACTCCTCGTCCGCCTCGACCGGGTCGGCACCGGGCCGCGTGGACTCGCCGCCGACGTCGAGGATTGCCGCGCCCTCGGCCTCCATCGCCAGTGCGTGGGCGACCGCGGCCGCGTGGTCCAGGTAGCGGCCGGCATCGCTGAACGAGTCAGGCGTGACGTTGACCACGCCCATGACCGTGAACGGCGTCTGGCTGTCCGTCGTAGTACCCATCCCCAGCGCACCCTACCTAGAACTCGCGTCTGGTCTAGCGGTCAAGAAAGTGTTACGTTTGTCACAAAGTCATTGCCTGCCGAATGGACCGGCTAGGGGGAGATGATCGATGGGACCGTTCAGGGTGTGGCCGAGTCTGCGCGCCGGGGTTGCGCTCTCGTTGCTCAGCCTTGCAGTGATGGCAGGGACCGCGGCCGCGGACCCCACTCCTTTCCTGTGGTCGGGAGCGAGTACCAGCTCCGCGGACTTCTCTGACGCATCCAACTGGACCGGGACAGGACCAGCGACGGGCGCCAACGAAGGCGCATACACGTTCCCGGCGCTGGACATGACTGCCTGTCCCCCCGGCGGCGGCACCACGTACGCGTGCTACCAGGCTAACGACGACTTCACCAGTCCAAACGACGTCACGTTCGACTCGATCACGCTGAGCGGAACCGGCTACACGATCGGTGGGACCGACACGGCAACCGAGCTCGGCAGTGGCGGGATTACCGAGGATGCATCCGGCGGCGCGCTCAGCAACACGCTCGCGTTGCCGCTCGATGCGAGCGCCGCTCAGACGTGGGCGTTGACCGGGGACGGTACGAGCGGCTCGGCGTTGCTTGATATGAGCGGCGCCCTCACAGCCGATCCGGGCGCAAACATCACAGTCAACGCGTCCGACGGCGGCGAGCTCGAGCTGTCGAACCCCGGCGACACGGCGAGCGTCGCGTTCGATGGCAGCGGCACCGGGCCAAACCTGCTGCTGGTTTCAGGCAAAGTGGGCGCGAATCTGACCGTGGACAACGCAACGGTGCAACTCGAAAACGACACCAGCCTGGGGACGTTGATCGCCACCAACAACAACGGTGGCAGCAACATCGTGATCGGTCAGACCGGTTCGACCGCCGGCGTCGTGACAACCGCCACCGGCGGCTCGGTCAGCGCCAGCGGCGGCACGCTCACGTTCGAGATCGATGGTGGCGCAAGCCCGACCGACCCCAACGCAGCCGAGCTCAACGCCAACGTCGGCGGGCTCGCCCTGAGCAACTCGCCGCAGCTTGTACTCAACTGGGGTGGCAGCGGAAACTGCCCCACATTTGCCGACAGCTCCATCGGTGTGCCGCTCACCCTTGTCAGCGGATCGGTCACCGGCGGCACATTCGCGAACGCCTCGGACGGCACCCTCGTGACGTTGAACTGCACCGCAGGTACCGGCGACCCGCAGCCCCAGTTCGAAATCAACTACACGGCTTCCGGGATCACGGCTACGCCCGTCACCGCGTCGACCACCACCCTGGCGGTCAGCCCGACCACCCCGACGGCGATCGACCAGCCCGTGACCCTGACGGCCACGGTTGCGCTGGGCCATGGAACGGGCACGGTTGCAGCCTCGGGAACGGTCGCGTTCGAAGAGGGCAGCAACGCGATCAGCGGCTGCAGCGCTCAACCACTGACCCTGGAGAGCGGCGAGACATATGCCACCGCGACCTGCGCCACGCTGTTTGGATTAGCCGATTCCGGCGCCTCGGTCGTAGCCAATTACAACGAGCCTGCGGAGGAATGGGAGCTGCCATCCGACTCGTCCACGTCTACGCAGATGCTCCCGACGATCGCGCAAGACGGGACGACCGCCAGCTTGCTCGGCGACCCGAGCGTCCCTTCCGGTGCGGTCCCGCTCACCGCCAACATCGCGGCGATCCTCTCGGATCAGACGGCAACCCTCGCGGCACCGTTTATTGCCCCGACCGGTGTCGCAATGTTCACGGATCAGGACGGGCCGATCAATTGTCAGAGCACCGGTGAAGACGCGCCTCTGGGTGCCATCGGCCTCCTCGGGGCCGCCCAGGCGATGTGCACTGCCGACTTCACTCCCGGCCTCTACGTGATCACTGTCACCTACAACGGCGACACAAACTTCACTGGGTCATCCGTCACGCAGTCGATCAGCGTCGGCATACCGACCGCCACGATCACCGCACCATTTTCAGGTGAGTCCGGCGAGACATACTCAGCCGGATCGACCGTGGCAACCGCGTTCTCCTGCGCAGACCCGTACGGATCTCCGATCGCCAGCTGCACGGACTCGAACGGTGCGACCAGCCCCGGGGTGCTCGAATACGTGCCAGCCAGGACCGTTCACCTACACAGTCACGGCGAAGAGCCAGGACGGAGCGATCGGCACCGCGAGCATGACCTACGCGGTGCAACCAGGCACCCCACCCGCAGGCACCTGCGGCACCAGCGCGAGCGCCGGCGGAGGTGGGAGCAGCGGCGGCACGAGCGGCGGCAAGCGGGAGCGGTGGCAGCACAGGCGGGAGCGGTGGCACAGGCTCAGGCAGTACCACCGGCAAGGTCAAGACCGGCGCCGTGAAGGTGAGCGGCAGCGCGGCCACGATCGCGTTGAGCTGCGCCGGCGGCGCCAGTGGCAGCGTGACGCTCCAACTGACCGCACAGAAGGTGGTGGCAAGCGGCAAACATCGCAAGACGATCAAGGTCGTGGTCGGCAATGTGGTCACGACGCTTGCGTCCGGCGCGCACCGAACGGTG
The DNA here is from genome assembly GCA_963844665.1 of uncultured Conexibacteraceae bacterium. Classification (GTDB taxonomy): domain Bacteria; phylum Actinomycetota; class Thermoleophilia; order Solirubrobacterales; family Solirubrobacteraceae; genus Palsa-465. The sequence continues at coordinate 378,991 of CAWJPB010000001.1, forward strand.
AAGCTGAAGCTCAACGCCGGCGGTCAGGCGCTGCTGAAGAAGACACACACGCTGCATGCGACGCTGCTGATCAAGCAGAAGGCTGCCGGCAAGACCAGAACGCTGGCCACCAAGCTGCTGGTGTTCCACGCCGCCAAGAGCTGACGGGCCCGCGAGTCTCCGGCTGAGCCTCAGTCCTCGCCCGGCCAGTGGCCGGTGCGGATGAAGTACTGCCGCGCCTCCTCCTCCTTGGCGCGGTCCCCGACGTCATCCATGTTCAGGCGCAGCAACCAGTTCAGCAGAGCGACCATCATCGCGATGACAATCAAGCCGACGCCCACGGCCGAGAGCAGCGAGTCGCGGCTTGCGAACACCGACGTGTACCGGCCGTGCCCCATGATGATCAACACGACCCCGATCGCCGTGATCAGCAGCGGCAGGCCCAGGCGAATGGTCCACAGCACCCAGCTGGGCAGTTCTGGCGGAGGCGGTGGTTGGGTGTCGGCCTGCGACACCTGGATCCAGCCTATTCGGCCGTGCCGCCGGCCAGACCCGGCCGCGGGAACAGCTTAGGTGCCGGCTCACCACCGGTGCGCTGTGGCGCGGCGGGCGGCAACTGCGGTGGAGGTGGCGCCTCGGAGCCGAAGACTTCCGCCTCGGTGTCGCCCTTGAGCAACGCGACGAACTGCTCGCGCTCAATCGTCTCGCGCTTGAGAAGGATCTCAGAGATGCGGTTCAGCTCCTCGCGGTGCTGGTTGAGGATCTCATGCGCCTGCGTGTGGGCCGACTCAACCATGGCCCGGATCTCAAGGTCGATCTCACGCGCGATCTCGTCCGAGTAGTCCGGCTCGGCGCTGAACTCGCGGCCCAGGAACGGCTGGCCGTGGTCATGACCGAACACCCGCGGACCGAGCTTCTCGGACATGCCGAACCGCATCACCATCTGCTTGGCGGTGGCGGTCACCTTCTCGAGGTCGTTGGAGGCACCGGTGGTGATCTCGCTGAAGACAAGCTCCTCGGCAGCGCGGCCGCCGAGCGTCATCGCCATCGTGTCCTGCAACTCCGCGCGCGTGGTCAGGAACTTGTCCTCACCAGGCAGCGAGATCGTATAGCCGAGCGCCCGGCCACGCGAGATCACGGAGATCTTGTGGATCGGATCGCTGTTGGGCAGGAAGTGGCCGACGATCGCATGCCCCATCTCATGATAGGCCGTGATCCGGCGCTCCTTCTCGCCCATCACCCGGGTCTTCTTCTCCGGGCCGGCGATCACGCGCATGATTCCCTCTTCCAGCTCGAGCTGGGTGATCTCGCGCTTGCCGTTGCGAGCGGCCAGGAGTGCAGCCTCGTTGACGAGGTTCGAAAGGTCGGCGCCTGTGAAGCCCGGCGTCTGTCCGGCCAACACGTCCACGTCGATCTCACGCGCAAGCGGCTTGCCGCGCGTGTGGACCTCGAGGATCTTCTTGCGGCCTGTGCGATCGGGGCGATCGACGACGATCTGGCGATCGAAGCGGCCGGGACGCAGCAGCGCCGGGTCGAGGATGTCAGGACGGTTGGTGGCGGCGATCAGGATGATGTTGTCCTTCATCTCGAAGCCGTCCATCTCGACCAGCAGTTGGTTCAGCGTCTGCTCGCGCTCGTCATGGCCGCCGCCCAGCCCGGCGCCACGGTGGCGGCCCACGGCGTCGATCTCGTCCATGAAAATGATGCAGGGGGAGTTCTGCTTAGCCTGCTCGAACAGGTCGCGGACACGCGAGGCGCCGACGCCGACGAACATCTCGACAAAGTCGGAGCCGGAGATCGAGAAGAACGGCACGCCGGCCTCGCCGGCCACCGCGCGGGCCAGCAGGGTCTTGCCGGTACCAGGAGGGCCATAGAGCAGCACACCCTTGGGAATGCGCGCACCAAGGGCTTGGAATTTCTTGGGGTTCTCAAGGAACTCCTTGATCTCGTGCAGCTCCTCCACAGCCTCATCGACGCCCGCGACGTCACGGAACGTGATCTTGGGGGAGTCGACGGACATGCGCTTGGCGCGCGACTTGCCGAACGACATCACCTTGGAGCCACCGCCCTGGACCTGGTTCATCAGGAACAGCCAGAAGCCGATGAAGATCACGAAAGGCAGCAGGTAGGTCAGCAGCGAGAGCCAGCCGCTGCTCGAGTTGTCGTCAACGTTCAGCGCCGCGCCGCCCGAGTTCTTGATGACGTCGTTCTGGATCTCCTTGACGGCGGCATCCGGGTAACCAGTCGAATACTTCGTGCCGTTCTTCAGCTCGACGGCCATGCTGTTGTTCTTCTGGTCGAGCGTCACGCTCTTGACGTTGCCGGCCTCGATGTTCTGAATCGTCTGGCCGTAGGTCGGCGTCGGATTGCTGTCGGCTCGTTCCGACCAACTTCGAGGCGAAGAAGGCAAGCACCACCACGATCAGGATGGGAAACGCGGCGCTCTTGAAGAAACGACTCATGATTTCGATCCTCGCTCCTGGTTGCCGCGGCCGACGGGGCTAGACGACTCTCAGGCAGGGAAAGGCCAAGCGTAGCACCCAAAGTGCGGGCAATCGGGCCACGCAAGCGGGCCGTCAGGCCGTGCGAACTAGTCGACGAGCTGTCGTTGAGGACGGCGACGAAGGGCAGGTTGCGGTAGCGCTCTGCGTGATCCAGGCCGTATCCGACGACGAACTTGTCGGGGATCTCGAACCCGACGTACCGCGGTTTGAGGTCGACCTGGCGGCTCGAGGGCTTGCGCAGCAGCGCGCAGACCTCGAGAGACGCCGGGTTGCGGCCCGCGAGGTTGCGCAGCAGGTACTGCAGCGTCAGCCCGGAGTCGACGATGTCCTCGACGATCAGAACGTGGCGCCCTTCGATCACCGCATCGAGATCCTTGAGGATCCGCACCACGCCGGAGGACTTGGTCGACGATCCGTATGAGGCGACGGCCATGAAGTCGACCTCGCAATGGATCTCGAGCGCGCGCATGAAGTCCGCAAGGAAGAAGACCGCGCCCTTGAGCACGCCGATCAGCACCAGATCCTTGCCGGCGTAGTCACGCGAGACCTGTCGCGGCTAACTCCTTCACGCGCTTGGCGAGGGCATCCTCCTCGACAAGGACCTCACCGATGGCTGGGTCTTCGTCACCACAACCAGTTTATGGATCTCGCGGCTCAGAGGTCTGCCGTGTCGGGCTGGGCGTGAAGCGGAGCATCCCGTCCGCGGCCGTCGCGCGTACGCCGCCAGGCAGATCGAGGTGCTGGTGCCGACATCCCGCAGCGCCAGGATGTCCTCAGCCGACGTGCGGTGCCCGGGCGTCGGGCGGCCCCTGGACCGCATCTGCCAGGCGCTGCACGATCAACCGTGCCAGAGCGATCGGCAGCTCGCGCAGCCGCTTCAGCGCGATCGCGGAGCCGCCGCCGAAGCTCCTGATCGACCAGCGCGTCGAGCACATCGGCCTCGTCGCGCAGGGTCGAGGCCAGCGCCAGCACGTTGCGCTCGGCGGCTGGGTGGATCTCCCGCAGGGCGGGCATCAGCGTGTTTCGCACGCGCCCGCGCGCGTACGTGTCGGTCTCGTTGGACTCGTCGTCCCGCCATGACAGGCCGCGCTCGAGGCAGTAGCCGCCGGTCTGCTCGCGTGTGAAAGCGAGCAGCGGGCGGATCAGGCGACCGTCCCGTGGACGCATCCCCAACAGCGCCCGACGGCTCGGCGAGGACGCCAGCCTGTAGAGGATCGTCTCGACCTGGTCGGTGGCGGTGTGTCCAGCCGCCACGTCCGCCGCGCGCTCGAGCGACGAGCTGCGCGGCGGCGCCATAGCGCGCATCCCGTGCCCATGCCTGGAGGTTGCCGAGCGTCGGCGTCCCGGGGCGCCTGACTGTCAGCTCGACGCCGAGGCCCGCGCACAGCTCTTGGCAGTGGCGCTCGTCCTCGGCGGCGGCCTCGCGCAGTCCGTAATTGACGTGCAGCGCCATCACCGACGCCTGGCCGGCCACCGTGACCGCCAGGTCGAGCAGACAGCTCGAGTCACGCCCCCCGGAGAGCATCACCAGGACAGGCGCGGCCCGGCACCAGCAGCTTGTCGGCACGCACGGCGCCTGTGAGCTCGGCCACGACGCTCACGCGGGCGGCCTCCGGCAACACCCGGAACAGCTCGGTGGTCCCATCGAAGCCGCGCAGCTGCACGTCCGCCACCCGCTCGAACCGAAGGTCGCCACCGGCCGCCGCATCGACGACGGCGCGGGTGACCAGCACCTCACCCGCGCCCGACTGCTCCTGAATCCGCGCGGCCAGGTTGACCTCGCGCCCCAGGTAGTCGCCATCGCGGTAGCGCGCGTACCCGTAATGGACGGCGGCGCGCCGCGGATGCTCGGGCATCAGCTCGCCGAGCCGCAGCGCCCAGCCAGTCAGCGCCACCGGATCGGGACCGGCGACCATCACCCCGTCGCCGATCGTCTTGATCACGCGCGCGTCCTCGGGGAGCGTCGTGACGACGTTGCCGACGAATCGGTCCACGATGTCCAACGCGTGCAGATCTCCCCGGCGCTCGGTCAGCTGGGTGTAGCCGGCGAGATCGGCGAACGCGATGGCAACCAGCATCCGGCCGCGTCTGGTCCTCCTCCTGGGCAAGTTCCGTCTCCATGTGACCAACGATGTCCTGATCGATGTAGTGCATCAGCATGCGCCGATGCAGTTGCTCAAGCAGCGGCGTCGCAAGCGGCAGCAGTCCCTCCGCCACTCCCAGCATCGCGGTCGTCATCTCCTCCGCGGTCCCGCCGGATCGCATCAGCGGCTCGTGCAGGTACAGGTGCACGAGCCGCACCTCCGCGTCCGCAATCTGGCCGATCGCCTGAGCGTAAACCCGAACCATCTGCGCCAGTGCCTCAGCCGGAAGGCCCGCGGTGATCGCGGCGGCGACGTACTCGAGCACGCGCACGACGGCCTGGTCGAGCCGCTGGCCTACCGGGAGGCCAACCGCCGCGGCAACCTGATCGACAATCTCAGCGTCGAGTCCGGTGCGGCGAGCGGCCTGCCGCCGCGTGTAGGTGCGACCGCCAGTGTCCAATAGGCCGAGCACGCTCCCGAACGCCAACCGCCCCTCCTCAGTGGCGGTCCGGATCCGTGCCAGCGAGTACCCGCGATCACGCAGGCGCGCGACCACGCGTGCCTTGCCGACCGCAGCCGGTGTCCAGCTGCCGTCGTACTCCGGCACCACGCCTGCCCGCACCCAACGGCGCAGCGTCTCGCTCGAGACCCCGGCCGCGGCCGCCGCTTCGCTGATCTTCATCGCAGGCCGGGAGTCTAAGAGCCCGGAACCACGCGCTCTAAGCTCGCTGCGCGTGCGCAACCTCGTCCACATCCACCAGACCGCGGAACTGGCCGAGCGCGTCCTGCTTCCCGGGGATCCGGGACGAGCGCTGCGGCTCGCGCAGGAGTTGTTGATCGAGCCTAAGATGCTCAACCACAACCGCGGCCTCTGGGGCTACACCGGAACCGCGGCCGACGGCCGGCCATGCAGCGTTCAGAGCACCGGTATGGGCGGGCCCAGCGCGGCGATCGTCACCTCGGAGCTGATCGAGCTGGGCGCCATGCGGCTGCTGCGGATCGGCACCTGCGGCAGCCTCACACGTGAGCTCGATCTGGGTCGGCTGCTGGTCGGATCAGAGGCGATCGCCGATGACGGCACCAGCACCGCACTCGGCGGACACCAGCATCTGGCCAGAGTGCCTGCGCCCGGCGCGGTGACAGAAGCACTGGTCGCGGCCGGCGAAGAACATGAGGCCGCGGTGGGAGCGGTCGTCTCCAGCGATCTGTTCTACGACGCCGAGGATCGCGTTGCCGGCTGGGTCGCAGCGGGTGCGCTGGCCGTTGAGATGGAAGCTGCGGCGGTCTTCACGGTCGCCTCGGCTCGCGGCGTCGAGGCCGGCTGCGCGCTGCTGGTCTCCAACCGTGTCGCCGCCCAACCCGAGTACCTCAGCGCCGAGGCGCTTCACGCCGGCGAACTGCGGCTCGGCGCGCTGGCGATCACCGCACTCAGCTGAGCTCGCGCATGCACTCAGCTGCTGGCGCTCAACTGGTCTCGCTCAGCCGAGCTTCTGCTCGAGACGAGCCAGCGACTCCTCGATCGCGCCAAGGCGCTGCTCAACGCTCACCGCTTGATTGGCCACGTCGAGCCGCTCAGTGATCCGGTCGAGCCCATCCTCCAAGCCCTCGAGCCGTTGTGAAACCAAGCGCAGACGGCGGGTCAGCCGCTCGACATCGGCAGCTGACGGCAGGTTCAGCACGCTCATCGCCAACTCCTGAGCGCGAACAGCGCGCTCGCGCGCGTCAAACGCCACGGTCACGGTGCCGCTGACCAGCTGGCTCTGCAGCAGATCCTGGGCGAGCTTGCCGATCGCCTCCTGGCCCTGGGCAGTGACCCGGCCGCGAATTCCCTCTCCGTCTTCGGACACGGTCACGAGCATACCGCGTGACAGCGACCCAGTTCACGATATATCTTTAGCTCCGATGCGACACCCAGGAGGCAATCGCGGCGATTGGAACGGCCCGGCCGACGGCCGAAGGATGCGCCGCGGGCGGGTGCCGAACCTGTTATTGGCGGCGCTGCTCGACGGTCCCGCCCACGGGTACGAATTGATGGACCGGCTTGAGCAGGTCAGCGGCGGCAGTTGGCGTCCCAGTCCGGGCTCCGTATACCCACTGCTTCAGGTGTTCGAGGACCGCGGCATCGTCAAGAGCTACGAGTCGCAGGGCCGGCGTGTGTTCTCGCTCACCGATGCGGGCCGTGCCGAGGCTGAGCGACGCCGTGGCGAGGCCGAGCCCAGCTTTCCGGTCGACCCCAGGCACATGCAGATGCGGGCGGAGATGCACCAGCTGCGCGCCGCCGGCCGCCAGGTCGTGCTGGCCGGCGGTCCAGAGAAGGTCGACCAGGCCCTGGAAATCGTGCGCGGTGCGCGCCAGGCGCTCTACCGGCTGCTGGCCGAGGAGTAGGTGCGACCGGAGGTCGCGGGAACCGATCTCTGATCCGATGTCGTGACCGATCTCTGATCGACCTCGCTCGACCAGGGCGTTCAGTCGACGTCCTCGCCGGTGTCGTGATCGGAGTGGTTGGGCACGTTCCGCTTCCAGTACGCGCGCGTGTGGGCCGACCGCGGCGACAGGCTGCGGTCGTGGAGCAGGTTGCGGCGGATCTGACGCATCCCGTCGGCCTCGCAGCCGACCCACACATCGCCCTCGCCCTGCGGCAGGTCGAGCGTAAGCGCCGTGGCGACAAGCTGTTGGCAGGGTGCCCCCTGCTCGACGATCCATTCGACCTCGAGATTGGCATCGGAGGTCAGTTCCAGCTGTTCCTCAACCGACGGAACCTCGATCAGCGCCTTGACCGAGTGGCCGGTCGGGAGACCCTCGAGAATCGCCGCCACCGCCGGCAACGCCGAATGGTCGGCGAGGAATACGGTCCAGTTGGCACCTTCCGAGGGCTCGTACCCCGAGCGTGCTCCGCCCGAGATCTGAAACGGCGAGCCTGGACTTGCGTTTAAAGCCCAACTCGTTGCGGGACCGTCGGCATGCACCGCGAAGTCCACCGTGAGGCGGCCGGCTTCAGCGTCGTACTCACGCACCGTGTAGGTGCGCATCACATAGTCCTCGTTGTCCTGTGGAATGAAGACCTTGAAGTGGCCGCCCGGACCGCCGCTGACGCTCCAGTCATCGAGCTCGCCCGTCGCGACGATCCTCACCAATTGCGGCGTCAGCCGCGAAACATCGCTCACCGCGACGTTGCGGCGCGGCAACCGGGTGCGCCCACCTCCGCTTCCGCCCGACCCTCCGCGACTGGGACCACCGCGCGCCGGACCGTCCGCCTCTTGAATATCTGCCATCAAGCCTCCGATAGAGCTTTCGTTTCTCGTATCATAACGATATATCGACATCGACCAGGTGGCGCGCAACACCGCCGCAGGGCACGAGAGGAGCGGGCTTGCCATCACCAGCGAACAACGTCATCGACGGGTGCCATGTACTCGGCGTCGAGGACACGGGCGATCCTGTCTGGGGCCACGTCTCGCTCAGAGATGCCGACGGGCGTGGCGTCTGGATGAAGGCCGGAGCCCACGGTTTCGACGAGGTCGACGACGAGGACGTGATCCTGGTCGGATTTGACAACGAGTGCCTCAGCGGAACCCAGCGCGTCCCACTCGAGTCGCACCTGCACCTCGAGATGCTCCGGGCCCGACCTGACGTCGCCAGCGTCGTGCACACCCACTCCCCCTGTGCGATAGCGCTGGCCGCGACTGGCCATACGCTGCACGCCTTCTCCAATGCAGCCGGGCCGTTCGCCAGCGGAGTACCACGTTACGAGCGGCCGGTTGCGCTGATCGACACGCCTGGACTCGGGGCGGAGCTGACCGTGGCGATCGGGGACTCAAGTGCCCTGTTTCTGGTTGCTCACGGCGTCGTCACGGTCGGCTCCTCCGTCGCCACCGCGGTCACGACGGCCATCCTGCTGGAACGGGCGTGCCGACTGGAGCTGCTCGCGCTCGGCGCGGGCGGAATCACGTCCACGCTCAGCGACTCCCGTACGCGCTACAGGCACACCCAGTCCGACGCCTACATGCTGCGCACCTGGGAGTACCTGCTGCGGGTCGCCAGGCGCAGAGCCGGCGGGGTCAGCTGACCTGCGGCTGGGCCTGAGCGGCGCGCGTGAGCGCTGAGAAAACAACGTGATCACTGACAGCCCCGCGACTGCCCGCACGCACCTGGCCGGCACTGATTCGGCTCTCAGCGAGATTGCTGCGGATCATGTTGCTCAGGCGGCCATTGCGGCCGCTGGCGCGCTGTGCGTCGCGCAATGTCCCGAGCACGCCCGCCTTGGTTGTTGCTTCGTTCTTTGCCATCCGTCAATCATCGGTCATCGCCATTGATATGTCCAAGACGGAGTTCCGACCACAGCTATATGAGTCGCTTATGAGCCCACGCCTCACGCCGTGGGCGGACTTGACAGATTTGCGTTAGCGATATATCGTTGACATATCGAACAAGCGACTAAAGAAAGAGAAAGCATGTTCAACGAACAATTCCCGTATCAAGATGGTTCTGATGTGAGCGGCTACGGTCCGCGCGGCCACGGCCGGCGCGGTGGACGCGGCGGCTATGGCGGCCGCGGTGGACGCGGCGGCTACGGCGACGGCGGCGAACGCGGTGGTTACGGCCAACGCGGTGACGCAGGCCCAGGCTTCGGCCCTGTGGGCCGAGGCCCAGGCTTCGGCCCTGTGGGCCCCGGCTTCGGACCTGGAGGTCCTGGCTTCCGACAGGCAGGCCCGGGTTTCGCTGCGGGCTTCGGCTTCGGCCCCGGCCCTCGCGGACGGCGTCGGCGCGGTGGACTGCGGAACGCTCTGCTGACGCTGCTCTCCACGGAGAGCCCGCTGAGCGGCTCTGAGCTGATTCGGAAGCTGGCCGAGCGCGGCCAGGGCCGCAGGGTCCCGAGCGCGGTGGCCGTCTATCCGACGCTGCAACTGCTCGAGGATGACGGTCTCATCGCCGGCAGCACGCCGGAGTCCGGCTCCGGTCGCAGCTACGAGCTGACCGACGAGGGCAAGGCCTTCGTCGAGAAGCTCGGCGACGCGAGTGTCGCGTTCGCCGGCCCAGACGGAGACCTGGTCAAGCTGCGGAAGGCAGTGATCGCAACGATCGCGGCCGCCCGCCAGGTCGGGTTCAGCGGCAACGCCGAGGACGTCGCCAAGGCCACTGAGCTGATCGACGAGGCACGCAAGGGCCTCTATCGGCTGCTCGCGGACAGCGACGATCAGGCCGGCACCGACGATGAGTCGGTCGAGGCAGGCGACTAACCTCCACCCGAGGTGACCGTCGCACTGACAAAAGCCGTCGAGGTTGAAAGCCTCGTGAAGCGGTTCGGCGACTTCGAGGCTGTGAAGGGTGTCAGCTTCGAAGTCGGCGCCGCCGAGGTCTTCGGCTTCCTCGGCCCGAACGGCGCCGGCAAGAGCACGACGATCAACATGCTCTGCACGCTGATCAAGCCGAGTGGCGGCCGAGCCCGCGTGGCCGGGCACGACGTCGTGTCCGAGCGCGACGACGTGCGCCGCAACATTGGCCTGGTGTTCCAGGATCCCACGCTGGACGGCTATCTGACCGCCGCGCAGAACCTGAAGCTGCACGCCGAGCTCTACGGCGTGCCGTCCGGGTTGGTCGCACCGCGGATGGAACAGGTGATGAGGATGGTCGGTCTCTGGGACCGCAAGGACGCGACCGTCGGGACGTTCTCGGGCGGGATGCGCCGCCGACTGGAGATCGCGCGAGGACTGATGCACTCGCCACGCGTACTGTTCCTGGACGAGCCAACGATCGGCCTCGACCCACAGACGCGCCGGTCGATCTGGGCCTACATCCGCGAGCTCCAGGAGCGCGAGGAGATCACGATCTTCATGACCACCCATTACATGGATGAAGCCGAATGGTGCGACCGCATCGCGATCATGGACAAGGGCGAGATCGTCGCGCTCGACACTCCTGAGACGCTGAAGGCCAGTATCGGCACAGACCGGGTCACGATCCAGACCGACGACAACGACGCCACGATCGCGGCCCTCAACGAGCGCTTCGGCGTAGAGGGCAAGGTCTCCGAGGGCGCCGTCAGCTTCGGCGTGCCGGAGGGTGAGCAGTTCGTGCCAAGACTTTTCGCGGAGCTCGGGTTGCCGATCCGGGGCGTCAGCGTCTCACGACCGACGCTCGATGACGTGTTCATGTCCTACACCGGCTCAACGATCCGCGATGCCGAAGAGGACCCGTCGAAGATGCGCAACAAGATGATGATGCAGGTGATGGGAGGCCGCCGATGACCACCGTCGCAGAGCCGATCGAAGTAGTCCGCGTCCTCGTTCCAAAGCGCAGCTTCCGTTCCGAGCTCAGGGCGATCAAGATCGTCTGGCGCCGCGAGCTGATCCGCTTCGCCAACGACCGCCTACGGATCGTCACAATGCTCGTACAGCCGTTCCTGTTCCTGTTCGTGCTCGGTGCCGGCCTCCAGGGGCTCGCCAGCGCGGGAACAGACGGCGTCAACCTGAAGACCTTCATCTACCCCGGCATCCTCTGCATGACCGTGATGTTCACGGCAATGTTCTCGGCGGCGTCGATCGTCTGGGACCGCGAGTTCGGCTTCCTGCGAGAGATGATGGTCGCACCGGTAAAGCGCAGTTCGATCGTGATCGGCAAGTGCTTCGGCGGCGCGACCGTGGCGGCCATGCAGGGCGTGATCGTGCTGGCAATCGCTGGTCTCGTGGATGTGCCTTACAGCCTCGGCCTGATCCTCGGCGTGCTGGCGCTGCAGCTGCTGCTCGCGTTCGCGATCACCGCCTTCGGCTTGGCGGTCGCGATCCGGATCAAGCAGATGCAGTCATTCATGGGTGTCATGCAGATGATCGTGATGCCGATGTTCTTCATCTCAGGCGCACTGTTCCCGGTCGCCGGCCTCCCGACCTGGCTGGCGATCCTGAACCGGCTCGACCCGGTGGCCTACGCGGTCGACCCGATGCGCAAGCTGGTCTTCAGCAAACTCGACATCACACCGGCTGCAGCCAAAGCTCTGAACCCCGGCATGACCTGGTTCGGCTGGCACCTGCCGGCGCTGTTCGAGGCTGCGATCGTCCTGGTGATCGGTCTGGGGCTGCTGGCCGTCGCGATCTGGGAGTTCAGCGCCTCCGAGTAGTTGTTCGGGTGAAGCCCGGGTGAGGCCAAGTTGTGAACCTCGGGCCCGCTGGGCCCAAGGTTCACAACTTTGTCACGACCTACCCCCTCAAGAGGGGAAGCATGGCTTCGGTGGGTTCTGAAGCCATCCTCATCCTCGTGATCGTCGTGGCGGTCTGCTTCGATTTCACGAACGGCTTCCACGACACGGCCAACGCCGTTGCCACGTCGATCGCGACCGGGGCCCTGAAGCCCCGCGTTGCCGTACTGATGTCTGGTTGCATGAATCTGGTCGGCGCGTTCGTATCGATCAAGGTCGCGGCAACGATCGCCAAAGGCATCATCAACCCCAACGTGATCTCCGGCAACGACGGGCTCGAGATCGTGCTGGCGGCACTGCTTGGCGCCATCATCTGGAATCTGATCACCTGGTTCCTGTCGATGCCGTCAAGCTCAAGCCATGCGCTGATCGGCGGCGTCATCGGCGCAACCTTGGCGGCGGCCGGCCACAAGGCGGTGAACTTTCAGGGGATCATGCAGCTGGTGGTTGCGCCGGGCGTGCTGTCGCCGATAATCGCCGGGTTGGTAGCGATGGCCGGGACGTTCGGCGCGTACAAGCTCCTGAAACGAATGGCCGCGGATGAAGCGAGACGCGGCTACAGAGTCGGCCAAATCGGCTCGGCGGCCCTCGTGTCGCTGGCACACGGCACCAATGACGCCCAGAAGACGATGGGCGTGATCACGCTCGCTCTGATCGCACACGGGAACATCGACCCCAACCACTTCTATGTGCCGTTCTGGGTCAAACTCATCTGCGCGCTCGCGATCTCATGCGGAACGTTTGTCGGGGGCTGGCGGATCATCAACACGATGGGTAACCGGCTGACTGAACTTGAGTCGCCACAGGGTTTTGCGGCTGAGGCCGCCGGCGCTGCGGTAATCCTCTCCTCCTCCTACTACGGGTACCCGCTGTCGACGACGCAGGTCGTGTCCGGCGGCGTGATGGGTTCGGGCCTCGGGAAGAAGCTCGCCAGCGTTCACTGGGGCGTGGCGGGACAGATGGCAACCGCATGGATCTTCACGATTCCCGCAGCCGGCGCGATCGGCGCGCTGGCGTGGGAGATCTCCGATCTGTTCAACTCGCCGAGCCTGGGCGGCTTCGTGATCGCGATCGCGACCGCGATCGCCGCGGCCCTTCTGTACCGGCAAGCCCAGCGCTACAACAAGGTCACAGCGAACGACCTTGATCGTACGGGCGACCCCGCAACGGTCGCCCCTGTTGCGGCTATAGGAAGCTGACAGCGATGCTCGTTTTTGGCACGAATCTGATCAACGGCGCCGCGCTCTGGAGGATCCTGCTCGTGTCGCTGATCTGCGGCTCTGGCGCCGCGATCGCGTTCGCGCTGCTGCTGCTGGGGCTCTCTCGCGCGCGGGGCGAGAGCAGCGATGGATCAACGGGTGGTCGGATCGGTGGCTATGCCCTGGCCGGCATCTGTGCAGCATTCTGTGTGGCAGTGGTCGTCTTCGGCCTGAAGGCGACCATCGATAAGCCCGCTTCCAAGCCGTCGCCGCCGCCGAAGACCTCGGAACTGGCGCCGCGCACTCGGTCCGTCTGAGCAATCCGTATCCTCCCGGCGATGTACGTGCCAGATCGGGTGGTGCTCGAGCGTTACGCCCGGCTGCTCGTGGAGTTTGGACTGGGGCAGGGCAACGGCATCAAGCGCGGTGACGTCGTCCGCGTATCCGGCACCGATGCCTGCAAACCGCTCTACGTCGAGTCATGCAAGGCGGTGTGGCGGCAGGGCGGCCACGTGATCCATTGGTACAGGCCGTCCGAGGATGAGTTCGGAGACGTGACGCGGGCGTTCTATGAACTCGCGGACGACGCTCAGCTGGACTTCGCCCCGGAGACATACCTGCGCGGCGCGATCGACCAGGTCGATCATGATCTGGTGCTCTACTCGAGCGCTGACCCGCGTTCGCTCTCAGGCATCGACGCAGCCAAGCAGATGCGCCATCAGCAGTCCCGCAAGCGAGTTCAGGACTGGGAGCAGGAGAAGGAGAATCGCGGCGAGTTCAGTTGGACCGTCACCACCTACGGGACTCCCGGGATGGCGGCAGAGGCCGGGCTCACGATCGAGGAGTACTGGGAGCAGATCATCAAGGCATGCTTTCTTGACCTTGAGGATCCGGTCGCCCGCTGGCACGAGGTGCGTGAGCAGATCCGCCTGCATCGCGATCAGCTCAACGAACTGCCGATCGAGCGGCTGCACGTGGAAGGGCCTGACGCGGACCTGTGGGTGACGCTGGGTGAGAATCGCAGGTGGAACGACGGGCTTGGCGTCAACGTGCCGAGCTTCGAGATCTACACGTCGCCTGACTGGCGCGGGACCGAGGGTTGGATCCGCTTCAGTGAGCCGGTCTACACGTTCGGCTCGCTGATTCGAGGGGTCGAGCTCGAGTTTCGCGGGGGGCGGGTGGTGCGCGCGATCGCCGCCGAGAACGAGCCGCTGCTGCACGAGATGCTCTCCACCGAGAACGCCGATCGCGTGGGCGAATTCTCGCTGACGGACGCACGCCTGTCGCGGATCGACCGCTTCATGGCAGACACGCTGTATGACGAGAACATGGGCGGGCCCTACGGCAACACCCACGTCGCGATCGGCAACGCCTACCAGGACACCTACGACGGCGACCCTGCCGCGCTGGATGACGGCGACTGGGATCGACTCGGCTTCAACCGTTCTGTGATCCACACGGACATCGTCTCCACCACCGACCGAACCGTCACCGCGCTGCTGCGTGACGGCCCAGAACAGGTCATCTACGCCGACGGCCAGTTCCAACTCGGCGGCCGCTGAACCGCAACTCCGGCCAATAGCCTCTCTGGCCACGACCGTGCTTAGCTTGTTGGGGTGAGCTACGAGCCAAGCCCAGAGATCATCGAACGCTATGCGCGGCTGCTGGTGGACTTCGCGCTCGGCGACGGTGCAGGGATCAAGCCGGGCGACACCGTTCGCGTGGTCGGCGCCGAGGAGACGAAGCCTCTCTTCGCCGAGGTATGCAGGGCCGTGTGGCGATCCGGCGGCAACGTGATCCTCAACATGGAGCCGACCCAGGACGAGCGTTTCAACCTCGAGCGCGACTTTTATGAGCTCGCGACTGACGCGCAGCTTGACCATTTCCCGGCGAAGTATCGCCGGGGACTACTTGACGAGATCGACCACAGCGTCCACATCGACGGCACCAACTACCCGCAGGCTATGAAGACAGCCGATCCGCAGAAGATGCTCCGGCGCCAGGCGGCGTTCATGCCGGTGATCGAATGGCGACAGGAGAAGGAAGCGGCGGGGCTGCTGCACTGGACGATCGGTATGTGGGGAACGGAGGCGATGGCCGCCGAAGCCGGATTGTCGGTCGAGCAATACTGGGAGCAGATCATCAAGGCGTGCTTCCTAGACGATCCGGACCCAATCGCGCGTTGGCGCGAGACGCTCGAAGCGATCCACCGTTACCGCGACTGGCTGACCGCGCTGCCGACCGACCGCCTGCACGTCGAAGCTGCGGACACCGACCTCTGGCTGACACTCGGGCAGCACCGCCGCTGGGTGGGCGGATCCGGGCGTAACGTCCCGAGCTTCGAGGTCTTCACTTCTCCCGACTGGCGGGGAACCAACGGCCACATCAGCTTCAGCGAGCCGCTCTACAGCCACGGCACTCTGATCAGGAACGCGCGGCTCGAGTTCACCGACGGGCTCGTGACCAGCGTGAGCGCCGATGAAAACCAGGGGCTGCTCGAGCAGATCGTCGCGGCGCCGGGCGGCAACAGGGTAGGTGAGTTCTCACTGACCGACGCGAGCGTTTCGCGGATCGACCGCTTCATGGCCAACACGCTGTATGACGAGAACATGGGCGGGCCGTACGGCAACACGCATCTGGCTGTCGGCATGTCGCTGACCGATGCCTATGACGGTGACGCAACCGCGGTCACTGAGGAGGAGTGGGAGGCGCTCGGCTTCAACGTCAGGGCCGCGGTCCACACGGACATCGTCTCGACCAGCAACCGCATGGTCACCGCGGTCATGCGTGACGGCTCTGAGCGCGTGATATACGCCGACGGCCACTTTCAGATGAGCGCATAAACAAAGGCCGGCCCCCGCAGGGCCGGCCCCATAAAAGCGCTGTTACTGGCGGGGCAGCAGTGTCTCGCGCGCGATCACGAGCCGCTGGATCTGAGCTGTGCCCTCGTACAGCTGCAGGAGCTTGGCGTCGCGCATCAGCTTCTCGACCTTGTACTCCCTGATGAAGCCATAGCCACCGAAGACCTGCACCGCGTCGGTCGCAACCTCCATCGCGGAGTCGGCCGCGAAGCGTTTGGCGTGCGAGGATTCGAGCGTGTTGCGCTTGCCCTGGTCGACCAGTGTCGCCGCGTTCATGTAGGCAAGTCGGCTCAAATGCACCTTGGTCGCCATGTCGGCGAGCATGAACTGGATTCCCTGATGCATCGCGATCGGCACGCCGAACTGGACACGCTGCTTGGAGTAGTCCATCGCCATCTCCCACGCGGCGCGGGCGACCCCCGTCGCCATCGCAGCCACACCGGGGCGGGTGCGATCGAGCGTCATCATCGAGAGCTTGAAGCCGTGGTTCTCCTCGCCGACCAGATGGTTGAGCGGGATCTCGACCTCGGGGAAGGTGATCGTCGCGGTATTCGAGGCGCGCTGCCCCATCTTGTCCTCGTGCTTGTCGACCACGACGCCCGCATCACGCGGAACGATGAAGCAGGAGATGCCGCGGTGGCCGGCGTCCTTGTCGGTCTTTGCGAAGACCGTGTACCAGTTGGCGTATTCGCCGTTCGTGATGAAGCATTTGGATCCGTTGATGACCCACTTGTCGCCCTTCCGGGTGGCGGTTGTCTTCATCCCTGAGACGTCAGAGCCGGCGTCGGGCTCGGTCAGGCAGAAGGAGGCGAGCAGCGGCGCTTCGACCAGGCGGCCGAAGTACTCCTTCTTGAGCTCCTCGGACCCGGCCAGGCCGAGCGGTGCCGATGCCAGTCCGTTGCAGGTGAGAGTCGTGCCGATCCCCGAGCAACCCCAGGAGAGCTCCTCCTCGATGATCGCGCCATCCAGGTAACTGAGACCGGGGCCGCCGTACTGCTCTGGGAGATGACCGTTCATCAGGCCGAGCTCCCATGCCTTCTCGACGATGTCCTGAGGCCAGGTGCCATCGCGGTCGTAGTCCCAGGCGACCGGACGGATCTCCTTGTCCGCGAACTCGTGCGCCATCTCGCGCATCGACTGCTGTTCTTCGGTGGGCGTGAAATCGATCACGGTGCAGGTTCTCCTTGAAGATTTAGGCCGATTGACTAGTCAGTCAACGGTTGTCAGAGCGTATCGCATCGAGTCGGGCAAACCGTCGCGCGAGCCGAACACAAAAGCGGGTACGCTGCCCTCCATGGCAGACTCAGAACGCCTCGAGTTCGACGACATCGTCAACCGCCCAGGCACCTACTTCAACCCGCAGACCGAAGTCCTGATTGTTGTCGACGACTCGCCCGAGCTCGACAGCGAGATCTTCAACATGGAGGAGTTCGAGGGCGCGGACTGGGTCCGCATCTCGGACGATGTGCCAGTCGATGAGGATCGCCGCGACGAGCTGCTACAGCGCTTTCAGATCCATTACCACGCGGGCGCCATGACTGAGGACGGCCCCGACGACACGGATGACGAGCTGGAAGAGGACGACCAGGAGGTCGGCCGGGAGTAGTTGCCCGGCGCCGGGGGGGGACGCGCCCCGGGTCAGTACTTGCCGGTGGCCTTGTATTGCTTGAGCGTGTCCAACTTGAGCGCCTCGATGATCACACGCGTGTAGACGCTGCGCGCCGCGACCGACGGATGTACACCATCGCTGAGCATCGCCTGGGTGCTATCCCCATACCAGTTGGCGATCACGGTCTGAGGCCAGGTTCGGGCGTACTGGCCGAGCTCGTGGTTGACCTCGTCCTGCCAACTGCGGGCAAGGCGCACGTTCACGAGCACGATACGAGGAACGCCCCGCAGAACTCTGCGCAGGTGCTGCATGTCGGCTGACCAGACCGGGCCGTTGTCACCGATCTGGACGATCACCGTCTGCGGCAGCTGGCCCGCCGCTCGGTACTGAGCCAGTCGGTCGATCGTGTCCTCCGCCTGGCGGCCGACCACAGCGTCAACCGTCAGCCGGTGCCCGAGTCGCGCCTCGAGATTCGGGGCGCTTCCGAGCATCACCGAATCACCGACCGCGAGGATCCGGCCGGGCGGCAGCCCGCCGGGCCTGTATGGAGCCCGGGCACTCGCGCGACGCGTGCCAGGTATGTTCGAGCCCGCCGACTGCATGGTCGCGCCAACCGGCTGGACGGTCACGCCGACCGGATTCACCGCCGAGCCCGGTGGACCCGCAGGGAGCTTTCTCTGTGCTGACGCGGTGGCCGTGGATTGGAACGTGGCGGCGTCTATCGGGGCGGGCAGCCCAAACGCGACCCCGACCATGAACGCGACCGTTGCCACACTGCCGGACACCCAGACAAGCCGCTCGCGCGGCGTATGGCGATCGAGCCAGCCCTTGGCCCGCTGCTGCGCTCGGCCAGATCGCACGGGCATCTCTATGAAATGGAACGACAAGACAGCCGCCGCCAGCGTCGCCGCGGCCTGCAACAGGATCAGTGGCGCCCCGTGCAGCGGGACGTCCATCCCTGGTCGCGTCAACTGCATGATCGGCCAGTGCCATAGGTAGATGCCGTAGCTGAGCACGCCGATCCACGCCAGCGGGCGCCAGCCCAGGGCTCGACTCAGGATCGTGCCCGGGTAGGAGACCGCGGCCACGAGCACGGCGCCGGCGACGGCCATCAGCAGGAAGCCGCCCCGATAGAGCCAGGGATCGAAGTCCCGGACTCGCACGAACATCGCCACGACGCCGAGCAACGCAACGAGGCCGATCCCGTCGACGATCGCGCGGTGCCCGCGGACCCGCCGTAACGGCTGCCTGTCAGCAGACCAGACGAGCGCGAGCAACGCGCCGATCAGCAGCGTGAAAGCGCGCGTGTCGGTCCCGTAATAGACCCGCGAGGGGTCGCCGTTGGGGTTGTAGAGAAGCGCCATCAGCAGACATGAACCGGCAGCCATCGCTGCCGTCAACACGATCACCCCGCGGCGCGGCAACCAGCGCAACCCTGCGATCAGGATCAGAGGCCAGAGCAGATAGAACTGTTCCTCGACCGCCAGGGTCCACAGATGCTGGAGCAGCGACGGGCGGCCGAACTGGTTGAAGTACGAGTGACTGGCGATGATCTCGTGCCAGTTCGTGAGGTAGACCAGCGCGCTCAGCGCGTCCGCGCGGGTGCGGCTGAGATCGTCGCGCGCGATCGTGAGCGTGGCGAGCAGAGCGAACAGAATCACGACGACCACGGCCGGGAACAGCCGACGTGCCCGGCGGCCCCAGAACGATCCAACCCGGATCGATCCGTGCTTCGAGTGCTCGTGAAGCAGAAGCGACGTGATCAGGTAGCCGCTCAGGACGAAGAACAGATCGACGCCAAGAAAGCCGCCCGGCATCCAGCTCACGTTCGCGTGATAGAGAAACACACCAGCAACGGCGAGCGCTCGAAGACCATCCAGGCCTGGTCGGTACGGCAGGATCGAACCGCCGCTCCTCAGTGCCATCGTTCCCCGGTCTTTCTCGCCGGCCAAGTTCACCATGGGTCTGTTGGTCTGTTAATGCACTGCAGTGGACACGTGTGACTTCGCTGACGCCGACCGCAACCTGTGGTCTGCGCAGCGGTTATCAGAGCGTGGCCATGCTCACAGGATCGCGCGAGATCGCTCTCCGCACATCCGCGCACGAAAGCATGCAGCGGGCCGGCGGCGCGAACCTAATATCGGTTGCGATGCGCAGACGCCTGCCGCTGATGCTTGCGGCGTGCGTCCTAGCCGTCTTGGGGATGTCCGCCGGACAAGCGTCGGCGGACATGGTGACCGTCTTCGGCCACGACGGACGCACGCACGTCACCAACAACCCGTACCTGACCGGCGCGGCCGCCGATCCGGCCATGCCCGCACAGCCGGCGCCGCTGGCGCGCGTTGCCGGCACTGCCAGAGCCGCCCCCACCAAGACGGCGAAAAAGCCCAAGACCGTCACGTTTGCGCAGGCGCTGCTGAAGCTCCGCGGCACCGGCGCGCTTTCGAGCTCCGCCTACCGGAGCGACCTGAATGTCTGGACGCAGGCGCTCTCTGAGGAGAGGCACCTCACGAAGTGGCGAACGGCACAGCTCACCGGCGTGACCGACACGCTGACGGAGATGGCGACCGATCACCAGGTGACCGTCCCACGGTTGCCGGTGCTGATGTTGACGCTGGAGAACAACGTGAAGTACTGGAAATCCGGCGGCTCGCTGGAGAACGGCGCCTCGGTTCAGTTTCAGGGCTCGGAGCTTGTCTGGGAGTACTACGCCGGCTCAGGCATCCAGCTTCAGGTTCTGCACACGTTCGGCGAGGGCGACGGCTACTACGAGGCAGGCCCCGCGGATTACGGAAAGCTGTCGACGTTGATGAGCGAGATGGTTCCGTTGGCGGTAAGGCGCGGCGGCGGGCTCGCCTGGGAGTACTACTTCAATTGGGAGGGCGGCAGACCGCCGTGGGTCAGCGCGATGGCGCAGGGCACCGGCCTCGAAGCGCTCTCAGACGCATATCTGGCAACCGGCAATCGCAAGTACCTGAAGGATGCGCACAACGCACTCCCGCTGTTCAGGGCCGCGCCACCTACCGGCGTCGCCGTCAAGACGCTGCTCGGTACCCGTTACCTTCAGTACTCGTTCACGCCGCGGACCGACATCATCAACGCCTTCCTGCAGAGCGTGCTGGGGCTCTATGACTATGCACAGGCATCGTCTGACCCGGTTGCAACCGCTCTGTACAGGACCGGCAACGCACAGGCGCAGTCGGAGCTGAGGTCGTTCGTGATCGGCGGCTGGTCGCTCTATCAGCCGGGCCAGGCAGACAGCCTCAGCTACCACACGCTTGTCACCGGCTTCCTCAAGCTGCTGTGCCAGAAGACTCGGATCTCGGTCTACTGCAAGACCTATCAGCAGTTCGAGACCGACCTGCTCAGCCAGCCGGAGCTGACACTCGAGACGACCAGCGCGAGCGCCGGCAAGAAGT
This sequence comes from uncultured Conexibacteraceae bacterium, assembly GCA_963844665.1. Classification (GTDB taxonomy): domain Bacteria; phylum Actinomycetota; class Thermoleophilia; order Solirubrobacterales; family Solirubrobacteraceae; genus Palsa-465. The sequence goes on from CAWJPB010000001.1 coordinate 399,835, forward strand.
TCAATCTGAGCTTCAGGACGACGAAGTATGCGTCGGTCGGAATCACTCTCAGCGGCAACGGCAAGGACTTCGTCTATACGAAGAGGAGCTTCTACGCGGGCGCGAACTCGGTGCCGTCACCCAAGCTCAAGGCGGGGACCTACAGCCTGGCGATGTCGATCACCGACCCGGTCGGTCACTACGCGAAGCTGATCACGAGCCTGCTGGTCTGCGGCGGCAAGTGTCCGGCCTCAGACGGGACCCAGCCGACGACCGGCACGGCGCCGACGATCACGGTCCCGATCCCGAAGCCGGTCACAACCACCACGCCGACCGAGACGAAGACGACCGTCACCAAGACGACCACCACAAAGACCAGCACAGCGCCGACGACCACGACGACCGTGACCACGCCGTCGACAACCGACACCACGACCACGCCGACCTGCACGGGCACGACCACAACGGGCGGCACCGGCATTATCGGTGGCTGCTGAATCGGTAGTAGCGTTCGCGTCTTGACGCCGCGCACGATCCTCTACACCGGCAAGGGCGGAGTCGGCAAGACCTCCGTGGCCGCGGCGACGGCTGTGCGCTGCGCCGCGGGCGGCCTGCGCACCCTGATCCTCTCGACCGATCCGGCCCACAGCCTGTCCGATTCGCTGCAGGCTGAGCTCGGTGCCGAGCCGACTCGCGTCGCTGACAACCTCGACGCCGCCGAAATCGATGCCCAGCACGAGCTCAGCCGCCACTGGGCGGGCGTCCAGGAATGGTTCGGGCAACTCCTGATGCAGCGCGGACTCGATCGGATCTCCGCGGAGGAGCTGACCGTGCCGCCCGGCGTCGACGAGCTGTTCTCGCTGCTGCGGCTGCGACAGCACCACGGCGAGGGTCGTTGGGACGTGATCATCATCGACTGCGCGCCGACCGGCGAGACGCTGCGACTCCTGTCGTTCCCCGAGGCCGCTCGCTGGTGGCTCGACAAGGTCGTGCCGCTTGAGCGCGCGATCGTCGCGGCAGCCGCACCGCTGGCACGGACCGTGCTTGACATTCCGCTTCCGACCGGTGCCGTGTTCGATGACATACAGCGCCTCTCCGCCAACCTGATCGCGATGGACCAGATCCTGCGCGATACGGCTCACAGCACGATCCGCCTGGTGATGGCGCCCGATCGGATGGTGATTGGAGAGGCCATGCGCACCTTCACCTATCTGAACCTCTACGGCTACCTGACTGACGCCGTGGTCGTCAACAAGGTCTTCCCGGAGGATGTCGGCGATTACTTCGCGCGCTGGCGCGGACTGCAGGGCGAGCAGCTCGAGCTGGTGCGCTCGGCGTTCGAGCCCGTGCCAGTGCTGGAGGTGCCGTACTTCGACGATGAGGTGATCGGCCCTGAGATGCTGGCAAGACTGGGTGAGATGCTGTTCGGTGCCGGATCCGATTCCCGCCCGCCCGGCACCGAGACCGACCCCGCAGCGATCCTGTACGACACGATCACCCAGTCGATCGAGAGCGACGAGCATGGCGCGACGCTGCGATTGGCGATCCCGTTCGCGAAGAAGGAGGAGATCGGGCTTCGGCAGGTCGGGCTTGAGCTGGTCGTCACAGCAGGCGGTCAGCGGCGCACGATCATGCTGCCGCCGACGCTGGCGGCGTATACACCTGAGTCTGCGACCTACGTCGACGGAAACCTGGAGGTGACTTTCAGTCGTGGCGAATGATCAGGACGGCAGCACCCCACCGCGCGGATGGAAGGTGCCGCCCGCGACGGGACAGGTGGATCCCGAGGCGGTTGCACAGGTGCTGGAACAACTGTTGGCGTTGATCCCGGCGGAGCTTCGCGTGCGACTGGCGGAGGCGGCCCGCCAGCTGCTTGAGGTGTTGCAGGCCGTGATCGACTGGTGCGTGGCGCGGCTCGAGCGGCGCGGCGGCGGCGGCGAGGTCGAAGTGCGGGACATCCCGATCCTGTAGCGGTCCGGCAGTCGGCGGCCGCGAGCGACAGGCGCGGACGCGTGTCTCCCTATATTTGCCGCATGGCGACGAACCCCACCTCGGTGCAGGATGTCGCGGATGGCCTGCGCGCTGTCGGGTATCTACCTGGCACCTCGACGGCCCTGGTCGCTTACCTGGCGACGCAGCTCGGCAAGCCGGTGTTGGTGGAGGGCCCGGCGGGTGTGGGCAAGACCGAGCTGGCAAAGGCACTCTCCAAGTACCTGGACCGCGAGCTCGTGCGCCTGCAGTGCTACGAGGGCCTGGACGAGGCCAAGGCGCTGTACGAGTGGAACTACCGCAAGCAACTGCTGCGGATCCAGACCGAGTCCGGTGAGACCGGCTGGAATGAGGTCCAGGACGACATCTTCGGTGCCGATTTCCTGCTCGAGCGGCCCTTGCTGACAGCGATCACCTCGACTGAGCCGGTGGTGTTGCTGATCGACGAGATCGACAAGACCGACCAGGAGTTCGAGGCGATGCTGCTCGAGCTGCTGTCGGATTTCCAGATCACGATCCCGGAGCTGGGGCGGATCGAGGCGCGCACCCATCCGGTCGTGCTGCTGACGTCCAACAACAGTCGCGAACTGACAGAGGCTCTGAAGCGCCGCTGCCTGTACCTGTGGCTCGATTACCCCGACCTGGAGCACGAGCTCGAGATCGTGCGGATGCACTCCCCCGACCTGTCCGAGACGGTCGCCCGCAAGCTGGTCGAGGTGGTGCAGATGATCCGCGAGCTCGACCTGAAGAAGCCTCCCAGCATCGCCGAGTCGATCGACTGGGCACGGGCGCTACTGCTGCTCGGCGCAAGCGACATCGACCAGGACACGTTCCGCGAGACGATGAGCGTGATCGTCAAGCATCGGACCGACCTCGACACCGTCGCCGAGCGGGTCGGCGTCAAACTCGAACCCGCGCCGGCGGGTTAGCGGGCCTCGCTTTCAGCGGTGGCTGAGGGCAACGCGATGTCCGGCGACCAAATCGACTTCGACGGTCAACTGGTCGCGTTCGCCGAGGACCTTCGCGCTGAGGGCGTCGCGGTCGGCACCTCAGAGCTGCTCGACTCTTTCGAGGCGCTGAGGCTCGTGGAGTGGTCCTCGGCAGACGCGTTCCGCGAGACGCTCGCGACGACGATCGCCAAGTCCCCGGAGGATCGGCGCGTCTTCGATCTCGTGTTCGACCGTTTCTTCTTCCGCGCCACGGAGATGCAGGCGGTACGGCTGGAGGTCTCCGAGCCGCAGACCCGAGTCGGTGGTGATGAGGTCGACCTGGACGAGCTGCGTCGCCAGATCGCGCAGGCTCTGGAGGACGGCTCCGAATCGGATCTGCGCGACCTGGCCCGGCTGGCGATCGCAGCGTTCGGAAGGGGTCAGGGCTCGGGCGTGCTGGGGGTCGATGTGCAGCGGATCCGACGCGCGCTCGGTCTGCGTACCGAACCGCAGCCGGATCTGCCGGAGGACGACCCGCGGCGCGACGGGACCTCACGTGAGCAGCTGCGTCAGTTCGAGCAGGCGCTGAGGCGGGAGCTGGAGCGCGACCAGATCGAGCGCACGCAGGCCCTGCCACCGAAGCGACCGCTGACCGACCTCGATCGTTCGCTCCCAGGCGGCCCGGTCCAGGATCTGGCCGCGGTGCACAAGGTTGTTGCCCAGCTGCGCCGCAGGCTCGCCTCACAGGGGCACGAGCTGCGCGGTCGCCACCATCATGCGCACGTCGACGTGCGGGCGACGATGCGGGCCTCGCTCCAAACCGGCGGCGTTCCGGTGGAGCTCAAGTACCGGCCCAAGCGTCCACGGCGGCCGGAGCTCTTCGTGCTCTGCGACGTGTCGACCTCAGTGACGAGCGCCAGCACTTTCTTCCTCAGCGTCCTGCACGCGCTGCACGACGCCTTCCGCAAGCAGCGCTCCTTCGTCTTCATCGAGCGCATCTCCGAGGTCACTGAGGTCTTCCACCGCGAGCGTGACTTCCGGGCGGCGGCAGCCGCGATCGCCCGCGACGCCGGCGTCGCCGACGTGTCCGGATACACCGACTATGGCCGTGTCTGGAGCGAGTTCCTGGCCGAGATCGAGGACGAACTGCACCCTCGTGCGACCGTGATCGTGCTCGGCGACGCGCGCACCAACGGACGTCCCCCACGCGAGGATCTGTTCGCGGCGATCACCGCCAGGGCGGGCCGCACGTTCTGGCTCAACCCCGAGCCGAAGCTCTACTGGAACTACGGAGACAGCGTGATCTCGGTCTACGAGCAGTTCTGCGAGGCGTTCGAGTGCTGGCGTACGGACCAGCTCGAGGAATTCGTCAGGGTTCTATCGCGTGATTGACGTGCGACCGGGGCGGACCAAGACCAGGCGACGCGAGGACGCAGTGGGCGGCCCGCTGACTTGATCGAGCTTCGCGGGGTTTCCCGAACATTCGCTGGCCGCCGTGGCGGCGAGCCGACGCCGGCGTTGGAGGATCTGTCGTTGAAGGTGACGAGCGAGGAGATAGTTGCTGTGGTAGGGCCCAGCGGCTGCGGCAAGACCACGCTGCTCGAGCTGATCTGCGGGCTGCAGCGAGCCGACACAGGCGTCGTGCAGAGCGCGCCGGCAGCGCTGATGCCACAGCGCGACCTGCTGCTGCCCTGGCTGTCCGCGGTCGACAACGCGTGCCTGGCGCTGCGGGTGCATGGTGTCGCGCGCCCGCTGGCGCGCGAGCAGGCGACGCCCTGGTTCGAGCGCTTCGGGCTGAGCGGCTTCGAAGATGCGCGGCCGTATGAGCTGTCGGGCGGCATGCGCCAGCGGGTGGCGTTCCTTCGCACACTGTTGGCCGGCAAGCCGGTACTGGCGCTCGACGAGCCGTTCGCAGCACTCGACGCGATCACACGCGCTGAGATGCAGGGCTGGCTGGCGCAGATGCTGGAGGCTGAGCCGCGGACGGTTGTGCTGGTGACGCACGACGTCGAGGAGGCGGTCATGCTCGGCGACCGGGTCGTGGTGCTATCACCGCGGCCGGGACACGTGGTGGCCGACATCAGAGTCGACGGCCCCCGGCCACGGACTCGCACCGACGCAGCCGTGGTCGCGATCCGGGCACGGGCGTTGGCGGCGCTGGGGGTGGCGCTGTGAGCCGTCGGCCGGCGGGAATCCGCGTGAGTTGGCTGCTGCCGGTGCTGGCGGTCATCGTTCTGCTGGGTATCTGGGAGATCTACGTCGATGCCGGCGGTGTCAACTCTCTGGTTCTGCCGGCGCCCCACGCCGTGCTGCAGGCGCTGTATGACGATCGCGGAACTCTGTGGCACAACCTCAAGCCGACGGCGGCTGAGATCCTCCTCGGTAACCTGCTGGCCTTGGTCGCCGGCGTGCTGGTGGCGGTCGGGCTGCACTTCTCGGCGCTCGCGCGGCGCACGCTCTACCCGCTGCTGGTCGCCTCCCAGGCGATTCCAGTGGTGACCCTGATCCCGGTGCTGATCCTCTGGCTTGGTTTCGGGCTGCTGCCGAAGCTGGTCGTGATCGCGCTCGTCTGCTTCTTCCCGATCCTGGTGACCACGCTCACAGGGCTCGAGAGCGTGGACCCCGATCTGATCAAGCTGATGCACACGTTCGACGCGGGGCGGCGCCAGACGTTCTGGCGCGTGGAACTGCCGAGCGCGCTGCCCGGTCTGTTCACGGGCGCCAAACTCGCAGCCGTGTTCTCGGTGATCGGGGTTGTGTTCGCGGAGGAGGCCGGGTCGAACTCGGGTCTTGGCTATCTGCTGACCGTTACCGTTGCCAACCTCGAGACAGCCGAAGCGTTTGCCACCGTGTTCGTACTCTCAGCATTGGCGATCCTGCTGTTCGCGCTTCTGACGCTCGCTGAACGGCGGGCGCTGCCGTGGATACACCTAAGAGAGACACAGCCCCGATGAGACCTCACCTCCCAGCTTCCCGTTCGCGCACCCTTGCCGCAACGGCAGTGGCGACCGTCGCTGCGGTGGCGGCCATTGGGCTCGGCGGCTGCGGCGAGGTGACGAACACGATCCATCCAAGCCCGGTGACCGCCAACCAGGTCACCCTCGTACTCGCCGGCCCACCCAACGCCTTCTACATCGGGATTTACGAAGCCGAGACGCTCGGCTACTTCAGGCAGACCAACATCGACCTTCACATCGTCGTTCCCAAGGCGGGCCAGAACTCGGTCGACATGGTCCACTACGGCCACGCGCTGATCGGGGTCTCCTCAGAGCCAACGATCTTCCTGCATCGCAACGCGCTGCAACCGGTCGTCGGGGTCGCGGCGCTGGTCCACGGTCCGCTGTCGGATATCACCGTGCCCGTGCCCAGGCCGGGTCCGTCCGGTGGCAATGCCGTCACGACCGGCGCGGCGACCAGCACCACAACGACGCCCACGGCCACGACCGCCAGCAGAGCGACGCACACGTCCACCACCGCGACCGGTACCGGGACGACCCCGGCGCCCACGACCACCACATACAGCGAGCAGGACTCGACGCTGTGGCCGTCACAGCTGCACGAGCTGCTCAGCAAACCCGGCCATCCCACCTACGACGGGATGGTGCTGCTGGTGCGCAAGCGCACGATCGTCGAGCATGCCGGGCTGCCCCGCCGCTTTGTTCAGGCGGTGGCGCGTGGGTACCGAGCCGCGCGGGCGAACCCTACCGGTGCGATCGCGAACCTGGTCAAGGAGGTGCCGGCGCTGGCTTCCCAGAAGGCGCTTCAGCTCTCGATCCTGGAAGCTGCGATGCCCCACTTCTTCCCGCCCGGCGCACAGATCTGGGGTTGGCAGCGGGAGGCTGAGTGGAACTACTTCGGCACATGGATGATGCAGCACCACCTGATCAACAACCCCAACGCGATCACCGACGCGTCGACCAACGAGCTGCTCCAGGGGGAGGGCATCTGAGCGAGGGCGGCGCGGTCACCGTGATCGCGGCCTGGAGTTCCCCGTTCGAGGCGCCGGTGATCGCGTTGACGCCGAGGCCGCCGGCCCGGTTCTAGGCGACGGTGATCGCGTTCACGCCGAGGCCGCCGGCCCGCAGCGCGTAGTTGGCCGCCAGCCCCTGCCAGCGGCCGAATCGCGCGAAGAAGTCGCGCACCTGCTGCTCGGTCGCACGCGCGTACGGATCTCCGCCCGACAACGTCCGTCCGACGAACTTGATCAGACCCAGATCGCCTGCCGGGACCTGATCAAGCCGCCCCTGGCCGATCAGCGCCAGGATCTCGATCGTCCAGCTGCCGATACCGGGAATCGCTCTCAGCCGACGCCAGCCGGCTTCCTGCGATCCTGCGTCGGTGGTGCAGAGCTCGACCCGACCGGACGCCACCTCGCGCGCGGCCCGGACCAGCGACAGTGAGCGAGACGCGGACAGGTCGAATGACTCCAGACGGGCAGGTGCCGCCCCAGCGAAGGCGAGCGAGCTGGGAGAGTCACGCAGGCCGCTCGCCGCGTCGCGGCGGCCCAACGCCGCCACCATCCGCCGCTGGATCGCGGCTGCGCGCTCGTATTCGATCAACTGTTCTGTGATCGCCCAGGCCAACGCCTCAAACGGTTCCGGCCGGCCGGCGGGACGCACGGAAGGGCTCGCGCGAACAGCCGCGCCGATCAGCGGATCCTCGCGGAACTCGGCATGGAACTCGCGCAGATCGAGGTCGACGCCGAGTGCACGACGCATGCGCACGATCGCGCGCTCAGAAAGCTCGAGCTCAGATGCTCGCGCCCCGATCAGGACATTGCCGGAGCGGAGCTGCGCGACGCGCACATGCACCGGCTGGTCACGCTCATGTAGCAGCCGGTGCAGGACGCCGCCCCGAATCGGGCTGAGCCCGTCCATGCCGCTTCTCCGCGTCAGCCTAAACGGCCACGGTGGTCGCACCTCGACCCGGACCTCGACCCGCTGCGCAGGCTCAGCATCGACGCGCCGCGCAGCCGTTGCCTCGACGCCCCGCGCAGCCGCAGCATCAACGCGCCTCGCAGCCGCAGCATCAACGCCGGCACCAACCCTGAATTCGCCCGCGACGCTCAATGCGATTGCGAGGACAGTGGCCGCACGTGGACGACAAAGGTGCGTACATGACCGCTCTGGACGTACCCGCCGCCACGGGATCCCGCCGCATGATCCACACGAGTCGCCGCGTGGTGTCGCAGCAGCGCGAGAGTCGCGGCACCGGCCACGAAGCCGGTCGCGAGCGCGGCGGCGGTCTCCACGCTCAGTGGAAGCCGCCGGGCCGGCAGGCGGCGCTCGCTGTTGACCTCGGGCAATGGCCCAGGAAACGGCGCGTCGAAGTCTTCGACGACCACGCCGTCCAGCACCTCGACCTCGCAGAGGTCGTCGCCCTCGATCTGCTCGCCCTCGTTCACTGTGCTCATGGTGACAGCGCCACCGGCGCCGTCAACGTTACGATGCCAACGCGCACATGCCCCCCGTTGACGTTTTTGCCAAGGCACGCGAGTTCGAGCGGCTCGACCAGCTCCGAGCGGCGCGTGAGATCGACGCACTCCCCTACTTCCGCGTGCTCGAGGGCCCGACGCTGCCCGCAGTCGAGATGGAGGGCAAGCGCCGGATCATGCTCGGCTCCAACAACTACCTGGGGCTGACCGGCGACGAACGCGTCAAGCAGGGCGCACGCGACGCACTCGACCGCTACGGCACCGGGCTGACCGGTTCGCGCTTCCTAAACGGCACGATCGACCTGCACATCGAACTTGAGCGCGAGCTCGCCGAGTGGATGGGAACCGAGGACGCGCTCGTGTTCACCACCGGGCATCAGGCGAACCTCGGCGCGCTGGGAACGATCCTCGGCCCCCAGGACACCGTGATCGCCGACTCCGGCGACCATGCCTCGATCCTCGACGGCTGCCTGATGTCGCAGGCCAAGCTGCGCGCCTTCCGCCACAACCGCCTGGAACTGCTCGAGAAGCGGCTTCAGACCGCGCAGACCGATGGCGGCGGGATCCTGGTGGTGGTCGACGGCGTCTATTCGATGGAGGGCGACGTGGCGCCGCTGCCCGAGGTCGTGCGCCTGTGCAAGCAGTACGGGGCCCGTCTGATGGTCGACGAGGCTCACGCCTTTGGCGTGCTCGGCGCTCGCGGCGCCGGCACCTGCGAACTGTTCGGCGTCGAGGACCAGGTCGACCTGCGAATGGCGACGTTCTCGAAGTCACTCGCCTCATGCGGAGGGGTGATCGCGGGCTCCGCCGAGGTGATCGAATACCTCCGGATCACCGCACGACCTTTCATCTTCACGGCATCTGGCGTCCCGGCCGCGGTCGGTGCGACGCTCGCCGCGGTGAGAATCTGCCGTTCCGACGAGGGTCGTGAGCTTTTCGCCCAGGTGCTCGCCAATGCTGCCTACCTGCGACGCGGCCTCGCCGACCTGGGGTTCAAGGTGCTGCCCCCGGCCCATATGGCTGACGGCACCGAGATCGTCACGCCGGTCGTGCCGGTCGTCGTCGGAGATGACTGGAAGGCCGTCTTCCTATGGAAGGCGCTGTACGAGGCGGGCGTCTTCGTCAACCTGGCGATCCACCCGGCGGTACCGCCGGCCGGGGCGCTGCTGCGCACCAGCGTGATGGCAACGCACGACACGAGCGTGCTCGATGAGGCGATCGCGATCTTCGGCCAGGCGAAGCAGGCATTCGAGGCCGAACACGGCCCGCTCCCTTCGGCCGATTGAGGCGTCCGCCACATTGTCCACCAATTTGGTGGCAATTTTCGGGCGGTGCTGGTAACAGAAAAAACACGCTCTAAGCAAACGGATCGGGATTTGTGATCTTGCTGTTACGGGCGCGAGCGCGCTAGCGTGAGCTTAGATCGACGAGGCCATACGACAGCGACGACGCGCTACTAGATGGAGCGTAGGGGTCGAAGGCGGGAGCGCCGGGAAACGCTGTTGGCCGTACGAGACATCACAGTTTGAGAAGCATCCGCTTGGATGGCGTGCGTCTGCGTCCTCCGATCGGCACCGGTCAACCTACACGCCTGCCACACGACGGAGATGAAGCTCGATGACGGGAACCCCAGAGATGCCGACGCCAGAGCCCCAGCGCCTCCGCGCACTGGAGCACGCCAACGCCATCCGTCTCGCCCGCGCCGAGCTGAAACGCAGGATCGCAGACGGCGATACCTCCGCGGCCGCGGTGATCCTCGAGTGTCCGGACGCCGTGCGCCGGTGGACGGTCGGCGAGCTGCTGATGTCGCAGCGCCGCTGGGGCAGCACCCGCTGCCGCAAGTTCCTCGAGCGCAACGGCGTCAGCGAGATCAAGGCGATCGGTGCCCTGACCGAGCGCCAACGGCGTCTTCTCGCCGAGCAGCTGAGTGGCTCCTGCCCCACGGCCGAAGCTGAGCAGAGCGACGCCCGCGAGTTCGCCTGGGTCTGAACCAGGTCGCGTTGCCGGTCGCCCGCTTGGCGACCGGCCTGCGCGTTTGGCTCACTGCCGGAGTCTGAGCGTCGCGATCGTGCCCGCAACGCGCGCGGTCAGCGGGAGGGGCTGCTGATCGATCTGTCGCGCGGTGACGCGCATGATGTGATGGCCTGATGCCGTCAGGGCCTGATCGCGGAGGCGATCGGTCTCGAATTGGCCGCGCCTGCCGTGCACGGCCCAACCATCGAACTCGATCACGAGCTTGAGAGGTCGGGCCAGAGTGCGTCGACGAGCTTGCCTGCGACCCAGACGTTGGTGACCGGCAGCGGCAGCTCGGCCGCTTGCAACAGCTTGAGCAGCCTGCGCTCGTAAACCGAGCGCGTGTCGTGGAGCGATTCCGAGCGCTCGATCAGGACACGGAGGGCGCCGACGCCCTTCGCATGGGCGTTCCGCTCGATCACGTCCCTGATCCGGGAGACCCGAAGCTGGTTCGTTCTCATCCCAGCCACGAGCGCCGCCTCGAGCTCAAAGTCGTCAAGCTCCGCTGCGAGTTGAAGCGCGGTCAGGGCCGGCGAAGTCACCGGAATGCCGTCGCGCCAGCGGATGTCCTGACGAGTCACGGACCCGGCCCGCCGGACGCGGATGCCGGCCGGCGGTGTCGCCCGCCGCCCCACGAGCAGGACGTCGATCGGGTCGTCCTGCTCCAGTTGCTGAGTGGTGTCCAGCATTCCCCAGAGCTGCGCCGCCGCACGCCCTGTCACAAGCGCATCACCGCGGAAGTACAGCGCCGCAGCCATCACCCGGCCGGCAACCATCCGCTGGGGGCGGCCAACCAGGTACACGCTCGGAAGGACGCGGTGCAGCTGGCCGGTGCGGACACGGTGCGCCCGAGCCGTGTGTTTGATCCCGGCCGCCCTGAGCTGGGCCAGATGCAGATGCCCGTGCTGGCACTCCGCAAGACGCATCACCTCGAGGTCGCCCCGGCCCCGAACAGGCTCAAATCCGACAATCGACCCAGCCAAACGCGATTGGCTGAATAAGTGGCGATTTTCAGGAGCGTTCCTGACAATCGGCTCGGGGCTGTCCGATTTGCATGACGGCTCCTGCTGAGCGGGGGTCGTGGTTGGGGGTGCGGTCGCGGTCGCGGTCGCGGCCGGGGGTGCGGTCTCGGTCGCGGTGGGGGTCGTGGTCGCGGCCGGGGGCGCGGTCGCGGTCGCGGTGGGGGTCGTGGTCGCGGACACGACCACGACTGTGGCGCTCCAACCAGGCCACGTCCAGGAATGTGACGCGATTGGCACATCCGCAGCCCGCAGCCCGCGGCCAGCCCGCGGCCCGAGCGACGCCCGAGCAACCGACGGCCAGGTCCGAAACCACGCCGGCGCCACGCGTTTTGGACATTTGGATAGTGACCTGCGACTGTGCGTGAGCTAGCTTGGCCCTTGTCGCGCCCCCAAGCGCGGCTGCTTGCCCACGCCTCCGCCGCCGAGGCGCGAACAGGAAGGAACAACCAAGGAATGTCCCGAATTCGCCAGCAGAACGTGTATGCCGCACAGTGGGCCCCGGATGGGGCCAGCATGGGCGCTCCCGACCTGACGGTCGCCGACAACCAGATCTTCGGTGAGAACGTATTCAGCGCCGCGGTCCAGCGCCAACGTCTTCCGAAGGACGTCTTCAAGGCTCTCTCCCAGACGCTCGCCAAGGGCCAGGCGCTCGACACCTCGCTGGCCGACGCGGTCGCGTTGGCGATGAAGGAGTGGGCGCTCGAGAACGGCGCGACCCACTACGCGCACATGTTCCAGCCGCTCACCGGTCTGACCGCCGAGAAGCACGACAGCTTCTACGCGCCCACCGGCGAGGGCACCGCGATCGCCTCGTTCTCCGGCAAGGAGCTGATCCAGGCCGAGCCGGACGCTTCGAGCTTCCCAACGGGCGGGATCCGCGCCACGTTTGAGGCCCGCGGGTACACGGCCTGGGACCCGACCAGCCCGGCGTTCATCCTCGAGAACCCCAACGGCGCTCTGCTGTGCATTCCGACAGCGTTCGTGTCGTGGACCGGTGAGGCGCTCGATCACAAGATCCCGCTGCTGCGGTCCATGGATGCGATGTCGAAGTCGGCCGTGCGCGCGCTGGCGCTGTTCGGCAAGGAAGTGGACCGCGTGTTCACCACGGTCGGACCGGAGCAGGAGTACTTCCTGATCGACGAGCAGTACTACTTCGAGCGCCCCGACCTGGTGACCACCGGTCGCACCCTGTTCGGTGCCAAGCCGCCGAAGGGACACGAGCTCGACGACCACTACTTCGGTTCGATCCCGGAGCGCGTGCTGGCCTACATGCTCGAGTGCGAGCAGGAGCTGGCCAAGCTCGGGATCCCGATCAAGACCCGCCACAACGAGGTCGCACCGGCGCAGTATGAGGTCGCACCGATCTTTGAGAACTCCAACGTCGGCTCCGACCATCAGCAGCTGACGATGCAGGTGCTGCAGAACGTCGCGCGCCGCTACGGGCTGACCTGCCTGCTGCACGAAAAGCCATTCGCGGGCGTCAACGGGTCCGGCAAGCACAACAACTGGTCGATCGGAACCGATGAGGGCGAGAACCTGCTTGACCCCGGCGACACCCCTCATGAGAACCTGCAGTTCCTGTTCTTTTGCACCGCAGTGATCCAGGCGGTCAACAAGCATCAGGGTCTGCTCCGCGCATCGATCGCCTCCCCCGGCCAGGACCACCGGCTGGGCGCCAACGAGGCGCCGCCGGCGATCATCTCGATCTTCCTCGGCAGCGAGCTCGAGCGACTGTTCGAAGCGATCGAGGCCGGTACCGCGGGTCAGTCGACGCCTGAGTCGTTCCTCGGTCTGGGCACACCGGTGCTGCCGCCGCTGCCGATGCACGGCGGTGACCGCAACCGCACCAGCCCGTTCGCATTCACCGGCAACAAGTTCGAGTTCCGCGCGCTCGGCTCGAGCATGTCGCTGGGACTGCCCAACACGGTGCTGAACACGATCGTCGCGGAGGCCGTCGATTACCTCTCCGAGGAGCTCGAGGACGCGCTTCAGGGAGGCAGCTCACTGGAGAACGCGTTGCGGTCGATCATCCAGCGCAGCTACGCCGCCAACAAGCAGGTCGTGTTCGGCGGTGACAACTACTCCGAGGAGTGGCACGCCGAGGCCGAGCGCCGCGGGCTTCTGAACCTGCCCTCGACGCCGGACGCGCTGCCATACTTGGTCAGCGACGACACGGTGACCGCGTTCTCCAACTACGGAGTGCTCAGCGAACGCGAGCTGCAAGCGCGCTACGAGGTGTTCCTCGAGCAGTACATCGCCAAGCTCAACATCGAGGGTGAGACCGCTGCGTCGATCGCGCGTACGATGCTGCTGCCGGCTGCGATCCGTTACAAGGCGGAGCTGCTCGGCTCCGAGGAGCCCGAGCTCGCGAACGAGGTCGGCGAGCTGATCTCCTCGTTCATCGATGGGATCCGCGAGCTCGAGAGCGCCAACCTCGACCAGAACCATCCGCACGACGAGGGTGTGCTCCCGTACGCGAAGTACATGCACGACACGGTGGTTCCCGCGATGGACGGCGTTCGCGAGGTTGCGGACACGCTCGAGAAGATCGTGGCCGACGACCTCTGGCCGCTGCCCAAGTACTCGGAGATCCTCTTCATCAAGTAGCTGTCTGTGGGGCCCTGGCGCCGCTTGCGCCGGGCCCCCAGCTTTCCGCGGACACGCCGGACCCGCACAAGAGGGACCCGCGGCAGCGCGGCGAAGGTAGGCTGAGGGCCGGACGTTCCATCCACCCCTCGCCGCAACTTGATGGAGATGCGCGGGTTTCGAATAACTGTGAGAGACGCGCCGTCAAGGCTGCGAGCGCGAGTGCGACGGACACTGGCCAGAGCGCCACGTGCACGGAGCGGCGCGGCGTTTACGGTTGCAGTGCTGATCGCCGCCGTGCTGGGGCCGGCCGCCGCGATCGCCATCGCTGACGGAAACGATGGTGGGACGGGGCTGAGCGGAACCGCCGGCACGAGCAAGCCGATCACCGTCACGACACCGTGCAGCGGCTCGATCAGGACCACGCTCACGACCACCGGTCCTGCCACGACCACGACGGTCCCGACGACAGAGACCGTCGTGAGCACGGAGACCGAGGTAGAGAGCACGACAGACCCGACGTCCTCGACGGTCTCCACCTCGACGACGACCACGCCGGTGACGACCACCATCCCGACTACCGCGACGGTGACGACACCCGGCACCACCACCGTCAGTGTGACGCCCGCCTGCACGACCGTGGCACCGCCGCCGTCGACGATCGCCGTGCCGAAGAGCAACCCATTCAAGGGCAGGGCGATGTGGATCTGGGAGTTGCCGGAGAGCAACCACGGCAACGTCGCCGAGATCATCGCCAAGGCGAAGCTGTACGGGATCGGGGCGGTCTACATCAAGAGCAGCGACGGCACGGGGTACTGGCCGCAATTCTCAAAGACCCTGGTCACGGAGCTGCACGAGGCCGGCATCAAGGTCTGCGCCTGGCAGTACGTCTACGGGACCTCACCCGTCGCGGAGGCCGACCTCGGGGCGCGTGCCGTCAGGAACGGGGCCAACTGCCTCGTCATCGATGCGGAGTCCCAGTACCAGGGCAAGTATGCGGCCGCGCAGAACTACATTGCCCGTCTACGCCAGCTGATCGGCAAGAGCTTCCCGGTCGGGCTGGCCGGTTTCCCCTACGTCGGCTACCACCTGAGCTTCCCGTACTCCGTATTCCTGGGGCCGAACGGTGCTCAGTTCAACCTGCCACAGATGTACTGGGCGGACATCGGCACGACGGTGGCGACCGTGTTCGCCGAAACCTACGAATACAACGAGATCTACCGCCGCCCGATCTTCCCGCTCGGCCAGCTGTGGGGCAAGCTCTCGGCGAGCTCGATCGAGCAGTTCAACACGCTCGCTAAGCAGTACGGCGCCAGCGGCGTCAGCTGGTGGGATTGGCAATCGGCCCCGCTCTCCTACTTCAGTGACATCACCAAGAGCGCGCCGCTGCTCGTGTCCTACGCACAGCGGACGCCGGCCAGCGTGTTTCGCGGCAACAAGGGTGACCTCGTGATCTGGGCGCAGGAGCATCTCTACAGCGCCGGGTACAAGCTCACGATCGACGGCGTCTTCGGCGCCAGCACGCAGAGGGCGGTGAAGGCGTTCCAGACCAAGCACAGAATCGCCGCCACCGGCGTGATCAACGGCCCCACGTGGGACGCGCTCGACCGCTACTCGCCGGTGTCCGTCAAGTGGAGCCAGAAGAAGGGCGTCACCAAGGCGGTGATCGCTCGCGACGGCAGGGCCGCAGGCCGCGGCTCTACCGAACCGCTGATCGAGCGGGTTCCGGCGTGGACGCGCGAGGTGAGGTCACGCAACGAGCTTCACGGCGACCCGGGAGAGGGCCGGCCGTCGAGCGCAAGACGCTGATTGCTGTAGGCCGCCTGGCCGGTGAGCTCCGGGCCGAACCAATACGGCGCGACGAACGACTCTGCGCCCCAGGGATCCTGGAACTCGACCTCGGCCACGATCAGGCCGCTGAGCGCGCCCTCGTAGACGTCGAGCTCGATCAGATGACCGTCATCGGCTCGCAGCCCGCGCCGCTGCTTCTGGACCCGCTGCCCCTCGGTCGCCGGCCACAGAGCCTCGAACTGATCCTCGCTCAGCTCGATCTCATGCTCGTTGCGAACAAGCCCGCGACCCGACTTCACCGTCAGCGTGCAGCGTCCCTCGCGTCTGCGCACACGGGTCTCGGCTCCGTCGGGTCCGATCGTCAGATAGCCCTGCTCGATCGGCTGTGCCGGCACCGTTAGCGCGTCTGGCGGAGCCGTCGGCACGAGCCACTTGCGCTCGACCTCGACGCCCGGCACGCTCACTCGCCGCCCACTACGGAGCCGTCAGCGATGTGCATCCCGGTCGGCGGCGCCTCGAGCTTGACCGCCCCGCGAATGACCACTCCGGAGCCGAAGCTCACATCGCCGACGACCTCCAGCCGCTGTGCTTCCCGCAATGAGGGCGGTCCTGCAGGGAACCGCTGGTCGAAGCCGTCGATCATTCCGTAATAGCGCTTGTCGAGCGCGACCAGCGGCTGCTCTCCGTCGAGACCGTCTGCGAGCTCGACTCGGAAATCACCGTAGAGCTTGAACACGTCGGAGCGCAGCAACAGCAGATCGTCGGTGGTCTTGACCGGCACGAACCGCGTCCGTGCCACCTGCAGCAGACGCGCGCCAGGGAAGCTGCCGATCGCAGCCCCCATCGCACTCTCCAACTGGACCACAGGGGGCGAGTCGGGATCGCGGGGATCGACGGTCTTCTGGTTGACGATCACCGGCAGCTCCAGCGAGCCATCGTTGACAAACCGATCCCTGAGCGCGCTCAGGTCGATCCACAGCGAGTTGGTGTTGTAGTAGCGCCAGCGACCGTAATCGCGGAAGGAGTCGGCGTCCTCCGGCGGCGTCTGTGCGGTCTCGCGCAGGATCAGCTGGCCGTCGCTGAGACGCCGGGCGATGTGCCCGCCCTTACGGTCGGCGGCCGTCCCCACGACGACCTCCATCAGGAACGGGATCCGCTCGCGCTCGAGATGGCCGACGATGCGCGGATCGACGACCGCCGCCAGGTTGTCCGAGTTGGAGATCATCACGTGGCGGAAACCCTGCTCAAGCAGGGCATCGAGCATCCCCGAGCCGACGAGCGCGGCGTACAC
Organism: uncultured Conexibacteraceae bacterium; assembly: GCA_963844665.1. Classification (GTDB taxonomy): domain Bacteria; phylum Actinomycetota; class Thermoleophilia; order Solirubrobacterales; family Solirubrobacteraceae; genus Palsa-465. Next base: position 416,869 of record CAWJPB010000001.1, read on the forward strand.
GTCACCGTGCCCGGGTGGACACCATTCCAGCTCCGGTGCTGCCGGCCAGCGGGCCGGCAGCATGGTCCCAGCATCCAGCTTCGGCACCATGCTCTGTAGGAAGTCAGCAGGTAGGCCCGCGGTCTCGAGCTCCGGAAACTCAGCGAGCGCCGCCAGCGTCGGCTCGCGGGTGGCCTCGCTGTTCATCAGGATCAGCGGCAGGCGCACGCCGTGGCGGTGGCGCAGCGCGAGTATCTGGCCGGCGATGATCTGCAGGAACGTGCGGCCCTCGCGAGCCTCGAGCAGCGACTTGGGCTGCTGCAGGCCCATGGAGGTCGCCAGGCCGCCGTTGAGCTTCAGCACGGCGAGGTGCTCGAGCACCGGCCCCGGCTCGGCCTCGGGCAACCGCGCGAGCTCGGGCACGTCGACTGCGGGCTCGAGCTCAGAGCTCGGGATCAGCGTCGCCGCGCCGCTGCGGACGCGCTCGATCGCGGAGCCGAAGGCACGGATCGCGGCTTCGCTCTGGCCCGCTTCGCGCATCTTCTCGGCGGCCGCGCTGACGACCTCGTCACTCATCGGAAAGCCCCCTTTTCAGCTCATCCAGCCAGGTCGTGGCGTTGCCGTCACTCGGCGCGCGCCAGTCTCCACGCGGCGAGAGTGAACCACCGGAGCCGACCTTGGGTGAATTCGGCAGCGCCGAACGCTTGAACTGGCTGGTCTGGAAGAAGCGCTGCAGGAACACCCGGAGCCACCTCTCGATCTCCTCCAGGCTGTACTGGTTACGGCGCTCGGTCGGAATCAGGTCCGGCCAGACACCTCGCTCGCGGTTACCCCACGCCTGATGCGCCAGCCAGGCGACCTTGCTCGGCCGATTGCCGAAACGCAGCACGTGGTACAGGAAGAAGTCCTGCAGTTCGTATGGCCCAACGGTCTGCTCGCTGCGCTGCTGCGGAGAGTCTCCAGTGGCAGGGATCAGTTCAGGCGAGATCTCGGTGTCGACGATCGCGGTCAGGATGCGGCCTGCCTGTTCGCCGAACTGATCGGTGTCGACCGCCCAGCGCAGCATGAACTGGATCAGCGTCTTGGGCACGGAGGCGTTGACGTTGTAATGGGACATCTGGTCCCCGACGCCATAGGTGCTCCAGCCGAGCGCCAGCTCGCTGAGATCGCCGGTGCCGAGCACCAGCGCTCCCTGGAAGTTCGCGAGCCGGAAAAGATGAGACGTGCGTTCGCCGGCCTGAACGTTCTCATAGGTGATGTCATAGACCGGCTCGCCCGTCGCGGCCGGATGCCCGATCGACTCCAGCATGTGCTGCGATGCCGAACGGATGTCAAGCTCGTTGGCGCTGACGCCCAGCGCGGCCATCAGCTCACGAGCGCTCTGCAGCGTGCGTTCGCTGGTGCCGAAGCCGGGCATCGTGTAGGCCAGCACGTTCGTACGCGGAAGCTTCAGACGGTCGAGCGCGCGCGCGGCAACGATCAGTGCGTGGGTCGAATCCAAGCCGCCGGAGATGCCGATCACAAGCTTCTCGATGCCGGTCGCCTCCATGCGGGTCTGAAGCCCGGCCACCTGAATCCGGTAGACCTCATCGCAGCGCTCGTTGCGGGAGCGACGGTCGGCCGGGACATAGGGGAAACGCTCGATCGTGCGCTTCAGAGGAGCATCGCGCGTGACCGACGCCGAGGCTGTCAGGAGGCTCAAGCCGACCCGGCGCATCTGCCCCAGACGCTCGCGGTGATCATGGATCGAGTCGCCCCAGGAGCTGGTTTCGGTGCGGTCGGCGACGAGTCGGTCGAGGTCGATGTCGGCGAGGATCAGGCCGTCCTCGAGCGGGTATCGCTCGGACTCGGCCAGGCGATCACCGTTTTCGTAGATCAGCGCCTGGCCGTCCCAGGCAAGGTCGGTGGTCGACTCCCCAGGACCCGCCGCGGTATAGATGTAGGCGCTGAGCGTACGAGCTGAATGGCCCGCGCACAGCGTGCGGCGGTAATCGGCCTTGCCGACGAGAATGTTGCTGGCCGAGAGGTTCGCAAGGACGGTCGCGCCGGCGAGCGCGCCGTAGGTGCTGGGCGGGATCGCCGCCCAGACGTCCTCACAGATCTCGGCGTGGATCGTGAGGTTGGGGACATCTGCGGCGGTGAACAGAAGATCGGCCCCGAACGGCACCTTGCTGCCGTTGATCTCGACATCCTGCCCCGCCAGGTCGCGGGCCGCTCGGAACTGGCGCTTCTCGTAGAACTCGCGGTACTCAGGCAGATAGCTCTTGGGAACCGCACCCAGAACCCGACCGCGATGGATCACGACAGCGGCGTTGAACAGCCCCTGCTCGGCGCGCAGCGGCGCGCCGACGATCGTCAGCGGAGCGAGCTCCGCCGTCGCGATGCGGACTCGCTCGATCGCGTCCAGGGTCGCGTCAAGCAACGCGTCCTGACGAAACAGATCCTCGCTGGTGTAGGCGGCGATCCCGAGCTCTGGGAATACCGCCAGCGCCGACTGTTGCCGATCGGCCTGTTCGATCAGCGCGATCGTGCGCTCAGCGTTGAACATCGGATCTCCGATTCGGACGCGCGGCACCGCTGCTGCGACGCGCACGTAACCGTGCCGGTAGAGCGAGTCGAACGGCAGTTGCCTGATGTCCCGGCCTGAGGGCATATTGGGGAGTATTGCGGAGTGTTGGCGCTAGGGCGGGCCGTTGCTTGCGGGGATCAAGCACCCTCCCGAGTCCGAAATTGTCCGCATCGGCGGGGTGATTCTCGGTGCCCGAGCGGTCGTCTCAGCGAGATTGCGCAGCTGTGGCCGGGCGAGCACTATCTGAACCGACGGCTGGGCGACCAGGTCGCGTCGCGTGCTTTCGCCCCCCCCGGTTGCTCAAGGGCCGCAGATCCAGATTCGGGCGCCGATCCGCTGAATCTGACGAATTGCCCAATGGGGCGCCGATCTGCTCGAAAACGCACGTTTTTCGTGCAGATACGAGCAAATCGGCTCTGGTCGGATCGATTTGTCAGATTCAGCTATCGGATCGATCTGTCGGATTCAGCTGACCGGCTGGAGACCTTGCCTCAGCCGTGCTCGCACCTGACGACTTGCGAGGCAGCGTCGAGCGGCGGGAGCTCAGCTACCGCTCTGCTCTATCTCGTACACCGGGCCTTCGAGCGACGCAACGTAGATGTGGCCGGCCGAATCCTGTCCGAAGGCTGTCGCATTGTCGACGTCGAGGCCCGTCGGCTTCAAACCAGTGGCGTGCCCTGGGCTGAGTTTGACGGCCATGATCGGGCTGTTGCACAGGTCGCTGAACAGGTATTCGCCGGCGAGAGCCGGGACCTTCGGATCGCGCATCACGTAGCCGCCGATGACCGCGCAGTAGTTGTCGGAGTGCGAGAGCTCAAGAACCGGGAAGACAGCGTGCTTTGCGGTGCCAGATCGGTTCCGCAGGTCACCTTCCCAGATCGGCCAGCCATAGTTGGCGCCGGCTCCGCCCTTGGGCGCGTAATCGATCTCCTCCTCGCGCGAGTCGCCGACATCACCGATGATCAATGCCCCGGTCTTGCGGTCGAAGGAGAAACGCCAGGGATTGCGCAGACCGTATGCCCAGATTTGGGGACGCTTTCCGGCCTGGCCGACAAACGGGTTGCTCCGCGGGACCGTGTATCCGCCTGTCGCCTTTGGACTGATGCGCAGGATCTTGCCCAGGAGCATGTCTGTCTTCTGACCGTTGCCGAGCGGATCGTCGTCGCCGTCACCATCGCCGGCGGAGATGTAAAGGTCGCCGTCCGGGCCGAACATGATCTCGCCACCGTTGTCGTTGTCGTACGTCGCACGGTGACGAATGGTCAGCACCGTTTTTGCGCTGGCTGGGTTGGCGACGTTGGGGTTCGTCTTCGAGCGCTGGAACTGAGCGATGCGAATGTCGTCGTTGGGCAGCACGTAGGAGACGTAGAACAACCCGCTGGTCGCGTAGTGCGACGGAAACGCGAGCCCGAGAAGGCCCTGCTCCCAGTAGCGGGTGTTGACCTGTTTGCTCAGATCGAGAAACGGGCGCGCTTGCACATGACCGTTTAGCACCAGGGCTATCTGCCCCCCGCGTTGGACGACGAACAGCCTGCTCTCGTCCGCGGGCGCTCCGACCACGTCGTCTGGCTGCGTGAACGACCCGACCTGAACCAGCTTGAGGCCCGGGATCGTCGGCGAGGAGGTCAAGGTTGTCGATGTGGGCACGGAGGGATCGGCGTTACCCGCTGCAGCCGCCACGCCACCGACTGCCACCGTCAAGAACGCCGCGGCGAGCGCGTGTCGAAGCTTCATAATCAGGGATGTTAGTCACGAGGCCCGGTCTGAGGGCTCGCCGGCTCGGACGGGTTTCAAGTCACCGGCGTCTCGCAGCGCCGCCCTTCGCCTGGCCCCGCAAACTGGCACAGGCGCACGATGGACTCTTTACCGGCGCGTGAACTTGCGTTGTACGGTAGGCCGGATGTCACGTCCGAGCGTCTCGATGATCGTGCCGTTCCGCGGGACCGAGACCGAACTCGCGGAGACGGTCAGCAGATTGGCCCGCGTGAGGCACAATCCCTGCGACCAGATCATCCTGGTATGGAACTCGGCGGACCCGCCGCCTCCGTTGGTTCATCACCCTGAGTGGCTTCAGATCTGCGTCGCATCCGCCGAGGCCAGCTCGTACTCGGCGCGCAACGTCGGGGTGGCGGCGAGCGAGAGTGATTGGCTCCTCTTCATCGATGCCGACTGTTCGCCCAACCCGGAGATCCTCGACCTCTACTTTCCCATCGGCGAACGCTCGGATGAGGTCGGCATCGTCGCGGGCGGAATAGTTGGCGCACCTGGTTCAACTGTCGTTGAGCGATACGCCTGTGCACGGGAGCACCTCGATCAACGCCACACGCTCAAGCTGAAGCCAATCGGCTACGGACAGACCGCCAACCTGCTGATGCGTGCTCGCGTATGGCGCGCCCTCGGTGGCTTTGCCGAAGGCATCACATCGGGGGGAGACGCCGACTTCTGCTGGCGCGCTCAACTGGCGGGCATCAAGCTCGAATACGAGCCCGCTGCGGTCGTAGAGCACCAGCACCGGCAATCCGTGAAGGCACTCTGGAGTCAATACCAGCGATACGGTCGGGGTCAGCGTTGGCTGCACGACCGCTTTGGCGATACCTGGGCCGAACGCTCCACCCCCAGTTCGCCAAGCCAGGTGGCTCAGGCGCTCATGAAAGTTCTGAGGAGCGGCCCTGCTGATGCACCCCGCTTCCTGCTGCTCGATGCTGTGGTGTTGGCGGCGCTTCGCAGCGGCTCCTCGAAGTCGAACACGGCGCCTCTGCTTCCGGCTTCAGAGCAACCGGCCGTCTCTGACTACGTCGAGCGTGCCGCAACGCCCGTCCGGCTGACGCATTAAGAGACGCGAAATACGCGCCTGCGGGTAAACGACTGGCCGACCTAGTCACTGGTCGGATAGCTTCCATGTCGGAAATATCCGAACCTATTTGAGGAGCAGCCGTGATTCTGATTGCGTACGACGGCTCAGACGACGCCAAGGCCGCGCTCCTGCGCGCCACCAAGCTGTTCCCGGGTCAGTCGGCAACTGTCCTCACCGTCTGGCAGCGGTTCATCGACACGATGGCGCGTGTTGGAGGAGGAATGGGAATGGTCGCTGACTACGAGGACATCGACAAGGAATCTGAGAACCGCGCGCGCGAACGCGCTGACGAGGGCGCCCGACTCGCCTCGGACGCCGGACTCGAGGCGGTCGGTGCGATCGCCGTGGTCGACACGACCATTCCTGATGCGATCCTGAACGAGGCGGCGGCTGTCGAGGCAGACGCGGTCGTGTGCGGTAGCCGTGGCTATAGCGGACTCAAGTCACTGATGCTGGGCAGCGTCTCAACTCACATCCTGCAGCATGCGGACGTGCCAGTGGTCGTCGTGCCATCGCCAGAGGTGGCGGAGGCGCGGGCGAAGCATCGGGTGAGCTTGAACTAGGAATGCCGCACCCGGTGGTTCCGCGGACTGCGTTCAGCGGAACCACCAGACGCGGCGGCTGATGTGCTTGGGGGCCGACTGCCAGGGAGCGCCGGCCCGCTTGTTTTATGTGGTGGGTGAGTAGGCGGCGATCCAGTCGATGTAGATGTGGTCGGTGACGTTGGCGGCTGGGATTACGCCGTCGAGTTCGGTTTCGGCTTGCAGCACCCAGGACATGGGGGTGTCCGGTATGTGGGCGGTTGATGTGCCGAGTACTTTGCCGTCGAGGATGAAGCTGCACCCGGTTGGTGCCCACTCGATCACGGCGGTGTGCCAGCTTGAGTAGGTCGCGTTGCTTGCGTAGGCGTCCTGCTGGCTTCCCAGGGTGGCGCCTTGGTAGTGCATGAATCCGCTGAAGGTTCCGTCGAGGTTGCCCTCGGGGAAGTCGATCTCGCCGTTCTCAGGCCAGGGACCTGAGTCGGGCCATAGCAGGAACGCGGTCTTGTAACCGGGGTTGGTGTCTGCCTTGAAGCGGATCGCGTATGCGCCGTACTGCAGGCCGGTTCCGTCGGGTGCGGTCGGGATCTTCGGTTGCACCGCGGCGACCATGTGCACGCCGTTGGAGGTGTGCATGTCGTAGTCGAGCATCCCGTCGTGGATGCTCAGCACCTGGGAGGGCTCGTAGGTGCCGTTGCCTGAGGTGTCCTTCCAGCCGTCTGGGTATGCGAACAGCTGGGAGCGAACCGATGCCGGAAGCCCTGAGCAGTTCTCCGTCATCAGGCTGACCTGGTTTGCCACACAGCCCGAGAAGCCGCCAACCGGAACGTCGGTCGTGAAGTCGTCGCTGAACACCTGATTCCAACCGGGAATGTTGCCCGTCGGCATCGCCGCGCCTGACGCATCGCTGCTCGGTGCCGTCGACGGCAACCCGATCGTCGTAAGCGCCGTCGGCGCCGGCACTGCCGGCGCGGCTGTGGCGGCCGATGCGATCTTCGTGGCGGTGGGACTTTGAGGACTCGAGTTCTTGTGTGATGGCTTACCGGCCTGGCGGCGCTGCGCGGCCTTGCGGCGCTTCTCGGCCTTGCGTCGTTCCTCGGCCTTGCGGCGCTGCGCGGCCTTGCGGCGCTGCTCCGCCTTGCGTCGTTCCTCGGCCTTGCGACGCTGCGCTGCGCTGCGGCGCTTATTCGCCTTATCGGCCTTGGACCGCTTTTGATGCCGCTTTGCCTGCCCGTGGGCGGTCTCCTTCTTATCCGCACTACGGTGTCGAGACCTACCGCTTTTCGGTCCATGGGCTCTCGCGTGGGTCGCACGTGGTGTGTGCGTCGCAGCCTCGGCCGACGTGGCGGAGAACGAACTCAACAGGGCAACGCCAAGCACAACCAGAGTGGGCGCCAGCACGCGGAACGCGCGCAGCGCTGGGGAAATGGTGGGCATAGCCCACGTGTCGTGCCGTCAGCTTCGTTGGTTGAGGAGAAATCAGCACGACTGGACGAATCGTCGAGGCCGGACCAAATACCGGGACTAATTGGGCACAAACACCGCATTTGGACGCTTTCTGGACGATCGGCTAGCCCATTCGTCTAGTTGGGATCGGTGGCTTGACCTGTCGCGCCGGGCGGGACCGATGCACCCGACGCTATGAACAAGCCCCCCCACACCTTCTCGTCTCGCCCTGCGCTAGTTGTCGTGAGCCTGAGTCTTTTCCTGCTCGCGGCGTCCTCTGCAGTGGCTGCAGCACACATGTCCTCTGCGTCGTCCCACGCACATACGAATGCTCGCCCCGAGCATTCCCAGAAGCGCGACGCTCGCCGTAAAGCGGCACACCACCACAAGGCCGACAAGGTCAACGCACGAAGGAAGCACAAGAAAGTGGTCAAGCTGCGCTCGGCGCGTCATGTCACCACGGCAAAGTCGAGCCGGCCGGTGAAGACCGCAACGAAGAACTCGACTTCCTCCAAGTACTCAACTCCCACTAAGTCTGTTCCGGGTACCACGACCACGGCGCCGACCACCACTGCCCCCACAGCTACCAGCACGACACCGACCACGACCACGGCAGCGGCGCCGACGGCGACCACGTCGACGATTACCACGCCGACGACCACCACCCCAGCGCCCACGACAACGACCCCTACGACGTCGACGACGACGACACCCACCACCACCACCACAACGACGACCACAGCCGCGCCGGCAGTGCCGGCGCCGACGGCGCTTACGACGATCGGGTTGCCGTCGACGGCACCGAGCAGCGATGCGTCAGGCGCGGCGATGCCGACGGGCAACATTCCCGGTTGGAATCAGGTGTTCAGCGACGACTTCACGACCGACGTTCCGGTTGGCGGCTTCTCGGGCTGTGTGGCAAACCAGGTCAGCCTGATGACGGAGAACTGCTCAGGGCTTCCGGCATCGGTTCGCTCCCAGCTGTTCGCATACCCAGACGGCTGGAAGGACACCTCAGGCAACGGCACCTACGAGCCCTCCCAGGTGCTGAGCATCCACGACGGGATGCTCGACTACGACATGCACACCTCCAACGGCGTGCACATGGTCGCCGCGGTGCAACCGAAGATCCCGACCGCACCCGACGGAACCGGCCTGCAGTACGGCGCATACGCGATCCGCTTCAAGGCAGACACCAACCCCGGTTACAAGACCGCGTTCCTGCTATGGCCCGACTCAGGTCCCTGGCCTGAGAACGGCGAGATCGACTTCCCCGAGGGCAACCTCGACGGAACCTTCAGCGGATTCATGCACTACCAAGGCGCCACCCTGGGAAGCCAGCAGGACGCCTACGCAAGCAACGCGACCTACTCAAGCTGGCACACCGCCGTGATCGAGTGGGCACCAACCGGGTGCAGCTTCATCCTCGACGGCAAAGTACTCGGCACATCAACCGCCCACATACCGGACACCCCCATGTCCTGGGTGCTGCAAGCCGAAACCGAACTCGACGGCGTAATCCCAGCCGCCAACGTCACCGACCACATCTACATCGACTGGATCGCCGCCTACTCACCCACCACATAAAACAAGCTGCCTTAGCCGCCCACGGCCGAGCTAAGCTTCTTGATGCTCGCGTAACGGTGAGCCACTTCGATGTCGCTCCGATCAACAGTCCATGCTCGTCGAGCTGTGTCCATCCCGGTCTCGACAGGGATTGGCGTAGCTCTGGCCGTGATCCTCGCGATCAGTCTGGGCGCGTCGGGCCACAATGCCGCAGATGGCTCGCCGGTGGGCCATGGAGCCTCCGGCGATCCACTGACGCGGATCGGAGTACGCCACATACACACCACGGGCCACGCAGCACGGGCTGCTGGCCCATCGGGAGTCCCCGTCCCCCGAGGGAATGTGCCGGGCTGGAAGCAGGTCTTTCGTTACAGTTTCGGACAACCAGTGCCGCTCGGTGGATTCTCGAGGTGCTATGACGGCGCCACGATCCTTCAGTCCAACTGCGCTGGATTGCCGCCGTCCGTTCGCTCGAAGCTGTGGGCCTACCCAGACAATTGGCATGATGGGCACAACGGGAAATACATGCCATCGCAGGTGGTAAGCATTCACAACGGCGTCCTGGATTACTACCTTCACACCGCTGACGGTGTCCCCATGGTTGCTGCTGTGGTGCCAAAGATCCCCGGTGCGGTAAACGGCAACGGACTCCATTACGGTGCGTACGCGGTCCGATTCAAGGCAAACAGCCTTCCCGGCTACAAGACCGCGTTCCTGCTGTGGCCAGACTCGGAGGTCTGGCCACGTGACGGCGAGATCGACTTCCCTGAAGGGAACCTGGACCAGACGATCGGTGCAGCCATGCATTTCATGGGCGGCACTTCGCTCGCCTCCCAGGACCTGTATCGCACGAACACGACCTATTCGTCGTGGCATACCGCGGTGATCGAGTGGACTCCCACCCTGTGCCGGTTCATCCTCGACGGCCGCATCATCGGGACCAGCGTCTCATTGATTCCGAGCACACCCATGCACTGGGTCCTGCAGGCTCAAACAATCAACGGCCCGGCACCGTCGCCCACCGTCGCCGGGCACCTCAAGGTTGCGTGGATAGCGGTCTATCGACCGACTGACCAGAGCTGATTCGCGGGCTCACGAGTCAGGCTGCAGCAAGGCGCGCCTGTCACCCTCCCAGTACCCGGAACCTATTCAGAACCAATGCCAGGGTGACGGCGGAGAGCACGATCGCCAACAGGGACACGATGGACTTGGCCCGGCCGTGCACGCTGTATATCTCCATGACCTGCCCCACACATAGCATGCAGATCGCGGCACCGGCGATGGCCAGCCCCAGAATATTGGAATGGACGATCATGTCTCGCGGCGGTCCTTGATAACAGCTGTCAATGCTTGCGTCAACAGCCCGGCCGTGGAGATCGCAAGTAGTGCAAAGGCACACGGTCTCCAGGAGAAGCCGGCAGCATAGGTGACAACCTGGGCGACCAGGACAAGCGCGCTGACCGAAAACACAAGCGCCAGCAACGCCGCGAATGCCGCATCGCGGATATTGAGAAGCGGAATCCAAGCCAGCCCAGGCCCGGCAACGATCACGACCGTCGCGAGCGCCCTCGGCAGAGATGCCACCGAATGGTCGATCACGAGGATCGCGGCGATCGAAAGCAGGCCCAGCACAGATGAAACCCGTGATGTCGTCATCTGTTCGCGCCGCCCTCCTGGGGTATCACTTCGTACAGGCGACCCCCGTCGCGCTTATAGAGAAGGCGGAAAGCTCGGTTCTTGGCAAGACGCGCCTCCAGCTTGTCTGCCCAATCCGGCGGCGCTCCGGAGTTGACGACAGCGTCCTGGATCTGGCCCGGCGTGATCAGGAGATACGAACCCCGTGGATTGCGGCCAATCCTCTTGAGTACATGCGCAGCAGTGATGGAACCATAGTCAGTCACGTTCACCTCCGGATACCGATAACTCGCATATCCCTGGTAACCCCAAACGCCGTTGGGTGCGATTGTCCATAAAGAGGCACCCGGCAGCGCTGTCGAGTACGCGTAGCGAACCGGCGCGACGTCTCCTGCTGTGATCTGCTCAAACTGCTCGTTGCCGTAACGGGCGATGAACTCCAGGGGAACGATTGCGGTCGAAGCCACAGCTATAACCGCGACCGTGCGCAGTTTGTGCCGGGGGAAGAGGTCGCTGAACCCGCCCACAATCAGAATCAGCATGAACGGAAGGGTGTACAGATAAATCCGCAGCGTCCCCTCGCCGCCGTAAGACTGCACCGCCAACGTCAAGAAAGAGGCAAGCCCGAGGACGATCGCGGCCAACGGCAGCGGCCTCCGTCTGAGGAATCCGCGGATCGTCGCGGCCCCTGCCACGAGCCACACCCCGACGGCGAACAGAATTCGCTCGTAGACGACCACCTCGTGTGCGCGCGACCCCACGATCCGAGCGGCGACTGTGGTCTGCACGGCCTGGGTGCCACCCCCACCGGTCAGCCGGTCTATTAAGTGACCCTCCCAGTAGTAGTAGGCGCCGTACCCAACCCAGACGAGAACTGATAGAACGACCGCGGCAGTGAAGAACCGTGCTGACGTCTGTCTGGCCAGACAGAGTGCTACGAGATCAATTGCCAGGGCAACGGGTGTGAGTTGGTGCTCCATGCTGAGCGCAATGCTTGCCAGCATCGCGATCACGATGAGCGCCACTCGTTGTGGGCGTGTAAGTCGGACCGAGACGATCGTCCCGGGGTCCCCAAGCCGGGTCAGCAAGCCCCGCAAGAGTTTGTCGCCGACCGGTCTTCCCGCTCTGGGTAGCCCGATCAGAACGATGGCCAAGCACGCCAAAAGGATGAAGTACCCGAACGCTTGCGGTGAGAAGTAATCCTGCCCGACCCAGTTCGTCAGGATGAACAGCCAAGTCACCATCCACGCTCGTGGTGACGACCCGAGCAGGGCCCGGGCAATGACGAACACCGGCAAGCAGTAGGCGAGGTTGAAAACCAGGGGCGCCCATCTGAGCAGCGGGAGTGCATTGCCCAGGTTGGCCATGCCTACGACAGCGGCCATCGCAGTAAAAAACCCTGGCCACGAGAATCGCGCGTCGAGCCCAACTATCGGATGTCGGTGGACGATAATCGCCTGGACCAGACCAACGTGCAGCCAGGCCGTGCTGAAACGCGGGTATTGCTCGAGATAGCCGGGAAGGCCGGGAAGTAAGAATGCCAATGCGACAACGTGTGCGATGAGTTGCAGCGTGTTGGGAACCCGCGACCGGAGTACGAGCGCGAAGCTGATGGAAAGCATCAGCGCAAGTACGAAGATCGACTTTGGCGTCACTGTGACCAACCCGAGGCCGCCCACGCGCGACGGATCGTCGTGATGCACGGTGAGAGACTCGATCAGAATCGAGGCGATCGGAGCAAGGAAGCCAACCTGAGCAAGGCACTTACTCCGTATCCGCTGCAGCCGAGTCGAGCGGCCAGTCGGCGAGGTCGCGCCGACCCCTCCCTGTACTGCATCAACGGAGCTCAACGAGTTACGACCCGTCGCATCAATGCAAGGGGCGATGCCCCGACAGTCGCACCGGCCGCCTGCTGAAACTGAGGTCGGCCACCATCCGACACGATTGCCATCAAGCTGTCGGCCCTGACCCAAGACATCCGGACAGTGCTGTTGTCGTACTGATAATTGCTCATGTGCGACCTAGACTTGGGCGCTGGTGTGGCGCTTAGGAGCCGTCGAGCAGGCTACGCTGTCGGAGAGTTCCGTAGCGGATGCTGCACAGAGCGACTGAGGATAGCGACGGCTCAACTGGCCTATACGGGATGATTGTGTCATCGATGACGACTTCGAGGGATCGGCCCGTCGGTCGATCAACGTCGCGAGCCCTGGCCCTGGCGCCGCGCCGCAAAGCTCGCGCGACGACCCCCGCGGGTCGGCTACCTTCATCGGTCTGGTGACAGACACGGAACAGTTGGCCCCGGAGGAAGGGGGGATCCGTTCCGAGGAGGCCGCGGCTGTCAGCGGCCTGTTTGGGCGGGACATGGTGTACCTCGCCTTTTGGGCTTCGCAGATAATTCTCGCTGCGGCGCTGACGCCTGCGACCACTCGCCTGATGGGCAACACCGCGTTTGGTCAGGTCTGGGCGTGCGTGTCCGTGACACAGCTCCTGAACTGCCTGTTCAGCTTCAGTCTCTACACCGCAGTTCAAAGGGCCTACCCCCGGGAGGACGGCGACAACCAGGCCCGCCGTATCCTCGCTATGGCGGTTGCTTTGTCGTTCATAACTGGAGCGATCGCATACGCCACGGGTCCCTGGTGGTGTCCGTTGATCGGTCTGGGACCGTTCCCACAGCCTGTTCGCTATGCGGTTCTTTGGGCTGTGATGGCGGCGATAACCAGACCCGCGATGGGCCTGGTTCGTAGTCGGGATCAGTTGCGCGGTTTCATGGTCGGCAGCTTCGTCCAGTCGGTCTTCGCGCAGGTGCTGGCACTGGTGTTGGTCGTGGTTGTCGCAAGCACCGCCTCGGAGTACCTGCTCGGCCAGCTGATTGGCGAGACGCTGACCGCGATCATCGCCCTCGCGATCACGCGACCAAAGTTGCCATCGCGGATCCATGTCCCCATGCTGGCCGATGCGTTGCGCTACTCCTCGGCACTGGTGCCGGCGATGATCGCGACCTTCGTCTTCGACGCGTCCGATCGGCTCGTCATCCACGCTGATCTGGGCGCTGACGCGACCGGCCGCTACGCGGTGGCCCGCAGCATGGGTGGATTCGCGCTCGTGCTCATCCAGCTCGTTGGTTTCGTGTGGTTGCCGCGTCTGTTTCGTATACGGGACAAATCCACACGCCGCACTGTGCTGGCTACGGGCCGAGATGGGCTTTACATGCTCGTGCTGGCGTTCGTGCTGGCGCTCTCAGCGGCATCTCCACTGTTGCTGAGGCTCTGGGCTCCCCCCAGCTTTAAGCCGGACAGCCTCCTGCTGATCACCGCACTTATCGCGGCCTGCGCCATACCGGCCACGGCGACGATGATCTCCACCCAGACGCTGATCGTGATCGGTCGAACCAAGTCGGTCGCGCTGACAACTGTCGGAACCGCGATCCTCAATCTTGGCCTCAATCTGCTGCTCGTGCCAACGTTGGGGATTGACGGTTCTGCCGCCATCACTTTCTTCTGCTACATGGTCTCCGCGGTTGCCACTCGCTTGATGGCCGGCTCTGACGCACCACCAACCAACGTGCGACCCCTCGTTGCCGTAATGATCGGCACTGTGGTCTGCATCGCCTTGGCAGGCGTTCCGACATCCGGTCCGGCGCTCGTGGGACGCCTGCTCGTCACCGTGGGCGCGGGCGTGTTCTTCTGTGTCCGGCTTGCCGCGCTGATCGCCCCGGGTTTCCATACGCGGTTGATGAAACGTCTTGGCCGCGGCGCCCCCTTTCGGGCAGCGCGCTGAGCTCGCATCGACCGGCTCCGCACCGGCGACCATCGGCTTCACAGGTATACTCCCGGGCCGTGCGTCCGCTCGGCATTACCTCGGTAACACAGATACTTCTGCGGCACGCGAGGAGATGAGCGTCTCCAGCGTCGCGGTGGTCATATGCGCATACACGGAGGAGCGGTTCCCGCAACTCGTCGAGGCCATCGAAAGCGCGAAGAACCAGACGCAGCCGCCCGAGACAGTCGTCGTCGTCGTCGACGACAACGCACTGCTCGCGCGTGACATCGCCGCGCGATTCACGGATATCACGGTCGTTCCGCTTGAACGCCGGACCGGTTTGGCGGGAGCGCGCAATGCTGGTGTGGCCGCCTGCGACAGCGAGATCATTCTGTTCCTGGATGACGACGCCGTTGCCGAGAGAACCTGGGTAGAGCGCCTTGCCCAAGCCATCTCCTTACCTAACGTCCTTGGGGCATCTGGCTCATCGATGCCGATCTGGCCGGAAGTTGCGCCGGACTGGATACCGGAGGAGTTCTACTGGACGCTCGGCGCCAGCTATCGGGGCCAGCCGACAATCCGCAGCGAGGTCCGCAACGTCTATGGAGGCTGCTGCGGCTTGCGACGCAAGCTGTTCACAGAGCTCTCAGGCTATGACTACCGACTCGGGCGCGGCCCGGCCACGCAGGGCGGTGGCGAGGAAGCCGAACTGTGCCTACGTGCACGGAAATACTGGCCGGACGCGAGCTTCATGTACGAGCCGAGTGCACGGATTCACCACCATGTGACCCCCGACCGCGTGCGCATGCGGTACCTCCTCCGACGCTCACGTGACGAAGGTCGCATGAAGGCTACGGTTGCGCATATGCAACCGGGTGGACTCACGCCCGAGCGCGACTTTGCGATGAATATCCCCGCTGCATTTGGACGATATTTAGTACAGGGAGTCACCAATGACCGCTCGAGTCTCCTGAAGGCCGCGACGCTGACGGCGTTGAGCGCGGCTGTGGCAGTCGGGTTAGCCGAACAGACGATTCGCTTGCGCGCGCGTTCGTGAACAAGCTTTGAAGTGACGAACGGAGCCGCTTTGGGAGTTGATCCTTTGGAAGTCGACCAGGCATTCACGCCGGTGTGGATCGGAGATCTGGAACTCTCGTCTCCGGTATTGCCCGACCGCGTCGTCCGGGCAGATGGCTCGCTCTTTCAGCGCGCCAGAATTCTGGTGCGCTCAGATGGTACGCCGCTTGGCTTCCTTGAGACAGACCTTCGAGACGGCGCCTTCGACTCGACCGAGATCATCCAGCAGGCACGGTCTCAGTTTTCGAAGGCAGCAGAGCGCGCCGGTCACGACCGTGACTGGCTCACTGCGCCCGGTCCTCTGGTGACCGTTGTGGTCTGTACTCACAACCGTTCCACCGGGTTGGTCTCGACACTCAGGTCGCTCAGCGACCTCAAATACGAAAGCTTTGAGGTCGTGGTGGTCGACAACGCTCCGAGTGGTGCCGAGACCGCTGAACTCGTGTCGCAATTCGCGGCCGACGATCAACGTTTCCGCTATGTCTGCGAGCCGCTGAAGGGGCTTTCCCGCGCGCGCAACCGCGGACTGGCTGAGGCGCGCGGCGAGCTGATTGCTTTTACGGACGATGACGTCCGGGTCGACCCCCTGTGGTTGCATGGCCTGATTCGCGGGTTCGGTCGGGCGAAGGATGTGGGATGCGTCACTGGCCTGGTCGTCAGCGGTTCGCTCGAACATCCGGCCGAGCAGTATTTCGATGAGCGGATCTGGTGGTCTTGGCAGTTCCAGCCACGCCTCTATCGGCGGGAACGCGGCGCGCACGACTCCCCTCTGCACCCGTACGCCGCGGGAACGTTCGGCGCTGGCGCAAACTTCGCGGCCAGAGTGGAAACGCTTCGGTCGCTCGGGGGGTTCGACGAGTGCCTCGGAGCCGGCGCGGCAACACAGGGGGGCGAAGACCTGGACATCTTCGTCAGGGTTCTGCTTTCGAGCGCTGCCTTGAGCTACGAGCCGTGCGCGCTGGTGTGGCACGACAACCGAGTCGACTACCCAACGCTGCACAGGCAGATGTACACCTACGGCTTGGGGCTCACGGCGTTCCTCACGAAATATTTGCTGTCACCAGGCTCACGAGGCGAGATGGCCCGCAAGGCGTTGGGGGGGCTCAGACATACCGTTTCGCTGCTGCGGCGTTCTCATGAGGCCAGTCAAACCGTCGCGCGTGGTCGACACAGCATGGCTGCTGCGGAGTTTCGCGGGATGCTTGCTGGTCCCTTTGTCTATCTCCGCGCCCGGCATGCCGAACCCGACGACCGCGTCCGCGCCGTGGCGCCCCCACTCTCACGCAAGATCTGACCGCGATGGAGCGTCCTTCCGTAACCGTCGTCATCTGCGTGAATGCGACAGAGCGTGTTCCGGTCTTGAGATCTGCGGTCGCTGCCGTCCTCGAGCAGGTGTCGTCGACTGACGAACTCATCGTCGTCGTCGACCATAACCCAGGATTGCTTGAGTTCTTGAGCGACGGTTTTGAGTGGCACGGAGCTCGGTCGCCATCCGAACCTGTTCCGACCCGAGTGCTCCCCAACAAGAACCAGACCGGACTCTCCGGCGCCCGAAATGCCGGGGTCGCCGCTGCTCACTGCGATCTGGTCGTGTTCCTTGACGACGACGCGATCCCCCGACCCGGATGGCTGGCGGAGCTGGTCGAGCCGTTTGCCGATTCTGCGGTGATCGGCACCGGGGGCACAGCAACGCCGAAATGGGTGTCGGAGCCGAAGTCCTGGTTTCCTGATGAGTTTCTGTGGGTGGTCGGTTGTTCCTTCAAGGGCCTACCGTCGCAGTCGACCCAGGTTAGAAACCCAATCGGTGCCAACATGGCTTTCAGACGCGAGGTCATCCTCGAGGCTGGCGGATTTACTGACGGACTCGGTCGCGTTGGACGCACCCCATTGGGTTGCGAGGAAACCGAATTCTCGATCCGTGCCACTCGTACGGTCGGAGGGCGCATCATCCAGCGCCCCGCAGCGATTGTGGATCACGTGATCCCAGATAGTCGCTTGAGCGCGAGATACTTCATCCGTCGCTGTTGGGCGGAGGGCATTTCGAAGGCAAAGGTCTCCAGACTTGCCGGCAGCGCGGCTGCTTTGGAGACTGAGCGTGCTTACGCGACGAGGACGCTGCCGGTCGGCCTGATGGTCGGCTTGCGGGACGGAATCGCCGGGCGCCCGGCGGGTTTCGCTCGTTCCGCCGCGATTCTGGGCGGATTCGGCATCACGCTCGTGGGATATCTGCGCGGGTCAGTGTCCCGGGAGCCATAGGCTCGGCGCTCATAGGTCGCGTATGCGACGCGCCGGCACGCCGGCATAGAGACCATTGGGCTCGCAATCGGCGGCGACCACGGCTCCAGCGGCAACGATGCAGCCATCGCCGACCGTCACGCCAGGAAGCACGGACGTACGCAGGCCCAACCAGACTGCGTTGCCGATCCTCACGGGTTTGACGATCTGAGTTGAACAACGTCGTTCGGGACCACCGATCTCGTGCGCAGATGTGTGAATCATCACCTGAGGACCGAGGCTGACCTCTTCGCCGATGCTGATCGGAGCGCTCTCGTCGAAGAAGCACTGAACGTTGATCCGTGTTCCGCGGCCGATCGACACGTCGCGGCCCGAGAACCACGCCCCGGCTTGCAGGGTCACGCTGGGATCGATATCCATGCCGAGCGCTCGCATCAGCGGCACGCGCATGGAGCTGTTAAGGAAGACCGAGGCCGCCAGCCGGTTCAGCAGGATATCCCTGCCGAACCGATTAATCATCCCGGCTACACGGGCCAATTCGCGTCGTCGCTTCCGTGCTTGGCGAGCACCGCGAGCGCAATCCGTTCCAACCCGTACGCAGAGCACGCGGTATGTGCCGGGCCGCCGCCGGCCCCGGTTATCTCGAAGGAATGGCCGAAGTGATCCTTGTGATAGTTGGAGGACGCGATCGCCTTGTGTTCGCCCGAACCAACGTCCACGATGAACTCCAGCTTGAGCTCTTCCTTGACCTGGGCAGGGCCCATCAACCTCGCCGCCGAGCCGAAGAACGGATCGTTTGCCGGCTCGATCTTCGGAGGCAATCCAAGGCCTGTGAGCCACTGTTCCGTTGCGTCGAGTAGCTGTTGCCGGCGCTCGAGGACGTGATCGGTCTCGCCGACGTGCACGAACTCACGCATCCGGAAGGAGCGCAAGCGGCCATGTTCGGTTGTTGCCTCGTGCCTGTAGCAATGGCTGCAGACATCGACAGTCTGCACTCCCGTGACCGTGCTCTCGGCAAAACCTGGATAGACGTGGTAGCAGACGGCCGGCAACAGCGCGATGTCAGTGGGGCCATGCTCCTTCAGCCAGCCATCGCCACCGGAAGCCACTTGCGGCGCGAGTTGCTGCCATTCGGCCTCGCTTCCCATGTACGAGTAGGCGATCCCGAGCAGGTGAGGAAACGACTCGGCGTATCCGATCTGCTCGAGCAATCGACGCGATATCACTGGCGGGACACCGAGTCGGACCGGCTCATACGGGCGACCGAGCTCGGTCAGACTGGCCTGCAGACCATCAATCAGACGCTCGTATGTCTCATCCCGGGTCACGACTCCGGGAGCAAGGCTGTTCGGCGTGCGGCTAGATGCTTCCATCCTTACACCTCTCAAGCAGCATGTTTTGAACGCGTCAGGAGCAACAGTGTCGCATTGGTGCTGACCAACCGCTCGTTGCCGATCATGAGACGCGCCGAGTACAGATCCCGAAGAATCCGGGTGACCGACAACGGCCCGCTTTCCTGATACCCAGCGAGCCCGATGATCTCCAGACAGTGCTGGACAGCGTCGACTGTCAGCGTGGAGGCGGCAAGCTTCAGATCGTTGAGCTCGATCACGGCTGTCGGATCGAGCGAGCTGTCGTATCCGTGGTCATAGGTCTGGACGACCGATCGGAGTTGGCTTCGCACCAGACGCAGCGGCGCTTCAGCAAGAGCCAGGCGGCGGTCATAGTCCGCGCTGCTCGATCGCCGCTTCGATCGGGCCACCTTGGTGGCTGTTGCCAGCGCCGCCTCAGCCATGCCCAACCACACCGAGCTCCACAGGATGTGTGAGAGCGGCACCATCGTATGCGCCGCGATCTCCGCGAACGGGACTGGCAGGACCTGGGAGGCGTCGACCTCGGTCTCAAGTAGGAACGGCGGGCTGCACGTTCCGCGCATCCCCATCGGGTTCCAGGTTCCCTTGGGCGTCAGTTTCACCTGATCGCGATCAGCCACGACCGCCACCTGGTCGCTCGACGGGGAGTCTGGACCACGTCGGGCCGTGATCAAAAATGCGCCTGCTGACGCTCCGTATGAAATCGTCGATGCATCCTTCGTGAGCATGACCTTCGCGCCATCGGGAACGCAGGAGGTCTTGCTATTCAGCAAATCCCCGCCAGTTCCGACCTCAGAGGTCACCGATGCCATCACTCCGCCTGTACTCCTCAGTCCTTCGAGCGAATCGACGATACGGTGCTCACCCGCCCCGTATCGCTGGACGCAGGCGACCTGCACGTGGTGCATGGCCCAGATCATCGCGGTCGAGCCGCATGCCCCGCCCAGGATGCGCCCAATCGAGGTCAGCTCGGTCGTCGAGGTATCACCGCCTTCTAGAGTGAGCAGGCCCGCTTCAGCCATTGCCGCGACACTTTCCGCAGGGAACGACGCGTCGTGATCGCTGGCAGCCGCATTCGCGGCCAGAACGCTCTGAGCGACCTCCTCGACCGATTCCGGCGTCAACACTGAGCGGCCTCCGGCTCGAAAGCGTCTCCACTGACGGCCGCCACCACAGCAGCCAGACGTTCAACCGACGAAAAGGTCTCGCGCGTCAGCACGTCGGACGGAAGCGTGATGCCGAAATCGTCCTCGAGATCCATCAGGACGCGAACAGCGGTCAGCGAACTCATACCGACCACCCATAAATCATCAGCCGAACGCGCCTCCTCAGGTTCAATCCCGAGCTGACCAGCAACGATCCTACTCACGGCATCTTCCCGCATCATCTGCACCCCCGAAGTACTGTGGACAACCCTAGAATCGGCGCGCGTGTACGATACCTTTAGCTCAGCCTTACGAGCATGAACCCGACCTTGCACGCTTCACTACTGCCAAGAGGTAGGCCTTGTCATCATATACGAGAACAAGACTCTCCGCCCAGCCGAGGCGTGCGCACGCCAGTGACTTTGCTGCGACTGCGCGTCTGAGGTACACAGTGTTTATCTCGACGTGTAGCCGTCAACTGAGCGGGTCATGAGCGACCGCAGTGGCGGTTCGTTTCGTTCCTGGGTGACTCAGGACTGGGAGGTGAATTCTGATCGACTCGATAGTCAGCTGATAGTGGCGTGGTTCCGGCTCTGCCAGTGGGGGTTGAGTCACTGGGGCCGCTTTGGATCGGTGATGACCGCCGTGTTCAACGCCACGACAGCGACTTTCCTTCATCTCGAGATGTCGCCCAGAATCAGCGTCGGGCCCAACCTCTGGCTTCCCCATCCCCACAGCATTTCAATTAACTACAACGCGAAGATCGGGGCCAATTGCATGCTCCGACACCGTGTGACAATCGGGAACACGACCGGGCTGGATAAGGTCGAGACGCCGAGTCCGGTCGTTGGAGATAACGTGGAAATTGCCGTTGGCGCAGTGGTGGCGGGCGACATCAAGATCGGCGATCATGCTCGCATCGGTGCCAACGCGGTCGTCACATCTGATGTTCCGCCTGGTGCCCTGGCGTTCGGGAACCCAGCGAGAGTTCTACAGGCCGAGCGCTCCTAGAACTGAGCGCGGGCTACACCGAGTCCGATGACGTCCGAGCTGCAGAGCCGTCATTGGCCTCCAGCACCTCACCGATGAAGCGGTCGACCCGTTCGCGGACCAGTTCCTGAATTTGAAGTGGCCGGAGCTCATGGTCCTTCGTGGGCAATTCGACGACCTGCAGGAGCGGCCATCGCGGCAGCAAGTCAAGAAGGCCCAAACGACGCATCTGCCCGTAGAGCACCTCCGACTTCCCGAACAGCATCATGACCCGAGTCTCGGAGTCCGCCAGCGCGTCAAACTGCAACAGTGCCGGCTCAAGCTGGGAACGCTGGGCCGCCGATGCTGACCGCTTCAGAGTCAGGCCGAGCCCATGTGCAGCGGCTGCGACTGAAGGCCGGCTCACGGCAGCGCCGGCGGGCCGGGGCCTGAAGGCGTCGCGCACCGGTGCGAGCGCCGACCGTCTACTGCGCTCCCGCCGATGCTCGGGCGTGGCGTCAAAGATGAGCTGGTTGATCTGAACGATGCCGCGGACACGCTGATCGCGGATCGCAGACTTCATTTCCCAGTAGGCGCCTAGACAAAGTCCGACGCCAACGAAGCTACCGGCGATTTGGTCGCGCTGCAGCGCGTCAGCAACCGCGATGCGACTGTCAATGATGCGCTCGTCCTGTTCCGGGCGACGCTCCGCCTGTGAGACAAACCGCCCCGCCGAATCTCCTATCCCTTCAAGATCGAAGCGAAGCGTCGGAACGCCCCGCGCAGCCCAGCGCCTGCACATTCCAGTCCACATGCGGTTCGGACCCGTACGTCGCAGCGCGCCAGCGTTGTGAGTGATCAACCCAAGATCGAACCGCACGCCAGTTACCGGCTCGGCGAGGAGACCGACCAACGGGCCAGAGTCGGTGTCAAACCGCACATGACTCTCGCGGATCATCTGACCATCGTGTGCAAATGCAGTCTCCCCACTGACTCCGTCGGAGTCGACCAGTTGATACGCGGACTGGGATTGCGCGGAGCGATCACATATCCAGTCGACCGAAGCCCGGATCGCGTTCGAGGGAACCCGGCTGACGTCAGGTGAAGTCATCATGCCCGCATACTCGTCCGACGCCATGACTGTAACTTCGGCGCCACCGTCGGCCAGCGCCTGACGCAGCGCTGTGTCAACTCCATACGCATCACGCTCGAGCATCAGGACGTGTCCGACCGACGCAAGAGACATCGGTTCGCTGAGTTTTAGCTTGTTGACTGCCTCGACTGTCTCGGTACTGAGTATGTGCCCGCCCATTGAGACGACTCCGTCCGGGGTGACCTCCTCCTCGCCACCAGACATCGCATTGGTGTACAGCCGCAGCTCACGCACATACGATCTACCGTGACCCGGCACAGCCCAGAGGACCAGATCGTCGATCTCAGCGCCGGTTCGGATGGACTCGACCAGAAGCAGGCCGCCGAGCCCAACGCCTATACCGAGGATCCGCTCAGCCGAGGATGCTTGGCGCAACCAATTCCCCAAATCTCGGCAGATGCGCAGCCAGCTTTCGAACCGTGAGGCGTCAAGCGGTGAACCAACGCTGTCTTCGCTTCCTGGGAGGTCAAAGCGCACAACGGGGAAGCCGGCATGTGCCAGGCTGATCGCCCACTCGCGTCGCGAGCGATACGCGCAGGCCTCGTCCCAACCAAACGTGGGCATCATGATCACGGCAACGTTGCGATGTGGGGGCTCGGGCTGGTGCAACACTGCATAGACGCTCTGCCCTCCAAGATTCAGCCAGACCGGGACACCGTCCGTGGCCCCAGAATCGGCGCGCAACCTCGGGTCCGTGTACACATGCGTGCTCACGGACTCTCCCAGGTCGTTGTCAGGCCAGCACCACTGTGCGGACAGGAACAGTCCTCGACTCGAGCCAACGGCGCAGTCGCCGTCGTCCACGCTGGCCGCATGGCGACCAAAACGCAGATGACACAGCCGCGCAGTGCCCCCGCACTCTGCAAGACGAATATCAACCTCTTGCTCAAGTTCCTCCGAATGCCGCCGCCGCGGTTGGGGGCTCCGAGACCTTGCGCAGCGGCGCAGCCTTGCCATACTATCTAGCTTGCGCGGCTTTCAGGGGGAGGCAACGAACGGGGTGCGCGCAGCGATGGAGGATGTCGATGAGTGTCTTGACCGACGGTGATGTCGCGCTGATTGGGGCTGTGCGTGAGATCGCGCGCGAGGTCGCTGCGAAGCATGTCGACGAGGTCGATGCTGCTGGCCGGTTCCCTCACGAGACGGTTCGGGCGCTACGCGAGGCATCCACCCTCTCAGCGTTCGTCCCGGCGGAGTATGGAGGGGCTGGAGCATCGCTTTCGGCCGTTGCACGCTGTTGCCTGGAGCTCGGCCGCGAGTGTGGGGCAAGCGGAATGATCTTCGCGATGCATCAGATCCAGGTTGCATGCATCGCTCGACATGTCAGCTCGGGATCTTGGTTCGAGGACTATCTTGGACAGCTGGTCGCTGAACAGCGACTCATCGCCTCCGTGACATCGGAGGTTGGAACTGGCGGGGACATGGGTAGATCGGTCGCGGCTGTGACACCGGGTGCAGCCAACCAGGTTACGTTCGAGAAGAACGCGCCGACGGTCAGCTACGGCGTGTATGCCGACGATCTGCTGACCACGTTGCGCCGCTCGCCCGATGCCGAGGCCAACGATCAGGTGATAGCTCTCACCAGCGGAAGCGAACACTCGCTTGAGATCACAGGTACCTGGGACGTGCTCGGCATGCGCGGAACCTGCTCGCCAGGCGGCGTGGTGCGGGCTACCTTCGATGCAAAGCAGGTCCTGGCCGATCCTCCGTTCTTCCAGATCGCCGCCGAGACCATGGTCCCCGTTTCACACATTCTGTGGGCCAACGTCTGGCTTGGCATCGCCGAGGATGCGTTTGAGCGCGCGCGCGCGTTTGTGCGGGCGGCCGCGAAGCGGGGCGGTGGCGGACCGCTGCCGGTGTCGCATCGACTGTCCCACGTGATGACCGAGCTCGGCATGTTGCGCGCTGAGGTGGCGTCGGCTCTTGACGACTTCAATCAGGCTTCAGATGGACCCGGCCGCGAGCGTCTTTCGACGATGTCCGCGGCGCTGCGCTTCAATAATCTGAAGCTCGCCGCCTCCAATCACGCCTCCGAGATATGCCGGAGCGCGCTCGAGGTGAACGGGATCCTTGGCTACAAGAATGACACTCCGTTCAGTGTCGGTCGGCATCTGCGGGACACACTTTCGGCTCCGCTGATGATCGCGAACGAACGCATTCATCAGACAAACGCAAGTCTCCTGCTGATTGCAAAGGAGATCTGATGGCGGCTTCCGACGAAGAACGGATGTCACTCACGGTGCACGCTGATCGCGGCCCTCGAGCCAACCTGGCGTGCGGACGCTGTCCGCACGCCAGGTTAGGAGAGCTTGGAGCCACACTGTGACCCTCAATGAAATCTCTGGTTCGAACGCTTTCCCAGCCGCCATGACAGCTCCCCGCATGTGCGCGCGCCGGCCGCACATACTTCATGCCGCGGGCCGGACCTACGTCGAGACCAACTGTTACGCGGACGTCCTGATCGAGCTACTGCATGCGCGAGGCGACGATCCTCGCGCCGTATTCGGATTCATCGTGCGAACAGACTGGGAAGGGGACCAGTTCACCTACTTCAAACCTCCGTACCACGATCTGTTCCGGCTCTACGGGATTGAGATCCACGAGATGCTCACCTACAAGACGGTCCCGGAGCACATCGAGAGCCAGCTCAAACTCGGACGGACGGTGCTCGTCGAGATCGATGCTTGGTGGCTGCCGGACACCGCGGCGACCAGCTATCACAGCGAGCATCTGAAGACCACGTGTGCGCCGACGATGATCGATCGCCAGGCCGAGAGGATGCAGTACTTCCACAACGCCGGCTGGTTCGAACTCGAAGGCGAGGATTACCGCGGCGCCTTCAGGCTGCTGCCGCAATTCACCGACGATGTGATGGACCCGTTCATCGAGGTCGTCCGCTTTGATGCGGGGCCGCGCCTGGATGGCAAAGCCTTGCGAATGGAAGCACGACAGCTGTTGGCGGAGCATTACTCGTGCCGGCCGCAGCGCAACCCTTTCATCGCCTGGGGAGAAGCGCTCAGCGATGACCTTGCTCGGCTGCACGCCGGCTCAGCCGAGGACTACCACGCATACGCCTTTGTGACCGTCCGCATGGTGGGGGCAGCGTTCGAGTTGCTCAGGGACCACGTGGAGTGGCTGTTCGGTGACGATGGCGCAGAGGCGACGAGCGCGCTCGGGGCCATCGTCGAAGGGTCAAAGACCGTGTCATTCCGGCTTGCCCGCAGACGCCCGTTCGATCCAGAGCCGGCGGTCAGCGCCATCGCTGAGGCGTGGGACACGAGCCTGAGCGCCATCGGACGTTTGCTGACATGAGCGCTCCGCTGGTCGCGGATCTGCAGACCGGATGGGAAGTCACGTCGAGCGCAGCGTCCTGCTGGAAACATCCACGAGACATGGTCGGAGCGGCATGGGTGGACGCGGCTGTTCCCGGCACTGCGGCGTCAGCGGTCGGTTTCTCAATGCGCAATTACCGCGACTTTGACGAGGAGGACTGGTTCTTTCGCACGCACTTCACAGTTGACGGGTCCGACTGCGGAAGCCCGTCGGCAGTGCCGGGACAGGCGGCTGCGTCTGAGCTAGTACTCGAGTTCGACGGCATCGCGACCATCAGCCAAGTTTTTCTGAACGGCGAGCTGATCCTCGAGTCGTCGTCGATGTGGGCCACTCACTCGGTCGATGTGACTGAGCGCGTGTTGCCGAGCAACGAACTCGTGATTGCCTGCCGAGCGCTGAACCCGCGACTTGCGATGCCCAGGCCGCCGCGTCAGCGCTGGCGGACGCGTTGGGTGTACGACGCGAATGTTCGCTGGTATCGAACGATGATCTTCGGCCGGTGCCCGGGGCATGCGCCCGGACCCGCGCCGGTTGGCCCCTGGCGACCCGTGCGACTCGTGAGAAAGCCGCGCGTCGGAATCGCTGAACTACGACTCGCACCGCGTCTTGATGGTGATGACGGCGTCGTCAGCGTCAGCGCTCACGTATATGGCGACGTCACAGACGCCGAGGTGACGCTTGCTGATACGACAGCCAAATTGGCACGAGAGGGCGGCTGGTTCAGAGGGGAAGTCAGGGCGACAGAGGTGGCACCGTGGTGGCCACACACTCACGGCACGCCGCAGTTGTATGACCTCACCATAAAGCTTGACGGGGCGCCGGTGGCTAGCCGCCGTGTCGGCTTCCGGACTCTTGACTTCGCTCCCGACATCCATGAAGACGGACTCGACCTGCACGTCAACGGCGTCGGAGTCTTCGTGCGCGGCGCATTGTGGACGCCGGTGGACGCGATCTCGCTTGCTCCGACGGACGCCGAGCTCGCACAGGCGCTCGAACGAGCGCGCGACGCAGGCATGAACATGCTGCGAATCCCCGGCACCGGCGCGTACGAGTCCCAGCGGTTCTTCGACCTGTGTGACGAACTCGGAATCATGGTCTGGCAAGACCTCATGTTTGCCTGCCTGGACTACCCGCTGTCTGATGCCGACTTCCACGCTGAGGTGGAGCGAGAGGCGCGACAGGTGCTGGCTTCGCTCAGCGGTCGGCCGAGCCTGGCCGTCATCTGCGCCAACGACGAGGTCGAGCAGCAGCCGGCGATGCTCGGATTGGACCCCGCGCTGGGTCGGCATGAGTTTTGGGAGGCGACGCTGCCTGATCTGGTGGCTCGCTACGGGACCGACTGCGCATTTCTGCGCTCGACACCCGTTGGCGGAGACGTTCCGTTTCAGGTCAACCGCGGGATCTCTCACTATTTCGGGGTCGGCGGCTACTTCCGACCACTCTCGGAGGTGCGGAACGATGGCGTGCGATTTGCAGCTGAATGCCTCACGTTTGCACACGTCCCTGACGATGTGCAGCTGCCCACCCACCACCCCGATTGGAAGGCTGGTGTCATGCGCGACGCAGGTCCCGCATTCCAGCTGGCACCCGGATTCGATTTCGACGATGTCCGCGACTTCTGCATGGCTCAGCTATTTGACGTTGACCCGGTCCTGCTGCGTCGAACCGACCAGGATCGATATTTCGAGTTGTCGCGCGCCACCTCTGGAGAAGCGATGGCTGAAACGTTCGGTGAGTGGCGCCGCACGGGCTCGTCTTGCAATGGCGCGATGATGATGTGGCTGAAGGACATGATCCCAGGCGCAGGGTTCGGAGTTCTGGATCACCAGGGGCAACCGAAGGTCTCCTACCACCACCTGCGCCGGGCGCTCGCGCCCGTCGCGGTATGGACCACCGACGAGCATGTGAGCGGCATTGCGATTCACGTTGCCAACGACCGTGGCGTACCACTGCGGGCAAGTCTCCGGGTGGCCCTGTATCACGAACTCCGCAACCGTGTGGCCGACGCGGCCGAGGTGGTCGATGTTCCGTCGCACAGTTCGATCCAGCGTACGGTCGAGGGCATGCTCGGCCGCTTCGTGGATTCGGCGCTCGCGTTCGGTTTTGGACCGCCGGCCCATGATGCGATCGTGGTCGCGCTTGAAAGTATTGCCACTCCGCCCGAGCTCATTTCTCAAGCGGTGCGCTTTCCCGCAGGGCGACCAATCACCCGGGACTCAGCCGAGCGTTCAGGCGTACGGGTCACAGCGACGACTCAGTCCGACAACGACCTGACCATTGCCATCTCCTGCGAGCGATTGCTGTACGGAGTAACCCTCGAGATTCCCGGTTTCGAACTCGAAGACAACGCGTTCTCGGTTGAGCCGGGTGTCACACGCACTATCCGGGCATGGCCGCGTGGGGATCTGAGCTGCTCAGGTGGCTCGCTGCGAGCCCTCAATCTCAGCGGCGTAGTAGTGATAGCGCCACCGACCCCGCCGTCCCCATCGACTCAGGTCGCACTGCATGGTAATCTTTCCGCGTGATGTAAGTGGAACAGGAAATCTGGCAGATCATCCAGAACCACGGGCGTTTGCCCGTTGATGTCTCGACGCTCACCGTCGACTCGGACCTCTACGTGGCAGGCATGACGTCACACGCGAGTGTCAACGTGATGCTCGGGCTCGAGGATACCTTTGACATCGAGTTCCCCGACCGTATGCTCACCCGGACCGTATTTCAGAGCGTGTCCTCGATCCGATCAGCCCTTGAGGAACTCGGCGTACAGAGCGCTGCGTAAGCCTCACCTAGTCACGCGGGCCGCTCAACTCTGACAGGGCACCCGGGTCTCGGCGGATCCGGACCAACGCGGGTCAGGAGAGATCCTGCGGCGTCCGGGTTGCGTTCACGGACGCGCGATGCGTTGGGTGGCGCTCGGTTGTGAAGCCCAGCTCCTGCAGATCGCGCTCGCAGTCTCCCACGGTATAGGGCTCATGAACTTCCACCTGAAGTGATCGCACAGCGGTGGCCCACGACGTGTTCTTTGAGAGCACCTCGCGCTCGGCTCCCTCGATGTCCATCTTGAGGAAGTCCACTGGACCGTAACGCTCAACGAGCGCATCGACTGTGACCGTTGACACCTCGTGATCGCCCTGTTGCGACACCGCAAAAGCCCACTCGCCGCCCACCGGAGCAGTGTAGGAAAGTCTGGTCGCCTCCCACCAAGCGGCGGCGTGGATCACCGTCACCCGATCCCGGTAGGGCTCGGTGTTCCTAACCGCCATCGAGGCGTTCGCGCCGTCCATTTCAACCGCGATGACCGTCGCCCTGGGAAACCTGCCGGCATAGTCAGCGCTGGTCAGGCCGATATTCGCCCCGAGGTCGATGATCGTCGCATCCTCTGCTATGGCAACGGGCGGCAAGTGGAATGCCTTGCCAAACGTCCCGAACGCTACCAGCGCATCGGTTGTCGCGGGCCGCAGGAAGACTGGGTAGTCGCTCCCGCGCAGTGACACCTTCGCGAGTGTTCTCGGTTCCAACAGTAACCACAGATAACGAACGAAGCTTCGCGGCCCACGTGCAATCCTCACCGCGAAGATCATCTTCACCGTGAAGAACGCCGAGTCAGCGAACTCGCTCACCGAGTCAGAAGCAAGCGGTCGCAGCGACCCGATCAGACCCCGACTGATCGCCCGGAGGCTTCGCATCGATCGCCACTATACCGCCGCAGCAGGCTCATCCGAACCTATTTCAGAGCGTCTCCTCAGAGAAGATCAGCCCCCAACCAAGTCCGAGCTGCGTTGGTTACGCCGCGCACGAAGCTGCTTCTCCGCAATGCGCTTGGCTCGGTACGCCCGGGTTCGTAGACGTTCCCCGCGCCAAGCCATCGGCGCTCCAGCCCCCTGCAGCAGTGTCGCTACCTGGGTCAACGTCGTGGTCTTGGAGATGGTGACTCGAGCGATGGCCCAGGGATCGTCGTGGTTGTGCGACAAGGCGTTCTTGACGGCGACGCCGGACTCAAAGCCCGCGTCCACAACCAATCTGCGAATCCTCGCGCCGTGAACTCCATGTGGGTAGGCGAACGACCGGATATCGCAACCAGTCATCTCCGACAGCGCCTGCCGACTCCCGTTGATCTCAGCGGCAGCCTCGAGGTCCGACAGCTCGTCCAGGTGGGGGTGGGTCACTGTGTGGGCGCCCAATTCGACGGTCGGGCCTGCTGCTGCCAGTTTCACAAGATCAGCGGCAGTGATCGCACCAGAGGTGTTCACGGCTCCAGTCGTCACGTAGAGCGTCGACTTGATCCCACTCTCCGCCGCGGACCGGATGGTCGTCACCGTATCGGCGTAGCCGTCGTCAAAGGTGAGCACGACCGCGGCATCTGGAAGCGAGCTCTCGCCGCGCAGACCCGCCGCCAACTCCGTGACGGTCAGTGGCGTGCGCCCGCTACGTGCAATCAGTTCGACATGGCTGGCGAAAGCATCAGGATCGACAGTGAACCTATCTGTGTCGGTGCCTATGCGGTGATAAAGCAGGACAGGTATTGCGTTCAACATGCT
This sequence comes from uncultured Conexibacteraceae bacterium, assembly GCA_963844665.1. Classification (GTDB taxonomy): domain Bacteria; phylum Actinomycetota; class Thermoleophilia; order Solirubrobacterales; family Solirubrobacteraceae; genus Palsa-465. The sequence continues at coordinate 447,039 of CAWJPB010000001.1, forward strand.
TGTCGCGCGTCCATCCTGTGCCGTCACCCGAGCCGGCGACCGTGCTACCCAAACTGACATCTGAGCCCCAAGCCAGACAAAGTGACATCAATCAGCCGTAGCCAATATCCGATCGAGCCGATCAGCCGATGCCCTGCACGACATCCAGCGTCGACAGGAATCGGCGGCGGTCCCGCACCACGGGAACCCCTCCGCGATCGAGAAGCATCGGCACCGCGGGATCGCACTCGGCGAACTCCGGCTGCCAACGGTCACTGGGCTCGGGCAGCTTGGTCAACCGCTCATGGAAGATGGTCTTCAGTACCCGCTTGCCGTCGCGCCACGCGTTGAGGTTGCTCAACCCGTGAATCCGATCCTTCTCGAAGCTCGGCACCTCAACGATGTTGAACCCGGCCTTCGCGGCCCGCACGTTCAGGACCGTTTCGACCTCGAACCCATCGCAGGTGATGTGCAGGTGCGGCAGGCAGCGGCGCCAGAACGCGCTGTAGCCGTAGCAGAGATCGGTGTAGCTGGTGCCGAACATCAGGTTGACACTCGCGCCAAGCGCTCGATTGCCAAGGCTGCGCAGACCCGTTATGTCCGAGCTGCCGCCCCCCTCCATGTAACGCGAGCCCTTCACGAAGTCGGCGCCCTGGATCAGCGGCCGGATGAAGGTCGGGATCTCCTTCGGGTCAGTCGACCCGTCGGCGTCGATCATCACCAGGATGTCCCCACGCGCAGCCGCGAACCCGCATGCAAGAGCGTTCCCCTTGCCTTTGCGATCCTGCAGCACGATCCGCACGTCCGGACGCAACTCACGCGCCACGTCAATCGTGTGATCGGTCGAATGCCCGTCGACGACAATCAGCTCGTTGATGCCGTTCGGCAGATGCTCGAACACGTATGGCAGGTTCGCTGCCTCATTCAACGTCGGAATGATCGCGCTTACCGTCGGCCTGTTGCGAAGATCGCGCCGCTCGCTCTTGCGCGGTACCAGCCTGCGATCACGACCCGTATGGCTCGTGGTCTCCCTCTGACCGCGCTCTTCAATAGTGATGCTCATCAGCTTCCCCCGGACCTTTCCCAAATCCGTTGTGTTCGTGTGGTCCACCCTTCAAGGCACCGTCCCTGCGCCTATGGCAAGAGATGCCCAATGACCTGTGAAACGCAGACGCGTACCACAAGGCCGGCAACCATCCATCTCTTCACCGCAACGGCCCTGTCCGCAACGATGATTTTTATGCTGCTTTCCAACCCCTGAGCCAACCCCTTGACTCAGGAAAACTGCCTTTCGAAACCCCCGACCTCAATGTCGAAGGCTCCCTGAACTGAACACCATTGTTACCGCACAAAGCCCGCCCACGCAAGGCACGGAAACTAAATTCCAACGATTGTGTGCCCGATGTCACGCACTCCGCGCCGGCCCTCGGAGGTGACAGGCACTGGAGCGCCGGCCCGCCCGGACGCCCCTCACGCACCGACGGCCGCGGCCACCGCGGCCGCGAACCGGTCCACATCGTCCTCGGTGGTGTCCCACGAGCACATCCAGCGGACCTCGCCGATCGCGTTGTCCCACTCGTAGAAATCGAAGTCCTGCTGCAGCCGCTCGCGTGCCGCTGACGGGATCACCGCGAACACCGCGTTGACCGCCGGCGGTCGCGTCACGACAACACCATCGATCCGAGCCACCGCATCGAACAACCGCACTGCCATCGCGTTCGCATGCGATGCGTTCACGAGCCATAGCTGATCCGACAGAAGTGCGTCGAACTGTGCAGCCACGAATCGCATCTTCGACGCGAGCTGCAGCGTCTGCTTGCGCAGGTGGAGCAGCCCGGGCACGAGTCCCCGGTCGAACACCACGACGGCTTCTCCCAGCATCAGCCCGTTCTTGGTCCCGCCGAACGACAGCAGGTCGGGCGCGGCTGCGGAGACCACCTCAGCCAGAGAAACGCCCAGCGCGGCCGCAGCGTTCGCAAATCGCGCCCCGTCGACGTGCACGCGCAGACCGCTCTCGTGCGCGACGGCGCTCAGCGACCGCAGCTCCTGGAGCGAGTAGAGCGTCCCGAGCTCAGTCGACTCAGTCAGCGACACCAGCCCCGGCTTGACCGCGTGCTCGTCGTTCGGACGCCCCAACAGAGAAGCGAGGCCGTCAGCCGTCAGCTTCCCGTCAACCGTCTCACCGACCAGCAGCTTCACGCCCGCGATCGCCTCCGGCGCACCGACCTCATCGGTCTGCAGGTGCGCGTGGGCGGAGACGACGGCCGCCTCCCAGGGACGCAGCGCTGCCCGCAGCGACAACACGTTGGCGCCCGAGCCGTTGAAGACGAAGAAAACACCCGCGTCCGGCGCCCCCAGTGCCTGCGCCAGTCGCCGCTCTACTGAAGCCGTGTAGGGATCGTGCCCATAACCGAACGCGTGCCCGTCGTTGACGGCCGCGATCGCGTCCAGCACGCTCGGGTGCACGGTCGCCGCGTTGTCAGATGCGAACCCGCGCCGCGCGCCGCCAGTCGTCATTCGTGGGCGAGAGCGCCCTGCAGCGCGGTGTAGAAGATCGAGAGCGGAAACTCGTCCGGCAGAACCGCGTCGCAGTACGGTCGCGGGTCCGGGACCTCCTCGAAGTCGCGCACGCCCGCGACCCAGCGCGAGCTTGTCGCGGGAGGCACGTAGCGCGCCACCAGGTCGTGCGCCGCGGCCCAGTGCTGCAGCTTGGTGCGGTCGATTCCCGAGCGGTACAGCGCGAATACGTCGTCACGCAGACCGATCACGCCGTCCGCAACCCGTTCCCACTCGAACGTCAGGCGGTTGTCGGTCCAATGCAGGTAGCCGCCGTTGTGAAGGTAGGCGAACAGCAGCTGCCCGCCGAGTCCGTCGTAGTTGCGCACGCGTGAGCCGGTGATCGGGAAACGGAGCAGCCGGTCGAACAGGATCGCGTACTGCACGTTGCGAGCAAACGCGAGCCCCTCGCGCTCGAGCGTCACCGCCTCGCCAAACGCGGTCAGGTCGCAGCGCAGCTCCTCCAGCGAGTACATCCAGTACGGGGCTCGCTGTCGCACCATGAACGGATCGAACGGCAGGTCACCGTGGCTGTGCGCCCGATCGTGGATCAGGTCCCAGAGGATGTAGCACTGCTTGGAGGCCTCAGGATCCGCGAGCAGCCTCGCCGCATCCGGCGGCAGGTTGATCTGCAGCAGATCGGCTGCCGCCGTGGCCACACGCCGCAGGCGCGCCGACTCGCGATCGCAAAAGATCGCACCGAAGTTGTTGGGCTGCCGCTCCGCGACGGACACCTGCTCGGGAAAGAGAACCGCGCACTCGCTGTCATAGCCGCGCGTCGCCGCGACCAACTCGACCGGCACGAATTTGGGGTTGTCGTAGCGCGTGGCCTCGAGCTCGGCGATCCAGTCCGGCCACGGAACGCGAACCAGGACGGCCTCGAAGCAGGTCTCCGGCGAGCCGTTCTGCTTGTACATCGGGAAGAACGCAAGGTGCAGGCGCCCGTCCTCACGCCCGTGCTCGGGCCGGAACGCAGCCAGCGCCCGCGTGAAATCGGGCTTGCGGTATCCGCCCTGCGCCCATCCGCGCAGATCCTCAGCGGCCGCCGTCAGGTTCGGGTATTCAGGCGCGAGCGCGAGCAACGCCCGCTCGACCGCGCCGACGCGCGCGGCCGCCTCAGCACGATCGGCATCCTCACGGAGGGCACCGTCTGGAGCCTGCAGAAGCGCCAGCGCATCGGTCTCCTCGATCAGGGTCGAGACCGGCTCTCCGGGCTGCGCGCTCGCCGGCTGCGCAGCCCGGCCAGGCGTGCCCGTCGGCCGCCTGGCCGCCCAGTTGGCGATGTTCAGCCACAGCGCTGCATGGTCGAGGGCGCCGATGCAGTCGTCCCCGAACAGGTCCGAGTCGCCGAGCGCGATCACGCGGCCGCCACCATGCTCGGAGGCGACCATCAACGGGGCTCCGGGCACCGAGGCCGATCGATGGGTGCGAGCCAATACACGGGCGCCGTTCTCGGTTGAAATCGTCGTGGTCCGGTAGAAGCAGGCGGCCTCGATCCCGGCCAGAACATCTCCGTCCCTGCCGCGAGCGCCATCGACCAGCTCAGCCAGAACCCAGGTCGGCGCACCGTCGCTGTGCTCGTAGTCCTGGACGGTGTCGCTGCGCAGCTTCAGGCCGAAGCGCTCGAGCAGCGTGTTGACGTTGTTGCCGTACTTGTCCTGCTCGGTCTCGCCCAGCACAACCAAGCCACCGCCATCGTGTACGTAGTGTTCGATCGCGTCGAGCTCGGCGCCGGACAGCTGTGGTGAGCCGACACCGGTCGTGCGCTCCCACTCCGGGTCCGAGGGGTGCGCGATGACCAGCAGGTCGCAGCCGTCGAGCACCTTTCCGTCGAGCGGCTCCGCGACGTTCGCGGTCACCTCGAAGTCGTGTCCCGCAAGCAGTTCCGCTGCCCGCGCGTAGGAGGCATCACCCGGGTGGGCGGGCTGCATCTGGGAAGCCAGCGGGGGCCTGATCGTCCACGCCTGGCTGTGGGCCTCGTCAAAGACCACGCTTATTTCGCGCATGCGCGTCACCTCGAATCAGAAATCGGCTTCGGCTGAGCCGCTGGCGCGTCCGCGCGCCGACCCACTGGCACCACGCGGTGGCAACTTGATCGGCGTCGAGTGCATCGCCCGCAGCCGCACCTCGCGCCAGGACATGCCCTCACGTAGCAGCGCCGGCATACCCATCAGGATCGCAGTGGTGACCTCGACCGCCTGCAGGATCACGCCGTAGGCGACGCCGGTTCCCCAGGGGATGTGCCAACCGGTCTGCAGCACGGTCGCGCAGGCCGCCTGGAAAACGCCGACATTGGCCGGTGTGATCGGTACCACGGCAGTGATATTGACCGCGAACAGGACCGCCGCCGCCGCCGCGAATCCCGTTTCATCGGCAATGCCCAGCGCGGCCAGCAAGAAGTAGCAGGAGACGCATTGCAGCCCCCAGGCCGACAGCTGCGAGACGGTCGCGATCCCGCCGAGCCGCGGCTTGCGGAACACGACAAGGCCGACCCGCACACGGCCGAGCGCGCGCTGTGCCTGCAGCAACGCGGTATGGGCACGGGCGAAGCGACCGGTGCCGGATCCGTAACGCAGCACGATCGGCGCGATGATCACGAACAGCAGCAGCACCGCCGGCGCGATCGCCGCCACCAGCAGCGCGGTGGGATCGTTGAAGAAGTCGACGGAGGTGAACATGATCACCCCCAGCACGACCAGCGCGACGATGTTGAGCACCGTCTGCGAGACAACGGTTCCGAGGACCACCGGCAGGTTCTCCCTAGGGCGCCCGGTGCGGCGCGCCACGATCAAGGCGCGCGACGGCTCCCCCAGCCGCGCCGGCAACGTCGAGGACATCAGCACGCCGATCATCGTTCCCCGAATCGCATCGCTGAGCTTGATTCGCGCCTTTGGCAATGCGGCCTCGAGGATCGCGTGCCACGCGACACCGCGCATCAGCATCGCAGCGCACATCGTCGCAAGCCCGAGCAACACATACGACGGCTCCGAGTTGATCAGCGTCTTGCCGATGCTCGCGATCCCGATCTGCTTGAGGGCCTTGAAGGCGAGCGCGAGCGCCGCAAGCGTGATCAGCGCCATCCCAGCCCGGCGCACGTGCGACACGAGACTGCGGCGAGACTCCTGGGCCGTCAGCGGTCGCTCCAGGCTCTGGAGCCGGGTGGCCCGCACACGCGGCTTCAGGTCGGCCGGAACAAAGCCCGTCCGGACGCCAAGCGTCTGCGCTGCGCCCTGCGGCTCAGGCATAGCGATCGCGTCGCTGTAGGCCTCCAGCACCTCGAGCGCGACGCGTTCCCAGGCGAACCGCTGGACGGTGTGCGCCGCTGCCTGCGCCAGCTCGCGGCGCCGCGCCGGCTCGTCATAGAGGTCGCGCAGCGCTTCGGCCAGCGCCTGCGCATCCGCCGGCGGCACCAGTACTCCGTCGATCCCGTCGGTCACGACGTCCCGATACCCGGCGATGTCTGACGCGATCACGGTCGCGCCGGAGGCGAACGCCTCAGTCAGGACCATTCCGAAGCTCTCGCCGCCAAGCGACGGCGCCGCCAGGACATCGGCAGCCAACAGCTCCTCGTGCTTGGTGACGTCGTCAACCTTGCCGAGCGCGCGCACTCCGCGCGGATCGATCAGCAACGGAGCGAGCTCCTCCTGAGTGGGCCCGATCACGGTCAGCTCGGTCGGCACGTGCTCGCGCAGCGCTTCAAACGCGCGCAGCAGCAGCGGCAGCCCCTTGCGTTCGACAGCCTGCCCGACGAACAGGATCCTCAGCACATCGTCGCCACGCTCGGTGGTGAGCGCCTGCTCGAGCGCGTGCTCGTCGAGCTTGACGCCGTTGGGGACCACCCGGTAACGGCCGCCGAACCAGCGCCGGCCCGTCCAGGCCGCCGCCTCGGATACCGCGATCCGCACGCGCAAGCGGTTGAGCACCTGCGTCGCGCCGAAGCCGTTTGCGATCGCGTTCGGCAACAACTTCGTCGAGTAGGAATGGAAGGTTCCCACCAGCGGCACGCCAAACGGCAGCGAGGCCACCCAGCCGACCAAGGGCGCCACCGGCTCGTGGATATGAGCGACGTCATAACCGCCAGTCGAGAGTTCGCGTGAAAGCTTGGCGATGCCGCCAGCGCCCACCGACAGGTTCGACACCGCGCCATTGGCGCTGAAGCCGAAACTCCGGCCGAGCGGCACCACGTAATCAGGGACCTTCAGGTTCTGAGGCTTGGCACCACGGTGCATGAGCGTTGCCGACAGGTCACCGGGGTCGTACGGCGCGAGCACGCGTACGTCATGGCCCGCAGCAAGATACTGCTCGGCGAGCGCCTCTATATGCCTGGTGACGCCCCCTGGATAGGTCCACGAATAGGGGGAGACCAACGCGATACGCATATATGGGAATCCTACCCATTCGGCTCCCGGCGCCAATCCTTATGATTGAAGGATGCCTGCGCGCCACTTCGTCAAGTACACGTTCCTGCACGTCGACCCGGCTTGGCGACGGCTGCCGGACTCTGAGCGCGAGGGGCACAAGCGCGAGTTCATCGCCGCCTGCGAGGACTTTGCCGAGGATCACCTGCTACGAGCGTTCTCCCTGGTCGGGACGCGCGGCGACGCCGACATGATGATCCTCTCCCAGGCCGAGAATCTGGAGCGCATCCACGAGTTTCACGTCGTCCTGCAGCAGAGCGGGCTGATGAAGTGGTCGACGATCCCGTACTCGTTCCTGGCGATGACCAAGCCGTCGGAGTACTCGGACGAATCGCGCCTGGAGGTCCGGCCGGCCCACGGCAGGTATCTGTTCGTCTATCCGTTCGTGAAGACCCGGGCCTGGTACAACCTCGCCGCGGACGAGCGCTGGCGGATCATGCAGGAGCACATCCGTGTCGGCAAGGAATTCCCCAGTGTCGACCTCAACACCAGCTACTCATTCGGGCTCGACGACCAGGAGTTCGTGGTCGCGTTCGAGGCTGACAGCCCGGCGGACTTCGTGGACCTGGTCCAAAAGCTCCGCACAACCGAGTCGAGCCTATACACGCTGCGTGACACGCCCACCTTCACCTGCGTGACGATGTCGGTCGAACGCGCACTCGGAGCGCTCGACGGCGCCGTGCTGCGCGCCTCGGCGTGAGCGCCGAGCCCACCGCAGTAGAACACCTTCGCGCAAGCGACCCCGTCCTGCGCGAGATCATCGACCGCTACGGCGCTGACGACGTGCACGAGCGCCGCGAGGGCCAACGTGAGCATTACGGCGCGCTGGTGCGGGCGATCGTCGGCCAGCAGCTCTCAACCAAGGCCGCAGCTGCGATCCATCGCCGCCTTACCGAGCGCTTCGGCGGCCGAGAGCCAACCCCCGCGGAGATCCTGGCTGATGACCCTGAGGAATTACGCGCAGCCGTGGGTCTCTCCCACGCGAAGGTGAAATATCTGCGCTCACTTGCCGAGCACGTTCTGGACGGGTCGCTCGAGCTGGAACGGCTCGACGCGCTCCCGGACGAGGAGGTGATCGCGGAACTCACAGCCGTCAAGGGCATCGGCGACTGGAGCGCCCACATGTTCCTGATGTTCCACCTCGATCGCCCCGATGTGCTCGCGGTCGGTGACCTCGGGATCCGCAAGTCGATGATGATCGCCTACGCGCTCGACGCCATGCCGCTACCGCAGGCCATGGAGCAGATCGCCGAGCCCTGGCGCCCGTACCGCACGCTCGCCTGCCGTTACCTGTGGCGCGCGCTCGACAACGAGCCGGTCCAGTGAGAAGAGGATGCCGACGGTCACCCTGACGCTGGCGCGGTTCACGCCCACCGACCGCGACCAGTGGCTCGCGACCGCAGCCAACCTCCTCAGCGCCGAGGAGCGTGCGCCGCTGCAGGCGAGACCAGATCCCGATCGCCGCGCGCAGCACGCGATCGGTCGGGCGCTGTTGCGGCTGATCGGGGCAGAGGCGAGCGGCCACCTCCCCACCGAAATTGAGATCACGGTCTCAGACGAGGGCAAGCCGGCACTCGCTGACGCTCCTGAGCTGGGGGTCAGCGTCGCGCACAGCGGCCGGGTCGTGGTGGTTGCCGCATGCCCGGGCGCAACGGTCGGCGTGGATATCGAAGCCCCGCCCGAGGACGCTGCGCGCTGCCGCCGGCTCGCTGAGCGGCGCTTCTCAGAGACAGAGGCGGCGGCGTTGGGCGAGCTGCCCGATGCGGCGATCGGCGACTGGTTCGCGCGTGCCTGGACGATCAAGGAGGCCGTCGGCAAGACGCTCGGCGTCGGCATGATCCCGGCCCTGGCCGGCGCCGTCGTCAGCAACGACGCGGACGCGCTCGTGTCGGTGTGGACCGGTCCGCCGGCCGAGTCTTGGACAGTCCATCAGCTGCTCGCTCCCGGCGGCGAAGAGTGGCTCACGGTCGCGCTTCCCGTCCCCGGCGTCAAGCTCGGGGCCGTCACACAGCTCACGCACTCAGCTTTCAGCGAGGCGGCAGCTCGGCCAGTCGCCGAGTGAGGAAGCGGCGCTCAGCCTCTGAAGGCGCCAGCGCCAGCGCCCGCTGATATTCCGACGCAGCCTCCGTGAGCGCACCGGACCGCCGCAGCAGGTCGGCGCGCGTGGCGGCCAGCAGGTGATACCCGGCGAGCTCGCCCCGCTTGGCGAGCTCGCCGACCAGAGCGAGTCCGCCGTCGAGGTCACCGGCCATCGCAATCGCGACCGCCTGGTTCAGCCGTACGACCGGCGAATTCACGAGCTGCGCCAGCAGGGCGTAGAGCTCGCGTACCCGGACCCAGTCGGCATGCGGCTGCACGTGGCAGGCAGCGATCTCAGCCTGGAGGCGGTAGGCGCCGCTGCTGGTAAGCGAACCAGCAGCGGCGAGCAGGCGCTCGGCCTCCGCGATTTCGCCGCGACGCCAGAGACTGCGGTCCTGATCCTCGAGCGTGATCAGGTCACCGGTGGCGTCGACCCGCGCGTCGCGGCGTGAGTGCTGAAGCAGCATCAGCGCCAGCAGCGCCGTGGCCTCGGGCTCATCCGGCATCAGCGCGCAGAGCAACCGAGCGAGCCGAATCGCCTCGTCGCAGAGGCCGGCGCGGATCAGCTCGTCACCAGATGACGCCGAGTAGCCCTCATTGAACAGCAGGTAGATAACCCCCAGCACGCCGGCTGTGCGCTCCGGGAGCAGGCGCGCCGGCGGGACGCGATAGGGGATTCCGGCTGTGGCGATCTTCGCCTTCGCACGCGTCAGCCGCTTGGCCATGGTCGGCTCGGCGACCAGGAACGCGCGTGCGATCTCAGCCGTGGTCAACCCGGCGAGCGTGCGCAGGGTCAGCGCCACCCGTGACTCGAGCGCCAGGGCCGGGTGACAGCAGGTGAAGATCAGCCGAAGTCGGTCGTCCTCGATTGGTTCGTTCTGTTCGGGCATCGTGGGTTCGGTCTCGATCGGCTCGGTCCGGAGTTGGTCGTGCGCGATGCGCTCGACCAACTCCGTTCCACGGGCCGCCCGCCGCAGACGGTCGATCGCGCGGTTGCCGGCAACGGTCGTCAGCCAGGCCCCCGGCCTGTCTGGAACGCCATCAGCCGGCCAGCGCCGGAGCGCCTCGGCGAATGCCTCCTGTGCACACTCCTCAGCCAGATCCCAGTTGCCTGTTCGGCGGATCAGCGTGGCGACGATCCGACCCCACTCCTCGCGAAAGGCTGCTTGAACGGCGTCATGGGCGGCAGCGGCACTCACAGATCGATGAAGCGCCTGACCTCGATCTGGTGAAAGCGTGCGATCGGGTGCTCGGCAGCGAGCTCGATCGCACGCTCCTCCGACTCGCAATCGAGGATCGCGAAACCGGCGAGGAACTCCTTGGTCTCGACGAACGGCCCGTCGGTCAACAGCGTCTGTCCGTCGCGGACGCGAACGGTCGTAGCCGCGGTTGCGTCCTGGAGCGCGTGGCCGTAAACGTACTCGCCGCTGGCCTCGACCCGTTCACGCCAGGCCATGACGTCGCTGAGGATGTTGTCCTCGACTTCAGGCGCCTCGGCGATACCGTCGATGCACACCATCAACAGGTATCGCATCTTCTGCTCCGTCACGGTTTCGATCGGCGCCTCAGAGCGTAGTTCGGGCTCATCCTCATGTTCGAAGAAGGGCCGCAGCTCGAGCAGGTGATACCAGGACATGGGATGCCTGGATGCGACCTCGATCGCCTCGTCGAGGTTCTCGCAGTCGAGCAGGTCGAGGCCGCCGATGAACTCCTTGGTGTCGGCGAACGGCCCGTCGGTGATCAGTGTCTCGCCATCGCGGACGCGCACCGCCCTGGCGGTGTCGGGGCTGTCGAGCGCCTTGCCGGCCAGGCGCACGCCACGGCCATCCATTTCGTCAACCCATTTGCCCGTGTGCTCGCGCATGACGGCGGACTCCTCCTCGGAGCCCTCGTTCTCCACGCAGACCAGCATCAGGTAGTTCATCTGTCTCCAAACCTCCGGGTCGGATTGTCATCTATATCCCTACGACGAACGCAATCCATTGAGATGGACAGTCGGCGAAAACTGGGGCTACTGGGGTGTGCCGAGACTTGCTGGGAACCCCGCGGAGCCAGCTGAGGCCCAGCTGGGACCTGCTGACCCCGCTCGGAACCTGCTGGACCTGCCGGGAACCTCCCGGGGAGCCCGCTGGGCCGTGCTGAATCTGACAAACCGACCGGTCCCACGTCGATTTGCTCGAAACGGCACGATTTCCGTGCGGATCCGAGCAAATCACGGTTCAGCGGTGCGATTTGTCAGATCCAGCAGGTGTCGGCTTCAGCCGCCCACAACGACCGGTCGTATCGAACAACCCGTCAGAAGCCGAGTTGTTGGACTGCCGCCGCCAGGTCGCCGACCTCAGCCGCCGGAGGCGCCTGAGCGGGGCTCACAGCCCGGAAGCCGGTGAAGCGCAGCGCAACCCGGATATGCGCATGGAGGGTCGGGTCATAGAACGACAGGATCAGGCTGTGGATCAGGCCGGTGGTGGGATCGAGCGTGACGCTGGCGGTCTGATCGGGCACGGTCCGCGTGGCGTCGCGTGCGGTGTCGCTCAGGATCCTGGCCGGATCGACGGAGTCACTCAGGCCCAGGCCGGAGACGCTGCCCTCAAGCCACTGATCCGAGCTCTGGAGCACGCTCGCGGCCTCCGGCGGAACCTTGAGATAAAGCGCGTCGCCGACGATCACAGCCTGCGTGGGCAGCGGACCGATCAGGCCGAGCAACCCGGCTGGGGTGACGGCCAGGTTCAGGGTGCCGGTGCCCGAGGCCGGATCGAAGCTGCCGCTGCCCACGGCGGTTGCCGGGTCGCTGCCGAACTGCGGGACGGTGATGCTGATGTGTGCCACAGCCTGATAGCCGGGCTTCTCGCCAGTGAGCCGTGCCGCGTTGACGATCGCGGCCGCCGTCGGCGGCCGGTGCACCGGCGTTGTGACCGACACGGTCGGCTTGGTGCTTGTGTACGTATAGCTACGCCGCGGTTTGCCCGCGCCGGAGCTTGATCCGCCACAGCCGACAACCGCCAGCGCGACGATCGCAACGCCGCTCGCGAGGAACGCGGCGCGGCGCATGCGGATCAGACTGCGGAGACCTCTTCCTCCTCCGCAACGCGGAAGGAGGAGCCGCAGCCACAGGCCGCGATCACGTTGGGGTTTTCGACCTTGAAGCCGGCGCCCTGGAGCCCGTCGACGAAGTCGATCACCGAACCACGCACGTACGGGAGGCTCGGGCCGTCCACGAGAAGTCTGATTCCCTTGTCTTCGAACACGGTGTCACCGTCGTGTTGCTCGTCAAACGCAAGCGCGTACTGGAAGCCAGAACAACCGCCGCCGCGCACGCCGACCCGCAGACCTGCGGTGCCTGCCACTGCCGCCTGAGATGCCAGAAACTCCTGGACCTTCTCGGCTCCCTTGTCAGTCAATGTGATCATCGCTTCATTCAGTATAGCTTCGGGCATCGGATCGCTACGCTTTCGACTGTGCCAGTTTCACCGGATGAGCTGAGGGACCGCATCGAAGCGGCGATCCCCGGAACCCGTGCAGCCGTCAGCGGCGATGGGGCCCACTTCGAGGCCGTCCTCGAAGGGCCCGCGTTCACGGGGCTCAGCCGGATCGCCCAACACAAGCTCGTGTACGACGTGTTCGGCGGCGAGCTCGGCGACCGGATCCACGCACTCTCTATCAAGATCACCCCAACGGAGGCCTGATGAGCGAAACGCCCAGCAACCCGATGCGCGACGCGCTCCAGAGCGCGATCGCTGATAACCCGGTGATCCTGTTCATGAAGGGAGTTCCGGAGGCGCCGGCATGTGGCTTCTCGGCCCGTACGGTGGCCGTGCTCGAGTCGCTCGACCAGCCGTTCGCGGCTGTCAACATTTTGCCCGACCCGGCGATCCGCCAGGAGCTCTCGGCGCTGTCCGGTTGGCCGACGATCCCGCAGCTGTTCGTCGACGGCGAACTCGTCGGCGGCTGCGACATCGTGATGGAGATGTATGAGAGCGGCGAGCTGCAGCAGCTGCTCGGCAAGGACGAGGCGTCGGCCGAGGCCGCGCCCGAAAGCGCGGCCGACGGGGCTCCGCTCCAGATCGAGAACCTGCTCTAGCAGCGGCGAGCCCGGGCGATGCCCGTCGCGATCGTCACCGACAGCTGCCACTACCTCCCGCGCGAGCTCGCGCAGCAGCTCGGCCTACATGAGGTCAGCCTCTACGTGCACCGCAATGAGAGCGCGGAGCGAGAGAGTGAGATAGTCGACTACGGCGCCTACTTCGAGAGCCTCGCCGAGAGTCCCGAGCTGCCCACGACCTCGCAGCCGTCGATTGGGGATTTCCTCAGCGTCTACGAGCCGCTGCTCGCCTCCGGACACGAGATCCTCTCGTTGCATCTCTCGGGCGGCCTCTCAGGCACAGTGCGTTCGGCGCAGCAGGCACGCGAGCAGCTCGGCGAGGCCGCCGAACAGGTGCTGGTCGTGGACTCACAGACGGCCTGTGGGGCCGAGGGGCTGATGCTGATGGCGGCCGCTGCCGCCATCAGCGGCGGCGGTGACGCCGCCGCGGCCGCGCAGCGGGCGCAGCAGGCCCGCGAGGATCTGCAGTTTCTGTTCGCGCTCGACACACTCGAGTATCTCCGCAAGGGTGGGCGCATCGGCGGCGCGCAGGCATGGCTCGGTTCGGCTTTGAAGATCAAACCGATTCTGTCGCTGGAGTCGGAGATCGGCGCCGTCGAACGCGTCCGCACAAGTCGTCGGGCCTTCGAGAGGCTGGTCACGCTGATGGAGAAACTGAAGACTGACGGTGCTGACTGCTGGGTCGTGCAGCACACCCACGTCCCCGATAAGGCCGCTGCCCTGGTCGAGCGCGGACGCGAGATCTTCGGCTCCGAGCCGGTGTTCGTATCGGAGATCGGGCCCGTCATCGGCACCCATATCGGCCCTGGGCTGCTGGGTGTCGGCGGGCTGCCGCGTTCGCTGGTCGAGTAGGCCGCTGCGCGCTAGCGGCGCTTCTTGCGTCGTCCGAAGACCACGCCGAACGCGCCGCCAATACCGCCGGCGAGCACGAACCCAGCCGCTGCCGCGGCGATCTGGAGCGGCTGCTCGTTTTGGCGCACATGGGAACGCCAATCTGTCAGCTCGGTGACCTCGTCACGCAGCTTCACGAGCGCGGTACCCAGCTCCACGCGGTTCTGCTCGATCGAGGCGCGGATCTCCTCCGCGCTGCGCTTGCCGGTCGTCATCGGGTCAGTTGCCGTTCGAGCTCCACGGTCGAGGTCGAAACCGTGTCACGGATCTTGCGCGCCTCATCGATCGCCATCTGCGGCGTCGGCGGCCCGACCTTCAGCTTGCGCCAGGCGAACAGGAAGGTGGCCGCGGTCAGCAGCAGCAGCATGACCAGCACGACCAGGAAGCCGAGCCAGATTGCGCCGACTCCGCCAACGAAGATGTCATTCACCGCCCACGCGATCGTGAGCAGGACGAAGATCACGGCGAACACACCGAACACGGCGCCGGCCGCGACCGCTGCCGCGCCGCGGGCGAGGCTGGTGGCCTTCTCGATCATCTCCGCCTTGGCGAGCTCGATCTCGTCCTGGACGAGCTTCGTAAGGTTCTCGGAGACGTCCGTAATCGCCTGCGCGATGCTTTCTGATTGGCTGTTGTCAGCGGGCAAGGCGCTTGAGGATGGTTGCGAGGACGACGCCGCCGACGAAGGCGATCCCAAGACCGACCTCGGGTCGTTCTCTGACCAGATTGGACAGTTGCTCGACTGCCGAAGGTCCTCGGTCAGGCGCGGGCATCACGGGCTCCGCAGGCCGCTGCTGAGGGGCTGGGCCGCGGTCAGGGCCGCGATCGGGGGCCGGGAACGGTGGTGGTGCGAACCGGCGGCGAGGCACATCGGTCGATGGGCCCGTGCCCCGCAGGGACGCGGGTCGACGCGGGTGAGGCTGCAGCGTTGGGCCTGGCCCAGTGAGACCTGACCCGACAAGGCCTGACCCGGCAAGGGCTGGTTCCGCTGAACCAGGCTCAGCTGAACCGCCTTCGCTACGCGTTGGCCGCTGAACCTCGACAGGTGGAGTCCAGGTCGGCTCGGACGTGGACTCGCCCCACGTCTTGAGCGACTCCTCGACGCTCGCAGGATCGCTGGCTCCTTTGGAACCCGGATCACCAGCCGCGTCCGTCACTCAGGGGGATCTTCGTCGAAGACTCTCTTCCAGACGATAGCCGCAACGCGTGCTGCCACCAGGCTCGAGAGTGCGCCGATTCCGGCCAGAAGGCCGGACCAGAGCAGGCGTTTTACCAAGGGGCTCTCCTTCATCGTTTCGCCATTCAATCAGATTGCCGGAGTCGCGATCAGGCGTCGAGTCCGCCGCAGATCATCTCGACGATCTCCGTCTTGACGCGCTCGAACTGTTCTGCCGGGACCGGACGCTCGCTAAAAATCCATTGCGTCAGCACCTGTTCCATGAGCCCGTAGAACGCCTGCGCGGCAAACAGCGCGTCGACCTCCGTGCGGAAGGCCCCCGCTTCCTGCGCCCGCCTCACGATGCGCGCGATGCCCTCGTAGGCCTGGATGATCTTTTCGAGGTGGGTACGGCCGAAAGTGTTGGCCGCGCGCGTGACCTCGACGATGATCACCTTCATCAGGTCGGGGTCATGTCGATAGGACTCGACGATGAACGAGGCGATGGTCTGAAGCTGCTCGCGCGGGGTTCGATCGCTCGCGTCGGCATCGGCGATCGCCGACAGCATCACGTCCCAGCGCTCGAGGAACAGGGTGTCGAGGATCGCCTCCTTCGAGGGGAAGTAGTGGTACACGAGGCCGTAGGCGACACCGGCCTCGTCGGCGATGTCCGACACACGACACGTATGGAAGCCCTGACGGGCGAACACCCTGACCGCCGCGTCCAGGATCACGCGACTCTTGTCAACTGCGGTGCCGTTCACGGCGTCGACCCGGTCGCGTAGAGCTGCGGGTCGCGTTGGTGGGTGAGCGCCGGCAGACGCTGCCGCACGTCCTGCAGTCCAGTGAAGTCGAGGTCGGCGAGGATCACGCACTCGCGGTCAGCGGCGGTCGCGAGCACTACGCCCCACGGGTCGGCGATGAGTGAGCGGCCACCGGAGCGGATGCCGGGCGTGTGCTCGCCGATCTGGTTCGCCGCGATCACGAAGGATTGGTTCTCGATCGCGCGGGCGCGCAGCAGGACCTCCCAGTGGTCGCGCGTGGTCGCCAGCGTGAACGCGGCCGGGACGGCCACCAGCGTCGCGCCCCGGGAGGTGAGGCACCTGTACAGCTCTGGGAAGCGAACGTCGTAACAGATGCTCATGCCGAGCGTTGTGCCGTCGGCGAGCGTCGTCGTAACCACCTGATCGCCGGCCTGCTCGCGCGCAGATTCCCTGTAGCTCTTGCCGTCGACCTCGACGTCGAACATGTGGAGCTTCCGGTAGGCGGCCTTGATCTCGCCGTCCGGGCCGATGTGCAGGCTCGTGTTCGAGGTCTTGTCCTGGCCGGCGCGGCGCTCGACGAAGGAGCCGGCGATCAGGTCAATCTCGAGCTCCGCAGCCACCCCACAGGCCCAGGTGACGGCGGAGCCGTCCTGGAGGGACTGCGCGTGCTCCTCCATGACTTCGGTGCGACCCAGCACCGTCCACTTCTCGGGGAGCACCACGAGTCGGGCGCCGCGGGCTGCGGCCTCGCGCGTGAGGCGGTCGACGGTCTCGAGATTACGATCGACGTCCTCGGTCGAGTTGAGTTGGACGGCGGCGGCGCTGAGCGTGTTAAGGGCCATCACCTCCAAGTCTAATGATTGACTAGTCAGTCAGCCGGCGGTCCAGAGTGGCCGGTCAGCGACCGGTCAGCGACCGGTCCAGAGCGGCTCGCGCTTCTCGAAGAACGCGGCGATGCCCTCGCGGGCGTCGTCGGTGCCCTGGGCGAAAGTCAGCTGCGACTGCAGTTGCTCGAGCGCCTCGACGAATCCCAGATCGCGCTGACGCAGCAGAGCGTCCTTACCGAGGCGCAGCATCAACGGTGATTTGCCGGCGAGCCTGCGGGCCCAGTCGGCGACGGTCGCGTCGAACTCGGTGTCGGGCACCACCCGGTTGATGAGACCGGTCCGCTCGGCTTCGGTCGCGCTGATCTGCTCACCGAGGAGCACCAGCTCGGCGACCCGCTTACGTGGAATGCTCCGCTCGAGCAGAGCGGTGACCATGAACGGGAACAGCCCGACGTTGATCTCGGGAGTGCCGAACCGAGCGCCCTGCTTTGCGATCACCAGGTCGCAGGCCAGCATAAGTCCAAGCGCGCCCGCCAGAACGTGGCCGGCGGCAGCGCAGATCACCGGTTTGCCTAGCTCCTCGAGTCGTACGAACACGCGCGCGAACAGCTCGTTCTGTTCGTGCCTGACCTCAGCAGGCGTGTCGGCGGCGAACGTCGCCAGATCACCACCGCTCGAGAACACGGTCGGGTGCGTTGAGGCGAGCACCACGACATTGACGCCGTCATCCTCGCGCACCTGCTCGAGCACAGCGACCAGCTCCCCGAGCAGCTGCGGCGATAGGGCGTTGCGCGATTGCGGCTGGTTCAGAGCGATGGTTGCGACCCGGTCCGAGTCGAGCTCGTAGGTGAGCGTGTCGTAGGTCGGCATGGCCGAAGCCTACGGTGCCAGAATTGGAGCGTGGACTCGATGCGAGGCCAGCTATTGATCGCGGGGCCCGCGCTCCAGGATCCGAACTTCTGGCGCACGGTCGTGCTCGTCGTCGAGCACAGCGAGGCAGGTGCGCTGGGGCTCGTCCTGAACCGGCCGTCCGAGTCGAAGGTCGGCGAGGCCGTTCCCGAGCTCACCGACCTCACCGATGCCGAGGACGAGGTCCATGTGGGCGGACCGGTCGGGCAATCGGCGGTGATCGTGCTGGCGGATTTCGAGGATCCGCACGACGCCGCGCTGATCGCTTTCGACAGCGTCGGCGTGCTCGGCGCTCCGGCCGATCAGCTCGGGGCCGGCGTGCGTCGCGCCAGGGTCTTCGCCGGACACTCGGGCTGGGGTCCGGGCCAACTCGACGGGGAGCTCGAGCGCGGCGATTGGATCCTCGAACCGGCCCGCTACACCGATGCGTTCGCGACTCAGCCCTCAGCGCTATGGCCGGAGGTGCTCGAGCGCAAGGGCGGCAGCTACGCGCTGGTGGCGCGGATGCCACCGGACCCTTCGTTGAATTAGCCACCGCCGCACGCGCCCTCCGGGGAGCCTGAACTGGCGCAGACGGCGCGGCGGGCCTACGATCAATCCGTGGCTGAGCAGCACACTTCCGGGCTCGAGCAGGACGCACACGGGCACGCGCCACACCCCGCTGGGCACGCGCCAGACCCCGCCGGGGACGCACAGGACACAAAAGCGCACACGCCGGATCGCAGTGGCGAGACCAAATGGTTGAAGATCGGGCTGACGCTGATCCTGCTGTTCATGGTCGCGGAGATCACGGTTGCGCTGCTGTCATCGTCGCTCGCGCTGCTCTCAGACGCGGCCCACATGCTGACCGACGCGGCCGCGCTGGCGATGGCACTGTTCGCGGCCCGCCTCGTGAGCCGGCCCGCCCGCGGTTCGATGACGTTCGGGCTTGGGCGCGCGGAGATCCTCAGCGCGCAGGCCAACGGCATAACCCTGCTGGTGCTCGCGTTGCTGATCGTCTACGGCGCGGTCCGCCATCTGATCGCGCCGCCGAACGTCCAGGGCTGGCCGGTTCTGATCGTGGCGCTGGCCGGCGTCGTGGTCAACCTCGCGATCACCCGGGGTCTCGGCGGCCACGGCCACGCACACGTTGGGCAGAACCACCATGCGAGCAGCGACGATCACGACGCCGAGCATGATCACGACCACGACCACGACCACGACCACGACCACGACCACGACCACGACGAAGCTCCCAAACGCAGCCTCAACATCGAGGGCTCCTACCAACACATCCTCACCGATCTGTTCGGCTTCGCCGCCACGGCCGTTGCCGCGGTCGTGATCATCACGATTGGCTTCCGGCGCGCCGACGCGATCGCCTCACTGCTGATCGCCGCGCTGATGCTCTACGCCTCCTACGGATTGCTCAGAGCGTCGGTGCGGGTGATCATGGAAGCCGCCCCAGAGGGCCTCGACCCGGACGCAATCGGCCGCACGCTCGCCGGCCAGCCGGGCGTCACAGAGGTCCACGACCTGCACATCTGGGAGGTCACCTCTGGCTTCCCTGCGATCTCCGCACATATCGTGGTCGACGCCGGCCAGGACTGTCACGAGGTTCGCCGCGAGCTCTCCCAGTTGCTCAAGGCCCGTTTCGACCTGGCCCACTCCACGCTGCAGGTCGAGCACGCCCGCGCTCCCCAGCCGCCGATGCAGATCGAGGTGACGGCCACGGGCCCGGCACGGCGGTCTGTGCGGTGAGGCCCACGGGTCCGGCACGGCGGTCCGTGCGGTGAGGCCGACGGGGTCGAGACGGAGGTCCGTGAGATGACGGTCCACGATGAAGGCAGCTTTCGTGGCCACCGCGCCCGCAAGATCGTCTGGCAGAGCTGGCTACCCGATGGCGATGCGTCACCTCTTGGCGTGGTCACGATCGCGCACGGCTACGGCGAGCACGTAGGCCGTTACGTCCACGTGGCGGAGCGGCTCAACGAGGCCGGGTTCGCGGTGTATGGGCTCGATCACCACGGTCATGGCCGCTCGGCCGGCAAGCGCGGGCGGGTCACGGTCGAGCCGGCCGTCCAGGATCTGGACCGCCTGATCGTCACGGTGGCGCGCGCACGTCACCCGGACGTCTCGCAATTCCTGCTCGGCCACAGCATGGGCGGCGCATTCGCGTTGCGCTACGCGATCGCCCACCAGAACCGGCTGACGGGGCTGGCCCTGACCGGACCGTTGGCGGCAGTCGACGGCGGTCGCGCGCTGCATACGTTCGGGCGCATGCTGGGGATGGTGCTGCCGGGCGCGCCGATCTCAAAGGTCGATCCCCGGCTCGTCAGCCGCAGCCCGGCCGTGGTCAAGGACTACATCGCCGACCCCCTCAACCACCACGGAGCGATCCCGGCCGGAGTCGCCCGCGCGATGATCCTCCACGTCGGGACGCTCGCCCGCGACGTGAAGCGGATCAAGCTGCCGACCCTGCTGATGTGGGGCACCGCGGATCGCCTCTGTCCGCCGAGCGGCTGCGAGCTGGTCGCCGCGAACATCGGCAGCGAGGACCTCACAGTCAAGCGCTACCAGGGCCTGTTCCACGAGATCCTCAACGAGCCCGAACGCGAGCAGGTCCTGAGCGACCTGGCTGACTGGCTTCGAGCGCACTGCATTTCGCCGGCGGTCCGCTGACCGCCGGCTCTCCGCTCAGCTGCCGTCAGCTCGTCACGTTCGGACAGCTCGTCACGTTCGGCCGGCTCGTCACGTTCGGCCAGGACGCCGCGGCGGGCGGCCGCGGCGGCGGCCCTGCCGCTGCTGGCCTGCTCCAACTCCGCGTGCATGTCGCTGATCCGCCGCAGGATCTCGTCGGCGCATGACTGCTGCTGCTCGCGGGTCGGCTCCGTTATCTGTTCGAAGCGAATCGGCCGCCCATAGCGGACCACGATCTTCGGGAAGCGCAACCGTTTCCAGTTGCGAACCCGATGCGACCCGAGGATAGCGACCGGGACCACAGCGGCGCCGGACTCGAGCGCCAGGCGACCGATGCCGGTCTTGGCCTCGACGCCGACGCGCCCGTTGCGCGAGCGGCCACCCTCGACGTACATGCCGATCGCCCCGCCCCGCCGGAGAATCGTGAAGGCGGTCGTGAACGCCTCCTCGTCAGCGAACCCTCGGCGCACCGGAAACACGCCGCCGTGGCTGTAGATCCAGCTCATCGGGTGGCGGCCGAACATCTGGGACTTGGCCATGAACTGGACGTGCCGGCGGATGAAGCCGCCGACAAAGAAATGATCCATGTAGGAGGCGTGGTTCGGTGCCAGGATCAATGGACCGTTGGGCACGTTCTCGGCGCCGTAGGCCTCGGTCCGGAACAGAGCGATCGCGATCCAGACGGTGACCACGCGCACCAGCTCGTATGGCCATTCCGGCGGTCGCCGCCGCACGCGCGCGTGATGCGGATCGAATGTCTCGGCGGCGCGAGGATCCCGGTAGACCTGCGCCTTGATCTTGACGTCGTCGTCAGCCATCGCGCTTGGTGGGCTACTGGTCGAGCACCAGTTGCTGGAGGGCCAGACGCGTGCGCTCGCTGCGCTGTGCCTGTTCGGCGACGGTCGCGGTCAGTGCTGACAGCCAGGTCTCGATGTCGAGCTGCTCGGTCCTGAGCACGATCCCGCCGGAGGACTTCGACCGCGTGGTGCTCACCCGGCCGCCGTCGCGCAGCAGTGTCAGCCGCTCGCCACCACTCTCAACGCTTATCTCGGTAACCACCTTGGGGCCGCGGAAACCCTGCTTGGCGCGGTTGACCTGGACGAAGCCTGGCAGCGCCTGTTCGAGTCGAGTCGCGAGCCCCTCGACGAACGCGGAGATGTCGCCGAGGTCGGCTCGCAGCGCCGCCGCGACCAGGTCCAGGTCGGTGGAAGAACTCTCCTCCGGTGTCACACAAGCAGCCTACGACACCAGTGCTGAGACCGGGGCTACCGAACGGATCGCCGCGAGGGGCCGAGCAGAAGTCCGAGCATCCAGAGCGGGTTCTTCCTCGCCCAGAAGCGACCGGACGACCGTCGCCGAGCCAGTTCCCGGCGACTGCACGAACTCACGAACAGCCCTGAGCCATCCATAGGTTGATTCCCCAGTATTGACTGCAGATCGATCCTGCATCAGGTAGTCAATAACAATGCTCGGACGGAATGCGCAATTTGCGAACTTCTGGACGACTCGAGCGGACTGGCCAGTCCGCTCGAGTCCGGCTGCGCGCGACGACTGTGGGTCCGTAGCGGGCGCGTCCAGACGCAGTCAAAACCGCAGTAATTCTCATGCGGGCCCTATGCTGGCCGCGACCTGCCCACGGCCCTACGATCCTGAGGAGCCCAATGCCTGACGTCGAAGCACATATCACCGGGACCGTCTGGAAGCTCGAGGTCGAGGTCGGCGACAGGGTCGAGGAGGGCGACACGGTCCTGATCCTCGAGTCGATGAAAATGGAGATGCCGGTCGAGGCCGAGGACTCCGGCGTCGTCACTGAGATCCGCTGCGAAGAGGGCCAGGCAGTCTCAGAGGGCGATGTGCTGATCGTGCTCGAGTAGCCAGACCCGCAGCACTCGTGGAACGAGGGCCTACTCGTCTTCCCAGGGTGTGAAGTCGGCCTTGCGCGCGCCGCACACAGGGCAGAACCATGTCTCGGGGATGTCCTCGAACGCGGTCCCAGCGGGGATCCCACCGTCGAGGTCACCCTCGGCCGGATCGTAGATGTAGCCGCAGGATTCACAGATCCACTGCACGCGCGTCAGGTTAGCTGAGGATCTGAGCTACGGTCGGGCGATGAACCCGCGGCCTGCTGCCACAGTCGTTCTTGGTCGCGACGAGAGCGGCCGGCTGGAGCTGCTGATGGTCAGGCGCACACCGGCCGCCCGGTTCATGGCCGGCGTTTGGGTGTTCCCGGGCGGCGCGCTGGATGCAACCGACGGAGATGGACCGGACGGCCTGCGACGGGCCGCGATGCGCGAGCTGTCGGAGGAGGCAGGCGTGACGCTCGAGCCTTCCGCAGAACTTGTCGTGCTGACGCGCTGGATAACGCCGGCTTCGAATCCGATCAGGTTTGACACCTGGTTCTACGCGGCTGCTGCGCCCCAGGGCGCCAGCCCCAAGGTCGACGGCGCTGAGATCGTCGACTTCCGTTGGCTCGCACCTGCCGATGCGCTCAGCGCCGCCGCGTCCGGGGTCTTCCCACTTGCATTCCCGACCCGCACGCAGCTGCAGCGGCTCAGCGGGCTGGGGTCGGTCGAAGCGCTGCTCGCTCACGCACGAGCGAGCGACCTCGAGCCGATCGAGCCGCGTGAGGTCGGCTCCGGCGAGCACATGCGGCTCGTACTGCCAGGTGACCCGGACTACTGAGCGTTTGCCTCCTCGTCGGAGACCACATGCAACACGGCGTTGATCAGCGCCAGGTGCGTGAACGCCTGCGGATAGTTGCCCAGGTGGCGACCGCTTTCCGCGTCGAGCTCCTCTGCGTATAGCCCGAGTGGCGAGGCGTGCGAGAGAAGATGCTCGCAGAGCACGGCTCCGCGTTGCTGCTCGCCGATCTCAGAGAGCGCCGAGACCAACCAGAACGAGCAGATCAGGAACGTGCCCTCCTCGCCTGAGAGGCCGTCATCGGTCTCGCCTGTTCGGTAGCGCAGCACGAATCCGTGCTCGGTCAGCTCGTCGGCGACCGCGATCACGGTGTTGCGGACACGGTCATCGTCTGGCGGCAGGAAGCGGTTGAGCGGAATCAGCAGCGTCGAGGCATCGAGCGCATCGGTGTCGTAGTGCTGGCGGAAGACGCCGCGCTCGGACACACCCTTGGCGAGGATGTCCTCCTTGATCTGATCGGCAAGGGCCTGCCACTGCGCGGCGAGCTCCGGCTCGCCTTCGTGCTCGGCCAGCCGGGCGCCGCGATCGACAGCCACCCAACACATCAACTTCGAGGAGACGTAGTGCTTGGGTTCGCCGCGCGCCTCCCAGATCCCCTGGTCGGGCTTGTCCCAGACCGCGATCGCACACTTGACCTGGTCCTGGATGATCGGCCAGAGTCGCTCCGGGATATGGCCTCCGAGCTTGGTGTGCAGATAGATCGAGTCGAGCACCGCGCCGTACACGTCGTTCTGTTTCTGGTTGTAGGCCCCGTTCCCGATCCTGACCGGGCGCGCACCTTCGTAGCCTCCAAGGTGGTCAAGCGTCGACTCGGCGAGGTCCTTTTCGCCGGTGACCCCATACATGATCTGAAGCGCTCCGTCCGGGTCTCGCTGGAGATCGGCGACGAACTGCATGAAGTCGTCGGCTTCCCAGTCAAAGCCGAGCGCGTGCAGGCCCCATAGCGTGAACGTCGCGTCGCGCATCCAGCAGTAGCGGTAGTCCCAGTTGCGCTCGCCATGGGGAGTCTCCGGCAGCGACGTGGTCGCAGCCGCGATCGTGGCGCCGGTGGGGACGTAGGTCAGCCCCTTCAGGGTCAATGCCGAGCGGTGCAGGTAACCGCGCCAGCGATGATCCGGAAAGCGGCCGCCGGCGAGCCAGTCGCGCCAGAAGTGCTCCGTGTAGCCCAGACGCTGCTCGGAGTCCTCGAGATCGCTCGGGCCGTCGATCCCGCCACCCCAGCCGATCGCGACGTACCGGCGCTCTCCCTCGACCAGCGTGTGTCGAGCACGGGCACGACTGCCCTCTATCCCGAGTCGCAGGTCTGAGTGCAACCGCAGCGTCGTATCGGCCGAACAGGTGGCCTGCGCCGCGCTCCATTCGCTGTCATGCATGGCCCACTGAGCCGGTTCGCGGCCATAGTCGAACATCGGCTCGCACACGACCTCGACCTGGACACTGCCCTGAACGCACTCAATCGAGCGAATCAGCATGTGATCAGCCTCGTTATCGGTCGGCGGGCGAGTGCGGAACGTCTCGTTGGCCGCATCGCCACGCCACGGTCCGATCGTCAGGGCGTCGCGCACGATCAGCCACCCCGATGGCGCCAGCCAGGTGGTCTCGACAACGAGCGTGCCAGGGACGTAGCGCACGCTCAGCGGCACCACCAGCCCGTACGGCCCAACGCGGAACGAGCCGGCTCGGCGGTCGAGCAACGAGCCGAAGACGCTCGGCGAGTCGAACCGCGGCACGCCCATCCAGTCGACGCTGCCATCCGGAGCGATCAGCGCGCAGGTCTCACAATCCGAGAGAAACGCGTAATCGGCGATCGGTGGGAACGGCGACCCGCCAGTCAGCGGTTGATCATGCGGTGGGAGCGGAATCGTCGGCGACACTCGTCGCCGCGGAAGACTAACCGGTGGCGCGGAGTCCTAGGTAACGGCCGAGCACGACGAACCCAGCCAGGCACGCGGCGGCATCTGCAATTCCCCGGGCGATGCCGTCGTAGGGGTCGCCGGCAACGAGCCCGGCCAGCGCGACCACGACGACAATCGCCGTACTCAGCAGCGCAGCTATCCGCCACGGCGTCACGCGTCGATCGCGGATCGCCAGGTCGAAGGTGAGGTCCCCGGCCGGACTCTGGAGCGTCGGACGCAGGTCCGGCGAGCGCAGAATCAGCGGCACGATCGCCAACAGCAACAACACGCACGCGCCGGCGACATAGCTTGGCCGCACTGCGACCCAGCCCTGGTGGGCGATCACACCACTGATCGGCGCGGATCCGACCGTCACGATCCCGGCGATCAGCCCAACCCCAGCCCGGCGATAGAGAATCGCCGCGTCGGCGGCGCCGATCACCGGCACGCGGCGCAGACGCCAAGCGCGCAGCATCGCCAGCACGCCCGAAGCGAACGCGACCTGGCCCGCGAGGACGAACAGGGGCGCGACCGGGCTCGAGCTCGGTCGCGCGAGCCCGACCTGGTGCACAGTGGGTGGCAACAACACCACGCGCGTGCCCACGAGCACAACAGCGAGGATCGCTGTGCCGGTGACCGCGAGGGCCCCGAAGGCGAGTGCCGCCGCTCGCCGCGCGCGCCGAGTCCCCAACTCGTCCGCGAACCGCCGTGCCAGATCACGGGGCTCACCGAGCTTCGCCTCCGGATCCTCGTGCATGTGGTCGGCGAACTCGAGCACGATCCGACGGCGGCGACGAGCTGGGATCCCAGCCGTCTTCAGCTCAGACTGCAGGGCGTCGAGGTAACTCATCTCGTGAGCACCGCCTCAATCGTGCTCGAGAACAGACGCCAGCGCTCACGGGTCGCTCCGAGCTCCTTACTGCCTCGCCTGGTGACGCTGTAGACCCGGCGGCGGCGTCCCGAGGCGCTTGACCACTCACTGCGGAGCATGCCGTCGGCCTCGAGCCGGTGCAGCGCCGGATAGACCGTCCCCTCCGGTAGAGCCAGGGAACCACCGCTGCGAGCCTTCAGCGCCTCGATCACGGCATACCCGTGCATCGGCTGGCGCGCTACGACCGCGAGGATCAGCCCGTCCAGATGCCCCTTGAGCTCATCCGGCTTCATGCCTGGCGAGGCTATACCTAGCAGTGCTAGGTGTCAACCGGCCGCGTTCAGCGGGGTGCCCGAGCCAGCGGGCCGGGCACCACAGGATCTACGTGTCGGAGTTGAAGTTCGGCAGCCCGATCGTGTTGAGCCAGTGCTCGACGTGAACGTTGAGGACGGTGAACTGACCGGTCCAGATCAGGATGCCCATGCCGATCAGAGTCGCGCCGCCAAGGCAGATCACCACCGCGTAGTGCCGCTTGACGACGTTCAGTGCAATCGTCACCTTGCCGAAAGCCAACCCCGTGAGCAGGAACGGGAGACCGAGTCCGGCGCAGTAGATCGCGAGCAGAAAGGCGCCGCGCAGAGCGCTGGTGGAGGTACCGGCAGCGGCCGTGATCGCGCCGAGCGTCGGGCCCGTGCATGGGGTCCAGGCGATCGCGAAGGCGATGCCCGTGAGGACGGGGCCTGAGCGACCGGCCCGCTGCATCAGCCAGTCGACGTGCCACTCCTTCGCGAGCCGGGGCAGAAACGGGCTCAGCAGGAACAGGAGGCCCATCACGATGATGATCGCGCCGGAGACGTGCTGCGCGGTGACTCCGGTGAGCGTCGCGCGGAACGCCTCCCCGGCGAGCAGGCCGAGCGCGATGAAGACCGCGCTGAAGCTACCGATGAACGCGAGCGTCGGGCCGATCACGCGCCTGGCTCGGAGATCACGTGTGTCCGTGACCCCGGCGACGGATGAGACATAGCCGGGCACGAGCGGCAGCACGCAGGGCGACAGGAAACTGATCAGACCGGCACCGAACGCGACCGGAATACCAATGCCAGACGCTGGATCCATCGCTTTCTGAGCGTACCGTGGGAACGCTCGTCCGGCGCGGTCTGGGAGTAATTCAGGTTCACCTGGATGAACGGATGCACCCGAGGGCTCGCGCGTGCCTCCTCGACGTAGCCTCCTGAGGCAATCAACCGGAGTCAAAGTAATCGACGAAGGAGAGCCACAATGGCAACACTTGTCGCAATCGGGTATCCCGATCAGGGCACTGCCGAGCAGGCGCGGGACACGGTCTCGCAGTTGGAGGCGGACCTGGTCATCCAGGCCGACCAGGTAGCCGCGATCTCTCGCGATCCTGAAGGTAAGTACCACGTCCACACCTCGCACGGCGGTGCATCCGCTGGAGCCGGTGCATGGTGGGGCGGGTTCTGGGGATTTTTGTTCGGATTGCTGTTCTTCATCCCGTTCGCGGGGTTGGCCCTGGGCGCAGGCATGGGTGCGCTGTTCGGGCACCTTGGTGAGAAGGGGATCGACAAGGCCTTCCAGCAGCAGGTCCGCGACTACCTTCAGCCGGGGACGTCGGCGCTGTTCATGGTGATCGAGCAGGCCACGCCGGACAAGGCGGTTGCGGCGCTGCAGCAGTACGGCGGCACCGTGATCAAGACATCGCTCTCGGACGAGGACACGAAGCAGTTGCAGGACGCTCTGCAGCCAAAGTCCTAGGTGAAACCGCAGTCCAGCCCTCGTTCCAGCCACCCTCTCTGCAGGCCGTAAGGAGATCGCGATGACAACGCTCGCGAAAGGCACGCCCCGAGCCGCGTGGCACAGCCTGTCGGCCGCGGACGCCGCGGCTCAGCTCGGTGTCGATCCGGAACGGGGGCTCGAGGCTGCCGAGGTCGAGCAGCGAATCGGCCGATACGGACGGAATGAGCTGCCCAAGCAGCCGGCGCCAAAGCTCTGGACGGTGGCGCGGGGGCAGCTCTCCAACCCGATGAACATTATGTTGCTCCTGGTCGCGGTCGCGAGTTTCATCGTCGGCCAGGTTCCGACCGGGATCTTTGTCCTGGCCCTGGTCACGTTCAACGTGGTGATGGGCTCGGTTCAGGAACTGAAGGCCCAGGCAAGCGTCGACGCGCTCTCAGAGCTGCAGGTTCCACACGCCCGGGTGCGTCGCGACGGCACCCTCGAGGAGATCGAATCGACGGGCGTCGTGCCCGGCGATATCGCACTTCTCGAGGCCGGCGACCTGGTCCCCGCGGACGGCAGGATCGTCAGCTCCGCGAGTCTCGAGTTGCAGGAGGCGGCACTGACGGGTGAGAGCGCTCCTGTCCCGAAGGAAGGGACGAGCGTCCTGGGTGCCGAGACGGTGCTCGGCGATCGCATCAACCTCGTGTTCCAGAACACGCAGGTGACGCGCGGGAGCGCGACGATCGTGGTCACCGCGACGGGCCCGGCGACGGAGATGGGCCGCATCGCGGACATGGTCACTTCCACAGAGCGGCAGCGCTCACCGCTGCAGAAGGAACTCGACGGGATGACCAAGGTGTTTGGGACCGTGGCCTGGCTGGCCGTGGCCGTGATCGCCGTCTTTGGCATCGCTCGGGGTCAGTCATTCGACACGGTGGCGCTCCTGTGCATCTCGACTGCGATTGCCTCGATCCCGGTCGGTTTGCCGACGTTCGTGCAGGCGATGCTGTCCTCGGGAGCCCAGCGATTGGCCGAGTCGAAGGCGGTCGTGAAATCCCTCGCGGACGTCGAGACGCTTGGCGGGACGACCGTGATCAACAGCGACAAGACCGGGACACTGACACTCAACCAGATGACCGCCACCACGATGCTGGCCGGCGGAGACTGGTTCCAGGTGGAAGGAGGCGGCTACCGCAAGTCCGGCGCGATTCTCGGCGTCGCCGGCACGGAGCTTCCCGACTTTCGTCGCCTGGCCCTGGGGCTGACGCTCTGCAGCGACGCCACCGTGGCCGACGACGAATCGATTATCGGCGATCCCACTGAAGCCGCCCTGGTCGTTCTCGCCGCCAAGATGAGTGTCGACGCCGAGGAAACGCGGCGCTCGCTCACGCGCCGCGCCGAGGTGCCGTTCGACTCCGAGTACAAGTTCATGGCGACCTTCCACGACCGTCCGGAGTGGCTCGCCGGTGGGATCATCACGGAAGATCACTTCATGACGGTGAAGGGCGCGCCGGACGTGGTTGTGGGACTGTGCAGCCAGGCCCTGTGGCACGGCGTTGAGATCCCAATCGATGAGGCGCGCGACGAGATTCTGGCCGGCAATCAGCGGCTGTCCGAAAAGGGGTTGCGCGTGCTCGCGTTTGCTGCGCGCAACCTCGATGGCGAGGCGATGTCGGCGGCGATCGACGATCCGATGGCCGCCGTGCACGACCTGACCCTCGTGGCCCTGGTCGGGATCATCGACCCGCTTCGCCCAGCGGCCGTGGACGCGGTTCGCACGGCGCTCGACGCCGGCATCGACGTCCGCATGATCACGGGCGACCATACCGTCACCGCCCGCGCGATCGCCGACCAGCTGAGCCTCGGTCCCGGTGTTCTCACCGGCACCGAGCTGCAGCACATGCCCGACGACGAGCTGGTGCGCCAACTCCCGAACCTGCACGTCTTTGGCCGCGTGGCGCCCGAGGACAAGCGCAGGCTGGCCAAGCTGATGCAGGAGTCGGGAGATGTCGTGGCGATGACCGGCGACGCCGTGAACGACGCTGCGGCGCTCAAGCAGGCCGATATCGGAGTCGCGATGGGGAGCGGCTCCGAGGTGACCAAGCAGGCCGCCAAGATCGTCCTGACCGACGACAACTTCGCAACGCTCGTCCGGGCGGTCGATCTGGGACGCGACATCTATCGCAGGATCACCTCGTACGTGAAGCTCCAGCTGACGATTCTGTCCTCTGTGCTGCAGCTGATGGTGCTGGCGACAATCTTCAACATCAACCACGGTGTGGCGTTGTTCCCGATGCAGCTGCTGTTCTGCAAGTTCTTCGTCGTCGTGACCGTGGTCGTCGGGTTCATCGTCGACGTTCCGGACCCGGGCGTCATGCAGCGGCCCCCGCGCAAGCCCGGCACCCGGATCGTGAACCGCCCCCAGATCATTCGGTGGCTGCTCAGCGGTCTGGTCGTGGCCGTCACGGCGCTGCTTGTTCTGGACCTCGGGCCTGACACGCCGAGCACGACACACGCGTCCGTGTCGATGACGATGGCGTTTGCCGTCGTGGCCTTTACCGCGGTGAACCTCGGCTTCGTGATGCGGCGCGAGCGCGAGCCACCATGGTCCTCCCCGCTCTTCCCCTACATGGGCTGGATCATCTTCGGCTGGTTCCTCACCTGGGCAGGCGTCGAGCTCCCGATGCTGCAGCGTCTGCTCGACACCGAGTCGCTCAGCGGCGCTCAGTGGGGAACCGTGCTCGGCCTCTCGCTGATCGCGCCGGCTCTTGTTTGGGCCGATAACGCGATCCAGCTGCGCCGCCAGGCGAAAGCCGACTGACGCAGCTGTCTCTGACCGGCACCGGCGGGCGGGTTGTCGAGCTTGAGCCGCCCAGCAAGGACAGTTGAGCAGGACGTCGTTGCGCCTCGGCGAATCGTTGATGTGCTCTTGTGAAATGGGAACTTGCCATCATCTCCGCAGCCCTGCTCGGGGTCGCTGGAGTGTCCCGTCGGTTGAACGGAACGTCGTTCACGACGGCGATGGCGTTCGTGCTGATCGGACTGCTGGTGGGACCGCTCGTTGCCGACGGAGTCACGGTGTCGGCCGCGAGCGCAACACTGCGCACGTTGGCCGAAGCCACATTGGCTGTCGTACTGTTCGCGGACGCCTCCCGGATAAAGCTGCCGGTACTGAAGCGCGAATACGCCGTGCCGCTGCGTCTCCTTGGGATCGGGCTGCCATTGACGATTGCCCTTGGCACGTTCGTGGCGGCCGAACTGCTGACGAATCTCAACACCGCAGAGGCACTCGTGCTCGCGATCGTGGTCGCACCCACAGATGCCGCGCTCGGCCAGGCTGTGGTGACGGAGCCTCGACTCCCATCGCGCATCCGACAGGGACTCAACGTCGAGAGCGGCCTCAACGATGGCATCTGTGTGCCGCTCCTGCTGATCGCCCTGGCGGTCGCGGATGTGGAGGATCAGGCTGCCACGGCTCACCATGCCTGGACGATCGTCGCCGAGGAGATCGGTTACGGAATCCTCGGTGGCGTTGCGGCAGGGGTGGCCGCGGCGGCCGTCGTGCTCTGGCACCAGCGGCAGCTGATCACAGCCGCTTGGCTTCAGGTGATTCCACTGGCGGGGGCCGTCCTCGCCTACGGCCTGGCCGTCGGGCTCGGGGGATCCGGGTTCATCGCGGCCTTCGTTGCGGGCGCGATCTTCGGAGCTCTCGCACCCCATGAGTCCGAAGAGGCTTCACGGCTGAACGAGGAGATCGGGGGAGTGCTTGGAGGAGTCACGTTCTTGATCTTTGGCGCGGTGCTGCTCGGACCGTCTCTGAAGGACTTCACCTGGCAGATCGTGCTCTACGCGGTGCTCAGCCTCACCATCATCCGGTTGGTCCCCGTCACGATCGCGATGGCTCGCAGCCGTGCGAACTGGCAGACGGTCGCGTTCCTCGGGTGGTTCGGTCCGCGCGGGCTTGCGTCGATCGTGTTCGCGATCATCGCCGTTGAGAGTTCGCATCTAACCGGGGCGAACACGATCCTGTGGGCCGCCTACGCGACGATCGGCCTCTCCGTCGTGGCTCACGGCGTCAGCGCGGCGCCGCTGGCAATCCGGTATGCACGCTGGTACGAACGAGAGGCACGCGAGCGGCCGTTGACCATGGAGGGAGTCTCTGCGCCACACCACCGCCCACGCGGCCCGCATTAGGGCAGGGAGCGCGCCGACCGGTCGGGCTCGCGCGAACCGGTCATACCTTGCCCGTCAATACCTCGCGGGGATGAACAGGCTCGAGTGATCTGGTTCGCGGTACCCGGCCTGCTTCTGACGAGCCGGCAGCTTCACGTCAGGAGGCGGCGATGACTCGTACGGGATCTGCTCGAGCAGATGCTCAATTATGTTCAACCGAGCACGCTTTTTGTCGTTGGAGTCGGCCAGATACCAGGGAGCAAACTCACTGCTCGTGGCCGCAAGCATGTCGTCGCGTGCGCGCGAATATTCGTACCAGCGACCGTAGGATTTGAGATCCATCGGCGAGAGCTTCCAGAGCTTGCGCGGGTCACTGATCCGCGATTTGATCCTTCGTGTCTGCTCGTCCTGGCCAACTTCGAGCCAGTACTTGAGCAGGATGATCCCGGAGTCGACCATCGCGCGTTCGACAGACGGGACCATTCGCAGGAAGCGGAGGACATCGTCCTCGGTGCAGAAGCCCATCACACGCTCGACGCCGGCGCGGTTGTACCAGCTTCGATCGAAGATCACAGCCTCTCCGGCGGCAGGGAGATGGGGCAGGTATCGCTGGATGTACATCTGGCTCTTCTCGCGTTCGGTCGGTGTCGGGAGCGCCACCACCCTGAACACTCGGGGGCTCAAACGCTCGGTGATCCTCTTGATCACTCCGCCCTTGCCCGCGGTGTCGCGGCCCTCGAACACAATGCAGACCTTCATCCCCTCGTCGACGATCCACGATTGCAGCGCAACCAGTTCACCCTGTAGCCGCGCCAGCTCTTTTTCGTACTGCTTCCGGCCGAGCTTCTTGAGCTCGGCCGGGGGTGGCGTCTTCGGTTCGTGGTGTTTGTGATCGCTCATGCGTTCTCACTCGGCAGGAGTCTCTCGTTTGGCTGGCGTTCGGGGGCAGGTCAGGCTGTCTCGAGCCGGCTGCCGTAGATGGCCAGACCGTAGATCGCGACGACGTCGAGGGCAAGAAGCGCCAGCGACCAGAACGGATATGCGGGAATCATCAGCATCTGCGCGATTGCGTTCAGCGTCAAAACGGCCACGCCCGCCCAGCGCGAGAACTGACTGCGCATAAATACACCGAGACCGATGAGAACCTGCGCCGCACCGATGCACAGAACGATCCATCCCCATGTGTTCAGGGTGCCGAAGATATATGCGGCGTTGCCGACGAAGAAGTGTGCATTGCCGATCGCCGCGATGCCCTCTATCACGTTCAACGTCCCGATCACCAACAGCAGGATGCCGGCGAACACGACCCACCCAGCACCGTGCTCGTCGTCGTAGTAGTTGCTGGTCGCAGTAGTCCCCGGTACCAGAGGGGTTGTTTCGAAAGACATACGCGCCTCCACCTTGACCCGCTTGATTTATGAGCGCAGCCTAAGTCTTGCGTCGACAGGCCGATCGGCGCCACCGACAATTCACCCAGGTGATCGCCAACTCCGCGGCCCTGGCGTCGATCGCTCGGCGGCCGGCGCGTCGAGGCCCCGAGCAGTTCGTATTCACCAGGGTGATTGAGCTCGGGTCGCTGTCCATCAGAACCTCCGCGCCTTAGCTTGGGCGCCATGAGCACCGACGAAAGCAGTCAGGGCGAGCCACCCGCCGGCTCGGCGGAGGCGGACCCTGAGGGCTCCGCAGGGCCCGGCAAGAAGAAGTTCAAGTTCCCGACAGCGTTCACCGTCCTCCTTCTGGTCCTGCTGCTCGTCTGGGTGGCGTCGTTCTTTGTCCCGCCCGGCGCCTACAAGATCGATCCTGCCACCGGCGGCCCGATACCCGGTACGTACCACACGCTGAGCTCGTGCTCGAATGCCGCGCCGGGGTCGCAGTGCGCACAGGAGAGCCTGAGCTTCCGCCTGACGCAGCTGTGGACAGCTCCCCCGAACGGTCTCTACGGAATCGAGAATGACAAGGGCTTTGTGAGCGCTGATGAGTTCGGTGTTCTCTACGGATCGGCCGGGATCTTCTTCTTCGTGCTGGCGGTCGGGGCGTTCATCACGGTGACGATGAAGACCATGGCCATCCAGACTGGAATTGGCCGTCTCGCGTTGCGCTTCAGACACAGCGGCTCGGTGTTGATCGCGATCCTGATGGCGGTCTTCGCGCTCGGAGGCACCTCATACGGGATGTGGGAGGAGACGCTCGGGTTCTTCGCCCTGCTGGTGCCGTTAACGCTTGCGCTCGGCTATGACCGGATGGTTGCCGCGGCGATCATCTTCCTCGGCGCCGGCACGGGGGTGATCTGCTCGACCGTCAACCCCTTCGCAACCGGCGTGGCCTCCGACGCAGCCGGGATCAGCATCGCGGACGGGCTCGGAGTCAGGATCGCGATGTGGGTCGTGCTCGTGCCGACGGCGATCGCCTACGTTCTCTGGTACGCCAGGCGTATCCAGCGTGACGCCTCGAAGTCGGTCGTCGGGATCTCATCCGCTGACGCCGAGGAGTCAAAGAGTCTGGTCACGGACGTGCCGAATCTGACCGGGATCCAGAAACTCGTTCTCGTCCTGTTCCTGGGCACGTTCGTCGTGATGATCTACGGCTTCATTCCGTGGGATGACCTGTGGCAGCAGTTCTTCTCCAGACAGTTCCCGCTGCCGACGTTCGCGGCCTTCTACTTCCCGGAGGCAGCCGCGCTCTTCATCCTGATGTCGATTGTCGTGGGGGCGGTCGCGAAACTCGGGGAGGAGGGCACGGTCAACACGATCGTCGCCGGAGCCGCCGACTTCCTGGGCGCCGCTCTGATCGTGGTCCTGGCCCGGGGGATCACCGTCGTGATGAAGAACTCGTACATGACGGACACGGTCCTGCACTGGATGGAGAGTGCGGTCTCCGGCAGCTCGAAGGGAGTGTTCGGGCTGGTCTCGTTGATTGTCAACCTTCCGATCGCGTTCCTGGTGCCGTCGTCGTCTGGGCACGCGGCGCTGGTCATGCCGATCCTTGCGCCGTTGTCGGACTTCGCGGGCGTTCCGCGTTCGGTGTCGGTCACCGCCTTCCAGTCGGCCTCGGGATTGGTGAATCTCGTCACCCCAACATCCGCCGTGATCATGGGTGGCCTGGCGCTCTCGAAGGTGGGCTATGACCGCTATCTCAAGTTTGTCTGGCCGTTCCTACTGGCGGTATTCCTGATCTGCTGCGCCTTCATCGGTGGCGCGGCGGCTCTCAGCTGACCCAGATCAAAAGGGGAAACACAATGGACACAGCAACGACTCCGGCGATCGGAGCAAACTCGGAAGTGGGAATGCTGCGCACGGTGATAGTGCACCGCCCGGACCTGGCCCACACGAGACTGTCGCCGACAAACTGCCATGAGCTGCTGTTCGATGATGTGATCTGGGTCCGGCGCGCGCAGGAGGAGTTCGACGCGTTCGCCGAGGTGCTCAGGGGGCGCGGGGCCGAGGTGCTGCTATTCCACGATCTGCTCACCCAGACGTTGGAGCAGAGGGATGCGCGCGAATGGGTACTGAGTCGTCGGCTGCGCCCAGAGGAGGTGACGACGCTGTTCGCGCGCGAGATGACCGAGTGGATGACCGAGATGCCGGCTGACGAACTTGCGACCAGCCTCACCGGCGGAGTCACCGTGCAGGAATTACCGGCGGACATCGTCGCGACAATCGGGCGGGCGATGCGGGCCACGGACTTCGTGCTTCCGCCACTCCCGAATCAGCTGTTCACGCGTGACAACAGCGCGTGGATCTATGGCGGCGTCTCGCTGAACCACATGTACTGGCCTGCCCGCCAGCACGAGTCACTCAACGTCGAAGCAGTCTATCGCTTCCACCCGCGCTTCCGCGATGCCGGCTTCAAGATCTGGTACGGGGGTTTCGATCACGATTGGGGAACGGCCTCGATCGAAGGTGGCGACATCATGCCGGTCGGCGATGGCGTCCTGCTTGTCGGCCAGGGCGAGCGCAGCACCGCGAAGGCCGTCAGCATTCTCGCTCAGAACCTCTTCGCCGAGGACGCGGCTCGACTCGTTATCGGCGCGCTCATGCCCCGCGACCGCGCGGCGATGCACCTCGACACCGTGTTCACGTTCTGCGACCGCGATCTGGTGACGATCTACGAACCCGTCGTGTCGCAGATCATCCCCATCCTCTATGAACCCGACGGGCACGGCGGCGTAACCGCGAGGCTGTCCGAGCGCTCATTTCTCGACGAGGTCAGCGACGCCTGCGGAATCGCGAACCTGACGGTGGTGACGACCGGCGGCGACGAGTTTGAGGCTGAGCGCAACCAATGGGACGACGGCAACAACGTCGTCGCACTCGCCCCCGGTTCCGTGGTCTGTTACGAGCGCAACGAGGCGACAAACGCAAAGCTCGAAAAGGCCGGAATCGAGCTTCATCCAATCGCCGGCCAGGAGTTGGGGCGCGGACGCGGGGGCGGTCATTGCATGACCTGCCCAGTCTCTCGTGACGCGTAGGCAGAGCCACTCACCGGAGAACAGGAGAACTGATGAGCACCGTGATCAACCTGCAGGGCCGCAGTCTGCTCTCGCTGAAGGACTTCACCGCCGCGGAGATCCTATATCTCGTCGATCTGGCGGCGGACCTGAAGGCCGCAAAGCGCGAAGGTCGCGAGGAACAGAAACTCAGGGGCAAGAACATCGCGCTGATCTTCGAAAAGGACTCGACGCGCACCCGCTGCGCGTTCGAGGTCGCGGCCTATGACCAGGGCGCGCATGTGACGTTCATCGGGCCGGGTGGATCCCACATGGGTCACAAGGAGACGGTCAAGGACACCGCTCGGGTGCTCGGGCGGATGTACGACGCGATCGAGTACCGCGGGTTCGGGGAGAGCATCGCCGACAGCCTCGCGGAGTGGGCCGGTGTGCCTGTGTACAACGGGCTCACCGACGAGTGGCATCCCACGCAGATGCTCGCCGACTACCTCACCTTCCGCGAGCACATCAACAAGCCGCTGTCCGACGTAGCGTTCTGTTACGTCGGTGACGCGAGGTTCAACATGGCCGACAGCTACGTGGTCAGCGGCGCGAAACTGGGCATGGACGTCCGTGTCGCAAGCCCACGCTCACTGTGGCCCAACGAGGAGATCGTCGGCATCGCGCGCTCCGCGGCGGAGAGCAGCGGCGCGAAGATCACGATCACAGAGGACCTGGCGGAGGCGGTCAACGGCGCCGACGTCGTGCTGACCGACGTGTGGGTGTCGATGGGCGAGTCGCCCGACGTGTGGAAGGACCGGATCGAGCTGCTGCTGCCGTACCAGGTGAATGCGAAGACGATGGCGTTGACCGGCAACCCGAACGCGAAGTTCATGCACTGTCTGCCGGCGTTTCACAACACCGACACGGCGGTCGGCAAGGATCTCTACGAGACCTACGGTCTTGATGCACTCGAGGTCACCGAGGAGGTCTTCGAGTCCCCAGCTTCGCTGGTGTTCGACGAGGCCGAGAACCGACTGCACACGATCAAAGCGACGCTCGTCGCGACGCTGGGAAGCTGACGATGCGGGTTGTGGTCGCGCTCGGCGGTAACGCGCTGCTCCGGCGCGGCGAGCCGATGACCGCAGAGAACCAGCGGGCGAATGT
This sequence comes from uncultured Conexibacteraceae bacterium, assembly GCA_963844665.1. Lineage (GTDB taxonomy): Bacteria > Actinomycetota > Thermoleophilia > Solirubrobacterales > Solirubrobacteraceae > Palsa-465. The sequence goes on from CAWJPB010000001.1 coordinate 484,365, forward strand.
TGCCAGTGCCTGCGCGGCGCTCGGCCCGATCGCCAGCGAGCATGAGCTCGTGATCGCTCACGGCAACGGTCCACAGGTCGGGCTGTTGGCGCTGCAGGGGGCGGCCTACACCAAGGTGCCGACCTACCCGCTGGATGTCCTTGATGCCCAGACCCAGGGGATGATCGGCTACCTGATCATGCAGGAGCTCGGGAACGTGCTCCCATCCGACAAGCCGCTGGCGACGTTCTTGACGATGGTCGAGGTCGACCCGGGCGACCCGGCCTTCTCCAACCCGACCAAGCCGATCGGCCCGATCTACACATCCGCTGAGGCGGAAACGCTCGCAGCCGAGAAGGGCTGGACGTTCAAGCCTGACGGCCAGAGTATGCGACGCGTTGTGCCGTCGCCGCGACCCAAGCGGATCTTCGGGATCGAACCGGTGAAGTGGTTGCTCGATCACGGCAGCGTCGTGATCTGCGCTGGTGGTGGCGGAATTCCGACGGTCGAGACTCCTGACGACACTCCGGCTGGAACGCGGCTGACCGGCGTCGAAGCCGTGATTGACAAGGACCTCGCTAGCGCACTGCTGGCCGCCGATCTGCACGCCGACGCGCTTCTGATCGTCACCGACGTCGACGCTGTCTACACCGGCTGGGGCACCCCGGATCAGCGGGCGATCACCCGCACGACACCGGCTGAGCTGAGCTCGCTGGAGTTCGCACAGGGATCGATGGGCCCGAAAGTCAACGCCGCGTGCGAGTTTGTCCAGCAGACCGGTGGCTTCGCCGCGATCGGATCGATTCACGACGCCCACGCGCTCATCACCGGCAAGGCCGGCACCCGTGTGACGTCAGAGACTGCCGGGCAGTGAGTCTTGTGACATGTAGTCAACCGACGGAGGTACGGATGGCATTTCAGGAGTTAGAGATAGGACCTGTCGATGTGGTGATCATCGGCTTCCCCCCCGGTGCGCCGATGACCGGCGAGGCGATGCCGATCTTCTTCGGGCTCGTCGACCGCAAAATAGTCCGCGTGCTCGATGTTCAGTTCGTCACCAAGGACGCAGACGGCATGTTCGAGGGCATCGATCCTGCCGATCTGGACGCCAGCCGTATCGGCGACCTGGCGGACTTTGCCGGAGCCGCCTCCGGCCTGCTCAGTGATGAGGACATCGCGCTTGCCGCCGACGCGATCGAACCGGGCGGAGCTGCGGTCATGATCGCCTACGAGAACCGGTGGGCGGCGCCGTTCGTGACTGCCGTTCGACGAAACGGCGGTGTGCTGATAGCCAACGAGCGCGTTCACACGCAGGACCTGATCGACGCACTCGACGCACTCGAAGCCGCCCAATGAAGAAAGGAACACCATGCCAGGGTTACTAAGAGGGATGGCCCGCACCGCTGTGATCGCTGGAACGGCAACCGGGGTATCCAACCGCGTGAGCCGACGCCAAGCCAACCGCTGGGGGGCGCAGGACGCGCAGCAGCAGGGCTACCAGCAGACCGCGGCGCCTTCCGAATACGACGCACCACCGCCGGCGCCGGCCCCCGCGGCCGACCACGTCACCCAACTCAAGGGTCTTGCGGAACTAAAGACACAGGGGGTCATCACCGACGCGGAGTTCGCCGCGGAGAAGGCCCGGATACTCGCTCAGTGACGCAACGTCCGTCAGATGCGGCCGGCAGGCGCATCTGACGGACGCCCGCCTCGCGAAACCGTGGGTCCGTGATGCCGTCGCACGAGCCAGTCGAGGACTATCGCTAGAAGTCCGAGCAGCACGATCGAGACAAATGTGTCCGGCGCGTTCTGATAGGTGTCGACCGCGAAGAATCCAAGCACGATTCCGGTCGCGGCCACAGCAAGAATGACTATCGCCGGGTTGCTGTTGGTGTCGGCCCTACGCCGCCAGCCGGCAAGGCCAACGAGCACGAAGACCATCAGCGACACGGCGCTGCCGACGGAGGCGATCGCCGACAGATCGACGAGGTTGGCGACTATCAACACCAGAGCTGAGGTGATCAGCAGTCCCGCGTTGGGGCCGAGGCGAGAGTTCTCGCCGAACGTCCCCGGGAACAATTCCGCTTTGGCCAGCTGATCAGTCAGATTCCCCGCTGCGTACAGGGTCGCGTTCGTGCATCCGGCTGTGGAGAGCAACGCGACGATCGCCATGATCGTGAACCCAGCGTCACCAAGTGTTGGGCGCGCGGCCTCCGCTATCGCTGTCTCGCCGTATCCGATGACCTGTGTGGTGGTGAGCGTGCCAAAGACTCCGATCGCGATCAGTACGTAGGTCACGGAGGTGATTCCCAGCGCGTAGGTCATCGCGCGCGGCAGTTCACGCTTAGGATTGCGCAGATCACCGGCGGTGAACGTGATGACGTTGAACCCGAGGTAAGCGAAGAACGTCAGCGCGGCACTGGCGACGATCTTCGAGAAGGACGGATAGGTACTGGGCGCCAGCAGGTGGGTGTTGAGGTTAACGACCGTCGCGACTATGAACACCACAAAGACGGCCAGCACGCAGACGACGATCAGCGATTGTGCCTTGGCCACGAATTGGGCGCCGACGAGGTTGACCGCGACCATGCCCAGGACCAACGCTGTGGTGAACACGTTGTCCCACGCGCCGCCGGCATTCTGACCGACGAACAGTGATGTCGCATAGCCGCCGAACGAGACAGCGACCATCGCGCCGACGATCACGATCGCGCCGATGTACCCGAGCCAGCAGGCCACGCCCACCAGGCGGCCTTTCCCAAATCCCTCGATCAGATACGTAATCAGCCCTCCAGAAGAAGGGAACCGCATCCCAAACTTCGCGCATACATATCCGAGGAGGCCGGCGACAGCGCCGCCAATCAGGAACGACACCCAAACAGCTGACCCGGCGACGGCTCCGGCCTCCCCCAACAGCGCAAAGATGCCGGCCCCGATCATGGAGCCGATCCCGAGGACGCTCGCGCCGCGAACGGTGAGCGTGCCGTCGCTTTCGCCGATGACCGGATCGGCCGGTGGCGTCTGGGAAGAGGATCGAGTGGTCATTCTGCGCCAGTGCGCACGTATGGCATTGATGGCTGAGGCAGCGAATCCACAGTCGAGAAACTAGGGCGTCGGCGGAGTCGCGGCACTGATCCAGGCGCTATTCACGTAGGTGAACGCGAATGTGGGATACCCAGTCAATGCGAAGCGCCGTCCTTTCTGATTCACCGATTTTCGGCGGAAAGGTGACGTTTCGCGCTCACCTGGGTGAACGCGCGTCACAACTCGCTTCCCGGCTCACAGCTGACTTACCTTTTCTGGTATGCACACGAGGCCACTCGAGCGTCACCGTGAGGACCTGAACCACACGGCGAGCCGGCGTGGCCGTCAGAATCGTCACTGGCCCTCCTGGGCCGGATGGAACAGCGCGTTCGCGGAGCCGTACACGGTCGGTGTCGAGGAAGAGGTTCTGCTTCTGAACCCGGCGGATTTCTCGCTGGCCCAATCAAGCGAGAAGGTGCTGAGACGACTATCAGGTGCGCTATACGCACATTCATCGCCGGAGATGCATGCGGCTGTGCTTGAGCTCGCCACCGGCATTCACCCAGATGTTGCCGGGGCGATACAGGAGCTCTCCGGGCTGCGCACTCAACTCGACCGCGAGGTTCGGGCGATGGGACTGTTGGCCGCGTCGTTGGGGACCTATCCCCTGTCGTCGAACGGCGAGACGCGCATCTCACGCGCGGCGCGCTCTGAGATCGTCGGCGAGTCGATGCGGATGCTGGCGCGCAGGGAGCCGACTCTGGCACTGCATATCCACATCGGCATTCCCGACCCAGAGGACGCGATCCGGGTGCTCAACGGTCTGCGTAGAGCGGTGCCGATGCTCCTCGCTCTCTCCGCCAACTCCCCGTACAGCAGGGGCCAAGATACCGGGTTCGCGTCGGCCCGCACCGTGATCTTCCAGGGCTTTCCCAGGACGGGCACCGCTCGCGAATTCGTCGACTACGCCGATTACGTTCGAACCGTGGACACACTGATCGGTTCTGGCGCCTTGCCGGATCCGAGCTTCCTATGGTGGGACGTGCGGTTGCAGCCGACGCTGGGAACCGTGGAGTTTCGAGTGATGGATTCCCAGTTGGCGGTCGCTGACACGTTGCCGCTGATCGCCCTGGTTCGCGCACTGGCGCGCGTCGAGCTGGAGGGAGAGCCAATGGACACCGTGGGCCCTGAGGCGCTCGCCGAGAATCGGTTCCTGGCGGCACGTGACGGATTGAACGCGCGGCTGATTGACCCTCAGAAGCGTGCGCTTGTGCCGGTCAAGCTGCTCCTGGAAGCCGAGCTCGATCGGTGCTGCGCGCTGGCCGGCCCTGTCACCACCGGCGAGCTCGAACGCGTCAGACGGCTGATGGCAGTGAACGGCGCCGAGCGTCAGCGTCGATGGGCCCGCGATTACGGCCTGATCGAGCTGGTTTCAAGAGCCGCTCATGGGTTGGCGACAGCGAATCGTCGGCGCTGGCGTGAAGCCGCGGCTGTTGCGTGCGACTGACGGGAGATGGCCGCTCACGGGCGTTCCGGTCAAAGCTGCCGTCGAGCGCGCGTTAACAATTTGGCCTCACCCTCTGGGCAGGCTTCGCTGTAGCATGGTTAAGACCAGATTAAGGATTAGGGCCCGCAGCGACGAGCCTCTGGTCCGGTGTCCGCGGTTTCGCGGGCGTGCACCGGTGGCTCTAGCGGATGGCCAAACGGGGGTCGTTTTTGTGGGCGCGGTGCCAAAACCACGAGTCGAGCGCAGGACCAAGAGACCGTGACGAGTTCCGTGGCCACTGAGCTTCGTCCGGCGACGGAGCTGCCACCTCTTGCCGAGTGGAAGCTTGCCGCGCCAAGGCTGAGACGGGGCGCGCTGCAGCGCGCCCGGATTGTCAAGACAATCGATGGAGCTGCGGACGCAGCACTGACGCTCGTCGTGGCGCCGGCTGGGTACGGCAAGACCACGGCTGTCCGCGCTTGGTGCGAGACCAGCGACGCAGCGTGTGCATGGGTGACGCTCGACGCGCTCGACAACGATCCAGCTCGGCTCTGGACGTACGTCGCCGAAGCGGTCGATCGCGTGCGTCATGGCCTCGGATCGCGGACACTGAGACGTCTACGCGACGACTCATTCGGCATCGAGGACGCCCTGGATGAGCTCATGAACGGCATCGCGTCGCTCGGCGGGGAGCTGACGATCGTGCTGGATGACGCCCAGCAGGTCAAGGATCAGGAGTGCCTCGCCTCGATCCGATACGCGATCGAGCGTCTTCCTCCAGCCGCGCGTCTGATCATGATCACTCGCGCCGCTCCCGCGCTGGGACTTGCGACATTGCGGGCGCGTGGCGCGCTGCTCGAGCTGCGGACCAGTGAGCTCGCGTTCACCTCGGCGGAGGCCCACGAACTGCTCGCGGAGCGCGCTGGTCTCGGGCTGGATAATGATCAGATCGAGTTTCTGCTGCAGCGGACGGAGGGCTGGCCCACTGCCCTGTACGTCGCCGGCCTGTGGCTCCGGTCGGTGGATGATCCGGGGCAGGCCCTGCTCGAGTTCACGGGCGAGCATCGCTACATGGCCGAGTATCTGAGCCACGAGGTTCTCGCGGCGCTGGACCCGGATCATCGTTCGTTCCTGCTGCGCGTCGCGGTTCTCGGAAGCTTCACGGCCGAGTTGTGTGACGCGGTGGTCGGCTGCTCAGACTCGGCCGAGCTACTGGCGGAGCTCGAGGAGTCGAATATGTTCGTGCACAGGCTTGAGCACAGGCAGTGGTTCCGCGTACACACGCTGTTTGCGGAGTTCGCCGCCAACAGACTTGGTTCCGATGACCCCGGCGCCGTCACTGAAATCCATCGGCGTGCGGCGACCTGGCTCGGAAATCAGGGGCTGTACGTCGAGGCCGCGACACATGCTGCGCTGGCTGGCGACGACGAGGCCGTCGCAGAGATTCTCAGCACCCATCACCTGGCGCTGCTGCGGAGCGGTCGCGCCGGCACGCTTCTCCGCCTGACGCAAGGACTACCTGACGAGACGCTCCTGGAGCGCCCCACGCTGGCCGCCTCGACCGCGGCTGCCGCCACGCTGCTGGGTCACCGAACGCTCGAGCGACGCAGGCTCGTGCAGCTGGCGAGCCGGGGAATAGTCAGAGATTCTCGCCGGGCGGGCCCATATGCGTCGGCGATCCTGGCGGTGGTCCGCGCCCTCGCGATCGACGACGGCGTGGCACAGGCAGTCAGCGATGGTCACGAGGCCGTCGAGCTGTCGGTCGACGCCGGCGACGACGTTCAGGTCGCCGCGTTGGCAGCGATCGCTCGTGCCTTCTATTTCGCCGGAGATCTGGACGCGGCCTTGGAAGCCGCTCTGCGCGGCGTCAAACACCCCAGCTCGACGCGCCGCACACCCGGCTACGCACTGGCCCGAGTGACGCTTGCCCTGGTTGCAGCCGACCAGGGTCGCCTTGGGTCCGCCCGGAACCACGCCCGGCAGGCGCGGGCGATCGTGGGAAGCATCACGAGCAGCCGCAGTTGGCTCGGTGGCAGCGCCGCGGCTGCAACCGGTGCCGTCCTGGCACGCGACGGTGACCTGCCCCGCGCCGAACACGAGCTGGCCGTCGCCGAGGCCCTGCTTCGCGATGACGAAGTCGCTTCGGTTCACCATGCTCACGTGCTGTTGGCACTCGCCGAAGTTCGCGCTCGACGCGGTCGGATCGATGAAGCCGAGGCGACGGTGGACGAAGCTCGCAACGAGCTTGCCGAACTCTCGGGCATCGGGATGCTTGCGACGATGACGGCACGGGTCGAGAACGGGCTTTTGCTGGCAAGGCACCAGGCGAGCGATGGCCAAATCGCTGAATCGCCCAGCCAGGCTGAGCTCACAGTTCTGCGGCTGCTTCCGACCGACCTGTCGGTGCGAGAGATCGCGGCCGATCTGTTTCTCTCGGCCAACACCGTCAGGTCACATACGCGCTCGATCTACCGCAAGCTCGGCGTCAGCTCGCGTGAAGCCGCCGTTGCGCGCGCAGACGCACTGAAGCTTCTCCACTGAGGCCGGGCTGTCCTGGGATCACTCCGCTGGCTCACCTGGCCGGCTCCCGCGCTCGACGCCGTCTGGCAACCGCCCCTCCTCAGAGAGTTTCTCGAGGTGTGCCTCGAGCGTGACCGCGGCAGCGCCGCGCAGTGGTGTCGGTGCGTCCGGCCAGGCAGCATCAAGCAAGTCGACAGTGGTGCGCCTGCCCTCGACAAGCGCCGCCACCAAGGCCTCCTCGCGAGCCAGGCGGTGGTCGATGTACTCGCTGAGCTTCGCGACGGGGTCGGTCACCAGCGGGCCGTGGCCCGGGGCGATCAACAGGAGTTCATACTCGCGTAGGCGCCGCAGGGCGTCCAGGTAGCTCCGCATCCGCGCCGCCACGAACACGCTGCCCTCGCCCAGAACCGCATCGCCGGTGAAGGCAATGCCGTCCGACGTCACGTAGGTGAGGTGATCGCTCGAGTGCCCGGGCGTCGCGAGCACCTCGAACGGTCCATAGCGGTCGCCGTCTGCGAGCAGCGCCGTGACGGGTCCGCGAGCGGCGGCAAGCGGCACCGGAGAAAAGCGCCGGGCCAGCTCCGGAGCCGCCTCTGCGTGATCAGCATGATCGTGGGTCAGCAGCACCGCCCCCAGGCCGCCGCGCGAGTCGAGCTCCTCGCTGATCGCGTCGAGGTGTCCGGGCAGGGCGGGTCCGGGATCGATCACCCAGGCCGGCTCGCGACCATAGATCCAGGTGTTGGTGCCTGACAGGGTGAACGGCCCGGGATTGGCGGCACGGATGCCGATTGCGTCGTGATCGGGCAGCTCGAGCCGGGTCATGCGCGCAGGATGACAGGATGTGCCCGTGGCCTCCGACACCGAGCCGGACCCCGACACAGCGCCGGACACCGACGTGGCGCCGGACCCCGACACAGCGCCGGACACCGACACAGCGCCTGACACCGACATGGCGCCGGACCTCGATAGGGCGCCGGACCCCGACATAGCATCGGATAGCGAGAGACGGCGGCTGGAGCTCGACGAGGCAAAGGCAACACGCAACCTCTGGCAGGGGCTGGTGTCTCTCGCCGTACTGATCGTGATGGTGATCGGGCTGCTACTGGCGGTCCCGGGTCTGCACGACGTCGCCAAGCAGGTGCTCGAGATGCCGATCGGCTGGGTGATCGTCGCGATTGCGCTCGAGGTCCTCTCCTGCGTCGGCTACGTGATCGCGTTCCTGCAGGTGTTCGACCAGGCGCCGGTGCGGTTCGGAGCACGCGTTGCACTGAGCGAGCTCGCGTTCGGCGCGGCCGTGTCGCTTGGCGGCGCCGGCAGCATCGCCGTGGGCGCCTGGCTGCTGATCGAGCGTGGTGCCCGCCCCGGGCGGGTGGCGGAGCGCTCGGCGGTGCTGTTCCTGTTGACCAGCGCTGTCAACCTGATCGTTCTGGCGGTCGTCGGCCTCGGCACGTGGCTGGGGGTCTTCCCCGGAGACCAGGACCCGCTGCTCAGCCTGCTGCCCGGGATCGTCGGCGTGGTCGTGTTCTTCTCATTCCTGCTGCTGCCGTGGGCTACCGACGTGCTCGTCGGCGATCGGCCGTGTGGGCGGCTCGGCACGTGGTCGCGAGCGACCTCCCAGACGATCCGCGATACAGCCCGGCTGGTGTTCAGCCGCGATTGGCGGCTGGTGGGCGCCTACGGCTACCTGCTGTTCGACATCGCGGTGCTGTGGGTCTGCTTCAAGGCGCTCGGACACACGCCCCCGATCACGACCGTGATCCTCGCGTACCAGATCGGCTACCTGTCGAACCTGATCCCGATCCCCGGCGGAATCGGCGTGCTCGACGGCAGCTTCGTCGGCATGTTCGTGCTCTACGGCGTCAACGGAACGCTCGCCACCTCAGCCACGATCGTTTACCACGCGATCTCGCTGTGGGTGCCCGCCACATGGGGCACGACCGCGTTCATCCTGCTACGTCGCAGTCGCCATCAGCCGATCCAGTGGCGCCGACCGCGAGCAGAGCGGCAGGCCCAGCAGTCTGGTTCGTAGCTATGGTGTCCCGATTCCTGAAGCAGCCTCACCCGGAGCCGTCCTCGCCCTGATCCGCGGCGGGAAGGCGACCACCCGCAACGAACTCGCTGAGCGCCTGGGCGTGGCGCGGTCCACGGTGGTGCAACGACTGGGCGTGCTGAGTGCCGGCGGATTGGTGATGGTTGCAGGCGACGCGCGGTCAAGCGGCGGCCGCCCGGCCTCGATCTTCGCGTTCGACGAGAGCGCCGGTGTCGTTGTCGTCGGTGACCTGGGACAAACGGGCTGCCACCTCGCCGTTTGTGATCTGGGGGCTCGGCCGCTGGCGGAGCTGACGGCGCCGCTCTCGATCGAAGAGGGCCCGGAGGTGGTGCTCGGGTGGGCGAAATCCAGGTTCACGGATCTGCTGGCGGAGGTGGACAGTGATTGGAGCCAGGTTCTGGGGGTCGGGATTGGACTGCCGGGACCGGTCGATTTCGAGACCGGCCGGCCGGTGAGTCCTCCGGCGATGCCGGGCTGGGACGGCGTCGACGTCCCGAGCATGTTCGCCGACGTGAGCGACTGCCCCGTGCTGGCTGACAACGATGCGCGGATCATGGCGCTGGGTGAGCACCGCGTTGCACGCCGCGATGATGCCCACATGATCTTCGTGAAGATCGGCAGCGGAATCGGCGCAGGGCTGATCGCGTACGGCAACGTGCTACGCGGTGAGCGCGGAGCCGCGGGCGATATCGGCCACATCGTCGTCGACTCAACATCCCAGGAGGTCTGCCGCTGCGGCAACGTCGGCTGCCTCGATGCCGTTGCCGGCGGTTGGGCGATCGCGCGGCGGATGGGCGACGCGGCGCCCACACCCCCGGACGTCGTGCGGCTTGCACGCGAGGGCCATCCCGAGGCCATCGGCGAGGTGCGCCGTAGCGGCCGACTGGTCGGCGCCGCCGTGGCCGATGCGGTCAATCTGCTGAACCCGACCTCAGTCGTGATCGGCGGGAAGCTCGCCGAGGCCGACGAGCAGGTGTTCGCGGCTGTGCGCGAGGTGATCTACCGGCACTCGACGCCGGTCGCCTCGCGCCACCTGCAGATCGCGCTGACGCAGCTCGGGCATATGGCGGGCGTGATCGGCGCCGCTCACATGGTGATCGACCACGTGTTTGAACCCGACCGAGTCGAGCGGCTGCTCGAGCGGCGGCTGCAGCCGCGGTAAACCGCGCGCAGACACGCGTTGCGCGGCCGGGGACCGATTCAGGCGGCTGCAGACGCGGGCAGGCTCGTGGCGCTTGAGGCCTCGAGCGCGATCTGGGTGATCGTGTCCCAGGCGCCCAGCTCGATCAGGCCGGTCGGCACCATCCAGGTACCGCCGATGCAGACGACGTTGTCGAGCGCCAGGTAGTCGTGTGCGCGCGCCAGGTCAATGCCGCCGGTGGGACAGAACCTGATCTCGGGGAACGGTCCGGCGAGCGCCTTCAGCGCCCCGACGCCACCACTGGACTCGGCCGGGAAGAACTTCATCATCGTGATCCCGTGCTCGGTGAGGCGCAGGATCTCACTGGGCGTCACCGCGCCGGGCAGGAAGGCGCCACCCGCCTCCCGAGCGGCAGCGGCGAGCGCGTCCGTGCATCCGGGCGCGACGACGAATTGTGCCCCTGCGTCGCGTGAGGCCCGATACTGCTGCGGCGTCGTCACGGTGCCGGCGCCGACGATCGCGTCCGGCACTGCGCGGGCGATCTGCGCGATCGCATGCAGCCCGGCCTCTGTACGCAGGGTCACCTCGAGGACCGGCAAACCGCCGGCCACCAGCGCCTCGGCCAATGGGACCGCGGCTTCAACGTCCGGAATCGTGATCACCGGGATGACGCGGACGTCACCCAGGAGATTCTCAAAGCGCGTAGGCATGGATGGGACTCTCCACCTGATCGAGTGTGGTGAAAATCGTCGCACCTGTGTCGGCGCTCGACACGGCACCGCGGAACAGGCGGAACAGCTCACGGCCGGTACCGACATCGCCTGCGTGCGGCGCAGGCAGCGGATCCCGCTGATCGATTTCGACGCCGATCACATCGAATGTGCCGGCTCGGGTGTCGAGGCGGATCAGGTCACCGTCACGCAGCCGTGCGAGCGGGCCGCCATCGGCCGCCTCAGGGGTGCAGTGAATCGCCGCCGGCACCTTGCCGGAGGCGCCGGACATGCGGCCATCGGTCACAAGCGCGACACGGTGCCCGCGGCCCTGAAGCACACCGAGCCCCGGGGTCAGCCGGTGAAGCTCCGGCATGCCGTTGGCCTTGGGGCCCTGGAACCGGATCACGACGACCACATCGCTGTCGAACTCGTCACGCGCGAACGCCTCGAGGAAGTGCTGTTGGTCATCGAAAACGCGGGCCGGTGCCTCGATGATGCGGTTCTCATGGCTCACGGCGGAGACCTTGATAACGCTCCGCCCGAGCGAGCCCTCGAGCACACGGATGCCGCCGTCATCGGCGAACGGCTGCTTCGGCGCGCGCAGCACCGCAGGGTTGATCGCCCCGGCGTGCGGCGCCTGCTGCCAGACGAGCTCGCCCTGCTCGAGCCCCGGCGCGTGGCAGTAGCGGCTCAGACCCTGCCCGACGACCGTCATCACATCCTCGTGCATCAGGCCGGCGCCGAGCAGCGACCTGAACAGACTGGCCGTGCCACCCGCCTCCTGGAACTCGTTGATGTCTGCACTGCCGTTCGGGTAGATCCGCGCGAGCAGCGGCACAACTGAGGAGAGCTCGGCGAAGTCGCGCCAGGTGAGCCTGATGCCGGCGGCCGCCGCCATCGCGACGAGGTGCATCGTGTGGTTGGTGGAACCGCCCGTGGCGAGCACCGCGACCATCGCGTTGACCAGCGCCCGCTCATCGACGACACGGCCGATGGCGGCGCCCTCAGCGGGGTCTGTGAGCTCGACAATCCGCCTGCCGGCAGCCTCGGTCAGCACTCGGCGCAGGACGGTGCCTGCCGTCACGAAGCTCGCCCCCGGCAGATGCAGGCCGAGCGCCTCCATCACCAACTGGTTGGTATTGGCGGTCCCATAGAACGTGCAGGTGCCAGGCGCGTGGTAGGAGCTGAGCTCCGCCTCGAGCAGGCCGGCGCTGTCGATCTTGCCCTGGGCGTGCAGCTCACGTGCATCCGCCTTCTCGGCGTTGGGGATGCCGGACGGCATCGGACCGCCAGGTACGAAGATGCAGGGCAGATGGCCGAAGCTGAGCGCGCCGATCACCAGACCCGGGACGATCTTGTCGCAGACACCCAGCAGCAGCGCCGCATCGAACATGTCGTGTGCGAGCGCGACCGACGTCGAGAGCGCGACCACGTCGCGGCTGAACAGCGACAGCTCCATGCCGGGACGGCCCTGGGTGATCCCGTCACACATCGCCGGCACCCCGCCGGCGAACTGGGCCACGCCGCCAGCCCGCAGGATCTGCTTCTTGAGCAGCGCCGGATACCTCTCCAGCGGCTGATGTGCGGAGAGCATGTCGTTGTAGGCGGAGACGAGTGCGATGTTCGGCACCCGTTGATGCGCGAGCAGATCCTTCTCCTCGGCGCCGCACGCGGCAACGCCGTGGGCCAGATTCGCGCAACCCGCGTGCGTGCGTGGTCGGCCGTCGCGCTGCTCCTGATCGATGCGGCGGTCGATCCGGTCCAGGTAGGCGCTGCGTGTGGCACGGCTGCGCCGGGCGATGCGCTCCGTGACCTCTGCGACCGAGAGGTGAACTTCTCGGGCGGGTCCTGACTGTGGCCAGTTGTGCATGCTCCGAGCTATATCTAACCTGGGTTATGGTTGTCAAGCGTCAAAAGTTTTCTGAGATACGACAGCGATTGGTGTTAGTCTGAATGTGAGGATGAGCACGAAGATTCAGGATGAGGCGCGGTTCGCGGAGGGTGACTGCCCCGCGCTCGTGATGGCCAGCTTCGCCTGCAGCATGTGCTTGACGGGACCCGAGCTGATCACGCTGCGAGGACAACCCGGTTCACGCACGGCCACCTCCAAGTGCTCCTGCTGCGGCACCGTCAATCGCGTTGCGATGACCGATGCCCAGGCGTTCCAGTTGTGGACGCTCCAGCGCGGGAACACGTTCGTGCACTTCGCGCCCGAGTACTGGTAGGCGGTGTGCGCCGCCCAAGCGGGGCGGCGAAAACCACAGCCTGACGATCGACTACGATCGGCGCCCGATGCCGCAGATCAAGGTCTCCAACGGCATGTCGTTCGAGTACGAGGCTGTCGGATCGAGCGATGACCGGCCGGTGCTGATGGTGATGGGGTTCGGCTCACAGCTGGTTTCCTGGCCGCGGGAGTTCTGTCGGCAGCTCGCCGACGGCGGGCGCTACGTGATCAGCTTCGACAACCGCGACTGCGGGCTCTCGGTAAAGCTCGACGGCGTCCCGGCGAATCTCGATCAGGTGCTCGCGGCCGCTGGAGCGGGTGATTTCGCGCTGGCGCGCTCACTCGCCCCGTACACGCTCAGCGACATGGCCGACGACGGCTTCGCGCTGCTCGACGCGCTCGGGATCGAACGTGCGCATGTGGTCGGTGCCTCACTCGGCGGCATGGTCGCGCAGACGATGGCGATCGAGCACCCGCAGCGGGTGTTGACGCTGACCTCGGTGATGTCAACGACTGGAGAACCGGAGGTCGGCCAGTCGACGCCTGAGGCACTCGAGGCACTCCTCGCACCAGCCCCCGACGACCGCGACGGATACATCGCCTCAGCCGAGAGCTGGCTGATCTGGCACTCCAGGCGCTATCCCGACCTGGAGGAGACACGGGCGATCGCAGCTGAGAGCTATGACCGCGGACGCTACCCGCAGGGCTCCAACCGACAGCTGGCCGCGATGATCGCGAGCGGACCGCGGGCGGCGGGCCTCGCGCAGCTGGATGTTCCGACGCTGGTGATCCACGGGCTCGACGACACGTTGATCGCACCCAGCGGCGGCGAGCGCACAGCCGCGCTGATCCCGGGCGCGGAGCTTGTGCTGATCGAGGACATGGGCCACGACCGTCCGCGGGCACTGCGACCACGGATCTGCCGAGAGATCCTCAAACACACGGCGTAAGCCGCCCGCCTTATGATCTCGCCGTGATCACGGGGGACGAGTACGTGGGCACGGTGGTGGAGGCAGCCGGCGCGACGCTGCTGCTCTGGGCGGGCCTGCCCAAGCTGGCCGGCGATGCGCGTCAGCGCAGGCTGCTCGGTGGATTCGAGGTCGCAGCGGGGGTGGCGGTGCTGGTGCTGCCCGGCCGGCTCGCAGCCGGGCTGCTGGCGCTGGCATTCCTCAGCTTCACGGTGGCGCATGTGCGCTCGCTGCGGGCCGAGAACTGCGACTGCTTTGGCCTGGCGGAGCAGGTCGACCCGCCGCGTGCAGCCGCACTGACAGGGGTTGTGGCGCTGCTGTCGCTCGGCGCGGCGGGCTTTGCTGCGCCGAGCATGCGTGAGCTCGTGGTGCGGGACCCCGCTGCTTTGGCCTGGGTACCGGCCGCGGCGCTGGTCGCGGCGCTCGCCTGGAGGTTGGGGTTCAGCGGCGCCGGCCTGCTTGGCCGGCTTGCCGACCGGTCCGGGGCCCTGCTCGGCGGTGGGTTCGGAGCGCAGGTCGCCGATTACGACGACGAGCTGATCGCGCGGCGCTCGTTCCTGCTGCGGGTGGCGGTCGTGGGCTCAGCCCTGGCGACGGCACCTCTGCGTTACCTCCTCTACCCAGGGACCGCACTTGCGGCTGTGGTCGGCCCCTGGAACTGCCGCAGCGGCAGGTGCGCCGACGGCTACACCGAGTTCTGCTGCGAGATCAATCAGGGCGGTGTCAACGCCTGTCCGACCGGAACCTTCGCCGGGGGCTGGTGGATGTGCACCGATTACGCGGGTCGGCAGCTCTGCTCCGATCGCGGTGTCCGTTATTACGTTGATTGCAACGCGCTGCCCGGCCATCCCTTCCCCGGCGGCTGCCGTTGCGGCAACGACAACTGCGGCAACTGGCGGGTCGCGTGCAACGTCTTTCGCTACGGGCAGTGCAACACCCACATCGACGGGACCACAGCAGTCGTCTGCCGCCTGGTCGTCTGTGAGAACCCGGCCACGATCTCCGAGCTGCACTGCTCGGCGGCGCTGGCCACGGACAACGCGGTCTGCGGGCATGAGGCGCCGTGTCTGGAGCCGCCGGCCGTCGAGCTCGTCGGGGCTGGTGGCGTATGACCGTGGTTGTGGCCGTGCTCGGTGTGTTGCTCGTGGTGGCGTTGCTCTTCATCGTTGCGCTGCTGCGCTCACACGCGGAGATCCTGCGCCGGCTGGCGGCGATCGAGTCCGCGCTCGATGCGGGGCTGGTGCCGGCCGCGGCCGTGGCCGCCACGCCTGCGAGCGCGCGCGCTGGAGGCGTCGCGGCAACCATCGACGGCCAGACGCTGGCCGGTGAACCCGTGAGCATGCGGTTTGGACCGGGAACGGCGGCGACGCTGCTGGCGTTCATGGGCACCGGCTGCCAGGTATGCGCGCCGCTATGGCACGAGCTGCACGGCGACCCGGTCCCGACCCCGGCCGGCGCGCGGCTGGTCGTCGTCACGAAGGGGCCGGAGCGCGAGCGTCTGGCGCGACTGCTCGAGCTTGCGCCGGCGGAGACAGATGTCGTCATGTCGACCCCGGCCTGGGACGACTTCGCGATTCCGGCGACGCCGCACTTCGTGCTGGTGCGCGACGGTGAGATCGCCGGTCGCGGCGCCGCCACGAGCTGGGAGCAGATCACCGCGTTCCTGACCGACGCCGCCGACGACGACCGCATCTACCGGGCACGCACGCTCGGCACCAATGCCCGCGCCGCCCGCGCCGAGCGTGCGCTCGCGGACGCCGAGATCGGTCCTGACCATCCGAGCCTCTACCCATCCCGGAAGCCACAAGATGACTGAGCTGAGCTGGATCATCGTCGGCGCCGGCGTTGCGATCCTCGGCGCACTGCGCGCGGCGTTCTCGCCCTGCGGGCAGTCGATGCTCGCCAGCCTCACACCGTTTGCGGAGGCCGCGCGTGGAAACCGCTGGAAAGTCACAGCGATCTCGTTCTCAGTCGGTGCCGTGGTGGCCGGCACCTGCGGCGGGCTGCTGTGGTCCGGGCTCGGTTCGCTGCTGCCCGCCGGCCAGTGGCGCACGGTCGCCGCCGCGGTGGTGCTGGCAATCGCACTGGTGATCGACGCGACGCCGCTGCGCCGCCGCCTGCCGCTGACCAAGCGTCAGGTCAACGAGGACTGGATGGTCACCTACCGGGGCTGGGTTTACGGGGTCGGATTCGGCGCGCAGCTCGGTCTCGGCTTCATCACCCTGGTCGCGTGCGCGGCGATCTACGCAACCTTCGCAATCGAACTGCTGTCTGGCAGCCTGCTGGCCGGTGCCGTGATCGGAGCGACGTTCGGTGCGACCAAGGCCGCGTCGCTTCTGCCGGCCGGCCGCGCCCGCGATCATGGCTCGATTATGGTCCTGCACCGGCGACTCCTGAGGCTCGAGCCGCTGAGCGTCGGCGCGGTGGTTGCCGCGGAGATCGGCGTGGCGATCGTCGTGGCGGGGGCATTGATTTGACGATCGCCCATGGCCATGGCGTGTCGATCGAGGTACCGGAGGGCTGGCAGGCGCGGGTGGTCAAACGGGGCGGCGGTGCGCTGCTGCATGTGGCGACGTTTCCGCTGTGGGACTCAGATGGGGACTTCGGCGCGGCCGCAACGGGCCGCATGCAGCGCGGCGACGCGTTCGCAACGCTGGTCGAGTACGTGGATCCTGCCGTGATTCGTCCGGCCGTCGGGTTGTATGCGGCACGGCGCCCGCCGCGACCGGAATACCACGAGTTCTCACCCACCACGCTTCAGGTCACCCGTCTCGGCCAGCTGGGGTGGCAGCGGTTCTTCACCGAATCCGGCCGGACCTGTTGTCTCTATGCGGTGATCATGCCTGGCGCCGAGCGTCCACAGAAGCTCGTGCGACGGCTTGCCACCGTGATCGCGACGTTGCGGATTGACACCTGAGCGTCACCGCTTGCGTTTGATCGCATACGGCGGGGGCTTCGGCAGCCTGGAGGTGAGTCTGCCGCGATACCGCGCCGCGTCGTGCGCCAGGCCAAGCGGGCAGCGCGTGCGATCGCTGCGGGACGGGTTGACGTACGTGGCCTGCACGGTGCTCGCGTACCAGACAGATCCGATCCGCCTACGATGAGCAACGCTCAGGGTGATCGTGTACGGCACTCTGCTGCCGAGCCGGTGCCGGCGGCCCAGGCACTCGAGCGGCGCCCAGAACGCACCCCGCCCCGTGTACCGGCCCGGACCGACTCGGTGCAGAACCGTGAATGACCCGCTGACGCGACCACGATTGCGGGTGAGAAACAGGCGGTTGCAGGCACTGCCGCCGTGGCAGTCGATGGCGTTGACCAGCCAGCGCCGGGTCACGCGTTCGCCTCGCCGCTCACCCCGGACGTTCACCGCGGCTGTCACAACCCCGCGCATCGTGAAGGTTCCGACGACCCGCGCGTCGCCTGAGGATGCGATTGCCGCGGCGCTCGCAGCCGCCGCCACAAACGCCTGCGCGATCCCCGCGCAGAGCACGGCCACCGCGGCCGCTTTCGACCTCTGGATCATTCGCTCCGCCGAGGCGCCCACGCGGGTTTCACAGGTTCCAGCATATGGTCTGAACCCCGCAGGTAGTCTGAGGCGATGCCGATGCCCAAACGGTCAAGCGTCGAGGATTACTTCGACAAGTTGCCGCCCAATCAACGCCCGCATCTCGACCTGCTGCGCCGGCTGAGCTGCGACGCCGACCCGCAGGCGCGGGAGGAGCTGAAGTGGAACCTCCCCACCTACGTTCGCGGCGACAACACTCGGCTGTGGATGCTCCAGAACTTCAAGGGCCATTGCTCACTCCGCTTCCCGCCCCGGTTCTTCGCATCGGAGCGAGCCGGGGTCGAAGCGGCCGGATATGAAGCCGGCGAGGGGTTCATCAAGCTCCCCTACGAACGTGAGATCCCGGTCGAGATCTGCAAAGGATTGATGCGGGCCCGCATCGCGGAATACGAGGCGACCGGCGCCGGCTGGTCGCAGGACTGACGCGCAGGCCACCCGCCAGCTGACCGATGCTCGGGCCTGCTTGATCCGGCCCCTAGACTCGGGCGACCGTGGTGAACACGGGCACATCTCCGATTTCCCATTCGGCGCGCAACTGGCCCTTGATCGGGCGATCGGCCGAGCTTGAGCTGATCGCATCGGCGCGGACCGACGCGAGCATCCCCGGTGTTTTGATCGGCAGCGGGGTGGGTTTTGGTCGCTCACGAGTGGCCCGCGAAGGGTTGAGCGCGGCCGAGTCGCTGGGGGATCTCGTGTATTGGACCCAGGGCACCCGCAGCTCAGCGACGGTTCCGCTCGGCGCCTTTGCGGCACTGATCCCCGACGAGGTGCGCTCGGACGAGCCACTCGAGCTGATCAGGCGCAGCAGCGAACGGCTCCGTGCCCGCGCGCAGGGTAGGCGCGTGACGGTTGCCGTCGACGATGCCCATCTGCTGGATCCGGCCTCCGCCGCCCTGCTGCTTCATCTGGCGACCGCGGCGGGCGCCTTCGTGATCGTCACGGTCTGCACCGGCGAGCCGGTACCGGACGCGGTCGATTCACTCTGGAAGGACGCGGGCGCGTTGCGGATCAACCTGGATCCGCTGAGCGACGCGGCGATCGAAGAGCTCGTCGAGGGCGCGCTCGATGGGCCGGTGGAGCAGTCGGTGATCCGGAGGGTCGTGGACTCGAGCGCAGGCAACGTTCTCTACGCCAGGGAGCTGATCCTCGGCGGCATCGAACAAGGGCGCCTGACCTTCGAGCACGGCATCTGGCGGCTGCATCGGCCGGGGGTGAGCCCGGCTCTTGCGGCGCTGATCAAAACACGGATAGGCGGGCTCGATGACGCGCAGAGAGGGGTGCTCGACCTACTCGCGCTGGGAGAGCCGCTGCGGTTGGCTGAGATCACACAGCTGGCCGAACCCGACGCCGTTGAAAGCCTGGAAATCCGGGAAATGTTGGCGATCGATGTCGGCTCGGTCGACGCGGTGGTTCGACTTGATCAGCCGCTGTATGGCGAGGTGCTCCGGGCCGAGATGCCGGTGGTCCGGACCCGTGCGCTCTGCCTCCGACTCGCGGAGACCATCGGCCAACGCACTCCGCTGACACCTGACGATGTTCTCCGCGTCGTGCGCTGGAGACTTCAGGCGGGAGCGGATCTGCCCACCGAATATCTGCTTGACGCCGCGCGTGCGGCCAACCTCGCCGGCGACGTCGAGCTCGCGGTGGATCTGGCGCAGCGCACTCGCGCAGCGGGGTTCGGTCTGCCGGCGATGCTCCTGCTCGTACGCGCAGAGTCGCAGCGAAACCAGTTCGAGCGAGCGGAGCAGCTGCTTGACGAGGCAGAACCTGAGGCCGGGCACGCGGACGCCGAAACCGCGGCCAGGTACGTCGCTCAGCGTGTACACGTCCTCTACTGGAGCCTCGGCCGGACCGACGACGCGCGAGCATTCCTGGAGCGTGCCGCCACGTGGTCCGCCGATGCCGACTGGTCACTGCGGCTGCGCCCATGGGACCTCGTCGTCTCAGGCAGGCAGGACGGCCTGGGCGACGACTCCGAGGAGCATGACATCAGCGGCCTGGAGAAACCGGAGCGGCGCCTCGCCGAGCTCGCTCAGATCTTCAGCCTGATGGCTGCGGGGCACGTGAAGCAGGCGGGGGCCGCGGTGCGACGTATCCGCCCGACCACGCCGCTGCGCGGGATGGAGGATGGCTACGCCCTGGGCCTGTATTGCATCATCGGATTGGAGGGCGGCGATGACCTGCCGGAGCTCGAGCGCTACTCGGTCGAGCTACTCCGGGATGCACTGCGCAGCGGTGACCATCAGGCCGCGGGTCTCGCCGCATTCACGCTCGCGGCGATGCAGTTGACCCGCGGCCGCTACCTCGAAGCGAAGCGATGGCTCGCCGAAACCGACGCTCAATTCGAGCTGCACAGCTCTTTTGGAACTGAATTCAGCGCGCGGGCGCTCAGGGTTGGAGTCGCGTTCTTCACGGGCGACCTGGCCGGCGCTCGCGACGGGCTTGCCGTGGTTCGCGCGATGCTCGGCGGGCAGCCACCGTCACCGACCCAGATCGGGTACTTCGCGCGCGCCGAGGGCTGGGGAGCGAGGGCGCTCAGCGATCGCGCCGGAGCCGACAGCTTCCTCGCCTCCGCGGCGGCGGTCGAGCAGCCCAACCTCGCGGCTCGCCTGGTGTATGAGGCGCTGCGGGCCGGTGCGGCGCCGGCCACTGTGGCACCCGAGTTGGAGAGGCTCGCACAGCGGTGTGACGCGCGCCTGGTCGCCGCATATGCCGCTCATGCCGTTGCCTTGGCGGCTGACGACGGGACGGCTCTGATGACGGCCGCCGAGAACTTCGCGGAGATCGGTACGACCGCCTATGCGATGGAGGCTGCCGTCGGCGCCGCCCGCCGCTTCATCGCACAGGGTCGGCAGGACTCCGCGCGGCGTGCTGCAGTGCGCGCGCGTGAACTGCATGTGCCCGACCAGGGTTCCGATTTCCCGGTGATCGATGGTCTGGATGGGGTGGCCGTTGAACTCACCCCGCGTGAGACCCAGATCGCGGCGCTGGCGGGGCGCGGAATGAGCAATCAGGAGATTGCCGAGCAGCTCGTGCTGTCCGTACGGAGCGTGGAGACCTATGTCTACCGGGCCATGCAGAAGCGCGGCGTGACCAACCGCCGCGAGCTGTGAAGCGATTGCGTCAGCGTCGCTGAGGTGGCCGGGGAGGTCGGCGCCGAGCCACGTCAGGACGCGAATTTGCATGTGAGCTACCGAACGGTGATGTGCGCGACCGTGTCGAGCGGCTGCCCGATGAAAGTGCCCTTCACCGCATACGTGCCGGCCTTCATCCCGGGACGGATCGCGGCGGTCACCTTGTAGGTCCCGTTGACGAGCACCTGCGTGCGGATCGACGGCACACCGTCGGTGGTCGCCCTGGAGGCGAACGCCGCCGACTTCAGCGTGATCCACTGACCGGCGTGCGCGTTCCTGGGTCCGTTGCCCGTGATCGTCACCTGTTGGCCGGCGCTCGCGACGCGCGGAGTCGCGGCGACCGAGCTGTAGGGCCGGACGTTGATCCACGCAACGGTGTCCAGCGGCTTGCCGTTGTGCGTTCCCATGATCGCGTAGTTGGTGGACCTGATGCCCGGCTGGATCGTTGCGGTCACCTTGTAGGTCCCGTTGACCAGCACCTGCGTGCGGACCACAGGGATCCCGTTGAGCTTGACGTGTGAAGCGAACGCCATCGACTGAAGCGTGATCCACTCGCCGGCATGCGTGTTCTTGGGCGCGTTACCGGTGATCGTCACCCGCTGGCCCGGGGTCAGCGTGCGCGGGCTCGCGTTCACCGAGCTGTACGGCTTCGCCGCGGCACTGGCGTGCGCGGTGATGGCGGCGCCGCCGGTCGACTGATGCGCACCGGCCGGGTGATCCGTCGCGGCGGACGCGACACCCGCGGTCGCGAGCACGGCTGCGGCTCCGAAACCGGCGCCGCGCCGCAGCAGCCGGCCCCGCGCCGAGCTGCTGTCGTGGTTCTGATTGTTGTTGGTGTTTGCGGCCATGAGGACTCCTCGATCGTTGATCCCGGCGCCGTCCGTTCGGCGTCGGCTTGTGATCGAAAAGGTCTCAGCCAGGCGGCCCGCGATCGTTCGTAGACGACTACGGCATTTGCGTCGCGGCACTACGACAGTGCCCCGACGACTCAGCGCCGGCTACGGTGCTCGGTGCGCCAGGGCAGGGTTCATTGCCGCCGCCAGCGCGTCGTCGATCTCGGAGTGAGTGAAGGCGTATTCCGTGGCCTGCAACCGAGCGGGGATCGCATGTTGGCCCGTTGTCACGACACTCGCCATCTCGCCATACATGAGCCTCAGCGCCGCGCCCGGAACCGGCATTACCGCTGGGCGGTGAAGAGCTCGGCCGAGTGCGCGGGAGAACTCCCGGTTGTCGACCACGCCCGGCGCCACCAGATTGACCGGCCCGGAGACGCTCTCGTGATCGAGGCAGTGCAGCAGGCAGCCGACCTCATCCTCCAGATGAATCCAGGGCACGGCCTGTTTGCCGCCCGCGACCGGACCGCCCAGACCGGCTTTGAAGAACGGGAGCATCAGGGCCAGCGCACCGCCATCGCTGGAGAGCACCACACCCGTGCGGGTTCGCACCACACGCATCAGCGGCTCCGCGGCGATTGCCTCGCGCTCCCAGCCGACCACGATCTGTGCCAGGAAGTCCTGCCCTGGCGCGGCACTCTCGTCGATCGGCTCGTCATCACGCGGGCCGTAGTAACCGGTCGCTGATTGCGAGATCAGCACCTTCGGACGGTGGCTCTCTTCGAGGGCCTGCAGACCTGCGACCAACTGTCGAGTCGCAAGGATCCTGGAACTCCGGATCCGCTCCTTCGCGGCCCGCGTCCAGCGCTGAGCGATCGGCTCTCCGAGCAGGTGAATCACTGCCTGGCTATCAGCAAGCGCTGCCACCGGTGGTGGCGCTTGGGTCGGATGCTCCCAGCTCACGAACTCCACTCCGTCACCGAAGATCGATCGTGCCGCTGTCGCGTCGCGAGACAGCGCAATCACGGAGTCGCCGCGTCCGAACAGGCGAGCCACCAGCTCTCGGCCGATCAGACCGGTCGCCCCGGTGACGGTCACCTTGGCCATATTCGTCCCTTCCTGTTGGACCTGCCGTTCCGCGGTCAGCGCGAATGTTCGCAGCAGCCTCCTGCGTTAGGCACTGCCTGCCGATCGCGAAGCGCCCGCGTGACCCTTGCCGACCACCGACCGTAGCCGGCGGACGCTCGCGGCCCGGCGTTGATGGCCGTGCTCAGGGTCAACGTGATACACGAGTGCGCCGCCCAGCACCAGACCGAACATCAGTCTTCTTCGTCCGCGAGCCGTGGCATTCCGGTTCGCTTTGACAACGGAGCGCAGAGAATCGACCGCCTCGCGGAGATCAGTCGACTCCTGCGAGAGCTCACGGCTTGTCTTGGCCAGTTGCGCCCTCATGATCGCCTCGGCCGCCATACCCGGCCGCCTCCGCAGGATGCCTGTCCGTGAACGCTTGACACTTCTGGCCAGCTTGCTCCGGGACTCCCTGAGATTGCTCTCGGCCCGCGCACCGGCGCTGCTGACCGCCGCCGAAGCGGCCTTCTCCGCATCGTGGATGGCCTGACCCACGTTGGTGCCCGTCAGATCCGACCTTGAAGTGCCGCGATTGTGCTTGAACATACGGTGATAGCTACCGCGAGACACGGCCCGCCAAACCGGCCGCCTGCTCGCCCACCGACCATCGCCAGGGTGACCAACGTTCCCGCGACTTACAGCTAGCTCTGGGTGATCCCCGAGGTTTGCGCCGTCGTGGCGATCAGCTCTCGCAACAAAGAGTCGAGTCCTGAGAGTTCGTAGATCGCCCGCTGGCGACCAGCGCCGCCTCCCGCGGCGACAAACGCCGGGATCCGCGTGAGCGCCTCCTCGCAGCCCAGCTCCCGGGAGTAACGACCCGCCTGATCGAGGGCGGCGGCGAGAACCTCGTCGAACGGATGCAGGACTCCGTTTCGATCCGGCAACTCCGCGCGAACGCCGAAGCGAGAGGCCCGGAACATACCCTCCTCCAGCAGCTCACTCGGGAGCTCCTCGACCTCGTCCTGATCGACCGCCGCCCGAGCCAGGCAGTGTGTGATCGCGACGAGCGCCTCCGCGTCATGCAGCGAGCTCTGGGCGTCGAAGGCGCGGATCTCGACCGTCCCAAGCCTAGGGTGGGGCCGGAGCTTCCACCAGAACCACGTGTAATCGTCGACACCCGCGGCCCGGGTCAAGAGGTCGGCCATCTCAACGAAGTCGGAAAAGTCGCGCAGCGCCCGCGGAACCCCGGATCGCGGCCAGGCCCGGATGGTGATATCCCGTGCAGAAGCCAGGCCCGTATCGCGACCGTACCGGTATGGGGAGTTCGCCGACAATCCTTGCAGGAGCGGCAGGTGCGTCCGCATTGCGTTGAAGACCCTGATCGCCGTCTCGGGATCGGGCATCCCGACGTGCACGTGCAGTCCTGCCACCGGCGTTGCAACCGCATCGCCCAATAGGTGACGGATCCGCTCGTAGCGCTCCTTGTCAGAGATCTGCGCCTCCTCATCGGTGGCGCTCGGATGCGTCCCCGAACCGAGCAGGCCCACGCCCGTGCCGAGACAGGCTGCGCGTCGGTGGGCCAGCTGGCCGATCACCTCGCCGGCGCTCGAGCAGACGTCGCTCACAAACTCGACCATCCCGGCATGAAGCTCGCGCTCGATACCCGCCATCGCCGACGCGAGCCTCTCGGTCACCACAGCTGAGCTGTTCACCATCCGGCCGCTGACCACGTCCACCAGGAACAGCTCCTCCTCCGCTCCGACGGAGAAAGGCTCGCCCGTGCCAAATGCGTGATCGTCAGTCATGGCACGACTATGCCCAAGGACGAGGCCATCTAGTCCCTGGAGCCCGAAATTCCGAATCCCCTAACAATCCCAACAGTGACCGCGCGGCGATGTCCGCCCCCTCGAGCTGAACCTTTTCTGTTCGAGCTGCTGCTCGCGCTCGGGCGCGAAGTTCTGCCGACTCATGACGCTACGTCGAGCGCGGAACGACATGATCGACGCGAGCGATCGCGCTGAACCGATCGAGAACGCCGACGCTGCGGAGCAGATCGAGAAGGCCGAGGCTGCTGATCCGATCGAGCCGATCGACAGCACCGACCCGACCGATCCGATCGACAACACCGAGCCGCGGGACCCGATCGAGAGGAAAGAGTCCTCCGACCAAAGCGACCATCTCGCCCGACAAGAAGGCGCCGCACAGTTGGCGCACTCCGTAAGGTGTCGGATCAATGATTGGTCAACCGGACTGATCGACCGGAACGAAAGAATTCGCATGAGCGATCTACCCGGCATCGTCCTAGTTCACGGGGCTTGGGCCGACGGGTCAAGCTGGGGCAACGTTATCCGAGGCTTGCAGGCTAAGGGGTATAAGGTCACCGCCCCACAGTTCCCGGAGAACTCAACCGAAGCTGACGTGGCACGGCTGCGCCAGGTCCTCGCTCGCCAGGATGGACCGACCGTCGTCGCAGGCCACTCCTACGGCGGCCAGATCATGACAGCATTGGGCGCCGACGCTCCGAACGTTCTCGGTCTCGTCTACGTCGCCGCCTTCGGGCTCGACGAGGGGGAGTCGCTTGGGGCGCTGCTCGGCGGCGGACCGCCGAGCCCTGCTCTCGCCAACCTCGAAGTCGATGAGCAGGGGTTCGGATGGCTTCCCGAGGACGACTTCGTCGGCCACTTTGCCGCCGATCTGGAGCCGACCCAGGCTCGCGTGTTGTACGCGGTCCAGCAGCCGATCTCGATGAGCACGTTCGAGTACACGATGGGTGTACCCGCATGGCGCGACCTGCCCAGCTGGTTTGTCGTTGCTACAAACGACGAGGCAATCCCGCCCGACGCCGAGCGACAATTCGCCGCGCGGATGGGCGCGACGACAATCGAGGTCGAGTCAGGACACCTGGCGATGGTCACCCAATCAGCGGCCGTAATCGAGCTGATCGAGCAAGCGGCGGCCCACCAAGCCTGAGACCGAACGCAGGCCGCAAAGACTCGCAGACCGAGCGACAGCGGCAACAGGACTCCGCTGCCCCTGTCGCTCCATCCAGCACTTTGCGGCGCTCTGGCTCGTGCGGTTTCGCGGCAAAGCAGTCGTGTTGATGAGGCTGTGCACCGCGGTCAACGGGTCTGCGGCCGAACATCGGACGGCGGCGGTTATCCCCGCGGTTAGGCGTCTCTGGTGAGGATTGCCAGGAGGTCGCCGACTCGCTTGCCGCGGGCGAGGGTGTCAGGGAGCGGTAGGTGCTCATGGATCGTGTAGCGGTTGCGGCGGCCGGTTCGCTCCCGAGTCACGTAGCCGGCGTCGACAAGCTCGCCGACGATCCGGTGTGCGGCGCGTTCAGTGACTC
This sequence comes from uncultured Conexibacteraceae bacterium, assembly GCA_963844665.1. GTDB lineage: Bacteria > Actinomycetota > Thermoleophilia > Solirubrobacterales > Solirubrobacteraceae > Palsa-465. The sequence goes on from CAWJPB010000001.1 coordinate 510,419, forward strand.
CCGCGGTCTCGCCGATCTCACGTAGGCGAACGCCGGGATCTTGGGCGATGCACATCAGAGCCCGTGCGTGGCTCGTCAGGAAGAACCATGTCGGCGGGTCACTATTGGCCATAGAATCAAGAATAACATATCTTGACTTTTTTGTCATGTATAGTCGCCGGTGCAGACCGAGATGAAGCTCGCTCGGTCTGCCCACTCAGGCGTGGAAATCGTCCAGGTCACCGCGGCCCAACAGCGGCCATGATCCGAGCGTCCCACAGCTAATGCCGTTAGCGAAGCCGTCCCATGGCCTGTGGCCAGCGGGCCAACGGCAGCGATCTGACGCCTGACATCCGATCCAGCCTAAGAGAGGAATACTCAATGACTCGCAAAGGACTCGACGTTCTGACCAGCACCGGCGGTTTGATCGGGGTAGTGGTGCTGCTCGTGGCCGGAGGTCTATTGACCTGGGGTCACAGCTTCGTAAACACGCAGGTCCACAACCAGCTCGCCCAGCAGCAGATCTACTTCCCTCCCAAGACCGCCTTCCAGCACCCCAATGGAACTGAATTCACAGCGGCGATGGCGCCGTACATGGAGCAATACGGCGGTCAACAAATGCTCACCGGCGCTCAAGCTGAAGCCTACGCGAACCATTTCATCGCGATCCATCTCTCCGAGATGCCCTACGGCGGTGTATACGCAAAGGTGAGCGCGGCAGCGCTGGCCAATCCAACCAACACCGGCCTAAAGACGGTCGAACAGGCGTCATTCCAAGGGACAACGCTCCGCGGTCTGCTGCTCGAGGCCTACGCGTTCTCAAAGATCGGCCAGATAATGCTATGGGGCGCGATCGCCTCCTTCGCGCTCGCCGGGCTGATGCTGCTCCTCGTCGGCCTCGGATTCCAACACGCGCTGAACACCGCCCCGGAAAAGCGAACCCCGCTCGAGACGAAGGCACCAGCGGTCGCCTAACCAAGACCGCCGACGCAAACGCCGGATCGCCCACGTTCGGCTCACACCCGACGTGGGCGAGGTGGCCCTCGTGACTCCAGGTGGCCATGGCTCGGTGTCCGTCCGGCAAAACAAAAAGCTTGCTCGAGTCGGTGCTCTGTAGGGTGAACCAGGCCGTCGCAACGGTGCTCCCCATCACCCGCCCGTGCAAACGATGGCCGTGTCATCACAAAGGTCGCAAATGCAACCGATCGACCAGTTTCTACAAGGAGACTCATCATGCCTGTCTTGATTCGACACCGTGCGCCGATGAGCGCGGCCCAGTACGACGAAGTCGCGCCGGCTCTACTCGAGGAAATGAAGAAGCATCCAGGCTTCCTGGTCCATGTCTCGTATGAAGACGCCGATGGCTTTGTCGTTGCCGAGGTGTGGGAGAGCCAGCAGCAGCACGACGCCTGGTTCAACGCCAACGTGAAGCCGAACGTCCCGTTTGAGATCACCCAGGAAGTGATCGACCTTCACAGCGCACACACTGTGTAGCCGCGCGCGAGTGGGGTGCGAGGTCAACAACCTCCTCAGCCCGACACTCGCGGGCGACAAGGGGAGTACACTGGGTAGTGGTGCTGGCCCTGCGGCCAGAATTCAACTCCGACGCGAAAGCCACCGACGGCGCATCTGCGCTACGAGGCGGGACGGCGGACTGGACTTGACCGCGGGGCTGGTCGGGGACAATCGGAGTTCGTGGCTTACTCAGCTCCGGCCAGGGAACGCACCTCGATCTCGCCGGGCGTCGAACCTCGATCGCGAACGCTGTGCCACGCTCGCTGCGACAGCGCCCTGGTAGCCAGCGTGACGCGCCCTCGACTGCTGAGTCAGCTAGGCCGACGTATCGATCGATGCGAAAGCTTGACGCGTGCGTCGACCTTTATGGATGATGCCGCCATGAGCCTGGAAGTCGAATTTCGAAATGTCGGCCGTGAGGCCGCATCGATCGGCAGTGCGGGCCCCTACACCTTGGTGGTCGACCGTCCTGCAGACGCCGGCGGGCGCGGTCTTGGATTCAACGGCGGCCAGCTTCTGTACCTGGCTATCGGCGGATGTATCTCCAACGATCTCTTCCGCGAGGCGAAGCTCAGCGGGATCGAACTGACGAGTGTGTGCGTGCTGGTTCGTGGTGACTTCAGCGGCGAGCCGGCGGTGTCAGAGGATGTCTCCTACGACGTTGAGATCGCCGGTGATGCAACAGCGGAGCAATTGCATCACCTGGTCTCCCACGTGGATGCCGTCGCGGAGATCCCCAACTCGGTACGCCGCGGCACGCCGGTGCGGCTCGGTAGCGTCCGGGTGCTCGCCTCTTAGACCCGCCCTTCGGATCAAGCGGGAAGCGGGTTTTCGCCAAGGACAGCATCGATGAAAGCGTCCGGCGGGCGGTACCCGTGCTCTTTGACGTAGTGGATGATCAGGTTCGGCGCAGCGAAGATAGTCCCCGTTGGATGACGTGCACGGATCTCGGCGTGACCCACCAGGAACTCGCCGTCGGCATCGCGTGCGATTGCGAGGCCTGTCGCGCCGTCGGCAACACTCAGGCAGAACTCGCAACGGTGGTAGCCACGCGTTGTCTCGACGCTTCGGCGACAGAGCCGGGCAAGCGCGGCCACGAACTCATCTGACACTTCGTCGATCGGAAACTCATGCTCGGAGTCAAGCCAACCGACGTTGACGGCCTGCGACTGTCCGGGCCAATACGAGTACGGCGAACCGTCCGGAAAGTACGTCACAAGCGAGACGGTAGCTACGCCGCCGTCGACTGATGCCTTGAAACCGCCGTCCATGCTCGATCTCGATCATCGCGGAAACGGGGTCAGCCCCAAATGTGGCTTGCACTCTTCCTTTCAGAAATCTTCGCACCCGGCTCTGGTGCATCGGATAGCGTGCCCGCGTGCTGGTCACTGGCCAAGAATGGACAAGCCCGGACGGGCTGGCTGCGGTCCGTGTGATCGAGCTGTCCTCCGAGCGAGCGGTACTGGAACGATTGCTGTGGCCGAGCAGCGGAAAGGCCGACGCCCATGTGCACCGTGATTGGACGCAGGGTTTGAGGTGGTCGCGGGCGAGGCTCGGATTCGGGTCGGCAAGGAGGCGCCGCGTCTGCTGTCGCCCGAAGACACGGTCGAGATACCCCCTGGGCTCGGGCACATAGATCCGTGGAATGACAGCGACGCGCCGACCGTCACACGAAACATCATCAGCCCAGTGACACCACTCGTCCACGTGGCGTTCGCGACGTTGGGCGAGGCGCTGGCCGCGGGCAAACTCCATTCCCAAGATGGACTCACATTCTTACAGATGGCCGGCGCGCTGCATGAGTGGCACGGCGACAGTTGGGGCGAGCAGCCTCCAATCGCGCGCCGCGTCTATTCGCAGCTCGACTGTTCGATCAGTCGGTTACTCGTGATTGCTAGGCCCAACTCGTATCCGGTCCATTGAGGCTCACCGGGACTTTCGGCGGAATCGATTTCGGAGGGCGGGTTCGCAGCGCTGAAGGAAATGTTTGGTATGCCGCCAATTGCGCCCCTTAGTGGCCCGCCGCTCTTGTAGTCAGCGCTCCAAGAAAACTGCCAGCGAAGGATGCGCATGGCCACCCAGATGCTGTCCTGAGCTTCCGGCTTCACCATCAAATAATCGACTCCGGACATCGTGCGAGTCCAATGCCCTAGATCTGCGCCGAAGATCACTTCAGGGCTGTCAGAAAAGACGTGATATTTCCTGCCATCGACGTATTCGGATTTATTTTCAGCCAGGTGCAAAACAGCGCCCGCGTAAAGCTTGCTTCCGTCCGCCAGTGGACCAAGCCCGTAGTTCGCCGGCCTGATTCGGCTTCGGCATGGCCTGTTGTTGTAGCTGTCGTCGGTGTTGATCAGCTGTGTGACCCCGTACGCGAATCTGGTGTGCGCGGCGCCTTTTAGCCAAATCGACCACGCCACGCCCGGTTTGTCACCACAACGGTCATTACGGCCAAGGGAGATGCCGGCGAGCTTTCTCACCGTCGATAGCTTGCATGTTCTCGCGATGAACTGCTTGACGTCCGGAGCCTCCACAGCAAAGGTCGCGACCGCTTTGTTTTCCTTCCCGGTCAACGAGTCGGTGCCGGTGACGGTAACGGTGTACGCGTAGGAGTGAATCCAATAGAAATCGATGCTGCTCGATCTCAAGGTGGCGTCCTTCAACTCAGTGACGCTGCCTAATCCGTCTTCGAAGATGTAGTCCTTGATCGCGTATGGCGCGCGGATTCCCGACCATTTAGGGTCCTGAACCGTGCCGCCATCCGAAAATCGAGCAGCTAGCTTCATCGGCTCACCAACAGCAGTCCTCGTCGTTTTGTTCGTGACGTCCGTGCTCCTACCGTTGCTTTGGTCGTCGATCAGCAGTTGAGCCCCTTGGCCGGTGGCAGTGAACTTGGTGTTGACCGAGAGCTGACCGCCCCCAGAGGTCGATTGCACGTTGAACGACTTGGAGTACGGGAGCTTGCTCATGTCGATCTCGATCCCGGTAGTCGCCGCGTCCACGATCTGAGGATCGGTAACGGACGCCAGTGCTAAGTAGTGGTCAGCGCAGTTATTGTTGGTGCCGCTGAGCACGACTGCCCCGGGTGTTCCTTGCTCTGCGATGCTGACTGGCATTGCCGCCTGCACGACGAGTGTGTCCTTGCCGCTGTCGACACTGCCAGATTCGACATTAGGAACAAACATGGAGGCCGCTGCGTTGCTTGCAGAGATGCTGCAGTTATCGGGCGATGACGGATCGGCGCTCGTCGACGTCAACGACCCCGACGCGGTGAAACTGGGCGCGCCCTTGTCTGTGAACTCTGCGGTGCCAGCGCCGCCAGCGCCGATACCGGCAACAGGGAACTTCACCTCGACCGCCTGCGACTCGGAAAACTTCAGCGAGACATTTTCCTGATAGGCGCCGCTCACCGTGTATTGGAGAGTGCCCGAGTAGCTCAGCACGACATCGTAGTTCTTGGTCGGCTGATTCCCCACCCCAGCGGACGCCTCAACGCACCACAGAAGCGCACCGACAATCACCGCGCCAACACTCAACCAGCGCATCGCGCGAACAAGACCGATATTGCCCAACCGGTTCACAACCGAGCCCCTGGCGCCCATGGCGCACGCAACACTAACCGACGCTGTTGTGACGGGTCAACATAACGATTAGGCGCGCGTTAGCCGCCCGTGGGAGCACCCTGCGACGACATTTCCGCCATCCAGAATGCCCGAAGACCTGCATCCCCTTGGCGACGGCGCTCGACACGCAGGACTCGGACGTGCGGCTAGCTCGGCACGAAAGAAAGCAGAAGCCTCGCGCCCCCCAGGCTGACGCTTTGGGCTAGACCCGACTGCTGGATCTCGGTCAGTGCGGAAGCGAGAGGTATCGTCGGAATATGGAGTTGTCGAGCGCATCCAAACGGCCTACTTACCCGCTTTCGCCTCCCGGTCCGATCGGTCTTCTCCACAAACCCGGTCGGCAGGCGCGGGCGCGCGGGATAATCGACGGGGAGCTGCGAAACGGCGCGGTCTCGGTCTGGCTCACCCAGTCCAGCGGCGACCGGCTCCTGACGATGTGGCCTGGGGAGTATCGGGCGAGAGTCGGGCCGTTTGACTTGCTCGACGAGCTTGGCCAAGTCATCGCCCGAGCTGGCGAACAGGTCCAGCTCGGTGGTGGCTTGCTACCGGCTGATGATCCCCGCGCTGCCGACCTGGGCCACGTCTTCTTCGCGCACATCGCATCGGATTATGGGACGCTGCCCTGGCCTGGCAGCCCATCAACTGATCCAACCCATCAGAAGGGCTGAAATGAGCACATCGCCACCGGCACCTGATCCAAGGTCCAGGACTGTCTCGCCTTCGTGAAGATCGGCCACGGCGGTTGGGACTCCGCAGCCGAGCGACGCTTCGACGGCCGCGCCGAGTACTTCCTCGTTCGCGTCGCGGTAGAGAGCAGCGCCGAATGCGCCTTCGCGATCGGCGGGGCTGGTCACTTCGCCCCGTGCTGCGAGCGGATAGGCCGCGTATCTCTCGCGAACCGTCTCACGGATATAGGCCTTGTCGGCGGACGCCGCACAGCCGCAACCATCGCCGTGCTCCGGTCCGCAGCATTCAGCTTTGTCGGACGGCTCGCAGCAGATTGTCTGCGTCTGCGGTGAGCAGCAGCTCTGTTCTAGCTCAGCCATGCGGACAGCTCCTCCAGTGCGTCGGGAATCACGAAGTAGTACGCCCACAGCCCTTGCCGCTCGGAGCCGACGATCCCGGCATCACGTAGAACCTTGAGGTGATGTGAGACGGTCGGCTGCGAGAGGTCAAACAGCGGGACCAGCTCGCACACGCACACCTTCCCTGCGTGCTTGCGCAACACGTCTACGAGTTGCACTCGGACGGGGTCGCCGAGTGCCTTGGCGACGTGGGCCATGCGGACAGCCTGTTCACGTTCCACATCGGGGTAGACGACCGGCTCACAGCACGGCTCACCGGGCGCCCTTTTCTGTTTCGGGGCGAGTTCCAAATCGATAGGCATCTATTTACGAATATCAATTGAAGTGATGCTTGTCAATGGATAGGCTCCCTGCAGTGCACCACCGACCGCCACTCGCCCGCCGGCTGTTCGCGGAGTTCCTCGGCTCAGCTCTACTCGCCGCGGTGGTCATCGGTTCGGGCGTCGCTGCCCAACAACTGTCGCCGGGACAGGCCGGTCTTGAGCTGCTGGAGAACGCCGCCGCAACCGGTGTCGGCCTCTACGCAATCATCACGACGCTCGCGCCGGTCTCCGGGGCGCACCTCAACCCGGTGGTGACGCTCATCGACGCGAGGCTCGGGCGGCTGCACTGGCGCGACGCCCCCTGCTACCTGACCGTACAAGTGCTCGGCTGCATCGCCGGAGCCGTCGCCGCCAACAGCATGTTCGGACTCGCGGCCATCAGCATCGCAACCCACCACCGCGCAAGCCCCGCCCACATCTGGTCCGAGGTCATTGCGACCGCCGGGCTGGCCCTAGTCATCTTCGCGCTGGTCCAGACCCGTCGGCTCGCATCGGTGCCAGCCGCAGTCGGCACATACATCGCCGCCGCGTACTTCTTCACCAGCTCCACCAGCTTCGCGAACCCCGCGATCAGCGTCGGACGCATGTTCTCCAACACATTCGCCGGGATCGCACCCGCATCCGTACCCGCGTTCATCGGAGCCCAGTTAATGGGCGGCGCGATCGGACTGCTCGGCGTACGGCTTCTCTACCCATCCACGGAGGTCACCAGTGAGCACAGTCCTGTTTGTCTGCCTGCAGAACGCCGGACGCTCGCAGATGAGCCAAGCGCTGTTTGAACAAGCCGCAGCCGGCCAGCATCACGCACTCTCGGCAGGCACCCGACCAGCCCAGCACGTCCACCCCGAGGTCGTGAAGGTGATGCGCGAAATCAACATCGATCTGGCCGACAAGAAACCGCAACTCCTCACACGCGAACTCGCCGAGCAGGCCGACATCGTCGTCACCATGGGCTGCGGCGACGAATGCCCATTCCTCCTTGGCAAACGCTACATCGACTGGGAACTCCCCGACCCCAACGGCCAACCCATCACAACCGTCAGAGCTCTCAGAAACGAAATCGCACAACGAGTTCAGAAACTGCTCGACGAACTCAACCCCGAGTAGTCCTCGGCTTCCGCCCTGGGCCACGGCCAGCAGTGGCGGGGCTTCTGGTTATCGATGGATCGAGTTGCGGAGTGAGCATCCCCTCCCTCGACCCGATGCGACGTATTCTGACTTCTTCGGTCTGCGGTCGCCGCCGGAAGAGGCCGATTCTCGGTCCGTGTCACTTCACGGGTCGGAGCATGCTGGTCACGGGCGGACAAGTGCCCGCCTGTGAGACGCCAATGATCTGGAATCCGTGACGCTCGTAAAGCGGCACCGTTCGGGGGTTAGGTGTTTCAAGGAACGCAGGACAGTGATCGGCGTCTACGTGAGAAAGGCATTGCTGTAGGAGCGATGAACCCAAGCTGTTTCCTTGGTGGGCAGCGTCGACCCCAAGCCACGGCAGGTACCAGTGGCGATCGGTGGGGTGGACAGTGTCCATCTGTTCAAGGATCGAGAAGGTATCCGCGTGTTTGTCTGGCGAAACCGACTCCCGCAAAGCCGCGACGATCGCTTCGCTGTCCGGCAGGTTGCCCGGAGCCATCCACATCGCCACGGCGGCGAAATCGCCCGCTCTCCACACCGTCCCGCCCTCAAATGCTCCGCCCCCGAATGCCGCGACGAACCCAGGGAAGAACGTCAGATAGTCGTTTGCTTTAGGGAAAAGCCACCTCTCAACCGGATCAGCGATAAACGCCGACACCAAGGTCGCGATCGCTTTCGCCTGATCCTCGATCCCAACCGGTTCTGGCCCCAGCAGACTCACAAATCGATCCTAAACCCACCAGCGTTCAACCAAAGGAGCCAGCCCAAGGTCGATCCTGTCGCTCGTCGATCAATGCACACTCTCGCGAATGACAGCACCGGCTATCGGCAGTGGCTGATGCGCGCTGGCTGAACGATCGGTGCCAAGCGCGTGTAGCGGATTGATGTCATCGATGTCGCCGCCGGTCGGGGGTACGGGCCGCCGCTGTAAACAACTGCCGACGATTGCCACAAACCGCTCGCTGGGTTGATCGCGTCGATCTCTTGCGCGTGCGCGCCTTCATCCATATAGGTGCTCAGCACGATGTCCTCACCGCCGATGTGCTGAAGCGCCGCGAACGTGGAGCCGGACGGGTCGACATATGGCTCCCCGACGGTGGCGAAGTTTGCGGCGCCATGTGCCCCAATGAGCTTCTTGACGCACGCGCCCGGCCGCTGCACCTGAAAGAACCATTTGCCAGACCCCACAATCCACAGCACAAGCGGTGGCTCCCCGGCAGCGCTCAATCTGTCGACCTCCTCGACAACCTTACCGCCGCGCTGGACTACGAACACACGGTCGCTGGCGGGTTTGGTCCCGCGAAGCGCAAAGGCCAGTGCGTAGAGGATGTCGTTCGGCCCCTTACCGACGCTATACCGCGCGCCATGGCCGACGAACGAGATCTCCTGATACCGAGCGTTGGCGGCCGCTGAACGAGCGTAAAAAGCGATAGCGGAATGGTTTCCGGCGGGGCCATCGGACCCGGCCACTGCCGTCCCCGTCGAGACCAGAATCGCGGCCGCGACGCCCGCAACGCATGCCACCTGACGCTTCATAAGGGTGACATTCTATGAACCAGTAGATCGGCAGGTAAGAGCACCCTCCGAGAACGTCCGTTTTTCGCTTCGGCTCTGGGCTACATCCAGCAGTGACCGGGCTACTGAGACTCGATCGGTTCGGCGGTCTCGGGAGCCCCCGGCAGCGAGGCTCTGTTAGGTATCAGCCGGTCGAGGCTCGGGCAGCGCGATGCCGTCAGGGCCGGTCTGAGGACACGGCCGGCGGGGCTCACGAACCCCAGTCCCACCAGGGTTCCCGAAATGGCTGATCCAGCGCATGAAGTCGCTTGGCGGGATCGGCTTTGAGAAGTAGTGGCCTTGGGCTCGGTCGCAGCCGATCTCCTCGAGCCGGGCGAGCGTAACCTCGTCCTCCACGCCCTCGGCGGTGACCTTCAGGCCGAGCGCGTGGGCGAGCTCGATCGTCGAGCGCACGATCACGCCGGCGGACTCGTCGGTGAGCATCGGTGTAACGAACGAGCGGTCGATCTTGAGCTCATGAATCGGCAGTCGCCTCAGGTTCGCGAGCGCTGAGTGTCCGGTGCCGAAGTCGTCGACGGCGAAGCGCACGCCCTTATCGCTGAGGCTCTCGACCGTCTTCAGCGCGCGCTGTGGGTCAAAAAGGATCATCCTCTCAGTGATCTCCAGAGTCAGACTGCGTGCGGGCAGCTGATGCCGCCCTAATAGCTGGAGCACATAGGAAGGCAGCAACGGGTCGTACAAGTCGCGAGCGGCGAGGTTCACCGACACGGCCAAATCGCGTCCGGCTGCATGCCATGCCGCGCACTCGGCGATCGCCTTCTCCAGCACACGGGCGGTCATCGCCCCGATCGACCCGCTCTGCTCGACGGTCTCAAGGAACACCGCTGGCTGAAGCAGGCCGAGGTCGGGATGCTGCCAGCGCACCAGCGCCTCGGCGCCGTGAACCCGGCTGGCCCCGATATCAATGATCGGGTGGAAGTGCACGACGATCTGGTCGTCAGCTTCGACCGCGCGGCGGAAGTCGCCGACCATGCTGAGCCGCAACTTCTCGTCAGTCACCGACCCATTATCGGCCCGAAGAGCCTGGCGATGGCGCTCTCTCACGCGCCGGGCTCGGCGCGCCTGTCGCTGCGGGCTAGACCCGACAGTCGGCGTCGCCATGTTGCTTATCGATCAAAGCGGGAGCGACGCTTGTGCTCCCGAGACGTCGTGTCAGGCTCAAGGCTTGATCCGTAGCCAGACCACTCCGGTCCCTGTCGCTCTACGTGCGGTCAAGCGATAGCAACCAGGCTCTGTGAATCGATAACCCGCACCCCATTCGATGCCTGGACGGTCGTAGTTACTCCCGCCGTGAAGCTCCGGGCCCCACGCGAGCGGCAGGCGCTTGCGGTTAAAGCTGTAGGCAACGCTCTTGAGCGACCCGCCGCCCGTCATCCGCCAGACGATCTTGACAACGTCCTGGCTCGCGACAAGCGGAAACCTCCGTGCCTGGACGAGCCCCCACAGCTGCGCACCCGAACCCCAACCGATGACCTCCGGGCCATTAACGCCAGGCGCTTTGTCAAAGAGAGACGGCCGGTGACACGAAGGTCGATGTACGGCAGCTTCCGTCCCGGCGACACTCACGGTCCACGACGCTAGGACGATCAACACCAGCGAAGTCGCCGAGACCGCGCGCAACAAGCCACGACCAGCCTTGCTCTCCATGAAGTCGACTATATGACTTCGCTGACCCCTCTGACTACATTTCGGGGCTATTCGATCCGTCGTTGTACGGAGGCGGGTATGGGTTCGCCATCTATCGCCCCGATGGATCAAGGACATCGGCCACGCATTCACACTGAGCGGTCAGGCTCGGCTCGAAAACCATGGCCGGCTCGATGACGCGCTCGCACGGCAGGCCGCGCCGATCCTTGCGTGGGACACTCAGTCTGCGGAGGATTTCTTCGCGCCGAGTCTCGGCTGTCAGGTCTAGCAGCCTCTGTGTGGCATGGTTCTCGGGCGTCTGTGCGTTCGACGACAAGTTTGATCCGCCCGTCGGCCTGCCGCCACAGAGGCGCGTGTTTGACCAGAAGAGGTCGCTGCTGAAGCGCAGACACACGCCGCCCTTATGACGGCGTTTACCGATCGTTGACCGGCGTCGACCGCATCTGAACCGAGCGGCCTGAGAGTTCCTGCCGATCGGCCGCGCCTGGCGGCCGCTGGTACAGGAGGAGGACGCAGGCATGATCACCATACGTCGGGTCGTAGCCGGAGTGGCTGTGGCGATTGCGCTCGCCGCTTGCACGGGAACGGCGCTTGCCGCAACTTTCGACATCACCACCAACGGCACGATGGTGCTGAACCCGCCGCCAGCTCACGTAACGGCTGCTAGTCAGCGCAAAGGTGAAGCTCTCGCACCACTGATGGTGCGAGTGAGGTCGGAGAAAGGCGGATTCAACTGGGGTAACGCGGTCATCCGATTAGGTTCGGGTGTCGCCATTGCGGCGCTGACCATGGGGAGCGGCCTCGCGGTCGTGCAGCGCCGTCAGAACCACACGCGATACGTCTGATCACCGGAGCCGCTCAGCATGTGATGCGGTTCACACGCAGCGGCTCGCACACCACCAGACCGGAGGGCAGCGTACCGACAGGGTCCAGCCAGTTTCCAGCTTTTCGCGAGGCGGGTCACCGAATCTGTGCGCCTAACCGACTCAACCACAAAGTAGGAGGGTCCTATGCCGCTACGACAAATCGCCGCGCTCATCTCAACTGCAGTGCTGATCTCAACGGCCGCAACGGCGTCCGCATCGAGCACGCCGCTCAAGGTCACCTCGTCACTCGACGGTAAGACCGTGTTGCCGCACCGCATCGTCTGGCATGCCTACTCATCTGTCCCCACGAGCAAGATCAAGCAGATCGACTAGTCGATCGACGGAAAGCTGTGCTGGATCGGTCACAACGGACCAGTCTCGACCTTCAGTGACACCGGCGGCTACCTCGTAACCTCCTGGCTCACGCCGGGCATCCACACATTCACGGTCAAGACAATCGCCCTCAACGGCCAGACCGCCACGAACTCGTCCAAAGCACGAGTCCTACCCGCACCGAGCCCACCCAAGGCAATCGTCGGCACATGGGAGCGAACCATCAATACCAGCAACGCCCCAGCGGTTGGATCGGCCGGCAATCCGACGTACACATATACCCCGTCAGGCACCTACCGGATCACCTTCTCAAGAAAGTGGATCGAGGATCACTTTGCCGGGAAGTTCACGATCAACAGCAGCATCAAGCACAACACGGGAGACGGTTTCGAGCTGCTCAGCGACTGGACGCCGGGCACCAGCACCTTCCATGTGGCGGGCGCCGTCTCGATGCAACCATTCGACTCCAACACGCAACAGCTCGGCGGCTCATGGTGCAACTGGGGTGGCCCGAGTGCCAACTACAAATGGAGTGTCACGGGCGACCAGCTCGCCCTTGCCCCGGTCGGGGGACATGACCCATGCAGCATCCGCGGCTTCATCTGGGCCGGGACCTGGACCAAAACGACGAGTCAGTGACGAAAATTGTCACCGCCGCACAATCGCGGCGGTGACAATCGGACCTGTCCGACCTGGAGCACAGTCATATCTTCTAGCGCAGGTGGTGAGCACGGCTGCGACGCGCCGGACCCGCAGACACGACTGCAACCGAACCATCGCTTTGCCCGCTCAACATTCTCGACGTCCGTGCGGTTTGCGCGAGGGATCGCGCCGGTGGCGATGCAGTCGTGATCGCTTTCGCCGATTGCCCGCGTTCGTGCTGCCGCTGCTTCGGCGACAACCTGCTGCTGATGGTGTGGTCGGGCACGCTGGGTCACCCTCAGTCTGAGGAGATCTATTACTTCACGGCCGGGAGCGGAAGGATGCGCCTCGAATCAGGAAGCCGAGATCCGGGCCGGGGACTGCGTCGTGATCCCGTCTGGAACCGTGCACAAGCTGTGGAACGCGGGTGCTGAGGCGCTGGTGCTGATGTGCCGCTGCGCGCCTGCCTACTCACGTGAGGCCACCGTCCTGACCGGAGGCTGGGATCCTCGGAGCGTCGCGTTAGGTCCTGAGATGTCTTCCCAGTGCCCCCGTGCGGGCAATCGCTTCCATCTCAGCAACCGTCGGAGCCCGGCGATCGGAATGGCGACCTGGCGTTCGCTGCCGGAAATCGATCATTGCGACACTCTCGTCGGTGCGCGGTGGCGTCTCAGGAGTGCTGTAAATAGCGCCGTTGCTGTCAGAGCTACGGCGTAGGTTCCCTCAAGTCCTGGAAGACGATTGAAGGAGGCCTACGCCGTGAGACGTACCGTACCCCCGTCGGCGGAGATCGAAGCTCGGATCGAGCACATGTTGAGCGTGGGGGTGGGTGAGAACCCGCGTGAGTCGTTGTCGGAGCTGGCCAAGCTGGGTGCCCGGTTGATCATCCAGCGAGCGGTCGAGGACGAGTTCGACGCGTGGCTTGGTCGTGCCCGCTACGAGCGCCGGCCGTCGAGTGAGCAGCGTGAGGAGTCCGGGTTGCGGAACGGGTTTCGTCCCCGCAGGTTGCAGACCGCTGAGGGGGAGCTTGAGGTTCAGATCCCGCAGGTTCGTCAGGCGGCGGAGACGTTCGCGTCGAAGCTGTTCCCGAGAACCCCGAAGCTGATCCGAACCGAACCGTTGAAGGCCCTGGTGATCGGCGCGTTCGTCCGGAGTCTGTCGATGCGCGATGTCGAGTCGTTGTGTGAGGAGGCGGGGTTGGGGAAGTTGTCGAAGTCGACCGTCTCGAGGATGTGTGAGGAGCTCAAGGAGCGCTTCGGGGCGTTCAAACGCCGTGATCTCTATGACATCCGTCTCAGCGCGCTGTTCCTCGACGCGACGTTCATCGCGGTCCGGCCGGGCGGGCCGAAGGAGGGGGTGCAGGTCGCGTGGGGGTTCACCGAGGACGGCGACCGGGTACTGCTGGCGGTCAGCCTAGGGATGCGTGAGTCGTTTGAGGACTGGCAGGCGTTGGGGCGTGATCTGATCAGCCGCGGCCTTGGGGCACCGATGCTGATCGTCGCTGACGGCGCCCCAGGGCTGATCAAAGCGATCGAGCAGTGCTGGCCGGCGTCTGACCGCCAACGGTGTTGTGTGCACCGTGCCCGCAACCTCTACGCGAAGGTTCCCGATCGTGAACGTGAGCGTGTCAAGCACGCCTACTGGCAAGCCCTGGATGACGCGATCAGTGAGGCCGACGCCAAACGTCGCCTGCAAGAGCTCGTCGACCAGCTCGACAACGACGGGTTCACCGCCGCCGCCCGCTGTTTGGCCGATGACCTCGACGCGCTGGTGGTGCACCTGCGCTACCCAGTCCGACACCGACGACGGTGGCGGTCAACGAACTTGCTCGAGCGCTCACTCGGCGAGGTCAAACGCCGCACGAAGGTGATGGGCCGCTTCCCCGGCGAGACCAGCTGCCTGACCCTCGTCTGGGCTGTGCTCGACCTGTTGATCACCCACCAGACCAACGGCATCAACTTCACCGCGCTCGACCGCCAACACCTCAAACGAGCGCGCTACCAAGGCAACGAACAACCCCTACCCGAGGAGGTGACAGCCGCCTAAACTCACCACCACCGGGAACCGTATTTACAGCACCAAAGAGACGCCATCGGTGTGCCCCCGGCTTCTGCTTTCCGCGTTAAGGAGGGCCGCCGTCTGGACGCGTCCAGGATGCACGGCCGAACACCGATGCAACTGCCGCCAAGCAATAGTCCGGCCGCGCGAGAACAATGCCATTGCGTTGAATCCGACGCGCTGGCGATCGGAGAGTCTCGCCGGCGCAGGGATGCGTCGCGCGGGCCCGTAACGGGCCGCCAACCCACAAGCGACGCCCGCAGGCGCGGCGGCCGAATCGTTATCGTGTGCCCGGTCGCGACTGTTATCAGCTTGATTGCGCCCGCCTGGTCGACGAGATATTTGCTATCAGGTGACCACACGGGCACGCTCTCGGACGAGGGTGCAAGCCGTCTCGCTGTCCCGCCAGCGGTGGGCGCCACGTACAACGTGCTCGTGCACGGAGTGGAGTCCTCACTACAGCCTTGCCCCGCGACCATCTCGATCGCCAACTGCGAGCCGTCAGGCGACGCTGCAACCTCGTTTATCTCTGCGTCGAATCCCGCTGGAAGGTTGATGTTGATCGGCCGCAGCCCGGTTCCGGTCTTGGACACAGTTGCGAGCCCGGTCACGCCGACCTGGAACAAAAGGCGACCGTTGGGCAACCACAGAAACGGCGGCCCGGTGTTCACCCCAGGGACTGTGATCGACCTGATCGTGTGACCGGTCGCGACGCTCATGAACACGACGCCCACCGCAGCGCCCTTGTTCGGAACCCGTGACAGAAAACCGAAGGCAATCGCTCTGCTGTCCGGCGAGAACGCCACCAGTCCGCTTGCGTAGTCGGGGTATGGGCTCGGGGGACTCCCCGGCGCGGGGAACTGCGCGAACGGATGCGTGCGGCCGGTGTTCAGGTTTGTGAGGAGAAGGCGCGCCCCGTCGGGCGCTCCATTAACGGGGCCTACGCTTTCGGCCATCAGCCCGCTCCCCGACGGTGAAAGCGCGGCCCTAAGAGGCTCCTGGAATCCTGGCAGCGTCGGTACGGCGCGTGCATCCTCACCGTGCGAATTGGTGAGTACAAACCCCTTCGAGGTCTCCCAGACCAGCTGGCCACTCGGGGAAGCCGGTGTCGCGAGGGCCGGTCGCGCGACTATCAGCGCAAGGCATCCACACCCACCCAGGCAACGTCGCAAGACCCGGCCCGAACGTCTTCGGGGCAATGCGAACCTGATCGCGCAAGCTCGTACCCGGATTGCAAGTGAGCGCCTCATCCTCGCGTGCGTTTAGTGAGGTGATGTGAGCATGGCGTCTGGTGCGGAAATTGTCACACAACGCTTGCCGCGGTTGCAGATTCTCCGCGGAGACACGAAAGCGGGGCTGCCGAACCAAGCCGCGACGAACGCGCACTCGACACAAGCAGCACTCTCAGGAGTTGCCTCGCCACCTCCCGGTGGGGGCCAAAAACCAGCACGCAGTCTGCTGCTGCGATCGATCCGACACTCTCGAGGGGTGGGCCACGTCCGAGTGCCGGTTTCGTGACAGATGAGCGGGCTGAGGTTGAATCCTGCGAGTGGAGGCGTAACCAATCTGTTACCCCGTCGCTGGTAGCAATGGCGGTGTGTTTAGGTTCCGCAGCGCGGTTCGTGGCGTCCGGACGCCGCTGGCGAGATTCCGCGACCCGGTCTTGGGCCTGGTGATCGTAATGAGTTGCGTCCTCGCGGTAGCTGCCTGCGGCGAATCGAGCGCCAAGCCCAAGAGCGGGGCCAGTCCCTACGGTCCCAAGAGTTCCCCGGCCGCCATGTCTCGCTGCATGCGCGCGAACGGCCTCTCGAACTTCCCAGATCCGGGCTCGGGGCCGGATGGTGGTGGGGTATCTCGGCGGACCAGAAGGCCGCGATGCTCGCCAACGCACGCTGCATGCGCAACCACGGCGTACCGACTTTCCCGGACCCGACCTTCTCGGGCAATCACATCACCATTGGCGACGGCGGCGTGGACCCAGATTCGCCCGCGTTCAAGCGTGCCGCCGCCGCCTGCGGGGGACTCGGGTTGGCCGCCGCCAGCATCCGAGGGTCCTGATCGGGTCCGTCAACCAGCACACCTGACGCGTCCGCCGCCGAGAAACGCCGACGCGGGCCGCCGGCACGGATGGGCTGCTACCTAGCCCTTGCCGCCCAGATCACGTCGCCTGGGCCGAGCCTCAGCGGACGCCTGCCAGGGCACGTGGCGACGACCTCATTGATGTGGGGATGGAAGGCTCCAGGAACGCAGAAACCCCCGCCGTAGCAGGGGCTTCTTTGCATCGGGGCGCCCGGATTCGAACCGGGGACCTCACCGACCCGAACGGTGCGCGCTACCAGGCTGCGCCACGCCCCGAGTCGGGTCATTGTGACACGCGTTCAGGGAAATCGTGGTACGGCCATGGCGGCCCCGCAACGTTCACAAGTTTCTGCCCGCGGCAGCCCGCGGCGGTTATCTTCGTTTGCGTCCGTCGGGCCGGGGCGCAATACTGTCGACATGTACTGATCGTCACAAGGAGGCAGGGACCAATGGCAAATCACCTGACGCCGAGCGAGCTTGCGAAAGAATCCGGAATGGAACGCCGGGACGTGATCTCGAAGTGCGTCGAGTGGGGTGTCCCGATCTTCAATGGCAAGATCGATAAGACCCTGTTCAGCTGCGCCCTCCACGAACTGAGCCAGTCGAGCTCGGCACAGGTGGTCCGCGTATAAGAAAGCGCCGCAGGCCGTCGGGCCTGCCCAGCGCTCACGGCCGTTCAGGCCAGCAGAGCGAATAACTTGAGCGCCCCAGCCACGGGCGCGGCGCCGCCTGGCGAGACGGATGCCACTCATGCCGGGGTGACAGGCCGGCAGACATCCTCCCAGGCGGCGCAACCACGCTCGGAGCCAGAGCGGCGATGGGATGCGGGCACCGCCGGCGGTGATCATGCCGGTAGTCGCAGGGCTGCCGGTCAGTCTGGTTCAGGTCAGCCTTGCTTCAGCAGCGCCCGCAAGCCGGCCTCGTCGAGCACGGGCACACCGAGCCGCTCGGCGTTTGCCAGCTTCGAGCCTGCGCTCTCCCCGGCGACCAGATAGCTCGTCTTGCGAGACACCGATCCGGTGACCTTGCCGCCCGCGGCCACGATCATCGCGCTTGCCTGCTCGCGTGTGAGGTCAGGCAGGGTGCCTGTGAGCACGAAGGTCTGACCGGCGAGCGGCCCCTCACCGGGTGGCGGCCCGGCCTCCTCGAAGGTGAGACCCAGAAAGCGCAACTCCGCAATCAGTTCGCGCATCAGCGGATCAGCCAGCTGGGCATGGATCTTCCTAGCCATCTTCGGGCCGACGCCCTGGGTCTGTTCGAGCGCCTCCGGATCGGCTTCGAGCAGCGCGTCAATGGTGCGGAACTGCTGGGCGAGGTTGCGGCCGGTGACGTCACCGACCTCCTCGATCCCGATCCCGAACAGGACCCGGGAGAACGGCTGCGCCTTGGAGGCCTCGATCGCATCGAACAGCTTCCCGGCTGAGATCTCACCGAAGCCGTCCAGCTCGAGCAGCTCCTCGCGACGGTCCGGGAGCCGGTAGATGTCAGCCGCGGTGCGCAGCCAGCCGAGCCGCATGAATTGAGCGACCTGCTTCTCCCCCAGTCCGTCGATGTCCATCGCGCCGACGAAGTGGGTCAGCAGCTGTAGGCGCCGGCCGGCGCAGTCACGGTTCGGGCAGTGTGTGAAGACCGAGTCCTCCGGTTTCACGGTCTGGGTCCCGCACACCGGGCAGTGCGACGGCGGCAAGGGCTTGGGTGGACGATCGGGCTGCTCAGCGACATGGGGCGCAGGCGAGACCACCTGCGGGATCACATCGCCGGCACGCAGCACGATCACGCGCTCGCCGATCCGCAGATCCTTACGAGCGAGATCCTCCTCGTTGTGCAATGTCGCCTGTTTGACGGTGACACCGCCGACGTGGACCGGCTCGAGCATCGCGTACGGGTGCAGGTCGCCGAACTTGCCGGGATTCCAGCCGATCTCGACCAGGGTCGTGACCGCGGTGGTCGGCGGGAATTTCCAGGCGATCGCCCAGCGCGGCTCGCGCCCGACGACGCCGAGCCGGCGCTGCAGCTCAAGATCGTTGACCTTGACCACAACACCGTCGATCTCAAACGGCAGCTCGCCCCGACGCTCCTGCCAGGACTGGCACTGTGCGACGACAGCGTCCTCGGTATCGAGCACCCGGATATCAGGGTTCACCGGGAAGCCAAGCTGCTTGAGAAACTCGAGGGCCTGATGGTGGGTGTCGAACGACAGACCCTCGGTCACCCCAACCTGGTAGGCCCAGAACGACAGCGGCCGCGCCGCCGCGAGTCGTGGGTCGAGCTGCCGGATCGTGCCGGCGGCGGAGTTGCGAGGGTTCATGAACGTCGACTCGCCCGCTGCCGCGCGGCGCTCGTTCAGCTGTTCGAAGTCACGTAACGACATGTAGACCTCGCCTCGCACCTCAAGCAGCGCAGGCGCCGCCATGCCGGCCGCGTCGAAATCGAGCCTCAGGGGGATCTGCGCGATCGTGCGAAGGTTGTGGCTGACGTCCTCACCGATCTCGCCGTTGCCACGGGTGACCCCGCGCACGAACACGCCATCCTCATAGATCAAGGACATCGCCAGTCCGTCGATCTTCGGCTCGGCCACGAACTCGAAGCTGACCTGCTCGATGCCCTCACGCGCGAGAAAGTTCCGCATGCGCTGGATCCAGGCCCGCAGTTCCTCCGCTGATCGGGCGTTGGCGAGCGAAAGCATCCGCTGCAGGTGTCCGACCTTGACCAGGTCAGAGACAGGCTCCCCTCCGACCCGCTGGGTCGGCGAGTCGGGCGTGATCAGCGACGGGTCTGCCGCCTCCAGTTCACGCAGTTCGTTGAACAGCGCGTCGTACTCGTCATCGCCGATCTCCGGGTCGTCCAGGACGTGGTAGCGGTGCGAGTGATAATCCACGAGCCGGCGCAACTCGGCCGCCCGCTCGCGTGCATCACCGGACTGCGCTCCACTCATGACTGCGGCTCGGCCGGTTCGCGCAACAGCCGCTCGAGGTCACGCTCGACCAGCGACTGCACTCCGTCGTGGTGGGTGAGGTCGAACTGGAGCGGCGTGACCGATACCAGGTCCTCAGCGATCGCCGTGATGTCGGTGCCCGGCTCCAGTTCGGTGGCCTCGGCCGCCTGCCCGTAGACCCGATAGCGCTTTCTTGTGGCATCGGTGGCGTCGGTCTCGAGGACCTCGAGCTCGTCTGTGTAATACCGCCTGCCAAGCCGCGTTACCGCTACTCCCTGCGGTTCGCAGCCGGGAAAGTTGATGTTCAGCAGCGTCCGGCTGGCGGACGCAATGCTCCCCCCAGGCCCACCGGGAACGGCCGCGGCCAGCTCGCCCACGAGACGCGCCGTGAACGTCGCCGCCGCGTTGAAGTCGAACTCCGTCATCCGCCGGAAGTCGAGCTCCCGGCCGAGCGACTGCTGGGATACGGCAATCCCCGGGAGCCCCAGCACGATCGCCTCGAGCGCGGCCGCGACGGTACCGGAATAGGTGATGTCGTCACCGATGTTGGAGCCATGGTTGATACCGGACACGACCATCTCCGGCAGCCAACCATCGATCAGGCCGAGGTTCGCGATCCGTACGCAGTCGACCGGCGTGCCGTCAGTCGCATAGCCGATGCTGCCGTCCTCAAACTCGAACTCCGCCACCCACAGCGGCCGGCTGATCGTGATCGACCGTGCCATCGCCGAGCGGTTGCCGTCGGGGGCGACCACGCGCAGGTCGATCCCGGGTATCTCCACCAGCGCCCGGCGCAGCATCTCCAGGCCCTCCATGTCGATCCCGTCATCGTTGGTCAGCAGTACGCGCACAGGCTTGATCCTAGAGGCCGTGGCGGTGGAGAATGTGCTCGCGGGGCCAGGTGTCGCGCGCCGCAGTTCATGAGCTATGGGGACCGACCAAAGGAGTAAAGGCATGCAGCTCTACGCAATCCTTCGCCGTGAGGGCTTCACCGACGGACCGGACCTTCAGGAGGCGGCGGGACGATCGACGCGCGTCGCTGACGAGGAGATGTCAGACCAGGTGCGGTGGATCCGCAGCTACGTGCTGGACGAGTCCAGTGGCAGGCTCGGCACGCTGTGCATCTACGAGGCTGCCAGTCCGGAAGCGATCCGCGACCACGCCAACAGGGCGGACCTGCCGGTCGACGAGATCATCGCGATCGCCGACACGGTGGTCGTGCGTCCCGACCCGGCACCGGCCAGCGCCTGAGCCAACCGCCGACGGCGCCGGCCAGCGCCTGAGCCAACCGCCGACGGCGCCGACAAGCGCGTTGGTGCCGGGCCGCTCGCCGGTTCTCTGGCGCGCGGCTGTCGGTCGGCGATACGAACTTGCCAAAGAACGCTCACGGCGCCCTCAGCAACCGCTCGCCCCCGTACCCCGCGCCCGCGAAGTACAGCCCATGCGCGGGGGCGGTCGGGCCTGCCTCGGCCCGCGGACGGCCTTCGAGCAGGCGCGCGAAATGTTCGAACGTGAGGCGCCCGCGGGAGACGTCGAGCATCGTCCCGACGAGCGCGCGGTTCATGTGGCGCATGAACGAATCCGCCTCGATCCAGAATTCGAGCCGCCCCTGGCCGCGGTCCCTCCAGTACGCCACGTGGACATCACGCGAAAACCGCACGTGGTAGGTCTCGGCCGGGGTGAACGCGGTGAAGTCGTGTGTGCCCGCCAGCAGCGCCGCACAGGCCGCCAGGGTCTCGAGGTCCGCCGGATACGTCCAATGCAGTGTGCGCGCGCGTTCGATCGTGGGCCGCGCGGGCCGTGCCAGCACGCGATAACAGTAGGCGCGTGAGGTGCAATCGCGGCGGGCGTCGAATCCGTCGGCAGCGGCCTCGGAGCGAACGACCGCCACATCCGGCGGCAGCAGGGCATTGAGGCTGTCGAGCGGGGCAGCCTCACCTTCATGGGAGGCGACCTGGGCCCATGCGTGCACGCCCGCGTCGGTCCGGCCGGCGACCGTCAGCGCCACCGGCCGGCGCAGGGCCGTCGCCAGGGCTCGTTCGAGCTCGGCCTGGACCGTCCGTTGCCCGAGCTGTAACGCCCAGCCCGAGAAGGCGATGCCGTCGTACTCGATCTCGAGTCGCGCCGTCATCCAAAGACGGGTCCGGCCGGGGTCGGCGGCCGGAACTCCTAGACGAGTTCGAGCAGAACCATCTCGGTCGAGTCCGAGCGACGCGGACCGAGCTTGAGGATGCGCGTGTAGCCGCCGTTGCGCTCGCCGTAGCGGGGAGCAACCTCTTCGAACAGCTTGTACACGGCGAACTTGTCCTGGCCGAGCGCGGAAAGAGCCTGGCGGCGGGCATGTAGGTCGCCGCGCTTGGCGAGCGTGATCAGCTTCTCGAGCTCGGGCTTGACGGCCTTGGCCTTGGCCTCGGTCGTCTGGATCCGCTCGTGCTCGATGATCTCCTTCGAGAGGTTCATCAACAGGGCCTTGCGATGCGAGGCGCTGCGGGAGAGCTGGTAGCGATTACGTTGATGGCGCATGGTTGAAAGTCCTTCGGCCTGAAGATCTTAGCCGTCGCGAAGCGTGAGACCACGCGCGTGCAGAGTTTCGATCACCTCGTCGATCGACTTCTTGCCGAAGTTCGGGATTGCGTTGAGCTCACCCTCACTCTTGGCGACGAGGTCTCCGACGGTTTGGATGCCGGCGCGCTTCAGGCAATTGTAGGAACGAACACCGAGCTCGAGCTCCTCGATCAGGATGTCGTCCATCGCGTTCGGTGCGCGGCCGCCGACGCCACGAGCGGGCTCGCCGCCGACCAGGCTGGCGTCGAGAATGCCGTTGGTGCCGGTGTCTCGCAGCTCGATCACGCGATCCGCGTCCGTGAAGATCGCGAGCTGAGAGATCAGGATCTCTGCGGCCTCGCGCAGCGCGGCGTGTGGATCGATCGAGCCGTCGGTCTCGATGTCGAGCGTCAGCTTGTCGAAGTCAGTCTTCTGACCGACACGGGCCTGCTCGACGTTGTATGCGACACGGCGGACCGGCGAGAAGATCGAGTCGATCGGAATCACGCCGATCGGCTGGTCGGCCGACTTGTTCTCCTCAGCGGGGCGATAGCCGCGGCCACGGCCGATGGTCAGGTAGACCTCGAGCTTGGTCTGCTTCTCGAGCGTCGCGATATGCGCATCAGGATTGAGGATCTCGACGCCAGAGGGCAGGTCGATGTCCTTGGCGGTGATCTCACCCGGCCCGCTCACGACCAGCGGCGCCTCGACCTCGGTCGCGTCGGAATGCATCCGGCAGACGATGCCCTTGAGGTTGAGGACGATGTCAGTGACGTCCTCCTTCACACCCTTGATCGTCGAGAACTCGTGCGCGACGCCCTCGATGCGAACGCTGGTGACGGCAGCGCCGGCCAGCGAGGACAGCAACACGCGGCGCAGCGAGTTGCCGAACGTGTAGCCGAAACCACGATCGAGGGGCTCGATCGTGAACGAACCGCGGTTATCTTCGACGGATTCGCTGGAGATTCGGGGGACTTGGAAGTCAAGCATCGCACGTTCCTAACATCGTGGGTTCTGGCACCGCCCGCCCCGGGCGGCGTTTCAAGACCGCAAGCCGCACCAAAAGGCACGGCGCGGCGAGCAAATTTCGGTTACTTCGAGTACAGCTCGACGATTAGCTGCTCTTGCACCGGCGCGGCGATCTCCCGCCGCTCGGGCTTGCGCAGCACCTTCGCCGTCAGCGAGTCGTGATCGGCCTGGAGCCAGGCCGGGACCTGCCCGGTCAGCTCGGTCGCATCGCGGATCACCTGGGTCGCTGTCGACTTGGCGGAGATCGCGATTACGTCGTTGTCCCGCAGCTGGTAGCTGGGGATGTTCACGCGGCGACCGTTGACGGTCCAGTGGCCGTGGAGAATCAGCTGGCGTGCCTGGCGGCGCGAGGCCGCGAAGCCAAGACGCACGAGCACGTTGTCAAACCGGCACTCGAGCGTACGCAGCAGGTTCTCACCGGTGATACCGGGCTGCCGAGAGGCCTTCTCGTAATAGATCCGGAACTGCCTCTCGAGCACGCCGTAATAGCGCTTGGCCTTCTGCTTCTCGCGCAGCTGCAGCCGGTACTCGCTCTGCTTCTGGCGGCCACGCCCATGTTCTCCGGGCGGGTAGCCGCGACGCTCGACGCCGCACTTGTCCGTCAGGCAACGTTCGCCCTTGAGGAACAGCTTCTGGCCCTCACGGCGGCACTGCTTGCACTGTGGTCCAGTGTCACGAGCCATGGTCAGACCCTCCTGCGCTTACGCGGACGGCAGCCATTGTGCGCCTGCGGGGTTACGTCCTTGACACCGGTGACCTCGAGGCCAGCGGCCTGAAGCGAGCGGATCGCCGTCTCACGGCCGGAGCCTGGACCCTTGACGAACACCTCGACCTTCTGGAGCCCGTGCTCAATGCCCTTGCGGGCGGCCGCGTCGGCGGTCACCTGCGCGGCGAACGGGGTCGACTTGCGCGAGCCCTTGAAGCCGGCGCCGCCGGCGGACTCCCAAGCGATCACGTTGCCTTCGCGGTCCGTGAGCGAAACGATGGTGTTGTTGAACGAAGTCTTGATGTGGGCCTGGCCGACCGGGATGTTCTTACGGACCCGGCGACGACCACGCTGCGGTCTACGAGGAGCGGGACTCATGGATTACTTCTTACCTGCCTTCTTCTTCCCGGCCACCTGCATGCGCTTGGGGCCCTTGCGCGTGCGCGCATTGTTCTTGGTGTTCTGACCGTGGACCGGCAGGCCGCGCCGATGGCGCAGACCGCGATAGCAGCCGATCTCCTGCAGACGCTTGATGTTCTGCGAACGCTCGCGGCGCAGATCACCCTCGACGACGACAGAGTTGTCGATCAGGTCGCGGAGCTTCACGACCTCTTCCTCGGTCAGGTCGCGAACCTTGCGGTCCGGCTCGATGCCGACGTCGGCGAGCAACTTGTTGGACATGGGACGACCGATCCCGTAGATGTACGTGAGACCGATCTCGACACGCTTGTTGAGCGGGATGTTGACCCCAGAGATACGCGCCATCAGACTACCCCTGCCGCTGCTTATGTCGCGGGTTGGAGCAGATCACCAGCACACGTCCGTGCCGGCGGATAATCTTGCATTTTTCGCACATCGGCTTGACCGACGGTCGTACTTTCACGTCGCTTCGCTCTCGTCGTGAGTTATTTCGTCTGAACCTCGTCTGCGGCTCTGGCGACCGCTGCGGT
Source organism: uncultured Conexibacteraceae bacterium (assembly GCA_963844665.1). Taxonomy (GTDB): domain Bacteria; phylum Actinomycetota; class Thermoleophilia; order Solirubrobacterales; family Solirubrobacteraceae; genus Palsa-465. The sequence goes on from CAWJPB010000001.1 coordinate 535,439, forward strand.
CGCCGCTACCGAGGCGGGCGTCGCGCGCAGCGCAACGGGCACGCTGCAGGCGCAAAAGCGGATAGTAGCAACAACGCGAACCATCGCGCCGTTCCGCAGGTTTGCATTGTGTTGACGGACCGATCAGTCCTGGCCTGGCCCCGCTGGGCCTGGCCAGGCCCCGGCGCCTCAGGCTGCGGCCTTGCCCACAGCCTCGTGCCAGGGCGTGAGAATACGCGGGCCATCGGCGGTGATCGCGATCGTGAACTCGAAGTGCGCTGCCAGCGAGCCGTCGGCCGAGAAGATCGACCAGTTGTCGTCGGCCATTCGCACCTGATGCTTGCCGACGTTGACCATCGGCTCGACCGCCAGCACCATGCCCTCCTCGAGCGTCACACCGGTCCCGGGCTTGCCGTAGTTGGGAATCTGCGGGTCCTCATGCATTTCGCGACCGATCCCGTGCCCCACAAGCGTTCGCACGATCGAGAAGCCGTTCTCCTCAACGTACTGCTGGATCGCGTGGCCGATGTCGCCAAGGTGATTGCCGGCGACGCATTGCGGCACCGCGAGCTGAAGCGCCTGCTCGGTCACGGCCAGCAGCTTGCTGGCGACCGGCGAGACAGGACCGACCGGGAACGTGCGAGCCGCGTCAGCGACCCAGCCGTCCTTGACGACGCCGATGTCCACGGACAGGATGTCGCCGCGCTCAAGCCTGTATGAGCCGGGAATCCCGTGCACGACCATCGAGTTGGGTGATGCGCAGATCGAGCCGGGGAAGCCGCGGTAGCCCTTGAAGGCGGGCTCGCAGCCCTGCGAGCGGATGAACTTCTCTGCAGCCTGGTCGAGCTCGAGCGTCGTCACGCCCGGCCGGATCTTTCCGGCGAGCAGATTCATGGTCTTGACCAGCACCTCGCCGGCGGTAGCCATCTGCTCGATCTGCTCAGGAGTTTTCTTGATGATCGCCATCGCTTGCCTGCGCACCGATCAGAGCGAGTCCTCGAGCCGCGCGGTTGCGATCATCGCGCGGATGTGGTCGTGAACCTCGGCCGGAGTGCGGGTTCCATCGACCCGCCTCAACAGCCCGCGCTCGTCGTAGAAGTCAACGAGCGACGCGGTCTGCTCGTGATAGACATCCAGCCGCTTTTGCACAACCTCGGGCCTGTCGTCCTCGCGCTGGATCAGGCGCGAGCCGTCCTGGTCGCAGACTCCCGGGTTCTTGGGCGGGTCGTAATCGACGTGGTAGTTGTGCCCCGCCTTGACGCAGACGCGACGGCCGGCGATGCGCTTGACGATCTCCTCGTCGGGCACCTCGAGCAACAGCGCTGCCGTGATCCGGCGACCCCCATCCGCGAGGTGCTCGTCGAGCGCCTCAGCCTGCGAGGTGGTCCGCGGGAAGCCGTCGAGGATGAAGCCGTCGCGGGTGTCGTCGCGGTCCAGCCGGTCCATCGCCATCGCCACGATCAGCTCGTCAGGGACGAGGGCGCCGGTATCCATGTAGGCCTTGGCCTCGGCGCCGAGTGCGGTCCCGTCCTTGACGTTGGCGCGCAGCATCTCCCCGGTGGAGATGAACGGCAGCCGGAAGTCCTCGCGCAGACGGTTGGCCTGGGTTCCCTTGCCGGCACCGGGCGGTCCGATCAGGATCAGGTTCAGCTGGGGCGGCATCGGGCCGAGATGTTATCGGGAGGCATGAGCGCGGGCGCGGGCGGTGTGGCCCTGGGCGCGCGGTACGGCCCTATTTGAGGAAGCCTTCGTAGTTGCGCATCATCAACTGAGCCTCGAGCTGCTTCATGGTGTCGAGCGCGACTCCGATCACGATCAGGATCGAGGTGCCGCCGAACGCGAAGCTCGCGCCTGTGCGGGCGATCAGGATCGTCGGCAGCGCGGCGATCAGCGCCAGGAACAGAGCGCCGGGCAGCGTCAATCGCGCAAGGATGCGGTCGAGGAACTCCGCCGTAGGTCGACCCGGTCTGACGCCGGGGATGAAGCCGCCGTACTTCTTGAGGTTCTCAGCCTGGTCGACGGGGTTGAACGTCACCGCCGTGTAGAAGTACGTGAAGATGATGATCAGGAGGCACTCGCCCACGACGTAATGCCAGCCCCCGGGCGATAACCAGTTTGCGAGGTCGGTGCCGAAGTTGTGCACCTTGTTCTGTCCGATCAGCTGTCCGACCGTCGGCGGAATCGCCATCACGGAGGCAGCGAAGATCACCGGGATCACGCCGGCCATGTTGACTCGCAGCGGCAGATACGTCTGGCCGCCCTGGGTCATGCGCTGGCCTATCACGCGCTTTGCGTACTGGATCGGGATCCGGCGCTGCCCCTCCTGCACGAACACGACGCCGGCGACGACACCGAGCACGATGAACGGCATCATCACCTTGAAGACCTGGCTGGGGTTGTTCCACCACGACTGCACGCCGCCGGGAATACGCGAAACGATCGACGCGAAGATCATCAGCGAGATGCCGTTGCCGATGCCGCGCTGCGTGATCAGCTCGCCGAACCACATCAGCAGGACCGTGCCGGCCGTCAGTGTGATCGCGATCAGGAAGACCTTGCCGACGTTGAAGTTGTTGATCAGCGAGACCCCGGCCTGGTTCTCGAGGCTCTTGAACAGGAAGACGTAGCCGATCGCCTGCGCGAACGCGAGCCCGACCGTCAGGTAGCGCGTGTACTGCGTGATCCGCGCCTGCCCGACCTCACCCTCCTTCGAGAGCTTCTCGAGTGAGGGCACGACCACCTGCAGCAGCTGCAGGATGATCGAGGCGGTGATGTAGGGCATGATCCCCAGCGCGAAGATCGCGATGCGACCGAGCCCGCCACCGGAGAACGTGTTCAGCAGGCCGAGGATGCCGTTGCCCGACGCCGCCTGCTGGATCTGCTGCAGCGCCGCCGTGTTGACCGCCGGCGCGGGGATGTAGGACCCCAGCCGGTAGAGCGCCAACAGCGCGAACGTGAAGAGGATCTTCCGCCGGATCTCGGGAACCCGGAACGCTCCGAGGATCGTCGAAATCATCTAAATCGATCTCCCCAGCCGGCCTATGACTCGTCGCGGGCGACAGCCACCGACGGGCTCACGACCCGGAGGCCGTGGCGCTCTCGACGAGTTGTACGCTGCCGCCGGCCTTCTCGATCGCCTCGCGCGCGCTGGCACTGACGGCGTGCACGTTGACCGTGAGCGCCTTGCTCAGTTCGCCCTTGGCGAGGATCTTGACCGGAATGTCCTTGCGCGTCGCCAGGCCCTTGGCCTTCAGCGACTCCACGTCGACGACTGCGTCGGCATCGAAGCGCTCCTCGAGGTCCTTGAGGTTGACCGCCTGCGTGTGCGTACGGAACGGCTCGAACGGCATCGACTTCTTCATGTGCGGCCCGCGCAGCTTGCGCATCCGCATGTGGATCGGCATCTGACCACCCTCGAAGCGGGCACGGTCCTTGGCGCCGCTGCGCGAGCCGTAACCCTTCTGGCCTCGACCCGAGGTCTTGCCGGTACCGGAGCCCTCGCCGCGGCCGACGCGCTTGCGCGGCTTGCGGGAACCGGGGGCCGGATGCAGATTGTGGAGGCCGATGGGCTCAGGCGTCTCGGCGTCAGTCTTCTCAGTCATGCCTCATCCACCTCGACCAGGTGTCGAACCTTGTGCAGCATGCCCCGCATCTGGGGTGTGTCCTTGACCTCGACCGTCTGGCCGATGTGGCGCAGCCCGATCGAGCGCAGCGTGTCGCGCTGGCGCTGATCCGAACCATTCTTGGACTTGGACTGCTTGACCTTAAGCGTGGTGTCGCTCATGCCGCAGCCTCCTCCCCGCCGGCGTCCTCCCCGCCGGCGTCGGTCTGACCGTCAATGCTGCCGTCGATGCTGCCGTTCGCCTGCTCCTCGGTGCTGAGGCCGAGCACGGCGTTGACTGACAGGCCGCGCAGATCCGCGACCTCCTCCGGCGTGCGCAGCGACTCGAGGCCCGCCATCGTCGCCTTGACGAGGTTGATCGGGTTCTGGGAGCCGAGCGACTTGGAGAGGATGTCGTGGATCCCGGCGAGCTCGAGCACCGCGCGGACGCCGCCACCGGCGATCACGCCGGTACCGGGCGCGGCCGGCTTCAGGAACACGCGGCCGGCGCCGAAGATGCCGGTCGTCTGATGGGTGATCGTCGAGCCGTGCTTGGGAACCTTGTAGAGGTTCTTCTTGGCCCGCTCGACGCCCTTCTGGATCGCGACGGGAACCTCGTTCGCCTTGCCATAGCCGACGCCGACCACGTCGCGCTCATCGCCGACCACGACCAGCGCGGTGAACGAAAAGCGACGGCCGCCCTTGACGACCTTCGCGACGCGGTTGATCTCGACTACGCGCTCCTGGAGATCGAGCCCTGCTGCGGAAACTGTGCGATCACGTGACATTGAATAGTCCAGAGTAGCGTCCGGATGGCGCTTAGAAGATGAGCCCGCCCTCACGGGCACCGTCGGCGAGCGCCTGCACGCGCCCGTGGTACTGGTAGCCGCCGCGGTCAAAGACCACAGCCTCGACCCCAGCGGCCTTGGCGCGCTCCGCCAGGAGCTCGCCGGCCCTCTTCGCCTGGTCTGAGCCCCGGAGCTCGCGCAGGGGCGACTCGGTCCAGTTGACGGCGGCCAACGTGTGGCCGTCGATGTCGTTCACAAGCTGTGCGGAGATTCCGCGGTTGGAGCGGAACACGGCAACGCGCGGGCGCTCCGCGGTCCCCTGGACCTTGGCCCGGACCCGGCGGCGCCGCTTCAGGCGCTGAGCTTCCTTGGTCTTCACGCTCATGCTCGCTTACCAACCTTCTTGGCGACGTATTCGCCCTCGTAGCGGATGCCCTTGCCCTTATAGGGCTCCGGCTTGCGCTGCTTGCGGATCTGGGCGGCAATCTCGCCGACCTGCTGCTTGGACGCGCCCTTGACGGTGATCCTAGTTGGCTGCGGCACCTCGAAGGTGATGCCGTCGGGAGCCTTGATCTCCACCGGGTGCGAGTAGCCGAGTGCCAGTTCCAGATCGCGGCCCTTCAGCGCCGCGCGGTAACCGACACCCTGGATCTCCAAGTTCTTCTGAAAGCCCGAGGTGACGCCGGTGATCATGTTGGCCACGAGCGTGCGGGTCAGGCCGTGCAGAGCGCGGTGCTCACCGCGATCCGTCGGGCGGGACACGACCAGCTGCGGATCGCCGCTGTCAGTCGCGGTCTGCTCGACGCTGATGTCGCGCGCGATCCGCTCCGAGAGCTCGCCGCCGGGGCCCTTCACGATGACGAGCTCAGGCTCGATCGTGACGCTGACGCCGCTGGGCAGGGGGATGGGTTGTCTACCAATTCTCGACATTGCTACATGGTCCTCAGATCTACCAGACCTTCGCCACTACCTCGCCGCCGATCCCGAGCTTGCGGGCATCGTGGCCGGTCATCACACCGTGCGAGGTCGAGATGATCGTGGTGCCCATGCCGCCCTGGATCTTGGGGATGTGGGCGTGGTCGACGTAGTGCCGCTGGCCCGGGCGCGAGACGCGTTGGATGCCGCTGATCACTGGCTTACGGTCGTTTGTGTACTTGAGCGTCACGGTGATCCGCTCGCCCGGATGGTCTGTGGTCGCCGGCGTGACGTTGTACGCCTCGATGTAGCCCTGCTCCTTGAGGATCCGCGCGAGTTCGCGCTTCAGCCCCGAGGAGGGGATCGTGACGTCGTGGTGCTGAGCCTTGGCGCCGTTGCGCAGGCGGGTCAGGAAGTCCGCGATCGGGTCTGTCATCGACATGCGGTCACCAACTCGACTTCGTCATACCGGGGATGTACCCGTTGTGGGCGAGCTCGCGCAGGCAGATCCGGCAGACGCCGAACTTGCGATACACGGAGCGGGACCGGCCGCAACGACGGCAGCGGGTATAGCCCCGGGTCGGGAACTTGGGGGTCCGCTGCTGGCGGACGCGCTGTGAGGTCTTGGCCATTGAGATTCCTAATTCAGTGTCGCGGCCTGTTGACGGCCGTCCTTCGCGAATGGCATGCCGAGGGCTTCGAGTAGAGCGAAGGACTCCTCGTCAGTGCACCCGTTGGTCGTGATCGTGATGTCCAGACCACGTGTCTGGTCGATCTCGTCGTAATCGATCTCCGGGAAGATGATCTGCTCCCGCACGCCGAGCGTGTAGTTGCCTCGACCATCGAAAGACTTTGTGCTGACTCCGCGGAAGTCTCGGATCCGCGGCATCGCGACCGAGAACAACCGGTCGAGAAATTCGTACTGGCGGTCGCCGCGCAGGGTCACGGCCAAGCCCACTGGCATGCCCTCGCGCAGCTTGAACTGTGCGATCGACTTGCGCGCGCGCCGGACGTTCGGCTTCTGGCCGGTGATCTGCCCAAGCTGCTCGGCAGCTGCGTCGAACACCTTCGAGTCCTGCTTGCCGTCGCCAACACCCATGTTGACGGTGACCTTGAGGACCTTCGGAGCCTGCATCGGCGTCGAGTAGCCGAAACGCTCGATCAGCGCCGGCCGGATCTCATTCTCGTACCTGGTCTTCAGACGTGCAGCCATCAGTCGATCCTCGTTCCGCTGCGACGGGCAACCCGGACGCGCTTGCCGTCCACGACCTCTGTCCCGATACGGGTCGGCTTGCCGTCCTTGGGATCGGCGAGCGCCACGTTGGAGATGTGGATTCCGCCCTCCTTCTCGATCACGCCGCCGGTCTGCTGGGCGGTCGGCGAGTTGGACTGCGCCTTCTGGTGCCGCTTGATGATGTTCAGGCCCTCCACGTACACGCGGTCGTTCTTGCGATCGACCCGCAGTACCTTGCCGTGCTTGCCGCGGTCCTTGCCGCTGATCACGATCACCTGATCGTCTGCCTTGATACGCGCGGGCATGATCAGAGCACCTCCGGCGCCAGCGAGACGATCTTCATGAAGTTGCGCTCACGCAGCTCACGTGCGACAGGCCCGAAGATGCGGGTGCCGCGAGGGTTGTTGTTTCCGTCGATGATCACTGCAGCGTTCTCATCGAAGGCGATGTAGGTGCCGTCCTCGCGACCGTGCGCCTTCTTGGTGCGCACGACCACGGCGTCGACGACCTCGCCCTTTTTGACCGCGCCACCCGGGGCTGGCCTGCTTGACGGTCGCCTTGACGACATCGCCAACGCCTGCGTAGCGGCGGCGGTGGCCGCCCTTGACCCGGATCACGAGGATCTCACGAGCGCCGGTGTTATCGGCGACGCGAAGTCTTGACTCGTTCTGAACCATTACTTCGCCCTCTCCACGACCTGAATCAGGCGCCAGCGCTTGGTGCGCGACAGCGGCCGAGCCTCGCGCACGACCACGGTGTCGCCGATGTGAGCGTCGTTGCTCTCGTCATGGGCGTGCAGGGTGTTTGAGGTGCGCACAATCTTCTGGTACTTGCGATGACGACGCGCGACATCGATGCGCACGGTGATCGTCTTGTCGGCCTTGTCGGAGACGACGATCCCCTGACGGGTCTTCTGCGTGCCGGTCTCATGCTCACGCGCCGGCGTGGCGGTGCGCTCGTGGGCACCGGCCTTCCACTTGGTGCGCGCGGCAGCGCGCCCCGTGCGGCGTTCAGCGGCCTTCGCGGTACGGGCGGCATCGCGCTCGGCCTGGCGCTCCTCCGGCGTGGTCTCGCCACGCGGCGCGACCTTCGCGGACTTGCGCGCCCTGGTAGCGACCTTGCGCTCCTTCGGGCTCAGCTGCACCACGGGCTCAGCGGGAGCCTTCGGTTCTGCGGGGTCTTCGGTTCGGCGGGGGCCTCAGGCTCGGTTGCGGCAGCCTCAGGCTCGGTTGCGGCAGCCTCAGGTTCAGCGCTGGCGGCCTCAGCCTCGGCAGCTTCAGCCTGAGCCTCAGCGATCGCCTCGAGCTCGCCCGCGGACTGCGCCTGCGACTCCTCGGCCGCGCTGGCCGAGGTCGGCTCCTCGTCGGCGGACGCGCCTGCGGCAGCGGCCAGGTCGGACGCAGCCGTCTCTTCAATCTCGTTTTTCTCTTCGTCAGCCATTGGTCTCAATTCCACGCTCGTTGGCGATCGTCAGCGCCCGGGCAATCTCCTGCTTGGCGCGCTGTAGGCCCGCCGTGTTGTCCAGCTCGCCGGTGGCATGCTGGAAGCGCAGACCGAGCAGATCCCGGCGCGCTGTCTTGATGTGCTCGAGGAGTTCTCTCTCGTCGAGTTCACGCAATTCGGTTGGGCTCATGATCACGCCTCTTCCCGCACTACAAACTTGGTCCGGACCGGCAGCTTGTGACCGGCCAGGCGCATCGCCTCACGGGCCAGGGGCTCCGGCACGCCGCCGAGCTCGAACATCACTCGACCGGGCTTGACCACCGCGACCCAGCCTTCAGGCGAGCCCTTACCGGAGCCCATGCGGGTCTCGGCCGGCTTCTTGGTGAAGGACTTGTCGGGGTAGATGTTGATCCAGACCTTGCCGCCACGGCGGATCTTGCGGGTCATCGCGATACGGGCAGCCTCGATCTGACGGTTGGTGATCCAACCGGCGTCGAGTGCCTTCAGCCCGTACTCGCCGAACTGAACCTTGACCTGCCCGCGCGAAAGCCCGGCACGACGGCCGCGGTGCTGCTTGCGGTGCTTGACGCGCTTTGGTGCCAGCATCAGCTACCACCGCCCTGCGGGGCGCCGCCGCCGCTGCTCTGACCGCCGCCCTGCGACGCGCCGCCCTGTGAAGCGCCACCCTGACCGCCGCCCTGCGACGCGCCACCCTGTGAAGCGCCGCCACCCTGGCCGCCGGGACGGGGCCACGACTCTGGCCACCCTGACCGCCGGGGCGCGGGCCGCGACTCGGCCACCCTGACCGCCCTGGCCACCCGTACGCGGGCCACGACTCTGACCGCCCTGTCCCTGACCGCCCTGGCCGGGTCCACGACCGCCGCCCTGACCCTGACCGCCCTGGCCGCGGTCCACGACCGCCGCCCTGACCCTGACCGCCCTGGCCGGGTCCACGACCGCCGCCCTGACCCTGGCCACCCTGGCCTGGTCCACGACCGCCGCCCTGACCCTGGCCACCCTGGCCTGGTCCACGACCACGACCACGACTGGGGCCGCCGGCCTGGCCGCCGGGACCACCGGTGCCGCCGGTGCCGCCGGTGCCGCCGGGACCACCTGGCCCGGGCCGCGTCCGCGACCACGGCCGCCGGGACCGCCGGAGCCACCACGGCCACGATCGTCACGACGGTCACGACCGTCGCGGCCACCGCGATCGGGCGCCTGCGGGGAAGGGGCGTCCATGATCGTCAGGTCGGCGCCGGTGTAACCCTCGGGCATGATCTCGCCCTTGTTGATCCAGCACTTGACGCCGATCCGGCCGAAGGTCGTCTTGGCCTCATGGAAGCCGTAATCGATGTCCGCGCGCAGCGTGTGCAGCGGGCACACGGCCATCGGAGTAACCCTCGGTGCGCGCCATCTCGGCGCCGCCGAGGCGGCCGGAGACCTGAACCTTGACGCCCTTGGCGCCCGAGCGCATCGCGCTGGTGAGCGCACGCTTCATCGCGCGCCGGAAGGCGACGCGGTTCTGCAGCTGCTCGGCGATCGACTGCGCCACCAGGCGCGCGTCAAGCTCCGGGCGCTTGATCTCAAGAATGTTGACCTTGACCTGCTTGCCGGTGATGCTGATGCAGGTCACGGCGCAGCTGATCGACCTCGGAACCGGACTTGCCGATCACGATGCCAGGACGCGCGGTGTTGATGTTGACCTCAACCTCGTTCGCGTTCTTGCGGATCGTGATGTCGGACAGGCCGGCGTGCGAGAGGCGGCCGACGATGTGCTCGCGGATCTGCGTGTCCTCGTGCAGGTAGTCGGCGAAGTTCTTCTCGTTGAACCAGTTCGACTTCCAGTCGTGGATGTAACCCACGCGGATCGATTCGGGGTGAACTTTTTGACCCATGGTTGTCTGTCTCTTCTAGTTCTTCGGAGTAAGGAGGATGGTCAGGTGCGCGGTGCGCTTGCGGATCTTCGTCGCGCGGCCCATGGCTCGCGGACGGAACCGCTTGATGGTCGGACCCTCATCAGCGTGTACCGCCTTGATGAAGAGGTCCTCGCCGACGAGATCGTGATTGTTCTCGGCGTTGGCGACCGCTGACTCGAGCAGCTTGCTCCAGTCGCGAGCGACCGCACGTGGCGTATGCGCGAGGATAGCGCGTGCGTCGCCAACGCTCTTGCCACGGATGTTGTCGCAGACCAGCCGCGCCTTGCGAGCGGACGAACGCACGTACTTTGCCTGCGCCCGCACGACCGGAGTCGCGACGGGCTGCTCGTGCCCACGACGGGCCGGCTTGGACTTGGGCGACGGCCTCTTCGGCTCGGCCTTGGCGGGCTTCTCCGCCTTGGGGGCCTCGGCAGCCTCAGCCTTGTCAGCCTTGGGCTTCGCCGTACGGGTCCGCTTCGGCTTCTCGGCGGGCGCCTCCGTGGCGGCCACAACCTCGTCCTCAGCCTCCACGACCTCATCAGTCGCCGCCTCGGCCTCGACGTCGTCTGCGGTCTCGGCCACAGCCTCGTCGGCCTTCGGCTTGCGCGCACGCGGCTTCCGGGCCGGCTTCGGCTTCTCCTCGGCCTCTACCGCCGCGGACTCCGCAGCCGTTGCCTCAAGCTCGTCTTTGTTCTCTTCACTCATCGCTTCTTACCTGTACCCGCATGCCCGCGGTAGAGCCGCGTCGGCGCGAACTCACCAAGCTTGTGGCCGACCATCGACTCAGAGATGAACACCGGCACGTGCTTGCGGCCGTCGTGGACGGCGATCGTGTGACCGACCATGTCCGGGAAGATCGTCGACGAACGCGACCAGGTCTTCAGCATTCGCTTCTCACCCGACGTGTTCATGGCCTCTACCCGCGCCATCAGGCGCTCCTGTACGAACGGGCCCTTCTTGCTCGAACGACTCAACGCTTCTTACCCCTCTTACGGCCGCGGACTATGTACTTGTCGGAGGCCTTGCCCTTCTTACGGGTGCGGTAACCGAGCGTGGGAACACCCCACGGGGTAACCGGGTGACGCCCTGCGGTGGTCGAGCCCTCGCCACCGCCGTGCGGGTGGTCAACCGGGTTCATTGCAACACCGCGGGTCTGCGGACGGACGCCCATGTGGCGCTTACGTCCGGCCTTACCGATCTTGACGTTCTGATGGTCGGAGTTACCGACCGTGCCGACGGTGGCGCGGCACTCGGCACGCACCTGGCGCATTTCCCCGGAGGGAAGGCGCAGCGTGACGTAGTCACCGTCCTTTGCCAGCAGCTGGATGCCGATGCCGGCGGAGCGTCCCATCTGGGCGCCGCGACCGGGAGTCAGCTCAACGTTGTGGACGACCGTGCCGGCCGGCATGTTCGCCAGCGGCAGCGCGTTGCCCACGCGGATGTCAGCGTTCGGGCCCGACTCGACGGTCATGCCGACCGTCAGACGGGCGGGCGCGACGATGTAGCGCTTCTCGCCATCGGCATAGTGCAGCAGCGCGATATAGGCGGAGCGGTTCGGGTCGTACTCGATCTGTGCGACCTTCGCCGGGATCCCGTCCTTCAAGCGCTTGAAGTCGATCTTGCGGTACAGGCGCTTGGCGCCGCCGCCGCGGTGGCGTGACGTCTTGCGACCGTTGGAGTTGCGACCGCCGGACTTCTTGAGGCCCTCCGTCAGCGACTTCTCCGGGGTCGACCGAGTGATCTCGGCAAAGTCCGGATAGCTGACGAAGCGCATGCCGGGGGAAGTCGGCTTGGGCTTACGAATTGCCATTTACTCGGTCCCTTCCAACCCGCGGAAAATCGGGATCGAGTCGCCCTCACGCACCTGCACGACAGCCTTCTTCCACTGGCGGGTGCGGCCGGCGGTCTGACCGCGGCGCTTGGGCTTGCTCTTGACCGATGACGTGCGGACGCCGACGACCTTGACGTCGAACAGCTGCTCGACCGCCTGACGGATCTGGGTCTTGTGCGCCGTGTCCGCCACCCGGAAGGTGTACTTGCCGGCCTCAGCCAGCACGTACGTCTTCTCGGAGACGACCGGACGGATGATGACCTGGGTCGCGTCCATCAGTTCTCACCGTCCTCGGAGGTTCCGTTGGCCCGTGCGACCAGAGCCGGCAGCGCCGCCTCGGAGACGAGCAGGCGCGCGGCGCCGATCACGTTGGCGACGCCGGCGTTCTGCACCGGCAGCACGACGACGCGCCCGAGGTTGCGGAACGACAGTCCAGCGTCGCGCTCGCTCTCTGCCAGCACGACCAGTGTCGACGCGTTCGCCTGGGCGGGGTCCCAATTCTTCAGCAGCTCGTTGGCCTGCTTGGTCGACGGACCGCTGAACACGCCGGCATCGAACACGGCGATCGAACCGCGCTCGGCGTGTACCGAAAGCGCGCTTCGCAGCGCCACGCGCCGAGCCTTGCGATTGACCTTGAAGGTGTAGCCGCGTGGCTGCGGACCGAAGACGGTGCCGCCGCCGGTCCAGATCGGGCTGCGGGAGGAACCGGCGCGAGCGCGGCCGGTGCCCTTCTGCTTCCACGGCTTGGCGCCGCCGCCGGAGACCTTGCCTCGAGTCTTGGTCGAGGCGGTGCCGCGACGACGTGCGGCCTGCTCGGCGCGCACGGTCTCATGGACGATCGACATGTTGAACTCGGCCTCGAACGCCTTGGCGTCGAGCTTGACGGTGCCGCCGCCGAGCTTTGTCGCAGTGCTAGGCATCGGTGCGCACCTCCACGAGTCCGCCCTTGGCGCCGGGGACAGCCCCGCGCACGAGCAGCAGGTTCTGGCCGGCGATCACGTCGACGACGGTCACGCCGCGCTGGGTGACGCGCTCGGCGCCCATGTGACCGGGGCCGCGAATGCCCTTCATCACGCGTGCCGGCCATGCGGACGCGCCGATCGAGCCCGGCGCCCGGTAGTTGTGCGAGCCGTGGGTCTTTGGTCCGCGATGGAAGTTGTGGCGCTTGATCGTGCCCTGAAAGCCCTTGCCCTTGGAGGTACCGGAGACCTTGAGCTTGTCGCCGGCGTTGAAGGCCTCGACCGTGACGGTGTCACCCATCTGCAGGTCGGCGCCCTCATCGCGGAACTCGACGAGATGCTTGTGCGCCGACGCCCCGGCCTTCTTGAGGTGGCCGAGCTCCGGCTTTGACAGGTGCTTCTCCTTGGTCTGACCAAAGGCGAGCTGCACCGCACTGTAACCGTCGCGCTCCTCGTTACGGATCGCGGTGACCGGGCAGGGACCGGCCTCGAGCACGGTCACGCGCTCGACCTTGCCGTCCTCCAGGAACAGCTGGGTCATCCCGATCTTCTTGGCGAGAATCGCGGCCATGGTTCAGGAGGCGAGACGGATCTCGATGTCGACGCCGGCCGGAAGGTGGTCCAGGCGCTGCAGCGAGTCGACCGTCTTCGGGGTCGGCTGGTGGATATCGATCAGGCGCTTATGGGTGCGGATCTCGAAGTGCTCGCGAGAGTCCTTGTCCTTGAACGGCGACCGGATCACGCAATACACGTTCTTCTCCGTCGGGAGCGGCACGGGACCAGACACGGTCGCGCCTGTGCGCGTCGCCGTCTCGACGATCTCCTTGGCTGCCGTCTCTATCGCCGACGTGTCGTACGACTTCAGGCGGATGCGGATTTTGTTTTGGGCGATGGTCGCCATCTCTAACTCTTGCTCTTCTCGTGTTCAGAGCGGGCATGCCCCGGAAGGCCTGTGCCCGCCCTTTCGTCGTATCTGCTGGGTGTCAGTTGCTGCTGGCTCAGGGTGAATAAGGGGCGGTCCACCAGGACCGCCCCTACCCCACTACTACTGAATGACTTCGGAAACGACCCCGGAGCCGACCGTACGGCCGCCTTCGCGGATCGCGAACCGCAGGCCCTGGTCCATGGCGATCGGCTGGATCAGCTCGATCTCCATCTGGACGTTGTCACCAGGCATGACCATCTCCGTGCCCTCGGGCAGGTTGGCGACGCCGGTGACGTCAGTGGTGCGGAAATAGAACTGCGGACGGTAGCCGCTGAAGAACGGGGTGTGGCGGCCGCCCTCTTCCTTCTTGAGGACGTACACCTCGGCCTTGAACTTCGTGTGCGGCGTGATCGAGCCCGGCTTGCAGAGAACCTGCCCGCGCTCGATCTCCTCGCGCTTGGTACCGCGCAGGAGGCAACCGACGTTGTCGCCGGCCTGGCCCTCGTCAAGGATCTTCTTGAACATCTCGACGCCCGTGACAACGGTCGTGGTGGTGTCCTTGATCCCGACGATCTCGACCGTCTCACCGGTCTTGATGATGCCCTGCTCAACACGACCGGTGGCAACGGTGCCGCGGCCCGTGATCGAGAAGACGTCCTCGACCGGCATCAGGAACGGCTTGTCCAGGTCGCGCACCGGCTCCGGGATGTAGCTGTCCAGCTGATCGGCGAGCTCGAGGATCTTGGCCTCGTAGTCCTTGTCGCCCTCGAGCGCCTTCAGCGCCGAACCGACGACGAACGGGATCTCGTCACCCGGGAAGTCGTATTCGGACAGGAGGTCACGGATCTCGACCTCAACGAGCTCGAGCAGCTCGGGATCGTCGACCATGTCGGCCTTGTTGAGGAACACGACGATGTACGGCACGCCGACCTGACGCGCGAGCAGGATGTGCTCACGGGTCTGCGGCATCGCACCGTCAGCGGCGGAGACGACCAGGATCGCTCCGTCCATCTGCGCGGCGCCGGTGATCATGTTCTTCACGTAGTCGGCGTGACCCGGGCAGTCGACGTGCGCGTAGTGACGGTTGGCCGTCTCGTACTCGACGTGCGATGCCGCGATCGTTATGCCTCGCGCCTTTTCCTCAGGCGCGTTGTCAATGCTGTCGAAGGCGCGAACCTCGCCGGTGCCGAAATGATCGTGCAGCACCTTGCTGATGGCGGCCGTTAGCGTCGTTTTGCCATGGTCGATGTGACCGATGGTCCCGACGTTCACATGGGGTTTATCGCGCTCAAACTTGGCCTTAGCCACTTTGGGGTGCTCCTTCTTCTCAGATGAATTCCGTCCGCCGATTGGGCGAACCTCAAGAATCTATCGGACTTCCGTCCGATGGGTCTGCTACTGGCCCTGCAAGTCGCCGATTACCTTCTCGGCGATGTTCGGCGGAACCTCTTCGTAGCGCTCGAACTGCATGCTGTATGTCGCCCGGCCCTGCGTGTTGGAGCGTACATCAGTTGCGTATCCGAACATCTCGGCGAGCGGCACCGTTGCCGACACGATCTGCGCGTTGCCGCGCTGTTCCATCCCACTGACCTGCCCGCGACGGCGATTGAGGTCACCGATCACGTCACCCATGAACTCCTCGGGCGTGGTCACCTCGACCGCGAACACCGGCTCCAACAGTACGGGCTTGGCACGCTTCGCCGCCTCCTTGAGGGCCAGCGAGCCGGCCACCTTGAAGGCGATCTCCGAAGAGTCCGTGTCATGGTACTTGCCATCGGTCAGGGTGACCTTCACGTCGACCATCGGGTAGCCGGCGCGGGGGCCGTTCTCGAGCGCCTCTTCGACGCCCTTCTCGACGGCGGGAATGAATTCGGTTGGGATCGAGCCGCCCTTGATCTTGTTGACGAAGTCGAAGCCCTCGCCCGGATTCGGCTCGACGTCGATGTAGACGATGCCGTACTGCCCGGAGCCGCCGGTCTGGCGCACAAAGCGGCCCTCGACCTTGTCGGCGGTGCCGCGGATCGTCTCGCGGTAGGAGACCTGCGGACGGCCGACGTTGGCCTCGACCTTGAACTCGCGCATCATCCGGTCGACGAGGATCTCCAGGTGCAACTCGCCCATGCCGGAGATCTCGGTCTGGCCGGTCTCCTCGTTGGTCTGGACGCGGAAGGTCGGGTCCTCCTCGGCCAAGCGGCCCAGGGCGACGCCCATCTTCTCCTGGTCGATCTTCGTCTTCGGCTCGATCGCGACCTTGATCACGGGCTCGGGGAAGGTGATGTTCTCAAGCTTGATCGGCTGGTCCACGGCGCACAGCGTGTCGCCGGTCACGACCTGCTTCATGCCCACGCCCGCGGCGATGTCGCCGGCGTAGACCTCGGTCAGCTCCTCACGCTCGTTGGCGTGCATCATCAGCAGGCGGCCGATGCGCTCGGTCCTGCCGGTCGTGACGTTGAGGATGCGACCGCCCGCCTCGAGCCTGCCCGAGTAAACGCGGAAGTAGGTCAGCTTGCCGACGAACGGGTCGGCCATGATCTTGAACGCCAGTGCGCTGAAGGGCTCGGAGTCATCGGCGTGGCGGGTGGTCGGGAGTTCGTTGCCGTCGGCGTCAGTCTTGTTGGGTACGTGACCCTGGATCGCGGGGATGTCGAGCGGGCTCGGCAGGTAGTCGATGATCGCGTCGAGCAGCGGCTGCACGCCCTTGTTCTTGAAGGCGGAGCCGCACAGGACCGGGGTCATCTTGCTGGAGAGCGTCGCGGCGCGGATCGCGGCCTTCAGCTTCTCGACCGGGATCTCCTGCTCCTCGAGGATCAGCTCGACGAGCTCATCGTCGAAATGGGAGACCTCATCAAGCAGGTGTTCGCGGGCCGCGATCGCTTCGGCCTGAAGCTCGGCAGGGATCTCAGCGACCTCCTGCTCCTTGCCCAGGTCGTCCTTGTAAATGATCGCGTGGTTCTCGACCAGGTCGATGATGCCCTTGAGGTCTGCCTCGGCGCCGATCGGCAGCTGGATCGGTACCGGGTGGGCACCGAGCCTGTCGATCATCGTCTGGACGGCGTTGGGGAAGTCCGCGCCGACGCGGTCCATCTTGTTGACGAACGCGATCCGCGGCACGTGGTACTTGTCGGCCTGACGCCAGACGGTCTCAGACTGGGGCTGTACCCCGGCGACCGAGTCGAACAGCGCGACAGCGCCATCGAGCACGCGCAGCGAGCGCTCGACCTCGACCGTGAAGTCGACGTGGCCCGGTGTGTCGATGATGTTGATGCGCCTGTCGTTCCACTCGCAGGTGGTCGCCGCGGACGTGATGGTGATGCCGCGCTCCTGCTCCTGCTCCATCCAGTCCATGACGGCGGCCCCCTCATGCACCTCACCGATCTTGTAGGTACGCCCGGTGTAGAACAGGATGCGCTCAGTCGTCGTCGTCTTGCCGGCGTCGATGTGGGCCATGATCCCGATGTTTCGGGTGTGCTCGAGGCTGAACTTGCGGGGCATCTCTTCTTCGTTCTTCGTCTTGGGCTTGTCGGGGGGTCAGGCTGACTGTGTCCAGGCGGTCGCGGGCGTGAAAAAGGGCCCCAGGGGCCCTGTCACGACTCGGATGTCGCCAGGGGCATTCAGTTCAGTTCTGCAGCGTCTCCATAAGGCATGTCTTCAGCCCGGACCCTGGCGCGCGTCGATTCTGCGCAGGCCCGATCCGGGGCAGCCGAGGAATATAGCAGAGGCCGGGCTGCTCGAAACCTCCCTGGAACCTCGCTCGCGCGGCGATCCCAGCCTCAGCTTTTCGGCACAACCAGGCGCCAAAAAAGAGAAACGCGAGGGTCGCCCACCGCACGGGACCGGGGGCTGCAGTGGAGCAACCCTCGCGTAGCTGAATTCTACAGGCCACCTGTTGAAGCAGAGTTAAGTGGCATCTGCCGCAATCCGGCTTGCGAGCCCTCAACGACGAAGGGCGCCCGACGGACGCCCCCCAAGATCCAGCCCTGAAACAGGCGAGCTACCAGCGGTAGTGCGCGAAGGCCTTGTTGGCCTGCGCCATGCGGTAGATGTCGTCCTTGCGCTTGAACGCGTTGCCCTGCTGCTGCTGTGCGTCGAGCAGCTCGTTGGCGAGGCGCTGCGCCATCGTGCGCTCGCGGCGCTGCCGAGCGAAGCCGACCAGCCAGCGCACGGCCAGCGTGCGTGAGCGCCGCGGCGGAACCTCGACAGGCACCTGGTAGGTGGCGCCACCGACACGGCGGGAGCGGACCTCCAGCACCGGCGTCAGGGCCTTGACCCCGGCCTCCAGCACTTCGAGCGCCGGCTTGCCGGTGCGCTCCTCGAGGATCGCGAGCGCGTCATAGACGATCGACTCAGCGGTGGACTTCTTGCCGTCCAGCATCACCTTGTTGATGACCTGCTGGACGAGACGGTTGCGGTGAACGGCGTCCGGCTCGATCGTCCGAATCGCTGCTGCTGCGCGGCGTGGCACTCAGAAACTCCTTACTTGGCCTTCACGCCGTACTGCGAGCGGGCCTTCTTGCGGTCCGAGACGCCGGCGGCGTCGAGCGTCCCGCGGATCACCTTGTAGCGGAAACCCGGGAGGTCCTTGACGCGGCCACCACGCACGAGCACGACCGAGTGCTCCTGCAGGTTGTGACCCTCACCCGGGATGTAGGCGCCGACCTCCATGCCATTTGTGAGCCGCACACGAGCGACCTTGCGCAGGGCCGAGTTCGGCTTCTTCGGCGTGGTCGTGTAGACGCGGGTGCAGACGCCGCGGCGCTGTGGCGCGGCGACCTTCTTCTTGCGGCCCTTTCCGGACTTCAGGCCCGGAGTGGCAAGCTTCTTGGCGGGCTTCTTGCGGCCCTTGTTAATTAGCTGGCTGGTTGTCGGCATTCGGCGAGCCAATGTAGCAGGAGATCGATGTCGGTACTCGTGCGCGCAACCGGGCGCACGCCGTCCGCGGCGCAACGATACTTCTGGCGCCGCGCTGGGTTACGGCAACCGAGATATGCGGAGTTCATCGTCCTTTCGTGCGCGCGCGGGTCTGACCGGTGTGGTTGCCGGTGTGGTGGCGACGGCCGGCGTGCTCGCTCTCGCCGCGGCCTCCCCACCCGGCGCCGGCGCCACGACGTACGCAACGCTGCCGGCGGCCGGCACGGCCTGGACCGGCACCGGCACCAACTTCGACTGGAGCGAACCCGGCAACTGGAGCACGGGCTCGGTGCCGGCCTCGCCCGCACCGGTTCTGGCCTTCCCGAACAACAGCGCCGGCTGTGTCGACTCCGACTGCGAGTTCAGCGTCGACGACATCCCAACGATGACCATCGGCGAACTTGGAATCGACGCCGCCCTGGGCTACCGGATCGTGCCGCTGAGCTCGGCCGACGGGATCACCCTCACCGGGTACCTGGACTTCGTCCCCACCGAGGCCACGAGCGCCAAGGCCGTCACGACCAACCTTGCAGTTCCGCTCACGCTCAGCGCCGGCGGGGTCTGGACCGTTGCGGGCATACCCGGCGTCGACACGCGCCTCGAGCTCAGCACCGTAACCGGGAACCCGCGCGCTGCGGTCGCCCTCAAACTCTCGAACAACGCCACGCTGGCGGCTGCCTCGCTCGATACGGGCCCGCTCGCCATCGCGGGCAACGGAACGGCAGATATCAGGCGCCCCAGCATCGGCCCGCTTACCGGCAGCGCTCGGGCAACACCGCCGATCGTCGGGCCCCATGGCCTGACACTCGAGCGCGGCGGCAACCTGACGGTCGAGCCGGCCGGCTCGGTCTCCGGCCCGCTCAGTATCGCTCGCGGCTCGAACACAACGCTTCAGATCGGGCGCGGCGTCGCACCCGACGGCACGCTGACGGTGAACGGCAACCTGACGCTGCGTCAGAGCAGCACGATCGGATTCTCAATCGACGAGCCGGCATCGGGCCGCAAGCCCGTTGCCGTCACCGACTACTCGCAGCTGATCTCGACCGGCAGCGTCCGGCTCAACGACGCGGCCCTGGACCTCTCTCGCGGGTTCGCACTGGGCACCTGCACGGGCCTCAAGGGCGGCCAGACCTACACGCTGATCTCGACACGGGGCAAGCTCGAGGGTCAGTTCGCCGGAATCAGTCCAGGCCAGGCGATCGCCTTGGCGCCCTGCAGCCCTACGAGTACGGCGGCCGGCTACGCGGCGGTGATCCGTTACAACACGCGTACGCGACCGCAGACGGTGACGGCGACGGTGATCGGTGGGGCGCAGATCAAGGCACTCGTGGAGCAGGCAGTCGCAACGCCGAAAGCCACGCTTACGAGCCTGATCAATACCGGCAGCTATGTGTCCAACTTCGACGCGCCGGCACCGGGCAAGCTCGCGGTCACCTGGACAGCGACGAGCCGCGGCAAGCACGTGACCGTGGCAACCGCGGCGCTGACCGCCGGCCACGTTGGCCCATCGCGACTGATCGTCAAGCTCACGAAGGCCGGACGCGCGCTGCTTGAGCAATCGAGCAGCGTCACCGTGACTGCCAGCGCCGACTTCACGCCGAGCTCCGGCAACCAGACCACCGTCAGCCGGCGCTTCACGCTCGGTTAGCGCTTCAGCGGAGGGGGTGGCCGCGCTTGGCCACCCCCTCCGTCACCGGCTGGTGGCTCAGGCTGCGACCGGCAGGCCGAGCGCCTCTTCCGGGGTGACGTAGGGAACACCGGCGACCGAGGCGACGGCCTCGTAGGTGACCTGCCCGCCGGCGACGTTGAGACCCAGGCGGTGTCCGGCACTCTCAGCGATGAAGTGCCTTGCGCCGTGGGTTGCCAGGTCGACGACATACGGCATCGTCGCGTTCGTCAGTGCGTAGGTAGAGGTGATCGGCACCGCCCCGGGCATGTTGGCGACGCAGTAATGCGTGATCCCGTCAACCTCATAGGTCGGGTTGGTGTGTGTGGTCGGCTTGGAGGTCTCAAAGCAACCACCCTGGTCGATCGACACGTCCACGAGGACCGCCTGATGCTTCATGATCGACAACTGCTTGCGGGTCACGACGTGCGGTGCCTTGGCGCCGACGACCAGCACCGCGCCGACCACCAGGTCGGCCTCAGGCAGCATCTCCTCGATCGCGAGCGTCGTCGCGTACATCGTGTCGGCGCGACCGTCGAAGGCGACGTCCAGGTCGCGCAGGCGGTCGAGGTTGCGGTCGAACACGGTCACGGTCGAGCCCATCCCGATCGCCACCTGAGCGGCGTGGTATCCGACGACACCGCCACCGATCACCAGCACGTTGGCAGCAGCGACCCCGGGCACGCCGCCGAGCAGGATGCCGCGACCGCCGAGCGGCTTCTCGAGCATAAACGCGCCAGCCTGGGTCGCGATCTTGCCGGCGACCTCAGACATCGGGGCCAGCAGCGGCAGACGGCCGTTGCGATCCTCGACGGTTTCATAGGCGATGCAGGTCGCGCCGGTGTTGGCGAGCGAGTGCGTCAACTCGACGTCCGCAGCGAGGTGCAGGTAGGTGAACAGCAGATGGCGCGGCTCGAGCATCGCGACCTCAGACGGCTGCGGCTCCTTGACCTTGACGATCATCTCGGCCTCAGCGAAGACAGCGGCGGCATCAGGCAGGATCGTCGCGCCCTGCTTGGTGTAGTCCTCGTCGGCGATCGCCGATCCGAGTCCTGCCCCCTTCTGGATGAACACCTCGTGCCCCGCATCGGCGAGCTCGCGCACGCCTGCCGGTGTCAACGCAACCCGGTACTCGTCGACCTTGATCTCGCTCGGAACCCCAACCTTCATGCAGCCCACCTCGCCTCTGGATAGTGATTTATGGGATGATCATGGGCAAATTGCGTGAGAACCACAAGCTCTTTTGACGATGCCTGAACAATCGGCACCATTAGACACCACAGACTTCCAGATCATCAACAGGCTTCTCGCAAACGGAAGGGAGTCGTTCTCCGATCTGGGCAAGGCCGTCGGCCTCAGTCCGCACGGCGCCGCTGACAGGGTCAGGCGGCTGCAGCGCGCCGGGGTGATCAAGCGGTTCACCGCGATCCTCGACCTGGCTCACGCGGGGCGCACGATCGACGCCTTCATCGACGTCCGCCTGCTCCCGACAACGACCTCCAGCATGTTCGAGTCCTTTGTGCTCAAGCTGCCGGCCGTCCAGGACATCGCGTTTGTCACCGGCCGCTTCGATTATCAGGTACGGGTCGCCTGCCGCAGCACCGAGGACCTCGACCGCAGCGTGCGTGCGATCAGAACCGACGGGGGCGCGGCTCTGACTGAGACTCGGATAGTGCTGCGGTCCGCGCTCGCCATGCATGGCCTGGGCTGACGCGGGCCACCGACGGGCGTGCCGATTCCAGGCCAAACTTGATTGGAGCGAGCCTGGGCCGGATTCCGTCCGCCCGCCTGACGATTCCGTCCGCCCGCCTGACCATAGTTCGGCCATCGAACGCGCGTCCGGCAAACCGAATCTCTTCGCAGGCGCGATCGAGCCAGGTCGAAGCGCCGCTCCCAGGTTTGAGGACTACATCCGCCGGGTGGCGACCCGGAACCTCGATGTCGAGGTAATCGGGACGGGAACGCTGGACGCCGAACAGGAAGGGCATCCTCCCGGAACCCCGTTCGTCACGATCGCGACCAATACGGCACTGGGCCGGGAGATCGCTCGTCAAGACTTCGCCGACTACTGCTCTACGACCGAGCTAGCCTGGGAGTACGGCTGGACGCCGATCGACGTCCCCGGTGGCAAAAGCCATTTCAAGGCCTTGATCTTGTACCCGTCGGCTGACCACTACTGGGGCGATTTCTCGATCCTCGAGCGCCTAGCCTGATCCTGCCCCAGCGTCTGTGCGTCACGAGCTTGAGCGGCGGCGGGGCCTGATTGGGCTCGGTCTCGCCGAGCAGGTGGTCGAGATTCGGCTCGCGCACCGTCAGGCCGGTTTCATTGATCAGTGCCCTCTGCGATGCCAGGCGCTCAAAGTTCTGAGCGTCGTCAGCGCGAAGATGCTCGGCGAGCAGCTCGTACTGCTGCTTGAGGCCCTGCGATTGCCCAAGCTCGTAATCGCGCAGATAGACGATGCGCCTGACTCCGGCCTGGACCGCGTCCTGCAAACACATGAAGCAGGGCTTATGGGTCACGTACAGCGTCGTGCCATCCGTCACGACCCCGTCGCGGGCAGCGCCGAGTAGGGCGTTCGCTTCCGCGTGGCTGCAGATACAGATGTCGAGGTGCGTCCCCTCTATCGCAAAAATCGGGTCGGTGCGCTCCCTGACGGGAAGCTCGCGCTGGCGGCATATCTCACACCCCCCGTCCTCGCAGTCAGGCATGCCCTGCGGCGTCGCATTGAACCCCGTGCTGACAATCCGGTCGTTGCACACGAGCACGGCTGCAACGTGCTGCCCCGTGCAATTGGCGCGGCTCCGCACCGTGAGCGCAATCTGCATGTAGTAGTGGTCCCACTGAACCTGTCGGATACGAGCGATCGAGCCGATCGGATCGGCGATGGCCAGCGGCGGAACGGTCATGAAGATTGCCAACGTAAGCGGCAGTATCGAAGTCGGCGAGTCCTGCTGCTGCAGGGTTCTATGCAATGCCCCAATAATGCGGCGTTTTCAGTCCCCCGCATCGCCCGACCCGCGGATCTGGAAAGTGAGTGCACCCGTCAGCTGATCAGTTCGCGCCCGCGTAGCGCGAGCCAGAACTCGATGCGGTCACGGGCAGAGCTGAGGTCGCGACCGGTCAGCTCCTCGACGCGCCTGATCCGGTAGCGCAGCGTGTGGCGGTGGCAGAAAAGGCGCTTGGCCGCCCGCTCCCATTGGCCGTTCTCCTCGATGAAGGCCTCGAGCGAGCGCATCAGCTCACCGCCGTAGTAACCCTCACTCTGACCGATCGGTCCAAGGATCGAGTCGCAGAACAGCTTCAGAGCCTCATCGTCCTGGAGTGAGAGCAGCAGCTGAAAGGAGCCGAGGTCGCGGTAGGTGGCGATCCTCGCGTCGCCGCCCAGCCCGAGCGCCATCGCATCGAGCGTGCAACGTGCCTCGTGATAGCTGCGGCGTGCGTCGCCGCCGGCGACGGCGCGCCCCACACCCACACGGACATCGGCCTCAGGAAGCTCATCGGTCACGCGTCGAGCGACCCGTTCCGCCAGGGCAAACAGCGGGCCCTCGTCCATGCCAGGGATCAATGCGACGACCTGGCCGTTGGTGGCAACCAGTGCCGGAGTCGCCTCCGCGCGCAGGGCCGAGGCCAGCGCCGCCTCCGTGATGGTCGCATCGGTGTCGCGTCCGTTGAGGGCGCTCGGCTGTGGCTTGGGAAGCGCCAGGGCACTGACGGTGCCGGCCAGGCCGAACGGCTCAAGGCGCCGCTGCAGATCGGTGCCGCTGAGCTCGCCGGCAAGCAGGCCCGCCAGAACGTCACCGGCCAGCCTGCGTTCGGTATCACCGGCGACGCGCTCGCGCAGCAGCTCGAGGGCGACGATCGTGACCGCCTGGCGCAGTGCCAAGCGGTCGAAGTCTGATAGCGGCGCGTCGTCCTTGACGGCAACCAGCCAGGCCTCGGGTGCGGCGACGCCGCTGCCAGCCCCAGGCTCGGAGGCGACCGGGATCGCCAGCGCCCGGCTCGGATCCTCGAGCTCCGGCATGAACTGGACGTGGTCGCGCCGGCTGACATGGTCACGCACGCCGTCACGCAGCAGCTTCGCCTCCTCAGGACTGAGCATGCGCCGGAAGCCGTGTTCAACGAGCATCTCGCCGCGGCCGTCGAAGACCTGCACACTCGCGCCGACGAGGGTCGCCAGCGTCCCGGCCAGGGCTTCGAGGCCTCGCTCGGAGAGCACCACTCGCTCGAGTCGTTCCTGAGCCGAGAGCGCGCGACGCAGTACCGCGTACTGCTCGTTGACGAGCTTTGAGAACGCGAGCTCCGTGATCGCGATGAACGGCAGCTCGTAGGGAACCTCGAAGACCGGGAAATCCCGCTCGCGGGCCGCCGCGAGCAGGGCTTCGGGCACAAGCGCGTGGCCGAATCCCGTTGCGAACCCCACCCCGGCCAGCTGGTGATCGGCCAGCAGTTCTATGAACTCATGCTGGCGCTCGGCGCTGTCGAGCAGCATGCCGGTGGTGAGGAGCACCTCACCACCGGATAACCACGGCGTCGGGTCCAGCAGCTCGGACATGTGAACCCAGCGGATCGGCAGATCCAGACCGGTATCGCCGGCTAGCAGCGGAACGTCGAGTTTGGCGGTCAGCTCGCGAACTGTGAGCACTGTCGATCCCGAGTCTCTGACGACGCGATCAGTTGAGGCGCATCCGCCGCCCGGCCTCCTCGAGCACCGGACGCAGCACGGCCTCAATCTCCGCGAACTGCGTGGGGCCGGCGATCAGCGGCGGCGCCAGCTGCACGACCGGGTCGCCACGATCGTCGGAGCGGCAGATCAGACCGCGCTCGAACATCTCGGACGACAGGTAGCCGCGCAGCAGTGACTCGGACTCCTCCTCGTTGAAGGATTCCTTGGTGTCCTTGTCCTTGACGAGTTCGATCGCGTAGAAGTAACCCATGCCGCGCACATCGCCGACGATCGGCAGGTCGTCGAGCGAATGCAGCATCTCCAGGAACGCGCCCTCATTCGCGCGTACGTGACCGATGATGTCCTCGTTCTCAAACGCGTCGATGTTCGCGAGCGCGATCGCCGCGGCGACCGGATGACCGCCCCAGGTTGCGCCGTGCAGGAAGCTCTCGGTCCCCTGCATGAACGGCTCGGCCACGCGATCCGAGGCGATCACGGCTCCCATCGGTGCGTAGGCGCTGGTCAGGCCCTTGGCGGTGGTGATGATGTCGGGCTGGTAGCCGATCCGCTGTGAACCGAACCAATCGCCCAGGCGCCCCCAGGCGCAGATGACCTCGTCGGAGATCAGCAGCACGTCGTACTCGTCACAGATCTCGCGTACGCGGTCGAAGTAGCCGTCGGGCGGGATCAGGCAGCCGCCCGCGTTCTGTACCGGCTCCAGGATCACGGCCGCAACCGTGTCGGGGCCCTCGAACTCGATCTGCGTTGCGATGGCCTCCGCCAGCTCAGCCGGATCATGGCCCTGCGGCAGGCGGTAGAGGTTCGTGTTGGGCACGTGGCGCGCGCCCGACAGCATCGGCTCAAACGGGATCCGGTAGTCCGGCACACCGGTGGCCGACAGCGCCCCCATCGTGGTGCCGTGGTAGGCGATGTCGCGCGCGATCAGCTTGTACTTGTTCGGGTGGCCGGTGAGCTTGTGGTACTGGCGCGCCAGCTTGAGCGCCGCCTCCACTGATTCGCTGCCGCTGTTGGTGAAGAACACGCGGTTGAGGTCACCTGGCGCCAGATCCGCAACGCGGGCGGCGAGCTCGATCGTGCGGGGATGCGCGTAGGACCAGCTGGAGAAGTAGCCCAGGTCCTTGGCCTGATCGGCGCCGGCTTGGACGAGGTCCGCGCGGCCGTGGCCGATGTTGGAGCAGAACAGCGAGGCGAGCCCGTCGAGGTAGCGCTTGCCGTGCTCGTCGTAGACGTAGCAGCCCTCACCACGGACGATGATCGGGATCTCGTTCTGGTCGCTGTACTCACCCATACGGGTGAAGTGCATCCAAAGATGGCGTCGCGCCTGCTCCTGAAGCGTCGCGGCGGCACCTAGCTGGCTGTCCGAATGGCTGGTTGCGGTCGACATTGCCTCTCCTAAGACGGTTGTCTGCCCAGCCTCGACGTTCGATGCCGGTTTGTACAAAGGAAAGCACAGGACGGGCCGTTGTGTATGGCCAAGTCGCAGATCTCACATGCTCGTCTTGTACGAACCGTCGGCTCACGGGCGAATGACCGTGGGTTGCTCGCACGGGTGGGCAAACCCGACCGCGCCGCTTGATGATCTAACCGGTCAGGCCGTGGCGACGGCGCGTGCAGGCGCCGGTGTGAACCAGGCGGCCACGAGCACGAGGGCGAAAGCGAGCGCCTGAACGGAGATACCCATCGGGCTGGACGGGAACGGATCGCCGAAGACCACCAGGCCACCGACAATCCCCGACACATTGGCAGCCGTACTCGTGACTGCGATCACCGGCACCGGCTGCCCGTCCTGCAGGCCCTTGGCCGATGCGAAGAAGGCCATGATCGACGCGACCACGGTCACGATCAGCCACGGCGAGGCCAGTCCGATCACGCCATGGGCGCCGATCATCCCGGTGAGCGCCTTGATCGCAACATCGGAGACGCCGAACAGGATCCCGGCTGCAGCGCCGAGCATGACGCCGTGATGGTGGATCGGGGCACCGATCCGCGGGCCGATGATCAGCAGCGTGCCGATCCCGATCAGCACGGTCTCGAAGACGATCATTCCGGGGACCGAGAATTGCGAGTGCGCGCCATGGACTGCCGGAAGCGAGATGCCGAGCAGGATCAGCCCCGTCGCGGTCATGCCCAGACCCATCCACTGGCGCCAACCGATGGTCAGTCCGAATGCACGCTCGGCCATGATCGCCAACAGGACGATGCCTCCGGCGAGCACAACCTGCACGACTGACAGCGGCGCCATCGCCATTGCAGCCACATGGAAGATCCAGGAGCCAGTCGCAACCAGCATCCCGATCGCGAACAGTCGCGACGAGTACAGCTGGCGCGCCGACCAGAACGGCCGGCGGAAGTCGACCGACGGCACCGCGCACGCGCCCCGGTGCTTGTAAAGAAAGCCGAGGTTTGTTGAAAGAGCGCAGACAAGCGCGAGGGCGATGCCCAGGATCAGAGTCATGGAGGTCTGAAGAGGAGTCGAAGTTTCCGGTCGGTCCCGGCGGTTACCAGGGTTTCGACAGATTGGACGCCAGGCTTGAGGGTCCTGGACGGATTTCCTCAAATACGGCGAATTTAGGTTCAGCCAGCGTGGCGGGCCGGGCTAAGCGGAGGCTAAGCCCCTGGTAGGAATCGGGTTGAGGGCTCGCTCAGCTGCGGTTGGGTTGAGTACGCAAGCGATCTCAGGATCGCTGAGCTCTCCGGGAGACCAACCGGTGTCTGGCTGGCGAGCACCGCGCCGCTACTCCTTGCGTACGGTTGCCTACCCCGTACGACTCGACCAGCTGGACACCAGGGCGATAATCGCAGCCGGTCGTGGGGGCGAGCCCAGATCCTCGTACGTGGGACGTTTCACTCTCCCAACTCGAGTCGGAGCTTCTTCAGGCCGCGGTAGAGCCGCCCTTCCACCGTCGACACACGCTCGTCGATCAGCTTCGCGATCTCCGGAGCCGTCAGATCAGCGCCGAACCGGAGCGCAACGACCTCACGCTCCTCCCCGGAAAGAACCATGAGCGCCTGGCGAACCTCGTCGCGATCCGCCACCAAGTCGGGCATCTCGTGAGTGCTCCCGGCACCAACCGGTGTGCCGGTTCGCTCCAGGGTTCTTGCGGCGACGTTTTCGCGGCGAACATGGTCGCGAACCAAATTCAGTGCAATGCCATAGATCCAGGTCTTCTCGCTGGCCTTCCGCGGATCGAACCGACTGCGCGACCGAAGGACGCGCTCGAACGTATCCGCAACGATGTCTTTGGCGAGCTCGCGGTCGCCGACCCTAAACGTGACGAACCGCAGGAGTGCCTCGGCGTGCTCCGCATAGGTGCGCTCGAGGTCCCGCATCGGCGGAATCATCTCGAACGCCGCGGGCCTCCGGAGTTCCAACAATCGATGTCGGGAATCGCCGCGCTCGTTCGTATAAGGCAGTAATGACCGAGTTCGACTCCAGCGGTGAGCTGCCTGAAGAGTTTCAAGACGTCGCCGATAGGCTGCGCGCAGGCAGGCCCACGTTCTCGCCGCTGGAACTCGACCAGGTCAAACTGAGTGCGCTCAGTCGAACCAACAAGGGCAACGCACGCCGCCGACCGCTGGTGTCCCGCTGGCTGACGCTCGGTCTCGCAACCGTGATCTTGGGCGGAACCGCAGCCACCGGCCTCGCCGCAGGAGGATGCTTTGGAGGCCACGGCCAGAACGCAGCGTGGTCGCAATATCAGCCTGGGCATCCATGTAAGCCGAAGGACCATTTCCCCTGGGCTTACGGCTACAAGGGTGAGGACCCGTGTACCCCGGTACATCCGATTCATCGTCCGCCTCCCCCGCCGCCGCCGAAGTCTTGGAATGACGGCAAAGGCAAGAACGACAGCCCCACCTACGGCCAGAACAACGGCAGCAATTCCCACGGCCGCTGAGCCGTTCTCCGAAGGCATCTGCCTCGCACAAGCGGGCTCCAGGGCAAGACCCAAGGCCATGGCTGCGTGCGTTCGGACCCAAGTGTCTGCTGCGCTGAACCACATATATATGATCGCCGCGTGAGTCACGAGGCCGACGTGGTCACCATCGCTCCGAAGCCGATCGCGTCACTGGAGCTGGTCGAGCGAAGCGATCGGGGCTGGGTGGCGGTGCTGGCAGTCCTTCCTGCGCTTATCACCGTTTACCTCGGATTCGAAGCGGGGGGCTATTACGCGGGCTCCATTGCGCTTGCGACGCTGCTGACACTGTTCTTGCTGATTGCTCGCATTCTGACCTCAGACCAGCCGTTCGCGGGTGTCAGCCGCAGATATGCACTCACGACAGGAGCATTCGCTGCTTACACCGGATGGACGCTCATGTCAGCACTGTGGTCAGATGCCCACGCACGTGCGCTGACGGAGTTCGATCGCGACCTCCTGTACCTCCTGCTGCTGGCGCTGTTCGGCCTGCTCCCACGGTCGGCTGGCCTGCTCCGATGGACGGTCCGAAGCACACTCGTCGGCGCCATCATCGTGTGCGGCTCGGGCTTCGTAACCCGTGTCCTCCCACGTCTTTGGCCGATTCAAAGCAGCTTCGCCAGCAACCGGCTCAGCTACCCGATCACCTACTGGAATGCACTCGGTTTGCTCGCGGCGGTGGGCATGCTGCTCGCGCTGGGCGCAGCAGCCGATCCCCGAGAGTGGCGTGCCGCACGCGCCACCGCGGCCGGAGCAGTGCCGCTGCTCGCGGCAACGCTGCTCCTGACGTTGTCGCGCGGCGCGATGGCGGCGCTGCTCATCGGGATCGTGATCTTCATTCTCGTCGCGCGCACGCCTTCGCTGCTTACAACGGCTGTCGCAGTGGTTCCCACAACCGCGATCGCGGTGGCCGTCGCGTACCACGCAAGCCTGCCGAACAGCAGCCATCCACGTAGCGCCGCCGCCGCGACCCAAGGCCATCATGTTGCGCTGGTCGTCGGGCTGTGCGTCCTAGGGGCGATCGGCCTGATCTGTGTCAGCTTCCCGATCGAGGATCGAATAGCCCGGCATCTACAAGGCAGACGCCTATCTCGCTCACACCGCCGAGCGGTAGCGGCGGTGCTCTTGGGAATGGCAGCCGCAGTGCCGCTGCTCGCGTTCGCGGCCGGATGGCCATCGCGCCTGTACAGCAAGTTCGTCGCGAGCGGACCGGTTCCAGCCACCGACGTCAGGCTTTCAAGCCTTAGCTCCGACGGACGCACGCCGCTATGGAGTTCTGCCTGGCGCGCTTTCGAATCCTCGCCCGTACATGGAACGGGAGCAGGAACGTACGAGTTCGACTGGTACAGGTACCGCGCACCCGGATCGATCGTTGTCGTGGACGCTCACAACCTCTACCTTCAGGTCCTTGCTGAGCTGGGAATCGTCGGCTTCTTGCTGCTCGTGCTCACGGGCCTGACGATCCTGACTTCGATCGTCGTCCGAATTCCGACAGACGGACGCGTGCTGTGCGCTGCATGCCTCGCAGCCGTCCTGGCCTGGTGCGTGCACGCCGCGGTCGACTGGGACTGGCAGCTACCTGCCGTCAGCGCATGGGTCTTCATGGTCGGTGGCGCAGCGCTGGCTGCGCCACCGAGGGCGGCCGCCGTCGCGCATCGCCAAGAGGTGCGCTGGCGTGTACCGATGGCTATTGGCCTACTCGTGACCGCGGTCACACCCGGGTTGCTCCTGCTGTCCCAGGCACACCTCCAGAGCGCCGCCACGGCGTTTCAAGCGGGCAACTGTAACGTCGCTGAGACCCAGGCATTTGAGTCGATAACGAACTGTCGATCCGACCTGAGCCGTACCAGATTGTCGGATACTGCGACCTTCACCAAGGACGGGTGCTCAACGCCAGTCGACGCCATCAAGCAGGCGGTCGCAGCGCGAGCCGAGGAACTGGCAATACCACTACGGCCTCGCGATCGCCGATGCCTACGCGGGCCTAAACCCCAGGCCGGCGCTCCGTGAAACGCTGCGGCTGAACCCGAGTGATCCCGGTAATCTTGCCAATGCTGGTACACTCAAAACGAAGTCTCGCGCGGAGTGGCTAGCCCAGGCGCATCCGCGGTCAACACGGTTTTGGTGAGCGGTCGTCTCACCCTGCGCTGACCCCGCTACTCGAGCGGGTGGCAACTCCGACCACACAGCATCCACGAACCACCCGGGCACGCGTCCTGTCTACGCCCACGAAGCTGCCGGTATTCCAACCTCAACCATGTACCGGACGGTGGCTCCGGAGCTGTAACGGATCTGGCAACGCCAGGGGTTCAGCTTCGGTCCCTTGCCGCGCCGGCTCGGCAATCAACCCGAGCCCGAGGCTGCCATGACCATTTGGCACCGGTTCACTCGTAGTCATCAGCATTGCGTCCAGCTGACGCGGGTTGATCGTGGACCCTCCCCCGCGCTGCTGAGCGGAGAACTCGGCAGCTCCACCGTGTGATGAACACGCCAACGACGGCCGCCGCCAAGCCGACGACGATAACGGGAATGAGCACTAGCTCGCGTCGCACCGTACTTGAACTTATCTGCTGGCCCGAACGGTGGACTGAGCCGACCGCCGCCACGAAGTGTGCGGATGCCGGCCTGAAGAGACAGCGACGAGCAACCGCGCGAAACCTGGTCGACGCGTGTCGATGCTCGACTTGGGTAGATGACCGCGGTTCTGCTGGCGCCGACGTCATGGCCGTCGCGGCGTAATGCTCGGGCCTCCGCGATCATGTACCGCAGACGCGGCGCCCGAGTGTTCAATCGCCCGCTCCACTCCTTCATGAAAGGCCGCGACCATATGGCTCATCCGCAATCCATCGCGTGTTTCTAGCGCCCCACGAGATAGACCGCTAGACCATTCTTTACGCGTAATCGCCATGTCGAGAACCTCGACAAACTCACCAAATGACTCAGCTAAGAAACTGTCGTGCCCGTGCGTCAGATACTCCTCCTCAGGGCCGTGCTGCCTATTTTGATCGACAAAATCGGCACACCATCGGCAAGTGCATGGATCGCATGACTAACCCGAGCGCTCCGGAACGGCCACGACGGTCCCAACGCGAAGGAACTTAGCCAACTCGGTCGCGGCGTCGACAACTTCTCCGACGAATCTCACATTCGGTAAAGCCGCCGCTGAGCGTGTTAGCTCACTCCTTGCCGGCCCGTCGCCAATGATTACCACTTCAAAATCGCTGGAATTCGGCGCTGGTTCAGGATCTCAATAGCCTCGATCAGCCGATCAACGGCTTTCGCTGCGTAAAGCCGACCGACAAAAAGCACTACAGGCCTTGAAAGCGGCAGGTCAAGCTCCCGCCGAAGGTCATCAGGATCGGCGGACGCGTAGTGCGCAGCCCGTTGAATCTCCCCCTCTACGTCAAGGGTGTTTCGGACCACGGTCACCCGATCACGTGGATAGCCCGTTTCCGCGAGCCGGTCCGCCCCGCCCGCGGTATAGGCCAGATACCAATCGGCTTGCTTGATGACAGAACGCTTGCAGCCGCTGCCAGCCGCGCTCACTGTGCCCGTCATTGCCGCCAGCCCCGCATCTCGCGGGCGCGGTCCACGAGCATGTGCTCACTACCGTGCCCCCCAGTACACGACCGGCCTGCCCGTAGCTTTGAACAGCCCGAAAGCTATGTAATTCATCACGAATTGCAAAGTGCGTTCCAAGCACCAAAGCATCGAAGTGCTGGCTATGAAGGGCGCGCGCTAGCGGGTGATGGGTCAAAGAATCACCGGCCGGCAAACGTAGCTCACGCGTGCGCCCAGCTTGACGGTCGGGAACGGGAATGGGCCGACAGCTCGTGAATGTGCGTGATCGGCTGGGGGCTCGCCGTAGAAAACGACGTATTCGTCGGACGTCTGTGCGTTCAGCTGCTCAAAGAAGGCCACCCGGTAGCGGGGTATGAACCCTTGGTGCATTATCGCGACTCGCATGCCTGTTCCCTCTGACCTTTGCTCCAGCGCGTACACCGCGACCATTGCGGCGTGAACTTTAGCTTCCAGACCGCTAAGCCGCCGGCAGGTCACGCGAATCGTCGAACTCGGCTAAAGCCGCCGTTCCGGTCAGCCGGATGGGTGAAATCGGCAAGGCCTCACTTTGTGTACCTCAGGTGATGATGCACATAACGAACCGGGCGCGAATGACTCGGCGAGGTACGACGTCTGAAGTCCGCAACTCCACGCAGCTCCCGGGAAGCTCTCGATAGGGCATTGAACGTGTAGCCACACGAGCGGTACACTTTTCCCTCGCAAATCGGGGTAATCCCGTCATCTAGGTGACCCACGGCTCGTCCGTGCGAAGTCGCCTGAAACGTGGGGCGCACGGATCCGGAGCCGTCACAGTCGCGAGCTTCACACCTTCTTTGGCGCAGCGCCTCCTCGGCTAACCCTAGACGCCGAACCTTCGACCGACGATGGCTCGGCCCCAACGAATCCTCCACGTCGAGAACATCCCAGTACGCCGACCCCAACCTCCCCTGAACAGATCACCCTGTCCGATCAAGCGGCGAAAGAGCAAAGTCTGCTCAAACATTTGTCTAATTAGCGCCAGCCGAAGCGCGCGCGACAACGCTGTCGGTCGATTCGGGAAGCGGAATGCTCTCACGGCCCGACCGCGTGACGGCGGCGAAAAGGACATCGGTCTACGCCGCTAAACAGACACGCCCGAGCCCGACCGCACGACTCATCGCGCCGGAACGTGTGAGCATTGATCGGCGCAGACTGATTTCGGTAGTAATCGGCGTGCTTGGCGTACTGCTTCTCTGTGCCCCGTCCGCCGCCCAAGGCGAGCCGGCTACGTTCGCGGGCTTCTGCAACGCTGCTACCGCTGGCCCACTATCGATCTCCGAGACTAGCGGTTTCACCAGTCAACTTATCGCTACGCCCGACCGCGTGGAGGCGGTGACCTCGCCGTCCTTTGGGGGCCGATGCTCTATGCAGATCACTGCCGAATCTGGAGACCTCGGGGGGGACACCGATCGAGACGAGATTGCCGCTCCACACGCGCTCTGGCATGACGGGGACGATGTCTGGTACACGCTTGCCTTTATGCTCGGCCCCGATCCCCTTCCTCAACCAGGCGGCTGGCTTCTCGTACATCAATTTTTTGCTCAGGACATCGCCAATGATGTATCCGGCGGTTCACCGCCACTCGATGTTGAGCTTACTAGCGAGGGCGACATCGCAGTAACAGTCCGAGGCGGCGTCAAAGACTCGGCCTCGGCTGCCGCGCCCGAGAACACAGAGCTCGACATAGCTCCGGCCACTTCTGGCGTCTGGCACGTTCTCATGATTCATGTGGTGTGGTCAACTTCGAGTAACGGCGAGGTGCAGGTCTGGCACAGCGTTGACGGTGAGAGCTTCATGCTCTACCCCAAGCATCCACGACTGGCCCGGACCTATACACGATCAGCGGCGACTCCTGCCCGTGTATCCGAGACCGGAATCTACCGCTCACACACGAGCTCTACCCAGTATGTGGATTACGGTGGTCTAACGGCCGAGCCCACTGAAGCGGAAGCGTTGACAAGTTTTGGTGGTGCCACGGTCCCCGCATCAGGATCCGGCGTGTCTAATACCTCGGCGACTCCGCCGGTCTCAATATTGCCAACAGCCAGCGCGCCGACCCGAATCATTTCCGCGCGGCGCGAAGCCTATAAGGCGTCGTACTCAAGTCAGCGTGTGCAGCAATTTGGTTGCCGAACGCCGCTTTCGCAAAGACATCGAAAAGCTTGCCAACAAAAGCGCGACCACGGCAACGAGCCGGTTGCCCTGCAGATCGACTGCGAAACTTGAGCTGGGTACTAGCCAAGGTGCGCGCATGCGGTCGCCGCCGCCCTCATGATCAAAATCCTCGCTGTCGCACGCGCGCGTCCCGTGGGAGGTGCCTCCACAATTAGGATCGCGCTGACATCGCTGGGCATTCGCACGCGTCGCAACCTACTTCGGCAGCGCAGGCCGCGACGCTTTGCCGTCATAACCCTGTACGGCAAATCGTCTCGCTCGCCGAAAGCTCGCTGGTCGGGGATGTCCGACTCTAGAACCGGCGGGCCGTGAGCGCTGTGATTTCAGGGCGTGCTGGCTGCGTCCGGTCGGTGCTGAATCCGGTGCGGCCAGCCGCCTTTCCACGGCAGTAGTCTCGACCAGCTCGCACTCAGCACGCTTCACCCTGCTGCGTGATTACGCTTGCAAACGTCTTCGTCTCACTAACTGCCTCAGCCGCTCCCTGTCACGCCTCCCTACAACGCCGAGACAGGCAAGTACCCCGGCATACACGACAAAGCCTGCTCGCAGCAGCCGCCGGCGGTTCCGGCGACCAATGGCAGCCAATGAGCGACAGCGTGCGCGGTCACAAAGCCCAGCACGTAAGCGACGAAAAGTGCGCCAATGTCACGTCTCGGTAGAAACGCACGCGTACGGAGCACCTTGTAGCGCCGCAGCATCACCACAAGCAACGCGCATTCAAGTACACAACCGGTCTGGTCACGCGCGCTGGCCATCCCCGTCGTTCCGAACATCGAGGCAAGCACGACCCCGAGGGCTAGGGTGCTAAGCATGCGGCCGCCTTCGAGCAGACTCGTCGCCGTCGGTAGCCGAAACGCAAGCAATGCCTGAGATCCGAACGCAATCAGGGAGAGCGCCGCCGGGATCAGCAGAAGCACTGCCAACGCAGTGCCCGCGTTCCCGAACCCCGGACCAAACAGAATCGTCAGAATTCCGCGCGCCACACCGCCTGCGGCGGCGGCGGGCAGCAAGAGAATGATGACCGCGTAGCGAACGGATTCGACAAGGGCCCGTTCAAACCCTTCTGTGTCGCCCTGAGACTGCCGCTGCACGAGAGTCGGCACAAGCAGATCAACGATCCGACTGTTCAGATCGTTGAGCCTTTGGCTGACGTCCTTGTTGCTCGACTCCATCCGCCAAGCGCCGGAAGGGAAGTCGTCGCACCGAGTATCCATGTCCCGCCAACACTGCTGGCACCCGACGCTAGAGCACCCGGCGCGACCCTGACCCCAAACGCAAGTATCTCACGCAGTTCCGAACCGGCTGACCGCACCTCGGCGAGCGGAATAACGCAAAGAAATCGACGAGCCAAAAACAGCCTGTGCACCAGCGCGGTCGTGTATGAGCCAACCAGCGCCACCACTAATCCCCACACGCTATGAAGGTAAGGGCTTGCAACCAGAATCCGCAAGAGCGAGAAGCCAGCCCCGTCCTGCACCCGCACGGCCATCAGACTCGAAGCTTGCCGGAACGCCGCCATAAGCGTGTCTATGTTCCAGCCGGGATTCGCCAGCAGGACATATCCAGCGAGCATTACAACCGCCGGGCCGATGAGGGTCGGATGGTCCAGCGGTCCACCAAAAGCAGCACCGACGCAAGCCCTGCGACGACAGCCACGACCAGTGTTAGGCTCTCCGAAGGTGCTGACGGCACACCACAACCGAGTCACCTCGGGCCTCTTGGTCGAGCACGGCTAAGCGCTGCACGAGTGCTGGCTGTTCCTGGACCGTCGATAAGTACCAGACAGTGCCGACCGGCGCGTAGGCCAACGTGTACTGGCCAGACCAGTATTTACCCCGGGTTACGGCGGGCTGTCACGATCGCAGAAACCAAACTCACCACCGCTGTGCTCAAAATGTCAAGGAGCCAACGGCAGTTGTGACTGAAAGACTTGGTGGTAGAAGGCCGCTTGACCTTGTCCTTGCCTGGCACGATGTCTTGTCAGTTAGTACAACGCATGCCAGACACTACGACCGAAGCAGGATCAGCCAAGTGATTGCGGGATTCCGACTGCTCCAGTGCACAGGCCTGCGTTATTCGGCATAACAACCAGAAAGAGAGGCGGAAACCCGGTCGGTATGGGCACGAAGAGAATAACGATGAGATAAAACAGCGGAGGCGCCCAGCCGCCCGCCACGCTCGCCCCTCAGTCGGTGGTCGTGCACGAAGGGTGCCTCCCAAACCAAGTAAGAGGACGAAAGCCACAAGACCAGCCCGACCAGTCCGAGCTCCGCACCGATGCCTAAGTAGACGTTGTGCACGACCGTCGTATACACCAAAGGGAAGCTATCACTTTCGCGAAAATACGGCTGCGAGCGGCCGCGAATTGGCCCCAGCCAACTCCGAAAAGCGGCTTCGCAAGAATAATGTTCTTTGCCGCGGTATTGAGGTTGAGGCGCTCCCATACCGGCTCTGAGGCGGATGCGCGCATCTGAACGTCCGCGCGGACGCCGGGAATCGCCGCAAACGCGATTCCTACAATCGCTGTACCGGTGACGAGCGCTGGAGCAGCCAGACGCGAAGCCGACGCACAGTGACGAAAGTAACTGCGGACGCCAGGACCGTCGCGATCCAAATTCAGCGTTGCTCGGTGAGCAGGGTTCCGAAAACGCAAAGCACTCCTATGACAAAGGCGGGCATGGGTATCTTTGCGGGGCCCGGTCGCTAGCACCAGTGCAGCCGCTACCGCACAGGCGTAGAGGCCAAAGCCGTTTTGCATCGGCAGCGGCAGAGGTGTCCTCGTACCCGGCCCTCCGTAGCTGGGTCACCAACAAGAGGGTCCAAAATGTACCGCGGAAACACAAGCCGGTTGACACCAAGCGCCTCCACGAACGCTGTGAAGCCCAGATAGGCACCGAGGCCAAGCAGGATAATCAAAAGTATCCGGCGCTCGTGCCGAGTTCCGAAGGCAACTGGAGCCACCAGAAACATCAAAAATGGAAAGAGTCCAAGGCCGTCCGACAATTGGAACACCGCGGCGAGGGTGCCAGATGTAGCGAGGCTGTTCAGCAGAACGTATGGCGACAACGCCGCCATCGCGTAGTGCACCGCGCCGAACCGCAGTCGGCGTCCCTCAACCGCCGGTGATCCGACCAGCACCATCACAATGCCAACACCCTCCAGAGATTCCGATCCAGGCGGAGCCGCGCAGGCAGTCCAATGTATGTCCAGTTCCCGGAAAAGACGGACGAAAAATGCCGGCAGACAGGAAGTAAGCAGGGGGAAGCCGCCAGCCTATCGTGGCGATGAGCGCGGCAACCCCGGCGGCCACAAGGGCCTCGAACAGTTCTGAGGGCCGTTGGCTGTTGAGTGACCGCCAGTCCGAGACAAAGGACAACGCCACCGGACGCGAAAGCGACTACTGCCCGCAGCGCAAAGGCGCCCGTGCGCTCAGTTCCCTGTGTCACGCGCCGTTGCGCCGCCGGCGCTCGTTTTGGGTAGCAATGAGCCAAGCCAGGCAAATGCCCAAAGCAACGCCTCCAGTAAGGCCAGCAAGCGCCAGCAGCTCAATCTTGGGCACGCGATCGCTCTTTGCGGTCGTCGCGGTGTTAAAATCCGATCAGGCGGGTTACAGGCCGGCGAGTACCGTTCTGGTAGGCCTGCTTCAATGAGGCGACCGCGAGGGTCTCTGTCTCCTCAACCGCGGCATCACTGCCGCCGTCGCTGCGCAAGCGCTCAAGCCTGGCAAGCGCATCTTGATACTGCCCCAGATCTCACCGGCGGGTCCGACGTTCGCTTGATCTTCAACGAACGCCCGCAGATGCTCTGAGACAAGGTTCACCAGCCGCGTCGCCCGAGCCGCGCTCGACGCCGTAGCAGCGAGCGTTATGTCGCCACTCGTTGGAATCGGCGTAACAGTCACTGCGTTTACAACGGCCAAGTAGCTCATGCCCATCGCCCGAGCTACTGGTCCCGACCACCGCATCCGCGCTCACCGCTCGAGTCAGGCCCGCAGCCTCCGTCGGCGTCTGCTCTGCGATCCCTCCCAACGCGGCAGGATCACTTGAGTTGATTTGGAGCTCTGCATGATCGAGCGCTTGATACTTGGGCTGTCTCAGAGCCCCCAACGCAATCCCGACTCCCAAAAGCGCGACACGGACAATCAGAATTAGTGGCCTCGCGAGCAGGACCTGCGTTACCGTCTTGGGCTGGATTGTGGCTGCATTTTTAGCTGTGGCTCTTGCATATCTAGCGGCGGTGCGGGGCTTCTAGCAGGTAATATTGTCCCGTTGCGGCAAGTCGCCGGGGCTGCGTGAAAGCTGCCCCAAGAATCGTCGATTAATCAGCCCATCGTTGTCATATCAGTGAGCCAAGCAGTCCGTTCTTGACCGCTTAATACCCACGCCTCCACTTCGAGGCAGCCCCTGTCGCACCCGACCTGGCCTGCGATCCGGGTGTAGCCGCCCCGGGGAAGATCTTCACGCTCGCTGCGCTCCTCATCGCGGCGCCTTCACTTCCCGAAATCGCTCGAAGAGCAGCGCAGCCGAACGCTCCGCACGGAAACCTTCAGCAACGCGAGCACGTCCGGCTGCTCCCATCTCGGCGCGCCGGTCAGGCGACGCGACGAGCAAATCCTCGAGAGCCCGTAGCCAAATGATCCGGGCTTCCTGGCGGAACGAGCAAGCCGCTCGCACCGTTGCAACCAACTCCGGGACACCCATGATGTTCGTCGCAACGACTGGCAGCTCCATCGCCATCGCCTCCATAAGAACGACCGGAACCCCCTCCGTGAAGCTGGGCAGGCAGAACACATCAGCCGACTCAGTACCACGTAGGCAGTTCGTCCTGTCCGACGGACCAACCAGTGACACGCAGTCGCCCATCCCAAGCCTCCCCACTAATGACTCAAGCATGTGCCGCTCTGGACCCTCCCCGAACGATATCCAGGTGGATCAACGGATGCTCAGATCTCAACTCGGCGATGGCTTGAACAAAGATCGCCTGGCCTTTCTGCGGAACCAGACGTCCTACAGTGAGAATATTCTCTGCGGCACCCGCGCGGACTGGAGCCCGACGCGGTGTGAACCAACGCGAATCGACCCCCATAGGGATGACGTGCAGCTTCGACCAGTATGCAGGCGCGACTAGTCT
This sequence comes from uncultured Conexibacteraceae bacterium, assembly GCA_963844665.1. Taxonomy (GTDB): domain Bacteria; phylum Actinomycetota; class Thermoleophilia; order Solirubrobacterales; family Solirubrobacteraceae; genus Palsa-465. The sequence continues at coordinate 575,108 of CAWJPB010000001.1, forward strand.
GCATCAGCTGTGCGCGCCCGAAATGACTCACGCAAACAGTGAATGATGCACACTCGATCTTCCTCCTGAGTCCGCGCACGTCCGCCGTATACCGCTGTGGATTGTGCGCGGTGAAGCTCCACGTCCAGCCTCGGGTTCGCCACCTAGCCGTGCCGCCAACATCGCGATGTCCGCAGCTGGCCGTTCGAAGTGGGCGTGCAGATGACCGCAACCGCGAGAGCGGGCATGGTGCCACAGCAGGACGGCCAGGTGAAAATGTCCGAGCCGTTTGAGTCGGTCGGCGAGTCCAATTCCGCCAGAGAATGCAAACCAACCGGTGCCGACGTAACGGCGCGTGCTCGCACCCAGCGCCGATAGGTGAGACAAACACACTTTCCGGAAACTGACAGCCCTTAGCGTGAGCACACGCTCACGGTCGCGCCGATCGTCCGGCGTCAGAAGGTCGATGGGCCGACTTGACCGCAACGACACGACATCAATTTCCGCGCCGAGCGTGCGTAATTCGTCCAGCTCACGAGATATGAACGCGTGCGACATGGCCGGATAACGCGAGATCACATAGACTAAGCGCCCAACGTTCGCCTGAGCCGGGGTCATTCGGGCTCAGTGTAAGGCCTTCTACAATGATCTGGTAATTTGTGCCGAGAGCAACTGCGGGCGCTTGTTCGTGCCTCGTAGGGTGAGATGGGCTTAGTCAGGAGCGAGTGATTCGACAGCTTTCGAGTCGGAAGAGCGTCTGGCTCTACCGACGTTTGCAGGCGATGTCGTTAGCTGAGGCAGCGGCTCGAGTCCGACGAACTTGGCGTCACCGTGTTGACGACGCCGTCTTTCGCTATGCACCGTCAGTGCGGCGGCGCGTATGGTCGCCCTCAGGCGCACTCCTGTTCAAACCTCCCGGGCAGCCGCTTGGCTTCGTCACCAGAGAAGCTGGGGCATTGCTAGTTGAGACCGTGCCCACCGAGCCTGAGGGGTTAGTGAGTGCTGCCGACCGGTGGATGGCCGGGCGGGTTCAGTTCTTCGGCTATCCCGAGGTCGATCTAGGCCCAGAGAAGGATTTCGGTTATGACCCGCTCGCCGAGTTTCGTTGGCCGGCGATCGATGGTAAGCGGCTCGACTACCGACACATCGGCGGCGGAGACCCTAAATGGATCTGGGAACTCAATAGATGTCAGAACCTTGTCTTGCTGATCCAAGCCTGGTTGCTGACGGACGAGAATCGCTACGCACGCTTTGCCATCGATGAAGCTCTTCGCTGGCGAGACCAAAATCCGCCCGGCATCGGCATAGCATGGGTGAACGGATATGAGGCCGGGATCAGGGCTGCTTCCCTGGCGATGGTCTACGACTTACTCCGAGGAAGCTCAGTCATCTCAGCAGCTGAAGCCGAGCAACTCCGCGGGATGCTGTGGCAGCACGGACGATGGATCGAACGCGATCCATCATCGCACAGCTCGGCTAACAATCACCGGATCGGAGAACTGGTTGGGCTTCTCGCGATTTCTCTGCTCAGTCCGGAGATTCCGGACGCTAAAACATGGTCGACTTGGGTGCCGTCTGCTTTGACATCGGAGGCGGAGCTCCAAGTACTTGACGATGGCTTTGGCGCCGAGCAGGCGTTTACTTATCACCTTTACGTCCTCGACCTACTTCTCCTCTCCGTCGCGATGCTGCGCGTCCGTGGGCACGCCGTCCCGGCTTCGATTCTCGACCGTCTCGAGGCCGCGGGCCGTTGTATTTGGGGCCAAATTTGGCACGTCTGAGCCGCCCCTCACCTATGGTGATACTGACGACGCTCTTGCCTTTCGTTTGGCGTCCGCGGAGTTGCGTGATGCGCGAGCCGTCGCCGCAACGATCGCAGCTTGTGTGACCTCGAGTGAGGCGAAGGCGGCCTCCCGCTGGCCGGACCCTGCCGCGTGCTGGTTGTTTGGTTCCGCCGGTTTGAGTCGCAGCACGGCAGTAGCAACGGCAAGAGACCCGGAAAGTATTGCCTTCGAGTATGGAGGACTCGTCGTGCTTCGCTCTCACACTGTGCGGGCAACGCTAGACGTGGGACCTCTTGGCTACCTCAGTTTGGCAGCTCACGGTCATTCCGATGCTCTCGCGGTCACATATACGCACGGTGGCCGGCAGCTGGTCACAGACCCTGGAGTTGGCAGCTATTGGCGCGACGACACTGCTCGCTCGGCGTTTCGGGGCACAGCATTCCATGCGACGGTAGAGGTCGACAACGTCAATCAATCAGATATCGGTGGCCCCTTCCTGTGGACGACGCACGCGGATGCCGCCCTAGTGCGGCTTGACCTCGAGAGTGGAACGGCTTTTGCGTCGCACAGCGGCTACGAGCGCCTCCCCGACAATGTTCGTCATGAACGCGCAGTCCAGCTTCTTACTGACGACTCCCTGCTTGTTGTGGACCTGCTTTCGGCTGGCCACGCCCCTCACTTAGCCGTACAGCATTGGCCGCTCGATCCTTCATTGGACCTCGAACTCTGTCCGAGTTCAGGGTCACGCACAGCCGCCCTCGCCGCTTGTTCGGCCCGAGGTGATATCCGACTAGGCATCTCTATCGGCTCTACCCAGGAGGGACTCAGTCAGCGGGCGCGCGGGCAACTCACACCGTTTGCTGGCTGGTGGTCGAGCCGGCTCGAGAGCATGGAGCCCGCCTGGCGCTTCTCATGGCAAACTCAATTCCGTGGCTCAGTGGCAATTGTGGCGTTGCTCTCGCCTGCGGAGCGCATGCCGACGTTGAGTGTTTCGCTCGATCATCGTGTGGTGCGCATACGCTGCGATGGTCGCCCGTCCTGGGTAGCCAACTTCGACCAATCAGCGATCAGTGCATGACTGGCCTGCGTCCGCACGCGTTCCTTCGATCCGTTAGCCCCCTGGCTGTACGTCGGGCTGCTGCTCGGTTGCATCCCGGGCAAGCCAAGCGCTGGCGGAGCTTTCCAGGCATTACAACCGTAGATGGCTTGCAAGCCGTTCTCACATTCGACGATGGTCCAAGTCCTGACGCGACTCCGGCCGTCCTCCGTGAGCTTTCCCGATGCTCGACGACCGCGACGTTCTTCGTGCTGGGCCAGCAAGTCACCCGCCATCCTGAGATCTCCCGCGCGATTGCAGACGGTGGGCACGAGATAGGCCTACACGGTAACGGTCACGTTCGCTATGACCAGCTGTCCGCCGAGGAGGTCCGACGGGAACTCGCAGCTGGCATTGCCGCCGTCGAACGCATCACCGGCCGTTACCCAAAATGGTTTCGACCGCCATTCGGTCGGATGTCAACCGCTGCAGAAGAGGCATGCCACGACCTCTCACTCGCTATCGCCTATTGGTCGGCAACGGGGTTTGATTGGGAAGCGATCAGCACCGACGCAGTCGTGTCTGAGGCGACTCGACGGCTTGGCCCTGGAACCATCTTGCTTCTGCACGACGCAGCCGATTTTGGCAAACGCCGCAACGCCCAGCCAACTGCCCTCGCGCTGCCTGACATCATCGAAGCTGGCAGGAGCCGGGGACTCACGTGGCGAACGCTCTCGGACGCGACATGACCTCCACACTCGAACAACGTCGAGTGTTGCTCGTCTGCTCGCCAGGCGGCCACTTCGCGCAAATGCTCGCACTAGAGTCAGCGTGGAGTGAACACGTCGTGACCTGGGCAACACTACGAGCCGCCGACACCGAGTCCTACCTCAGCGGCGCTACGAGCACCTACTGCTTCGGCCCGACAAATAGGAGCCTCATTAATCTAGTGCGCAACACGATCGTGGCATTGCGCCTGATTCAAAGGCAGCGGCCGCACACTATCCTCTCAACCGGCGCGGCGCTGGCGGTCCCCTTTTTCGTAGTCGGAAAGCTCTTTGGCTGTAGGTTGGTGTACGTGGAGAGCGTGACTCGGGTCAACGGACCGTCGCTTTCTGGGCGGCTGGTCTATCACCTCAGTGACGCATTCTTCGTACAGTGGCCGCAGGCCGCCAAGAGGAGGCGGATGCGCTGTGCAGGGGCACTACTGTGATCTTCGTAACCGTCGGGAGTCACCCCACCTTCTGCTTTCAGCGTTTGCTCGACGCCCTTGATAGCTTGGCCGGGTACGAGTTAGTCGTGCAACACGGGCCAGGGCTGATGCCGGCGTCGGTTCGGTCAACGGGCGCTCCATGGCTGACGTTCGATGATATGAACCGGCGGATGGGGGCAGCCGATGCTGTGGTCAGTCACGCTGGCGCGGGCACTATTATCGCCGCCCGACAGCGTGGCCACATCCCAGTCGTGGTTCCGCGACTCTTGAGGTTCAGGGAGACCGTCGATGATCACCAACGTGAGCTGTGCCAAGCCCTCGAGCCAACCGGAGCGGTCTTGGTCGCGTGGGACGTCTCCGATATTGCGACGCTGGTAGCCAGCGCGATCGAACTCCGTGGGAGTCGTCCCATGGTCAATTCGGGCTTGTTGCACGCGGTCAGGGCTGAGCTCGATAAAACGATGACAACGCGTGCCCAATGCTCAGGCTCCCCCGGCAGGACGCAGACGAGAGCGAGGCGGCGATACAGCTTGCCCACGCGGGGGCTAAGTGAGAAGCCCTTGTTTGTCGCCGCCCGGAGAGCCATAGGCAAACATCTGGGCCACCGTAGCCGATGAGTCGAGGACGTACCAAGAGACACGACGTCAGTGGCACCCATCACCTCACTCTCGCCGAGCCCCGGTCGCACGACCCGCTATCAGAGTTCATGTTTCTTAGCTGCTACGCCCTCTATTACGGCTTTGCCCGGTACATGCCTTACTCGGTTCGCCCATACTCTGTGGGTGCCAAGCGTGTGCGGTACGAATTGTGCCGGCGCATGTTCAACAGTTGTGGCGTAAACGTCAATGTCGAGCACGGTGCCTCTTTCAACAGTGGCCGGTGCATTGACGTCGGCGATAACTCGAGCATCGGGGTAAATGCCTCGCTTCATGGCGACGTCATGATTGGCCGCAACGTGATGATGGGTCCACATTGCACTTTTCTCGGTGAAAATCATGCCTTTGCTCGAACCGACATCCCGATGATTGAGCAGGGTTACATGCCGACCTCTTGTTCGGTCGTCGAAGACGACGTCTGGATCGGAGTCAACGTAACCGTCCTGACAGGTATCCGCATAGGCACCGGCAGCATCGTCGGCGCGGGATCAGTTGTGACCCACGATGTTCCGCCGTTCGCAATCGTAGGCGGCAACCCTGCTCGTGTCATCAGGTATCGGACCTGACAGGGACGCGTTTTGCGGCGAGCGACGCGGCCTGTGAGTGGGCAGCCGCTCCAGCCTTCTGTGTTCTACGCCGACAACTAACGCATCAGGATGGGGTGTTGACTTGCGACGATCTTATTCGGAGAACCCACATCCGGTGCTGAGCCAGTCGGCATCCCACGCACTTCTGTTCATCTTGGCTGAGCTCGAACTGAAGCAGCCGACCACACCGGCCCACTGGACGATGACCCGGGTGCGGTCCACCCTCTGGTCGACCTACGCCCATGCCAACGAACGTCCAGATCCGTCTCCTCACGCTATCGACGTTTCGGCTACCTTGACTCTGCATTAAGCCTGCGTATATTTGAGGATTCCTGCTGCCGGCATTGGGGGCCCAGAACCGGGGCGCAGGCCACAGGAAAGACACAAGTCTGCATCGAGAGCATTGACGCGTGGCAAAGCAAGTTGGGGTTGAAGATACGTCGGGCCTGACCGGGCTCGACGCCATAGAAGCCAAACGTGCCCGTCTCAGGCGAGCGGCTGAGTCGCCCTGGTCAGCTCCAGGTGCAGATCGCGGCTGGGCGCATCGGCGCTATGCGGCGACTCGGGAAATTGGCGACGACGCTTACATCGAGCCACTGCACGCGGTCGAGATGTCGCTCAAGCGGGAGCAGGCCTACCGGCGCGCGCTTGGGATCGCAGACGGAGCGTCCGCGCTCGCCACCAGCCTGATCATCGCGGCCGTCTGGGGTGAGCCGATCCAATGGCTGTTCCTGCTGGTTCCGTTCGCAGCGATCGTGATTTCGAAGATCCAGGGGCTGTACGACCGCGACGACATGGTCATTCGTAAGTCCACCCTCCAAGAGTGGAGAGCGCTCCTACGTGCGAACGCTCTGACCGCGATCGCCTTGTACGTGGTCTGGTGGAGCCTCACCGACGACCCGTCAAAGCACGGGATCCGGGTGTTCGCGCTCATGGTCGGAACGCTGTTCGCGGTCTCGCTGCCGGCACGTGCGCTGGCACGAAAAATCGCGAGCAACCTGACCACCGACGAGCGCTGTCTGATAGTCGGCGCCCCCGGGCAGTGCGCTCGCCTGGAGCGGCACCTGGCGGATGTTCCGGGCCTCGAACTGATCGGCATCGTCTCCGACGATGACGTCGACTGCTCTGTGGCTGGAGTGCACGAGCTGGTCGAGCGACTCGATGTCGAGCGCATCGTCGTTGTGCCCCATTCGGGTTGGGGTGAGCCCGGCAGCCTGAAGCTGATTCAGAGCTCGAAATGGCTCGGTGTCCGCGTCAGCCTGATGCCAACGGTGATGACGGTCGATTGGCGCCGCGACGACCGTGGATGAGTTCGACAGCATGATCCTGCTCGGGATTCCGAGGTTCGGGCTGTCTCGATCATCCGATGCGCTGAAGGGTGCGTTCGATGTGGTCATGGGATTGCTGACGCTGATCCTGGCGCTCCCGCTGATGGCCGTAACCGCGGTCGCAATCAAGCTCGACAGCCCAGGGCCGGTTCTGTTCCGGCAGAAGCGGATCGGCCGAGGCGGCCGTCCGTTCACGATCTACAAGTTTCGCTCGATGGTGGACGGAGCCGACGGGATGAAAGCGGGACTCGATGGACAGAACGAGACGAGCGGTCTGTTCAAGATCACCGATGACCCGCGCGTCACCAGGGTCGGCAGGTTAATGCGCCGGACGTACATCGACGAGCTTCCGCAGCTGATCAACGTGCTGAAGGGCGACATGAGCCTGGTGGGGCCGCGGCCTCTGATCGAGGCCGAGGATTCGCAGTTGCTGGGTTATGACCGTCACCGTTCGCGGTTGACTCCCGGGATGACGGGGCCATGGCAGCTGCGCGGCCCGATGAACGCCACGCTGCCAGAGCTGGCGAAGCTCGACTACATGTACGCGTCGAACTGGAGCGTCTGGGCTGACCTCGACATTCTGCTCGGCACGGCGGCGCGCGTGTTCAGCCGCCACGGCCACTGAGTCACTCGCGGCCAGGGAACACTGCCCGCCGTCGGATCGGGACACCCGCGCGCCGGCTGGAGCGAACGAACGCGACCGTGGCGAATACTCCGACGCTGGTCAGGTAGAAGACCGGGTCGAGGTGAATCCCCTCATCGGTGACAGGCCAGAACAGCGACACGGCGGACCCCGCCGGCTCCGCCAGGTCCCGCCACAGGTGGCTGCAGACACCCAGCGCGATGCACAGCACCAGGGTGCGGTGCCGGCACCAGAGCAGAGCGAGCAGCAGAAGCACGGCGACGGTCGTCAGTGAGTGTGTGTAGGGCCGGCTCGTGCCGTCGGTGAACCAGTAGTAGCCAAGCTGGGCGGGGACGTGGTCGAGGTCGATCAGTGACGAGGCCAGCAGCGCCGGTATCAGCGCGCGCCAGCCGAAGCGGGGGAAGAATGCCCACACCAGCAGCAGCGTCGTGAGCTGATGGTCGGTCTCATCAAAGACGCCGCGGAAGCCGATTTGGCTGCCCAATGCCTGAAAGAGGTACTGGTCGACTGCGAAGATCGCCGCGACCAGGATCACCAGCCCGGGACTCGGGCGCAAGAGCGGCTCGGCTCGGGCGCGCAGCCTCGCCATCCGCCCCGCATGGGTCGTCGCGTCTGGACCGTCCTGGCGGTCCAAAGCTGTACCACCTTGCCGGTACATCACTCGAGCGGCGCCTCGGGCAGGAGCGGACGATCGACCAGCGGTGAGGCCCGACGCAGCCACTCGCCGAACAGCGGGTCGACGATGTACCAGCTGTTGCCGCGCTGGTCCACGAGGCCGCGGCGGCGCAGGCGATCGAGCGCAGGACGCACGCGCGAGTGGCTCGAGAAGCCGTAGCGCACGACGGCGGGCCGACTGGTGACGTTGTCTCCGCCGCAATCGGCCAGGAGCTGGAGCGCCCTGACCTCATTGATCTCGCCCTCATCGCCGCTCATCAGCACGTTGAGCACAGCTGAGAACTCTGAACGCTCGATCGTCTGGACGAGCCGGTCGTGCGCCGCGATCACCGTCCCGATCGTGACGGGAGACCCGGCCGGCGTGTCCATCCAACACTCCCAGGCGAGCTGTTGCGTGCTGCGTGGGTGAGCCTGGGTGAGGTTGAGCAGGTGATTGAGTGCCGCGTCGTCGGCCGGCTTGCCGGTCGCCTCGAACTGGAAATCCAGGTACTCGAGGAAGTCCGGAGCGCTGATCGCCGGCAGCTGCATCGTCGCCGCCTCTCCGAAGATCGGCTGCTCGGAGCTCTCGAGCATCATCTGCAGGGCGTTGCGGATCGAGCCGGTGAACAGCAGCGAAACGTGGTTGGAGCCCGAACTCATCAGCGCCGAGCGGATCACGGCCAGCGGATCGCCGGGACAGTGCCGCAGCCGCTGGAACTCATCGAAGATGACCACCAGATGATCTGAGAGCGAACGCAGCGCCACGAGCTGGGCGTGGAGCATCTCAGCGTCGGGCGCCGGCGCACTCGCCGCGCTCCGGACCAGGCCCTTGATCACCTTGATGTCGAAACCGATCTCCTTCTCAAGAGCGCTGATCTGCCGGGCGGCGGCTCGTCGCAGGCGCTTGCTCGGGTGAGTGGTCATTGCGTCGTGGACGCATCCGATGAACCCCGGGATGCTCACGACCCGCTGGAGGTTCACCCTGACGACGTCAAACGGCGGCGCATCGGGACCGTGTGATCTGGCCAGCTCCAGGGCCAGCTGGTTGGTGAAGGTCGTCTTGCCGGTGTCGCGCGGCCCGAACAGAGCCACGTTGGTCTGGCCCTTGAGTGTCAACGCAACCTGATTGGCGAACGCCTCCATCCCGACGATCTTCGACGGATCGTCCAGCGGGCGGTCCCAGACAAACGGGTTGAGCGCGGTCACATCCGGATGGTACCGCCTACCGGGTACAGATTTGTACCGTCAAGGCGGTACAAGCGTCGAGTGCCGCTGGCGACAGCGGCCTGGCCGGGCGGCCCAACAAGCAAGTGGGCCGCCCGGGTGCAGACGCTCTGGAGCTGGGAGTTCTCCTAGCTCAGGTCAGGATTGCCGTTGCCGCTGCTCTCCTCGGTCGGCAGACCGAGGTCGGCGAACTCATCCGCGAACCCGAATGAGGAGTCGACGTTGCCGATCTCCTCCAGGTCGGAGAGATCGGCCTGAAGGCCACCGAAGCCACCCAGCGCATCACTGTCGGACAGGCCGAGCTCGGCCGCCAGGTCGTCATGGTCGAGCAGTCCGACCTCGTCGATGCCACGCGGCAGCGGCTCGGCGGGCTCGATCTCAATGCGCCGATAGCGCTTGAGGCCCGTCGCCGCCGGGATCAGCTTGCCGATGATGACGTTCTCCTTGAGACCGTTCAGGCGGTCGATCTTGCCCTCGAGGGCAGCATCGGTCAGCACCTTTGTGGTCTCCTGGAAGGAGGCCGCCGACAGGAACGAGTCGGTGTTCAGCGAGGCCTTGGTGATACCGAGGATGATCTCCTCTGCCTGAGCCGTCTCACCGCCGTCGTCTGCGACCTTGCCGTTGATCCGCGCGAACTCGTGACGGTCGACGAACTGGCCGGGCAGCAGGTCGGTGTCGCCCTTCTGGTCGACCCGCACCTTCTTCATCATCTGGCGCACGATCAGTTCGATGTGCTTGTCGTTGATGTCCACGCCCTGCGACTTGTAGACCTCCTGGACCTCATGAACGAGGTACAGCTCGGTCTCGGTCCGCCGCTGCTCCGGCGTCTTGCCACCGTGGGCGAGGATCTCATGCGGGTACAGGGAGCCCTCGTTGAGCGGCTTGCCGAGCTCCACGTGCTCACCGTCGCGCACATACAGCAGCGTGCGCCGCGGGAACGAGTGGCGATGCTCCTCGCCGGCCGAGTCGGTGATCACAACCGTGACCGCCTTGTCCGCGGCCTCGAGGCTGACCGTGCCCGAGACCTCGGCGATCTTCGCCAGGCCCTTGGGCTTGCGCGCCTCGAACAGCTCGACGACACGCGGCAGGCCGTGCGTGATGTCCGCGCCGGCGACGCCGCCGGTGTGGAACGTACGCATCGTCAGCTGCGTGCCCGGCTCGCCGATCGATTGCGCCGCGACGATGCCGACGGCGTCCCCGATCTGAGCGGTCTTGCCGGTCGCCATCGAGCGGCCGTAACACGCCTGGCAGACGCCGGTCGGGGCCTCGCACTTGAGCACGGAGCGGACCGGGACGCGGACGACCTCGCCCTTCTCCATGTCAGCGGTGAACGCATCGACCAGCTCGACCAGCTCGGCACGATCGATCTCGACACCCTTCTCGACGATCACACGGCCGCGCTTGGTCGTGATCTGCTCGGCCGCGATCCGTCCGACGAGGTTGTCGTTGGGCTCGTTGGTCGGGCGCAGACCACGGGTCTCCGGGTTGATCTCCGTCTTGAAGACCGGCGAATAGATGTGCTCCGTGGTACCGCAGTCCTCCTGGCGGATGATCACGTCCTGAGCGACGTCGACCAGACGCCGCGTCAGGTAGCCCGAGTCGGCCGTACGCAACGCCGTGTCGGCGAGACCCTTGCGGGCACCGTGGGTCGAGATGAAGTACTCGAGCACGTCCAGGCCTTCCATGAAGTTGGACTTGATCGGGCGCTCGATGATCTCGCCCTTCGGGTTGGCCATCAGGCCACGCATGCCGGCCAGCTGACGGATCTGCTGGAACGAACCACGGGCACCCGAGTTGGCCATCATGAAGATCGGGTTGAGCTCGTCGAGGTGGTCGACCATCGCCTTCGCGACCTCGTCGGTTGCCTCGTTCCAGAGGCCGGTGACAGCCTCGTGGCGCTCCTCCTGATCCATCTCGCCGTTGTAGTACTGCTGGTCGATCTCGGCCAGACGCGCGTCGTATCGAGCCAGGATCTCCGGCTTTGAAGGCGGCGTCTGCACGTCGTTCTTGGAAACGGTCACACCGGCCTGGGTGGCGTAGTGGAAACCGATGTCCTTGAACGCGTCCAGCACCTGTGAGATCGACGCGGCCCCATAGCTCTGCACCAGGTCGTCGACCAGCTTGGTCGTGTCCTTCTTCTTCATCGAACGGTTCACGAACTCATACTTGCTGGCGTCGAAGTTGTCGCCCATCGCGACCTCTACCGCACGCTCGATCTTGTCGTTGTAGATGATCCGCCCGACGGTCGTCAGCAGGTGCCCGCGGTCTGAATCATGCGAGCGGTACTCGGCGATGTCATGCAGGCCCACGACGCCGTGCTCATATGACCACTCCGCCTCCTGGGCGGTGCGGAACACGTGCGGGCGCGGCTGATGCTTGGACGGGTCGATCTTCGCCAACTCGTTGCCATCGGGGCCGTAGGTCAGGTAATAGGCGCCGAGCACCATGTCCTGAGCCGGGACGGCCAGCGGCGCACCGTGCGCCGGGCTGAGGATGTTGTTGGCGCTGAGCATCAGAATCCGGGCCTCGGCCTGGGCCTCTGCTGACAGCGGCAGGTGCACGGCCATCTGGTCGCCGTCGAAGTCCGCGTTGAACGCGTGACAGACCAGCGGGTGGACCTGGATCGCCTTGCCCTCGACCAGCACCGGCTCGAACGCCTGGATACCCAGACGGTGGAGCGTCGGCGCGCGGTTGAGCAGCACCGGATGCTCGTGGATGACCTCCTCGAGCACGTCCCAGACCTCCGGGATCATCGAGTCGACCATCTTCTTTGCCGCCTTGATGTTCTGCGCGGACTTGCGCTCGACCAGGCGGGCCATGATGAACGGCTTGAACAGCTCGAGCGCCATCAGCTTCGGCAGACCACACTGGTGCAGCTTCAGCCACGGGCCCGACACGATCACCGAGCGGCCCGAGTAGTCGACGCGCTTGCCCAGCAGGTTCTGACGGAAGCGGCCCTGCTTGCCCTTGAGCATGTCGGACAGCGACTTCAGCGGGCGGTTGCCCGGGCCAGTCACCGGCCGGCCGCGGCGGCCGTTGTCGAACAGTGCGTCGACGGCCTCCTGCAGCATGCGCTTCTCGTTGTTGACGATGATCTCCGGCGCGCCGAGGTCCAACAGCCGCTTGAGGCGGTTGTTGCGGTTGATCACACGGCGGTAGAGGTCGTTGAGGTCGGAGGTCGCGAAGCGGCCACCGTCGAGCTGGACCATCGGACGCAGCTCCGGCGGGATCACCGGAACGGCCTCGAGGACCATCATCTCCGGCTTGTTGCCGGAGTTCAGGAACGCGGTCACGACCTTCAGCCGCTTGACGGCGCGGGCCTGCTTCTGACCCTTGGCGGTCTTGACCTGATCCTGCAGATCCTCGGACTCGGCCTCAAGGTCGACCTGCTGAAGCAGATCGCGGACGGCCTCGGCGCCCATACCACCGCGGAAGTACTCGCCAAAGCCGAACGGCGAACCGAAGCGGTCCTTGAGCTCGCGGAACAGGGTCTCGTCGTTGACGACATCCTTGGGCTTCATCGACTTGAACAGGTCCCAGACCTGGCGGATCCGCTCAGCGGCGTCCTCCATGTAGGCCTCGGTGTCGTCGATGTCGGCCTGCATGCTCTTGCGCACGTCCTTGAGCAGCTTCTCGCGCTCCTCGTCGGACAGCTTCGCCACGTTCACGTCGAGCGTGTCGGCCCACAGATGGTCGTCGTCCGAGAAGTCACGGGGGGTCTTGGCCGACTCCAGGAAGGCGACGCGACGCTCGAGCGACTCCTTGAGCTCGAGCATCCGCTCTTCCTTCTCAGCCGCGTAGCTGTCAAGCAGCTTGTTGACCTCGACCTCCAGCGTCTCGAGGTCACGCGCACGCGCCTCGTCGTCGACCCAGGTCACCATCGAAGCGGCGAAGTACAGAACCTTCTCCAGCTCCTTGGGGGCCATGTCGAGCAGGTAGCCGATGCGACTCGGAACACCCTTGAAGAACCAGATGTGGCTGACCGGAGCGGCCAGGTCGATGTGGCCCATGCGCTCGCGGCGAACCTTCGAGCGAGTTACCTCGACCCCGCAGCGCTCGCACACGATGCCCTTGTAACGGACACGCTTGTACTTGCCGCAGTAGCACTCCCAGTCCTTGGTCGGACCGAAGATGCGCTCGCAGAAGAGACCGTCCTTCTCCGGCTTCAGGGTGCGGTAGTTGATGGTTTCAGGCTTGGTGACCTCGCCTGAGCTCCAGGAGCGAATCTGCTTGCTGGAGGCGAGGCCGATCTCGATTGCGTCGAAGTTATTGATATCGATCATGCGGGGTTCCCCTTACGCCTCGTCTTCTTCCAGAACACCCTCGGCTTCGCCGGGTCCGATGTCCGCGTCGAGCATCGGGTCCTTTACTGAGGCGAAGTCCTCAGCCTCCAAATCCTCGCCCGACTCCAGGCTCGGATCCTCCTGCTCTACCTCGTCGGCTGATGCCTCGAGCGTCTCGCCCTCATGCTCCATGACCTCATCAGCGGCGTCATCGCCGCTGCTTCGGACACCACTGAGATCGATGCCGAGCTCCTCGGCGGCGCGCAGCAGATCATCGTCCTCCTCGCGCATCTCAGCGCGCTCGCCCTCCTCAGAGACGACGTTGACGTCAAGCGCCAGCGACTGCATCTCCTTGAGCAGGACCTTGAACGACTCGGGGATCGACGGCTCGGCGATGTTCTCGCCCTTGACGATCGCCTCGTATGCCTTGACGCGCCCGACTGTGTCGTCGGACTTGATCGTCAGCATCTCCTGCAACGTGTAGGCCGCACCGTAGGCCTCAAGCGCCCAGACCTCCATCTCGCCGAACCGCTGGCCGCCGAACTGCGCCTTACCACCCAGCGGCTGCTGGGTGACGAGGCTGTAGGGGCCAGTCGAACGCGCGTGGATCTTGTCGTCCACGAGGTGGTGGAGCTTGAGGATGTACATGCAGCCAACGGTCACGTGCTGTGCGAACGGCTGCCCGGTGCGGCCGTTGAACAGCTGCACCTTGCCCGAGGCCTGCTCGCCTTCGCGACGCTTCTCGTCGACGTCCATGCGGATGCGACCACCGTTGGCGGCGTGCTCCTTCTGCCACTCCACCAGCGCACGGTCGACGTCCTGGACGGCGGCGCCGTCGAACACCGGCGTGGAGACGTACACCTTCGGATTGGCACCATCGACGCCGTTGCGGGCAACGGCACGACGCGTCGCGCTTGGCCACGCTCGTTGTCGCCGTCATACCAGCCGTTGAGCGCGACCCAGCCCAGGTGCGTCTCGAGGATCTGACCCAGGTTCATACGGCTCGGCACGCCGAGCGGGTTGAGGATCACGTCGACCGGGGTGCCGTCCTCGAGGAACGGCATGTCCTGCATGTCGACGATCTTCGAGATCACGCCCTTGTTGCCGTGGCGGCCGGCGAGCTTGTCGCCCTCCGAGATCTTGCGCTTCTTGGCCACGAACACGCGCACCAGGTCGTTGACGCCGGGCGGCAGATCGTCGCCGTCGTCGCGGCTGAAGGTCTTGACGTCGATCACGACGCCGCCCTCACCGTGCGGAACCTTGAGCGAGGTGTCGCGGACCTCACGCGCCTTCTCCTTGAAGATCGCGCGGATCAGCTTCTCCTCGGCGGTCAGCTCGGTCTCGCCCTTGGGCGTGACCTTGCCGACGAGCAGGTCGCCGGACTGGACCTCGGCACCGATGCGGACGATGCCGCGGTCGTCGAGGTTGCGCAGCGACTCCTCCGAGCGGTTCGGGATGTCGCGGGTGATCTCCTCGTCGCCGAGCTTGGTCGTGCGGGCGTCGATCTCGTACTCCTCGATGTGGATCGAGGTGAGCTCGTCGTCCTGCACGAGGCGCTTGGACAGGATGATCGCGTCCTCGAAGTTGTAACCCTCCCAGGACATGAAGGCGACCATCAGGTTCTTGCCGAGCGCCATCTCGCCCTGATCGCTGGCCGAACCGTCGGCCAGCACGGTGCCGTCGACGACCTCGGTGCCGACGTCGATGATCGGCTTCTGGTGGATCAGCGTGGCCTGGTTGGAGCGCATGAACTTGTGCAGCTCATACTCGTCCTGGCCGCCGGCCTTCTTGTCGATCACGATCTTCTCGGCGTCGACGTAGGAGACGACGCCCTCGTTCTCAGCAAGCACGACATCGCCGGTGTCGATCGCGGCGCGGTACTCCATGCCGGTTCCGACCAGCGGCGCGTCAGCCACCAACAGCGGCACCGCCTGGCGCTGCATGTTGGATCCCATCAGCGCGCGGTTCGCGTCGTCGTGCTCGAGGAACGGGATCATCGCCGTCGCCACCGACCAGATCTGCTGCGGCGAGATGTCGATCAGGTCGACCTCCTCCGGCGCGACCGTCACGTACTGACCGGCCTGCGTACGGCAGAGGATCTCCGTGCCCTGCAGCTTGCGCTTGGCGTCGACCTCGGCGTTGGCCTGGGCGATCTTCAGAACCTCTTCCTGGGTCGCGTCGATGTGGACGATCTCATCGGTGACAACGCCCTTCTTGACGACCAGGTACGGGGTCGTCACGAACCCGTACTCGGAGATCTCCGCGAACGCCGACAGCGAGCCGATCAGGCCGATGTTCGGACCCTCAGGGGTCTCGATCGGGCACATGCGGCCGTAGTGGGTCGGGTGCACGTCGCGGACCTCGATCGGCGCGCGCTCACGCGTCAGACCACCGGCGCCGAGTGAGTTCAGACGGCGACGGTGGGTCAGGCCAGACAGCGAGTTGGTCTGGTCCATGAACTGCGACAGCTGGCTGGAGCCGAAGAACTCCTTGAGCGCCGCCACGACCGGACGGATGTTGACGATCGTCTGCGGCGTGATCGTGTCCGAGTCCTCAGTGGTGAGGCGCTCGCGCACGACGCGCTCCATGCGGTACAGACCGATCCGGAACGCCTCCTGGATCAGCTCGCCGACCGTGCGCAGGCGGCGGTTGCCGAAGTGCTCGTACTCGTCGAGGTGGTCGAGGATCGGGTCACGCGGGATGTCCGATGCCTCAGCGGCGTAGTCCTTGACCTCGTTGTCAGGCGACTCCGACATGCCGAGCAGCCGCGGCAGGCTGACGAGCTCCTTGACCAGCGCGACGATGTCGTCGTGGGTCAGCGTGCGGGTCTCGAGGTCGATGTCGAGACCCAGGCGCGAGTTCAGCTTGTAACGGCCGACACGGGTGAGGTCGTAGCGCTTGGGATCGAAGAACAGCTGGTTCAGCAGCGAGCGCGCGGCGTCGACCGACGGCGGCTCGCCCGGGCGCTGCTTCTTGAACAGCTCGATCAGCGCGCCCTCCTCGGTCCGAGTGGCCTCGGTGTCCGCGTCGAGCGTGAGCCGGATGTAGAGCGAGTTGTCGAACAGGTTCAGGATCTCCTCGTCCGCCGCGTATCCCATCGCGCGCAGCAGGACGGTGACCGGCAGCTTGCGCTTGCGGTCGATGCGGACGTAGACGCGACCCTTCTTGTCGATCTCGAGCTCCAGCCAGGAGCCACGAGCCGGCATCAGGTTGGCGATGAAGACCTGCTTCTCGCGGTCCTTCGGCTCCATCACGTAGGCGCCCGGCGAACGCACGAGCTGCGTCACGACGACGCGCTCAGTGCCGTTGATGATGAATGTCCCGCGCTCCGTCATCCACGGGAAGTCGCCCATGAACACGGACTGCTCGCGGATCTCGCCGGTCTCGCGGTTGATGAACGCGACAGTGACGGTCAGCGGCCGCGCGTAGGTCAGATCCTTCTCGCGGCACTGCTCGATGCTCGCGATCGGCTCGTCGAACTGGAACTCGCCGAACTGCACGGCAAGGTTGCCGGTGTAGTCCTCGATCGGCGAGACATCATCGATCGTCTCGCGCAGGCCACCGGCCTGAGGGTCTGTGAGCCACTCGAATGAGCGGCGCTGGATATCAATGAGGTTGGGGACTTCGAGAACCTGGTTCAGGCGCGCAAAACTCCGGCGCGTCCGGGGGGCTTCAGCGGTTGCCAAGACGGCGACTCCTCGGGCCGATGGGAAGACGGAGAGGGCGCTCGCGTGACCAAGAGAGGCCGCACGGGCGCGGACCAGCAAAGATAGCACAGGGAAGCGATGCCCCCTGTGCAGGGCTGTCGAGCTCTCACGGACCCCGCCCGTGACGCCGCGTATGTGGCGCGACGCCAACCGATGGACGGCTACGGCTATTGGCTGACCGGGAGAGTGTAGGCGGTCGCGGGAGAAGAGGCAACTCCCGCGGCCTGGCGCAAGATTGCTTGCTGAGGCGCTATCGGGAGGCGTGCTCGAACGCGCGGAAGTGTTCGGTCAGCTCGCGGTCGCGGTCGGCCTCATCCGCTTCCCCGGCCGAGGCCTCCTCCTCGTCGGCGGATAGCTTCTGGAACAACTCCTCCTCGCCGACGAGCGTGCGGTTGGCCTCAAGTACGACCCCCTCCAAGAACTGACGCACTCGCTCCTCGTTGCCGGGTTCAACCGGGGAGACCTGGACCGACGATTTACGTGGGCTCAGCAGCGTCTGCCATGTGCCGTGACTTAGCAGTGCCGAGGTGCGCTCGAACGCCTCGCGCCACTTTTTCGGCGGCTTCGCGCTGAA
>CAWJPB010000002.1:0-558579 GCA_963844665.1 uncultured Conexibacteraceae bacterium
AACCTTGCGCGTCTACCAATTCCGCCACGGGCGCTCGGGGCGGCCAGTATAGCCAGGCGTCGCTTCCGTCCTGGCGTCCGGGTATCTTCCGAACACATGTTCGCCAGAATGGGCGGAGAGGCCGACCAAGGAGCCAGCTGATGGACCTGACCAAGCGTCAGCAGGAGATCTTCGACTTCATCAAGCGGTACTCGGAGCAGCACGGCTACCCACCGACGGTGCGTGACATCGGTAAGGCGGTTGGGCTTGCGTCCTCATCAACTGTGCACGCGCATCTCGCGAACCTCGAGAAGCTCGGTCTGCTCAGGCGCGACCCGACCAAGCCGCGGGCGATGGAGCTGCTCGGGCGCGCCGGAGCCGCCGTCCGGGATGCCGTGCGGCCCGGGCTGCCACTGCTGGGCCAGGTGGCGGCGGGTCAGCCGATCGTCGCCGAGGAGAACGTCGAGGAGTACATCGAGACGCCGTCTGCATGTGGGGGCGACAGCGGCGAGTATCTGCTGCGCGTACGCGGGCAGTCGATGAAGAACGCGGGCATCCTCGACGGAGACCTGGTCGTGGTCCGCCCGCAGCAGACGGCGCGAGACGGAGAGATCATCGTCGCGATGGTTGAGGAGGAGGCGACGGTAAAGCGCTTCTATCGCGAGGGCGATCACATCCGGCTTCAGCCTGAGAACGAGACGATGGCTCCGATTCTCGTCAGGGACGTGAGCGTGCTTGGCCGGGTGGTCGGCCTGATGCGCAGCATGTGATCACCGGCTCGGTGATTGCGGGGGAGCGTGCAGCGGTTTGCGCGGCGGTGGGGCGGCGCTATGCTGCCAATCGCAGGCTGAGCAGTCGCGGAGGTGATTGGGCCTTCGAGGAAAGTCCGGACATCACAGGGCAAGGTGGTCGGTAACGCCGACCCGGGGAAACCCGCGGGAAAGTGCCACAGAAATGACACCGCCTAAGTCTGGGGCCGCTGCAGCGTCCCGGACCGGTAAGGGTGAAATGGTGCGGTAAGAGCGCACCGGCGTCGCGGTGACGCGGCGGCCAAGGTAAACCCCACCTGATGCAAGGCCGAGCAGGACCGTTCGTAGGCTGCCCGCCAAGGTCCGGGTAGGCCGCTCAGATGGATGACTGCTCTCGACAAGATCCGGCTTATAGGTCTGCTAAGGGGAGGCCCCGCGGAAGCGGGGTCTCCCTATTTCGGCTCTGCTGGTCAACCAGGCTCAGATCAGAGAATCGGAGGGCTTGACATCGATTGTCATAGAAACTGCTGATTTACGGGA
The DNA here is from genome assembly GCA_963844665.1 of uncultured Conexibacteraceae bacterium. Lineage (GTDB taxonomy): Bacteria > Actinomycetota > Thermoleophilia > Solirubrobacterales > Solirubrobacteraceae > Palsa-465. Next base: position 1,269 of record CAWJPB010000002.1, read on the forward strand.
GCGATCAGGACAATCGACACATGGTTGGTCAGTTATCCGGTTTGGGCCTGCCGCCTGGCGGGCCTATGTTCGAATGTCGCTGGCGGACTAGTCGGTCGCAGACTCGGCGACCGCTCGCAGGCTCTCGCCGCTCAGCCGGTGCATCTTCCACTCGTCGAGGACCTCGGCCCCGAGCTTGCGATAGAAGCCCAACGCCAGCTCGTTCCAATCAAGCGCAGCCCAGGCGAGTCGCGTGTAGCCGCGGTCGAGCGTGACACTTGCGAGGTGGCTCAGCAGTTTTCCGCCCACCCCGTGGCGACGGAACCCAGGCAGCACGAACAGGTCCTCGAGCCAGATTCCGGGCCGGCATTGCCACGTTGAGAAAGTCAGGTGGAACATCGCGAACCCGGCGGGCTCGCCGTCGACCTCGGCGATCACGGTCTCGGCTGCGGGCACCGGACCGAACAGCCACCGGCGCAGGAGGTCGGGTGTGCCGACCACCTGGTCAGGTGCTCGCTCGTACTCGGCCAGCGCGACGATCAGCGAGTAGATCAGGTCGACGTCGTCCTCGGTGGCTGGTCGCAGGACGACCTCATCGTTGGATTCTGTGCTCAACTGTCCTCCAGGGGGATCTTGATCTCACGCTTGAGGATCTTGCCGGTCGGGCCCTTTGGGAGCTCGTCGACGATCCAGACCGTGCGCGGATACTTGAATGCGGCAACCCTCTCCCTGACGAAGTCCCGCAGCTCCTCAGGCGTAACGGATGCGCCGTCCTTGATCGACACCGCCGCCCCAACCTCCTCGCCCAACTCGTCGTGTGGCATGCCGACCACCGCTGCCTCGCGGACTGCCGGGTGCTCGTAGAGCACCTCTTCGACCTCGCGCGGATAGACGTTGAAGCCGTTGCGGATGATCATGTCCTTCTTGCGGTCGACGATGAAGAAGTAACCGTCCGCGTCCACTCTGGCCAGGTCGCCGGAGTGGAACCAGCCGCCGCGCATCGCCTCCGCGGTCGCATCGGGTTGCCGCCAGTAGCCCTTCATGATGTTCTCGCCGCGGATCACGATCTCCCCGATCTCCCCGATCGGCAGATCACCGTCGAGGTCGTCGACCACCTTCATCTCGACGCCAACGATCGGTGTTCCGATCGATCCCGGCTTACGCTCGCGATCGATGTGGTTGAACGAGGCAACCGGTGAGGTCTCGGAGAGGCCGTAACCCTCCAGCACCTTGCAGCCGAACGCCTGCTCGAAGCCGCGCATCAGCTCGATCGGCATCGCCGCGCCGCCGGAGCCGCAGCAGACAAGTGTCGAGGTGTTGTAGCGGTCACGATCACCGACATTGAGCATTGCCCCGTACATGCTCGGCACGCCCTCAAACACCGTGACCTGGTCGCGCTGGATGATCTCGAGCGCCTTGACCGGATCGAATCGCGGCAGCAGGGACAGGGTCCCGCCGGTGACGATCGATGTGTTCATACCGCAGGTCTGTCCGAAGGAGTGAAACAGCGGTAATGCTCCAAGGATGATCGTGTCACTGGCCATGGCGAACAGGTCTCGGGTCGCCCGACAGTTGCTCGACATATTGGCGTGGGTGAGCTCCGCGCCCTTAGGGATTCCTGTGGTTCCAGATGTGTAGAGCAGTACGGCGGTTTCCGAGGAGTCTCGCTCCGCCATGTCCGTCGCCGGCTCGGTCTGGAACAGCGTCTGTTCGAACTCGCCGGGAACGATCGAGATCGACTCGCAGCCCGTGGCAGCCGCCGCCGGCTCGGCCTCGTTTGCGAAGTCGTGCCACACGAACAGCACCTGCGCCCCCGAATCGCGCAGGTAGTACTCGACCTCGCGGCGTTTGTTGAGCACGTTGAGCGGCACGACAATCGCGCCGGCCCGGAGGATCCCGTAGTAGGCAACGATGAAATGGGGGACGTTCGGAAGCATCAGGGCGACACGGTCCCCGGGTTCGACCCCGCGCTGGCCCAGCATGCCGGCGATCCTCATCGCCGCCTGCTCGAGCAATCCGTAATTGAGGGCGAAATCGTCGAGCCTGACGGCGATCTGCTCGGGATCGCGCTGGGCGGCATCGGTAAGGATCTGGGCGAGATTCATGCGAGCAGTCTGCTTCAGTCGCCGGTGAAGTGCGGTGACCGCCGGTCCGCGAAGGCCCGGGCTCCCTCGGCGAAGTCACTTGATTCGGCGCGCTCCTGTTGGAGTACGGCTTCGAGGTCGAGGATCTCAACCAGGCGCGGGTACATCGCGGCGTTGAGCGAGCGCTTGGTAGCGGCGTAAGAGCCCGGAGCGCCGGTGGCCAACCCGGCTGCGAGCGAGGACACGACCGGTTCGAGCTCCGTGTCCGGTGCGACACGATTCACCAGGCCCCAGCTGAGCGCCTCCGCCGGTAGCACGCGTTCGGCGAGCAGCGCCATCTCGCAGGCGCGCGCATGTCCGACGCGGCCCGTCAACAACGCTGACGCGCCACCGTCGAGTGTCAACCCGACACTGGCGAAGGCCGCAAGAAAGTACGACGATTCCGCCGCCACGACGATGTCGGCCGCCAGTGCCAGTGAACAGCCGAAGCCGACTGCGGGGCCGTTCACGGCCGCGATCACTGGCTTGTCGAGCGTGCGCAATGCCAGCACGAGCGGATGAAAGATCTCCTGCAGCGGTGTTTGGAAGTCGATGACACCGTCGGCGCGGCGCCAGCCAGGGGCATTGAGGTCGGCGCCCGAGCAGAAGCCCCGACCCGCGCCCGTGGTCACAAGCACGCGAACCTCCGAGTCCGTTGCCGCCCGCTCGACGGCAGCTACCAGCTCCCGACCGGAGTCGGGGGTGACGGCGTTCAGTGCTCCCGGACGGTTCAGCGTGATCCACGCGACCCGCTCGCGCACCTGCAACTCGACCGTCTCCCATTCAGGCTCCGGCATATGGCTGCAGATTATGGCCCTGACTCAGCGCGTGACCCAGACGTCAGGGTCGTCGGCGAGCTTGTCGACCGCCCGTGGCAGTTTGCCACTGGCGACATCCGCGACGGTCACCTGCTCCACGACCTTGCGGAGGTTGGCGCGAACCGCGATCCAGACCCGCAGCAGCGCCTCGGATGCGCCGTTGTACTGCGACTCCTCAGGCGGGGCGCCACGAACGCTCGCAAGCGGCCCTTCGACCGCACGGATCACATCGGCGACGCTGATCTGGGCAGCATCCCTGGAGAGACGGAACCCGCCCTCCGCGCCGCGATGCGAGCGAACCAACCCCGCGTGACGGAGCTCGCCGAGGATGTTCTCCAGGAAGTTGAGCGGGATGTCCTGGGCGTTGGCGATCCGCTCCGCCTTGACCGGCTTCTCATCCGGCGCGGCAGCGAGTTCGACCATCGCCCGCACCGCATAGTCCGCTTTGGCAGAAATCCGCATCTGTGCGGCAGTATTGCGCCTCGCGCGGCTGGACGCTCGGCCGCCGACTCGGCTGGGTGCAATCAAGCGTGTCGTCGCGGCGCGCAAACGTATTATGCGTCGTGTTAACGGTTCGTTTACGCACGAGGCTCGGTTAGCATGATGCCCAGCCGCCAAGCCAGAGGCCGCCATGGCCGACAGGAAGGAGCCGCACCCGGACATGTCGCATACCGTTTTGAAACAGGGGGCCAGCACCAACCACGCCGGCCTCAGGGCCTGGGTGGAGCGGATCGCCGCGCTGACCCAGCCCGACGAGGTCTATTGGTGCGACGGCTCGCCTGAGGAGTACGACCGGCTGGCGCGGGTGTTGGTCGAGGCTGGGACCTTCCGGAAGCTCTCAGACGCCAAGCGCCCCAACTCCTACCTGGCGCTCTCGGACCCGAGCGATGTTGCCAGGGTCGAGGACCAGACGTTCATCTGCTCCGAGCGTGAGATCGACGCCGGGCCCACCAACAACTGGGCCGACCCGACCCGGATGCGCGCGACCATGACGGGCCTGTTCGAGGGCTCCATGCGCGGTCGCACCATGTACGTGGTGCCGTTCAGCATGGGCCCGATCGGCTCGCCGATCTCCTACATCGGTGTGGAGCTGACCGACTCCGCCTACGTCGCGGTGTCGATGCGGATCATGACCCGGATGGGCCAGGCGGCACTCAACGCGCTCGGCGACGACGGTGAGTTCGTGCCCTGCCTGCACTCGGTCGGCATGCCATTGGCGGATGGAGTCCGGGACGTGCCGTGGCCCTGCAACGCTGAGGCCAAGTACATCGTTCACTTCCCTGAGACGCGCGAGATCTGGTCCTACGGATCAGGCTATGGCGGCAACGCGCTGCTCGGTAAGAAGTGCTTCGCGCTGCGGATCGCCTCGGTGATGGCGCACGACGAGGGCTGGCTCGCCGAGCACATGCTGATTCTCAAGCTGACCTCGCCTGAGAGAGCGGTCAAATACGTGGCAGCGGCCTTTCCCAGCGCCTGCGGCAAGACCAACCTGGCGATGCTGATCCCGACACTTCCGGACTGGAAGGTCGAGACGATCGGCGACGACATCGCCTGGATGAAGTTCGACGAGGACGGCCGCCTCCGGGCGGTCAACCCGGAGTACGGGTTCTTCGGCGTCGCACCGGGCACCGGGGCGCTCACGAACCCGAACGCGATCGACTCGATCGGACACGACACGGTTTTCACAAACTGCGCGCTGACCGACGACGGTGATGTCTGGTGGGAGGGACTGACGGGGGAGCCACCCGCGCACGCGATCGACTGGAAGGGTCAAGACTGGACGCCTGAGTCAGAGACGCCGGCCGCTCACCCGAACGCTCGCTTCACCGTCAATGCGGGGCAGTGTCCGTCAATCGCGCCCGAATGGGAGGATCCCGCCGGCGTCCCGATCGACGCATTCCTGTTCGGCGGCCGTCGCGCGACCGTGGTGCCGCTCGTGCACGAGGCACGCGATTGGGAGCACGGTGTATTCCTGGGCTCGATCATGTCGTCGGAGACGACCGCGGCAGCCACCGGGGCTGTCGGCGCGCTGCGCTTCGACCCGATGGCGATGCTGCCGTTCTGCGGCTACAACATGGGTGACTATTGGCAGCACTGGCTGACGCTCGGGCGGCGCGAGGGTGTGAAGCTGCCGAAGGTCTTCTACGTCAACTGGTTCCGCAAGGGCGCCGACGGCAAGTTCCTGTGGCCGGGCTACGGCGAGAACTCGCGCGTGCTCGCCTGGATCTTCCGTCGCTGCGAGGGGACGGTCGACGCGACCGACACCGAGATCGGGCTGCTCCCGAGCGTTGGCGACGGTGGCATCGACACGACCGGCCTTGACGTCAGCGAGGCTGGGATGGAGGAGTTGCTGGCCGTCGACGTCGAAGGCTGGAAGGCGCAGACCTCGCAGGTGCGCGCGCTCTACTCGAAGTTCGGCGACACGCTCCCCGCGAAGCTGCGTGAGCAGCTCGAGGCGCTGGAGCAGCGTCTCGCCTGAGCGTCACGGCACTACCACTGATCCCATCCGACGCCGGCCTGCTCGCTTTGCAGGCCGGCGTCGTCGCGGCGCCGCGCGCGCTCGACCCACGTTGGGCGCAGCGTCTCCAGGGCCTGCGAGGTCGAGGTTGGGCTGTGGTGCCGGTGGTGTCGATCGTCGGTGTGATCTTCGCGATTCGTTACGCGTCGGATACGGCCACCTGGCTCACCTATCTGGCGCTTGTGGCCGTCCCGATCCTCGCCGCTGCCGCGCTTGGGCTGTTCGCACACGGCTCGCGTCCATGGCTGGCGCCGGTCGCTCTGATCCTATTCGTGGTTGTTTGGCGGACGCCGTACAGCCTTGTGGGGGAGGCGGCCGGCGCGATCCTCTCGGGGCTCAGCTGCGTCACGCTCGGAGTGCTGCTTGCAGCTGTCACACCGGCGCGCTGGCTGAAGCTGGGGATCATCGCGATGGCCGGCGCCGACGTCTGGCTGATCGCTTCCAATCAGCTGCAGGCACCCAACGAGGTGCTCGCGACAGCTGCGCCGGGCGGCGGTCTGCCGCAGCTACAGGGCGAGCAGTTCGGCACGGTCACACTCGGCTACGGGGATCTGTTCGTGGCAGCGCTGCTGGGCGGGATCTATTCGAGCCGGGTGCGTGTCCAGCGGATGGCGGCGCTGTTGACGCTGGTGATCGCGGCGCTTTTCGACCTTCTGTTTCTGGTGGTCGACAACCTGCCGGCGACGGTGCCGGTTGCGCTGGCGATGTTGATCGTCAGCGGCTGTTGCGACTGGCCGGGAGTCAGTGCGTGCCGCGACCGGTCGAAGCCGGCGGACGCGACTCCTCAGCCAGCGAAGTGATTGCCAGGGTGCCGCGAGCCGCCTGCTCGAGTACCTCGGTCGCCTCCTCGGCGGCGCGCGCGTAGAGCTCGACCAGGAGGTGCACGACGATCCGATCCTCGTCGTGCTTGTGGAAGCGCACGTGCGTGAAGAACTCGCGGGTGCCGTGATCGCCGAAGGCGGCATACGAGAGCGAGTCGCCGGCCTCCGGGCCTGAGCAGGTCTCAACGTCGTCGGCGTCGACCGTGACCGTGCACGAGGCGATCCAGGGCGTACCCGTGATCATCCGCTCCCAGCGGTCCTCGATCGGCTCGACGCGCCCGTTGTGAAAACCCAGATGCGGTTGGTCATGCATGCACTCGAGGCACTGCACGACTGCCTCCTGCATCTCATCGACCACGTCGGTGCGCTCACCCGTCTCCGGGTCGATGCGGTGAATCCCTTCGTAGTGGAGCTGCACCTCGAGGTGCTGGGACCAGCAGCGATAACAGCGGAGCCAGCTGCGGACCTCCGTTGAGCCCTCCATCGGTTCGATTCTAGTCAGCCGTTCCGCGGTCGACCGGATGTCGGGTTCCAAAGTGGTGTCACGGTCGGCCTTCCGCGGAAGCCTCGGTCGGCCAACGCTGAGTAATGTGTCACTCGAAACGGCACATTACGGGATGTCGACCGCGGCCCGTCGACGACGCCGGTGCGCAAGCGCGCGCACCGGCGGAGCGCTAACCGAACGTGAAGTCGTAGGCGCTGATGCCGGGCGGAAGCTGGACCGTGATCTTGAAGGTGTCGTCGCCCGAGAGCTTCACGAGGTTGTAGAGGCGCTGTTTCTTGACCGTGAAGTACCCACCGGGACCGACGTCGGTGCCACGATCGGCCGCCGGGATCGGCTTGCCGCCGAGCAGCACGCGCCCTCGCCGCGGGCGGTTGCCCGCAGAGGTCATCACGAGGTAAACGTCGCGGGCCTGAACGCCGCCCTCGATCGTGCCGGTCGCGCGCACAGGCGTGATTGACTGCGACCCCACGCTCCAGGTTCCGCCGAGAGCCCATTCGTTGAGCGCCAGCTGACCTGGGGAGCTGTAGGAGTGCACACCAAATTCGAACGGCTCGGCCCAGGTGTCGCCCTCCAGTGCGTCATATTCCTCCCGCTCCGGATCCAGATACGTCTCCGGTGTCCCGAGCTCGCTGGATATCCGGTTTGCGTGTGCCGTCATCAAGGCGGGAAGATGTCTGGCCCCGGCGGCCTTCAGGAGCTCGCGCACGATCCGCTCGTCCTTGGCGTAGCCACCCTCACCGAACTCGGTGTGGCGGATTTCACCAGTCGCGTCGATGTAGTACTCGGCCGGCCAGGACTGGTTCTTGTACGCGTCCCAGGTGCCGTAGTCGTTGTCCTGCACGACCGGGTAGCTGATCCCGTCGCTCTGGATCGCCTGGCGGACGTTGCCGGCCTCCTGCTCGAACGTGAACTCCGGCGTCTCGACTCCGACCACATCGAGCCCGTAGCGGTGGTAGTGCTGGTAGAGGCCCTCGACGAATGGAAGCGTGCGGATGCAGTTGATGCAGGTGTAGGTCCAGAAGTCGACGAGCACGACATGTCCACGCAGGCCGCTGAGGGTCAGCGGGCGGTCACCCGGCGTGTTGAACCAGTCCTGGTTGTCCGTGAAGGCCGGCGCTCGTCCGAGCTCCGGCAGCGACACGCCATTAGCGTCAGCCTGGCGCTGCCGCTCCGCGAACTTCGAGGCCGGACGCAGCGATGCCAGCCGGTTCTGGACGGCGCCTGAGGTCTCGAGCGAATGCGTCGGATCGGTCAGGAAGGCCGGCAGGCCGGTGTCGCGCGCGAGCCTCTCCTCGAAGCGAACGTCGAGGTTGAAGGCCATCGCCAGGCCGGTCGCGAGCAGCACCACGCCGAGTGTCCGCTCGACGATGTCGCCGCGAGCGACCCGCCTGATCCGGCTCAGCACGGCACGGCCTCCGAAGGCGTAGACCAGCATCACGGACGAGAGGCCGATCGAATAGGCGATCGCGAGCAGGACGATGCTGACGGTGGGGCCACTCGAGGCGCTTACCGACGTGACCGCCGCGAGGATCGGTCCAGCGCATGGCGCGCACAGGAAGCCCAGCGCGCCCCCGACGGCCATGCCGCTCCAGAAGCCGTCGCCGCGGGTCTTCGGACCGAAGCGAGCGAGCCGCGAGAGCGGCGCCTGAACGCGAGCCGCAAGCCCGGGGATCAGCAGAATCAGGCCGAACGCGATCAGCACGATCACGGCCAGCGTGCGGGCGCCGCCGCTGGCGAGGCCGACACCCTTTACCAGCTGTGCCAGCGCGACGATCGCGATCGTGAACGTCAGCGCCAGCCCCAGCACGATCCCGATCGGCCGCCGCCGCCCACCCAGCCCGCTGGCCGAGAGCAGCGCCGGCACGACGGGCAGTACGCACGGGGTGATCGCTGTGCCCGCGCCGGCGAGCAGCGCGAAGATCAGTAACAGCGGCATGGTGTCCTCAGGTTGGGCCCGGAGCTCAGCGAATCTTCCCCATCAGAGATTGAGTCCGCGTAAAGCCCAGGGCGTTACATCTGGCGTCAGCCGCCGATCGCTGACATCGTTCGCGCGGGCTGAATGAAGCCGGGCTCGCCGATGTGATGCTTGAGCTCCTTGCGCCAGACGGCGTCGCGGATGAGCCGCTCCAGCTCGCCGTCATCCGCGCCGGTGCGCAATGGCTCGCGAAGATTGGTCTCGCCAAGTGAGAACAGGCAGGTGCGCAGGCGGCCGTCGGCGGTGAGCCGGATGCGGTTGCAGTCGCCGCAGAACGGCTCTGAAACCGGGCTGATGAAACCGATGCGCCCATGACCGTCGGCGAAGCGATAGACGCGCGCGGTGGCTCCTGGCTCACGCTCCAACGGCTCGAGTGGGTGGAGCGCATCGATCATCGCGTGCAACTCGGCACCGGTCAGCACCTGCTCGGCGGTCCAGGAGCGATCTGCATCGAGCGGCATGAACTCGATGAAGCGGACCTCATATGCGTTGTTCCGAGCGAGCTCCACGAACGCCGGTACCTCGTCCTCCGTGAATCCGCGCAGTGCCACAGCGTTGACCTTGATCGGGTGAGCCTGGGGCTGGTCCGCCAGCCGGGTGAGGCCGCGCAGCACCTGATCGAGCGCGTCGCGACGAGTCAGGGCGTAGAAGCGGTCGCGCTGGAGCGAGTCGATGGAGACGTTGAAGCGGATCCTGCTCGCTGAACCGTGTTCGCCGCGGTTGGCGCGCGCGCTACCGCTCGCGTGCGCGGCAACCAGCGCCTCTGCATCGCGTTCGAGCAGGAAGCCGTTTGTCGTGATCGCCAGATCCTCGACGCCGTCGATCGCCGCGAGCTTCTCCACCAACAGCGGGAACTCCCGTCGCACCAGCGGCTCGCCTCCGGTCAGGCGCACGTCGCGGACGCCCATGCCGGCCAGTACGCTCACGAGCCGTTCGATCTCCTCGAACGTGAGAATCTCGGCGCGTTCGAGCCAGGGCAGGCCCTCGGCAGGCATGCAGTACTGACAGCGGAAGTTGCAGCGGTCCGTCACTGATACGCGCAGATCAGCGATCCGGCGCCCGTGACCGTCGATCAGATGATCGATCATCAGGATTCCCCGTCGCACGGGGCCGTGGGATCAACCATCTCTGGCTCGGTTGCCATCCAAAGAGCGTAACGCCCGGGTTTTCGTGTGCTCCAGCCGCCGTCACCCACATTCCGGGGACGCAGCGGTTAGCCTTCAGGCAATGAGCGAAGAGCTGATGAGGAGCGGCCAGCTGTTCAAGCCGTCCAGGCGGGGGTATGACCGCGCCGAGGTCGATGCCTACGTCGCGCAGCTGCAACGTCAGGTCCGGGAGCTGCAGGCCCAGCAGCAGACGCCGGATGCGGCAGTCCGCAGTGCGCTTGAGCGGGTCGGCGGCGAGGTTGCGGACATCCTCAAGCAGGCCCATGACACGGCCGATGAGATCGTCGCCGTCGGTCAGCGGGAGGCGGATGATCATCGCCAGAAGGCGGCTCGTCATGCCGCGCACGTGACCGCAGTTGCCGAGCAGCGCGTTCACGAACTCGACCTCGACACCGACCGAATCTGGGGTGAGCGTGAACGCATGGTCGCGGACGCGCGTGACCTCGCCCGGCAACTCAATCAATTGGCGGACCTCGCAGCTGAGCGCTTCCCGCACGACAACGACTCTGAGGCAAGAGGGGGCGCTGCAGATCGCAACCTCGACTACGGCCCTGGGGAGCGGATGTCGGGCTTCGAAGAGCTCAATGCGAGCAATTGACACGCTGCACCTGGGTCGCCGCCGAGCGATCTGCTGTTGGCAGGTCGGGGACGTCCTGATCGACCCGGGGCCGACCAACTCTCTGGATACGGTCTTGCGAGATCTCGATGGATGGCGGCCGCGCGCGTTGCTGCTGACCCACATCCACTTCGACCACGCGGCGTCCGCCGGCACGTTGATGCGCATGTATCCGGAGCTGGAGGTGTACGTACACGAGCGCGGGGCGCCGCATATGGCCAACCCGGAACGTCTGTGGTCGAGTGCCTCACGCCTTTACGGCGAGGACAACATGATCGCGATGTGGGGTCCGTTCGAGCCGGTTCCCGAGGATCGGATGCACATCCTGTCCGGCGGTGAGACGCTGAAGATCGGCGAAGACACGTTCGAGGTCGCCTACACGCCGGGGCACGCACAGCACCATGTCGCCTACCTGCGTGGCGACGGCACCGCGTTTGTCGGCGACGTCGGCGGGGTCAGGATCACGCAGGACACGCCGACGGCGCCGCCAACGCCTCCGCCTGACATCGATCTCAGCGCGTGGCACCGCTCGATAGAGCTGGTCCGGGGCTGGCGGCCACAGCAGCTTGCGATCACGCACTTCGGCATGTATGAGGATGTGGATGCGCAGCTTGACGAGCTCGGCGAACGACTTGATCGCTGGGCGGAGTCCGCGCGCGAGCAGGACCGGGACGGCTGGGTCGAGTCGATCGAGGCGGACCTTCGTGCCTCGGCCGCACCGGAGGTCTACGAGTCGTTCATCGCCGCCGTTCCGATCGAACAGTCCTACGCGGGTCTGCGTCGCTATTGGGACAAGCGTGCCGCGCCCAGCTGAGCCTTGTGCTTTTGGCGAGTTCAGCTGTATCCTTGCGCGCCGATGTCGCTGACCATTGAGTTGCCCCGTCTCCAGGGGCCGGGCAGCGGTCTTGGCGGGCAGTGGCGCGTTGTGGTGCTGAACGATCACCACAACACCTTCGACCACGTAGCTGAGGCGCTGGCCGACCATATCCCGGGCGTCAGCCTGGCCGAGGGCTACCGACTCGCCGACCGCATCCACAACACCGGCTGCGCGATCGTGTGGAGCGGTGCTCGCGAGGACGCGGAGGCATACTGGGTAAGCCTCGACGGCGCAGGGCTCTCGATGGCGCCGCTCGAAGAGGGGTAGCGGGACAGGGGTAGCGGGATACTGCGGGTTCTGCAGACTCGCGCCGCGCCGCGCCTCGTAGATTTGTAACCCTGTTATGAAGAATGGCGAGACAACCGTGGTACGAGCTCCCGTCTGAGGTCGCGGACGTCATCCGGCCGCTGCTGCCCGAGCTGGTCGACGAGATCATCGAGGCGGTCGGGACAGTGCCCGCCTATCAGCGACCGCTCGAGGGCGATTTCGGCATCGGTGTGCGGGCTGGAGTGGAGCAGGCGCTGGACCATCTCCTGCTCGAGATCGAGGCCTCCGGCTCGGTTCCACGCTCCGATGTCTATCGGCGCCTGGGCCGGGGCGAGATGCGCGCGGGCCGCAGTCTCGACGCGCTGTTGAACGCCTACCGCCTCGGTGCCCGCGTCACCTGGCGCCGGGCCGCCGCGGCCGGCGAGGCGACGGGGTTGGCGCCCGCGACGCTGTACCTGCTGGCCGAGTCGATCTTCGCGTACATCGACGTGCTTTCGGCGGAGTCGGCCGAGGGCTACGCGCTCGAGCAGACGCAGATCGCCGGCGAGGCTGAGCTGGCGCGCAGACGGCTCGTCCGGCTGCTGGTCCGCGATCCAGCGCCGGAGCCAGAGCTCATCCAGGTGGCCGCCAGGGAGGCGGGTTGGGAACTGCCCCGTTCGCTCGCTGTGATCGCGTTCGCCGGCGAGGGCAAGGATGACGGTCAGCGCCACGCGGCGGTCATGCTCCCGGCGGGGGCGATCGCAGACACGGTGGGGGAGGTGACCTGCGCGATCGTCCCGGACCCGGACGCTCCCGGGCTGCGGGTACAGCTCGAAAGCGCGGTACAGCAGGCCGGGGTGCGCGCCGGTCTGGGTACGAACGTGGTGTGGACCGAGGCGGCGCTCAGCTTCGTGCGAGCGCGAGCTGCGCTCGCGCTCGCCCCGCCCGACGAGCCCAGGCTGATCTCTGCCCGCGACCGTGCTGGGGATCTGCTGCTCGCAGCAGATCCCGTGTTGGCCGCCGAGTTCGCCACAGCCGTACTTGCCCCATTGGCATCGCTCGCACCGGGCTCGCGTGAGCGACTGACCGCGACGCTCGTTGCCTGGCTCGACGAGCAGGGACGGCTTGCCCCAGCGGCGCGACGGCTCGGTGTTCACCCGCAGACCGCGCGCTACCGGCTTGCGCGCCTGCGTGAGCTGTTCGGCGATGCGCTCGACGACTCAGACCAGAGGTTCTGGCTGACGCTGGCGTTGCGCGTACGGCGATGAAGCTCGCCTCCACGAATGAGGTGCCGCGGTCGGGCAACGACCGGCTGGTGATGGTCGTCAGCTTCGCGATCTTCCTCGACACGCTGTTCTACGCGGTAATCACGCCGATGCTGCCGCAGTTGACGCACGAGCTGCATCTATCGAAGCTATCCGCCGGTGTGATGACGGCCGCCTATCCGGCGGGCATGTTGGTCGCGTCGCTCCCGGCCGGTGCGCTCGCGGTTCGCTACGGACCTCGGCTCACGGTGATCAGCGGCCTGGTCCTGCTGGTGCTCTCGACCGTCGGCTTCGGTCTGCTGAACACGGCCGCGGGGCTCAACATCGCCCGCTTCGTCGAGGGTGTCGGCGGCGCCTGCGCGTGGGCTGGCGGGCTGGCATGGATCGTGGCGGCAACGTCGCCGGATCGTCGCGGCGCCGTGATCGGCAAAGCGCTGGGTACCGCAATCGCAGGTTCGTTGTTCGGGCCTGCGGTCGGAGCATTGGCCAGCGTCACGGGGCGGGCATCGTTGTTCTGTGGGCTGGCGGCGGTCGCGTCGCTGCTGTTGATCCCGATCAGCCGTCTGCACGACACGGGCGAGTCATCAGGCCAGCCGGTCATCGATGTGCTCCGGGTCCTGCATCGGCCGGCGCTCAGGGTTGCGATGTGGCTGATGGCGCTGCCCGCGATCGTGTCGGGAGTTCTGAACGTGTTGGGGCCGCTCCAGCTCAACGGACTCGGCGCCGGCGCCGGCGTGATCGGTGTCACCTTTCTGATCGGCGCGGGGTTCGAGGCGTTGATCTCGCCGGCAGCCGGGCGCTTCTCCGACCGCCATGGCCGAATGCTGCCGCTGTCCGCGGGCCTCGTCGGCGTTGCCGTCGGTCTGGCGTGCTTCACGTTGCCCTCGACCGCGTTGGCGCTGAGTCTGCTGATGATTGCGATCGCCACGGTGCTCGGCGTGTTCTGGGCTCCCGTGATGGCGCTCGTGGCGGATGTGGCCGAGGCCAACGGCATCGACCAGGCGCACGCCGCAGCGCTCATGAACCTCGCCTGGGCGGGCGGTCAGATCGTCGGTTCGGCCGGGGGCGGCGCCACGGCCACTGCGGTCAACGACGCCTTCCCGACGCTGTTCATCGCCGGGCTGTGTGCGGCCACGCTTCTCTGGGCACGAGCGGGAGCGTTGTCCGGATCGCTTGACGCCGCCTGAGCGATTGCTCGGCTGGCCTGGGGTTGCGCTGGCGCTAGGCGCCGGTGGACGTAACCGGCTCCGCCGGAGTTGCGTCGGGCGCGGCTGCGGTTGTGTCGGCGAGCGCGGTCTGGGCGACGGTGCCGCCGGCGGTGTACTCGTCGTACCAGACGTAGACGATTGGGACCTGGTACTTGCCGCTGTAGCGAGCGCGGAATTCGCGCATCTCCGGGCCTTCCCAGTATCGATACCACTCGTCGCTGGAGTTGAACCAGACCTGCTGGAGGATCCGGTAGGCGTCATCACGCGACCGCTGTACGACGTAGCCGGTCGCGCCGTACTTCAGTGACTCGGGGCCGGCGAACTCGGCGACCGCATCCGCGAACATGTCGCCCCGGAAGACCGTGGCGTACCACTGGATGTGCATCACGCCCTTGCCTGCTGCCATGGGGCGATCTTATCCTGATGCCGGGACGGGTGGCGCCTCCTGCTGCCGCGACCTCAGCTTGGGCTCGATCAGCATCCACGCGGTGAGCGCACCCAGCAAGGTGACGACTGAGCAGATGACGAGGCCAGTGCTGAGCGCGGACACGAAAGCGTGTTGGACGGCACTGACGATCACCGGCGGGCTGTGACCGCTGGGCGCGCCGCCGCTGCCGAGTGCCGAGGCGATCCTGCTGCGCTCCCCGGCCGGGAGGTGGGGGAGGCTCTGATCTAGGTTGGACCTACCGACGGTGGTCACGATCGCGCCCATGACAGCGACCCCGAATGTGCTTCCGATCATCCGGCTCGTCGAGAGCACGCCGCCCGCTGCACCCGCTTTGCTGCGGTCAACGGCGTTCATAGCCGCCGTGCTCATCGGAGACATCACAAGTCCCATGCCGCAGCCCATCAGCACAAAGCCAGGGAGCAGCAGCAGATAGCCGCTGGTCACGGTGATGTGGCTCTGGATGAAGGTCGAGATCGCCGCCAGCACGATCCCGAAGACCATCAGGGGCCGTGGTCCGATCCTGTCGGTGAGGCGTCCGGATATCGGACCGAAGACGACGAGCAGCGCCGTCGTCGGCAGGAACCGGATGCCTGTGGCCAGCGGCGAGAGACCCATCACGTTCTGCATGTAGAAGGTCATGAAGAAGATCTGGGCAAACATGGTGAAGCTCACGATCAGCCCGACGATGTTGACCCCGATTGATGTACGCGACCGGAAGGCCGCGAAGTCGATCATCGGGACGCGCACGTTCAGCTCAGTCATGACGAATCCGGCCAGCGCGATCGCGGCGACCGCCAGCAGGCCGAGCGTCTTGATCGAAGCCCAGTGCCAGCTGTTGCCCTCGATCAGCGCCAGCACCAGCGACAGCAGCCCGATGGTCAGCAGCGTGACACCCGCGTAGTCGATGGTGCGATCCACAGTCTCATCGCGGCTCTCCCGAGCCGCGAACAGCGCACCGGCCACGGCGATGACGGCGATCGGCGGGTTTATGAAAAAGATTGCGCGCCAGCTGACGTCCTCCGTCAGGAAGCCGCCAACGACCGGTCCGATCGCCAGTGCCAGCGCGCTCACACCGGCCCAGGTTCCGATCGCGGTGCCGCGCTCCTCGGGCGGGAACGAATTGGTGACGATCGCGAGGCTGGCGGGCATCATGCAGGCGGCACCGACCCCCTGAATCGCGCGGAACGCGATCATCACGCCGACGTTCGGCGCGAGCCCGATCACCAGGCTCGAGGCCCCGAACACGACGACGCCGATCAGGAACAGGCGGCGGCGCCCGAAGATGTCACCCAGCCGGCCGGCCGTGATCAGCGAGACCGCCAACGCCAGCGTGTAGGCGTTCACAGTCCATTCCAACGACGACAGGGGCGCGTTCAGGTCGCGCTGGATCGACGGCAGCGCGACGTTGACCACCGTGTTGTCCATCATCAGCATGAACAACGCGAAGCACATCGCTCCGAGCGTCCACCAGCGGCGGTTCTCGTCTGTGATCAACCGATGCCTGTAGGTGGCGGTGGACACCCATCAGGTTTTACCAACTGCCCACACTCGGGAATCCAGAACGCGGTCAGGTTCTGACCGCTACCGGCGCGCTGTTGCCGGTGTCGTGGTCGCCAGGTCCCGATGCCTGCGATCGGCCTCCTGCTAGCGGTTGGTGGCCACGGTCAGCAGGCGGCGGCGGCGCTCAATCCGGCGCAGCTCGTCCTGCAGCGTTCCCCAAGATTCCAGTTCGGCCCGCTCGTAGGCGTCACCGGTCAGGTCCTGGACCCTGTCGTAGTACTCGTTCCAAGCGCGCTGCAGGTCCTCGTCCAGCAGTCGCAGCCTGTCGTTGTCCGGAGTGATCGTTGTCATGGCGCCTCCTCTCCTGCCTGATTGACAACGTCGATGGTATGCACGCCGAATCGGGCAAACCACTGACAGTTCGTTATGGCTGCTTAATCTGAAAACAAGCAGTCAGGCGAATGGCAGCTCGGCGACCACTGCCTCATGAGCGCCCGCCTGCACGATCGCGCCGGGCGGTGCCTCGCGCCGCATTAGCGCCAGCGCCAGCGGTCCGAGTCGAGGCGAGTCGGTGATGCTTGTGACGGTTCCGACGACCCGCCCGTCAAGCGTCAGCTCGGTTCCCACCTGAAACGGTTCAGCCGAGGTCAGCCCACGCAGCGAGCGGTTGGGCTTGCCCTTGTAGAACAGTCGAGCGACTGTTTCCTGACCCACGTAGCAACCCTTCGTGAACGACACGGCGCGCTCATTGAGTCCCGCCTCCTGTGGGATCACGGTGTCGTCGAGGTCGACGCCGTAGCGCGGTCGGCCATGTTCGATCCGCAGGCACTCGGCGGCGTCGATCCCAACCGTCATGGCGCCCGCTGCGACCAATGCGGCGCACACCGCCTCGATCTGCTCGGCTGCGACCAGGACGTCCAGTCCAACGTCGGTGCGGATCACACGCAACGGAACAGCTCCGATGCGACTTTCGACGTTGTCGTGTTCGGTTCGTGCGGGCAGATTGGCGGAGCCGCCGGGGGCGGTGGTCCCAACCGCGGCAGCGAGGACCGTGTCGGTCTGCGGACCGATCAGTGAGAGCAACCCGGACTCCAGGGTGCGTTTGTGCAGCTCGACCTGGTAGCCGACGGAGTAGCGGCGGATCATGTTGAACAACGCCTGCAGCGCCATCCGCTCGGTATCGAGCAGCAGCTCGTCGCCGGTGTTCAGGACCCGAAGATCGCCGAGCATCTTGCCCTTCGGCGTCAGGAACGCGGCGTAGGCGCCCTCCCCGGGCGAGAGTCGGCTGATGTCCTGGGTGACTTGGCCGTGTAGAAAATCCTTGGCGTCCCGGCCGGTCAGCGCGAGCTTGCCACGCTCCGAGCGGTCGAGTAGACCGGCGCCCTCTGTCACCGTTGCGTAATCGGCCCTGAAGTCCACGATCGCCGTCATCACGACAAGCGTGACAGACACGGCCCGCTGCCCGGCTCGGTACTGTTCGCGGCGATGGCGCTGGCCGAGACATTCACACAGATCGTCGATTCGTTGCCTGACGACTGGACCGACCTCGAGTTTGAGCTTCGGATCTTCGACGAGACCCGTTACGTCGAGGCCGCGACGCTATTGGTGACCTGCAACGCCCAGCCGTACTCGCAGCGTGACTGGCATTGGCGCCTGCTGGTGGCACACCGGTTCGGCCATGCCGCCGCGGTGCCGGCCACGCACGCGGCGCTGAAGCTGCTCGACGACGCTGGGCTGACGGGTGAGTTGGCGCTACGGGAGACCCGCACCGGTCGGGTCGAGACCGTGCAGATGTGGGGCCGCCCGGAGTCTGTCCGGGAAGAGTTTCGCAAGCTCAACACGCAGTAGCCGAACCGAGCGGTGGCCAGTTGGCGCGGTGGTGGGCTGGCTGGCTGGCTGGCTGGCTGGCTGGCGCGAGCGTCGCGGCTCGGCGACCGCTGCCTGCGAGCATGCCGAACCTGACAAATCGGGGCGTTTCTCGCCGATTTGCTCGGATCGGCGCGAAAACCGGGCGCTTTCGAGCAAATCGCCGCCAGGCGGGATGGATTGGCAGATTCAGCACGTCCGACTCGGCCAGAACCGGGCCGACGGCTGGCTCGGCGGGCCGCAGCCGGCGGCCAGCAGCAACCCGTGTCCGCCGTCAGCGTGGCAGGAACGCTGAGTCGAACATCGTCGCGATGTCCGGCCTGCGCTTGACGATCCCGAACTTCAGTTCCCACCCTGCCCACGCCTTGAGCACAGACGGCACCAGGGTGCCGTAGGCGCCACCGCCCTTGGGCAGGAAGGCCGGCAGCTCCGCCTTCAGCTGCTCGCTGACGGCTTGGTCGGAAAGACCGCTGACCTCCGACTCGAGCGCGCTGGCGCCGGCCTGAGGATGAGCCAGGACGTAGTTGTAGCCGTCGACGAGCGTTCGCACGACCGCTCGCGCGACCCCGGGGTGGGCTTTCAACTCGGCCCGTGTGGTTGTCAAGACCAGCTCGGGATAGGACGGAGCGCCGTAGTTCTCGACCCGGAAGACGTGGTAGCGGCCCTGGGCGTTGCTGTGTTGCGAGAGCTGCACGCCCTCGTCGTTCCAGAACGCTGTCGCCGCAGCGACCCGTCCGCTGAGCAGGTCTGGAACGGCGTCGTAGCCGATCGTCAGTGTCTTCAGGCTGCTCGGCTTGCCGCCGGCGCCGGCGACGATCGAGCGCAGGACCGCCAGGTCGCTGGGGTCACCCGTGACGCCGACCGTCTGACCGTCGAGTTGCCGCGGGTTCGAATACCGGGGCTGTGCGATCACGGAGGCCAACGGCCGCTGTTCAAGCGCCATGATCCCGACCAGCTTGCGCCCCTGCGCATCCGCGATCGCGAGGTCGTGGATGTCCAGGATCCCGAAGTCGACCCGGCCGGCGGTGAGCAAGGACACGGCGTCGGTGCTCTCGCCTGGAATCCGCACATGCAGGGCGACCCCGTTGCGGGTGTCGTAGTGGCGGGCCAGGGCGGTGTAGATCCCGGTGTGGATCGCGTTCGGCGTGAAGTCGAGAATCAGCGACGCGGACGGGGGTGAGCTCGCGGCGGCGGCGGTGGCAAGCGCGCCACCGCCGACGAGCAAAACGGTCGCGACGAGTGCTTGGAGAATTCGGCTTCGGCGGGGCATCGGCGAGCCGAGCATAGGCAGTTCGTAAAATCGGGAAGCAGTGCGACGCCGCGTCACATTCAGCCGCAACGTAACGCTCTCGCTTTCGCGGACGTGTCGTTGTTATTGCAAGTACTGCGCGTTCGCGACGCATCAGGCCCATCTGCATGAGCCCGATGAGGTGCTCGCGCTGATCGATCAGGCGGTCAAGCGCCATCGCGCCAAGGAGCTCTTGGTGTTGACCGGTGAGCATCCGGAGGTCAACGCCGGGGTGCGCGCGAAGCTCGCCGAGCTCGGCTTTGATGACTTCGTGGCCTACGTCGTCTGGGTTTGCGAGCAGGCGTTGCAGCGCGGGCTGTTGCCGCATACGAATCTGGGTGTGCTCGGCGTTGAGGATCTCGCACGGTTGCGTGATGTGACCGCGTCGCAGGGCCTGATGCTCGAATCGGTCAACCCTGACTTGGTCGCCCATCAGGGTTCGCCGACCAAGCATCCTGCGGCGCGGCTGGACACGATCCGCGCCGCCGGGCAGCTGCGGATCCCGTTCACCAGCGGAATTCTGGTCGGCATCGGCGAGAGCCATGAGGACCGCTTCGCCGCGCTCGATGCGCTGGCGGCTGTGCACGCGGAGTTCGGGCATCTGCAGGAGATCATCATCCAGAACTTCGTGCCCCATCAGAGCTATTACGGGCAGGAGCCGGCGGAGATCGCGACGGACGCTGCGGCGGATTACTGGCGGACGGGGATCGCTCATGGGCCGTCCTTGGGCGCGCCGCAGTGGGCATCCGCGGTGACGATCGATGATCTCAAGGGGCTGATCGCCCGGACCCGCGAGCTGATGCCCGACATCGGTATTCAGGTGCCGCCGAATCTGTCGGACTGGTGGCCGGAGCTGGTCGCGGCCGGCGCGACCGACCTCGGCGGGCTGAGCGCCAATGGTGACCACATCAGTCCTGAGCATCCGTTCCCGTCGCCGGCGCAGGTTCGCAAGCGGCTGGCGCAGGAGGGCTATGCGCTTTCGGAGCGGCTCTGCGTGTACCCGGATTTCATCGACCCCGACTGGCTCTCTCGTGGGGTGCTTGATCTGATCCGGACCGATTATTGGTCGTTCATCCCGCGTCGGGGAAGCGGGCGCCGCGGCGAGGTGACGGTTGCGCCGGATGTCGCCGGCTGGGCGATTGAGAAGGGCTCACGCGGCCAGGAGCTTTCGGCTGAGGAGCTGACGGCGTTGTTTGCGGAACAGCGGCCTGAGGTCATCGAGGAGATGCGTGCGGCTGCTGATCAGCTGCGGGACGACCTGGTGGGGGAGACAGTCACCTTCGTTGTCAACCGCAATATCAACGTTTCGAATGTCTGCACGGTCGGCTGCGCGTTCTGCGGGTTCGGGCAGGGCAAGCGCTCACCGGACGCCTATGAGCACTCCGAGGAGGACTTCTCACAGCGGATCGCCGGGGCGCTCGAATTCGGTGCCACTGAGCTGTGCATCCAGTCCGGCATCCATCCCGATTGGACGCTTGACACCTACCTGTACTGGCTGCGATTCGCCAAGCAGTGCGCGCCCGGGTTGCACCTGCACGCCTACTCGCCGATGGAGATTGCCCACATGTGCGACATCTCCGGATTGCCGCCGGCGGAGGTATTCGCGCAATTGCGTGACGCGGGTCTCGGCTCGACTCCCGGCACCGCCGCAGAGGTGTTGCACGACGGGGTGCGTGAGCGGATCTCCCCCAATAAGCTACCGGTCGCGCGGTGGGTCGAGATCATCGAGGCCTCGCATCGCGCCGGCCTGCGGTCCACGGCGACCGTGATGTTCGGGCACATTGAGGAGCCGTGGGAGCTCGCGGAGCACATGCGAGTTGTGCGGTCGTTGCAGGAGCGGACGGGCGGCATCACCGAGTTCGTGCCGCTTTCGTTCATCCCGTTCCAGACGCTGCTGGGGCGCACGCACGGGATTGAGGAGATCACGCCGGAGGAGAACCTCAAGCACACCGCGGCGTTCAGGCTTGCGCTTGGCCGGACGATCCCCAACGTTCAGGCGAGCTGGGTCAAGATGGGCCTCGATGCTGCCACTGAGGCGCTGCGCTGGGGCGTCAACGACCTGGGCGGCACGCTGATGGAGGAATCGATCAGCCGCCTCGCCGGCTCCTATCACGGCGTCAAGCTCGACCCGGAGGACCTGATCGGCGCGGCACACTCGGCCGGAAGGCCGGCCGCGGAACGCACCACGCTGTACGGGATTCGGCGCGAATACCCGGTTGGCGCGCCGCTGCTGGCGCGTTAGGTATACGTTTCGCGCCCGGGGCTCGCCGTGACGCAGTCCTAAGCTTGTGGCAGGAATCACAACGTCGCCTGCGTATTCCAGACCAACCCCGGGCGCAGAGGAGCTGGAGGTGAGTCCATGAGCTTTTTCGACATTGCACGATCGGCAGGCGGGCTCGCCCGCGACACAGGCGTTCAGGTCGTCCGCACGCCGCAGCACGTGCGCAGCACGCGCTCGCACCTGGCGATGCTGTCGACACCGCGCCGGCGGATCCCGTGGAGCGAGGGGTTCTACGAGCCGCCCGCCAAGCTGGCCAAGCTTGCGCCCGGGGGTGTCATCCGTGCCGAGCCGATGCACGCTTACCTCGTGCCCGGTGTGCGTCTGCGCGCACGCGCCTGGCGTTTGCTGTATCGCTCGACCGGTGCCGTCGGGGAACCCACGGGCGTGTCAGGGACGCTGCTGCTGCCCGACGGTGCTCGTGGTAGGTCGCCGTTGCCACTGATCTCCTACGGGGTCGGGACGCACGGGATCGGCGACCACGCGGCGCCTTCGCGACTGCTTTCGAACGGCCGTGACTGGGAGGCTGGGTTGATCGCAATGGTGCTCGCCAGGGGCTTCGGTGTCGTCGTGACCGATTACCAGGGCCTCGGCACCCCAGGCGACCACGCCTTCATGGTCGGCCGAGCGCTCGGCAACAACATGCTCGACGCGATCCGCGCCGCCAGACAGGTACTTCCTGATGAGCTTCCACTCGACGGCCCGGCCGCGATCATGGGGTACTCGGAGGGAGGCGTCGCCGCCGGCTGGGCAGCACAACTCCAGCCGAAATACGCGCCTGAGGTTGCGCTCGTGGGCGTTGCCGCCGGCGCTGCCGCCGCCGATGTGGAGCTGGCCGGTCCGACGCTCGACGGCAGCTTCTTCTCGTTCTTCCTGGCGTATGGTGCGATCGGATATGCGGCCGCCTATCCCGAGCTCCAGCTCGAGCCGTATCTGAGCCCCGCCGGGCTCAGGACGATCAAGGCCCTGCGCGAGACCAACATCCTGCAGGCGGCCGTACGTGGACCACGCTTCGCCCAGGTCGCCAAGCTGACCGAGCCCAACGTCCTCGAGCTGCCGGAGTGGCGCGCACGGCTGCGTGAGAATCGGCTGGGAGCCACGGCACCACAGGCACCGGTGCTTCTGCACCACGCGCGCAATGACCAGATCGTCGCCTTCGAGCACAGCGAGCAGCTGCTCGAAGACTGGCTCGCGCTCGGAGTCGACGTCAGCCTGCACGTGACGCGCGGCGGCTTCGACCACGTCAGCGGCGCGGTCGCCGGCGCGCCGGTCGCGCTCGAGTGGCTGAGGCGGCGATTCGAGGCCGCCGGCCAGCCGTTGCCGGGCGGGAATGTCTTGCCGCTGCGCCGCGTGGCCTGAGGCCGGGTCTTCGGTCGGTCTGACCCGCGGCTTCGGTCGGCCTGAGGCAGCAGTCTTCAGTCGGCCTGAGGGAGCAGTCTTCGGTCGGCCTGAGGGAGCAGTCTTCAGTCGGCCTGAGGGGCTGCGCCCCCCGGCCGGGGGGCGCAGCGGCGGTGGCGTGTACCCGAACCTGTGCGGACGCGTAGGGTAAATGGATATGTCCACAGCACTTCTTTTCCCGGGGCAGGGGAGCCAGACACCGGAGATGCGAGACGACGTCAGTCGGATTCGGCCCGACCTGCTCGAGCTCGCGATCGAGGTCGTCGGCGAGGACCCGTTTCTGCGCGTCGACGATGGCACCGCGTACGCGCAACCGGCGATCTTCTGCGCCAGCATCGCGGGCTGGTGCGCGCTCGACCGCCCCGTACACGAGTTCACCGCCGGGCACTCGCTGGGTGAGCTGGGCGCGCTCGTCGCAGCGGGTGTGTTGAGCGAACGCGATGGCCTCGAGCTGGTCGCGTTGCGCGGCCGGCTGATGCAGGAGGCCGGCGAGACCAATGGCGACGGGGGCATGATCGCGCTGCTGGGGGCCGATGCCGCGGCCCGCGCCGATGAGGTTGCCGTCCCGCACGGCCTGTCCGTGGCCAACGACAACTCACCGCAGCAGGTCGTGCTGTCCGGGCCGCGCGGTGCTCTGCCTGCTGCCGAGCAGACCGCAAAGGAACTGGGCCTGCGGGCGATGACCCTGCCCGTCACCGGTGCGTTCCACTCGCCGATGATGGCGTCCGCCGTGCCGGAGTTCGAGCGTGCGCTCGCCGCGGTGGAGATCAGACCGGCCGTCAGCACAGCGATCTCAGCCGTAACGGCCGAGCCCTTTGATGATGCGCGCGTCCGGCTTCTGGAGGCCCTGACAGGCCCGGTCCGCTGGCGCGAGGTCCTGCTGACGCTGCATGAGCGTGGCGTCACCCGGTTTGTCGATGTAGGTCCTGGCAGGGTTCTGACCGGGCTTGCCAAGCGAACGCTCAAGGACGTGGAGCTGGTCAGTGTCTGAGGCTGAGGGCTGGCCGCCCGCGGGTTGCGCGCTGGTGACGGGCGGCTCACGCGGGATCGGCGCTGCCGTCGCGAGGGGCCTTGCGGCTGACGGTTGGGCGGTGGCCATCAACTACAACTCGGGTGCCGACGCGGCAGCTGCCGTCGTGGGCGAGATCGAATCCGCCGGTGGGCGAGCGTTTGCGATCCAGGGCAACGTCGCAGAACCGGCTACGCCCGACGCACTGTTCGAGGCAGCCGAGCAGCACTTCGGCTTTCCCGTGCTCGCGCTTGTCAACAACGCCGGGATTGCTCGTGACAATCTCGCGCCCTCGCTCACCGACGATGAATGGCAGTCGGTGATCGACACCAACCTCACCGCCGTGTTCCGGTTCACGCGGCGGGCGCTGAAGACGATGATGCGCGCACGCACCGGCCGGATCGTGAACATGGCCTCGATCTCCGGCCTGCGGGCAAATCCCGGGCAGAGCAACTACGGCGCCGCCAAGGCGGGGCTCATACAGTTCACCCGTACCGCGGCGGTGGAGGTCGCCCGCCGGGGCGTCACCGTCAACGCGGTCGCGCCGGGATTCATCGAAACGGACATGACGACCGAGGTCATCAGCGCCGAGCTGTTGGGTGCGATCCCAGCCAAGCGCGCGGGAACACCCGATGAGGTCGCGGCTTGCGTACGCTTCCTCGTATCGCAGCAGGCCTCCTATGTGACCGGAGCCGTGCTTACAGTCGACGGCGGACTGGGCGCCTAACCTGAGGCCCAGCGTGCCTGAACCACGAACAAAGAGGACTTATCTATGAGTGCAGTGACCAAGCAGCAGGTGCAGGAGCGTGTGACCGAGGCGCTCGCCAGCTTTGGCCCGGATGCCAGCGACATCACCGCGGAGGCAACGTTCGAGGAGCTGGACATCGACTCGCTTGATCTCGTGGAGCTCGCCCAGATCGTCGAGGACGAATACGGCGTGGTGCTCAAGGGCGAGGACATGAAGGAGCTGAAGACCGTCGGTGACGCCGTTGACCTGATCACGGAGCGCGCCGCCTAGTGCGGCTGGACGCGCCGCGCAGACTGGAGGGCCCTGGCCATGCCTGAGAAGCGTCGAGCAGTCATCACCGGGATCGGTGCCATCACCCCGCTCGGGGTTGGCGCGCGGCCGCTGCATGAGCAGTGGTCGAAGGGGGTCAGCGGGATCGAGGTGCGGTCCGGACAGGCGGGCGGCTACTGCAGCTCGTTTGATCCGACCGACCACCTTAGCGTCAAGGAGGCACGCCGCCTGGACCGGTTCGCGCAGCTCGCGGTGGTTGCCGCCGATGAGGCGATCGCGGATGCAGGATGGGCTGACGGGCTGCCATTCGACCCGATGCGGATCGGGTTGATCATGGCGACCGGAATCGGCGGGTTCACGACCGTCCAGGGCAATCTCGACGCGATGCGCGACAAGGGTGCCGACCGGATCTCACCGTTGGGCATCCCGATGTACATGCCCAACGCCGCGGCGGCCGCCGTGTCGATGCGGCACGGTATCCAGGGCCAGGCCTTCAGCGTCGCCTCGGCCTGCGCCTCGAGCGGACATGCGCTCGGACTGGCCGCGCGCATGATCCAGTACGGCGACGCCGAAGCGGTTGTGGCCGGTGGCTCGGAGGCGACGCTGACAGACTTCGGTTTCGGCTCCTTCAACGTCATGCAGGCACTCTCTGAACGTGGCATCTCCTGCCCGTTCGACGCCCGCCGTGACGGTTTCGTGATGGGGGAGGGCGCGGGCGTGCTGGTGCTCGAGGAGTACGAGCACGCGAAGGCGCGTGGCGCGACGATCCTCGGCGAGGTGGCGGGCTACGGCTCGACCTCCGACGCTCATCACCTGACTGCGCCGGAACCGACCGGCCGACCGGCCGCGCAGGCGATAACGCTCGCGATCCAGGACGCCGGCCTGACGCCCGCTGAGATTGATTACGTCAATGCGCACGGGACCTCGACCCAGCTCAACGATGCCGCCGAGACCTCAGCGCTGAAGCTGGCGCTGGGTGAGCACGCCTACAAGATCCCGGTCTCCTCGACCAAGTCGGCGGTTGGCCATCTGCTGGGCGCTGCCGGCGCGATCGAAGCGGTCGCGACGCTTCAGGCGCTGAACGCTCGCGTGATCCCGCCGACGCTCAACTACGAGGTGCCCGATCCGAGCCTGGACCTCGATTACGTCCCCGGTCAGGCGCGTGAGCTGGTACTCGTCGCCGACGGCGCCCCCGCGGCGCTATCGAACTCGTTTGCGTTCGGTGGGCACAACGTGTCGCTGGTCATCAAGGGCCAGGGATGAAATCAGCGATGGAATCGGACGGTCGACAGACAGCGGCCACGGTTGACGGGTCTTGATGGACGGTTTGCTTGACGGCAAGCGCCTGCTGATCACGGGTGTCATCACCAAGGACTCGATGGCGTTCCACGTCGCGCGGTTTGCCCAGGCGCAGGGGGCTGAGGTCGTGCTGTCAAGCTTCGGGCGCGTGCGGCGCATGACCGAGCGTGCCGCCGCGCGTCTCGAGACGCCGGTCGACGTGCTCGAACTCGACGTCAACCGCCCGGAGGACCTCGAGGCGATGGCCGCCGAGCTCGGTGCGCGCTGGGGTCGGGTGGACGGTGTGCTGCACGCGATCGCCTTTGCGCCCGAGGATGCGCTGGGTGGCAGGTTCATGACGACACCGGCCGAGAGCGCGATCGCCGCGTTTCAGACCAGCGCCTTCTCGCTGAAGGCGGTCGCGGCCGCTCTCGCACCGCTGATGCCGAGCGGTGGGAGCATCGTTGGTCTCGACTTCGACGCCAGCGTCGCCTGGCCGATCTACGACTGGATGGGTGTTGCCAAGGCGGCGCTCGAGTCCGTCTCTCGCTACGTCGCGCGCGACCTGGGCGGCGCCGGAGTCCGGGTGAATCTCGTCTCAGCCGGTCCGCTCGGCACCGTCGCGGCGCGCGGCATTCCCGGTTTCGAGAAGCTGGCGACGCTGTGGGAGCAACAGGCGCCGCTGGGCTGGAACATCGAGGACCCGGGGATCGTCGCCGGGCCGGTCTGCTTCCTGCTCTCGGATCTCGCACGCGGTATCTCCGGCGAGATCGTCCATGTCGACGGCGGCTTCCACGCCGTCGGCGCGCCCGCAATCTGAGCGCAGTTCATCCAGCGGCTACGTTGCGCCGGCGGTCCCGCTGGACCGCCGGCACCCCCTTGCGTGTGGCGGATGACCTCAGTCGCCGTAGCCGGGTAGGAGGAGCAAACCGGACAATCGTGCACGGCCAAGGCGATGTGCTTAAAAGTGGGCGATTTTCGGGAGCGTTCAGGACAATCGGACTCGCGTGGCGCGATTTGCGCAAGCGCTCCTCCCTGTGGTGGCGCTGCTGGCGTCCTGCCTGACCGGCTGGGCCGCTGCCGGCGCCCAGCGGGGCGACCGGCAGCGGGAACCACGCTTGACTAGGCGGGTAGGCCCGGTTCTGGCCGGAACGACAGGCTCTCGTCGAGCGGCGGCACGCCGTGATGCTCCTGGGCATGCTGGGCCGCGTTCCGGACTCGGTCAGGGTGAAGGCTCTGGAGAAAGAGGAACCAGATCACGACCAGCACCGCACAGCCACCGGCGATGATCAGGCCGAGGTCGTTCGGATAGGCGGGGAACGGGTGCAGCGATCCGTAGTAGGCCAGAACCGGGGTCGCCAGGCCGACGATCGCGACCACCAGACGCCAGAGCCGGCCAACGCCATCGAATTCCCTCCAGATCAGGCGGAACGCCGCAATCGCCAGGAACGCATAGACCGCCTCGATCAGGAATGACCCGACGGAGGCGCTGATTGAGAAGGCCTCGAGGTTGTTGGGTAGGTTGACGAGGTCTCCGAGTGTGGTGACCCCGCCGACGATCAGGGCGACGATGCCGGCGCCAAGGATCACTAGGTTGCCGCCCAGAGGCGTGTTCCGCGACGAGGTTCGGCCGATGAACTTCGGCAGCAACCCGTCGCGAGAGAGGGCGAAGAACACGCGTGAACCGGTGACTGTGAACGCCAGCGCAACGGAGATCGAGTCGAGCAGCACCACGAGGTCGATGAGCGTCGAGAGCCAGCCGCCGACGTACTGTTGCGCGAGCGTGCCCATCGGTGATGCTGCAGCGGGCCATACCTCAGAGGAGCCCTTGATACCGAAGCCGATCGCGCCGGCATAACACACCAGCAGGTAGAAGATGCCCGCGAGGGCGACGCTGCCGATAAGCGCGATTGGGATCGCCTTGTGCGGCTCCTTTGCCTCTTCACCGATCGAAGCGGCTGCCTCGAACCCGATGAACAGGGTCACCGCGAACAGGATCCCGTGGAAGACGGCGTTGACAGAGCTGTGAGATGTACCGAATACGGCGAGTGTGTTTCCGGTGCTGCCGCCCTTGGCGATGATCGTGATCGCGAGGATCAGGAACGGGATCAGCGAGAAGCCCGACAGTGCGAGTACGCCGCGGACGGCGATGCGTACACCGAGGTAGTTGAGCCCGGTGGCGATCAGCAGCACTGCGAGACCCCAGATCCACCAGGTGACGTCGATGTGAAGGTGTGCGGCGAAGAAGCTGTTCGCCAGGATGCCATTGATGATGAAGACGCCGCCGCCTCCGAGGAACAGCACGCCGACGCCGTAGAGCCCGGCGCCGAGCACGCCGACGCTCGGGTGCGCCCCGCGCACGAGGTACTCGTACAGCGCGCCGGCGCCCGAGTAGCGGCGGGCGAACAGCGACACCACATACCCGAGACAGACTGCACCGATGCCGCCGAGCAGTACTGAAAGCGGCGTACTGAAACCCGCCACGCTTGCGATCAGCCCTGTCAGGACTCCGGCCGAGAACATCGGCCCGATCGCAAGCGACTGCCCGATCGCGTGGATCGTGGTCAGCCTGCGTTCGCCCAGGTGAACCTGACCCTGAACCTCACTCATATGCCTCTCCTCATTACTTGTTTGACCCTCGTGCCGGCAGCTGCCGGTCCTCATTCCCAGTGCGCGACGGCTGAATCGATGCGCTCACCCCACACTCCCGTCGAGGATCTGCAGCGTCTTCAAGTCCGAGTAGAAGTCGAGTGCATAGTTGCCGCCCTCGCGACCGATGCCTGAGACCCCCACGCCGCCGAAGGGCGCAGTCAGATCCCGTACCAGGAAGGTGTTGACCCAGACGATGCCGGCGCGAACCGCCCGCCCGACCCGATCCGCGCGCCCCATCGAGCTCGTGTAGACCATCCCGGACAGCCCGTACTCAGTGGAGTTCGCGAGCGCTATCGCCTCGTCCTCGTCACGGAAGGTCTGGAAAGTCAGGACCGGGCCGAAGACCTCGCGCTGGACGATCTCCGCATCGTTGCTGATCGGTTCGAACAGGGTCGGCTCGTAGAGCAGTCCCTCGAGTTGTCTGCCGCCCCTGACAAGTCGCTGGCCGTCGGCGATCGCGCGCTGGACGAAGCCGTCGACACGCTTGAGGTGCTCGGGATGGATCAGCGGGGAGATCGTGGTCCGCTGGTCACGTGGGTCACCCAGAATCTGCCTGTCGACGCCGGCATGGAAACGCTGCAGGAACTGTTCACGCACGCTCTCCTGGACGAGCAGGCGGGTTCCTGCAAGGCAGACCTGCCCGGCATCGTCGTACTGTCCGGCGGCCTTCGACGCTGCCGCGTCGAGGTCGGCGTCCTCGAATACGATCAGCGGCCCCTTGCCGCCGAGCTCTCCGGTGAACGGCACCAGGTTTCTGGCGGCGCTGACGCCGATGTGTCGCGCGGTCTCAGGCGAGCCCGTGAACGAGACACGCCGGAGCAGCGGGTGGGCCACGAGCGCTGCGCCGACGTCCTCACCGATGCCGTGAAGCACATTGAAGGCGCCGGCTGGGAAGCCTGCCTCGGCTGTGAGGTCGGCCAGCAGCGAGCATGACAGCGGCGACCACTCGGCCGGCTTCAGCACCACCGGGCACCCGGCCGCGAGCGCGGGCGCGACCTTCCATGTCGAGAGCATGAACGGCGCATTCCAGGGGGTGATCACCGCGGCGGGGCCGGCGGGCATGCGTTGAACGCGGTTCCAGGTGCCCTTCGAGTGCCAATCGCGCTCCTCGTAGGCGACCGCGAGATCGGCGTAGTTGCGGAAGTTGGCGGCTGCTCGGAAGATCACCCGTGCCCGCAGCGACCCGAGCAGCATCGCCATGTCGGCACACTCGACTGCGGCCAGCCGCTCGACGTTGGCGTCAATCAGATCGGCCAAGCGGTGCAGCAGTTCGGCTCGGCCGATCGCCCCCAGCGCGGCCCAGCCCGACACGGCCGCGTGCGCGGCTCGGACGGCGCGATCGGCCTCATCGGCGCCGCCGGCTGCGACGTGGGCGATCACAGCACCGTCGATCGGTGAGATCACGTCAAAGCGGTCGGCGCTCGCGACTCGCATTCCGTTTATCCAGTGGTCGGTCGCGACCTCGTGCCCGGCGACCGTGGCGAAGCCCTCCCGTGTTGCGGTGCTCATCGCGTGTAGTCCCTGACCGTCTCGAGGTCGTCGACCGTGTAAGCGAACGTGAAGCGGTAGCCGCGCGCGACGCTGGTCGGCTCCAGTACGGCGTGACCTTCGCCCGGGGCGTTGAACAGCTCGAGCGTGGCATCGCCCTCCCAGACCTCTGAAACGCTGCGGTCGCGGCTGCGAGCGCGCACCAGCTCGTGCACCTGTGGACGGTTGTGATCGCCGGCGCTCAATCGTGCGAAGTGCCGGACGTTCACCAGTGGCGGGTCGGTGTGAACCGATCCGCTCTGACTCTGTTGCTCGAGCGTCACGGTCGCGCGGGCAAGCTCCCGACCGCGCGCGGAGCAGGTGGCACCGAAGCGTGCGCCGGGGCGTACACCCGGGGATGCCTTGCAGTCGAGCTCGAAGCTGCGTGTCATCCAGACGTCACCGAGCTGTTTCGGGTATCCCTGGATCCAGCCGCGTGCCATCGCGAAGTCCTGGTTGACCCAGATGAACGGACAGGTAGTGACCGGCTGGTCGTCGAGCATCCCGCTGAGCACCAGGTAGAACTCGCGGTACTGGGAGCGAACCGGGTCGATCAGCTCGTCGCCACCCTCCGAGAAGGACTGCCAGTCGACGAACACCGCAGCGCAGCGCCCGGCGTCGGCGTGCGGTTCGATGCCGTCGGGAAGCAGCGAGACCGCGGTGTCGGGGTCGGCGTGGAAGTCGATCACCAGGAAATCGCCGACGTAGTGCCACGGCGGTGCCGGGACCAGGCTCGCCTCGCCAGTCGGTGTGCGGGGAACGGTGTAGCCGTGAAGCGTCATACGGTCTCCTTGGCTGGGGAGGTGGTGGCCGGTCGAGCCGGAGGGGTGGTTGCCGGTTGCGCTGGAGTCGTCGTCGCCGCCTGCGGCGGGGCCGGAGTGGGAGCGGGCGGAAGCGGAATGCCGAGCATCTCGAGGCTCTCCCGCTCGGACTCGACCGCGGCGTCGTCGAAACGGAAGTAGGAGCGTGGGGGCAGCGGGCCCCAGGTGTTTGATGAATAGCGGTTATCCGGCCAGCTGCGAGGCTCGTGCGTGCTCTGCAGCTGTTCCATGTCGCAGTAGAGCTCGACGAAGCACTCCTCCTCGACGATCCGCACGTAGGAGGCGATGTTGCCGCCGACTCCGTGCCGTGTCGGACCCCAGCCGAGCCAGCGTCCGTGGCGCCCAAGGTGATCGAGCGCGACGCGCATCTGCCCGAAGTCGACCATGTCGAACGCGAGGTGATGGAAGTGTGAGTAGCCCTTGTCGACGAGCGCCATCACGTGGTGATCTGAGTTGACGTGCAGCCATAGTCCGCCGTCGCCGAGCCAGTCGGTGATGCGCATGCCGAGCGCGTCGACATAGAACTGTCGCTGTTCGCTGAGCGCCCCGGTCAGGAAGTTGACATGACCGAGCTTGCGCGGGTGCCCCAGGTTGGGGTTGGCCGCCGGCCGGGCGTGCGGGACCAGGCGCGATTCGGGTTCGCGGTAGGCGAGCAGCTGGATCGCGTTGCCCTCGGCATCATGGGTCAGGAGCCCCTCTCCGTCAGCTGAAACGCCGGTTCCGTGCTCGACCAGGTGCTTGCGGGCCTGCTCGAGCGAACATGTCGGTGACAGCTCATAGGCGACATGGTCGAAGCCCGGGGTCACTCCAGCGACCAGCTCGAGCGCACACGGCTCGTCGTCGCATACGAGGGTCACGCGCTGCGGGTCGCGGGTGATCGGCATCAGGCCGAACTGGACCGACCAGCGTTCCGTTGCCTCGTCGAGGTCTCTGACGCGGAGCGCGACGTGATCGATGCGGTGGAGGTCGATCATCCGCGGACGCTCACCGGTAGCCGCTTGATCCCGTTGAAGAAGTTCGAGCGCAGTCGCTCGGGAGGCGCCGCCAGCTCGAGCTCGACTCCGCGTGACAGAAGATCCTCGAACGTGATCCTGACCTCCATCTTCGCGAGGTGAGCGCCCAGGCAGTGGTGAATTCCGCCGGGACCGAAGGTCATGTGCGGGTTCGGCGAACGCGTCACGTCGAAGCGATCGGGCTGCTCGAAGATCGTCTCGTCGCGGTTGCCCGAGACCAGCCAGGTCGTGACCTTGTCACCGGCCGTGATCTGTGTGCCGCCGAGCTCTGTGTCGGCGGCGGCGGTGCGGCGGAAGTGGTGAACGGGGGTGGCCCAGCGCAGCATCTCCTCGGTCGCGCTTTTGCCCAGTCCTTCGGGGTTGGCGCCGAGCAGATCTCGCTGGTCCGGGTGCTCGATCAGCGCGATCAGCCCGTGGCTGATCGTGTGACGTGTGGTCTCGTTACCGGCCGTGGCGAGCAGCACGAAGTACACGTCGAGCTCGCGCTGGCTGAGCCCCGCATTGACCAGGTCGCTCATGAGATCGTCGCGCGAGTTGTGCCGGCGCTCGTCCGCGATGCGCCGGCCGAAGGCGAACATGTCGAGCGCGGCAGGGCTGGAGAAGGGCAGATGACGATGCGCATCGTCGTCTCCCTCGACCGCATACTCGGGGTCGGCATTGCCGAGCAGACGGTCGCCGATCTCGATGATCTCCCGACGCTCATCCTGCGGAACACCGAGGATCTCCGCGAAGACCTGCATCGGGATCTCCGATGAGATCTCGTGCACGAAGTCGAACTCGCCCTTGGGCAGGGCCTCGTCCAGAACCGTCCTCACGACCTTGCGGACCTGGTCCTCCCAGACGCCGACGGCCCTGGGAGTGAATCGCCGGTTCACAAGCACCCGCAACTCGTCGTGTTGCGGCGGATCCATGTCGATCATCGATTTGCGCGCCTCGATCTGGTCAGGCTCAAGGTCCTCGAGCGAGGTCCCCCCGATCTCCGATGAGAACAGTTCAGGGTTCCGGTGCACGGCACGGATGTCCTCGTATCGCGTGACCGCCCAGAAGCCGCGACCGCCGTCGGGCTCGGGGTTCCAGTGCACCGGGTCCTCATGCCGGAGCTTCGCGAGCGCCTGGTAGGGAACGCCGTCGAGAAACTGATCGTGGTCGGAGAGGTCGATGAATTCACGTGTGATTGACATCGCTGGCTCCTAAAGATGGTGGAGGTATTCGCTGATCTCCCAATCGGAGACCCACGCGCGGTGCCGCTCGATTTCAAAGCCCTTCATCGCCACGAACGTGTCGACGATCTCGGCGCCGAGTCCGTCGCGCAGCACTGGATCGGAGCCGAGGGCGTCGAGTGCCTGCTCGAGTGATCGTGGCAGCGGCGTTCCGATCAGATCGGGATCGGCGCGGTAGGCGTCGCCCGTCAGTGGCGACGGTGGCTCGAGCCCGCGGCTGATGCCGTCTGCGCCGGCCAGCAGTACCGCGGCGATCGCCAGGTAGGGGTTCGCGGCGCCGTCGCCGACGCGGAGCTCGATCCTCGTGGCGCCGCCACGTTCCGGCGGGATCCTGACGAAGGTCGCACGGTTGTCGAAGCCCCAGTTCGCATGCGTGGGCGCCAGCGAATCAGGTTGTACGCGGCGATAGGCATTGATCGTCGGGTTGAGGAGAGCCATCAGTGCCGGGGCGTGCTCGATCAGTCCCGCCGAGAACTGCCGCAGCTCGGGGCTGACGCCGTCATTCGCCCCCGGGGCGTCGAACACGTTGGCATCGTCCCGGTTCAGCGACAGGTGCAGATGCATGCCGGAACCGCCCTGGTCGTTGAACGGCTTGCCCATGAAGGTCGCGTGCAGCCCGTTCTGTGCGGCGATGTCCTTGACCGCGGTCTTGAGCCGGAAGGCCCGGTCAGCAGCATCGAGCGCGTCGGAGTGACGAAGGTTGATCTCGTACTGCGAGTTCATGAACTCGTGGTTCACGGCGAAGACATCGAGACCGACAGCCGCCAGCTGCTCGGTCATGCCGCGAACCAGGCCGTCAGGATCAGCGAGCGGCCCGACCGTGTAGACCATGCTGAGGTTGTCGACGTGACGGCGGATCCCGTTCGGTGCCTCTGGATCCCGTACGACCAGGAAGAACTCGAGCTCAGGTCCGATGCACGGCTCAAAGCCGAGCTGACGCACGGTTTCGACCGCGCGACGCAGTGTGCCCCTGGGATCAGGGAACGGCAGACCGGTCTCGCTCGGCTCGAGGTTGGCCAGACAGCTGGCCACGCCTGGTTCCCACGGCAGGGTGTGCATGGTCGCGAGGTCAGGGCGCGCGATGAAATCCGGGTAGCCCTCCTCTCCGCCGACAACCGGCGTGTGCCGAAGGTCGGTCCCCATCACCGCGGCGCAGAAACAGAGTCCGCTCTCCACGATCCGGTCGAACTGCTTGATCGGGATGTCCTTACCGCGAGCGACGCCGTGGAGATCCGGGTAGAGCACGCGCACGGATGTGATCGGCGGATCGAACTCTCTCGCCAGGCCGGCATCCTCGAATGCGGCGGGCAGCGAACCTGTTTTCACGGGTCTCTCCTCTCTGCGCGCTGGGCGCGCTCCCAAAAACCATCGAAAAGCCTGAAGGCGTTTGCCTTCGCGAGCCCCGCCTGGGCACGACCGCCCTCGAGCCGTTCATTAGCATCGGTGACCTGGTGCTGCGCGAGCTTCTCGTGGTCAGATGTGGCCCATTTCTTGACGATCTCGATCGTGCTCTCGGGGTGGAACTGGACCCCGAGGTGAGGACCCTGCGTGAACGCCTGCACACCTGCCCGGGACCTGGCGAGCTCACGCGTGCCAGGCGGCAGCGTAAAGCGCTGGTAGTGCCATTCGAGCCACGGACCTGCAGGCACGATGTCCGGAGCCGTGGTCTCGATCGTGTACCAGCCGAGCTCCGGCTCGGGTGCAGGCTCCGTTCGCCCACCCAGCACATCCGCCAGCACCTGGCCCCCGTAGCAGAGGCCCAGCACCGGCACACCGGTCTGGACCGCGTTTGCGACAAGCGCGAGCGTCTGCGCGACCACCGGTACCTGACGGTCGATCGGACTGTGCTTGGAGCCGAGGCAACATACGAACGCGCGGCCGGTGATCTCGGGCAGCGGCCCATCCAGCTGGGTGTCGTGGAGCTCCACCGCGACGCCTCGCAGTTGCGCCCACTCGCCGAGCAGGCCCGGGGGGCCGGTCGCGCCATGCTGCAGGATCAAGGCTGGGTTCATGCGGAAACTCCAGTCGGCACACCAAGCGTTGCGCCGGACTCGGTCAGGTGCTGCTTGAGCTCGGCGAGCGTCGGGGGCTCCGCCAGCTGACGTCGGTACCACGGCAACCGCCGCGCGGCGTTGACGGCGACGAAGCCGATCACCCGCCCGTCACGAACGCAGGCAGCGACGAAGCGATCACCCTCGGGTGCCTGCTCGAGGAGTTCGATGCGCTCCGCCAGCGCCGGGCAGCCGAGCGCCTGGATCTTGGTCTCGTACTGGTCTGACCAGAAGTACGGCGGCGTCGTGTGCGCTGCTCGCTCCTGCGGTTCCAGCAGCGCGTTGCGGCCTGCGAGCTGCCCGTGCTCGGCGGCCGTCGTCCAGTGCTCCACTCTCAGCAGCTCACCGCCGATCAGGGACACGGGGACGGCGGCGATGTCACCCGCGGCGAGGATGTCCGGATCGAGCGTGGTGGTCAGCGTCTCGTCACATACGACAGCGGGGTTGAGCTCCAGCCCCGAGCTCGCAAGCCATTCCGTGTTGAGCACCGAGCCGAGCGCGAGCAGCACCGCATCGACCTCGAGTTGCGTTCCGTCATTCAACTCTGCTCGCTCGACGGTCGCCTCGCCGGTGCCGGCGTACAGCCCTGAGAGGCCGACTCCGAGGCGCAGATCAACGCCACGGTCGGTGTGCATCCGCAGCCAGCGCTCACCCAGCTGCGGCCCGAACGGCAGCAGTGGATGCGGGGCGATGTCGATCACGGTCACGGCGAGATCGAGTGACCGTGCGCTGGCGGCCACCTCGCAGCCGATGAAACCGGCACCGACGATCAGCAGGTGCTTGCTCGTCTCGAGCCTCGACCTGAGTGCGACCGCGTCCTCGAGCCCCCGGAGCGTGTGCACCCCTTCGAGCTCGGCGCCCGGGCCGTTCCAGGTGCGCGCCCGGCAGCCTGTGGCGACGATCAGGCGGTCGTACGGTACCTCGGTGCCATCGGCCAGATGCACTCGCCGGTTCGGTCGGTCGAGCCGATCCGCGGGGGTACCGAGCTGCCAGTGGACCTCGAGCTCGCCCAGCGGGAAGGCAGACTCCTCGGCCTGCTGTTTGCCCTGCAGCAGATCCTTGGACAGCGGCGGACGGGTGTACGGGAGGTGCGGTTCCTGTCCGATCAGCACCAGGCCGCCGTCGTATCCGGCAGAGCGTGCGGCCTGCGCAGCGCGTAACCCGGCCAGCGACGCTCCGACTATGGCGAGGCGTCGTACCACCGGACTCAGTCCTCGAGCCGGATCGCCATCATCGGGCAGGCGTTCTCAGCAGCCTCCATGTCGGAGCGGCGGCTGTCCTCGACCTCCTCCTGCCAGACGAGCACGTCGTCGTCGCCTAGCTCGAACACGTCGGGTGCGATCTCAACGCACTCCCCGTGGCTCTGGCAGAGGTTCATGTCCACGTGGACCTTCATCAGATCGTCTCTCCTTGTGCGATGCGCTCGGCTTCGTCTTCCGGGATCGCGAGCGCGACGTGCAGCGTGTTTCCCGACACTTCAGGCTGATCACCGACCGCCGTCAGATCGACATCCCAGTCAGTGACGGTGTTTTCGACGCGGCCGAGCCCGCTGATCTCGACGGCCACCACGTCGCCGG
This sequence comes from uncultured Conexibacteraceae bacterium, assembly GCA_963844665.1. Lineage (GTDB taxonomy): Bacteria > Actinomycetota > Thermoleophilia > Solirubrobacterales > Solirubrobacteraceae > Palsa-465. Next base: position 38,330 of record CAWJPB010000002.1, read on the forward strand.
GCTCCATCGGGCGCGAGTTCGCCGGTGTGCCGGTCAGAACGACATCACCGGGCTCGAGCGTGATCAGGCGATTCAGGTCCGCCAGTTGGTAGGCGACCCCCCAGAGCATGTCCTCAGCAGTCGACTGTTGGACGATCTCGCCGTTCAGGAACGTCTGCAGCGTGAAGCTCGTGGGGTCGAATTGTGCGGCAGGCGTAAGCTCCGGCCCGATCGGCAGGAAGCCGTCCTGGCCCTTGACGCGCAGCATCGAGCCGCGGTCGGCGTGACGGAAGTCGTGAAGCCCGACGTCATTGGCGGGCGCGTAGCCGGCCACGTAATCGAGTGCGTGCTCGATGCCGACGCCATGCATCCGCCGGCCGATCACGACCGCCAACTCGCCTTCGTAGTTGAGGAAGCGGGTTCCGCGCGGCCGCCGCAGAATGCCACGGTGCCCGTTGAGCGTGGTTGGGGGCTTCAGGAAGTACGAGGGGTAGGCGGGTGTCCTGGCCGCGTATTCCGTAAGCCGGCTCTGGTAGGTCAGGTGAACCGCGATGATCTTCGACGGCTCGACCGGTGCCAGATAGCGGGCATCGGCCTCAGCGACCGTGGAACCGTCTTCGCAGATGATGACGTCGCCGTCACGATGGCCCCACGCGGGTGCGCCGTCGAGCTCGATCCGGACTCTTTTCTCAGCCATGTGCGCATCGTCACGTGTTTGCGCGTGTCAAGCAACAGGAAGACGCGAACGATTATGCGTTGAACGCGATAAATTGCGCAGCGTGGAGCTGAAGCAGCTGCGGTATTTCCTGACGGTCGCGGAAGAACTACATTTCTCGCGCGCCGCGGCGCGACTGCACCTGGCGCAGTCGGCGCTGTCCGCACAGATCCGTCGACTCGAGACAGAGGTCGGCGGACCGCTGCTGCTGCGCAGCACCAGGCAGGTGGAACTCACTCCAGCCGGGGAGTTGCTGCTGGCCGAAGGCCGGGCGATCATCGCAGCGGCGGACGGGACGCTCGAACGTGTGCGCGCGCTGGCCCGCGGCGAATCGGCCTCGTTCTCGATCGGATCGCTCGGACCAGTGCCCGGGGCACTGTTCTCGCCTCTGCTGTCGACGTTCAGCGGCCGCCACCCACAGGTGCGGATCGACGTGCGAGCGATCGAGTTCTCAGAGATGGTCACAGCGCTGAGGCAGGGCAAGGCCGACGTCGCGTTTCTCTACGCGCCGCTTGAGGAGGACGATCTGGAGGTGACTCCGCTGATCAGCGAGCCCCGCGTCGCGGTGCTCCCGAGCACGCATCGACTGGCGGGGCGCGAATGGCTGGTTCCGGCTGATCTGGCGGGCGAGACCTTCGTGGCGCAGCCCGACGCGACGCCGCAGGCCTGGCGGGACTACTGGATGCTCGTCGACGAGGTCGGTCGGCGCCCGCCGATCAGCTCCTACGTCGGCGACAACCTCGAGGAGTGGCTGTACCTGATCGGGAGGGGCGAGGGGGTCGACACGGCACCAGCGATCATCGCGCGGTATTTCGCGCGGCCCGACGTGACTTTCATTCCACTGCGCGACGCAGCTCCGACGACACTCGTACTGGCGGTGCACACGGACGTCCGACAACCCATGATCGACGAATTCGTCGCCCTGGCCGTCGAGATCGCCGCCAACGCGACACGCAACCCCGGAACCGGATACGCGGTTCCGGCATGGTCCGGGAGAGAGTGGGCACAGCGGTGAGAGACAGATGAGCGACGAGATCCATCCGCTCGACCTGATCGACCGCGAGCGAGTGCTGGAGTTGCTGGGGCAGCACCTGACCGCAGCGTGGGAGTCGTTCGACCGCCCGCGTCCCAAGGAGCCGGGGCTCGACACGGCGTTGTACGAGCGGCTCGCCGAGGGCCTCCCGGATGCCCCCGGCGACACCGCGGCGTCGCTCGCTGACATCGTCAGCGCGCTTGAGCGGAGCGTCTCGCCATCACGACCGCTCTACACGGCATACATCGGTTCCAGCGGACTCGAGGCGGGAGTGCTCGCCGGCGCGCTCGGCAACGCGTACGACGTCAACCTTGCTTCCGCTGCCGGCGCCGCTGAGATGCTCGAGAATCAGACGCTGCGATGGGTGGCGGAGTTCGTCGGCTACCCGGTCGAGGATGGCGCTTTTACCAGCGGCGGCATGACCTCGAACCTGACGGCGCTGATGGCGGCCCGTGAACGCGCGCTCCCGGGCGCTCGCTACACCGGTGTCGGCGCTCGGGCCGCCGCCGTCTATTGCTCGGACGAGTCACACCATTCGATCGCGCGCGCGGTCGAGGTGATCGGTCTGGGGAGTCAGGCTCTCAGGCGCCTGCCGATCGACGGGCAACGCCGGATGCGGGTCGATGCCCTGGCCGACTCGCTCCAGGCCGACAGGGATGCCGGTGTCGTGCCGGTGGCGGTGGTCGCGACGTCAGGAACAACTCTGACGGGAGCGATCGATCCGATCGCGAAGATCGCGGACGTCTGCGCCGAGCACGATGTCTGGCTGCACGTGGACGGCGCCTACGGAGGTCCGGCCGCAGGTGTTGCCAGCCTGGCGCCGTTGTTCGACGGCCTCGATCGAGCCGACTCGCTGACGATGGATGCGCACAAGTGGCTCGGCGTGCAGAAGAGCTGCAGCATGGTGATGCTCGCCCGCAGGGGGCCGCTGGAGACGGCATTCGCCCACGATGAGCGTTACATGCTGCACGCTGGGCTTGCCGCCAATGGCGTCGACCGGACGCTCGAGTATTCAAGGCCCGTGCGCTCGTTGAAGCTCTGGCTTGCGTTCCGCGTCTATGGCGCCGCGCGGATGCGCGCGTGGATCGAGGCCACCACATCACACGCTCGCAGGCTCGCCAACACGCTGGCCGTGAAGCCCAGCTTCGAGCTGCTCAACGACCCGACTCTGTCGGTGGTCTGTTTCCGTCATCGGCCTGACACAGGCGCGGACGCGGATGCCGAGCTCGACTCACACAATCTCAGGCTTGCGCGGGCGATCTGCGACGACGGTCGCGTCTACATCGCTGCGGCCGCGGTCGACGGCATGACCTGCCTGCGGGTCTGTTTCATGAACTTCCGCACCGACGCGGCCGACGTCGATGAGTTGGTGTCAGTGATCGAGCAGGTCGCGGCGACGCTCTGACCGAGCGCCGCGGGATTCTCAGCGAAACAGATCCTGTGACCGCTCGCGCAGCAGCGGGCTGATTCCGGGCCCGTCCTCGTCGCGGACGTACTCGTCTGCGCCACGGATCAGGACGACCGGCTGGGATGCGTCCTTGCGCCGTGCGAGGTCAGCGCTCCCGGCAAGCAGGTCGGCGACCGCGATCACGGTCGCACGCATCTCGCGACCGTTCGCATCCGTGCGCCCGCGCCAATCGTCGAGCGCGACAATCCCGGCCAGGCCGATCGCCACGTCGGTCTGGCCGTTGCGCCACGCGCGCCCGAACGAGTCGCTGATCAGAACACCCGGCGCTGAGCCGGTGAGCTCGCGCAATCGGGCCCGGATCCGTCTGGCCGATGCGTCAGGGTCGCTCGGAAGCATCAGCACGGTTTCGTCGCCGGGAATGTTCGACTGGTCGACTCCGGCGTTGGCGCAGATGAAGCCGTGGTGCGTTTCGCAGACGATCACTCCGGGCGCGGCGCGAATCACCTCGCGGCTCTCGTCGAGCACAACCTGCACCAGGCGCGGGTCGCGGCCGGCGGCCAGCTCGATCGCGCGCTCACCTGCGACGACGTCAGCGAGTGACCGTACCCGTCCCTCCGATTTGGACACAACCTTATGGGCGATCGCGACAACCTCCCCAGCGCGCAGCGGCTCGGTCAGCGCCTGTGCGATCAGCTGCCCGAGGTCGGCCCCGGGGCCGACCTCGGGCAGGCCGGCAAGCGGTGATGCCGCGATCATCTCGGCTGGCTGCGGATCAGCTGGCTGATCATCCCGCGCGTGTGTGCGGCGCCGCCTCGGGTCGACTCGAATCGCGAGACCAGCGCTTCGAGATCTTCGGGCGTGTCGATGTCAAGTCCCAGGGACGGGACCTCGACGACCAACGGGGTCGATCCCTGGCTGACCGCGAGGTTGGTGTGCCGTTGGCGGCTGCCCACACCAAAGGCGGGCGTCAGCGCGTCCGGAGGGGTCAACAGCAGCGCGTTGGTGCCCTCGCCGTGACGGTCGGGAACGATCACGGCCGATGGCTCGGTCACCGGTTCGGCGAGCAGCTGCTCGAGCTCCCCCGGATCGAGCAGCGGGCAGTCACCAGGGAGCAGCAGCGCTCGCCGGGCGCCGAGCTGAAGCGCTCGCGCAATCCCGAGCTCGGCCGCATCACTATGGCTGTGCGTCGTGTCGTCGATCACCTCGGCTCCCTGGCCGCCGGCGATCCGCGCCGCCGTCGGATCGGCGGTCACCACGAAGGCCCGGTCGATCGATCGGGGCTCGTCTGATCGCGACCAGCGCGTCAGACAGCATCGCCTCGACCAGCGCCCGCCGATGTCCGAGCTGGATCGTCGGTGCGAGCCGCTGCTTTGCCTCATCGAATGATTTGACCGGGATGACCGCGACGGTGATCATGCCGCGCGAAAGCTATCCGGTCAGGAGCTGCTCAGGAGCGCTCACGCAGTGAGAGCGCGAAATCGAGCGTCTCGCGGGCCAGGCGTTGCCGTCCGTCCGGCCCGTCCATCAGCAGGTCCGCCCGCAGGGTTGGCAGCCCGTCTACCCGCTGATCGCACACCAGGCCGTCGATGATGTTGCCGTAGAGCGCTGCCAGACCGGCTGCCGACGGCTCGACCCCACGATGGCGCATGCACGCTGCCGTCGGGCCCTTGAGCACCGTGCCGCCCACGATCGGGCTGACAGCGACGATCGGCGAGGCGCTGCGCAGCAGCGCCTCGCGCAACGGCTCGATCGCCAGCATCGGCCCGATTGAAAGCACCGGGTTGGATGGTCCGATCACGATCGCCCGGGCGTGCGCGATCGTGTCGAGCACCTCCGGCGTGGTGCCCGCGACGCCGGAACCACGGAATTGAACATCGTCGATCTGGCCCTGGCCGCGGGCCTTGATCAGGAACTCCTGCAGGGTCCACCAGCGGCCGTCGGCGAGGACCCGCGTCCGCACCGGGTTGTCGCTCATGGGCAGCACCTGGCCAAGCGGGGCGAGTGCACCCGTCCGTGACGGCGACACCAGGTGCGCGGCGATTGACGCTTGTGCGTCGGTCAACCGTGTCCCAGCGCGCAGTGCCTCTGCGCGGCGGATACCGATCGCCAGGTCAGCATCACCGAGGTTGAACCAGATGTCCTCGCCGAGCGCGCGCAGGCCGTCCATCACGTGGAAGCTGTCGCCCGCAAGACCCCAGCCACGCGCGTCGATCCGGTCGGCGAGCCAGAAGGTGATCAGATCCGGGTCGGGAGAGACGTGAGCTCCGTAGATCTCAAGGTCATCGCCCGTGTTGGCCACGACCGTAAGACGCTCGGGCCCGACGACATCGAGCATCCCGCGGGCGAGCTTCGCGCCGCCGGTGCCGCCCGCGAGCACCACCACTGATCCGCTCTCAGACACGGGCCGGGAGTCTAAGGTTCGTCGTATGCGTGAGCTTCCCAGGCGTGCGAGCATCCGCGAGGTGGGGCCCCGCGACGGGTTCCAGAATGAGCCGGAGATCTTGACGACCGAGGTCAAGCTCGAGCTGATCGGCAAGCTCACTGCAACCGGGCTCGAGCGGATCGAGCTGACGAGTTTCGTTCGCGCCGACGTGATCCCACAGCTCGCCGACGCCGAGCAGTTGCTCGAGCGCATCGTCCTCCCGCCGGGGGTCAGCGCCAGCGTTCTGATCCCGAATGAGCGAGGACTGGAGCGCGCGCTTCCGTACCGCGCGAGGTTTCAGGAGATCAACGGCTTCCTGTCCGCATCGGAGACTCACAACCGCAAGAATGTGGGGCGCTCGATCAGGGAATCGCTCGACGGTCTCGGGCGGACGTTCGCGCTCGCTCGTGAATACGGTCTGCGCTGCGAGGCTGTGATCTCAACCTCATTCGGCTGCCCGTATGAAGGGCACGTCCCGATCGAGCGGGTGTTGGCAATCGCGTCCGAGTTGGCAGAGGCCGGTGCTGCCGAGGTCGGCTTTGGTGATACGACCGGGATGGCGAATCCCGTTCAGGTACGCGACTTCTTCGAGCTGGCGCGACAGGTGCTGCCGGGAGTGCAGCTGACGGCGCACTTCCACAACACTCGCGGTCAGGGGCTGGCCAACGTGTTGGCGGCGCTCGAAGCCGGCATCGACTCGTTCGAGTCGAGCTTCGGCGAACTCGGCGGCTGTCCTGTCCCGGCCGGTGCGACCGGCAACATCGCGACTGAGGATCTCGTCTCGATGCTCGAGCAGATGGGGATCGAGACCGGGATCGACCTGCTCTCGCTGATCGAGGCCGCGCGGGCTGCTCAACATGCGCTCGGCCGCCCGCTGGGCAGCCATCTGATCACGGCCGGCCCCGTCGACTGGCGTTAGGCTCACTTCGAAGTGACCGCGGCCGACGATCCCAGCGCAGCGCTCAGGCACGCCACCGAGCGCGCGCTTGCCGGTGGCCCCGAGCGCCATCAGACCAAGGCCGCGGAGCAGGGGAAGCTGTCCGTGCGCGAGCGCATCGCGCTGCTGCTGGACGCCGGCTCGCTCACCGAGGATGGTCTGCTCAGCCATTGGGAGATCGACGGCGAAGGCGCCGACGGTGTAGTGACCGGCGTGGGCACCCTTGACGGCCGGCCGGTCGCCCTGATTGCCAACGACCCGACCGTGAAGGCCGGCTCCTGGGCGCCTGGGACGGTCGAGAAGATCCTGCGCCTGCAGGAGCGCGCTGCCTCACTGCGTTGCCCGATCGTCTACCTGGTCGACTCCGCCGGAGCCCGGATCAACGAGCAGGTGAAGATGTTCCCCGGCCGTCGCGGCGCCGGGAGGATCTTCCACAACCAGGTGCGCCTCTCAGGGGTGGTACCGCAGGTGTGCGTGCTGTTCGGCCCGAGTGCCGCCGGCGGCGCCTACATCCCCGCGTTCTGCGACGTCGTGATCATGCGCGACGGCAACGCCTCGATGTACCTGGGCTCGCCGCGGATGGCGGAGATGGTGATCGGCGAGCAGGTGACGCTCGAGGAGATGGGCGGCGCCCGCATGCACACCTCCAAGAGTGGCGTTGGGCACGCGCTGGTCGCCACTGACGAGCAGGGGGTCCAGTTCGCCCGGCGCTACCTGGGGTTCATGCCGACGAACTTCGAGGACGCTCCGCCGGCTGCTCCCGCTGTCGCGCCGGCGTCGACGGGTGGGTTGGCGCTGGCGGGAGTGATCCCGCAGGACGAGAACAAACCCTTTGACATGCAGGACGTGCTCGAGGTGCTGCTCGATGCCGATTCGTTCCTGGAGATCCACGCCCGCTGGGCCAAGGAGCTGATCGTCGGCTTCGGCCGGCTGGATGGGCGTGCGATCGGCGTGGTCGCAAACCAACCGAAGGTCAAGGGCGGCGTGCTGTTCGTCGACTCCTCGGACAAGGCGGCCCGCTTCATCCGGACCTGCAACGCCTTCAATGTTCCGTTGCTGTTTCTCGCCGACGTGCCCGGGTTCATGATCGGCACGCAAGTGGAGAGGGAGGGCATCATCCGCCACGGCGCGAAGATGGTCAGTGCAGTGTCTGAGGCCACCGTGCCCAAGATCTCAGTGATCGTCCGTAAGGCCTATGGGGCAGGGCTCTACGCGATGGCCGGTCCGGCCTTCGATCCCGACTGTTGCATCGCGTTGCCCAGCGCGCACATCGCGGTGATGGGGCCGAGCGCGGCGATCAACGCGGTCCATTTCAACCAGCTTCAGGCGATCGGGGACGAACGCGAGCGTGATGCTCTGACTGACGAGCTGCGATCCGAATACGCGCGTGACATTGACGTCCTGCACCTCGCCTCGGAGCTGGTTCTCGACGCTGTGGTGCAGCCCGAGGATCTCCGCGACGAGCTCATCCGGCGCTTTGCGCTGGCGGCGGGACGGCGGCGCGATTGGCCCGCCAAGCACAACCCGGTCACGCCTGTTTGATGGGCTCACACGATCTCGAGACGGAGCTTCTGGAGGTCGCGGTCGAGGCGGCTCGAGCAGCCGGCGCTGAGTTGATGGCTCGCTGGCGCCGCCCGCTCGAGGTTGGCACGAAGAGCACCCCGACCGATCCGGTGACTGAGGCCGACCTCGCCGCTGAGCGTGCGATCCGCGATCTGCTCGGGAGCCGCCGGCCTGAGGATGCGATCCTCGGGGAGGAGGGGGGAGCGACAGGTGACGGTGAGCTGCTTTGGGTTGTCGACCCGCTCGACGGCACGGTCAACTACCTCTACGGGCTACCCACGTTCGCGGTGAGCGTCGCCGTCGAGGATGCGGAAGGTGGCTTGGCGGCAGTCGTCCTGGACCCGGTTCGTGACGAGCTGTTCTCGGCGACCCGCTCCGGCCCGCCTCTGTGCGACGGCGAGCCGATTTCCGCGTCCGCGTGCGACTCGATGAAGCAATCGCTCGTCGGTACCGGGTTCGCGTACGAGCCCGCGGTGCGGGCGACGCAGGGTGAGATCGTTGCCCGTCTGCTGCCGCTGACACGTGACATCCGTCGCGCGGGCGCGGCGGCGCTCGACATGTGCTCATGTGCGGCGGGCCGTCTGGACGCCTATTACGAGCGCGGAGTCAAAGCCTGGGACATCGCGGCAGGCATCCTGATCTGTCAGCGGGCGGGGCTGGTTGTTCGCACGCTCGATGCGGCTGGGCAGATGCCATCGGGGGTCGTCGTGGCCGACTCTGCGCTGATCGACGAACTGGAGTCGCTGGTAACGGACGCCTGATCGCCGGTGCACCTAGACTTGCGGCACCTGCCGCGGTGATGGAACGGTAGACATGGCGGACTCAAAATCCGCTGCCCGCAAGGGCGTGGGGGTTCAAATCCCCCCCGCGGTATGAAGAGAAGCCCTGGTAATCCAGGGCTTTTCCTTTGAGCGTGTTTTGTTGCTTATCGGCACGTGTCCTCAGCGTTCACCCTCGTCTCATTCGTAAGCCGGTTCAAAGCTTCTCCGCGAGCTTCACGAGGTTCGCGAGCTTCGACTTTGAGAGGTTGCTGTCAACCGTTGCCCCGTAGGACTTCTTGCCTGACGCGGTGAAGATGCTCTCGACATGGATCGTTGCGTCAGAAAACGTCATGTAATACGCCGTGCCGCCGAGACCTGAGTAAGGCACAACCTTGATCTTTTCAGCCGACTTTTGCTCCGACTTCTGCTGTAGCGCCAGCAGCTTCTGCATGTCTGCTTTCGAGAGCGAGCGTGAGAGCGTCTCTTCCGAGATGATCACTGCCTTCTTTTGACTCGCGACGGTGGTCTCCAAACCGAAAGTGCAGCTGAGGGTCACAGAGGACACGTTGTAGTTCTTATTGGTCGCCTGTTCGTGGAAGTCCATGCCAACCGGGGCGGGAACCGAGTAGCCGACAACGCCCGACACCGATCCTCGGGTACCACGGCGCACTTCTCGGTCGGTGGCTCCGTAAATTTCGCCGTCCTCGCGGTTGCTGTTCCTGCGCAGGCGCCCGCGCCCGCGCACGCAAGTGCAGCAGCCAATGCTGAGATGTTTCGTTTCATGGCCCATGCCTCCAACTGGTCGGGATGACGGAGATGCCTTCGCTGGTTTGGACGTATGCAGTCCGGGCGGTCGCGGAGTTCATGTGCGCCTGCAGAAGGTCGGGGAGGAGTGATCGGCGGCCGGCGCAGCGTCTAGCCAGACCGAGCTCATCAGGCGCTCACACGGGATCCCGGCGCGCTCGCTGGCGTGGTGTACGGCGGCCCGCGAGGAGCCCTCGAACAGGCACAACGCGAGGTCGTCGTCCCCGAACAGCAGCGTGCCGAGGTACTCGACCTCGCCCCGGTTCGAGCGCGCGCCGGATTGGCTGGCGCGCCGGGTGAGTTGGTCGATGTCGGCCTCGGTGACGCCGGGCCAGTAGCACTTGGCTGCGTAGAGCACGCGAGGAGCGTGGACTGCAGACGTTTCAATGCTGTTTCAACCTTGTCTCACGGGAGAGTCCGATGGACAATCGGCCCGGTGCGGGAACCAGACATCGCGATCGAGTTTCGGATACTTGGCCCGCTCGAGGTGCTATGTGGCGGCGCATCGGTGCAGATCGGCGGGGTCCGTCAGCGCGCGCTACTGGCGATATTGCTGTTGAGCGCAAACCGGGTCGTTTCGCGAGATCGTCTGATCGACGAGCTGTTGCCCGGCACGCCACCCGACCGGGCCGATCACATGTTGAGGGTCCAGGTTTCGCGCTTGCGCGGTGCGTTTAACGCGGCTGCTGGCGACGAGACGCGGCTGCTGGCGCGCGCTCCCGGCTATGTGCTCAGGGTCGAGCCGGGCGAGCTCGATCTACAGCGATTCGAGAAGCTGCGGTCAGAAGGGCACCGGGCGCTTCAGGATCAAGCGTTCGAGCGGGCGTCGCGGACGCTTCGTGAGGCGGAATCGCTGTGGCGCGGGCGAGCACTCGCCGACCTCGAATTCGAACCGTTCGCGCGGCTCGAGCTCGAACGCCTCGAGGAGCTCCGTCTGGTCGCCGCCGAGGAACGGATCGATGCCGACCTGGCGCTGGGAGAGCACGCGGCCGCGATCGTCGACCTCCAGGAGCTGGTTCGCGAGCATCCGCTACGAGAGCGCATGCGCGCCCAGCAGGTGCTTGCGCTCTATAGGTCCGGGCGTCAGGCCGAAGCGCTCGAGGTCTATCGCCAAACGCGGCGGTTGCTGGTCGAGGACCTGGGTCTCGAACCGGGCGCGGATCTCCAGCGTCTCCACCAAGCGGTCCTCGATCACGATCCGCAGCTCGATCTCGCGCAGGCGAAGCTCGCCACTTTGGAGGAACCAGACCCGCAGACGACGCCCTACGGCAACCCCAGTGCGGTGCCGCGGCGCCAGAAGACCGGCATCAGCACGGCACGGAACCGCCTGGCACCGCGGCTTGGGTGGTGGCTGGCGCTCGCTGGTTTGTTGCTGATCGCGTTTGCCGGTGCGATGTTTGCACTGCGGGATCGTGGGGGCCAGGCGGTGGCTGCGAGTGGGCCAGGAGATTCGATTGCGGTGATCTCGCCGGCGAGCGGCCACCTCATGCGAAGCTTCCCGATCGGGGGAGAACCGGCCGAACTCACGCTCGGTGCCGGGGCGCTGTGGGCGTTGAACGCCAGCGATGACACCGTCACCCGGATCGACCTCCACGGGCACGCCGAGAGCACGTTTGGCACCGGTGGCATCCCGATCAACCTCGCCGCGGGCGACGGCTCGCTGTGGGTTCAGAACGGGACCGGAGTTACCGGACTGGGCGGTACGCCTTTTCCGAGTGAGGTGTCGCGGCTCGATCCTGACACGGGCGTGACGCTCGCGACGCTTCCGTTGTCCGCAAGCGAGACCAGTCCCACCCAGGGCGACATCGCCGTTGGTCAACAGGGTGTCTGGGTCGTCAATCCGGACGCCACCGTGTCACGGATCGATCCTGCCAGCGACCGGGTCGTGCAGCGGGTCACTGACCTGGACGCGAGCGAGGTGGCCACGGGTCCCGGAGGCACGTGGGCGCTGGAGGGCGGCCCGCTCGAAGGCGGTACGATCGCCCGGCTCAGCCCGAACAGCGACAGGATCACCGAGCGGGTGAGGGTGCCCATCGGGGGTGCTAATGAGGAACTGAGCTCGCTAGCGGTTGGGGGCGGCGCGCTTTGGGCGACCGATCCAGCTCAGGGAACGCTATGGCGGATCGATCTCGGTCCTGCCGTGTCCGAACGGACGATCCCGTTGGCGATTGGCGCGTCCTACGTCGCCTACGGCGCCGGGAAGGTATGGGTGTCCAACGGGCTGACCGGTACGGTGTCGCGCGTCGATCCGCGCACGAATCTCGTGGACGACACGATCTCACTCGGCAATACCCCCGGGCCGCTCGTGGTCGGTGGCGGGATCGTCTGGGTCGGTGTCTCAGGCGCTCCAGGCGCATCGCTGCCAGCTGTCTCGCAGAGCCGGGCGACCCCTTCGTCGCTGCCTGGGTCGATCTGCGGTCCGGTGCTCTCAGGTGGCGGGCGTCCGCAGAAGCTTGTCGTCTCAGACCTTCCGCTGCACGGGGGGACCGTGACTGTGCAGATGGGTGAAGCGATCGCCTACGTGCTACGCGAGCATGATTTCCGCGCAGGGCGGTTCCGCCTCGGCTACCAATCCTGTGATGACTCCACCGCCCAGTCGGGCTATTCGGATCCCGATAGGTGCACCTCCGACGCGAAGGCCTACGTCCACGACCCGCTAGTAATCGGTGTGATCGGACCCTACGACTCGAACTGTGCGGTCCAGGAGATCCCGATAACCAACCGAGGTGGGCTGGCGATGATCTCGCCGACTAACAGCCTCATCTGGCTCACCCATGTTGACTCGCTAACCCCGCCGGGGTTTGTCCGTCAGCTGTATCCAACCGGAGCGCGTAATTACGTGCGTGTGTTCCCAGCCGACGACGTGGAGGCGGCAGCGATCGCCGAGTTCGCCCGCCGCCTACGGCTCGGCTCGGTGTATGTGCTCGACAACGGCGGCACTTACGGAGCGGGTATGGCCTTGCATTTCGAGCTCTCCGCCCGGCGTCTTGGGCTGCACCTCGCCGGATCAAGCACGTACTCGAACGCCGACACCTTTGGCAGACTTGCCGCGCGCGTGGCCAGGTCTGGCGCCAGAGCGGTATTCCTCGGTGGGGTGCTCGAGGACGGTCCCCTGATCCGCGCGCTGCGCCGGCAGCTCGGCCCGCGTTTCACGATCCTCGCAGACGACGGCTTCCTCCCGCCCGGCCTGCTGTTCCAAACCAACGGCCCAGCCGCACGCGGTGTCTACATCGCTGCGGACGTGCTTCCGAACGGACCGCTCGGAACAGCCGGACGCGACTTCGTCGCGCACTTCGCCGCCACCCAGCATCAAGCACCGGCCTGGGCGGCAATCTATGCCGCCCAGGCAACCGACGTGATGATCGACGCGATCGCCCGGTCCGACGGAACCCGCCGATCGGTCACACGCGCGCTGTTCAAGACCTGCGTGCACAACGGGATCCTCGGCAGCTTCTGCTTCGACGCCAACGGCGACCCGACCAGCAGCGGAATCTCGATCGTCAAGGCAATGCGACCCGGAGGCGACCGCACCACCCCGGAGAACACACAAGGCGCTGACCTCGTCACCATGATCTACCCGTCCCGCACCGTGGTCCGCTGAACGGATCGTCGCTCGGACGATCGCTGTGCTCCGAATTGGGTCGCCCGTTCTCGAGCCTTCGAACCATTTTCACGCAACCGCTGCCCGCGAGGGCGTGGGGGTTCAAATCCCCCGCGGTATGAAGAGAAGCCCTGGTAATCCAGGGCTTCTCTCTTTGAGCAGATTTAGTTTGCTCACGGGCACGTGTCCCCAGCGTGTAACAGCGCACACGCCGCCCATACCGTTTCTGCTCCGAGGCCGCAGCGCTGGCCCTAGGCTGTAGGACCTGCCTCTGCGACGGGCCGCTCGGCCTTGTTTTGTGCGTTCATCCATGCGCCCGCGGCGACGACGATCAGCAGGATCAGATCGACGAAGAAGCCCCACCCCCAGTTGCCGGTGTGGGAGATGAGCTTGATGAGCATCAGCAGCACAACCAGACCCACAGCCGCTGCGCGCGTCATCTCACGTCCGAGCCTGGTCGTGGGAACCTGCGTTGCAGGGCTGAATCGCGCCAACGCCAGATCCACAACGACGGCGACGAGCACGACCAATGCGAGCACCGCCCAGATTCCGCCGGTGCTGGTCGTGGCGACGGCTGTAGCGGTGTACGGGCCTACTGAAACCGAGAACCATGGAAACACCAACAGTCCGATGATCAGCAGTATCCCGCCGCCACCAACCATTCGGTCCTCACGACTGAAATTTGAAATGTCCACTTGCTCCCCTTTGTTGGTCCCTGCGAAATCTCGCCGCCGTCAGGGTACGCAGCCGACAGCTCGCACATTGGTTGGCTTGTGACTTATCTCACTTGAGCCGCGCCTGGCAAGCATATGGGAAGACGTTCGGTCTGGACACGTCATCGGGTCGCACGGCGCTAATCGCCTATCACACGATCTACTGCTGGCGGCCATCCCGTCGTGGGTGCCTGGCGGTCGTTGTGTTGGTCCGGCCGCGCCGTCGGTGACTAACGACGGACTGCCGGTCGTCGAAAAGCGCAAGCCATTGACTCGCATCGGTCGCTGCGTCTTGAGAGAAAGTGCCGCCGCCCGGAACAGCGGTTAAATAGACGCATCGGGGCACAGATGCCTCGGGGGCGACTCCGGTTGCAATATCGACAACCAGTTGGAGGCACGGGGCATGAAACGAAGCATCTCCGCGATGGCTGCTGTCATCGCATGCGTAGGCGCTTGTGTAGGCACGGCGGCAGCCAGAACCGCAGATATATCGAAGGCAACTCAGGCGTGCAGCAAGGTGAGCCCTTCATCGGTATCGGCGATCGTGGGTTACACGGTTCCATCCGCGACCGGCCTGATCATCAAGGAGAAGGCCTCTAAAAGGAACTTTGGCATCTCCTTTCAGACGCTCGACTGCACCTTCGGATCGCCGAAGAGCCTCGCTGCGCTCAAGAAATCGGTCTCGGTGTCTATCGAAACACTCTCGCGACCGCTGACAGCTTCAGAGTTGAAGACACTGACCCAGCGGCAACTGAAGGCTGCGGGGCTGAAGATCGAGCCATACTCCGGGTTCGGAGGCACGTCGCTCTACATGACGGCTTCAGCGGCCGGTATCCATATTCAGAGCATCGTTACGACATCTGGAACCAAGGTCTACGGGGCCACGGTCGAGAACAACCTCTCGAAGTCGAAGCTCGCGAGTCTCGTGAAGCTCGCCCAGAGCCTCTAGAGGAACCGATCGAACGCGGCGACGATTCGGACACTTGTGGTCGCGTTCATGCTGCCCTCCTCGCCTGGCGTTCGCACGACGCGTGCGGACGCCAGTGGCGCGGCCGCGATACGCCGCCGTCGTGAGGTCGGCCCGGCGTCAGGTGTGCGGGTCCTTTTTCGACGGTGTCACATATGTCACAGGAGTGTGTCGCCATCTGTCGGATCTGTGACACGGCGCGCCCTCGTCGATTTGCCCGTATCAGTCTCGTGACATCTACGTCACACTCTCGTCACATGTGTGAGGGTCGGTCTGAAGACCTGAGACCGGGCGGCGACGCCCGGCGGTGGCTGACTACATAGCGGTCGGCACCTACTGGCCGTGAGCGCTTGGGGCGTGGAGCATGCCCTCGACCAGCGTGCGGGTCGTTCCCGTGACCCAGATGTCGTTGTTTTCGGTGCTGATGTAGAGGCGGCCGGAGCGCCCAACCGCCGCGCCTTGGTGAACGACGTAAGGGAATTGCACGGCACCGAGTCGCGGTAGCCAGTGTGCGAGCGCCGCGTTCAGGCTCCCGCACACCGGATCCTCGACCATCATCCCGCGCACGGGGTAGAACGCGCGCACCTCTAGGTCGCCGTCATCGCGGGCAGCGGCAACGCCTATGTACTCGTCGACCGGACCGCAACTGAGTCCCAGTATGCGGTCGGGGTTGTCGAGTAGGACGCCCAGCCAGCCTGGGCCGTTGTCAACCCACTCCATTGCCAGAACCTCGTCACGGCCGAGCTCAAGCGCGGCGATGACGGCGGCGCGGGTCGGATCCTCGACACGCCCCGAGCGGCGAAGCGGTGGGGACGCGAACGCGAAGCCATCGTGCGCGCGTCGTACACGGATCAGGCCTGCCTCGCACTGCTGGACGATCGTGTCCGCGTGTCGCGGACGGTTCCCTGCCGCCAGCCACGCGTGGCAGGTCCCGAGTGTTGGGTGCCCAGCGAATGGGAGCTCCTCGGCGACTGTGAATATGCGGAGTCGATAGTCCGCCTCTGGATCTTCGGCTGGGAGCACAAACGTCGTCTCGGCGACGTTCAGCCAGGCGGCAAGCTGTTGCATCCAGTCGCTGTCGAGATCGGTTCCGTCGAGAACGACAGCAACCGGGTTGCCGGCAGCCGCGCCGGTCCCGAAGACATCGACTTGGGTGAATCGCCGGGTGACAGCCATTTCAGTGAACCGCGTTCTGGAGTGAGTCGAGGGCCCTGTCCAGATCCTCGATCAGGTCGGCAACGTCCTCCTGCCCGCAGGCGAGTCGCACCAGCCCTGGACCGAGGCCAGCGTCGGCCAGCTCCTGCTCGGTGAGCATCGCCTTCCACATCGAGGCCGGGTGTACCACCAGGCTCTCGACGCTCCCCAAACTGGCCGACAGCTGGAACAGCTGCAGCTCCTCAGCGAACCGCGCAGCCGCGTCGAGCCCACCGATCAGCTCGATGCTGAGCACCCCACCAAAACCGGACATCTGGCGGTTGGCGACAACGTGACCTGCATCGGTCTCCAACCCCGGATAGTGGACTCGCCCGACCTCGGCGCGGCCACTGAGGTGCTCGGCGATCGAAGCAGCGGTGTCGTTGTGCCGTCTGACCCGCAGGTCCAACGTGCGGATCCCGCGAGTCACCAGCCAGGCGTCAAACGGCCCGAGGACCGCCCCGATGTTCAGTGATGTCGTCCAGATCTGGTCAATCAGGTGCTTTGGCCCTACGACCACTCCGGCGGATGCGTCCGAATGGCCGGCGAGATACTTCGTCGCGCTGTGCCAGACCATGTCAACGCCAAACTCCAGCGGCCGCTGATTCACGGGAGTCGCGAAGGTGTTGTCGGCCAGGGTCAGAATCCCGTGCGTTCGCGCGATCTCGGTTAGAGCGGGTAGGTCTGTGATTTCCAGACGCGGGTTGCTTGGCGACTCGATAAGGAACAACCGCGTCTCCGGCGTGGTCGCGGCCTCCCAGGCGGAAGTATCAGTCTGATCGACGAGCGTGTGGCCCACTCCGAAGCGCGAGAGCAGCTTCTGAACAAGGCTGAGCGAACCTCCGTACATGCTGCGCTGAGCCACTATGTGATCCCCGGAACTCACGAGCCCGAGCATCGTCGTTGCCAGCGCCCCCATCCCGGAGGCGAACACCAGACCCGTCTCGGCCCCCTCCAGGGATGCCACCACCTGGGCCATCTCGACATGGTTCGGGTTCCCGTGACGCGTGTAGAAGTCTGGTGTTGCCACCTCAACCGCCACACGACCAAGCTCATCGGACGACGCCGAGGCGAACGCCGTCGACTGGAAGATCGGAGACGAGATGGGGCGTGCCGACGTTGTCGCCTGACAGGTGTGAATGGCCGCCGTCGCGGGCCGGAGAGGAGCTGGGGACATGGGCAAGATCGTGCGCCCTGGGCCCATAGGAGCGCAAATACCCCAGGAGAATCGCCCGCAACGTGCACGAAAACTGCGGTGCAACGTCCTCTAGTGCAAGACTCTGCCGCATGGAAACCATCGATGCCGCGGACCGGCTGATCCTCAACGCTCTTCGCGAAGACGGCCGAGCGAGCGTAACCGAGCTTGCAGCCACCACCCGACTCTCGGCCTCGGCATGCTCGCGCCGATTACGACGGCTCGAAGACAGCGGCGTCATCCGCGGATACAAAGCGATCATCGACCCCGAGGTCGACGGTCATAGCCTCACGGCCTTCGTCGGCGTTCGGCTCGTCCGGCACCAGCGCGAGCACATCCGCAGGTTCCAAGACGGCGCCCGCAAGACCCCCGAGATCGTCGAGTGCCACCACGTAACCGGCAACTTCGACTACCTGCTGCGGGTCGAGGTGAAGGACCTTCCAGCCTACGAACGCTTCCATGCCGATCGCCTAGCGGCTCTACACAACGTCGGACAGGTAGTCACCTACATCTCAATGACCGAGTTCTACGACCACTGAACCGCGCCCGACCGGTCGGGTGTTGGCCCAGCGCCTGGGTAGGATGATCGTCCCGCGGAGTCCGACCGCGTACGCTCGTTTGATCATGCAGCCGAACGTCATATTCCAGGTCCCGGCGGGCAGCGCCATCGAGCGCCAGCTTCGTGATGAGCCGCCGGCGGTGTTCGGCGGCGATGACTTGTTGGTTGAGACGGGTCCAACTGACGAGCAGGGCAATCTTGAGGCGCTGGCGGGACAGACGGTCCTGTCGGTCCCGTCATTCGAGGAGCTTGAGCGTCACCTGGACGGGCTTCAGCACCTGCTGCGACAGGCGGGGACGGGCACGCAACCGCTGGTCATAGTGGTTGGAGCAGCTGAGGAGATCGAGGATCGGGTTGCGACAGCGGTGGTCGATGCGGGGCGTGATGCTCTGCGCCCTGTGTTTGTAAGGGTTATCCGACCGTCGGAGCGTTAGTCGGCGGGTGGGCGCGAAAGACGCGCCTCGAGCTCGTTGATTCGGTCGAGCAGCTCGACTACTAGCGCGGCACCGGCGTAATTGAGATTGAGGTCGCGCCGTAACCGCTCCGCTCTGGCTACTCGTGCGGCACTGGTCGGGTCGAAGCGATCGGCCGGTGCCTGCGCAATTGGGCGCGGCGCTTCGGGTTCGAGCAGTCCGAGCTGCACGTAGCGACGCACGTGCACTGTCCGGACTCCGGCCATACGAGCGAGGACTGTCAGTTCGACCGGCTTCTCGGAAGCGGGATCGCAATGGCCTGGGCCTGTCACACGGTCCTTTCCCATCATCACGTCTCCTGCTCGTTCAGGTTTGAACTCTCGGCAAGTTCCGTATAGAGCTCGCGTTCGCGGTCCGATAGCGTTTTTGGCACCACGATCTTCACGACAGCGTGCAGATCGCCGCTTTCGCCGCCGCGTTTTGGCAGCCCGCGGCCACGGAGGCGCAATCGCCGCCCGCTCGATGAGCCCGCCGGCACTCGAATCTGCGCGCTACCCGTTGGTGTCTCCACAGACACCGTGGCCCCGAGCGCCGCTTGGGACGGGGTGATCGGTAGGTCGATATCCAGGTCGTGATCGCCACGTCGGTGAAAGCGAGAATGGGGCCTGAGGGCGACCCGAAGAAACAGATCGCCTGCCGGGCCAACGCCATAGCCCTGACCTCCCTGTCCCGCGAGTCGGATCAATTGGCCATCACGAACGTTCGCCGGGAAGTTCACGGTCACCTCACGACCGTCGACCGTAAGTCGTCGGCGGCCGCCGTCCAGCGCATCCTCCAACGAGAGCTCCAACAGCGCCTCACGATCGCGCCCACGCGTTGACCCGCCCATGCCTTGCCCGCGAGCTCCGAACAGCGCCTCAAACAGATCCTCCCCGAACGCCGCACCGGATCCATCGCCCCACCCTTGATCAGTGAAGAACTCCTGAAAGCTCTCATTCGGAGCTTCGTGCTCGACCTCCCGCCAATCCGCACCAAGACGGTCATATCGCTGCCGCTTCTCCGGATCAGAAAGCACCTCGTTGGCCTCACCCAGCTCCTTGAAGCGCTCCTCGGCATCCTCATCCGAGTTCAGATCTGGGTGATATTGCCGCGCGAGCTTCCGATAAGCCCGACGGATCGCGTCCTGATCCGCAACGCGTGGGACGCCGAGCACCTCGTAGTAATCCGTATAGCTGAGCGCCATCTCAGATCGAATCGTCCCTCAAATGAGCGAAGCGTGTAATCCAGTGCGAACCTCAATCACCTCCAGCACCGCGCTCGCGAGAACAGGGTCGTCGGACGATCCGTTGGATCGTCGCGCTGGCCGGAGTTTGCGGATATAAATGCGGGCGTGTCGAGCGTGTTTCGTCGAGGAGCGTTGCAGTGGCGCGCTTGATGAAGGATGAGCTGTTCGAGGCGCAGTTGGTGCGGGCGATGGGTTATGCCCCGTATGGGGCGGCTGACATCGGGGAGTGCCTGGTGACCGCAGGGCGAATTTCGGGAACTGATCTTGATCAGTGGCATGACGAGTGGCTCGCGACTGCGCAGCGGGTTGCTGAATTAGCCGAGGTCAGCCTCGGGGCGGGGCACGCTGAGAGCGCTCGTAGTGGTTTCTTTCGCGCGTCCAATTACTTTCGAACGGCCGGACTGTTTGCGATGGGATCCCCGCTTGACTCACGTCTGGTGCGGGCGCATGGGCTGGAGGTCGAGAGCTTTCGCCAAGGCGCCGGCCTATTGGATACGCCACCTGAGATCGTCGCGATCCCGTACGAAGGTCGTACGCTGCCCGGGTATCTGTTCCTCGCCGGCGATCTGACTGAGCCGCGCGGGACGCTGATTCTCACCAACGGATATGACGGGACGGCGGAGGAGCTGTACTTCACCAACGGGGTCGCCGCGCTCGCTCGCGGCTACAACGTCCTGACCTTCGACGGGCCTGGGCAAGGGGCAATGATCATCGACGAGGGCGTTCCGTTTCGCCCGGACTGGGAGTGCGTGATCTCGCCGGTCGTCGACTTTCTGCTCGAACACCCGAGGATCGACCGGACGCGGATCGCCTTGATGGGCTTGAGCTTCGGTGGCTATCTCGCCCCGCGTGCAGCGACCAAGGAGCATCGCCTCGCCGCGTGCATTTCTGACTGTGGCCCGTATGACCTGTTCGACGCCGCTGCTAGTCGACTGCCCGGGTTTCTCGCGGCCCAACTCCCCAACGGCCGACCAGGGCTCCTGCGTCTCTTGGATCGTCTGGCCCGGTTCGTAATGAGCAAGCCCACCGCCGGATGGGCGTTGCGTCGCAACCTTATGGTCCACGGTCTGACCGAACCAGTGGAGTTTTTCCGCATTGCGCCGCAGTACAGCCTGAAGGGCATCGAGCACCAGATCCGGTGTCCGACCTTCGTCTGCAGCACCGACGCCGATGACCTCGGCGTCAGCGCGCCCGCGTTCTTTGAAGCGCTCACGTGTCCCGATAAGAAGTACGTTCAATTCAAGTCAGCAGACGGCGCGGGCGAGCATTGCGAAAGCGGCGCGCGCACCGCCTTTCACCAACAGGCCCTCGACTGGCTCGACGAAACCCTCACGGCGACCGCTTGACCTTGACCCTGGGGGAGGCCGCACACTCGTGTGGCTGGCCATCAGCGTGATCCGAGCATCGCCCTCTGTTTCAAGCGCTCTGATCGAACTGGCGAACAACAACGTCGGCTCCGTCGTCGCGTACACCAAAGAGCTCGCAACTCGGCGACGGCAGGAGCGTCAATCCCTTTGACCCGGCGAATGGTCAGTACCGGCGCCATCGGTGTTGGGGGCGTCAGCGTTCTGCCGGCGCCCCAACACGTCGTTAGCTTGTTGCGCCTACAGCGATGCCCTGCTGGACGAGCGTCTTCATCGCGGTGCGGGCGGTCTCGAGAGCGTGCTTCTCCTGGTCAAGGTTCTGACGCAGGAGTGCAACTACCTCAGAGGCACCGCGCGCCTCGGCGTTCGTGATCAGCGACTCGTACACCGCGATCTCATAGTGCTCTGATTCGGTGGCGGCGGCGAGGACCACGACATCCACGAGCGAGTCATCGGTCTTCTTGATCGTCGCTTTGGCGTCCTTGGCCATCGCGTCGATTACCGGACACGGCGAGTCATCGACATCTTCACCCAGCAGCTTGAAGCACTGCTCGATGTTGGTGACATGCTGACGGGTCTGCTCGCGATGCTGACGCAACGCACTCTTGATGTCGTCACGGTGAGTGTCCTGCTCGAGCTCCTCGAGAGTCTCTACGAGCTTCTGCTCCATCGTCAAGGCGGATCCCAGCTTGAAGCTGAAAATCTCTTCCGGAGTGTTCAAGTGCTCAAACATTGTTGAGTCCTTTGATCGATGCTGCTGGTTAGGCCTCAGACCGAGCTGCTCAGATCGATGAGATCGAGGCCGCCGGGTCACCTTCATGAGGGTTGTGCAACTGCGTCGCTGGCGTACACCGAAAGTCTTAGAACAAATGTCGGTGCTGGCCAGCGCGATCGGGACTCGATCACTGACGCACTAACGACAGAGCACCCTTGGCCGCTGCTCCTCGAAAACACGGCCAACCGCCTCTCCACAACTGCCAGCTCCGTGCCCACACAGATGGGCAGGGGGCGTTCCCTTAGGCAGTCACGTCGTCGAGCAGATCATCGAAGTAGTCGGCCAGGCGGTTCAGGACCTTGGCTGCAGCGTCAAGTTCGCCGTCCGAGAATTCCGTGAGAGCCGCCTGCCAACGGGGTTCCATGTGGGCACGACGTTCGGCTATGACGGCGGCGCCGCGCTCGGTCAGAACCGAAAGCACGACGCGGCGGTCCTGTTCGGAGCGGGTCCGCTTGATGAGGCCCGCGACCTCCAGGGACTCGAGCATTTGCGCGACGGTCGCCGGCGAGAGATCGGCCTGCTCTGCCAGTTCGCGCGCGGAGCGTTCGAACATCCCCGCCAACCCGAACAGCAGTCCGTATTGGGCGTAGCTGATCTGTCCCGGCCGGTGGGTCTCGCGCCCGCGCAGTTTGCGCATCGCGACCATCGAGCGCTTGAACGCCAGCCCGAGCCTGTCCGTTGGCGTGGACGGGTCGTTGATCGCGCTTCGGGCTGTGGCGCTCAAACCAGGGCCTCCGCGACAGCGCCGGACTCCAGCGCAACGCGCTCGGGATCCTCGGCGCCCGCTGCCTTCGCAGTCTTGCGGGCGTTCGACTCCGCCCGCATCAAGACCACGCACGGGATGATCGCGAGTGCAGCAATCCCCGCCGACCACCAGAAGGCCGTGCCGTAGGCGTTGGCCGCCGCGGCCTGGGTGTGCGCCCCGCGCAGCGCGTTGGCCAGCACGACCGCCAGGACCGTGGTGCCAATCGAGCCGCCGACTCGGTTGAGCACATTCAGCTGCGGCGTGGCGTGGCTGACCTGGCTGCGGTCGAGCGCGGCAAATGCGGCGGTCATCGCCGGCATGAAACTGGCGCCCATACCCGCACCACGGAGAACCATCGCCCCGCATAGGAAGGCGACACTGGTGTGGGCACCGATCAAGCCGAACGGCACGGTCATCACGGCTGTGGCGATCACGCCCACCAGAGCCACGGGACCGCCTCCGTAGCGCTCCGTCATTCTCGCCGCCAAGGGCATCGTGATTGCCATGCCGAGTCCCTGCGGTCCGGTCAGCAGGCCGGTATCGATCACGCTGTAGCCCCGAAGATCCTGCCAGTACAGGGGCATCAGGATCATCGCGCCGAACAAGGCGGCACCGAGGGTAAACATCACGATCGACGCTGCGGAGAAATGCGCGCTCCGGTACAGGCGCAGGTCAAGCAGCGGGTGCTTGACGCGCAGTGCGTGAAACGCGAAGGCTGTCACCAGGACCGCCCCGATCGCGACCGGTCCCCAGACATGGGCGTTGTTGAACGAGTCGTATGTTCCGGCCTCGGCCAGGCCGTAGGTGATCGCCACCAGGCCGATCGACATCAGTGCCAGCCCAAGGGAGTCGAGCCTGTCGGTCTTTGCACCGGCCTTGGTCGGAAGTAGCCTGAGCGCGAGCGGGATCGCGACCGCGCCCACGATCAGATTCACGAAGAAGATCCAGTGCCAGTCCAGCACCTGGATGATCACGCCGCCCACGAGCGGCCCGAACGTCGGGGCAAGCATCATCGGCACCGCAATCAGGCCCATCACTCGCCCCATCCGCTTGGGACCAGCGGCATCGGCCATGATTATCTGCGCCAGAGGCATGATCATGCCGCCACCGGCGCCCTGGAGCACGCGGAACAGAATCAGCTCCGTGGTCGACGTCGCTAGGCCACAGAGCAGCGAGCCCAGCGTGAACAGGCCGAGGGAGATGATAAAGACGCGCTTGGCGCCGAAGCGTCGCGAGGCCCAGCCGCTCACCGGGATCACGGCCGCGAGCGCAAGCATGTAGCCGGTGATCACCCACTGGATCTGGGACAGGCTCGAATGCAGATCCTTGCCGAGGGTTGCCAGCGCGACGTTCACGATCGTCGTGTCCAGGATCGACATGACGGCGCCGAGCATCGCGACGCCGCAGATGATCCACACGTGGCGCGGGATCCGATTGGGGTCTTCCATGGTGTCCACGGGAGGGGTGATCGAAGTCATGCACGGTACGGTACCAAACGATTAGGTACCGACAGTTCTCGACGAACGCTTACTGCATGGCCATGACTGACTCCGTTGAGCCCGGCGGCTGGCGGCCGGCAAGCCGCACATGGGCAGGTTCTTGCACGGCGGCCGGCGATTGTTGTCGATGCGTTAGCTGGCCTCGTCCGTTTGGGCGGGTGGGGCCACAGCACCTCTCCTTCCTCAGATCGAGCCCCTGTCGCGCACCCATCGCGGCGGGGGCTTTTTCCTTGCGGCGCCACGCCTGCTCGGGGGGCCACACCTCCCGCGGCCGTCGTATCTGTGACGTTGCGGGAACAGGCGTACAGTCGGGGCATGGCACTCGCGGACGAGCAGTATGTGTTGTTCACGACCTTCAAGCGCGACGGGACTCCGGTCTCGACGACGGTCTGGTGGGTGCAACTTGGCCCTGACAGCTTCGGCTTCTGGACGAGTTCGACGTCCGGCAAGGCAAAGCGTCTGGCCCATACTGAGAAGGTGACCGTCCAGCCGTGCAACATGCGCGGAGTGGTCAAACCCGGCAGCGAGCCGGTGACAGCGGTGGCGCGTCTTGTCAGTGGAGAGCAGCTCGAGGCGATCCGTCAGAAGGTGGTTGCCAAATACGGCTTCTGGACCAAGGTGACAAAGGTGCTGGCCAAAATCGGCGGGTGGGTTCAGCGCAAGCCGTTTCCCTATGGCGACCGCGGCGTGATCGTCAGCCTTTGAGCGGCGCCCATACAATCTCCCGCTGCCGCATCGAGGCCGACTCATGCGGGCGTGGCGAAATTGGTAGACGCGCCGGCTTTAGGTGCCGGTGGCTTCGGCCTTGTGGGTTCGAGTCCCTCCGCCCGCATTCGGTCGGTCACCTCGTCGACGATCTCCAGATCCTCGACGGCTTCCCACATCGGCGAGGCAGGATGGCAGCGCTCACGCAGAACCCGGCGCTCCTCCTCGAGCAGCGCCTCGCGCAGGAGCTTGGCCCTGGAGCCCGTGACGCCGGTGAATTGAACGCCGGATGCGCCATGTCGCACCCAGACGACATCAGCCGTGAAGGGAACGTCCCCGATTCCGGGCACCTCCAGCGCGAAGGCGATGGGAACGCCGGGGGTGCAGGGGAGCTCACCCTTGAAACGGGCGCCGCTCAACGAGATGTCGACGATCTGAGTGGAGACCTCCCAGGGCACGTTGATCCGAACCCACCAGTCGGTCTTGATCCGATGGTGGCGCCGCTTCGCGGCCCCGATCAGTCCCTCGTCCCGGTTGCGTTGCTGCGCTTGGATCTGCGCGTCGCTGCTCGAGGTCGACATGAGATCCATTTCGGAGCGACTGCCTGGAATTCGTGGCTGTGCAAGAAATCTTGCAGGGTTCGCCAGGGGGCTTGCCTGGCCTGACCGCCAGTGCGCTCTGCCTGGCCTGACCGCCAGTGCGCTCTGCCTGGCCTGACCGCAAGACGGATTTCGGTGCTGGACTTCAGCGCTAAGCGTTGTCGTCCGCACCGCGGTACATGAGCGAACCGGGGGTGTCGAGCAGTTCGCCGGTCTCCAGGAATGTCTTGAGGCCGGAGAGGATCATCGGCCAGCCTCCGTAAAGCTCGGCACTGGCGCCGGACGGGAGCTGATCGTGGATGACGGTCAACCGGCATGAGTTGCCGACAGGCTCGATCTCCCAGGTGACGCGGGTGGCGCCCTGACGTTTCACCCCATCGCTCCAGAGCGCTGTGAAGCTCTGCACCAGTAGGTGGGGCGGTTCGACCGTCAGGTTCTCACCGGCTGCCAGGTCGATCACTCCCGGTACGCCGAGCGAGTAGGCGTCACCCGGTTGCCAGGTCGAACGGACCTCCGCGCCGAACGTGTACATGGCGCGTTCAGCTGGATCGGTCAGCGCCGTCCAGAGTCGCTCGGGTGTGGTCTTGATGAAAACTTCGAACACGGCGGTGCCATCCGCAACGGGCGCGGTGCCTTCGGCCCAGGAGACCGGTTTGCGAGCTTCCATGGCTGAATCCTCCAGATGCGTCTTGAGCGCCCCGAGCGTGGCGGCCCACGGCGCGGCATATTTGCTCACCCAACGATCGTGGGCGAGCCTGATCGGGACCGTGTTCAGGAAGTGCAGCTTCTCGCGGCCCTGCCTGCGCGTGATCACCAGCTCGGCTGCCTCCAGGACGCCGAGGTGCTTCATCACGCCGAACCGTGACATCTCAACGCGCGACTCGAGTTCAGTCAGCGTCTGCCCGTCGCGCCTGAATAGCTCATCCAGGAGGCCACGCCGGGTCGGGTCAGCCAAGGCCTTGAACACTTCGTCCATGGTTCGATCATATGTGACCGTTTGGTCACATGTCAAGCCCAAGGTCATACTCAAGCCATGGACGACCTCGTCGAACGTGTCGACTTCGTCTCGGTGCCGGTTGAGGATATGGCGCGAGCAAAGGCCTTTTACCGAGACATCCTGGGCATGAGCAGCCCCGATTGGGATGACGGATTTCCAGAGATCGAGACCGGCAACGTCTCGCTTTACCTGATCGATCCGGTGACGATCGGGACTGAATTCTCACCGCACGGCAGCCACATCGCGCTCCGCGTGGCCGACGTCGCAGCTGCCAAGACGTGAGCTCGAGAGTCGTGGCGTGAACTTCTTGGGGGAACACGACACCGGCGTCTGCAAGATGGCCTTCTTTCGCGACAGCGAAGGCAACTCGCTGATGCTGCACCGGCGCTACGCGCCCTGATGCTGCGTCGGCCTGAGGCTGCGGGACCTCGGAACGTGAAGGATCCGACCGTGTCGGTAGCGCAACGCATATAGAGTCGAGCTAATTGCTGGGCTAACCACCGCGTTTGCGCGCAGAAGGACCGGGGATCGAATGGCGCTTGGGTTCTACATCACGGGGACGGGCTTCACTCAGGAGAAATACGACACGACGACCGCGCAGCTGGAGGAAGCGGGAGCGGGAGCTCCCGCCGGGCGCATGTCTCATGTCGCCCTGGAGACGGACGGCGAAATTCAGGTGTTCGACATATGGGAGTCGCAGGAGGCATTTGAGGCGTTCGGCGCCACGCTGTTGCCAATCCTCAGCGCCGCCGGCATCGAGATCAATGAGCCGATGGTCGCGCGGGTGCACAACGAGATCAGGACCTGACTGCCCAGAGCAGCCACAGACTGGAGTGAGATGCTTGAGAACTCTCCCGCCTTCAGCGGGTATTCCGTGGACGACATCCCAAAGGCGACGCAGTTCTATGGCGAGATCCTCGGTATCGAGGCCTCTGTGGACAATGGCTTGTTGACCCTGCACCTTGCGGGCGGTCGCGACACATTGATCTACCCGAAGGGCGAGCTACACGAGGCGGCGAGCTTCACCGTCCTCAATTTCCCGGTCGAGGACATCGAGCGGGCGGTGGACGATCTGGTCGCTCGTGGTGTTGTGTTCGAGCGATACGAAGGGTTTGACCAGGACGCTCGCGGCATCTCGCGTGGGGATGACGGCCCGCTGATCGCCTGGTTCAAGGATCCCGCCGGAAACATACTTTCGGTGCTGGAGGTCACCTGAGAGACTCGCGCGGCCGACCTCGGCCGCCGGTGAGATGCCAGCCGTTGCACTGCTCGCAGCGGTAGGCGGTCAGCCGCTCGCCGAACTGCGTACGGTCCCACAGCGCCGCGGCGCGGGCCTCCGCCTCCGTTGCGAACCAGCGCTTGCTCGCGCAGACCTCGCGGCGATGCGCGCCGCGCGCCTGCTGGTCGGCAAACCAGCGCTCAATGTCTCGTTCAGCCACAGCGTGCTCAACTCGTCAGCGCGGCGAGCCCGAATGGACTTCCCTCTGAATCTCGGCAGACCGCCCAGCGATCGCCCGGATGGATCACCTCGCCACCAAGCTCGCGTACATGCCGCAACGCCGCCTGGAGATCGTCCACTTCGAAGTAGGGCAGTGAGTATGAGTCTCCGGGTCCCTTGCCCCGCTCGTGCACGCCGAGCGCTGGCGCACCGCTCGCCGTCTGCCAGCCTTCGCCCTGGCCGCCCGATCGGTCGACGAGCTCGACGCCCAAAACTCCGGTCCAGAACCGCCGCGCGCGATCCGAATCGTCGGCCGGGAACTCGAGGAGGTGCAACGGCATGGGCATACCAACACGATAGTTGGCCGGCCGCAGCGCTCGTCGATGCGACCGGGCCTCGTAGCCAAATGGCTCCGTTCGAACCACCGCTCTCGATAAGTCCGCGCGCGTTGCTGGATGTAGCCCGTGGCTACGCGGTGAACTGATTCTTGCTCTCTGGAAAGTGCTCCAGGTAGTTCTGGTCCTCTTCCTCAGCCTCCCAGAACGGGCCAGCCTCACTGATCCTGGTGACGGCCTTGTCTGGCCAGATGCTCGAGGCGTCGAGTGCCGCGAGGGTGTCCTCAGGGGCCCGGCGCTGTTCGTCGCTGAAACAAAAGATCTCAGAGCGGTAGTCGGCGCCGACGCGCTCTGCACCCAGGTCCGGTCGGTGGATCTGAAGGAAGAACTCGAGGATGTCTCGGTAACTCGTCCGTTCGGGATCAAAGATGATCTCGACCGCCTCAGCATGGCCCGGATGATCATCGGCCGTTGGGTTCTCGTTCTCTCCGCCCGTGTAGCCGACGCGGGTGGAGATCACGCCGGCGCGGCGCCGCAGCAGTTCCTGCGCAGGCCAGAAACACCCCCCGCAAGGATCGCGGTCTCGGTGCTCGCACTCACAGCACCATTCTTCCAAGTCGTGATCCGCACGATCACTGAACCCCCGTCGGGGTAGCCCTCGCGAGCAAATAACCCCGGGCCGATAAGGCGGAGTGGCCCGGGGCCTTGACGCAGAAGACCCACCCGCTGCGCCGTCTCTAACCAGCCCAGACTACGGGTCAGTCGACCGCCGGCGTGATTTTCGAGTGACTGCGCTGACAACATCCGGGCAGCTACATAGACCTCTCTGTCGCGTCCCAAAGCTGGGTCATCACGAGAATCTCACCCGCTGCGCCGGTCTTGAGAGCTCGCGCGGATCACAAACGGCCGCAGGAAGTTCGCAAGGGCTGTCGCTCCGGATGGGGTGAGGTGCAGCCCGTCAGTGCCGAACCATGGCTTCCCCGCGCTGTAGGCGTTCCAGTCTGCAACGATCAGCTTCGGCCAGCGTCGCGCGGCCGTCTTGATCTCGGCGTTGATCAATCTGTAGTCCGAGGCGTAGGCGCCGGCCTGCCGCAGCGTCACCCAGACCACGCTCCGCGCGCCCTGCGAGAGAGCAGCGTGCATGATCCTGTCGATCCCACTCGCGTAACCGGAGGACGAGTCGTTATACCCGACGTCGACCACCAACCCCTGCCCGAGCCGGAAGCCATACGACTTTACGGCGCTCAACGCAGTTGGTGGTGTGGTTCCCTGATACTGACAACTCGGCTCGATCAAACGTCGGCAAACTTTGAGATCAAGCCGCACCACCAGGCCGTGTTCGAGGTCCGCCTGGGCAATCGGCACGTAAGAGATCGACGCGGCGACAGAGTCACTGATGACGGTGACAACCGTCCTGCTCTTAGCTGCACACGCCGATGCAACCGAGATGGTTACAACGACGCAGACAACAAACAGCACGACACAGACGCGAGCCACTGCGGTCCGGCGAACGACAGCCCGCCGACGGCTCGCGGCCACGTGAGCGAACACCTCGATCCGCGGCAACCGTTTCATGATGCTGCCCACTGCGTCCCTAGCTTCCTCAGCAACGCAAACCTCCGCGTCGCGTCGTACGTCTTCACGGGTGCGAAGGCTACTCCTGATTACTTCGGCAACCGACCCATAGCCCGGACGCAAATTGGAGCTTGGGCTGTTGGCTTCGAGCCGAGTCCTCAACGCACTATCGCTACGAACAGTTGCGGGATGCGGGTGCGCTACGCTCAGATCGTCAGATAGCGAGGGCAACAAGAGGGCGAGACCTTCATCTGAACGTCCCCTTCCCGCGAAAGCCGCCTGATCTTCTGATGGCCGAGAGTCCACCTAACGGTGGGCTTTCCGCGCTTAACGGCCCGGGCGATACCCCACTCGCCGCCAAGCCTGGTCAACCCTATTGCGCGGGACGTCGGTCGAGGCCGTCCGAACGCTGCAGTCGATGAGCGAGAAGGGTGCGCAGACGTCCCGCTTCACGGCAGGATGTCGCTCAGTATTGCCCTGACCTGCTCGCCCGAGTCGTCAAGTTCGCCCTCGATGTGCAGGCGTGCTGGTCCGCTCTCGGTCCACAGGTCAAGGAAGTACGCCCAGCCCGGCAGGTCAGGATCATCAGACTTCGTGATCGCCTCGACCTGGTAGCTCTCACGCGACGGCAACACCAGCGACTCCGGGCAGTCGTCTTCAACTCGGCGACGCAGGTCCTCAACTCTCAGCCGGTTATCAGACGCAGCGTGCAGCTCCTCGTACTCGCCGTCCACGACGAAGCCGACGATCTGTTCAAGTGCGCGGTACATCGGCTCGGGCATCAGCTCGAGCGTTTCAACCAACTCTCCGTATCCGCCCAACTTGTGATTTGGCGTGAGGTCAAGTCGGCCGTAGAAGTAGTCCTCGCACGCCGCGCGCGCCTGGCGATAGATGCCCTTGGGCAACCCGGCGGCGCTGAGGGCAAACACCGCGGCATCGATCGCCTCCTCGAGCGTTCCATGACGGCGTGTCAGCTGTGCGGTGATCGCGCGCCCGTGTTCGGTGCTGGGAGCTAGTGAGGAGCCGTCCAAAAGGATCGATGGAGCGTCATGGCGGCTGTAACGCGCGCAACCCCGCACCGCAGAGTGAAGGACGATCAGGTGGTCGCCCATGACACCCGCGCTGATCGACGGTCGCCCAGGGCGAGCCGGCTCGGCCAGCATGCCCAACGCGTTTGTTTCAATGCCGCCACGGCTTCCATCGTACGAACAACCACTACACACGCACCCGCGTCAGCCCGATCGCCGTCGGGGTGCGCGTTTTCGCCGAGGCCAAGATTCGCACCGGTATCGAAGCCATGTGAGAGACTCAGCCCGGTTCCATGGCAAGCAAAGCGCTGCAGGCGGTTGAT
Organism: uncultured Conexibacteraceae bacterium; assembly: GCA_963844665.1. GTDB lineage: Bacteria > Actinomycetota > Thermoleophilia > Solirubrobacterales > Solirubrobacteraceae > Palsa-465. The sequence continues at coordinate 69,262 of CAWJPB010000002.1, forward strand.
CTCAGCATTCTTCGGTGGGCGGGTGACGCTCAGCTGTCGCCGGACGGCGACCAGGTCGCTTGGATCGAGACCGCACTGAACCTTGAGCTTGACAGGCCAGTCGCGAACATCATGGTGGCACCGAGCACGGGTGGGGCTCCTCGTCGCTTCACCGACGGGCCTGGCGATAGCACACCGAGGTGGTCCCCCGACGGCCGATATCTCGCGTACGTGTCTGTGATCGACGACTCGCCAGTGCTTCACCTTGCGCCGCTGGCTGGTGGGGTGCCGCTCAGGGTGGAGACGCCCGGACCGGTGAGCTTTGTCTCGTGGTCAGCGTCTGGGGACTCTTTGGTGTTGGTGGTCACCGTAACGAAAGACACCCCTGCGACGGATCACTCGAAGGTCAAGAATGCGCCGAAGCTGGTTCGCGGCCTGGCTAACCGGCTCGACGGCCGCGGCTACCTCGCTGGCCGTGACCAGCTCTTCATCTACACCGTCGATGATCGGTCGCTGCGGCAGTTGACCTATGGTGACTACGACCACAGGCAACCCTGCTGGTCGCCGGACGGCACAACGATCGCCTGCTTCTCAGACCGCACGCGTCAGCGCGACGACGGCTGGATATTCGCCGACCTCTGGCTGATCCCGACAGTGGGTGGACGATCACGGAAGGCCGCGTCTCGGGTGGCCTTTGCTGCAGACCCGTCGTTCTCGCCCGATGGCAAACGCATCGCGTTTGTCGGAGCAATTGGATCTGCACGGACGCTGATGGGTCGCAATCCACGCCTGCTGGTGATGCCGGCCGACGGTTCAGGCCAGCCGGTCCCGGTGGCACCCGATCTCGACCGTCCGGTCATGGCGTGGTTCCCGGTGGGTAACTACGCCTGGATGTCGAACCGTGAGTTGCTGTTCAACGTCGCCGATCATGGCACCATCAGTATGCAGCGCGCCAAGCTCGGAGAGCGGCTCCCGCGGCCTGCAGTCGCTGGGGACCGGCAGGTCACCAGCGTCACCGTCGCAAAGCGTGGTGGCACGCTCTTGGCAGCTTTCACCGCCACGTGGGTCGATAAACCGGCTGAGGTCTTCTGCCTTGACCTCAACGCGGACGACGGTCGCTCTCGCCAGTTGAGCGCCGCCGGCAAAGAGCTGCTGGATGCTTTGGACCTCTTGCCGGCCAAACGCTTCAAGGCCAAGGCGCGAGATGGCAAGGAGATTGAGTACTTCATCATCAGCCCCCGCTCGCCACAAAGCCCGCCGCCGATGTTCCTCAACATCCACGGCGGCCCCCAAGGGTGGAACCCTTTCGAGCTCACGTTTTTCAGCTACCAGGTACTCGCGGCCGCGGGGTACTCGGTCGTGTTGCCGAATCCCCGAGGGAGCATTGGCTACGGCGAAGAGTTCGCGATGGCGGTCAATGGGGACTGGGGGGGCGAGGATTACTACGACCTGCTCGCATGCGTCGATGACGTGATCCGTCGCGGCCTGGCAGATGAGGATCACCAGTTCGTTGGCGGATACTCCTACGGTGGTTACATGTCGGCCTGGATGGTTGGTCACACGGACCGCTTCAGGGCGGCCTGCGTGGGCGCACCCGTGATCGATCTCGTCGCCGAATTTGGAGCGAGCGACGTCGGCCCGTTGATCGCTGAGGACCTGGGTGGCGATCCGTGGCATCCAAGCGGCGTCCTACAGGAGCGCTCACCGCTCAAACACATCCCCAATGTGAACACCCCAGTGTTTCTCTACGTCTTTGAGGACGACCTCCGCTGCCCGCCCGACCAGGCGGACGCGTTCTTCAACGGCCTGCGCTGGCACCGCAAGGAAGTCGAGTACGTCCGCTACCCAGGCGGGTCGCACATGTCAGTAGCCGATCTCGCCGCACCTCCCTCGCAGAGTGAAGACCGCCTGAACCGCATACTCGACTTTTTGAGCCACCACGGCGGCGTCAAAGCGAAGCGTGCCGCGGCGACCACCAAGCCGGCTCGCGGGCGGCCTAACGCGACGGGCTGAATCGCGCGGATCCGCGGAATCACCTGCAACCCCCAGTTTTGGAGTGTGTCAGGGACCCTTCCTATCAAGGCTTTTCAAGCTCGTTGGAACGTTTCGGTTGCCTATGAACATGGGCGATTCGCTCAGTTTGTGCCTCCCGTTGCCTCCCTGGGAGTCGCAGCGTCAACGACGATCAACCGCACCACCGGCGACACTGGTCTTGATCCGGGCCTCCCGCGTCCTATCCACACAGAGCGAGGGCACTCCCCACCGACGAAGGCCGGGTGCAGCATGGCGACAGCTGTTGGGGCTTCACCTCGAAGGGTCGCCAATCGGTAGTCGAGCCACGGTCGGCGTAATCTCTGCGTTGTGTCGAGCTCCGCAAGCGTCTTGGGATCGGTCCTGCGGGTCCACGCATTCGTCTATGAACACACCGACGGGCTCATCGGTCACCGCGTGCTCGGTGTTCCGTGTCTGATGCTTCGCACGACGGGCCGAAAGAGCGGGCAGACGCGTGTCAACTCGCTGGTGTACGCCAAGGACGGGGACCGCTACATCGTGGTTGCGTCCAAGGGCGGTGACCCGAAGGCTCCCGCGTGGCTGCTGAACCTGAGGGCCAAGCCGATGGTCGAGGTGCAGATAGGAGGTACGCGCTTTCCCGCGAACGCTCTTGAGATCGGGGCCAGCGATCGGGACTACGCCCGGCTGTGGAAGCTCGTCAACGACAAGAACAGCAATCGCTACGACGGCTACCAGAAGAAGACGACCCGCCGGATTCCACTTGTCGCGCTGACGCCGGCTAACTGAAAGCACTCCGCGACCATCGCGCAGATCCCACCTGCCGTCCGTCGCCAAACCGCTCGCAATGTCCGGGCGGCTACGCAACTGAAAGCAATCGCCGGAGAGATACGCGCCTTCCGCAAGACCTGTGTAGACCAACGAGACCTATAAGAGCTCGACCTCTATGACCGGGCTGTGATCGAGCCAGTCGTTGAGGGAATCCTGTCGTCCGACGCTGTCGACGATCTTGCGTATCACCTGCTCGCGTTCGGCGGGGCCGGTGACCGGGCGCGCGCGGGCAGGGACGTCTGCCGCTGTGCTCTGCTTGAGGTGGAGCGTGAACTCGGGCTGGGTGAGGAGGTTCGCGTACCAACCTCGCCGACCCGGAAGTCCACTGATGTAGATACGCCCCTCGAGATTGTGGAACCAGATCTCGAGCCGGCGCGGCCTGCCGGATCGCCGCCCGATCGTCGTGATGTCGATCGTCCGGTCGTTCAGAAGCGCGGCACGAACGTCTTCGCTGATCATCTGCTGAGACGGTCGTAGTTCAAACGCATCAGTGCGATCACATCCATGACATCTGCGTCTGTCTCGATTCGTCGCGCGGCCGGCCCGACCCTCCCCGGGAAAACCGGATGCTCTGTGATGCGACCCTGCTCCCTGAGTTGCGCCCACGTCTCCTTTGGGAACGAGAAGTGCGCGGCGTGATCACCGTGGAGGTGTCCGATCTCCCGACGTCCGACCCTGAACGCAAACTCGCCACGCCTACCCGGCCCTGCCTCAATCCCGGGCCAGGACGTGACCTTCTCTGTGATCTGCTGACTGGCTGTTGAACTCATGTCGTCTCCTTCGTAGAGCGAACAGTCATCTGGCGCCACACTAGAAGTTCAAGTTAGCTTGAAGTCAAGGGCGCATTTTGATTCCCTCAACACCGATGGCCGACCTGTTGACGATCAGCGAAGTCTCCAGACGCAGCGGCGTCGCCACCTCGGCACTGCGTTTCTACGAACAACGTGGCCTGATCAGCTCCGAGCGAGCAGGGTCAGGCCATCGCCGCTTCCGACGCCCCGTCCTGCGACGAATCGCCTTCATCGTCTTTGCCCAACGGATCGGGCTGACGCTCGAAGAGATCAACAACGAGCTCGCAAAGCTACCGGCCGATCATGCCCCCACCCGGCGAGACTGGGCACAACTGTCAAGCAGTTGGCGGACACGCATAGACGAACGGATCGCCGAGCTCGAGCGCTTGAAAGCTGGGCTCACCGAATGCATCGGCTGCGGCTGCCTCTCACTAAGCCGCTGCCAACTCGCGAATCCCGGCGATCGAGCATCCAAGCAAGGCCCAGGCCCACGCTTCTGGATCGCGGACCGAACCCCCGCTAGCACCGTGCCCTGACAGCAGCCACCAGACCAAGAGGCCAGCTCCGCGACACGCAAGCCTCCAATCGCCACCCCCCTCTTGCCCCCACCATGCCGCGTGCGGTTGTCAGTACCCGTGTATCGCTTCCGTTCCCAGGCACGCCCACACCTGATGATCGCTGTGGCGACGTCGCGGACGAAGCCACCGGGGGCACGCTGTCCGCGTGACCGAGGGCTGCCGGTTCGCGACTTGAAATGGGCGTGTAACGGATTCGCAGGCTTCTATGACTACATTGCTAAACATGCTGGTGGTCTCCGCATCCTTTACGGTCGCTGACTCTGTAACAGCTCGTCGATCGCTCCTCAAAGATCCGCCCAGTCGCTCCGGTGACTGATCAACAGCCCGTATCTCCTGATGGTGAGCCTGGCGGAGCGCCAAGAGACAAGGCCCCTCAGGAGCCTTGGAGCAAACCGATCGGGCGACGCACCGTGCTGTCTGTGCTCGGACTCGGTGCGCTGGGGACGTTGTTCGGCGCTCATGTGCAGGCCGGGATCTCAAGCCTGCTCGACTCGCTGCACGCGGGCGGCATTGCGAGTGTCCTGCCCGGTGGCGGCGGGTTCACGATCTACACCGTCACCAGCGGGTATCCGGCTGCACCTGCGGATTATCGGTTGCGAGTCGACGGGCTCGTTCAAAACCCGCTCTCATTGACGGTTGCCGACCTTCAGTCGCTCCCGGCGACGCGGCTTACGCGTGACTTTCAATGCGTCACCGGGTGGGTGGTAAACGACGTCCATTGGGTCGGGGTACGCCTGGTTGACCTTGCCGAGCATGCCGGCGTGGATCCTGCGGCATCAGCGTTCCAGCTCACGTCATTCGATGGCGTATATACCGAGAGCCTCACGATCGAGCAGGCGCGCGAGACCGGAGCGATCGCCGCGTACTCGATGCTGGGCGCACCGGTAACGCGTGAGCATGGTGGCCCGGTACGCCTCTACGTGCCCGACATGTTTGGCTACAAGTCGATCAAGTGGCTCTCTCGGCTCGAGCTCGTGACGCAGGCCGAACCCGGTTACTGGGAGCAGAACGGCTATTCGGCGAACGCGTGGATCAGCGGGCAGGCGCCCGCGCACGCGGCTTAGGGGTCGGGATCATGAGCGCGACGCACGTCACCGCTGAGCAGTCTAAGCAACGGGTGGTCCTTAGATTCGACGGCGTCGAGCGGGCTGTGCACTGGGTCAACGCTTCGTTGTTCCTGATCCTCATCGCCACCGGCGCAGCGCTGTACTTCACGCCGCTGATTGCGCTGGTCGGCCGGCGCAGGCTCATCGAGCAGGTGCATCTGTACGCGGGGCTCGCGCTTCCGCTGCCGCTGCTGCTCGGACTCGCCGGCAGCTGGGGACGAGGCCTGCGTCGCGACGTCAGTGGCATCAACCGCTGGACCGAGGAGGACATGCAATGGCTCCGCGGACTCGTCGATAACGCCTCGGGCCGATCAAAGGCGGCCCGGCGGCCACGACTCGGGAAGTTCAACCCCGGACAGAAGCTGAATGCGGCCTTCGTCGTCGGCGGCGGGCTCGTAATGCTCGGAACCGGCGCGCTCCTGCGCTGGTACTTGCCCTTCCCGCTCTCCTGGCGCGCGGGTGCCACTTTCGTGCACAACTGGCTCGCCGTCAGCTTCGTGATCGTGATCCTGGGCCACATCGCACTCGCATTAGCGGACCGCGAGGCATTGAGCGCCATGCTCGGCGGACGTGTCAGTCGAGCATGGGCCGCTAGACACGCGCCGGCATGGCTGGACGAATCGGACGAACAGTCATAGTCCTAGTAGCCGTATTAGGCACACCGACAACCATGGCCGTCACGAAGGTTAGGCCGACCGATAACCGCATGACTTGAGTCTGATCTTGGCGGCCGTTGGTAGGAAAGGCACGGACGGCTAGCATTCCCAGCACGGAGGAGAATTGACGTCTCGAGTCTCAACCCCGCGCGTCACCGACGATCGCAGTTCATCCGCGCGAGGGCTCATGATGCGCCATCGCTCGGGCGACGTCTCACCCGTCCTGGTTGACCCTCCGGTGATTGGCGTCGTTTCGATGGGCTGGCGGCTAGTGGCAGGCAGCAAGCCGGTGTGAGGCCGGTTCTGGTCGCGTTCAGCCGATAGCCTCGCCGGCATGAATGCTGTGAATATCAGTGATCTGGAGCGCCAAGCGGAGGCGGTGCTCGATCCCGGCGTGTTCGGTTATTTCGCTGGTGGGTCCTGCGACGAGCTGACCCTCAACGAGAACGTGGCTGCTTTCTCGCGACTGCGACTGCTCCCGCGGGTGTTGGTCGACGTCTCAGCCGTGGACACTTCTACGAGCGTGCTGGGCGTGCCGTTGGCGATGCCCCTTGTCGTCGCTCCGGTCGCCTTTCAGCGGCTGGTAAGCCCGGATGGTGAACCGGGGACGGCTCGCGCCGCAGAAACGGCAGGCACGATCTTTACGCTCTCGACGATCGCGAGCTCACGACCGAGTGAGGTTCTGGCTGGGAACCGCTGGATGCAGGTCTACGTATTCCGTGACCGGGCGGTCACGCGAGCGATCGTTGACGAGGCGGTGGAAGCCGGGTTCCAGGCCCTCGTACTGACCGTCGATGCGCCCCGTGCGGGTCGCCGCGAGCGGGACCACTATTCCGGTTTCGCAGTGCCTGCCGATCTAAGGGTGCCCGCACTTGGCGAACGCACGATGACCGTCGCCGAGGCGTTCGATTTGCTCGACCGGAGTCTCACCTGGGACGACTTCGCTGAGATCGTGTCCGAGAGCCCTCTTCCCGTTCTGTTGAAAGGAATCCACACGCCCGAGGATGCACTGCTTGCGGTGGAACATGGCGCAGCCGGAGTCGTGGTGTCTAACCACGGCGGTCGCCAACTCGACGGCGTGCCGGCGACGGTTGAGATGCTCCCGGCGATAGCCGATGCGCTAGGTGGCAGGACCACGGTGCTTGTGGACGGCGGGATACGACGCGGTACCGACGTGCTGAAGGCCGTCGCGCTGGGCGCAGACGCCGTCATGGCAGGTCGTGCCGTACTTTGGGGGCTCGCGTCTGGCGGCCAAGCAGGTGCCGAGACGGCACTCCGGATCCTCGCAGAGGAGATCGAACTGGGAATGACCCTACTTGGTGTGACACGCGTCTCGGAACTCAACTCCGCGTACGTCTGCCAAAGCCGTTAGCCGCATGTCTCAGGGCGCCGCGACTGCTTTCGACGATGCGTCCAGCTGCAGAGAGCTAACCGTTAGCGACAACTTGCTGCTGATGGCGTTGGTCGGGCACGCTGGGTCGGCTAAGAATTCTTGATAGTGCTTGAGCCCGTGCTTGAGCCCGTTTCCTCAGAGAGTGCGCATCGTGTTTCAATCCGGGGCATGGAGATCGCGCACCTCTCGGATCGGGAGTCGTTCATCACCGCCGACGGCTCCGGGATCCGGGAGCTCGCCGGGCCCTGCTGGACCAAGGCGTGTAACCAGAGCCTGGCCGAGGCGACGGTCGATGTCGGAGCTGAGACCGCTGAGCACTACCACCCTCAGTCTGAGGAGATCTATTACTTCACTGCCGGGAGCGGAAGGATGCGCCTCGGCTCTGAGGAAGCCGAGATCCGGGCCGGGGATTGTGTGGTGATCGCGCCTGGAACCGTGCACAAGCTGTGGAACACGGGCGCTGAGGCGCTGGTGCTGATGTGCTGCTGCGCGCCTGCCTACTCGCATGAGGACACCGTCCTGACCGGAGGCTGAGATCTCGGAGCGTCAGAGTTCGGCCCTGAACCTGCTGTCTCCAGTGCCTCCGTGAGGGCAATCGCTTCCATCTGAGTAATCGTGAGAGCCCGGCGATCGGAATGGCGACAACGCGGGTGAACGGCTGCCGTCGGCGGTTCTCATCGAGGACGCGGGATGCGGCTCCACGTCTTCGTAGATCTCAGGCGTGGATGGTGCCGCGTAGGACGTTGTCTTTGGAGATCGCGCCATTGTCGCCGACGTGTTGGATTGAGATGTCCAGGTACTTGTAGTGGCTTGGGTCGTCGGGCAGCAGGAGCTTGAGTGAGTCTGTGCCGGTGGTACGGATCCGGAAACTGGTCACGGAGACCAGGTCGGTGTTGCTGGTCATGAGCCAGAGTTCGTAGTAGGTGCCGGGCGCAGAGCGCGGTAGGTTGTGGATGCGAACCAGCATCTGGTTACCGCCGCGCATGTACGCGACTGCCTGGCTTGTGATCGGGGCTCCGGTGAGCGGCGTCAGGACGACGTGCGCGCTGGCGCGGGATACGGCGGTATAGGAGCGGGTGGTGCCCGAGAACGGGTGGGTCAAAGCGCCGATCACGAACGCGAGCACGACGGTCGCAAACACCCCGGACCGAATTGGCGTGACACGCGCGCGGGGCTTGCGAGACTGTTGGCGGGCGGTGTTCCCGGCGGGGCTGATGGTCCTGGCGGTGTCAAGCTCTAGGTTCCAGGCTTGCTCTGGTAGCTGCTCGAGCGTCTGTATCAGCGAGCGCATCGAGGCGAGTTCAGGGCCAGCCTCAATCGGCTGATTGATGGCAGGCTTTCCAGACATCGCGGAGAGCTGTTCCTCGAGAGCTTGCTCGGCTGCCTGCCGACGAGTCTTTGAAAAGCCGCGACGCCAGATTCTCAGTGGAAGATCGCTCATCGGCGTGCTGCCACCCCTTCTTCTGTTTCAAGCAGGGCTCGGAGTTGACAGAGTCCGGTGACCATTTTGGTTTTGACGGTGCCGAGCGCGAGGCCTGTGCTCTCCGCTATCTCGCTTTGGCTGAGCCCCTCGTAGAAACGCATGCGCAGGAGGTTTGCCTCTTGCCTTGGCAACCGTGCAAGGAGCCCAGCGATGCGCCACTGCTCAAGCAACTGGTCGGTTTCACTCTCACCCGTGTTGGCTGCTTCCAGCCGGTTCGTGAGGCCGGCCGGATCGATCGGTTCAGGAACTCGCCGTCGCAACTCGTCGATCGCCCGTGAACGCGCGATCGTCAGCACCCAAGTGAGAAGCCCGGCGCGCTCGGGGTCATAGCTCGTCCCACGCTCCCAGACCTCGATCAGAACCTGCTGCAGCACGTCCTCCGCCGTCGCCCGGTCGCCAAGCATCTGCATCAGGAAGCCGAGCACCGCGCGCCCATGAACTTCCATGACCAACGCCATAGCTTCAGGAGCGTGGCTCCGGAGCGCGACGACAGCTCGCCGATCCTGTCGCCGCCGTTGACGCGAAGACGCAGAAGCGACATCAAGCGTCGCCGTAGCGGCGACCGTCTCTAGGAACAGCATCTCAATACATACGAGATGAGAGACCCATTCGGTTGGACAACCGAACCGGTAGCGGCGCACGGATAAGTCCCAGAACGTCCACTCAATACCTCTGGAGGACTAATGAAGCGTCTCGTACTTGCATTCTGCACCGTTTCGGCGGTCGTCGTGCCCCTCGCCGGCTCAGCCCAGGCCGCCCGCCCGGCAGCGTCGATGTCTACCCCCAACATCGTCGCCTTGGCCGCCTCCGACCCGCAACTGTCCACACTGGTGACTCTGATCAAGAAGGCCGGGCTGGTGAAAGCCCTTACCGGAACCAACAAACTGACCGTCTTCGCCCCAGACAACGCCGCGTTCGCAGCCGTCCCGAAAGCGACACTCGCCAAGCTCGGCAAAGACAAGGCCCTGCTGGCCAAGGTGCTCGAGTACCACGTCGTGTCCGGTGTCCTCAACGCAGCCACAGTCGAGAAGACCAAGTCCACCAAAACACTCGACGGCCCCACCGTGAAATTCTCCGTCAAATCCGGACACGCCTACGTCAACAACGCCGAGATCATAAAAGTCAACCTGAAAGCCTCAAACGGCATCGTCCACATCATCAACAAGGTCCTCATGCCGAGCTGAAAACAGCCGAAGGGGTTCAGGCTCCGCCGACATGACCATCGCTTCGGCCACAACCAGAAACCTGCGACCGCTACCGCTTCGCGAGGGACGCTCTCGGCTTCGCTCGCGCGTTCAGATGCGATGGGCCAGTAATGGTCGTCAGCGGTTCTGAGCGGTGGCCTGCGGAGTCCTGTGGAACGGGCAGAACAACTGAATCACCTGTGAGGGCGGCGAAAACGCCGTGAACACGAAGAGCAGGGGAGACAGGACTCGAACCTGCAACCCCCGGTTTTGGAGACCGGTGCACTACCAATTGTGCTACTCCCCTTCGGTCGGCCCATTGTAGGAGCCCACGGCTTGGGGTGCGCGAGTCCCGGGCGAGCGATCTCAGCTCGCGCCGGCGTGCGTCAAGGGCGGCATGGCGCGACGGCGTCGAAGCGCCTGACACGAGCCATGTCGCGACTCTAAACTGTGAGCTTCACCGCGGGCGAAGTGTTGTGGTTGCACCGAAGCCTTCCAAGCTTCTAGGGCGGGTTCGATTCCCGTCGCCCGCTTGATCGGACGTTTGGCGACCGAGTTCGTCCATGAGTACTGCAGCCCGCTCCCGCATCCGCTGCACGTTGGCTAGCTTGACGCCCTCGTAGCCGCGCACCATGTCCGGTAGCCGGATGATCTGGAGCACGGTGGCCGCGGTGGCGGGGACAAGCTGATCAAGCGCCTGCGCCACCAGCTGCTGGTACTCGCCGATCAGCGCTCGCTCTGTTCGGCGCATCTTCGTGCGGGCAAAGGGATCGAGACCCGTCCCGCGCAATCGCCTGGATGCACGCAACGCCCGGAACAGTGGCGTCGCCGAGCGACCCAACGCGAGCTTGCGCTTCATCCCCAGGCTTCGCAATAGTGGCGGGTGCAGCAGCACCTTGATTCGAGCCCCCTCACCGAACTCGCTGCGTAGTCGCGTCTGCTCGACGAGGTTCAGATGCAGGCGCGCGACCTCATACTCGTCCTTGTACGCCATCAGCTTGAACAGGCCATCGGCGTAGGCCCGCGCCAGCTCGCCGCCGCCATCTCCCAACCGCTCACCGACTCCGAGCGACAGCGTCTGGACGTCGTCGACGAACTGCTTGGCGTAGCGGCCGTCCTGATACGAGGTGAGCTCCGCCTGGTAGCGCTCCATCAGCTCAACCAGTGTCGCCTCGGGATCCTGCCGGACACCCGATCCGACCATCGTCACGGATGTGGAGGCCCGCGGCATTAGATCTGGCCGTGCGACTGCCACACGTCCCCAGCGGAACGCCGCCAGGTTGGCTTCGACCGCCGCACCGTTGAGCTCAATCGCCCGCTCGATCGCGTCGCCTCGAAGCGGCAGGCAGCCATGCTGATATGCGGCGCCGATCAGCAGCATGTTCGCCTGCAGGTGGCTGCCGAACAGCTCCTCGGCGAGCACCTCAGCGTCCAGCGCCAATGCCTCATCGCCACGGGTCAGCCGTCGCACGCGCGAAACCAGGCGCGCGGGCTCAGGGCCGAGCACGCCGGGATCGAGCACCATCGACGCCGTCGGCGCCACGTCGGTGTTCAGGATCGCGATCGTCCGCCGGGCGTCCAGCACCTCGAGCGTCGGTGGCGCGACCGTGCCCAACAGGTCAAACCCGATCAGCACGTCGACGCCGCTGCGGCTTGCCCGGACCTGCCCCTCGATTGGCGTGGGGGAGATGCGCAGGTCTGAGATGACTGGCCCGCCCTTCTGTGCCAGGCCGGTCTGATCGAGCGCCGCCGCGAAGCGCCCGTCGAGGTGGGCGGCGGTGCGCAGGATCGCGGCGGCCGTCACCACGCCTGTCCCGCCCACGCCCGGCATCCGGATCAAGGCTTCCTCGGGCACCCGCAGCCGCGGATCAGGCAGCGTCACGGGCGGCACAGCCTCCACGCGATGCCGACTGCTGTCCGGCTGGGAGCCGCCCGACTGGACGACCACGAACGACGGGCAGTCGCCCTTCACGCAGCTCATGTCAAGGTTGCACGAGCTCTGATGGATGCGGGTCTTTCGACCAAACTCGGTCTGTACCGGCTGTACCGACAGGCACGACGATTTCTCACCACAGTCTCCGCAGCCCTCGCAGACGCGCTCATTGATCCAGACGCGCTGTGCCGGCTCGGGGAGCTCGCCACGCTTGCGCAACCGGCGCTTCTCAGTTGCACAGCGGTCGTCGTGGATCATCACCGTTACGCCCGACAGCGCCGCGAGTTCAGCCTGCACCTGCTCGAGCTCGTCGCGATGCCGCACCGAGGCAACCGCGGCCAGCTTCACCTTGCGGTAGCGCTCGGGCTCAGGGGTCGTGATCACCACCTGTCGCACACCCTCCGCCTCGAGTTCGGTCACGATCTGCGGAACCGACATCTTGCCCTGAGGTTGCTGGCCGCCGGTCATCGCGACCGCATCGTTGTAAAGCAGCCGGTAGGTGATGTTGACGCCCGCTGCCACGGCCGCCCTGATCGCGAGCGACCCGGAATGGTGATAGGTCCCGTCGCCGATGTTCTGCGTGAAGTGCTGCTCAGTTGCGAACGGCGCAAGCCCGAGCCACTGGCCGCCCTCGCCACCCATCTGCGGCATCCCGAGCAGTTGCCCCCGGCGCTCGGGAAGATCCAGCGCAACCATCGTGTGACAGCCGATGCCGACGCCGACGAGCTGATCGGACGCCGCCCTGGTCGAGCTGTTGTGGGGACAGCCCGAACAGAAATACGGCGTGCGCTTCAGTTCAACGGTCAGTCGATCGAGCGGGTGGGAACGGTCATCGAGAGCCGCGGTCAGGCGCGCGGCCAGCGCTTCACCGGCGAGCTCGGAGGGCAGCACGCGCGCCAGCGCACAGGTGACGTCATCCGCCGACACGGATCCGTGCAGCGGCAGCAGCGGCCGGCCCTCGCGATCCTCCTTGCCCAGCACCCACGGCGCGCCTGGGGTGCGGTAGAGCGCTTCCTTGATCTGTGACTCGACGAACGGGAGCTTGTCCTCGACGACGAGCACCGCCTCGAGCCCATCCGCGAACGACCGCAGCTGCTCAGGCTCAAGCGGCCAGGGCATCGAGATCTGCACGAGCCGCAGCCCGATCTCCTCCCACTGGTCCGGACCGAGCCCGAGGTCTGAAAGCGCGCGCAGCACAACCTGGTGACCGAACCCGGATGCGATCACGCCAACCCTGGGGCGCCGCGGCTCAAACCTGACCCGGTTCAGCCCGGCTTCGTGAGCGTATTCCTGAGCCCGCTGCAACCGCGACCCAAGCAGATCCCGTTCGGCCTCGAGGTTCGTCGGCGTCAACAACACGGGCGGGTGGTGTGCCTCACGTGGCGGGAACGACGGGATCTCCGCAAAGGCCGCACCGGCCTGCGCCATCCCCGAGGAGTCCGCGAGTTCGGTGACGATCTTCACGCCCGTCCAGACACCCGCGTGCCGCGATAGCTCGACGGCGTGCAGGCCCAGGCTGAGAATCTCCGCGATCGTCCCGGGGGCCAGCAGCGGCATCGCGAGACTGCGGCACGAGTTCTCGCAACCACCCGGAACGGTTGAGGACTTCGCCATCGCGTCGTCCCCGATCAGGGCGACGGCACCGCCCAACGGAGCGGTGCCGGACAGGTTGCCGTGCCTGATCGCGTCCATCGCGCGATCGAGCCCGGGCATTTTCCCGTACCAGAACCCGGTCACACCCTGCTTGGTCGCGCCGGGCAGTTCCCCGAGCAGCTGCGTGCCCGCGACCGCGGTTGCCGCCAGCTCCTCGTTGAGTCCCGGCCGGAAGACGATCCCGGCCGCCTGCAGGTGTCTGGCGGCACGCTGCAGCTCGAGGTCGAGGCCAGCGAGCGGCGAACCCGGGTAGCCGCTGACGAACACGCCCGTGTCCCGCCCGCGGCTGGCGTCGAGCTGCCGCAGGTCCAGCATCATCCTGACGAGCGCCTGCATCCCGTCGAGCAGCACCCGCTCCGAGACCGCTGTGTAGCGGTCCTCGAGCATCAGCTCGCGCAGTGGCGTCGCGGCCGTCATGCGTGCACGAGCGTCCTTCCACGGCGCGCGGCGCCGCTGCTTCGCGCGCCGTCTCCAGCGTGGCATGCGTCCTCCAGGATCCGGCGAACCCGGGTCTTTGCGACCTTCAACGGCGTCTCACCGGTTGCTGACGCCGTCTCGAGCAGCTCGTGCGTGCGAGCGCCGATTCGCATGACGTCATCGTGAAGCCTCGCCCGGTCGTGTCCGGCACGCAGGGCGTGGATCTGGATCACGCCACCGGCGTTGGAGACGAAGTCCGGCACATAGACGATCTGGCGCGCCGCAAGCAGCGCGGCACAGCCCGGATCGGCAAGCGTGTCATTGGCGGCGCCGACGATCAACCTGCACTGCAGCCGTCGCACGGTCGCGGGCGTGACGACCTTCGCGACCGAGCACGGCGCGAACAGATCGCACGGCGTGGAGATGGCGCCGTCAGCCGGAACGGTGTTGCCGCCCACCTCGGCGGCAACCGCGGCCGCTCGCCTGCTGTCGATGTCGGAGATCAGGATCTGAGCGCCGTCGGCCGCGAGGTCGCGCGCAAGTGCGGCGCCGACATGACCGGCTCCCTGGATCAGGACGCGTGTGCCGGCGATGCCCTCACGGCGATTCACGTGCTCAACCGCAGCCCGGGCCGCGGCGGCGACGCCGACGGCCGTCCAGGGCGAAGGGTCCTCCTCGTTGCAGGAGACCTCGGCGCCGGCGTCGGCCATCGCCTGCAGATCAGCGATCGTCGTGCCCATGTCGACTCCCGGCAGGTAAGCGCCGCCGGTGCGCAGCACGAACTCGCCGAAGCGGCGCATCAGCTCTTGACGATCGACCTCGCATGCGGGAGCGAGAATCACAGACTTGGCGCCGCCAAAAGGCAAGCCTGCGAGCGCGTTCTTCAGCGTCATCGTCGCGGCTAGGCGCTGCGCTTCGATGATCGCGGCCTCAGCATTCGGGTACGCGACGCAGCGCACGCCGCCCAGTCCCGGTCCCATTGTCGTGTCGTCGATCGCGATCGCTGCGCGCAGGTCGACTGAGTCATCCCGGCACAGCACCAGTTGCTCCCCCTGCCACGGTTCCCAAGACACCTCTTCCATCTCACCAGCCTCCTCCGTCAATGCTTCTGATCCCATAAGCATGTGGACGAAAGAGACATGCGCAACTAAGTCGCAGTGATCTAGCTCGGCACGCAAGAATCTTGCGTCGCGAGCCAGGTCCGCGAACGAAAAGATGTGCGCGGCGCAGGAAAAGTGGCTATGGTCCTGGCATGCCGCTGGAGAACGTGGAACTCGACCACGTCGATCACCAGATCATCGAGCTGCTCCGCGACGACGCTCGGCGCACGATCACAGACATCGCCTCGCATGTGAACCTCTCGGCCGCGCCCGTCAAACGCCGGATCGACAGGCTCGAGCGACTCGGCGTGATCACGGGCTACACGGTCACGGTTGATCACGCCCTGCTCGGTCCATCGATCGATGCCTTCACGGAGCTGCGGTTTGCCGGCGACGCTGATATCGACGAGATTCTCGCCTCCGTGCAGCAGATCGATGAGATCCGCGAGGTGTTCACGATGGCCGGCGATCCGGACGCGCTGCTCAGGATCCGCGTCAATGACGTCGAGCACCTGAAGGCGGTCGTCAACCGCCTGCGTCGTACCGGCCGCGTGACCGGCACCAAGACACTGATGGTGCTCGATCGCTGGGCTCGCTAGGGCGGGACCTGGCGGCGAACCTGCGCTTGCGAAGCGCCCGGACTCCCAATACCGAGGCCAACTCTGCGCCTTGGTACTACGGGCGCCGTCTACGCCTCCGAACCCCCACAGGCAACCAGCAAGAGACCACGTGGGGGTGCGGGCGGCCCGGCCCGCTCAGGCGGCCTTGTCGGCCTTGAGCCACTGGGCCTTGTGGAGCTTCTTCGCGGCCTGATATTCAGCGAGAGCGTCCGGCGAGTCGACGTCGCCGAGGGTGGGGTGGGATGGCACCAGTTCTTCAGCGACGGTGACACCGAAGCGTTTGGCGAGGACCGAACCAATTGACTTGATCTTCATGTCGCCGAAGCCCGGGAGGGCCGCCAGGCGCGCGCGCAGGTCTGCGGCATCGGCGGCGTCATTCCAGATGCGGGCGGCTTCGCCTCCGTACTCGTCGCGCACAATCGCGGCCAGCTCCTGAGTCTTGGTCGCCATCGCGCCGGGGAAGCGGTGGATTGCCGGTTTCTCGCGGAAGACCGTGTCAAGGTCGGCGTCGGCGAGTGCTGCGGGGCCGAGCGAGCCGACGCGTTCACGGATCACGAGCGGGCCAGAGAACGCCTTCTGCACGGTGACCTGCTGGTCCAGCAGGAATCCGATCAGCAGGGCCATCGGATCCTCTGCGAGCAGCTCGTTGGCGGAGTCGTCGCCGGTGAAGTAGAGACGATCGGTCACGCCTGAATCCTATCCGTGTCGTACTCCTCCGACGCGCAGGTCGCGACTAGGCGGCCGTCGCGCATTGTGGGAGGCTTGCACTCGTGCAACAGCGGATCAGCCTGGTCACACTCGGTGTCAGCGATCTCGCCCGCGCCCGGCAGTTTTATGAAACGCTCGGCTGGCAGGGCGCGCAGCAGCCGGATCACGAGGTCTGCTTCTTCCAGGCGGGAGGGATGGTCTTTGGTCTGTGGACGGCGCTCGGCGGTCACGGCGCGCCCGGGATCGAATTGGCACACAACGTGCGCTCGCCGGAGGCGGTTGCCGACCTCCTGGCGGAGGCCGAGCAGGCCGGGGGCACAATCATCCGTCATTCCCACCGCGCGGACTGGGGTGGCACTACGGGTGCCTTCGCCGATCCTGACGGCTACGTCTGGGAAGTTGCCCACAACCCGGGCTGGACGCTGCTCGAGGACGGCTCGATCCGGCTGTAGTGATGCAGGTCGGCCTCCCAGGCGAGGTGGACGGCCGGACGCGGTCGCTCGCCGATCGCTGCACTCTCGGATGACCTAATGGCTTCAAGAACGTGGTTCATCACAGGAACATCCCGTGGCTTCGGCCGTGAATGGGCGCTCGCGGCGCTCGACCGGGGAGATCGCGTCGTCGGTACGGCGCGCGATCTGCAGACCATGGGCGACATCGCCGAACGCTACGGCGAGGATCGCTTTCTGCCGCTGCAGCTGGATGTGAGAGACCGCTCTGCGGCGTTCGACGCAATCCGACGGGCGCACGATCACTTCGGGGAGTTGGACATCGTCGTCAACAACGCGGGTTACGGTCACTTCGGCATGGTCGAGGAGCTGAGCGAGCAGGAGGTCCGCGATCAGATTGAGACCAACCTGTTCGGTGCGATCTGGGTCACGCAGGCGGCATTGCCGTATCTGCGCGAGCAGCGGCGCGGTCACATCCTGCAGGTGTCGTCGATGGGCGGGATCAGCGCGTTCAGCAATGTCGGGATCTACCACGCATCGAAATGGGGGCTGGAAGGGATCAGCCAGGCGCTCTCCATCGAGGTTGCCGAATTCAACATTCACGTCACTCTGATCGAACCGGGCGGCTTTTCGACCGACTGGTCGGGACCATCGGCCCGGCACTCCGAGCTCAACCCCGCATATGACAGCGTTCGCGAGGCGCGGCTGCGCCCGTTTGCCGGCAGTTCCCCGGGTGACCCGGTTTCGTCTGCGCAGGCCGTGCTGCGAGTCGTTGACGCCGAGCAGCCCCCGCTCCGTTGCTTCTTCGGCACGCTCCCGATTCAGATCGCGGAGGCTGACTACGAGAACCGCCTCAAAACCTGGCGGGAGTGGCAGCCGGTGGCCGAGCTCGCCCAGGGCGGGCAGTGACGTTTCGCGGTCCTGGGTCCCGGCTTACTCCGGGGCTCTCAGGACCACGATGCAGTTCTGACCACCGAAGCCGAACGCGTTGACGACAGCAGTCCCGACCGTGGCCTCGCGTGCCGTCAGAGGGACGTAATCCAGGTCGCAGGCGGGGTCGGGCGTTTCGAGGTTGATTGTCGGTGGCACGACGCCGTCACGCATCGCGAGCAGGCAGACCATCGCCGAGAGTGCGCCGGCCGCACCGATCAGGTGTCCGACCATCGACTTGGGCGAGCTCACCAGCAGCTCGTCCGCGGCGGCGCCGTAAACATCTCGGATCACGCTCGTCTCGACTGCGTCGTTGATCCGGGTTGCGGTGCCGTGGGCGCAAATGTAGTCGACATCCGATGGCACGGTGCCAGTGCGGTCGAGCGCGAGCTTGATCGCGCGGCGCGGCTGTCGGCCGGTCGGATCCGGGTGACTGATGTGGAACGCGTCGGTCGTCAGAGCGCCACCGGCGACCGTGCCGTAGGGCCGCGCGCCGCGGGCGCGTGCGTGCTCAACGGACTCGATCACGAACAGCACCGCGCCCTCGCCGTAGACGAAACCGTCACGGTCGGCTGAGAAGGGCCGGCTGGCGCGCTCCGGCTCGTCGTTGCGGGCTGACAGCGCGCCCATGTTCGCAAGCCCCGCGAACATCACCGGCGCGATCCCGGCGTCGGTGCCGCCCGCGATCACGACGTCCGCCTCACCGCCGAGGATCAGCCGGCGGGCCTCCAGCAGCGCCGCGTTGCCGCTCGCGCATGCCAACGCGCTGGCGGTCACTGGACCATGCAGGCCAAGGTCGATCGCGACCTCACAGGCGGGCATGTTCGGGATCATCTCGGGGACGTAGTACGGACTGACGCCACGCAGGCCCTCGGCCAGCAGGCCCTCGACGTTGGCCTGTGTCTCCGGAATCCCGCTGACCGCCGTGTTGACGATCACACCGACGCGTTCGTAGTCGGCGACCGACTCGATACCGGCGCCCGGCTTAAGGCCCGCGTCGGCGAACGCCTCACGCGCCGCCGCGACCGCAAGCTGCGAGAACCGCGCAGAGCGGCGCGCGCGCTTGGTACCGAGCAATTCCTCCGAGTCAAAGCCCTTGACCTCGCCGGCGATGCGAGTGGGCAGTTCCGATGCGTCAAACAGCGTGATCGGGCCGATGCCCGACTCGCCGGCGACGAGCCGGCGCCAGGTCGTCGGCACGTCGTTTCCGAGCGGGGTGACGGCGCCGATACCGGTCACCACCGGATCGGCACCCTGCGAACCGAGGCCGCTCACGGATGCACCAGCAGCCCGGCCGCAGCATCCTCGCGCGCCTGTTCACGAACCCTGTAATGGAGCTTCTTTCCCGTCGCCGTGAGCGGAATCTGGTCGACGAACCGATACGCGCGCGGCCGCTTGTAGTCGGCGAGCATCGGATGTTGGCGGCTGTGGCGATCGAGCTCGGCGGCGTCCAGCGGGACGCCGCCAGAAGCGACAACGTACGCGACCACGAGCTCACCCCATTGCGGGTCAGGCAGGCCGACGACAACCGAGTCGGCGACGCCCGGGTGCTCGTTCAGTACAGCCTCGACCTGAGTGGGATGGATGTTCTCGCCGCCGGAGATGATCATGTCGTCCTTGCGGCCGACGATCGTCACGTAGCCGTCCGCGTCCCAGGTGGCCAGGTCGCCGATGTAGAGCCAACCGTCGCGGAAGCGAGCGGCCTGCTCCTCGGGGTTGTTGACGTACGCATAGCCGGACTTGACCGACCGCACGATCACCTCGCCGACCTCACCGCCGTCCTTGCCGACGAGCTCGTCGGGCTCGGCGAACCGGTCCTCGAAGACCTTCACCACGGCAACGTCGTCGTCGGTGCAGGCGCGGCCAGCGGAGCCGGCGTGCTCAGGCAGATCGGCGGGGCGCAGGAATGTGTTCCAGAAGGCCTCAGTCGTGCCGTAGCCGTTGAAGATGCGCGGTGTCAGCAGCTCCTGGTAGCGCAGGCACGCCTCGCGGTCGAGCGGAGCGCCCATAGTCACGATCCCGTTGAGGCTCGAGAGATCCCGCGGACTCTGCTGCTGTTCGGCGCTCAGCAGCGCGAGGCTGGTAGGCGCTCCGATCAGGAACGTGAGCCGGTGCTCCTGCACCCAGTCCAGCACGGTCGGCGCGTCGAACGTTCGCATCGGGACGGCCTCGGCGCCGACGTAGAAGGTGGGGTTGGGTCCACCCGAGTAGAGCCCGCCGCGGTGAAACCAGGGCGTCATGTTGAGGGTGCGATCCTCCGGCGTGAGCGGGAAATGCATGATCACGTCGTGGGCTGAGAGCACCTCGACCACGTCCGGGAGCGAGACCCCCTTGGGCAGGCCGGTGGTTCCAGAGGTGTACAGCCGTGTGCTCTCGGCATAGATACCGCGGTCCGGCGTCGCAGGGTGCGGCGCACTCTCGGCGGCGATCAGCTCGCCGAACGGCAGCGCCGCCCCGACCGGCTTGCTCCAGTCCCCTGGATCGACGCCGACGACAAGCTCCGGCTGGTGCTCGGAGAGCCACAGCGCCTCGACGCCGGCGGCCGCGAGACTGACGTCGAGCATGAACACCTTCGGCCGACTGTCGTCGAGGACGTGTGCGATCTCGCCGGGTGCCAGCCGGAAGTTGATCGGGGCGGCGATCGCACCAAGGCGCTGGGCGGCGATCCAGGTCAGCGCGAATTCTGGACCATTGAGCAGATCGAAGACGATCACGTCGTCGGCGCGGAGGCCTTGCTCGTAGAGCCCGCCCGCAAGCCGGCCGGTGTCCTCCCACAGCTGGGCATAGGTCCAGCGGCGACCGCTGACCGGGTCGTGCAGCGCCGGGCGCGACGCGAACCGGAGGCTGTTGCGCCGAACCCCGGCGAGGTATCCGAAGTCGTGCTCGAACACCTGCCTGAACTGGTCAGCGTCGTACCTGTACTGCGATTGCGTGGGACTGCTCAATCCGTCTCCTCTTGCGATCAGGCTGCGTCGGTCAGCGATGCTATTGCGCCCACGGCCTCGGCCAGACGCTCGGTCTGCTCAAGTGGCCGCGAGCCGAGCGGCAACAGCAGGATCTCTGAGACGCCAACATCGATGTAGCGCTCGAGGAACTCCGCGACCTGATCGGTGGGGCCGCATGCGGTCCAGCGCTCAACGCGGTCGAGTGGCATCAGGTACTGGCCGCGCAGATGCGCGTCAGCCTCAGCGCGGGCGACTGCGGGATCTGGGTCGACGTGGGCGAGCACGAGCAGTGAAATGCCGGGGGCCGGCCGGTCGTTTTCCCGTGCGAGCTCCCCGAGACGCTCGCCCCGCTGGGCGAGCGTCTCGGGCGATATCCACATCGGCAGCCAGGCGTCACCAAAACGGGCCGCCCGTTCGATCGAGCGGTCGCTGCGCCCACCGATCAGCACTGGCGGCATTGGCGCGGAGGGCCGCAATGAGTGCTCGTTGCCGTCGGTGAGAAACTGCGGCAGCAGTGTCAGTGCGCGGTCAAGCCGGGCACCGCGCTGCGTCAGCGGGATCTCCGCCGCCTCATATTCCTGCGGGAACTCGCCGCCGACGCCGACGCCGAGCCGCAACCGGTTGCCGGAGAGCAGCTGCAACGTCGCAACCTGCTTGGCCGCCCAGGCCAGCGGACGCATGCCCAGCAACATCACGCTGAAACCGAGTTGAACACGCGTTGTGACGGTTGCGGCGACGCCCAGACAGGTGGGCGCGTCGAGCACGGGCGCAGGGCACTTCAGGTGGTCACCCACCCACACCGATGCGTAACCGAGCTCTTCGGCCAGCCGTGCCGCTTCGGCCACCGGCATCGGTTCGCCCTGCCGCAGCGGGTCGAACGTCGGTAGCAACACACCCCAATTCGTCATCTGGATCGAAGCTAACGAACTTGGCGGCCGGTGGCTGGCAACAACAGAAGACCGGGGGGTCAGGTCGCGGCTGCGCGTTGTGGGTGACGCCGTCAGGCCGATGCGCGATCCTGCGCAGCATGAGCGAGAGTGATGATGGGGTCGGGCGGCCGGCGGAACGGCGGGCGCCGCTCCAGCGCCGTGAGGCATTCCGTCTGCACATGAAGGTGCCGGTGGTGGTGGATTCGCCGGTGCGGCTCACATGTGAACTGGTCGACATCTCGGTGCTGGGTCTGCGCGTCGATCGGAGGCTGCCGTGCGTACACGGAACGAAGGTGACGTTCAGGCTGCAGCTGCCTGATTACGGCGAGAGCCCTGAGGCGAGCGAACTTGAACTGGTTGCGGAGACGGTCAGCATCGCTGACGATCACACCGGCCTGCGATTCGTGGGGCTGAGCCCGTGGGAGGCTCGCGAAGTCCGTGACATCGTCTACGCGCACCAGCGTCGGCTGCTCGCCGGGCCGTTCCGGGTCACGCTCGATCGCCGCATCCGTGGCTCTCGCGAGTAGCGCCGGATGGTGATCCTCGCGGCTGTGGCTGCCGCGATCGGCTGGGGTACATCGGACTACTTTGGCGGGCACCTGTCGCGACGCAACACGCCGGTGTTCACGATCGTGGCGCTGACGGAGCTGGGTGGGGCGGTGCTGTTGACGCCCGTGCTGATCGCACGCGGCGTGGCATTTCCGGCCAGTCCGCGGCTGCTTTTGGCTGCGGGAGCGGGTGTCTCGATCACGGTGGAGCTCAACCTGATCTACAAGGCTCTGAGCCGAGGCAACGCGTTTGCCACAGCGCCGGTCGGATCGCTCGGCGCCGCCGCCGCGGTCGCGGTCGGGATCGTCTCCGGCGATGAGATGACGTTCGTGATCGGAGTTGGGCTGGCGTGCGCCCTGGCCGGCAGCGCTCTCAGCAACTGGAGCTCACCTGGGGCCGGCTCGGGCAGCACCCGTGACGCGATCACGCTGCTTGCGGCGGCGCTCGGGGTCGGCACGTCGCTGACGCTCCTGCACGCGGCCGGGTCGCTCGACCCGGTCTGGGTGACAACGGTGGCGCATCTGAGTACGGCTGTGTCGGCCGGCCTGGTGGCCGGCGTGACCGCTGCAAGTAGAGGCGGCGGCACGAGGCCGGTGAACGGTGCCGGGATGGGCGCTGCCGAAGAGGCGGGCGCCACGGAGCGGAGGCTGCCGATCGATCGCAGGCAGCTTCCGACGCTGGCGCTGGTGGCGATCGCGGGCACCGGTGGCGACCTGGCCTATGTGGCGGCCTCGCACCACGGCGGCGAGCTCAGCATCGTCTCCGCGATCGCGTCCCTCTATCCGATCATGACGATCGCGCTCGGTCTGATGCTGGTGGGCAGCCGTGCCGGCCGCATCCAGACGATAGGTGTCGCTATCGCTCTGCTCGGAGCCCTGCTGCTGGGGGTCGCGGCTCAGCCCGGAGGCTGAGCGAGCCCGGTCCGGTAGGCGTAGTTCACGGCGTGTGCGCGGTCCCGTATCCCTGCCTTGGCGAACAGGTGGTTGATGTGAGACTTGACGGTCGTGGGGCTGACGTACAGGCGTTCAGCGATCTCGGCGTTGGTGAGGCCCTCGGCGATCAACACGAGCACCTCGGCCTCGCGCGGGGTCAGGTCGTCTGGGAATGACGGCGAAACGGGATCCGGATCCGGCTGCGCCTGGCCATTGGCCAGGGCGGCCACCACGTGGTGCTGGACGGTGGGATCGATCGTCGCCGACCCAGACGCGACGCAGAGGATCGCGGCGCGGATGTCGTCACTCGAGGCGTCCTTTGTGAGGTATCCGCGTGCTCCGGCGCGCAGCGCGCCCAGAACGCTCTCATCGTCCGCGTAGGTCGTCAATGCGATCACGCCGATCTCAGGCAGGCGCTCGTGAAGCACACCGGTCGCCGTGATCCCGTCCATCCTGGGCATTCGCAGGTCCATCAGCACCACGTCGGGGCGCAGATCGGTCGCGAGCGCCACAGCCTCCTCGCCATCGGCGGCGCTGCCGACGAGCTCGATCCCGTCGAGGAGGTCGAGCATCGTCACCAGACTCTCCCTGACCAGGCGCTGGTCGTCGGCCAGTAGAACTCGAACGCTCACGCCGGCAGCCGCAATTCGACCCGGAACCCGGCGCCTGTCGGCGCTGCCAGCAGTTCGCCACCGAGCAACTCGGCCCGCTCGCGCATGCCGGTCAGTCCGTAGCCGCTGCCGGTCACCGCCGGGGCTGTCGCCGGTGGTGTCCCGGGCGCACCCCGGTCCTCGACGACCAGCACGGTGCTATCTGGCTGGTAGTCGAGGCTGACGTTCACGCGTTCGGCGGCGGCGTGACGCCGCACGTTGGTGAGTGCCTCCTGGGCCGTGCGATAGACGGCCAGCCGGGCGTCGGGCGGAAGCTCCCGCGGCTGGCCTCGGATCTCGATCGCAACGGCGAGACCGCTCTGGTCACCGAATGCCCCGGCGAGCGCCTCAAGCCGCTCAGGCCCAGGCAGCTCATCGCCGCGCGCAGCGGCGATCGCCCGGCGCGCATCGTCCAGCCCGCCGGCGGCCAGGCTGTGCGCCTGGTCGATCGCGCGTACGACCTCCGGGTCGGCGTTGCGGTCACGCGCGAGCAGCCGCGTCGACTCGAGCTGCAGTGCCAGCGCGGACAACGAATGTGCGAGCACGTCATGCATCTCCCGTGCGATCCGGCCGCGCTCCGCGACAACCGCGGCCTCAGCCTCCGCGGCGCGCGACACGTCGAGTGCTCGGTTGCGTTCGCCGAGCAGACGCATCAGCCGCAGGATCAGATACCAGGGCAGCACTCCCACCGATGCGGAGATGGCCGTGCCCACCTCGCCCTTAACCAATGCGCCAACCGTGAAGGGCACGATTCCAATCGCCAGCACGATCGCGCCGGTGCGCCTGCTGAGTCGGGTGGCGGCCATGATCGCGACGAAGTACGGTCCGGCGAGCCAGATCCCATTTGGCTGCGCCAGCGCCAGGATCGCGGCGCCGGCCGTCACCCCCAGCAGCGACAGGACCATGCGCCGTTCGCCGTCGAGAGGCTTCTCCCCTGGGGGTCCGTCCCAGTCGGGCTGCGAAGCCAGGCTGCTTCCCACCATCAGCAGGAATCCGAGCAGCACGATCAGACCCTCACCGCGGAAGCCGGGCCGTGGTTCGGTGGCGAAAGTCACGACCACCACTGCCACCAGCCAGGCGGTGCCGATGCTTCGCAGAACGACCGCCTCGACCGGCGCCGAATGCGGCTTTTCACATTCACCTCTGGTCATCCAGGCACGGATGCTGCGCACGGGTCTGAACATCGCGAGCTCAACGATAAGCCGCGAGCACACGCGCGTCATCGGCCGCCGGGTGGAGCGGGTCGATTTTGTGTCTACACCCACGGGTGGAGACACAAAATCGACCCGCACGCCGATGAAACACGGACCACGAATCCGTACCTTGATGCCATGCTCACGAACTCACTCGATGCCGCTGTCACCGAGGCAAGCCACGGCGGCACCGGCGACCACGAAGCAGTGATCCGGATCGGTGGCCTGGAGAAGCGCTACGACGACCGCGAAGCGGTCCGCGGCATCGATCTGGAGGTGCGTCGCGGAGAGATCTTTGCCTTCCTCGGCCCCAACGGTGCCGGTAAGACCACCACGGTCGAGATCCTCGCAGGTTTTCGTCAGGCGAGTGCCGGCACCGTCGAGGTGCTGGGTCAGAACCCCTGGCGAGCGCCTGGCAGCTGGCGTGCACGCATCGGCATCGTGCTCCAGGAGTCCGGAGCAGAGCCAGGACTCACAGTCCGCGAGGTTGTTGCGTTGTACGCCGGCTACTACCCCAAGCCACGCAATGTTGACGAGACGGTCGCGCTGGTCGGGCTGGCGCCGCAAGCTCCCGAGCGCGCGGCCTCATTGTCCGGCGGTCAGCGACGTCGTCTGGACGTCGCACTGGCGCTGATCGGGGATCCGGAACTGATCTTTCTGGATGAGCCAACGACCGGTTTCGATCCCTCCGCCCGACGTGCCTCCTGGGTGGTCATCGACGGCCTGCGAAAGCTCGGCAAGACGATCTTTCTGACGACTCATTACATGGAGGAGGCCGAGCGACTGGCCGACAGGCTCGCCGTCATCGTCGACGGCCGCATAGTCGCCGAAGGCACCCCGGGAACGCTCGGTGGGCGCCGGCTGGAGGCCTCTCAGATCAGGTTCACGCTCGAGCAGGGTGCCACGGTCGACCAGCTGCCGCTGTCACTTGGCGAGCGCATCCAGGTCGAGCCCGACGGTGCTCTACGCCTGGATAGCACGACCGTGACAGCCGATCTGAACTTACTGTCCGGCTGGGCTCTCGATCGTCAGCTCGAACTCGATGATCTCCAGGTCACGCGTCCGAGCCTGGAAGATGTGTATCTGCAACTGACCCGTGCCGAGGAGGCGAGGACATGAGTGTTCTACAGGTGGACCGGCCCTCAGCCGCGTCGCGTGGGTGGCCTGCGCTGCTTGCACATCAGGCCAGCTATGACCTGCGCATCAGCCGTCGCAATCGGAAGGCCCGCTTCATGGGGCTGCTGTTTCCGATCGTGCTGCTGGTCGTCTTCGACAGCGTCTGGGGCCACCTCTACACAAGGGTCGACGGAACGCGGGTGAAGCTCGATGTCTTCTACCTGGCAGGGATCATGGCGATGGCGATTGTCGTCAACTCCTACGCCGGACTCGTGATCTATATCTCCACACTCCGCGAGACGGGCGTACTGAAACGCCGGCGGGCAGCCCCGGTGCCTGCGTCGATCCTGGTCGCGGGGCAGGCGCTCGCCACCGTTGCGACCACGACGCTGTGCGTCGCTGTTCTGCTGATCGTCGCGAAGCTCGCTTACGGTGTGGGCATGTCCGCTCCTGTGCTCGGCGCCGTTGCATGCACGACCGTGGTCGGCACTCTCGCGTTCGCCTGCATCGGGTATGCCGTGTCGGGGCTGATCGGCTCGCCCGATGCGGCCCAGCCGGTCGTTCAGATGACGATGCTGCCGTTGTGGTTCATATCCGGGGTCTTCATCCCGGTGGCGAGCCTCGGCGCCGGGCTGCGGACGATTGCCAACGTGTTCCCGGTGGCGCACCTGGCAAACAGCCTGCACCTGGCGACCGTGCACACGACCTTCGCGGATTCCCTGTCCATCAAGGATCTGCTGGTTCTGGCCGCCTGGGCGCTGGGCGCGATCGCTGTGGCGGCCTGGCGGTTCAGCTGGCTGCCGTCAGGAGCATCGGCGTGACCGCGGTCGCGACCCAGGAGGCGACGGCCGCAGCACGGGCCGTGGCGCTTCGAAAGACATACGGCGCGGGTGACTCGCTGGTGAAGGCGCTCGACGGTGTCGACGTCACATTTGATCGCGCGCGCTTCACCGCCGTGATGGGACCGTCAGGGTCAGGCAAGTCAACGCTGATGCACTGCATGGCGGGCCTCGACAAGCCAACCGGAGGCCAGACCTTCATTGGCGAGGAAGAACTGGGCTCGCTCGATGACGCCGGCTTGACGAACCTCAGGCGCGAGCGGATCGGGTTCGTGTTCCAATCCTTCAACCTGGTCCCGACGCTGACGGCCGGCGAGAACATCACGCTCCCGCTCGATCTCGCCGGCCGGGACGTGGATAGCGAATGGTTCGAGCTGCTGGTCGGGCAACTGCGGGTCTCAGATCGGCTCTCGCATCGTCCGAGTGAACTCTCAGGAGGACAGCAGCAGCGGATCGCATGTGCTCGGGCGCTGATCGCGAAACCCGAGCTGATCTTCGCCGATGAGCCGACCGGCAACCTCGACTCCAACTCCTCGGCCGAGGTGCTCGCCTTCCTGCGGCGTGCGGTGAACGAGCACCGGCAATCGATCGTGATGGTGACCCACGACCCACGCGCGGCTGCCGTGGCGGATCGGGTCGTGTTCCTTGCCGATGGTCGCCTGGTCGGAGAGCTGCTAGCCCCGACCGCCGATTCGGTGCTCGAGGCGATGAAGGACCTGGGCGAGTGACACGGACCGGGATCACATGCGCAAGGTGACACTGCGCGGGCTGGCCGCCAGAAAGCTGCGTCTGGCGTTGACGGCGCTTGCGATCGTGCTCGGCGTCACGTTCGTGGCGGGGACGCTTGTGCTCAGTGACACGCTCAACCGGACCTTCGACAACCTCGTCGGGAACATCTATCAGCACGTTGACTTTGAGATTCGTGGTACTGAGACGCTGAGCGGCATCAGCAACAGCGCCGTGGACTCGACCGCCAACCGCAAGGCGGTGCCACAGTCGGTGGCGGCGACCGTCCAACGGCTGCCCGGTGTGAAGTTCGCCTACGGCTCGGTCAGCGGCTACGCGCAGCTGGTCTCGCGCAGCGGCGATGCGATCGGAAACAGCGGTGCCGCGCTCGGCTTCTCATTCGATCCCAATCCCGAACTGTCCGCGCTCAGGCTCGTCGAGGGCAAGGCTCCGACGACCGACGATGAGGTCGCGATCGACAAGCACACGGCAACCGAGCACCACTTCCGTGTCGGTGACCACGTCCGGGTGCTGCTGCCCAATGGACACCGGACGTTCGTCGTGTCCGGCATCGTCACGTTCGGCAGCGATGACAGCCTTGCGGGCGCGACAATTGCCGCCTTCGATCTGGCGACCGCCCAGCGGCTGTTCAATTCGGTCGGGCGCTACGACACGATCAACGTGCTCACCAACCCCGGCGCCGACAAGGTGATGGTCGAACGCGAGATCGCGCGGGTTCTACCCAAGGACGTCGAGGTCGTCAGCGGCCAGACCGTCGCCAATGAGCTCTCGCAGACGATCCACAACGAGCTCTCGTTCCTGTCGACGGCGCTGCTGATCTTCGCCTTCATCTCGCTGCTGGTCGGGAGCTTCACGATCTTCAACACCTTCTCGATCACCGTTGGACAGCGCACTCGCGAGCTGGCGCTCCTGCGACTGGTGGGAGCCAGCCGGCGGCAGGTGTTCAGGTCGGTGCTGACGGAGGCGGCACTGACGGGCCTGATCGCGTCGCTGATAGGACTCGGGCTCGGCGTGGTGGCTGCGCTTGGATTGAAGGCGCTGCTCGGCGCCTTCGGGCTGACGCTTCCCTCCGCACCGCTGGTGTTCGAGGCCCGGACCCCGATCGTGGCTCTGGTAGTCGGAATCGGGGTGACGACCCTGTCGGCGATCGTTCCGGCCCGTCGCGCAGTGCGGATCCCGCCGGTGGCCGCGCTTGTGGCCCATGAGGCTGACCTGTCCGCGCCGCTGAGGAGGCGGCGCCTGATCATCGGTGGTATCTCCGTTGTGCTTGGACTGGCGTTGCTAACGCTCGGCCTGGTCCACGCCAAGGTCGCCCTGGTCGGGCTGGGCGCGCTGGCGGTATTCGTCGCGACCGTCGCGCTCGTTCCCGCGATCGCTGCGGGGCTCGCCCAGGCGCTGGGCCGGCCGCTTGCGGCAGTGCTCGGCACACCTGGGCAGCTCGGTCGCAGCAACGCGGCACGCAATCCGCGCCGCACCGCGCAGACCGCAGGAGCCTTGATGATCGGCCTGGCGCTGGTCTCGACGATCTCCGTGCTCGGCGGATCGCTGTCGGCATCGGCTAAGAACGAGGTGGACACGGCGCTGGTTGCGGACTACATCATCGGCGGCTCGGACTCGATCAGCCCCGCGGTCGCCGCAACCGCCTCCCGGCTGCCCGGTGCGGCCGCGACCACGGCTGTCTACACCGGCCAGTTCGATGTCCGCGGCGCGCTCGAGACGCTTGGTGCGGCATCGACCGCCGGTCTCGACAAGACCGTGAGGCTTCAGATCGTGTCCGGCCGCGGCGCGCCCGCGATGACCGCGGGCCAGCTGCTGGTTGATACGAACACGGCGAAGACTCAGAGCCTCCATGTCGGCTCCATCGTGCCTGTCACGTTTGCGCAGACCGGGCCCACCGCGATGCGGGTCGGTGGGATCTACAAATACAACCCGCTGGTCGGGAGTTACCTGACCGGGTCATCGTTCTTCCTCAAACACTTTGACCACCCGTTGCTCGACGCCGTGCTGATCACCACGGCGCCCGGCACGCGCAACTTCGAGCACACGCTCAACGTCGCGCTCAGCGCGTACCCGAACCTGAGCATCCAGAGCCGTGCACAGTTCGAGCACTCGGAGCAGAAGAGCATCAACGAGCTGCTCGGTCTGATCTACGTGCTGCTGGCGCTGGCGATCGTGATTGCGCTGATCGGGATCGTGAACACGCTGATGCTCTCGGTCTTCGAACGCACGCACGAGATCGGCCTGTTGCGCGCTGTCGGCATGCGCCGCTCGCAGGTTCGCTGGATGATCCGTTCGGAGTCGATCACCATCTGCGTGTTCGGTGCTGTCGTGGGCATCGTCGTCGGTACCGGGTTGGGGTTGGCGATGTCCTCCTCGCTGCGCAACAACGGCGTCACAAGCCTCGCCGTCCCAATCCCGACGTTGATCATCTTCCTGATCCTCTCCGGCCTCCTGGGGCTCGCTGCCGCGAGCTGGCCCGCTCGCCGGGCGGCCAAGCTCGACGTGCTGAAGGCGATCGCCGCCGAGTGAGGTCCCGCCGGGGGTGACCCGGGTGTGAACTCCGCGGGATCACGATTGACAGCTGCGCTCGGGCGTGGGACAACGAAGGGCGATGCAGCCCTCAAACGACCCGGGCACGTCAGCTCCGTGGACCCGCAACCTGCGTGGACCCTCAGGACAGCTGTTCGGTGACCCTGTACCTGGACCTGATGAGACCGCATTTCAGGTCGACAACACCAGCGAGAAGTACTACGACTCGCCCTACTACAAGCAGCACGCCGAGCAGGTGCTGGCGGTCCCTGTTGGTCCGCCGCAGGCGCCGGTGAAGCTCGAGACCGTGCTCGGATCAGATTTTCTGGCGCCGATCACCGCCGCCAAGGTCATCAGGTTCCACGTTGTGGGCGACACCGGCGCCTCCCTCGGCTCGGAGATCCCGCACGAGGCGACGGTCGCCGATGCGATGTCGGCCGATCTCAAAGGCGACCCGAGCAGCGTGCCGGCGTTCTTCTTCCATCTGGGAGACGTGATCTACAACTTCGGCGAGGGCGATTACTACTACGACCAGTTCTACGAGCCGTTCCGCGCCTACGACCGCCCGATCTTCGCGATCCCGGGAAACCACGACGGGGCTGTCACCTACCTGCATGGTGGATCTGAGCCTGACGTCCCGTCGCTGCAGGCTTTCACCGCGAACTTCTGCACCGGCGATCCGCAGCGGCCACCCGATGCCGGCGGCCTGGCCCGGACGACGATGAGCCAGCCGGGCGTGTATTTCACGCTCGATGCCCCATTCGTGTCGATCATCGGCCTCTACACCAACGTGCTGGAGGGCCCGGGCGTGATCACGGACGAGAACGGGCACTATCCGGCGCTCAAGGGAGACGGACAATTCGATTGGCTCGTGAGCGAGCTCGAGCGCCTTGCACCGCTGCGCAAGGCGCTGGACCGCGCGGTGATCCTCGCATGCCATCACCCGCCGGCCTCAGCCGACGTCACACACGGCGGCACGACCGGCCTCGCCAACGACCTTGACCGGGCATTCGCCGCGGCCGGGTTCTGGCCCGACGCGATCGTCTCCGGCCATGCGCACATCTATCAGCGCTTCGAGCGCGACGCGGACGGCCGCAAAATCCCATACATCGTGTCCGGCAGCGGCGGTCACGATGCGCACGTGCCCACCGGCGAGACGCAGGGCGAGGCTCCCCGAACCTGGAACGACTACACATTGCTTGTGGGTCCGACGGTCGCCTACGGATATCTGACGGTGACCGTCGACATGCAGGACACGGCATCGGCCAAGCTGAGCTTCGCGTTTACCGCTCCCGGCGCGGGGGCAGCAGCCGATCAGGTCACCGTCGAGATCACCTGAACCGCGATGCCTGATCATGTCCCACTTCCCGGCAGCGAGCGACCGCCCCAGCGTGAGGCGCAGCGGATCCGCGAGCCCGACGATGGTGAGCGTCTCGAGGTGACGATCGCACTGACCGATCAGGCCACGGCCCAGGGCGTCAGTGACGTCCTTCAGCGTCATGGGTTGACGGTGGTTGCGGGTCCGGCGATCACCCGCAGCCTCAGGGCCACAGGCACCGTCGCCCAGTTCCGCGAGATCTTTCAGCCGCAGCTCGGCGTGTACCAAAACCCAGAGCAGGGAGAGTTCCGCGGTCGTGAGGGTGATCTGAAGATCCCGGCTGAACTAGATGGGCTGATCGAGGGTGTGTTCGGATTCGATCAGCGCCGGGTCGCCCGGCGGCGGTCGAGCGCGACCGCCGCTCAGGCGCAGCCGCTGTCACCGGCCCAGATCGCAGATCACTACGACTTCCCGGCCGGGGACGGAGCCGGCCAGACGATTGCCATCGCCGAGTTCGGAGGTGGCTACTTCGCCGAGGATCTGACGGCGTTCTGCGCGAAGCAGGGAACCGCCGTGCCAGAGGTGACCCCCGTCGGAGTGAACGGCACGCCGGTGTTGACGCTTGCGCAGATCGAGCAGTTACCGGCCCAACCGCGCCAGCAGCAGCTCGAGGACAGCGTCGAGGTGAACATGGATGTCCAGATCGTCGCCGGCCTCGCGCCCGGCGCAGACCAGATCGTCTACTTCTCGAGCTTCGACGAGAAGGGATGGGTCGATCTGATCAACGAGGTGATCTCGAGAGAGCCGGCGGGGGCGCTGGCGCTCTCGATCAGCTGGGGTCTCGCCGAGGATGACCCCGACTGGTCACAGGCGGCGCTGCAGGCGATCGATGCCCGCCTCCAATCCGCCGCCGCGCTCGGAATCACCGTGTGCGCCGCGGCCGGCGACGACGGCTCCGCCGACCAGGAGACCGATGGCCGCGCGCACGTCGACTTCCCAGCTTCGAGCCCGCACGTTCTGGCTGTGGGCGGGACGATGCTCGACGGTGCCGTCGATGTGGTCTGGTGGGAGTCTCCGGGTCAGCGCACCGGCTCAGGCGGTGGTGCGACCGGGGGAGGCGTGAGCGTTGTGTTTCCGCGACCCTCCTGGCAGAACGTCAAGGTCACCTCACTGAACTCGGGCAGCATCGATGGGCGGGTGATTCCGGACATCGCCGCACTGGCCGGTCCGCCGCTATATGACCTCGTGATGATGGGCAAGGACTCGCCCAACGGAGGCACGAGCGCCTCGACGCCCACGTGGGCGGCGCTGCTCGCACTCATGGCAGCGGCAGAACTGCCATGGGGCCCGGCGTTTCTGGCGCCCCTGCTGTACGCGAACGGACCGAGCGGCAGGCCCGTGGGGCAGGTCGGATGCACCGACGTGACCAGCGGCGACAACGCGTCTTCAACCCTTGGTCGCGGCTACGAGGCCGGACCGGGTTTCGATGCGGTCAGTGGCTGGGGCGTGCCGAACGGTGCTGCCTTACTGACGGAACTGACCGGCACGGCCTAGAGCGGCGGAGCTGCCCTTCCAAAACGCCGATCTCAAATATAACGCTAGCGTTATATTTGCAAATCGCAAAAGAAGACCGCGCACACCGGAGCGCAGCGGACGAACCGCACGCACGGAGCGAAGCGGACGAACTGCACGCACGGAGCTCAGCGGACGAACCGCACGCACGGAGCTCAGCGGGCGAACAGCGCGCGGCGGCCCAGGCCGAGCCCGAGGCTCGCATATCCGCGCAGCAGCTTCGACTCCGCGTCGTCCAGAACCGACTCGAGCGCGGCGACGAAGCGGCGCAGGTCGGCCTCGGGGATGTTCAGCGGCGGCAGCGCCTTGATCACGTTCATGTGATGGCCGGCGACCTGGGTCAGGATGTGATGCTCGCGGAAGAGGGGCACCGTGATCAGCTGCGCGAACAGTCCCGGCTGGCGCCGCTCGATCGCCTCCCACACGCGGCGGGCCGTGCGCCCTGAGGGTGGCCCCAGCTCGATGCCCCACATCAGTCCGAGCCCGCGAACCTCGCGGACGACCTCGAAGCGATCGGCCAGCGGCCGGGTCAAATCGATCAGCAGCTCACCCATCGACCGCGCTCGCTCGACGAGATTCTCGCGCTCGATCACGGTCAGGCTCGCGATCGCGGCCCCGGCGGCGAAATCGCCGCCTCCGAAGGTCGAGCCGTGCACGACGCTGTTCTCCATTGAGTCGAACGTCGCATCGAACACCGCTCGGCTCGCCAGCAGGGCGCCGACCGGCACGAAACCTCCGGACAGAGCTTTGGACAGGGTCACCATGTCCGGCTGCACGCCCCAGTGCTCGAGCGCCAGGAACCTGCCGGTGCGGCCCAGGCCGGTCTGCACCTCGTCGACGATCAGCAGCGCGCCGGCGTCGTGGCAGAGCTTCTGCGCGCCCACCAGGTACCCGTCGGGAGCGACGTAGACGCCCTTGCCCTGGACGGGTTCGACGATGAAGCCGGCAACATCACCTCGGGCAAGCTCGCGCTCGAGCGCCTCGAGATCACCGAATGGCACCGGATCGCAGCCCGGCAGCAGAGGTCCGAAACGCTCGCGGAACTCCGGGTTGCCGTTGACCGAGAGCGACCCCAACGAAAGGCCGTGGAAGCCGCGCTCGCAGTACAGGATGCGGGTACGACCGGTGGCCGCCCGGGCGAGCTTCAGCGCCGCCTCGACCGACTCGGTGCCCGAGCTGGTCAGGACCACGGCGTCCAGCGAGTCCGGCGTGCTGCGGACCAGTTGCTGCGCGAGCAACCCGGCGCGCAGTGAGGTCCCCAGCTGCGGCAGGCTCGGCGGATCGCTGGCCAGCAGCGCCTGCAGCTCCTGTTTGACGTAGGGGTGGTTGCGCCCGAGGCCGAAGACTCCGTAGCCGGCGTAAAGATCAAGGTATTCCTGCCCCTTATCGTCGATCAGGTACGGGCCGGTGCCCCGTACCCACTCGCGATCGAACCCCAGGGTCTGCAGAACGCGGCCGAGCTGGCGGTTGAGGTAGCGCTGGTTGAGCTGCATCGCCTCACCGGCATGCAGCGCCGTGTTGTGGGCCAGGTCGTTAACCTGCCCGTTAAAACTGTTTTCGTCGTAATCGGGGATCGGAAAGGCCATTTCGAGAAGAACAAACCGGAGTTCCAAATTATGGATGCCCTGAGCCGCCTGCGTGACCAGTTCGCGACAAACCCTGACGCACCAGCGAACGGTTCTGACACCGCCGGTGCCAACCACGCCTTCCGACCGGACTCATCCGGCACCGAAGACGGCGCAGCGGCGCTTCGCCGTGCCGTTGATCATCTGCTCTCCCTGCAGGATCCCGACGGCTGGTGGAAGGGGGAGCTCGAGACCAACGTGACGATGGACGCTGAGGACATGCTCCTGCGTGAGTTCCTCGGCATTCGCGACGCGGACACAACCGCTCGCTGCGCCGACTGGATTCGTCTCAAGCAACGCGACGACGGCACCTGGAGCAATTTCCACGGCGGCCCCGCCGATCTCTCGACCACGATCGAGTCCTACGTGGCGCTGCGCCTCGCCGGAGACGACCCCAATGACGAACACATGCGAGCCGCTGCCGAGTACGTCCGCGGCGCGGGAGGGCTGCAGAAGGCGCGCGTGTTCACGCACATCTGGATGGCGCTGTTCGGGCTCTGGTCTTGGGACCAGGTCCCGGTGCTTCCGCCCGAGCTGATCCTGCTGCCCAGCTGGCTGCCGCTCAACGTATATGACTTCGCCTGCTGGGCGCGACAGACCGTGGTGGCGTTGTCAGTCGTGCTGGCGTTGCGACCGCTGCGACCGCTGGCGTTCGGGCTCGAAGAGCTCGAAGGCCCCGAGCCGTTCACCGAGCCGCAGTCCGCCTCGTTGGTCGGGCGCGCAATGGTTGCCGGCGACCGGCTGATGCGGGTCTATCAGCAACGACCGTTGGCGCCGCTGCGCAGGTTTGCGCTCGCCCGCGCGGAACGGTGGATCCTCGACCGCCAGGAGGCGGACGGCGGCTGGGGCGGGATCCAGCCTCCCTGGGTGTATTCGCTGATCGCACTGCACCTGCTCGGCCACCCGCTCGAGCATCCTGTCATCGAGAACGGACTCGCGGGCCTGCAGAGCTTCACGATCGACGAGGATCTACGCCGCGTCGAGGCCTGCCAGTCGCCGGTCTGGGATACCTGCCTGGCATTGATCGCGCTGCGCGATGCGGGCGTCGCCGCGGACGACGACGCCCTGGTACGGGCCGCGGGCTGGCTGATTGACCAGCAGATCCTCCAGCGCGGCGACTGGGCCGTACGACGCCCGGCGTTGAAGCCGGGCGGCTGGGCGTTCGAGTTCGCCAACATCAACTACCCGGACATCGACGACTCCGCAGAGGTCGTGATGGCGCTGCGCCGCGTCGACCATCCCGATCGCGAGCGCTTGCGCGAGGCGATCGATCGCGGCGTCGAGTGGCTGATTGGTATGCGCAGCTCCGATGGCGGCTGGGGGGCCTTCGACGTCGACAACCGCCGGGCGCTCGTCCGCGATCTGCCGTTCTGCGACTTCGGCGAGGTGATCGACCCGCCGAGCGCCGACGTCACCGCACATGTCGTCGAGATGCTCGGACTGCTCGGTCGCGGCGAGGAGGAGTTGACCCGTGATGGCGTCCGCTGGCTGCTCGACAACCAGGAGAGGGACGGTTCCTGGTTCGGGCGCTGGGGTGTCAATCACGTCTATGGCACGGGAGCCGTGCTGCCGGCGCTGGTCGCAGCCGGCGTCTCACCCGCCGGGTCGCCGATCAGGCGCGCGGTGAGCTGGCTTGAGAGTCACCAGAACCCTAACGGCGGTTGGGGTGAGGACTGCCGTTCATACGACGATCCGGCGTGGATCGGCCGTGGTGAGAGTACGCCTTCGCAAACGGCCTGG
Source organism: uncultured Conexibacteraceae bacterium (assembly GCA_963844665.1). Taxonomy (GTDB): domain Bacteria; phylum Actinomycetota; class Thermoleophilia; order Solirubrobacterales; family Solirubrobacteraceae; genus Palsa-465. The sequence continues at coordinate 105,767 of CAWJPB010000002.1, forward strand.
GCGCTGCTGGCGCTTGCGGCCGCGGACAGGCGCGACTCCGAAGCGGCAGCCCGCGGCGTCAATTGGCTTGTCGCCAACCAGCGCAAGGACGGCGGCTGGGACGAGGATCCCCACACCGGCACCGGGTTCCCGTCGGACTTCTACATCAAGTACCACCTCTATCGCGTGATCTACCCCGTGATGGCAATGGGGCGAATCCTGGGATGAGCACGGTCGCCGGGCCCGGGATCGGGGCGTTACCCACTCGCGAGCAGGTTCTGCCGCAGGCCCGGAGCGAGAATTTCAAGGTCGCGAGCGCGCTGGTTGGGCGTCGACGCGCGCGTCATCTGATGGCGATCTACGGGTTCGCGCGGCTGGTCGACGACGTCGGCGACGAAGCCGAGGGGGATCGTGGCGCGCTTCTGGATCTGGTCAGCGTCGAGTTGGCGCGCGCCTTCTCCGAGTCAGACCAGCCCGAGCACCCGCTGATGCGTGAGCTCGCCCTCACCGTCCACGCCTGCTCGATGCCGATCGGTCCGTTCAAGCGGCTGATAGAGGCCAACCGTCGCGACCAAGTGGTCACGCGGTACGAGACCTTCGCACAGCTCTACGACTACTGCATGCTCTCGGCGGCACCTGTCGGCGAGCTCGTGCTGCACGTGTTCGACGCCGCCACCGTCGCACGGGTCGCGCTCTCTGACCGGGTCTGTGCCGGGCTGCAGGTTGTCGAGCACCTTCAGGACATCGCCGAGGATTTTGGGAACGGGCGGGTCTACATGCCGAGTGAGGATCTGGTGCACTTCGGCGTGAGCGAGTCCGAGCTGGCGGGCCGACCATCCGCGGCGCTGCGAGCACTCATGGCGTTTGAAGGCACCCGCGCAAGGGCTCTGCTCGGCAGCGGCGCGCCGCTTGCGCGGACGCTGCCGCCGGCACCGCGGTTCGCGGTCGCCGGCTTCGTGGCCGGCGGGTTCCATGCGCTCGATGAGCTCGAGGCAGGTCGCTCGCGCCGACTCTCATACGCCCGGAGGATGTTGCGGACGGCGGCCGGACGATGACGGTTGCAGCGATCGAGGCGGAATACGCCTACCGCGATTGTGAGCAGATCACGCACGCGAGTGCGGCCAACTTCTACTACGGCATCCGCCTGCTGCCGCGAGCCAAGCGCCAGGCGATGTGTGCCGTCTACGCCTTCGCGAGGCGGATCGATGACATTGGTGACGGTGAGCTGGGTAAGGACGAGCAGCTTGCGCAGCTGGCGCGCGAGCGCAGCCGGCTGGCTGCGCTCGCCGAGGGAGCCGCCGACCTCAGCGATCCCGTCAGCGTCGCGCTCGCGCACGCCGGCGAGCGCTACAGGCTGCCCGCCGACGCGCTCGAGCTGCTGATCCGAGGAGTCGAGCTCGACGTGCGCGGCGCCGAGTACGAAACCTTCGAGGATCTGGTCGGCTACTGCCGGTGCGTTGCCGGTTCGATCGGGCGGCTGTGCCTGGCGATCTTTAGCGACGGCACCGCCACCGGCGAGGCCCATAGGCTGGCCGACGACTTGGGGGTTGCGATGCAGCTGACCAACATCCTGCGCGATGTGGTCGAGGACCTGGGGCTCGGGCGCGTTTACCTCCCGGCGGAGGATCTGCGGCGCTGGGGTTCACCTAACCTGACCGTCGATTCGCTCGACACGATCGCACTGATCCGCTTCGAGGCCGAACGCGCCGAGGACTGGTTCGACGACGGACTGCGCCTTCTGGAGCTGCTCGATCGTCGCAGCGTCGCCTGTGTTCAGGCGATGACAGGGATCTATCGACGGATCCTCGACCGGATCCTCCTTGACCCAGCGGCGGTTACACGCGGGCGCATTTCGCTCTCAGCGGCCGAGAAGTCCTGGGTGGCAGCGCGGAGCCTCGTGGTTGCCGGGGGATCGGGGCAGCGACCTTGAGCCCCCGTACCGTGGTGGTCGTCGGCGGCGGTTTGGCGGGGATCACAGCCGCGCTCGACTGCGCCCGCGCCGGGGCGGGGGTCACGCTGGTCGAGGCCCGCGGCCGGTTGGGCGGGGCGGCGTATTCGTTTGATCGCGACGGGTTATCAGTCGATAATGGGCAGCACGTCTTCCTGCGGTGCTGTAGCGCCTATCGCGAGCTGCTCGTAACGCTCGGCGCGACCGCGCTGGTGACGATGCAGCAGCGGCTGGAGGTCGCCGTGGTCGCGCCGGGAGGGCGCCTCGGCTGGCTACGACGGTCGGGGCTGCCGGCACCACTGCACATGGCCGCCTCGCTGCTGAGCTATCCGTTCCTGAGTTTGCGCGAGCGCATCTCCGCGGCGTGGACGATGCGGCGACTCGGTGCGATCGACGTGGACGATCCGCGCAACGACGCGCGGTCGTTCGGCGACTGGCTGCGGGCCCACCGCCAGCACTCGCATGCGATCGAGGCGCTGTGGGATCTGATCGCACGCCCGACGCTCAACCTCACCGTGACAGATGCGTCACTGGCACAGGCCGCGCAGGTGTTCCAGCTGGGGCTGCTGCAGGAGGCCGACGCCGGCGACATCGGTTGGGCAGTGGCCCCGCTATCTGAGATCCACGATCGCGCGGCGCGTCGAGCGCTCGAGGATGCCAGCGTCGAGGTGCGTACAGGTGAGACGGTCAAGTCGGTTGGGTCCGAGGGCGGCGGCTTTCAGGTTCAGACCAGCCAAGGCCCGGCGCTGTGGGCCGATGCCGTCGTGTTGGCGGTGCCACCGGGCGCAGCCGCGCAGCTGCTGCCCGAGCAGGCGGGGATCGGCAGCGAGGTCGCCACGCAGCTGGGCCGCTCCTCGATCGTGAACCTTCACGTGATCTACGACCGGCGCGTGCTCGAGCAGGCGTTCGTCGCCGGAGTCGGCACACCGGTGCAGTGGGTGTTTGATCGCACTGAGAGCTCCGGGCTCGAGAGCGGTCAATATCTGGCCGTGTCGCTTTCAGCAGCAGACGACGAGTTCACCGTCGGCCCGGACGAGCTGCGTGCTCGCTACCTGCCGGCGCTGGCCGAGCTGTTGCCCGCTGCGCGTACCGCAACGGTCGTGAACTTCTTTGTGACGCGCGAACATTCCGCGACGTTCCGCGCCGCTCCCGGCGCCCGTGCCTGGCGGCCAGCGGCCGCGACGGCGTTGCCTGGCCTGGCACTCGCCGGCTCCTGGACGGACACAGGCTGGCCGGCGACGATGGAGGGCGCAGTACGCAGTGGCCATGCAGCGGCAGATGCGGTAATGGCGGTGGGCATGTGAGCGTTGCCGTGCCCGCGCCCCAGGAGGTTCGCGAGGACTCCGATGAGATCGTCGTGCTCGCGCCACTCCGGCTCGAGGCGCGGGCCGTGCGCCGTGGTGCGCCGTGGGCCGACGTGCGCCGGGTCGGAATGGGCCCGCGTCGAGCGGCACGCGCGGCGCAGCAGCCGGCGGCCCGTGGCGGCCGCCCGATCCTGATCGCCGGGTTCTGCGGCGCGCTCGACCCCGAGCTCGAGCCCGGCGACATCGTGCTCGCGAACGAGCTGCGTGGACCCAGCGGGACGAGCACCTGCGATGACCCGGCGATCCTCGCGGGCGTGCTGCGGCGCGGCGGCCTGCGCGTCCATGTCGCCCCGATCGTCTCCAGTGAGCGCCTCGTGACTGGCCGGCACCGGCAGGAGCTTTTCCTCACCGGGGCGGTCGCTGTCGACATGGAGTCGGCGTGGCTGGTACCGGCGGCGCGGCGTCGACCGCTGGTGACGTTGCGGGTCGTGCTCGACACGGGCCGGCGTGAGCTGCGTCGCCCGCTGCAAACCGCGAGTGGCTTTGCAACTGCCTACCGGGCGTTGCGCCGTGCGTGCTCGCTGGTTGAGGAGTGGGCCGAGGCGCTTGGTTCGCGCGAGTTGATAGTGGGCTCGCCGCGGGCCTCCTGCGCTGGTGTCGAGCGTGCGGTGGAGATCGTCGAGCGCACGCTTGCGGATCGTGGCGCCCCGGTATACGTGCGTAAGCAGATCGTTCACAACGCACACGTTGTGCTGTCGCTCGAACAGCGCGGCGCGGTGTTCGTCGAGGAGCTCGACGAGGTGCCAGAGGGGGAGACCGTGATCTTCTCCGCCCACGGGGTGTCGCCGGCGGTGCGCCTCGAGGCGCAGCAGCGCGGGCTCGACGTGATCGATGCGACCTGTCCGCTGGTCTCGAAGGTGCACGCCGAGGCGCGTCGTTTCGCCGAGGGCGGCTTCGACATCGTGCTGATCGGTCACCGGAGCCATGACGAGGTGGAGGGGACGCTCGGCGAGTCACCGGAGCGGATCCAGGTCCTGGCGGATGCGGACGAGGTCGCGGAACTCCAAGTCCGCGACCCAAACCGGGTTGCGTTCCTGACCCAGACGACGCTTGCGGTCGACGAGACTGATGAGGTTGTTGACGCGCTGCGTGCCCGCTTTCCTGCTGCGGTCGGGCCGGCCTCCAGCGACATCTGTTACGCCACGCAGAATCGGCAGGATGCGGTCCGCGCGCTCGCGAGTGACTGCGATCTGATCCTGGTGGTGGGCTCCCCGAACTCTTCCAATTCGCGCCGCCTCGTCGAGGTGGCGGAGCGGTCGGGATGTGGTGCGCTGCTGATCGGTGACGCGTCGGAGATCCCACCTGTCATCCTGCACGGAGCGCGGCGGGTCGGGGTGATGGCCGGAGCCTCTGCGCCGGAGGCGCTTGTCCAAGCCGTGATCAACGCGCTCGGCGGACTTGGCGAGGTCAGCGTCAGTGAGCGCGCAGTCGCAAACGAGGACATGCATTTCAAGCTGCCGCGCGAGGTCGCCGGAGGAGGTAAGTGATGGCCGTACCGATGAGACAAGCCGTTCACATGGGTGCTTACCTGATGAAACAGCGCCTGCGTCGCATCGACAAATACCCGTTGATCGTTGAGCTCGAACCGCTGTTCCAGTGCAATCTCGCGTGTGAGGGTTGCGGCAAGATCCAGCATCCGGAGCACGAACTGCGCCGCCGGATGCCGGTGGACCAGGCGATTGCCGCGATCGATGAGTGCGGCGCGCCGATGGTCTCGATCGCCGGCGGCGAGCCGCTGATCCACCCCGAGATCGATGAGATCGTGCGCCAGCTGCTTGCGCGTAAGAAGTTCGTGTACCTGTGCACCAACGCGTTGCTGATGGAGAAGAAGCTTGACCAGTTCAAGCCCTCCCCGTACTTCTCCTGGGCGGTGCACATGGATGGCCTGCGCGAGCGCCACGACGAGTCGGTCGCGCGTGAGGGCGTGTTCGACAAGGCGGTCTCCGCGATCAAGGCCGCCAAGGCCAAGGGCTTCCGTGTCACCACCAACACGACCTTCTTCACGCAAGACTCGCCGGAGACGGTTCGCTCAGTGCTCGACTTCCTCAACGACGAGCTCGAGGTCGACCAGATGATGATCTCGCCGGCCTACGCCTATGAGAAGGCGCCGGATCAGGAGCACTTCCTTGGCGTACGCCAGACCCGTGAGCTGTTCAAGGCGGCCTTCGCGGACGGGCGCCGCAAGAAGTGGCGGCTCAACCACTCGCCGTTGTTCCTGGACTTCCTCGAGGGCAAGGCCGACTTCCAGTGCACACCCTGGGGCATCCCCTCCTACTCACTCTTTGGCTGGCAGCGGCCGTGTTACCTGATGGGCGACGGTTACACAACCACCTACAAGGAACTGCTCGAGACCACCGACTGGGACCAGTACGGCCGCGGCAACGACCCGCGGTGCGAGAACTGCATGGCCCACTGCGGCTACGAGCCGACGGCGGTCGTGGCCTCGACCCAGTCTCTGAAGCAGTCGCTGAGGGCACTTTTGCAGTCATGATGTGGGCGGTGATGTCGAGTTTGATGGGGAGGGGGAGGAGTGCCGTCATTGTGGCGGCTCTGCTTGCGGCAACGCTCGGCGGGTCGCTCTGGACAAGCGGCACGGCCGCGGCCGCCACGCCGGCTCGCAGCTGCGGGACCGTCACCGGGCGCGTGGATAGTGCGGAGCGGGCCTACATGAGGTCGTTCTCGTCGGGTTCGGCCGCGTTTCCAGGTGTCGCGATCGGTGTGGTGATGCCAAGTCCGGGCGGCAGCGGCACAAAGCTGGCCTCCTGCACGTACACGTTCGGGATGGCGGATCAGGCCAGCGGTCGCCACGTCACGGCCACGACTCAGTTCGAAGTCGCGTCGCTGACGAAGCTGTTCACTGCAACGCTGCTGGCGCGCGCCGTCTCGCAGGGTCGGATGTCGCTGTCCTCACCCATCCAGGACTACCTGCCGGCGGGTGTCACGGCCCCGAGCGATTCCGCCTGCGGTGAGAGCGCGATCACCGTAGCGGACCTGGCCACCGAGCACTCCGGCCTGATCGACCAGCCCGTCGACTACGCGGCGGCGCATGCCTCCTACACGCTCGGTCGGCTCTACATGGATCTGCATGGCGCCAAGCTGAAGCACTGTCCAGGCGCGCGCTTTGGCGCATCGGATCTGGGTTACGGCCTGCTCGGCGATCTGATCCTGCGGGCCGAGCACGTGCCGGTCGGGGGCACCGCCCTGAGTCAGGGGGCCGCATATGGTGGGCTGCTGCGCGGCGCGGTCACCAACGCGCTCGGGATGACGCGCACCCGGCTTGAACCGCTGAAGCCCGATCCCTACCTCGCCACCGCCTACGGTGCGCGGGACTCAGCGCTGGCACCACTCACATACGACATCGGCGCACTTGCCGGAGCTGGCGGCCTGGTCTCGAGCATCGGCAACATGGAGCGGTTCGTCGCGGCGTCTCTGGGTGACGCGCCGGGCTCGCAGGCGGCGTGGCTGGCGGCAACCCAGGAGCCGATCGCGACCGGGGCTCATGCCGGCTACCGGACCGGCTTGGGCTGGCAGCTCGGCACGGCAAGCTGGTATCCGCACAGCTTCCTGGTCGCCGACGGTGTCTCGGGGGGTATGTCCAGCTACATGATGCTCGTCCCGTCCCTGCGCCTAGGCGTCGTGATCCTCACTAACCAGGCATTGAGCGAGCCGAGCTACCCGGCGCAGCTGATCCTCCACGCGCTGACGCCCAGGAGCAAGACCCCGCCACGGGACTGACCTGTTCAGGGGCAGTGCCGGTGAGCGCTAACCGGCATGCTCACGACGCTCACTGCGCCGGTTACGGCGCACCTCACGCCGCAGCTGCAGAATCCTTGCGGTTCCGGCCAGGAGCGCGACCAGTGCGCCGACCACAGCCGCGATCAACAGCGCCAGGCCGAGCGAGATATGGCCGTGGGCGCCGAGGAAGGAGATCGTGACCGACCCAGAGTTCTCGGCGATGAAGATGATTAGCAGGATCATGAGCGCGGTCGCGACGGCGATCGCCACCCAGACCCGCCCCGCGTTCGTGGGGTGCGGTGCTTTTGTGTGAGCAGGGGCCGGCTCGGTGACCAGCACCACGTCCGGATCCTGCTCGTCGGCGCCGACGCCGGGCGCCGTACGGGAAGGGTCCGTTTCTGGGATCGGCTCGTGCTCGCGATCCCGTTCGGAGTCCGGTTCCACATGCCCATCCTACCCCGAGGGCAACGAGCCGAACCGCGATATGAATGGGGCTGCTGCCCAGGCGTATGATCGAGTCACCATGGCGCCTGACGAATACAGCGCCGGCCTGGGTGGCGAATGGTCTCGCCGGCACTACAAGCAGTTCATCGTCGTCCGGGCGCTGCTGGCGCCGTGGATTTTGTTTGTGACCGTCTTCCTGTGCGCCAAGGGTTACTGGTGGGGACTCGTGTTCCTGCCGTTCCTGGCAATCGACCTGTGGCTGCTTCGCAACCTCGTCCGATACGCGCGCGGGCAGCAGCCAAGCTGAGCGGCAAGACGGGCGCGTGGGGTCAAGCTGCCGGGGGTACCGGCTCCAGGCGCCTGCGCTCCACGAAGGACGTGGCGGTCACGAGCGTCAGCGCAGGCACATCCTTCGCCACCGTGGCACCCGCTCCGATGACCGAGCCGTGGCCGATCGTCACGCCCGGCGCGATCGTGGCGCCAGCCCCGATCCAGACGTCCGACTCGATCACGATCGGCCTGAACGTGATGCCGTCGTAGCGCTCGGCCAGGGGCACAGGATGCCCAGCGGTGCTCATCCTGACCATCGGCCCAACCAGCACGCGGTCGCCGATCGTGATGCCGCCCAGGTCTGAGAGCAGGCATCCCTGGTTGATGAAAACGCGTTCGCCCAGCTCGATCCCGAGCCCGTAATCGCAGTAAAACGGTGGATAGATTGTCACCGTGTCGGGGAGCGGTCTGCCCAGGATTTCGCCAAGCAGAGTTGTACGTGCCTCGACGTCGCTAAACGGCAACACGTTCAGGCGTGAGGTCAGTTCCATGACTACCTGGACCCGCTGCGCGAAGCGCCGCGACTCCGGTGTGCGTGCCTGCATGCGACCCTCCACGAACATGCCGTCGAGCAAAGCAGAGCCGACAGACGGCAGGTCGGGCTACGGCCGGATCGGCCGCAGCCCGACTGGCTGCTGTCCGCGCTAGTGCAACAGGCGCAGCGTGTTGAAGCCATCGTCCACGTAGAGCAGACCCTTCCCTCCGGGAGCTATCGCGAGGCCGAACAGTGAACCGGCACCGGTCTTCGCGTCGCCGGCCGCGGTCGCGATCTGGTGTCCGGCCGGGGTCGTCTCGACGATATTTCCGTCACCCGCGTTGGTCGTCAGGATGTCGCCGTTGGGGGCGAGAGTCAGTCCGAGCGGTTGGTTGAGATGCCCGCCGGCGCTGACGGTGATGCCGCTATCGGCAAGCGCTGTTGTGCGCGTCATCGCGTCGGGGACCGCGATGATCCGGCTTTTCAAGGTATCGGCGACGTACAGCGTTCCGTTCTTGGCCAGCGCCAGACCGGTGGGCCCGATGACCAGAGCAGCCTTGTCGTCACGCCAGGGGATCTTGTTCGCGACGACCTGTTCGTTCTCGACCTTGGGTGCCTGGCCGCCGGTTGTGCGGAGCCGGATCCTCACGACAGTGGAGTTGTCGATCGTGACTCGACCCTGCTTCGCACCGCCGTTGAGTGCGTTGCTGACGAACAGTGTGGTCGTCGAACCGTGGGTTACGGAAGTCATGTCCCAGGGTCCCTGGATGTTGTTGCCGAAGATCGTCTCGACCGGTTTCCCGTGGCTGTTGAGAAGGATCAGGCACCCGTACTGTGCGGTTGCTGACATGCCGTTGGTGGTCGGCAGACTGCCAACGACGACATACCCGCCGGGCAGGATGCTCAGAGCCGTCGTCAGCCCGACTCCGCCGGGACAAGCACCGGGGAGCTTGTTCGCATCGATCGTCGCGAACAGCGAGAGCTTTCCACGCGGAGTGAGCTCGACGATGGTCGTACCGGTTCCCTGGTTGTTTGACTTGGCGTTGAAGTTGCTGACGAGGTAGTGGCCCGCAGTGAGTGAGCCGACCGTGCTCGGTACGACCTCCAGTCCGTACGGGTTCACGTCACCGTTCGCGGGGACCGTCGAGCCGACCGTCGCGATGGTGTGGAGTGATGCAAGGAAGGCGCTGGGCGCCGCGGTCGTGTGCGCAACAGGCGTTCGAGCGGCGGACGCGGTGCTCGAGATCGCGAGCCCGGTGGCGGCCAGGCCGGCAATAACTAAGGTCATCAGACGGGTCTTGGGCACTGAGGAATCTCCGATTCGTTGTTGGGCATTGCCTACACACGTGAAGACGCCGCCCCGTCCAGATCCTTCCCGGCAGCGGACGCGAGTTCTTGGCTGTGCGCTTCGTCGATGTGACGGTGTGACAATCGGCGCATGAGCGAGAGCAACGTTGAGTTGGCCCGTCGTGGCTTTGAGGCTGCCGCCGCCGGAGATTTCGATCTGGTCGCCACGCTGTTGGACGACGATGTCAAGTGGCACGGTGGAGATCCATCGGCGGCGGGCGCCTGCCGGAACCGTGCGCAAGCCCTGCAGTTCATGCGCGCCGCCCGCCGTCATGGTCGTCTCGGTGACTTGGTCGACGTCGTCGGCGAGGCTGACCGGGTAGTTGTGATCATGAAGCCGTCGTCGGCACCAAGCGGCAAACCGCCAGCGCTTGTCGCCAACCTCACCACATTCCGCGATGGGAAGGTGGTCGAAATGGTCCACTATTCCGACCCGGAAGACGCATTCGCTGCAGCGGGTGTCCGACACCACGACCGTCCGCGGGCATAGGCTCCCTGTATGCCTACATACAAGGTCAAAGTCACCGCCAACTACGGCGCAGTGAATCCCGGGATCGCCGGGCTAGGGCAGGCGATCCCCGAGAGCTATCTCGCGATGAACGGGTGGTGGGCCGATCTGACGGCCTCCGAGAACCCGTCGCCGGACCACTGGGTCGACTGGGGGATGCACGACAACATCAGTTTCTCCGTGCCGATCTTCGCCCTCTGGGTGCTCTACGAGATCGACGCGCCCGACGCCCAGAGCGCAGGCTCCGCTGGGGAGCGACTGCTCCGAGAGGACCTCGCGGGGCTCGACGCCCCGGCCAAGCCGGAGAACGTCTTCTCTGAGATTGAGGACGGTCCGGCCGAGCCAGTGTGATCGGGTTGGCGATTAGGATCGTGTCGTGAGTGCGACCCCGGCCGTGTCGACGATCGCTGAGGTGATCTCGCGGATGGAGGCGATCGATGCGTCGCTGCCACGGAAGGACGGCGTCGCGATATTCGACCGGCTCTACCTTCAGGTGACCCGAGCGGTTGACGTGGCGAGTGCCGGCACGGACTTCGAGAACCGAGCGTTCGTCGACCGCCTGGATGTCATCTTCGCGGGGCTGTACTTCGATGCCGAGAAGACGATCACGGGCGACGGGTCGTGCCCCGTCGCCTGGCGCCCGCTGGTCGAGACCCGCTCACAGTCGCGCGAGCCGATCCAGTTCGCGCTTGCCGGCATGGTCGCCCACATCAATCACGACCTTCCGATCGCGCTCGTCACCACCTGCCAGGAGACAGGGCTTGCGCCTGAAGGCGGCAGCGCCGCCCATCGCGATTACCAGCGCGTCGACGGTCTGCTCGCAAGAGTCGAGACACAGGTTGCTGGATGGTTCGACAGCGGATTGATCGCAGACATCGAGGATGTGACGCCGAAGAAGACCGACGAGGCGATGGCGATGTGGTCGATCGTGGCCGCTCGTGACGTCGCCTGGGAGCACGCGAAGCTCCTCTGGCAGATGCGCGACATCGCCCCGCTCCGCGACGGCTACCTCGACGTCCTCGGGCGCACCACTGAGCTCGCCGCGCGAGCGATGCTCGTCTAGCCGCAGCGCGAGGGCGCGCGAAGTGCGACCACGGCCGCCCCAAGGTAGTGCTCGGTTTCCCGCACAGACATCTGGGCTTCGGCGACAAGCCCGATCTGCTCAGCTTCGCTGACGACCTCGTCCGCCGACACCCGGTCCAAGCGGACAACAACGTCGTGTGCCTCATAGCTGCCCTGCGGCCCGATGATTTCCCGACGCCTGAGGATCGCCGCGCGGTCACCTTCGTCGAACACGGCAAGCAGCTGGCTTGCATACCGCACTCCAAGGATCTCGCGGGCATCAGGCGGCGGCGGAACGTCGTGCTCAGCGTCAAAACAGTCCAGCGCGTCCGCGAGAGCGGCGACCACCAGACCGCCCGGCTCCAGCTGCTCGAGCGCGCTGCGCAGAAACGCCAAGCGCCCTGAGGATCCGCCCAGAAGCTGCAGTGTTTGCATCGGCACAACGATCAGCGACACGGGACGATCAAGCCTGAAGTCACGAGCGTCCGCCAGGACGGTTTCGACTGCCAGACCTTGGGCGCGAGACGCGAGCGCCTCCAAAAGCGGGGCAGCGTTGTCGAGCGCGACCATCTCGATGCCCCGCTCCGCAAGGTCGATCGTCACCCGACCTGTGCCGGCACCAATATCGAGGACGCGCCCGCCGGCGTCGCGAGCCAGGGCGCGCCACAGCGGAAGATCCTCGCCGTAGCCTCCGCACTCGAGATCATGCCAAACCGCTTCGAGGTTCATCTGCGGTCAAGGGTAGGAGGAAGGGCGCCTTCTCTAGCATGGCGTTTGCATCCGAGTAGTGCGCAAGCGAACGAGGGGAAGACATGCAGCAGCGATACCTGGGAGACACTGGCGTGTCGGTCAGTTGCCTGTGTCTGGGGGCGATGATGTTCGGTGCCTGGGGGAACGCGGACCACGAGGAGTCGATCCGGATCATTCATCGGGCCCTAGATGCCGGCATCAACTTCATCGACACAGCCGACGTGTATTCGGCTGGTGAGTCGGAGGAGATCGTTGGCAAGGCGTTGACCGGTGGGCGCCGTGACGATGTGGTCCTCGCTTCCAAGGTGCATTTTCCGATGGGCGATGACCCGAACATGCGCGGTAACTCGAGGCGCTGGATCATCGCGGAGGTCGAGAACTCCCTGCGTCGGCTTGGGACCGACTGGATAGACCTCTACCAGATACACCGTCCGGACCCTGCGACCGATATCGACGACACACTGGGTGCGCTGACTGACCTGGTCAATCAGGGCAAGATTCGTTATTTCGGATCCTCGACGTTCCCAGGCTCGCAGATTGTCGAGGCACAGTGGGTCGCGAAGCAACGCAACCGCGAACGATTCCGGTCGGAGCAGCCGCCGTATTCGATGCTGATCCGTGCAATAGAAAACGACGTGTTGCCAACCTGCAAACGTCACGGAATCGGCGTGATCCCGTGGAGTCCACTTGCGGGCGGCTGGCTATCGGGCAGATACCGGCTCGATGCTGATCTGCCGTCCTCGGCACGGGCCGAGAGGCTCCCGGGTCGCTACGACATGACGAAGCCCGCCAACCAACGAAAGCTCGAGGCCGCCGACGCGCTTGCCAAGCTCGCCGACGAAGCGGGCATGACTCTCATCGAGATGGCGATCGCATTTGTCATCAACCATCCGGCCGTGACCTCGGCGATCATCGGACCACGCACGATGGACCACCTTGAGTCACAACTGACCGCAGCCGACGTCACCCTCACGGCCGACGTTCTCGATCGAATCGATGAGATCGTGCCGCCCGGCTCCAACGTCAACCCCGATGACGAGGGCTGGCGCGGACCCGACATAGAGCCCGCTGCGCGCAGGCGCTGAGCGGCGCCCACACCCCTCGGCCACCGGCCAGGTAATGGCCCAGCTATCGGCTACGCCGCCGATTGTGACGGGTGTAGGGCGGGCCGACGGTTCAGCAGTGTCGGGCCAGCAACGCTCGAATCGGCTCGGCGTATGAGGGCCGCAGATAGGCACCTCTGATGACGGCCCACGCTCGGATGCGGAAGTCACTGAGACCCGAAGCGACGAACGCCGCGATCCGATTCTCGAGGAGTTCCGGGTCGTTCAGATGATTGGTCATTGGGTTCCAGAGGTATGAGGCGACGTCGTACTCGCGATCTGCCGCGTACGGTTTCGGATCGATCGCAACGTAGCGATCGCGGTGCCGCAGGATGTTGTGGTGATGGAAATCTCCGTGAACGACCCAGTCCGCTGCAGAGTCGAGCTCGCCAAGCAGTTCACGCGCCAGCGGCACCAACTCGCTGCCCTGAAGCTCGGCGCGTCTGACCCATTCATGTACCGCCGAGGCGACCGGCCGGAATGGCTCTTGCGCAGGGCGCCACAGGCGATGTGCCAGATCGACCGCCACAGCTGTCGCTTCGTCTTCGCTGAGCACCGATAGATCGGAGCCCGGGATCGCGCGTTCCTCAAGGAGCGCCCGCCCGAAGCGGTCGACAAGGCGTACTGCCCCATCTCCGTCCCATAGCTCGAGCGCGTCCGGTTCGTGTAACGACTCGTCGTCTCCCTCCCACGGGACCTTCACGACCCTCAGTCCCGCAGGAGCGACGTACGAGACAACGGCCATGGCAAACGGCTGGCCGAGCGTCAGCCCCCAATGACGGGCTGCGTCATCAGCGAGAGCCCGTGCAGCAGTCAGATCAACGAGAGGCAGGTCCGGGAAGCGTTGCACCGCGCCAGCTTATGGCCGGCACGCCCAGCGATACATCAAATTGGATTGAAGTATTGTGGTGGCGTGCCGGAGGCGCGACGAGGCCAGACTGGCCCGCCACCCAGGTTCTTCGAGCTGGTCGGTCACCCGCTCCGGTGGCGGTTGCTGAGCGAATTGGCTCACAGTGACCGACGTGTCGGTGAGCTGTGCGCCCTTGTCGAGGAGAGACAGAGTCTCGTGTCCTATCACCTCGGGCGACTACGGTGCGACGGCATCGTGTCTAGCCGGCGCAGCTCGGCCGATGGTAGGGACACGTACTACGCCGTCGACCTGGACCGTTATCGAGAACTCGTGATCGCGAGCGCGTCGGCGCTGCATCCTGGGGTGCAGGTCCAGCGCACCTGTCCATCGGACTGGAGCAATCGCCATGAGCAGCGGCCGCGCGTCTTGTTCCTCTGCACGGGGAACAGCGCTCGTTCCCAGATTGCGGAGGCGCTCGCGACGCATCTCTCAGACGGGGCTGTTGACGCGGTGAGCGCAGGCAGCAATCCAAAACCGCTTGACCCGAACGCCGTGTCGGTGATGGCGGACCGAGGAATCGACGTCTCCGGTTGCTCCTCAAAGCACCTTGGTCTTTTCGCCCCAGAGAAGTTCGCGTATGTCGTAAGTCTGTGTGACCGTGCTAGGGAGGTCTGCCCTGAGTTCCCCGGTCACCCCGACGTGATCCACTGGAGCGTGCTGGACCCCAGCGGAACCATGGAAGGTCAGGGCAGGCGTGAAGCGTTCACGCGCACGCTCGCAGAGATAGAGAATCGGGTCGGGTTTCTGCTCGAGCGGATCGCCTCGGAGGCGCGCGGCAAGTGACGGCAGATGAGCCCGCGCCCGTGAGCCCGGAGGCCTCGCTTAAGACGGTCGCGTGGGAATGGACTCGGATCGGGGTCACCGGATTCGGTGGCCCGCCCGCCCACATCGCATTGCTGCGCGAGTTGATGGTTGACCGCAAGGGATGGATCGACGCGCGCGAATTCCAGGACGCCAACGCCGCCTGCGGCCTGCTGCCAGGGCCCGCATCGACACAGATGTCGATCTTCTGCGCCTACCGTGTCGCCGGAACACCGGGCGCGATCGTCGGTGGTATCGGGTTCATCGCCCCCGCCGTGATCATGGTCCTGGCGCTCTCAGTGCTGTTCCTCGGGAGCTCGCCGCCGTTGTGGGTACGTGGAGCCGGTGCTGGTGCGGGAGCAGCCGTCGCAGCCGTTGCTGTTCACGCGGCCCGAGGCTTCCTGAGCCCAAGTCTCGCGCGGGTGAGATCCGATCGAGCGCGAATCGTTCGATGGGTTTCCTATGTGCTCGTAGGGACGGCTGCCGCTGCCTCGTTGGGCCCGTACTTGGTACTCGTGCTGCTCGGCTGCGGCCTTGTCGAGCTGATGATCAAGCGCAGCCAATCCCATCTGATGTCGCTGGTGATCCTGCTGCCCGGCTCAGTCGCCGTCGGCGGAATTGGCGCGCTCGTCTGGACCGCGTTCAAGGTCGGGGCGCTCTCATTCGGCGGAGGGTTCGTGATCATCCCCCTGATGCAGGCGGATGCCGTCCACACATACCACTGGATGACCAACCCGGAGTTCCTCAACGCCGTCGCACTTGGCCAAATCACCCCAGGCCCGGTCGTTGCGACCGTCGCGGCAGTCGGCTACGCGGCACACGGACTGCTCGGCGGAATGCTCGCGGCTGTGGTCGCGTTCTCGCCGTCGTTCTCCTTCATTCTGATCGCCGGCCCGCGCTTTGAACAATTCCGTACCAACCAAAACGCCCGGGCGTTTCTCGATGGAGCCGGACCTGCCGCGATCGGAGCAATCCTCGGCGCGGCGATTCTCCTCACCGTAGCGCTGAGCGAAACGTGGCAATACCTGGTCCTGGCAGCAGCCGCGTTGGCGCTATTTGTTTTCAAGAGAGGTGTCGTTGGGACGCTCCTCGCGGCAGGGGCGATCGGGGTCGTGCTCGCAGTGCTGGGCGCAGGGGTACCGTGACCGCGCTCCCGACCATCGGCTAAGCGCCGGGCTCATACCCAGGTCGCAGCCGCACAGGGCAAGATCAGTCCTGCGGCGGTTGCGGTCCGCGGTGGCCGATCGTTAGCTTCCGGAACCAGCAGCCATACAGCCGCGTGTTCGGTCGCTGCCTCGGTGTTCAAAGAGAGAGGAATCACCATGACGACGGACACCGTTGGCCCGCGAGATCGATCAGCCGTCGATTGGCGGCGGGCGGAATTCATCCTGACGCTGTTTGGATTCCTGGGCTTCGTCACGGTCGCGATCAAGATCACCACCGTTTATGACGGCCTTCCGGCCCATCCATTGATCATTCACGTACCGGTCGTGCTGATCCCGCTGAGCATCTTCGGGGCGCTTGCGTGCGTCATGCGTCCGGTGTGGTTTGTGCGGTACGGGATCCTGCTCTGCTGCGTCGCGATCGTGGCGATGTCATCGATCTTTCTTGCGATGCAGGCGGGGTCCGCCCTTCGAGGTCTGCTTCACCTCCGGGGCCAGGCTGCTCATCTGATCAACGAGCACTCCCAAGCCGCGCACATCCTGGCGTTTGTCTTCATCGCATTCACCGCGATCCTGATCCTCACCTTCTCCGCGACGCGTATCTCAGGTGAGATGGGACCGACCGGCTTGTCGATCGTCGATCGAACCCTCTCCGCCCGCTCCACTCTGCTCGTCCTGCGTGTGGTGTTGATCGTGCTTGCTTTTGCGGCTGCTTTTTGGGTGTTCCGTGTCGGCGATCTCGGCGCCAAAGCCGTCTGGCAACAACGCGTGCAGGCCGCTCACGCCGGCCTGCGATAGGCGAACTCCCGGCTACGGGCGGTCGAAGCGTCCGCGGGAGGTGAGCGGCGTGCTGTGTGCTACCTCGGGGAGGTACTCATCCAGGAACACTCGAGCGACGAGCTCCTGGCGCGAAGCGACACCGACCTTTTCGTAGAGGCTCTTGGTGTGGTCCTCGACCGTGTGCGGAGACAGGACCAGTGACTCGGCGATCTCGATGCGGGAAAGCCCGCGTGCGAGGAGCGTGGCGACCTCACGCTCGCGAGCGGTGGCACCGAACGCCTCCAGATGCACGGTCGCCGAGCGAGCCGCGCTGGCGCGCTCGATCACTATCGCGACGCGGCCGTCGGAAGCCGAGCCGGGACGGGACGCGTGCAGGGTGATCCAACTATTCTCGGCCGGCACCGTGACGACGTTCGCGCCTCCCTGTGCCATGTGGGGCTCGCGTCGGACGAACCTCGCAAGCGAGAGCACAGCGGTTGGCATGTCGTCGTCGGCGTATTGAAGACCGCTGGCCGCGATCGAGGCGAGCAGTTCCCGGGCTGGCGGAGTGATCATCTCGACCTCGTCATCGGGGCCTAGGACGATGAGGCCGGGTGCCTCCAGCCCATTGATGCGCCGAGCCGCGTCAAAGCGCAACGATGTGCGGATCCCGCGCGCCACCGCCGCGCTGATTGCGGCCAAAGCGTCCGCGTCCTGCTGCTGGAAGGGGCCGCTTGACCCATGCCGGGCTATGTGAACCGCGCCCCAGACCCGGCCGCGGATGACGAACGCGGCGCGGAGCTCGTGCGGAATGTCGAGCGGTAGGAGGAGATCTCGGTATCGCGGGCTGCTCTCAAGATCGCCGCGGGTGGCGTGTTCAAGGATGCCGACCGGCACCCGCTTGCCGGCGAGCCCGGCGAATGTGTTGACGTCGTCGATCACATACTCGCTGCGGATGATCAGCTCGCCGGCGCCCGGGCCCTGGTCCGGAGTGAGGATCCCGCGCCCAATCAGCTCGGCGGGGTCATCGCTTGTCAGCAGACGCGTGTGCGGGTCCAGGGTGTGCCAGCAGCTCGCGTCATTGTCGATCACCGTTCGCACCCTCGGGGCGAGCTCGGCGAAGAACTCCTTGCGCGGCAATCCCCTGGACGCGAGGAGATCGACCTCATCGATCAGCGCTTCGACGGACCGTGGCATCGCGCAAGTCTCTCACCGCGCGCAAGAACGCCGTGTGCAGGAAAGATCCCCGCGCGTGAGGGATGGTGGTGCGGCGTCCCGCGGAGGATGCTGTGCACATGACAACTCTCACCCCCATCACACAGCAGCCCGGCTCCGGCGAGCACCTCTGGTTCTTCGGCGGACTTATGACGATCAAGGCGGCCGGCGACGGCGCCTTTGTCACCGAGCAGACGGCCCCACGCGGAAGCGGCTCGCCGCTCCACGTCCACCACAACGAGGACGAGTGGTTTTATGTCCTCGAAGGTGAGCTCACCATCTGGGTAGACGGCGAGACCCATGTCGCACCGGCCGGCTCGTTCGTCCTCGGGCCGCGCGACATCCCGCACACATTCATCGTGAGCTCCGAGACCGCGCGGTTCCTGTTGGTCACCGAGCCGGGCCATTTCGCGGGCTTCGTCCGCGCACTGGCCGAGCCCGCTCCCGGCCCGGAGCTCCCGCCCGGTCCTGCAACGCCTCCCGACATGGAACTGGTTATGAAAACGGCGGCCGAGTACGGCCTGGAAATCCTCGGGCCTCCCGGCATTCCGGCGTAACCCGAGCGTGCGTAACCCGAAATCACACAAGGACACGCACGGGCGCCACGGATTCCGATGGGTCCTCGAGTGAGGACGCCCGCTGCGCCCGGGCGGCGCGTAGGTGTCGTACTGGTCGCGGCTCTGGCAGTCGTGTTGGTCTGCGCCGGTGCCCGGCCGGTGCTCGCCGCGCCCGCGGCCGGACTCCGAGTTGTTGTCACGATATCCGCGCGCCCCCACGCGCACTCGCTACCGCCGGCGTTCATTGGGCTCGCGGTAGAAAGCTGGACACTGACGAAGGACCAGTTTCAAGGTTCGAACCTGGCTGAGTACCTGCGGGCGATTGGGCCGCACGGACTGCTGCGTATCGGCGGCAACTCGCTGGACGAAAGCCTGTGGATGTCCCACGAGGAGTTCCCTCCGGCCTGGGCTACTCAGGGCGTCGCAACGCCAGCCTCGCTCCGAGCTCTGGCGGCCGCCCTGAGGAGCACAGGCTGGCAGGTGATTCTCGGCGTCAACCTGCGTCACTACGACCCGGCGCGTGCCGTAGACGAGGCCCGTTACGCGACCCGGATCCTGGGTTCGAAGCTGGCGGCGATCGAGCCCGGCAACGAGCCCGATCACTATGGCATCAGCGAGGCGACATACTCCCAGCGCTTCCGGGGTTACGCGCGGGCGTTGCACGCGGCGCTTCCAGCGGTGCCGCTGGTCGGCCCGGATGCCGCCAGCGGCGACACCGCTTGGCTCAGAGCCTTCGCGCGCCAAGAGGCGGGCGAACGTCAGATTTCTCTGTTGACGTTCCATAACTACCCGGAGAGCGCCTGCGCCGGCAACCGCCCGACGATCGCCGACCTGCTTTCCCTGCGTGACTGGCGCCGGGAGAAGGAGGCCGCCGACGCAGCCGTCTCCGCCGGCGCCGTGGCCCATGTCCCCGCGATCATCGACGAGACCAACTCGGCAGTCTGCTGGGGCGCTCCGGGGACGAGCAACGTCTTCGCCTCAGCGTTGTGGGCGCTTGATTACACACTGCTGCTCGCGCATGAGGGGCTGGCCGAGATCAACTTCCAGGGGCGAATCGCGGGTTGCGCGCAGTACAGCCCGCTATGCACCGTCGGCCACGGGCGGCATCTCGTCGCTCGCCCTGAGTTCTACGGGTTGCTGGCGGCGCTGCAGGTGACCCCGGGCCGGTTCTTGACGCTCGCCGACCCGGACACAGCCAGCCTCCGTGCCTACGCCGTTAGCTCCAAGGGCGGATCGCTGTCGATTGTCCTCGACAACCTTGGCGGACCAGCAACGGTGACCGTTCGCCTGCCGCGTCACAGCTATCACTCGGCGTCGGAGACGACGCTCGAGACCTCCTCACCCCACGGTCTCAGCTCGACCTCAACGAGCGGCATTACCCTCGGCGGACGCCAGATCACAGCCAACGGCGTGCTCCGGTCGCCGCGCTACCGCCGCGTCAAGCTCGACGCCGACTCCGTCACGGTGTCCGTGAAAGCGGGCAGCGCCGCGATCGTGAAAGTCAGCTGAACCGCCCACCGCCAGGCCTTTCGCTCCGGTCAACCTGTGCTCGCTGCGTCGATGTCTCCGATCTCCTTCTCGGCCGGAAGGACGAACAGGAAGGCGTAGGCGGCAACGGCGGCTCCGAAGAAGTCTGCGAGGAAGTAGATCCAGATGTTGCTCCACCGGAACAGTCCGGTGACCATCGCGCCGAGGGCGATCGCCGGGTTGAATGCGCCGCCCGAGATACCGCCTACGGCGAATGCGCCTGCCACCACCGTGAAGCCGATCGCCAGGCCGTAGAAGGAGTTGCCGTCGGTGCCTCGCGCAGTCGCGACGTGCAGGACGACCCAGGCGAGTGCAAAGGTGAAGAGGAATTCAGCGACGAGCATCTTCCCTGAGCTCGCTACCAGGGCGTGCGCTTCCGGGCCACCGACGTAGCGGACGACGAAGCCCGCGATTGCGGCGGCGGCGAACTGCGTGGCAACGTAGGCGCCAAACTCTTTTGCCGTCATCTTCCCGCGCAGGAGCACCGCGGTACTGACGGCGGGGTTGAAATGCCCGCCGGAGACGTGGCCCCCGGCAAACACCATCACCATCAGTACTGATCCAATCGCGAGCGGCGCCAGCGCGCCTGCCCCCGCCTTGTTCGTCGCCATCCCGACGGTGAATACGAAGAGGAACATGCCGATGAACTCGACGACCAGCTTCCGTTGGAGTACCTGATCCATAACTCTCCTCTCGTCGCCGAGCAGAGGCGCCCGGATCGACGCTGCGGTGTTCGCGGTGCAGCGTGCTTATCCTCTCGACCGTCTGGCCTATTTCCGCTCATGCAGCGACGGCCTCTCGGCGGTGATCCGTCTTGCCCGGCACCAATCAGCTGGAACACGAGGTCGTCGCCTTGGCTTGGACAGTTGCGACCGAGCTGACACCCGGATCAAACGGTGTCGGCGTGCCTCAACAGATGGTGGGTTGGGGTGCTGCCGGCCGCGTCGATGGCCTCGAGGACCGAGGCCGCAGGCAGCGAGACCAGATGCAGGTCCTCGAGAGCCCGGACGCTCGAGGTCCGCGTGGTCTTGTGCAACACGCCGATCTCACCGAAGTAGTCGCCCGGGAGCAGCACCGCGACGACCCGCTCAGCGATGCTTACCTCGGCCCGCCCTTCCAGGACCAGGTGTATCGCGTCGCTCTGATCACCCTCCGCGAAGATGAGCTCGTGGGAGCCATGCTGCCTGCGGTTGGCCAGTAAGGCAAGGCTCGCCAGGCCGGCTGCGTCAAGTCCTGCAAGCGGCGTCAACTCGCCGAGCAGATCCGTCAGCGGCAACGCTGCAACATCGCGCTCAACCGGCTGCAGCGCCGGCGCGTCCTCCGGTGCCACGCCCGCCTCCGTGCCGGTGACCACCGAGAGGAAGCGGGCGCGATCGATCGCATAGAGGTGGGTTGGAGCGATCGCACGCACTGTTGCGGCGCGGCGCGTGGAACGCAGTAGTGCCCGCTCGCCGAATCCGCGGCCCGGTCCCATGTGACCGATCGGGTATGCATCGATCAGCACCTCCACCTCGCCTGAGTCGATCACGTAGAAGCGGTCACCAGGATCTCCCTGCGTGATGATCTCGGTTTCCGGGTCGGCGTCCATCGGGACGACACTCGCAGCCAGCTCTTCGATGGACTCCATGTTTGAGCCCCGGAAAAGCGCGACCCCGTGTAGCCGCGTCACCATCTGACTGCGTCCTTCGGCAAGCGCGTCGGTTCTTTGCAGCCGCGCCCAGGTCAACAGGACCAGCGCAGGGAGCGGCAGTCCTGCGACCACCAGCGTTAATCTCGAGCCCGAAGAGCGACACCAGCGCCGGCGCGGCCAGAGCGCCGACACCTTCGGAAACCAGCTTTAGAGACTCCATTACGCTGACGGTGCGGCTGAGCACATCTGGATGGAACATGCGATGCAACAGCGACATCGACATTGCATCCGCAACGGCCATCGCGGTTCCCCACACGCAGATCAGGGCTAGCCCCAAGACCGCGAGGTGAGCTCCGCCTATTGCGGCTATTGCCAGCCCCGCGACCAGGAACGAGACTCCGCACGGGAACGCGAGTCGCTGGCGCCCGATCTGCGCGGCTGTCACCGGCAGCGCCAGCACCGCTCCGAGACTGGCGGCTGCCTGAAACACTCCGACGCCCGAGTTGCCCAAGTCGAATAGATGCAGGGCTACCACGACAAGGAGCGAGCTCCATACGCCACGGAGCAGTGTCCGCAGGACCCCCGCGCTGACCAGCGGCCACGCCTGCGAGTCGCGCAGAACCTGCGGAAAGGCGATCAGGGCCTCGTGGAATGGGCGCCGTGCCCGCGTACGTCGTAGGCCGACGACACGAACGATTGCCAGGCTGCACAAGAAGGGGCCACCCATCAGCAAGCCGAGGAAGAGCATCACGGTCGCGGGAGAGGTCCAGTTGATCGCGAAACCGCAGACGACCGCCCCAAGCCCCTGGCCGACGGTCTTCGTGGTGCTGGTTCCGGCCACGGCCCGCATGAGTTCCGCCGGTGAGTTGGCCAGGGCCGGAAGGAGACGCTGATGGACCGGTCGGTAACCGGCTGCGACCATGCCGTCCAAGACGACCAGCGCCAGCGTGAAACCGAACGCGGCCCCGCTCATAACCAACACCGCCGAGCCTACGAGCAGCACCGTGCGGCCGAACGCGATCGCTGTCAGGGCGCCCCGAGACTCCTCGAAGCGGGGTGCGATCACCGCGGCGCTGGTGGCGCCGGCGAACATCCTGATGCCGAGCAGACCGACCGCCGGCGTTCCGCCCACGTCGAAGGCGTGCACGCTGAACGCAGTGATGAATCCCCACTCCGCCGCGTTGGCCAGCCCGAACGCGATCAGCAGATTCCTGAGTCCTTTGTTGCTCCACTTCTCCGCGAGGTTCGTGTGAAGACCCGAGAGAGCACGAAGCCGACCCGAGGATGCAGTCCCGTTCGAGGCGGACGTGCGGGTCGTGACGTGCCGGAGACCGAGCAAGACGGCAAACCTATCGGAGCAGCATCCACAGGAAAAGTCGACGCGCCCATGTGCGACGTCATCGCAGCGCCGTGCGGTAGAGCCCGGGCGTGGCGTTCTTAGGTGTCTTCGAAGCTGCAAGTAATGCCGGGCGAGCGCGATTGGCCGGCAGACAGGACACAAAGCCCGTAGCCACGGCGGTTGTGGGCCTTGTGGCGGCTCGCTCGGTCGACCCAAGCGTCCCCACAGGAGTTTAAGTCGGGGAGACAGGACACAAGCCCGTGGACGCTGGGTTTGATGCTGCTCGTGGCGGGTTCGTGGCGGGCTCAGTGCAGTCGGTGACTCAGAGCCTCCGTTGGGCCAAGCATCTGGATGTTGGGTGGCCTAGATTGGAGTCGTGAAGGCGGGCGCGTGGAGGAACAATCTGCCGGAGCAGTTCACGAGCTTCGTCGGCCGCGTTAGTGAGCGCGAGCAGGCCCGGGTAGCGCTGGATTCGACGCGGCTGCTGACGCTGACGGGCGCGGGGGGTGCGGGCAAGACGCGGCTCGCACTGCGGGTTGCAATCGACTCCTGGACTTTGTTCCCGGATGGCGCCTTGTGGGTCGATCTGGCGGGTGTCAGTGATGGCGAGATGGTGGGCGCCGCACTGGCTGGCGTGCTCGACGTGCGCCCGTTGCCGGGTCGGACCGCGACACAGGCGGCTGTCGATCGGCTGGCGGACGATCGTGTGCTGGTGCTGCTTGACAACTGCGAGCATGTGCTCGATGCGGCCGCGGATCTCGCGGAGGCGCTGCTGCGCGGTTGTCCGCGCGTGGCGGTGCTGTCGACCAGCCGTGAGACACTCGGCGTCCCCGGTGAGTCCGACTGGCGCGTTCCGGCGCTGTCGCTCCCGGACACTCTCGGGCCCGCAGCGGTTGGTAGCTCAGACGCGGGCCGGCTGTTCGCCGAGCGCGCCGCGAAGGTCCGCTCCGACTTCCAGCTCGACGACGAGAACGCCGTTGCGGTCGCGAGGATCTGCAGTGAGCTCGACGGGATCCCGCTGGCGATCGAACTCGCGGCGGCGCGCGTCCGGATGCTCTCGGTGGAGCAGATCGCTGATGGGCTGAGCGACCGCTTCCGGCTGTTGACCGGTGGGCCGCGCGGCGCGGATCCGCGCCAGCAAACGCTGCGAGCGTCGGTTGACTGGAGCTATGAGCTGCTCTCCGGCGCGGAGCATGTGCTGTTCCGGAGGCTGGGAGTGTTTGTCGGCGGGTGGTCGCTGGAGGCGATTGAAGCGGTGTGTGGAGGGAACGGCTTGGACGGTGGGGAGGTCCTCGATCTGCTGAGGTCGCTCGTCGACAAGTCGCTCGTGGTGGTCGAGGAGCACGGCCGCGTCGCCCGCTACGGCATGCTCGAGACAGTGCGCCAGTACGCGGCCGACGTTCTCGCGGAGAGCGGCGAGCGGTCAGACGTACACGACCGTCATCTCGGTTTTCTCGTCGCGCTGGCGGAGCGGGCGGCGCTCGAGTTGAAGTCGGCACGCGCACGGGTGTGGCTGGCTGTCCTCGATCCCGAGGCGGCGAACTTTGACGCGGCGATCAGCCATGGTGTTGAGTCTGCTCCGGAGGTGGCACTCCGGATGTGCGTGGCGCTGACAGCGTGGTGGGAGGTGGGTGGTCGGTTCGATGCGGGAGGGAAGGCACTGCAGCGTGCGATGGAGGCCGCTGATCCATCGCCGAGCCGGCTGCGGGCGCGTGCGCTATGGAGCGGTGGTCAGCTCGCGCGCTATCGCGGCGAGTGGCAGCAGGCGCACGAGTTTGCACAACGGGCGCTCGAGATGGCCGAGTCGGTCGGGGACGACGCGACTATGGCACGGGCGCTGCACACGCTCGGGACGATGCGCATGTTCCGGGACCCCGCCGGGAGCCGGCCGGCATTGGCACGCTCGCTCGAGCTTGCCCAGACCGGCGGCGACGAGTGGTCGCTCATGGCGGCGACGAGAACCCTCGCGTCGTCCTATTTGTTGACCGACGATTATGCCGAGGCGGAGCGACTGTTCGCCCAACTGCAGCCGTTGATCGAGAGGATCGGGTCCGAGGGCGTGACCTGGACCGCATTCGGACTCGCCTCGGTTGCGCTGCTTAGGGCTGAGCACGAGCGTTGCTTCGAGGAAGGGGCTCGGGCAGTGGCGGCAGCTCGCGAGATCGGCGACCCGATCACCGAGTCGTTCGCTCACGTGGTGATGGCACGGTCAGAGATGATGCAGGGACGGGCTGAGGCTGCACTGGCGCGAGCGTCTGCAAGCGAGCTGCGCGTGATCGCCAGCGGCGCAGGGATGGGGCTTCCGCTGACCAGAAGCGCGCTGGCATCCGCCCACGCTGCTCTCGGGAACCTCGAACGAGCGCGAGAGCTGCTCGAGCTCGTGGTTGCCGGTGGGGCGGATTCTGGATGGATGCTGTGCCAAGCGCTGCTGGCGCTCGGCGACGTGTTGCGGGCCCTCGGCGACATGGACAGAGCGCTCGCACGTGTCCGCGAGGCGCTCGAGCTGAGCGACCGCCTTGGCTTGCGGACGCTGTCTGCCGCAGGCCGCGAGTTGCTTGCCTGGTTCGCGGTCGGTCGCGGCGAGTGGAGCGAGGCGGATGCGCTTGCACAGAACGCACTCTCACACCGTGTCGAGCTGGGCGCCCGGGCGTCGCTACCTCAGAACCTGGACGTGCTCGCCCAAGTGGCGGCGGGCCTCCAGTCCCATATCGAGGCCGCGCGGCTGCTGGGCGCCGCTGAGCGGGCACGATCCGATCTCGGTCTGGCGCGATGGCCGCCGGACGCGCCCCTGTTCGACGATCTGGAGCGAACGCTCGGCGAGAGGCTCGGCGCCGAGGCCTACTCGGCCGCGCGGGCGGACGGTGAGTCGATGTCTCTCGATGATGCGATCGGCTGGATCAGGCGCGCGCGCGGAACCCGAAAGCGGCCAGCTGGCGGCTGGGAGTCGCTGACGCCGACCGAGGTGAATGTGGTCGAGCTCGTCGCCCAGGGGCTGACGAACCCGCAGGTCGCCGAGCGGATGTTCATCTCACGTGGGACCGTGAAGGTCCATCTGACGCACATCTTCCAGAAGCTCGAGGTCCGGTCCCGCTCCGAGCTCACCGCACTCGCCGTGCGGCGCGCTGCCTGACCAAGCCTCGCGGCTCGCCGACACGACGGGCAATTTTGACCACCCGTGCGCGCGAAATATGCCATGTGGCCGATGTTCTGCCGCGGCCAGCGACGTACCTTGCCGCACATGGAATCGACCAAGGCCGCACCGGTCAGAGAGGAAGTTGCCATGCGCGAGCTCATCCACGGCGCGTGCCTGTGCGGCGCGATCGCGTTCGAGCTACAGGAGTCGTACCAGTACGGTTCCGACCGGGCGATGGGGACCTGCCACTGCACGCGCTGCCAGCGTTGGTCAGGCGGGTCGGGCCTGCCATTCGTGGTCGTCGCCCCGGAGCGCTTCAAGGTCATCACAGGCCAGGAGCTGATGGCCCGCTACCGCGACACGGGGTCCACGATGCGAACGTTCTGCCGCCGCTGCGGGTCGAGCCTGTACCAGGACGACGGGACCACCTACCACGTCGGCGCCGGCGTCCTGGACGACCTACATCTGACACCCACCTTCCACATCCAGGTAGCCCACAAGGCCCGGTGGGACGAGATTGCCGGTGACGCACCGCAGTTCGCCGAGATGCCAACCGCCCGCTCAGCCGGGTACGACCGGGAGACCCGATGAACCCCCATATCGCCCGACTCACACGCGGGATGAGCCGCGCGTCCGAACCGACCACCGCCACCGCCGAGACGAGGCTGAATCATGCCAGTCGATAACCAGATCTACGACACCCCCGGCGACATTTGGTGGGAGGAGACCAGCCAGGCGGGCATCCTGCGAACTGGGATCAACCCTGAACGCGTCGGTTATCTACGCGAGGTGCTCGAGCGCGCCGGCGTCGACCCCGCAGGGCGCCACGCGCTCGACATCGGTTGCGGCGGTGGGCTTATGGCAGAGGAGGTCGCACACCTCGGTTTCCAGGTTCACGGCGTCGATCTGTCGGGCCCGTCGATCGAGACCGCCCGGCGCCACGCCGCGGAGTCGGGTCTCGAGATCGAGTACTCCGTCGCAACCGGAGAGCAGCTCCCGTTCCCCGAAGAAAGCTTCGACCTCGTCTATTGCTGCGACGTACTCGAACACGTAGACAACGTTGACAGTGTCATCGCCGAGTCCGCTCGCGTCCTGCGGCCGGGCGGGATCTACTTCTACGACACCATCAACCGAACCCTGCCCGCCAAGCTCGTGATGATCAAGCTCGCCCAGGAGTGGTCCGCGACCAGCTGGATGCCGCCCAGCATCCACGACTACAACCAGTTCATCAAGCCGGCCGAGCTCCACGCTTACCTACAGCAACACGGGCTCACCCCGCAGGAGTCAATCGGACTCGCGCCTTCCTCACCACTCAAGCTGCTGCTGCAGGTGCGCAAGCTCAAGAAGGGGCGCATCACACACGCCGAGGTCGGGCGACGCGCCCCGTTCAAGCGCGCCCGCGACAAGTCCATGCTCTACTGCGGATACGCGATCAAAACCGGGTAGCGCGACGAACTCGATCATTCGGCTGGCGCAACCTTGCGCTCTTCCAGTCTCCGTGAGGCACTCACAGTCGCCTCACGGCATTAGTCGGGGAGACAGGATTTGAACCTGCGGCCGCCCGGCCCCCAGCCGGGTGCGCTACCAGACTGCGCCACTCCCCGTGGTGAGCGGATCATACCCAGAGTGCGTCATAACAGCGGTCCGCGGTTCGGGCTCTGCAGGCGGCTTCCGGTGGGGCGGCTTGCCCCACCGGAGCGAGAATCCGCTGTTGCTACCTGACCGAGTAGCTGTAGGGGAACGCAGCCACCTGGTTGCCGTTCGGAGCAATGAATGCGTCGAACAGGACCGCGTTCGTATCGTCGAGATAGAGCGTGCCGCTGTCCGTCGACCCTGATTTGCCGGATGGCGTGATCGTGACCGGGATCGTCGCCGATTGACCCGGGTTGACGATAACCGGGGCAAGCGCCGAACTACCGAAGTAGGTCGGGTCGAGGCTCGTCAGCCAGAGATCCCCGGTCGACGAACTCACCGATGGATCGAACGGGGCGGTGACGACGGTCATCGATGTCGTCACCGGCTCGGTGCTCGCCGCTCCGTTCGGCCCGAACACGCCACTCAGCAGCGGCGCGATCGACCACTCACCGGTGGTCACCGGATCGGCGTTGAGCGACGCCACCGCGGTCAAGCCGCTCGACGAGCCGAGATCCGGGTCGCCGGCTGGTGACGAGGCGTCGAACTGGATCGGCTCGTTGCCGGTCGTGCTGGCGGTCGCGACCAACGACGTCGTGTCGCTAGGCACCAGGTAATCGGGGATGTTGTCTGACAGGCTCAGTGGCTCGGAGGTGTCGCTGCTGCCTGTCTGCGAGGCCAGGTTGAGCGTCGTGCTGCCCGGCTGCCTGGCGTCCACGAAGTACTGCTCGGGGACGCTCCCGGTGTTCGTGACGCGGATGTTGTAGGTGTACGGCTGACCGGCCGTCAGGCGTGTATGAATCGAATCGGGCAACGACGCGGCCGAAGCGGCCGCAAGGCCCTCATTGGTGCTGACCGTGAACGGCTCCGTGATCGCGGTACCCGACGTCGCCGGCGCGAAGTCGAGGATCAGCGTCCAGGTGCCCCCGGCTGGATTGAGCGTGTGCAGCTGAAGCCCGGGTTCGTTCGTTGCGGCGAACGACGAGAGATCCAACTGCGAGTTCGACGCCCAGGCCACCGCCTGGCCGGCCGGATCGACCAACCATGCATCCAGCAGGTTGTTGGCGTTGGCGAAGTGAACCTGCGCGTTGAGGGCAGGTCGCCCGGCTGGCAGGTTCAGCTCGTAGTAGAACGCCTGGCCGGTATTCACCCCACGGCCGTTGCCGCCGGTCAGTGTGCCGTTGAACGTAGTCGATCCCGCTGGGATCAGGCTGCGGAGCGTCACCGGAATCGTCGTCGTTGACCCACCGGCGTTGAGCACGATCGCGCCCGATGTGTCACCCGGTGCTGAGGGCGTCGACACATTCAGTGTCACGTTCGCTGATTTACCCGGAGCGAGTGTGACGCTCGCCGGCGTGACGTGACCAAACGACGTGTACGTCGCCGAACTGGCGGAGAACACCACCGGCCCGGTGGTGCCGCCGTGGGCTGAATCCCGGCTGTAGATGTAAGCGGTCCACCTACCGGGAGCCGGGTTGGTGACCTGGATGTTCCCGTAGTTACCGTCGCCCTGCGGCACCGAGTATCCGGCGAGGTTGCCGTTGGGGTCGATCAGCGTCAGCCGAACGCGTGCATTCAGATCGCTGGTCGACGCGTTCTGGAATGCGATTGCGGCGTCGAGCCGGTTCTGTCCGCCCGGAACACTGAACGTGACCGATTGGACGTTGTCGTTGATGCCCTGCCAGTCCACGACCTTCGGGCTGGCGGTGTCACTCAGTGTCACTGTCGCGGTCTTCAGCGTCTGGTAGGCGCCAATCGTCCGGGTGGACAGTGCGATCTTCTGCGTAGTTGCACCGGTGTTGGTGATCGTGTCCTTCAGCGACTCGGGCGTGCTGCTGGCAGCGGTCGCATTCAGCTGGCTCGAGCTGTCCAGCAGCGTCTCGCCGCTCGGCGAGCTGTGGTAGGACTCGGCCGCCTGCACCGCCTTGTAGGCATCGACCTGGCCGGCGCCCTGCTGATCGGCGGGTGCGCCGACGTCCTGTGCGGTACTGGCGATGATCTGCTTGACCAGCGCCGGCGTCGGCTCCTTGCCGTTGTGGGTCTTCTTGTACGCCTGGATCACCAGCGCCGCGACGCCCGCGGTGAGCGGTGCCGACTCACTGGTGCCGCCAAATGCGAGCACCGGTGTGGGGTTGCCGGCCAGGTTCGTGCATTCGTCGTACATCGCCGGGTCGGTTGAGCACAGCGCCCAGTTGAGCTCGCCTGGCGCGACGACGTCCACGGTGCCGCCGGCCTCGTCGAACCCGCCAGAGCTGAACGAGCTGATGTTGTTGTTCAGCCAGCCGGTGACTCCGGGGAAGCGCGCCCCCCCGTAGCCGTCCTGGGCATCGAGCCTGTAACTGGTGGTGGCACCCACCGAGATCAGGTTCGGATCAGTGGCGGGTGAGCCGATCGTGCTGGTGACACCGGCATCGCCGCTGGAAACCGTGACGACGGTACCGGCGGCGACCGCCTGGTCGTCGGCCTTCTTGATGAGGTCGAGACTGGCTGCGTCGTCGGGGCTGTTGTTGGCCCCAAACGATTCGCTCAGCACGTTGACGTGGTCGACTGTGACCGCGTAGTTGATCGCCTGCAGAATCGCCGAGTTGAAGCCCACGTCTTTAGCAACCGCCT
Organism: uncultured Conexibacteraceae bacterium; assembly: GCA_963844665.1. Classification (GTDB taxonomy): domain Bacteria; phylum Actinomycetota; class Thermoleophilia; order Solirubrobacterales; family Solirubrobacteraceae; genus Palsa-465. The sequence goes on from CAWJPB010000002.1 coordinate 136,091, forward strand.
CGAGGCCGACGAGGTTCGCGCCGGGCGCAACTCCCTCGATCCGTATGTAGCAGGGCTGATTGAGCGGAAGCGACGAGTAATTCGCGACGTTGTAGACCTTGTTGCCCTGAGCGGCGATCGAGCTGGCGTCACCGAACGACTCCTCGCCGCCGGTGGGCTGGTTCGTGCCGTAACCGGTGAAGTCCTTGTAGTCCCTGAAGATCGAGTGGCCGTTGCGAATGAAGTCGGGATTGTTGATGTCGAGCCCGTCGGCGATGAACCCGACGGTCACTCCGGAACCGGTGATCCCGAGCGAGCGCGCCGTCTGTGCGCCTGGAATGTCTGAGTCGGCGTCGAGCTGCTCGAGCGCCTGGGGATCGAGCTGGGGCTTGTTCGGATTGGCCGAGCACGCGCCCGGCAGCGGCGACACCGGTGCGCCCGTTGTCGTGCTCGACGAGCCCGACTGCGGCGCTGCCAGGTGGATCACCTGGTCAGGAACCACCTCGCTGACCGCTGAGTCCGATTTGAGTTGCGACTCCTCAGTCGATGAGACGGTCGCGGATACCGCGTTGACGACGCTGTATGACTGCACATGCTGAGCGCCTGAGGCGGACAGCTGCGATCTGACCGATGCCTGAATGCCCTTGATCGCGCTGTCGCGCCGCGACGTGAACGCGCGCGTCGGCGGCAGGTTGTTCTCCTGATTCCTGAACACCACGATCACGCGGTGGTTGGGAACCTGCGTCGTGGCCGCCGCCACGGACGAGAGCAGGATGAACCCCGCTGCCGTGAGCGCCGCGAGGCCGCCCGTTCCGATGAGCGAAACCTTCCGTGCACGCATCGCCTGTCTCCTCTCTTCGCATTGCCGGTCTCTTCCTGAGCCGGTGGGCCGGTTTCTTCCTCAGCCGGTCATGCCCTTACCTACCCGGATAGAGAGCGTTGATGCGTCACATTTCCGGTGGACGCGGCTGTCTCTGGGTCTGCAGGCGCTGGGCCGCCGCTGAAGCCGGCCCTGAGCAGCCGATAAACAGCCTATGAGCTCAACCGGGGTCACCTGCACGCACGCCGGCCGACCGCTGAGTTACGTCAGCGGCGAGCTCGATGGTTACGATTTGGTCGAGTTCACACGGCATCTGCAGAGCTGCGAGTTGTGCGCCGAGGAGGTCGGGTTGCTGCGCGGAGCGGCGGAGGCGCCGCCGCTGCCGGCGGTCGAGGACCAGGTCCCGGAGCAGCCGGGCAGGGCACGGCGATCGCAGCGTGCATCGCTACGGGCCCTCGATGGAGGCGGCTCCGGACCAAACGCCGAGGCGAACGCGGCAGCAGCAAGAGAGGCTGCGGCGATTCGAGAGGCGACCGCGACCGCAACCGCCGGGAGTCGCGACAAGACCGGTCGGCGGCTGCTCAAGCAGCCGGTCCCGAGACCCGCCATGTTCGGGTTCGCGGAGCTGGTGATCATCGGCGTGCTCACGGTCGTGCTGAGTCACCGGGCCGCCAGCATCAGCTACGTGCGGGTCAAGGCCGGGTGGACTCCCGGCGGCGCCGCCCTGAAGTTGCAGGGCAACCAGCTCGAGCTGCTGGTCGAGGCATGCCAAGGCCGCCGGCCGGCCGCCGCTACCAGGTCTGGACAGTTGAAAGCCTGACCGACCAGCTCGCCCCGACCGGCTCCTGGCTGTACCTCAACAGCCGCGGCGAGGCGGGCGTCAATGTCGCCGGCGACTATCACGACTGGGACGCGATCGCGGTCTATGTCGAGCCGTTGCACGGTCGCGACGGCACCAAGAGCGGCGCCGTCGTTGTCGGCGACCTGCGCAATCGCCACTGATCCGACCGGCGCCGACTGCATGAGCGCGGCAACGCCGACGAGAGCAAACACACGCCCGTGACTTCCGTGTGGCAGGGACGGTTTATGCTGCGTCTTTAGTGGGTTCGACGACAAAAGCACAGCGACGAGCGAGGTAATGCCGTGACCGCGACAGGCGACAGACTTTCACTCGACGAGCTCTGCATCGACACGATCCGAACGCTATCGATCGATGCCGTCCAGAAGGCGAACCAGGGTCACCCCGGGGCGCCGATGGGTCTGGCGCCGGTCGCCTACACGCTCTACACGCGGCTGATGCGCCACAACCCAGCCAACCCGCTGTGGATCGATCGCGACCGCTTCATCCTCTCCGCCGGTCACGCATCGATGCTGCTCTACTCGACGCTGTTCCTCGCCGGATATCCGATCACGCTGGACGACATCGAGCATTTCCGCCAGCTCGGGTGGCCGACAGCCGGTCACCCTGAGCGCTGGGAGGTGCCTGGGATCGAGGCGACCACCGGCCCGCTCGGTCAGGGCCTCTCGATGTCCGTGGGCCTGGCGCTGGCTGAGCAGATGCTCGCCGCGCGGTTCAACGTCGACGGTCACAACGTCGTCGATCACCGCACCTGGGTGATCGCATCGGACGGTGACATTCAGGAGGGCATCTCCTCGGAGGCTTCGTCGCTCGCAGGTCACCTGGGCCTTGGCAAGCTGATCGTCTTCTACGACGACAACAAGATTCAGCTCGCGAGCCCCACCGGGCTCGTCTTCTCTGAAGACGTCGCCGCTCGCTATGAGGCCTATGGCTGGCACGTCCAGAACCTCGGTGACCATATCTCCCCCGACGAGCTCGAAGAGGCAGCGAACCGAGCCGTGGATGTCGCCGACCGCCCGTCGCTGATCATCTGCCGAACCCACATCGGCTATGGCAGCCCCAATAAGCAGGATTCGACCTCCGCCCACGGTTCGGCGCTCGGCGAGGATGAGGTGCGTCTGACCAAGGAGTTCTACGGCTGGGACCCGGACAAGCACTTCTATGTACCTGAGGAGGCGCTCGCCCACTGGCGCAGCGCCACGGCCGAGCGAGCCGAGGCGGAGAGCAACTGGAACAACCGCTTCGACGCTTACCGGCAGGCGCAGCCGGAGCTTGCGACCGAGCTTGAGCGGATCGTCCTGCTCGGGGGCCCCCCAGAGGGCTGGGACAGCACTGAGATGCCGAGCTTCGACCCCGAAAAGGACGGGGAGCTGGCGAGCCGCGCCGCATCCGGCAAGGCGATCCAGTGGGTCGCCGCACGCGTGCCGGAGCTGGTGGGTGGCTCGGCCGATCTGGCGAGCTCCAACAACACGGACATGAAGGGTCTCGGCGACGTGGTACCGGGCGATTTCAGCGGCCGCAACCTGCACTTCGGTGTCCGCGAGCACGGCATGGGCGCGATCGTCAATGGCCTGTCGCTGCACGGGTACCGCGCTTACGGCGCGACCTTCCTGACCTTCTCGGATTACATGCGCGGCGCGGTCCGCCTGTCAGCTCTGATGAAGCTTCCTTCGGTCTGGGTCTGGACCCACGATTCGATCGGCCTCGGCTCCGACGGCCCGACGCACCAGCCGGTTGAGCAGATACCGGCGCTACGAGCGATGCCGAACCTCTCCGTGATCCGCCCGGGCGACGCCAACGAAACGGTGTTGGCGTGGAGGCACGCGGTCAACTCAACCGATCACCCGACTGCGTTGATCCTCTCACGCCAGAACCTGCCGACGCTGGACCCCGCCTCAGTACCGGACGACGCGGTCGAGAAGGGCGCCTATGTGCTGCGGGACGCCGGTGCTGCTGGCCCGCTAGCCAGCAGCACCGCTGGAGCGCTCCCACAGGTCATCGTGATCGCCACCGGCAGCGAGGTGCAGATCGCGGTCGCGGCCGCCGAGAAGCTTGAAGCCGAGGGTGTGGCGACCCGGGTCGTCAGCATGCCGTGCGCAGAACACTTCGCCGCGCAGTCGGCCGAATACAGGGACGCTGTACTGCCACCACAGGTGAGAGCGCGCGTGTCGGTGGAGGCGGCCGTGACCTTCGGCTGGGACCGCTGGATCGGAGACCTGGGTGAGGCGATCGGCATGCACAGCTTCGGCGCCTCAGGCTCCGAGCAACCGCTTTACGAGCACTTCGGGATCACGGCCGAGCATGTCGTCGAGGCAGCTCACACCAGCCTGACCCGCGCACAGTCGATCTGAAAGGGAAACCGGCGATGAGCACCGTAACCGACATGAACCCGCAACTGAAAGCGCTCACCGACGCCGGAGTCAGCGTATGGCTGGACCAGCTCGGCCGCTCGCTGGTCGAGAGCGGCGAGCTCAAGCGCATGGTCGAACAGGAGAGCCTCCGCGGCGTCACCTCGAACCCATCGATCTTCGAGAAATCGATCCTCGGCACCTCCGAGTTCGATGACGACATCGACGAGATGGCTCACGCGGACAAGGGTGCCAAGGAGATCTACGACACGCTCGCGATCGGCGCCGTACAGCAGGCATGCGATGTCCTCGCGTCCGTTCACAGGGAGACTGGCGGTCGCGATGGCTTCGTCTCGCTCGAGGTCGCGCCTGGCCTCGCGCGCGACACCGACGGCACGCTCGAGGCTGCCCGCACGTACTGGAAGGCGGTTGATCGTCCGAACGTGATGATCAAGATCCCCGGCACGAGCGAGGGCGTTGATGCGATCGAGGAAGCGATCTATCAGGGCATCAATGTCAACGTCACGCTTCTGTTCGCGGTCGAGGCATACGAGGCGATCGCCCGGGCCTACATCCGCGGACTCGAGCGCCGGCACGCTGAGGGCAAGTCGCTCGACGTGAACTCTGTCGCCTCGTTCTTCGTCTCGCGGGTCGACACGCTGGTTGACAAGCAGCTGGACGCCATCGGAGGCCCGGAGGCTGAGAAGCTCAAGGGCACCGCCGCCCTCGCCAACGCGCGTGCCGCCTACGCCCGCTTCATGGAGATCTTCAGCGGCGAGGGTTGGGAGACGCTTGCCGCAGCCGGTGCCGCCGTCCAGCGCCCGCTCTGGGCATCGACGGGCGTTAAGAACCCCGCATACCCCGACACCCTTTACGTCGATCAGCTGATCGCCCCGTACACGGTCAACACGATGCCGCTGGCCACGCTCAACGCAGTCGCCGATCACGGGACCGTCCCCGGCGCCACCGCACGGCTCGACCCGACCGCGGAGCTCAACGCCCTGCAGGCCGTCGGCATCGACATGAATGCGGTTACCGAGCAACTGCTGGAGGACGGCGTCAGGCTGTTCCAGGAGGCGATGGACTCGCTGCTGGCCGGGATCGAGAAGACGCGCTCGGCGATCGTGACCGGTCGCCCGCCGACGATCGATGCGAGCCTGCCGCCGGGCTTCGAGGGCGCCGAGACCGCTCGCATCAAGCAGGCCGTCGCCGACAACGTCGCCCAGCGGGTCTGGAAACGCGACCCGGCACTGTGGGGCGGGCCTGGGGTGCCTGAGATCGAGAACCGGCTGGGCTGGCTGAACGTCACCGAGACGATGCTCGAGCAGTTGTCCGAGCTGACGGCGCTTCGCGATGAGCTCAAGCACGATGGCTACACCGACGTGATCCTGCTCGGTATGGGCGGCTCCTCGCTCGGGCCAGAGGTGATTCATCGGTCGTTCGGCGATCCCGCCGGCGGCCTGCGGCTGCAGGTGCTCGACTCGACGCATCCCGACGCGATCCTGGCGATCGAGCGATCGGTCGATCTGGCAAAGACGATCTTCATCGTCTCGTCAAAGTCCGGCGGCACGATCGAGACCCTCTCGCACTACCGCTATTTCAAGGCGAAGGCGAAGCCCGAGCAGTTCGTCGTGGTCACCGACCCGGGCAGCCCGCTGGCTGCCCTGGCCGGCACCGACGGGTTGCGCAGAACGTTCCTGAACCCAAGCGACATCGGCGGCCGCTATTCGGTGCTGTCTTATTTCGGGCTGGTTCCCGCGGCGCTGGCCGGAGTCCCGGTCGACAAGCTGCTGAGCGGTGCGCAGACCGGCGAGCAGACCTGCTCGCACTTCAACGCCGCTGAGGACAACTCGGGCCTGTGGCTGGGTGCGACGATCGGTGAGTTTGCGCTGCGCGGCCGCGACAAGCTCACGTTCATCGTCTCCGAGCCGATCGACAGCTTCGGCCTCTGGGTCGAGCAGCTGGTCGCCGAGTCGACCGGCAAGCACGGCAAGGGGATCATGCCGATCGCGGACGAGCCGCTGGGGGATCCGAGTGTCTACGGCGATGATCGTCTGTTCGTTTACCTGCGCAATGGCGACCAGCCCAGTGAAACGCTCGATGCTGCAGTCGATGCATTGACCAACGCCGGCCACCCGACGTTGACGGTCACCACGGGCGACGGAACCGACCTCGGCCGGCTGTTCTTCATCGCCGAGTTCGCGGTCGCCGTTGCCGGTTGGGCGCTCCAGATCAACCCGTTCGACCAGCCGAACGTGCAGGAGGCCAAGGACAACACCAACAAGGTGCTCGATTCAGGGTCACTGCCGGAGATCGCCGTCGCCGACGACGAGGCGCTGAAGGCGCTGCTCGGCGTGAAGCCACCGCACTACGTCGCGATCCTCGGTTACCTGCCGACCGCTGGCCCTGAGAACGCCGGCATCGATGAGGCTGTCGCAGGGCTGCGAGCTGCGATCCGGGCTGCCACCGGAATGGCGACGACGTTCGGGTACGGCCCGCGCTTCCAGCACTCGACCGGGCAGGAACACAATGGCGGCGCGCCCAACGGCCGCTTCCTACAGCTCGTCGACGTGCCCAGGGAGCGGGCCGCGATTCCCGGCGAGGCGTATGACTTCACGACGCTGATCGATGCCGCGTCGGCAGGCAACCTGCAGACGCTGCGCTCGCATGGGCTGCCCGCCGAGCGACTGCTGCTGGAAGGCGGCCTTGCGACCGCGATCCGCTCGCTGACAGCCCGTATCACCGATCTCCTGAAAGCGAGCTGATAGAGCTTGACCGCAGTAGACGTCGACCTCGAAACGGTCGGCAATCCTCTGATCGAAGGGCTCGAGCGCACCCCGGTGCGCTCGACCGCGATCGTGATCTTCGGTGCGGTCGGCGACCTCGCCAGCCGCAAGCTGCTGCCCGCGATCTACAACCTCGCCCACGATGGTGCCCTGCCCGAGCGGATCGCTCTGATCGGGGTCTCCCGCGGGCAGCTGACAGATGAGGACTATCGCGAGCGTGCGCGCGAGTCGATCGACCGCTTCTCACGGCGCCGTCCTGACCAGGCCGTGTTGGACGGCCTGCTCGCCAACATGCAGTACGTCTCGGGTTCGTTCGACGATCCGAATCTCTACGCACGCCTGCGCAGCTCGCTCGAGGTGCTCGATGACGAGGTGGGCACGCCGATGAACCGCGTTTTCTACCTGTCGACGGCGCCCGAGTTCTTCCCGGTGATCACCGGCCAGCTTGGTGAGGCCGGCCTCAACGCAGCCGAGGACGCGGACGTCCGCGCCGTCATCGAGAAGCCGATCGGCTACGACCTCGCCTCAGCACAGGCCCAGAACGAAGCTGTGCTCACATACTTCGACGAGTCGCAGGTATTCCGGATCGACCACTACCTCGGCAAGGAGACCGTCCAGAACCTGATGGCGCTGCGGTTTTCCAACGCACTGTTCGAGCCGGTCTGGAACCGAAACTTCATCGATCACGTTCAGATCACCGCCGCCGAGGACATCGGCATCGGCACCCGCGCCGGGTACTACGAGGGGGCGGGCGCGCTGCGCGACCTGGTCCAGAACCACATGTTGCAGCTGCTGGCGCTGCTGACGATGGAGCCGCCGACGGCGCTCGAGGCCAATCGCCTGCGCGACGAGAAGGTAAAGGTGCTCGAGGCGATCACGCCGCCGGCGCTAGACGAGGTTGCTGAGATGGCGGTTCGCGCTCAGTACGGGCCCGGTGTCGTCTCCGGCTCGGAATCGGTCGGGTACCGCGAGGAGCCAGGCGTCGCGCCGGACTCGCGCACTGAGACCTACGCGGCGCTGCGACTGCATATCAACAACTGGCGCTGGGCCGGGGTGCCGTTCTATCTGCGCACCGGCAAGCGGATGACGCGCAAGCTGACGGAGATCGCGGTGACGCTGCGGCCGGTTCCGCACCTGGCCTTCCAGGGGGCGGGCTCTGAGGGTGTAAAGCCCAACCAGATCATCTTGACGCTGCAGCCCGACGAGGCCGTGTCCGTGTCTCTCGGTGCCAAGGTGCCGGGCACCAAGATGCAGATCCGTCCGGTCAATATGGAGTTCCACTACGGCACCTCGTTCGTGTCCGAGTCTCCAGAGGCCTATGAGCGCCTGATCCTCGACGCCATGCGCGGCGACGCGACGCTCTTCACCCGCAACGACGAGGTCGAGGCGCTGTGGCGCATCATCGACCCGGTCCTGGCGGCCTGGGCAGCCGACACGACGTCACAGATTCCCCAGTATCCCGCCGGGTCGGCGGGGCCGGTCGAGGCCGATGCGCTGCTCGATGGGCGCGTCTGGCGCCGGCTGTGAGGGCGGGAAGCGTGAAGCGATGAGCGGGGCACGCTGGTCAGAGCGCGACACAACCCCGGAGCGGATCGAGGCGGCGCTGCGTGAGCTGCTGCGCGAGACCCATGCCGAGAATGAGACTTTGATACCCGCTCGGGTGCTCAACCTGGTCGTGATCGCCGATCGCGAATGGCGTGGAGAGGTCGCAAACCGACTCGAGCGGGTCGGCCGCTACCACCCCTCGCGCACGATCCTCTGCACGGTCGAGGATGATCGGCACATGATCGACGGCTACGCGAGCGTGAGCGGCGACGATGTCCATGAAACCGGCATCGGGGTGTTGCGAGAATCGGTCGAGATCGCGCTCGGCGCCGTCCACATCAGCCGGTTGGAGACGATCATCGACCCGATTCTGATTTCCGAGCTGCCGACCGTGATCTGGTCGCCACATAACCGAGACGAGGCGGTCACGGCGCTGTTGCCGCTCGCCGACGTGATCCTGATCGACACCGACGATCCGGTGTACTTCGACGGGCCGAGGGCAGCGTTGACGCGTGCCGCCGATCTTCTCGAGTCGAAGGTGGATGTGGTCGATCTCGCCTGGCTGCGCACCATCGCCTGGCGTGAGCGCCTGGCCGGCAGCTTCTCCGATCCGGCGCGCCGAGGCCAGCTGGACGCGCTCAAGCGCATCTACGTCCGCCACCACCATGGCTCGATCGTGTCGGCGCTGCTGTTGACCGGATGGCTCGCCTCGCGGCTCGGCTGGATTCCAAGCGAGCTCGAGCCCGATCGCAGCGGCGCAAGCCATGCCGCCGCGATCCGCAGTGGGGGAGGGCCATCGGTCAGCATTCAGTTCGACCCTGTCGCCCAGGCGATCCGAGGGCTCGCGGGCGTGACCGTCAGCGGCAGTGCCGGTTTCTCGCTGTCACTCGATCGCGCTCCCGGCGGACTTACCGGCTCGCGAGCAGGGTGCCGGCCACAAACCGCGACAGTGGCAGTTGTTCGGCGCCTCCCGCGGCGAGGGCGGGATACTTGGGCGAGGGTGTTCGCCAGGCGCTGATTCGTGACCAATGCACGGCCTGACGTACGAGGCCCTACAAGCAGCGAGCGGAGCTTCACGTCCATGAGCATCGAGATTCAGGTCGTCGACGATCCGGCACAGGCCGTGCGCCGACGCGCTGAGCGCAGCCGCCGCGACCGGCGAGAGCGTGGTGCTGACCGGCGGTTCGACGCCCCGGCGTGCCTACGAACTCGCGGCCCAGCAGCGGCCTACGGACTGGCAGGGCGCCCAGCTCTGGTTCAGCGACGATCGATGTGTCGAGCCGGATAACGAGCTGTCGAACTTCAAGCTGGTGCGCGATTCGCTGCTGACGCCGCTCGAGAAGGCCGGGGTCGAGGTCGAGTCCTGCCGCCGCGTGTTGGGCGAGCGCGGTTGCGAAGAGGGTGCGCTCGAGTACGAGCGGGAACTCGAGCACGTGGGCGGCGGGCCCGGAGCGATCCGCTTCGAGTTGGTGCTGGTCGGCGTCGGCTCTGACGGTCACATCTGCTCGATGTTCCCTGGACAGGAGTCGTTGCATGAGCGTTCGCGGCTGGCGGTCGGCGTGCCCCAGGCCGGGCTTGAGCCGTTCGTTCCACGGGTGACGCTGACGTTCCCGGCACTCAGCCGCGCCAAGCGCGTGCTCGTGCTCGCGACCGGTGAGAGCAAGGCGGATCCGATCGCGGCCGCCTTCGCGCAGGACGCTCCACGTACGCCCGACGTGCCAGCATCGCTGCTGGTCGAGCACGTTGACGACATCGTCGTACTGCTCGATGAGGCGGCCGCCTCGCGCCTATGAGGCAGGTCGTCGGGATCGATGTCGGCGGCACCAAGGTCGCCGCGACACTGCTCAGCCCTGATGGGATGGTCAGGCACACGCTGCAGCCGACCCGTCTGGCCAGCGGAGAAGCGCTGATCGACCAGCTGGTCGACATTGTGGGCGAGGTGGCGAGCGGCGAGTCCTACGACGCCGTCGGGATCGGCGTGCCTTCGATCGTGCGGTTCGAGACCGGTGAGATCGCCGCCTCGACCAACATCCCGCTCGAGGGCGTCGCCCTCCGCGAGGTGTTGGGCGGGCGGCTCGGGGCGCCGGTGTTCGTCGACAACGACGCGACCGTGGCCGCGCTCGCGGAAGCGTACGACGACGACCTCAACATGGTTGCGCGCAACCTGGTGATGATCACCGTCGGGACGGGTATCGGCGGCGGCATCGTGATCGATGGGCAGATCTTTCGTGGCAGCAGCGGCGGGGCCGGTGAGTTGGGGATGACGCTGATCGGCCTCGCGTGCGAGCCGGACATGCAGGCGGCGTCAGAACACTTCCCGCAGCCCGGCTCGCTCGAGGCGCTCGCCGCGGGGCACGCGCTCGATCGTCTCGCGCAGGCAGCGGCGGCCGAGCACCCCGAGTCAGCCCTGGGCAGGCTTGCAGCCTCGGGGCAGAAGGTGCTGGCTGCCGACGCTGTCATTGCCGCAAGGGAAGGTGATGCTGACGCCGCCGCAGTGGTGCGACGCTGGTCGCATGCGGTCGGCGTCGGGATCGCGAACGCGATCAACACCTTCGATCCCGACGAGGTCGTGATTGGTGGTGGCGGCGGCGTCGCCTCCGGCGCGCTGCTGCTGGATCAGGCGGCGGAGTTCGCCGCGGGGTACGTCCATCCAGGGCTAAAGGGGCGCGCAACGGTGCGGCTGGCGCGCTGGGGCGCCCCCGCCGGCGTGTTGGGCGCGGCGCTGCTGGCGGCTCACGAGTCCGAGCGCGTGCCGGCGTGACCGAGCCGCGGCTCGTGGTGGTGCGTCACGGCGACACCGAGTGGAGCGAGAGTGGCCAGCACACGAGTCACACCGACCTGCCGCTGCTGCCAAGCGGAGCTGAGCACGCGCGTGAGCTGGCTCCGCAGCTTTCCGGTGTGGAGTTCGCGCGGGTGCTTTCAAGCCCGCTGCGGCGGGCGCTTGAGACTGCGCGGCTCGCCGGCTTCGGTGACAGGGTCGAGGTTGTGCCCGAACTGACGGAGTGGAACTACGGCGAATACGAAGGTCTGACCAGTCCGCAGATCCATGCGATCGATCCGAACTGGGATCTCTGGCACGACGGCTGCCCGGGCGGTGAATCACCGGCTCAGGTGGCGACTCGTGTGGACCGCCTGATTGCCGAGGCGGTCACAGCGGATGGGGATGTGCTGATGTTCGCTCACGGCCACATCCTGCGGTCGATCGGCGCCCGCTGGATGGGTCTCGACGTGGCCTGCGGCGCTCGGCTTTACCTGTCGCCGGCGAGCCTGTCGGTTCTCGGGCACGAGCACGAGACACGCGTGATCGAGTCCTGGAACCTCGCGAGGTCCTGAAGCTTCGGCGGCAGTGCTTCGGCTCCGCCGTCGGGATTGCCGGCTCGGCCGAGTCTGACTGAGGGGTCGTCACGCGGCCGTCCAGTAACCATCGGCGCCCGCCGGCTCGAACCTGCCCGCCGGCTCGAACCTGCCCGCCTCTGAGAGCTGCTGCCGCGCGGTGTCGATGTCCGTCTGCATGATCAGCGCCACCTCAGCTGTCGCCAGCGGCTCTGTTGACCACTCGAGTAGCGCGGTGACATTGGTCGGTTTTGGTCTGCGCGGGAGTTCCGGAGAGATGTTCGCGATCACGGTCTCGTAGACCTCGACCGGGTTGAAGCCCGGGATCGCGTACCCGGCGATCAAATACGAGGGTGCCGAGTAGCGGCGTTGATGGGCCGGACCGCTGAGCTTGTGGTTCAGCGCACGGGCGGCGGGGGAGGGGGCGCGTGCAGCTTCAGCATCGGCCTCGAGGTCGGAAATCACGTCTGCGGTGTGGGCCCAGTCATTCAGCTGCATGGGATCCAGCCCCACCTCGGTCGCGGCCGCCGCGATCAACGCCGGGTCGTCGAGCAGACCACCCCGCATCACACGCACCCGCAGACGGCGCAGGAGAGCTTGAGCCAGCTCAGGCATGTGGCGTCTGGCCGCCACCACGGCCAGGCAGGCCGGCTCCGAGGATGCAGAGCGGGGGTAGGGGGAGGGATCGATCGGCATCCCGAACCTTCGCTGAAGGCCAGGTGCGCCTTGCGCGAGCCTGTCCGCCTCGCCGGGTTCGCGGGTCAGAACGATCATCCGGACGTGCCACTCCACCCGTCGCCGTAATGCCAGCGCAGACGTTGCCGTACGGGTTCTGCGGAGAACGCGAACGGGCAGGCTGGATCGGTGAAGAGCTCGATTCTTACCGGCATGGCGGGTGATCAGGTGAGATGATCGAAATCGCCGTTGACCCAGCCCTTGTACCGATCCGCGGAGCGGCGGATGACGGCGGCTGCGTCCTGATCGATCGTGCGACCGAAGTTGTCGTAGATGCGATCGAAGCGCTGGCCTTCCACCTGGCTGATGACGCGTTCGACCACGGCGGCTGAGAACGGTATGCGGTTGGGGTAGCTGCGAAGAAACGTGACCGTTTCCCGGTCGGGGTTGACGTGGATCGAGTCCGACGTGAAGAGCACGCCGTGGCCGTCCGCACCGGCATCCCAGTGGGCGATCGAGCTTCCGATGAAATGGCCTCCGACCTCATGGAGGGTCAGACCGGGGCCGACCTCGTAGTCGCCGTGCCAAGGGACGATCGCCGGGTCTGGTCGCTGCACCCACTGGGTCAGCGGCTCGCAGACGAGCACTGGAACGCCTCCGAGCGCCCGGCTCCACTCGACCTGAAGCCCGAACATATGTGGATGGCTGGCCGCGATGGCCAGGACCTTGCCGTGCTCGAGCACCTGCGCCGCGGCGTCCGCATCCACGTAACCGGGGACATCCCAGAGCAGGCTGCCGGCCTCACTCGTGATCAGGTGCGCCTGCTGCCCGATTCCGACCCGTGGCTCCGCACTCACTCCGAACAGGCTCGGCTCGGGCTCGTTCAACACGATGCGATGCCCAGACCCCGAGAGGTCCGCGAGTGTGGTCCAGATCTGGCCGTTGCGCGGAACCCACTGGCGGTCGTCGTCGCAGATCGGGCAGACGCCAACCGGTGCCGCGGTCTCCACGGCGCAGGTCGCGCACAGCCAGACGGTCTCGGGCTCAGCCATACCGGCACCCTACCCGGCTTTGCGGTCACACTCTGCCGGCCAAAAGCAAACGTCGGGCGCCTCCCGAGGCGGCCCGACGTAGGTTCATTTGGGCGATGCGGCTGAAGGGACTCGAACCCCCACGCCCGTAAGAGCACAGCGACCTGAACGCTGCGTGTCTACCAATTTCACCACAGCCGCAGTGAGGGCGCTGACCTTAGCACCTCACCACTTGCCCCGGCCGCTCCGACGGTCGCCTTCCGCCCCTGCCGGGTGGTGGTCCGCTACCCTAAACCCGGCAGTCCGCGCCGCTATCGTCTAGGGGACTAGGACGCCGCCCTCTCACGGCGGTAACCCGGGTTCGAATCCCGGTAGCGGTACTACCAAAACCCCGGCCTGTACCGGGGTTTTGATGCTTAAGGGGTCTCGTGCCAAGGTCTTGCAGAGCTGGTGAGCTACGACGGTGAGCCGGGGCGTTGTTCCCGGCTGGCGTGGGCTCATGGTGCCAAGGCTGGCTCTGGGGAGCTCGCGTCGTCTGCGGGCTCGTCGTGGTGGCAGTTGCCGATCGCCTGTCGAGCCAGAGCGGTCACGCCGGTCGCCGTTCGGGTTTCGCACTGGCTGGGCAGGATCAGTAGCGTGAGCAGAAAGCCGACGCCAAAGATGCCGGCGGCCCACCAGAACGCGGTCGTTTCGCCGTGGACCTGCGCGGCGGAGGCAAGGCCTCTGACGTGAAGGTGGGTTGCGACGTAGGTGGCGACTGCGCTGGCGTAGATCGTTGAGAGCAGCGAGGTGCCAATCGAGCCGCCGATCTGCTGGGAGGTGTTGACCATGGCGGACGCGATGCCGGCTTCGTTGGAGGCCACGCCGGCGGTCGCAGTCGAGAACGTCGGCGCAAAGATGCAGCCCATCCCGACACCGATGACGAGCAGGCCGGGCAGGACGCCGGTGCCGTAGGTGGAGGTGGGTGTCAGTTGGGTGAGTAGAAGCATCCCGACCACCCCGAGCGCCATGCCGAGGAGCACCAGCGGTTTGACGCCCGTGCGCTGAATCACGCGGGTTTGAACGGTCGTCGAGGTCACAACTAGCACGGCTGTCAGGGGCAGGAACGCCAGGCCGGTCTTGATCGGTGAGAACGCGAGGTTCTGCTGCAGGAAATAGGTGAGGAACAGGAACACCGCAAAGATGCCGGCACCGGTCACCAAGATCGCGGCGTATGACCCTCCGCGAGCCCGATGCCACACGATATGCAGCGGCAGTAGCGGATGCTCGACACGGCGTTCGATCATCACGAACGCGGTCAACAGCAGCGGGCTGGCGATCAGCGCAACGACGGTCGCGGTGGCGCCCCACCCATGCGTCTCGGCGTTGGAGAAGCCGAACACGAGCGCGAACAGACCCAACGTCCAGGTGAGCACCCCGGGAATGTCGATCCGGGCACCGTCGGGAGGCCGGTGGTTGACCAGCAGGCGCAACGCCACGAGCGTTGTGGGCACCGCTATCACGAGATTGACGTACAGGCACCAGCGCCACGACAGCACCTGCGTCAGCACTCCCCCGAGCAGCAGCCCAAGCGCCCCGCCGCCGCCTGCGATCGCACCGTAGATCCCGAACGCCTTGGCCCAGTCCGCAGTCCCCGCGAACGTGACCGTCAAAAGCGAAAGCGCCGCGGGTGCCAACAGCGCGGCGAACACCCCCTGCGTCGCCCGCGCGGCGACGAGCACGTCGAAGGAATGTGCCAGCCCACCGACCGCCGACGCCGCGGAGAACCCCACCAAGCCCACGATCAGCGCCCACTTGCGGCCGAACAGATCCCCAACCTTGCCGCCCACCAACAGCAAACTGCCGAACGCCAACGCATAGGCGGTGACGACCCACTGCCGATTCTCGTTAGAGAAATGCAACGCCCGCTGCGCCGAAGGCAACGCGACGGTCACAATCGTCGCATCCAGCACCACCATCAACTGCGCGACACCAACCAATGCGAGAACCGCCCACCGATCAGGGTCACGAACAGTTTGAGTTGGCATCGGGTCGCTTAAAGACATGCTGGCCATCTCGGGCTGAGCAGGAGCCAGAAGTTATGGCGCCGCTCAGGATTCAGTAGCGGGCGCCACCATAACACCAGACCCCATCCCACAGCGTGGGTCAACCATCTGCTCGGCCATGGCGGCTGACAAGAGCGCCCCGCCGGCTCGGTCGGCGGGGCGCTCCTACTGCTGGTAGCCGTGCTACGGGGGTACTAGGACGGCTACCTGTACGGCCTACGCCCGATCCGTCGCGCTCGACCAAGATGGACAGTTCACCTTCACAGGCTCGTCTCCTGCTTTCGCCAGAGGGCACCCTCACATGAGGCTTGCATGGAGTGCCCCTTTTCTGAGAGGCTCGCCCTGGTCCCTGCGCCGCCCCCTGCAATGCGGGGACATGCCGGGGGGACGCCCCGCCCCGGAGTTTCGTGGTGGCGGGGCGCCCCCTCTGATTCACTACCCGCGCCACGCCGCCCCGACGCATCTGGCGCGCGGGATGGCCGCATTGAACACACACGACACGTCGATCGGTCCCAGATGCCGGTCTGCGCGGCCATCTGTTATGGGCTGTCGAGCTGATTGGTGGGCTGCCGTGCCGCCGCGACGGTGCGAACGGCGTCGAGCAGCTTCGCAGCCAACGGCGTGCGGTCACGTTTGCGGCTGAGCACCGCGAGGCTGCTTGGCGGTGCATCAAGCAGGGCTACGTAGGAGAGCGTCGGCCAGGAGTAGTAACGAGCAACATAGGCGGGACACGTGTCGATGCCGCGGCCTCGTTCGATCAGATGTAGCCACTGGTCGACGTTCTGCGCCTTGACATCGCAGACGGCCGGTCGAGCACCGAGTTGCTCACGCAGCAGCCAGAAGTCCCGCCAGCTCTCAGGGACACCGTCGGGATGCGTGATGAACGTTTCGGACGCGAGCTCACTTGGTCTTAGTGCTTTGCGGCCGGCGTGCCTGTGAGACGCTGGGAGTACGACGACACGCGGTTCGTCGATCAACTGGACGACGTCGAGCTTGCCGATGGCCGGGAGCTCACGGAAATCCTGAAGATCCTGTGGTAGGTACGCGAACGCCAGGTCCACCTCGCCTGCCGCCAAAGCATCCCAGAGCTCGACGAAATCGAATGTTTGTACCTCTATCCGGGCGTCGGCGACCTGCACGGCAAACACATCGAGCGTATCGGCGAGCACATCTCCCGGAGCACCGAGGCAGCCAACGACGAGATGGAGCGCCTCGTGGCGGACGGAGATGCGTGCCTCGGCGAGCGCGCGATCCGCAGCATCAACGATTTCTCTAGCCTCGCGAGCGAGCCCTTCTCCGGCAGCGGTAAGGCGAACGTTGCGGGTGCTGCGATCGAGCAGTGGTCCGCCGATCTCGCGCTCGAGCACGCGAATCTGGGCGCTGAGTGCCGGCTGCGCGACGTGCATGCGCTGGGCCGCCCGGGTGAAGTGCAGATCTTCGGCGACCGCCAGGAAATATCGCAGCTGACGCAACTCCATTGAGCAAGTATCCACCTGCGTCGGTCGCCTGGTTCGGTCAACGCTGGAGCCCGTGCTCCGGAAGAAGCGTTGCTGGAGCGACCCGCGAGCTCACCGGTACCGGGGCTGCGCCCGGTCTCTGGCAGCACAAATTGAGAGCGATTCTGTATTGGACGCGCCCCGGACCCCGTTCGTACTGTGCCGAAACGCACAAGCGGGAGGAGAGAGGGATGTCTCAGGGAATCGAAGGGCCGCATCTGGGCGAGCGCAAGCTGACGTCGCTGCACGCGATCGGTCAGTCACTGGCGATCGGACCGATGTTCTCAGCTGGCCTGCTAACCGGCCTGGTGGCAAGCGTCGCCGGGTTCAACTCGCCGTTGTCGGTGCGCTGGGCAGTATCGGCGCGCTCTGTTTGGCATATGTGATCTCGTTGTTTGCGCGGCGGTTCGCCGGCGCTGGTGCAATCTACGAGTATCTGGTACATGGCGCGCACCCGCGCGTGGGGGTTTTTTGCGCGGGGCTGTACTTGACCGGGGTGCTGTGTCTGATGGCGGTGTTCGTGGCGGTCGGGTTCCAGGCCCAGAGCTTCTTCGCCGCGCACCTGTCGATCAACGTCGCCTGGTGGGTCTGGGGAGCGGCTGGTTTGCTGATCGCGACAGCGCTCAATTATTTCGGCGTGCGGATCGCGATCCGCGGAGTCCTGGTGCTCGCCTCGATCTCGGCGATTCCGTTCCTGATCCTGGCGTTCACGATCATTGCGAAGGGTGGCGTGGGCGGCAACACGCTGTCGGCATTCGGTACCGGGCAGAGCTCGCTCAACAGCGTGTTCAAGGGGATCCTCTTCGCGGTCACGCTGTTCATCGGGTTCGAGGCGTCAGCGTCGATCGCCGAAGAATGCGAGAACCCCTACCGCTCGATTCCGATCGCGCTGATCGGCAGCGTCACGATGGCCGGCCTGTTCTACATCGTCGTGACCTACGCGGGTGCAATCGGATTCGGCGTACACGGCGCAGCGACCGCCTGGCCCGCTGACCCGTCGCCCATGGGCACTTTGGCGCAGCGCTACGTCGGCAAAGGCCTCGCGACGACTATCGACCTGGTCGTGTTGCTGGACACGGTGTCTGTCGCGATAGCTTTCGTGGTCGCCGGCTCGCGCGTGCATGTTCGCGCTGGGACGCGACGGGCTGCTTCCCGCGCCGATCGCTCGCACGAGCTCCGCGATACCCCGCTAGGAGGCACGGTTGTGCTCGGGATCGCAGGGTTGGGAGGCCTAGTTTTCGCCGGTGTCACGCACTACGGCGCCGCGGCGGGACTTCCCAGACAACATCGAGGCGTTCTCCATCGCGACGGCCGCGGGCTCGTTCCTGATCGAGGCGGTCTACGCGGTCCTGGCGGTCACAGCGCTGCGGCTGATCTGGGCGGACGGAACCGCGGCGCGCTGGTGGCGGATCCCCGTTGCCGTCGTGGGGCTCGCGACGCCGGTCCTGGCGTATAAGGGGTCGCTGGATCCGTGGCCTGCGTTCCCCGCCGACCGTGGATTCCTGTTTGCGCTGGCATGGTTCGTGGTCGTGTGCGCTTGGTTTGGGTTTGTAGCGCTGCGACGGCCCACGCAGGTGGCCGCCGCCGCTGCCCACGCGGCAGCGCACGAGGGCGTCCCGCGCTGGATGAGGCCTTGTTGTCGGGCCGCTCGCCCGGAAGGAGTTGGCCGATGAGCGTCCACACCCGTGAAGATGAGATCGACGCCGAGCTGTAACCGTCGCCGACCTCGAGAACGACCCCTATCCGCTCTACGCACACTGGCGCGAGCATGCGCCTGTCGTCTACGTGCCGGCGGTCGGGCTGTGGTTCATCACCCGATGGGACGATGCCGAGCAGGTCTGCACCCGCCCGGAGATGTTCGCGGCGGCGGTCTAGTCGTCTCCGTTTGATCGAACCTTTGGGCGCCCGAACATCCTCACCGCCGACGGCGCGCTGCACAAGCGGCTTCGCGACATGCTGCTGCCGTCGTTTCGGCCAGTCATCGTTGAGCGTGACCTGCAGCCGCTCATCGAGCCGATCGTCGAAGAGCAGCTCGACCAGCTGAGCCGCGAAACGAGCGGCAGCGTCGAGCTGATGGAGCAGTATCTGGAACCGATCTCAGTGCGGAGCCTCGCGGGGGTGCTCGGACTCGGTGAGCTCGACTCACTCACCCTCCGGAGATGGTTTGCGATGCTCGCCGACGGCGCAACGAACTTCGAGCAAGACGAGAAGAAGCAGGCACGGGCTGATCTCGTCGCAGCGGAGATTGACGAAACGCTGCGACCGCTATTCGAGCAGATGCTCCGACATCACGACGGCAGCGTGGTCTCGACAATGCTGCATGCCGTCGACGGGGGTCTGGACGAACGGATTGCGTTGGTGATGCCCACGCTCAAGGTCGTGTTGCTCGGTGGCATGCAGGAACCCGGTCATGGCGCCGGCGCGACGCTGGTCGGGCTACTCACGCATCCTGGTCAGTGGGATGCGCTGGTGGCTGACCCGGAGGGACGGGTCCGAGCGGCGGTCGACGAGGGCCTGCGGTGGATCTCTCCGATCGGTGCCCAGGAGCGCCACGCTAGCAACGGCGCTGTGATCGCGGGCACCACGATCCCAGCGGGCGCCAACGTCGCCGCGATCATCGCCTCGGCCAATCGTGACCGCACCGCGTGGGGTGAGACTGCAGACGAATACGACCTCTTTAGGCCGGCACGCCGAAGCGCGGCATTCGGGTTCGGAAAGCATTTCTGTGTCGGTCACTCATTCTCACGTGTCCAGTTGCAGCTTGCGCTGGGCCGCCTCGCCGAGCGATTTCCCCGGCTGGCGCTGGACAAGGATCATCCGCCACGAATCACGGGCTGGGAATTCCGAGCCCCGCGAAACCTAGATGTAAGGCTCGGGGGTTAATCGCCCAGTGTCCCGACCTGTCTTGGCGGTGTCTGACCCGACGTTGGCAAGGGATAACCGACAGGAGCGGCTACGGCCAGCAACACCGTCCCGCCTTTGGGCGGAACGCTTGTCACTAACCGCTGGTGCGGTACCGGACGTCGGTGAATGGCCACTCGGTCGCCAGCCAGTTCACCACCGCGTCGTGCAGCATGAGATCCAGCTCCGCGCAACTGGCGGTGACCCACGACTGCACCTCCGTAATCGACGGGCTCGACCGCGCCGGATAGATGTACACGCAACCAATGACACGGTCTCTTTCATCCAGGACGGTGTAGGTGAACCCCAGCCGTTCCTCGAAGTCGTTGGCATGCCGCTCCAGGTCCCGCAGATTCTGAGCGAGCGACATGCCATCGACTGGCGGCCATCGACCGTCCGGAAAGCCCGGCGTTGCGCGGATGTGTTCGATGCTCGATGTCCAGGCACCGTGATCAGCCTCGCTGTGTTCGGGTCCGAGTGGC
Source organism: uncultured Conexibacteraceae bacterium (assembly GCA_963844665.1). Classification (GTDB taxonomy): domain Bacteria; phylum Actinomycetota; class Thermoleophilia; order Solirubrobacterales; family Solirubrobacteraceae; genus Palsa-465. Next base: position 156,391 of record CAWJPB010000002.1, read on the forward strand.
TCCAATCGGAACCCGGGAGCGATGAGGCTCCGTGGCACCACAAACTCCTCCGGGACGAACGACTGACTCATAACGGCGAGCGTACGCCCACCACATTCGCGGGGTCCACTCAGCGGGAGCAGACAAACACCGCGGTTTACGAGGGGGGAGTTTCGCCAGCCTGCTCCCGGACCATGTACTCGGCATACCAGTCCGGCCAGTCTGGATCTTCGTGACCGATTCTCGCCTCGTGTTCTCCGTGCGCCGCAGCGGCGCGCTGAAGCGCCTTGGACAGATCGCTAGCCGAGCCGAATGAGGTCCTCGCCGCCGAGTCGACCCGGCCGGGTAGGCGTGTGGTGATCTCCTGCAGGAGCCAGCCGTTGCCGTCCGGGTCGTCGAAGGTTGCGAAGGACCCGTAGCTCTGATGCTGTGGAGCAGAACCGCTCAGCCGATCGCTCGCGCCGAGCGGGTGGAAGCGCGCTCCAAGCTCCTGCTCGTGAAAAGGATCACTCACTGTCGCGCCACGATTGCTGAGCTCAGCGCGTGCAGCCTCGACGTCGGAAACGACCAAGTACAGGCCGCTGACGGAACCCGGGGCGGCAGAAGTGAGGTCCGTCCCGAACTGAATCGAGCAGCCAGAGCCGGGAGGTGTGATCTGGACCAGACGGAAGTCATCGCGAGCCACGTCCGCGTCAACTCTCCAGCCGAGACGTTCGTAGAAGTCCTTCGCCCGTTCGATGTCGGATACCGGGATGACGATGACCTCGAGGTTCACCTCGATCGACTGACCGCCGGCGACCGACTCCGTCACGGGTCCGGTGCTTTCCTGGGCGCTGCTCATCCGAAACCTCCTAAGCTGCGAGTTGGATTGCCATGACGAGTCTCAGCCAGCCAACCCGAGACCAACCAACTCCAGACTCGCCAGTCGGCCCCTCTTCGGGACCGTACGATCCTATCCCGCCGCCCAAAGGCCCACCGTGTGGGAGATTCAGCCTGCGAGCAGCGGATCCATTGCAGCTCAGGGCAATGCCGCGAGCGCGCTCTCGCACGCGGTCAAACCGGAGGACTTGGCGGCGCTGGTCATCTGTTGCGAGGCGGACGCAACCGACTCCACCTCCAGGAGCGCCTTCTGCAGCTGTCCGGCGGCAGCAGTGTTGACGGCCAAACCGAGCGCCTTGGTCACGACGGCGAAGGCTGTGAGGAACTGATCGATCGACGTACGGTCGGTGATCGGCTCCTTGATCGCGCGCAACTTCGCCAGGGTCCAGGTGGCGGTTTCATGAAGCTGCCGGAGCTCTCCAGCCACGTGCGGCGAGGTGTTCTTACCGCCGGAAGATATGAGCGACTCGGCCGCGGTCGTCAGTCGCTGGATCAGCGGCCCGGTCGTGCGTCCTGCAGTCCGGCAGATGGCGTTGGCCCTCATCGTGTACGGGGTCTCGCTCGAGCTGCTGCTCCCGTTGCTTGCCACCAGCACGACCACGATCACCAGTGCCGCTACGACGATCAGCGTCCCTGCCAGGACCGCTAACGCCCGTCTCGACATCTCGCTTTGCTCGTGGGCATCGGGTCGAGCGGATCCTACACCGGACGGTCACCGCGGGCGTGTATTTAACAGCGGTCTCGGGCGCGCGAATTGCGGGATCGCAACATCAGCTGGAGCCCGAGCAGCGGCAGCACGGCCAGAGCGAAGAATCCGCCGTATCGGAGTGGCGCCCTGAACGCTCCGGTGACGGCCTGCTCGACGATCGAGTCGAGTCGTCGATGCAGGTGGCTGAGTGCCACGCGTTCGCTGCGGGTTGCGTGGGCACTTTCGCGCGCGAACGTCCGAGCGAAGTTTGGAAGCTCGCCCTGGGGTGTGTCTCGGTAGTCGGCAAGCAGCCGAGGTACGAGCGTGGCCTCGATGTTGGGCGATATCGGGGCGGCGAGAATCGCCTTCGTACCACTCGAGAGGGCCTGGGTTGGAGCCTGGTGCAGCTGGTGGACGAACACGGGCGTCAGAACCAGGAGGCCAAGGGCGACCCCGCCGTCACGGGCGGCCACGGTCTTGGCGGCACGAGCCGCTGCCGCTCCGGCGCCGCCCAGCGCGATCGTCGTAAGGCTCGGAACAGCGAGTCCCAGGCCGACTCCGATGATTCCGAGCATGATGGTCACCCATAGGACCTCGCGGTGAGTGACCAGAGATGCCCCGAAGAGGCCCAGGCAAACGAGGATCGCGCCGAGCCCGACCAACGCTTCGGTTGTGCGCCCCCGACCGACGCGCTCGGCCGCCGCGGCGGTCAGCGGTATCGAGGTCACAACGGCAGCGGCCGTGATCGGCGTCAGTCCCCAGACGATGATCAGCAGGAGAACCACGAGAAACAGCGCACTGATCAATCCCGCCGACAGTAGGGTCAGCCCTGCATTGGCCATCAGCACCGACGGTGCTGCCCGCTGCGCGTTCCCTGCGTCGGCCATGGGCTCGGCGGGAACGCCGACGACGAGAACAAGCACAACCGCCAGTGTCGCCACCGGTGCCTGAGCCAGGAAGATCCACCGCCAGTCAAAGATCTGCGTGATCGCGCCGCCGAGCGCCGGTCCGACGGCCATGCCGATCGCGGCGCTGGTCGACCACCTGTGCACCGCGGCGTCCGCTGCTCGAGCTCCGCGTGTCAGCAGCGGCAGGGACGCGCAAAGCAGCAGCCCGCCGCCAACGCCCTGGACACACCGGAGCGGCACCAGGACGGCCATGCTGCTGCAGACGCCACAGCCGATTGACGCCAGGCCGAACAGCACGAGCCCCGCAACCAGCGCCGCCCTGGACCGGAGCCGACCGGCAAACGGTATGACCGTGATCGCCCCAACGATCAGCGCCAAGTTGTAGGCCATGATCACCCACGTGACGTTGGAGATCGACACATGCAGCCGGGTGACGATCTCCGGCAGTGCCAGCACAACGATCGAGGCGTCGGCGAAGGCCAACGCGACCGCGAGCAGGATCGCGATGTCACGCCGCGCGCGGCTGCCGGACATGGCCGCCGAGCTTACTGCAGGCCATGTCTTGAACTTGGAGGATGCGCTTGTCGCTACCCACGCATCCGTGCCGTGATCCGATCCCGTTACGCGGCGCTGCCAGGTGAGCCTGCGGCCGCGGCCGGCGATCACAGTGCCGGAGGCGAGGGCTTCTCTCGACGAGGAGCGGCGCTGATCTCGGCTTGTAGGGAAGAGGACCCGTTGCAGCTGGTCAGGTGGTACCGGCTGGGGGAGCGGTCGCCTTGTCGCCATTGCCCGAGTCGTGTCGAGATTTCCAGGCAATCGCACCGATCGCGGCGAGTGCGTACATGCCCACGGCGAGCGCTTCGCCGGCGATCACATCGGAGAAGTAATGGGCCCGCAGGTAGATCCGGCTGAGGCCGACCAACACTGCGAGGAGCGTGCCCGCGATCACGGCGGCGATGCGTCCGCCCCGGGTCGGGATCATCACGGTCAGCGCGATCGCGAGCGCGAGCCAGCCGACGGCGTTGGCGGCGTGACCCGAGGGATAGCTCTGGCCCGTGGTGTGCACGAGCGGACCCGGTGGACGGGGCCGGTCGACCACCGATTTCACGATCCACACACCGATCCAGGCGAGCGCCGCTCCGATCATGAGAACGACCGCGCGGCCCCGTTCTCGATGCCTGATCAGGAGCACGGCGCCGAGAACGACGGCCGAGCCAACGATCGCGATCAAGCCCAGGTTGGTGACGATTCGAGCGGCGCTATCGAGCCAGGGTGCGCGCAGATCGCGAGCAATCTCGAAGGCGCGCGAGTCGAGCGAGAGTGAGGAACTGCCGGTCACAGCGATCGTCAGATCTACAAACACCGTGAGGGCGGCGATAGCGACTATGACCAGCACCCATGAAAAGGAAGGGCGGCGCACTCGCATTGACCTCGCGCATTGTTGCTTACGCGGTGAGCCGAACCGCCGCTCGGGGTCCAAGATGAGAGTGGCGGAGCAGTTATCCCGTCCTGCCCAAGACACCACAAGCGGAGGATCAGCCCCAGCTACTTAGAATGGCCGCTGTGAGTAGAGACGTCATTGAATCCACCAACCCCGGCAGGGACGGGCAGCGGGTCGGTACCGCGCGCTTCCTCGGTCAGGACGTGTCGAAGATCCATGATCCTGTTTGGGGGGTCACGGGCAGTCTGGGCGATAGCCAGTGCTATCTGGGAGTGCTGGGGAAGGTCGCGGCGATCCAGAAGGCCCTGTCGGATCGCGTGCGCAAGGACGAGCTCGCGTTGAGAGTGATCGCGCCGGCGTACACGATCGGAGTATCCGACGGGCAGCTCAACGGCACACCGTCAATGCGGTTCTCGTTGATCGGCCGCGAGATCGTCAACGAGAGCATCGACCTGCATCTGAGCGCCAATAACATGGCCGGAGTTGTCGCCGTTGTGGCGTGCGACAAGCCGCCGGTGGGAACACTCGCCGCGATCCTCGAGCACAACCAGCCCGCGGTGATCCTCTCCGATGGGTCGATCAAACCCGGCATCGATCCCCAGACCGGCGAGCCGATTGACATCGTCACCGGCTTCCAGTTCGCCGGCGATCCGGACCCGGGCACCCGCTCGCGGATCGCATTGCACGCGTGCCCGGGTCAGGGAAGCTGCGGCGGCATGTTCACCTACAACACGATGCAGACCTTCATCGCCGTGCTGGGCATGGAGCCTCTGCAGATGGTCGCGCCGCCGTCTGACGATCCGCGCCGCCTGAATGAATTCCCGCAGCAGCTGATCGACTGTCTGGTCGCGATGACGAGCGCCGGGATCACGCCGCGGGACATCGTCACGCCCGAATCTGTGCGCAATGCCCTGACCGTCACGATCGCGATGGGTGGTTCCACCAACGTGCTGCTGCACAGCGTGGAGATCGCGCGCGCCGCGGGCTTTGATCTGTGGGACGACGTGCTGAGCCAGGATGACTTCAACTCGCTCTCGCGCCGCCTCCCGGTGCTCGTCAACATGCGCCCGTTCGGCCTCTATTCGATGGTCGATGTCGCCGCGAAGGGCGGCCTACAGGTCATCGTCCGGGAGCTGCTCGACGCGGGCCTGCTGGATGGCGAGACGATCACATGCACCGGCGAGACGCTCGCCGAACAGGTGCGCCGTCTCGATCCGCCGGCGCCCGACGGCGATGTGATCCATCCCGTCGCCGCGCCGTTCAAGGAGACCGGCGGGTTGCGACTGCTGAATGGGAATCTCGCGCCCCAGGGGGGCTCGGTCCTGAAAATCGCGGGGGTCGAGGGTGGGCTTGAAGGTGGGGTCTTCCGTGGTCGAGCGCGTGTCTTCAACAGCGAGCATCAATTGATCGAGGCGCTGGAACGCGACGCCGACTCGTTCACGGACCACGACATGGTCGTCATCCGTTACGAGGGTCCGCGCGGGGCGCCTGGAATGCCGGAGCTGCTCGACCCGACGTCACGAATCACCACTCTTTGCCGCCAGAGGAACATCACCATCGCGCTGATGACCGATGCGCGCTTCTCAGGCGGATCGGTCGGGCTCGTGATCGGACACGTCGCCCCGGAGGCCTACCTCGGTGGTCCGATCGCACTGATCGAGGACGGCGACACGATCGTGATCGACATCAATACAGACCGGATGGACTGTCTTGAGCTCGACGATCCAGACGAGTCCGTTCGCCGTGCACGGGCGTGGCAGGCAGCAGCCGACGGTAACGGCGGCGTTCACCCGGATGTGACACCGGTTTCCGGCCGCGTTCTGCGGCGGATGCGTAGCTCGGCGCGCCCGGCGCTGAGCGGTGCCGGGATGGCGACGGGCTAGCGACTCAGGGCACTAGAACCGGTATCTCGCAAGTCGTAGTCCGCCGCGCGTCTGCGTCTCGGTCATGGCCTGTGCGGCTGGAACCATCTCGCTGGTGACCAGGCCGTGTTCGGAGGTGATCTCGTCGATGATCCGGAAGGACTCCGCGATGCGCTCCGGACGATCGATGACCACCGTGCAGACGGGTACGTGTCGTTGAAGCTGGAACAACCTGTCCCCATGCGGCGCGTGCTCCCCGTGGAATCCCCAGATGCCGCGCAGGACCGTCGCTCCGGCGGCCTGGGTCTCTCGCTGCAGGCGATAGAGGATCTCATGATGTAGGGGACGACCGTGTTGGGTCGCGGTGTTGGACGTGTAGACCATCAGCTTCTGCCACATCGCCAATCCGTGCAGGTCGTTGCCGGGCAGCTCATGCGGTTGAGCGAGCAGCTCGCCGTCACGTTTGCATACACGCACCCGCTCGAGCGTCATCAGAGGCTCGCGCAGCAGCCCGGCAATCTCCGGTAGAACAGCCGCGATCCTGTCGCCTGCTCCGACCGCGATGACCATCGTCGGGACCTCAGAGTTGCGTCCGAAGAACTTGGCGCGGAACCGCTGGCCATCACGTGTTCCGTCGACTCCCAGGAGGACGCTGGCTCCTGCGAGCCCACGCCTGTAGAGCAGGTCACAGATCGCCATGGACGCAGGCGTGCGGTGGACCCGCTCCTGCCGACCGAGGTAGATGGTCAGCTTTGTTGCTTCGGCGAGCTCCTCCGGAAGCCGGGCTTCGGTTATCTCGCCCGAAAGCAGCCGCGCGCGCTCGAGCGTGATCAGCCCGCGACGTTTAACCTGAAGCAGTTGCTCGAGGACGGACTCGATACGCGCTCGCTCATCGACCGCGATCGACACGACGGGGAGGTCCTCTGAGAGGCTCAGTTGCCTGTCGGTGTGAAGGTGGTGCAGCCGGCCGAAGCCTTCCGCGCCGCGTAGCACGACGCTCGCCGCCAGCTCTTGGCCGCCGTAGATGCTCATCAACCTGTCAGCGAGGAGTCCGTCTTCGGTGCGATCACGTTCGCCGAAGTACGTGGTGAGCTTGAGGCAGTCGTCGTTCATATGTTCAGTCCGATCGTGCGGCCGATCAGCGCCGCGCCGAAGCCGAGCACCAGGCTGGTCACGGCGTTGAGCGCCGCTGGGCGGGGTTCGGCGTCTTCGCCAAGCCGATGAGTCTCGAAAACCCAGGTGGAGAACGTCGTGTAGGAGCCAAGGGTGGCCGTGCCGGCAAGCAGGTAGAGGTTGCCCGCTGCCCCGACTCCGACCAGGAAGCCGAGCAGGAGCGTGCCGCTGACGTTGACCGCGAGCGTCCCGAGTGGGAAGTTGCCACCAGCGCGGGCGGCGATCGCTGCGTCGACCACGAAACGGCTGATCGCTCCGATTCCACCGATCGCCGCGACAGCTACCCAGAGCCAAACACTCATGCCAGACTCGCCCTTCGGACGATCGCTGTGGCCAGCCAGATGGCGACCAGGCCTGCGGCCAAACTGGTCAGCGCGTAGGCGATAGCGAGGGGGTAGCGGTCGGCCTCGACCATCTTGAGGATCTCGATTTCCATCGTCGAGAACGTCGTGTAGGCGCCGCAGAAGCCGGTGCCGAGAAGCGGGCGTCTGTAGGTGGATTGCGGCAGTCGTTCCTGGAGTCGGGTGGCGAAGTACGCCAGGGCGAACGAGCCCGTGATGTTGATCGCGAAGATCGTCCATGGCCAGGAGGTGTCCGCCTGGACGAAGCGTTGGCTCAGCCACACACGCGCGATCGCTCCGGTCGCACCTCCGGCGAAGATCGCCGCGAATTCCTGCCGATCGAATCGCCTCATGCTGGTCCTTTCGCGTCAGTGACCATCGAACAACTGCGAAAGGAGCCATCAACCCTTTTCACAAGTCTGGGCGGTTCGGAGTGACCGGCGCCTCGCGGCGCATGACACACACGTCAGGACTCCATCTGACTGGCACGCAAGCTATCACACGCCCAGTCCGACGCACCGTTTCTGCAGCGATCAGGGCACGCCGGCCACCGCTCTACGATTGATGAACGTAATCGCCGTTGCGTCGCTCGATCCGGTCCAGCTGATCCGATCGCCGATTGACGCCCTGAAGCCGCCAGACCTCTCCATGAGCACCGACCACCTACCCGACCCACAACTGGTCCTCGTATACCGGCTGACGGCGGGCATCGGGCAGCCCCTAGACCTCGGCGACGGTCCGCTGGGGCACCAGCGCATTGTGCCCCTGACCGACGGGGTCTTCAAGGGGTCCGAGTTCAGCGGGACACTGGTCGCTGGTGCCAGTGCGGATTGGCAAACCGTATTGCCAGACGGAACCGTAATTGGAGACGTCCGGTATACGCTGAAGACCGAAGCCGGTGATCTGCTCCAGGTTCAGTCCCACGGCATACGCCACGGCAGCCCTGAGGTCCTCGGACGTCTCGCTCGGGGCGAGGAAGTGGACGCCAGCGAATACACCTTCCGGACCTCAACCAAGATCGAGGGTGCGGCCCCCAAGTTCGACTGGCTGAACAAGGGCATCTTCATCAGCGTCGGCGCACGGGGACGCAGCGGCGTGATCTACGACACGTACCTGGTCGCCTAGGACCTCCGGCCGGGGAACCTGCAACCCGCGGCTGGCGGCTGCTACGTCAGTGATCCGTTCTGCCGTGGTGTTCGTATTGGCTAGAAGGAAGGTCGGCGAGATCAAAGGACTAGGTGTGGCGCGGAGAGCCATAACTCCAGGCAGACGGCCCTGTGTTGTAGCTGGTCGAGGTGAACCAATTTGTTCTTAGGCAGCAGAGAACGTCGTCTGGTGCGGCACGTGTCGATGGCGGATGAGGACCTGATGGTGCTCGCTGGCGAAGGGGACACGCGTGCCTTCGAGGTGATCTTTGATCGTCACGGCGGCCCCGCGTTCTCGCTCGCCTTCCGTATGTGCGGGCGACGGGTGATCGCCGAGGACATCGTTCAGGAAGCGTTCACATCGCTCTGGCGTACTGGGGCCCGCTACGACGCTGGGCGCGGAAGCGTCCGCACCTGGATCCTCACAGTTGTCCGCAATCGTGCCGTCGACGCCTTCCGGCGCGACGGCGTACGTGAGGGGAACACCGTCAACGATGACGGGCTGGTGGATCAGTTGGTGGCCGACGAGCACACCGACGTTGAGGTCGAACGGCGCGAACAGTCCCGAGTGGTACGGACGGCGCTGCATTCGCTTCCGGAAGAGCAGCGACAGGTCGTCGAGCTTGCATACTTCGGCGGCTTCACGCACGCTGAGATCGCCGAGCTCCTGGCGCTTCCCCAGGGAACCGTCAAGGGCCGGATGCGGCTGGCGATGTCGAAGCTTCGAAGCTCCCTGGCCGACCCGTCCGGCGTCCTAGGATGACAGGCGGAGCGAACATGTCTGACTCGAACGATTGCGGTCTGGACGCGGCCGCCTATGCGATGGGAGCGCTTGAGCCCGCTGAGGCAGACGCGTTCCGCCAGCACCTGGAGACCTGTCCGCTGTGCCGCGCCGAGGTCGAGAGCTTCAGCACGGTCGTTGACTCACTGCCCTTGTCAGCTCCGCAATACGCCGCGCCGCGCCGCCTGCGGCGTCGGGTGATGGGTGAGATCAGAGCTGAATCGAAGGTCAGACCAGCTCAGCGCCGTGTCGGCCGGCTGTTGCCACGGCCAGTTGTGGCAGCAGCGTGCGTGGGCGCGCTTGCGGCTGTTGGCTTTCTTGGTGCTGAGCTGTCCGCTGGCCCTTCACGGCCGGCAGTGCGGATGGTGGTTGCCTCGCTCGGGGACGCATCTGTGCGAGTCTCGGGTGACCGCGCCGAGTTGATCGTCAGACATCTGCCTCAGCCGGGAGCCGGGAAGATCTATGAGGTCTGGCTCAAGCGGGACGGCAAGCTCGAGCCGGCCCAGCCACTCTTTGGTGTCGACCAGGCAGGCCGGGCCCAGGTTGTGGTCCCCGGCTCTGTGCGAGGGGTGAGTGCGGTGCTGGTCACGGCCGAGCCGGTTGGCGGCAGACCCGCACCGACCAGCGCTCCAGTGGTCGTCGCCACGCTCAGCTGAGATCGAGTGATCCGAGCGGCGCTCCGCTCCGTATCTGAGGCAGGCACACCTGCAACCGATGATCGGAGTCACCATGGGCCTAGACAATCCAATCCACCTCGCGCTATTGCTGATGATCCTTCTGCTCGTCTTCGGCGCCAAGCGGCTGCCGGAGATGGGACGCTCGCTCGGCGACGGCTTGCGCGGCTTCAAGGACGCCGTCAGCGGCGAACCGGCCGCTCAGCAGCCAACCGTCCAGCACCTGGATGCGGTTGCGCCGGAAGCGCCCATCGATCCGACCGGTCAGACGGTCGCGAGCGCTCCCACGGCCACGCTTGATCGCTAGTCGACGCAAGCGCTGGCCTCGGTGAACGAAATGGGAAGCTTGCGCGCGGTGCGGACCGCGTTTGGCAGCGTCGGGCACGAACAGCAGCTGACGCTCGTCGGTCATCTCGATGAGCTACGCACCAGACTGATCGTCTCGCTCGCGGTGATCGGCGTTGCGTTCGGCGTGTGCTTCTGGCAAAACGGACTGTTGCTGCGGGTGGTCAACGCGCCGCTTGCCCACCAGACCATGCGGCAGGTTCGCAGCGGCGACGGCCCTCTGGGTCAGACCTACGTGGTCCAGCGTTCAGCCCGTGACCTCGCGGTTCAGGTGAGGTCGTTGGCTGGTGTCGTCTCGACTCAGCAGCACTCCGCGGCTGCTCAGCACACCGTGGATCAGGTGGTGCATTCCGTCGATCACGACATCAAGCGTCTCTCGGCGCCGCCCGAGGGCGACCGTCCGGTCACACTCGGGCTCGGTGAGCCATTCACGACGACTGTGACCGTGACGCTCGTCTTCGCACTGATCATTGCGCTGCCGGTTCTGCTGTTGCAGGCATACGGGTTCCTGATGCCCGCAATGGAACCGTCCGCGCGGCGACGGCTGCGTCCGCTGTTCGTCGCCGCGCCAGGCCTGTTCGTTGCCGGAGTCTTGTTCGGATATTTCGTTGTGCTGCCGGCGGCTATTCATTTCCTGCAGAACTTCAACTCCGAGCATTTCAACGTGCTGGTGCAGGCGAGCCAGTACTACAGTTTCGCTGCAAAGCTGCTGCTGGCAATGGGGGCTCTGTTCGAGCTGCCGGTGTTGGTGGTGGCAGCGACTCAGGCCGGATTCGTGACGCCACGTCAGCTGCGGCACGGGCGGCGCTATGCCCTCGCCGCCTGCGCCGCTGTCGGAGCCCTGCTTCCCGGGGACGCCGTGACGATGCTGCTCGAAACGGTGCCGCTCTATCTGCTGTTCGAGCTGGGAGTCGCAGTCGCGGCGCTGATCGAGCGTCGCCGGCGCCGTGTACTCAACCGGCTCGTGTCGAGCGGCGGCGCCAGGGCCTGAGCGGCTCGTTGCGAGCGACCGCGCCGGGGCTTGAGCGGGCGAAGCAAATGTCTGCCGCCAGCTCGGATCGGGTGATCCGAACCGACCGTACCCGCGAATACCTGACATCAGCCGAACCGGCAACAAGGAGGACCAGATGACCGAAGTGAAATCAGGCGTCAGCCGCGGGATGTTTCTCAGAAACACGGCCAAGGGCGGCATCGTGCTTGCGACCAGCGGCGGTGTGCTTGCGTCAATGAGCGGGGTGGCGCTCGCAGCCGGGCCAACAGCGAGCGATGTCTCGACACTGCAGGCGGCCTACACGGCGGAGAGCCTCGCGGTCTACGTGTACACCGCGATCCTCAAGGGCTTCGGCAGCTTCTCGCACCCGAAGCTGGAGAATAAGGACTACTTCGAAGCTGCCCTCAGGGACGAGAAGGCGCACAAGGCATTTCTCGCCAAGGCCCTGGGCGCCAAGGCTCCGAAGCTGACCAATGCCAGCTTCCAGATCCCGGCCTCGTCGTTGAAGAGCGGCCAGGCGTTGCTCAATACGGGGGTCGCGTTGGAGACGGCGTTCGTTGAGGCCTACCTGGGCGCGTCAAACACGCTCAGCTCTTCAGATCTGCGGTTGGTCGCGGCGAAGCTGGCGGCCAATGAGGCGACGCACTTCAGTTTCTTCGACGCCGCCGCCGGGGGTCACGGCGTGCTGCCGGCCGTGCCGGCGACCGCGACGATTCCTGCCACGGTCGCGAAGCTCAAGCCGTTCCTGACCGGCAACTGAACAAGCTGCGCTGCTGATCGCAGCGCGGACGGGGGAAGCTCTGATTGCCCGCGCAGCCATGATGGCTGCGCGGGCAATCGGTTCAGTGAGGGCTGAGGAACCGTTGCAGGTGTGCGGTTCGCCGTCGGCGGGTGGCCTGCTCAGGGGACACTCGATGGCCACTGAGCGGGTGACCAATCCCCTTCTGGGTCGGTGGTCTGGCCCACCTCGATCAGATGGCCGTCGGGATCGCGGATGTAGCAGCGGATCTCGTACTGATGCTGCTTGGGCGGCGTCAGAAAATGCGCGCCGCGAGCGCTCCATTGGGCGTACACCGCGTGGATGTCCTTGACCCGAATGTTGAGGAAGCTGGTGGTTCGGTGGGGGTCGCGCGGAGTCTCCAGGGTGACCCCCGGCTTGTCATCGGTGGGGCCGCCTCCAACATTGATGATGATCCAGGTGTTGGATAGTGCGACATAGGTCACATCTCCGGCGAAGACGATCCTGCCGCCGAGTACCTCGGAATAGAAGCGCGCAGAGCGCTCGACATCGTCTGAGACGATGAAGTGCCCCAGCAGAATGTCCTGTTGCGATCGCGGAAGCTCGGCCATCTGGTACCTCCACTGGTTGGCCTAGGACACAGGCGAGGACTGCTGCCCTCTCGATGCAGCCTACCGACGGCCTATGCCCTGCGCTGAGTTTGTGCGCGCAGACGCAATCGCTTGGTCGGCGCGCCCTGCTCAACCCGAGGCGTGGGGGCAGGCTGACAGCGGCTTCTTCGATGCCGCGCTCTCGGATTCGGCGGTGTCGGCGTCATAGAGGCCGCCATACTTCTGCACCTGGAGCACATTGCGTGCGCGGATCGCAGAGACAAGTCTGGCCGCGTCCTGCGACATCCTCTGTTCCGCTGCGATCGCCTGGGGGCTGTTACCGACAGCCTCGACACAGGCGCTGGAGAACCCACGGTTGGTTGCCACGCGATTCACGGCGGCCTCTGCTCGATAGAGCCCTCGAACGGCAAGACTCAGGTTGCGGTAGTCCGGAAACAGACACGCGAAGCGGCCGTTGACGGTGTTTCGGTGCTCGCAGACCTTGAGTCTCGCGATGATGTGAACATTCGTGGCGACCCAGTCGAAGGCGGCCGCGCAGTCGTTGCGTTCCGCGCGCACCAGGCCGCTGACGGGATCGAGCCTCCTGCAGCTCGCGAGTGCTGCCTCGACCCCGGGCAGGGTCTTGATGGACTTGCTCGAGGAGGCGTAGCTCTGGATCTGCGTCAGCTGCTCGTACTCGGCGCTGGAGAGTGTGACTGTCGTGGCCGCATGTGCGGTGCCGGTTGCCAGCAGAAGCGTGGCTCCCAGGGCGGCGAGTAGGCGGAATCGGCTCATGCCTGTGTCATCGGTTAGAGCGGCGCCCAGCTGAAGCGCTGGCGCTCGGGGTGCCTATCCGTCCAGGCTTTTCTCAACACTTGCTTTAAGTGTGTTAGGTTCGCCGCGCGCCGGGGTAGTCCGTCCCCGGCCGGGGTTTCGCAAACCGCAAACCAACCAGTGAGGTGAGGGAATGAGCAGGTGCCGTAACACGCTTGCCGGACTGGCGTGCCTCGCGCTCTTGATCGTGCCGGCAGCGGCTTCCGCCGCCGCGCATCAGCCGCGCCACAGGTTGCGCCATGAGCAGCCTCACGTCCCGGTCACGATGGGCAGCCCGGATCTGGGGCCCAACGTGATCGTCTTCAACCCATCCATGTCGCAGGCCTCGATCCAGTCCGAGCTCAACACGATCGCGAGCCAACAGGTTCCAAACCAGTTCGGCGCGCAACGCTACTCGATTTTCTTCGAGCCAGGCACCTATGGGTCGGCCAGCGACCCGCTTGTCTTCCAGGTCGGCTTTTACACCCAGGTCGCCGGCCTCGGCGCTGAGCCGGGCGACGTCGTCATCAACGGCGTCGCGGACGTCTTCAACCAGTGCGTGAACGGCGACTGCGAGGGCACGGACAACTTCTGGCGCTCGCTGTCGAACCTGACGATCAACGTCACGACTGAGTCGACAACGTCCGGGCCGCCGACGATCACGCCGGACCCCGGTGACGGAGGTGGGCCGTATTGCGAGAACTCGGCTGAGATCTGGGCGGTCTCTCAGGCCGACCCGATGCGCAGCGTGATCATCAACGGGAACCTGGTTTTGCAGGATTACTGCGGCACCGGTGATGTCAGCGGCGGCTTCATGGCCAACGACGAGGTCAGCGGTGCTCTGGACTTCTACGGTCAACAGCAGTTCTTCGTCCGCAACAGCGACATCGGAAGCTCCAGCAATTACGTCTGGAACCAGGTGTTCATGGGCGACAACGGCGCGCCACCAACTGACTTCGGGGTGAGTGGTGGCCAGTACACGAACGTCGCGCAGTCATCCGAATCCCAGGAGGAGCCGTACCTGTACACCGACAGCGGCAACATGAGGGTATTCGTGCCCGCGCTGCAGCACGATTCGGTCGGCCCGTCGTACGCATCCGGCAGTCAGGCCGGCTCTTCGCTGCCGATCTCACGGTTCTTCGTCGCGACCCCGAGCACCTCGGTCCGGGAGATCAACGCGGCGCTCGCGGTCGGTCGGGACCTGATTCTGACGCCTGGCGTCTATGACCTGTCATCGCCGATCCAGGTCCAGAACCCGAACACGATCGTGCTTGGGCTCGGCTTCGCCACATTGGTTCCGACCAAACGGCAACGTCGCGATGCAGACGGCCAACGTTCCGGGGATCAAGCTGTCAGGCTTGATCTTTGACGCAGGCCCGAAGAGCTCGCCGGTGCTGTTGCAGCTCGGCAACCGCCAAAACGGTCGCCGGCGTGGCTGGGGCTTCCCGTCGGGACGCTCCGCCAACCCGAATGACCCGACGCTCGTCCAGGACGTGTTCTTCCGCATCGGCGGTGCCACGGCCGGTAAGGCGAAGGACAGTCTGGTCGTCGACGACAGCGACACGATCCTCGATGACGTGTGGGCGTGGCGTGCCGATCACGGCGCCGGCGTCGGTTGGACCAACAACACCGCCGATACCGGTCTGATCGTGAACGGCAACAACGTGCTCGCCGACGGCCTGGCCGCGGAGCATTTCCAGAAGAACGAGGTCATCTGGAACGGTCAGCACGGGGAGGACGTCTTCTTCCAGAACGAGATGCCATATGACCCGCCGAGTCAGTCTGCCTGGATGTCAGGCCCGAAGACCGACGGTTATCCGGCTTTCCTCGTGACCAACCGCGTGAAGACCTTCACCGGGTACGGCATGGGGAGCTACTCGTACTTCAACGTCGGCCCTGCGATCTATGCGACGCAGGCGTTCAAGGCGCCGGACCGGCCGGGAGTGCAATTCAACGGTCTGCTGACAGTGTTCCTGTCCAAGGCCGGATTCGGCGGGATCGACACCGTGATCGACGGTGTCGGCGGCTCGTCGACGATCGCCAACCCAGACGTGGCGGTCGACGTTCCGACATTTCCGTAGGGACGTGATTGGTCCCCGGACGGCGCGCGCTTGCGCCGTCCGGGGCTACACGCGCGCGTCACGCCGCGCCGAGGCCGACGGCCGATGCCAGCGCGGCACCGGCCAGGAGCGAACCGGCCAGGGCGGTACTGCGCAGTCCGCCGACGCCAAGCGCGATCGCGCCGATGATCGGCCCGGACGCGATTCCGGCGTTGAACAGGGCTGAGAACCAGGCGGTGGCGATGTCCGTCCTTCCTGGCGCGCATACGAGCACCGATGTCTGAGCCGCGACTATGAAGGTGCCGAGCGCGATGCTGTCGATCGCCGTGAACGCGACGGCTGGGCCGGCCGCGGTGCCGAACGCATAGAGCCCCAGGAGCGAGGCAGCCATCGCCGCGAGGGGAGCAGCGATCGCAACCGCCGGTCGACGCGCGTACAGCAGCCCGCTGGTGGCGAGGCCGAACGTCGAGCCGATGCCGCTCGCGAGCAGGATCAGCGGGACCGCATGATGGGGGAGACCGGCGACTCGGGTCAGGAATGCGCTGATGAACGTATAGGAGGTGTAGAAGGCACCCACCGTCAGAGCGGTTGTGATCAGGATCGCGCGGTATCGGACCCGGTCAGGTGACGCGCCTCTGGCAGCGTGACTGTCCGAGGGACGGGCGTTTGGCAGCAGGAACCGGATTGCCGTCGCTGCCACCAATCCGAGACCGGCCAGTACAACGAACGGAACTCTCCAGCCGGCCTGCTGGCCCAAAAGGGTGCCGCCCGGGACGCCGAGCACGATGCCGGCCGAGCTGCCTGCAAACACGGAAGCGACAGCGCGGCTGCGGGCCTCAGGCGCCACGAGCCCTGCCGCCGTGACGGGCGCGACGGACCAGAACACGGCCTGGGCGGCGGCCGTCACGATGCGGGTCGCCAGCATCTCGCCGTAGGTGTGCGCGGCAGCCGACCCCAGTGTCCCGCAGACAAACACACCAAGCACGGCTGTGAGCAGCACCCGACGCGGTAGGTTTCGAGTCAAATGTGTGAGCGGTGCGGAGGCTGCGAACACCAGCCCGGCATACAGCGTTACCAACAGCCCAGTGGCCGACAGCGATGAATTCAGGCTGGAGGAGATCTGCGGCAGCAACCCGACCGGCAGGCTTTCCACAGTTACAAAGAGCCCGGCCCCGGCGCCGAGCGCGATCAGGGCGCCGCCGCGACTGGCTACGGCGTCAGCGCGGACGGCGCTCAACGCGAACCTCGAGCTCGTTCGGCGTCTGGCAGCGGCTGCGCCGGCGAATGCTACGAGGCACTCGCAGCCGAGGCCCGACCCTGGTTGGAGCGGAGGCCTCCGAGCTGCTCTCTGCGATCTGGGCGCGACCGGTAGCGGTGATGAAGGCCGGCTCGTCGTAGCGGGGTCGCGGTATTGGTATGGAAGTCGTCACCTGCAGTTGGGTGGTCGATGGGATGAGCAATGCTACCTCCTTCAGTGCAACCGGTTGCAAAAAGAACAACGAAAAAACAGGCTCATGTGGAACCTCGCACAACAAGCTCCGCCGGGATCGACGTGCTGGTGATGGCCCCCGTGAGCACCCGCTGAATTGCGCCCTCGGCGAGCAGGCGGCCCGCAAGCGCCGCATCTTGGCGGATGGTGGTGAGCGCAGGCTTGACATGGGCGGCGAGCGGGACATCGTCATAACCGACGATCGCGATGTCACCAGGGACGTTGAGGCCGCGGTCCGAGATCACCTCGATCGCGGCGATGGCCATCACATCGCTGTTGACGAAAACCGCGTCGATATCGGGAGCACGGTCCAGCAACGCAGACATGAGTTCCCTGGCCGCGTGCTCTGACCACCACTCGGCGTGGACGATCAGCTCTGGGTTGATCGGCTGACCCGCGGCCTGGAGGGCGGCCTCATAGCCGCGTCGCCGGTCGACGACCTCGACGGCCCGCTTGGGGCCCCCGAGGAACGCGATCTTCCGTCGGCCGGTGTCGAGGAGATGCTCGGTCGCCAGCCTGCCGCCTCGGAGGCTGTCGCCGCCGATCGAGCAGTACGAGCCGTCGGGAGCCGGCGGCCCCCAGACGATAAACGGCGCCTGGGCGTCGCGCAGCGCCTGCAACTGCTGCCTGCTGCACTGCGCGTCTAGCAGGATGAAGCCATCGGCACGCCCGGCCTCGAGGTAGCGGCGTGGCCAGGAGACATCGTTCGGGCTGACGTGGATCATCAGCAGGTCGTAGTCGCTCTTGCCGAGTCCAGCCGATATACCCGTCATCAGCCCGAGCATGAACGCGTCAGGGACGATGCTGTCAGCCTTGTAACCGTAGGCGACGAGTGCGATGGCGCCACTCTGCTGGAGGCTCAGGCGACGGGCGCGCACGTCGATCTCGAAGCCGTGTTCCTTCGCGAGAGCGCGCACGCGCTCCTTCGTCTCGACGCTGATCACCGGGCTGTCGTTAAGCGCCCTGGAGACGGTCGATTTCGATACGCCCGCCATGCGGGCGATGTCGGCTATGGAGTTAACGCTGGCCATGCAACCGGTTGCATGCTAGCGCGGACCCGGACGGAAGTCCAGTCCGCTGGAGCCCAGGGGCCGGAATGGAACGAGATCGTCGGCGAAGTGGGCGACAGCAGATACTGTGCGCGGTCGTGTTGCACGTGGTTCTGTTTGGTCTTGCGGCCGCTATCTATCCACAGCTGCTGGCGGTCGTGTTGCTGATCCTGGCTCTGCCGAACGCGCGTGCGCTGCTGTGGGTCTGCTGCATCGCAGGCGTCGCGTCGGGTGTACTCGTCAACCTCGCGATTTTTGCCGCGCTCAGATCCCGTGGGACGGTTGCGGGCAGCAGCGAATCGCGGCTCGGATCGGGTGCTTACATCGGGATCGGGGCCGCCACGCTCTTGATCGCGCTCCTGATCGGAACGACAGCTGGGCGGGCTCTGCTCGGCCGTGGTCGCGACCTTCTGCCGGCAAGGATCGGGGGCGGTCAGGGGGATGCGCTCGCGGCTGCAGTCCCCGGGGATGTCAGCGCCACGAATGTCGACGTGTCAGAGCCTGGCTCCGGCTGGCGTGCTCGACTGGATGCCGCGCTCCACGGCGGCTCCGTGATCGTCGCCGCAATCACCGGGATTCTGCTCGCCATGCCGGGCCCGTTTGACTTCCTGGCCTCAGGCCGACTCGCGCGCGATCACCGGGGATGGATCGAGGCGCTCATCGCGATCCTCGTGTTCGCGGCTCTGAAGTTCATGTTGATCGAGATCCCGAGCCTTGCCTATCTCGTGGATCCCGAGGGCACCGCGAGCTCGGTATCTCGACTGTCGGTGTGGCTGGCGGACAACAAGCTGGTGGCCGCGGCGCTGTTCGTCGGCCTGGTCGGCGTGCTGTTGCTGGGCCAGGGGGTCGCCGGAATCGTCTGAACCGACGTCTTGAGCCGCTGAGCGGCTGTGGCAGCCCTGCGAGCACGCAGGGCTGCCACAGCCAGACGCTTTGAAGAGCTAGCTGCCGAGAGCCTTGGCCTTGATCGTCTCGAACTCGGCCTGGGTGATGGTGCCGTTGTCGAGCAGGGCCTTAGCCTTCTCGATCTCCGCCGCCGAGCCACCTGTGCTGGCGGTCTGGCGCACGTAATCGTCGAACTGAGACTGAGCCTGCTGGGCGTTCTTGTTCTGACGATCCGCCATCCCGTTGTGGTAAGCGATCAGGTAAACGAGTATCCCGAGGTATGGGAGCAGGACGATAAGCACCACCCACATCGCCTTGAACCAACCGGACTTGTCCTTGCGGCGCAGGAGGTCGATGAAGACCGTGATCGCGATCCAGATCCAGATGATGAACGCGAAGAAGATCAACATCGACCACAGGACGCTGAGGAACGGGTACGACGTTGCAGTGATCAGCATTGGTGCATTTACTCCCAAGAAGAGTTGTGGATTGATTGTGGCTCGGCCTTGATCCACGTAGCGACGGGCCCCGACCGTGTATCGCGGACCATATCCGTTGGCGGCGTCGGCTGTCGCTGCCGTGGACGGATCAACGGGAACCATCCACGGGTCGGTGGGGGTTGTATGGGGTGATGGACGAATTTGACAAGTTCACGACCGCCAACCTCGAGCCCCTGCTGAGGACCGCATACCTGATCACCTGGGATGCCGGCGAGGCCGAGGATCTGGTGCAGGAGTGCCTGCTCAGGGTCGCGCGCCGGTGGCCGCGGGTGCGGCGGATGCAGCAACCGGGCGCCTACGCGCGCCGGATTCTCGTGAATCTGGCGCTCGACGGTGGCCGCGCGAGAACTCGCCGTCGCGACGAGCTCGGCGCGGCGCCGGAACTCGGCGACGAGCCCGCGCCCGATCTGCTGGACGGTCTCGAGACCCGGGCCGAACTGCTCGACGCGCTTGCTGCGCTGACTGCCCGTCAGCGTGCGGTGCTGGTCCTGCGCTACTTCAACGACTTGACCGAATCCCAGACCGCCGACGTGCTCGGCTGTTCGCCTGGGACCGTCAAGAGCAACGCCTCGCGCGGACTCGCGCGGCTGCGCGAGGCGCTTTCTCCAATTCCCAACCCAACACGGGAGCTATGACGATGACCGACCAACTCGAACGGAGCCTGCGCGACGCCTTCCACGACGCGCCGCTCGACCCGGACTCGATCGCCCGCCTGAGCGCGATCGATTACAAACCGCGGCAGCGTCGCGTGCCACGACTGCCCGCGATCGGCGCGGTTGGCGCCGCCGGTGCGGCCGCCATCGTTGTCGCAGTCCTGTCGCTGAGCTCGGGCGCCGCACCGGCCTTTGCCGGCTGGGAGGCGACTCCGACAGCGACGGCGGCTGGGCAGTTACCACAGAGCTGCGGGCAGGGGCTCGGTAACCCCGCCATCACCGACTCGCGCGGCCCCTACACGGCCGCGATCTACGCTGACGCGAGCACAGAGGCCGTCTGCCTCAGCGGCAACGGCGTTTCGATGGACTCCCGATCTACTTCGAGCGGTGTCACCTCCGACACGCCAGGCAGTGTCGCTGCCGGTCAGATCCAATTCAACGGGGGCGGCACGCGTGACTCGGCCGGCAATGCCCTGACACTCGCGGACGGTCGCACCGGTGCCGGGGTCAGTGGCGTCACGATCGAGCTGAGCAACGGCGACTCGGTGCAGGCGACTGTCGATAACGGCTGGTACCTGGCGTGGTGGCCGGGCACGGCGACAGCGACCAAGGCCCAGATCACGACCGCCTCTGGATCCGACACGGTTGCAGATCCGGCGCCCACGGCGCCGCCATGTCCGACCGGCGCCCACTGCAGCTTCGGTTACGCGTCGAGCGGTGTTTCCGGTAGCGCCGGTGCTAGCGGCAAGTCGTCGGTGACCTCGAGCGGCACGGTCGGCGCCTCCGGCTGAACGCCCGCACTCCCGGGGGTGGCCCGCTGGCCACCCCCGGGGGCGTGGCCGGGCTCCGGCTCGACGGGCGTATCGTGCCGGTGCGCGCGGACAGCTGATTCGGTCACCTCGTCGACATCCCAGCGCACCAGGGTGTCGGCAAGCCGATCATGGAAGCCACGGCGCCGCTCGTCGGTGAATATCGATATGAGACCGGCGCCGAGCGGGATGATCGCCAGGAGCAAGCCGATGAACCGCTCGACGGCTCGCCTGAAGCCGACGCGGCCACCGGTCTCACTGATCACGCGGATTCCCAGAATGCGGTTACCGAGCGTCTGTCCGGTCAGTGTCCAGAAGGTCACAAAATAGAAGAGGCTCCATACCAGCCAGGCGGCTGCGCCGAGAATCGCGCCGACCGCGTCGATGCTCCCCTTGGCGCCCAACAGCGATGCGATCAGGTTGACGGCGCCGCCGATCAGGACCGCGATCACGTTGATCACCACCGCGTCAATCAGGAACGCGACTGCCCGCGTCACCAGGCCGGCGTAGCCGACGGGGGCGGGCTGTGTCACTCGCTGGCCTGTGGGCGCCGTCGCCTGAGCAGCCCGAGCGCGAAGCGCTCGGCCACATCGTCAGCGACGACGGTGCGTGACCGCACTCCGACGGCGACGTCGTCGGCCAGCCCGACGGTCTGGCGGCGGAGTACCGCACGCAGTTCAGGGGAGCTAGTGACGTACTCGAGCACCTGTTGCATCTCGTCGCTGGCGAGCAGGCGCGCGGTGATGTCGTCGACCAGGCGGCTGTCCATCACTCGCGCTATCAGCCGGTCGAGACCGGGGTCGTCTAGCACATCGGACACGAGCGCCTCTGTCGCCGGGTGGTTGATGACGACGGTCACGATCCGGTCAAAGGCGCCCGAGCTCAACAGCCTGTCGAGCACCTCGTCGCCAAGGCCAGACCGGGACAGCTCATCGACGAGTGTCCGAGCCATCCGAGTTGCCAGCACCCGTGCCTCGGCAAGTGCTTCTCGCGAGAGTCCGAAGCCTGCCTCGCCCCACTCGGCTGTAGCGGCTTCGGTGCGACCGCGAAGCGGACGCAGTGCTCGGGAGCGCCAGATCGCGGCTGGCGGCAGCGTCGCGACCGCCGCGACGCGGACACCTGCAGAGACGGGTACGCGCGAGCGGTCCACGGCTTCCGCGGCCACGCCCAGAACTACGTATGGGAGCTTGTTGTGTCTGGGATCCATAAGTGAAGGGTAGGGCCCCGATCGGGCGCGTGGGAGAGAGATTCCGAGAATCGTCGGCAGGCCTCAGCTGGTCAGATGGACCGCGGCCTCGGGTGTGGCCACATGGAAGCTGAAGCTCTCCTGGAGGTAGAGCTTCACGTGGTCCCCATCGTGCGAGTCGTAGCCCAATGAGATGTCCTGTCCGCTGTCGAAGACGAAGTCGCCGCCGCGGCGGCTCAGAAGCACGGCGCCCTCGATCCCGGGTACCCAGACGATCGGACCTCCGAGCAGCAGCGCCACGTGTTCCCTGAGCGGATAGCCGCCGGGTACGGGAGCGGTGCCCAACAGCCGGTAATGATCCTGGCCGGCGCCGAGTGCGTATGGCCCGTCGACCCCCGACCCGAGCAGCAGCTCGATCGCCGCCGTTACGCGCTCCGCGTAGTTCTCGGCCCTGAGCCCGTTCAGCGCGGCGTGGGGCGTGGCCGCGATCACCCCGTTGAACGTTCCCGCCCAGCCGTCGAATACGGCGCCACTCTCGGCCCGCGCGATATCGCGGGCTGCGGAGTCGAGCGGTCCCAGGTCAACGTCGTCGGCGCCGCGGTCGGCGTCACGGAGCTCCTCCCGTGACAGGCTGAAATCGGCGCGGAGCTCGATCAGCGGCAAGACCCGTCTTTGCAGTGCTGTGACGCCGTCTGGGGTGCTGTCGAGTGCTTCGACCCGGCCGAGGTTGGTTGATGAGTGTGACCAGCCGTGAGGCCCATCGAAGTCGACCAGCTTGCGTGCTCCCAGGGCAGGGCTCAGGCGCTCTCGAGCCTCCTGGTCGAGCAGCTCCCAGCCGGCATCGCTGATCGGCGCGTGCGAACGAAGCAGATGATTCACGCGGATGCTCCTCTCAGACCGCCGATCCCCAGCGATCCATCATGGTTTGTCGTTTCAGGTTCGACGACTGCGACGCCCGGCTCCGATGGCGGATCCGCGAGGCCCTCGAGCTGATTCGTGGTGGGGACAAAGAACAGTGTTCCCGTCACCGCCGTGGAGAAATCGAGTACGCGGTCGTAATTGCCGGGCGGGTTGCCGAGGAACATGTTTCGCAGCATCTCCTCGATCACGTCAGGGCCGCATGCGTAGCCGATGAAATACGTGCCGAACTCGGCCGCGCCGACGTGGCCGAAGGGCATGTTGAAGCGCACGATCTGGCGCTCCTCACCGTTCTCATCGACGATCGTGTTGAGCGCGACGTGCGAGTTCGATGGCTTGACGTCATCTGGAAGCTCGATGTCGCTGAGCTTGGTACGGCCGATCACGCGCTCCTGTTCCTCGACCGACAGGGCATCCCAGGCGGTCAGGTCGTGCAGATACTTTTGGACGATCACGTAGCTGCCGCCGGCGAACTCCGGATCCTCGCCGCCGATCGTGACCGCCGTGCTCGCAGCGTTGCCCTCGGGGTTCTCCGTGCCGTCGACGAACCCAAGCAGATCGCGTTCGTCGAACGAGCGAAATCCATGAACCTCATCGATGATCTGGACGAGCCCGCTCAATCTGTCGGCGACCCGCTGGGCGAGCTCAAAGCAGAGATCCAGCCGATGCGCACGAATGTGAAACAGCAGGTCGCCTGGGGTCGACACCGCCGTATGGGTTGAGCCCGACAGTGGCACAAAGCGATGCAGCCCAAGTGGCCTGGGATGCTGGCCGCGGAGGCGATCCCAGAGGTCGGAGCCGATGCCCACCACGCAACTGAGGCCGGCCTCAGGGATTCGGAACCCTACCGAGCGCTTGAGAGCCGGAATGTCGGCAAGTGCGTCCCGGAGCTGGTCCTCGTCACCGGCTGGGGCGAGCATCACAAGGAAGATCGCCGCCTCCGTCGGCGGTGCAAGGATCGCCTGCTGCACCCCGGTCGCGCCAATCTCTCCGCTCACGGACAGGCACTCTAGGACTTTGTGGCCGCGAACGGTGGCGATCCGGAAGCTGGTGCGGCCTCAAGAGCGGCTCGAGCCGGGTTCGGGTCGCCTCTGGATGGGGTGCCACATATGTGACGGAAGTGTGTCGGTCTCGTCACACTTCCGTCACACGTGTGAGCATTCAAAAAAGGCGATGGTTCCGCGAGCGTCGATCGTGAGCGTGGAGTCCCGCAAGCCACCAGCGACAGGAGTGCCAGTGAGGACCGTCAGCGACTCTTCAGACTTCGACCATAGAACCGGCGCCGACCTGCAGGTGGTCGGCCCGCAGACCGATCCCCAGAACTTTCTCGACCGAGCGCTCGGATTCGTGCCACGTGCCCTTTCCAGCCACGCCCACATCATCTTTCTCGCCTTCCTGGGCGTGTTCCTTGTCGTGTTGCCGTTGGTCGGCGTCGACGTCAGCTCGAAGGCGGAGCTGATCGGCGGCAACTACACGAATGTGACATCCGACCTGGGCGCCTGCATCGCCGCCGGCCTGACCGTCCATCTGGTCAAGCGCGACCGGCGTCGCGCGCGCGAGATGGACGCGATGTTCGCACACCTCCACCGCCGCCACGATGAACTGACCGACGCGGTAAATCGCGCGGCGGTCGCTGCCGAACGGGCCGAGGCGGCAGCAAAGCGAGCCTGAGGCTCAGCTCAGTACTTGCCGGTGATGCGGTCCCAGGCGCGGACGAGCTTCTGGCGCCGGAACTCGCCCCTGGACTCGGCCGGGTCGTCGTATAGCACTGCGGGATTCGCCGACGGCTTGGGCAACTGCTCGCAGGCGGCGAGATCGAGCTTGAGCACGACGCCACGTTCAAAGATCGCCTGCACGTCCTCAGCGTCGGCGAAGCGGTGCTCGTGGCCGAACCTATGCTCGCCGATCACGATCCCATCAAAGATGTCCTCGTGCTCGGCGGCGAGGACGTGCGCCACCGTGCCGATCTGCTCCTCGTCGGAGCTGTAGACGGGGGTGCCTTCGGCGAGCACCTCGTAGGCGACCGGATATCCCAGATCCACGGCGACCAGCATACCGGGAGTCCCATCCGGCGATCGGCTCGGCGCCTGCTTTTATGGAGATATGGGCAACAACTACCGGTCCGTGCTCACGGCGCCGGGCTGCTTCCGGCTGCTCAGCACCGCGCTCGTCGGACGACTGCCACAGGGCATGTCGTCGCTCTCGGTGTTGCTGCTCGTACGGGAGGCGACACACTCCTACGCGGCTGCCGGTGTGGCCGTGGGCGCCCAGGCATTCGCTGCGGCGGCCGGTGCACCGGTGCTCGGCCGGATGATCGACCGCTTCGGCCGACGGCTGGTGGTCGGGCCGACGGCAGCGCTTCAGGCCGGTGTCTACGTATTGCTGGCGTTGGCGGCCGCTGGGCACGCGGGGACGCTCGTGCTGGTCGCGTGCTCCGCGTTGGCCGGATCGCTGGTCCCACCGATCGCCCCGGTCGTGCGGACGATGCTGCGTGACCTGTTCGAGGACGACTCCGTGCGTGAGACGGCGTACGCGCTCGAGGCGATCGCGCAGGAGACGATCTGGGTCGCCGGTCCGCTGCTGGCCACCGTGATCATCACGGCCGCGTCGCCGGAGCTGGCCGTGCTGCTGCTCGGCGCGATCGGTCTCTCCGGAACGCTGCTGTTCCTGAGCTCCCCGCTGCTCGACACTGCTCACGATCATGAGCAGGAACACGCTCACGCCGGATCGGCGCTGGCAAGCATCGATCTGCGGTGGCTGCTGTTGCCGATCACATTGATGGGCCTCGGGCTCGGCGCAGTTGAGGTGGGGATCCCGGCGCTGGCTCTTCACCACGGCTCGCGCGCCGCGGCCGGCTTTCTGCTGGCGCTCTGGAGCTTCGGCAGCATGACCGGCGGAATCTGGTACAGCGTCACGCGCTGGCGATCGTCGTTGGGTTCGCGCTACTGCCTGCTGATGCTGGCCGACTGCGCGTGCGTGATTCCGCTGGTCGCCGCCGACTCGATCGCGGCTGGTGCAGTCTGCAGCTTCATCGCTGGACTCGCGATCGCGCCTGTGTTCTCATGCCAGTACGTGCTCGTCGGCGAGGTGGTCGTGCCGGGGACCGAGCACGAGGCGTTCAGCTGGATGCTGTCTGGCCTGATCGGCGGGCTTGCTGTCGGAGCGGCGATCGGCGGTGCCGTGGTCAGCCCGTTGGGCGTACGGGCACCGTTCGTCATTGCCTGCCTGGCCGCAGCCTGCGCGGCTGCCGCGGCTGCGCGTTTCCGTGGCCGGTTTGCCGCCAGACAGGCTGCCGTCGCCTGAGTTGCCGCGACGCAGCGTTGCCGTCGCCTCAGCCGCGGGGGGTGCCCTGGGTTCAGCTCAGCTCTGGCGGCAGCGCTCTGGGACCGTCGGGGTACAGCTCGGCGATCAGCTCCGGTGTCATCGCCAGTGTGTTGGCGTCCTCCAGCGGTGCCCCGACGACCAGCCATAGGGCCGGCGCATCGGTGTCGTTGAAGACCTGGCGCGGGCTGTCAGGCTCGACAAGCAGGGCTGCGAGCGGCTCCAGCGTCAGCAGTTCGCCATCGACGCGGATCCGCCCGGTTCCCTCGAGCACGATGTAGAGCTCATGTTGGTCGCGGTGCCTGTGACGGGTATTGGCCTGGCCGGGCTCGAGCCGCCAGAGCCTGGCGCCGAGCGTCTGCGCGTGCAGTTGCTGGGCAAGGTTCGTATTGGCTACGCCCATCTGGTTGGACGGACGCCAGAACGCGTCCGCGGCGCGGAGAAGCTGGTGGCCCATCGCCGTGGATGCTACGCGCCTGGCGCTGAATGGTTGTGCCTGCCTGAGTCGTCCGCGTGGTCCAGGAAACTGAGCTGGTGCTACGCGCGGGCGTCGAGGCCGGTGTGCGACGCGGCGGGCTCAGCGGAGGTCGCCGGGTTGCGCCTGCACCCTTTCGTGTCGCGTTGATCGCGCTGGTGGCGGGGATCGTCGCAGCGCTCGTGGGCGATGCTGACGGCTTCTGGCTGAGCCTTCCGGCCGTGTTGCTGGCCGCTGCGGTCGCGCGAACCGGTCGCGGCGCGCTGTCGAGTGCTGTGCCGGTTTGGCTGATCGGTGCTGCTGCGGCGATGGCGGTTGCGCATGGCGCGATGCCGCCGGTCTGGCTGGCTGTGGCCGTCCCCGCTTCATGCGTGGCTGTGCTCCTCGGCCTTGGCGGGCGGCTGCGACGCGAGCGTGACGCGATGCAGGACGCGGCGCTCACCGATCCCCTTACCGGGCTCGCAAACCGGCGCCTGCTGATGTCCCGGGCCGAGTACGAGATCACGAGACATGAGCGTGCCGGCACTCGCATGACGGTGGTGATGCTCGACCTCGATGGCTTCAAGCCGCTCAACGATCGTTACGGGCACGCCGCCGGCGATCGGATGCTCTGCGATGTTGCGGCTGCCCTCACCGACGCGCTCCGCTCACAGGACACGATCGCGCGCCTGGGTGGCGACGAGTTCTGCGTGATCGCGCCAGAGACGGATAACCCGAGGGCTCTCGCCGAGCGGATCGTGAATGCGGTCGCATCGGCAGCTGCCGGCTTCGAGCATCTCAGTGCCAGCGTTGGCCTGGCAGGGTTCCCTGAGGACGGAGCGGCGATCGATCTGCTGCTGCGTACGGCCGATGAGCGTCTGCTGGACGCCAAGCGGCGCCACTACGCCGGCTCACGCCGGCGTGCAGCCTGAGCGGTTCGAGCAGCCATCAGGGGCGGCGGGCGGTAGCCTTCCGTCTCAGTGGCTACCGATAGTGAAGACCTCTCGGCCTGGCATGCCTCGGTGGCCCTGCGGTGGCCGACGAGCGTCACCAACCTCGGCGCCAAGCTCGAGGTCGCAGACCGGATCGCCGCCCGCGTGGAGGACGGGGCGCTGATCGGGATCGGCTCCGGCTCCGCGACCTACATGGCACTGTGGGCCATCGGGCAGCGCACCCAACGCGAGTCGCTCGCGATCCGCGTGGTCACGGCATCTTATGAGACCGAGGCTGCGGCGCTCACGCTCGGGCTACAGACGCTTCCGCTGGGATCGGTGCAGCCGGAGTGGGGGGTGGACGGAGCCGACGAGGTGGATCCCCACGGCCGGCTGCTGAAGGGTCGCGGCGGCGCGATGTTTCACGAGAAGCTCCTGTGGTTCACGTGCAAGCGGATGCTGCTGGCGATCGATCCCAGCAAGCATGTGGATCGGCTCGGTCAGGGCTTTCCGATTCCGATCGAGGTGGACCGCGCGGCGGTGGATCTGGTAGGCCGCTGGCTCGACACGCACGGCTCGAGCTCGTGGGGGTTGCGACTGGCGGGTGGGAAGGACGGTCCAGTCGTCACTGAGTCGGGAAACCTCGTGATCGACGCCTGGTTCGATGAGATCGAGCAGGGATTTCACGCGCGGCTGAAAGCGTTGCCGGGCGTGATCGAGACGGGGGTCTTCGAGGGTTACACCTTCGAGCTCCCCTGACCGCTACTCAGACTGGCGCCCCAGGATTGCCACGAAACGGTCGATCCTTCGACGCTGATCGTCGTCGAGCGGCCCGGTCGAGTCGGTCAGCAGCGTCATCGGCCCGCGATCGTGGGCCCACCCGCGTGCCCGCTCGCTGAACTCAGCGGCGACCCAGACCAGGGGCCGCGAGCCGGCGTAGGCGATCACGGTCGCATCCTCAAGTTCGCGCGTCGACTCGCTTCGCAGGATTGAGATCACGGTCTGTTCAAGCTCGTGCGCGACGGTGTTCACGGCGTCGAGTCCCTCGTCGCCGAGCAACGCGACCTCGCCCTCGCGGAGGATGTCGCGAGCCCAACCCGCGGGCGCGCCCGTCAGGGCCGAAGGGGCGCAGACGAAGCGAAAGCGTGGGTCCGGTGAGGGTTGTTCGGGCATCGCGTGAACGCTACCTGTTACGCGTGGTGACCGACTTGTAACCCTCGTGTTACCAGGCGAGACGGGGCGGCGGACAGGCGCAGCGGGCTGCGTAAAGTAGCGCCGCGATGTCGTCCGGACGACCCCTGTTGCGCAACCGTTCGCTGTTGCGGCTGCTGTGCGGCTTCGGGCTGATGAACGTCTCCGAGTGGGGTTTCATCGCCGCGTTGAGCGTGCACGCATACAACGAAGGGGGAACTCTCGATGTCGGCCTGATCGGGGTCCGCTTCCTCGCCGGTGCCGTCAGCAGCGCGCTGATCGCACCGCTGGTCGCCAGCCGTCGTGGCTTGCTCGGACTTGTGGCGCTGCTGCGCGCGATCCTGCTCGGCGGGGCAGCGGCAGCGGCGATCGGCGGTAGCCCCTTCGGAGTCGTGCTGATCTTCGTTGTGGCTGACGCGATCGTGGCGGCGACATACCGACCCGCACAGTCGCGCCTGATGCCGTCACTGGCGCATTCGCCGCAGGAGCTGACGCAGGCGGTCGCCGCGACGAGCATGGCCAAGACCGTGGGGCAGGCGCTGGGCGCACTGCTCGGCGGCATGGCGGTCGCCCTGATCTCGCCGCCCGCGGTGATGGCGTGCGAGGCCGCGGTGATGCTGCTGTCGTTGGCATGCACGTTCCGGCTCGGTGGCACTCCGGCCGCTGATGCTGGGAGCGCGTCGAGCCGCCTGCGTCAGGGACTCGCGGCCTTCCCCGGGGTCCTCAGTGACGCCGCGGCCTGGCCGTTGGTCGTGGCGAGCGTGCTGCGAACACTTGTGCGCGGCCTCTGGGGTGCGCTGCTGGTGGTCGTTGCGCTGCGTCTGCTGCATGCCGCTGATTCGAGCGTCGGTTTGCTGCAGGCGGCCAGCGGCCTGGGCGTGTTGTTCGCGCTGCCCGTGACGGCGTCGCAGATCGGGCGACCCCGCCTTGGGGTCCCGTGCATCGCCTCGTTCGTTGCCGCTGGCCTGGCCCTGGCGCTGATCGGCACAGCTTCGGCACTGTCGGTGGTCGCTGTACTGGTGTTCATCTGGGGCGCGGCAATGGCGATCGCCGATGCCACCTCGCTGTCGCTACTGCATCGCTTGCTACCGACCAAGGCGTTCTCCCGCACGGTCGCGGTCATGGAGTCGTTGAAGCTTCTGGCCGAGGGGGTTGGGGCGCTGCTCGCGCCCGCGCTGGTGGCGATCTTTGGGCTGCGGGCAGCCCTGGTGATCGCGGGCCTGCCGCTACCCGTGCTGATGATCACCACATGGGTTCGCGTCCGCCGCTCAGACCAGCTCGCCGCGGGTCGCGGTTCGATCGTGGCGAGGCTCCACCGGGCACCTCTGTTCCGAGGCCTGGATATGGCCTCGCTCGAGCAGCTTGCGGCCAACACGCAGCCCGGGGAGGCCCATCCCGGCGATGAGCCGGTCGTCCAGGGCGCGGCTGGCGACCGCTTCTACGTGATCGACATCGGGGAGGCCGAGGTTGTGATCGATGGCTTCCGTGTGCGTCAGATCGGGGCGTCCGATGACTTCGGCGAGCGGGCGCTGCTGCGCGACACGCCTCGCACCGCCACGATCCGCGCGCTCACCGAAATGCATCTGCTGACGATCGAGCGAGATGCCTTTCTCGAGGCACTCACCGGCGAGTCCGGGGTCGCCTTCGAGGCCCCTGACCGTTTGGATGTACCGCTCATTGAGGTGCTCCAGGCGCTGGCGCCGTTCGAAGCGCTTGATGCGGGCAGCCTGCGTAGGCTCGCCGACGGAGCACGGCGACGCGAGCTGGCGGCGGGCACGACGGTCTTTGACGTGGGTGATCCGAGCAACTGCGCCTACGTGATCCTCAGCGGGCGGGTCGAGCTCCAGCGTGACGGCCAGGTCACATCGGTCCTGCTCCCGGGGGACATCTTTGGCGAGCTGAGCGCTCTGCACGGCACCCCGCGCGCAGGGCGCGCCATGGTCGCAGTAAAGGCGATCGTCTCGGTCTTGCCGGCCAACGCGATCCTGGAGGAGACGCGACTGGCGAACGCCTGACGGCTAATAGACTTAGCGACTCCAATCGTGTTTGTGCGGTTGGCTCGGTGGCAAGCCGAATCCGCACGCTGACATGCACATCGACCCCTACATCGTCCTCGGAAGCGCCGTCGTCGGGCTGCTTGTGGGCATGACCGGTGCCGGTGGCGGCGCGTTGATGACGCCAATGCTGATCCTGCTGTTCGCCGTCACGCCGACGGCCGCGATCTCCAGCGATCTGGTCGCGTCCGTCGTGATGAGACCGATCGGCGCGGGTGTCCATCTGCGGGCCGGCACCGTCAACAAGAAGCTGGTGATGTTGATGGCTGCGGGGTCAGTGCCGGCAGCGATCCTCGGCTCGTATCTGTTGAGCCTGATGGGGGACTCGTCCGTCGACATCAAGCGCATCGAGGTGATCCTCGGGACGGCGCTGCTGATCGGAGCCGCCGCCATGGTGCTGCGCTATGTGCTCGACCGCCGTTCCGGCACCGACCGCAGCGGGCAGGTGACTAAGATCACGCCGCGCCCGGCGTTGACAGTGCTCATCGGTGTGATTGGCGGCGTCATCGTCGGAATGACCTCGGTCGGATCGGGCTCGCTGATGGTCGTGATGTTGCTGTTCCTGTATCCGACGATCAGCGCCAAGCAGCTGGTCGGGACCGACCTGACACAGGCGGTGCCGCTGACACTCGCGGCCGCCGTCGGCGCACTGATCTTCGGCAACGTGCAGTTCGGCCTGACCGCCTCACTGATCATCGGGTCAGTCCCCGCGGTTTTCATCGGCTCGATGCTTTCCTCAAGCATCCCCGACCGCTACATCCGCCCAATCATCGCGTTCGTGATCCTCGCCTCCGGGCTCAAGTACGTCGGCCTTGGGACGACTGCGCTCGGCTGGACGCTGGTGGGCGTGCTGCTTGCCGGTGCAGCGTTTGTGGCCTTCGAGCTCAGCAGGTCACGGGCGGTCGGCGCTCGCTCTGCCCCGGCCGCGGCCGCAGCGACTCCCGTCACGGCGACTCCCGAGGCCGATCAAGCCGTGGCCGTTGGGGAGCACACGGGCTCACCGCTCGCCGGCTAAGCTGTCCTTTCGCCCACCTCACTAAACCGCTGCGCGGCGATGGCCGATACTTCCGGGTATGAGCGCTCAGGCAATCGGTGGCTCGTCGGTGCAGCTGGCGGCCGCGGCCGCGCTGCAGGTGCTGCAGCAGACGCAGGCGGGCACGGCGGCTGTTCAGGCAGCACTCAGCGAAAGCACCGGTGGCGGTGCCGCGCCGATGGTCAGTTCCAGCGCGACCGCGCCGGGCGCGCTCGAGCTCTTCGCTTAGTAGCGGTCATTTATGCTGTCCAGATGGCGGTGGCGCACTCGACCCAGACCGTCTTCTACATCATGGCCGGGGTCCTCTGCTCGACGTTCGTGATCGGTCTGCGTTGGCTACCGCGGACCGCGCGCCGGGAACATCAAGCCCCTGTTTCCGCAGACGAGCCCTCGCCCGCTGAGACCTGACGCGATGGCATACGAACCCTCAGAACTATCGTGGCTCGTGACCAAGCTGAGCCGCTGGTCGGTGGACGAGACCGTGGCACGGCTCTCGGAGGCGATCGCCGCCAAGGGCGCCAAGCTGTTCGCGGTGATCGACCACAGCGGCGAGGCGAGGAACAGCGGACTCGAGCTTCGCGACACCAAGGTGGTGATCTTCGGCAGTCCGCTGGCGGGGACCGCCGTCATGCAGGCCGCTCCTGCGGCGGCGCTCGACCTGCCCCTGAAGGTGCTGGTGTTCGACGACGGCGGCTCGACCAAGGTCTGTTACGCGGCGCCCGATGAGCTCGGGCGCCGCTATGGACTCAGCGAAGAGCTCGTGTCGAGACTTCTCGCGGTTGATGTGATCACTGACTCCGCGCTCGAACGTCGATCAGTACCCTGATTAGCGGTCACCCGGCTCGGGTGAAGGGCGCTAATCCGCGATTCTGGGAAGTCAACTTCGGTGCGGCACGAAATCGCAGGCAGGGCCAGGGCACTGGTCCACGCAATCCGCGAAGGCGACCAGGCAGAGATCGAGGAGGCTGTCCTCAGGGTCAGTCGCAGCCGTAGGTGGCTGGCGCCGCTGGCGCTGACCATCAGCACCGTCGTGCTGCTGCTCGAAGGTCTGCGCCTGATCTTCTCCAACTGGCGTCTCACGCTGCTGCAGGTGCTGCCGGCGGTATGGGTGTGGCTGGCGTTCTTCGACCTCAAGGTGCACGCCCTGCACGGCAGGAGCTTCAACCTGATAACGGGCTGGCACGCGTGGGTGGCGGCTGCGATTGTGGTGGCGCTCACGGCCGTGGTCTTCTACGTGAATGCGATCGGCGCGTTTGCGATCACGGCGTCAGGCGGGCCGTCGATTCCAGAGGGTCGCGCAAACGCACGGCTCCACCGTCGCACCGTCGTTTGCGTTGGGGCCGTGATAGGAGTCGGCTTGGCGTGGTCATCGATCTTCGCACCCAGGTACGGGCCACCGTGGTTCGCGCTCTCGATGGGGATCGTGGTCGGCGTGATGATGATCGCCTACGTGTCTGTGCCCACCAGGCTGTTGGCCGTCACGCCAGCCAAGCAGACGCCTCGTGAGAAGGTCGTCGCGCTGGCGGTGACCGGCGCACTCAGCGGAATGGCAACTGCACCAGCCTATGTGCTCAGTCGCATCGGGATCCTGATGCTCGGATCGCACGTGCTGTTCATCCCTGGGATTCTGTTGACCGCAGTCGGGTTCGCGCTCGAAGCCGGGGCCCAAAGCGCGGTGAGGGCGATCAAGATGAGCATGAAGCTGCTGGCCGGTGACACGCGCGATGCGTTCGCAGATCAAGCGGCAGCAGCTGATGGGCCCGCGGCAGGTGACACGCCTGCAGCTGACCCGTCAGACGGCGACGTTCCCAGCTCGCAGACCGCGGGATCCGCCGGGTAGCCGCGACTGCGAGCCAGGGCTCATGACCCCGATCAGGGGACCGCGATCGTGCCGTCCGAGTGGGATGCAGGCAGGGCGTCGGGAAACTCGCGGAGCAGCTGCCGCCGCAGGATCTCAGTGCCGGCCGCCGCCAACAGCGCGAAGACAAGCATGCCGATCGGCTTGGCGGTGACGGGGAACGGTTGCCAGATGAACAGGATCAGCAGGATCGCAGCCACCACGCCGTACATCTCGGCGGGGTGCAACTGAGCATGAGGCGCCAGCCAGCGCCGGCCGGCCGTCGCCCAGCGGCTGGGGCCGGCGAACCAGGCGGACGCGGCGATTGCCGCGCCGACGAACACGACGCCCTCGGCGATCTGAACCAGCAGCGTCGTGGCGAGACTGGCGACAGCGCTGATCGTGAGCTGCATTGAGGCGTCGTCGCTCAGCGCAGGCGGTGCCTGGTCGACGATGATCGAGCGAACCAGGATCAGGATGAGTCCGGCAACCATGGCGCAAATGCCGATCGTGAACAGGGTTCGGCGCCGGCGGCCCGGAGGCGCGATCCAAAGCGCCAGAGCGAACATCAGCGGAGCCAGGATGTTGAGGATCAGCGCGGTGCCCTTCAACAGACGGCCAAACCGCTGAATCAGGCTGAGCTGCTTTGCCCGCAGCACCACCAGTCGGGCAACGGAGGGCGGGAGCTTGGCGCCCAGGTCCGCCGAGATGCCCAGTCGCGACGCGATCTGATTGACGAGTTGGCGCATGTTCAGGCTGACCTCGCCATGGTCAAACTGAACAGCCGCCGTGTTGCCGTTGACGATGTCAATCAACTGTTGATCGGCGGTCCGGTTGATCTGACGCCAGACACTCTGTACGGCGGGACGCGAGAGCGCCAGTTCGGTCCCTGAGACCGCTGCATTCTGCAGCGCTCCCGCAAGGGGCGCGGCGAGTGGCTTCAGGCGCGTGGGTAGCGCAGACCCGATCTTGTTGGCGACGTTGACATTGGTGTAGATCTCATCGACGATGTAATTGGCGGCCGTCGCCCGAACCGCCGCGTTTTGAAGCAGGCTGGTACTGGTCGTCGCCCAGTTGTCGGCGTCGAACACCTGGCGGTTGGCCCAGATTGCCAGCACTGCAACGATGCTGAGCACGGTGGCGATCCCGACGACAACATTCGCCCAGATGACCCTCGTCCTTGAGGGTTTGTGTGCGGCCTGGGCTGCGCTCTGGGTCGGCTGAGGCGGCTCAGGCGAATCAGGGTTGTCGGGCTGCGTCTCAGCGCTCATCGGCGACACGATCCTTGTTCGGTGGGTGACCGCGCGTCACCCACCGGGGTGAGGCGCCTGGATCTACGGACATCATGCCTGCGGCGCGTGGAGCCAGGCCGTGGTGCTGATGCGGACTCATGGCGATGTCCAAACTCTAACGAGCGGTGGCGACGGCGACGAGCCTCGGCGGGAGCAGGAGGAACTCGCCGCTGTCCGCAGAACACTGAACAGTCGGAGCGGCGCGCTCGGAGTGCGTCGCCCAGGCACGACTACAACGAGGAGGACTGACGATGAGTTATTCGGGCCCTCGCACGGACGCGGTTGAAGGGGCAGGGCGCGTGGTGCTGGCCGGCGTGTTGCTGACGGTCGGCGGGATCATCAACGTGATCTATGGCATCTCCGCGATATCGAATTCGCATTTCTTTACCGCGAACGCTCACTACGTCTTTGCGGATCTCAAGACCTGGGGATGGATCACACTGATCCTCGGGGTGTTCGAGCTGCTCGCTGCCGTGTCGCTGTACACCGGTGGGACGTTCGGCCGCTGGTTCGCCATCGTCGTTGCGTCTCTGGCCGCGATGGGCGCGCTGTTCGACATGCCGGCTTACCCGTTCTGGTCGCTGGCGGTGTTCGCGCTGAGCCTCTGGATCCTCCACGGGCTATTCATCTACGGCGAGTCCTGATCAGCTCCACGCTTGATATGGCTGGCGGCCCAGCTGGGCTGCCAGCCACATCTGCGATTGGGGTCGAGCGAAAGACCGGCTCCGCGGCTCCTCCAATTAGCGCGCCGGGCCCGGGCCAGCGCCAGCGGGCGCAGGCCCGGAAGTAGCCGCGTCGACCGCCGCCTGAACGCTGGGGAACACGCGCTGGAGTTCGGCTTCCGAGCCCGCCCGGCGGATCACGTCGCGGACGCCGCCGATGTCGCGAGCGATGAGCAGACTCACGTTGCTCGCCGCGAGGGTTTGCTCGACCTGATTGAGCATCTCGACCGCGGTCACGTCGATCGTCGCGACATTGCTGGCGTCGAGGATCACCGTCCGTACCCCAGGTCGCGCGGCAGCCTCACGGATGTGGACGCTGACCCAATCGCTGTTGGCGAAGAAGAGACCGCTCTCGACTCTCAGAACAACGATTCCCTGCAGAACCGGCGCATCATCCAAACGGGCCGAGTCGAGATAGTGCTCGGAGCCGGGCGGCTTGACGAGCTCGGCGATCCTCGGACGGGAGGCGGAGTAGAGCAGCAGCAGCAGCGACACGAAGATGCCGATGAAGAGCCCCGGCAGCGTGTCGAACACGGTCACGCCGAGCAGGGCGAGGATCGCTGCGATGAAGTCCGGACGAGCGGTCACGCCGATCCTGCTCGCGTTCCGGCCGCGATAGATCCGGTACAGCCGCATGATCCCCTTCACGTCGACGAGCTCGATCACGGCCACGATCACGACGGCTGCAAGCGTCGCTTCCGGGAGCTTCTCGAAGAGGCCCGTGAGCAGCAGCAGCGTCACGATAGTCATCACTGCGACGACCAGCCCTGAAACTTGGCTCTTGGCTCCAGCGGCACCATTGACCGCCGTCTTGGAGAGGCTGCCGTTGACGACCATTCCGCTCGAGAAGCCGGACGCCAGGTTCGCCGTCCCCAGACCGAGCAGCTCCCGGTTGACGTCGATCTCGTAGTGCTCGCGAGCGGCGTAGGTCTTCGCGGCGCCGAGCCCCTCCGCGAAGCCGACCAGCATCACGCCGATCGCGTCACCGAGCAGATCCACGAATCGATGAAAGCCGACGCTCGGAAAGCCCAACGAAGGCAGTCCGCGATTGATATGGCCGACAATCTCCACGCCGTGTTGGTCCAGGTGAAACACGTTCACCGCGAGCACGCTCGCGATGACCACGGCCAAGGAGCCTGGGACGGCCGGCGCGACACGGCGCAGAACCACGAGCATCGCCAGCGACAGACAGCCGACGACAAGCGTCAACACCTGGGTGTTTCCCAGGTCGCTGATCAGGTCCCACAGCTTCTGGAAGAAGTCTCCCGAGCCCTTCTCCACACCGAACAGGGTCGGAACCTGACCGATGATGATCGTCAGTGCCAGACCGACGATGAAGCCCTTCAGCACCGGCTCGGAGATGAAATTGGCCAGGAAGCCGAGCCGCAGCAGGCCGGCGATCAAGGCGACGACTCCGGCCGCTATCGCAAGCGCAGCCGTGACTGCCACGAACTGTCCGCTGCCGCTGGTCGCGTAGGCGCCCACCGTCGCGGCTGAGAGCGCGGCCGTGGCGGACATCGGGCCGGTGACCAGGTGCCGCGAGCTACCGAACGCCGCGTAGAGCAGCAACGCACCCGGTGCCGCGTACAGGCCCACGACCGGTGAAACCCCTGCGATCGATGCATACGCCAGCGCCTCCGGGACCAGCACCGCCCAGACGGTCAGCCCGGCGACCAGATCTCCTCGCAGCCAGCGGCGATCGTAGCCGCGCAACGAGGAGAACAGCCAGCTGGGCACCGCGTTATGTCTGATGCTGCGCTTGGTACAGCACGTACGCGGCCATCAATTCGATCACCGCGCTGAGCAGCAGGTAGAGCCCGACGATCACGGCGAAGGCGGCCAGACCGAGCCCCGGGATGACCAGCAGGATGATCGCACCCGCAAGGTCAATTAATCCTCTGATGATGTCGGTGCGCCGGTTGAAGCTATCCAGCGCTGCGCTCGCGATGTGAACGCAGGCTGCCGCCAGCAGGTAGATACCGAGCACGATGCGCACGCCGTGCAGGGCTGATCCCGGCCGCGCAATCACGAAGATGCCCGCGATGATCGCGAGCACGCCGGCGCCCACGACAAGCCCGCGGCCTGTCGGCATCTGCCAACCGCCGGCCGTCAGGCCCAGGCCCAGAAGCACGAGGTAAATGCCAATCACGACCGCGACAGCCTTGAGGCTGGTGTGCGGCTCGATCAGCACGACCAGGCCGGCGACCAGGGTCACCAACCCAAGCAGCGCTGCCGCCCACCATGAACGCAGCGGCGAGTCTGAGCCACCCGAGGGCGACTCGAACCCGAACGCGTCGGAGGACTCTGCCATGGCGGCAGTCTAACCGGGGTGCGCTGGACTCGCGCGAACGCCCGCGAGGATCTGCGCTCCATCCTGTCGTGCACGTCTCCTATGAGGACGCGGAGGCTGGCTTCTCAACATCGTCACCACGACGAGTGCTGCCAGGGTGTAGTTTAGGTCGGACCCTGGCTTAGGAGGTGGCCCGTGCGTCTGTCCGTCAAAGCTGCAGGCCTGGTGATCGCGGCGTTCTTGATGGCGCCTTCACTTGCTGCGGCACACGCTCCGATATTGAAGAGCGTGAGCCAGAAGAACCTGCGCTTATCAGCCACGTTCAGCGCTCCAGACGCCGGAGTCGTGACGGTCTACGTGGCCAAAGCGCCTCAGCAGAACGCAGATGGCTCCTTCTATACGGCAAACATCGCCGATTCTGAGGTATTGACCGCGCAACAGATCTCCTCCGGTACCTGGACGGAACAGAGCGAACTCACGACGCCTGGGCACTATTGGGTCATGATCGGCGCGAACCCCGCGCAGACGTGCGTGCTCGGTGACGGGACGATCAATCCCTCATGCGCGAACGGCGACTCGAATGTTGTGAGCGTGACCGTCAGCCCCCCGACAACTCAGTACAAGGCCTCCGTTCTGACGACACATGCCAGCCATGGGACGGTGTCTCTACGGCTCACCGCGACGCCGCTTGGGGCGTCAGAGACGCTGAAGCTCTGCTATGCGCTCACGGTCCGAAAGCGACCTTCCAAGCACTGCATCAATCGGCATCTGACCGGCTCTAGCTTGCATACCTCGGTCGTTGACCTCGTGAAACTGTCGACGCGGGGAATGAGCAAGCGCGAGGCCTTCACGTGGTCGCTCTCCGGTCGTACGGTTGCCCGGCTCACGGTCAAACTTTCTTAGCCTGACGCCGAGTCAGGATCCCCTCAGCCTGACCCCGGCGGGAAGGAAGGTCCCGCCGGGTCGCGGAAGCACGTTCAGAGGCCGTATTCGACAGGAATGCGGCCTTCCTCCACGGCGGTGGCGACAGCGGCGTAATCGCGCTCGTTCTGGTCGGCGTAGCGCCTTGAGAACTCCACCATCGCCCGGTCAAATACATCGCCGCCTCCGAGGTAGGACGCGATTGCGATCCGGTCGCCACTGCGCGCGTGGGCGCGCGCAAGCGTCCAGCCGCACAACTCCCCGTAGATGGCCATGCCGATCGGAGTCATCTCCTCGATCACCGCCGAGCCCTTCCAGTCTTTGAGCTGGCGCACGTAGAAGTCGTGCGCGGTGCCGTCAAGTCCGGATTCAACGCGGACCCACCCAAGGAAGATGTCGCTCTGCGCCTGCATCAGTCGCTGGCCGAACACCACGCGCTGGCCGTGGTTCTCAAACTCGCTGGATCCCAGGTACTGCTCGAAAACGGAAGCCTCGGCCTGCTTGATCTGCAGCAACAACGGGTCGCTGTTGTCGCGCGCCATCAATAGCCCGATCCAGGCGCGGGTGCCGACGCTTCCTACACCGACAACCTTGCGTGCGAAGTCACAGACCCGGTACTCATCGACGAGCGCCCGACGGTCGACTGGAAGACTGTCGCGGTAGAGCCCGAACAGGCGCTCAAGCTCAGTGAAGATCGCATCGGACTCGATGTTGCTTGCCAGCGCGCCGATCGGAACGATCAACGGCGACTGGTCAACGATCCGAGCTCGGCCGTCGACGACCTCCGTGAGCTTGCGGAACGCCGAGAGACTGTCATGTGTCCGGGCTTTCGCCAGCGTCCGGTCAGCACGCTCCAGCTGCTCTGCCGGCGGCCTCATCCGCTTGCGGCGCCCAACGAGCTCCCTGACGGCATCGACGTCAAGGTGCGCGTACCACACGTCCAACATTGACATCTGTGCGAACTCCCGCATCGCCGACCGGTAGGCGTTCACGGTTGCGAGCACGATCTTGTCCTGCCGCCCGACGCTGAAGGAGTTGTCACGCGCAGCGATCAACATGCTCACCGCCAGCCGCTTCACGTCCCACTCCCATGGGCCCGGAAGCGTCTCGTCGAAGTCGTTGAGGTCGAACACCAGGCGTCGCTC
Organism: uncultured Conexibacteraceae bacterium; assembly: GCA_963844665.1. Taxonomy (GTDB): domain Bacteria; phylum Actinomycetota; class Thermoleophilia; order Solirubrobacterales; family Solirubrobacteraceae; genus Palsa-465. The sequence goes on from CAWJPB010000002.1 coordinate 196,481, forward strand.
CGGCGACGCAAAGACGCCGAAGTTCGCCAGGTGGGCGTCCCCGCAGCACTGAACGGTCAGACTCGTGTGCGCCAGCTCAGCCAGGTCCGCGGCCATGATCGCGGCTGCGCCGCGATAGAACGTGAATGGCGACACCAGCATCCGTCCATAGCGAATCGGCGCCAGTTCGGGGACGCGGGTCTCTGCCTGCAATTCGAGCACGGCGACCGGGTCCGTTCGCGACAGCGCCGGCTCATACGCGGCGTGGGAAGACCGTGGCACCTGAGCGCGGGCGGCGCGCCCGCGAGCGATGCGTTCGGCCACTGACAACGATCTCATCGTCTGAGGGTCGGTTTGTGTCACAGGCTCAACCTCCGTGAGATCCAGGGCGAACCCTCGTACCGTGTTCACATGTTGTCATCTGGGGCTCTCCGTTCCTGTGTCGGCTGCCCACAGATCTTCGCACCGGTGGTCATCCCGGCTGGACCCATAGCCTGTCAGTTTTTATTCAAATTCACCCAGCGGTGATTTACCGTCATTCGGTGCACTGATGGACCGTCAAGGCCTCACTCATCGGCCTCGAGGTCATATCCGATCGCTGCGGCCAGGCGCGGCGCAACGCTGACAACGCGCACGAGACCGACCGCCGGCGAAACTGCAAGAAGCACGGCCACTATTTCGGCCTCGGTAGCGCCGGCTTCGATCGCACGTTCGACGATCACCTGCAAGGAATTCGTGGTCGCGCCCAGTGCGATCAGTGCGCCAAGGCGAATGAGCAGGTCGACCTTCGGTCGCAAGACCGTTTCTTCGCCTGGCTCCGGCGTGGATCTGAGTGCGCGCTTGACCGTTTCTTCATCATTGAGCGCCAGCAGTCTCAATAGCCGTTCAATGTCATCCACTCGGCGAATTTAGCTTCGATTAAAGCTGCGGGCATCGTCCGAAGAGGGTGATGGGCGCGGCGGTCACCTTCGTGCAGACGCTGTCGACGCGGGCGGTCGTTCCTTGCCGTTCCGCGAGGTAGGCGGGATCACTGTTCAGACATCTCCGGTTCGGACACAAATGTCATACTCGGCCGGCTGATCAAACCATGTCAACTGTCTTAACACCTCCGCGAGTGCCACAACGCTCCGCCGGACGTACATCAGCGGGAGTGGTCGGTCGTGCAGCGCTGATCAACAGGCTTGGGAGCGAAGAGGTTGCGCGGTTGGTGGTCATCGTCGCGCCTGCCGGCTTCGGCAAGTCGACTTTCCTGACCGAGTGGGGAGCTCATGACAGCCGACCGTTCGTGCATCTGTCGGGAGGGCGTGCGAGGGCCGACGGGACCTTGATCCGCCGGCTTCAGTCGGTGATGCCGTTCGTTCTGTCAGCGGTGGGACCGTGCGTGGTGGTGCTTGATGATGCTCACCTTGTCGACGCTGACGCGCTTCGCGAACTGGTCGAGGAAGCGGAGCAGGAGCTGTGTTATGGCTCCACATTGGCACTCGCTTCCCGGACGTCGCTCGCACTGCCACTGGGGCGTTCGCGGGCGCACCGGAACCTCATCGAGCTGGGTGTCGACGAACTGGCCCTGACCTCGACTGAATCCGCCGTGCTGCTACGCCGAGCAGGCCTGGAACTTGATGTCGACACCGTTCGCGCGCTGGTGGATAGGACCGGCGGGTGGCCTGCCGCGCTCTATCTCGCCTCGCTGGTGGCGCGTGAAGCCGATGACCCGAGTGCGGTGAAGCGTCTCCGCGGCGACGATCACCGGTTGGCGCAGTACTTCCGGGACGAGGTTCTGTCGGAGCTGTCACCAAGCCAGGTCGAGTTCGCGGTGCGCACGTCCGTCCTGGATGAGCTATCTGGTCCGGTTTGCGACAGCGTTCTTGACTGCCGCGGCTCTGGTGCGGCGCTCAGGGAACTCGCGCAGGCTTGTCCGCTGCTGCGCCCCGTGGATCCAGCACACGAGCGCTTTAGCTGGCACCGTCTGATCCGCGAGACACTGCAGGCAGAGTCGCGCCGGATCGAGCCGGAGATGATCCCGGTACTCCACGCTCGTGCGAGCTCATGGCACCTGATACGAGGTGACAGGGAGAAGGCGATCGCCCACGCGATCGGAGCGCACGACTGCACGCTCAGCGGCGACCTGCTGTGGCCCGCAGTCGTGGAATACGTATCCCAGGGCCGGAACGCCATCGTTCAGAGCTGGCTCGCAGAATTCTCGCGTGCTGAACTCAATGAGCATGCACCGCTGGGCCTGGCGGCCGCATTCAGTTCGTTGGCTGCCGGGAACGGCGCCGAAGCACGTCACCTGGCCGTGGCGGCGGCCGCAGCCATTGAGCGCGCGCCGGGCGATCCGGCGGAATCGCCGCTGGGCGCCAGCCTTGCGGGCATCGAGGCGATGGTCGGATCTTCTGGGGTGGCCGGCATGGCCGACGCAGCTGCACGAGCCTGCGCTCTGGAGCCGGGCGACGGCCCGTGGCGTTCGACGTACCTGTTACTGCGTGGAACTGCTCTCTATCTGAGTGGACAGAGAACCGCCGCCGAGCGCGTCCTCGAGGAAGCGGCCGATCTGAGTGCGGTGACGGCGCCGGCGATCATGTCGATATCTCTTGCGCAAGCCGCGATGATCGCCATCGAGCGGCACGATTGGGAGTCAGCGACGGACCTGACCGACCGAGCTGCGGATGTGATCGAGGCGAGAACTCTCGCCGAATCTCCGCTGTGCGCACTACCGTTTGCCGCGCTGGCCGCGTCACGTGCCCAGGCGGGGCGGATCGATGAAGCGAAGCTGGATCTTCGACGTGGGATCGACCTGTCGGCGACCCTGGGTGACGACATGGCCTGGTATGGGGCCCAGACGCGCCTCCTGCTCGCACACGCGTCCGTGGGGTTGGCTGACGTGGTGGGGGCCCGCACCCTCTTGGCGGAGGCTTCGCGTCTTGCCCGCAGGACGGAGGGCGCAGTGGTCTTTGGCGACTGGTTCGACTCAGCCTGGTCCGACATGGACGCGTTCGCGGAAGAGCGGCTCGCTGGACCGTCCTCACTCACGATCGCTGAACTGAGAATCCTGCGCTTTCTTCCCAGCCACCGGTCGTTCAGGGAGATCGCCGAACAGCTGGGTGTGTCGGCGAACACGGTCAAGACCCAGGCTCACGCTGTGTACCGCAAGCTCGGCGCCGCCTCCAGGTCGGAGGCTGTGGAGCGGGCTGCGGACGCTGGCTTGCTGTCCAGGTGAGGCCGGAGGCAAATTGATACATGTTCACAATCTCACCACGCGGTCTGCGAGATCGACGCCCTCTGGCCGATGCGTGATCAGCAGGAGAGTTTGCCCGGTCGCCGCAGCCATTATGTCCCGCATGAGTTCGGTTGCCGTGTCTGTATCCAGATGGGCGGTCGGCTCGTCCAGCACTAGCACCGGCGCGTCCGAGAGCAGCGCGCGTGCCAGCACGATGCGCTGCTTCTGCCCACCAGAGAGCTCGCGTCCGGCCTCGCCAACGCGAGTGTCCAGCCGCTCCGGAAGTGAGCTGGTCCAGTCCCAGATCTGAGCGCGTCGAAGTGCCCGCTCGACTGAGGCTTCGCTTGCCTCAGGGCGCGCAAGGCGGACGTTGTCACGGATGCTGACCGAGAACAGGTGTGAGTCTTGCCCTGCCACGGCGATCGCGCGTCGGACCTCGTCTTGCTCCAGATCACGCAGATTGCGCGTGCCCATCGTGACGACACCATCCTCGGGATCAAGGAAGCGAAGGAGCAGGTTGACCACCGTTGTCTTGCCCGCGCCGCTGGGGCCAGTGAGGACAACCCTCTCGCCTGGATCGAGCCGAAGACTGAAGTCGTTGAGTACGGGGTTGGGCTGGTCGGGATAGCGGGCCGTGACTCGTTCAAGCGATACAGCGAAGGGCCATACCGGGGGTCCAGCGGGAACGGCTGGATCCTGAATCGCTGAGCGCTCGCCGGTCAGCTCAAGTATGCGTCGGCCCGCCGCGAGGGTTGCCGACATTTCGCGGGCCGCTGCCGCGAGCGGGGTGACGGACTCAAACGAGGCGAGCGCCAGTAGAGTCAACGCCGCGATCAGTACCTTGTCCAGCTGCCCCGCCGCGGCCGCGTTGATCGAGAGCGCGAGCACGGTCGCGACGGTGAGGCCGGTCAGAAGCAGATTGAGCGCGTCCCCGAGTCCGGTGGCAATTGCGTTGCGCCGAACCATGGCCACAAGGAGCGAATCGGCTGCCCGCGCGCGTTGGAGCGTGGCCGTCTCCCGCCCAAATGCGATCAGTTCTGGTGCCCCTTGGCTTAGTTCCACAAGCTCCGCCGCCAGCTGACCGCGAGCCGAGGCTTGACGTCGCCCGGCTCGCGCGGCAACCCAGCCCGATAACGCCGGGACCACCAGCGCAGTCGTGATCAACCCGACGGCAAGTGCCAGCCCAGCCGCCGGCAGCACGGCAACGGAGACCCCGATCGACACACCCGCGGCCAGGGCCGCCACCAAAGCAGGCTCAAGCCCACGCAGGTACAGATCCTGCAGGGCGTCGACGTCCGCGACCATTCGGGAGAGCAGGTCTCCCTTTCTATAAGCGTCGAGCTGCACCGGAGCGAGCGGCTCGATTCGGTCATACACGCGGGTCCGAACCCCGCCGAGCACTCGCAGCGCCAGGTCGTGCGACGCAAGCCGCTCTGCGTAGCGCGCCACCGGGCGGCCCAGCCCGAAGAACTGAACAGCGACGATCGCCACCATCAGTGACAGGACCGCGGGACGCTCGGCGGCTCGTGAGATCAGGTAACCGGCGCTGGCCGTCAGCCCGACGCCGAACAGCACCGTCAGCGCGCCGAGGATCGAAGCTCCGATCAGCCGGCCTCGGGGAGCCCTGGCCAATTCGAATACCTCGCGCGCAATCATCCCCATGCCACCAGGCTTGCGGTGTCTGGCACGGCGTGACCCTGGGTGACCCGGACCACGCGATCCGCATACTGGACCAGCTCGGGACGGTGGGCGATCACGAGCAACGTTCGGCCGTCCTGCATGCGGCGCACGGCATCTGAGACGATCGACACGTTTAACGGGTCAAGATCGGCGGTCGGCTCGTCGAGGATGACAAGAGGCGCATCACGCAAGAAGGCGCGCGCCAGCCCGATCCGCCTACGTTCTCCCGGCGAGAGGGACCTGGCGCCGTCACCGATGAACGTTCCGTAGCCCTTCGCAAGCGCGCAGATGAAGTCATCGGCCCCGGCAAGCCTCGCTGCGTGCCGAATCTGCTCCGTTGAGGCCTCATGATTCCCGAGCCGGAGGTTCTCTGCCACCGTGCCCCGGAACATGGTCGGGTGTTGAGGCACCCACGCGATCTGGCGTCGCCAGCTGGCTGGATCGCATCGTGTGAGGTCGGAGTCGTCGACGCAGATGCGCCCGGCGGTCGGCTCCAACAGGCAGAGCAACAGCGCCGCAATCGTGCTCTTACCCGATCCACTCTCCCCAACCAGTGCAACGGTCTCGCCAGGCAACAGCTCGAGCGAGAGATCCTCCAGAACCGGAATCTCGCGTGTCGGATATGCAAACGACACGGACTCGAACCGGATCGCGGCACGCGAAGGCTCGGGCGCCACCTCCGGTCGTTCAGTGACAGAACCCGCCGATGCGTCGAGGAGTCCGAACATCCGGTCTGCGACTGCGAGCCCGTCTGCGCTCGCATGATATTCCGCTCCCAGACGACGAAATGGCAGATAGAGCTCGGGTGCGAGGATCAGAACGGTCAGGCCAGTCTGCAGGCCGAGGTGGCCGGCGACCATCCGGAGCCCCGCGTCGACGGCAATGACAGCGACTCCAAGCGTCGCCGCCATTTCGAGTACGGACCCTGAAAGAAAGCTGATTCGCAGGGTCTCCATGGTCGTACGGCGGTAGCGCTCGCTGACGGCGCCGATCTGAGACGCTTCGGCTTTGGCCCGGCCGTAGGCTCGAAGCGTGGGGAGGCCACGCACCACGTCCAAATAGTGGATCGAGAGGTCTCGCAATGCCTCCCAGCGCTCACGTGTTCGGTCGGCGGTATAGCAGCCGATCAGCCACATGAAGACGGGCACGAGCGGCAGCGTGAGCAGCATGATGAGCCCTGACACCGGGTCGATCACCGCTACCCACGCAACGACCAGCAGCGGAACGATGCTCGCGAGCACGAGCTGGGGGAGGTAGCGTGCCAGGTAACCCTCAAGGCTCTCGACGCCCTGGACCGCGACTGACGCGAGCTCAGCCCCCTCTGCGCTGGCGGCGACCTTTGCTTGCGGGTGCAGTCGCTGCTCGATCAGCTCCAGCCGAAGCTCCGAAAGGACACTCCATGCGGCCCGGCGTCCGGCGACCTCCATTCCCCAGGCCAGCAGGCCGCGGACCGCGAATAACAGCACCAGGATCGCCAGATACGGTTCGAGGCTGCTCAGTCGGACACCGTTGAAGCCGCGAGCGATGATCAACGCCAGAACGCTCGCCTGCGACAGGACGGCAAGGGCCATGCCGATCCCGAGCGCGGTGTCGAGGACGAGCAGTGGCCGGACTGATTTTGTCCGACGAACCAGGCGTTGGTCGAGCGCTGGCACTGCTTGTACCTAAGCCGGCGGGGTGGGTGGTGGAGCCGTCAGGCGACGGCGAAAGACGTAGAACGACCACGCCTGGTAGAGCAGGACGAACGGCATGAACAAGGCGGCTGCAACTGTCATCACGATCAGTGAATAGTGGCCGGCGGCGGCGTTATTCACGGTGAGATTGAACGCGTGGTTCGTACTCGAGACCATGACATTCGGGTAGAGCGCGATGAACAGCTGCCCGACGGTCGCTGCGATCGCCACGCCGGAGGAGACGAATGCCCAGCCGTCGCTGTTGGTTCCAGCCAGTCTCTGGGCAAAAATCACGGCAATGACGGCCAGGATCTGTGTGGGCTGTGGCACCGTGTCGCCGCCTATCACCACCAGGGTCCACGCCACCCAGCCGATTTCCACGAATATTGCGACCAGGCCGATCAGTCGGGCCACGGCTCGAGCCCGCTCGCGAAGCTGGTCAGTCGTCCGCAATGCGACGAACGTCGCGCCGTGTAGGAGGCACAAGGTCAGAAGGGTCACCCCGGTCATCAACCCATAACCGGTCAGGAGATCGACGAAGCTGCCGGTGAAATCGTGGCTCTGATTGATACGCAGTCCGTGCAGGAGATCGCCCAGCGCGACTCCGAGCAGCAGCGGCACGATCGCGCTGCCGATCGTGAGCGCAAGCATCCAACCGCGCCGCCAGCCGACGCTGTCGCGCTTGCTGCGGTACTCGAGTGAGACGCCGCGTGCGAACAACCCGAGCAGGATCAGCACGAGCGGTAGGTAGAGCGCCGAGAACATCGTTGCGTACCAGATCGGGAAGGCCGCGAACAGTGCTGCTCCCGCGACAACCAACCACACCTCGTTGCCATCCCACCACGGGCCGATCGTGTTGATCACGACTCGGCGCTCGGTCTCGTTGGAACCGATCAGCGTGTGCAGGACGCCGACACCGAAGTCGAATCCCTCAAGTACGAAGAAGCCGACCCAGAAGATGGCGATGATTACGAACCAGATAGTGTGAAGCTGCATGGTGTCAGTAGGTGAGGGCGGGCACGGATGGACCATTCTCGGCATCGCCGGTCTCGGCGTATGCCTCGGCGAGACCCCGGCGCGAGTATCGGAGCATCAGCACGAGGTCAGCGGCGCCCAGGACGATGTACGCCGCCACGAAAGCACTCAGGCTTATCCAGATGTCCGTTGCGCTGACCGACGCTGAGTTGGCGTTGACTGTCTTCTGGAGACCCTGGACGATCCATGGCTGACGTCCACTCTCAGTCAGCAGCCATCCCGCTGTATTCATCAGGAACGGTGTGACCACCGCCCAGATCGATAACGTCAGGAAGAGTCTGGATTTGACCAGCCTTCCGGTCTGCAGCAGCCATCCGCCCCATAGAGCAAACAGCAGCACCAGACTTCCCAGATAGGCCATCACCCGCATCGACCAGAACTGGATGAAGACGTTCGGCACATAGTTGCCGGGACCGTACTTCGCCCGGTACTCGGCCTGGAGTTGGTTGAGGCCGGTGATGCCCCCGTTCCACGTGCCGGTTCCGAGGACGGACAACAGATGCGGTATGGCGATGATCTTCGTTGGCGTCTTGTCGCCAGCCCCGCCGCCGACCTGGAACGCGGAGAACGAGCATGGCTGGCAGTTCTGCCATTGCGCCTCAGCCGCCGCGATCTTCATCGGTTGGTAGGTCTCCTCGACCTGGCCAAGCTTGTTGCCGACTGATATTTGGATTGCGATCGCTGGGATCAGAACGCAGAGGGCGACCTTGGCAGTGCGACGGAAGGCCTCGACGTGGGCGCCACGGCGCAGATACCAGGCTGATACGGCAAGCATGATCAAACATCCGGTGACGAGCGATGCGAGGATCACGTGTGCATAGCCCCAAATGAAGGTCGGGTTGACAAAAAGCGCCCATACATTGGTAAGCACCGCCTGGCCGGCGTGATTGAGCTTGTAGCCAACGGGGTGCTGCATCCACGAGTTCGCGACGAGGATGAACAGCGCAGACAGCATCGAACCGACGGAGACGGCCCAGATGCACGCGAGGTGCACCCGCTTGGGTAGGTGATCCCAGCCAAACAGCCACAGACCGAGGAAGGTCGACTCGAGAAAGAACGCGGCCAGCCCTTCCATCGCGAGCGGCGCACCAAAGACTCCACCGACGAACCGCGAGTACGTGGCCCAGTTCATCCCGAACTCGAACTCCTGCACCAGGCCTGTCACGACCCCGACCGCGACATTGATCAGCAGCAGCGTTCCGAAGAAGCGTGTCATCCGCTTGTACTCGGGATTATCGGTGCGATACCAGGCCGTCTGGAGAACCGCGACCAGGAATGCGAGCCCGATGGTCACCGGGACGAAGAAGAAGTGATAGATGCTCGTCGTCGCGAACTGCCAGCGTGCTAGGTCGTTCGCCATTGCAGCGCCACCTGGGGTGTCACGGGTCGACGGAACCCGTCGTCACCGGAATGTCGGCATCCAGAAGCTCGCCCCGAATGACGCGGCTCTCGCGAGCGCCCGCCAAACCACCTATGGCGGTGAAGAGAACCTTCACGCGCCGGCCGCCGACGCCGCTGAGGTAGTACAGGTGTACGAACGCATACATCAGGAACGCAATCCATCCGTGAAGCCGATGGCCTCTGACCTCGCACACCGCCCTGCCGCGACCAACCACCGCCAGCGCACCCTTGTCGAAGTACTTGAACGGCGTGGTCGCGCCCGGTTGACCGCTGCGGATGGCACCCGCCACGTGGCGGGCCTGCTGGATCGCGACGGTCGCCAGCCCTGGCAGCGGCTTGCCGTCGGGTCCTGCCAGGCTTGCCGCGTCTCCGATCACAGATATCTCCGGGTGTCCCGGCACTGTCAGACCCGGATCCACCGGGATGCGTCCACCACGGTCTGTGTCAACACCCGCCGCCTTGGCAACGACCCGGGCGACCTCCGCAGTCTGAACGCCGGCAGCCCAGACCACTGTGCGCGCTCTGATCTGCTCGGTCTTATCGCCGATCTTGACCGTGACGCTCTGCGCATCGATGTCTGTGACCATCGCGTGTTCACGTACGGTGACACCGAGCTCGGTGAGCTCCTTGGCGGTCACTGCGGATGTCTTCTCGCTGAACGCAGAGACGAGGCGGTCGCCTGCGTCGAGAAGGATCACACGGGTATTGCCCGGATCAATGCGCCTGAAATCATCCTTCATCGCGTGGCGGGCGAGGATCCCGATCTGGCCCGAGATCTCGACGCCGGTCGGGCCGCCCCCGACGACAACGAACGTCAACCACTCGTCTCTGAGTGCAGGGTCAGCTGCCAGTTCGGCTTGCTCAAACGCCATGAAGATGCGATCGCGGAGATTCAGGGCGTCCTCGATCGTCTTCAGGGCTGAGGTGACCGCCTGCCATTCGTCGTGGCCGAAATATGACGTCGCGCCCCCGCAGGCGACGATCAGACTGTCGTACTCGATGTGCTCGCCCCGGTCGAGGATGACTCGGCGGTTCTCTACGTCGACGTCTGTGACAGCCGCCATCAAGACGTTTGTGTTCGCCTGATGTCTGAGGACCCATCGGATCGGTGTGGCAACGTCGCCGTCGGACAGGCCGCCCGCGGCCACCTGATAGATGAGGGGCTGGAACAGGTGATGGTTATTGCGGTCGATCAGGGTGATGTCGACGTCGGCCTTCCTCAGTCCATATGCAGCCTCGAGGCCACCGAACCCACCACCGATGATCACAACCCGCCGGCGTTGCGCGCTCATGCCGCTATCGGACATCCACCGCGTCCCGAGTTGGATCCTGGGCGTCCAGACGCTCCATCAGGTGATCACCTACGCGGAGTGCGTTTGCCATTGCAGTCAGCGCCGGGTTCACCGCCCCGATGCTCGGAAAGCAGCTCGTGTCCACGACGTACAGGTTGTCGAGCTCGTGCGCCCGGCAGTCCGTGTTCAACACCGAGGTTTCCGGGTCGGCGCCGAATCGACAGGTGCCGGCCTGGTGCGCGACGCCGGCCACCGGGATCTCGTTCTTGAGATATGCGTGGTGGGGAAGCAGGTGTCCATGGTGCATCCCGAGGTTTGCCAGCATCGATTTGAGCCGCTCATATAGCAAGCGCTTGGGCTCGTCGTTACTCGCCTTGTAGCTGATCGTGACGTTGCCGTCAGCAGCGAGTGTGATGCGGTTCTCAGGCGACGGCAGATCCTCAGTCGAGAGCCAGAAGTCGACAGCGTGCCGCGCAACGTCGTTCAGGGACCACGTGGGAGCGAATCGGGTCTCGCCGGGCTTCTCGCCCCTGAACATCGGCGCTTGGGACTTCCCGACCATCTGGATGTTGCCGAGCGGAAAGTCGTGGTCCTCGCCGCCCGAGAAGTAGAAGTCGTTCAGCCCGAGAGTCTTCTGGAAGACCGTCGGATTCGGTTCACGCGAGAGCGCGAGCACCGCCTGGCTGTTGTGGAACATGTAATTGCGGCCGACCTGATCGGAGCCGTTGGCCAGCCCGTTGGGATGCTTGTCGCAGGCGGATGTGAGCAGCAGCTTGGCGCTATTCGCCGCCCCACACGAGACGACCACGATGTCTGCTCCGAACGTGCTGCGCTCGCCGCACTGTTCGACGACGACGCCTGTCACCACCGTGCCGGCGGGGTTGCACTCGAGCTTCACCGCCATAGCACCGGTGAGCAGGGTCACATTCGGATACTCGAGCGCAGGCCTGACCGCGATCGTCTCGGCATCGGACTTGGCGTGCACCAGGCATGGAAAGCCGTCGCAGTTATCGCAGCGGACACATTTACTGTAAGGCATGTTTGACTCATCGAGCAGGACCCCGCACGGCGCGTGGAAGGGATGCAGGCCCTCCCGGGCGAGGTCATCGGCAAGCTGCTGAATCCGCGGCTCATGCGAGACCGCCGGATGAGGATAGGGCGAGCTCGCAGGCGGCTCGGTTGGGTCCTCGCCGCGTGAGCCGTGCACCTGGTAAAGCTGCTCCGCACGCGTGTAATACGGCTCCATGTCCTCATAGGCGATCGGCCAAGCCGGTGAGATCCCGTCGTGGTGCCGCAGTTCGCCGAAGTCCTTCTCGCGCAGTCGGTAGAGAGCCGCGCCATACAGCTTGGTCGCGCCGCCGACGAAGTAATGGACCTGCGGCTGGAACGGCTCGCCGTTTCCGTAGTACCACGTGTCGTCCGACATGTAGCGGCCGTCGACGAATACCTCCTGGGCCTGCCAGTTCTGCGGTTCGCGCGTTAGCCAGTCGCCGCGCTCGAGCAGCAGGATCCTCTTGCCTGATGGCGCCAGGTGCCTGACCAGCGTTCCGCCTCCGGCGCCACTGCCTATCACGATCACGTCGTAGTCGGTCATCCGAGCAGCTCCTGGATTCGCTCCGTCAAAATGATTCGGCCGGCCGCCTCAACCAGAGCCAGATGCGAGAACGCCTGCGGGAAGTTGCCCAGGTGCCTTCCAGTGTCCACGTCGAACTCCTCCGCGTACAGACCGAGCTGCGACGCGACCTTCGCCAGCTTGGTCATCAGATCGCGGGCGCGCTGCATCTCGCCGATGATCGCCAGAGCCGAGACGAGCCAGAACGAGCAGATCACGAACGTCCCCTCTTTCCCGGAGAGCCCATCGTCGGTCTCTTCAGTTCGGTAGCGCAGGACGAAGCCGTTTTCAGTGAGCTCATCGGCGATCGCAAGCACACTTGAGTGCAGGCGAGGGTCGTCCGCCGGAAGGAAGCCGAAGATCGCGGCCAACAACGTCGACGCATCCAGGGAGTCGGTGCCGTAGTACTGGACCAGAACCCCGCGCTTGTCGACGCCGTTCTCGAGAATGTCGGCCTTGATCTCGGTCGCGATCTCGCCCCATTCGGCGGCCAAAGCATCCTCGCCGCGGATCGTCGCAAGCTTGGCCGCGCGATCCATCGCGACCCAGCACATCAGCTTCGAGGACACGTAGTGCTTGGGCTTGCCGCGTGCTTCCCAGATACCCTGGTCCGGATTGCGCCAGACCGATTTGGCGCACTCCGCCTGCGCCTGGATGAGCGGCCACAGCCGCCTTGGAAGACGCTGGCTCCGGCGGGTGTGTAACAGGACGGAATCGAGCGCCGCGCCGTACACGTCGTTCTGGCGCTGATCGAAGGCGCCGTTACCGATCCGGACCGGGCGCGCGCCGGCGTAGCCGCTGAGATCGTCGAGGAACGACTCCGTCAGGTCCCTGCGGCCGTCGATGCCGTACATGATCTGCAGGCCACCGTCTTCGTTTCGGTCCAGGTCGGCGATGAACTGCATGAACTCGTTCGCCTCCCAATCGAGGTCGAGGTAGTGCAGTGCCTGGAGTGTGAACGTCGAGTCGCGCACCCAGGTGTAGCGGTAGTCCCAATTGCGCTCCCCACCGGGCGTCTCCGGCAGTGAGGTTGTCAGCGCGGCGACAGTAGCGCCGGTCGGCATGTAGGTGAGGCCCTTGATCGCCAGCGCCGAGCGCTGAATCAGCGGACGAAACTCATGGTCGGGAATACGGGCCCGAGCAAGCCAGTTGCGCCAGAACCTCGTCGTTGTGGCGAGCTGTTCATTCGCCTCCTCGAACGTGGTTGGCACCGGTGCGTTCTCATCCCATGAGAGCGCACAGAACAGTTCCTCGCCCTCATGCAGCACGTGCCGTGCACGGACATGATTGGCCTCGACACCCAGGAGCATGTCGGTCTGCAGTCGCATCGTCTGCCCGGCACCGGATGCCACAGCCGAATGCCGATCCGGGGTCAGTGACCAGTCCGCCATGACGCTGCCGTACTCGAACCCGGGCTCGCACACGAGCTCGACCTCCACGCTCCCGGTGGTGCATTTGACGGTCCGGACCAGCACGTGGTAGGCGTCCTCGTCGGTCGGGGGACGCGTGTGAGGCGTGGTCGTATCCTCGCCGCGCCGGGGCCCCATCGTCAGAGCTTCATGCACCATCGCCCAGCCTGAGGGCGCCTTCCAAGCGGTGGTAAGGGTGTTGGTTCCAGGTTCGTAGGCGCGCCCGCTCGGCACATTGACCCCGAACGGTCCGAGGCGGAAGGTGCCGGCCCCGCGATCGAGCAGCGCACCGAACACGCTGGGTGAATCGAACCGTGGAACGCACAGCCAGTCGATTGCGCCGTCGGGCGCAACCAATGCCCCGGTGTGGCAGTCCGATAGGAATGCGTAATCCGCGATCGGCGTGAACGGCGAAGGCGCTGCTGCGCTCTTCGGCTGCGTCTTGGGTGGCTTGCTTTCGACGACCGGTTGCCCGTCTTGCTCGGCGCCCTTTCTGGCCCTGGTCGAGCTCATGACACCACCCATGGGTCGTGCCAGCGGCCGCGGCCGGCAAGGATCTGCTGCGCTTCCTCCGGTCCCCACGAGCCCTTCGCGTATGGGTGAACCGGTGGCGGATGTTCGAGCAACGGGGCCATCAACCGCCAGCATTCCTCCACGCCGTCCTGACGCGTGAACCGTTTGCTGTCTCCGATGAGGGCGGCGTGAAGCAGCACCTCGTAGGGGGTCGGGCCCTCTCCGCCTTCTTGAGCAAATTCCATGTCGAGATGGATCTGTTCCGGCTCGACCGTTTCGTGACGCTGCGCCTCGACAGCAAGACGAACACCGGTCGACGGATCGAGCTTCACCACGAGCTGGCTTGGCTCAGGATCGCGCGACCAGCCGGCGAATCTGAGCCTGGGGGGTCGCCTGAACACCACGCGAAGCTCGGTCTGGGTGACCGGCAGGCACTTTCCAGTGCGGATGAAGATCGGCACGCCCTCCCAGCGCCAATTGTCTATCTGCAGCTCGAGCGCCGCGTACGTCTCAGTGGTCGAGTCCGGGGCAACCCCGTCGATCGTCCGGTAGCCGTCGTACTGCCCCCGAACGTAGCGTGCGGGATCAGCCGCGGGGATGGCGCGATAGACCGAGACCAGCGCGTCTTTGAGGACATCTGAGTCCGTCGATGAAGGGACCTCCATGGCTGCCGCGGCGACCACCTGCATGATGTGGTTTACGACGACGTCGCGCAGCGCCCCAACCGGGTCGTAGAAGTGACCGCGGTCCTCCACGCCGAAGCTCTCGGCCATGGTGATCTGGATGCTGGAGACGTGGTTGCGGTTCCAGATGGGCTCGAAGACGGCGTTGGCGAACCGCAGATAGAGAATCTCGCCCAGCCCCATCTTTCCCAGGAAGTGATCGATCCGGTAGAGCTGAGACTCGTCGATGTATTGATGAATCTCCTCGGCTAGCGCCCGCGCCGACGCGAGGTCGTGTCCGAATGGCTTCTCGACGACGACGCGCCCTGTTTTCGTGAGCCCGGCCTCTGTGAGTCCCTTGATCACGGTGCCGAACAGAAACGGCGGGATCTCGAGGTAGAAAACGGGCGTCCGCACGTCGCCGACGGCGCGCGCGACCCGTTGATAAGTTCCGCTGTCGGCGAAGTCGCCGCTCACGTAGGAGAGCCTGTCAGCGAAGCGGTTGAACACCTCGTCATCAATCGTCTCACCGCATCCCTCGATCGCGGCGCGTGCGTGGTCACGCAGGTCCTCAACCGACCAGTCGTCCACGGCCACTCCGACGATCGGGCAGCTCAGCAGCCCTCGCTGTTCAAGTCGGTAAAGCGAGTGAAACGTCATCACCTTGGCGAGGTCGCCGGAGATGCCGAATACGACGAACACATCTGCAACGGCAGAGCCTGTCGTTTGATCGGTCTGGCCGCTCGGTCCTGAGCGCGCGCCAACGGCAGTTGTCATGGTTCGTCCTTTGAGGCGAAGGCTTTCGGGGCTGGTGGAATGCTCCGGGCGGAGCTTCTCGAGAGCATCATCCGATCTGGGTGACGATGCGGGTCCTCCGCCATCGACGACTCCTATGTTCCGCGGAAGATCTCCGGGCAAGCGAACCAGGGCATCGAGAGCGGAGGTGCGCAACTCGGTCGTGTGCCACCGGTGTGCGTTACTGTGTGTCCATGGCTGGCCGCAAATGGCGCCTGCTGTCCGGTCTGGCTTTGGCGCTTGCGTTGCTTCTGCTGAATGCCGCTTCCAGCGACGCCGTCTTCCACCAGGGAGCGCCGCCGGCGCATCCGGCGCGGGGCAGCAACACCGAGTTGGTGGTATCGGGAGGAGGACCGGGTCGGGCGGTCAACGGTTTTGTCCCAAGTCCCGACAACCCGTTCGATCCGGTCACCGAGGACTACCCGCTGACCAATCCGACCACCGGTTTCACCCGTCTGGACGCCACGGCCGAGATCCTCTACGGCAGGCCGACCGGCAGCCGCGAGCAACTCAAGCTGTACTGCATAAACGTTTCGGCCTACACGAGACAGGGGATCGGTTACAGCCACGGCACCTGGGACGCTGCCAATGTCCCGAACATGGGTTATGTGGCCAGGGTGCTGAACGACTACTACCCAGCTACCGGAGAGCCCGCCTCGCTCCCCGAGTACGACAGGGCCGCCGCCGTGCAGGCGGCCATCTGGTACTTCAGCGACGGCTATGTGGTCAGCACCACCAGCAACACCAAGGTGCGAAACGGCGCGATCGAGATCGTCAACCACGTCAAAGCTCAGGGGCCGTTGATCGAAACACCGCCCAGCCTGAGCATCGATCCGCCGCATCAGAGTGGTTCCGCCGGCGGCGTGGTCGGACCGTTCACCCTCAACACAAACAACCGCGTGCGCGGCCACCGTCGCTTCCGGATCGCTCTGGAAGCCACCGTCACGGCGACGGGCGGCGATATGTTCTCCAACTCAGCGGGTACGGCTCCGATCGCCAACGGGGCAACGGTTGCGTCGGGACAGAAGATCTGGATGCGCTCCACGGGTCCCAGCATCGCCGAACTCCAGGCCACCGCGACGGCCAGCGTTCCCACCGGCAGCGTCTACCTCTACGACGGGAACGCCTTACTCGACGACTACCAGGAACTCGTGCTCGCCGATACCGCCCAGCTGACAACCACTGTGCAGGCCACAGCCGAGTTCCTTGATCCCGGCTCGCTGGTCGTGACGAAGACGATCGCCGGTCCGGCCGCCGGCTTGCAGGGCCGGATAGTCATCCATCCGGTCTGTGATGACGGCACCGTCAGACCCGACTTCGTGATCGATGCGGGTGCGCCCGCCGGTGCTAGGTCACGCACCTACGGGAACATCCCGGCCGGGACAGTTTGCGCCGCCATCGAAACAATCAACGGCAGCGTCACAGGCACGGATGTTGTGGTGACCGGTGACGGGCAGGTGGTGACCATCCCTGCCGGTGGCCGCCACCACGTGGATGTCACAGATAGCTACCACCACGTCACCGTCCCCGCCCCCAATCCGGGCTCCGGGTCGCTGCTGGTCACCAAAACGATCGCCGGCCCGCTCGCCGGCCACCAGGGACAGGTGACCATCCATGTCGTCTGCAACGGCAGCACCTTGGCGCCGCTGGTAATCCATGCAAATAGCCCGGCGGGCAGCGTCTCGCACAGCTACAAAGACATCCCGGCGCACTCGGCCTGCACCGTCACGGAGACCGGTGACGGGACCACCGACACGGTCGCGACGAATGTCGCCGGCAGCGGCCAGAGCGTGACCATCTCGGCAGGCAAGGTGGTCCCAGTGAACATGATGGACGTCTACTACCAGCGTCCCTCCGGGCTAGACCCGGACGTGATCACGAGGCCGTCTGGGGCGCTGAGGGTGACCAAGACGATCGCGGGCCCGGACGCCGGACGGCAAGGCCCCATCGCCATAGACGTTGCCTGCGGCGGCCCGCTACACGCGTTTGCGTTCCTGATCCCGGCCCACACCGGTCCCGGTTCGGTGTCTCGTGTGTTCCCAAACCTTCCGCCCGGAGCCCGCTGCATCGTCACCGAGACAGCCGCCGGCCGCACAACCACCGTGAACGCGGTCACAACCCGGCGCCGCACGGCGACCATACCGGTCAATGGAACAGCGACCGTTCACCTCTCCGACAGCTACTTCCCAGTGCCTGTCGCGCCGCTGACCGGCGGGCTCGGATGATACGGGTCTGCCTGAGCGTCAGTTGATGTCGCGCCGGCCGGTTAGGCCTATGCCGATGGCGCCGAGCAGCACAGCCCAGGCGATCAGGACGATCGCTCCGGCGCCCGGCGAGAGCAGGTGCCGCGTCGTGAGGCCCGTGAGCGCGTCCGACGCGCGTGTCGGGGTGTAGCGCCCTACTGACGGAACAAGGCCGAACAGGAGGTTGTCGACGACGAAGCCCCAGGCGAGCAGAGTGATGACGGCCCCGACCTGGTTGCGGATGATCGTGCCCAGGGCTGTGCCGATCGCTCCCCACAACGCCACGCCGGCCAGCCCTCCGAGCCCGAGCAGCAGGACGTCACTGGTATTGAGCACGATCGTGATGCCTCGCCCGTCGAGGATCACATAGCCGATCGCCCAGCCGATCCCCTCCCCGATGACTCCGAAGACGATTCCGGCGAGCATGCCGGCGACGATCTTGGCGGTCAGAACCTGCGAGCGCGCCGGGTTGAACAGGATCGTGGGGCGGATCGTGCCGTAGCGGTACTCGCTGGTGACCAGCAATACCCCCGCGAGCGCTGAGAACACACCGGCGAGGCTGCCGATGCTAAGCAGTTGACGCTGGTTCTCCTTGCCCATAAGCCCGGGGGGATGGGTGAGCAGCCCGGTCAGCAGCGTGAACAGCAGAATCAGCGCGATCATCCCGAGAAGCAGCCCGATCGTGGTCCGGGTGGATCGGATCTTGAGCAGCTCTGCCCTGATCTGCGAGATCATGCCGGCGCCTCAGAGGTCAGTTCGAGGAAGATCTCCTCAAGCGAGCCGCCGTCGGTCAGAAGTTCATGGACCGGCACGCCGGCGGCGAATGCGATCTCGCCGACCCGTTCGCTCGACGCTCCCTGTACAAGCAGCGCACGATCCGTCCCGCTTGTCACCTGGAGCTCGTTGTCCTGTAGTGCAGCCGCCAGCCGCTCTGGGTTGGCGCTCCGAACTCGGACGGCGCCGCCAGCGCGCGCGGTCAGCTCCGCAAGGGAGGACTCGACCACGAGGCGGCCACGGCTGATGATCAGCACCTGATCGACGGTTTGGGCGACCTCTGCGAGCACATGGCTCGAGACGAGGACGGTGCGGCCCTCGGAGGCCAGTCGTCGTAGGAAGTCCCGCAGCCAACGTACGCCCTCCGGATCAAGCCCGTTCGCGGGCTCATCGAGAATCAGCAGCTCGGGATCACCAAGCAGAGCGGCGGCGAGTCCGAGCCGCTGCCGCATCCCCAGCGAATACCCCTTCACGCGCCGACCTGCCGCCTGGCCAAGCTCCACCAGGCTCAAGACCTGATCCGCGCGCGAATCCGGGACATCGACAGCGCGCCCGAGCATCCGCAGATGATCACGCCCCGACCGTCCAGGATGAAAATCGGTCGCCTCAAGCACCGCGCCGATACGCAGCGAGGGACGCTCGAGCTCGTGGTAAGGACGGTCGAATACCAGCGCCCGCCCGCTCGTTGGCGCCGCCAGCCCCAAAACCATCCTGAGCGTCGTCGTCTTGCCCGCGCCGTTGGGTCCAAGAAAGCCAGTAATCGTCCCGGCCTCAAGCACAAACGACAGATCGGTGACCGCCGAAACCTCACCAAAGCGCTTAGTCAACGACTCAGCCTGTACAACCGCCGTCACTCGTACCACCTCATCTCAGCCAACACCGCACCGGCGAGCGACACCCTAGCTTCTCCACTCCCTGAACGCCTCCGCGACTGTTCGCTCTGTGGTCGCTTGGCCCGCGCGCACATGCTGGTGCCAGAATGGATCACGTGACCGAGCACTATCAGGCGCCTGGCTGGTTCACGACCAACGTGTTCAACCGACTCGTGGCCGCGTTCACGCGCGCAGGGGTGAGCGTGTGGGGGTCCCGCGTGCTCGAGGTCCGGGGCCGCAAATCCGGTGAATGGCGACAGACCCCTGTCAACCTCCTAAAGCACGAAGGCGCCGAGTACCTCGTCGCGCCTCGGGGGCAGACACAGTGGGTCAAAAACCTCCGTGTCAGCGGTGAGGGCAGCCTGCGCGTCGGCCGACGAACCCAATCCTTCCGGGCGGTCGAACTGGCTGAGACCGACGCGCCCCCGGTTCTCCGGGCCTATTTGAAGAAGTGGAAGGTCGAGGTCGGCGTGTTCTTTGACGGCGTCGGGCCGGAATCCTCCGAGGAGGAGCTACGTCGCATCGCACCCGACCATCCGGTATTCAGACTGCTGGATGCCTGAATTCTTTCTGGTAACCGGGGTCCTTGACAACAAGCAGCATCCCAGCACCCGTCGGGACGACGGCCTCAAAGACACCCCGGGTGTCGCGCACCAGGGTGCGGAAGGCCTCGACCTGATCGGCGTGGGAGAGGACGTTGTCGACGACGAGCAGTCCACCGGGCTTCAATGTGCGCCTGAGGTCCTCCCAGTAAGCGATGTACGAGGGGCGTTCGGCATCGAGGAAGATCATGTCCCATTGCTGGTCCGCCGACGCGTGGAGCGTGTCCGCGGCATCCTGCACGCGGAGGTCAGCGTATGTCTCCAGGCCGGCCTGAATGAGGTTGGCTGAGGCTTGGCCACTTCGCGCCGAGTCCGTCTCGACGCTCATGAGCTTCCCGCCGGTCGCGCGAACCGCGTCCGCGAGCCAGACAGTCGAGTAGCCGTTGGAGGTGCCGATCTCGAGCAGGTTCCGCGCTCCGGTCGCCCTGACGAGAACAGCGAGCAGCTGAGCGCTGTCCGGCTCAAGGTTGCGGAGTCGATCCAGTCGATCTGGCTTCTCCGCGTCATGCTCGACGCCGTAGCGGTGTAGCTCGTCGAGCAGCGCCATGACTCGCGCGTCCATGGCATTCCTTTCGACTGGAACGCGTTGTCACCTGTCGTGCAGGTATGCAGGTTGTCACCGAGGAACCGAGTTTGGTGGCGCCGAGTGGTAACACCGCAGGATCCGGCCTTCCAAGCCCGCCCGTACAAAACGAAAAACCCCCGGAAAACCGATGGTTCTCGATGAAGCGGCTGAAGAGACTCGAACTCTCGACCTTCTGCATGGCAAGCAGACGCTCTAGCCAACTGAGCTACAGCCGCGTGAGTGCGCGAGTATAGCCGTCCGCATCAGCTCTGGAACCGCACACCGCCGTCGATCCGGATGCCGATCGTGCTCCCGAGCTCGGGTGGAGGCCACGGCGCGACCGCGTAGAGGAACCCGTCGCCGGAGAGGTCCAGTTCGAGCCGCACACCGTCCTCGAGCGGGATCGCACGTGCAACCGTCGCGTGCAACGGCCCGGTTGGATCCAACCGCACGTGGGCAGGCCGGGTCAGCAAGACCGAACCACCCTGCCGCAGTTCACCGTCGAAGCCGAGGAACCGTGCGACCGTGGCGGTGGGGGGCGATCCTAGGAGCTTGCGCGGGGAGCCTTCGGCGACCAGTACTCCGTCCATCAGGATGAGTATCCGGTCTGCCAGCGCCCAGGCCTCAGCGCGATCATGAACAACAACCAGCGTCGCGCGCTCGGGCTCCCGCAGCGCCAGGACGGAGTCTTCGAGCAGTCGCGCGCGAGCCTCGCCGTCGAGCCCGGCGAAGGGCTCGTCCAGCAGCAGTACGTCAGGCTCTACAGCCAGGGCCCGGGCGATGTGAACCCGCCGACGCTCCCCTCCGGAGATCGACAGGGCCGGACGGGCGGCGAGATGTGAAACCCCCATCAGCTCGAGCGCAGCCCATGCCCGAGCCCGCCGATCGGGTCCGCGGGGCATGCCCCACCAGCCGAGTGCCAGCTCGACATTGGCCAGCACGGTGCGCCGCGCCAGGTCCGGGGACTGCATCGCGACGGCCACACGCCCCCGCAGATCAACTCCGCCGGTCGATGGCTCGAGACCTCCGGATAGGGCATCAAGCAGCGTGCTCTTGCCGGCCCCGTTCGGGCCGAGCAAGGCGACAACCTCGCCGGCCGCGAGCTCGAGGCTCACCCCCCTGACCACCTGCCGTTCACCGCGGAAGACGCTCAAGCCACGCGCCGAGAGCAGCGCGCTGGCGCTCTCAGCGCCAGTCACGACGCTCCTGCAGCACACCGGCGCCACCCATCAGAATCAGGACGAGCCCGAGCAACACGATCCCGCTCGCGATTGCCTCCGCGTAACGAGCCGCGCCCGCATCGAACAGCGCGGCGCTCGCGAGTGTCTGGTCGTAGCCGTAGATGTTGCCGCCGACAACGACGATCGCGCCGACCTCGGCCAGGGTGGCGCCCATCGCCGCAATCACGGCTGCCACCACACCGACGCGTGCCTCCCGCAGCGCCAGAACGGCGACCTGAATGCGCCCGGCCCCCAGCGCCCTCGCCTGGCTCAGCAGTCCCGGCGGCAGGCTCTGAATGGCCGCGGCTGCGAGCGCCACCACGTACGGGATCGCCAGCAGGGTCTGAGCAATGAACACGGAGGTCCGTGTCCAGGTCAGGTGCAGCGCCCCCAACGGAGCCGACGGCGCGAACAACACGTACAGGAACAGGCCGGCCAGAACCGGTGGCAGCGCTAGGCCGACATTTGCCAGCCACTGCAACACGGCACGTCCGCGGAAGTGTCCGAGCCCGATACTCAACGCGATGGGCAGTCCGATCAGGGCAGCGAGCCCCGTGCCGATCAGTGCCACCTGAACCGTGAACCAGATAACACTCAGCAACACCGGGTCGCCATGAAAGATCAGCGGCACTGCCGCCTTGAATTCGTTCCACAGAAAGCCCATGACTAGGCCCCCCGCCAGCGCAGTCGAGTTGCTGAGCGCTGCTGCAGCACCGTAAACACTCCGATCAGCACGAGGACCAGAGCAAGCAGAACGATCCCCAGGCTGAGCGCTCCGGGGATGCTGGCCGAATCGTTGATCTGAGCGACGATTGCGGTCCCGAGTGTCTGATCTCGCCCGCTGAAGTTGCCGCCGACGATGATTACGGCGGCGACCTCCGACAGCGCGGAGGCCAGCGCGGCGATCACGGCTGCGACCACACCGATCCGCGCCTCGCGCAGCGCCAGCAGCGACAGCTGGATGCGACTTGCGCCGAACCCGCGGGCCTGTCCGAGCAGCCCTGGTGGCAGTCCGCGTATCGCGGCAGGCACCAGCGCCACGATGTACGGCAGCGCCAGAATCGTCTGTGCGATGTAGATGGCTTTTAGCGTGAACTCGATTCGCAGCCCGCCCAGAGCGCTCTGTGGCAGCAGCACAAGTAGGACGATCACGCCGACGATCACCGGCGGCAGCGCCAGACTGGCGTTGGCAAGGATCTGCAGCAGCCGCCGGCCCCGGAAACGTCCGAGCGCAAGCGCCATGGCCGCTGGAAGCCCGATCACCAGCGCGCACACCGTCGACACCATCGCGACCCTGAGAGTCACCCAGGTGATTGCGAGTACGTCGCTGCCACTGGACCAGATCAGCGGCACGGCTGCGCGCAGCTGTTCCCACAGGTAGTGCACTCAACGACTCCCGTGAGCGCTCTGGACGTACACGAGTTGACCGTCAGCCAGCCGATACACGCTGCCAACGCGTCTCCCGCGGCCGATCGTCTTCGCGCCCTGTCGAGGAAGTGGCGTCACGGTCTGGTCTGCCTTAATCTGGATCTGTTGTGGTCGATGCAACCCGTGCTTGGTGATAGCGGCTCGCAGATGCAGCGAGGACAGTGCTGCCAGCAGGAATGCAACCGATAGGACGATCCCGAGGTCGAACAGGTTCACGAGCCCGTCGAGCGGATCCCCTGCTCGGTCGGGGTGTCGTCGCGCGCGGGGGGTGACGCTGATCATCCGTCGTCTCGATCGCTGATCATCGCGGCGACGTATTCAAGGTCGGAAAGATCCTGGCCGTAAAGGCGATCGCGCGAGAGCGAAATCCCGAATGCGACCGCCCCGACCAGGAGTCCGACGACAGTCACGCTGAAGGCGATGCGCAGGTCGTGGCTGAGCGTCTGGGTGTGACCGCTGGCGAGCCCGGTCAGTGCTGGCGACAGCGGGATCAGCGTCCCCATCAGACCGAGTGCCGGACCCAGCCTGACCAGCAGCCGTGTCCGGCCGAGCCGGCGCTGCGAATCGAAGTCGAAGTCAGCGAGCGCCTTATTGAGCTGATGCTCACCGCGGGCGGTACGAGCGTTGGCGACGATAAAGCTGAGCGTCGAGGCCATCGTTGCGCTGCGAGGTACGCTGCGGAGCGCCGCGCCAGCGGCGCTCGGGTCCCCGGCCTCAAGCGCCAGCCGCGCCCGCTCGGTGCTCTCAGAGAGCTGATCAAATCGCCGTCGGCTGCGGCGCCGCAGCTCGACCAGGTAGCTGCCGAGCTCGTAAATCAGGGCGGCGAGTGCGAGCAGCGCCGCCACGAGCACCGGAATCTCCAGGGCGCTCGCGACGTGGAAGATCGCATTGTCGATGCCTTGGCTGCTCACGACGCGGATCGTATGTAGCCGAGCTCGCGAGCTGCGCCCAGGGCGAGCAGCAGCCCCACCGCACATCCAGCGACGATCACACCGAGTGGGCTCATGCCGCGACCACGATCCAACGTCGCCTCGGCGGGCTTCGGTTGACCGCGCGTGACCGCGAGCGCGCTGGGCGCCGGCCCGCTGAGCAGCTGTCCGCTGACAAGAACGCCCGCGGGGAGCGGTTTCGGTGCCGCCGGCCCGCTGGCCGGCGGCTTCGCACCCTGCGCGACCAGCTTCGGGACCGATCTCGGAGCCGCAGACGTGACCGTCGTCACGGGGGCGCCCCTTGATTGACGGCGAACTGGGGACCCAGCACCAGCCGGCGACACGGCCTTGGTGGTGCGTTCCCGCCGGTGCGAGATCACCGTTCGCCGGCGAGTGGTGGGGGGCGGCGCTCCAGGCGTACGGCCCTGGCTCTTGACCGGGCCGGGCGTCGTCATACGGGTTGTCGTCGTGGTCTGCTGCTGCGGACCGACAGTGACCTGAACCTGCGCGGTGCCGACGCCCCCATCAGCGTCAGTTACCTCGACAGTGACATCGTAGGTGCCCTCGGGGAGCGTCGCGGTGACGGTCGCGCCGGTGGCGTCCGCGCTTCCCCCGTCAAAGTCCCAGATGTAGCTCAAGCCCGGCGGTGAGCCGGCGACACTCGCCGTGAACGTGACCGGCTGACCGACCGGGACGGAGGTGGCGTTGGCGTTCGCGGTGACGCTCAGCAGCGTCCCGGTGTAAACGTCCAATTGGAAGCTGCCAGGGGCGTTGGTGGTGATCACGTCGTCGACGTTGGCGTCGGATCCGCCCCGCCACGGGCGCTCATAGATCACACCGTCGCCGTCGTCAGTGATGACCGGTGACTCTGAGGGGTCGAGGAAGTCACTCGGTGTGGTGAGATCCGCCTGCGTGAGCTGGGCACCGGTATCGAGCTGCGGCGCGCCATCGGCGCCGAGGATCGTCACACCGGTGACCGAACTGAGGGGAATCGGGGTCGCCAGGCACTGGCTGATCAGCGTGCCGATCGACCAGGCCGCGCCTGGGTTGATGGCGGGAGCGATGGCGCCGCCGGTGCCGTGCTGGTCGAGACTCGGTCCTTCATAGAGAGGGCAGCCGTTCTCCAGCGGACCGACTGTAGTCGGGTCGATGACCGGTGAGGCCCCGGTCGCGTAGACCGTGGCGACCACCGACATGCCCGCGGCGGGGTCATCGGCGAGCGCGGGTCCAGCCGCGATCGCGATCGCCACCGAGGCGATTGCGATCGCGGTGATGGTCAGGCGGCCGGTCACGCGGCCTACCTTACGGTCAGCTGTCTCAGCTTCGAGTAGCTCGAGGTCTGATGCGGCTGCACATACTCAAGCTGTAGTAGGTACCGGCCGTGGGCCAGTAACGCCTTCAGCTTGAACCCGGTCTTGCCTACCCCGATCGTTGCGACGCCGACCCGGCGCTGCTTGCCGCCCCGGGTGGAGAGCGCCAGCAGCTCGACCTTGGCGCCCTTCAGGGCCGGCGCCGGCTTCAATGTGCCGGACACGAACACAGCCCGCCTGCCGCCCTGCTTGGCCTGGAACCAGACCCTCTTGAAGCCGAGCGCGTGTGCGGCCGGTGTGCCCTTGACTGCCATATAGGTGGATGCGGTCGCCGCCGGTGACAGCGTGTCGATGTATTGCGGACTCAGCGTTGTGTTCTCGACCTGTGTGATCTCACCTGTGGAGGCCTGGTAGGAGCCGCTGATCTTCGGCTTGAACTTGATCGTGAACTTCCCGGTCGCGTTGGTCGTGCCGCTTGCCACGGCAACCGGAACGCCACCCTCGAGCTCGTCGATCACGACCTTCTTGCTCGCGAGCGCCGGATAACCGATCTCAGCGTTCGTCAGCGTTCCCGTGACCGTGACCGACGAGCCGTAGCTGACCTGTTTGGGCAAACCCGACTCGGTCAGGATCGGGGATGCGTCCGGGACGAACGGCGCGCCACCGGAGTCGCTGGTGCCGTCCAGATAGTTTCGGATCTGGACCTGCATCACCGGTGACGTCAGCAGGTTGATGAAGTCCTGGGCGGCCGTCAGGTTGACGGTCTCGTTCGGCTTCGAGGGGTTGATGATGTAGGCGTGGAAATAGTTGACGAGCAGGTCAGCGCCACCTGGTGCGGACGCACTGTCATTGCGAGTCAGGATCTCCAGCGGGTGTGGGTCGACGTCAGGACTGATGGTCCCGTCGATCGCCGGGACGCTCCCTGAGGTGAGGTAGTCGTAGGTGCCTCGATCTGTGAACACGTAACAGGTTCCGGCACCGCTCTGGTTGCCGGTGCACGCATCGGCCGCCTCGACGTTCGGGGCCTGCGTGATGTTCGCCGTGATGTACCACGAGGGCACCATCGTCGCGGTAGGCGGGGCACCGCTGTTGGGACAGGCCTGTCCATCGGAGATGCTGTTGGCGCTGGCGTACGTCTGGCTCAGCGGCGCCTCGCCGCCGCCGTTGGCGGCATTGACGACGCAGAGCACGAGTCCTGCCGGTCGCAGGCCGTTGCTGTCCACCAGTTGCCAGATCGCGTGTTCCTCGACCGTCGTTCCGGACGCGCCCAGGCGGTCATAGAAGCTCACCTTGGGCGTGCCGCCGCCGTTGTACCCGGCGGTCGCGATATCGGCGAACGCCTGCACGATGTCGTTGGAGGCATTGGCGTTGACACCGGCCGGATCCCCGGCGGGACCGGCAAGGATGAAGTCGTTCCGGAAGATCGCGTAGCCCGGTGTGTTGTTGTACGAGAAACCGCTGGCGAGGAACTGGTTCTCGAGCGAGGCGGCGTGAACGATCAGCACGCTGGCGCCGCCGCTGCCGCTCTCCGCGCTGGAGATCGCTTGCCCCGTCGCGGAGCCGCTGTACTTGAACGGATGCGAGAACTGTGGGTACTGAGCCTCAAACGCGGGCTGGATCACGTTCTGCATCAGGCCGGAGTCGCTCACATCGCTGGTCCCGACTACCGTCAGCGACGACGAGGAGTCGGCAGCAGCGACACCAGGCACGATCCCGAGCGACGCCAGAACGAGCGAAATCACGATGGCTAAGAGGTTCCTTTTCATACTTTCACCATATAGGCATTGCATAGGCAGGACCGCCGGCCGGCTCGGATCCAGCGGGGTTTCCCGGGCGGCGCTGGCGCTGCTCGCTGGGCTGGTGATCGCCGGTTGCGGCTCCTACACCAAGGCAGACTATGTTCAGCGCGCGGAGGGCATCTGCACGTCAACGCTCGACGCGGTGCGGAGACTCGCACCGCCAGACCAGAGCGGCTCGACCGCGCATCGCGACAGTTCACTCACGGCCTATCTGAATCGAGTTCTGCCATTGATGCAGCGGCAGCTGAAGCGGTTGCGCGCGCTGCCACGGCCATCACAGAGCCAGATCCAGGAGCGAGCGCTGAACGCATATCTGGCGGGCCTGCGTAGCTCAGTCGCCCAGTTCATTGTGCTGACTGCCGCCGCACGCTCCAGCACGGCCGGCGTGGTGAACTCGATAGCGGCCTCGCTGGCGACCGAGCAGCTCTCGCGCCTGGCGCGGGCCTACGGACTGAAGACCTGCTCGAGCTCCGGCGCCACCTACGGCTGAGCCAGTGCGCGCTCCAGCGCGTGGCGGCCAGTGGGCAGGCCGTGTGTCGGAAGGACAACCTCGACGGGTAGGTCGAGCAACGGCGCCAGGGCGTTCCTGATCTGCTCGGGGTCGCTCGGCTCCTCAGCCCAGTCATACGGTATGTACAGGCCCTGTCCGCGGTCAATCATCGTGTCGCCCGCGATCAGGGCAAGGTGCTGTTCATCCCACACCAGCATGTCGGTGGCCTCCATGCCGGGGAGTGCCCTGACTCCGGGAGCGATCTCGTCACCCTCTTGGTAGACGGTGCCCGCGCCCGGATCCGGATGTTCGGGATCCGGCACCGGCACATACAGCTCAGCGCCGAGTTGCGCCGCAAGTGCGTCCGCGTCGCGACGGTGCCAGCCGCAGGTCACGACGATCGTCACGGTGCGCCCTGCCGTCAGCTCGTGAAGTTCGGCTGGCGGCGCGAGCGGATCGACCACCAGCAGCCGCTGGTCGTCCTCGATCGCATAGGAGGTCACGAGTTCATCCCAGCTGGAACCGGGCTTCCAATCCGGATGCGGCGCCTGCCAGAAGTACACACCCGGGCGCGTTTCGAGCACTGGCTCATCCTACGCCGGCGCGTCGCATTGAGCAGAGTCCACGCGGGGCTCAGCCTGGAGTAAGGTGTCTCCGCACCGCGGGGCGTGGGACCGTGCTTGAGTTTCGAATCCTTGGGCCGTTCGAGGTTCTTCAGAATGACCGGCTGCTGCCACTGGGCAGCCCGCGTCAGCGTGCGCTCCTGGCAATGCTGGTACTGCACCGCGGCGAGGCGCTCCCAAGCGATCGTCTGATCGACGAGCTCTGGGGCGAGCGACCGCCGCCCACGGCAGCGAAGATCATCCAGGGGTACGTGTCGCACCTGCGGAGGATCATCGGTGATCAGGTCTTGATCACCGGCGGGGGTGGCTACCTGCTGAGAGCCGAGCTCGAGCAGGTTGACGCTGAACGCTTTCTGCAATTGGCTGCCGACGGGCGCAAGACACTCGCCGCGGGCGATGCCACTCAGGCTCGCGAGCTGCTCGTCGCGGGACTGGCGCTGTGGCGGGGAGATGCGTTGGCCGACTTTGCCTACGAGTCATTCGCGCTGGGCGAGATAGCCAGTCTGCAGGAGTCGCGTCTGGCTGCGCTGGAGGATCGAATCGATGCTGATCTGGCGCTGGGCGGTCACCGGGAGGTGGTTGGCGAGCTCGCGGCACTCTGCAGGAGGTATCCGAACCGTGAGCGACTCCTCTCGCAGCTGATGCTCGCGCTGTATCGCGGCGGCCGCCAGGCTGATGCACTTGATGCTTACCGCCGCGGCCGTCAGGTTCTGTCAGATCGGCTCGGCCTGGAGTCGAGCGCTGAGTTGCGGGCGCTGGAGCAGCGGATACTCAACCACGATCCGATGCTGGACCTGCAGGCCCGCAACCCACAGGCCGCCGCTGGCGGCCGCTCGGGTGCGGTTGGCGCCGACGTGAGGCCAGGGAGCCGCGCAGCTCGATTGCCCGGACGCTGGCTGCTCGCCGGTGGCGGTGCACTGCTGCTGGCGGCGGTGGCTGCCACTGTGGCGATGGCGCTAGCCGGACGCAAGGGCCCGACCGTGCGCGTCGAACCCAATTCGGTTGCCGGTATCGACGTGCACTCAAACCAGGTCACCGCTGCTGCCGGCGTCGGCGTCCAACCGGGCGCAATCGCCTATGGCGCAGGATCTCTTTGGGTTGCCAACGTCTACGACCAGACGATCTCACGCGTGGACCCGCGCACGCTCCAAACGCTGCGCACAATCCCGCTCGACGAGCCGCCAACGGGAGTTGCGGTAACGGGAGGGCAGGTCTGGACGGTTATGTCCAACCCAACTGAGAACTACGTCACCGCGGGTCGGATAGATCCGCAGTTCGACACGCTCGAACAGACGGTCCGGGTTGGCAATGTCGACCCCGCCACAGCGCCGACGATCGCGACCCTTGGCGACGCCCTCTGGGTTGCCCCTCAGTCAGGCGATCTGACCCGATTGGACAGCGAGAGCGGTGCCGTGCGGCGGAAGATCGACCCGGACGCCTCGCCCTCAGGGGTTGCGCTCGGGGCCGGGGCTATGTGGTTGACCGATAGTGAGGCCGACGACGTGATCCGCGTCGACCCGACCGGACTCAGGTCCACGATCCCGGTGGGCGATGACCCCAGCGGGATCGTGGTTGGCGACGGGGCGGTCTGGGTGGCTGATACCGAGGACAACGCCGTCAAGCGGATTGACCCGGCCACTCAGGCGGTGACCACGACGATATCGGTCGGCAGCGACCCGCTCGGCGTCATCGTCGGGGCCGGCTCCGTGTGGGTCGCGGACAGCGGTAGCGGCAGCGTCAGTCGCATCGACCCGCGAACTAACCGTGTGATCGCCACGATCCGGGTTGGCGGGAGCCCGCAGTCCATGGTGCTCGCAGATGGACGCGTCTGGGTGAGCGTCGACCGCGCGGCGTTCCCACATGGATCCGTCGATGGGAAGGGCGGCACGCTGCGCGTTGATTCCGCTTACGCCGTGGACACGATGGACCCGGCGATCGCGGATTCCCCTCTGTCTTGGCAGCTGCTCACCGCCGGTTGCGCGGAGCTCCTGAACTATCCCGAGAGATCGGGGTCGGCCGGCTCTCGGCTGGTTCCCGAGGTCGCGCAGGCGCTCCCCACAATCTCCTCCGACGGCCGAACCTACACGTTCGTGATCCGCAGGGGCTTCCGTTTCGCTCCGCCGTCGAATCGGCCGGTCACGGCTGAGACGTTCAAGGACACGATCGAGCGCACGCTGAATCCCGTGATGAAGAGCCCGGTGGCGACCGAGTTGGGGGACGTCATCGGAGCGAAGGCATACATGGACGGGCGCGCACGCCGCATCACGGGGCTGGATGCCAGCGGAGACAGGCTGACGATCCGTCTGAGTGCT
This sequence comes from uncultured Conexibacteraceae bacterium, assembly GCA_963844665.1. Taxonomy (GTDB): domain Bacteria; phylum Actinomycetota; class Thermoleophilia; order Solirubrobacterales; family Solirubrobacteraceae; genus Palsa-465. The sequence continues at coordinate 226,916 of CAWJPB010000002.1, forward strand.
CCGGACCAGAACCTGCAATACCAGTTGGCGCAGCCGTTCTTCTGTGCGGTCCCGCCCGATACCCCGGTCAACGCCAACGGCGTCTCCGTGATCCCCTCAGCCGGTCCGTACAGTGTCGTCGCCTTCACGGCAGGACGCGGCGTCGTTGTGGCCCGCAATCCGAACTACCACGGCAACCGCCCGGATCAGTTCGCCAGGATTGAGCTCTCGTCGAACGTCTCCCCAATGCAGGCGATCACTGCCGTCGAAACCGGTAGGGCGGACTATGCCGACGGAGGCGAGATCCCCGCCGCGGACGCGAACACTCTCGCCGCCCGATATGGCGCAAACAGCCCCGCGGCCCGGGCCGGACATCAGCAGTACTTCGTCAGGGCGGAGTCCGGACTCGATTTCTACATGCTCAATAGCCACCGCGCGCTGTTCTCCCACGAGCGCCTGCGCGAGGCTGTCAACTACGCCATCGACCGCGCGGCGCTCGCCCGCCTGGGCGACCCGTTGGCTGCGATGCCGGAGAAGCCGCTCGATCACTACCTGCCACCGGGAATCCCGGGCTACCGCGACATCGACGTCTTCCCGTCAAAACCTGACCTGGCGAGGGCACGGCGGCTGGCGAAGGGCTTTGCCGGATCAACCGTCGTCCTGTACACGTGCGACGCGACCTTCTGCCGTCAACAGGCCCAGATCGTGAAGACCGACCTGGCTGCGATCGGTCTTCGCGTCGCGGTGAAGAAGTTCCAGCTCGACGCGATGTTCAGCCGGGAGCAACATCCTGGCGAGCCATTCGACATGGCCTACGGCAACTGGATCGCGGATTACCCCGATCCGGCCGATTTCCTCAACCTGCTGCTGGAGGGAGGCACGTACCTGCCGACACTCCGCGACTCGCGCGTACGGGCCGAGCTTGCCGCGGCAGCCAAGCTGACCGGTACGCAGCGCTACCTGACCTACGGGAGGCTCGATCAGCAGATTGCCACTAACGCCGCACCCCTCGTGGCGTTCGGAGCGATTTCCAGCCACGACTTCTTCTCTGCCCGCATCGGTTGCGAGGTCTATTCGCCGGTCTACGGGATGGAGCTCGGTGCGCTCTGCCTCCGGAGAACAGCTCGAGATGCGCACGCGAAATAGCCCGTTTACCGATCGTTTACCGCTGTAGACCGCATCTGCACTGGGGCTCGGCAGATTGCGCGGCATCGGTCGCACCGGGCGGCCGCGGCACCAGGAGGAAGCAGGCCATGATCACCTTTCGTCGCACGATCGCTGCGCTCACTGCGGCGATCGTGCTCGTCGTCGGCACCGCACCTGCGCTGGCCGGGGAGTTCAACGTCAGCGGCAACGGCTCGTACACGCCGGTGTCGCCGACCACCAAGGCCCAGGCGGCCTACCTGAGCTCCGACCATTTGGTCACGCCAGCCGTCGTGCACGTCACCACCTCGAGCGGCTTCAGCTGGGGCGATGCTGCGATCGGGGCAGCTGGAGCGATTGCCATCACAGCAGTGATCGTCGGCGCCGGTCTCATTCTTACGCAGCACCGATCCAGCGGCGGAATTCGTCACGCCTGAACTGCGATCCAACACTGGGGTGGCCGTCTGACTGCGCCTGCCCGTGATCGCTATGCCTTGACGCGCCCATGGGTTAGAGACGCGTCAACCGGAGGCCCCGTGTTCACACGGGGCCTCCGCCCGTACCACAGCTCAGCATCCGAGCAGGCGATGGCCGTCTGGCTTCTAATCCTGATCCCGGTCTCGATCGAGCTGTTCGCGGATTGCGCTCAGCTCGCGGGCTAGCTCGTCAAGCTTTCTGACGACCGGATCCTCTCCGCTGTCTCGTCGGCGCGCTTCGGCCCTTGCCACGAAACCGCTGGTGATCGCCGCTGTCACGACCGACAGCAGTGACAAACCGCCGACCATCAAGAACCCGGCGATGATCTTGCCGATGACCTGGTCGGGAACAACGTCCCCGTACCCGACCGTTGTGACGGTCTCGATCGCCCACCACATGCCGAGCCAAACGGTGTGGAAGGTCTTGTGATCGACGAGCCGCTCGACGACCCCGAAGACGACAATTGCCACTGCCCAGAACCCTGAGATCAGGAAAGCTGCGTCGCGAGGGCGAAGCCCGCTTCTGCTCAGACGCGTGTCGAGCCACTGTTCGGCCTCACTCAGGGGCGAGTCGTCCTCCTCGTCGTCGGCCGGGGCATTTGGCATGGCCGGGTCGTCTGGCTTGGTCGGGTCGTCTGGCATGGCCGGGTCGTCTGGCATGGCCGGGTCGTCTGGCATGGCTGATCCAGGGGTCAGGCGATCAGCCCGACGGCTCCCTTGAGCACAAGCAGTCCGCCGATGATTACGCATCCGCGGGTCGCAAACACGAGTGCGTTTCGACCGACCCAGGCCCTCGCGCGGGCGACCGCGGCTGGGGTCCAATCGGGCGCGACCGCAAACGATATGAGCGGCACCTCGATCAACCACAGCATCACGACGTTGAAGCCGAGCACCAACAGGACAGTGCTTGCGGTCGAATAATCCAGCTTGTGGATTCGGGTGAGACCGGCAAGGTACGAGCCTCCTGGGAGCGTGAGCAGCGCGCCGACGATGAACGTCGTCCTGGCGGAGCCCTTGTTCAGCTCGCGCTGCCAGCGGGGTGGACCCTTCTCGGGCTTGGCGGCCCGCTTCGTCCGGCGGCGTTCCTGGAACTGCTCGCGCTTTCCCGAGCGCAGTACGGCAGCAATCGTCAGCAGGATCGCCCCGAGGGCGAGGTCGACCCCAGGGCTCAGTGTGTTCTTGGTCGTCTGGGTTGCGCTCGAGTTCGACAGTGAGAAGACGATCACGAGGCCGAGCGTGACGCTGGTCAGCGTCGCACCCAGCAGGTACCCGGCCATCAGGCGCACCGGCCGATCGAGCAGCATCATCACCGTGGTGGCGCCCACCAGCGTCGGATTCAGCGACGCGAGGAGCGACAGCACCAGCACATCCGTCATCTCATACTCGCCATCGCTTGGCAGCGGTCACCTGGATGGACGCCGAGAGCATACGAATCTCGCGATGGGGTCGTGATGTCAATGGCAAAGCGCATTTTTCTGCTGACCAGGTGCTGAACCCGTCACATTCGACGGCCAGCTGAGCTCGGTGAGGATGATCGCCGCCTGGTGGCCCTGTGTCAGCGCTGGACTATAAAGTTCACCCCGGGCGATTGGGGCCTGTCGCGAGCATGTAAGCGGCCTTCGCATTATCTGAGCCGCTCGACCGCGACGGTTGGACACCGGTCACGGTGGTCACTGATCCGTCTGACCCCGCACTCATCGCGAACGCCACGAGCGCTGATCGCTTCTTCCGGGCCTGTAGGGTTCGAGCGCGATGACGGACCCCGAGCCGGCCGATGCGTCCCCCAGCGCGACTGCAGAGCTGACCTCCGAGCAGGCCGATGCGCTCTTCCGCAGCCGAGCTTTCGCAGTTCTGCTTATTCTCGTCGCGCTTGTCGGCGTGCTCGTCTCGATTGCCGCGTGGTGCTTCCTCGAGCTGACACACCAGGCCCAGCAGGAGCTGTTCGTGCACCTTCCGAGCGCCCTCGGTTTCAAGGATGCCCCGACTTGGTGGCCGCTTCCGATCGTCGCCGTCGGAGCGTTGGTCACGGCGTTCGCGATAACGAAGCTTCCGGGAAAGGGGGGGCACGTTCCCGCCAACGGCCTTTCGACCGCAGGTACACCGGATCCGATCACGCTACCCGGTGTGGCGCTTGCCGGGTTGGCCACCATCAGCTGTGGCTTGGTATTGGGCCCCGAAGCTCCGCTGATTGCCATCGGCGGCGGGTTGGCGGCACTCACGATCAAGTCGGCCCGGCGGGGAGCTCAGCCTCAGTTGGTCGCGATCGTTGCCGCCGCCGGCAGCTTCGCCGCATTGTCGTTCGTCTTCACATCGCCGCTGATCGCCGCCGTGATCCTGATCGAGGCCACTGCGATCGGCGGTCCCCGGCTCAGGCTCGTCTTGGTCCCGGGCCTGCTGGCTGCGGGAATCGGCACGCTCGTCTCGCTCGGTCTGGGCCATTTCACGGGACTCAGCAGTAGCGCGTACGCACTCGGCGCATTGCCGCTTCCCGTCGCCACGCGTCCGACTCTGGCCGAGCTCGGGTGGGCAATCGCCCTGGGGCTTGCGATAGGTGCCGTGACCAGCGTCGCCGTTGGAGGCGGGCGTGTCACGGCGCGGTCGGTGTCACGGACGCCGATGCTCCTGTCCCTTCCGGCGATCGCGCTGATCATCGGCGGGCTGGCGATCCTCTTTGGTCAGGTGACCAGCCATGGCGCGCAGAACGTCCTGTTCTCCGGCCAGGATCAGCTGCCCAACCTGATCGGCCACGCCGGAACCTGGTCGCTTGGGGCGCTTCTGCTGCTGATCGCGCTGAAAGGACTCGCTTATTCCGCGTCGTTGGGGAGCTTTCGCGGTGGCCCGACATTCCCGGCGCTGTTTCTCGGCGCCGCCGCGGGGATCATGGCCTCACACCTTCCGGGCATGCCCATCCAGGCGGCCGTCGCGGTCGGCATGGGCGCCGCGACCGTCTCCGTGCTCCGGCTCCCGCTCTCTGCCGTCGTGCTCGCGAGCGTGCTCTGCAGTCACGTCGGCGACAATGTCGTCCCGCTGGTCATCGTCGGCGTGATCGTCTCATACGTGATCACGCTTCTGACCTCGCAGCCGCGAACCTCCCCGACTGCAACTGCGACGGCGACCGTGGCTGCTCACTGATACGTCATCGACGAGGCCCAGGGGAACGGGCTTTCGAGTCGACGGCCCCGCTCAAATCTGGCCAGGCGCGCCTGGCCGCCGCAACCGGCGGCTATCGTGAGTGTCAGCATGTCGGCACCGAGTGCCCAATCGCTCGTGCCAGCTGTGTCCGCGTAGTTGCATGAAACCTCATCCGAAGGGAATGGCCGCGTGAACCGCAGGCTTCGAATCGTGCTCGTCGCGCTCGCGGCGATTCAACTTGTTGCCTTCTGCGGCTCACTGAATAGCGTTGCGGTTGCCGCTGCCAACTCGGACCCGTCCGGCGCGCCGATCCCAACGGCGCCTGCTGGCTATAGGCCAGTACTCTCCTCCGATTTCAATGGGCGCCGGTTGGGCCGATGCTGGGCCAGGTACCACACTGATCGCATCCCGAGCAGCCCAACCGGTGCGTGGGTGGCAAGCCATGTGAGCGTCACGGGGGGGATGGCCGTGTTGTCGTCGTCCTACGACGGCCGGCTCGGGAAATGGGCTTCCGGCGGTATGTCCAGCTCCAGCTGTGTCTCAATGACCTACGGCATCGTCGAGGTTCGGTTCAAGATGCAGGCGGCGCAGGGCGTGAAATACGCGATCCTGATGTGGCCTGTGAGGGTCCCGTGGCCCGATGGCGGTGAGATCGACTTTGGTGAGGATGGCGGAGGCAATCGCGCCATCACCACCTTGTCGAGCACGTACGGCAACAACGGTGTTGCGGAAACGCTGCCCCACCACCCGTTCGCCGGGAACTTCACACACTGGAACACCCTGAAGCTCGTGTGGACCAAGGACAATCTCCTCGAATACCTGAACGGGAGGCGCGCCGCGCGGATCAGCAGCCCCGAGGTGCCGTCCGATCGTATGACGTTGGCCATCCAGACAGAGACGAACACCGACTGCGGGCTGGCCTCATATCCGTGCATCAACTCGACGACTCCTGCGCGAGTTGATCTTGATGTGGACTGGGCGGTCGCCTTCGCGCGGATCAGGCACTGACCTGCGGATATCTCCGGGGGTTATGTGTCCCTCAGCCCGCTGGCTGGCGAGGCTTGATCCAGGCCTTCTGCTCACGGGCGCCGGAAAGATAGGCAGCGCGAGAGGCAAACTGGGCAGTCTCGCCGATGCGACCGCGTTGGGCCGAGCGTAGGTTCACGGCATGTCAAGGGCCGACCCCGAGCGGAGGACCGATATGCCGAGATACGTGGTGCAGCGCACCTTTCCTGAGGGACTGCGCATCCCGATCGACAAGGACGGAGCGGAGCTTTGCCGCGGGATTGTCGAGCGCAACGCCGAGGAGGGCGTGACCTGGATCAACTCGTTCGTCTCCGAAGACAAGAGCAGCAGCTTTTGCGTATATGACGCACCCTCGCCTGAGGCGATCCGCACGACTGCCTCCCGCAATGATCTGCCGATCGGTCAGATCACGCGGGTGAGTGTGCTTGACCCTTTCTTCTACTCGTAGCCAGGAGGTACGCACATGTTCAGGCAAGACCTCATCAAGCGCTCGCTCGCCGGCGCCATCGTCGTCGCAGCGACGGGATTTCCGACGGCGGCGCAGGCGATGTTGAACGGGGGCAGGCCCGCGCACGGCACGAGTGTCGTGGCGTACACGCTGCCGGCAAATTTCCACACCGATGCGACCTCGGGGGGCGGATATCCCAACCATCCGTTAGCCGTCGCGTACACGCTGCCGGCGAATTTCCACACCGATGCGACCTCGGGGGGCGGATATCCCAATCGCCCGCTCATCGCATCCTCGATCCAACCGGCCAACTCGGGGTTCCAGTGGGACGACGCCGGGATCGGAGCAGCCGGCGCCGCCGTGCTGCTCGGTATCGGCGCGCTCGGTGCAAGGGTCACGCGGCGGCGTACGACGCAGCGCCACGCCGTGGGCTGAGACGAAGCCCGGTCGGCTGGACCAATGGACTCCGGTCGGCCGGGTCTTCACCGCCTAGAGCATCCGTGCGACACTCCGTGCGGCAGGCAGGTCTGCGCGAACAGGTGGACTGAGCGAATGGGCATCGTTGTGTCGGGCCGGGCCGGGCAATCGCATGAACGTTGCGCGGGCGTTCCAGTGCTTGGGCGCTGTATATGAGGGTGGGTGAGACCGCGAGCGGCTCGTGGATCGCTTCTCCGCTGCTCGAGCGGGCGGGTCAGTTGCGCTCGTTGGAGCGCTCGAAGGCGAGGGTGCTTGATGCTCGAGAGGGCCGGCTGGTGCTGATTCGAGGTGAGGCGGGGGCGGGAAAGACCTCCGTCGTGCGGGCGTTCTGTGGGCAGCAGCGCGATCCCATCCGGGTTCTCTGGGGAGCGTGTGAGGCGCTGTTCACGCCACGCGCGCTGGCGCCCTTCGTCGACATCGCAGCGGTGGCCGAAGGTGAGTTTGGAGCTCTGATAGGAGGCGCTCCGCAACCCCACGAGGTACTTGGCGCACTGACCCAGGAGGTGGCGAAGGCCCGGCCGACTGCCTTGGTGCTCGAGGATATTCACTGGGCGGATGAGGCGACGCTTGATGTGTTGCGCCTTCTGGGTCGTCGCATCGCGGGCTTTGAGAGCCTCGTAATAGCCACGTACCGTGAGGACGAGGTTGACGGCTCACGACAGCTGCGGTTGGTGCTGGGCGAGCTTGCGCGGGCTTCGGGCGTTGAGTCGCTACGCGTTCCGCGACTGTCACAGCGGGCTGTTGCAGAGCTCGCCGAGCCAAGCAGAGTTGATGCAGAGGAGCTCTATCGCCGGACCGACGGAAACGCGTTCTTCGTCACCGAAGTGCTGGCCGCCGGCGCGGATGAAATCCCATCGACGGTGCGGGATGCGGTGCTCGCAAGGGCAGCCGGCCTCAGCACGAGAGCCAGGTCCCTGTTGGAGGCGGTGGCGATCGCCCAGACAGCCGACCTGAACGTGATCGGTGTGATAGCGGGTGACGCGCTGCAGGGCCTTGAGGACTGCATCGGCTGCGGGATGCTCATACCCAACGTAGCCGGTGTCACTTTCCGCCACGAACTCGCCCGCCAGGTGATCGAGGAGGCGATAGCGCCCACCCGGAGACGTACGCTCCACGCCCTAGCTCTCCGTGCGCGGCCTGCGTCATCGGATTACGCATGGCTCGCTCACCACGCCGAGGCCGCCGGCGATGCTGAGGGGGTGTTGCGCTTCGCGCCGCAGGCCGCGAGGCAAGCGTCCTCGCTTGGCGCTCATCGCGAGGGTGCGGCCCAATGCGCTCGGGCGCTGCGATTCGCCGACATGCTTCCACCGGTCGAGCGAGCAGAGCTACTCGAGCAACAAGCACTCGACCTAATGCTGACCGACCAGATCGACGACGCCGTCGAGACAACGAGGGCCGCGCTTGCACTTCGCACCACCCTCGGCGACGCGAGGGCGCAATCGCAGACCTTGCAGATGCTCTCGAGCGTGCTGTGGTGTCCGGGCCACGTCGCTGAATCATTCGCGGCTGCGCGCGAGGCAGCTCGCGTCTTGGACGGCCTGGAGCCCGGCAGCGAGCTGGCGCTCGCCTTCGCTCGCCTCGCGCAATTGTGTATGGACGCCGAGGACCTGGAGGAGTCGGTGACATGGGGCACGCGTGCGGTAGAGCTCGCGACGGCACTAGATCACACCGAGATCTACATTCACGCGCTTATCAGCGTCGGCACGGCAAGGTTCCTCGCCGGCGACCCCGCGGGCAGAGACCAGCTCGAGCGCAGTCGCGCGCTTGCCGTCGATGCCGGGTTGGAGGAACAAATCGGACGGGCCGATCTCAACCTTGTTTGGGTGACTCGGCGCCAACGGGACTACGCGCTCGCGTACGACTACCTGGAGCCAGCGCTGCGCTTTGCGAGCGACCGCGGGGCCGAGCTGTGGCGCGGTTACCAGTTGGGGTATCGAGCGCGGATGGAACTCGATCTGGGTCACTGGCAGGAGGCGGTCGATACCGCCGCTGTCATCCTGCGCGAACCGGGTCGGTCCAGGGTCCCTCAGATCGAGGCTCTGTCGGTGATCGGCCGCCTCCGCGCTCGTCGCGGGGACCCCGACGTGTGGGCCCCCTTAGATGAGGCACTCTCGCTGGCCGAGCGGAGCGAAGAGCTCCAGGCAGCCGAGCCGGTCGCTGCGGCACGCGCCGAGGCCTCGTGGCTGGAAGGCGACCCTGACGGCGTAGAACGGGCGACGGCTGAGACTCTGGCCCTGGCGCGGCTGCGCCGCGCACATTGGGTGTGGTCAGAGCTGGCGTCGTGGCGCAAGCGAGCGGGAATCAACGATCAGCTCGAAGACGGCGAGGCCGTCGGACCCTACGCGCTCGAGCTCGCAGACGACTGGTTAGGCGCTGCTGCAGCTTGGCGACGGCTTGGGTTTCCTTACGAGGCGGCGCTTGCCCTCAGTGAGACCTCTGACTCGCGGGACCTACTCGCAGCGCTGCAAGAGCTACGAGCGATGGGCGCGACTCGAGCAGAAGCGATCGTCGGGCGGCGGCTGCGCCGCAGAGGGGTTCGCGGCGTACCGCGTGGACCACGCTCAAGCACGCAGGAGAACCCGGCCGGCCTCACGGCACGCGAGCTCGACGTGCTCGCGCTGCTGTCCGAAGGCCTTCGCAACGCCCAGATCGCAGAACGCCTGGTCGTCTCCGAGCGGACCGTTGACCACCACGTGTCAGCGATCCTCCAGAAGCTCGACGTCGGCAACCGCGGCGAGGCCGCCGCAGAAGCCACACGGCGGCAGCTCTTCGCGCCAAGATAGGCCGGCTAACGAAGCCTGCGCCGGTTGGGCAAAATCATCGGGCAAGACGACTTCTACGCCGACACCGCGCGATCCCGCAGCCGGCGTACCCCCGAGCCGTCCTGAGATATCCGCGCGACGGCCGTGATGGCGCCCGCAAGATAGGCACCGCTCGAGGCAACCTGGGCAGTCTTGCCGATGCGACCTGCGTTGGGCGTGCGTAGGTTCAGGGGCGTGTCAAGCGGCAGACCCAACAGGAGGCAAATTATGAACCACGTTCGTGGTCGCGCGACGCTCGCGACTGTCCTGGTGCTGCTGCTCAGTGCAGCGGCGGCCCCGGTTTCCGCTAGGACGTTCGACGTTAGCGCGAGCGGTTCGATGATCCTTCAGCCGCTCGCGCCCGGGTTCGCCTGCGCAATGCAAGGAGCGATGCTGAACCGCGATTTTGCGTGCCATCAGGTCGGCTCACCGCACCGTCGCTCGCGCGCTCGTTGAGCCATTCAGCCTGAGTCTTTGACTACGTACACAATCAGGCGCGTCCAGGCAGTTGATATGGGTTTCGGTGTTCAGCGGCGTCGTCACCGGCTGGCTCGGCGGGTGATGGCGGCGACTCGTGTGGAGCGGCCGATGCTGGGGGTGAAGGGGTGCACGTTTCCATATCTCGTGCAGCCACCGGTTGCGTTGACGTGCACGACGTCATTGCGGGCGATCGCGATGATGCTGAATGACAGTGAGCATCCGATCTCAGGCGAGACCTTGGACGCGGTCCGCGGGTTCGTCAGTGATGGGGTATCACCGCTCTTCGGCAGCGATGAGAGCCGTGCCAGCGTTGCAGCGCTCAACCTTCGCGAGCTCGTCGCATCCGGCCGCCACATACAGATTCCCGGCTTCGTTGGCGCCTTCGATCAGAGAAGTCGGCTCTTCCGGTGATGTTGCGGATCGTCGCAACTGCCGTTGTCACCGCGTTGATCGCAGGCGTCGTTCTCGCCGGAGACCTAGCGATAGCCGCAACGGCGCTCCGTGCGAGGCTCTCGGGCCCGACCAGATGCGCGTCGCGTGCTGACGGTGCAGTGTTGCGCCATTTAGATTCGAGCGTCCCGGACCGAGCGCGGCGTTTGAGCGCCGTCTGACGGCCTCGGCGTTTCGACGGTCATCAGTAGGGCTGCTCCCTTCGGGGGATCAGAAGCCAAGATCGCCTGCCAGGAGTTGGTGGGGGCGATGCAAAGTTGCCCCGGAGCGAGGTCGTCGAACGACGTCGAATCGCCGGTTGGTCGGATCGTGACGTGTTTGCTGCCGATCCTGCGTGCGAGCTCGGTCGCAACCGAAGCGTCGTTATTGGGGTGACCATCAGTGGGCTGACCGCCATCCGGCGATGCCCGGTCGATGAGCACCACGTCGCGGATTCGTTCGACCTCGCCGACCACGACCGCGAGCGGCGCGTCGATCGAAGCGGCAACCGCCTCTCCCACGCTGCCGACAGCCGGGTTGGAGGAGGCGCGCCGCTGTGCGACGAGGACGAATGAGGGTTCATGCTCGCTGACCGCGTTGACGATTCCTTCGGCGAACGAGCCGTGGACGATGAGGCGAGGGTCAGTGTCCACCCCGATTGCGTATCCGACCTGACGCAGATGCTCCAGGGCTGATTCGCGAGCGCGCCTGTCGTGTGGTGCGTTGGCGAGAAGCGCTCGCACGACGCCACCGTCCGGTGCGGCGATACGCGCGCCGACTGCGAACGCGATCCGTGCTTGCTGGGGATCCTCGAGCGCAACGAGAACGGTTTTGCCGAGGTTGCCCGATACGCTTTCGGGCACCGCCACGTCGCCCATGACCCGCTCGACGATCATCGTCGCCGCGATGATCGAGACGAGGATCAGCACGAGCACCGCGTTGACCACAGACTGGTCGAACAATCCGATCTGAAAGCCGATCACGGTCGCTGCCAGGGTCGCTGCTGCCTGGGGAAGCGTCATGCCCAGCATCAGCGCCGTCTCTTTAACCGATAGGCGCAGTGCCCCTCTGGAGAGGAAGGCCGCCACTGCCTTGCCCCCGATCGCGGCGGCGATGAACAGCGCAGCGAGTTTGAGCGTTTCGCCCTGGACCATGACGCTCGGCTGCAGCAGGAATCCGACCGTCACCAAAAAGATCGGAACGAACACGGCCGAACCGAAGAAGTCGATCCGTTCCATCAGCGGTCCTTCGTTTGGAACCAGCCGGTTCAGTCCCAGGCCCGCGAAGAATGCTCCTACGATCCCTTCGATCCCAACGCTGTTGGCGAGCGTGGCCGCTGCCAGGAACGACGCTACCGCCAGCAGGTAGCGGACGATCCGGTCGGTTCCGAGATAGCGGAAGGCGAGCCGCACGAGCCTCGGCAAAATCACAAGCGAGAAGATGACCAGCACAACGAGCCCGAAGACGACTTGGAGGCCGATCGTGACCGCGGTGCCGCCCTCAAGCTGTGACTCGGACACGGCTGCCAGCACGACCAGCGATAGCGTGTCCGTGAGGACCGTCGCCCCGACGGCTGTCGCTACGGCGCGATGTGCGGACAGGCCGGCGTTTCGGACAGTCGGATAGACGAGCAGCGTGTGCGAGGCCATCAACGAGCCCAGCAGGATTGCCGCCGGTGCCGCCCAGCTCATCGAGAACCCGATCGCGGCACCGAACAGCATCGGAGTCCCGAACGCGAGCATCCCGAAGACGATCACGGCACGACGATGCACCCTCACCAACCCAAGGTCGAGTTCAACGCCGGCGACGAACATCAGATACAGCAGCCCCAGTTGGCCCAGCTCCGGCACGGCAGTGTTGCCGGCGCCAATCAGGTCGAGCCCGTTCGGCCCGATGATGAAGCCGCCAAGCAACAGGCCGATGATTCCGGGCAGCCGCGCACGTTCAAGCAACGGCGGGCCCACAATCACCACCAAAAACAGCACCAGGAATTCCCAGGGCGCCCCGGTCGGGGAGTTAACAGTGATACCTGCGGGCGCCAGGGATGAAAGGTATGACGCAATCACAGCGCGGTTTGAAGCAGCGGGATAGCGGTCTCGGCGCTGGCAGCCGCCGCGCCGACCCAGGTTCGCAGCAGACGATTGATCGTGCCATCCGCGGTCATTGCGTTGACCGCTGAATCCACGGCCTCCACATTGGCCGAGCCCTTAGGTAGCGCGGCGGCGAGGGACTCCGGGTCAGGCAGCTGCGCCGCCGCCTTGAGCCGGCCTCCGGAGCGGTCTGCCGTCGCCACCGCCAGCGGCATGTCGAGTAGGACGGCATCGATCTGATGATGCTCGAGTGCGGCGATCATGGCTGCGGTCGTGCCGTACATGCGGACCGGATCAGTGGGGCGAATCAGGTTATGGATGATCGGGACGAGCGTGGTCCCGTGGACACCTCCCCACCGCAGCTTCTGCGCGTGGTCGAGGTCGAGAACTGATGTGCCTGCGCGGACCACGACCGTGGGGGCCGCGTCCAGGTACGGGAACGAGAACGCGAGGTGTTGCATGCGCTCAGATGTCGGGGTGATCAGATCCAGCGCGAGGTCCGAGCCATCGAGGTGCCCCTGCACGATTCGATTGAAAGGCTCGAGCTTGACCGCAACCGCCTTCAAGCCGAACCGCTTTGCCAACTCCTTGGCTAACTCGTATTCGAACCCTCCGTCGACATGCGCGGGCGTGCCTTCCCAGAAACCCGGTCGTGGCACCTCACTCGTCACGACCGTGAGGACGCCGTGCGTCCGCGGGGTGAAGGTTCCGGCCGCCGGAGATGTCGTCTCAGCGCCACAAGCAGTGAGGGAGAGTGCAACGAGGAGTGCAACCGCGGCAGCTGCGCCGGTCCTGTAGCGAGGGCACGGCTTCATAACCGTCCAGATGATCACAAAAACGAATGCCGAGAGCGTTCAGGGCACCCTCGCTGGCTCGCCAGCGAGGGTGCAGAGGGCGTGTCGAACGCAGCCAGGTGCCTCGTGCCAAACGAAGTGTCCAGCGGACGGAACGACCGTCAGGGTCGCGGTCGGTGAGAGGTCGCTGCTGGGGCGGGCGGCCTGGCCCCACGGCATCGGGCTCGCGCCGCCGACAAGCACTGCGTAGCGCGTTGGGCTGCCGGCCAGCGCGCTTGCCACGTCCTGGATGTTGTCGGTCATCTCAGTCGCAAGCGGACCGTATGCCTCGTCTGAGAACCGCAGTGACGGCATAGGTGGCGCCTGCCCGGGGTCGGCGAAATACGATGGCCAAGTGATCGCATGCGCCTCCAGGCCGTCATGTGCGGTCGCCTCGCCAGTCTGCTGACGCCTGTTCAGCTCCTGCAGTCGCCGGCGCTTGTCCTTTGGGACCCGAGCGAGCAGCTCGGCCACAAACGCAGCTGCGCCGCCGTCACCAACGACTCCAATCGGTTCGACCGCGAGTGTTCCCAGCAGTCGCTGGGGGCGTGCGGCAGCGAACCGCAATGCGAGATGACCGCCCCACGAGTGGCCAACAATGAAAGCGCGCGACCAGCCCAGCGCATCGATCACAGACACAACGTCAGCGATCGCCTGAGCGATCGTGAACGGACCCTCAACCGTTGACGGCTTCAAACCTCTCTGCTGGAACGTCGCGACGCGAAAGTCCGACCGCAACTCATCACAGACGGGATCCATGTACTCAAAACCCAGCCCCGGGCCACCGTGCAAGACCAAGACCGGCGAGCCTGCGCCAGCCACCCAACCACGAAGGTCCCCCGCATTGCTCGTCGCCGAGAAGTCCTGACGATCGGACACGCGGCCAGCCTACTCTCAGTCAGGCACTCCCAAGGATCTTGCGACAGTGCGGGTCGTCGGTGGCGGCTCAGCTCACTCGTTCGATGGGGCTGCGATTGCCATGTGCCGTGTTGCGGTACAACCTCGGTTGATGGTCGAGCCGCTGCTTCCAGATGGTGTGACGGTGGGGCACTTCAGCGATCCGGTCGGGCGCACCGGCTGCACCGTATTGCTCTGTCCGGCTGGGGGCGTGGCCGGGGTCGACGTGCGCGGTGGTGCTCCGGGCACCTTCGCGACCGACGGGTTGCGCCCGGGAACCGTGATCGACTTGGCCCACGGGATTCTGCTGACCGGCGGCAGCTTGTTCGGGCTTGCGGCGGCTACGGGGGTAATGCAGTACCTGGAGGATCGCGGCCACGGTGCTGAGTTCGGGACGGTCGCGATCCCGGGGGTGGTTGGTGCCGTGCTCTTTGACTTGCTCGAGGGCGATCCCAAGGCGAGGCCGACTGCTGAGGATGGTTACGCGGCGTGCCTTGCCGCCACCGCGGGGCCGGCGATTGGCTCTGTTGGTGCCGGCACGGGCGCGACGGTCGCTAAGGCCGGCGGTCCTTCCAAGCCGGCTTGCGGTGGCGTTGGAGTCGAGAGCGCGCGTATAGGTGCAGCGCTCGTCAGCGCGGTTATGGTTGCCAATAGCGTCGGTGGGATCTGGGATGACGAACGTCACGAGTGGATCGCGCCGCTGGCGGCGTTGGACGCAGGAGGTACGGAGCTGTTGCCCGGCGAGAACACGACGATCGGCGTTGTTGCCACCGACGCGAAGCTCACCAAGGAGCAGGCAAACCGCATCGCGACTGTCGCACACGACGGAATCGCCCGAGCCGTGCGGCCCGCGCACACCATGTATGACGGCGACACGATCTTCTGCATCGCAACCGGCAGAGTTCTCGCGCCCTACGACTCGATTGAAGTCCTTGCCACGGATCTGGTCGCGCGAGCGATCGCCAGTGGCGTGCGGCACGCAAGCGACCGTTGATCTGATCAAGGCGGCAAACACACCGCGGGATCGTGTGTTGTGGCTAGCCGCTCGTGCGGCCGCTGGAATGCGAACTGCGAGTTCAGGCTTAGTCCCCGGGAGCTCCTTGACAGAGCCCCCAGGGAAGCGCGTTACACCTCTGCGAATTGCGGAGAGAGCTGAGCCAACCGAAGCTGGTTACCTGATGGGTCTCGAACTCCGCAGTCCCGGCCGTACGGCATATCGGTCGGCGCAGATGTGAACTCAACGCCGGCCTGACTCAGCCGCGTGTAGTCGCCGTCAACGTCATCGGTCGTCAGGAACACAGTCCCGGCAAACCCTTTCGCCATCAGCGTGCGGACCTGCTCAGCGGTCTCTGAGTCCATCACCGGTGGGCCTGGCACCGCCATCAACACGACTGAGAAGTCGTCTTGGCCGAGCGGCCCCACTGTAAGCCAGCGAAATCCACCGAGCTCCGGCATCGTGACATCGCTGCGGACTTCCCAGCCGAGCTTGCCGACGTAGAAGTCCAGCGCCTCGCTCTGGTCGTGGACCCACAGCTGTGCGTTCTGTACGTGCAAGGTTTCTTCCTTTCGGCGGTGTGTTGTCCGGGAAGCTAACGCGTCGCCGTTGCTCGGTCTTCTCGGTTTGTGCTGTGTTGCGGGCGACCGTAAAGCCGCAGGTAACAGCCTGGAACGATGACCTGCGTCGAGGCCGGCGGGAAGCTCGCCCGATACTCCGTCGGCGTTTTGCCGAAATGACGCTTGAAGCTGGTGGTGAAAGACCCGAGGCCGACCAGTCCGACATCGAGACAGATCTCGCTCACCGACCGGTCGGTGTTGCGTAGGAGCGCCGCACCCCGCTCGAGCCGACGGGTCATCAGGTACGCCTTCGGAGATTCGCCGAACGTCCGGCTGAACTCGCGGCTGAAGTGTGCACGCGACAGGCCCGCAGCGGCCGCCATGTCATCGACGCCGATCGGCTCGGCGTACCGCGAGTCCGCGAAATCACGCGCGCGCAACAGATGCCTTGCGGGCGGCACCGGCGTCATACGTCGAGACTACCCACCGAACGCTCTGAGAGTGGCGGCTTGACCGTCGGAGTCGACGTCAGTTCTTCACCTGGAAATCGACGAGCAGGTACCCCGTTGGAGAGACGATGCTGCGGGTCAGTGTCAGCCGCTTGGGGCTGGCACGATCGAAGAGCTTTCGCCCGTGCGTGTGCACGGCTGGCGCGATCACGAGTCGGAGTTCGTCCACCAAGCTCGCTTGCAACAGCGACTGGGTCAGCGAGATGCTGCCGTGGACACCGATGTCGGCACCGGGCCGATTCTTGAGGTCGGCGACAAACTGGGCGAGGTCGCTGCCGATGACCGACGTACTTGCCCACAGGTGTTCGGGCGATGTCGAGGTTACGACGAACTTCTGGACTGCGTTGATGAATGTCGCGAATGGCTGAATCTGACTGTCCGGCCAGAATGCAGCCCAGTCATCGTAGGTGCGGCGCCCCAGCAGAACGGCATCTTGGGAAGCGATCACGCGTCCCAGGTTCTCCCGCATTGCCTCGTCGAAGTCGGTGATGAATTCGTCCGGGCCCTCGGCGACGCCATCGAGCGAGAGCAACTCATACACGACCACTTTGCGCATCGGAACACCCCCGGCTCGGATCCGACCATGCTGTCAGATAGCCGCACGCCTACCGACCGCCGGACTGTCTACCGGGTTCGGCATAGTCTGATTCGTGGGTCCCGAACTAGCGAATGCCGCCCCGGGCGGCTCCAGTGAGACGTTGAATGGCGAAGCCGCGATAAGCGTGCGCGGCATAGCCAAGTCGTTCGGGGAGGTGCAGGCACTGATCGAAGTCGACCTCGACGTCGCCCGCGGGACCGTTCTCGGGCTGCTTGGCCCGAACGGCGCGGGCAAGACCACGCTGGTGCGAATCCTCACGACTCTGCTCCGGCCGGATTCCGGGTCCGCTCAGGTCGCCGGGCTTGACGTTCTGAGTCAGGAGGCAGAGCTGCGTGAGCGGATCGGGCTCGCAGGTCAGTACGCCGCGGTCGATGAGAACCTCACCGGGCTCGAGAACCTGACGATGGTGGGTCGGCTGTACGGCTCCCGCCGCGCTCTTGCGAAGGCCCGGGGCCGGGAGCTACTCGAGCAGTTCGATCTGACGGACGCCGCCAGCCGGTCCGTCAAGACCTATTCCGGCGGCATGCGCCGTCGCCTGGACCTCGCCGCGGCCCTGGTCGCGAAGCCTCCAGTCTTGTTCCTGGATGAGCCCACCACAGGGCTTGATCCGCGTAGCCGCTTGGACTTATGGGATGTGATCGAGTCGCTTGTGAGCGAGGGGGCGACTGTGTTGCTCACCACCCAATATCTCGAAGAGGCCGACCGGCTTGCGGATCGGATAGCGGTGATCGACCACGGGCGCGTGATCGCCGAGGGGACGTCTGACGAGCTCAAGGATCGAGTCGGCGGGGAGCGGCTTGAGGTGCACCTCGAGGATGCCTTGCAGGCGGAAGCCGCGGTCGGAGCGTTGGCGCCGATGTGCGGCGATGAGCCAACCGTGTTTGACGGGACGGTTCGGATCGGGGTCAGGCGGAGCAGTGGAGTCATCATTGAGGCTGTCCGTCGGCTCGACGAGGCCGGCGTCGGCGTCGATGACATCGCCCTGCGGCGTCCGACACTGGATGACGTGTTCCTCGCATTGACGGGGCATGCAGCTGAAGAGGGGCCTGCGGAGTGAGACGCCTACTGTCAGACACGATGGTGGTCGCGGAGCGCAACCTGATCCGCCTCCCGCGCGCGCCTGAGCTGCTGATCGCGTTCACGATCCAGCCGATCATGTTTGTGCTGCTGTTCCGATACGTGTTCGGCGGTGCGATCGAGGTGCCGGGCGGCTCCTATGCCGAGTTCCTGATCCCGGGGATCATCGTCCAGAACATCGCGTTTGGCGGGTTCGTCACCGCGCTCGGTCTGAACGAGGACATGCACAAAGGCCTGATCGATCGCTTCCGATCGCTGCCGATGGCGCGCGCGGCCGTCCTGGCGGGTCGCACGTCTGCGGACGTGGTGACCAACGGCCTGTCGATGACGATCCTGATCTTGACCGGGCTGATCATCGGCTTCTCGTTCAAGACCAGCGCACTGCACGTGATCGTGGGAATAGTGCTTGCGCTGACGTTTGGCTATGCCTTCTCCTGGGTCTTCGCGTACCTGGGCCTGCTCGTCAAGACGCCAGAGGCGGCCAACTCGGTCGGCTTTCTCGCCGTGTTCCCGCTGACATTCATCTCCACAGCGTTCGTTCCCGCGGAATCGCTGCCGACCCCGCTGCGGCAATTCGCCGACGTCAATCCGTTCACGATCGTGGTCAACGAGCTCCGCTGGCTATGGACCGGTCAGAGCTCGCCGAACCACCTCTGGCAGGCCTTCGCCTGGGTCGCTTTCATCCTGGTGGTGTTCGCGCCGCTTGCGGTGCAGCGCTAC
Organism: uncultured Conexibacteraceae bacterium; assembly: GCA_963844665.1. GTDB lineage: Bacteria > Actinomycetota > Thermoleophilia > Solirubrobacterales > Solirubrobacteraceae > Palsa-465. Next base: position 245,585 of record CAWJPB010000002.1, read on the forward strand.
CGGCGTACCGCCGGCCTTTAGAACCGACGAAATCCCCGCAAGCATGGGGATCCCAGAGCCCCTGCTGCAGTCGTAGTACGTGCGTCGAATCCAACCGGGCTTGAGTCAAGGGTCACCGCGTCCGGCCGATAGCGAGTGTGCGCGTCCAGTACACGCGCTCGTTTCTGGCGACGAGATCCGGGTTGGATTCGGTCCCCGACGAAGGAGATCGGTCGCCCCTCGCAGATCGACCCGAGCGTCCGGCAGACGGTTCCCGGTCGCTCGGGTCGCCTCGCCGCTTAGAGCAGGCGGAGGCCGAGAATCCCACCCCGAGCGTTCTCGGCCTCCGCGCAGCGAGTCCGATACCCCGAGTAGCTGCCCCGAAACCTGGAACGGCTACGACAGCCCGTTAACGGCCCGGGCGAGTATCCCGCCAGCGTCGATTTGGCCCAAACCGATAACGCCGCTAATGGTCTGCTGGTTGGGCGGCTAGCTCTTCGCGGGCAAGGGTGGCTGCCAGGCGCCGAGTAGGTTGATGGCTTCGGGGGATTTTGATCCTGGTTCTGGGGTGTAGTCGAAGATTGTGAGTCCGGCGTCTGCGGCGATGTCGAGGTGGGTGAAGCGGATGCCCACCGGGAGCTGCCAACACACCTGGCTTACGACGGCACCAAAGTCGCCGCTGAGCGACCAACGCGACCAACAGGAACGAGCACATCATGAAAATTACCCATGGCGGCAACGACACGATGAAGGGCCCCGCCGACTGGTTCACAGGCGATGTCTACATCGACATGATCCCCGCAGGCTCTGAGCCGTCACGGCTCAGCGCAGCGAACGTGCACTTCGCCCCCGGCGCTCGCACCGCCTGGCACACCCACCCACTCGGTCAGACAATCTTCGTCGTCGAAGGTGTCGGCGTCTGCCAGCGAGAGGGTGGCCCGATCGAAACCATCCGGCCCGGCGACAGCGTCTACTTCGAACCGGGCGAGAACCACTGGCACGGCGCGGCATCAAACCGCTTCATGCTCCACACCGCCATGCAAGAAGCCGACGACACCGGCAGCCCCGTCACATGGGGTGAACACGTCACCGACGAGCAATACAGCTGCCCTGTCGCCTAACGGCGACAAAGCCGATCAGCTCGATCTCCCCGACCAGCCTCTCGGTCGAGGATGCGTCGGACAGGTGTCCCTGAGGGATGCGAGAAAGATCCCCACGAGCGGGGGATGGTCATTTTGCGCGGTGACGGTCACGCTGCGCACATGGAGTCCAACGCCACAGGAGGAATCATGTCGACCGACGAGAACAGGCTGGCCGCACGAGAGTGGATCGACGCGTTCAACGCCCGCGACGACGAAGCTGAGGCCGGCAGGCGAACCGCCGGGTACGTCGCGCACGCCCCTGACAGTATGCAGCTGCCGGCGCTCGACAGTAAGGCCTGGGTCGAGTTCCTGGGAATGTTTATGCAGGGTTTCCCCGACCTGCATCTCGAGGTGCGCGACGCCGTGGCCGACGAAGGGATGACCGCCCAGCGGATTCTATTCACGGGAACCCATACGGGACCATTCCGCGGGCTGCCGGCGACGGGTCGCGAGGTCCGGTTCTCTGGTATCGAGATCAATCGGATGGTCGATGGGAGAGTCGCGGAGCACTGGTTCCAGCTGGACGCCCTGACACTCTTCCAGCAACTCGGTCTGCGGGTCATACCAGGCCCCCGACTAGTGACACGGCTCATCACCGCGCCCGTGATGCGGCTCGTGGGGAAGTGGCGGCGTTGACCGCCAAGTGAATTCGCGAGCATGCACCGGGGACACATCCGAACTCAGCCACTCCGCAGAACGCACAAAACCCCCGCAAAAAACCGAGGGTTTTGTTAGAGGCGACGACCGGACTCGAACCGGTGTAACGGCTTTGCAGACCCACCGAAGCCAGTGATCCCCAGTGTTTATGGGGTATTCGGTGTGCCCAGTTGCTCTCAGTTGCGCCCAAATGCGCCACTTCGGGACACGGTTGGGGACACATTTCGGTGCAGAACAGCCTCCAGGCGCGCCGCGTCATCCGCTCCTGGAGTGTGGTGGACGTAACGCCTAGTCGTACTGATGTGCGCGTGCCCGAGGTAACCCTGGACGTCAGTGATCGGGAACGCCTGCACGGCCAGCGTTCCGAACCCGTGCCTCAGGTCGTGCAATCTCACGCGTGGTGCTCCCACAGCTTCGAGCGCCGCATAGAACCGGCGTCTCAGCATGCCGTTCGATAGGTGATTCCCGACCCGCGAGCAGAACACGAGATCGCCGAGGCCGGTGAACAAGTCGCGGCGGCTGAGGCCGTCGAGTGCAGCGGCGACCTCGTCAATCATCACCGAGGAACGCACCTTGCCCGACTTCGGGGCCTTCTCTCGGCCGTTCGCGAAAGAGCGCCTGACGTGAACGCGGTGCAGTACAAAGTCGATATCCGCCCACCGGAGTGCCAGCAGCTCCCCGAGCCGAAGACCCGTGAACGCCGCCGTGAGCACCAGGGCGGACTCCTCCGGAATATCCATCGCCCCCGCAACCTGCCTGACCTCGTCCGGGGTGAGTGTTCGGAACTCCCCGCTGTAACGGACGGGCGGTCGATCGACCGGCTCGCCCGATGCAGGATTGGTCTGGAGCTTCCAAACTCGGGCCGCACGCTTGAAGATCGCATTGAGCACCACCAGGTGGCGGACGATCGTTCGATTACTGAGCCGCCGCGAGCCACCCGGACGCGTCAGCTTCTTCAGCTCGTCGCGGTAGGTCTCTATCTCCTCGGTCGTAATCGCCGCGATATCGCGATGACCGAACCTGGGCAGGAGGTATCGGTTGATCACACCCTTGTAATCACCCAACGTTGAAGCTTCGCGCTCCCGGTCGTCGCGGATATAACGAAGGAACTCGGCCGCAGCGTCAGCGAACGTCGCCTCAACCCTTGTGGTGTCTTCAATCGTCCCGCGGCGAAGATCGGTAAGCCTGGCCTGCAGCTTCTCCTGAGCCATTCGCTCGGTGTAGGGGGGCCCTTCCCCGTCCAGGCGGGTCCGAGCTTCTTTTGCACCTGCCTTCCGTCCGCAAGGCGGTACTTGAGGTACCAGGCCGACCCTCGCTGACGCTGCTTGAGACTGACGTGCCCCGTGATGCGGGCGCTCATTGCCACAGCCTCCGGCGGACGCCGGTCCGGCTCAACATGGCGCCGACGGCGGCTCGGCGTTGGCGTCGCGCTCCGCACCTCGAGTTGTCGGGCACGAACCAGCTCACATGTTGAGAGGCAGTCCGGTAGAGCCGACCGGTGTAATCCTCTACGCGCCATCTTGCTCTTTTATCGCCCAGCGATCGACGACAACATATCCGCACCCGACCAAGATCAACAAAGCACTCCCACACCAAGCCGCTACCCGCCGACAGCCCGCGGCATCTCGGGCAAGTCGGGTCCGGTGCTCGCCGTGTCACGACGCAGCTCGTCGATCTGGTCAGCCAGCATCCCGGTCAGGGTCGCGAGCCGGCGGAGCGCTTGCGCGACGGTGGCGGTGGACCCGCTCTGCCATGCGTCCTGCCACTGTCGCACGGCGTCATCGAACTGCGCCCAGGTCCTTGAGTCGCCGGGGCGGTTGGCTCCCGGCGACAGTTCACCTGGTGGACGGCGCAGGACGGTGTCCTTGGCCAGCGCGCTAAGGCCCGTCTCGGCGGCGTACTCGAACGCGGCGGCCTGCTTCGCGGACGCTTGCGAGGTCTGTCGCAGGCGAGTCGCGAACGGACCGAGTTCAGGCATCACCAGTTCGTGGGCTCGGATCGCGTTGTCCCAATCGGCTTGCGCTTCACGGACGCGTTCGATGGCAATCGCTCGGCTCACTTGGCGTTCGCCCGCTCCGGTGCGATAAGCATCGCCGCGGAATCCATGCCGGCCATGCCTTCGGTCTCAGGTTCTGACTGCTTCTGCTTCTGGGTCACGAGCTCCGATCCCTGGATGAGAGCGTCGACGTCAGCCTGCCTGAGCTTGTACGGCTTGGTACCGGGAACGCGTCGCGCCGCTAGACGGCCCGCTCCGATCCAACGTCGGATCGTCATTGGTTGGACGTTGAGGATTTTCGCGACCTCAGCAACGGACAGGTCGTACTCCCGCATGTCGTCAGTTCCGCTCATTGCGGATCGCAGTGATCGTAGAGTGAGTGTGCGATATGTCTCAGTATGTTCTGAAAGAGCGACTCTAGCTACACACGACGACATCACAAGAATTCCATTTGGACGACTTGCTCGGAAGGTAGCAGTAGTGCTACCGTGCCACGCATGACAGTGATTCCTCAGAAGGAGCTACGCAATCAGGTTGGGAATGTTCTCCGGCGCGCCGAGGCGGGAGAGGAGTTCACGATTACGGTGTCCGGCCGGCCGGTCGCGGAACTCGGCCCGATCCGGGCTCAATCTTGGCTGGCTGCTGCGCAGCTCACTGATCTCTGGAGGCTGCCGCTCGATCCCGCGCTTGACGCCGACCTCGCTCAATTCGGTGCGGCTTTGGGCGATCCGTGGAACGAGTAGTTCTCGACACTTCGGTGCTGATCGCGGCCGAACCGGTCTCGGAGCGTTTTGAGGCTGCGATCAGCAGCGTGTCTATCGCCGAGTTGCACTTCGGATTACTTGTCGCCGACGACGACAGCCGTCCAACGAGAGCTGCGCGACTCGGCTGGATCGAATCCCACTTTTCTCCTTTGCCGGTAGACGATCTCGTTGCCAGAGAATGGGGGCGACTACAAGCGGCCGTGGCCGCTCGCGGAGGTCAGCCGCGACGCCGAGCAGCAGACCTAGCGATCGCCGCCACGGCCAACGTTCACCACGCGAAGCTTCTCACCCACAACCTCCGGGACTTCGCCATCATCAAAGATCTAGTCGACGCCTGCGGCCCTTCGGCTCAGGAGTAGACTTGGGACGCGATGCTCCTAGCGCTCTACGGCCGGGAGAAGCGCGCAAAGTCGGTTATCCGTGTCTCGACGCCCGCGACGGGCTCGATCGTTTGCGACGAGGACGCATGGATCTCCGGCCGGCTGGAGTCGCTGGCGTGGCTCTCAGCGTTGCGTGCCTCGGCAACCGACCGGGAAGCCTGCGTGCTAACGCGTTGTCGCGCAGCGATTCTGAGCCGATGCCGATGCGTAACGAACATTGAGCACATGTAGTATTCAGATACGACAACTTTGGGAACACGCAGAGAAGCTCTGGGGCTCGCTCGCGACCCGCTGACGTTCCATCCTAAAGGCGCTTCCATCGGGCTTTGCCGCCGTCGGCTCACCGGTGAGGTGATCCCGTGACCGCGTTTGAGCACGACCTGATCGAGAGCGAAGTGCAATCGAACTCTCGTCTCCTTACGGCTGAGCAGTTAGCTGATCGCTGGCAGGTATCGAAGGCACAGATTTACCGGCTTGCTCGCGACAGCCGAATTCCGGCAGTCGCGATTGGCCGCTACTACCGCTTCAGAGTGGCTGCCATCGAGGCTTGGGAAGCGTCACAAGAGACCTAAGCTCCGGCCATCCAAGGAGACACGCCTAGGCAGAAAGCGCGCGTCGGTCAGGGTGTTGGGTTAGCCCTTAGCGGAAGCGGTGCTGGCGCGCTGCGGTGGCGCCGTTAGCGTCCGGATAAGGGACTGTCTGGAGGGCGCACTCGATGGGTCAGCTCCGACGCGTCGTGTCATCTCCATCCCGGTTCTCTTGGGTGGTGGCACCTGATCACGCGGCAGGCCCTGCGTCCGCCGGTCGGGTTCTCGTGATCAAAAGTTCCAGTCATGCGTCGTCGGGAGGCGTCTGCTGCGCGAATCCTTTGGCGGTTTCAATCTGGAATGATCGCCCTCGGTGCGGCGCGGGCGGTATTCTGCCCTGGTGGGACGTTTCGGTCGCGGAGGGGGGTGGCGTAGATCACGACGGCTTGTGGCCGTGGGTGTTGTGTCGGTTCTTGGCGTGTGCTTGTACGGCCCTCCGTGCGTGTACGCTGCCGCACCGCCGCCTGGTGAGGAAACCATTTTCGTTCCGCCGAACGACAGAGCCGTGATCTACAGCACCGTCGGTAGTTTCGAGCGGCCTGTCAAAGCCGGGCTCGCTGAGATCGGGCAGATCCTCGAACAGGAGGGCTACCGGGTTCAGCGTTACGCACCGGGTTACGGGGGGCGCGATTCTGTCGCCAACTTCCTCAGCATTGCTAAGCGGCCCCCGGGAGTGCTCGTGATCGCGAGCATCGATACCCCCGACGACGGCTATCAACTCGCTATTGAGTCCGACAAGAACGCGGCGGCGGCAGAGGCCGGTTATCGATCGCTCATCAGGCGTTACGGCGCGCATGGCTGGTTCACTCGGACCGCCAGTGCGGTCGCGATCACCCGGGCGGGTATCCGCCATTTCTTTGGTCGGGGACCGAAATTCGATAAGGATCTGGTCGTGAACCTTGCCTGCCACTCGGCGACGGTCAGTCGTGAGTTCGGGTCGATTGACTACTTCGGTTTTGCACCCAACGGAACGGGGTGCGATCGTGATCCTCGGTCGGCGCTCGACACGTCGATCCACGATTCGGTCTTGCTGTTCAACCGGTTGGCCGGCCGCAGCGGCGTTGAGAATCGCAGCCTTGTCTGGGCGTATCACCTCGGCGGCTTCGGTGGCGGCGCGGACCATCCGGCGCTCAATCTGTTTTCGCTTGGCGGCGACGACGACTTCTTCGCTGTTGCCCTCTCACCGGCGGTTACCTCGGCGTCGGTCGAAGGGGAGAACCGCGGATTGGTCGCCGGCGGCGACTACTCGGGATCGGTGCAGTTCGACGCGCTTATGGACCCTGGTCATCCAAACCGCGTGGTGCGCGTGTCGGGGTGCGGCGCGTCGATCTCTCACGCGAAATGGCTGAATCCCAGCACGCTCGATTTCACCGTTCACGTCCCGGACGGCTCATCAAACGGCAAGATGACGTTCACCGTCGAGCACACCGCTGCGGATGCGTTCACAACGGCTTCCGATGAGGCCGCCAACGACGAACTCGATGGCAACGAGGCGCCATCACCAGACTCTGGCGAGGCGCCGAACCGTACTAACTACTCGTGGCAGGTCTCCTGCGACCCGGACATGTATCCCGTCAAGATCGTCTATTCGGGCAAGTTCACCGACAGCTTCCAGAGCCCGTGCGACAACATCCCGGGTGGCTGCAACTCCACCCTTGAGAAGACCTACACCTGGACTGAGACCCAGTTCTCGCAGGCGGTCTTCCACGGAAGCGCCGCTGAGATCATCCCTGGTTCCGGGACGGTGAACGTATCCGGGGGTATCACCAGCTCTAGCGTATCCGAGGGCATCAGTTCTAGTGCGAGCTGCTCCGCAGCCCCGGCGAGTTCAACACCGCAGGCTGGCATCGAGTACGGCCAAGAGTCTGTCGTCGGTTCGACGACGACGAGGACGCTCGGTGTTTACGCCCACATACCGCAGGTCACGATGTCCGGTGACCCTGACTGCCAGTCCAACGACGGCGGCGAGCCGGACTTTCTAAGCCAGGCCACCTACACGCCCGCTGACGGGCCGGCCGCCTGGACGAGCGCTCTGCTCGGGACAGTTACCCTCAACCTCGCAAAGCTGGAGGTCGGGCCCGTCGCAACCAGCTTCCCTGTTGACTACACCGCGGACGCCACGGACGGCACCGGCGCCGTCGACCACCTCGTGGTGAGCGCCACCGAGACGATCAGCCTGGCCACCAGCTGACGACCCAGTACCCACGAGCAGCGGTCTGCTCGCCCGCGATCGGCGCGCACAGGGGGCCAGAGCATGCGCCTCCTCTGCGATCCGGAAACCGGAGGCGCTCGGTGCCCGGTGCCGATGCCTGTTCCTCTACCTCGTCGCCGACCTGCTCTTCCAGCGGCACAACCATCCCGGCGTCGCCGCACCGCACCCCGCTTACTCTGAAAGCAGAAACCGCACTGCTGCTTTCGCAGCTCCTTATCTGTGCAGGGTCCCGCGGTCAAGGGCGGGGTCTGGGTTGATCGGTGAAACATCGTGTGGCTGGTGGGCTGTGGGCGTGGTGGGTGGGATGGGTCGTGTGCGCGCGGGCGCCCAGCCTTATCTCGGTCCGCGGCCTGGAGCTTTTCCGGGTCGGCGACATGATGGTTGATGGGGTGATCCCGCTGGGTGAAGCGTTGCGGCCGCTCTGTCTATGAAGGCCGGCCATCCGTGGGTGGCGGCAGGAGCTTGCCTGGAGCTGGCCGCGTGGCATCTGTGTGATGAAGGGCTGCGCGCGCAACGGTTGATTCACGCGGGCTGCAGCGCGTCCTCGCCGAGCTCGCGAAGCGTGTGATAGCTGCGCTTGAGTAGTTTGCGTGCGATCGCGAGGCAGGCACGGTTCCCGCCGAGCCTCGCGGCGGTCTCGGTGTAATAAGCGTGGTCCGGGGAGGTGCGCCGCCGAGCGCACTGTGCCGCTTCGAACAAGGCCCAGCGCAGCGCCGGGGGTCCTTGGCGGGATAGGTGCCCGGGCGCGCGTCGCTGATCGGATTGGTGCACCGTGATGTCCAGGCCGGCGTAGCGAACCGCTTCCCGTGAGGAGGAGAACCGGTGCGTGTCACCGAGCTCAGCGAGGATCGTGACCGCGGTCAACGGGCCGATCCCGTAGAAGGCGAGCAGCGCCTTGCATCCCGGTTGGCGGCGAGCGACCGCGCGGAGTTCCCTGTCCAACGGCGCGATCTGCATGTCGAGCGCATCGATGATCGCCAACGCCGCTCTGACCTGCTGGCGCGCGACCGGAGTCAGTGGCTGAGCGGCAAGCCATGTGAGCCCGGCGGCGTTCATCAGATCCCCGCGTTGTGGGCAGCCGTGGTGATAGAGCACGGACTGGATCCGCTGTTGCCACTCCCCGCGCTGCTCAGAGAGCCGGTGACGAAGCCTGACCTGCGCGCGCAGGTCAAGCAGATGCGCCGGTGGAACCCACGACTCCGGGATCCGCCCAGCCATCAGCAGCTCCCGCAGATGCCGAGCATCCGCCCGATCGTTCTTCGCGCGCTTCTTGCTGCCACGCATCGCCGCTGTCTCCGCCGGCTCAGCGAGATGCACACTCGCGCCAACCCGCTGAAGCTCCTCAACAACGAACCGCCAACCGGTCGTGGCCTCCAACGCGACCTCAAGCTCCTGGCCGTCGAAACGCTCAAGGAAACGACGCACCCCGGCACGGTCCGCCGGCATCACCCGCGCCCGCGACACCTCCCCGGTACTGGTGTCCAACCAGTCAGTCGTGATCTGTGCCCGGTGCTGGTCTGCGCCCATTACGATCGTCATTCGGGGCCTCCTCAAGCTCCACGGTTTGAACGCCTGCGCGGCCCAGCGCCGCGCTTGAGCTGAGGAGGTCCCTACCTGAACGCCCGGACGAACCACCACGGCTGGTGCACATGCCATCTATGTCAAGACCGGCTCGCTATTTGCGGTTTCAGGGGTGCGTCCGAATAACTGAAGAGAAATCCCCGTTCAGGTCGCCACCGGTGCCGTTGACGTTTCGAGCATGACGACGTGTCCTAGCTTCTCGAGTTGCGCGATGAGTCGGCGGGTTGTTCGTTCCGGGTCGCGTCGAGCGAAGTAGTCGCCGCCGGGGTCGGTGTAGCTCTCGCCGGTGCTCAGGATGTGCCAGACCGCGACGAGCATTGAGTGCGCATCTCGAGCGCGGAGTGCCGGCGGCGGGTGTTGTGGAACTGCAGTCGTATACGCTCGCCGGAGTCGGGTGTGTTGAGCGTTGGGACTGGTGATGGCGTGTAGACGGGGATCGGGTGGTTTGGTGAGGTTGTGGGTCGTCCGGGCGGGTCGGCGGGTCGGTCTCGGGTTCGCCGGGTTGCTGCTTGCAGTGGGGGTGCTGCTCACGGTTGTGGTGTTACCAGCGGCGAGCGCGGCGCGCAGCTTGGTGACGATCCACCTGAGCGTGAGCGGCCCGGGGTACGTGGCAGCGTTCGCTGACGGGCGCTTGAAGTGCCTTGGGGGACCCTGCACGTTCACGACGGACAAGGGAGCTCCTTTGGCGTTCGTCGCCGCGGGCGCGGCACCGGGCGGACCCGCTGTCTCCTTGGCGCACCCGGAGGACAGCCCGAACATGGTTTTTCGGTGGTACGGGGTTAGCGGGCACGACTGCCAGCTAGGAGCAGAATTGTGCGATACCTCGGGTAAGAACGCGTCGATCGTGGTCAGCTTTGCGAAGCGACCCGAGATCCATGTCAAGGTTGAGGGGCGCGGGGACGTCGAGGACGAATTTACTGCGAGAGGTTCGTTTGCGACGGTGCGCGCCGGCGTGCCCGCGCTTGAGGACGGCCTTCTGGACAAGAGAATCGGCTGCGCCGCGAGCAGCGGCCGGTGCGTTCGTCGGTGGGACGATGATCTTAAGTCGCCGGACACGGTCTTGGGTGAAATGCCAGCGGCCGGTTATCGGTTTGTGCGTTGGCAGAGTTGCGATAAGGCCAGAGGCTACGAGTGCAAGATGATCCTGGATCGCCACGCCGGCGAGCACGATTACGCCAATATGACGGTCACGGCGGTGTTCGAGCCGGACTCCTGTTTGTCGATCTTAGGTGCTCATCTTGCTCACGCGACGAAGCCGTCGCCCGCCTGCGATCTGACCGCGACGTATTCCGGGACGTGGAACGAGACGGAGCAGGCCAGCTACCCCGACGGGAGCTCACAGAGCTACGTCCTGCAGTTCACCTATAAGGAAACTGAGACGGTGAACCCCGAGCTGAACGATCAGCTGGTCGGCACTCCGACCTTGGCGGTCACTGACGGTAGCGAGAGTTACACCGACACGGGTGACCCTGCGACCGGCTGCAGCGCGACCCTAAGCGCGCTGGCCCAGCAGACCCCGATCTACTTCTCGATCCTCGGTGACTACGACGGTCAGATCACCGCCAGCCCATACTTGCCAGGCCCGATCGATATGGCAGCCGACGGGACGGGCGTCTGCTCGCAGGCATTCACTGATGATGACGACGACAGCGCCGCGTGGACGACCGCTGTTCATCCGACGCTGATGTTCCCGGTTTCCATGCGAACGGACACAGTGAACTATCCGGTCTCGTTCTCCGGGACGCAGAGCGAGGCCGGGGTGACTGAGACCGAGACCGTCTCGGCGCAGGGCACGCTGAGCATCACTGAGAGCTGAGCGTTGCGGCTATCAGCCGCCTGCACCTGCGAAGGAGCGCTCCGCCGCCCCTTGATTGGCAGCGGAGGTGTATCGCCAGGCCGGGCCGGCCTCAACCCGGCGTCCTCTCACCTCATTGGGGCCCTGAACGCGCCCAACAGCTGTGGGGCCAACCAACTCAGCGGGTAGCGTGGCGGGGGAGCCTTAAGCGACGCGACCAGCGAACCAAAGCCACCCATGCCAAAGCCGCCGGCTCTTCCGGCACCCCCCGCCCGGATTCGCTCTGCCGGAAAAGCGCGGAAAGTTCTCCGATAACAAGAAGTCACGAGTCTCCCCGATCCATCGCGCGCTTCCCGTCGTCGATCCAAGCGGCACTCTCCTGTCGCGTCGGTGGCGTCTCTTTTGCGCTGTAAATACGGTTCCCGGTGGTGGTCAGTTTAGGCCGCTGTCATCTCCTCCGGCAGGGATTGCTCGTTGCCTTGGTAGCGCGCTCGTTTGAGGTGTTGGCGGTCCAGGGCGGTGAAGTTGATGCCGTTGGTTGGTGAGTGATCAGCAGATCGAGCACGGCCCAGACGAGGGTCAAGGCAGCTGGTCTCACCGGGGAAGCGGCCCATCACCTTCGTGCGTCGCTTGACCTCGCCGAGTCAGCGCTCGAGCAGGTTCGTTGACCGCCACCGGCGCCGATGGCGGACTGGGTAGCGCAGGTGCACGACCAGCGCGTCGAAGTCCTCAGTGAGGCAGCGGGCGGCGGCGGTGAACCCTGTCTTGTCGAGCTCGGCGACGAGTTCCTGCAGGCGGCGTTTGGCGGTCGGCCTCACTGATCGCGTCATCCAGCGCCTGCCAGTAGGCGCGCTTGACGCGTTCGCGGTCCGGGACCTTGGCGCAAAGGTTCCGGGCGCGGTGAACGCAGCAGCGCTGACGGTCTGAGGCGGGCCAGCACTGCTCGATTGCTTTGATCAGGCCGGGGGCGCCGTCAGCAACGATCAGCATCGGTGCCCCGAGGCCACGGCTGATCAGATCACGCCCCAACGCCTGCCAGTCCTCAAACGACTCGCGCATCCCCAATGACACGGCGAGCAGCACGCGGTCGCCGTTCTCGGTGAATCCCCACGCGACCTGCACGCCTTCCTTCGGGCCGTCCGGGCGGACCGCGATGAACGTCGCGTCGCGGAACAGGGCAGCCAGCCGAATGTCATACAGGTCACGGCGCTTGAACGCCGCAAAGCGTTCCTTGAGCTCCTCACACATCCGCGACGCGGTCGCCTTCGACAGCTTCCCCAACCCCGCCTCCTCACGCATCGACAGACCCCTGACGAACGCGCCGATCACCAACGCCGTCAACGGCTCGGTGCGGATCAGCTTCGGGGTTCTGGGGAACAGCTTCGACCCGAACGTCTCCGCTGCCTGACGAACCTGCGGAATCTCGACCTGCAGCTCCCCCTCGGCGGTCTGCAACCTGCGTGGACGGAACCCGTTCCGCAATCCGCCGTCTTCCTCGCTGTGTTCCTCACGGTGCTCGGCCGGCGGCCGGCGCTCGTAGCGGGCACGCCCCAGCCACGCGTCGAACTCCTCCTCGACAGCGCGTTGGATGATCATCCTCGCGCCCGGCCTCGCCAGCTCAGACAACGTCTCGCGCGGGTTATCCCCGACCCCGACCGCGAGCATCTGCTCGATCCGGGCTTCTATCTCCGCCGACGGCGGTACGGTACGTCTCACGGCGTAGGCCTCCTTCTTTGTCTTGCAGGACTTGAGGGAGCGACGCTCCAACATCTCCCGACAAACCGGCGCTTAGCACCCTCCTGGCCGCGCGTTGCACGTCTCTCGCTCGCGTAGCCGTGATGCCCGCGCGGCTGCGAAAGCGTGGGTTTGGCTTGTCAGGGCTCGCGTCGCGTGACTGCGCTGACGCGATCAATCGATTTGTCGAAGGACAGGATGATGTCGACGCCGGTAGCTTCGGCCTGCGCGACCAGATAGGCCTCGGCAAAGTCGAGGCGTTCGACTTCGTAGAACTCGAGCGCGCGGAGCAGCGTCGCTGGGTCGAGCGTCTTGATCGTCGGCAGCGCGATCCCCGCCCGCATCAGCTCGGCGACACGTTCGCGAGGAACTTCATAGAAGGACTCGAGCACGTACACGCACTCAGCGACGATCAGATCGGCGAGAAGCAGTTCAGCCGAGCCTGCCAGTGCCTTGGTAGCACGGGCGGCCATCTCCGGCGGGTCGCCGGTCAGATGGCGGATAAGCACGTTGGTGTCCAGGAACTCGGTCAGCGTCGCCGCCCCACGCGCGCAGCTCGCGTCTGGCGCAGAGCCTCATCCCACGGGGTGCCACGCTTCCCGGAAGGGACCGCGACGCTGCCCGCAAGGTCGAGGAGGTCCGGTGTTTTTGCCACCACGGCACGTGAGCGCTCGACCCTGAACAGGAGTTCGTCTCCTTCATGCAACCCAAGCGCATCCCGGACGCTCTTCGGGATGGTGACCTGCCCCTTCGAGGTGATCCTGGCGCTCGAGTCCATCACGTCTCCTTACCGAGTTAGAGAAGTAAGGATAGCTCAACCCGGCTACGGGTTCCGCGCAAACCAGGGAATGCGCTGATGGCATCGCGATGCTCGTCGAGCTCGGGAAGCGGAACCGCCGATCCGAGCGCTGAGCTCTGGTCGTCGGCGGCGGCGATGATGCCTTGAGCCGGTTGCCATGTACGCACAATTGGCGTACACTGGGGTCGTGACTGAGACGAAGACTCAACGCATGCATCTGCGTGTGGCTGCCACCGACGATGAGCTTTTCCGGAGCGCTGCAGCCGCAGCCCAGGAGTCGCTATCGGAGTTCCTCGTGGAGAGCGGCCGTGAACGAGCGGAGCGAGTGCTTGCTGACCGCACCCGATTTGTGCTGCCGATAGCGCAGTGGCGAGCGTTCACCGCCGCGCTGGATCGCCCAGAGCGTGAGGTTCCCGAGGTCGTCGAGCTCTTCCGACGGCCCCGTCCCGAGTAGTGGGCCGCTTCAGCGATCCAGAACCGCTGAGTTCGGATCACGTTCTTCAGGGCTTTGCCTGCGGACGCGTCTCGCTTGACCAATGGTTGACCCGGCATGCTCTTCAAGCGACAGCCGCTGGCTCGGCACGGACCTATGTTGTGCTCGACAGCGAGCAGCACCGCGTCGTCGGCTATCACGCATTGACAGCCGCTGGTCTTGAGCGCGAGGCGGCAACCGCCCGCGTCATCAAGGGGATGCCGCGCTACCCCGTTCCCGTGGTGTTGCTGGCGCGACTGGCAGTCGACCTTTCGGTTGCCCGCCGCGGCCTTGGTGCGTGGCTGCTGCGCGACGCGATGTTGCGAACGTTGAGCGCCGGCGACACGATCGGGGTGCGCGCGATGCTGGTTCATGCACAGGACGACGATGCACGCCGGTTCTACTTCAGACATGGACTTCAGCCCTCACCAACCGACCCCCTGCATCTGATGATCCTGCTGAAAGACATCGCCGCGTCAATCGGTGCCGGCGGTGAACCCGACCCCGCACGCTGACGACCGGGGGCCCCCAGCCCCTCCTCACCGCGCGAAGGAGGGCTAACGGCGCCAGGTCGAAGATGCCCGTGGGAACACGGATGCAGGTCCCGAGGCCGCCGCAGCTGGCGTCGCGGGGTGCATAGACTGCCGCGGAATGTTAGGTCCGGCCCTCGCTCTCGGGACTTCGCTTGGATATGGGGTCGGGGACTTTCTCGGCGGCACCACGTCCCGGCGTATCGGCACGCTGCCGTTCATTTTCTGCGCCCAACTGGTCATGCTCCTACTCGCTGCTGTCTGGGTGGCGGTCAGCGCAGATCCAATTCCGCCCCTCGGGACTCTCGCAGCGGCCGCGGGTGCGGGACTTGGCATCACGGTGGGTTTGTCCGCCTTCTTCCAGGCGATGGTTGTTGGAAAGATGAGCCTCGTCGCCCCGATCAGCGCGACCGGTGTCGCGATTCCCGTCGCGGCGGGGATCCTGCGGGGGGAACATCCGAGTGGAGCGCAGATGATCGGCATTCTCGCGGCGATCGCTGGGGTTGTGCTTGTGACACGGTCCCGAGGTGAGCAGCACACTCAATCTGAGTCGGGCCTCGGACTAGCGTTGCTCGCCGCCGTCGGGACAGGGTTGTTCATGTGGTTGATGGCACCAGCGAGCCGTCATGGCGTTCCCTGGGCGATCCTCATCAGCCGTGCGATTCCCGCGGTTGTGCTCATTGCCGTGGTCATCGTCCGCCAGCCGCCGCTGCGCCCCGCACTGCAGTCGGGACCGGCCAGCAGGATCATTGCCCAGGCGGTGCTGGGATTTACCGCCTCGGCGCTGTATGCGTTCGCTACCCTCCACGGCCAATTAGCGATCGTGTCGGTCCTCGGGTCGTTGTATCCGGCTGTAACCCTCTTGCTTGCGTACCGACTGTTGGGCGAGCGCCTCGATGGCGTCCAACAGATCGGAATCTTGGCCGTGCTCGGTGGGGTTCTGCTGCTGTCGGCGTAGGCGCGCGGGATGACGGTCTCAGTCCCGGCGATTGTCTGGGCAAACGAAGCCGCTCGGCTCAAGCAGCCGCGTTGCGAGTGCTATGCAATCGTGAACGCAACCCGCGCAACTCAGGTCTCTCGAATATGACGGCGAGATGCCCGTCGCAGACGAAGAGCAGGTGCCCACGCATGATCCAGTGGCGTTGCGCTCGTCGAGCTCCCGCGTGTCGGTCGGGCAAAGCGCTCGTTGGCCCGTCCGTCTGCGCGGCCTGGCGCATCGGCGCGCCGTAGACAGGCCCCGGAAGACGCGCGTCTGTCGACCACTGAGTTCTAGATCGCTCGCTGCGGGCCCCCCGGTTCTCTCTTCGAGTAGCGACTGGACCCGGCGGCGTCGCGATCGCGGGATGATTTTCTCTGCGAGGTTGGTGTCCCGGGTCGGACTTTACGCTCGGACTGGCTCGCGCACGGGCCATGTGAGCGCTGCAGGGCAGGCCTGGTTGCGGGCTCTCGTACGGGCTGCGGAAGCTCGGTCCTCACGCCGCGAGGTTCGCAGCGCGCGGTTCCTGGGTGTCTTTGAGCGCTTCGATCATTTGGGCGTCGATGTCCTGTAGCTGGTCTCGGTAGGGGCTCATGGTCGTATCGAGGTCTTTGAGTTGCCATTTCTCGTCGACTTGGTCATCGGTGATTCTCAGCTCGACGCGGCCTGGGAGTGGTCGCATGTGGAGCCCGCCGAATAGCTGATTCATCTGGTCGGCCGCCTTGTTCCCGCCGCGTGTGCCGTAGGTGACGGTGGTAGCGGGTTTGTCATGCCATTCGTGGTAGAGGTAGTCGAGCGCGTTCTTGAGTGGCGCCGGGTACCCCCAGTTGTATTGCGGGAGCACGAACACGAATCCGGCGAAGCTGTTGATCAGATCACTCCAGGATTTCGTGTGCGCGTGTTGGTGGTCCCCTCGCGCGGCGGGGAGGGGCTCATCGAGGAGCGGGAGGTTGATCTCGGCAAGGTCGATGAGGCTGTAGTGCAGCGGGCTGTCCTCGTTCAGCACCTGCTGGGTCCAGGCGGCAATGCCTGGGCAGATTCGGGTGGGGCGGGTGCTGCCGATGATGACGGCGACCCGTTCACCGAACGTTCCTTGACGATCCTCGGGTGGGTGAACTTTATTCATAGTGTTGACTGCTTTGGTTGTGATGCAAGAAGGGGCAACCCACGGCATCGGTGAGTTGAGATCGGTGCTGTGCTCCTCGGTGTCGCGTAGGGCTACTTGGCTGAGCAGCTTGGATAGACGGGAGCGGTTGGTTTCTGAAAGGTCGGCGGTGACGGTCGCGACGCGCATGGAAACCCGGGCGGCTACCTGTTCGATGATTCTGCGTCCCTGCTTGGTGAGTGCTACGTGGACGGCACGTTCGTCGCCGACCGGAATCGAGATGCGGCAGACCAAGCCGCGGCGCTCGGCGCGGTTCACGAGTCCGGTCGTGCTCTGCTTTGACAGGCCGAGCATTTGAGCGAGGTGCGCCATGCGCGGCTCGCGGTCGCGCAGAACACCGAGCAAGCGCATCTGGATGACCGAGAGCTCGTGCTCGGCGGCCACGTCGTCGAGCATCTCCTGAACCAGGAACGAGGTTTGCACGAGGGCGTCCACGATGCCGAGATCCGTCCGCCACGCCGATCGTCGGGCGGTCGGCTGGGATGGGTCCGATGAACTCATAGGCCAAGCATACTCCGAAAGTAAACGGCGTTTACTACTTTGATTCGGGTCATGTGCTTGTTGTCCATCTGTGAGCGGCACCGCGCCTGCTCTGGGTCGCCCACGAGCATCCCGACACTCTCGCCGGGTGACCTACTTTGTGTGGACAGCGGGACGAATGCTTCGCCCGCTGAACAGGCTCAACCCTGGCGAGCGCAACGCCACGCTTCCGCAGGCCGCGCGAAGGAGGGTTGTTCGACGTGAACCCGCGAGGCGCGTGCTGAGATCAAAGCGGGAGCGGCTCGCGAGTGGTTACCTGGTGGGTGAGCAGCTCGTCTGGCTCGGATGTCTGTCGCGCGCTCTATGCGAGCGAGCTCTCGTGTGAGGAGGACTCGCCGGTGGTTTCGCATCATCGACCGGCGCTCGTCATCTAGCGGCGGCGATGCAGCTGTCGCGCCTCCCGGCGGCTCCTGTGGGCTGTCAATGGGTTGTCGTGTGTCGAGCGACGTCGGACGAGCCGGTTTGAAGGTGTTCACGCAGCCTTAGGCGAGCACGGTGCGCACGAATTCGGACGACGTTTGGCGAGAGTTCGAGGATCGTCGCTACCTCTCTGGGTGAGAGCTGGTCCCATGCCAGCATTTCAATGATCTCGCGGTCCACCGGCGAGAGCAGCTTCAGCGCAGCTGTCCCTGGATCGTCAGTCGGGATCGCCGCTCGCGCATCGCGCAGTTTGGAGGCGAGCGCGTCGACCGCCTCGGATCGCTTGTGGTCCTGCTCGAGTGCCCGTCTTAGCACGTTGCGGGCTACACCGAACACCCATGGTCGCGCCTGGGCGTCGTCGGAAGGGATCTCGTCGTGTTTGCGCCAGGCAATCAGGAATGTCTCGGCCAGACAGTCGGCGGCCTCCTCGGGAGTCTGGGTGCGACGAATGAAGTATCCGATGAGGTCGCGAGCCGTGACTCGGTAGAGCGCGTGGAAGCGTTCCTCGCTCACCTGCTCGATGTCCCGGTCGGGGCCTTCGGCTCGGGCCCGCGATACGGGACCGAACGGCCGTCAGGAACGGCCGTCATGGATCCGACGATCGCTCGATCGAGGTACACAGTGCGGACGACGGTTACACGATTGCCGGTGGGCGGGAAATTCTCCTGCGTGTCCTCGAGGAGGTCGCCGTCGTCCCGGTTCACGATCAGCGTCTCGACCGAGTCACCTTCATCCAAGCGGATCGCGAGCCCGGTGCGGCCGCGGATGTCCTTGCGATCCCCAAGCATCTGCACATCCTTGACGTACGCGAGTGCTTGGAACGCTGCCCCGCGTTGCCGTTCGGAGGTCGATTGTTCGAGGATGATGACGAGCACCCCGAACAGGCCTGACGAAAGGTTGGCTTTGATTTGCGCCCGCAGGTTTGGTACGTACTCGCGAACCCCTCTGGTCTTCACGTTCTTGGTCGTGACCGTGACTTGCGTTTGCCAGTTCTTAGGTAAGCGCGCCTCGTCAGCGGTGACAAGCCGCTTGAACCGATCGAGGATGCCGAGCTTCGTATCGGGAAACTCCTGCGGCGTATAGAGCGGCGAGGTCGGAGTCGACGGTCGGAACATCGCACGGTCGGTCACGCGCCCGGGCGGCAGTCCGCCCTCGTCGTTGAGTTCGGGGAGGAAATGCGACCGATACTTCAGATACGTGGCCCGATACCTCGGGCTGTCAAAACCGAACCGCGTGGTCTCGCCGCGCCAGCGCTGTATGCGATCGCCAATCCAATGCTGAGTGTCGGTGGTGAGGCGGTAAGCGATGAACGCCCCCTGCCATCGGAGTCCTTCATCAGCGATCGTCTCGTAGCGCTGATAAAGCCACTGGCCCTTCCGAGGCCCGGCCGCTTGGGCCATTGCCGCAGCAACGTGGTCAAGCTCCGAGGCTTGGGCGGGGGTCACGGTCATCAGCCAGCTCGAGCCAGCCGCATGGCCACCGGACCCGTGGAACCCCACTAGCGACGCCACGGTCGCAGCAAGAGCAACAGCTGAGCCGAGCGCAAGTGCTCGCCAGAGCCTGCGCGGTCGTAGTAACCGGGAAGTCTTGAGGGGCCGGCTCGCGGTATCCCCCGACGGGAACGTAGATACCAGCAGCTCTTCCACCGCTTCAGCGACGCCGGGCGTGTCGAGGCTTCCCGGGACCAACGGATCGGCCGCAGCGAGAGCAGCTTCCATGCGTGCATCTGAGATGAAGCGATCGGACATACCCATACATCCGCGTCGAGCCCGCTTTCATTTCATCATCCGCTCGCACACGCCCGCTTTGCGAACGGGATTAACGACTCAGCCAGAGTCGGGGCTGCCGCCCTGCGGGCCGCGCGTTGCGCGTCTTTCATTCCCGCGGCCGAGAGGCACGTCGCGAGAGGAAAGCAGGGCCGGCTTTCGGCTCACGGCGTTCAGGGAAAGCGGCCGTGGAGGCGGCGATGGGCTCGTTCGTAGACCGTGCGCACACCCGGTCGCGGATGGCGAGGCCCGAATGCGACGAAGACCCAAATGAGCTCGTGTTGCTCGTGACGCGCGAGTTGCACGACCATGCCGAAGGGTCGCTCAGACGCGGGTCCCTCTCCAAGGGGAAGGTAGACCTTTGCGCATCCAGCAAGGCGCGTGCCGTCCGCGCCGCGGGCCTCGCAGGCGCGGGCATCACCCAGCGCCAGGCCTTCCAGCTCAAGCCGCTTGCGGGTGCTGGAGGCGACCTCAAGCGCGCGCCCGGAGAACCCTCGTATCGCCTCGTCCCAGACACGCTCATCGAACCTGACTGGCAGGCGACGACGGCGGGCGGCACCCGCCATTCGTCAGCCTTCGCGGTCGGACGAGCCCAGCTCACCCATGAGCGCCGAGAAGTCCTCGCCACCGGCGGGCGTCGTGCCAAGCCGTGAGTGCACAGCAGCCCAGGGCTCGGGCGTCGTGATCTCCAGCAGCTGCGACGCCAGGCGGTCCACGCGCTCGGCGACCCGCTCGGCCTGTTGAGCACTCAACGCCCCGACGGCCGACATCGACCGCTCGACGGTCTCAAGCTCTCGCTCGATCTGGCTTACGGAGTCCTCGGCCGACATAGCCTAACGGTAGCTCTTGCGGGCGACGTCATCGCACCGCATGCCTGGGAGTCCTGGAAGGCGCACATCTGCGCGAGTTCCGCGCGTTGCAGGGCAGTCGGCATTACGCCAGACATGCCCGGCGCAGAGGCAGAGCAGGACTCGCGCCCGGTCCGATCGCGGGTTCGAGAGCAAGGGTCGGCACTGGTGGATCACGCCGGTTGCAGCAGCGAGACGTTGACGCCGCGCGTGGCCGCTTCAGCGGCGAAGGGGCCACCAACGCTCGCGCGTGCCGATTGCGGATTTTGTGCGCGGCCTACGAAAGGCGCTCGACTCGGAGTTCCTGCTTGGTCGATGTCTCCCGCTGCGGCGGGCAGGGTTCGTCGACGGGGCGGACCTCGGGTGGCTGCCCCGATTCGCTTCGCTTCCTTGATGATCGAACGAGCACCCGTCTGAGGGCTGCGAGCCTCCCCCGTGAGTGGGATCGCGAAACTATGACGTGGGGTGGCCCGGGGGATGGTAGTGTCGCGGGGTGTTTGGCAGGAGGTGGTGTCTCGGTCTTCTGGTCGCGAGCTCGCTCGCGGCGGCGTTCGTTGTCGCCGCGCCGACCGCAGCGCGTCTCGTTGCGCGATGTGCGCCCGCCCCGCCCGCCCCGCCCGCGACGACGGTCGACGATCCGGCGCTGGGCGTCACGTGGCTGGCCAACGCGGATCTCGCGTCCACAGACACGTTCAACGTGTCCGGGATCAGCTGCGATGGGTCGATGGAGTTCGCGACAGCACGCAGGTGGGTGCTCGCAATGAATCACGTGGATTATCTTGGCCATCGCGACTGGACGCTCCCGATCACCCCAACCCCGTCCACCGATTCGGGCTGCTCAGGCTACAACAAGAACGGCGGCGGCCACTTCGGGATCGGCTGCACGACGAGTCCATTGGCGTCGCTGTACACGTCGTTTCACTTTGGCGCCCCTGACACGGCTGTGGCGATTCCCGACGCGACGACCGGCCCGTTTGAAGACTTCCAGCCATACATGTACGGGACGAACGTGGAGCACAAGAACCAGCGTGGATCCGAGAGCTGTTGCTTCACGTTCTCGTTCAACACAGGACGGACGAGCTCAAACACCGACCTGTTCTCGTTATATGTCCTGCCGATGATTCCCGGGAATGCATTCCACCTGGTGACCGTTGGCGGCGGCAGCTTGCACCCCGTAGATGGGGGCCAGGCCGTCTACCAGGTCGTGCCTGGGACCAGCGGGATCACCTGGCTGGCTGACGCGGACCTCTCACGGACGAAGACGGGAAGGTTCGGACTGAAGGGCGGTTTCGGCAGGGACGGCTCGATGACCCACGACACAGCCGTCCTCTGGATCAAGGCGATGCGCACGCACCGGTGGTTAGAACAGACCGGCTGGACGTGGCCCACACAGAACGATCTCGCGGGCCTGTACCGAGCGCTCAGACTGTCCGGCCAGGAGCCCGTGGTGCCCGTCCCGGACACCACCCTGCACGGCTTCCAGGACATCCAACCGTACCTCTACTGGTCCTGCGCCGGCTCGAGCATCATCGGATCCTGCAGCGGCGTCGCAAGCGCGCCGCCGGGCGGGCCGCCCAGCGCTGCATTCCAGTGGAACTTCTCATTCGGCAACGGCTTCCAAGGCACCACCCACGTCGACGGCCAGATGTACGCGATGGTCTACTACCCCAACGCTCCGACGGCACCGCCCAAGCCACCCAAGCCACCCAAGCCACCGTGCAAACCATCAAAACCCGGCGCGCCGAGCACATGCACCTAGCTTCCGGCGACGCTGCCGCGCGCGGTCGACCGCGCGTTGACGGGTCGCGGACGGCCCGGGACCCGCACTAGCGAGCGCGCGAGACACCCCTTGCTGGGCGACACGTAGGCAACATACAAACGCGGCAGTCGAGGGGCGAATCGGCTCGCCGTTGGTTCGCCGCTCAAGCAGCCGCCAGGTGCTCGGCCCTCAGACTGCTGGAGACGGACAGAGGAGGTCACGAAGCCGTGCGGCCATCCCAAGCTCGCGCGAACACAAAAGCGGGTCTCGACCGGCAGGTCGCCAGGCACCTGCTCGTCGCCAAAAGGGAAAGCCTCGCCGCGCTTTCGCTTCGCGCATGTATCGGGCTTACTGGGGCACTATGTGTGAGTCGGCGGATGTCGGGAGAGCGCCTGTTCGGGCTTGCCCGTGCAGAGGGCCAGTTTTAGACCAGCGCCTCCCGACATTTCCGTCGAGGTGTCCATAGAGCAGCAACAGGAGGTCGCGCCATTCTGAGCGCCGTCAGTAAGCATCTGCCGGGGCACCTCGCGCCGATCACAGGTCAAGTGATCGGAAGGAGCAAGGGTTATGGCGGAGGGTAGGTTCGCTGGGGTGGATTGGGCCAGCGAGGAACACGCTGTCTGTGTGGTGGATGAGACCGGCCGGATCGTTGACGGCCGCCGGTTCAAGCACACCGAGTCTGGTCTGCGTGCCTTGTGCGCGAGGCTGAGGACACTGAAGGTCTGCCTGGTCGCGATTGAGCGTCCGGACGGCTTGTTGATCGAGCGGCTGCTGGACGCTGGGCTCACTGTCATCGCGGTGCACCCGAACCAGGTCCGGGCTGCTGGCCCGCGTTACAGCGTCGCGCGCGGGAAGTCAGATGGCTTTGACAGCTTCGTGCTGGCTGAGCTGGCCGGCACCGACAGTCACCGGTTTCGGATCCTGGTGCCTGACAGTGACCAAACGAAGGCGCTGCGGGCGTTGACGCGCTCGAGGGAGGACCTCGTCCACACACGGTCGGTCCTTGCCAACCAGCTACGTGACCAGCTCGCGTGTTTCTGGCCTGGCGCAACCAACGTGTTCTGCCGTGCGGACTCAAAGATCGCGCTGGCGTTCCTACGCCGCTACCCAACCCCCGCCGATGCGGATGGCCTCGGGGAGCAACGCCTCCACGCGTTCCTCGTCAAGCACGGTTACCCAGGCCGCAAACCCGCCAGCGAGCTACTCCAACGCCTGCGTGCTGGTGCTGAGGGCCGCGCCGGCGAGCTCGAGCTGAACGCCCGCCGTCAGATCGTGCTGGCCTTGGTCACCGCGCTCGAACCGGTCGTCGCACGGATCAGCGAGCTGACGATCGAGATCCGCAACTCCCTCAAGGCCCATCCTGACGGTCAGATCTTCCGATCGCTGTTCATCTGCAAGGACGCGTGGCTGTGCGCCGCCACGATGCTCGCCGAGATCGGTGACTGCCGCGAGCGTTGCCCCAGCTACCGTGCCCTCGCCGCCGATGCGGGCCAATGCCCCGTCGCCAACGAATCGGGGAAATCCCGACGCGCCACGTTCCGCTGGGCGTGTGACCACCGGCTACGCGGAGCGTTCAACGTTCTCGCCGACTCAAGCCGACACCACAACCCTTGGGCCAACGACATCTACACCCGAGCCAGAGCCCGCGGTGCCCGGCCACGCCCACGCCAGTCGCATCCTCGGACGCTCCTGGAGCCAGATCATCTGGCGCCTCTGGTATGACCATGACACCTACGACCCAACCAAACACACAGCCCGCCAGAAGCTAATCGCAGCGGGAGGTTGACACAGGAGGTCTAAACCCACCAACACTTTGCCCCACAAACGCTTTCTGCCGCGGTGTAGGGCCGTCTTGAGCGCAGTGGCGACGATCGCCGGGCTCCCGCCGGCCCGGCCTCTCTGTGGTGTCAAAACTGCGAGCGCGCCCCTCGGCCCGGGCGGTTGGCTCGTCGCTCGTCGCATTGGCAGCGAGGCAGACGATTTGGATCTCGGGGCTGCGGCAAACAACTTGCAGTAACCGCCACGTATGTCCCCACTCTGTAACAGTCTCGGGACACGGTGGGGACACGTCCGAAATCCGGCGTTCCGCAGAATGCACAAAACCCCCGCAAACAGCGAGGGTTTTGGTAGAGGCGACGACCGGACTCGAACCGGTGTAAACGGCTTTGCAGGCCGCTGGATAGCCGCTCTCCCACGTCGCCAGGGACCGCTAGGTTAGCGGCCGGGGGCAGCCGGACGCAGTTCGTCGGTGTCAGATCTGCCCGAAGGCGCGGGCGATCGCGGCCGAGCGACTCGGGACTCCGAGTTCGGCGTAGATGTGCTCGAGGTGTTTATGGACCGTGCGCTCGCTGATGTCCATCGAGCGCGCGATCTGGAGGCTCGACATCCCTGAGGTCAGATGCTCAAGAACCTCGGACTGGCGGGGGGTCAGGTTGGTCGCCGTGGCTGGGAGGGATGGTCGCCTCGCCGTGACGCGTATGTACGCACCGGCGACGAACGGGCGGATCGCATTCAGGACGGCGCGGTCGGTTTCCGTGAAATCCGGCCGGCGGCGGCTCAGCGCGATGCCGACCACCTTCTGGCTCAGGCCAGACAGTGAGAAGGCGATCTGATGCTCGACCTCCGTGATGGCCAGGACCAGGTCATAGAACTCAAGCCGGTGCAGCTCGCGCTGGGTCAGGTAATCGGATAGCTTCGCCGCGTCGGGGCGGTGGGCGCGAATCAGCGGGTTCTGGTGGCCGTAGGTCCCGAGGATGTCAGCAGCGGCCTCGAAGAACGCGTCTGGCGGATCGACGATCGGGCGCTCGGCACTGTGTGCGGCCAGATCGATCACGTTGAACGACGCGACGTCGGCGCTGACGAGCCTCCGCAGCAGTGGCAGAATGGTCGCGTGGAACTCGGCGCTGTCGACGATGTCCTCCAGCGCTTGCGCGCAGTCGATGACGGCGCGCAGATCGTGGTTGCGTAGGCCCTCGAGCGTCACCAGACACTGACGAGCTTACGCAGAATTGCGTATTGATTGCGAGTTTCTCTGTCTGGGAGATTGAGGCATGTTCGAACGCCTGAATCGCCTAGCGCCGCTCAGCGGCATCATCTTCTTCGTACTGCTGCTGGTCGGGATCTTCACGAGCGGCAGCTCGCCCGGCGCCGGGGCGTCGGGGGTGAGGGTGATCGCGTTCTACACGCACCATCGCTCCGGACAACGCCTCAGCGACATCCTGTTCGTGTTCGCGTCCGCGTTCATCGTCCTGTTCGCGGGCGTGTTTCGTGACCGCCTGCGCCGTGAGAGCGAGGGGGCGGCCACGACGGCGCTCGTGGGTGCTGCGATTCTGGCTGTGGGGCTCGCGATCCTCTCGAGCTTTGACTATGCGCTCGCAAGTCATGCGACGCAGTTCACGGCCTCAGCGGCTCAGGCGTTGAACACGGTCTCAAACGAGGCCTTCTTGACGGCCGTGATGGGTGGGTTCGTGTTCGGCATCTGTTGTGGGATCGCCGTGCTTCGCGCGTCCGTGCTGCCCCACTGGTTGGGATATCTGGCGCTGGTCTTCGGGATCGCCGCGGCCACACCGGCTTCGTTCGCGGGGCTCGCCGGAATGGGCCTGTGGACGCTCGCGGTCGCAATCATCCTGCTGGTGCGCGGTTGGAACGCGGTCGACGCTTCTGCGTCGTCGTTCGCTGGGGGAGTCGCTGCTGACGGCTCAACGGGACAGCAGCAGCGCGTTCCCACTGGGATCGCGCACTAGCGTGGCGCCCGAGGCGGTCGGCTCCAGGGTGGCGCCGGCCGCCTCGAGGCGTGCCATCACGGCCCCGAGAGCGTCATCGCTGCCGAGCCGGACTTCGTAGGAGCGCAGGCCGACACTCCGCGGGCCAGGTGCATTCCCGCCACGACTGTTCCAGGTGTTGAGGCCGATGTGGTGGTGGTATCCGTCGGCCGCGACGAACAGCGCACCGGGGTAGCCGCGGACCGTCACCTCGAAGCCCAGCACCGACGCATAGAACTGTTCGATCTCCCGGAGCTCGGCCACCTGCAGGTGCACGTGCCCGATGCGTGTACCGGCGGGCATGAACGCGTCGGCCGCTGGGTCGATAGGTGTCGTGTCCAGCTCGGCCAGCAGGCCGTCAAGCGTCAGCGGCAACGTCGCCATCTCCGGGCGGCCATCTGCGTCACGGCGCCACTCGGACCGATCGCGGTCGTGGTAGATCTCGATGCCGTTGCCGTCTGGATCGTCCAAATAAAGCGCCTCGCTGACCAGATGGTCGGAGGCTCCACTGAGCCGCCACCCATTCTGGGCAAGTCGCACCAGGGCGACCGCCAGATCGCGTCTGGTCGGAACCAGGATCGCGAAGTGGAAGAGGCCGGTCTGACGCGGGTCACGGGGTGTCGCTGAGCTGTCGCCGACGAGCGACAGGAGGGGCGGCAAGCGAGCCGCCCCTCCCAACAGAATCGAGCCGTCGGGCTGCTCAGATGCGTTCAGTCCCAGCACCCGCTCATAGAAGCTCTGGGAACGATCGAGGTCGGACACCCTGAGATGAACGGCGCCGATCGTCGTGGTTGGGGCAATCACGGTCTCAGCGGGCATCGGCACTCGATTACAGCGCAGCGACCGCGCGGTGGTGCTCGGCGAGCTCGCGGACCACGTGCTCGAGCTGCTCAAGCACCTGCTCGTCGATCAGATTGCTGTTCTCGTCGAACTTGTCCTCGTGAACCCGAGCCACGGACAGCTCGACGTCGGTCACGCGCGCACCGGCGATTCCAAGCGACTTGCGCAGCTGATCCTGCGCCCACATGGCACCGTAATCGGTCTTGCTGGCGCCGATCACCGCAACCGGCTTGCCGTACAGCGCCGCCTCGGGCCCGTATGGTCGTGAGCCCCAGTCGATCAGGTGCTTGAGCTGACCCGGCAACGCCGTGTTGAACTCCGGTGTGGCGATCAGCAGCGCGTCAGCCTCTCTGATCCTCGCGAGGAACTCCTCGACACCGGCGGGCTTGTCATTCTCGCGATCCTCGTTGTAGGGCGCGAGCGACTCGAGCTCGTCGTAGATCTCGATCTCGACGCCCTCGGGCGCGTGGTCCTTGGCAGCCCGCAGCAGGCCCGTGTTATACGAGAGCCTGCGCAGGCTGCCTGAGATGGCGAGGACCTTGATCATCGCTTACGCCGCCTTGACCGCCGAGACGCTGACGACCAGCTTGACCTCGTTGGAGACGAGCAGATTGCCGTTCGGGAGGGTCTGGTTCCATACAAGACCGAACTCACGGCGGTCGACCTTGCCCTCGACCTCGAAGCCGACGCGCTCGTTGCCCCACGGGTC
Source organism: uncultured Conexibacteraceae bacterium (assembly GCA_963844665.1). Lineage (GTDB taxonomy): Bacteria > Actinomycetota > Thermoleophilia > Solirubrobacterales > Solirubrobacteraceae > Palsa-465. The sequence continues at coordinate 272,997 of CAWJPB010000002.1, forward strand.
CTGGCCGTTCTCCGCAATCTCGCCGACGAGCTCGATCGGCTTGGTCGTGCCCTTGATCGTGATCTCGCCGTTCAGCGTGATCTTGCCGTCGCCGGATGTGTCGGCGCCCGTCGAGTTGAAGGTGATCTGCGGGAACTGTGCGGCATCGAAGAAGTCGGGCGACTGCAGGTGGCCGTCGCGCTGCTCATCGCCGGTGTCGACGCTAGAGACCTCGACCTGGCCTGAAAGTGTCAGCGCGGCGTCTCCGGCCTGCACTGTGCCCTCGAACTTCTTGAAGCTGCCGCGTACGGTCGCGATCCCCATGTGCTTGACCTCAAAGCCGACGTTCGAGTGGGCGGGGTCAACGGAATAGCTGCCTGCCTGTACTGCGCTGGGGGTGATGGTTGACATCCTGTGGTCCTTTTCAAGGAGGTGGTTGAGCTTGCAACTATCAGCTTACACCGAAGTTGGTTGATCTGTCAAGTATCTCCAACTGGGCGCCTCGCCGCTGCTTCGGCGCCCAGCCGGGGCCGCTCAGCGGTGCGCTTGTCGGGGCGGCTCAGGAGGCGGTGCAGGAGCCGCCGAGGCTGGCACCCGGCAGCCGGCGCAGGAGTCCGGCGAGCTGGTCGAGCTCGTCGGCGGTGAAGTGCGTCAGGAACAGGCGCTCGATCCCGGCCACGTGGGTGCAGCCGGCCCGCCTGAGCTGGCTGTAACCGGCCTCTGTGAGGCGCGCGTAGGAGACGCGGCCGTCGCGTTCGCAGGTGACGCGTTCGATCAGACCCTGGCCAACGAGTCCGTCTATCAGGCGTGTGATCCCGGATCGTGTGAGCATCGTCCGCTCCGAGAGCGCTGACATCGGCAGCATGTGGTTCTCAGCCTGGGCTAGGTAGAGCAGGACCTCGTAATCGCGGGTTGTCATCCCGTGTTGGGCCACGAGCTCGGCATCGAGCGCGCGCACGATCGCAGCGTGGCTTTGCAGATATCCACGCCAGGCTTCGAGCGCGGCGCCGTCGAGGCGCGAGGTTTCAATTGCTGCCAACATGTGAACGATTGTAGTTGACGAATCAACCGACGCAATCTGTGGGCACGGGGAAAGCATCCCGCGCTGCGCGGACGGCTCGTGTGTGATGGACTACAGCTGATGGCAGAGCAAATCGCCGCGCCTCCGTTTCGCGAGCAGTTTCCCGTCCTCGAGCGCTCCTCGTATCTCAACGCTGGGACCGAGGGCCCCGTTCCGCAGGCTGTTAGGGATGCTGTCCGGGCGCGGATGCACGCCGATCTCACAGAGGGTCGCGTGGGCAAGGACTACTTTGAGCAGGTGCTCGATCTTGCCGCAAGTGTCCGTGCCGGATACGCCACGGCGCTCGGCGCCGAGCCTGACGAGGTTGCGCTGACGAGCTCAACGACCTACGGCATAAACACTGTGCTCAGCGGGCTGCGTTTCTCGCGCGGCGATGAGATTCTGACAAGCGATCAGGAGCACCCGGGCCTGCTGGCGCCGCTGCGCCGCCTGCGTGAGCGCGACGGGGTGACGGTGCGAGTTGTCCCGTTCGCGCAGCTGCCGGGTGAGGTCGGCCCCAACACGAGGCTGATCGCCTGCTCGCACGTCTCGTGGGTCGGAGGCGAGGTGATGGACGTGGCCGGACTGCGCGCCACCGGGGTGCCGATCCTGTTGGATGCTGCGCAGGCACTGGGCGCGATCCCGGTCGACGTGCACGAGCTCGGCGTCGACTTCTACGCCGGCTCAGGGCAGAAGTGGATGTGCGGTCCGGAGGGCAGCGGGGCGCTGTATGTGCGCGCTGATCGACTCGATGACCTTGAGCCGCCGTTCCCGGGCTATTCGGCCCTGGCGGACGCGCACGATCCGCTGAACTCCGACCTTGCCGAGGGTGCCGGGCGACTCGATGACGGCTTCCCGAGTGCGGTCCGCAGCACCTGGGCGCGGGCTTCGATGGAGGTGCTCGCAGGCGCCGGGTGGTCCTGGGTGCACGAGCGCGCGGCCGCGGGAGCCGCACAGCTGGCTGAGCTGCTGCGCTCGCGTGGACACCAGGTGGCCCCCCGCGGGCGCTCGACTCTGGTCTCCTGGACTGCTGAGGATGCTGACGAGGACGTGGCTCGCCTCGCGTCTCAGGGGATCATCGTCCGGAGCATTCCGTCGGCGGCGCTGGTGCGTGCCTCGGTCGGAGCATGGACCAGCGAGGACGAGATTGAACGCCTCGCTGAGCTGGCTTAGAGGCTCTTAGCCTGGATCCACCGACGCCGGCTCTGTCGACGTTATTCCGGCCTGAGGAGGAGTAGGTCGACAGCGTCAGGCCCCGTGTGGCCCTGATGCGACGCGCCGGTCGGATCGGCGACGGAGTTGGCGCGTCGACGCGCTGGGTGGTCGTGCAGGAGCGCAAGCAGGCGGGCGTCGAGCTGCTGACCGGCGTCGAATACGAGCGCATCGATCCGGACGCCGTGGTCGTCCGGGTCGAGGGTCAGCAGCGACGGATCCGTGCGGACACGGTGGTCATCGCCGCCGGCCAGGAGCCCGAATCGTCGCTGGCGACGGAGCTCGGGCCGGCAGACCGCCCGCACATCGTGATCGGCGGGGCCGCCGATGCCTCGGGCCTGGACGCGGGGCGCGGCTTCCGCGAGGGCTTCGACGCCCCGGCCGCGGTCGCGCGGCTGCTCCCGACCCGACGCCGTCAAAACCGCAGCTAGTTTTCATACGGACCCGAAGAGCCTCCTGGTGTCGCTTACCGGGTGATTTAGACGGTTGGTTCCAGTGCTGCGGGTGCCGGCGAGGCGGGGTGTTGCCCAACCGATGCGGGTTAAGTCGGAGTCCGTCAACCACCCGGGCTCCCAAACGTGGCTAGCCCTATCGAGCTTTGTGGATTCAGGGAGGTGTAGCCGACCGAAATTCCCAAATCGACCGTCACCGAATCTATTTGGGGACTTGAGGGCATCCAGGGCTGGGTCGGCGGACCTCAAGCTGGGTCGGCGGACCTCAAGCTGGGTCGCTGAATCACCGCGGTAGGCGACACCTAAGCCTAGCCGCCGGCACTCAACTGCGCGCTCCAGTGTTCGACCAGCTCCGCTGCGCCTCGCGCCTTGTGCGAGTTCGTAGGCCTGCCCGGCCCAGATCGAGCCGCGGTGGCGACCCGCCTCGACATGCGCGTGACAGGCGGGCAATTAATTGGGGGTGCGCGGCCGATTCGGGGTAGGAATAGGTAACGAGGACAGCAGCACACCGACCAAGGAGAACTGAAATGGCCGATCTAACCCCGCTTGATGAGAAGCTCGCTGAAGTGCTGGGCCTTGCGCAAGCGGCGCAAGACGCGACGACGAAGGTCGCAGGGATGGAGGGCGCAGGGGAGTACAAGCAGCGCCTGGACGACATGCGCCGTGAAGCGGCGGAGACGGAGCGTCGCACCGACGCGCACATCGCCAACCTCGATGGTCGCAAGACGGCCATCCGTGAAATGGCCGCCGAAACCAAGGCCGAGGCCAAGAAGATGATGACCACCTACCTTGCCCAGGAGAACGACGCGCTCGACGGCTTCGAGTTCCTGACGATGGCGGAGGCCGGAGAGCTGGGTCACTGGGAGATCGTGAAGACGATGGCCGACACGGTGGGAGAAACACAGGCGAGTTCACTCGCGGAATGGGCGGTCGCGGTTCAGGCAAAGCATTTCGAGACCGTTCGGCAGAGCAGCCTCGAACTTGCTACCGCCGAAGTCAACGGGTAGGCCGCGATGGCGCACAAGGCGATGGATGTTTATCTCAACGATCATCTGGCCGGAGCGATGCTTGGCACTGATCTCGCCGAACAGATCGAGTCCCGCAATTCGGGCACGCCGCTCGGCGAGCTGATGCAGACCCTCGCTCCGCAGATCGAAGAGGACCGTCAGACCCTGATTGCGTTGATGGCGCGGATGGGAACCTCTAGGAACCCGGTCAAGCAGGCCGGCGCGTGGGTCACTGAGAAGGCCACTCGCGTCAAGTTCTCGGGCCTGACGTCGGGCGAAGCGGAACTCGGGACGTTCATGGCCCTTGAGAGTCTCGCGCTCGGTGTCAGAGGCAAACTCGCCTTATGGCGAGCACTCGCCCAGGTCTCCGACGAGCATCCGGCGATCGCCGCGATCGACCTCGATGAACTGATTGATCGTGCCCGGACTCAGTACAAACTATTGGAACGCGAGCGCGTCGCAGCCGGGACACGTGCTCTCAGCCGGACGTACGCTACAGCTCAATAAGCGTCATTCCGAAATCTGAGGGCTGACTCACATGAACGAGACTCGCACCCGCAGGGCGCCCGGTGCTGACCACCCGATCACGATCGAGCCTTCCGCGGCTCATGTCGTGGTGCGCCACGGTCGGGCGCTGATCGCTGAGACCGATAGTGCACTCGAACTCCGCGAGGCTTCCTATCCGCCGGTCCTGTACGTGCCGATCGCCGACGTCGATCGAGCCCTGCTGCGTGACAGCGAGCTGCACACGTGGTGCCCCTACAAGGGCGAAGCGTCGTACTACGACATCGTCAGCGAGGGTGAGCCGAAACTGGCTGACACCGTCTGGTACTACGACGACCCATCCACGGCCGTTGCCGAGATCAAGGATCACGTGGCCTTCTACAGCGACCGGGTGACCATCACCGCTGATTAGCTATGAGCCTCTAAGCGCTGAGTGGATCGCGCTGGCCTGATGGGCGTCGCACCAGATCTCCCAGCGGCCGGACACTGAATCGGGCTCGTCGAGGAAGCGGTAGGGCCGGCGACCGCCGAACTCGGTCATGCGCAGGTGCCAGACACCACCGAGCACACTCGCTATCCGTCGCCGCGGCCAACCGAGGATGTCTTCCACCTCGGGGAACGTGCGGGGCCGGTCGGGTGCAGCGGCGAGCGTCTCGAGGAGGCTGCGCATCATCTCGCTGCAGCGGTCGGCAAAGCGCGCGATCTCATCGGGGTCGTCCATCGCGTTGTCAGGTTGATGTTCGGTCATGGCCATGGGGTCGGGGGTATCACCCTACGCTAAGTCGCGCCCTTGGACACACGTGCGGTTTGCCACAACCGCATCTAAACGATGCCCTAATCCAGCCTCCGCAGTCCACATCTAACTTGGCATCAGGTGGCTGTGGCGGCTGGACCAGCCGACTCAGCCCGCCGAGGAGGAGGAAGAAATGCACTTTCGTGGGATTCATCGCGAGCACGCCTGGCGGGTCGCCTTCTGGGTCATCCTGATCCTGGCGGCACTGGGGTCTGCCGTCCACGCGCTGGCCGGCTGAGTAACGGCCCGGCGCCTACAGTCCCAGCTCGCGTACCTGGTCCTCGTTAAGCCCAAGGTGATGGCCCACCTCGTGGCGCACCACGCGTACTATCTCCGCGCGCAGCTGCGCTGGATTGCCGCCGAAATCTCGCAGCAACGTGTCGCGATAGATGATGATCTCGTCCGGCAGCACATAGGAGGTCGGGAAGGAGATCATCTGCTCGTCGTGAAAGGCGGTGCGGCCGACGAACATGCCGTAGGCCTTCTGGCTCGCGCCATCGTCGGAAACGACGACCACGACGCCTTCCATCGCCTTTTGAAACTTCTCCGGGAGGCCGGCGACCGCGGCTCCGACCGCAGCCTCAAAGTCCTCGTCGGTGCGCAACGGCTTCGACGGGTCATCGACGACCTGGCTGCGCGGCTCGCTTGCCGCATCGGCCTGAGTCTGCCGCGCGAGTCGTTCGACCTGATCCTCAAGGTCATCGAACGACTGGTCGTCGAGTGCGTCGATGTCGTCGTCTGCGCCGCCGGACGGCGGGTCTGTCGAATGGAACCATGGTGTCATCGTCCAGAACCATACCCGTGTACGCGCCTGCGTGGGAGCTCCTGCAATGGCCGTTCGACGAATCGATGCGAGGGTCGAGCGCGGCTCGCCGCGTTCGACCGGGGTAGTCAGGAGCGAATGAACGTCAGCAAATCGGCGTTGATGGTGTCGGCCTCCGTGATGGCCATGCCGTGTGAGAATCCCGGGTAGATCTTGAGTGACCCGCTCTGGGCAAGCTTGGCGGCAAGAACGGAGGCGTCCTCGTACGGGACGATCTGATCGTCGTCCCCGGCCATGAACAGCGCCGGCACGTCGATCTGCTTCAGGTCCTCCGTGAAGTCCGTTTCGGAGAACTGCGCGATGCAGTCGTAGGACGCCTTGATCCCGGACTGCATGCCAAGGCGCCAGAACTGATCCTTGGTCGCCTCAGAGACGTTGGCGCCGGGCCTGTTGTAGCTGAAGAAGGCCACGCTCGTGTCCTTGTAGAACTGGGAGCGGTTCTCAGCCACGCCTGCACGGAGCCCGTCGAAGACCGACAGTGGCAGGCCGCCAGGGTTGGCGTCGGTCTGCAGCATCAGCGGTGGTACGGCACCGATGAACACCATCCTGGCCAGGCGCGAGGTGCCATGACGGCCAACGTAACGTGCGATCTCTCCTCCGCCCATCGAATGGGCAACGAGCGTGACATCGCTCAGGTCGAGCTGGTTGATCAGTCCCGCCAAGTCGTCGGCCCACGTGTCGTAGTCGTTGTGGTCCCAGCCCTGGCTGGACCGTCCATGACCACGACGATCATGCGCGATCACTCGGTAGCCCTGGCGCCCGAAGAAGAGCATTTGCGGGTCCCACGCGTCTGCGCTGAGCGGCCAACCATGCGAGAACACGATCGGGTCTCCCGAACCCCAATCCTTGTAATAGATCTCTGCTCCATCGCCGGCGACAAAAAGCGACATAAGGCGGTCCTTTCTGGTTGGCAGATTCTCTCTCAGGCTCGTGGACAGGCAGCTGCGCTTGCTGAAGTTCCCCGCTCCGGTCAGCAGTCGATTGACAGCGGTGAACTCCAGTACCGCATAGCCTACGGGTGGGCGACTCGCTGTGCGTGAGTAGTAGGTCCCACGACCACGTAAGCGAGGAACATAGGCCGAGTCCTCGACAGCGTCTGGAGGCTTGATGGCACGGGTATTGATCACCGGTTCAAGTGACGGTCTCGGCCTGATGGCCGCACGACTGCTCGTCGACGGCGGCCACGCTGTCACCCTCCACGCCCGCAACGAACAGCGAGGCGCCGACGCCGCCGTGGCCTTGCCGGCCGCTGAGCAGGTCGTGATCGGTGACGTCTCCAGTATCGCCGGAATGCGTCAGGTGGCGGACCAGGCCAATGCGCTCGGGCGCTATGACGCGGTCATTCACAACGCGGGGATCGGCTATCGCGAACCTCGCCGGGTTGAGACGGTAGACGGACTCTGTCATGTCTTCGCAGTGAACGTGCTGGCTCCGTATCTTCTGACCGCGCTGATCACGCCACCAAACCGGCTTGTCTATCTCAGCTCGGGCATGCATCGGGGTGGCGAGCCGGGGCTCGATGATCTGCAGTGGACGCGCCGGGGTTGGAACGGAGCCCAGGCCTACTCCGACAGCAAACTCCTTGACGTTGTGCTGGCCTTCGCGGTGGCGAGGCGGTGGCCGGGCGCGCTCTCCAACGCGCTGGAGCCCGGCTGGGTGCCGACCAAGATGGGTGGCCCAGGAGCACCTGACGACCTGTCGCTGGCGCCGGTCACCCAAACCTGGTTGGCCGTGAGCGACGACCCGGCAGCCACGGTGACCGGAGGCTACTTCTTCCATAAACGGCCCCGAGAGGTGCATCCGGCCGCGCGAGCGGTGGATGTACAGGAAGGGCTGCTGGAGCGGTGTCTGGAAGTGACCGGCACCCCGCTTCCGGCGCCGTAAACGCCCGAACGAGCAGCTGTCCGAACATGGCCGTGACGTCCGGTCACCGGCCTGTAACACTGATCCGGTTTGCAGGCCGGGCTGATCGACGTGCGAAAGGGGCCAAGTACGTGACCGAGGACCATAACCCCGGGAGTCAGGGAACTGAGACCGTCGGCTCGATAGATGCCCGGCACCTGCTGCTGGTCGGGGCAGGACCCGGCCTCGGAATCGCAATTGCCCGGCGCTTCGCCACCGAGGGCTACCACATCACCCTCATTGCCCGCAGCGCAGACGGGCTCGGCAAACTCGTAGACGACCTGGCTGACACCGACGCCAAGGTCGACACGATCGCCGCGGACGCAAGCGACCCCGACGCTCTGGGTGACCGCATCAGCGCCCTGTACAGCGGCCAGGACGCGCCGGGCGTCGTCATCTACAACGCCGTCATGGGAGCCCCTGATCAGCTGTTGAGTTCGAGTGTCGCCCACCTGCAGGCCGCCTACGCGGTAGACGTGATCGGCGCGATCGTGGTTACGCAGCGCGCCGCCCCTGCGATGAAGGCCGGCGGGTTCGGCACGATCATCGTCACCGGGGGAGGGTTCGCCGATCATCCGATCCCGGTCCTCGCCACCGTCTCGCTGGGCAAGGCGGCGCTGCGGTCAGCCGCGACGATGCTCGGCGCCGATCTGAAGGCAGGCGGCATCCGAGTCGCAACCCTGACGATCGAAGGACAGATCGTTGCCGGCACCCCCTTTGATCCGGAGCTCATCGCCGAACGCTATTGGGAGGTCGTTCACACCGAAGCGGGTTCCTGGCAGGCTGAGTTTCGTTTCTCCGGCGAGTAGTCGAGCCTGCGAGATCCAGGGCCGTCCGTCCGAATGTGATGCGAACATATGTTCGTATGGCGCGCCCGCCACGGTACACCCGAGCCGACACGATCCCCTATGCCACGTTGCGGGCGGCAATCGACAGCGGCAACCTCGAACGCGTCCAGCAACTTGCCCAGCATGTCGGCGGCGTGAAGCTGGACGACGCCCTGCGGATCTGCATCCTGCTCCGCGATGGTGACCGACAGCGCTTCGGACGCGCGGCGGTCCGGTGGGTGGGGCGCTTCGCGCTTGAGGCGCGAGGCGTGACGATCGAGGATGTGCAGGAGGCTGCGCACCTGCTCGATGCGATGCCGGATGACCCGGGCGGTGCGATGGAAGGCCTGAGTCAGCTCTGTGTGGCTCGTGGAGTGGCAACGTGGTAGTCGTAGGCACTGCCGCGACTGATGCGGCTGAGCGGGACTACACGGCCGCTGTGGTGGCGGCGGAATGGATCGCCGAGGTGCTCTCGGAGTCGACGCCGGACTGGTGGACTGTCGCGGCCCTGGCCAACGAGTTGCGCAAGCTCGCAGCAGGCAGGTTGCCCGAGTAGCCATAGGGCGCGACACGCTCGGCGAGCGTCTTGGTGGGTCGGTATCTGCGACGACGCTCGTTCCGTGACACGGGATGCAGGATGATGCCGTCGCTCTTGGTCCGCGGTCGCATTGAAATAGAGCCTAGCTCGCGCGCGGCCGGCGGATCGTTGCCTCGATCAGTGATCTTCACTCTGGTTGCCACTGTCTGCCCCCTTCAGATGGCACCGCGCGCACTTTATAGCGGCGACGGCAACAGATGGGGATTTACCGTTCATCGAATGGCAGCACGCCCGAGCTGACATTCAACCGCACCGAAGCCGGAGTAGGTACAAAACACGAAAGCCCCGCGCTAACAGGGCTCTCAACAGTGGGCGATACTGGGCTCGAACCAGTGACCTCCGCCTTGTCGAGGCGGCGCTCTCCCAGCTGAGCTAATCGCCCTGGGAGGAAGCCGTCACTTTAGCGTGCGCGCACGGTTGCGCGGCGCGAGGGAGGGGAGATGTGGCCTGGGCCAGTTTGCCCTCCCTCGTGACACGGTTGGTCACGGACGGGCCGACCATCGAGCCTGCGTGCGACCGCTCGGCAAGCCGCGGGCAACGATCAGTGGGCCTTCGCGCGCGGCCCACCGATCGGCCCGCCGATCACCTGAGCGTCAGCTTCTTGCTCGACTTCACGGCACCGGTCAGCTTCAGCGTTGCCGGCAGCATGTGGTGGGCCTTCAGGAGCGCCCTGCCTGTCTTGTTGAGCGTCAGCTTCACCGTCCGGCTCCTGCCGGACGCGAGCGTGTAGCTGCCATTGCCGACTGTGACGTTACGCGTCACTTGACGTAGCTTCTTGGCGCCGGCGGTACGCGGCGCGGCCGCCGCCAGGGCGATGACTCGCTTGCCCCGATTGGTGACATGCGTCGTCAGCCGTGCCTTCACCTTGCAGGGCGCACCTCCTGAGGCGCACTTCAGCTTGAGCGTGACCACGGCACCCTTGGCGCTGACCTTGACGCTTCCCAGTCCGCCGGTGGCCGTGGCCGTGGCGGTCCGAACCGTGAAGTCGCTGCTGGAGCTCGAACCGTCCTGGTTGGTCGCGACCAGCTTCACGTGATACGTGGTACCCGCCTTGAGACCGCCGAGCGGCACTGAGAGCCCACTGGCACCGGAGGCGCCGGTCAGCGTCGTGTGCGCGGCCGAGCCATAGCTGGTGCTGGTGCCATAGTCGACCGTCACGGAGGTCGTGGTCAGGTTTGTCGTGATCTGCGCCTTAATCAGCGCGCCGGTCGTCCCGGAGGCCGAGCTCCCCGGCGAAGCAATGACCGGCGCGGCGGTCTGGTACGCACCAGCGTCGCAGTCGCCGCCGTGTGGTCGTGCAACCCCACGCTGGTCGGTCGTCGCGTTGCAGGCGCTTACCGGCACCAGGCCGATCGCCGCGCTGCCACTCCCGAGCGCCATGGTCGGCGTGGGCCCGCCGTTGCTGGTCAGGGAGCCGAGATCTGGATCCCCGACGGTGCCCAAGCAGGTGCCGTCGTTGGTGGCAGTCAGGTTGTGGCCGCCGTCGGTGAAGGCACCGCCGTAGCAGATGCTGCTCGCACTCTGAGAGGTGTTCACCCCGATCACTGAGTTGGACTCGGTCACGGTGCCGCTGTTCCCGATCGCGGCTCCCTGCGATGCCGAGTTTCCGGCGATCGTCACGAACGAGAGCGTCAGCGGCTCGCCGTAATCCCAGAGCCCGCCGCCCAGGCCGCGGTCCCCGCTACCGGTGCCGGCTGTCCCGGTCGCGTTCTGTGCGAGCGTGACATTGGTCAGTGAGCCAGTGGTGGCGCGGTCATAAAACCCAGCGCCCGGTGCGCCGCTCGCGCCGGAGCTGGAACTCCCGGGGGTGCCGGCGCCGTTGCCGGATCCGCCATAGGCGCCCTCGCCACCGTCACCGGAATGATTGCCGGAGATCGTCGAACCGCTGACCGCGATCGTGCCGCTTGCGTAGATGCCGCCGCCCCAGCCGCCGCCGGCGGCGCTGCCGGCGCTGCCGCCGTCCTCCCCACTGGCGGTGGCGTTACTGCCCGCCCCGGCGTCACCTCCAGCGCCCGCGCTGTTACCTGAGATCGTCGAGTCGATGACCGTGAGCGTGCCGGCGCTGTAGATGCCGCCGCCCCAGCCGCCGCTACCGCCATCGCCGCCGCTCTGGCCGGCGGACGCGTAACTGCCCGTGCCGCTGACCCCGCCGGTGCCATTGCCCCCAGCGCCCGCCGTATTGTCGGAGACGACCGTGTGGTCGAGCACAAGGGAACCACCGAGTTCGTTGTAGATGCCGCCGCCGGAACCGCCGCCGCCGGCGCTCTTGCCCGTTGAGGCCGGGCAGTTGCCCATCAGGCAGAGGCTGAACGACAGCGAGTATGGGAGGACTCCGGCCGAGGCCGCGTTGCCGGTCACTACGGCGTTCGTCAGTGTCAGCGTGCCGATGTTGTAGATCCCGCCGCCAGGGTTTCCGGGCTCATCCGGGCAGCTGCGCAACAGCCCGCTGCCCGTACACCCGCTGGTCGAGTCGCCGGAGACGCCGCCGCTGATCGTCACGCCGCTGATCGTCACGGATCCCGTGCTATCGACATGGATCGGCTGCAGGCTGCCGCCACCGCTGATCGTGGTCGTCGATGCACCGGCGCCGACGAGCGTGGTCGAATGGGAGAACTCGAGCGTCGCGGGCAGGGCGTAGGTGCCGGTCGGCAGATCGATCGTCACGATCCCCGGCGATGCCGCCGACGAGCAGTCCGGCTCCGCGGTGCCGTTCGCGTAGGCGACGGCCTCGGTCAGGGAGCAGACGCCGTCGCCACTGGTCGTCGAGGTCGCGTTTGGATTTGCGGTGATCGTGTTCGCGGCCGCGTTCGCTGGCACCGCAAGGCATAGGCAGGCGAGGACACCCGCGCACACCTCCGATCCGCGTCTCAATACTCGTCCAGGTCTGGCCTGCTGCAGCGCTGGTGCGTGATCCATGATGCTCCCATCATTTGCCGCCGTGATCTGTGCTCTCGACACGGCATTCCGGGTCGATTGGTTTGCCGACTCCAGGGAGGCGGTTCATGGGACAGAGTGCGACCGGCTTGGATAAATACGTCGGGCCGCCACATCCCGCCACGGGAACGTACGATCAAGTTCGTGAACTACCTGCTTCCAAACGGTGACAAGCTCAGCTTGGCCGCCAATGCGACCGGGGTCGACGCGGCCGCAGCGATCGGGCCCGGTCTCGCCAAGGCGGCGCTCGCGATCAAGGTCGATGGCGTCACCTATGACCTGTCGCGGCGACTGCCGACCGAGGGCGAGGGCAGGATCGAGATCATCACCGAGCGCAGTGGGGAGGAGGCGCTGGAGCTGATCCGCCATGACGCCGCCCATGTGTTTGCGGAGGCGATGCTGGAGCTCTATCCGGGCGTCCAGATCTCGATCGGGCCTCCGATCGAGAACGGCTTCTACTACGACGTCGAAATGCCGGACGGTGTGACGCTCAGCGACGCTGACTTCCCGGTGATCGAGGCGCGTATGCGCGAGCACGTCGACGCAGATGAGCCGTTCGTGCGCGAGGACGTCCCGGTAGCGGTCGCGCTTGACCGCTACCGGGGTGAAGGCCAGTCCTACAAGGTGGAGCTGATCGAGGATCTCGTCTCGGGTGCCCCGGCGAACGCGCCGGTGGAAACCGTCAGCCTGTACACGAACGGCGATTTCACCGACCTCTGCCGCGGCCCGCATGCGCCGAGCACCAAGCGCATCAAGGCCTTCAAGTTGCAGTCGGTCGCGGGCGCGTACTGGCGCGGCGACTCAAACAGGCAGATGCTCACGCGCGTGTATGGGACCGCGTTTTTCTCGAAGAAGGACCTCGACGAGTATCTCGAGCGGTTGGAGCTGGCTCGCCAGAACGACCACCGCAAGCTTGGCCGCGAGCTCGATTTGTTCATGTTCTCTGAGCTCAGCCCGGGGTCGGCCTTTTGGCAGCCGAACGGGATGGCGATCTGGAACGCGCTATCGGAGTTCTGGCGCGAGCAGAACCGCAAGCGTGGCTACAGCGAGGTCAAGACACCGATCCTCTACGACGTCGAACTGTGGAAGCAGTCAGGTCACTGGGACAAGTACAAGGACAACATGTACTTCACCGAGGTGGAGGACCGGCCGATGGGCCTCAAGCCGATGAACTGCCCTGCGCACATCCAACTGTTCAACGCCACGCGCCGCTCTTATCGTGACCTGCCGATCCGCTTCGCAGAGCAGGGGCTGGTGCACAGGCACGAGCCCAGCGGGACGCTGCACGGACTGCTGCGGGTGCGACACATCACGCAGGACGACGCGCACATCTTCTGCACGGAGGAGCAGGTCGAGGATGAGGTGCTCGGCTGCCTCGAGTTCGGGGCCTTCATCTACAACCTCTTCGGCTTCGAGCCGCGGCTCGAGCTCTCGACCCGGCCCGGCCCGGAAACCAGGATCGGCTCCGACGAAATGTGGGACCACGCCGAGAGCTCACTCGTGCGCGCGCTGGAGCGCCGCGGGCTGAGCTACGACGTCAATGAGGGCGATGGCGCCTTCTACGGGCCAAAGATCGACCTGCACATGACCGACTCGATTGGGCGGTCATGGCAGCTTGGGACCGTTCAGCTGGATTACTCCATGCCGGAGCGCTTCGGGATCACCTACACGGGCGAGGACAACGCCGAGCACCGGCCGGTGATGATCCATCGTGCTCTGTTCGGTTCGTTCGAGCGCTTCATCGGGATTCTCACCGAGCACTTCCGAGGTGAGTTCCCGGTTTGGATGGCACCGGTGCAGGCGTTGGTCGTGCCGATCGCCGATCGCCACAACGACTATGCCTCCTCGGTGCGCGATCGGTTGGCCGCTGCGGGCGTACGCGTCGAAATCGATGACCGTGTCGAATCGGTCGGCCGCAAGATCCGGGACGCTGAGCTACACAAGGTCCCGTTCATGCTGGTCGTCGGCGATCGCGAGCAGGAGGCCGGCGAGGTCGGTGTGCGTGAGCACCGGGCCGGAGACAGCGGCGCGGTCCCGGTCGACGACTTCCTGCGCCGGATCACCGACCTGATCATGACCCGGGCGCTGAGCCCGATTGACCTCGCCTCTTGACTTGAGTCGAGCCTGGCTATACTTGCTCCTGTTGATCCAGCAGATTTCTCCAAACCGGTACGGCGCGGCTTGAAGCAACGCCGCAATAACAGCTAGTGCCGGTTCCACGTAGGTTCGACCGGCGTCTGCCGGAGCGCGACCAGACCCGGATCAACGACCGGATCCGCGTGCCGGAGGTTCGCCTGATTGGCGAGGATGGCGACCAGATCGGCGTGATGAAGACCGCCGATGCGCTTAAGTACGCTGAGGAGCGTGACCTTGATCTAGTTGAGGTTGCGCCTGACGCCCGTCCGCCGGTCTGTCGCGTGCTCGACTACTCGAAGTACAAATACGAGCAGGCGCAGAAGCAGAAGGCCGCTCGCAAGCACCAGCAGCAGATCACGATTCGCGAGATCAAGTTCCGCCCGAAGATCGCGCAGAACGACTACGACACCAAGAAGGGTCATGTCGAGCGCTTCCTGAAGGGGAAGGACAAGGTCAAGGTCACGATCATGTTCCGCGGTCGCGAGCAGGCGCACCCGGAGCGCGGCACCGCGCTGCTGGAGAAGCTTGCCGAGGAGCTGTCCGATTACGCCGTCGTAGAGCAGCGCCCGCTGCAGGATGGCCGCAACATGACGATGATGCTTGGTCCCTCCAAGGCGATTTTGGCCGCCGATGCCGAAGCGCACGACGAACAGCCCGAGGCTGAGGCGGATCAGCATCAGGAGGTCGCCGAGAAGCGCCCTCGCCGCCAGCAGCGCGAGGAGGCGGCCGCTGAGGCCGCCACAGGATCTGAGCACGAGGTCGTCGAGAAGCGCCCTCGCCGTCAGCAGCCCGAAGAGGCGGCCACCGAGGCCGCCACTGCATCTGCCGCAGCGGCCGAGTAGCACGCCACCGTCAGCTGATCGCGCGCTACCGGGGCTCTCCCGGCAACCGTGACAAGATCTGCTTTACTAGCCGCGAGTTATGCCAAAGATGAAGACCCATTCTGGCGCCAAGAAGCGCTTCAAACTGACCGCCAATGGCAAGGTCAAGGCGCGCCACGCCTTTTCGAGCCACATCCTCGAGAAGAAGTCGCCCAAGTACAAGCGTGAGCTGGGCCGCCCTGTGATTCTTTCCGACCACGACGCGCCTCGTGTCAAGGTCCTGCTGGGAGCCAAGAAGTCATGAGCCGCGTCAAGCGTTCCGTCCACGCGCGCAAGAAGCGTCGCGAAACCCTGGCGATGACGAAGGGCATGCGGGGCAACGCTTCGCGCCGCTATCGCTCAGCCAAGGAAGCACTGCTCAAGGCCGATCAGTATCGCTATCGCGATCGCCGCAACCGCAAGCGCGACTTCCGTCGCCTGTGGATCACGCGCATCAACGCGGCCGCGCGGCTGAACGGCCTGTCCTACTCGCAGTTCATGCATGGACTCGAGCTGGCGAACGTCGAGCTTGATCGCAAGGTCCTGGCTGACATCGCAGTGCGCGACGCCGATACCTTCCGACGCTTTGCTGAGCGCGCCCGCGAGGCGCTGGCCGCCGGCTGAGCCAAGCCGGAAACCAGCACCGCCAAGGGCGCCGTTCCGACAGGACGGCGCCTTTTTTCGTTCCCGAGGCCCCAGATGCCGATCACGAGCCCACACAACGACAAGCTGAAGACGCTCCGCAAACTCCGCCAGCGCCGGCGCGACCGGGATCGTCTGGGACAGTTCGTGGCCGAGGGAGAGGATCTGCTGGCGGCGGCCGACGCGGCCGGCTGGGTCGCGGTCGAGCGCTTCGCGGCGAGTGGCAGCGGTCTGGCGGGCACCGAGGTTGACGCAGCCGCGCTCCAGTCGGTCAGCGAGCTAGCCTCCGGCACTCGCACGCTGGCGATCTACAACGAGCGCTGGGAGGCCGCCCCGTTGGGCAGCCTCTGCGTATACCTGCACGGGGTCAGCGACCCGGGCAATGTCGGCACGGTGCTGCGCTCGGCCGAGGCATTTGGCGTCTCGTGCGTGGCGTTCGGGCCCGGGACCGCGGATCCGTTCGGACCCAAGGCGGTACGGGCCTCGATGGGCGCGATCTTCACTGTGCCGGTGGTTCGCTGCGGCGTCGAGTCACTGCCTGGGTTGAAGATCGGCCTTGATGCCGACCCGCGCTGGCCGTTGCTGGACAAGAGCGCTGTGCCCGAGGATGTCGGGACGGTCACGTTGCTGGTGGGCGCTGAACGGGAGGGTCTGCCAGACGAGGTTCTCGGCGAGTGTCCGTGGGTACGGCGGATCGCGATTGGCAACCACTCGCTCAACGCCGCGATCGCGGCGAGCATCGCTTTCTACGAGCTGGCCCGGAGCCGGCCAGTCGGCACGACCGGACCCGCTCCGGTCCTAACTCGTACGATCAGCCGCGCATGAGTATCGAGACCAGGATCACAGAGCTGAAACGCGAGGGTGAGCAGGCTGTAGCCGCCGCGGATACGACGGCCGCGCTTGAGGATGTGCGTGTCCGGTATCTGGGGCGCAAGGCCGAGCTGCCGAACCTGCTGCGGGGCGTGGCCGAGCTGCCACCGGAGCGGCGTGGCACGGTCGGCAAGGCCGCGAATGAGGTGCGCAGGGCGCTCGAGGCGCAGATCGACGCCCGGGCGGGCGAGCTCGCCGTCGGCGAGCTCAACACGCGGCTCGAGCAGGACAGGGTCGACGTGACACTCCCGGCCGATCCGCTGCCCGCGATTGGCCGGCTCCACCTGATCACACAGACCCGGCGTGAGATCGAGGATGTGTTCATCGGCCTCGGCTTCAACGTCGCCGAGGGGCCTGAGATCGAGAGCGTGTACTACAACTTCGACGCGCTCAATCACGACCCGACGCATCCGGCCAGGGGCTGGACCGATACCTTCTATCTGGCTGACGACGTGCTGCTGCGCACGCACACGAGCCCGATGCAAATTCGGGCGATGGAGCGTCAGCGGCCACCGATATACATCATCGTTCCGGGGCGGGTCTACCGGCGCGACTCCGATGTGACTCACACACCCCAGTTTCACCAGATCGAGGGGCTGGCTGTCGACGAGGGGATCACGTTCGCCGACCTCAAGGGCACGCTGCTCGAGTTCGCGCGCGCGATCTTCGGACCGCAGCGCGAGATTCGCCTCCGCCCTCACTTCTTCCCGTTCACGGAGCCGAGCGTCGAGGTCGATGTTTCGTGCTTCAACTGTTCAGGCGGCATCACGGCAGCGGGCGAGCGTTGCGGTATCTGTAAGGGCACCGGCTGGCTGGAGATCCTCGGCTCCGGGATGGTCGATCCGAATGTCCTCAGTTACGTCAGCGCCAACGGCTACGACCCCGAGCAGGTTCAGGGGTTCGCGTTCGGGATGGGGATCGAGCGGATCGCGATGCTCAAGCACGGCGTGACTGACCTGCGCCTGTTCTATGACAACGACGTTCGCTTCCTGGAGCAGTTCGCATGAGAGTGCCCCTGGAATGGCTGCACGAGTACTGCGAGCCGCACATGGACGCCCACACCCTGGCCGAGCGTCTCGCGCTCACCGGCACCGAGGTGGAGCGGGTGGAGCACCATGGCGTCCTCGCACTTGAGAACTTCGTGATCGGCCACGTGCTCGAGCGCAAGAAGCATCCCGATGCCGACCGGCTGAACGTCTGCATGGTCGATATCGGCGGCTCAACGCCGTCCCAGATCGTTTGCGGGGCGCCGAACGTGGCCGCCGGCCAGACAGTCGGCGTCGCTCGTCCTGGGGCTGTGATGCCCGACGGCGCAAAGCTGAAGAAGGCCAAGCTCCGGGGACAGGAGTCGCAGGGGATGATCCTGTCCGAGCGCGAGCTTCAGCTCAGTGACGAGCACGACGGGATCATGGTCCTTGAGGAGGGTCTGGCACCGGGCACTCCGCTGGCGGATGTGATGACGATCTCAACTGACGTCTTGGTGCTCGAGATCACCCCGAACCGGCCGGACTGCTTGGGGATCTATGGAGTCGCGCGCGAGGTCGCCGCAACCACCGGCGCACAGCTCAAGCCGCCGCCATGGGAGCTCGATCCTGGCAGCCTCGGTCCGCTCGATGGGATCGAGATCACCAACGAGGCCGGCGCCGAGCTGTGCCCGCGCTTCACTGCGCGGATCTTCGACGGCATCACGCTCGGGCAGAGCCCCGTGTGGATGAAGGCCCGGCTGATGGCTGCTGGTCAGCGCCCGATCTCGAACGTCGTCGACGTCACCAACTATGTGATGCTGCTCACCGGTCAGCCGATGCATGCCTTCGACTACGACCGGGTCGCCGGCCACCGGCTGAACGTGCGCGCTGCCCGTGCCGGAGAGCAGATGACAACCCTCGATGACCAGGTGCGCACGCTCGACGAGACCATCGTCGTGATCGAGGACGCCGAGGGGCCGACCTCGATCGCCGGCGTGATGGGCGGCGCCCGGTCGGAGGTAGGTGAAACGACCACGACGATTCTGAGCGAGGTCGCCACCTGGAGCGGCCCCAACATCCACGCCACCAGCCTCAAGCTCGGGCTGCGAAGTGAGGCGTCGAGCCGCAACGAGAAGGGCCTGCAGCCTGAACAGACCCTATGGGCTCAGGCCGTCGCGACGCGGCTGTTCGTCGACGTCTGTGGTGCGAGTGTGCGCCCCGGCACGCTCGACCTCGGTGGTCCCGGACCCGAGCCGGCCACGATCCGGTTGCGCGACGCCCGCCTCGAAGGGTTGCTGGGCGTGGCGATCCCGCGCGATCGCTCCCGCCGGTTGCTTGAGACAATCGGGTTCAGCGCGGCCGATGCGGCCGACGGACTTGATGTCACGGTTCCGGACTTCCGTCGCTTCGACGTCACGCGTGAGGCCGACCTGATCGAGGAGGTCGCCAGGCTCGACGGCGTCGAGAAGCTGCCGGCGACGCTACCGGCACGCCACACCGCAGTCGGGCGCCTGACCTCTGTGCAGCGTATGCGCCGCCGCGCCGAGGATGCGCTCACAGGCCAGGGGCTGCACGAGATCGTTGGCTGGAGCTTTGAAAGCCCGGAACTGACGCAGAAGCTCGGCCTGATCGAGTCGGGGTCGCCGGTGACGCTCGCCAATCCGATGTCGTCTGAGCAATCGCAGCTGCGCACGACGCTGCTCGGCTCGCTGCTCGACGTCGCGCAACGCAACCGCGCCCGCGGTGTCGAGACGATCGCGCTGTTCGAGTCGGGGGCCGTCTACCGCGCCAAGCACATCAGCGCCGAGAGCCTTCCGGAGGAGCCGCATCACCTCGGGGCGATCCTGTCCGGTTCGGTGCGGCCCTCCACGTGGCGCGATCAACGCCCGCCGCAGGCCGATTTCTTCGCCGCCAAGGGCGTACTCACCGCACTGTTGGGGGCGCTCGGTATCGATTGGGACGTCCGGCCGATGAGCACGCGTGGGTTCCTGCATCCGGGTCGGGCAGCAGCGATCCTGGTTGGCGGCGAGCACGTCGGCTGGCTCGGGGAGATCCACCCAACCGTTGCCGCCCGCTGGGATCTCGAGGACACCGTCGCCGGTTTCGAGCTCGATCTGTCGGCGCTCGATTCACCGCAAGCCGCCCAGTTTGAGGATCTGGTCAGCTTCCCGGCTGTGCACGAGGACCTCGCGATTGTGGTGACGGAAGCGGTCACCGCGAGCGAGTTGCTGCGGGTGATTCGCAGTGCCGGCTCGCCGCTGCTTGCCGGCGCTCAGGTCTTTGACGTCTATCGAGACCCTGAGCGGCTGGGACCGGACCGGGTCTCGATCGCGGTGCGGCTCTCCTACCGGGCCGCTGATCGCACATTGACCGATGCCGAGGTCGCGCGGCAGCGGCAGCTGATCGTGAACGCGATCGGGAGCGAGCTTCAGGGGACGATCCGTGCCGGCAGCTGAGCGCCACACAATCGCCGTGTTCGGAGCCGCTGGCTACGCCGGCTCGCTGGCCGCACGGCTCCTGCACGACCATCCTGACTTCGAGCTGCGCTGGGTGACGGCCCGCAGTGATGTCGGCCGCCGGCTTGACGACGTGTACCCGCAGCACCGTGTCCCGATGGTGCTCGAAGAGGTCGACATCGATCGTCACGGCGACGTGGAGGCGGCGGTGGTCGCCTATCCGCACGGTGCTTCGGCTCCGTTCGTGGCTCAGCTGCGCGAGCTGGGTGTCAAGGTCGTGGACCTCAGCGCCGATTTTCGCCTGCGCAGCTCCGCCACCTACGAGGAGTGGTACGTGCCACACCCTGAGCCGGAACTGATCGCAGGCGCCGTCTACGGCCTGCCGGAGCTCTACCGCGACCAGATCGCCGGTGCCGAGCTGATTGCCAACCCCGGCTGCTACCCGACTGCCACGATCCTTGCGCTGGCACCACTGGCACGGGCCGGCCTGATCGCCGACGCGGTGATCGACGCCAAGTCAGGCGTATCCGGTGCCGGTCGCGCTGCGACTGACAAGACTCACTTCGTCAGCGTCGACGAGAACGTCAACGCCTATGGCGTCCCACGCCACCGTCACACGCCGGAGATCGAGCAGGAGCTGGCGGCGCTCGGCAGCGAGGTGACGGTCACGTTCACGCCGCACCTGCTCCCGCTCGACCAGGGCGAACTCGTCTCCTGTTACGTGACGCTCGGCGACCCTGCGATCAGCACCGGCGAGATCGACGCGCTCTACCACGACGCCTACGACCACGAGCGCTTCGTCGAACTCGCGCACGAGCCGGCCGGCGTCCGCGCGGTGCGCGAGACGAACATCTGCCGGATCTCAGTGCACCGTGACGAACGCACCGGGCGCGTGATTGTGTTCGGCGCGATCGACAACCTCTGGAAGGGAACGGCCTCGCAGGCGATACAGAACCTGAATCTGATGTTCGGGTTGCCCGAGGAAGCGGGAATCGAATGAGCGGTTCGTTCTTCAGCTCGCGCTGGGTCGACTGTCCCGTCAACGTCACCGAGGTTCACGATGGCGTGCTGCCTCAGGGCTTCCGGGCAGCAGGGGGCGCCTGCGGCCTCAAGGCCGACGGGGTGAAGGACGTGGCTGTGATCGTCTCCGACGCGCCCGAGACCACAAGTGCTGTGCGCTTCAGCCGCTCCGGGGCGCTCTCGGCGCCGGTGCTGCTCACCAAGGACGACGCAAAACTGTGGTGCTTGCGGGCCGTCGTGGTCAACTCCGGGAACGCCAACGCGGCGACCGGTGAGCGCGGGATTGAGGACGCTGCGGCGATGCGCGCCGCGGCGGCGGAGATCGCCGGCGTCGACCCGCATCAGGTTGCCGTCGCATCAACCGGAGTGATCGGGGTGCCGCTGCCGACCGAGAAGGTCACGACCGGGATAGCGGCCCTGGGCGGTGAGCTCCGAGCGCAGGGCGGCGCTGATTTTGCCGACGCGATCCGCACCACCGACGCGTTCCGCAAGCAGGTCACGCTGGAGGTCGCGCTCCAGGCAGGCACCGTGCGACTCAGCGTCCAGGCCAAGGGCGCCGGGATGATCTCACCGAACTTCGCGACGCTGCTGGTGTTCGTGCAGACCGACGCGGCGATCGAGGCCGACGAGGCTGACCTGCTGCTGTCGGTCTGCACCAAGCGCTCGTTCGACCGGATCAGCGTCGATGGTCAGCTCTCCACGTCGGACACGATCGTGCTCCAGGCCTCCGGTGCCTCGGGTGTGCGAATCGAGCCCAAGACCGACGACGAGCGCAGCTTCGGCGAGGCGCTCGACGCCGCCCTGCGGCAGGTTGCGTTGTTGGTCGCGCGAGATGGCGAGGGCGCGCGTCGGGTTGGCCGGGTGATCGTCAAGGGCGGCGACCAACACGGCGTCGAGCGGGTCGCGCACGCGATCGGCGACTCGCCGCTGGTCAAGACAGCGCTGTACGGCGGAGACCCCAATTGGGGCAGGATCATCCAGGCTGTCGGTGCTGCGCTGCCCGGCGGAACCGGCGGAGGGCATCGCGCGGGGCTCCCGGGCGGGGCAGGCGCAGGGCATCATCGCGTCCCGCCGTTTCAGGTCGACATTTCGATCGAGGGGATCGTCGTCTGCGTGAACGGCGCCCTTGTCGAGCATGATGCAGCCGCACTGACCGCCGCGGTACAGGGGAACGAGATTGAGTACGAGGTCGTACTGCCGGGCCACGGCGCCGAGGCTGAGCGCTACTTCTCAGACCTGGGCCACGAGTATGTGACGATCAACGCCGAGTACACAACATGATCGACGCCGAGTACGCGACATGAGCTCCACCCGGCCCACACGCGACGTTGAAACGCTGCTGGAGGCGCTTCCGTACATCCGCGAGTTCCACGGCAAGACGGTGGTCATCAAATACGGTGGCGCGGCGATGGTCGATCCGCTGCTGAAGGCGGAGTTCGCCCGAGACGTGGTGTTGCTCAAGTACGTGGGCATGAACCCGGTGATCGTCCACGGAGGCGGCCCGGATATCACCGCGTACATGGAGCGGCTCGATCTGCCGGTGCGGTTCGTAGACGGTCTGCGCGTCTCCGACAAGCAGACCGTGGAGTTGGCGAAGATGGTCCTGGTCGGCAAGGTCAACAAGGACATCGTGCTGCTGATCAATCGTCACGGTCAGCCGGCGGTCGGACTCAGCGGCGATGACGGCCTGCTGTTCCGCGCCAGCCGCACGACCGCGCCGAGCGGCGCTGACATCGGTTTCGTCGGCAAGATCGACCACGTCAACACAGGCGTGCTGACACACATCGCGGGCGACTACATCCCAGTGATCGCGAGCGTCGGCGCCGATACCGACGGCAACTCCTACAACATCAACGCCGATGAGGCGGCCGGGGCAGTCGCCAGTGCGTTGCGGGCATACAAGGTGATGTTCATGACCGACGTAGCCGGCTGGCTGCGCGATCCGGCTGACCCGGGAAGCCTGATCACGGAGGTCGGCTCCGACGATCTCGAGCAGGCAATCCCAAGTGTCTCCGGTGGCATGCGCCCGAAGTTGCAGGCCTGCCTGGACGCGGTTCGCGCCGGTGTGTCCGCCGCCTACATAGTCGACGGCCGGGTACCGCATTCGCTGCTGACCGAACTGTTCACGGACGCTGGCTCGGGCACGATGATCCGCTCCTACGGCGGCGGCGCATGAGTCTCGCCGAACTCCAGGCGCTCGAGCGCGAGTGGGCGATCCCGACTTACGTTCGCAACCAGGTCGAGTTCGTTCGCGGGCTCGGCGTCAGTCTCTGGGACGACTCTGGCAACGAATACCTCGACTTTCTCGCCGGCATCTCCGTGCTGAACGTTGGGCACTGCAATCCGCGTGTGGTTGCCGCGATCAGGGAGCAGGCGACCCGACTCACTCACGTGTCGAACCTCTACTACACCGAGCAGGCGTTGCGGCTGTCAGCGGCGCTTGCGCAGAGTTCGCTTGGCGGCAAGGTGTTCCTCTGCAACTCCGGCGCGGAGGCCAACGAGGCAGCGATCAAGCTGGCGCGCCGGCACAGGCGCGGAGGGGAGATCGTGGTACTGCGGGACGCCTTTCACGGCCGCACCTATGGGGCGCTGTCAGCGACGCCGCAGGAGGCCAAGCAGGCGCCGTTTGCGCCGCTGGTCCCCGGGTTCGTCGTCTGCGACAAGGATCCGGAGGCTGTCGATGCGGCCGTTGGACCTCAGACAGCGGCGGTGCTGCTCGAGCCGATCCAGGGGGAGGGCGGTGTGCTCCCGCTTTCCCAGGAGTTTCTCGCGGCCGCCCGCGCGGCCTGCGATCGTGAGGGCGCGGCGCTGATTTTCGACGAGGTTCAAACCGGGATGGGGCGTACCGGGACGCTGTGGGCATATGAGCAGACCGGGGTCCTGCCGGATGCGCTGACGAGCGCGAAGGCGCTCGGCGGCGGGCTGCCGATCGGCGCGCTGGTTACGGGTCAGCGACTGGCGGACACGCTGCAACCCGGCGACCACGGCTCGACCTTTGCCGGCGGACCGCTGGCCTGCGCGGCCGCGCTGGTCGCCCTCGAGATCTGCTCCGACCCGGCGCTGCTGGCGCACGTCATGACTGTCGGCGAGCGCCTTGCCGCCGCCCTGGCGGAACTTCCCTTCGTCCTGTCCGTTCGCGGCCGCGGACTGCTGATCGGTGTCGATCTCGATCCGGAGGTTTCAGCGATCGACCTGGCGCGACGGGCGCTGCTCGAGCAGCGGCTGGTGATCAACGCCACAGCGCCGACGAGTCTGCGAATGGAACCGCCGCTGATCGTGACCGAAGCCCAGATAGATGAGGCGGTCGACCGCGTGCGGCGGTTGGTGCCATGAGCGCGCGTGGGGATCTGCTGAGCCCGCAGCACCCGCTCGAGGCTGCTCGGACGGCCCTTGGCCCGGCGTTCGGGGTCGCGGACGAGCAGGGCGACGGTGTGCTTGTTGTGCGCGACGAGCACGACAAGATCGTCTGTCGGATCACGGTTGAGGCCACGCCCGGAGTCGGCTGGTGGCTGTGGCTGCGGCCGCTGCGAGGCTACGAGGGCGAGCGTGAGCGCATCTCCTGGTTGCTGGCCCAGCATGGCTTCGTCCCGGCCGAACGCTGGGGTAGCGTGGATGTCTCCATGAGGCCAGAAGAGCGTGCTGACGTCGCCGTGGCGCGTGTGCTGCTGCGCCTTCGTGAGATCCAGCGGCAGAACCTGCCCGGCGTTCTGCTGGGCGTCGACATCGAGTGTCTGCACGATTTCCGTGTTGCGATCCGGCGCACCCGCTCGGTGCTGAAGGAGATGCGCCGCGTGTTCGCGCCGGCCGACCTGCAGCAGGCCAGGGCGTCATTCAAATGGCTTCAGGAGGCAACAGGCCTGACGCGCGACCTGGACGTGTACCTGGAGGAGTTCGAAGAACTGCGTGGGCGTGTCTCCGAGCCGATGCAGGCTGACCTCGAGCCGCTGCGAGCCGTGCTTCGCGCACGTCACAACAGGGCTCGGGCGGAGCTCGAAGCCACGCTCACGGGTGAACGCGTGCGCGGGCTCTACGAGGACTGGGGGGATCTGCTCGAGACCCTGGTGCTGCAGGACGAGGAGGATCGGCCGGATGCCGCCCGGCCGATCGGCGAGCTGGTCGGCGGCCGGATCCAGACCGTGCACCGCAGGATGGTACGGATGGGGCGCACGATCGGACCCGATTCGCCTCCGGTTGAGTACCACGAGCTGCGCAAGAAGGGCAAGGAGCTGCGTTACCTGCTTGAGCTGTTCGCGACACCGCTGTTCGAGCCCGACGCGGTGAAGGGGCTGGTCCGTGCCCTCAAGGGTCTGCAGGATGTGCTTGGTCGCCACCAGGACCGCGAGGTGCAGATCGTGATGCTCAGGGACATAGCGCAGGAGCTTGTCGGTGAACATGGAGCGGCCGAGGCGCTGATGGCGATCGGGGTCCTGATCGATCGGCTCGAGGCGGACGCGAGCGCGGCCCGCGAGCAGTTCGCCTCGCGCTTTGCGGAGTTTTCGTCCGAGGCACAGTGCAAGCTCGTGTCGGAAGCTTTCAACTGAAAACGCAGAGACGATGAGCAAGAAGCCAAAACGCGACACCAAGGTGCTCGCCACCTACAACATCAAGGGCGGCGTCGGCAAGACGTCGGCGGCCGTGAACCTCGCCTACCTCGCTGCCAGATCAGGCCGCTCGACGCTCCTCTGGGATCTAGACCCTCAGGCGGCCAGCACGTACCTGTTCCGCGTTCGGCCCAAGGTGAAGGGCGGCGGACGCGGCTTGCTGAAAAAGCGCAGCCGTACCGGCGACCACATAAAGGCGACTGACCACGACAACCTGGACCTGCTGCCGGCAGACTTCTCATACCGTCACCTCGACCTGGCGCTCGACCAGTTCAAGAAGCCTGCTGGGCGTCTGCGCAAGGTGCTGGCACCCCTGCGCGACGACTACGACTACATCTTCCTTGACTGCCCGCCGAGCATCTCGCTCGTCTCCGAGGCGGTGTTCGAGGCCTCTGACGCGCTGCTCGTGCCTGTGATCCCGGCCACGCTGTCCTCGCGTGCCTACGAACAGCTCCAGGACCTCTCACAGCGCGGAAAGGTCGGCCGCAAGGGCCAAACGGCGATCTTCGCCTTCTTTTCAATGGCGGATGTGGGTAAGCAGCTACACCTGCAGGTGATGGAGCGCCTACGCAAGATCGAGGAGCTGACTGTGCTCGGAGCCGCGATCCCCACCTCCGATCAGGTCGAGTTGATGGGGGAGGAGCGAAACCCGGTCGCGGTGTTCGCGCCCGAATCTCCCGCTGCCGTCGCCTACACCGCGCTCTGGTCGGAGATCGAGCACCGCCTGCGGCCGGAGCTGAAGGAGGAGGCGCCGGCCACTGAACCTGAGCAGTCTGCGTCCCCGAGCGAGGAGGCCCAGGCCGCAGACGAGCCAGTAGAGGTCGCCACCGAGACAGCTGAGGTCGCCACCGAGACAGCTGAGGTCGCCACCGAGACAGCTGAGGTCGCCACCGAGGAACCGGCGTCAACGGAGCCGGAGCCGGCCGAATCCTCCGGCTGACCGGCTGCGCATGGTGCGCAACCGCAACTGGGTGCTCGCCGCGGTTCTCGTCGGCGCCGTCGTGCTTGCCGCCGCGTTCGGGAGTCGCTCCAAGTCCACTACTGATGCCCGCGCGCCCGGCCCGCAGGTGCACTTCGGGGCGCACATCCAACCGCCGGCAGGATCGGACGGTTCTCTGCAATTCAACAATGGCTGGATCGTCGCGAGCGGCACCCAGGCGATCGCTGTCTACGCCGGCAGTGCGCCGGGCAACCGCCAGAACGGGCTGTTCCTGGTCCAGCGTCACAGCGGCAACGAGGCCCAACCGCGGAAAACCCGGACGATCGTCGTCCACGGGAGCGGCGCGCTCACGCTGCTGCGGCCGCCAACCCCCGCAAGCGAGTCCGCGGCTTCGCAGACGACGCTGCATTTCGTCACCGCCAATGGCGCCACCGGCACGCTCGATTTGGCCAACGACAAGCTGGCGCTCAGCCGCTGAGGCGGCGTGCGCTCAACTCAGCCCGGATACCGGCGTCGCTCCCGTCCAGGATCGCCTCAGCCACCAGCCGTCCGGAGGCGGCGCCGAGCGACATTCCGCGTCCGCCGTGGCCGCTGGCGATCCACAGCCGGTCCTGCGCGGGCACACGCCCGAGGATCGGGCGGTTGTCAAACGAGCGTGGCCTGGCGCATACCAGGGTGCTCTGGACGCTGGCTTGAGCGATCGACGGCACAAACCGAGCGCCTCGATCGAGGAGGCGGGGCGCCCATTCCGCCCCGTCCGGCTCGTGGCCCTGCAGCATCGTCGACCCGACAGCGAGATAGCTGGGGCTGGGGAGGAGGGTGAAGGGCGACTCCGGAACGTGCTCGGCGCCGCCCTGTGCCGCGGCCAGCGCGCCCTCAATCAGCGGATGCCGCGGATCTTCCGGAAGCTCTACAGAGACGATCACACCCCAGAGCGGCGCCACGATGTTGGGAGCAACGAGCCCACCAAGGAGGCCAGGCGTCGCGGCGCCCGCAGCGACGACGATCGCGTCCGCCTCGAGGTCTCGAAAATCCCGGTTTCGCTTTATAACGTCGACGGTATAATTGGAAACGCCACTTTTCGAACCCGATGCCGACTCGCCGGCGGCGTTCCCGGGCACCACGAACTCGGCGCCCGCACTGCGCGCAAGCTCGGCGACTGCCCGAGTTGCGTCAGCGGGGCTGATCGGGTACCCGGTTGCCAGTAGGCAGCCCCACAGGTCGGGTGCGAGCAGCGGCTCAGCGGCGCGCGCCTCCAGCGGCGTGAGCAACTGCGGCCGCAGCTCCGGGAAACTCGCGTAGTGCGCGACGATCGCTCCTGCGTCGGACTCGCTCTCGGCGACCAGCAGCGTTCCGACCGGCTGCGCTGGCATCGCCTCGCCGAGCGTGTCCTGCAGAAATGCGACGGTCTCGTTGAACAACGCCACCGTGGCGGCGTCGTAGGGATGCTCGATCAGGCCGTTGTTGCGCCCTGAGGCGCCGGCTGCTATCCCGGCTGGGTCAAGCACCGTGACGGCGACGCCCTCACGTGCAAGGAAGTAAGCCGTCGCGCAGCCCACGATTCCGGCCCCGATGATCGCGACGTCCTTGCCCATCGCTGCGCGAGACTACGCTAGACGCGTGTCGACAGCTTCCGAACCCACCTTTGACCCGAGGGCGATCCGCGCCTTCCAGTTCACATATCGCAGCCTGCAGCCAGATGGCACAGTGCGGCTCGGCTACGCGCTCGATGACATCGAGTTCGAGGAGAGACTCGAACTGCCTGCGCCGACTCGCGACTCACCGGCCGTGGATGGGCTCCTCGACCTTCTGCACTGGGTGGCGGGTGTCAGCTACTACAAGGCCGCGATTCCCCAGCATCTGGTCTGTGAGACGGGCGCCCCGCCGGCGGCCGCCGGGCTGCTGTTGGCGGCCCTGTACTCGGAGGGCCTGGGCGAATTCGCTGTGGTGAACGAGCTCGAGCGTCTGCCGCAGCCGCAGTTCCCGCGCGGGGACGAGCCGATGGCGCAGCCCGCCCAATCCGACGTACGACGGCTCCTGGTGCCGGTCGGCGGCGGCAAGGATTCCTGTGTGGCGATCGAGATCGCGCGCGCGAGCGGCCTCGAGGTCACCCTGTTCTCGGTGGGCGATGCGACCCCGATTCGCGAGACCGCGGCGGTCGCCGGCCTGCCACGCCATCAGGTCACACGCCGGATCGATCCGGTACTGCTGGAGCTGAACGCGCAGGGTGCCCTCAACGGTCATGTGCCGGTGACCGCGATCGTCAGTTGCATCGCGCTGCTGACCGCCGCGACGCAGGGCTTCGACGCGGTTGCGCTCGCCAACGAGCGCTCTGCTTCAGCCGGAAATCTGATCTGGCACGGCACCGAGGTCAACCATCAGTTCAGCAAGAGCCGTCGGGCCGAGCGGCTGCTTGCAGACGCCATTGTCGAGATCTCGGCGGCGCCAGGGATCTTCTCGATCCTGAGACCGGCCTCAGAGCTCGCGATTGCCAGGGCATTCTCGAAGATGCCGCAGTACCACTCCACGTTCACCAGCTGCAATCGCGTCTTCCAAATCGATCCGGCCTTGCGCGGCAACGGTTGGTGCTGCGACTGCGACAAATGCCGGTTCGTCTACATGGTCCTCGCCCCGTTCACGACTCCGGGGCACCTGAGCGGGGTCTTTGGCGCCGATCTGCTCGGCGATTCCGATCAGTACGAGGGTTTCGCGCTGCTGACCGCGACCGGCGGCGACAAGCCGTTCGAATGCGTCGGGGAGGTCGAAGAGTGCCTGGCCGCGATCCGCTTGCTCGATGAGCATCCCGATTGGCACGACCACGCGGTCGTGAGACGGCTGGCGGCGGAGGTGTTGGCCCATCACCCGGTCTCCGACGTGGCGCTGGCGGCGCACTTCCGACTGAATGAGGACCACGACGTTCCGGATGCGCTGATCGGCTCGGTCCGTGAAGTTCTCCGAGCTTGAAGGCAAGCGGATCGCGCTCTGGGGTTTGGCGCGCGAGACGTCCGCCTTCCAGACCCAGCTGGAGCAGCGCCTGCCGGCCACGCGCATCGTTGCGGTGCTCAGCGACGAGACGCCTGAACAGGAGGCGAGGCAGGCGATCGCCGAGGCCGACGTGCTTGTGCGCTCGCCCGGTGTGTCGATCTACAAGCCGCTGATCCAGGATGCTCGGGCAACCGGTAAGCCCGTGACCACACCCACGGGCCTGTGGATGGCCGAGCGCGGGGGACGGCACGTGATCGGCGTGACCGGCACCAAGGGCAAGAGCACGACTGCGACGGTGATCGCGCACCTGATCGGGGCGACCGGGACCCCGGTCGAACTGGCCGGCAACATCGGCCGCCCGGTGATCGACCTTCTGGACCTGAACCGCGAGACCTGGGTCGTATGCGAGCTGTCGAGCTACCAGATCGCAGACCTGACGGTCGGTCCCGAGGTGGCCGTGCTCACGAATCTCTCACGCGAGCACACCGACTGGCACGGCAGCGAGCAGCAGTACCGCGCCGACAAACTAAGGATCTTCGAGCTCCCCGGGGTTCGTGCCGCTGTTCGCCCGCCCCAGGAGCTGGGCGGCTGGCCCCTGGTTGTGAGCCCAGAGCAGATTCCACTGCGGGGTCGTCACAACGCCGAGAACGTCGCGGCCGCGGTGGCGGCGATCCAGGCCGCCGGCCTTCCGGCGCCGCCATTGCCGCAGGCGCTTTCCGGACTGCAGGCGCTCCCACACAGGCTCCAGACCGTTCACGTGGACGACCGTGGTGTCGAATGGGTGGATGACAGCATCTCGACGACGCCGGAGTCGACGGTGGCGGCGTTGGAGGCATTCGCCGAGCGGCCGCTCGTACTGATCGCCGGCGGCAGCGAACGTGAGCAGGACTACGAGCGACTCGCCGGCGCGCTTGCTGAGCGCTCGACCGATACGAATCTGATCGCGCTGCCGGTGACGGGCCAGAGAATCGCGGCGGCGGCTGCGCGACACGGGCTGGGCATGGACCGAATCCTCGCGACAGACGACATCGGACAGGCGGTCGCGAGCGCCGCTCAGCTCGCGCTTCCGGACGGGGTGGTTCTGCTGTCGCCCGCGGCCCCGAGCTTCAACCAGTACCGGAACTTCGAGGAGCGCGGCGATGACTTCGCGGCGAACGCGAAGTCCGTAGATTTGGCGCCGTGACCAATCAGATAGCGACGTACCTCGCCAACCCAGAAGATGTGCACCGCGTACTGCTGCTCTACAGCGGTGGCCTCGATACAAGCGTGATGCTCAAGTGGATTCAGGACCAGTACGACGCGGAGGTGTTTGCCCTGACGGTCAACCTCGGCCAGCCGGGAGAGGACTATGACGTCGTCAGGGGCAAGGCACTGCAGCTCGGGGCTGTCGATGCGCACGTGATCGACGCTCGTGAGGAGTTCGCCCGCGACTACGTGGCGCCGGCGATCAGAGCCAACGCGATCTACGGTCTCGGCTATCCGCTGTTCACCGCGCTGGGGCGACCGTTGATCGCCAAGCTTGCGGTCGAGTACGCGCGCCGCTCGGGTTGCGACACGATCGCGCACGGCTGCACCGGGAAGGGCAACGATCAGGTGCGGATCGACGCAACCGTGGCCACCTTGGCGCCTGAGCTGAAGGTGATCGCGCCCGTGCGCAGCTGGAAGATGGGCCGTGACGAGGAGGTCGCCTACGCCCGGGAGAACGGGATCCCGGTAAAGGGCGGGAGCGAAACCGCGCCGTACTCGATCGACGACAACCTCTGGGGTCGTTCAAGCGAGGGCCGCTGGATCGAGGATCTGGCCACCGCTCCGCAGGACGACGTGTTTCAGCTGGTCACCAGGCCCGAAGAGGCGCCTGACACGCCTGAGACGATCGAGATCGAGTTCGAGCAGGGTGTCCCGGTCGCACTGAACGGTCAGCGCCTGGGCCTGGTCGAGCTGATCGAGCGGGTCGCCGATGCGGGCATCCGCCACGGCGTCGGCATCGTGGACCACATCGAGGACCGCATCGTCGGGCTGAAGGTGCGCGACATCTACGAGGTGCCGGCCGCCGCGATTCTGCTGCCGGCACACGCCGAGCTCGAGCGCCTGGTGGGAACCATCCACCAGAACCAGTTCAAGTCGACGCTCGACCAGAAGTGGGCTTACCTGGTCTACGCGGGCCTCTGGTGGGAGCCGTTGCGGGCCGACATCGACGCCTACATGGAGGCTGCCAACAGTCAGGTCACCGGCAGGATCGGGGTGAAACTGTTCAAGGGATCGGCGCGTGTGGTCACGCGCGAATCCCCGAACGCGGTGTACGACGCCCAGCTGGCGACGTTCTCAGAGTCGGGGGGCCTGTTCAGCCAGGAGGCGTCTCCCGGCTTCATCGAGCTGTGGTCGCTGCAGTCGCGAATGGCGTGGCGGGTGCGCAACCGGAAATGAGGCTGCGGCGGCTATTCCGGCGCAACCGGCCGGCCGCTGAGCCGCCGGCTGCGCTGCCGGCCGGTGCTGAGCCGACGCCCGAGACAGGGCCGATCATCGAGACAGGGCCGATCATCGAGACAGAGCCGATCATCGAGACAGAGCCGGCACCAGCCCCCGAGACAGAGCCTGTGCCCGAGCTTGATCCCGATTCTCCGATCTCGACAGTGCGGCTGGACGCAGCACTGAGGCGGCTGCGCGAGCAGACTCCGGAGTCTGAGCCGGACTGACGTTTCAGGCGCTGATTCGCCTGGCCTGGATCAGCATCTGCAGCACCGTCAGCGCGCACTCGCGCGGCGTGTGACCGACGGTCTCAATCAGCAGCTCGGGCGCCTGCGGCGGCTCGTACGGAGAGTCGATCCCGGTGAACTGGGCGATCTGGCCGTCACGGGCGCGGCGATATAGGCCCTTCGGGTCGCGCAGCTCCGCGACCTCGGGTGGCGTGTGAACGTAGGTCTCGAAGAATTCGCCCGGCTCGAAAAGTGCCCGGGCCTGCTCTCGACCGGCGCGGAACGGCGAGATCAGCGAGACGATGACGATCAGTCCCGCCCGCGTCATCTGGTGTGCGACCTCCGCCGTGCGGCGGATGTTCTCTGTGCGGTCGGCCTCGGAGAAGCCCAGGTCCGAGCAGAGCCCTTCGCGGAGGTCATCGCCGTCCAGCATCCCGACCATCAGGCCCCGCGCGTGCAGCTCGAGCTCGAGCTGGCGCGCGATCGTCGTCTTGCCGGCACCTGAGCGTCCGGTCAGCCAGACCACGGCCGGCAGCTGTTCAGGGGGGCTCTCGACCGGGTGCACGCGCCGCAGCGCTGGAGCGGCGGGGCCGGTCGCGGTCAGAGGATCAGCGTCGTGTCGTGCCTGTGCCTTGTTCGCGGTCGTGCTCACGGACTCACCAGGATCTTGTCGCTCAGCACCTGCACAGAGAAGCGTGTGATCTGCTCTACGAACTGCTCGGTGTCGTTGACGTGCGGAACCGGCTCGCCCGGAACTGGCACCTTGAGGAACTCGCAGAGCGGCTCCCAGCCGTCCTTGGGTGCCCATTCCAGCAGCTTCTCGGCTGGGACGGTGGCCCTGACCTCGGCGTTGAAGCGGTCCATCGCCGTCGCCATGAAGTCGAGCGTGGTCGCCTCGCCGTCGAGCAGCTCGGTGCGGCGCCACATCTCCTTCATCATCTCGATGTACAACGCCCACACCGGGTCGACCTTGGTGCGTGCGTCTGAAACGTGGCGGATCAGGGTGTCGTCGTAGAACAGGCCCCAGATCGTCTTGTGCATGCTCTCGGCCCACGCCTGCCCGTCGCGCACGCTCAACAGCACCTTGGCGTCCGGGTAGGCCTCCATCAGTTCGCGGTAGTAATACGAGCCAGGCCAGTCCACCACGGCCGGGTAATCCCTGACGATCTCAGCCGGCGACAGTTTCCCGTCCAGCGCGTCACGCCAACGTCCCGCCTCCGCCATATCGGCGAATACGTTCTGCATGTGGTAACAGGGGGCGAGTCCCAGGATCTCCAGCGCCGCACGTTGCGTCAGCGTCGCGGTGCGCGGGAGACCGGCGCCGATCAGTTTCAACTGTCCCTCTCCTCATCTGCGGTTCCGTATCTCATGTGACCTCCGAGCGCCCCAGCTCGTTGCCCTTCTTGTCGATCGCCGCGACGGCGAACAGCGGACCGGTGCTCGACACGACGATCGCCGTCTCGAAGCCTGTCCACGGCTGCCAGCCAACCTGCTCCAAAGAGGCGGGGTCGCTACCGGCCAACACCAGCCAGTGATCGATCTCAGTGGCGCCATTCCAGCTCGCGTAGAGCACGAAGCCGCCGGCACTGTTGGCGTGGGCGACCATCGCCGGCTTGTCGGTTGGGCGGCCCTCCCAATCGGCCAGGAAGGTCCGGTAGGAGCGCGTTGCGCTGTCGAACTGACCGTCGACCAGCAGCTCACCGTCGGGCGAGAACTCCGAAAAGTACGGCTGCGAACCCCAGCCGACGAACACGTTGCCGTTGGGACGCATCTGCACGCTGCCGAGCGTCCAGGCGAGGAAGCGAGCCGGGTGTTCGAACGCGCGCTTGAGCCGGACCTGCTTGCGGTGCTCGTCGACATCGAGCAACAGCGCCACGGACCCGTGGCCGCTGATGTCGGCGTTGTCGAAGACGGTGAGCTGAGAGCTGCCGTGAGCCCGCACGTGGTGCTGCCAGGAGAAGCCGGCACTCTGCGGAACGTCAAAGTCCGACCTCTTGCCGTTCAGCCGCCACATGATCTCCCCGGTCCTGCGGTGGACCTTGTAGACCGCCCAGGTATTTCGGCCAGAGATCAACAGGTTGCCGTCAGCCGCTTCTGAGACCGAGTTGATATGGAAGAAGTCGTAGGCCGTCTTGGACGAGCCGGGCGCCGGTTCGTAGCTCTCGCTCAAGGCCACGTGATCGCTTGAGACCCAGTCGTGCAGAACCCTGTTGGTGGCGATGTCAATCTCGAGTGCGTGTCCGACCAGCAGCTTGCCGTTCTTCGAGCCGCCGATCGAGGACAGGTCCGCGTCGCGTGTTTCATACTGAGTCGCGAGCGCGGTCCCGCGCGAGGTCAGGTTGAACTCGTGCAGGTCCAGCGGGAGCGTGCGCTCGTTGCCGACGGTCGCAACCTTGGAGTAGGTCTCGTCGATGATTTCGCCGACGCCCACGCCGTGTCCGCCGATCAGCTGCCCGTGCCAACGGGTCAACACGCGCTTGCCCTTGTAAGCCTGGACCTGGACATCGAAGGTCGAGTCCGGTCCCGGCTGATACCAGACAACGCGACCACGACGATCGACCAGCATCGGCCCGCGCTGTGCGCTTTCGTATTCGATGTCCGCCATCGGCGCCATCGCGAAGAATCGCGGTGAGTCGTTGATCCGCTCGTGGTGTGTGCGCTCGGTGATCGTCACCTGCGCCGGTCGCAGGTCCGGTCGCGATACGAAGCTGTCGACACCGCTGCCGGGGTTGCCGGCCGTGGGGATCGTGGTCGCTGTGGGACCGGAGGGCTCGGGTGCCGGCGTGGTCCCGACACCCGAACCGTGCACGGCGTAGCCGGTCGCGCCCCCTACGCCGAACGCGACCGCAAGGCTCCCGACAGCGCGCG
Organism: uncultured Conexibacteraceae bacterium; assembly: GCA_963844665.1. GTDB lineage: Bacteria > Actinomycetota > Thermoleophilia > Solirubrobacterales > Solirubrobacteraceae > Palsa-465. The sequence continues at coordinate 308,124 of CAWJPB010000002.1, forward strand.
GTATGAACTGCCGGCGGCTGAGGCCACGACCGGTGGGCGGCGTCTCGAGCTCCGCCTCCGTTTCAACCTCCGTGTCTCGATCCTGGACGTCGGTCATGGCTTCAGCTGCTCTGGACCGTGAACGGCTTGGAGGTCCCGATCACCTTGCGGGCCGAGTTGAGCGCCTCGACCTTGAACCGGGTCGCGCTGGTCGTGACGTGAATCGGCGTCTCGAACTTGGCCTTCGGCATCTGCCCGACGACCGTCGCTGAGCCCGTCCCGCCATCGAGCGCAAGCACCTTCCAGGATGTGACCTGGGTGGCCCCGTTCCAGCTGGCGTACACGGTCGTGCGGTCGCCGCTGCGACGTGCAGCGCCGCTCGGCGGATACAGCGGCTTTCCGACCCAATTCTGGACATAGGCTCGGTAGGTGATGTCCGGGCTGGGGAGGACCGCGTCGAAGATCAGCTGGCCGGACTTGGAGAACTCAGACATGAAGGGGACATCGCCCCAACCAACGAACGCATTCCCATTGGGCAGCGTCTGCACGTTGCCCATGTAGCGGGACTGGACCGTGACCCCATGTGAATAGAGCTTCTCGAGCTTGACCGTGTGCGCTGTGGGATCCAGCTTCAGCACCAGCCCACGTGAGGGGCCTGTGGCGTTCAGGTAGACGCCCGCGCCAGTGATCATGCAGCAGTGGTCATCGAATACGGACACGGTCGTCGCGTTCAGCATCTGCGCGTCGTGCTGCCACTGGAACTGGTCGGTCTTGGGCACTTCGAAGCTCGAGTGCTTGCCGCCGAGCGTCCACTCGATCGCGCCGGTCCTCTCGTTCACCAGGTACATCGCCCAGGTGTTGCGCATCGAGACCAGGAAGGTCCCGTTTGAGAGCGGATCGATGGAGTTGACGTGGTACACGTCCCAAGGGAAGCCGTTCTCAGGAGGAACCGCATAAGAGTCGTTCTCTGAGATGTGCTTTGAGGCCACCCAGCTGTAGACGAGCTTGCCCGTGCGCAGATCGTATTCCTGGACAGCCGAGTCGATCATCGCGCCGCCGTTGACACCGCCGTACTCGGCCAGCTGCGCCGGCACGTTCTTATTGGCGGTGACCCACGCGTAGTGGCCGCGGATCACGAACTCGTGCAGCGTCGGGATCCAGCCATCGGCGCCCTTCAGGGTCGCGATCTTCTGGTAGTGCTGGTTGACGACGACGTCCTGGCCGCTGTTGATCTGGCCGGTTGCGGTCACGTCGCCCTGCCACCAGCTGAGCACGGGCTTGCCCTCATAGGTCTGAGCCATCAGGTTGGAGGCGACGACGTTCTCAGGAACCGGCCTGAACCAGATCGGTTGCAGGTTGCCGCCGAGGATCAGCGGCCCGCTCTGGCCGACCATCGGCTGCTGCGTGAGGTCGTAGAAGTTGGCGATCATGATGTCGCCGGGGAGCTGCTCACCAACGCTGGTGGGGCCACCGGTGACGATCGGCGGGTGCAGATCCGGCGCCGACACAAAGCTGAGCGTGTCCTTGGTGGTGTATTCGCCGATCGGCGCGCCCTGGCTCTGCGGGAGCGCGAAGCTGAGCACGGCGAAGACCGCGAGTACGGCCGCAACGCCCAGTGCCACGGTCCGTGGGCTGCCTGCCGGACCGGACGCTGCAGCGGGGCCTGCGCCCAGCGGGGCGCCGGCCCCGGAGGGCGCGGGGAGCCTGAGTGTCAGCAGCAGCGCGACCGCGCAGCAGCCGGCGCCGATCAGGTAGCCCAGCCGGAAACCCTCGGTTAGCGCGGGCTCGGCCGCCACCCCCGAGCCGATCAAATGGCTCGTGTGCAGCGTCGCGATCGAGATCAGCACCGCGAGCCCGAGGCTGCCGCCCACCTGGCGCGCCGTGTTGACCAGACCGGAGGCGAGTCCAGCACGGTCGGGGCTGGCCCCTTGGACCGCCGCGATCGTCGACGGGACGATCGAGAGGCCGATACCCATCGTCATCAGCAGACCGGGCAGGATCACGTACTGGATCGCGCTGCCGCTCGGCTGCATGCGCGAGAACAAGGCCATACCGCAGGTCATGAACGTGAGCCCGCCGGCCAGCACGGGCTTGACGCCGAAGCGGCTGACGAGCTTGCCGGCGCGTGAGGCGCAGAGCATGATCGTCAACGCCATCGGCAGGAAGGCGATGCCGGTCGTGATCGGTTGCAGCGATAGCACCTGCTGCATGTAGAGCGAGCCCATGTACCACATCGGGAACAGGGCGGCGCTGAACAGCAACACGATCAGGTTGATCCTCTTCAGGTGGCGCGTGAGCGCCTGCAGCGGCACCAGCGGAGACTTGGCACGGTTCTCGACCACCGGGAACAGAGCCAGCAGTGCCACGCCGATGATGATCGGGATCCAGGCCGCGGTCGTGCCCCAGCCGTCGGTGCCGGCGTTGACGCAGCCGTAGGCGATCAGCACCTGGCCTAGCGTCAGCAGGATCGCGCCGAGGACGTCGAAGGATTCACGCTTGCCGGAGCGGCGCTCCTGCACTATCCGGATAGCGGCGATCGCGGTGACCACGCCGATCGGGACGTTGATCAGCAGGATCCACCGCCAGGAGGTCCACTGCGTGATCATGCCGCTGAGCAGCACGCCGATCGCGCCGCCGGCACCGTTCATCGAACTCCAGAGCGCGATTGCGCGGTGGCGCTCAGGTCCTGCCGCGAACGTGGAGGTGACGATCGCCAGCGAGCAGGCTGCCATCATCGCGCCGCCCAGACCCTGGACCGCGCGGGCCGCGATCAGTGTCGTGCTGTCGCCTGCGAGACCGCCAACGAGGGAGGCCCCCGAGAACACGGCCAGTGCGGCGAGGAAGGTTCGCCGCTGGCCGATCACGTCGGCAGCGCGGCCGCACAGCATCAGGAAGCCGGCGAACACGATTGCGTAGGCGTCGATCACCCATTGCAGGTCGGCGGAGGAGAAGTGCAGGCCGACCTGGATCGAGGGCAACGCCACGTTCACGATCGACAGGTCGAGGATCACCATGAACTGCGCGATGCAGCACAGGACGAGGATCGCCTGCTTGCGGTTCGGCGTGCCGGAGGTGGACGCCCGGCTGGTATCCGGCGCGCCCGACGACGACTCGCGTGCTGCGGGATCGTGCTCGAGCGTCGCCACGTGCGTCAGTACCCGGAGCCGGTGGTGGTCTTGACCGGCTTGCCGCTGGGCGAGACCAGGTACCAGATGCCGCCGTTTGCAGCGGTGCCGGCCGAGGCGCTGGCGCTAAGGCCGGGGTGGGTGTAGAGCGCGTGACCGTTGTAGAGGACCTGCTGGCTGCCGTCACTGCGCTTGAAGGTTGAGATCATCGAGCTGTCGGCGCCGTCACTGCCGCTGGCCTTGCCGGTGACCGTCAGCGGCGGCCAGTCCTTGGCACAGGCGCCGGTGCAGCTGCTACCGCCGCTGGGGTCTGCGGTCAGCATGTAGACAGGTTCGCCCTTCGCGGTTGCCAACACGGTTCCGTAGCCGGAGACCTTGGTGGTCGTGAGGGTCGCGTTCGAACTGCTTGAGGTATGTGTCGTCGCATTGGACTGCGTGTTGCCATTGCCCGATCCCGATGACCCTGAAGATCCACAGGCCGCGAGCGCCAGCGCAACGGCGGCAAGCGCAATCGATGAATAGACGAGTTTCGGGAGCCGGCGGCCAGCCGGGGTTCTGTTTGAGATGCGCATCTGTCTCACGATAAGTCCTCGCTAAAACAAAAGTTGCGGTGACATTATCTGGCATTTATGCAGATATGACACGCGCTTTAGGGCTTAATAGACGCGCAATGAGCCTTTTTGACGATTCGCGTGTTGGTCACGTTGACGTGGAAGTCCGGACACGCAGTAGACGCGAATTCCTGACCCTGGCAGCGGGAGGCGCTGCCCTGGCCGTCTTCGGACGGGGGGTGGCATCCGGCCGCGCCGCCAGCCTCCCGGTGCTGGCCTCAGCGAGCGGTGCCGAACTCACCGACGGCGTCCTGCGTTTCCATTCGCGCCCCGATCTTCAGGCCCCGCAGGTCGTGATCGATACGCCGGTCCGGGGGCAGCTTGGTGGTTTGGTCGTCACCGAGGCGCACAAGGGCGCGTCCCAGTCCGGGCCGCTGATCCTCGATCACAACGGCCGGATCGTCTGGTTCAACCCGGTCGCAGCAGACCCGTCGTCGCCGCAGCGCGCATTCAATGTCAACGTCAGTACCTACCGTGGTAGGCCGGTGCTCAGCTGGTGGCAGGGCGTCGTCACCGGCTCGCACGGGATCGGCTACGGCCTTGGCCACTATGAGATCGTCGACACCAACTACCGGCAGGTCGCGCAGGTCTTCGGCCATCAGGGCTTCCAGGGAGACCTCCACGAGTTCATCCTCACGCCGGAGGGGACGGCGCTGTTCAGCTGCTATGGCACTGCGGTGGCGAGCATGCGCATCGGTGGCGTCGTGCATCGTGTTCCCTATCTGTTCGGCGTTGTCCAGGAGGTCGACGTGGCGACCGGCAAGCTGTTGTTCCACTGGCGGACCGACCAGCATGTGCCGCTCAGCGACTCCTACATGACGCCCGTGCTGAAGCCCGGTTGGACCTGGGACTACTTTCACATCAACGCGATCTCGATCGACCCGACCGACAACAACCTGGTCATCTCCGGGCGCAACACCTGTGCCTGCTACAAGGTCAACCGCCGCACCGGCAAGATGATGTGGCGGCTCGGCGGCAAGCACAGCGACTTTCAGATGGGCGCCGGCACACGCTTCAACTTCCAGCACGACGTCAACATCCACGCGGGCGAGGTGCTGACGCTGTTCGACAACGAGGGCGGCCCGCCGCAGATGGCGGCGCACTCGCGGGCGCTGGTGCTGAACGTCGATCAGCGCCGTCGGCGTGTGCGACTCCAACACGCTTTCAAACACCAGCCGCAGGTCTACTCCGATGCGCTGGGCAGCGTGCAACCGTTGGCGGGCGGCGATTGGTTCGTCGGCTGGGGGCGCTCCAGCTACTTCACGAAGTATTCAGGGAACGGCACGGTGCTGTTCGACGGCCATCTCAGCGCTGGAACCAACTCCTACCGCGCATTCCTCAAGTCGTGGAACGCGACGCCGACGACAGCACCGGACCTTGTCGCGACCGCTGCAGGCGGGACCACCACCGTCTATGCCTCCTGGAACGGGGCGACGGCGCTGGCCGGCTGGCGGGTGCTGGGCGGGGCTTCGGCGGCGCAGCTGACTGCGATCGGCTCCGCAACGGTCATCGGCTTCGAGACCGCGATCACCGTGTCCCAGGCTCCGGCCTGCCTCGCCGTGCAGGCGCTCGATGCGAACGGCAACGTGCTCGCCAGGTCGTCCGTGGTCGCGGCCACGTCCTCCTCGATGATCAAAAAGAAGCCATAGTTCGCAACTTGCGGCAACGGTCGCGGGCTTGGAGCTCCGCGACCATCCGAGCGTCCGGGGAGAGCCATATCCTCGGCGTCCCGAATGAGTCAACGCTGCGCTCACCTGCATGTCCACTCCGAGTACTCGCTGCTCGACGGACAGTCGAAGATAGACAAGCTCGCCGAGCGCGCTGCGGCGTTCGGGCAGCCGGCCCTGGCGCTCACCGACCACGGCGTGATGAACGGCGCCGTCGAGCTGTTCAAGGCCTGTGAGAAGCATGGAATCAAGCCGATTCAGGGCTGCGAGGTCTACGTCTCCGACGATCACCTCAAGCGCAGCAAGCGTCACCACCTGACGCTTCTGGCTGAGAACGCGGTCGGCTATCGCAACCTCGTGAAGCTGTGTTCCGCAGGTTTCCTCGAGGGCTTGCAGCGCGGTTACCCAACGGTCGACGCGGGGCTGATGTCGCGCTACTCAGAGGGGATCATCGCCTTCACCGGCTGCCTCGCCTCGCGCTTCACCTCGTTGCTGGCGGAAGGGCGGGAGGCCGACGCCCGCGGCGCCGCCGACGAGCTGATCCAGATCTACGGCCATGACAACGTGTACTTCGAGATTCAGAAGAACGGCGTTCCCGAGCAGGAGGTCGCCAACGAGGGGATCGTTCGGCTCGCGCGTGAGTTCGGTCGGCCCCTGATCGGGACCGGGGACGTGCACTACCTGCGGGCCGAGGATTACGACAGCCATGAGGCGCTGCTGTGCGTGCAGACCGGGTCGCTGCTGTCCGATCCCAAGCGCATGAGCTTCGCGACCAACGAGTTCTATCTGCGCTCCAGCGAGGAGATGGCACAGAAGTTCGCCGAGTGGCCGGAGGCGCTGGCCTCGACACTCGAGGTTGCGGAGCGCTGTGAGGTCGAGATCGAGCTCGGCAAGCAGCTGATCCCGCGTTTCGAGTGCCCCGAGGGAATGGTCGAGTCTGAGTATCTGCGGCGTCTGGTGATGGACGGCCTGAGCTGGCGCTTTGGCGATCCGATTCCGGCGGCGGCGCTGGAGCGCGCCGAGTATGAGCTCGGCGTGATCGATCGCATGGGCTACTCGGGTTACTTCCTGATTGTGTGGGACTTCATCAAATGGGCGCGCGACCACGGGATCCCGGTCGGACCCGGACGTGGTTCGGCGGCCGGTTCGCTGGTCGCCTATGCGACGCGCATCACCGACCTTGATCCGCTTCGCTACGACCTGTTGTTCGAGCGCTTCCTGAACCCCGAGCGTGTGTCGATGCCGGACATCGATGTCGACTTCTCCGTGCGCGGGCGTGAGCAGGTGATCCAGTACGTGACCGATAAGTACGGCAAGGACTCGGTCGCGCAGATCATCACCTTTGGCAAGATGTTCCCGCGCGCGGCGACGCGCGACGCGGCCCGGGTGCTCGGATTCCCGTACGCGCTCGGCGACAAGCTCGCGAAGCTGATCCCGGATCCGGAGCAGGGGCGGGCGCCGAAGTTCGAGGATTGCCTGGCGCCGGGCCAGCCGCTCGCCGCCGAGGTTCAATCGAACGCCGACGCTCACCAGATCGTGGAGGTGGCCCGCGGGCTCGAGGGCACGGTCCGGAACTCCTCGATCCACGCCGCCGCGGTGGTGATCGCCCCGCAGCCGCTCACCGACCTCGTCCCCGTCCAGCTCGCCGACGCTCGCAAGACCGATGAGGACGGCAACAAGATCTACCGCACGGTCACCCAGTTCTCGATGAAGCCGGTCGAGGAGATGGGCCTGTTGAAGATGGACTTCCTGGGGCTTCGCAACCTCGACGTGATCGAAGATGCGCTCGACATCATCGAGCGCTCGACCGGCACGCGTCCAGACATGACGACGCTGAAGCTTGACGACGAGAAGACGTACGAGATGCTCGCGCGGGGCGAGTCGATCGGCGTTTTCCAGTTTGAGTCCGAGGGGATGCGCGAAGCCCTCAAGCGCGTGCGTCCGACCGAGCTCGACGACCTGGTGGCGCTCGTGGCGCTGTACCGCCCGGGTGCGATGGACCAGATCCCCACGTATGCCCGCGGCAAACATGAGCCCGACTCGATTCAGTATCGAGACGAGCGCCTGCGAAACGTGCTCGAATCGACCAAGGGCGTGATCCTCTACCAGGAACAGGCGATGATCATCTCGCGCGAGCTGGCCGGATTCAGCGGCGCGAAGGCCGACGACCTGCGCAAGGCGATCGGTAAGAAGAACCGTGAGTCGATGGCCAAGCTCAAGCCCGACTTCGTCGAGGGCTGTCGCGCGTCGGGCACGAGCGAGAGCACGATCGACTTCCTCTGGAACACCAACGAGAAGTCGGCCGACTACAGCTTCAACAAGTCTCATGCCGCCTGCTACGCGCTGATCTCCTACCGGACTGCGTGGCTGCGGGCCAACTACCCGGCCGAGTACATGGCGGCGCTGATCTCGTCGGTGATGGATACCAAGGACAAGGTGCCGTTCTTCGTCGCACAGGCGGAGCAGATGGGGATCGAGATCCTGCCTCCTGACGTGAACCTCTCAGATCACCAGTTCGTGGTCGTCGACGGAAACATCCGGTTCGGCCTCGACGCGGTCAAGGGAGTCGGGTTCGCGGCCGTCGAGGCGATGAAGATCGCCCGCGGTGAATCGGATCCGGCGAGTCGGATGCCTGCCGATCCGTTCACCGACATCTTCGATTTCTGCGAGCGGATCGACAGCCGCGCCGTCAACAAGAAGGCGATCGAAGCGCTGATCAAGTGTGGAGCGTTCGGTTCCACGGGCGCCAGCCGGATGGGCATGCTGGCCGTACTCGAGCAGGCTCAGGCCGCTGGTCAGAAGGCCCAGCAGGATGCTCAGAACGGCCAGGGCTCGATCTTCGACCTCGGGTTCGATCTCGGCGACGGCAACGGCGACGGAGGCGGTGGAGCCGCCCGCCCGAGCCACTCGCCGATCCCGACGAGCGAGTTCGAGCAGAGCGAGCTGCTGGCGATGGAGAAGGAGTCGATCGGCCTTTACATCTCAGCGCATCCGCTCAAGGCGCTGAGCGTCGCGATGGCAGCGCGCACCGATGTCAACCTCGGGGCCGTTGCCGAATGTAAGGATGGGGAGCGCGTGACCGTCGGTGGCATGATCGGTCAGGTCAAGCGCCTGCGCACGAAGAAGGGCGACCCGATGGTGTTCGCGGCGCTCGAGGACCTTCAGGGCTCGGTCGAGCTCGTGATCTTCGCCGACGTGCTGGAGGAGGCAGGGGGCGCGGTCGAGCAGGACGCTGTCGTGCTGATCAAGGGCAAGGTCGACCACAAGGACGCATCGCGTACCTGCATCGTGGTCTCCTCCGTCGACCGGTTCGAGCCCAGTGATGAGGAACTTGCTCGCGCGGAACGGGAGGCCGAGCGCGTCGTCGTGCCTGCGGCGCTGCGGATCCGTCTGGACGCAGGCGTGGTGCAACCCGATGTGATCGCCGACCTGCGAGAGGTCCTGGCGAGCTTCCCTGGCGATTCCGAGGTTGTCGTCGAGCTGGAGTCCGCACTCGGCGCCAGGCGTTTTCGGCTGAGCGCGGACTTCCGGGTGCAGCGGACCGCCGGTTTGCACTCGGAGTTGGCGCAGCTGCTCGGCTCGGCGTTGCTGCCGCCCGAGGCCGGTGACGCCGCCGCGGCGGCCTGAGACCAGTCTCAAAGACCTAATGGGTCTGCGGGGCCTTCTCGGGTGGCGGCGCGAGCCACGGCTTGCGCCAGCCGCCGTAGCCGTTCATCAACTTCTTCTCGGCCGCGACCGGCCCCCAGGTGCCCTTGGGATAGCCGATCACCGGCGGCGGCGCGTCGAGCAAAGGCTGCATCACACGCCAACTTTCCTCAACGCTGTCCTGCCTGGTGAAGGCCGCGGCGTCGCCTACAAGTGCGGCGTGCAGCAACACCTCGTACGGGGTGGGCGCCTCGCCACCCTCGTTGGCGAACTCCATGTCGAGATGGATATCTGAGGCTCCCTTGCGGTCAGCCCGCACGGCATCAAGGACCATGCGCACGCCGGTGCCGGGATCGATCCTGATCACGATCTGGCTTGGCTCGGGCTGACGGCTGCCCTTGGGGATGAAGGCGAGCCTCGGCGGGTGCTTGAACACCAGCCTCACCTCGGTCAGCTTCGCCGGCATCTGCTTGCCCGTACGAATGAAGAACGGCACGCCGGCCCAACGCCAGTTGTCGATCTCCAGCTTCAGTGCTGCGTAGGTCTCCGTCTGTGAGTCCGGGGCGACCCCCGGGACCTCCCGATAGCCGTCGTACTGCCCGCGGACATAGCGGGCGGGATCGGCACTGGCCATCGATCGCAGCACTGAGTACTTAGCTGTCTTCAGGGTGTCCGCATCGCCGCCGGCCGGCGGCTCCATGGCGACCGCCGCGATCACCTGCAGGAGGTGGTTCACGACGACATCCCGGAGTGCCCCGACCGGGTCGTAGAAGTGGCCGCGATCCTCGACGCCGATCGGCTCGGCCATCGTCACCTGTACGGACGCCACGTAGTTGCGGTTCCAGACAGGCTCGATCGTCGAGTTCGCGAACCGCAGGTACAGGATCTCCTGGAGCCCCATCTTGCCCAGGAAGTGGTCGATCCGGTACAGCTGGTCCTCATTCAGGTAGCGATGCAGCTCGGCCGCGAGCGCCCGTGCTGATCCAAGGTCGTGTCCGAAGGGCTTCTCGACGACCACGCGCTGGCCGTCGACGACCAGACCGGCGTCGTGTAGGCCGGCCACCACCTGTCCGAACAGGAAAGGAGGGATCTCGAGATAGAAGACCGGATCCCGCGCCGGACCGAGTTCATCCTTGACGCGCTCGTAGGTCGCCGCGTCGCCGAGGTCACCGCTGACGTACCTCAGGCGCTTGGCAAAGCGTGCAAACACCGCCTCGTCGAGCTGCTCGCCGCACTCGACGATCGACTGGCGAGCACGCTCGATCAGCTGCTCGCGCTTCCAGTCATCCCTTGCAACCCCGATCACGGGAACGTTCAGCAGCTTGCGCCGCTCCAGCCGATAGAGCGACCGGAGCGTCATCTTTCGTGCGAGGTCGCCCGTGATCCCGAAGATCACCAGCGCGTCTGCTTCACGCTCTGAGGTCACGCCCGCGAACCCTACCCCTTCGGGCCCTCTCCGGCTGCACCCTCGCCGCCCGAACGCATTGCCGTGCCGCGGCGTCGCAGCTCGTGGACCAGCTCTATGTCCACGGCCACCACCCCGCCGTCAGCGCTGCCGGTCTCGAGTACGACCGGCATGTCCTGGAAGCGTGGCTCCGAGAGGAACACCGCAAGTCCGTCTTCGCCGAACTCACCCTCGCCGGGCGGCGCGTGGCGGTCGCGATTGGATCCCAGCGGCGTCATCGAGTCATTGAGATGGATCGAGTGCAGGCGGTCGAGCCCGACGATCCGGTCACATTCCGCGAGCGTGTGGTCGAGGCCCTCGACCGTGCGCACCTCGTACCCGGAGGCGAGCAGATGGCACGAATCCAGACACATCCCAAGTCGGGGCTCGCTCCCGGACGCTTCAATCAAACCCGCGAGCTCCTCAAACGAGCGACCCAACGTGCCGCCGGCGCCCGCCGTGTCCTCCAGGTGAAGCGCGCAGCGCTCCGACTCGGCCAGGGCCTCCGCGATCACCTCACCGGCACGCGCAATCGCCTCGCCCACATGCCCGGTCTTGGCAGACCCCGGGTGCAACACCACGCCGGTCGCGCCGATCGCGTCGCCGACACGCAGCGAGTGGGTCAGTGACGCCAGCGACTTTTCACGGATGTCAGGATCCTCGGAGGCGCAGTTGAGGAGGTACACAGCGTGGATCAGGACCGCCTTGATCGGACCTGCCTCACGGGCCTCCCTGAACTTCGTGAAGTCGTCCTGCCCGTAGTTGGTTGGGCGCCACATGCGCGGCGACTGGTTGAAGATCTGGATCGACTCGGCACCGATCTCTGTGCCGCGCTCGATTGCCTTCCAGAGGCCGCCGGCCGGGGAGACGTGGGCCCCGATCAGCATTCGCGCGTTTCGGCGCTCGTGGTTTTCCCTACTCTCAGACTCATGATGCGTGTTCGCTTTGCTCCATCGCCGACCGGAGCGCTCCACATCGGCGGCGCCCGCGCTGCGCTTTACAACTGGCTGCTCGCCCGTGGTCCCGGCGACGGCACGCCTGGCACGTTCGTGCTGCGGATCGAAGATACCGATCGCGAGCGCTCGACCGACTCGAACGTCGCACAGATCGTGGACGCACTCACGTGGCTCGGGTTGAACTGGGATGAGGGTCCGATCTCGCAGGTCGGCAATACGCCGCGGCACCAGGAGGTCCTCGCGCAGCTGCTCGCAGACGGGCACGCATACCACTCGAGCGCCACCGCGGATGATGTTCGCGCCTACAAAGCCGAGCATGGGGCCGACCGAGGCTTCCGCGGCGAGCCGGAAACTGCCGGCGCGGTGCGTCTGCGGGTGCCGGACGACGGTCATACCGCGTTCGAGGACATCGTCAGGGGCGAGGTCAGCTTTCCCAACGCGAACATGGATGATCCCGTGATCGCCCGCGCGGATGGCTCTGTGCTCTACAACTTCGCAGTGGCGGTCGACGACCTCGATTCCCGCATCACGCACGTGGTTCGCGGTGAGGACCACATCTCAAACACGCCCAAGCAGCTGCTGGTGTTTGAGGCGCTGCGCCTCGAGCCTCCTCGGTATGCACACCTCCCGCTGCTCCACGGTCCCGACGGCAAGAAGCTCTCAAAGCGCCACGGGGCCGCGTCCGTCCAGGAGCTGCGCGACGCCGGCTATCTGCCGGAGGCCGTCAACAACTACATCGCTCTGCTCGGCACGGGCTTCGCCGCCGACGAGGAGTTCTTCACGATGGAGGAGATGGCTCAGCGGTTCCGGCTCGATCGAGTCTCGCGGAGCCCGGCCGTGTTCGACGAGCAGAAACTGAGACACATGAACGGCCAGCATCTGAGATCGCTCAGCACCGACGAGCTGACCCTTCGACTCGAGCAGTTCACCGGGCGCAGCGGCCTGCGTGGCGCGGTCGAGATCTCACGCGAGAAGATCCAGACCCTTGGCGACTTCTGGCCACTGGCAGGTTTCTTCTTCGACGGGCCCGCGGACGATCCCAAGGCGTTCGCAAAGGTGATCGACTCCGGCAGCGGTCGCGAGACACTCGCGCAGGTGCGTTCGGCGCTGGCCGACGTCGAGCCGTTCACCGTGGAAAATGTCGAGGCGGCTCTGCGTGAGGTCGTCGATCGCACGGGCCTCAAGCCTGGTCAGGTATTCCAGCCGATCCGTGTAGCGATCGCCGGGACGACCGTGTCGCCGGGCATCTTCGAGAGCGTCGTGCTGCTGGGAAGGGCGCGCACGCTCGAACTCATCGACCGGGCGCTCGCCACCTGACAGAAACGGCCCAGTACTGACCGAAGCTAAACCCCCCTCGACCATCTGCCGATAGTCCCGACAGCGGCCGGATGCCGCACCTGAAATCTGATGCACGGCAAGAAGACGAGCAAATGGCAGTGATTGCCCCAAGCGCTCGGCGTACGACGGATCCGTACGCCACCCGCGAACGACATCACAATGAGGGCCAGGGACGGCGTCTCACGGCCGCCTTCGAGGCGCTCGAGGCGTTCCCGGTCCTGGCTGAGACCCGCAACCACGTGCTGCGGTTGTTCGAGCAGGGCGAGCCCGCGACAGCCGATCTGATCGGCGCGGTCGAAAGCGACCTGTCACTCGCGATCGCGGTGATGCGGTTGGCCAACAAGGTTGACGGCGCCAATCGCGGCCGCATTGAGACCGCGATCCAAGCGGTCGACGTGCTGTCGCCGGGAACCGTGTTGGTGATCGCCAGCAGGGCTCGCACCTATGACTTCTTCGAGCGCACGGCGGTCTGGCAGAACACCCCGGAGCGCTTCCGGCTGCACGGGGTGGCAACCCAGCGTGCTGCCGACCGGATCGCCAGCGAGATCGAGTTTGAGGCTCGAGACCGCCTGATGGTCACGGCGATGCTGCATGACCTCGGCAAGCTCGTGTTGGTGCACGCCTACCCGGGGTATCCGCAACAGGTTCACGCCGACGCCCGCACTCCGGAGGAGCGGCTCCAACGCGAGCGGCGGGAGCTCGGCGTTGACCACGCGCTCGTCGGCGGCGTGATCGCTCGTCGCTGGGGATTGCCTGGCTCGATCGCGCAGGTGATCGAGTCACACCACGCATCCGACGCCGAGGGCGAGTCGGCGATCATCCGCCTGGCGGACATGCTCGCGCACTATCTGCAGGGCAGCTCGGTGACTCCCTCAGAGATGTTGAACGTGGCGCGGTCGATCAACCTCAGGCCGGAGCAGCTGCGTCAGATCCTCTATGACCTTCCGCTTGCTTCCGCAAGCGACCGTCCGCGTCAGGTCGAGCCGTGTCCGATGTCCACGCGTGAGGTCGACGTGCTCAAGCGGCTGGCCAGAGGCATGGTCTACAAGCAGATCGCCTCGGAGCTGGGACTCTCGACGAGCACCGTGCGAACCCACCTGCATAACGTGTACGGCAAGCTGGGCGCGATGGATCGGGCCCAGGCAGTGCTGATCGCTACCGATCACGGCTGGATCTAGCTGCATTTGCGACGTCAGTGATTCCGAAGCGCGCCAGTGCGTAGTCTGTAGAGCGGACACTCAGGCGCAAGATGCTCTCGATCACAAGCAAATCCCCGTATGCCGTGCGCGCGCTGGTGGAGCTTCACAAGCTCGGAGACGCTGACCCGGTGCCGATCGGGGAGCTGGCTCGACGCGGCAGCATTCCTGTCCAGTTCCTCGAGCAACTGTTCGCGACGCTGCGGCGAGCGGGGTTGCTGAGGTCGCAGCGCGGCGTAAAGGGTGGCTACAGCTTCGCCCGACCCGCCTCCGAGATCACGGTTCTGGAGGTGGTCGAGCAGCTCGACGGTCCGCTCGGCGCCGGGGCGGCCGGGGTCTTCATGGACGCCGCTCAGGCCGCTCGGGGCGTGCTGGCCGAGCAATCGATCGCTGACATCGCCGAGGCTGAGGCGCAGGCGGCCGGAGCCACGATGTACTTCATCTGAGGATCAGCCCGTAGGGACAGGCGATGCGGCCGTTTCTGTCACCGAGCCGCGCTGCGGCGATGTGCACCGGCGCGACCTCCGTGAGCGCGATAGTCGCTGCGGGTGCCGCAGGGTGCGCAACGTTCTGGTTGGGATGCCGGCCGACTTGCGATGTTGGTTGAACCATTTCGTGAGCCGCCCCGGGTCGATGTTGCGACCTAGCTTGTCGCAGAACACAAGGTTTTCGTCATGGGCGCTCATAACGCCTGTCTGGGGCTGGTGGGCGCGGGACATGAGCGATCAGGCGCCAGAACGCGCTGGCCACCAGGGCGTGATCATGTTGGGATGGCTGCCGCGAGACGGGGCCGGGCAGCTGCTCGTAGTCCCGTCAGTCCTCGAAGTTCAGTTGATCGCGTAGGCCGGTGATGTCGAAAATGCGCTGGGCTTGGTGAGAGTGGCAGCGGATCGTAAATTGCTGCCCGTTGTGATTGGCGGCGAGGTCTGCGTGAACGATCGCTGCGATCCCGGTGCTGTCAATGAAGTCCAGCTGATCCAGGTCGAGCAACACGCTGTCGTGATCGCCGTTTAGCCCGTCGAGGACGCGATGCAGCTCTGGTGCGGTCGACAGATCTAGCTCTCCAAAGACTCGGACTCGCGTAGTTCCCGCGTTGTGTTCGACCGTGATCGTGAAGTTGCGGCTGCTAGAGCGGGCGGAGTTGGTGGTTTCGTCGAGCATGACTCCGTGAGCTTGTGAAGCGAAGCGGGGGGAAGCGACAAGACCGGCTCGGTGAAAATATTCTTTCGCATCTTTGGTCTCAGCTCAAGTGCTTTGTGCCCTTCGGCCAACAAGTTCTGTCGAGCAGTCTTGCGATCGGAGATGCGTGTCGCAGGGGCGTGTGAATCGGGCTCCAATCCGGGTAGTACGGCAGCCAGTGGCGTTACGGCAGCACGTCCCGAAAGGAGGGAGAGCCGTGGCCAACGATCACGGTTCGAGCATCAAGAAGGACAAGCAGTACGAGGGGCTTCGCAAGAAGGGGATGAGCAAGTCGCGGGCGGCTGCGATCTCCAACTCCGAGGGCTCGTCAGGTCGTGGGGGCAAGAGCGGCGGGAGTGCCGCAGTAGCAAGAGCAGCGGCTTCGGCAGTGGCGGCAACCACGCTCAGGAAGTCGCCTCCGGCAGCAAAGGCGGCAAGAAGTCAGCGTCTTCTTACCACGAACTGTGAGCAATCGACACGAAAGGAACCGACATGGCGCTAGGCACGCTAAACGACGTCTTCGCTGATCAGATCGAGGATCTATACAGCGCCGAGACGCAACTCGTTCAGGCGCTCCCGAAGATCGCGGGTGCGGTGAACGACGAGAAGTTGCAGGAAGCGATCAGCACACACTTGGAGGAGACCCGTGGTCATGTCGAACGGCTCCAACAGATCAAGGACGACCTTGGGATCACTGGATCACAGAAGTGCAAGGGCATGGCTGGCCTCCTTGCGGAAGGCGAGGAGGTTCTTGACCAGCCCGGTACCGGTGCCCCAAAGGACGCGGCGATCATCGCCGCCGCGCAGCGGGTCGAACACTACGAGATAGCTGCCTACGGGACCGCGCGCACACTCGCTGGCGAGCTCGGTTACAGCGACGCCAAGAAGCTACTTAGCGAGACGCTGGATGAAGAGAGTCACGCGGACGAGCTGCTCACCAAGATCGCAACGGGCGGCTTGCTGAGGAAGGGCCTCAACGCAGAGGCGAACCCCAACTAAGGCTGAAAGGGGACGCAGCCGAATCAGGTAGGTTCTGTGTGCTGGGGTCTCTGGGAACTGTTGGGGTCGCCCTCCGGCCCAAGCGTGGTTGGAGGACGGCCCGCAACGGGTGGCCTGGGCTAGGTCCTGCCGGCTCAACTCCCATACCCTGTGGAGATGCCTTGGGAATGGCCAGTCGGCATGGCGTGCGCGTTTCTGTTGGCGCTGGTCACGACCCCGGCGGGGGTGTCGGGGGCGGTGTTGCTGCTGCCGATGCAGCTGAGCGTGCTGCACGTCCCGAGTCCGGCTGTCACGCCCACGAATCTGCTGTTCAACGTCTTCGCAGTGCCGGTGGGCTCATGCGGTTCTGGCACGAGCGACGGCTCATCAATCCGTTGACAGGACTTCTGGTCGCGGCTGCCTGGCGTCATCGCGGGCGCAGTTATCCGCGTTGAGTTGCTCTCTGGCGATGCGCGCGTTCGAGTTCGTCGCCGCCGGGGGTTCTACTGCCGCTCGGACTCTGGCTCATGCTCGGCAGTCAGCGGATGGAGCGACTCCGCCCGACACCGACTGCAAGCACGAAACGGTGGATCTGGCTGCTATCGCTGGCGGTTGGAATTGCGGGAGGTATTTACGGGATTGGCGGTGGTTCACTTCTCGCACCGGTTCTGCTGCTGGCCGGGTTCTCCGCGTACGAGATCGCTCCGGCGACCTTGACCGCGACGTTCCTGACCTCGGTCGGCGGAATCATCACCTACCAGATGCCCAGGTCTCTCACGGGGGTGCGATCGCCCCGGACTGGGTGCTCGGAGTCTTCCTTGGGGTTGGCGGCTTCGCAGGTAGTTATTGCGGTGTGCGCCTTCAACGACGCCTGCCCGAACAGTCGCTTCGCAAGCTCCTCGGAGCGATCGCCTGTCTCGTCGCTCTCCATCAACCGTCGTGCGGGTTCCGATGTACCGCTCAAGTCGTAGCAGGTGTTGCGTGACATCTCCGAGATTGGTGTTTGCGGCTGCGCAGGTGCCACACGGTTGCTGAGTTGCTGGCTGGGTTGACCGATTACCTAGAGCGGTCAGCGAGCGCGCAGCCGATCAAGAGCGACGAAAACTGATGGTTGACGAACACTCGCGGGGTCCGTCCTGTTAGCGGCCGTCGTGGGTAGTGAAAACAGAGGGCGCCCCGCCCACCCACAAAGTCCGGGCAGGGCGTCCCCTGAGAAGTCCCCGCATTCAGGGGGCAGCGCAGGGACGATGCGAGCCTCTCAGAAAATGAAGCGCCCCGCCGGAAAATCGAACGGGTTTAGGCGGCCGGATTGATCGGGTATAGCCCGAATCGGGCGCCCAAGCTTCCCTTGTCCGGTTAGCGAGGGCGCCCAAAGAAACTCTCCCTCGGGGTGGCGTGCTAGGCGGGGGGAAGAAGAGTGGAGCGCCTCGCCGAAACCCTTTTCGGCGGGAGCCGTGACCAGTCATCACGACCGCCGAGACGTACTTCATCTGAGGATCAGCCCGTAGGGTAGAAAGTCACTCAGATACAATTGTGTCATCAACTACCTCAGAAGGAGAGAGTTTGATGACCACTGGTTCAATTCCCACAACCGGTGCCTGGAAGATTGATCCGGTGCACTCCACGGCCAACCTAAGCGTCCCGCACAACGTCGTCGCGAGATTTCGCGCTCAATTCCCGAGCGTGACCGGCACCCTGGAGAACGGCGTGCTCAGCGGTCAGGTCGACGTAGAGGGCTTGCACCTCGGACTGCCGATGCTGCGTGAGCACATCCTCGGCGAGGGCTTCCTGGACCAGGCCAACTTCCCAACACTCAGCTTCAGCTCGACCGAGTTACGCGTTGACGATGACGGTACCGTGCATTTGGACGGCGAACTCACGATCAAGGGTGTCACCAAGGCGATCAGCGCATCAGGAACGGTCACCGGCCCCGCTCATGTCACGAAGGTCGACGGACGCGAGGCTGATCTGCTCGCCCTCGAACTCACGACCACGATCGACCGGCGCGGGTTTGGTCTCGGGATCGAAGCTGGCACCGGCTGGGATGTGACCATCGACGTGTCGCTGGAGCTCAATCAGGCTCAGTAGGCGGGATGCGCGATTGGCTCCTCGTTCGCGGCGTTGAGCCCGGGATCGAGCTCGACCTCAAACTCGTCTGATCCCGGCGCTCCGGGGGTGAGGCGATATACAGTTGGCCCGAATGCGCACCATTCCGACCGACATTTCCGCCTATGTGGGGGATACCCCTCTCGTCGAGCTCAGCCGGATCGTTCCCGAGACGTCAGAGGCCCGGCTATTCGCGAAAATTGAGTCGTCCAACCCGGGCGGCAGTGTCAAGGATCGGATCGGCCTGGCGATGATCGAGGCGGCCGAACGCGAGGGCCGGATCGAGCCCGGGCGCACGACGATCGTCGAGGCGACCAGCGGCAACACAGGGATCGCGCTGGCGTTCGTCTGCGCCGCCAAGGGATATGAACTGGTGCTCACGCTACCCCAGGGGATGAGCCGTGAGCGTGAGCGGCTGCTGGCGCTCTACGGCGCCCGCTTCGAGATCACGGAGTCACTCGGCGGCATGCATGAAGCGGTTGCAGCGGCGCAGCGGATGGCCGACCGCGACGATGTGTTCCTGCCCGATCAGTTCTCCAATCCGGCCAACCCGGAGGCGCATCGACGAACCACTGGTCCTGAGCTCTGGGCGGCTCTCGATGGCAAGATCGA
Organism: uncultured Conexibacteraceae bacterium; assembly: GCA_963844665.1. Classification (GTDB taxonomy): domain Bacteria; phylum Actinomycetota; class Thermoleophilia; order Solirubrobacterales; family Solirubrobacteraceae; genus Palsa-465. Next base: position 326,960 of record CAWJPB010000002.1, read on the forward strand.
CGTGTTCGTCGCGGGAGTCGGCACAGGCGGCACGATCACCGGGGTGGGGGAGTACCTGAAGCAAAGACAGCCAAAGCTTCACGTCGTTGCCGTCGAGCCGGCAGCCTCCGCCGTGTTGTCCGGAGGGGCGCCGGGACCGCATCGGATCCAGGGGATCGGCGCGGGGTTCGTGCCGGCGGTTCTCAACCGCGAGATCATCGATGAGGTGATCCCGATCGGTGACGAGGAAGCGGTCAGCGTTGCGCAGCGGCTGGCCGCACGCGAGGGCGTGCTCTCAGGGATCTCGGCCGGGGCGGCCGTCGCCGGCGCTCTGCAGATCGCGGCTCGTCCCGATTTCGCGAGCGCCCGGATCGCGGTGGTTCTGCCCGACTCCGGCGAGCGTTACATATCGCTGCCGTGGTTCGGACCCGCCGAGCGCTGACGCGGCTGGGTACCCTTGAGGCATGGGTCCCCGAGCCATGATCGCCGGCACCCTGGACGAGATTCGCCGCGACGTCGCAGCGGCCCAGGCTCGCGACCCTGCTGCGGCCGGTGTCAGCACGCCGGAGATCCTGCTCTCGTGGCCCGGCGTCCAGGCGTTGCTCGCCCATCGAGTCGCCAATCGCCTGCTTCAGGCCCGGGTGCCCGTGCTCCCGCGGCTGCTCGCGACGGTCGCGCGCTCGCTGACTGGAATTGAGATTCATCCTGCCGCCGTGATCGGTCCCGGCCTGTTCATCGACCACGGCATGGGAGTAGTGATCGGCGAGACGGCGGAGCTCGGCGCCGACGTGACCATCTATCAGGGGGTGACGCTAGGCGGTACCGGCTTCGCCACGGGCAAACGCCATCCGACCGTCGAGAACTGCGTGACCATCGGCTCAGGCGCGAAGCTGCTCGGTCCGATCGTCGTTGGACATGGAGCCAAGATCGGTGCCAACACGGTCGTCATCCACGACGTGCCGCCGAACTCGACCGTGGTCGGCATTCCCGGGCACCCGGTCCGCGTCGAGGGCCGCCGACCTGAGGGCCCGGACACCGACTGGGTTCATCTTCCCGACCCGATCGCCGACGCGATCAAGGGGCTTGCGAACCGCATCGAGGTGCTCGAGGCTGAGGCAGGGGACGTTCCCGCGGCAGGCGATCAGCCGCCGGCAGAAGGCCGGCCAAGCGGGCCGGCCGAAAGCAACGGGGCAACGGTTCGAAGCCCGAATCCGGCCGGCGGTTAGGGCCCGTAGGGTCAGCCGTCGCTGAAGTTGCTGCGGCTGCGGACGAGGTACAACGGCCGACCCTTGACCTCGTCGAATATGCGCCCCACGTACTCGCCGATCAGACCGATCGTGATCAGCTGGATGCCCCCCAGCAGCAGCATTGTGATCTCGACGGTGCTGAAGCCTGAGAGGTAGTGCCCGGTCAGCTTCAGCACGATCACGAGCGGGATCGCGAGAAAGGCGATCGATGAGATCGCGAACCCGAGCAGAGTGGCCAGTTGCAACGGCCGGTTTGAGAACGACGCGAGCGCGTCGAGGGAAAATCGGAGCATCCGCATCAGCGTGAACTTGGTCTCGCCGGCATACCGCGCATCACGGTCGTAGAGCACCGAGTCCTGGGTGAACCCGACCCAGACGCTCATGCCGCGCAGGAAGCGGGCGCGTTCGCGCATCGATACCAGCGCGTTCAGGGCCTTGCGGTCCAACAGGCGGAAATCACCTGTGTTTGCCGGCAGGCTGACGGAGGTGAGCGCCGCGAAGAGGCTGTAGAAGCCGCTGGCGGTGCCGAGTTTGAAATGCGACTCGCCATCCCGGTGGCGCCGGACCGCGTAGACGACATCAGCTCCGGCGCGCCAACGCTCGAGCAGCACTGGGATCAGGCTGGGCGGATCCTGGAGGTCGGAGTCGAGCGTGACCGTCACGTCTCCGCTCGCATGGTCAAGCCCGGCGGTGATCGCCGCCTGGTGTCCAAAGTTGCGTGACAGCAGGATCACCTTGATGCGTTCGTCCGCGGCCGCCAGCTGGGACAGTTTGTCCGCCGTGCCGTCGGTCGAGCCGTCGTCGACGAGGATAAGCTCGTAGGGGACGTCCGTGAGCGCCTGCGCGACCGCATCGCAAAAGCGGTCGATTGTCGCCTCCTCCTTGTAGACCGGCGCGACGACGCTCAACAGTGCCAGTTCCCGGCTGTCGCTCACGCCGCCATCGTACGGGGAGGCCCGGAAGCTCCCGGCTCGGAGCCTGGGGATGCATCGTCAGAGGAAACTGATGCCGTTGGGGAGCGTCTGGGCGATCATCATCACTCCGGCGATGGCGGTCAACGCCAGCGAGGCGTTCAACAGACGTCGGCTACGGCACAGCGCGACGAGCGGCAGCGGCCACGACGCGTACCAGGGCAGGAACGACCAGGCGCTGATAAGCACCGCGAACGTGGCCCAGGCGGCGCCCTCGATCCAGTCCATCCGACCCCGCCAGACCTCCCGCAGCAGCCAGAGCAGGCAGCTGACCAGAACCAGATCCACGACGATCCGGCAGGCGGTGGTGGGGTGCAGCCCGGTCGCGGCGAATATCGATCCGGGGCCACTCTTCCAGGTGGTGCCCCGGTTCTGCACCGATTGCAGCGAGCCGGGCAGGTGCAGGATGCTGGTTCCGAACGCGGCCATGCTCGCGACGGCGATCACGATCGTGATGGCGGCGAAGCCGATCAGAAATGCCCTGCGTCGCTGTGTTTGGCGCCCGATGTCTGAGAGCAGCGCAAATGGAAGCAACAGCGCCCCGGTCAACTTGACCGCGGCTGCCGCCGAGACGAGCACACCGGCGGCGCGGTCGCGTCTTGTCAGGAGCGCGTAGACCGAGCCGGTGCTGAACAGCAGCATCAGCATGTCGTTATGGCCGCCGCTGACGCCATACAGCGTCACGAGCGGATTCAGCCCGAAGAGCGCGGTCGCACGCACCGGGTCGAATCCGCGGAGCTTGACCGAGCGCCAGATCAGGTAGGTCGTTCCAGCACTCGCCAGTGCCGCGATCACTCGGAAGCCGAACTGGCTAACGGCCGTCGACGCGGAGGCAAAGATTGCGCTCAGAAACGTGAATAGCGGTCCGTACACGCTCGCGGTGTCAGTCCACTTCGGTCCGATGAGGCTGTAGATCGGATCCCCTGCGATCGCGCTCGGCCCGTGCAGATACGGGTTCAGGTGATGGAGCGCGAAGAGTCGCGCATATGCCTGATAGCTGAATAGGTCGGTTGAGAACAGCGGCGGCCCGAGCAGGACGATCAGGTTGAGGGCGGCCACGGTTCCGATCACCGCGCGGGCCGAGAGCTGCTCGCTCCAGCGGATTGCGAGCGTGTAGCCGATCAGCAGCGCCACCAACAGCAGCGCCACCTCGAACTGGCTGAGGGCGAAGCCGACGTGGCGCAGCGGGCCGGACATCGCCGATGGCAGCTTCCGGGTTTCCGGCAGCAGCCAGACCGTGCGTGTCGCGCCGATGCAGATCAGCAGGCTCAGCAGCGGCAATGAGGCGAGCGCCGCTTGCGCTCGCCATTGCCGACGGTCAGGAGGGCGCGGCGGCCGCTGAGGCCGCTCACCGCGCGGCCTCACACCTACGAGCGTGTCAGCTGCCGTGTCGGTGCCCTTCGCAGACGGGGAACCAGGAGCATTGCCTCGAGCGCGATCCTGCTCGACATCTTGCTGGTTCCGGCAGTGCGGTCGACGAACACGATCGGCACCTCCCGCACTGAGAATCCGGCCTTGGTCGCGCGGTATGTCAGCTCGATCTGGAATACGTAACCGTCCGCACGCAGGCTGGCGAGGTCGACGGTCTCGAGCACCGAACGATGGATGCACTTGAAGCCCCCGGTGAGGTCGCGCACCTTGAGGCCCAGAACCGTGCGCGCATAGAAGCTTCCGCCGCGGCTGATCGCTTTACGGACGACGCCCCAGTTCCGCACCGCGCCGCCGCTGACGTAGCGTGAGCCCAGTACAAGATCGGCGTCCTCGGCGGCCGCCAGCAGTGCCGGGATGTAGGTGGGGTCATGAGAGAAGTCTGCGTCCATCTGGATCACGAGATCGGCGCCGCCGGCGAGCGCGTGTTCGAAGCCGTCGATGTATGCCCGCCCGAGACCGGTCTTGCTGGGGCGGTGGAGAACCTCGACGGTGTTCAACTCCACGGCCAACTGGTCGGCGATCTGACCGGTGCCGTCGGGTGACCCATCGTCGACCACCAGCACCCGGTGCTCGCCCGGGACGGCCTTGGCCAGTTCCTCGGTGACGGCCCTGACGATCGGGCCGATGTTTTCAGCCTCGTTGTAGGTCGGGATGACAAGCCAGATGCGCGCGCTCATTGGGGTGCAGGGTAATCGTAAATCTGATGCGCTGCTTAGCGGACGACTGCGCAGCTAAGCAGGGGATTAATCGGCGCCCAGCTACCGGCGGACGTACGCGACGCGGTCCCAGCTCGGCTCGGGTGCGAGCTCAATCGGCTCGCCGCCGCGATCCGGCTGGATGTACACGAAGCCGCCGTTGTCGTCGTCGAACACGACGTCGAGTTCGTCCTCCTTGACTCGCTGATCGAGCCAGGCACTGCGGAAGATCAGACGGCGCAGCCAATGCACGAGCGAACGATCAGACGGGCCGACCAGTTCGGGCCAGCATTCGTTGACATGCTCGCCCAGGGCCGAGGCCGGATCTGTCACCTCGCCGTTGACGACCAGGTTGATCAGGTCCTCGGCCTCGTTCTCGGCGACCGCGTCGCCGATGAATCCCAGGCGCCGGGCAGCCTGCTCGCAGCGTTCGCGGAAGTCGCGTTCATTGAACGTGAACCTGAGGTCGCCGTACTCAAGGACGAAATCCTCACCGGACGAGTAGTTGCCGCGTCGGTACATGCCGTCGGGATCTTATTTCTGTTTCCTGCCGGCGCGCAGCCCCTGAACGTGATGTTGCACCGAACCCCGGAATTTGCGGTTTTCGGGAGTGTCGGGGCGCGGGGCGGGGGGTCAGTCTGGGCGGTCCGGAGCCTCTATTGGTCGACCACGTGGGAGACAGGAGACGGCTGTGCAGACACATGAGACGATCATCGGAGAGCGGGACACGGTGCTACTGGTGGGCGCCGACCGTGACAAGCGCGCGTTCCTGGCCGCGAACCTCACCGCCGATGGCTACGAGGCGTTCGAGGTCGGGTCGGCCGAGGGGGCACGGCAGGCGCTCACGCAGTCATGTATCGAGCTGATGGTCATCGACGGTGAGCTTCCCGACGGCGACGGACTCGAGCTCGTCCAGTTCGTGCGAGGCACCGCGCGGGTGGCGGCGCGGGTCGACCCGAACCTGCCGATCATCGTCGCATCGGACCGGAGCTCTCTGCTTGATCGCGTGCGCGGCTTGGAACGGGGCTGCGACGACTACCTGTCGCGGCCATACGCCTACACGGAGATGCGGGCTCGGATCGCCGCGCTGCTTCGGCGCCGGCGACGGCTCGCCAGAACGTCGCGGTTGCGGGTCGGCGCGCTCGAGGTGGACGCGCTCGCCCGGCAGGCCTGGGTCGACGGGCAGCCGTTGCTGCTATCGAGCAAGGAGTTCAGTCTGCTCCATGCCCTCGCGCGAGAGCCGGGCAGGGTCTTCAGCCGCGCGGAGCTGATGGAGCTGGTGTGGGGGTGGGCCGACGGTGCGCACGCCGCTCGGCAGACGCGCACCCTCGACTCCCACATCTCGCGGCTGCGCCGCAAGCTGGATGCCCTGGGCGTGCATTACATCGTCAACGTGTGGGCTGTCGGGTACCGGCTGGTTGAGCTCAGTGCGACGACGCAGGCTGCAGATCGGCAACTGGTCGCCTGATCTCCCACTTCCCACCACCGCCCGCCCAGCCTGCTCATGCGGGTGTCAACCCACGCAAAAACCCTGATGCGGCTGGGCTTAGGTTCATGCCGCTCGACTCGCTGGTGGGACGAGTCGGGTGTCCAGACGCCAGCAAGGGGTCGTTAGTGGGAAATTTGTGTCGTGTTGGGTTGCAATGTGGGAGGCAGTGGGTTATCGTGGGCCCCGCTAGCAGAGACCTGGGTGGCAGGGCTCCTCCCACCCAGCCACCCAGGCCTCATCTTTCGGCCAGGCGTATGAGAACCCTTGATCTTCCGCGGCACCTTCGAACACGCGCTCGACGCGAAGCACAGGCTGACCGTGCCGGCCAAGTTCCGCGCGGGCCTGGCAGCTGGGGTGATCCTCGCGATCACACCGCCGATCGAGCAGACCAGCCCGCACTCGCTCTCGATCTGGCCGGCCGAGGCCTTCGACGAGTTCGCCGCATCGTCGCTGGCGAACCTGCATCCGCTGTCTCCGCGCGCGGAGGCGCTGCGCGTCAGTCTCTATGCGAACTCCTGGGACATGGAGCTCGACTCGGCAAACCGGCTGATGATCCCGCCGCGGGCGAGAGAGTTCGCAGACCTGGACAAGGAAGTCGTGATCACCGGCTCCGGCGCCAGTCTGCAGGTCTGGAACCGCGCGGCCTATGCGGACTACAACGCGGGCATTCTTGCCCGCTTCCCCGAGATTGCGGCGAGCTTTGACCACACTGATTGACATGACCATTCCGCACGTGCCGGTGCTCGCCGGCGAGCTGATCGAGTTTCTCGACCCTGTTCCGGGTGCTGTCGCGATCGACTGCACGGTCGGCGGCGCGGGCCACGCACGCCTGATCGCGGAGCGCATCGGTGCCGAGGGCACGCTGATCGGTATCGACCGCGATCCGATCGCGGAGGAGCGTTTCGCGGAGATGGCGGCGGAGGTTGCCTGCCAGACCAGGTTCATCCGAGCTGATTTCGTTTCCGGCCTGGAGTTGGTGCGCGACGAGGGGATCGCGGCAGACCTTGTCTACATGGACCTGGGCATGTCATCGATGCAGATTGACACCTGGGAGCGGGGCTTCTCGTATTCCTACGACGCGCCGCTCGACATGCGCATGGATCCGTCCCAGGAGCTCACCGCGGCTGATGTGGTCAACACCTGGGATGAACGGCAGATCTCGCGACTCCTGCGCGACTACGGCGAGGAGCGCTTCGCCTCCCAGATAGCTCGCGCCATTGCCCGCACCCGCAGTCGTACACAGCTGGAGACCACGCAGGATCTGGTCGATGTGATCAAGGCTGCCGTGCCGGTGCCCGCACAATTCGCCGGCGGGCACCCGGCCAAGCGCACATTCCAGGCACTTCGGATCGTCGTCAACGACGAGCTCTCCCAGATTGACGAGGCGCTGCCGCTCGCATGGGAAGTGCTCGTGCCCGGCGGACGCCTGGCCGCGATCTCGTTTCACTCGCTCGAGGACCGGCGCGTGAAGCGCTTCCTGGCCGACAGGGCACGAGGCTGTGTCTGCCCGCCGGATCTCCCGATCTGCGTTTGCGGTCACGAGCCGGAGGCCGAATTACTGACGCGTCGCGCGATCGCTCCGAGCCCGGGTGAGGTCGCATCCAATCCACGTTCCAAGTCCGCGCATCTGCGCGTCGCCCGGAAGCTCCCGACGAGGTGAATTGATGCCACCAGCAGCCGCAACAGCAGCCGGACGCACCGCCGCACGGCCCTCGGCTGGTACCGCCGCACGGCCCGCGGCTGGTGCCGCCGCTCGGCCCTCGGTTCGCGCCAGTGCCGGTACCACGGCTCGGCCCTCGGTTCGCGCCAGTGCCGGTACCACGGCTCGGCCCTCGGTGCGTACGTCCGCACGAGCTGCGGCGGCTGTCGCCGCGTCTGAGGCTGACCGGGGGTCGGCGCCGGCGCGCCCGCGTCGCCAGCCGGCGCGCCGTAGCGAGCCGAACCGCCCGCGGCGAGAGGCGCCCTCCCTCGCCGCGACGCCGCGCCGGCGTGAAGCTCCTCACGCGGGCTCGGCCGCGTTGCGCATCGGTCGTTCGCGCGAGCTTCCTCGGCTCGATCGCATCGTTCGCGGTCGCTCGTGGATCCCGGTTCTGGGGGTGGTGCTGGTCGCGATCGTCGGACTCCGCGTCGAGGTGCTCAAGCTCGGCTCAGGGGTCGGTCGTGAGCTCCAGGAGGCCACCGCGCTCGAGAGCAGCAACCAGATCCTGCGCTCACAGGTCTCGGCGCTCTCCGACAACCAGCGGATCATCCAGAAGGCGACCCAGATGGGGATGGTGATGGCTGGGCCAACGGCCGTTCACTTCGTACGGGCTGCCGTCGGAACCCACGTTTCCGCGGCGATCGCGAACATCCACCAGCCGTCGACCGACACGTTCCTGAGCAGCATCGCAAGCGAGCGTCAGGCTGACGCAGCGAGTCCGGCCGCAACTGAGACGGCCACGGCCGGCGACACCAGCGTGGCCGACACAGCCGCAGCGGACAGCGGGAGCTCGGAATCGTCGTCCACAGGCGCCATCGCGACCGGCGATGGCAGCACGCCGTCAACCGATTCGGGCGCCGCCACAGGCGATACAAGCACGGCTTCGACCGTCGCCGCGCCATCGGTCGCGAGTTCTGCGACCAGCGACGCCAGCGCCGCGGATACGGTCCCTCCCGCCGCCACCGGCACCGCCACGCCACCGGCGACCACGCAGAGTGCCGGCACCGCGGTCGCGCCGACCACTGCGGGCGCCACGGGCACAGCGACCGGGTCCACAACCGGCGGCAGCGGACTCGCGGGCTGACGATGTCTACCAGCGCCCCCCGCCGAACAGTCGACGTCATCGACCGTCGGGTCGGGCTGATGTTCGTGGTGTTCATGCTGCTCCTGCTTGTCGCGTTGGCGCGCGCGGGTTACCTCGGGCTGTTTCGCGGAGCGGCACTGCGCGCCGCCGCCAACGAGCAGCAGGTGCAGTCGACGCCGATCCCGGCGCCACGTGGTGAAATCACGGATCGCACCGGGGTCGCTTTTGCGCTCAGCGTGCCGGCTGACGAGATCATCGCCGACCCGTACCTGATCGTCAGCACGTACAGGAACCCAGAGCTGAAGGCGGCTGAACTGGCGCCGCTACTGGGTTTGACAAAGGCAACGACATTGGCTGACCTGACCAAGCCCCACACCGGCTACCTCAGACTCGCGACCGTCTCACCGAGCGCGGCCGGCAAGGTGATGGCGCTGAACATCAATGGCATCTCTCCGCCGGTGCCGGTTGAGCACCGCGCCTACCCGCGCGGCACAGAGCTCGGCCAGGTGCTCGGTTGGGTCGGATCCGGCGGTCACGGAGACGGGCTCGAATACTTCTTCAACGACAAGGTTGCGGGAATCAACGGCAAGCGCCGGGCGGTGGACGACGCCAGCGGCGACGCGATCTCCGTCGAGACCACCAAGACGATGGTTCCGGGTCAGAATCTGCGGCTGACGATCTCAGCGCCGCTGCAGTCCTACGTCGAGCAGGTGTTGGCGGGTGTCGGTGCGCAGTACAGGGCACAGGGAGCGACGGCGATCGTCACGGATCCACAGACCGATCAGGTCCTCGCCGTCGCCAACTGGCCATCCGTGAACCCCAACCACGTTTCAGCGTCGGCGTGGACCGCCACCGACGGACACGTTCCGGCAGCTGAGGACCAGGCGGTCGACATGTCTTACGAGCCCGGCTCGACGTTCAAGGCGATCACGGTCGCGGGCGCGCTGCAGGACGGCAAGGTCACGCCGGATACGAACTTCGTGATCCCGCCGGACCTCCAGGCATACGGCAAGACGATCAGCGATGCGGAGCAGCATGGCTACGAGACGATGAACGTGGGTGAGATCCTCAAGGTCTCCAGCAACATCGGCGCCGTGGAGATCGGCAAGACACTCGGCGCCTCGCGCTTCGGTTACTGGGTCGATCGCTTCGGCTTCGGCAAGCGGACCGGGGTCTCGCTCCCGGGCGAACAGACAGGCATCGTGCGCCCGGTCGGCGGTTACTCGGGCGTCTCGATGTACAACCTGCCGTTCGGCCAGGGCGAGTCAGTCACGCCGATGCAGATGGTTCAGGCCTACGATGCGATCGCCGACGGCGGCATCCTGCGCAAGCCCCAGCTGGTCGAATCGGTCGGCAGCGCGAAGCTGGGAGAGCCGGCTGGCAAGCGGATCATCTCGGCCAAGGTCGCCTACGAGCTTCGGAACATGCTTCGCGGCGTCCTGGCTGACGGCGGCACCGCTTCCGGCGCGGCGATCCCGGGTTACGACATGGCCGGCAAGACCGGCACTGCCCAGATCGCGATTGACGGCAAGTACTCGAGCAACCTGTTCGTGGCCTCGTTCATCGGGATGGTTCCCGCAAGCAATCCCAAGCTGGTCGTGGCGGTGGTGGTCAACGAGCCGCACGGCAACATCTACGGCGGCTCCGTCGCGGCGCCTGCCTTCCAGAAGATTGTCGGCTGGGCGGTGCCGCACTTCGGCATCAACCCATGCCCATCGCCCTGCCCGGCCTCTGCCTACGCCGCGGCGACGCCGAGCACCCCCTAGCGGGCGCGTAGGCGGCGGGCACTCCCGGGCGAACCACTACCCTCTGGCGCCGATGCAACTGGACGTTCTGTTCCCGGGTGCGCCGTCAGTCGATGTCGCAGGACTCGCCTATGACAACCGCGCGGTGGGGCCGCGCGACCTGTTCTTCTGCGTGCGCGGCTTCACCCGCGACGGGCACGAATTCGCGGCCGACGCGATCGCGCACGGGGCGGCCGCTCTGGTCGTGGATCACCAGCTCGATCTCGACATTCCGCAGGTCGTCGTGGAGGATGTCCGCCGCTCGATGGCGCCGGCGGCCGCCGCCTTCTATGGCGATCCGACGGCTCAGCTCGAACTCGTCGGGATCACCGGGACCAACGGCAAGACGACGACCGCGTACCTGGCCCGCTCGCTCTTTGAGGCCGCCGGCCGTCAGACCGGGCTGCTCGGCACCGTCAAGAGCGTGGTTGGTGGAGTCGAGTCCGACGTGCAGCGCACCACCCCTGAAGCGATCGACCTCCAGCGCTCGTTCCGGACAATGCTCGACGCGGGCGACGTCGCGTGTGTGATGGAGGTCTCCTCGCATGCGCTCGAGCTCGCTCGTGTCGACGCCTGTCACTTCTCGGTGGGCGTGTTCACGAATCTGACGCAGGACCATCTCGATTTCCACCCGACCATGGAGGACTACTTCCAGGCCAAGCGGCGGCTTTTCACAGACGTCGCGGCGCGGCATGCGGTCATCAATCTCGACGACTCCTACGGCGCCCGGCTGGTGGCCGACCCCGAGCTCGACGAGCCGATCACGTTCGCGCTCGATCATCCCGGCGCGACCTACCGGGCCGACGACCTCCGCACCGATATTTCCGGATCGAGCTTCACCCTGCACTCGCCCGACGGCGTCAGCGAGTTGAGGTCACCGTTGCGCGGGCGTTTCAACGTCTACAACGTGATCGGCGCGCTCGCTGCGGCACGCGCGACTGGTGTCGCGTTCGACCTCGCCGTGGCGGCGATTGAGCAGGCGGGCCAGGTCCCGGGTCGGTTCGAGACGGTCGACGAGGGCCAGGCCTTCGCCGTTCTGGTCGATTACGCGCACACGCCGGACTCGCTTGAGAATGTGCTGGTGGCCGCGCGCAGTCTGACCGGCTCTCGGCTGCATGTGGTGTTCGGGGCCGGCGGCGACCGCGACCGCGGCAAGCGCCCCCTGATGGGCGAGATCGCGGCACGTCTGGCGGACAGCGTGATCGTCACCTCCGACAACCCGCGCTCGGAGGATCCGGAGGCGATCATCGCTGAGATCCTCTCTGGGATCGACCGGCCGGTCCAGCACGACGCCGACCGGCGCGCTGCAATTCGGGCCGCGATCACAGACGCCGAGGACGGCGACGTGGTGGTGATCGCCGGCAAGGGGCACGAGCAAGGCCAGGAGTTCGCAGACGGTCAAAAGATCCCGTTCGACGACGTTGCCGTCGCGCGCGATGCGCTGCGCGGGATCGCGTGAGGCCACTTCTGGCGTCCAGCGACGCAAGTACCCTGGCGTGAGTAGATGAGGCGCTGGGATGCTCATCAGATTGCGCGCGCCTCGGGCGCGGCGCTACTCCGGGGCCGCGATGCCGGACCGGAGCGAGCATCGATCGACTCGCGCGATGCCGGCCCCGGCGTGCTGTTCGTGGGGTTGCCGGGCGCCGAGACACACGGCGGGGCCTTTGCCCAGCAGGTGCTCGATGCGGGTGCCTGGGGCGCGCTGACGACGCCGGAGTACGCCGCGACGCTGACCCACGGCGCCGTCCTCGCGACCGAGGATCCGCTGGCCGCGCTGCAGCAGCTCGCCCGCGCATGGCGTCGCGAACTCGGCGCGCAGGTGATCGGCGTGACCGGTTCGACCGGCAAGACCTCGACCAAGGAACTGCTCAGTGGACTGCTTTCGCCGCATCGCCGGACTGTTGCCTCTCAGGCCAACTTCAACACCGAGATAGGCCTGCCGCTGCAGATCCTCGCGGCACCTGCCGGCACCGAGCTGCTCGTGCTCGAGATGGGCATGCGTGGCGCCGGGCAGATCGCTGAACTGGCAGGCATAGCCGAGCCCGATGTGGGGGTGATCGTCAGCGTCGGGCCCGTTCACCTGGGGCTGATGGGCACGATCGAGGCGATCGCCGCTGCCAAGGCTGAGCTGATCGCGGCGCTTGCTCCGGGTGCGACGGCGGTTGTGCCGGCGGACGAGCCGCTGCTGGACCCGCACCTGCGTGAGGATCTGAACACGGTCAGCTTTGGATCCGGCGGTGATGTCCGGATCGCCCTGGAGGACGCCACCGGGCTCGATATCGATGCGCCAGACGGTGTCCGCATCCACCTGGACGTCAACTTCACAGAGGCGCACCTGCGCCACGATCTGCTCGCGGCCGTGGCCGCCGCGCTCGCAGTCGGCGTCAAGCCCGGTGGGCGGCTTGATCTCGCGCTCACGCCGGGTCGCGGCCAGCGGCGATTGCTGCCCGGTGGCGTGACCCTGCTCGACGACGCCTACAACGCCAATCCGGTTTCGATGCGGGCGGCGCTGGAGGTGCTGGCGGCCACGGAGACGCGCGGACGGCGGATCGCCGTCCTCGGCGACATGCTCGAACTGGGGCCGGACGCGGGCCGCTTCCACGAGCAGATCGGTGAGCAGGCCGACGCGGTCGCCGACGTGCTGGTGACAGTCGGTCCGCTTGCCGCCGAAATGGCGTCGCGGTTTCACGGAGAGCACCACCACGCACCCGATGCGGACGCGGCCTCGGCACTGCTCTCAGACCTGGTCGACGACGGCGACGTGGTGCTGGTGAAGGCCTCGAACGGCGTCGGTCTGAAGCGCGTCTGCGAGGCGCTCAGCGCGGCGGCCCCGGCATGATCGGCGCGAATCCATCGCAGGCACTCCCGGCAGGCGCCGGGGTGGGAAAGACCCTGACCTGCACGGTCACAACCGCTCACAAACTCGCGTGCACGGTCAGCTCCTCACACACCCTGACCTCGGAGGCAGGACGGGTCCTGTTGTCGAGCTCGGCGGCGCTGCTGATGTGCCTGTTCCTCAGTCCACGCTTCATCGAGTTTCTACGCGACCACCGACTCGGCAAGAACATCCGCGAGGAGGGGCCCGAGGGCCACAAGGTCAAGGCCGGAACCCCGATCATGGGCGGGATCATCATCGTGATCGCGTTCGCGGTGCCCTACCTGTGCCTGTCCACGCGCGATTGGGCATCGATGGGCGTGTTCGGCGCCACGATCGCCTGTGCGCTGCTTGGTTTTGCCGACGATTACACGCAGATCATCAAGCGGCGCTCACTGGGGCTGCGCGGAAGAACGAAGATGGTCGTGCTGCTGCTGATCTCGGTTGGGCTCTGGTGGATCGCCACACACAAGGCCCACATGTCCGAGTCGGTCTCCCTGCGGCCGTTCCACGCCCACGTGTATCTCGGGCCGGCTTACATCCTGTTCATCTATCTGGTCTTCGCCGGAACCACGAACGCGGTGAACCTGACCGACGGCCTCGACGGCCTTGCTGCCGGCTGCGCCGCGATCGCCCTGTTGGCATACATCGGGATCACGTTCGTGACCCCGCGCGATCACGACCTCGAGCTTGCCGCCGGATGTCTCTGCGGGGCTCTGATCGGCTTCCTCTGGTTCAACAGCTTCCCCGCGAGCGTCTTCATGGGTGACACCGGTTCGCTGGCGATCGGCGGCGCGATCGCGGCGATCGCGGTGATGACCAACACGGAGATCCTGCTGATCGTGATCGGCGGCATCTTCGTGATCGAGGCCCTGTCGGTGCTGATCCAGGTGTTCTCGTTCCGCTTCTGGCGCAAACGCGTGTTCAAGATGGCCCCGATTCACCACCACTTCGAGTTGGAGGCCTGGTCGGAGACGAAGATCATGCTGCGCTTCTGGATCGTCGCGGCAGCCTGCGGCGCGATCGGTTTCACGCTTTATCAGATCTCTGGCACCACGCCCAAGCCGAAGACCGCGCCGGTGCCGGTCGCGGCCTCGATACACGCAGCACCGAATGCGACGGCCATGGCTAGGGTTCGGATACATAATTCGCCCTGACAGCGGAGGCTTCGCAGCGCACGCGTAGAAGTAGTCGTGGATGCGCCAGCGTCCAGCTTCAACCCGAGCCACACGCCGGGTGACACCACCGCTCGAGCATCGCATCCTGATGACCGCAACGCTGTGCCTGATCGCCTTCGGCGCGGTGATGGTCTACAGCGCCTCCTCGCCACAGGGTGTGCTCAACGGCGGCGGCTACGGCACCGGCGAGTTCGTGGTGTACCTGCTCGCTGCCGCGATCGGCCTGGTCGCGATGCGGATCGCCGAGCACTACGGACTGAGCCTGCTGAGCGAACGCTTGACGCGATTTATGCTGCTCGGCTCGTTTGCGTTGCTGCTAGCGGTGCTCGTGCCCGGCGTCGGCATCGACGTACTCGGCGCGCGACGCTGGTTCGCGGCGGGTCCGATCCAATTCCAGCCGTCCGAGCTGATGAAGCTCGCGCTGATCCTCTACGTCGCGCGCTATCTGGCCGACCATCCGCGGCGTATCAACCGCAGCTTCAAGGCAGCGGTCGCGCCAATCGCGGTCGTCGCCGGGCCGGCCTGCCTGCTGATCGCGCTCGAGCCCGACCTCGGCACGACACTGGTCGTGTTCTTCACGATGGTCTCGATGCTGATCGTCGCCGGCGTTCCCAGCAGCTATCTGACGCGCATCGGTTTCATCGGCGCGCTCTGCGTCGGTGCGCTGCTGCTTGCGCACCCGTATGAGGCTGCGCGCCTTACCTCGTTCCTGCACCCGTTCAGTCAGGAGTCCAACAACGGCTACCAGTCGGCCCAGGGGCAGATCGCGCTCGGCTCCGGCGGTCTGTCGGGCGTGGGCCTCGGCCAGGGGACCGAGAAGGCGCTCTGGCTTCCCGAGGCACAGAGCGATTTCATCCTCGCGATCGTCGGCGAGGAGCTCGGCCTGCTCGGCGTCCTCGCGGTCGTGTCGCTCTATGGGATGATCGCCTACGCTGGGATGCGCACCGCGCGCCGTGCCGCCACCCGCCACACGAAGCTGCTGGCGAGCGGTCTGACCTCGCTGATTCTGTGTCAAGGGCTTCTCAACATCTTCGTAGTTGTCGGACTCGCGCCGCTGACCGGTGTGCCGTTGCCGTTCATCTCCTACGCTCCGACCAACCTGCTCGTGATGCTCGTCTCAGTCGGGCTGTTGATGGGGATCGCGCGACCGGCAACACGCGAACTACGGCTCGTGGACAAGCGCGAGCAGCGGCGCACCGCCGCGGTTGCGCGTGACGGCTCCGCGGATCCTGATCGCGACCGGCGGTACCGCGGGTCACGTGGTTCCGGCGCTGGCCGTCGCCGAACAGCTCAGGGCTAACGGCGCGGAAGTCCACTTCGTCGGCGGCGATCGCGCTGAAGCCGAGCTCGTACCGCGGGCCGGTTACGCATTCCACCGGCTCAATGTCGTTCCGCTCCCGCGCAGCTCCCCGCTGGGAGCAGCGCGGGCTGCAGCGATCGATGCGACCGCACTGGCCACAGCGACCGGGCTGCTCGCCCACCTGCGGCCGCGTGCGGTGTTCGGGGGCGGTGGATACGCAGCGGGTCCGGTGGGCATCGCTGCCACCATGCTGCGGGTGCCGCTGGTGATCGCAGAGATAGACGGCCACCTGGGCCTCACGAACCGCTTGCTCGCGCCGCTTGCGCGCCGCGTCTGCACCGCGCTGCCACTGGCAGGCCATGAGGGCGCGAAGTTCGTGATCACCGGTCGTCCGATCCCGCCGGTGCCGAGTAACCGCGAGGCGGCGCGGGCACGCTTCGGCGTCGGGCCGGGGGACACGCTGGTTCTGGTCTTCGGCGGTTCGCTCGGTGCGCGCTCGATCAACCAGGCTGCGCTGGAAGCCTTCGCCGATGCGGATTTCCGCGTGCTGCACGCGGCTGGCGAGCGTGACCTGCCGATACTGAGCGCGCCACGGACCGGCTACGACCTCCGTGGCTATATCGACGGTTTCATGGAGGCGGTGGTCGCGTGCGATCTGGCCGTCGCCCGATCCGGAGGGTCGATCTGGGAGCTCGCGGCCGCAGGTCGTCCGTCGGTTCTGATCCCCTATCCCCACGCCACCGCCGATCACCAGACGCTGAACGCCAGATATCTGGCCGATGCCGGGGCAGCGGTGCTGATACCAGACGATGAGCTGACCCCGCTACGTCTGCAGAATGTTGTGGACGAGCTGCTCTCTGACGATGCTCGCCTGGAGTCGATGGGGCGCGCGGCGCTCGGGCTGGCACGGCCGCACGCCGCGGCTGTGATCGCCTCCGAGGTGCTGCATGCGGCTGGCGCAGCAAGCGTGGCCGGCGGTCGTCACATCGGCGAACTCGAGGCCTGACATGGGCGACACGGGCGATCCGGCGCGTCCAGGCGCCGGTGACCAGATCTGGAGCGGCCGCAGCCTTCACTTCGTTGGGATCGGCGGCGCGGGGATGAGCGGACTCGCCCTGATCGCGCACAGACTGGGGGCCGAGGTAACAGGCTCGGACCGCAGCACGTCCCCCTACATGGAGCCGCTGCGGGCGTTGGGAATCGAACCGGTGATCGGTCATGCGGCAGCGAACGTGCCACCGGACGCTGACGTCGTTTACTCGAGCGCGATCGGACCCGAGAACCCGGAGCGAACGGCTCGCGGGGGTCATGTCCTGCACCGCTCCGAGCTGCTGGCGGAGATCGCTGCGCTGAAGCGCTGCCTGGCAGTGTCCGGCGCCGCAGGCAAGACGACAACAACGGCGATGATCGTCCAGATCCTGCGAGGTTGCGGGATGGACCCGGCCTACGCGGTTGGTGCCGAGCTCCGTGCCACCGGGCTGAACGCCGACTGGGGGCGTGGCGAGTGGATCGTGGTTGAGGCTGACGAATCAGATCGCTCGCTGCTCAACTACAGCCCTGAGATCGCGGTCCTGACCAACAGCGAGCTCGACCACCACGCAACCTATTCGTCTCGGCTCGATCTCGAGCGCACGTTCGCCGAGTTCACCGGGAGCGCCCGTGTGGCAGTTGTCTGGGATCGGCCGGAGCTGCTCTCAATCGCGGCGGGCGCCGGCGAGGTCGTCCCCTATGACGCCGCCCAGGCTCAGCTGACACCCGCCGGTGCGCGCTTCGGGTGGCGCGGACTCGATGTTAGGCTAGCGGTGCCGGGCCTGCACAACGCCGTCAATGCGGCCGGCGCACTGAGCGCCGCGGTCGCGGCCGGCGCGGACCCGGAGTCGGCGGTGGCCGCGATCGCGGAATTCCAGGGAGCGCGCCGGCGCATGGAGCGCCTCGGACAGACGGCGTCAGGCGCGTGGATATACGACGACTACGCCCACCATCCGATGAAGGTGGAGGCCGCGCTGGCGGCTGCCCGCACGCTGGAGCCAAGGCGGCTGGTTGTGGTCTTCCAACCCCATCTCTACTCGCGCACACGCGCGCTCACGCGTGAGTTCGGTGTGGCGCTGGCAGCGGCCGATGTCTGCGGCGTCGTAGACGTCTATCCCGCCCGTGAGCGGGCCGAGGATTTCCCGGCGGTCGATGGACATATGGTTGCGGCTGCGGTGGCCGATGCCGCAGAGGGCCGGCCGGTCGCCTGGATGCCGACGCTCGACGATGCCCGCGCCTGGCTGGAGGCGACGCTCCGTGAAGGCGACATCTGCGTGGTGATGGGCGCCGGTAACATCGATGCACTCGGTCGCGAGCTGGTCGCCACGGCCTGAACCCGCGCTGTGCTCGTGTCAGGTCTTCCTTTTTCAGACCCTCACACGTGTGACAGAAGTGTGCCGTGGTGTCACGACACTGTGAACAGAACGGCTCCATGTTGCAAAGTCGACACATGGCGTGACAGTTCCGACACATGTGTGAGCATCCGTTTCAGCGACCCCGATGGTCATCTTGGCCGGGTTCAGGGGCGGCGGCGTCCTGTCCCGGTTCTACGCTGAACCCATGGCCGAGCCTCCTCCCGGTGTTGAGCGGGATTTTCCGCTCGCGCGGTTGACGACGATCCGAACGGGCGGGCCTGCCGAGTACTTCGCTCGTCCCGGTGAGGTCGGCCAGCTTCAGGAACTGCTCAGTTGGGCAACCGAGGAGCAACTCGAGGTAGGGGTCGTGGGCTCGGGGTCGAATCTCCTTGTAGCGGACGCGGGTGTCCGGGGACTAGTTTTGAAACTGGACAGCGAACTGACCACGATCGAGCTCGACGGCATCGCCGGGGATCGGCTTGTGTGCGGCGGCGGCGCTCGCCTGCCAGCGGTTGCGGCCGTGGCTGCCAGAGCCGGACTATCCGGCATCGAGTTCGGGGTCAGCATCCCGGGTACGGTCGGCGGAGCCGTGCGCATGAACGCGAACGCCTATGGCGGTGCACTGGCGGACGTACTTGAATGGGTCGACGTCGCGTCGGCGGCCGGGGTCGACCGGCGCACCCCCGACAAACTCGGTTTCGAATACCGACGTTCGAACCTGGCAAGCGGCGAGGTGGTGGCGCGGGCACGCTTCAGTCTTCAGCCGACTGAGGAGGCGGAGGTGAAGGCGACGCTGGCTGATCTGCGCAGACGTCGCCGTGAGGCGCAGCCCGCGGGCATCAAGACGTTCGGGTCGACCTTCAAGAATCCCGATGATCCGCGCGCACAGGATCGCACCGCCGGGCAGTTGCTCGATGCCGCTGGTTGCCGAGGCCTGCGCGTCGGAGGAGCCGCGTTCAGCGCCAAGCACGCGAACTTCGTGGAGAACCTCGGAGACGCGACCACCGCTGATGTGATCGCGCTGATGGCCGCGGGTCGCGAGCGCGTCAGAGACGCCTTCGGGGTCGAACTCGAGCCCGAGGTTCAGGCCCTTGGCCCGGTCGAGTTCCCGAGTGATTGGCGCCGGCAGTGAGCAGTGGCAGCTGGCCAGGGGAGTCCAGGATCGGCCAGCGCTTCGCGATGCCGCGCCTGTTGCCGCGCCGGCTGCGATCGCTGCACACGCTTCTGCTCGTTTTGGTCCTTGTGTTCTTAGGAGGGCTCGGTTGGCTGTGGTATCGCAGCTCACCGCTGGTCAAGGTCAAGCACGTGACCGTCGCCGGTCTGACGGGGCCCGATGTCCCGCAGATCCGCAACGCGCTGACGGATGCGGCGCTTCAGATGACCACCCTGCACATGCAGATCAACAAACTCGAGGCCGCCGTCGAGCAGTATCCGTATGTCCACGCTCTGACGGTCACGCGTGAGGGCGCGCATTCAGTCCTGATTCGGGTCGACGAGCAGGTCCCGGTTGCGCTGGTCAAGATCGCCGGCGCGGATCGGGTCGTGGACGCCGACGGCACGCTGCTGCCGACCGGCACGGTCGCGCATGGCGCTCTGCCGACGGTGGCGCTGAGCTCGGTGCCGACCGGAACCAAGATCACGCAGCCGCAGGCAAGAGGCGCGATCGCCGTGCTCGCGGCTGCGCCGTACGCGCTGCTCGCCCACGTCGTCGACGCAACGTCGAGTAGCTCTCATGGCGTGATCGTGCAGCTGCGCAACGGGCCGCAGCTGTACTTCGGACCGACCACCGAGCTGAACAGCAAGTGGGACGCAGTGGTGGCCGTGCTGCAGAACAGTGGGTCCGATGGTGCGTCCTACATCGACGTGACGGACCCAGACAGGCCCGCTGCGGGCGCCAACGTATCGGACGCGCAGGCGGCTGAGCTCGGGCTGGCGTCAGGTAGCTCGAGCACGCCCTAAGATAGCCTCGACCTCAACCTGAGGGTTAGGCGGAGAAATTGGTGACCCTAGGGCATTGATCGAGAGTTCCGGGATCTGCAAGGATTGTTGCGCGGCACGAGTTCACGTTGACTCGGCCGAAGATAAGTGGGTAACGTGCGAAACTCCCGCATGGACCGCGTGAGCGACTAAACGCTCAATGCTGAATCGAGGGTCGGACGGATCATCATGGAAAGCGGCAGTTATCTGGCAGTCATCAAGGTTGTAGGCGTCGGCGGCGGCGGTACCAATGCCGTTAATCGCATGGTCGACGCAGGGCTGCGCGGCGTTGAGTTCATCGCGGCCAACACGGACGCACAGGCGCTGCAGATGTGCGACGCCGACATCAAGCTGAACATCGGCACCGAGCTGACCAAGGGTCTCGGTGCCGGCGCCAACCCTGAGATTGGGCAGGGGGCGGCGGCAGAGTCGCGCGACGACATCAAGGAGGCGCTGAAGGGCGCTGACATGGTTTTCGTCACCGCCGGCGAGGGTGGCGGCACAGGCACCGGTGCGGCTCCCGTGATCGCGGACATCGCCAAGAATGAGATCGGCGCGCTGACGGTCGGCGTGGTCACGCGACCGTTCGGGTTTGAGGGTAAGCAGCGCGCTCGCCAGGCCCAGGACGGCATCGACAGGCTGCGTGAGTTCGTGGACACGTTGATCGTGATCCCGAACGAGAAGCTGCTGTCCGTGGTCGAGCGGCGAGCGACGCTGACCGACGCGCTGAAAGAGGCCGACAACGTTCTGCGCCAGGGTGTCCAGGGCATCACCGACCTGATCACGATCCCTGGCCTGATCAACCTCGACTTCGCGGACGTCCGCACGATCATGCATGACGCCGGCTCGGCGCTGATGGGGATCGGCAGCTCCAGCGGTGAGAACCGCGCCGGCGAGGCCGCCAAGGAGGCGATCTCCTCACCGCTGCTCGAGGAGTCCGTCGAGGGTGCCAACGGTATCCTGCTCAACATCACCGGTGGCAGTGACCTTGGTCTGTTCGAGGTCAACGAGGCGGCGGAGATCGTCCAGAGCGCCGCTGACGCCAACGCCAACATCATCTTCGGTGCGGTGATCGACGACTCGATGACCGACGAGGTCCGTGTCACGGTGATCGCGACCGGCTTCGATGAGGGTCGTAGCATGCGCAGCTCGGGTTCGAGTTCGAGCTCGAGCTCGAGCCGACAGGCCTCGTCGAGCCGCCCTCGGCCGGCCAACCGCGACGTCACGCTTGACGACCGCCAGCGCTCGTCGCTGGAGATCAGGGACGACGAGATCGACATCCCGTCGTTTCTGAAGGACCGCTGAGCACACCTTCTCTCGCGCCGATCTACCGGTCGCTATACGCTGCCGGTAGATGGCAGCGACACACGCCCTGAAGCAGAGCCCGCTGCGCGCCGCACACGTCCAGGCCGGCGCCAAGCTGGTGCCGTTCGCGGGTTGGGAGATGCCGCTCCAGTACTCCGGCATTCGTGAGGAGCACCTCGCCGTCCGTGCTGGCGTGGGCGTTTTTGACGTCTCGCACATGGGCCAGGTCCGGACCACCGGGCCGCGCGCAGTCGAGCGCATGCAGCTGTTGGTTTCAAGCGATGTCCGCCGGCTGGCCGAAGGTGGTGCCCAGTACGCCCTGCTCTGCAATGCGCAGGGCGGTGTACTCGACGATCTGTTCGTTTATCGGCTCGGCGAGAACTGCTTTCTGACCGTCACCAACGCCGCCAACCACGAGCGTGACCTCGAATGGATGCGCACTCATGGCGCCGAGCTCGACGCGGACGTCGAGGATCGCCTGGCTGACTTCGCGATGCTCGCGGTTCAGGGTCCGGATGCCCGCGCCCTGGTCCAGGGCATCACGGACGGGGCGCTGCCGCCGCGGATGCACTGCTGTGAGCGCAGCGTCGCTGGGATTCCCGCACTTGTCTGCGGAACCGGCTACACGGGTGAGGACGGAGTCGAACTGCTTGTCGCTCCGACCGACGCGATGGCGCTCTGGGCTGCAGTGGTGACCGCCGGCGCGGTGCCGGCCGGTCTGGGCGCCCGCGACACGCTGCGGCTCGAGGCCTGCTTCCATCTCTACGGCAACGACCTGGACGAGGACCACGACCCGATCACGGCCGGCCTGGGCTGGGCCTGTGCCGAGAGGACGGGATTCATCGGCTCCGACGCGATCTCGAAAGTTCGGGCAAGCGAGCCCGAACTGAAGCTGGTCCCGTTCGTGATCGACGGGCCGGGGATCGCGAGACAGGGCAACGCCGTGCTGTCGTCCACCCACGCCCAGGCCGCAGGGGTTGTTACCAGCGGTAGCTACTCCCCGAGCTTGGAACGCGGGATCGGTTTGGCGTACGTTTCAGCCGACCGAGCTCGCCCGGGAACGAGAATCGAGATCGACGTCCGCG
Organism: uncultured Conexibacteraceae bacterium; assembly: GCA_963844665.1. Classification (GTDB taxonomy): domain Bacteria; phylum Actinomycetota; class Thermoleophilia; order Solirubrobacterales; family Solirubrobacteraceae; genus Palsa-465. The sequence continues at coordinate 349,443 of CAWJPB010000002.1, forward strand.
GCAATATCCGCGAGGCGGTGGTTGAGACCAAGCCCCTGTACCGAAAGGACCAGTAGATGGCCGACCCGCATTACCCCGACGACCTCAAGTACCACGCGGAGCACGATTGGGCGCGGATCGACGGCGATCAGGCCACGTTCGGGATCACCTGGTACGCACAGGACACACTCGGTGAGCTCGTGTTTTTCACGCCGCCTGCCGTCGGTGCGATGCTGAGCAAGGATGAGCAGTACACGGAGGTCGAGTCGGTCAAGGCCGTCTCCGACGTTGTGGCGCCGCTGTCAGGTGAGGTGATCGAGGTGAACGCCGCGCTCGGAGAGAACCCGCAGACGATCAACGAGGATCCGTATGGCGAAGGCTGGCTCGTGCGCGTGAAGCTGTCGGATCCAGATGAGGCCGCCGCGCTGATGGATGCCGAGACGTACCTGGCGACATTGTCTTGAGCCGCTACACGTCGGTCACCGATGACGATCTGCGCGAGATGCTCGCGACCATAGGTGTCGGCTCGGTCGAGGAACTGTTCAAGGATGTGCCGGCCGGACTGCGGCTTCAGAGGCCGCTTGCTCTGGATGACGGTCTGTCGGAACAGGAGGTCTTCACGGAGTTGCAGGCGCTCGCCGGGCGCAACGTCAGCGCTCAGGATGAGATCACGTTTCTCGGCGCCGGCATGTATGACACTTATGTGCCTGCGCTGGTTGACGCGATCATCTCCCGGTCTGAGTTTCTGACGCCTTACACGCCCTACCAGCCTGAGGTCGCCCAGGGTGGGTTGCAGGCGATGTTCGAGTATCAGACGGCGATCAGTGAGCTGACGGGGCTGCCGATCTCCAACGCCTCTGTGTATGAGGGGCCGAGTGCTGTGGCCGCCGCCGGCTACCTCGCGAAGCTACACAACGGGCGCCGGCGATTCGTCGTTTCAGGCGGGGTTCACCCGCACGCGATCAGTTCGCTGCAGACGCTTGCGCGCGGCTGGCAGATGGACGTGGAGATCATCGGGGTGGAGGATGGGCTGACGTCGCTGCGCGGTGTCGAGCCCGGGATCCTTGACGAGGACGTCAGTGCTGTGATCGTGGCGCAGCCGAACTTCTTAGGCGCAGTGGAGCGATTGGAGCCGATCGTCGACGCTGCGCACGAGATCGGGGCACTGGTGATCTGTTCCGCGGACCCGATATCGCTCGGGCTGCTCAAGGCTCCGGGGGACCAGGGCGTGGACATCGTCGTCGGCGAGGGTCAGACGCTCGGCAACCGGCTCGATTACGGCGGGCCGTCGTTTGGCTTCTTCGCCGTCACCGATGCGCTGGTGCGGCGCCTGCCGGGCAGGATCGCCGGTCAGACCAGGGATCTCGATGGCCGGCGCGGCTACGTGCTGACACTGCAGACCCGCGAGCAGCACATCCGCCGCGAGAAGGCGACCTCGAACATCTGCACCGCGCAGGCGCTGAATGCGCTCGCAGGGATCGTGTATCTGAGCTGGCTGGGTCGCCAGGGGCTGGTCGAGCTGGCGGAACTGCTCGTGCAGCGCACCGCGTATGCGCGCGAGTGCCTGGCAGCGATCCCCGGCGTTTCGCTGTCTCACACCCAGCCGGTCGTGCGGGAGTTCCCGATCAGCTTCCGCTCTGCCGGTGACCTCGATGCGGTTATCGCTGACTGCCGCGAGCGTGGGATCAACCCCGGCCACCGGGTGAACGCAGAGATGCTGCTGGTGGCGATCACCGAGCAGCGGACGCGAGCTGACATCGACCTCCTGGCTGAGACGATCGAGCGGGCGCTGGTGGCCAGCGCGGAGGAGGCGACCGTATGAGCGCCGCCGAGCAACACCGCGCTCGCAGCTTCATCGAGGCGGCCGACGACGAGCTCACCATCTTCGAGCGCTCCCGCACCGGGCGGCGCGCGTTCGTGGCGCCACACCTTGACGTGCCCGAGCGCCCGCTCGACGATCTGATCCCGGCGGCATTGCGACGGGCCGAGCCCGCGCGGCTGCCGGAGATCTCGGAGCCGGAGATCGTTCGGCACTTCAATCGGTTGAGCAAGCGCAACTTCGACCTTGACACCGGCTTCTACCCGCTGGGCTCGTGCACGATGAAGCACAACCCGAAACTGCACGAGCGGGTCGCTGCGCTGCCTGGCAACGCCAGGCTGCATCCGCTGCAGCGGCCGGAATCGGCGCAGGGCGCGCTTGAGCTGATGTGGCGCCTGCAGGTGGCCCTGGGGGAGATCTCGGGACTGCCGCACGTGTCGCTGCAACCGAGCGCGGGCTCGCACGGCGAGCTCGCCGGCGTACTGCTGACGCGCGCCTACCACGAGGATCGCGGCGAGCAGCGCACCAAGGTGCTGACACCGGACACCGCGCACGGGACGAACCCGGCGACCGTGACGATGGCCGGTTACGAGCTGGTCAAGGTCGGGACCGACGCCGACGGCAACGTCGACATCGAGGATCTGCGTGCCAAGGCGACCGATGACGTCGCCTGCCTGATGCTCACCAACCCCTCGACGCTCGGGCTGTTCGAGCCGCAGATCGAGGAGATCGCCCGCATCATTCACGCAATCGGGGCGACCCTGTACTACGACGGCGCCAACCTCAACGCGATCATGGGTATCTGCCGCCCGGGGGACATGGGCTTCGACATCGTGCACTTCAACCTGCACAAATCGTTCACGCAGCCGCACGGCGGCGGTGGGCCCGGCGCCGGGCCGATCGCCGTCTCTCAGCGGATCGAGCCGTTTCTGCCGCGCCCGCAGGTCGTCCGGCGCGAGGACGGCAGCTTCGACCTCGATGACGACCGTCCCAAGTCGATCGGCCGTATGCGCGGTTTCCAGGGGAATTACGGCGTCTTCGTGCGCTCATACGCGTACATTCGCTCGCTCGGGGCTGCCGGCCTGCGCGAGGTATCAGAGGTCGCGGTACTGAATGCCAACTACCTGCTGGCGAGGCTGTCGGATGAAGGTGTTCTGGAGCACCTCCCGGCTGCATATGAGCGCGTCTGCATGCATGAGTTCGTGCTGTCCGGCGCACCGATGAAGCGCGACCTGGGGATCAAAACGCTCGACCTCGCCAAGCGGATGCTCGACCATGGCGTGCACCCGCCGACCGTGTACTTCCCACTGCTGGTCGACGAGGCGCTGCTGATCGAACCGACCGAGACAGAGACCCGCGAGACGCTCGACCGCTTCGCCCAGATCGTCGCCGAGATCCTGCGCGAGGCCGCGGGCGATCCTGAGATCGCCCGCGGAGCACCCTATTCGACGCCTGTACGGAGACTCGACGAGGCTGGTGCCGCACGGCATCCGGTCCTGCGACAGGAGCTCTGAGGTGGAGCCAAACCTGAGCGAGTTGGCCGCGACACTGGCGCCGCGCGTACTCGACGAGATGCGGCAGCTGGTGGCGATCTCGACGCCTTCAGGTGAGGTCGAGGCGACCGAACAGGCGATCGTGCTCTGCCGCCGCTTCCTCGAAGGCGAGCCGGCGGCGGCGGCCTGGCGGTTTGAGCGGCCGCAGTGCTCGACCGCGGGCTGCGCGTCGGATCTGTTGGCGACGCTCGAGGGCACGGGCAGCCGCCGATTGCTGTTGCTGGGGCACCTCGACACGGTCGTCGCTCACGCGGACCACCGGCCGCCGATCGAGCAGGGTGTGCGGCTCTACGGCTCCGGGACCGCTGACATGAAGGGCGGAGACGCGATCGCGCTGGCGGTCGCGCGGGCGCTGTCAGAGCACCCGCAGGCCTTTGCCGAACTGTGCGTACTCCTGGTCTGCGACGAGGAGTGGCGGGTGGCGCCGTTCAGGCACGTCGAGCGCTTCGCCGGTTTCGACGCGTGTCTGTGCTTCGAGGCCGGCGAGATCAGCCAGGACGGACAGGACGGCGTGATCGTGCGGCGCAAGGGCGCCGGCACGCTGCGGGTCCGTGCGACCGGACGTGCGTCGCATTCGGGGTCTGCGCCGCAAGATGGGCGCAACGCGCTGCTGGCGCTTGCCCACACGGCGATCGTGGTCGAGGCGACCGCAGACCCGCAGGGCGAGGACAAGCTCACGGTCGTGCCGACCGTGTTGCACTCAGGCGATGCCTTCAATGTGGTTCCGGCCCATGGTGAGCTTGTGTTCGATACGCGCGCGACCGATACATCGGCCTTCTCACGGGTATTGCATGCGGTCCCTGCGGAGCTCGAAGGCGTGAAGCTGGAGCCAATCATGGAGCGGGTCTGGCCGGCGATGGACTCGGAGGCGGCCGCCGCGCCGCTGCTCGCGGCCGCCTCACAGCTGCTCGGGCGCCCGATCGTTGCGCGGGCGCGCGGTGGAGCCAGTGACGCCAGCCACTTCGCGTCTTCGATCCCGCTCACGATCGACGGACTCGGTCCGCGGGGCGGTGGCGCCCACACGCCGGAGGAGTTCGTGCACCTGGGCTCGCTTGTGGACAGGATCGCAGTCGCACTGGCGCTGGCGCGTGCTGCCATCCTTTCTGCATGAGCGTCCCTGACCTCGACGCCTCGGATCCACCGAGGGCACGCGCAGGCACAGACAGGCTGCGGTCAGGCGCGGGCGAGCTGCACCTGCGCACCCGGCAGCAGCGCGAGGGCCTGATGCTGCTCGGCGGCATGGTGGCGCTGATGTGGCTGATCGAGCTGATCAACACGGTCGACTCCAATGGACTCGACCTTGACGGCCTCTACTCGCGCAACGTCGGCCGCTTCTGGGGGATTCTGACCGCGCCGTTCATCCACGCGAGCTTCCAGCACCTGTTCGCGAACACAATCCCGCTGCTGTTCCTGGGAGCGATCATCGCGATGCACGGCGCAAGGCGGCTGGCGGTCGTGACCGGATTCGTGATCGTGATCGGCGGGCTGGGCACCTGGATCTTCGGTAGCGGCGAGGAGGTGGGTGCCAGCGGCATCGTGTTCGGCTACGCCACCTATCTGATGGCACGCGGCTTTTTTGACCGCAGCGTCTGGGAGCTGGCTGTCGGGCTTGTCGTCGGCGTCGTCTGGGGTGCGGTGCTGCTCTCGAGCCTGATGCCGCACGCCGGCATCTCCTGGCAGGCGCACCTGTTCGGTGGGATCGCCGGCGTCATCGTCGCCTGGCGACTGGCGCGTCAGGACCAGGCCGAACTGCGCGACGCTCGCTAGCCTGCGAACCCAATGCGCATCTTCTCCGGCATTCAGCCGACGGGCCGCAAGCACCTGGGCAACTACATCGGCGCGATTGCACAGTACGTCAGCTTCCAGGACCGCGGCGACGCGATCTATTGCATCGTGGACCTTCACGCGACCACGGTCGCCTACGACCCGGCCGAGCTGCGCGCCGGCCTCTACGACCTGGCGGCGCTGATGCTGGCGGCGGGTCTCGATCCTCAGCGCTGCGTCGTCTTCCGGCAGAGCGATGTGGCCGAGCACACGGAGCTGCAGTGGCTGCTGAACAGCGTCACCGCCTACGGCGAGCTTTCGCGAATGACGCAGTTCAAGGACAAGTCCGCACAGCAGGAGTTCATCTCGGCCGGGATCTTCAACTATCCGATCCTGATGGTGGCCGACATCCTGCTCTACAACACCGATCAGGTGCCGGTCGGTGACGATCAGCGCCAGCACGTCGAGCTCACGCGTGACGTCGCACAGCGCTTCAACGCGCGTTTCGGTGAGAGCTTCGTGGTGCCGGAGGCCGTGATCCTCGAGGTTGGCGCCCGGATCATGGACCTGCAGAACCCAGAGAAGAAGATGTCGACAACGGGAGGCAGCGAGCAGGGAACCGTCTACGTGCTCGACGAGCCCGAGGTGATCCTCAAGAAGTTCCGCTCAGCCGTCACCGACTCAGGTCGGGAGATCACCCACAGCGCCGAGAAGCCGGGTGTGAGCAACCTGTTGGAGATCCTCGCGGTGGTGCGCGGGAGCTCGATCGAGCAGCTCGAACGGGACTTCGAGGGCTCCGGTTACGGCGACTTCAAGCTCGCGGTGGGCGAGGCTGTCGCGGACTATTTGGCGCCCGTGCGCGAGCGCTACAACGCACTGCGCGAGGACGAAGCCGGTCTCGAGTCGATCCTGACGCTGGGCGCCGGCAAGGCGCGGACGCTCGCCTCTGACACGATGCGCGACGTGCGCCGCGTGATGGGCGTCGGACCGGTCCGACCGGCCCGCTAAATTCGCCGCGAGTGAGTCTCGCGTCCGCCACCAGACGGCCCCTGCGGCTGGTCGACCTGGAACTCGACCTTGAGGTGTTCGCCGGGCCGTTCGACCTGCTGCTCACGCTGATCCTGCGTGAGGAGGTCGATCTGCTCGAGGTCGACCTCGCAGATGTCGTGATCTCCTACATCGACTATCTGGAGTCGCGCGGAGAGCTCGACCTCGAGGCCGCCACTGAGTTCCTGGTGCTGATCACATCCCTGCTGGAGCTGAAGTCGCGGCTGATGCTGCCGGGAGAGGAGATCGAGGAGCTCGAGCTCGACCCGGGCGAGGCCGCCACCGAGCTGCTCGAGCGACTGCTTGACGCTCAACGCTATCGATCGGCGGCCGAGCATCTCAGCGAGTTGTTGCGCGATCAGTCAGGGCATCGGTTCCGCTCGGCGCCGCTGCCGACGAACCTGCGGAAGGCATCGCTGCCGGAGGCACGCGCCGTATACAGCCCCGCTCGTCTGGCGCGGGCGATCGCGCAGCTGCTGGTGCTCCCGCCGGAGGTCGATGTTCGTCACATCTCGACGCCAACGGTCACCGTCGCCGACCGGCTCACGCACCTGCGCAGGTTGCTGCGGCGCGGGTCGTTTGACTTCGATGAGGCGGTCAGGGACGCGGATCGCGTCACCGTCGCAGTCACGCTGTTCTCGCTGCTCGAGCTCTACAAGCAGGGCGAGCTGACCTGGTCCCAGGAGCAACCATTCGGTGAGATCCGGGTCGATGCCGCCACCGGCCAGGGTCTGTTGGAGCGGAGCGCATGAATCTGACGCTAGACGGCACGCTTGAGGCATTGCTGTTCCTCTCGCCCGATCCGGTTCCCACCGTGGCGCTGGCCGAAGCGGCCGAGGTCGAGCCGCAGGAGATCATTGAGGCACTGGAGGCACTCAGCCGGCGGCTCGAACAGGACGGCCGCGGGCTCGTGCTCAGGGAACTCGCCGGCGGCTGGACACTCAGCTCGCATCCGGAGGCGGAGGACGCCGCTCGGCGGCTGTTGGCGCGCCCGCGCACGCCACCCCTGACACCCGCACAGGCGGAGACGCTCGCGATTGTCGCCTACCTGCAACCGGTGTCGCGCCCGGAAATCGCCCGGATCCGCGGAGTCAACGCCGAGTCGGCAGCGGCGACGCTGCTCGAGCGCGGTCTCGTGGAGGAATCGGGCCGCTCGCAGTTCGGCGCCGTGCTCTACCGCACCACCGACCTGTTCCTGCGGCTGTTCGGGCTGAAGTCGATCGAAGAGCTTCCGCCGATCAGCGCCTTCGACCCGGCGCCGGAGCTCGAGGAGGAGCTGCGCGAGCGGCTTTTGCGGGCGGGCGAGGCCCGTACGCCCAGCTGAGGCGCCGTGTGAGGCCGGCGCAGCAGCGGCGCGCCGGCCGAAGTGTCAGCTGCCGGCGCCGACCGCCACGGCGGCGTCGTTGCTGAGCGCGCCAGCCGCCAGCTGACCGCACGCCGCGGCGATGTCGCGCCCGCGCGTGAGCCGCACGGTGGCCCCGACGCCATGGCGCTCCAGCTCGGCGCGGAACGCCTCGATCGCCTTGGGTGTCGAGCCCCGCATGCCGACGTCGGTCGGGTTGTAGGGGATCAGATTCACCTTGTAGATCTTCGGGTCGATTATCTCCGCCAGTTCCCGCGCCTGGCCGACGGAGTCGTTGATCCCGGCGAGCATCACGTACTCGACGAAAACCATCCGCCGCTTGGCTTCGTAGAAGCGCTCGCAGGCGGCCAGCACGTCCGTGAGCGGGTAGCGGTCATTCACGGGCATCAGCTCGGAGCGCAGTGCCGGGTTGGCCGCGTGCAGGGAGAGCGCAAGGCGCAACGGCATCGGATCCGCGGTGAGGCGGTCGATGCCCGGGATCCAGCCGACCGTCGAGACAGCCGTGCGGCGATTGGTGATACCCACGGCAGGCAGCCGGCGACACGCGACCAGCACGTTGTCGAGGTTCATCAACGGCTCGCCCATGCCCATGAACACGCAATGGTCGACCTCGGTGATACGGCGGAAGTGCAGGGCCTGGTCGAGGATCTCAAAGGCGGTGAGGTTGCGGCCGAACTTCATCTGGCCGGTCGCGCAGAACGCGCAGGTCAGAGGGCAGCCCGACTGAGAGGAGACGCACAGGGAGCGACGTCCGTCGCGATAGCGCATCAGCACGGCCTCCACCGAGCGACCGTCAGCCGTGCTCATCAGTGCCTTGATCGTGCCGTCGCTCGCGTGCGCCTGATGCTCGACGGTCAGCGTCGAGAACGGCACCGTTGCCGTCAGCGTGCCGCGCAGTGCCCGCGGCAGGTTGGTCATCTCGTCGTAGGAGGTCACGCCGGCGGCCGTCCACTTCCACACCTGCTCGAGGCGGTAACTGGGCTCGCCCAGCTCTCCGAGCGTCGTTGCAAGCAGGTTCAGGTCCATGCTGGCTATGGTGGCACGCCATGCGACTCGCCAAATTCCTCGCGACCTCGGGTGTGGCCTCGCGACGGGCGGCGGAGGAGATCATCCGCTCCGGGCGCGTGACTGTCGCAGGGGAGACGGTCACCGATCCAGCCCGCGATGTCGACGCGGGTTCAGGGGTCGAGCTCGACGGGGAGGCGATCGGCAGTCAGCCTCAGGAACTGGTCGTGTTTGCGGTCAACAAGCCTGCCGGAGTGGTCTCGACCGCGAGCGACACGCACGGACGCCGGACAGTCGTCTCGCTGGTCGACACGCAGCAGCGGCTCTACCCCGTGGGCCGGCTCGACGCCGATACCACCGGACTGATCCTGCTGACCAACGACGGCGACCTTGCGCATCGGCTCACGCACCCGAGCTTTGAGGTGGACAAGACATACCGCGTGGTCGTGCGTGACGGACCGGTGCATGAGGCCACACTGCGGGCATTGCGTCGTGGGGTCGAGCTCGACGACGGCATGACCGCGCCGGCCCGGGTGGCGTTGGTCGGGCCGAACACGCTGGAGATCACGATTCATGAGGGCCGTAAGCGCCAGGTCAAGCGCATGTGCCAGCACGTCGGGCACCGTGTCGTCGAACTGCAGCGGGTGCGGTTCGGCCCCCTGCGCCTCGGCGACCAGGCCGCCGGCTCGTACCGGCGGTTGAGTGCCAACGAGATCAGCCTGCTGCGGAGTGCTGGGCGAGGGGGTGCCGGCGGTGCCGCGACCGCTGGGGATCGGTCAGTGCGCGGCGAAGCGAAGCTCGAGCGTCCCTGAAGTCTCTGCCAGATATCGATATCCGAGCGTGGCGTTGGGCGGGCGGGCGGAGATCATCACCGGGATGGGGCTGCTGCGCACGCCCGTGATCGTGACCGTGGCGACTCCGGCGGCATTCGTCTTGGCAATTGCCTGGCGGCCCACCCGGCTGCCGTTGATCGACGCGATCCCGCTCCTCCCGGCCGGGGTCTGAATGACGGTGACCGGCACGCCTGCCCCCCGGATCGGGCCATCCCACTGGTCGAGCAGCTGCATGTGCAGCGTCACCGTGGTGCCCGGCGGCATGATCCGGTCGAAGGAGTGCGGTTCGAAGCCGACGTGCCACGTAGGCGGCGCATACAGCGGGCTGACGCTCACGGACGCCGGGTGCGAGAGAAATGCCAGGACCGTGAGACCGTCGGTGACCGAAGGCTCGGAAGGCGTGTTCGGAGATTGCAAGGTGTAGGTTGCCGTCGCGCCCGGCCGCAGCGTTCGCGGGCCGGTCCAGACGTGCCAGAAGCTGGTCACTCCCGACGGGGTCTGCATGGTGAATGCCGGAGATGCGTCGGAGCTCCCATTGTTGGTGACGCGAACCGTGACCGTCTGGGCGAGGTCCGATCCGCCGGCCATCTGCGGCGTGCCGGTGATCCGCAGTGACAGCGGCGCGCCGGCGGCAAGCGCATAGGCCGCGAATCCCGCGGACACCGCGCCCACCCCGGCGATCGCGGTTGCCCACCTGGTCGAGCGCGCCCAGCGCAGAGGGCCGTGAGTCCGCCTTGCGCGCAGCGGCGGAGCTGACACGGAACTGGCGGCGATCAGCGCGGGTGGCACCAGCGCCACGAGATAGATCGCATACGAGCGCACCGCGAAGAAGTACGCGAAGGCCGGCAGCAGGAACGTGGCGGATTTGATCAGCGGGTAAGTGCCGACATAAGCGACGAGGAGCAGGATCAGCACCAGGATCGACAGCACTGAGAACGCGACCAGCGAGCCGCCGCCGATCCGCAGGAACAGGCTGAGGCCGATCGCGCCCTGACCGGCCGGCACGAGGCTGTTGACCAGCGGCGCCAGCGTGCCGTGTACCCAGGCTGACGGCGAGGCCACGATGAACGGCAGGTTCGGCACCAGAAATGCGATCAGCGTCGCTGTCAGGTAGCGCCCAGCCCGGTTGAGGCCCACCCTCAGATCGTCCCTGGCCAGGTCATCGCAGATCAGACCGGCGAGGATGAACGGCAGGATTGGCCACGGGGTCTGCTTGGCGGCCATCGCCAGCCCGAACGCGACAGGACCGATGTAGGTTCGCCAGTCGCGGCCATCGAACCGATCCCAGCGGTACGCGGCAATCACCAGCAGCGGCATGAACACCATGTCGGTTAAGCCGATCGCCGACAGGCTCACGTATGCGCCGACGCTGCCGAGTACCAGAGCGGCGGGCCTCAGCGTCCTTGGCAGCAGCTTGAACATCAGCAGTACCGCCAGCGCCCACCCGAGCACCTCCAATCCGGGAGCCAGGTCGAGTGTCCAGCCGAGCACCAGGAACGGCACGTAGACGAGGAATGACAGCGCCGGGTAGGAGATCTGTGTGACCCCGTGCCCGGCCAGCGTGTAGGTGTAGCCGCCCGACGAGACCCGGAACAGCGGCAGCGCCGGCGCCATCGTGTGGGTGTAGGGGTTCAGCCCAGATCGGACCAGTTCACCGGCGTATTGGTCAAAGGCGAGCTCGTCGGTGCCGTAGCTCGGTGTGTTGTGGAGCTGCAGAACGACCCAGACCCCGAACGAGACGACGGTCAGCGCGGCGGTGGCCCAAGCCATCGCATCACGCAGGCGTCTGCTGGTGATGGCCTCCTCCGGCAGCCAGCTGACGACGGCTGTTCCCAGGCCCCAGAACCCGGCCACGATCGCCAGCAGCGCAGCCCATTTGTAACGGGGTGCTCCGTTCTCGAGCTCGAACGCCCAGCTCAATAGCGTCGCGCCGACGAGCGTCCACAGCAGCCGGGACGCCCATCGCTGCTCCGAGAATTCGAGTTTCGTGGTGGGGTGCACCCGCAGGAGGGTGTCAGAGAGCCGTCAACCCTGCTGGACGAGTTGTGCGTCGTCGAGTTGGGCGTGGCCAGAACGGACGAAGTGGCTGTGCTCGCTCGCGGTCGGTGCGGGCAGTGAGGAGCGCTGGACGGTCGTTGGGCGAGAGGCACGCAGTTCGAGAACTCGGAACTGCTTGACCCGCCGGCGCCCGACGATTCGGAAACCGGGGATCGAGTAATCGCGGTCCAGCCGTGAGGGCACCAGGTTGCAGGCCGAGCCCCACCAGCAGAAGCCCTCGTGGCTATGCAGGTCGGCGATGGCGACAACGTCGATCTCGGTCACGTGGGCGATGCTCTCGGTCTCGATGTACCGGAGGTTGTCGAAATAGAGACCGAGCGGCATGCCTCCAGGGTTGTCCTGGATCACGACGATGCGTGCGTTCCGAGCCTGGGCGGTGCCGGACGGCCCAGGTCCGAGCAGCGTCGCGAGTGCCTGCCAGTTGGGCCGCTGAAATGCGTAGCTGGTGTCGACGCTGATCACGGCGACCAGACCGATCCCGCACAGCACCGCGGTCGCGGCGATCCCGGCCCAGCGCACACGTGCGACGCCGAGTCCGGCGCCGAGGAAAACCGCCGCCGGCAGCCAGATCGGCAACAGGTTGCGCGACAGCAATGTGTTGTGCCCTGGTCCGGCACTGAGGATCAGACCCGCCAGCGCAATTCCGCCGGGTAGCAGCGCCGCATGACGCTCCTGGCTGGTTGAGCGCCACGCGAGTAGAGCAACGCCGAGGGCGATCATCGCGAACCCAAGCAGCTTCATCAGTACGCGCAGATGTGTCTCCGGGCCGAGCACGGCCATCGGGAGCACCTGCCCGAGACGGGCAAGATAGGAGGAGTTGGCGATCCAGGTGTTGTTGTGGGTCCCGTCCTGAGTCAGCAGTAGCGGCAGCAGCGCAAGCCCCACCAGCACGACGAGGGCGACGCCGACCTGAAGCGCGCGACTGCGACGGTGCTTGTAGAGCAGCCAAAACGCCTCGGGAACGATCAGGATCACCGCGTAGTAATGCGTGAGCAGCGCCAGTGCCGACGCCGCTGCCCACAGCGCGGCCGTTCGCGGGCGCGGTTGCGCGAGCGCGTAGGCGAACGCCAACAGGCTGCAGGACGACAGCAGCGTGAGCATCGAATATGCGCGCGCCTCTTGCGAGTACCAGACCAGGAACGGGTTGAACGCCGTGAGCGCCGCCACGATCAGTGCCGCACGCCGGCTCGGGAGCAGCTTCCGGGCTGCCAGATACGCAACCGGGATGGTCAACGTTCCGCACACAGCGGACAGCGACTTCAGGCCGGCCGGCCCGAATCCGAAGACCCGTGCCCACACCCACGCGACGCAGTAATACAGCGGCGGCGTCGACTCGAGATGCGGCAATTGCCCGAGCATCCGTCCCGGGTCGTACCGCACGAGTTCGACCGTATAGGACTCGTCGTACCAGAAACCCTGGTGGCCGATTGCCACGAACCGCAGTGCCGCGCCGAGCAGGGTGATCAGGATGATCGGCACGCGCGGCAGGATGTCAGCCCGCGATAAAGCCGGTACTGCTTTCGCTTTAGGTTCTGGTGCGTGGGTTGCGGCCATGTGGATGGTAGCCCGGCTCTGGCAGAATCACGCCGCGATGCAGCGGTTGTTCGCACTCAGGGGCGCCAATAGCGTGGAACGCAATGATGCCTCCTCGATCCTCTCTGCGACTGACGAATTGATGCGCGAGCTGATCGCGCGCAATCAACTTACGTCCGCGGCGATGGTCAGCTGCATCTTCACGCTGACGGAGGACCTCGACGCGGAGTTCCCCGCCGTGGCGGCTCGTCAGCTCGGACTCAGTCGGGTTCCGCTGCTGTGCACGCGAGAGGTGCCGGTTCCCGACTCGCTGCCACGGGTGGTGCGCACGCTGCTGCACTACTACGCGGAAGCGGATCACGTGCCGCGGCACGTGTATCTGGGCGAGGCACGCGTGCTGCGATCTGACCTCGACTCTGCGCAGTAGGCTGGCCGGAATGGCAATCGAGCTCGCGGAGAAGACCCGCCGCATCCCCGTTTATCCGGTCGCGGCGGGCTACAGCCTCGACAGGGATGTCGCGATGCTCGCCTCCAACGAGGCGGCGTTCGGGCCATTGGAGCCTGTGGTCGAGGCAGCGCGGCATGCCGTGATCGGCGCCAATCGCTACCCGGACCCGTCGTACACGCAGTTGCGACAGGCCCTTTCTGACCGCTACTCCGTTCCCTGGGACCGGATCGCGCTGGGCGCCGGCTCCTGTGACCTGATCCTCGCGGCCGGCGACGCGCTGCTCGAGCCGGGTGCCGAGGTCGTCTATGCGTGGCCGGCGTTCAGCATCTACCCGCACCTCGCGGCGGCCTCGGGCGCGCGCGCGATCGAGGTTGCGCTGACCGGTGAGGCCGTGCACGACCTCGACGCGATTGCCGCAGAGGTAACGGTCGCGACCCGTCTGGTGCTGATCTGTAACCCCAACAACCCGACGGGGACGGCGCTTCCTCTGGAACCGATTGCGGACTTCCTGCAGAAGATGCCGGACCACGTGTGCGTGATTCTCGATGAGGCCTACGTCGAGTATTCGCTCACGATCGGCGACCCATTCGCCTCGCTGCCCCTGTTGGACCGGCACCCCAACCTGGTGATCCTGCGCACCTTCTCGAAGGTCTACGGGCTCGCCGGGCTGCGCGTCGGGTATGGCCTCTGTGGCAGCGACATATTCAGAGTTGCCGTCGATCAGGTCCGCCAGCCGTTCTACCTGACCAGTGCGGCGCAGGCGGCGGCCATCGAGGCACTACGTCATCAGGACGAGCTCGAGCGGCGTGTCGTCGCGACCGTGGCAGCCCGCACGACGGTGACCGATGCGCTGCGCGAGCGCGGTTTGTGGGTCGCGGAGAGCGACGCGAACTTCCTGTGGGTGCGGGTGGCCGACGATGGTGAGGATGCCCCTGTCGTTGCTGGACTGCAGGAGCGTGGCGTTCTGGTCAGGGCCGGCACAGCGCTCGGCGGCCCGGGGTTCGTGCGCGTAACGCTCGGAACCGACGCCGAGAACGCGCGGTTCCTGTCGGCCCTTGACGACCTGCTCTAAACTTCTGCGCGACGCGTATGAACGACCTTCGCCCAAGCAACCTCGGCTGGTCCTTCTACGCGCCCTATTACGCCTGGCGATTTAGCTAGGCGCTCGGCTGTCACACCTCTGCTGTCCGTTCAGGCGCGCGGGCAGAAATCGGAGCCGAGCGCCGCAGCAACAGCGCCGGGCCGCGCGAGTAACCCGCGACGGCTGTTTCCGTACAGTCATTTGAGAAGTGAGAGGATCGACACGATGAACCGCGACAGACAGAACAGCCGATGATGACCGTGATCCGTGCAAACCAGGGGGATGCGGTTCGCGACCAACGGATCGAGCGCCTCGTTCCCTTGATCACGCCGCAGGAGCTCTTCGACGAACTGCCACTCGACGACGAGCGCGTCAGCGTGTTGCTCACCGGCCGTAGCGCTGCGCACGCCGTGCTCGATGCCGATGACGACCGGCTGCTGGCTGTCGTTGGTCCGTGCAGCGTGCACGACGTAGAGGCCGCCCGCGAGTACGCGGACAGGCTCAGCGCCGAATCCAAACGGCTGGCCGACGATCTGCTGATCGTGATGCGGGTCTACTTTGAGAAGCCACGGACGACGATCGGCTGGAAGGGTCTGATCAATGATCCGCACCTCGACGGCTCCGGCGATGTGAACACCGGTCTGCGGCTTGCCCGGCGCTTCCTGCTCGAGGTGCTGGGTCTGGGCCTTCCCGTCGGCTGCGAGTTCCTCGACCCGATCACGCCTCAGTACATCTCGGACCTGGTCTCGTGGGGGGCTATCGGGGCCCGTACCACGGAGAGCCAGATCCACCGGCAGCTCGGCTCCGGCCTGTCGATGCCGGTCGGCTTCAAGAACGCCACGGACGGCAACGTTCAGGTGGCCGTCGACGCCGTCCGCGCGGCCGCCGCTCGGCACGCATTTGCCGGAATCGACGCCGACGGGCGCTCAGCGATCCTGCACACTCGCGGCAACCCCGACTGCCACATCATCCTGCGCGGCGGGAGCGCCGGCACCAACTACGACGCCGAGTCGGTCGCGGCCGCGAACTCGCTGCTCCGCAACTCCAACCTGCGGGAGCGCGTCGTAATCGATCTGTCGCACGGCAACAGCGAGAAGCAACCGGAGCGCCAGCCAGTCGTTGCGGCTGCGGTGGGCGAGCAGCTCGCAGCCGGCGACCGCACGATCACCGGCGTGATGGTCGAATCCTTCCTCGTCGACGGCAACCAGCCGCCCGGCCCGCCGGAGACGCTCACCTACGGACAGTCGATCACCGACGGCTGCATCGGTTGGGACACCACAGTTCGGGTGCTGGATGATCTGGCGGCCGCTGTTCGCGCGCGCCGTGCTCTCAACGCCTGAACGGTGAGTGCAAGGTAGGCGACATGCGCGTGGCGGTGATCGGCGTCGGGCTGATCGGCGGCTCGGTCGCGCTCGCGGCACGTGAGCGGCTGGGAGCACGCGTGAGCGGCTGGGACTTCCATCCGGACGTGGTCTCGAAGGCGAGTGCGGCCGGCGTGATCGACACGGCGGCGCGTTCGATCGAGGATGCCGTCGACGGCGTCGATGCGGCGTTTATCGCCGCTCCGGTCGACGCGCTTCCCGAGCTGGTCGGAGCGGTGCTCGCGCACGCCTCGGACGATTGCGTCGTGAGCGATGTCGGCTCAACCAAGCGCTCGATCGTCGATTCCTGTTCAGACTCGCGCTTCGTTGGTGGCCACCCGCTGGCGGGCGCGGAGACCAGCGGCGTCGAGCACGCACGCGCGGATCTGTTCGATGGCGCAACCTGGTATCTGACGCCGTCCACCGATACGGCACCGATGACTCTTGTGCGCCTGCGAGATCTGGTCGGCGCGCTGGGCGCGAAGCCGGTCGAGATCGAGGCCACGGCGCACGACCGCCTGATGGCGACGGTCTCGCACCTGCCGCACGTCTTCGCCAACGTGCTGGTGTCGCAGCTCGCCAAGGCCGACCCAACCGCCGTGACAGGACCCAGTTTTCGGGACGCCACGCGGGTTGCCGGTTCCAACACAGCCGTCTGGAGCGGCATCTACATGGACAACCGCGATGCACTCAGATATGCGATCGATGACGCGGTCGCTCGGCTGGCCGAGGTCCGCGAGATACTCGCGGCCGCCGACCACGACGCGCTGGTGCGCTGGAGTGAGCAGTCGGCCGCAGATCGCAGGAGGCTGAACCATGAGTGATTGCGTACATGTCGCGCCGGGGGAGCCGCCTCCGCGATGGGCAGTACGGGTTCCGGGCTCGAAGAGCATCACCAACCGCGCGCTGCTGCTGGCCGGTGTCGCGTCGGGCCAGTCTGTTGTATTCGACCCGCTGGTGGCCGACGACACCCAGTCCATGTCGGCGGCCCTGCGCACCGCTGGGTGTCGGCATCGAAGAACAGACCAATGCCAGCGGCCGGCTGCGCTGGACGATCGAGGGTGTCGGCGGCCCGCCGACCGGACCCGAGGAGATCTACTGCGGGATGGGAGCAACGGTTGGCCGTTTCCTCGTACCGATGGTGGCGGCAGGCCGGGGCCGTTTCGCCGTCGACGCGCACGCGCAGCTTCGCCGCCGCCCACTCGGGCCGGTACTCGCGGCGCTGCGCGCGCAGGGAGCCGCGATCGACGGTGACGCATTTCCGCTCGTGATAGGCGCCTCCGGCCTGTCGGGCGGCGAGGTGCAGATCGATGCCTCGGTCTCGAGCCAGTTCCTGTCCGGTCTGTTGATGGCGGCGCCCTTTGCCCGAGCCGATACTCGCCTGTGCTTCGAGACCCTCGTCAGTAAGCCCTACCTCGACCTGACCCTGAACGCGATGCGGGCCTTCGGTGTCGAGGCTGAGGTCCAGCCCGACGCGATCTCCGTGACGCGCGGCGCCTATCGCGCCGCCGAGTTCCAGGTCGAGCCCGACGTCTCCACCGCCTCCTACTTCCTGGCCAGCGCGGCGCTCACCGGGACGACCGTGAGGCTTCCGGGCCTCGACCGCCGTAAAACCGCCCAGGGCGACATCGAACTGGTCGAGTTCCTGGAGCGGATGGGCTGCACGATTCGTGACGGCGAGGCGCTCGAGCTCACGGGCCCCGATCAGCTGCATGGCATCGAGGCGAATATGGGCAACAGCACCGACGTATTCATGACGCTCGCGTGCGTTGCCGTGTTCGCCGACGGTCCCACAACCATCACCGGAATCGGACACGCACGGGTCAAGGAGTCCGACCGCATCGCCGCGTGCGCCGAGAACCTCCGGCGGCTCGGGATCAAGGTCGACGAGGGCCCCGACTACCTGCGGGTGCATCCCGGTTCACCTCAGGGCACGTGGCTTCCCACCTACGAGGACCACCGCATCGCGATGGCGTTCTCACTGATCGGAATCCGCGATGCGGTCATGCTCGATGACCCGAGCGTGGTCGGCAAGACGTGTCCGGAGTTCTTCGAGCTCTGGCGCGGCACCGGCGCCACGGTGATCATGGGGCAGAGCTGATGGTGGTGGCGATCGACGGGCCCGCAGGTGCGGGCAAGTCGACCGTCGCGCGCGCGGTGGCGGAGGCGCTCGGCTTCACCTATCTCGATACGGGCGCCATGTATCGATGCGTGGCGCTAGCGAGCCTGCGCTCCGGCGGCGACGCCGCTGCTGTCGCCGCCGGCCTAACGCTCTCCCTCGGCGATCAGGTGCTGCTCGACGGAGAGGACGTGACTGACGCGATCCGGTCTCCGGAGGTCTCAGAGCGGGCCTCACAGGTCGCCGCCCAGCCGGCCGTGCGGCGTGCGATGGTCGCCCAGCAGCGAGCGTTGCTGGCGCACGGCGACTGGGTCGCGGAGGGGCGGGACATCGGAACAGTGGTTGCTCCCGACGCGAAGCTGAAGGTGTTCCTGACCGCGGCGCCCGAGGAGCGCGCGCGTCGCCGGGCCGCGCAGATCGGGGCCGACCCGGCGACTGTGCATGCTGAGCAGACGATCCGCGACCAGCGTGACAGCAGCCGAGCGGAGTCGCCGTTGCGCCCGGCTGAAGGCGCGTTTGAGCTCGACACAACGGGACTGACGCTTGACCAGGTAGTCGAGCGCGTCGTCGAACTCGTACCCGGCCGCTAGCCTCGAAGCGCCATGAAGGTTGCAATCGTCGGGTATCCGAACGTCGGCAAGTCGTCGCTGGTCAACCGTCTCACCGAGTCGCGTGAGGCGGTCGTGCACGAACAGTCCGGGGTGACACGCGACCGCAAGGAGCTCGAAACCGAATGGAACGGCCGCAAGCTGATCCTGATTGACACCGGTGGGGTCGACCTCGACGAGCGCGACGACCTGGCCCGCCAGATCCAGCAGCAATCGCGTGAGGCGCTGGCCGAGGCCGACGTAGCGGTTCTGGTGGTGGACGCCAGGGCCGGCATGCGCCCCGGCGACCTGGACATGGCTGATCTGCTTCGTAAGGTCACGATCCCGGTGATCGTCGCCGCCAACAAGATCGACTCGGTGCGAGATCTGTCGCTCGCCCACGAGTTCCATCAGCTCGGGCTCAACGAGCCAATCGCCGTCTCCGCTGCGCAGGGGCTGGGCACGGGCGATCTGCTCGATCGCATCGTCGAGGTCGGGCCCGAACACGACCGTGAGCCATCGCCGGATGATCCGATCCGGCTGGCTCTGATCGGTCGCCCGAACGTCGGCAAGTCCTCGCTCGTGAACCGCTTCCTCGGCTCCGACCGGGTGATCGTCTCCGACCGCGCAGGCACCACCCGTGATGCGATCGACCTGCCGCTGACCTTCGAGGGGCGCGAGATCGTGCTGGTCGACACGGCGGGTATCCGCCGCCAGGCAAAGGTTTCGGAGTCGTTGGAGTACTACACGACATTGCGCTCCGAGCGCGCTGCCGAGCGCGCCGATGTCGCGCTGGTCGTCTGTGACGCGAGCGACGGCGTCACCTCGCAAGACTTCAGGATCGCTGAGATGGCGATGAAGGCAGGCTGTGCCACGGCGCTGGTGCTCAACAAGTGGGATCTGCAGGACGCGGTGTCGGCTTCGCACACAGCGATTGGGCCTGACCAGCTGGACAACGAGCGCATCCGCGTCAACCGCAAGTTGCGTCTGCGGCCCCGCATCCTGACCGCCAGCGCAGCGACCGGCCGCCACGTCGACCGGATCCTGGTCGAGGCCGTCGGCCTGGCCGATCGCAGTCGCGGCCGAATCCCGACCTCGCAGCTGAACCGCTTCATCTCCGACATCGTCGCCAGGCGCCAGCCTCCGTCCAGCAACAACCGTCGCCACGGCAACCAGCGCCTGAAACTGATCTATATGACGCAGACCGGCGAGAGCCCGCCGCGCTTCTCGATCCAGGTCAATTCTCACGCCCTGGTGACCCGGGACTATGCCTATTACGTCGAGAACCGCATGCGCGAGCGCTACCGGATGGAGGGCATTCCGCTGATGATCGACTTCGTAGAGCGCAACGAGCGCCGCGGCAGGTGATCGCCCGCGTCATACCGCTGACGCAGACGCGCGCCATCACCGGGCTGTTCGACTACAGGCTGCCGCCAGATCTCGCGGACGCCCAGGTCGGTTCGCTGCTGCGCATCCCGTTCTCCGGACAGCGAATACTGGCAGTGATCGCCGAACTGGCGGATGCCTCGGAGGTCCCGCCGGAGAAGCTGGCCGTGGTGCTCGAACTCCTGCCGGCACGGCTACCCTCCGACCTGGTCACGCTCGCGGTCTGGATGGCCTCCGAGTATTGCTCAACGCCGGCCCGGGCTCTCCAGATCCTGCTCCCGGCCGGCGCTACCAGAGGCCTCGCCGAAAAACAGATTCTCGTTGCCTCGATCACCGCAATCGGCCTATCTGCGCTGAGCGACGGCACGCGTCTCACGGCTGGCCAGCGCGACGCTCTGCAAACGCTGGCCGGACAGCCGCTCCCTGCTTCTGAGCTCGGAACGCCCCTTCTTCGTCGCTTGGAGTCGCGCGGCCTGGTGACGCTCGGACCCGGCCACCAACGGCGCAGCCCATCAGCCCACACGGTTTCGTCCAGCTCCGCTTCAGCTCCGCCACTCACGGCTGCACAAGAGGCGGCCCTCGTGCCCATCGACGCGGCCCTCGCAGCATCAGCGGCCCGGGCCGCGGAGATGGGTCGCGACGCCAGCCGAGAGTTCCTCCTGCACGGCGTCACCGGCTCCGGCAAGACCGAGGTCTACCTCCAGGCGGCACAGACAACCCTGCGAGCAGGCTGCAGTGTGATCATTCTGGTCCCCGAGATCGCGTTGACGCCGCAGGCGCTCGCACGGTTTCAGGCACGATTTGGGGACATCGTTGCCGTGATGCACTCCGGCATGAGCGTCGGCAAACGCTATGACGAGTGGTTGCGCCTTGCCCGCGGTGAGGCGAGGGTGTGTGTCGGCGCTCGCTCGGCAGTATTCGCACCGCTGCAGGACATCGGACTGATCGTCGTAGACGAGGAACACGAGAGCTCCTACAAGCACGAGAGCGATCCACGCTATGACGCAAGGACCGTCGCGCGCCAGCGGGCGCGCGACCACAGTGCAGTGCTGCTGTCCGGCAGTGCCACACCGCGCCCGGAGGCCGTGCTCGGGTCAAACCGGTTACGGCTGGCCGAGCGAGTCGACGGCCGGCCGATGCCGCATGTGGACATCCTCGACATGCGCGGGCTTCATAACCCGCTGCATCCGGATACGCGGCTGGCGCTGGCGGATTGCAAGCGCGAGGGTGGCAAGGCGATCGTGCTGCTCAACCGTCGCGGGTGGTCGAACTTTCTGTCGTGCGGCTCGTGTGGCCGCGTCTGGATGTGCCCGAACTGTGAGGTCGCGCTGGTGCTCCATCGATCGAACGGTGTCGTGGCCTGCCACCACTGCGGCCATCGCGAACGGATCCCGTCAACGTGCCCTGACTGCGGCTCGGTGTCCGTGGCCAGGCACGGCGCCGGCACTGAGCGCGTCGAGCACGAGTTGGCAACCGCGCTCGCCGATTCGAGTTTTCCGGTCCTGCGACTCGACGCCGACGCCACCGGACTGGATGCCCGCGCGCAGATCCTCGAACGTTTCCATGCGGCGTCGAGCGGGGTTCTGGTCGGAACGCAGATGGTCGCCAAGGGCCACGACTTCGCCGACGTTGGGCTCGGAGTGGTGGTCGATGCCGACCAGACACTGCGCTTTCCTGACTTCCGTGCCGAGGAGCGAACGTTCGCGCTCGTCACCCAGCTGGCCGGGCGGACCGGGCGCGGGGGAGTGGTTCGGCGCGGCACCAGCAGTCGAGTGTTGGTGCAGACGATGGAACCGGCCGCACGCCCGATCGTGCTCGCGGCCGACCATGATTCGGAGACATTTCTGC
The DNA here is from genome assembly GCA_963844665.1 of uncultured Conexibacteraceae bacterium. Taxonomy (GTDB): domain Bacteria; phylum Actinomycetota; class Thermoleophilia; order Solirubrobacterales; family Solirubrobacteraceae; genus Palsa-465. The sequence continues at coordinate 371,227 of CAWJPB010000002.1, forward strand.
GCGGGGAACTGCGACGACGCAAGGCGCTCGCCTACCCGCCCTTTACGACGCTGGTCCGCGTCATCTGTGCTGCGCTCGATGCCGGCTCAGTCCACGAAGCCGCATCCGCGGTGAGAGACAGGATCATGACCACAGAGACGGCCGCGCGGGGCATGGCGGTGCTCGGCCCCGCCTCGCTGTTCATGCTGCGCGGAAAGGCGCGCTCCCAGCTGGTCGTCAAGGCTGCCGATCGCGCGGCGGCCATCGCCGCTGTCGGCGCTGCAGTCGCAGCGGTCAGTTCCGAGCGCGTTCACCGCGACGTTGCGCTGAGCGTCGACGTCGATCCGCAGTAGCGCTCACGGTCGCGGCATACCCTGCGACTCGAGAAAACGCTCCACCAAACCGCGGACAACGGCGGCCATCGGGAAGTGGTGTTCGCTGCTCCACGCTTTCAGCTGCGCGTGTACGTCTGCTGGAAATCGGATCGGTACCACCTTCACATTCGACTCCGGTGGTTCCAAGCCGGTGAATGCGGATATCGCCCTCCGCTGCGAGTCTCCGCGCCGGACAGCGGCTTCCCAGGCCGGGTCATCAACGGGATCCGCCACCTGTCCGAACGAGCGGCCGTCTGAACCCGCGTGACCTCCAAACAGCATGATCAGAACCGCGTCCTGATCCTCCTGAGAGAGCGTGCGCAGAGCTCGCAGCAGAAGCGACGCGGGGTGTTCCTGGAGTGGGTTTTCCGGCTGTATCGCGGCGATATCGAAACGATACAACCACGAATTGGCATCGCAAGGCCCCCCGATGCTCCGGGGTCGGAATGGCCATTAGACTGGTGCTGTGACCGACGCCATCGGTGAGATTCAAGATCAGGAGCCGCTCTCGCAGGCGCACGATGAGGACGCTGCCGGCGGTTTCGACGCCGAGCCCACCGTTGACCCGCAGGTGGCGGCGCGCCGCGATGCAGCGCTGGCGCATGTGCGCAAGTTCGGCGACCCGATCCTCAAGACCAAGGCGCGGCCGGTCGAGCACTTCGATGAGGCTTTCCGCGAAGAGGTGCAACGCATGGGCCTGTTGATGGACGACGCACTTGGCATCGGGTTGGCCGCCACGCAGGTCGGCGTCCTGCACCGGCTGTTGGTCTACCGCGTCAGCGGCGATGCTCCGCTAGCTGCGCTCGCGAACCCCGTGATCGAATGGTCCTCGAAGGAGGATGAGATCGCGGAGGAAGGCTGCCTCAGTCTGCCCTCCGTGCACGTGGAGGTGGAACGCCCGGTGCATGTCCGCGTGCGCGCACAGGATGAGTACGGCGCGCCGATCGTGGTCGAGGCCTCCGGGCTCGAGGCGCGTGTAATCCAGCACGAGATGGACCACCTTGATGGTGTGTTGATCCTGGATCGCACAGCTCGCGACCAGCGCAAGGAGGCCATGCGGGGTCTGCGCGAGTGGCAGGAACAGCAGCGATCCGGGTGAGGACCGTTTACCTCGGCACCTCCGCCTTCGCGGGTGCGGTGCTGCGGCGTCTGAACGACTCTCCACACAGGCCGGCGCTGGTCGTAAGCCGCCCCGACAGTCTCAGGGGTCGGGGACGCAAGCTCACCCGGCCACCGACCGTCGAGGTGGCGCGGGAGCTCGGACTCGATGTCTACCAGCCGGAGTCCGTCAATTCCGATGAGGCGCGCGCACGGATTGACGAGTCCAGGCCAGAGGTCCTGTGTGTTTGCGCGTTCGGCGCGCTGATCAGGGAGCCACTGCTATCGGACGTCCCGATCCTGAATGTGCACCCGTCGCTGCTGCCGCGTTGGCGTGGCGCAGCGCCGATCGAGCGTGCGATTCTCGCCGGGGACGTGGAGACCGGCGTCACGATCATGCGGCTGACAGCCGGGTTGGACAGTGGCCCGATCTGCCTACAGGGTCGCGTCGCAATCGGTCCTGACGACGACTTTGGAACCTTGTCAGCGAAGCTGGAGGGCGTCGGCGGCGAGCTGCTCGTGCGGGCCCTGGATGAGCTGGGGCAGGTGCGGTTCGTCGAACAGGATGAGGCCGGGGCGACATATGCGGACAAGCTGACCGCGGGCGATCGCCGCCTCGATCCATCTGAGTCGGCTGCCGCGCAAGCACGGCGCGTGCGCGCGCTGAGCCCGCACATCGGCGCCTACCTGGAGCAGCCCGACGGCACACGCCTGGGTGTCTGGCAGGCGCGCGCCGACGGTGATCATCTGCAGCTGCTGACCGTGCAGCCTCCCGGCAAGCGCCGGATGTCGTTCGCCGATTACGAGCGAGGCATCAAGCGATGACCGTGACGCCGTCACGGCGAGCCGCCTACACCGTCGTCCGGCGTGTGTTCGAGCAGGGCGCGTTCGCCGACCGAGCGCTGCACTCAGCGGCCGTCGAACTGGATCAGCGCGACCGGGCGCTGGCGATGACGATCGCGTACGGCACCGTACAGCGAAAGCGCACCCTCGACCACGTGCTCTCGGCCTTCGTCTCGCGACCCCTGTCAGGGTTGGATCCCGCGGTGTTGGCCGCTCTGCGACTCGGGTTATTTCAGATCCTCTTTCTGGGCGGCATCAGTGACTATGCCGCCGTGAACGAGAGCGTCGAGCTCGCCAAGGAGTCAAGCCGCGGTGGCGCCCAGCTCGTTAACGCCGTGCTGCGGCGCGCCGGACGCGAGGGTCAGCAGCGGCTGGCCAAACTCGATGACCTGACGCCCGAGCACGCCGCGATCCTGCAGTCGGTCCCCGACTGGCTCGCGGAGATGTGGTGGCGAGAGCTCGGACCGGAGCGGGCCCGAGCGTTGCTTCAGAGCGTGAACACACCGGCGGAGAGCGCGATCCGGGTCAACGGCCTGCGGGCCACGCCTGAGCAGGTGAAAGCCGCGCTGCGAGCGGGCAGCGCGGCTCGTTCGGCGCCTGAATGGGATGGCCAGCCCGGCTTGCCCGATTTGCCTGAAATGCTGGTGCTTGACGGGCCGTTCGACGCATTCGGTTCTGAGCTGTTCAAAGGCGGCGCGCTGATGCCGCAGTCACGAGCGTCGGCGGCGGTCGCGCGGGTGCTGGCGCCGCAGGCGGGAGAGCGGGTGCTGGACCTGTGTGCGGCGCCGGGCGGGAAGACGACACATCTGGCGGCGCTGATGGCCGGCCAGGGTGAGGTTGTCGCCATCGAGGTTCATCCGGGGCGGGCGCGGGCGCTTGCTGAGACGTGCAGGCAGATGGGGGCGGACAACGTCAGGGTCGTGGAGGCCGACGCCCGCGAGCCGGGCGACGTCGGAGAGTTCCACCGAGTCCTCGTGGACCCGCCGTGCAGCGGGTTGGGCACTCTGCAGGCCCGGCCTGATTTGCGTTGGCAGCCGCGGCGGGCCGAGATCCACGAGCTCGCCGGCAAACAGGGGGAGCTGCTGCGAAGCGGTGCGGCACGTCTGCTCAGCGGCGGTACGCTTGCGTACTCAGTCTGCACGATCAGTCAAGCCGAGGGAGAGGGGGTGGTCGACCGCTTCCTGGCCGAGCATCTGGATTTCTCATGCGAGCACGGCTGGCAACTGCTGCCGAGCACCGACTGCACCGACGGCTTCTTCATTGCAAGGCTGCGGCGTTCCGACTGAGGTCGTTTAGAGTTGGAAAAGTGGATGATGTGCAGGCGATCATGGGGCCTGAGTGCCCGAACTGTCACGAGCCGTGGCTACGGCCCAGCGCGTCTCCCGGCCGATACCGGTGCCTGTACTGCATGAGTCGCTACGAGCTCCAGTCGGTCTGCCCCAACTGCGGCGAACACTCGACGATCGTGCGGATGTCGACGACCGCGATCGTGCAGTGCAACCACTGCAAGGGCAGCATGCTGAAGGTCCTGTGAGAGGTCCGAGACATTGAGCGACGCTGAGATCCTCGGCTCACGACGGGTTGCACCGTCGATCCTGTCGGCCGATTTCGCGCGGCTCGGCTCCCAGGTGGACGAGGTGCTCGCGGTCGGAGCACGAGTGATCCACGTGGATGTCATGGACGGCCACTTCGTGCCGCCGATCACGTTCGGTCCGAACGTGATCGCTGCGCTCGGTGACCGGATCCATGCGGCCGGCGCGATCGTCGACGTGCATCTGATGATCGAGCGTCCCGAACTGCAGGTGGCGGACTTCGTCGCTGCCGGGGCGGACAGCATCACGATCCACGTCGAGGCGACCTCTCACGTGCATTACGCGCTGCAGGCGGTGCGTGAGGGCGGATGCACAGCCGGCGCGGCAATCTGCCCCGCCACGCCGGTCAGCGCGCTCGCGGACGTCGCCGCCGCCGGCGTGCTCGACGTTGCACTTTGCATGAGCGTCAACCCGGGTTGGGGTAATCAGACGCTGATCGGGCATTCGTTGCAGAAACTGCGAGAGCTACGGGCGATGTTGCCGGAGGCGATCGCAGTCGAGGTCGACGGCGGTATCAACTCGGACACCGCCCGGAGCGTCGCCGCCGCCGGCGCCAACCTGCTCGTGGCCGGATCGGCGATCTTCGGAACTGATGATCCTGCTGCGGCGTTCGAGCAGATCGCCGCCGCTGCCTGGCCGGTCAGTTGAGTCGACCTATCCTCGGAAAGGTGTCCGTGAACACCGATACAGACAGCCGTCACCTTCAGCGCGCGATCGACCTGGCGGAACTGGGCGGCAACCACGTCAGCCCGAATCCGCACGTCGGCGCCGTGATCGTGCGCGACGGGAAGGTCGTCGGCGAGGGCTTCCACCGGGAGGTCGGCGGGCCACACGCAGAGGTTGAGGCGATCCGCTCGGCGGGCGACCAGGATCTCAGCGGCGCAACGATCTACATATCGCTCGAGCCGTGCTGCCACCACGGCCGGACGCCACCCTGCACCGACGCCATCAGGCAGGCCGGAATCGGCCGGGTCGTGGTGGCTGCGGATGATCCGTCTGCGCACGCTTCCGGTCGCGGGCTCGGGATCCTGCGTGACGACGGCATTGAGGTGGACATGGCGGGCGGCGAGCTCGCGGAGCGCGCGAGGTTGCAGAACCAGCCGTTCCGCAAACATGCCCGCACGGGCAGACCCTGGGTTCTGTTCAAGTCGGCGATGTCCCTGGACGGCAAGGTTGCCACCGGCAGCGGTGACTCGAAGTGGATATCAGGAGACCGCAGCCGTCAGCTCGCCCACGAGTGGCGCGCCGCGAGCGATGCGGTGGCGGTCGGGATCGGCACCGCTCTGGCGGATGACCCAGCGCTGACCGCTCGAATCGGAGGGTCGGAGTCGACGATGCTCGCCGGGCGCCAGCCGCGACGCATCGTGTTCGATTCGCTCGCGAAGCTGCCACTGAGTTCGCGACTGCTCGACGACGCCGCCACCGCACCGTTGACCGTCGTCGTGTCTCGTGCGGCGCCGCGTGCCGCAGTCGACGCACTGGTGGCTCGCGGGGTCGACGTGATCTGCGCCAGCGGTGAGAATGAGCCTGCGCGGCTACGGGCTGCACTCGGGCAGCTGGGAGCCGACGGCGTTACCTCGATCCTGCTCGAGGGCGGGCCGAGGCTCGCAGGCACATTTCTGGATGCCGGCGAGATCGATGAGATGCGGCTGTTCATCGCGCCGCTTGTGCTCGGCGGACGAACGGCACGAGACCCGCTCGAAAGCGATGGTGTGGAGGCCGTATCCGACGCCGTGCGGCTGCGGACGCTTGACTGCCAGCGGGTCGACGAGGATCTGCTGGTCACCGCTCGAATCCGGGAGTGGTGAAGGTGTTCACGGGGCTGGTGGCTGATCTCGGCAGGGTCGTCGATGTCGAACGCTCCGCTGACGGCGTGCGACTTCGGGTGTCGAGTGCGCTTGCGGCGGAACTCAGCGAAGGCGACTCGATCGCAGTCAACGGCGTGTGCCTGACCGCGACGAACGTCGCAGAGGACGGGTTCAACGCCGATGTGATGAACGAGACGCTGATGCTGAGCTCATTGGCCGAGCTTGGAGAGGACAGTCCGGTGAATCTCGAGCTCGCGATGCGCGCCGGCGACCGGCTTGGCGGCCACATGGTTCAGGGCCACGTCGATGGTGTCGGCTCGGTCACGGACGTCCGTTCCGACGGCTTCTCACGACGAGTGACGATCTCGGCAACGCCCGAACTTCTGCGTTACGTAGTACACAAGGGATCGGTGACGGTCAACGGTGTATCGCTGACCGTCACCGGCCTGGACGACCGATCATTTACCGTTTCACTCATTCCTGAAACGCTCGAGCGCACGAATCTCGGAGGCGCGGAGCCGGGCATGACGGTCAATCTGGAGGTTGACGTGTTGGCCAAATACATCGAGAGACTGATGTCTGGAAGGACCGCGGCATGAGCGCCGTCAGAACCCCATTTGCGACGATCGAAGAGGCGCTCGAAGACATCGCGGAGGGCAAGATGATCGTGGTCGTCGATGACGCGGACCGCGAAAACGAGGGCGACCTGGTGATGGCCGCGCAGTTCGTCACGCCCGACGCGATCAACTTCATGCAGCGCCAGGCCGGCGGCTGGATCTGCCTGACTTTGACAGCAGAGCGCTGCGAAGAACTGGATCTGGAACTGATGACGCTCAAGAACGAGTCGGCCCATGAAACCCCATTCACGGTCACGATCGAAGCTCGCGAGGGGGTCACGACCGGCATCTCGGTCCAGGACCAGGCTCACACGATGCAGGTGGCGATCGATCCGACCAAGGGACCTGGTGACATCGTCAAGCCCGGCCACGTGAGGCCGTTGCGAGCCAAGGATGGTGGTGTGCTCGAGCGCACAGGCCACACCGAGGCCTCGGTCGATCTGACGCGTATGGCTGGGTTGAACCCTGCGGGCGTGATCTGTGAGATCCAGAATGAGGACGGGTCGATGGCTCGCGGTGCGGACCTCGAGGCGTACTGCTGGAAGCACGGGTTGAGGATGATCAGCATCGCCGACCTGATCGCACATCGCCGCCGCACCGAGAAACTGGTCGAGCGAGTCGTATCCACGCGGCTGCCGACGGCTTTCGGCGAGTTCGAGGCGTACGGATACAGACAGCTCTTGGACGGCAAGCACCATGTCGCACTGGTCAAGGGCGACGTCGACGGCGGCAAGGACGTGCTCGTGCGTGTGCACTCCGAATGCCTGACCGGTGATGTGTTCCACTCACTGCGCTGCGACTGCGGCGAGCAGCTGGAGTCGGCGCTGGCGATGATCGAGGAGGAGGGCACAGGGGTGCTGCTCTACCTCAGTCAGGAGGGGCGTGGGATCGGCCTGCTTAACAAGCTGCGCGCCTACAAGCTGCAGGAGGAGGGCCTCGACACGGTGGAGGCCAACCTGCGCCTCGGACTCCCGGCTGATCTGAGGGATTACGGCATCGGTGCGCAGATCCTGGTCGACCTTGGTTTGACCAGCATCCGGATCCTGACCAACAACCCTAAGAAGATCTCTGGGCTGTCAGGTCACGGACTGGAGGTGACCGATCAGATACCGATCGTCCACCAGGCGAACCCGCACAACCAGGCATACCTGCGGACCAAGCGTGACAAGCTCGACCATATGCTCCATCACCAGGGGTTGGCGCTCGACGACGAGATGCTCCATGACGAGCAGGAGCGGGACGAGGCGGCCCGCGAGCGGCGGGAGGCTGACGATGCCAGGTGACGAGCGGGTGGCGCTGTGCATCGCGCGGTTCTACGCTGAGTTCGCGGATGCGCTCGAGGAGGGCGCACGCGACGCGCTTGGGGAGGCCGGCATCACCGACGTCGATCGCTTCGAGGTGCCAGGCTCGTTCGAGCTGCCACTGATCAGCCGTTACGCGGCTGAGAGCGGCCGTTACGCGGCCGTGATCGCGCTCGGTGCCGTGATTCGCGGTGAGACCGATCACTACGACTACGTCTGTACGGAGACCGCCCGTGGGCTGCAGGATGTGCAGTTGCGCACCGGCATACCGTTGGGCTTCGGCGTTCTCACGGTGGACACCGCCGAGCAGGCACGGGCCCGGGTCAAGGGCGGGAGCAAGCGCGACACCGGACGCCATGCCGTCGACGCGGCGCTGGCGTCACTCGCGGTCAAGCGCGAGCTGTCTGAGCGTTCGCACAAGGCCGGCTTCTCGGTCTGAAGGGCGGAAATTGAGCACTGAACCATCAGCAGCAAACATGGAGGACCTGATCCAGATCGGCGCGGCCGCGGCGGCGCTCGGGGTCAGCGTCGACACGCTGAGACGGTGGGAACGCGCGGGACGCGTGAACTTCGAGCGGCGTGGAAATCGCCGTTATATGTCCTCCCTGGAGCTGTCGAAGCTCCTGCACGAGCGCGGCGCAAGCGGGCGGTCGAGCGCCCGCAATCATCTCGCCGGTGTGATTGTGGCTGTCAAGCGCGATGAGGTGATGGCGCAGATCGACCTCGTCTGTGGGCCGTACAGGGTCGTATCGCTGATGTCGCGAGAGGCTGCTGACGACCTCGGTCTGAATCCAGGTGTGAGTGCCACTGCCGTGGTCAAAGCGACCAACGTGGTGATCGAGACGCGCTAGAACCGCTCGAAACGGTTCCGGCGGACATCCTCTCCGGCGCCCTCCGGCAAGTCAATCCGGAGTGCGTATACTCGACCGCCGTATGTCAAAAGTCTGTCACGTCTGCGCCAAGGGTCCATCCTTCGGCCACTCCCGCAGCCACTCGATGGTTGCCACCAATCGTCGGTTCGATCCGAATCTCCAGCGCGTCCGCATCGACGACAGCGGTACGCCGCGTCGCGTGTATGTCTGCACGCGTTGCCTCAAGGCCGGCAAAGTGACCAAAGCCCGTTAGGGCTGCGGTCCTCGCCGCGCATGAGTGATCCTGCGATTCTTCGCTTCCGCTCGCTGGTGGAGGCGGGTCTCGTCGCGCTCGAAGCCCGGCGCCAGGAGGTCAACGACCTGAACGTGTTCCCGGTCGCGGACGGCGACACGGGCGACAACATGGTCCTCACCATGCGGGCGGTGCTGGAGGAGCTGGACCGCGTACTCGGCGCGTCAGAGGAGCACACGCTGGATGAAATCGGCCGCGACGAGATCGTCAGCTCGGTGGCGCGCGCGGCGCTGCTTGGCGCACGCGGTAACTCGGGCGTGATCCTGTCGCAGCTGATCCGCGGCGCCGCCGAGGAGCTGATCAGCCGCCCCGGCGAACTGATCGATCCGGTTTTGATCGGTGCCGCCCTGGCGCACGCTGCCGACCAGGCGTACGGCTCCGTACGTGACCCCGCGGAGGGAACGATCCTGACCGTGGTGCGCGAGATGGCGACCAGGGTCGCGACCGAGCTCGCTCACATGCCGGATACGCGCCTGGGGCCCGACGCAACCGTTGCCGAGCAGAATTCACTGGCAGCCGAGGTGATGGAGCGGGCGCTCGAGGCCGGCCGCCAATCGGTCGACCGCGGTCCTGACCTGCTCCCAGTGCTGCGTGAGTCGGGCGTCGTCGACGCCGGAGGCTACGGACTGACAGTTGCCCTGGCGGGCATGGTCGGAGCGCTACGCGGTACCGAGACGATCCAGATCGAGCACTACGCGCCCGCCAGGATCACCCACCCTCAGCACGCGTCCACCAGCTTCCGCTACTGCACCAACTTCGCGGTGACCGGCGACGAGCTCGAGCAGCGCAGCTACATACCCGCGCTCGAAGGGCTGGGCGACTCGGTGCTGGTCGTAGGTGACCGCTCAACGCTCAAGGTCCACGTGCACACGGACACGCCCGAAGCGGCGATGGCTTTGTTCGCGCCGCACAGCATCTCTCGCATCGACATCGCCGACATGAGCGAACAGGTCGCCGAGCGCGAGGCGCGCCTGGCAGGGCCGTCCTCCGTGTCCGGCGTCGGTGTGGGCGCTGAGGCGTTCTGCGGCGCTGTGGCCGTGGCCACCGGCGAGGGATTCCGCGAACTGTTCAACGGTCTCGGTGTCGCCGCGCTCGATGGTGGCCCGACCCTGAACCCTTCAACGCATGACCTGCTCGCCGCGATCCACGCCGTGCCGGCAGAGCACGTCGTTCTGCTTCCCAATAGCACGAATGTGTTCATGGCTGCGGAACGCGCCGCCGAACTATCGGACAAACACGTCGCGGTGGTGCCGTCGCGCTCGCTTCAGGCGGGACTCACGGCGGCCGTCGCGCTTGATCCTGCCCGCAGCGCCGCCGATAACGCCGCAGCGATGACGGAGATCCTCGACGAGCTGCGCACGGGTGCGGTCGCACCGGCCGCACGCGATGATGCCCAGGGCCGTTTCAGCGCAGGTGAGGCGATCGGCTTCGTCGATGATGAGCTGATCGTCTGGGGCGAACCGGACCGGACGCTACGCGAGGTCATCGGCCAACTGGCCGGTGACGCTGAGCTCGTCACATGTCTGCGCGGGCTCGAGGCGCCGCTCGATGACCAGGCGGTGCGGGCGCTCGTCGACGACGAGGTGGAACTGGAGCTCTCAGACGGCGGGCAGGCGAGCTACTGGTGGCTGCTGTGCGCAGAGTGAGTGGCCACCGTCAGTTCGGATAGTCAGCCTCGGTCTCGTCGGAGTCGTCGTCGACCAAACTGACGCCCTGCAGCCGCTCGATCGCGTGTGTGAGCTGCTCGATCGGTGCGATCAGATCCTCGCGATCAGCCTTCTGCTCGAGCAGAATCCGCACCTCGGCGATCTCGCGAGCGAGGAACTCCGCCTCGGCCAGCGAGCGCCCGTTGGTCTCGCGGTCGCGCTCGATCTCCTCCTTGTCGCGGTCCGCCTGTCGGTTCTGGGCTAGCAGGATCAGCGGGGCGGCGTACGCGGCCTGGGTTGAGAACACGAGGTTCAGGAGGATGAACGGGTAGGGATCGAACGCGTGCTTCTTGCCCTGGTCCAGGGCCAGGAAGGCGTTGAGCCCGATCCAGACGACCACGAAGATCGACTGCATCGCCAGGTAGCGGCCGGTCCCGAAGAACCGCGCAACCGACTCCGCCCAGCGTGCGAAAGCGTCGGAGTCATAGCCGCTGCCGCCGCCGGAGCCGCGGGGGGTGCTGAGGTCGTCCTTGCGCGCCATAAGTGAGGTGTATCGGGTTTCTGTGTGGACTCAGATGGTGGCATGGGTGGTGCGCCAGCCCTGCGGCAGGACGCGGTCGAGGACGTCGTCGATCGTCACTGCTCCGAGCAGGCGGCCGGATTCATCGGTGACCGGGAGCGCGACGACGTTGTAGGCGGCAAGCCGCCCGGCCACCTCACGGTCGGACGCATCGGCCCGGACCGGATCCCAGTCCTCGTCGATGCAGCGCCCGAGCGGCTTGGACGGCGATTCGCGCAGCAGCCGTTGCATGCCGACGACGCCGATGAACCGGCCCGTTGGCGTCTCGAGCGGCGGCTGGCAGACGAACACCTGGGTCGCCAGCGGGACCGGGAGATCCGGGTTGCGAACGTGCGCCAGCGCATCCGACACCGTCGCGGTCGGCGCGAGGATGATCGGCTCCGGCGTCATCAGCCCGCCGGCCGTGTCAGGTTTGTAGATCAACAGGCGGCGAACGCTCTCAGCCTCTTCGGGATCCATCGCGGCGAGCAGTTGCTCCTGCTCGCTCAACGACAACTCGCCGAGCAGGTCAGCAGCGTCATCGGCCTCCATCTCGTCGAGCACGCGACCGACGCGCTCCGGGTCGAGGCCCTCGATCAGCCGCACCTGCTCATCCTCGGGCATCTCCTCGAGCAGGTCCGCCAGGCGGTCATCCTCGAGCGCCTCCGCCAGCAGCCGCCGGCGACTGAGCGGCATGCTGCGGATCTCGTTGGCCATCTCAGCCGGGTGAAGGCTGCCGAGCGTGGCGGCCTGTCGGTCGACGGGCCGCTGCTCGGCGAAGAGCTCGCCGGCCTCGCTCCAGTCGATCACCTCGGGAGTGCGCTTACGGCCGGGCATGCGGCGGCCGACGCCGAGCGCAACCGTCGCAACCTCCCAGGCGAACGGCTCCGGCGCCGGTTGCAGGCCGATGTCCACCACGCGACGGCCATTCAGCCGCCGGCCCAACAGTTCGCCGACGGCGAGCTTTTCACCGTCGTGAAGCTCGAACTGACGCAGGTTGATCGCACCGCGGCGCAGTCGCATTCCGCGCGTGTCGATCTCGCCGACGCGCCCCGCACCGACGAACACCCTCCGGCGTTGCAGGCTGCCGATCACGAAGCCGTTCACACGCGGTGGACGCCCGCCCATATCGAGCACGACATCGACAACATGGCCGACGTCAGACCCGTCCGCCGCCAGCAGCGGCAGCCGTGTCACCCTCGAGACGTAGACGATCCGGTCAGTCATGCCCTGAATCGTAGGCCGACCGCCGAAACGGTCAAGCTGTGCAACCGGATCGTTACGAGATGCCGAGAGCCTTTGCAACCGCCACAGACCTGACGCCCGAGGAGCTGGCTGCCGCCCCGATCCGCTATCCCTCGCCGTTGCAACTCGAGCGCCCACTGCGCGTCCACGGCGCAAAGGCCGCTCAGGGTGCTGAGGCGCTCGGCCTGCACAGCGTCGCTGACCTGCTCGAACACCTGCCGCGGGACCGGCGTGAGGCGCGATCGGTGAGCGAGCTGATTGCCGGCGAGACGGCCACGATCGTCGTCGAGATCAAGCGGATCGCAGCGCGACCGGTGCGTCGGCGTGGCATGCGGCCGCTGGTCGAGGCAACCGTCGCCGACGCCGGCGGCAGCCTGCGCGTGACCTTCTTCAACCAGCCGTGGTTGGTCGACCGTTATCCCGCCGGGACCACGGTGATGCTGCACGGGAAGGCCGACGGTCGCGGGCGCTTCACGGTGCAGGGGCATGCGCCGACCGCAGAGGCCGCAGCGGGCGGCGGCGGGCAGCAAGCCGCCGCCGACAGTGAACTCGGCGTCGCCCACTATCCGGCGACTGACGGACTCTCCTCCACGCAGATTCTGGCGCTGGTGCAGGAGCACTCCGCCAATTTCGATGACTTCGTGGAGCCGCTGCCGGCCGCGTTGCGCCGGCGGGAACGCCTACTCGATCGTCCGGGGGCATTGCGCGCGGCGCACTTTCCCGAGCGCGACGTCGACGTGGACGAGGCCCGGCGTCGGCTTGCGTTCGAGGAGCTGCTGCTCGATCAGTTGGCCCTGCAGTTGCGTCGCCGCGACCGCGCCGCGCGGGCGACGGCGCCGCCGCTCGCCGGTCCCCGTGAGTTAACTGCGCGCTGGCTAGAACAGGAACTGCCGTTCCCACTTACAGGTGACCAGCGAGCTGCCCTCGAGGTGATCGACGGCGACCTGGCGCGGAGCCAACCGATGCAGAGATTGCTGATGGGGGAGGTCGGCTCGGGCAAGACCGTCGTCGCGGTTTACGCGATGCTGCGTGCGGTCGAGCACGGCCACCAGGCGGCGCTGATGGCGCCCACCGAAACGCTCGCGGAGCAGCATTTTCAGACTCTCCAGGGGCTGCTGGGGTCTCAGTCGGTGAGCGCCGGCCTGCTCACCGGGTCAACACCTGGTCGTCGGCGCGCAGACCTGCTTGCGAAGCTCGGTAGCGGCGAGCTCGCGCTGATCGTGGGCACTCACGCGCTGATCGAGGACACCGTGGTGTTTGACCGTCTCGCGGTGGTCGTCATCGACGAGCAACACCGATTCGGTGTTGGGCAGCGGGCGGCGCTCGCCGCTGCCGGCGCTGCCCGGCCGAGCCCGCACGAGCTCCACATGACAGCCACGCCGATCCCGCGCACATTGGCGCTCAGCCACTACGCGGACCTCGACATGACCCTGTTGCGTGAGCTGCCGCGCGGTCGTCAGCCGATCGTCACGCACGTCTGTGCCAGCGACGCCGAGCGCGAGCGCGCTTACACGCGGATCCGCGAGGAGGTTGACCGGGGTCGCCAGGCGTTTGTCGTCTGTCCGCTGGTCGAGGACTCCGAAGTGCTGCAGGCGCGGGCCGCAACCTCGGAGTACGAGCGGCTCAGACAGGGGCCGCTGAGGGACTACGAGGTCGTGTTGATGCACGGCCAGATGCGCCCAGCCGAGAAGCAGGAGGCGATGGCAAGGTTCGTCGCCGGCGGGGTCGGTGGCGCGCAGATTCTGGTGGCGACGACCGTGATCGAGGTTGGCATCGACGTCCCGAACGCGACCGTGATGCTGATCGAGGACGCTGACCGCTACGGGATCTCGCAGCTTCATCAGTTGCGTGGCCGCATCGGTCGTGGCGAACACGCGTCGCTGTGCCTGCTCTTCGGTCGCCGGGATTCACGCCGCCTGCAGGCTCTGGCCCGCGAGTCAGACGGTTTCCGGCTGGCCGAGATCGACCTGGAGCTGCGCGGTCACGGCGAGCTCGCGGGTACGCGTCAATCTGGACACAACGCGCAACACCGGTTCGCGCAACTGCCGGAGGACGCCGAGTTGCTCGAGCGCGCGGCGCTGGATGCGCGCGCGCTGCTGGACTCAGACCCGAAACTCGAAGAACCCGAGCACACTCTGCTTGCGTCGGCGTTGCCACAGATATTGGCGTGAGGGTCGTCGCCGGCACATATGGCGGTCGGGTGCTGCACGCTCCGCGCGGCTCAGCCACCCGGCCGACCTCAGATCGGGTACGACAGGCGCTGTTCTCGATTCTCGCCTCGGTTGAGGGTGCGCGGGTGCTCGATCTGTTCGCTGGGTCGGGCGCCCTGGGGATCGAGGCGCTCTCACGAGGCGCGGCGGCGGTGACATTCGTCGACTCCGACACGGCCGCCGTGACGGTCGTGAAGCGCAACCTTTCGGACCTCGGCCTGCAGGCCGAGGTCCTCCAGATGTCGGCTCCGCGGGCGCTCACTTGCACGCCGATCGCCGGGCGCGAATACGATCTTGTCTTTCTTGACCCCCCATACCGTCTGGCGAGCTCCCTGGGTGCGGAGCTGTCGCGCGCGCTGCCACCCATCCTGTCAGTGCAGGCCAGGGTTGTGGCCGAGAGCGACCGGCGTGCACCTCTGGAGCTGGAGCTGCCGCTCCTGCGGGAGCGCAGGTACGGAGACACGCTGATCAGAATCCATGGCGCCTGATAACCGAATCGCAGTCTGTCCCGGCTCCTACGATCCGGTCACCAACGGCCACCTGGACGTGATCTCGCGGGCCTCCGCAATGTTCGACACGGTGATCGTGGCGGTGGTGAACCTGCCGATGCGCAAGGGCTCAACGCTGTTCACCGCAGAGGAGCGCGTGGCCTTCATCAAGGACGCCACGGCCAGCCTGGGCAATGTCGTGGTCGAGCCGTTCAGCGTGCTGACCGTGGATTTTGCGCGGGCGCACGGCGCCAAGGCGATCGTCCGCGGGCTCCGAGCGATCTCTGACTTCGAGTACGAGCTTGAGCTCAACCAGCTCAACCGCGTGCAGGCGCCGGACATCGAGTCCGTTTACTTGATGGCGTCGGCGAAGTACAGTTTCATCAGATCCAGCGGTGTCAAGGAGCTGGCGACGTTCGGCGGGCGGATCGAGGGTCTGGTGCCGGAAGCGGTCGCCGAAGCCTTGAAGGAACGCGTCAGCCGCTGACGAAACAGAGGATCGCGATGGACGTACTCGTACTGATCGACAAACTTGACGATCTCGTTCACAACGCTAAGCCGATGCCGCTTACGGACCAGGTGCGCGTGGACAAGGAAGAGATCTACGACATCCTCGACCAGATGCGCGCAACGATCCCTGAAGAGATCAAGCAGGCTCGCTGGATCGTGAAGGAGCGCCAGGAGATGCTTGCAGAGGCCAAGCGCGAAGCCGAGCGCATCGTCAAGGAGGCCCGCGAGCGTCAGGACCGGCTGGTCTCCGACGAGGAGATCACCAAGCAGGCCGAACGTGCGGCCGAGGACATCATCGAGGACGCCCGCACCCGTGAGCGCGAGATCCGCCTCGGCGCCGAGGATTACGCGGACGAGATCCTCAACACGCTTGAGGTGAACCTCTCGAAGTTCATCGCCGCCGTGCAGCGCGGGCGTGATCGCCTGGCCGGCAAAGACGAGCACGCGGAAGTCGCCTGACGGTCCCCGGGCCTGACCCGAACCTGCGTTCGCCGGTTCCGTCCGGGGTGGGCGCGATCCTGACGGTATGAGTGCCGTTTGGTTGATCGTCGGTCTTGTCGTCGGCGCGGGTGTGACCGCGCTGATCATGCGCGAACGTATCCGCGCGTTGCGGCAGGGGCAGGAACAGATGTCGGCGTCGTTCAAGGCGATGAGCGCTGAGGCGATGGACGTCAGCGTCAAGCAGCTCACGGAGCTGGCGCGGACGCAGCTCCAGGCCAGCCAGGCTGAGGCCAAGGGCGAGATCGACAAGCGCCGGCTGGCGGTTGAAGAGATGGTGAAGCCCCTGTCCGATCAGCTGCAACGCGTCGACCAGCAGCTGCTGGCGCTGAACAAGGAGCGCCATGAGTCGCGCGGGATGCTGGCCCAGCAGATGCGGCAGCTGACCGACGCGAACGAGCGACTGCGGACTGAGACCGGCGCGCTCGTCACCGCGCTTCGCAAGCCGAACACGCGTGGCCAGTGGGGGCAGATGCAGCTGCGCAAGGTCGTTGAGCTCGCCGGCATGGTCCCGCACTGCGATTTCAACGAGCAGGTCAGCTTCGATGGCGACGAGCGTGTACTGCGGCCAGACATGGTCGTCAACCTTCCCGGCGGCAAGCACGTGGTAGTCGATGCGAAGGCGCCACTGCAGGGGATCCTCGATGCCTACGAGGCGGCGGACGAAGAGACGCGCGTTCAGCACCTTCAGGCGCACGCACGGCTGTTGCGCAAGCACGTGAAGCAGTTGTCCGACAAGGCCTACTGGGATGGGATGGACTCGGCGCCTGATTTCGTGGTGCTGTTCCTGCCGGGCGAGCACCTGTACGGTGCCGCACTGGAGGCCGACCCTGAGCTGATCGAGGACGCGATGGCGCGACGGGTGCTGATCGCCACGCCGACGACGCTGCTGGCGTTGCTGCACTCGGTCGGGTACGGCTGGCAGCAGGAGCGTGTCGCTGAGTCAGCCCAGGTCATCTCCGAGCTGGGCCGCGAATTGCACGGCCGCCTGGCAAAGCTCTCTGGCCTGGTCGCGACGCTCGGCACCCGCCTCAACAGCACCGTCAAGGCGTACAACGAGGCGGTCGGCTCCTATGAGGCACGTGTGCTCCCCAGCGCCCGTCGGTTCGCGGAGCACGGCGCCGTCGCGAGTGGTGCCGAGCTCGAAAGCGTCGAGCAGATCACGCAGGTGGCGCGCGACGTCCGGATCGCGCCCGACGATGAGCGCGCGCTGGTCGCCGTCGAGGAATCCGACCGTCCCCGGGCGCTGTTCGACGACGCGGCTGTGGCGCCGTCGCCCCGGCGCCTTAGGGCTGCTGAGTAGACCGACCGGCCGCATGTTGTGGCGGTCTTACCAGTGGTGCGTGCGCCTCTAACCTGAATTAAAGTGGCCACCCCAGTCGACAGCTTCGATCTGAAGGGTCTGCGCCTGAACTCCGGCGAGGGCAGGCGCTTGGACCTGGATCTTCACGTCGAGCCCTTCGAGTTTGGAAGCGATACCTACGTGGTCGAGCCTGCCGTGGTGCCGGCGCGGCTCGACGTCTCTCGGACCACCGGTGAGGGTTACGCGCTGCGGCTGCGCTTTGACGCGACGTTGTGTGGCCCGTGCATGCGTTGCCTTGAGGCGGCGGACTCCGCTTACGAGGTCGATGCCAGGGAGATCTCCCAACCCGGCGCTGGTGAGGAGTTGGATTCGCCTTACGTTGAAGGGGGAACGCTCGACCTGGGCGCCTGGGCGCGCGACGCTCTGGCGCTGAACCTACCGCGGGCGATCCTATGTCGCGATGACTGCGCCGGCCTGTGCCCGGTTTGCGGGGTTGACCTCAACGCAGCCGAGCCCGGACATGAGCATGACCCTGAGCCAGACTCTCGCTGGGCGAAGCTGTCAGAGATCAAGTTTGAGTCCTGAAATCGGACAGCTGACTCCTTGACCATGGTCGCAGCCTGCTACTTTCCTCCGTCATGGCCGTTCCCAAGCAGAAGCAGTCACACTCACGCACGACCAAGCGCCGTTCGACCCATAAGGTCAGCGCCGCCGCGACGAACGCGTGCCCCCAGTGCCACAGCCCGCGCCTCCCGCACCGTGTGTGCCCGGTCTGCGGTAGCTACAAGGGGCGCACCGTGGTCAACACCGACTCCTCGCTCGACTGAGGCGTCAGTCACCGATGGTGACGCTCGCCGTTGACGGCAACGGAGCCGACCTCGGCCCCGAAGAGGTCGCGCAGGGCGCGTCGCTGGCAGCGGCGCGCGGCGTGCGCGTGCTGCTGTACGCCGATGCATCGCGGATCTCCGCCGTCGGCGATGGCGTCGAGGTGATCGATGCGCCGGTGTCGATCGCCAAGACCAGCGATCCCGCCTACGCAGTCAGGTCCACGCCGCAAGCCTCGATCGTGCAGGCGACCAGGGCCGTGGCCGAGGGCCGGGCGCAGGCGCTGGTGTCGGGAGGCTCGACCGGCCCGGCGCTGGCCGCCGGACTGTTCCTGATCAAGCGCGACCGCGGGATCTATCGTCCGGCGCTGGCGCTGCCGTTGCCGCGCCCTGGGAACCGTCCGCTGCTGCTGCTCGATGTCGGCGCCAACGTCAGCTGCCGTCCTGAGCACCTCGTGCAATTCGCACACATGGGCTCCGCATTCGCACAGGCGGTGCTCGGGTTCGATTCTCCGCGCGTGGCGCTTCTCTCCAACGGCGAGGAGCCGGAAAAGGGAACCGCTGACCTGAAGGAGGTCCACGACCGACTGAGCGGCACCGGTGGCGCCGGGCTGCGGTTCGTCGGCAACGTCGAGGGTACGGACGTTCTCAGGGACAGCGCCGATGTGGTGGTGGCCGATGGTTTCACCGGCAACATCGCGCTCAAGCTGATCGAGGGGGTATCCGGTCAGACGTTGCGCCTCTTGCGCGACGCGGCCAGTCGCTCGCTGCGGGCGAAGGTCGGCGGCTTCCTGCTCAAGCCCTCGATTCAGGGCCTGCGCGAGGAGATCGATCCCGAGGTGACCGGGGGCGCGTACATGCTCGGATTGCGCCAGATCGGCATCGTCTGTCATGGCCGGTTCACGCGCCAGGGGTTCGCCCGTGCGATGGAGGTCGCCGCGCACGGCGTGGAGGAGGACGTGATCGCGCGGACTCGCGCGGCGCTCGAGGAGGCCGGTGCCCTGCGCCGGCCCGGCGGTCAGTCTCCGGACGAAGCTGCTGCAAAGGACGGAGAACCGGTTTCCCCGTCCGAGCGTGGGGCTACGGTTGCTGGCCCATGACTCGTGAGCAGATTCTTGGCGTGGTCCGCACGCATCTGGCCGACGAGCTCGAGATCGATCCCGCGTCGATCAGTGAGACCACGCGCTTCCGGGAGGATCTGGACGCGGACTCGCTCGATCTGTACACGCTCGTTCAGGAGCTCGAGGACAGCTACGGCGTGAAGATCTCCGACGAGGAAGCTGTGACGATCCTCACCGTTGGACAGGCGGTGGAGTTCGTGCTCGCGAGCGGGATCACAACCGCGAGCGACGCCAGCGGTGACAACTGAATCCGTTGAGTCAGGCGAACCGGTGGCCCGGCTGCGCGAGCTGCTGGACGATCTGCCGCCGGAGCTCGCTCAGACCGTGTTCACGCATGCGTCGTGGACGCCGAAGCGGGCCGACTCGTATGAGCGGCTCGCGTTCCTTGGCGACAGCGTGCTGTCGCTGGCGGTGACCTCGCACATCTTTCCGCTGCTCGAACCGGGTCATTACGGCGCCGGTGAGCTCACCAAGATCCGTGCGCAGACTGTGTCCGGTCGATCATGCCGTGCGGTGGCTGAGCGCCTGGGCGTGCCAGAGCGGCTTGCTGCTGCGGCGCCGGCGGGCGCGGCAGCCAGCATCCCGAACCTGGTCTCCACCGAGCGGGTGCTGGCGTCGATCACTGAGGCCGTAATCGGCGCGTGCTACCTGGAGTTCGGCTATCAGCCGGTGGCCGACGCGGTTGTTGAGGCCTTTCAGCAGGAGCTGGCGGAGGCGCTGGAACATCCGGTCGACTTCAAGTCGGCGCTGCAGGAGCGGCTCGCGCGCCGCGGTGCGCTCGTGAGCTACACCGTGGTGGGGGAGATCGGCCCACCTCACGACCGCACCTTCACAATCGCCGCGCGGATCGGCGAGGAGGAGATCGGCCGCGGTGTCGGTCGCAGCAAGAAGGACGCCGAGCAGGCGGCAGCCGAAGAGGCGCTGACGCACTCGGCCGTGGCCGGCAAGGGACAGTAGGAGGAACGGGTGTACCTCAAGAGCATCACGATGAAGGGGTTCAAGTCGTTCCCCGACCGGACGCGACTCGAATTCGGCCCAGGGACGAGCGTGATCGTCGGTCCCAACGGCTCAGGCAAGTCCAACGTCACCGACGCGGTCCTGTGGGCGCTCGGGGAGCAGTCCCCGATGGCGGTGCGCGGTCATTCGATGCAGGACGTGATCTTCGGCGGCGCGCCGGGGCGCCAGGCGGCGGGTAGCGCGATGGTTGAGCTGGTGCTGGTTGACGATCAGGGCGTGCTCGGGCTCGGCCCTGAGGTATCGATCCTGCGGCGGCTGGATCGCAACGGTGAGGGCGAGTACCGCCTTGGGGGCGCCCGATGCCGCCTGATCGATGTGATCGAGGTGCTGTCGGACACGGGCCTGGGGAAGGAGATGCACTCGGTCATATCGCAGGGCAGGGTGGAGGCGATCGTGACGTCCAAACCGCGCGATCGCCGGTTGCTGATCGAGGAGGCGGCCGGGCTTGGCAAGCACCGCAAGCGTCGCCGCCGGGCCCAACTGAAGCTCGGGCACACGCAGGACAATCTCGACCGAGCACTGGATGTCGAGCGTGAGGCGCGCTCGCGCCTGAAACCGCTCAAGCGCCAGGCTGAGGCTGCCGACCTGCACGAGCGTATTCATCGGCAGACGCTCGAGGTCCGCTGGGAGCTGGCGCGCGATGAGCTGCGCTCGCGTCGGGTTGAGCTCGAGGCCGCGGCACAGCAGGCAGCGCAGGCGCGAGCGGAACGTGGCCGCGTCGAGCAGGAGTTGGAGGCCGTGGCGATCAGGCGACGCGAGGCTGAGGAGGCGCTGGCAGCACGGTCCAGCCACCGGGAGGAGCTCTCGCGGCGAAGCTTCGCGGCACAATCGGCGGCGGATCGAGTTGGCTACCGGGCTGACGCGGTGGGCGACGCCGGACAGACGGTGTCGAGCAGACTTGCCAGCGCGCAGCTGCGGCTCGAGGAGCTCGTTGCCGCTGCTGCAGGCGACACTCCCGACCCGGACGCGGAGGCACGTATCGCCGCGCTGAGCCGTGAGCTCGAGGCGCTTGAGCGCGATCGGGAGGCGGAACTCGCTCGCCAGCTGTCCGAGCTCGAACAGCAGCTGACAGCGGTCGCCGGGCTCGAGCAGCAGCGCGCCCTGGCGCTTGATGAGGCCAAGAGCGCCCGTGACTTGGCGGAGACCGCGCACGAGGCCGCGCGAGCGGCCGTCCGCGATGCTGAGCGGGTGGTCGAGACCGCGCGCCGGGAGAGCGCCCGAGTCGGCGGCGAGCTGGCGGCCGTAAACCAGTTCCTGCGCAGCCACCAGACGGCTCCGGGCGGCGCCAGCTCGCTCGCAGATGAGCTGACTGTCGCGCCCGGCTACGAGCTGGCCGTGGCGGCCGCGCTCGACGGCAGGCTTGGAGCCGCGCTCCTCGACGACCGTGCCGCCGCCAGCGCGCTGCTTGACCGGGCTGGTCGTGACGGCGGGCGTGTCCTCGTGTTCCGGGACATCGGCGAGCGCGGCGCTGACGCTGCGACTCCACCGGTCTCCGGATCCGTGGCGCTTCGCGATTACGTCTCCGGAGACAGTCGGGCGGCAGCGATCGCTCGTGAGCTTCTGCGCGGTGTCTGGGTCGTTGACGATGTCAGCGCCGTCCCTGACAGCTTCGCCGGGGTGGCGGTCACCTCTGCGGGCCGGGTGTATTCCGGCTTGAGCGGCGAGATGAGGCAGACAGCCAAGGTCGGCGAGGAGCGCGTGCTCGCAGAGCGCAACCGGCGTGAGGAGCTGATCAAGGCAAGCGAAGCGGCTGTCCAGGCGGAGCACACGGCTCGGGCTGAGGTCGGGGCCGCCGCCGCCCGGACATCCGAGCTCGATGCTGTGCGCGAACAGGCGATCGTGGCTCAGCGGGTCGCACGGGACAGCTTCGACGAAGCGGTGGAGCAACAGCGTCGGCTGAATGCGGCAATCGCACGCCGGCGTACGGCCCCGGACGAGGGCCCCGCGGCCGACAGGCGGGCGCAGCTGCAGGCCCAGGTTGGGGCCGAGCGCTCGCGCCTGGAGCAGTCCGAACGCGAGCGCAGCCGACGCGACGCGCAGATCCTGAGGCTGCGTGCCGAGGTCGCTCGTGACTTGCTGCTGTCCCCGCGGATTGCAGGTGTCCGCGCCGAGCTTGAAGACCTCAGCAGCGTGATCGCCGAGTGCAAGGCGCGGTTCGACGCTGAGTTGGTACGCGACCGAGCGGCTGGTGAGAGCGTCGCCGCACAGTTGCGGGCGTGCGCTCAGGAGGAGGCAGGGATCCAATCGCGACTGCACGCTGCGGGCGAGGCGCTGACTGGAGCAGAGGTCCGTTCGCAGCGCTCGCGCGACCAGGCCGCCGATGCCGAGCACGGACTACGAGTGTTGGCCGATGAACTGCAGCTGGAGCCGGCGGCGGCCCAGGAGCCGCTACCCGAGGAGCGCCGCCAGGAGTTGCTGCTCCAGCTCGAGCGGCTCGCCAAGCGGCGCGAGCAGCTTGGCCCGGTCAACCCGCTGGCTCAGGAGGAATATGCCGAGGCGCTAGCGCACGTGGAGGAACTCGAGTCACAGCGCACCGACCTGGAGACGGCGCTGCGCGAGCTCGAGGGCCTGATCCGCGACACCGATAGACAGATCCGAGAGACCTTCGAACAGACCTTCGAAGCGGCTGCAAGCAACTTCGAGGAACTGGCGGCGCGTGTTTTCCCCGGCGGCAGTGGCCGCCTCAGTCTCGTCGCCGAGTCTGATGGAAGGGCGCCGGTGATCGGCGGTCAGGCACTCGACGACGCCAATGGAGCGGCGGTCACCGACGAGGGCGAAGATCCCGACAGCGGCGACGGCGTTGACGCAGGCGAGGACGAGGATCTGCTTGGCGTGGAGATCGAGATCACCCCGGCAGGCAAGGCAATGAAGCGGTTGACGCTGCTCTCGGGTGGCGAGAAGTCGATGACCGCACTCGCATTCCTGTTTGCGGTGTTCCTTGCCAGGCCCTGCCCGTTCTACATCATGGACGAGGTCGAAGCCGCGCTCGACGACCTCAACATCTCACGCTTCCTCGATCTGCTCGATACCTACAGCGATCGCGCTCAGTTCATCGTTGTGACGCACCAGAAGCGCACAATGGAGGCGGCTGATTCGTTGTACGGCGTCTCAATGGGGGGCGACGGCATCTCCAAGGTGGTTTCACGGCGGTTGCCCGTCCGTGAGGCGGCGTAGACCGTGGCGCGCGACTGGTCGGACCTGTTCATCGTCGACGGCCAGGGCAAAGCAGCCGGCCCCGAAGAGCCCGAGGGGGCCGCCATCGAGAAGCGTCGCGGCATGTTCTCGCGTCTGCGCGAGAACATGCGCAAGACGCGACAGGCGCTCGGAGCCGAGCTTCAGGCAACCCTCTTCGAGGAGGTCAACGACGAGACCTGGGAGCGGCTGGAAGAGGCACTGATCTACGCCGACGTGGGTGCCAGGACGACCGCCAGGGTCGTGGGTCAGCTCGAACGCGAGGCCACAGAAGGCGAGATCAGCGGCGGCGAGGCCCTCACGAGCCGCCTGACCGAACTCCTGGCTGAGACAGCGCGCGTCGGCGACGATCACATCGATCTGCGAGCGAAACCGACCGTGATCTTGATGGCCGGCGTGAACGGGACCGGCAAGACGACCACCACCGGCAAACTCGCGCACCACCTCAGTCGCGAGCTCGGCCATAAGGTCGTTATGGCCGCGGCCGACACGTTTCGCGCCGCCGCCGTGGAGCAGCTCGAGCAATGGGCACAGCGTGCCGGCGCCGAGTTCGTGCGCGGCCCTGAGGGCACCGACCCCGGTTCCGTCGCATACGAGGGCGTGAACGTAGCGATCGAGCAGCAGGCCGACGTGCTCATTGTTGATACCGCCGGGCGCCTACATACCCAGGACGACCTGATGGGCGAGCTCACGAAGATCCGCCGCGTGATCGCCAAACAGCTTCCCGACGCCCCACATGAAACGCTGCTCACGGTCGACGCCACCACCGGGCAGAACGGACTGCGCCAGGCACAGCTGTTCTCACAGGCTATCGATGTGACGGGTCTGGTCCTGACAAAGCTCGATGGCACCGCGAAGGGTGGGATCGCGCTGGCGATTGCAACGGAGCTCGGGATTCCAGTGAAGCTGATCGGGATCGGTGAACAGCTCGACGACCTGCGACCGTTCGACGCCGGGGATTTCGCGCGCGCACTTGTCAACTGACGGCGATGCCACCGTCCCACCGATACAGGTTGTGGCGCGGGGCCGCCAGTGGCGGGGAGTAAGCTCGCCGCAAATGCCTGCTTGGATCGTCTGGTTGGTGGTCGCCTGCGCCTTGGGAGCCGGGGAGGTTCTGAGCGGCTCAAGCTTCTTCCTGGCGCCGTTCGCGATCGCGGCCGTCCTTGCTGCCGGCGCCGATGCGGTCATCGGAGGACTCGCGGCCTGGATCGTTTTCATCCTGGCCTCGGTCCTGACGGTGATGACAATCCGGCCGTTCGTTCAGCATCGACTCCAGACAGGACCTGCCCTGCGAACCGGCGGGGCGGCGTTGGTGGGTAAGCGAGCGATAGTGCTTGAGCGAATTGCAAACCACGAGGGCGTCGGCCGGGTCCGGATCGACAGTGAGGTCTGGACCGCACGGTCGCTCGATGACGATCGCGTGATCGAACCCGGTACGACCGTCGAGGTTGTTGACATCAAGGGCGCAACCGCGCTCGTAATGGAGTGAGAGAGGGAGTTGGGGATGGTTGAGGCGATTGCTGCGGCTGTCATTGTCATATTTCTGCTGATCGCGTTCGCGCGAACTGTGAGGATCGTTCCCCAGGCTCGCGCCGGGATCGTTGAGCGCCTAGGGCGCTACCACCGCACGCTGAGCCCCGGAATGACGCTCGTTGTGCCGTTCGTTGACCGGCTGCGGCCGCTCATCGACCTGCGCGAGCAGGTCGTGTCCTTCCAGCCCCAGCCAGTGATCACAGAGGACAACCTGGTGGTCCAGATCGACACCGTCCTCTACTTCAACGTCAACGACCCCAGGTCGTCCACCTATGAGGTCGCCAACCCGCTGCAGGCTATCGAGCAGATCACGGTCACGACTCTGCGCAACCTCATCGGCTCACTGACGCTCGAGGAGGCGCTCACCAGCCGTGACCACATCAACACCCAACTGCGGGGCGTGCTTGATGAGGCGACAAACAAGTGGGGGATCCGCGTCAACCGCGTCGAGATCAAGTCGATCGATCCGCCGATCTCGATTCAGGAGGCGATGGAAAAGCAGATGCGTGCCGAGCGTGACAAACGCGCCACGATCCTTACGGCCGAGGGAGTGAAGCAGGCCGCGATCCTCACGGCCGAGGGCGCACAACGTGCGGCGATCCTGACCGCAGAGGGAGAGAAACAAGCGGCGGTCTTGCGCGCTGATGGCGAGGCCAAGGCGATCGCGACCGTGTTCGACGCCATCCACGCCGGCGACCCCGACCCCAAACTGCTCAGCTACCAATACCTGCAGATGCTGCCGAGGCTCGCGCAGGGGGACTCCAACAAGGTGTTCGTGATCCCGTCCGAATTCAGCCAGGCGGCTGGGAACCTGGGACGACTGTTTGGACAGAGTGACCAGAAGACCAAGACCGGGGACGACGATTCGTAGCGAATGGGTGTACCCGTCGTGCCAGCGGATAGTCTCTCCGGCCAACTGTCGGAGGGGCGGCCAGAGGCGTGACGGAGCGTGTCGGCCGAAGATGGGTAACTGCAAGAGGGAGCTGAATGTCGGTCGTCAGTGACACCCCGCAGGGCAAGCCCGACGAGGGCGGCGAACCAGGGCTCGA
Organism: uncultured Conexibacteraceae bacterium; assembly: GCA_963844665.1. GTDB lineage: Bacteria > Actinomycetota > Thermoleophilia > Solirubrobacterales > Solirubrobacteraceae > Palsa-465. The sequence goes on from CAWJPB010000002.1 coordinate 397,198, forward strand.
TAAGGGAGCGCTTGGATTTCTAGACGCGGTCGTGATGGCCGTGGCCGGCAGCGCGCCGGCGTATTCGATTGCCGCCACGACCGCTGCGATCGTCGCGGCTGTCGGTCTTGGCGCCCCGGCCGCGCTGCTGTACTGCGGGATCCCGATGCTCGGCATCGCGATCGCCTATCACCACCTGAACCAGATGGGTGCCAACGCCGGTGCCGCCTACTCCTGGGTCGGCCGTGTGATCCATCCTTCGCTGGGTTTCCTGACCGGCTGGGCGCTCGTCGTCTCGGCCACAATCTTCATGGTGGCCGGCTCACTGCCGGCTGGACAGGTGACGCTCTCGCTCTTTAGCTCGAGCCTCGCGAGTCATACCTGGTTGGTGACGGTCGTGGGCGCCGTCTGGTTCCTGGTGATGGCGTACTTCGTTGCCCGCGGTGTGCGTATCACCGCCAACGCGCAGTGGGTGATGTCGTCGATTGAGGTCGTGTTGTTGGTGATCTTCGGCGTGATCGGGCTTTTGCACAGCCACCACCAGCTCAGCTTTTCACTGAGCTGGCTTGGCTTTGGCCACTTTGGCTCCTACAGCGGCTTCGTCGGCGGTGCCCTGATCGCCGCCTTCTACTACTGGGGCTGGGACGTTTCATCGAATCTCGGTGAGGAGACGGCGGACAGCGAGAAGAACTCTGGTGCCGGCGGCATCATCGGCGTGATCATCGTCTTCCTGCTGTTCGAGCTGCTGACCATCGCGATCAACATGAACCTGACGACCAAGCAGATTGAAAGCAATTCCGGCAACGTGCTTGAGACATTCGGTCAGGTGGTCGGCAACAGCGTCGGGGCCAAGCTGATGATCATCGCGGTCATGCTTTCGACCATCGCGACGCTCGAGACGACGCTCATCCAGGTGACTCGCTCGCTGTTCTCGATGTCGCGCGAGCAGACGCTTCCGCGACCGTTCGGGCGTCTGAACCCCGAGTGGAGGACGCCGGTCTTCGCGACCGGGGTGATCGTGGTGATCGCCTTGGCCCTGTTCGTCGGCTCGAACCTGATCGGCGGTGGGGTCGACCAGATCCTCACCGACGCCATCGACGCGATCGGCCTCCAGATCGCCGTTTATTACAGTCTCGCCGGCTTCGCGGCCGTGATCGGCTTCCGCAGACTGCTGCTGGACTCGGTGTACAACTTCGTGTTCATGGGAGTGTTCCCGCTGTTCGGAGCCTGCTTCATGGTTCTGATCTTCGTCGAGGCGATTGCGACGAGCTACGTGACCAACACCCAGATCTGGATCGGGGTCGGCGCACTGGTCGTCGGGATCATCCCGGCGGTCTACTACTACATGAAGGGCAGCCCTTACCTGCACGAGACGCCGACGCTGGGACGCGTCGATATCACCAGCGAGCTACCGCGCGAAGGGACCCTGTAAGCCGGTGGGCACTGGGCCCGGCCCTGCGGGGCAGGCCCAGTGCCCTAATCTCGTTGGAGATGTTCGACTCACTAGCTGAACGCCTTCAGGCCACACTCGCCGACGTCCGCGGTCACGGCACGCTGACGGAGGCCGACATCAACAGCGCCATGCGTGAGATCCGGCTTGCGCTGCTGGAGGCCGACGTCAACTTCCAGGTCGTCAAGAGCTTCACGGCGGCCGTCAAGGAGCGTGCGCTGGGCGCGGACGTGATCGGCCAGCTGAACCCGGGGCAGCAGGTAATCAAGATCGTCAACGACGAGTTGACCACGTTGATGGGCGGCGAGTCAGAGGACGTCACCTTTGCCTCGAGGCCCCCGACGGTGATCCTGATGGCCGGGCTACAGGGTTCCGGCAAGACCACCGCAACGGCGAAGCTGGCCCGTTACCTCAGGGAGGAGCGCGGTTCCTCAGTCGCGGTTGCGGCATGCGACGTATACCGCCCCGCCGCGGTCGAGCAACTGATCCAGGTTGGCGCCCGGGCCGGCGCCGACGTCTACGAGCAGGGCACCGATCGAACTCCCGTTCAGATCGCCGCATGGGCTCGCGATCGCGCGCAGGTGGAGGGCAAGGACGTCCTGATCGTCGACACCAGCGGCCGCCTGCACGTCGATGCTGAGCTCATGAAGGAGCTCGCTGACATGAAGAAGGCGATCCGACCAGACGCCGTGTTACTCGTCGTGGATGCGATGACGGGCCAGGATGCCGTTCAGGTCGCAGAGCAGTTCGGCGAGGCGGTCGGCTTTGACGGCGTGGTCATGAGCAAGCTCGACGGTGACGCCCGCGGTGGCGCGGCTCTCTCGGTGAAGGCGATCACCGGCAAGCCGATCATGTACGCGTCGACGGGTGAAAAACTCGACCAGTTCGAGCGCTTCCATCCCGACCGTATGGCACAGCGGATCCTCGGGATGGGCGACGTGCTGACGCTGATCGAACGCGCGACCGACACCTACGACGAGGACCAGGCCCGCGAGCTCGAGCGGAAGTTCCGCAAGCAGGAATTCGACCTTGACGACTTCCTCCAGCAACTGCGGCAAATTCGCAAGATGGGGCCACTTCAGAACCTGCTTGGAATGATCCCGGGGATGGGCAAGGAACTGCGTGGGATCAAGGTCGACGAGCGCGAGTTTGACCGGATCCAAGCCATCATCCTTTCGATGACGCCACAGGAGCGCCGTCACCCAGAGTTGATCAAGGGCTCTCGGCGCCTTCGGATCGCGCAAGGGTCGGGTACCAACGTGCAGGCTGTGAGGGCGCTGATCAAGCAGTTCGACCAGATGCGCAAGCTGATGAAGGTCGTCGCCTCAGGCAAGACTCCGGACCTCCAGGCGCTTATGCGTCAGGCACGCTAACCTCTCTCGTCTATGTCAGTGAGGATCCGACTAACGCGCGTCGGCGGACGCAAGAACCCAATTTGGCGGGTTGTTGTCGCCGACCAGCGCTCCAAGCGCGACGGCCGAGTGATCGAGACCGTCGGGCATTACAACGCACAGACCGAGCCGTCGACGATTACGCTCGATGAGGCCAAGGTCAAGGACTGGCTCGCCCGGGGCGCCCAGCCGACCGACACGGTCAAGAAGCTCCTGCGCACGCAGGGCATCGCCGGTTGAGCAACGACACTTCCTCGCCACGCGGTCTCCTCGAGTATCTTGCTCGCGGGCTCGTGGATGATCCTGACCAGGTCAGGATCAACGAGGTTCGCGAGGACGACGGCAGCGTCGTCCTCGAGCTTTCCGTCGCCCAGGACGATTACGGCAGCGTGATCGGCCGGGGCGGCCGTACGGCCACGGCGCTGCGGACCGTGGTCAGGAGCGCGGCCGCCAACCACGGTCAGCGCGTGTTTCTCGACATCGTCGACTGACGGGGCCGGCGTGGCCGACGCCGAGCACGATCGTCTCTGGTTGCACGCGGGGCGCGTCGGCAAGCCGCACGGGCTCGATGGCAGCTTTCATGTCACGGGAGCCAATCCGCAACTGCTGCGAGCTGCCGAGCTGGTGCGGGTCGCCGGGAATGACCGCGCGATCGATCGCCGCGCCGGCTACGACGCGCGCATGATCCTTCGCCTTGCCGGATGCGCCAGTCGCGAAGATGCTGAGGCGTTGCGCGGTACCGAGCTGCTCGTCAGCCGCGACCAGGCGCCTGAGCTCGAACAGGACGAGTGGTGGGCGGAGGACCTCGAAGGCTGCACGGTGCGTGATGGCGGGCGCATCATCGGCACCGTGCGGCGCCTGTTGGTGCTGCCCTCGTGTGAAGTTTTGGAGGTCGACCGTGTCGGCGGCGGCGATCCGCTGCTTGTTCCACTTGTCGCCGACGCGGTGCGGCTCGTCGATCTGGAGCGCGACGAGATCGATGTGGACCTCAGCTTCCTCGGAGAGGACTGAGATGGAGATCGACGTGTTCACCCTGTTTCCCGAGGCGTTCGCGTGGTTCGAGTCGCAGCGGCACGTTCAGAATGCACTGGGGGCCGGCCATCGGCTCGGGTACGTGAACTATCGCGATTACACGCCGCTGACGGGCGGGCAAGTCGACGACACACCGTTCGGAGGTGGCGCCGGGATGGTGCTGAGGGTGGATGTTGTCGAGGCAGCGATGCGCGCACGGTACGGCGCCGATCCAGCCGAGTTGCGCGATCGGCGTCGCGTCCTCGCGCTGACGCCTGGCGGACGTCTGCTCGACGACGCCTTGGTCGACGAACTGGCCAACGAGCCGGCGCTGACCCTGCTGTGCGGGCGCTATGAGGGCTTCGACGAGCGGATTCTCGAGCACTTCGCCAGTGACCGCCTGTCGATCGGCCGTTACGTGCTGGCCGGCGGGGAGCTGGCGGCGATGGTCGCCTGCGACGCCGTCCTGCGCAAGCAGCCTGGCGCTCTGGGGCATGCTGACTCCGCACTTGAAGAATCATTCAGCGCGGCGCTCGACGGTGCCCCCGAGTATCCGCATTACACGCGTCCGGCCGAATACCGCGGCTGGCCGGTTCCCGAGGTACTGCTGTCCGGGCACCACGCCAACATCCGCGACTGGCGATTGGAGCAGGCACGGCTACGCGACGTCCGATCGGCGAACGAGCGCTTCACGCCGGGTTCGCTACCATAGGCCGCCGCGCGCTCTACAGCTGCGCATTTCCTTTCTGTCCGTTTTGACCCGAGGCCGGTGCTGCCGGCGAGACGAGAACGACCATGAGCACCGTCATCGAGAGTTTGGAGCGCGCGCAGCTCCGCCGAGTTCCGCAGTTCGACGCCGGCGATCGCCTGCGTGTCCACTTCCAGGTGATCGAGGGCACCCGCCGCCGCACCCAGGTCTTCGAGGGCGTTGTCATCAAGCGCCAGGGCCACGGAGCGCGGGAGACCTTCACCGTACGCAAGCAGTCCTTTGGCGTTGGCGTCGAGCGCACGTTCCCGCTGCATTCGCCGAAGATCGAGAAGATTGAAGTCGCTGCGCGCGGTGACGTGCGCCGCGCGAAGCTGTACTACCTGCGCGATCGCGTCGGTAAACGCGCTCGTGTGCGTGAACGCCGCAACTCCGGTCCGGAGGAGCTGGTCGAGCGTGAATTGCTGTATGGCGAGGCGTTCGCCGAGGCGCCGGAGGCGGAGCCGACCGAGGCAGAGCTGACCGAGACGCCCGAGCCTGCGGCTGCGGAGCCCGAGGCTGCGGAGCCCGAGGTTGCTTCCGATACGGCACCCGAAGCTGAAGCGGCTCCTGACGCCGGCGCTGAGGCGCCGGCCGACGAGGCCTAGCCGAAGTCCGCTGGCGCTCGGGTATTCCCCCGATGGCCGCCACAAGAAAGAGGCACAAGGGCCCAGTCGCCAACGTCGTCGAGCTGGTCGTGACCGTCGCGGTAGCGGTCGGGCTTGCGCTCCTGATTCAAGCGTTCCTGGTCAAGCCTTACAAGATCCCGAGCGGGTCGATGATCCCGACGCTCAACATCGGGCAGAGGATTCTCGTGAACCGGCTCAACACAGACCCAGGGATTGGCGACATAGTCGTCTTCCACCCGCCCGCCGGCGCCAATCCGGAGATCCCGGTGTGCGGCAATCCGGCCCAGGGAACGGGGAAGCAGCAACCGTGTGACGAAGGAACGCCGGCGGAGTCTGGCCAGACCTTCGTAAAGCGCGTGGTCGGTCTGCCGGGGGACCACCTTCGGATCACGGATGGGTACGTCTGGCGCAACGGCGTCAAGGAGACAGGCTCCTACATCCAGCAGTGCGGCACCGAGGTCGGAACCTGCACTTTCCAGAAGTCGATAACGGTTCCCGCCGGTGAGTACTACATGATGGGGGACAACCGTGGTGAGTCCGACGACAGTCGTTTCTGGGGCCCTGTTCCACAGAAGGCGATCATCGGCGTCGCGTTTGCGACCTACTGGCCGCTCGACCGGATCGGTTTCTTCTAACAGCGCGGTGCTCGCCCGCTGGCGAGCACCGGCGACGGTAGCCTCAGCAGGATGAGGCGGCCACAGCCCGGACCGAAGCTGTTTGCCCACGACCGCGGGCTCGGGGTTCGATTCGTGGCGGGCGCTGATGAGGCCGGTCGTGGGTGTCTGGCGGGCCCCCTCGTGGCTGCAGGCGTGCTGTTCGACCAGGAGCGCCTGACCCGTTCTGACGTGCGAACGCTGGCCGCGCTGAACGATTCCAAACGCCAGACGTCCGCGTCCCGCGCGGAGCTGTACCCCCTCATCCTGCGTGTCGCGGCAAAGGTGTCGATCGTGTCGCGTTGCGCACCGGGGATCGACTCACGTGGCCTGCACGTCACCAATTTGGCCGCGTTGCGAGAGGCGTTGGCCAACGTCGCCTGCGAAGGCGCGCTCTGCCTCAGCGACGGTTTCAGCCTGGGGGACATCGGCTACGAGCACCGAGCCGTGATCAAGGGCGATGCCACCAGCGCCGCGATTGCAGCCGCGTCGGTTCTGGCCAAGGAGACGCGGGATCGCTACATGCGCAGGGTTGGCGCGCGCAACCCAGGGTGGGGCTTTGCCCAGCATGTTGGCTATGCCTCCCCGGAGCATCGCAGCGCCATCGAGCGACTGGGCGTGACCCCGCTGCATCGACTCTCCTTCCAGTCCGCCGCATACCAGCAGTTGACACTGGGCTGAGGTTCAGAAGGCCGCCTCGAGGTGGTCGAGCCTGACCAGTTTCCCTCCCGCATCGAGTGTCACCCCGATCGCGTCGAATCGCAGATCGGCGACACGCGGGTGATCACGGCGCTCAGCGATCCAGCGGCCGGCCAGCCGACGCAGCCGAACTCGCTTGCGATGATCCACGGATTCGAGTGGGTCACGACCCGCGCCCGGTGCCACTCGGGTCTTCACTTCGCAGAACACGAGCGTGTTGCCGTCGGTCGCGATGATGTCTAGCTCACCCCAGCGAGTCCGGTAGTTCCGTTCGAGGATCTTAAAGCCTCTGTGGACGAGATGGTCGGCCGCAATCTGCTCGCCGGTCTGGCCTAGTTTGAGTCTCCTTGCTTCGGGCATGCCTCGAAGTTAGGTCCGCATATGTCACGGATGTGTCACGTGGTGTGACAGCTGTGTGACAACCGGGCTGGCCGACCTCGAGATTTCACAAAGCCGTGACTCGGCGTGACAGTTTCGTCACATATGTGGCCGTAGCTTCAGCAACATGCTTGCTCGAGTCATCACGTTCGCAATCGATGGGGTCGAACCCCGTCGAGTCTCTGTCGAGGTTGACATCCGCCCCGGCCTGCCTGCGTTTACGGTCGTCGGTCTTGGCGACACCGCTGTCCGCGAATCTCGCGAGCGCGTGCGCTCGGCGATCCAGAACTCCGGCTACGAGTTTCCGCAGCGCAGGATCACCGCCAATCTGGCGCCGGCGTCACTGCGCAAGGCCGGCCCGGGCTTCGACGCCGCGATCGCGCTCGCGGTGCTAGCGGCCAGCGGCCAGTTGGACGCGTCGGTGCTGGCTGACGTCGCAGTGTTCGGCGAATTGTCGCTGAGCGGCGAACTGCGGCCCGCCGCGGGCACGCTTGCGGTCGCCGATGGGGCGCGCCGCCATGGTGTCGCGGCGCTGGTCGTCCCGGTATCGCAGGCCCGGGAGGCGGCGCTGATCGACGGTCTTCGGATCGTCGCCGTTTCTGGACTGAGCGCCGCGGTCGACGCCGTCACGGGCCGCCGTGTACCGCCGCCGCCATCGCCCAGTCTCCGGACGAGCACAACCTCGCATCCGGATCTCTCAGATGTGCGCGGGCAGGAGGGACCCCTGATCGCGCTTGAGATCGCGGCAGCTGGTGGTCACAACCTGTTGCTCGAGGGCCCCCCCGGAACCGGCAAAACCATGCTTGCTCGGCGCCTGCCCTCAATTTTGCCTTCGATGACCCGGACCGAGGCGCTGGAGGTCACCCGCATACACAGCATCGCCGGTCTCCATCGCGGTGGGCTGATGGCCGAGCGGCCGTTTCGAGCGCCGCATCACACGATCTCCGCGGCTGGTCTGGTCGGAGGCGGGACTCCGCCACGTCCCGGTGAGGCCACTCTCGCGAGCGGAGGCATTCTGTTTCTCGATGAGCTTTCCGAGTTCCAGCGGACCGCGGTCGAGGCGCTGAGACAGCCGCTCGAGGACGGTAGCGTCACGATCGTACGAGGCCAGCATGCGCTCGTGTTTCCGACCCGCTTCATGTTGGTGGCCGCAACCAACCCATGCCCGTGTGGGTATGCGGGGGTTGAGGAGAGGTGCTCCTGCTCGGAGTTTGAGATCCGGCGTCATCAGCGCCGGATGAGCGGCCCCCTGCTCGACCGCATGGATCTGCTCGTCAACGTCGAGCGGCCCGACGCACTCGAGTTGGAGAGCGATTCGATCACTGATTCCGCCACGGCCAGGGAACGGGTGACGCAGGCGCGTGAGCTTCAGCGACGACGACTGGATGGCACCCGAGCGTCGTGCAATGGTGAACTGGACGCGGGTCTGATTCAGTCCCGTCTGCGGTTGACCGGTGATGCGCAGGCTGCGCTCGGCGGTGCCTACGGTCGCGGGGCGCTTTCTGCCCGGGGTCGGCACCGGGTTCTGCGAGTCGCCCAGACTGTCGCGGACCTCGATGGGCGGGACCTGGTTGGGGTCGCTGATGTCCTGTTGGCGCTGAGCCTGCGTCAGCGGACCGCCATGGACTCGATCGCGGCCTGACCATGTGGGCCTGCGATGCCTGCATTCGCCGGACCTGGCTGCTGCAGCTAATCAGCTCCTATCTCGAGTTTCAGCGCGATCGATTGTCGGATGTCCTGTCGCTGGAGGATCGCCGTCTGATCGAGCTGGCGGAGGCGCGCCTGCACATGGGTCTCCCGCAGGCCTACGCGGAGTTCGCACCTAGACACGCAGAGGCCGAGCGAGCCCGGGCGAAGGCGTCGCGGCTCGAATTTCTGTGTATCTGTGAGCCGGAGTACCCGAGCACGTTGCAGGATCTGCGCGCGCCCCCGACCGTGCTGTACGTCGCCGGCGGCATGCAGAGGTTCCTGGAGCTCGCTGGCGCCGACCCGGTGTCGATCGTGGGTGCACGGCGTGCGACGCAGTACGGGACGGACGTGGCAAACATGCTCGGCAGAGGGGTCAGCGCCAGCGGTCTGACGGTCGTCAGCGGCCTGGCGATCGGTGTGGATGCCGCAGCGCACCGGGGCTCTATGGAGGCCGGGGGCAGAAGCATCGCCGTGATGCCCGGTTGCGCTGCGGAGGTGGCGCCAAAGGCAAACGCCGCGCTGTACGCGAAGGTGCTGCGCAAGGGGGTGGCGATAAGCGAGCTTGGCCCGGGGGCTGCCACACGCAGGTGGACCTACGTGGCGCGGAACAGGGTCGTTGCTGCGCTCTCGCGGATCACGATCGTTGTTCAGGCCCGAGAGAAGTCTGGGACGAAGGAGACAATTGACATCGCGAGGGAGCTCGGGCGGACGCTGGGTGGCGTGCCTGGCTCCGTTCTCTCCCGCCTCTCAGATCGCCCGAATACGCTGCTGGCGGACGGAGCGGCAGTCATCCGCGGCCCGCAGGACGTCCTTGATGCCGTCTTTGGAACTGGCACGCGCCAGGCGCAGGACAGGTCAAGAGACGCTCTGGAGCCGACGCAGCTGGCCGTGCTGGAGGCAATCGCAGGCGGGGCGGACACGCTCGCTGCGCTGGGTCGTACGGAAGCACTGGTGGTCTCGAGTCACGGCGCCCCAGGAGAACAGCTGCTGGTGACCCTGGCGGGACTCGAGCTCACAGGCTTCGTCCGCAGGACGCCGGGGGGACGCTACGCGGTCATCGCCTGAGCGGGTGCGGCCACCGAACGCGGGCGGCGCTTGAGTGAGGGCGGCGCTTGAGTGGGCGCCCGGCGCGACGCGGCGGTCGAGCGACCCCTGCGCCACGCGGGTCGCTCAAAGGTGTGCCTAGGCGATTTCGGACTCTGGCAACTTTCCCGATATGATCTGTCGAGATTATTCAGTTTCGACGCCGATCGGCCGCGCCCGTGTGCCGACGGAATGAACGTGGAGGTACGTGTGTCCAATTGGAAACGTCTGACCCGGCTGCGTGCGGGGGTTCCGCTTGCGGTATTTGCAGTCTCTGGCGCGGTTGCGCTCGCCGGGCTGCCCTCGAGCGCGCTCGCGGCGCCCACGACGCCACCCTCAACGACCGGTTGTAGTGGCTCGATCAAATCGGATGCCGGCGCTGCGGCGGGCAACGCCAATGGGTTCGACTATCAGTTCAGCTGCACACCGGCGATCACCGGGGCGACGGATCCGTCCGGTTACACGTGGAACTTCACCGGAAACATCTGGTCCTACGCGATCGTCGTGACGCGCCGCAATGATGACGGAAACAACGTCACTTATGGCGCGCCGACCGCAAACGTGCTGACATCGTCAGGATCGATCGATAGCACGCAATACGTGAACTGCTCGAGCTTCGTTCCCAGTGACGGCTTCACCTGTTCGGCTCCTGGCCCCGACGGAAGCACTACATCGGACCTGGCGAATGGGTCAAACCCGCCGTACCAGTCCTTCATCCCGGCCGGGGAGGATGTCACCGGTGGTTTCGCGTTGACGCACGGATACTGCTCGTACCTCCCCAAGGGCGCCAAGCCGGGCACTCCGGCCGTCCCGCGGGCGACGGTTGAGCTGATCGTCACCGACACCAACGGTGTCACGGAGGGTCCCTTCGAGCTGAGCCATACGGGCAAGTGCCCGAAGGTTGCGGCCGCGGTTCCCGCTAAGAAGACGAAGAAGAAGACGAAGAAGGCTCCGAAGGCGGTCAAGAAGCACGCCTTGAAGACCAAGAAGTAGCCGGAGCGCTCGACGTCCATCTGCCATAATCCATTGGTGCAGTTTCTGCGTATGAAACCTGGTCATGGCGAGGTTCTCATCGCGGAGGGGGACGTCGAGCTTCCGCAGGATGAGCGGCGGCTGGTGGAGGAGTTCCGCCACCAGCTCGACGCCGGCCTATGGGCGGCCGTACCGGTCGATCAGGGCGACTGCCGCCGCGAGGCCGTGATGGTGCGGTCGTTTGCTGAGGTGCCGCGCGACGCCGAACGGGTGATCTTCTTCCCCCGAGCCGCCGGAGGCTGAGCCGCGGATATGGTGCTTGCTCTGGGCGTATCGGCGTTGGTGGCGCTCGCGTTGGTGTCAGACATCCTGGCGCCACGTGGGTCGCAGTGGTGGGCCAGGCATCGCGCCCGTCGTGCGACGGCTGAGCAAATCTCACTCAAAGCCCAGATCGATCCGGGTCGAGAGCGGCGCGCTGAGCAGACCGCCCGTGAACTCCTGCGTTCGTGCGTGAGTGAGGAGGAGTGGGCGATGTATCGCGAACTCGGCTTCATCCGCGTATGGGGTTCGGACTCGGTCCGCCACAGCGGCGGAGCAGAGTACGCGTACCTGATCTACGCTCATCGCCCGATCGTCGCGTATGAGCCGCAGACACGCAGGCTCCTGGGCGAGTACTGCGTCGAGTTCCCCGACCAAACCCGCCCCTATGGAAACTCGCGGCTTCCGGACTCAGATGACGTGCTGGCCAAATGGATGGCGCTCACGGGCGACGAGCGCCGGTTGCTCGATCACGCGAACCTGCATATGCCCGGTCGCCAAGTTGACGCAGCCCAGGTGACGCGGGATATCTGGCGCCTGTCGCGCTGGGAACAGGCGCGAATGCGAGAAGCCGCATCGGGCCTTAACCGTCCGGTCCAGCCGCGGCGCTTCTAGCCGCGCCACCTCTGGCAGCGCCGGTTCCCAGCGCGCCACTTGCGGACACGCAGGCTCAAGCGCCGGGTTGACTAGGGCGCTTCCGAGATCATCTTGAGCAGTTCCGAGCGGGTACATCCGCCCTGTCGAGCGAGTTGAGTCAGCTCCGCGACCTTGTTGCGAAGCTCGCTCTGCGCAGGCGTACCAACGACCCGGATGCCGCGCCTGGGAGCCAGCTCGAGCAACCCCTCGTCGCGCAGGGTCCGCAGGGCGCGGAACACCGTGTTGGTGTTGACGCCCATCACGGCGGCCAGGTGCCTGGCGGGAGGTAGCCGCTCGCCAGGCTTGGCCTCGCCGTCAGCGATCGCACGACGGATCTCTGAGGCGACCTGTTCGTGCAGATGGGCTGCGTCCGATCTGTCGACGACGATCTCGAGCAATACGCTGGTGAGACTAGCACAATAACCGAATGGGCCGAATCCTGACTAAGGATGTTGAGTAGCTGGGGTTGCTGCTACGCTTGCGAAACTCCGAAGTGGACTAATGCGGTGCGAATCATCAAGATCATCGTGTTGGTGTACCGAAATGAAGTCTCACTCGACGATTGAAAGGAAGTTGGTTTGAGACCCAACCGCAGTCGCCTCGGCGGCCTCAAAACGCGGAAGCCGATCCGGAAGCGCACGCGGACCCTGTTGGGGCTGGCCGCGGTGATACCCGCGCTTGCGATCCCGGCATCCGCCTCGGCCAACACGATTCTGATCGGCTCGGGCTCGAGCGCGGCTCAGCCATACATGCTCGCCCTGTTCAACGCCTACCACAAGCTCCACAAGAACGTGGTCTTCAAGTACAACCCGGACGGCGGCAACGCCGGCGTCAAGGACGTGCAGAACGGGATCTCGCAGTTCGCCGTGCAGACCGCGGCGCCGCTCCCGTCGCAGACGAAGGTCACCTTCACGAAGCTGTTCCTCGATGCGCTCTGCATCGACGTCAACGCCAAGAACAAGCTGAAGAACATCTCGCTGACGACGCTTGCGGGCATCTTCAAGCAGCCGCCCACGTACACGACTTGGGGCCAGGTCGGCGGGAATCTGGGCAGCGGCACGATCCTGACTGAAGGCCGTAACAGCGCGGCTGGCCAGTTCACCTTCTTCCAGGCGGCGGTGCTCAACGGTGGTGCGGAGAACACGTCGACCTCGCAGCTGACCTCCGACGGTCTGGTGAAGACGGTGATCGAGAAAAACAAAGACGCGATCGGTTACGTCGGACTCGCCAACTCCGGCGTCAAGGGCGAGACCAAGGCGGCTGCCGAGAGGGCCCTCTCGATCAACGGCATCGCCTGCTCACCTGCGAACGTGAAGAAGCAGACCTATCCATTGTGGCGCTACGACTGGGCGGTGCTGCCGGCCAGCAGTCCCAACGCCGCGGTCGAAGCGTTCTTCACGTGGGCGCGCACCAGCGCCGCGGCGGGCAAGGTGCTCTCGGCGGCCGGTGCCGTTCCCGCATTCAACAAGAAGTAGTCCGGACCGACCCTGACGTCGTCTCCGTGACAGGTAGGTACAGATGGCTGTAGACGAGCCCCTGTTGCTGCTTGCGGAGCAGGACGGACTCAGCCAGGACCAGCGCGCCGAGCTTTGGCTCGGCGCGCTGGTCTGTGGCGTCATCCTGCTGCTCCTGGCGATGGTCGTGTTCATCCTGGTTCAGGCGTGGCCCTCGTTTTCCCACAACGGCTTGCATTGGTTCGGATCCGGCGGCAACGTCGACCAGCAGATCGAGGCGATCTTCAACTCGGGTAACTACCTGCACAAACCCGTCTACGAGTTCCACGCCTGGCCGCTGATCTGGAGCACGTTCCTGACGACGTTCGGCGCGGCGCTGCTGGCATTTGTCTGCTCGCTGTTCATCGCGATCTTCTTGGTCGAGTTCGCGCCCGTGCCGATCCAGCGAGTGCTCGAGCCGGTGGTGCGCGTGCTGGCGTCGGTGCCGTCTGTGATCTATGGCCTGATCGGGGTGCTCGTCCTGGTGCCGTTCATCGGCAATCACCTGATCACGGCGAGAGATCGCGCATCGGTCACACCGATCATCCAGCTCAGTGGCGCGAGCCTGCTGGCAGCCGTGCTGATCCTGACCGTGATGATTGCTCCGATCATGATCTCGATCTTTGCCGACGGGCTTCGGGCGGTGCCACGCAACTGGATCGAGGGCTCGTTGGCCCTGGGCGTGAACCGCTGGCGCACCTTCTGGAGAGTCGCAGTGCTCAGCGCGCGACCGGCACTGATCGCCGGCACGGTGCTTGCGACGGCGCGAGCCCTGGGCGAATCGGTGATGTTGAGCATGGTCTCGGGATCGATCGCGTTCGCGCCGAATCCGATCGACGGCCTGATTTTCTTCTTCGAGCCGTCACGTGGGCTGGCAGCGACGATCCTGCAGAACACCGATCAGCTGAGCTCTCCGCCGATGGAGGACACCCTGTTTGCGATCGCCGCAGTGCTGTTGTTCTCGTCGCTGATGCTCTCGCTCGCCGGATGGGCGGCCAAGCAGCCGATGAAGCGCTACTTCCAGGTTGGAGGTGCGCAGACATGACACGCACAAGTGCAGTCGGCTCGAGTTCGTCCTGGCGCCCGATCGATCGGATGGGTCTGGCGCTCGCGTGGGCCTTCGGGCTTTTGTTCTGCGCAATCTGCGCAGCGATCGTGATCTACCTGATGATCGAGGGACTCCGCTATCTGGATCCCAGCTTCCTGTGGACGAACCCGAAGGTCGGAAACGACCAGAACGAGACCGGCGGCATCCTCGCGCCATTGCTGGGCACGTTGATCGTCACCACCATGGCGATGCTGTTGGCGACGCCCGTCGGGGTGGGCGTGGCGGTCTGGCTCAGCGAGTATGCGCGGCCACGGTGGTTGGCCCGCGTCGTCGAATCGACCGTAGAGATGTTCGCCGGCGCGCCGTCGATTGTGCTGGCGCTGTTTGGCGTGATTGTCTTCCGGGCGTCGTTCCTGGGGTTCCTGACCTCGAAGACCGGCGATGTCGTCTACGGCAAGGGCTTCTTCCCCGCCAGCGCGATGCTCTCACTGCTGGCGCTGCCGCTTGTCGTGACCAGCGTCCGCGAGGGGCTTCAGGCCATTCCCAACCACGTGCGCGAGGCCTCCTACGCAGTCGGCAAGACCAAGATCGCGACGATCCGACGCGTGCTGCTGCCAGCGGTGCGGCCGGACATCATCACCGGTTCGATGATCGGCGCCGGCCACGCCATCGGCGACACGGCGATCATCGTGTTCCTGCTGGGTGACACCTACCTCTTGGAGGGAGTGGGCGGCGTCCCGCTGCTGAGCACACTGCGTGGAACCGGCAGCACGCTCACCGCCTACATCTATTCGAACGCGCCGACGGGAGACTTCAATCAGCCCAACAAGGCGTTCGCCGCGGCCTTCGTACTGCTCATGCTGGTGCTGATCATCAACGTCGTCGTCGACATCTTCGGTCGCAAAGCGAGGGAAGTGAAATGGACGTGACCACCGAGCCACTGCCCGTGCGGCGCCTCGAGCCCGGTTCGAGCCTCACGATCCGACCGCCGAGAAGCCTGGTGGATGTCGAGGCACTGGAGGGCGCAATTCTTGAGCCGGCGTTCGTGACCACGCCCACCGAGCGCAGGGCCGTCGTGCCGACGCTCGAGCGCATGCGTGTAGAGGAGCTCTCGATCAGCTATGCCCAGAAACCGGCCGTGCGCTCGGTCTCGCTGCCGATCCGGCAGGGGGAAGTGCTAGCGCTGATCGGACCCTCCGGGTGCGGGAAGACGACACTGCTGCGATCGCTCAACCGCCTGACGGAGCTGACCAAGAGCGCGTCGCTGAGCGGCCGCGTGACGCTCGACGGCAAGGACATCGGAGAGCTGGAGCCAACGGCGCTGCGCCGTCGTGTGACCATGGTTTTCCAGCAGCCGAACCCGTTCCCCATGAGCGTGTTCGACAACGTCGCTTACGTTCTGCGCGAGCAGGCCAAGCGCAAGCCGCGCAAGCAATCGCTGCGCCCGCTGGTTGAGGAGGCGCTTTCGCGTGCGGGGTTACTGGAGGAGGTCAAGGACAACCTCGACCATCCCGCGCTGCGCCTCTCGGGTGGTCAGCAGCAGCGGCTCTGCATCGCGCGTGCGCTGGCGGCCAATCCGGAGGTGCTGCTGTTGGACGAGCCCTGTTCCGCACTCGATCCGCAATCGACGAAGGTGATCGAGGATCTGATTGTGAAGCTCCGCGAGGAGGTTGCCGTCGTGATCGTCACACACAATCTCCAGCAGGCCCACCGCATCGCGGACCACGTCGCGTTCATGTACCTGGGCGAACTCGTCGAATACGCGCCGACGCACGCACTGTTCGGCAACCCACAGGAGCAGCGTACGCGGGAGTACATCAGTGGGGCGTTCGGCTAGGCGCTGCGCGACTGCGCTCGCGCTCGCACTGCCTCTGGCCGGTTGCACGTCGACGCAGCACGCTGCCCAGCGGGTCCAACTGGATTCGGCCCGACAGCGGGCCGCGCTGAGCTCAACGCGCGTGACGAAGCACAACCCGAACGTGGCGGCAACACACATCGCCACAGTAGCCACAGCTGGCCGGACCGCGTTCGTGGTCACGGTCGCCAACAGCGGCGGCCGCGCGGTCGTTGACCTGCCGATCTCAGTCGGCTACAGGCGGGCGGACGGATCGCTCGTGTATCTCAACGCCGCCACGAACCTGAACTACTTCGAGTCGCACCTGCCGGCGATCGGCGTGCACCGATCGCTCAAGTGGGTCTACACCGCGAGAACATCCCTGCCGGGCGGAACGCACCCGTTCGCGCTGGTTGGACGCCGGCAGTCTCCCCGGGCACTACTGACGGAGACCGACGTCCGCATCGGCGTCAGCTACGGGTACTCGCCGGGCGACACGTCGGTGACCGTGCATTTGGACAATCCGTCCAGCGTGCCGCAATATCAGCTGCAGCTGTACGCGTATTCGCGCCGGCTGAGTGACTACGTCGCGGCCGGCAACGCGACCGTGGCCGACCTGGGGGCCGGCTCAAAGCAGCACGTCAAGCTTCAGCTGACAGGCGTGCCGTCTGCGAAGCTTCTGGTGAGGGCAATTCCGACGATCCTGCAATGAGCGTGACCGCAAGCGACACAACAAGCACAACTTCGACGACTGCCGCCGAGCGCTGCGGTCAGTGCGGCGTGCCGGCCGCGCACGATCAGCGTTATTGCCTGAACTGTGGATTCCACCGTCGTAACGCCCCCGATCCGGTATCGCGGTATCTCAGCGAGGCCAGTGCTGCACGTGCGCGTGTGGCCGCAGCCGATGCATTGATGGCTCAGCGCCGCCGCATCCCGAGGCTGGGGCCGCGCGTCGTGGCTACTCTGGTGGCACTGGCACTGATCGTTGGCCTCCTGATTGGCAACCTGACTGCCGGGGGCTCAAGCCCATCGACTCAGAGCCCGAGCCATCAGGCGAGCCAGCATCACAAGGCCTCACCGGTCAAGAGCGAGACCGGCTCGAAGTACCTCCAGCAGGAGGAGAACCTGCCGACGACCGTGTCGCCATGAGTGACCCGACCGTGCACGATGCCGAGCTGTTCGCCGAGCGCGACCGCCTGACCGAACGCTTCGTGCTGATGCAGTCTGAGCTGGGCGGGCTCTTTTACGAGATGGCGATTCGCGACCACCTCGAACTGGACCTCCTGGTTGAGCGAGCGGCCGAGCTCCAGCGGCTTGAGAGCGAGCTGCTGGACGTTGAGCAAAAGCTCGCAACAAACCCCTAACTGAGAACCGCGACGTTCGCTTGCCGCCCGTGTTTTAGCGGGTGGTGTGGAGGCGCGTCGATGTCCCCGACCGATCCGGTCAGCGGGAGTTCGCAACCGCGACACGGTCATTCCGGCAAAAGCCGATCAATCTGGTAAACATTGTAGGATTGATGAAGTAACTGGTATCCGACGCGACGCGCGCCGTCGCCTGCTAAGGGGAATTTGACTTGAGAGAAATCGCACAGAGGCGCCGCCTCATACGCTGGTCGGCCGCAAGGCGCTTGACCGGAACGGCCGTCGCTGTTCTGGCGACGCTCACGGCCGTGGCTGCACTGGGCGCCCCGTCGGCTCTGGCGGTCACCGGCGTGACTGTAACGACGGTCTATGGACAGAACCCAATCAGCCTGAACGCGTCGGATGCGATCGGTTACACGATTGCTAACACGGCTGCGAACGGCACGACTCTAAGCAACTTCTCGTTCTCGGACACGCTGCCGGCCGGTGTCACGCTCGACAACCCGATCAGCCTTACAAACACAGCCGGCAGCCTGACCAAGGCTGCAGCCGGCGGCGGCGCCGCTAACTGTGGGACGGCGACCACCACCAACCCCGTGACGGGGAACCCTTCGGCTCCCGGCGACAGCGCCGTGACAATCACCGTTACCCAGGTTCCGGCTACAACCGCGAAGGGCACTGTCTGCACGATCGCGCTCGGCATCGTGGCGAGCACGCCAAGCACAAATGACGCCAAGTTGTCTGACACGTATTCCAACGTGTCGGCTGGCGGTGCCGGCGTCGCGGCAGGCCTCGTCGTCCTGAGCAACCCGTTGCTCAGTTTCACCGAACCGACGCCCAATAAGAGCTTCTACCTGGGTCAGGTGTTCGATGCGAGCTTTGGCTGCACCGCGACCGATCCCGAGGATTCGATCGACACTTTCTATGGAACCGACGACGAGGGGAACCAGATCGCGTCAGGCGCGCCGATCGACACGGTCGATGCGGGGGCGCATTCGCTCGAGGTCGACTGCATCAGCGCCGTCGGTGGCGGTGACGTCAGCCAAACCGTCAACTACAAGGTTGGCTCGTACGCACTCTCGTCGGTGAAGGTTGCGAAGAAGACTGATCAGGTCTCGTTCAAGTCGCTGCTGCCGGCTGGCAAGCTGGTCGCGACTGTGCTCGACGGCAAGAAGAAGGTCGGTACGACGACTCTCAAGGTCACCTCGCGCAAGACCGTCAGCGTGACCATAAAGCCCACCGCAGCAGGCAAGAAGCTGCTGGCCAAGATCAAGGGCAAGACCCTGAAGGTAACCGTTCAAGGTTCGTTCACGCCCAGCACGATCGGCTCCGGCGACTCGCAGATCACCCCCGCTACCGCGACGGTCGTGACGAAGAGCCTGAAGCTCCCGATCGCGCACGCGGCCGCCAAGAAGTAGCGGTGTGCCGCGTGGCTGGGTCCCGCTGGACCCGGCCACGCGGCCGCAGCTGGGTGCGAGTGCGAACGTCCCAGCCCCGCCACCGGGACGGCTCGTGGGTGGCCGTGGATGGCCGCTTGCGAGAGTCGTCAACGTGGGCGATACCATTGGCGTTGGCGCAGCGTCTTCGAGTTGACGCGTCTCCCAGGCCATGGAAGCGGTGAATATGCAGGGGGATCCGACGCAAAACCAGGGAAGTCCAAGGCGGAGCCGGATCGTTTACGTGGTGCCGGTACTCGTTGCGCTGCCGTTTCTGGCCGTCGCCGCGGCCGCCGTCCTACTGCTCAGCTCGAAGCCCAGCCTCACGGCGAGCAAGGTCGCGCTGGCTGAGGTCTCGCTCCCAGTGGGCGGCGGCAGGATCAGCGAGGTCGTTGCGACCGGCGGCCGTGAGCAGCATGTGATCCCCGTCCGCTTGGTTGGGCACGAGGTTTTGCCTTCGCAGAAGGTTCCAGCAGGCGAGGCGATCACGGTCGAGGTGACGATCCGCCGCCCAGGCTGGAACTCGTGGCTTACCGGCAAGCAGCAGACGCTGAAGCTGACCGAGACCACGCCCACCGCACAGCTGACTTCGGCGTTTCTGACACGCAAGCACGGACAGCCCGTCAGCGTCAGCTTCGATACACCGGTTGCCGAGGCCGGCTACGGCGCCTTGGGCGCGAAGCTCGCCGCCAGGACATTGTCCACGCCGCAGCGGAGCGTCGCGCTGCGCGAGACGGCGACGGCGGGAACTGCTGATGTGATCGCCGCGGCACGGACGTGGGAGCAACCGACCAGGACTCAGGTCACATGGTTCCCGGCCGGTAGTCACGCGACGGCGGTGGCCACGCCCGACCCGGGCACCAAGATCACCCCCGACACGAAGATCACACTGACATTCTCAAAGCCGGTTTCGAAGGTGCTCGGCAACAACCTGCCGCCCGTCTCACCGCGCACCGCGGGTAGCTGGCACCGCCTCAACACGCACACCATTGAGTTCATCCCGCAGGGGTACGGCTACGGGCTCGGCGCGAATGTGAAGGTCTCGCTGCCGTCAGACGTGAACCTGGTCGGGGGACAGGAGAAGGGGTCCGATCCGGTCGGTCAGTGGACGGTGCCGGATGGCTCGACACTGGCGCTGCAGCAGCTTTTGGCACAGCTCGGCTACCTGCCTGTCACGTTCACGCCGTCGAGTGGGACGAACGACGTCGCGGCCACACCGGCGTCCGAGGAGACGGCGATCGTCAACCCGCCACAGGGCACGTTCAGCTGGCGCTACCCCAACACGCCGGCACAGCTCAAGGCGCTGTGGTCGGCGACCGACTACACGGAGCTCACGAAGGGCGCGGTAATGGCGTTCGAGGAGAGTCAGGGCCTCGACACCGACGGCGTTCCAGGACCGGACGTGTGGAAGGCGCTGATCAGCGCCGCCGTCAAGGGGGAGAGGTCGACGTTTGGATACACGTTCGTGATGGTGAGTGAGACCGAGCCGGAGAACGTTCACGTCTGGCACAACGGCAAGGTCGTCGTACAAGGACTCGTCAACACCGGGATCGCGGCGGCGCCGACCGCGACCGGCACCTACGCGGTCTACGAGCATCTGCCGGTCACGACCATGAGCGGCAGGAACCCGGACGGAACGCCGTATCACGACCCCGGCATCCCGTGGGTGAGCTACTTCAACGGCGGCGACGCCCTGCACGGCTTCATCCGCGCGTCCTACGGCTTCCCGCAAAGTCTTGGGTGTGTGGAGATGCCGTACACACAGGCCGGAGACGTTTATCCGTACACGCCGATCGGCACGATCGTCAACCTGACCTCGTAACCCGGGGAGTGCCCGCCGGAAGGTCAGACGTCCGCGGCGGCGAATTAGCTGCCGAGGTGTCCACGTCCGATTCGTCAGATCAGACCCGCTCGGCCAAGTGGGAGCAGGTCCTGTCCGAGTTGCGTGCCGACCTGCGCCGCCGCGCGGTCTCAAATAACACAGTCGCGGCGTACACGAACGACTGTGCGCAGCTGGCCGCATGGGCGACGACGCGCGGCCTCGAACCGGAGGACGTCGACCTGCGTTCGCTGCGGCGATACATGGCGGCGCTGTCTGAGCAGGGCCAGGCTCCCAGCACGGTCGCGCGCAAGCTCGCCGCGGTGAGGGCTCTTTTCCGTGTGGAGATGCAGCAGGGCCGCCGCGAGCAGAACCCGGCAGACCTGCTCAGCGCT
Organism: uncultured Conexibacteraceae bacterium; assembly: GCA_963844665.1. GTDB lineage: Bacteria > Actinomycetota > Thermoleophilia > Solirubrobacterales > Solirubrobacteraceae > Palsa-465. The sequence goes on from CAWJPB010000002.1 coordinate 418,217, forward strand.
CCCAAACGGCCCAAGACGCTGCCGCGCGTACTCAAACGTGAAGAGGTCGAACTGCTGTTGAATCGTTTTCCGGCGCACACCCCTCTGGAACAGCGTGACCGCGCGCTATTCGAGCTCGCGTATTCGTCCGGCCTGCGCGCGGAGGAACTCGTGACGCTCGACGTGGGGGCGATCGACTTCGACGGCGAGACGGTGCGTGTCGAGGGTAAGGGCGGCAAGACACGGATCGTGCCGGTTGGGGAACATGCCGGCGCTGCTCTTGCTCGCTACCTGGAGCGCGCGCGTCCGGCGCTTGCCTCGGGAAGACGCGAGCCGGCCGCCGCCGTCCAGACTGGGCCGCTGTTTCTCTCAAAGACGGGGCGCCGTCTGAGTACGTCCGACGTGCGCAGGCGGCTGCGGACCCTGACCCGGGCGAGTCAGACTCAGGCGCCGGCGCTCGCTCAGGCCCATCCACACACGCTCCGCCACTCGTTCGCAACGCATCTTCTGGAGGGCGGCGCCGACCTTCGCTCCATCCAGGAGCTGCTCGGACACGCAACGATCTCCACCACACAGGTTTACACTCGGGTAGAGTCCGTGCGCCTCAGAGCCGCCTACGCCCGTGCCCATCCGCGCGCGTAGCTGACGGATACCCAGGTTTCAATGGAAACGAACGTCAAAGCCATCGAGCTCAAGGATCTCTGGAAGCGCTACAAGAACTCGGGTGACGAGCGCGCGCGCGAACGTCTTGTTGTCGCGTATGCGCCGCTGGTCAAGTACGTCGCCGGCCGTATGGGGACGAACCTGCCCGCTCATGTCGACGAGGCCGACCTCGTCTCCTACGGCCTGACGGGGCTGATCTCGGCGATCGAGCGCTTCGACATCACTCGCGAGATCAAATTCGAGACCTACGCGATCACCCGAATCCGCGGCGCGATCATCGATGAACTGCGCACCCTCGACTGGGTTCCGCGATCGGTTCGCGCCCGCGCTCGTGAGATCGAACGTGCCAACCAAAAGCTTGAGGCCAAGCTCCAGCGCGCACCCACCGATGAGGAGATGGCAGCCGAACTCGAGATAAGCGTCTCTGATTTCAATGACGCTCTTGTCCAGATCTCCACCTCGACGCTCGTGGCGCTCGACGAGCTGTGGTCAAGCACTGACAGCGGCGGCGACCAGGTCTCGCTGCTCGACACGATCGCTGACCGCGCCGCCCCGGATCCCGAGATGCTCGTCGATCAGGGCGAACTGCGTGACCGCATAGCGGATGCGATCGCCGCGCTGCCTGAACGAGAAAAGCTCGTGATCGCACTCTATTACTACGAGAATCTGACGCTCCGCGAGGTCGGCGAGGTACTCGGCGTGACCGAGTCGCGCGTCTCGCAGTTGCATACCAAGGCGGTACTGCGGCTGCGCTCGAAGCTCGCGGCAGAGATGGACTGATCGTTGAGGACCGGCCGGTCGGGTCGAACACTGCCCAGGGTGGTCGATCCCGCAGTTCTGCCTTGAACCCGAGCGCGTCTGGGGCTAGTGTCATCTGACACGATCGAAGGGAGGCAGCATGCACAAGGCCGCGGATCGCATTCGCAACGTGGCGCTCGTCGGCCACCGCGGAAGCGGTAAGACCTCGCTGCATGAGGCACTGTTGTTTCAGGCCGGCGCCCTCAACCGCCTCGGCAGCGTCACCGAAGGCACAACCCTGTCCGATGCGGAGCCGAACGAGAAGTCGCGGCAGATGTCGCTGCAGGCTGCGGTGAGCTCGTTTGAGTGGCTCAAGCGTCGAGTGAACCTCCTCGACACCCCGGGTGATCCAAGTTTTGTCGCGGACGCGCTGTCAGCGCTGCGTGTGTGCGAATCGGCCGTATTCGTCGTCAACGCGGTGATGGGAGTCGAGGTACAGACCGTGCGCCTGTGGCAACGGGCCGAGGAGCTCGATCTCGCTCGTCTGGTGTTCGTCAACATGCTGGATCGCGAGCGCGCGGACTTCTTCCGGGCGCTCGATTCGCTTAAGGCCGCGTTCGGCCCTCACGCGGTTGCCACCGAGATCCCGATCGGCTCTGAGCACGAGGTTTCGGGCGTGATTGATCTGATCGACATGCGCGCCTATCAGTACACCGGCGCGGGCCGCGACAACTGTACGGAGATCCCGATCCCTGAAGCGCAGCTCGAGCAGGCGCAGGAATATCGAGAGAAGCTGATGGATGAGGTCGCCGAGAACTCTGATGCGCTGATGGAGCGCTACCTGGAGGGTGAGGAGATCTCACACGAGGAGATCGTCGCGGCCCTCAAGGACGGCACCAACCACGGCTCGCTGTTCCCGGTGACCTGCGGGATCGCCACCGCCAATCTCGGGACAAACCGGCTGCTCGACGCGATCGTCGAGGACCTTCCCTCGCCCGTCAAACACGGCGGACTCGAGGCCGGCGACCAGGTGCTCGAGGCCGACGAGTCCAAGGAGCTGTTCACTTACGTCTTCAAGACCCGCGCAGACCCGTTCGCGGGACGCGTCAACCTGTTCCGGGTCTACCAGGGCGTGATCAAACACGACTCACACCTGCTCAATACGCGCACGCACACGAAGGAGCGGATCGGGCAATTGCTGAGCTTCGACGGAACGCAGACCGGGCATGTTGAGGAGTTCGGACCGGGCGACATCGGCGCGGTCGCGAAGCTCAAGGAGACGCGGGCCGGAGACTGGCTGGCGGCGCGCGATGAGCCGCTGGAAATGCCCACGATCAAACTACCGGCTGCCGTGATGGCGTTCGCGGTTGAGCCGCGCGCGAAGGGCGATGAGGAGAAGATGTTCGCTGGACTGCGGCGGCTGCAGGAGGAGGACCCGACGATCGATCTGCACCGTGACCCCCAGACCGGCGAGCAGATCGTCGCGGGGCTCTCACAGATTCACGTTGAGGTGATCGTCGACCGGTTGCGTGAGCGGTTCGGGGTCGAGGTCAACCTGCAAACGCCGCGCGTTCCCTACCAGGAGACGATCCGCTCCGGAGCCAAGGCTCACGGTCGCCATAAGAAGCAGACAGGCGGTCGCGGGCAGTTCGGTGATTGCCACATCGAGATCGAGCCACTGCCGGCCGGAAGTGGCTTCCAGTTCGTCAACGCGATCAAGGGGGGCGTGATTCCCAACGGCTTCATTCCCGCAGTGGAGAAGGGGGTCGTCGAGGCGATGCAGTCCGGCGTGGTGGCCGGTTACCCGGTCAAGGACGTGAAGGTGACCGTGTTCGATGGGTCCTACCACACGGTCGACTCCTCGGAGATGGCGTTCAAGCTGGCCGCAGGCCAGGCGATGCGCGACGCGATGGGGCTTGCGAACCCGGTTCTGCTGGAGCCGGTCATGCTGGTCAGCGTCAGCGTTCCCGAGGCGTCGGTGGGGGACGTGATCGGCGACCTCAACTCGCGCCGGGGGCACCCACACGGCATGGAACCGGCCGGCGGAGGCATGACTGACGTGGAGGCTGATGTGCCGATGGCGGAGATGCTCTCGTATGCGCCAGATCTGCGCGGGATCACCGGTGGTCAGGGCGAATACACAATGGAATTCCTGCGCTACGACGAAGTCCCGGCACATCTGGCCGGAAAGGTCGTGGCCCAAGCACGGGAGGAACCAGTCAAGGCCTGACAGGGTCTGCCTGTGTCGCTTCATACCTGAGCAACAACCTCACGTCCGCTACGCTCGTCTCCTCGCCGCATCCGATGTGACGAGGAACGGGCCTGCGTCTCGACCCGAACCCACGCATGACTCAGCCGCGAAGCATCACGACCATGCACGAGCACGACGTCTGTGACGTCTGCTCCCGAACGCTGCTGCGCGGCGAGCACACTGACGTGTTCGTGGGCGGCGGGCGGCGTTACACGGTCTGTGAGCTGTGCAAACCGCATGCTCTGCACGAGGGCTGGATGCGCGAGGGCGCGATCCCGGACTTCCAGGGAGGCCCCGAGCGTCCGCAGCGGCGCCGCTCGCTGTTCGGACGCCGTCGCGGCCGCGTCGCAGATTCCGGTGACGGGATCGAGCTCGGTGTGCCCCAGGAGCCGCGGACGCTCGACGACGAACTCTCCTATGGCAGTTGGGGGCAGGTCGCGACGCCTGTGACACCTGCTTCAGTCCCGGTCGCACCGACCCCGAGCGTTGCTCAGCCGCGCGGCACAGGCGGGTCGAACGGCGCGACTGCAGGTGGCGGCGCGTACCGTGAGCCGCGCCAGGTTCACGCGATCCCGACTAACGGCGACCACAAGATCGCCGCCGCTGTGGACGCATTCAACACGACTGAGCACAGGCGGACTGTCGCCGGGGTCGCACGATCGCTTGGAGCGCCGACGGTCAACGTCACACCTGACCAGGTCCACCCGAGCATCGTGTGGATTGTGAGCTCGTGGGAGTTGTGCTGGTATCGGTATGAGGTCGATCTGTCCTCGGCGCGGGCCAGCACACGGCTCGATGGCCAGGGCTACGAACTGGACGACCTGGCCGAGCACGAGCGGATCGCCAACGCGAGCTCCGACGACAGCGGCGCGCTGATCCTGATCTGAGCTCGAGCGATGTCGGGCGAGGACTCGAAGGTGGTTGTGCACGTCGATGGCGGTGCTCGCGGCAACCCGGGGCCGGCGGCGATCGGCATCGTCCTCTCAAATTCTGATGGGCAGCTGCTGGGGGCGGTGGGCGAGCGGATCGGCGAGGCGACAAACAACGTCGCCGAATACCGAGCGCTGTTGCGGGGCCTGGAGCTTGCCGCCGAACGCGGTGCATGCGAGGTCGAGGTGATCAACGATTCTGAGCTTGTCGCCAAGCAGTTGAGCGGCGCTTACAGGGTCAAGCACCCGGCCATGCGCGAGCTGCACGCACAGGCACTCAGCGCGTTGAGCAATTTCGAGCGCTGGAGCATCCGCTCCGTGCCGCGCGAGCAGAACGCGCAGGCCGATGCGCTCGTCAACGACGCGTTGGACCGGTAGGCTGGGGCTGTGACCGACGTGCTTGAAGAACTGCGCATGCGTCTACGCGAGGGCGCCGCGGAGCTACGTTCCGGAACACTGGGGCCGAGTGAGACGCTGGCGCTGATCGAAGACTGCGCGGCGCTCGCCAGCGAGGCGGCGTCCCAGGTCGACAACCAGGTCCGTGCCGCACTCGAGCCGCTTCCTGATCTGCCGGGCCAGCTGCCGCTGGCGGCGTCTCAGGCGTGAGCAGCAGCAGCGCGGACATCCCATCCGCGATCGGCGAGCCAGTGCCCGACGCCACCCCCATCTATCCGAACCACCTGCGCGCTCAGATCGACGCCTACCTCGAGGATCTGCACTTCGCCGACGGTACCGGTACCGATGGCCTCGAGGATGCGATGCGCTACTCGCTGCTGGCGGGCGGCAAACGTATTCGGCCCGTGCTGGCACTGGCGACGGCGTCCGCGATCGGGATGCAGACCGTTGAGGTGTTGCCGCTGGCCGCCGCGCTGGAGCTGATCCACACTTACTCGCTGATCCATGACGACCTGCCCGCGATGGACGACGATGAGCTGCGCCGCGGTCGTCCGACGTGCCACGTCGTCTACGGCGAGGACGTCGCGATTCTGGCCGGCGACGGCCTCTATGCGGAGGCCTTTCGCCATCTCCTGGCCGCTCAGCATGGGGAGCCGGCCAACATCCTGCGTGCAGCGGCCGAGCTTGCGGAGGCCACAGGCGTCAACGGGATGGTGGGCGGCCAGTACCTCGATGTAGCGGCCTCCGCGCCAGCGGGCGCAGGAGGCCTGCGGCACGTACATGAACTCAAGACGGGGCGGCTGATCCGCGCCAGCGTCGAGTGTGTGCTGTTGATCGAGGGCAAGCGCGAAAGTGGCACAATCGAGCAGTTCCAAAACTTTGCAAGCGAGCTGGGCGTACTCTTCCAGATCGTCGACGACATCCTCGACGTGACCGGTTCCGACGAGGCGCTCGGCAAGCCGAGTGGAAGCGATGAGCGCTTGGGCAAGCGAACGTATGTGACCGAGTTTGGCCTCGACGGCGCCCGCGAGCTTGCCCAGGAGGCGCATCGCAAGGCTGGCACGGCGCTGATCAATGCCGCCCCGGCAGATCCGGTGCAGCTTCAGCAGATCACCGACTTCATCGCGCACCGCAGCTACTGAACAACATGTCCGAACTGCTTCAACACATCAACAAGCCCCAGGACCTCCATGGGCTCAGCGACGAGGAACTGCAACAGGTCGCGGACGAGTTGCGCGAGTACATCATCGAGACTGTTGGCGAGATCGGCGGTCACTTCGGGGCCAATCTCGGATCGGTCGAGATCGCCGTGGCCCTGCACTCGTTGCTGGACTCCCCGCGCGACAAGATCCTCTGGGACGTCGGCCACCAGGCCTATCCCCACAAGATCCTCACTGGACGTCGCGACCAGCTGCCGACAATCCGCAAGTACGAGGGCCTCGCCCCGTTCTGCTCGATCTTCGAGTCCGAGCACGACATCATGGGCGCCGGACACGCCTCGACCTCGATCGGTTACGCGGTAGGGATCAAGGAGGCGATGCGCCGCGGTCATGGCGAGGACGGCAACGTCGTGGCCGTGATCGGCGATGGCGCCATGACCGGCGGCGTCGCACTCGAGGCTGTGACACAGGCCGGTGGCCTTGGGACCCCGATCGTCGTGGTTCTGAACGACAACGGCATGTCGATCGCGCCGAATGTCGGCGCCCTGTCTCGCTATTTCAACCGCGTCCGGCTCAACCCGAAGCTGTGGCACGCGCGCGAGGATGTGGAGAGCGGTCTCACGAAGCTGCCGGCTCTGGGTCACACGTTCGAACGTTTTGGCCCGCACGTGAAGGAGTCGCTCAAGGCGTTCTGGGCGCCCGGTCTGTGGTGGGAGGAGCTCGACTGGGCGTACATGGGCGTGATCGACGGCCACGATGTCCGGGCAGTCCGACGTGCCGTGCGCGAGGCGCTTGCGGCCCAGCGTCCGGTGGTGGTCCACTGCGCCACGGTCAAGGGCAAGGGCTTTGCGCCAGCCGAGGATGGCGGGCTCGAGGGCATGGAGAAGTGGCATGCGGCAAAGCCCAAGTCGATCTCCGGTGGCGTTCCTGCACCTGCCACCGCCGCGCCCGCTGGCGCGGCTGTCCCGCCACCGTCCTACACGCAGGTCTTCGGCGAGGCACTGGTGCGGGAGGCCCGTCGCGACGACCGCGTGCTGGGAATCACCGCCGCGATGAACTCCGGCACCGGACTGAACCTGTTGCAGCGGGAGCTTCCAGATCGCTACTTCGACGTGGGTATCGCCGAGCAGCAGGCCGTGCTGTTGGCGTCCGGTATGGCATTGCAAAATTGCCGGCCGGTGGTGGCGATCTACTCGACGTTCCTGCAGCGGGCCTACGACCAGATCATCCACGACGTCTGTCTGCAGCAGCTTCCCGTGGTGTTTGCGATGGACCGCGCCGGGTTGGTCGGTGACGATGGCCCGACTCACCACGGTGTGTTCGACATCGCGTACTTGCGCTGCCTGCCGCACATCGTGCTGATGGCGCCTCGCGACGAGGCGATGCTCGTGCACATGCTGCGCACAGCGTTGACATTCGATGGTGGCCCGGTGGCGTTGCGATATCCCCGCGGAGTGGGAATGGGAGTGCCGCTGCCGGAGGAGCCCTCGGTGATCCCACTCGGCACCGGTGAGATCCTGCGTGAGGCCGAGACCGGTGGTGGTGCCGGCACGGTGCGCGTGGCACTGCTCGGGTACGGAACGGGCGTAGCGATGGCACTGGCTGCCGCTGATCTGCTGGTTTCGCACGGCCTGGGAGTGACCGTTGCAGACGCCCGCTTCGCGAAGCCGCTGGACGCAGGGCTCGCTGCGCAGCTTGCGGCTGAGCACGATCTACTGGTCACGGTCGAGGAGGGGGTGCTGAGCGGAGGTTTCGGTTCCGCCGTTTGGGAGTCGCTCTCCGACGCCGGGATCACTGCGCGAATCCTGCGTGTGGGCCTGCCCGATCGGTACGTGACACACGGGGCGCCCAAGCTGCTTCACGCCGAGGTTGGGTTCACTCCCGAGCGGATCGCGGAGCGGGTGCTTGCTGCGGTGGGCGACCGCTCGAGCGTCGTCTGAGTTTAGGCTCGGCAGGGGCGCTGTGCGTGCGAAGGTTCGCCTCGACGTGCTGCTCGTTGAGCGCGGGCTGTTCGAATCACGTGCACGCGCTGCGGCAGCCGTGCTGGCAGGGGACGTGCTGCTTCTGCCGGCTCGCTCGCGTGCACTGAAGGCCGGACAACTGGTCCCGGATGACGTGGAGCTCGAGGTTGCTGCCGGCCTGCCATTCGTCTCGCGCGGTGGCGTCAAGCTCGCGAATGCCTTGGACTCGTTCGGGCTCGATGTGACCGGCGTGCTCGCCCTGGACGTCGGCGCGTCGACGGGCGGCTTCACCGACTGCCTGCTGCAGCGAGGGGCCGCCCATGTGGTCAGTCTCGACGTGGCGTACGGGGAATTGAGCTGGAAGCTCCGTGAGGATCCGCGCGTGACGGTGATTGAAAGGATGAATGCACGTGCGTTGGATGCCTCCGTGCTCCCGTACGCTGCCGGTTTAGTCGTGATCGATGTGTCCTTCATCTCGCTGACGAAGGTGCTGCCCGCGGTGCTCGCGTGCGTCGCTGTGCGCTACGACTGCTTGGCGATGATCAAGCCCCAGTTCGAGGTGGGCCGCCACCGGCTGGGCAAGGGCGGCGTCGTGCGCTCGTCTGCCGATCGCCGCGACGCGCTGCTGTCGGTGGGCGAGTTTGCCCGCGGCCTGGGCGCTTCGGTTGCGGGATACGCAAGCTCAGGCCTACCGGGACCGAAGGGCAACCGTGAGTCGTTTGTATGGCTGACGGAGCCCTCGCGCGGAGGTGCTGTCGTGAACCTGGAGGCCGCCGCGAGCGCGGTCGAGCCGGATGCGGATCCTGCGGCTCCCGTTGTCGAGGCGGACCCGGGTTCGGTGGCGCCCATGGTCGAGGCGGACGCGGATCAACCGGCTTCAGTGGTCGACCCCGACGCGGATTCCGGGGTGGAATCTTGAGAGGTCCGGCCGTGACGGTGATCACCCACCGTCGACCGGAGGAGACCGAGCCGGCGATCAAGGCACTGGTCGAGGTCGCCCGCAGCTCCGGTACGCGCGTGCTTCTGCAGCAGCGGGAGGTCGAGAAGCATGGACTGCAGCCGTCCGATGGCGTCGAATTCGTCGCGACGCCCCCGCGCGACGTGGACATTTGCTTCGCATTGGGGGGCGACGGCACGATTCTGACGGCGCTACGCATGTACGCGGGCACGGGGGTGCCGGTGTTCGGGGTGAATTTTGGGGAGGTCGGCTTCCTGGCGACCGTGGATCGAGAGGATGCGCGCAGTGGCTTCGAGCGCGCGCTCGCTCGGGAGTTCGAGGTGCTGTCGCTTCCCGGTATCTCCGCGCGGGTCGGGGGAGGCAACTGGCTTGCCATGAATGACGTCTCAGTCCAGCGTCAGCAGGGACAGCGAGTGGCCGCACTGGCATACGCGGTGGGTGACGACGAGATCGGACGCGTGCGCTGCGACGGTCTGGTCGTCGCCACGCCGGCCGGATCCACCGGCTACAACCTTGCCAACGGCGGGCCCGTGCTCGCCTGGGGCGTTGCGGGCATGGTGGTTTCGTTCATCGCTCCCCACTCGCTGACGGCGCGGGCGCTGGTCGTCGCACCGGGCGACCCGCTCACCATCCTCAACAGTTCGAATGATGAGCCTGTCGACGTCGCGATCGACGGCCGGCCGGTGGTGGCGCTTGAACCGGGCGCGCGGTTGGAGGCGCGATTCGTGGACAACCAGGGGCACCTGGCCCAACTAGAGGGCGTGAACTTCTATAGGCGCCTGCAACAGAAGTTCGGGCGGTTGGCGACGCTGCGCTGAATCTTTGAGGCCGGAACCGTAGGCGCGAACGCCTGTTCGTGTGTTTCCGTCCGGATCGCGGCGTAGAACTGATGCGTGCTGTACGAGCTTCGCGTCGAGAACCTCTTGCTGATGGAACGGGCCGAGCTGCGCTTGGCTCCCGGACTCAACGTTCTCACCGGTGAAACCGGTGCTGGGAAGACGCTGCTCGCTCACGCGCTCGACCTCTTGCTGGGAGGCAAGGCCCGCGCCGGAATCGTCAGAGAAGGCGCGGCTGAGGCGTATGTTGAGGGCGTGTTCGAGCTGCCGCCGGGGTTGGTCGACACCGGCGATGAGCGAATTCCGGTCGGCGCTGAGGAACTGGTGCTCGCCCGTCGGGTCTGGCCCGACGGGCGCACCCGTGCCTATGTCTGCGGGCGGGCCGCGACGGTTGCGGATCTGCGCGAGCTTGGCAGCCGCATGCTCTCGTTCTACGGTCAGCACGAGCACCGCAAGTTGATGCTCACGGCTGCGCAGCTCGATGCGCTCGATGCCTACTGCGGTCTCGAGCAGGTTGTGCGGCGGGCGGCGATGGCCGCCGCTCATGATCGCGTTCGCGGTCTGGAGCGGCAGATCGAGGACGTCGAGGGGCTGGTTGGAGCGCGTGAGCGTGAGCTCGATCTGATCGGCTTCGAGCTGCGTGAGATCGAGGAGGTCGATCCGAGCATCGAAGAGGAGGTAGAGCTCGTTGCCGAGCGCGACCGGTTACGTCACCAGGAGGCATTGCGGCAGGGTGCGGCCGTCGCTGTAGAGGCTCTCGCACCTGAGGATGGTGACGGTGCCGGCGCGCTGCTGACGCGCGCGACGGCTGAGCTCGAGGCGGCGGCTGGGTTTGACCCGGAGCTCGCGTCGCTTGCCGAGCGGTTGGCAGCGCTGCGTTACGAGGCGGAGGATGTGGCTGCGGAGTTACGCGTATACCTTGACCAGCTGGAGGCGGAGCCCGGCCGGCTGGAAGTCGTCGAGGAGAGGCTTGCCGCCTTCGCGCGGTTGGCTCGCAAGCACGGCGGTGGGATCGCCGAGGTGATCGCCCACGCCGAGGCCTGCCGAGGGCGGCGGGAGGCGCTGCAGGATGCCGATGTGACGTTCGAGGAGCTTTCGGCCGAGCTCGAGGCTGCACTGTCGGAGCGCGAGCGCGTGGGGGCCGAGCTGAGCGATGCGCGAGCCGCGGCTGCGCCGCGGCTCGCCGATGCGGTGCTGGAGCGCCTGTCTGAACTGGCGATGGCCGACGCCCGATTTGAAGTTGCCCTGCGCGACCGCGACGGCGGTTTCGGCGCGCGTGGTCGCGACGCGGTCGAGTTCCGGATTGCGGCCAATCAGGGCCTGCCATTCGGTCCGCTACGGGAGGTCGCATCTGGAGGTGAGCTCTCACGAGTGATGCTCGCGCTCCTGAGTGCCGCCCATGATGGCGTCGGTGGTGACGGTGAGGGAAGCGGGGGAGGGGCTGGTGACCGATCGCTGCTGGTGTTCGACGAGGTCGACACCGGTATCGGCGGGCACACCGCGCGGGCGGTCGGCAAGCACCTCCACGAGCTGGCCGAGGGACGCCAAATCCTTTGCATTACCCACCTTCCGCAGGTAGCCGCAGCCGCGAACCGCCATTTTACGATCGTCAAAGATGGATCCCAGACGCCGGCACGCACCACGGTCACGCCGCTTGACTCCGACGGTGTCGTCGCCGAGCTTGTCCGGATGCTGGGTGCCGACGAGGGCGACCGGGCGGCGCACGGGCATGCGCGCGAGCTCTTGAAGACCGCCTAGATCTCGGGGGTTTGGTCCGGCGGGGGTCTGCGCGGGGTCGGACGGGCGTAAGTGTCTGGCGTTTGGTCATTCGGGCGTAAGGCGTCCGGCGTTGGTGCGGACGGGCGTAAGGGTCTGGTGCGCGCGCGGGTGTCGGTGGCCGTCGCCACGTGACTCGTGACGACCCCCGCGACCCCATTGCTCACCGCGAGGCTCCGGTTTGGGGGTTGGGGCGCTCTCCATGCTCGTCAGGCCCCGCGGGTCGTGCTGGCCGGCGGGGTTGGGGGTTGGGGGGTGCTCTCCATGCTCGTCAGGCCCCGCGGGTCGGGCCGCTCCCCGCTATTTGGCGTGAAAGCTTCACCGGATGCCCCGGTCCGTTCTGTTGACGGCCTCAGAAGCGCCCTGAGCCAAGCTAATCTGGATAAGGGCGCCGCATCGATCAGGCCGCAATGCCCGCGTGCGTCCGCCCCCAACGCTACCTTCGACAACAGGCGAGCACGGGACCAAGGAATTTGCAAATGAGCCAGGCTGAGACGCGATTCATCTTCATCACGGGCGGCGTGGTGTCGTCGCTCGGCAAGGGCATTGCAGCCGCCTCAATCGGGCGGCTGTTGCGCTCCCGGGGTCTGTCGGTTCAGATCCAGAAGTTCGATCCCTACATCAACGTCGATCCCGGCACGATGTCGCCGTATCAGCATGGCGAGGTGTTCGTTACCGAGGATGGGGCGGAGACCGATCTGGATCTCGGGCACTACGAGCGCTTCACCGACGCCAACACCAGCCGTGCGTCGAACGTGACTGCCGGTGGCATCTACAACACCGTGATCCGGCGTGAGCGACGCGGCGACTACCTGGGGGCGACGGTGCAGGTCGTCCCGCACATCACCGACGAGATCAAGCAGCGGATCAGGGTGGTCGCCGACTCCTCCGACGTGGAGTTTGTGATCACAGAGATCGGCGGCACTGTCGGCGACATCGAGTCGCTTCCGTTCCTTGAGGCGATTCGCCAGTTCCCGGTCGAGGTCGGCCGCCGGCGCTGCATGTTCATTCACCTGACGCTGGTCCCGTACATCGGCCATGCCGGCGAGCTCAAGACCAAGCCGACACAGCACTCGGTCAACGAGCTGCGGCGCATCGGCATCAGTCCTGACATGGTCCTGTGCCGGTCTGAATCGATGCTCTCGACCGATATCCGCAAGAAGATCGCGCTGTTCGCCAGCTTGCCGGTCAACGCGGTGATATCCGCCTATGACGTTCCGGACGTCTACAGCTGCCCGCTGACATTCCACGAGCAGGGCGTCGACGATTTCATCCTGCATGACCACTTCGGCGTCGACGCGCCGCAGCCGGACCTTGACAGCTGGAAGGCGATAATCGACCGAGCCGCCTCATTGACCGAGGAGGTGCGGATTGCTCTTGTCGGTAAGTACGTGCAGCTTGAGGACGCCTATCTGTCGGTGGCGCAGGCGCTTAGGCACAGCGGCATCCACCATGGATGCCGGATCAAGATCGAATGGGTGGATTCTGAGGCGGTCGGAGATTCTGATGTCGACGCCCTGCTGCGCGGAGTCGATGGGATCCTGATCCCCGGCGGCTTCGGGGGCCGTGGGTTCGAGGGTAAGATCGCGGCGGCGAGAATCGCGCGCGAATCGGGCATCCCGTACCTGGGCGTCTGCCTCGGGATGCACGTTGTCGTGAGCGAATTCGCTCGACACATGGCCGCCATGCCCGGCGCGAACTCGACCGAGATGGATCCTGAGACGCCGTTCCCGGTGATCGACCTGCTCCCGGAACAGCGCGAGATCGCTGACATGGGTGGCACGATGCGGCTCGGAGCAGACCCGGTCAAGATCCATCCGGAAACGTGGGCCTTCGACGCTTACGGCGAGAGTGTCGTGTATGAACGCCACCGCCACAGGTATGAAGTCAACAACCACCTGCGCAAGCAGCTTGAGGCGGCCGGCCTGGTGTTTTCAGGAACGACGCCAGATGAGCGCTTGGTCGAGATCACCGAGCTGCCCCGGGACCTGCACCCGTTCTACGTCGCGTCGCAGTTCCATCCGGAGTTCAAGTCGCGTCCGGACCGACCCGCCCCGCTGTTCAGGGAGTTCGTCGGTGCCGCCTACGCCCACTCAGGCCACGACTCGCTCGCGGAGCCCGGTGTTGAGGACGGCGAGGTGACGGCGACGCGACTGTCCGGTTGAGGCCGCGCAGGCGTGACGCTGACAGCAGCGGACGCGGACCGTCGGCGACTGCACGACACTTTCGCGACGCTATGCGGGATCGCCAGCCCGACCGGGCATGAGCGTGGGGTCGCGGACTGGATCACACGCGAGCTGACCACGTTCGGGCTGGTGGTCGAGGAGGACGAGGCGGGCGCTGGGGTGGGGTCAGATGCCGGCAACGTCCTCGCGCGGATTGAGGGGCTGGGCGCGCGCACGATCCTGCTGTGTGCCCACATGGACACAGTGCCGCTGACCGCCGCAGTTGATCCGATCCGGCGCGACGGTGGCTGGGAGAACGCCAACGAGGGCATCCTCGGCGCGGACAACAAGGCCGCCGTGGCGGCGATGATCGAAGTGGCGCGGATGCTCACCGCAGCTGGCTCAACGCAAGAGGTTGGGATCGAGTTGCTGTTTACGGTCGCCGAGGAGACCGGCCTGAACGGGGCACGGGAGTTTGACGTGAAGCGCCTGCGCAGCGACCTGGGCTATGTCTTCGATCACGCCTCACCGATCGGCGAGATCATCAATGCATCGCCGACGCACATGCGGATCGACGCGGAGATACGTGGCCGAGCTGCGCACGCGGGGCTGCAGCCCGAGCTGGGCGTCAACGCGATCGTGGCGGCGGCCCATGCGATCGTGAACATGCCGCAGGGGCGTTACGACGCCGAGACGACCGCGAACGTCGGGATCGTCCAAGGCGGGACCGCCACGAACGTGGTAGCGGACCGCTGCAGGCTGGGCGCCGAGGTACGCGCCGTCGAACAGACCCAGGTCGACCGCTACGTGACTGAGGCGATCGATGCGCTACAAGATGCTGCTGACACCGCCGGCTGCGATCTTGACTTGAACGTGCAGCAGCTGTTCAGCGGCTATCGGCTTGGGGCGCGCGAGCCCACCGTGGCCCTGGCCGGCAGGGCGCTCAACCGGCTCGGTTACGAGCCCAGGCTCCGCTCCAGCGGAGGAGGCGCAGATGCCAACGCGCTCCGTTTGCACGGTTTTCCGTGCACGAATCTCGCCAACGGCACCGAGCGGGCCCATGAGCGCACCGAGCGTGTGAGTTTCGCCGCGCTGGAGGGGAACCTGAACCTGATGCTTGCACTGATTGAGGAGGCTGGATGACGGAATTCGACGTGCTCAGGGAATCGGTCGAGTGGCAGGGCCGGATCGTGAAGGCTGGTCACGAGACCTATCGCTATCCCGACGGCTCTGAGAATACGTTCGACAAGATCTGGCACCCGGGTGCTGTGACGGTTGTGCCGTTCGACCGCGATCACGTGTGGTTGGTGCGTCAGCCACGCGAGGCGTCGGGCATGACGGCGTCGCTGGAGATTCCTGCCGGGAAGCGCGACCGTGACGGCGAATCGCCTCTGGAGCTGGCGAAGCGCGAATTGGGGGAGGAGATCGGGAAGGAGGCCGGGCAGTGGCACGAGCTGTTCGGGTTCTTCCCAACGCCCGGGTTCTGTGACGAATACATCACGCTGTTCGCCGCGACAGACTTGACCGACGCGCACGGCGGGCCGGCGCCAGAACCGGACGAGCACATCGAGGTTGTGCCGTGGCCTTTGTCGGACCTCCGTGGGGCCATTGCTGCCAGCGCGGATGGCAAGACGCTCATCGGGCTGCTCTGGCTTCAGCGCCAGCTCGCGGGCAGCTGACCTCACAGGCCGGCACTCGCAAGCGCGGCCCGGCACTCGCACCGCGGCCCGGCACTCGGCGAGTGCGGCCGACGGAGGACTGACGTAGCCGGGGGCGAACTCAACGCATATGGTCACGGTCGCTGCAGGTCCGACGCAGCGCCTCACGGAGCTGACGCTCGACTTCCTCGCGTATCTGGAGCTCGAGCGCGGCCTGTCGCGGAACACGCTTGAGGCGTACCGATCAGATCTGCAGCAGTTCGGGGAATTTCTGACTCGTTCTGATCTGGATCCGCTTGCGACAAACTGCGCCGAGCTCTCAGGGTTCATCAGCGAACTGGCCGAGGGCCGTGACGGCCGACGGCCCGCCGCAGCCGCGACGTTGCAGCGCAAGATCGCCTGTCTACGGTCGTTCTACCGGTATCTGCGGCGTGAGGAGCTGATCGAGAGCGACCCCACAGCTGATCTGAGACCACCGAGATCCCGAGCGCGCCTGCCGCGCGTGCTGAGCCGCGATCAGGTGAACCGTCTGCTGGAGCAGCCAAAGGGCACGGACATTGCGGCGTTGCGCGACCGCGCGCTGCTGGAGACGATGTATGCGTGTGGGCTCCGCGCCTCGGAGGCGATCACGCTCGAGTTGCCTGAGCTCGACCTCCAGGCTGGAGTCCTGATCGCCAGGGGCAAGGGCTCCAAGGAGCGCCTCGTTCCGATTGGTTCGAAGGCGCTGGACACGCTGCGGGTCTACCTCGAACGGGCGCGCCCGGCGCTCGTCGGCCTGCGGGACGAACCACACGTGTTCCTGAATATGCGTGGCCAGTCGCTTTCGCGACAGGGGCTTTACAAGATCGTGCAACGGCATGCGCGTGCAGCGGGGCTGGATTCGCGCATGAGTCCCCATACGCTGCGCCACACTTTCGCCACGCACCTGTTGGCGGGCGGGTGCGACCTCCGCTCGCTTCAGGAGATGCTCGGTCACGCTGACATCGGGACGACACAGATCTACACCCACCTCTCGTCCGAGCAGCTGCGCGATGTCTATTTCGACGCTCACCCACGCGCCCGGATCACCGGGGGCAAGGACCCGTCCAGCTTCTGAGTTCGGCGGCCGGGGCGGACGCCGGATCGCTGATCCTATGATCGGTTGTCTCAGATGCCCGAGCTTCCCGAGGTAGAGACGATCAGACGCCAGCTCGCCCCGCACCTCGAGGGGCGGACGCTGACGGCGGTTGAAATCAATGACTTCCGCTGGACCCAGCCCGCACCGCCGGAGCTGATAGCCGCGGAGTTGACCGGATCCCAGGTGCAGCGCCTTGGGCGAAGGGGGAAATACATGATCTGGGAGCTCGACGATGACCGGCATCTGCTGGTGCATCTGAGAATGACCGGCGCACTGCTGGTCGACCCCGATCCGGAGCCGGTGCACACGCGCGTTCGCTTCGAGCTCGATGACGGGCACCTGCTCACCTATGTCGACCCGCGGAGGTTCGGCACCGGGCACCTGATGCTTTCGACCGCGGCTCGCGATGCGTACCTGGACGCGCGGTTGGGGGCCGAGCCGTTCACCCCAGATTTCACCGCTGACTACCTGCGTGGGCAGGCGAAGGGCAGAACGGCCCCCGTGAAGTCCTTCATCCTCGACCAGCGCCGGATCGCCGGTGTCGGAAACATCTACGCCGATGAGGCCCTCTACCGCGCCGGGATACATCCGCTGCGTCCTGCCGGCTCGCTGACTCGAGCGCAATGTAGCGCACTCAAAGACGCGATCGAAGTTGCGCTGGCAGCCGGGATCGACGCGAAGGGCGCATCGATCGATGACTTTCGCCATGTCGACGGTGCGCGGGGGAGCTTCCAGGACCGCTTCCTGATTCACACCCGCGCCGGCGAGCCGTGTATCAACTGCGGCCGTGACATCCGCAAGCTCGTGGTCGGCGGTCGTGGCACCTATGTCTGCGAGCACTGCCAACCGAGACCGCAGCGCATCAGCGCCTGAGTCTTTCGCCGGCGGTCGCGCTTGACCGCCGGCTCACTGATGCGGGCAGAGGGCCAGCGAGGCTTCGCTCTCGCCAATCGCCCTGCCGTCTGCGTCGACCCGCTTGGCAGCGGTCTGCAGCGCGGTGAGATCGGCGTGGCGCAGCGCGTTCACGAAGGTACCCAAATCAGTCGCGAGCCTGTTCTCGGCCGCGACTGTCCGCTGCGTGTTCCCGAGCACCGCCACGCAGCGGTTGCTGAAGCCACGGGCGTGGGCGACGGTGTCCACATGCCGATCGGCTAGGTAGTACGCGTGCGTACTCGCCCGGTAGGCCTTGAAGCTCGGCAGCATGCATCGATCCATCTGGGCCACGGCCGACCCC
Source organism: uncultured Conexibacteraceae bacterium (assembly GCA_963844665.1). Lineage (GTDB taxonomy): Bacteria > Actinomycetota > Thermoleophilia > Solirubrobacterales > Solirubrobacteraceae > Palsa-465. The sequence continues at coordinate 436,038 of CAWJPB010000002.1, forward strand.
TCGGCGGTGCATCGATCTGCGGCGGTGTTTGCCTGAATGCTGTCGAATCCGAACCTGCCCATCGCAAGGCAATCGGCTCGCTTGGCATGCATCAGTTCAGTCGAGGGCTGGAGCCCCTGGCAGATCTGCCGGAAACGGGCGAAGCTCCCGTGTGAACCTAGACCCCTGATCTGCGTCTGTGCTGCCCTCAGCTGTTGATACTCGCTGGTAGTCAGCATGTTGGCCGGTGCGGCGGCGACTGCCAAGCCGCAGGCCCCCAGACAGCCGCACAGAACCAGCACTACAAGGACCGCTGGGCGTCGCATCAGTTCAGGCTGCAAGCAACTCGGACAGCCGCCCTGCGCGATCGGCCGCCAGCAACTGGTCGAAACCTCCGATCGACTGATCGCCGATCACGATCTGGGGGAAAGTGACCATGCCCGTGATCTGCTCCAGGTTGTAACGACCGTCCGGGTCACGTGCGAGATTGATCTCCTCGTAGCTGACGCCGCGCTTCTCCAGAAGCGCCTTGGCGCTGCGGCAAAATGGGCAATAGTCAGTGGTGTAAAGAGTGACCGGTTTCATAACTTCAAAAAGTGTAGCTGTAGGTGCTCACGCCGCAATATGCCCGGGTCGCTGAAGACTGAGGCGATCGTGCTGCGCTCGATCCGGTACGGCGAGGCCGACCGGATTCTGCATCTTTACACGCCCGAGCACGGCCGTGTTGGCGCGATCGCGAAGGGCGCCAGGCGCGCACGGAGCCGATTCGGAGCGAGGCTGGAGCCGTTCTTCCAGGTCAGGCTCGTGCTCCATGAGGGTCGCGGAGACCTTCATACCGTGACCGGCGTGGACACCGTCGACGCGCGCCCCGGGTTGCGTGACAGTGCCGGGGCACTCGATGCCGCGTCCCGTGCCTGCGACGCGGTCGCCCGCTTGTTCGAAACCGACGAGCCGCATCCAGCGGTATACGCGCTGCTTGCCAACGAGCTGACGCTGCTGGCCAGCGGGCCAGCAGCGGAACGACGGGAGAATGCCGTCGCGTTCCGCCTCAAGCTGCTGCTCGCCGCCGGGATCGTGCCTCAACTCGGGTCGTGCGCGACCTGCGGCGAGCGCGAGCACCTGACCGGTTTCTCGGCCGCGGCAGGCGGGGTCGTGTGCAGCTCGTGCGAATCTGCGTCGTTCCCGCTGGGCGAGGAGGCCTATGAGTTCATGGTGGGTGCCCTGGGGCAGCCGCTGGCGAGCGCGCCGACGGCATCGCCACAGGCTTTGCAGCTCGCCGAACGCGCAATCCGCGAGACAGCAGAGCATCACGCACAGGTCAGGCTGCGGCCGTTGCCACGCGCTGCTTAGGAAACCCGCTGGTGCTTCCTTCAGCGTCGGCGAACCCTGGCAGAATGGTTATGTGAACAAGCTGTACGAGCATCCCGGCGGAGCAGTGGCGGACGCGTTCGCCGAGCGGATGCGGGCACGCGAGGCTTTCGATCTGTCGCCGTTGGCGACTCGCTCATACCCCGCTGATCGGGAGTTCGAGGAGCCCGAGTGCGGGCTGCGGACGCCGTTTCAACGCGATCGGGACAGGATCGTGCACTGCAAGGCCTTCAGGCGGCTCAAGCACAAGACGCAAGTGTTCGTTCTGCCGATCGGGGACCATTACCGGACAAGGCTGACGCACACGCTCGAGGTCACCCAGATCTCGCGTACGGTCGGTCGGGCGTTGGCCCTCAACGAGGATCTGGTCGAGGCGATCGGTCTGGGCCATGATCTCGGCCACCCTCCGTTCGGCCACATCGGCGAGCAGGCGCTTGACGAGTGTCTGGCCGAGCGCTTCGGGGGCCATTTCTGGCACAACGTCCACTCGCTGCGCGTGGTCGAGGTGCTCGAGCGCGACGGGCGTGGCCTGAACCTGACGTCACCGGTGCGCGACGGGATCCTCGGGCATTCCGGGCGCGCACAGGCTCCGACGACACTCGAGGGGCAGATTGTGCGGCTGGTGGATCGGATTGCGTACATCAACCACGACATCGATGATGCGGTGCGTGGCGGCCTCCTCGACGCCGATGATCTGCCCGGCGGCCCGATCGAGATCCTCGGCGAATCCGGCTCGCAACGCATCGACACGCTCGTGCATGATCTCGTCGAGCAGTCGGCGCAGGCCGGCGCGATCGTGCAGAGTGAGGCCGTGGGCACCGCGATGGCAGATCTGCGTCAGTTCATGTTCGAGCGCGTGTATCAGGCCCCAGACGTCACGCACGAGCGGGCCAAGGTCTTGAAGGCCGTGCGGGCGCTGTTTGAGCATTTCTGCGAGTACCCGGAGCTGATCCCGGACTCGAACCCTGACGGCGAGCTCTCGCGACGTGTGACTGATTACATCGCCGGCATGACCGATCGCTACGCGGTGGCTGTGTTCGAGGCGCTCGCCGTTCCGACGGCGTTCACGCCGTGAGCCGTTACACGGCCGACTCGCGCGACCGCGTCCGGGATGCGGTCGACATGCTGGCGCTCGTCGGCTCGAAGGTCGAGCTCACACGCCGTGGGCACGACAGCTATTTCGGCTGCTGCCCGTTTCACGACGAGCGCACGCCCTCGTTCCACGTCCGGCCGGACGAGAAGCACTACCACTGTTTCGGCTGTTCTGAGTCCGGTGACCCGTTCAACTTTGTGATGCAGACTGAGGGGCTCGACTTCAAGGGTGCGCTCGAGGCGCTGGCCGATCGCTTCGGCATCAAGCTCGAGACCGAGGATGAGTCGCCGGAGGCCGCCGCCGCCCGCGATCGGCGCGAGCGGATGTACTCGCTGCTCGACCGCGCCGCGACCTATTACGAGCGTGTGCTGTGGGAATCCGCGGAGGCTGCCACCGCCCGCGACTACCTCACGGGCCGCGGATTCAGCGAGGAGATTCTGCGCGAGTTCCGCGTCGGTTACGCGCCGAATTCGTGGGATCGGATCGTGAGTGCGTCGCTGAAGGTGGGGTATCGCGTCGACGAGCTCGTGGCCGCGGATCTGGGCAGGCGGAAGAAGAACCGACCGGACGAGCTGATCGACCGCTTCCGCGCCCGCATCATGTTCCCGGCTGCAGATGCCCGTGGCCGCGTGCGCGGCTTCGGCGCCCGCACGATGGGAGCCGATGATGGTCCGAAATACCTCAACACCGCGGAGGGAGAGGTCTACCGCAAGCGCGAGGTTCTGTACGGGATCGCCCAGGCGCGTGCCGTCGCCGCGCGCGAGGGCCGGATGATCCTCTGCGAGGGCTACACCGACGTGCTGGCCCTGCACCAGGCCGGCGTGCGCAACGCGGTTGGGATCATGGGCACGTCCCTGACAGATGAGCAGGTGGCTGAGCTCGCGCGGGTCGTGACGGTGCTCGAGCTCTGTCTCGACGCCGATAACGCGGGTCAGCGGGCGATGGAGCGGGCCGAGCGCGTCTGCGCCGACTCCGGGCTCAAGCTGCGAGTTGTGCCGCTGCCCGTCGGTACCGATCCCGGCGAGCTGATCGCGCGCGAGGGCGCGGATGCCTTGCGCGATCTGATTGCCGAGTCGGTTCCGTATGTGGTGTTCCAGGTGGGCCGGGTGCTCGAGGGGGCCGATCTGGGCGGCGCCGAGGGCAAGGATCAGGCGATCGAGGCGTTGCGTCCGGTCTTCGCGTCGGTCCCGGCCAGCGTGTTGCGCGACGAGCTGGTGCGGAAGGCGGCCGCGGCGCTGGAGATACCGGAGGCGCGGCTCGTGACCCTACTGGGACAGGCAGGCACGGCCGCTGCCGGCCGTCCTCTGGAGGAGTCTCACCACGCCCGTGTTGCGCCGCCGTCTGCGGTGAGCCGCGGCCCGCAGGCTGAGCGCTCGTTCTTGGCGATGTGCGTCGCCTCCCCTGACCTCGGCGCCGCCGCGCTGGCAGGCTTCGACCCGGACGCGCTGCTGCTCGAGGACCGGCTGCGTCGTGCCGCGCGGTTCCTCGCGACGCACCTGCCAGGAACGCTTCCCGATCCCCCAGGCGATGACCCCGAACTGGTCGTGGTGCTGGATGACCTCATCGCCCGGGCTGGTCGGGGTAGTCAGGTGACCGCAAACGAACTGGAGCACGCCCGGCTGCTGCTGGAGCGAGACAGGCTGGCGCGTGAGATCAGATACCTCCGCGACCGTGGCGGTCGCGGTCTAGCGCCGTTGTCTGCCGAGTATCAGGACGTCATCGCCACGATCAAGACGGTCGTCTCGAGGCTCGAGCGGCCGGTTTAGCCGGGAGCTGGCTCGGTCCGTCGGTCTCGACCGGGGGGCTCGAGGCGGTTGACCCCCGGTGCTGTACCCGGTTGGCCCCGGGTCGGCTCCGCGTTGCGACGGTGGATTGGCCCGCCCGAGCCCCCAAGGCGCTGGTCAACTCGCTCTTTGCGGGGTTGGGGCGCGTGGAGAACGCCTGATCTCCCAAAAGCGCGAATCACCAAAGGGTTTGGGAGTTCAGCGGCACTCCGCAGACGGGAAATGCGGATCCTTCCGCGGCAGGGCTGCAAAGCTGGGTCCCGGCGCCCGCACCGGCATCGCCGCCCGCACCGGCATCGCCGCCCGCACCGGCATCGCCGCCCGCCTCAGGCGCTCGACGCGGGCCTGAGATGCGAAGCGTCGTGTCGGAACCGTCAGGCAGATGTTGAGAACGGTTTTGTGTGTGTGCCGGTAGACTGCACAAAGCGGTCAAGCGTAGACGTGCGCTGCCTGACCGTGTCTTTGGGGAGTAGCTCAATGGCAGAGCATTCGGCTGTTAACCGAAGGGTTGTGGGTTCGAGTCCCACCTCCCCAGTTAGGAAAGTCCCTGCAAACAGGACGGTTTAGCGGCCTGTTGGTGGCCAACTCGTGGCCAAAGTCGTTCGCTCCGAAGGCCGCTTCGGTCTGTAGCCGCGTCTAGCGGTCTGTCACGAGGCCCCGCGAGAGCGGGGGTCGTTAGCGTTCCGGCGCGTATGTGCCGATAGCGATCTGACGCGGGGTGATGCTTCCTTGAAGCTTCCAGGCGTTGACGCCCCATATTCGCTCCAACTATGGTTCGGGGCGTGCGACCGAAGCCGCCTGGGGGCGATGGGTCTTGGAGGAAGCTTGCATGGCCGTGCGGGTTGATCGCTGGCGCAGCCCTCGCCTTCACGCTCCTGTCGGCCGTCGGAGCATCCGCTGGCACCGGCGCCACTGCGACCACTGCGTACAACCTCGTGCTCACCTACGCGGGCGCCATTCAGAACTCGTATACCAGCGAGAGCTATAGCTCTGACATCACCGTGAACTTCTCCGAGTCACAGCCGGTGGAGGTTAAGTTCCCTTACTCCGGGAGCGGCGGCGGTGGCGCTGGCACTGCGGAGATCACAGACACAGGTCCGGCAACCCTCACCGCATCGGGCTCGATTTCGTCCTCGGGTAACGACAATTGCAGCATCTCGGCGGGCAGCACGGCCGACGTGAACGTGCTGGTCAATTCCGGCAGCGTCGATGATGGGAAGGACACGATCGACGCGTCTGCGGCAATGCCGCTGTCGGTCGCTCAGCCGGGAAACCCGGGGGGACTTACGCTCAGCGGTTCCAACGACAACTGCGCCGATCGCGACACGGCAGGGTTGGCGCCTAGTGCTCCTGCGCAGGACGCGCTTGCGTTTCAGAGCGCCGAGTTGCCGATGATCAGCAACCTCGACATGAGCCAGCTTCCGTACTCGAAGTCGTTCCCTGTCCAGTGGACAACCACGGACTCGTTAGGCGGGACCGATCAGGTAACGATCACCGACAAGTTCACGATCGTCGGCTCGTGTCCAAAGTGCCCGAAATGTCTGGCTAGGGCCGGTCGTTCGTCGGGAACCGCGGCGGAGGTGAGCGGTAGCGCCGCCGCGGATTCTCCCTTCAACCTCGTCGAGAACACGCACCGGATCACTGTTCCCGATCACGACAGCTACGTCTGGCATGGCAACTGGCCGCTGCTGTGTGTCCACTTCGTCTGGCAGGCCAGACGCAAGGGTCAGGACGCGTGGAAGACGCTTGCCACCACATCGGACCCGAAGTTCACATACGACTGGAACATCACGGGCTATTTCGAGGTGCGGGCTCAAGCGGTCGGTTTGGGAGGCGTTGCGTCCTCGAACCTCCTTTCGCTCGAAGTGCGGTTCCCGTCGGGTGAACAGATCGCCTCGGACCCCACGGTCAGGCGGCTCACAGACGACGCGTGGAACCTCGAATTACAGGCGTCGAACAGTGCCTACGTCCGTGAGCTCGGATTCTGGATCGTCCTCGACACCTGCGACGACCGCTATCAACGGACCGAATACATCCATGGAAAGAGGCAGCTATCCAACGGGACAGGCGACAACCCGGACATTGTTCTTGGGAAACGGCCAGACGATAAGCCAATTGACCCGCCCGTCGGCGGCTGCGCGCAGAAGTACACGGTCGCAAGCTTCCACACCCACGTCCCGCTCGTGTGGTGGAGGCCGGTCGGCTCACGCGTCGGTGTCGGCCCAAGCAAAAAGGATGTGGAGGCCGATAAGAAGCAGGGCATCCCCGGACTGGTGTACGACTACGTACCCGATCAACCGGACGGCCACGTGGTCTTGGCTGGTCACCCCTTGAGAGCCGAGGCGGACGTTTACATCATCGGACCCCACCGGCGCGACACGCCGAGCCTGCCAGGGTCCGGAGGTAGTGGTGGCGCTGGACCACCCGGTGATTGACCGGACACAGACATCAAGCAGACACCAAGAACCTTGCAACCAAGCATCAACCGGCAGCCGCTACGTACGCTCGTGTGACAGCAGTTCGCTCGCGCGTGTTTATCCGTTGAGGTCGCGCACTTCAGCTGTTGTGGGCGCTTCGTCTGTCGCGTAGAGCGCGCTCAGACGGTTTCTGCGGTCTGCTGAACGTCGAGCATGGTCGTAGGCGCGCACATAGGCCCGCGCCGTGACCGACGCGTCCGTGTGACCAAGCCTGGCGCTCACCTCCTCGAGATCCCAACCCGCGGCCGATCAGCGCTCTGACGCGTGCGAATGCCAGGCCACCGGGGCGAGCCTCGATTCACCGCGAGCCTGCGCTCTTTTGCTGACTAATTCAGGAGTTCCTCAATCAGTTCCGCGGCGCGAGTGGAGCCGTCGTGGTCACGGGCCCACGCGGCAACCTCACCGGCCCGCTCAGACAAGCTCGAATGCTCGTCGAGTGCGCGCGTGACGGCGAGGCGCAACGTCAACGGCGAGACGAGCCGCCAGGGCAGCCGGACGCCGAGTCCGGCCCAATCCAGACGGGCCGCGTTCTCCGCCATGTCGCCGCTGTGAGGCGCCGCTAGCACCGGAACACCCTGCTCGAGCGCTCGAACGATGGTGCCGTGGCCTGCGTGGCAGATCACCAGTGCGGCGTCGCGCATCGCCTCGGTGTAGGACATCCAGTGGACGAGCCGTACGTCACGGCCGGTGCGTATAGGAAAAGTCGCCGGTCGCCGGTCGGTGGAGGCCAGAACACGCACGTTCATGCCACGTATTCCCTCGAGCGTGGCGCGCAACAGCCGCTGACCGGGATCGTGCGAGGTTGAGGGGGCCACCAGGATCAAGGGCGTCCTGCCTGGCGGTGGCGCCGCCCGCGGCGCGGCTGGCTCCCAGCACATCGGCCCGACCACATGCACCTCAGCCGGCCAAGCGCGCGCGCACTCCAACTGGGGAAACGTGGCGACCAGACAGAGGCGTGGACTCAGGCCGCCGTGGAGGCGTGGCTGCTCTTTGAGGCCCAGGCGCCGCCGCGTCTCGTTGAGTTCGTCGCGACCCTGGCGCAGACCTCGCTCGAGCGGCCGCTCGAACTGGCTCCAGATCCAGCGGCCCAGATCGGTGTGTGGAGGCCGTGCGCCGGAGGAATAAGGAGGAGAACCATGCGCGGCGACCGGATAGAGATGGGGGACCAGCGTCGCTGTCGGGATGCCCTCGAGTTCGGCTGCAAGCGCCGGTGCAAGCGTCAGGATGTCGTGCACGACCACGTCGGGACGAGCGGCTGTGATCGCCGCGCGTGTGACCGGCGTGGCACGAAGTACCGCTTGATAGGGCTTGAGCGGATGCTCAGACGTGGGGAAGACCGGGTACTCGGGCGCGGGGACGAACTCCATTCCGGCCGCGGTCACGTGGGCACGCCATCGCGACCAGGTTTCGAACGTGACCTGATGGCCGCGTTGAACGAGTCGGTCACCGAGTGCCAGCATCGGGAAGGCGTGGCCGGGCTGGCCGAACGCCCCCAGGAAGATCCGTCGCGCCCGCACTGGGCTCGCGTGCGGCGGGCTCAGGTCGCCAACTCCGCGAGCGCACGCAATTGCTCGAACTGCTGCTCGCGCGTGAGAGCCAGGGGAGAGGCGAGCAGCGTGCCGACCCCGGCGTCGCGGTAGGCGACAAGGCGCTCAGCGACACGTTCACGCGGCCCGACGAGTGAGACGAGGTCGATGAGTTCGTCGGGCAGCGCCCTGCAGGCGGCGTCTCGATCACCGGCCAGGTAAAGCTCCTGGACCTCAGCGGCCGCCTGCTCAAACCCGTACTCGCACACGAGCGTGTTGTAGAAATTCTGCTGTCGCGACCCCATGCCGCCGACGTAGAGCGCCAGGATCGGACGGACGAAATCCCGCGCCGCCTCGAGGTCTTCGCTGATGTGCACGCTCACCTGAGGCGCGATCTGAAACGCCTCCATCGAGCGGCCAGCGCGGTCCGCACCCTCCTGCAGCCTGGTCCGAAAGAGGTCAATGTGCTCAGGAGAGAAGAAGGTCGGTAGCCAGCCATCCGCGACCTCGCCGGCGAGCGCGGTGTTGCGCGGTCCGATTGCGGCAAGGTAGATCGGGATCTGGTCCTGAACAGGCGCGATCGTCAGCTTCAGCGGCTTGCCGGGCCCGTCCGGCATCGGCAGCTCGAGCGTCTGACCGTGATAGACCACGCGCTCGCGGCGCAGCGCCATCCGGACCACCTCGATGTACTCGCGGGTGCGTTGCAGCTGTTGCCCAAAACGCTGCCCGTGCCAGCCCTCTGAGACCTGGGGCCCGGAAGTACCGAGCCCGAGGATCATGCGCCCGCCGGAGATCTGGTCGAGCGTGGCGGCGGTCATCGCGGTCATCGCCGCGCTGCGTCCCGGGATCTGGAAGATGCCCGACCCGAGTTTGATGCGCGAGGTCTGGCCCGCGAGCCAGGCCAGGACGGTCGCCGCATCCGACCCGTAGGCCTCGGCCGTCCAGACCGAGTCGTAGCCGAGCTGCTCGGCCTCCTTGACGGCGGCGAGCTGCTCGTCGGCGCCACCCCAGAGTCCCCAGTAACCGATGTGCAACCCCAGCTTCATGGTGCCAGCAGCCTAAAGGCTCCTGCCTGCTCACGCCTGGGATGATCTGCGCCATGACCTCAAGCACGCAGAGCACCCTCCGATATGGATACAAGGCATCGGCAGAGCAGTTCCCTCCTGTCCAGCTGATTGATTACGGCGTCAGCGCCGAGCGGCACGGTTTCGAGCTCGTCGCCGTCTCCGACCACTTCCAGCCGTGGCGCCATCACGGAGGGCATGCGCCTAACTCGATCGTCTACCTGTCGGCGCTGGGTGCGCTCACTGAACGCGTGCTCCTGACGACCAGCGTCCTCACACCGACGCTCCGCTACCAGCCGGCGGTGATCGCCCACGCGTTCGCGACGCTCGCCTGTCTGAATCCCGGGCGTGTCGTGCTCGGGATCGGCAGTGGCGAGGCGATGAATGAGAGTCCGGCGATCGGTGTCGAGTGGCCCAAGTTCAAAGAGCGCTCGGAGCGGCTGGCCGAGTCGGTGGCGCTGATGCGAAGGCTCTGGACCGAGGAGCGCGTCACCTTCGAGGGCAAGTACTACCGCACCGTGAACGCGACGATCTACGACCGTCCGAGCGAGCCGATCCCTATCTACATCGCGGCTGGTGGCCCGAAGGCGGCGGCGCTGGTCGGCGAGATCGGCGACGGCTTCATCGTCACCAGCGGCAAGGGCGAGGAGCTCTACGACACGCTGCTCGACGGCTTGGCCGCCGGCGCTGAACGGGCTGGACGTGACCCGGGTTCGATCGACAGGTTCATCGAGATCAAGGTCTCCTACGACCATGACGCCGCTTTCGCGAAGGACGCCTGCACGCCCTGGGCGGCACTGGCGCTCACCGCTGAGGAGAAGGGCGGCACCGAGGATCCGATCGAGATGGAGCGCCTTGCCGAGGCGGCGGCTGACCGTGCCCACACCCGCTTCATCGTCTCCGATGACCCAGAGGAGGTTGTCGAGAAGATCGCGTTCTACGTCGAGCTCGGCTTCGAGGACCTCGTCTTCCACTTCCCTGGCGAGGACCAGGAGCGGGCGCTCACGCAGTTCGCCGACGATGTGCTCCCGCGGCTGCGGGACCGCTGGCGCTAGGTCTCGCCCGCGCATCGTTGGTGCTGTGTTGGGGGCGAATTAGCAGCCGGTTGCGCAGCGCATAATTGCGGGTCTGGCGCGGTGTCAATTAGCTGTAAGTTAATCGGCCGACCTAGGGTGAGACCCGCCCTATGCGACGCCTGCACCTCTCACTGATCGCGACGGCTGTGCTGGGCGTGGCGCTCTTCGTTGCGATCGGGGCAGGCGGTTCATCGGCGTCTCAGAATCCGGCAGCCCGCCGTCATCTCGATGCTCACCACGTGGAGTGGGTTGCCGGCGGACCACACGGCACCTATGCGGTCCCTCAGGGGATCCACAAGATCAAGCACGTGATCATCATCATGCAGGAGAACCGGTCGTTTGACAGCTACTTCGGCACGTTTCCGGGGGCCGACGGGATCGCGATGCAGGATGGGCGTCCGACGGTCTGCCTGCCCGACCCGGATGGCGTTTGCACGCGCCCGTACCACGACACCGCCGACATCAACGGTGGCGGGCCGCATTCACATCAGAACGCCGAAGCGGACATCGATGGCGGCCGCATGGATGGGTTCATCCGGGAACGCGATGATGCCCGCAGCACCTGTCAGAACGTCGACGATCCCGCCTGCGTCGACACTGGCCCGGCAGATGTGATGGGCTACCACACCGGTGCGGAGATCCCGAACTACTGGACCTATGCGCGGGACTTCTCGCTCGACGACCACATGTTCGAGTCCGCGACCGCATGGTCACTGATCTCCCACCTGTACCTGGTGTCGGGTTGGGCCGCCAAGTGCAAAACCCGTGCGGCTCGAAGCTGTCACAACACGCTGTACGGCCCCGCCAAGCCTGCCCGCATGGACCGAGCCGTCGACAACATCGACCGCCTTGGCACCTCCGGAGTTCACTTCTCCTGGACCGACGTCACGTACCTGCTGCACAAGCACCATGTCAGCTGGTCGTTCTACGTTCAGAAGGGAACCCAGCCCGACTGTGACGACAGTGGCGCCGAGACGTGTGAGGCGGTTGCCCAGAACTCGCGGACGCCCGGGATCTGGAACCCGTTGCCACTGTTTTCCGATGTTCAGGACGACCGGCAACTGTCCGATATCAGAGGCCTATCTGACTACTTCAGGGACGCCCGCAACGGCACCCTGCCCGCTGTCAGTTGGATCACGCCGTCGAACCCTGACAGTGAGCACCCACCCGCCAGCGTTCATCAGGGACAGGCGTATGTGACGTCGCTGATCAACGCAGCGATGAAGAGCCCGAACTGGGACTCGACGGCGATCTTCCTGGGGTGGGATGACTGGGGTGGGTTCTACGACGGCGTCGTGCCACCTACCGTCGACACGAACGGCTACGGGCTGCGCGTGCCGGCGATAACGATCTCTCCGTACGCCCGTGAGGGCTACATCGATCATCAGACGCTGAGCCAGGACGCCTACCTGAAATTCATCGAGGACGACTTCCTTGGCGGCCAGCGCCTGAACCCGAAGACTGACGGTCGTTGGGATCCGCGGCCGGATGTGCGCGAGGACGCACCGGCACTGGGCGACCTCATGAAGGACTTCAACTTCAACCAGCAGCCGCGCAAGCCCGTGCTGCTACCGACCAACCCGCCGACCGATTCACCCTCGATCCCAGCCTATTTCAGGCATCGCGGGCCGTGCGTCGGTTGCACGAACCCGCCACCCGCGACGACGCCGGTGCAGGCCGGGCTATGACTGCCGTCCGCGCCAGCGACCTCTCTAAGCGCTTCGGAGCGAGCATGGCTGTTGACGGAGTTGATCTGGCGGTGGCGCCAGGTGAGGTCCGGGGGCTGCTTGGCCCCAACGGCGCCGGTAAGACGACACTGCTACGGATGCTGCTGGGTCTGGTGGCGGCGGATCATGGCGAGATCGAACTCTTTGGCCGGCCCGTCGACGATCCCGGTGGCCACGGACCTGAGGGGGTCGCCGGCTTCGTCGAGCTGCCGTGCTTTTACCCATATCTGAGCGGCAGGGACAACCTCGAGGTGCTGGCCGGGTTCGATGCGTGCGACACCGCCTCCGGGATCGACACGGCGCTCGAGCGAGTAGGACTCGCACCGCGCGCTGGTGATCGTGTCAGCGGCTATTCGACCGGTATGCGCCAGCGTCTGGGGATCGCGGCCGCCTTGATCCGGTCGCCGCGCCTGTTGTTGCTCGACGAGCCCACCAGCGGTCTTGATCCGGCGAGCGCGCGCGAGCTGGCGACGCTCGTGCAGACGCTCGCAGGCGAGGGCGTCGCGGTGCTGCTCAGCAGCCATCAGATTGGCGAGGTCGAGCACATCTGCGACACGTTCACTGTGTTGAGCGCCGGCCGCGTGGTCTGGGACGGCACCGTCGCGCAGCTGCGGTCGCAGGCGCCGCCATCAGCATTTCGCCTGAGAACAAGCGATGACGTGCTGACGATCGATCTGGCACGGCGTCATCCGGCCATCGCCATCGCTCCGGAAGCCGAGGAGGGCCTGAGAATCACCGGCTCACAGGATGGGGTGGATGAATTCGTGCTGGTGCTCGGCCGTGCAGGAGTCGCAGTGCGTGCGCTGGAGATGGTCGTGAGCCCGCTCGAGTCGATGTTCTTCTTCCTGACGGATGCGCCGCGGTGCAGCGAAGGCGTGCTCGAACAGCTGGCGGGCGAGCCTCGATGAGCACTCGCATCGCGGATCGCTCCAGGCTGGAGCCCGACGGCCCTGCGTTCGTTACCGCATCCGCGCAACATCGATCTGCCGTACCGGGGGTCGTCCGGGCCGAGCTGCGGAAGCTGATCGCGCAGTTGTCTACTCGGGTGTTGGCATTGGTGTGCCTGCTCGGACCGCTTGCGTTCGCGCTCGTGTTGAAGCTCCAAAGTGGCCTTCCGGCTGACACGCTGTTCGGAGTCTGGGTTCATCAGTCCGGCTTCGCAGTGTCACTGGTCGTATTGGGATTCGCGGGATCCTGGGGCTTTCCGGTGATTGCCGGGGCGTTGGCCGGCGATCTGTTCTCAGGGGAGGATCGGCACGGAACCTGGAAGATGATTCTGTCCCGGTCCGCACGGCGCCAGGACGTGTTCATCGGAAAGCTGCTGGCGGTCGGCGTTGTCGCCGTTGCGCTGGTGGGAGTGACGGCAGCCTCGAGCCTGGTTGCTGGTCTCGTGACAGTCGGCGCGACGTCCCTGATCGGGCTCAGCGGAGTCGCGGTGGCCCCCGGCCACGCGCTGTGGCTGGTCCTGGTCGCATGGGGCGTGAGCGTGCTGCCGCTGTGCGGTTTCCTGGCGCTGGCGGCGCTGTTCTCGCTGGTGACGCGCAACGGCATTGCCGGAGCGCTCGGGCCCGTGCTGGTCGCCCTGATCATGCAGCTGCTCGATCTGATCGGGAACGGGTCGGTTGTCCACGCGATGTTGCTTGGCTCGGCGTTCAACGATTGGCACGGACTGTTCGTCACCCAGGTATTCCTGCAGCCGTTGCTTCTGGGCAGCCTTGTGAGTGTCGGCTGGACGCTGACGGCCGTACTGGTTGCGTGGAAGACGTTCCGCCGCCGCGACTTCGCCGGGAGCGTCGGCGCTCGCCCGGGCTGGCTGCGACCGGGAGTGATTGTGGTGACTTCTGTAGCAGTGCTGGCGATCCTCGCGGTGGGTACCCGATTGGGGCCGGTGACGATCACGCCCTTGCGGTTGCAGGCGTCGATAACGCCGGCATTCAGTCACCTGACGCTGCTCCAACAGCGCGAGCTTGGCCGCAAGGTCACCGCCGGCGAACGCCTCAAGATCATCCCCAAGTGTGTCCGTCGCGGGGGCACAAGCTCGGGGCCCGGCGACGACTGGACATGCACCCTCGGTGTGTTCATCCCGCAGCATGGCATCGAGCCGTTCCGCCAGACGGCGGTCACCTACGACATGAGCGTCCAGTCCGACGGGTGCTACAAGGCCAGCGGACCGCCGATCTTCATCGGGCAAGGGACGATGCGCGGACCGCATGGCGCTCAGGTCGTCAACCCGCTCTATACGATCTACGGCTGTTTCGAGACCGACGGGTAGCCCGCGGCATCCGTCGAAACGCGCGCCGGCCTCCGGAAGAGAACAATCGCCTGGTTGCGTGATGGATCGCGCGACACGAGCGGAAGGCCGAAGTGGAGCAGAATTGGGCCGTAGTCAGATGACCAGAACACGTTGGATGGCGTTGTTCTTTGCCGTGGGTTCCACGTGCTTTCTGGTTGGGCCGTTCCCTGGCTACGAGGATCTGGTCGGCGGATCCGTTGTGGCCTGGACGCTCTTTGTCGGCTCGGTCCTGTTCACGGCTGGCGGGGCGCTGCAGTCATTGCTGGCATGGCCCGACCGGAAGCGCTCGCATGCCGGGCGTGCGGCCTGGTGGACAGCGATCGTTCAATCAGTGGGGACCGTGTGCTTCAACCTGACCACCGGGCATGCGATTCAGGTCACGACGTCCAGCGCTCAGTACGACAGGCTCGTTTGGCGGCCCGACGCGGTTGGCTCTGCCTGCTTCCTGATATCGGGAACGATCGCCTATCGATGCTCGGCACGTCGGGGCTGGTTGCCGGCGGTCACAGGCAGCGGTTGGTGGGAGCCGGCCGCAAACCTGATCGGTTGCCTGCTGTTCGGCATCTCAGCGGTTGCGGGCTATCTGGTTCCCAGTAGTGGATCGATTCTCGACCTTGCCGCCGCGAACTGGACGACTGCGGCCGGTGCAGCTTGCTTCCTTGCCTGCGCGGCCGCGTCATTGTTCTCAGGGGAGACCTCCAAGCTGTTGCATGGTCGCCGGATCAGTGCTTGGGAGCACCACGCCATGGAGGGGTTCGACGATATGGTCGCCGAGGCAAAGCAGTTGCGCTGAAGGGTCATGGCGGCGTTCATGCGTGCCCTACCCGGTCACTGGACGGGATCGTCTTCCTCGCTGAGCAGTGACGGTCGCACGGATCTGTCGGATCATCCTGCATGACCGCTGCTGCGTCAGGACAGTTCGTCGCTGACCACGTGTCAGTTTACCGTTCACCCACTGGCCGTTTCGCCGTATGACGGGCGAGACCGCGATCCCGAGCACAGGAGAGAACGCCGTCCACGTGTAGGCGTTTGCGACCTTGACCGACCAATGCCTCACAAGTGCGCACATCGCATAAGAATCTGAGAACCGCTCACCCGGCACGCGCTCGTCGTGGACCAAGGTTCTGCTGGATTCACCGGCCCACCACGCCTCGCTGACCGTGTCGCCAGCGGGGATCGACATGTGCCACAGCCGCATGAACGCGGCTCGCTGCCGGTTGGTCAGATACCTGAAATCAACGATGTGCCCCTGTTCGTACATGAGCAGATAGTGCAGGTACCGCTGCCCTGATCCCAGGGCTGCAGACATATCGATTCCAGTCTCTGGCATCGCGGCGAGCTGCGGCGGCGCGCCGGCGACAACGGCAGTGAACCGCTTATCGGCGGAACACGCATTAGCCGGAAAAGGCCGGTCACAGGCGGCCTCCTTCATGTGCTGGTCAAGGATCATCTCGCCGGCATACGTCGGCGCATAACTCCTGTTGAGCCAGCGCTGCCACGTGCCACCAACTAGTCGGCCGTCAGGAGTGAGAAGCGTGGTCGTCTGTCCAGAAGCCGACGCCACCGCCAGCAAAAACACCAACACCATGAGAGCAACCAGCCGCCTCATGCCAAAAAGCCTATCTCGACCCGAGACCGTCCAGACCGACGTCTGCCGCCGAACCACGAACGGTCTGACCATTCCTTGGTGTTGGCGCGTCGGACAGCCGCAGTCTGGAATGCTGTTAGTCGATGAGTCCCCGTCCATTGGTGCTGGTTCCGGGCGCGTGCCTGGGAGGCTGGGCATGGCGAGACGTCGCTCACGGGTTGCGTGCTCGCGGTCACGATGTCTATCCGGTCACGCTCACTGGCCTCGGCGACCGCGTCCACCTGGCGGATGTGAGCGTCGATCTCGACACCCACATCGCAGATGTGGTCGGTGTCCTGGACTACGAGGACTTGAGCGACGCCGTTCTGGTCGGGCACAGTTACGCCGGCCTCGTGGTTGCCGGCGCGGCCGATCGCCGGGTGGAGCGACTTGACGCCGTCGTGTATTTGGACTGCTCGCCGCTCCCCGACGGAATGGCCATCAGCGACGTACAGACCGTCGAGGAACGCGAGGCTCAACGCTCATCAGTCGAGCGCGACGGCGATGGCTGGCGCTGGCCGGTCCCCGACCGCAGCACTCTCGAGACAGGGCAGTTCGGCAGTACCGCAGGCCTGACGGACGAACACTTCGCTGCGATGGCGGAGCGCGGCACGCCACAGCCTTACGCGACTTTCACCTCACCGCTGCGGCTTGAGCACGAGAGTCCGCCAGGCGTGCGACGTTCGGTGATCTTCTGCGCGGCTGGTGGGATCACCGTCGCAGCGGTGAGAGAGTTGATTGCACGGGGAGATCCTCGTGTCGCCCCGTTCGCTGATCCGGACTGGGACATGCGTGAACTCCCGACCGGTCACTGGGCGATGTTCTCCGCCCCCGACGAGGTTGCCGAGACGCTTCACGACATCGCCGGCTGACTTAGTTGCTTGACCGTCGATTCGCCAAGATCGGGACCAGGCCGCCGTCGGCGCGTCATGACCTTGCGGCTCGGAGCTAATGGTCCTAACCTACGTAGGACCATGATTCTTGGCCGGGTAGACAAGAGCGATCCGCTTCCGCTGCACGAGCAGGTGGCAGCGGAGGTGCGGCGTGCGATCGCCGAGGGCGAGGCTGGTCCGGGCGACAGGCTGCCTTTGGCTCGGGACCTTGCAGCGGTTCTGGGTGTGAATCGCAACACCGTCCTACGTGCGCTGCACGTGTTGCGTGACGAGGGGTTGTTGGAGTTCCGGCGGGGCCATGGGATCAGGGTGACTGGCACGAAGGAGAAGAGCGACCTGTTGGCGCAGGTTCACGAGCTGGTCGTCACGGCGCGTAGGAGCGGCTATCGAAAGAGCGAGTTGGTCGCGATGATCGAGGCGGTCAAGGGATGACGACACAGTTGCCGCAGCGCCAGCGGCCCGATGCCGACATCCAGCGGGAGCGGGAGTCACCGGATGTGCTCTTTGAGGAGGCGCGGCGTCGCCGCCGGCGACGTTGGATGGCGGGTTGCGCTCTCATTGCGGGTGCGCTCATCGCGGGGGCATTGATACTTGGCATCGCGGGTGGTGGAGGCGGCGGATCAGGCGGTCATACACAGAGTCAGCCGTCCGGCTCGGGATCTGCTGCGAGCACGGGTCACGCGACCGCGAGCCGACTGTTTCCGGGTGCTCCCTCGACGCAGCGCTACTACACCGGCCCGGGAGCGGTATGCACGCTCGCGCCTCGCAGCCGCTATCTACCAACGTGGTCTGGGTGTGTGTCCGTCATGGTTGCCGATGTTTCGGGTGATGGTCGCCGGGATCTGATCCTGAGCTACTCCCGCCTCAGCCATGTCAGCTTGGGCGGGCCGCCGCCGCGCTCACGCACCATGCACCGAAGCGAGAAGCTCTATCCAGCGGAGCAAGCACTGCTGCGAATCGTGAGTCCCGACGGTCACGTCACCACCGCACCGATCGAGTTCACGACCGCACCGTTCAACAAGACACCGGCGCAGCTCGAAAGGGCACAGGCCGCGGCTCTTATTTCGGTGGCTCACGTCGGCGAGGAGCCCGGCAAGGAGATCTTTCTCGGGACGGGGCACATCTCAAGCGGCTCAACGGCCCTCGCGTACAGCCTCTACCAGGGCCGGTTGATCTCCTCCGGCGTCGCTCTCGGGTATCGAGGAGACGGGACAACGAAGGCAGCCTTCCGGTGCCTCGCCGGCAACCCGCCTCGACTCATCCAGCACAGTTACGAACTCATTCGAGGAATCAAGCTCATCCACGGGACGATCTACGGATGGTGGCAAGAGACCACCCTCATTTACTCGTGGCACGGACCACGACTAGCGAAGATCGCGCAGACCAGCTTCAAACGCCGTGGCCTCCCACGTGAAAGCGTGGGCGTCGGTTGCATCCAGGGCATCGGCTAGGTCGCTTAGCTCAAGCTGTCCGAGTGGCTCCTGGCGCCTCGGTCGTCGCCGACGCTTCGGTAGTCGCCAACGCGTCGGAGCGGAATCTGTCGGCCGATAGCTAAGTTCGTGCAAGCCCCACGTCGGGTCGCCGGGCCGGCGGCCGGTCAGCCGCGGAGCGCCGGCAGCACTTTCTCGCCGAGCATCGCCGCCGTTCGCACTGGGTCAGCGGCGGTTGGCATTCCGCCTCCACTCAGCATGATGATGATCTCGCTGAAGCCCGCCTCTGCAAAGCCACGCACTCGACGGGTGATCTCGGCCGGGTCCTCGCCGGCCGGGACTTGCACCGAGCGCCGGATCTCGGCGGGGTCGCGGCCGATCGCCGCACACGCCTTGCCGCTTCCGGACGGACCGCAGATCGCCAAGTTCTCCGCGCGTCCGATCCACTCCAATGTTCTGAGGGCCTGCTGTGTTTGGGTCGGGATCGCTGAGACTGCCGGATCCCAGGCGTCGAAGGTCTTGCCGGCCGGCAGGCCGGAGGACCGTCGACGCATCTGGATGGTCGCCCGGTCCCGGCCGGTTTCCTCCTCAGCCAGTAGCACTCGCAGGACTTCGGTCGGGTCCCAGCGCTGGGAGGTGGCGGTCGCGATCACCCCGGGGGCTGCCTTGCGGAGATAAGGCAACCGCAGCCGGCGGCAGAGTCGCTCGAGCTCATCGCTGATCGGTGGTGGGGCGGGTGTGGTGACGGTCATGCGCCGAACCCTTCCCATGCCCGGGTGGATGCCTGCAGCGAGCTGTCCTCGCCTCTGGCCGGGAACGGAACGAGCTCCCCGCCGTCGTGGCGGTGTTGGTGAGCGAGGATGCGGGCGAGATCCCCGTCAGCGAACCGGCCGGCGCTGGCGCAGGTTTCCAACGCCCGGTTCACAGGCTCGGTGCCGTGCAGCTTGGACAGGTCCACCGCCTCGATCATCTTGCGCCTCAACCTCGGCGCTCCCTCGGCCGCGGCGCGGCGCAGCCAGCGCTCCGCCCCGGCGCCTATCTGAAGGAACGCCCGCTCGTCTTGGCTGTGGGCGCGCGGCCTGCGCTCCAGAGCGCCAGCCGGCCTGGGCGGGTAGTGATCATCCTGGATGCTTGGGCGTCCCGGCGTTGTCAGCTCATGTCGGGCGACCTCTCTGGCTCCGGCCGGACCGTCAGTGCCGACGACGATCAGCTCATCACCAGCGCTGCGCACCCACACACGCTGATCAACCAGCTCATGCGGGACCGAATAGACAGCACCGCCAACCGACACGGTCGACTGCCAGTTGACCTTGCGGGTCTCGCCGAACACCACGGTGTGCGGCCGCTTCGGCACACGATGCAACCGCTCATGCTCCTCGGCGAGCCGGAACACCGGCGGTTCGTGCGTGGAGCGGTGCTTGCGCGTGTTGACATCAGACATCCACCCAGCACATGCCGCCTCAAGCTCCGCCATCGACCCATAGGCCTCCAGCAGGTTGTGGTCGGTCGGGACCAGATCGGCCTTCGCGATCTTCACCGTCGCCTCAGACCCGCCCTTGCTCTGCGGGTCGGCGGGAACACACGTCTGGATCGACACCCCGTAGTGATGACCAACCTGCACGATCTGCTGGTTGCGGACAGGGATCCCGCAGATGTGATCGACCGACACGGTCTTCTCGTTGTCCGTCAACGCGTAGGTCGGGACACCATCGAAATACCGGAACGCCCGGTCCAGGCCCATCACCACCGACGGCAACGTCTTGTCCCACAAAGGGACCACCACCCGGTAACGCGACCACGCAAGCCACGCGCAAAACAGCACGACCCTGCGCCCCTCGATCACCGGTCCGTCACCGTAATCCCACTGCATCCACAACCCAGGCTCGGGAATCCACGGCCGGGTCCGACGACCATGCTCACGGCGCCACTGACGCTTAGCGTCAGCAACCCACCGACGGGTGGTTCGGTCTGAGCCCTCGTAGCCGATCGCGACGAGCTTGTCGTGCGCGACATCCGCGCGGATCTTCCCGCCCGAGCGCTCGACCAGCTCATCGACCTTCGCAACGAACAGGTCACCCATCGCCGGACGCTTGCGCCCAGCGACCGGCTCGGCGCCCCCGGCGAGCTCTCGCTGCCGGACCCAGTGAGCGACCGTCTTGTGATCACAACCCGCCAACTCCGCAGCCCCTCGCAGAGTGCCGGTGAGGTCATAGGCCTCAAGTATCTCCATCACTTCCTCAGCTTTCTTCAACAGCCCTCCAGCCGCGCGCAGATCAACACTGCGCTGGTGGATAGCTGACCGATCAGAACACGATCGGTGGGGAGAAAACTGGCCGCCCACGGGGAGAATTAGTGGCCACCAATGGGGAATTCCGATGGCCGCCACTGGGGAGAATTACATGGCCGCCGTCAAGCTGCCGGGACCCTGCAATGGCAGCCGTGACATCGGTCCCGGCGCTCCCGCTCGCGTTCCAGACATCAGCGTCACGAGCGGTCAGTTTGAGCATCGCCGGACCGCCAGACCCAACCCAGATCGGTGGGTACGGCTTCTGGACCGGCTTGGGGTTGGCCACTGCGTTGCTCATCTTGTAGTAGCGGCCGTCGAAGCTCGTTCGCTCCTGCGTCCACAGAGATTTGATGACCTGCAACCCCTCAGAGAAAAGCCCGACGCGATGGTCAAGACCCGAGATGCCATACATCTCGTGCTCGTTGGTAGCCCATGCCGCCCCGACCCCGAACTCGAGGCGGCCCTCCGAGAGATGATCAACGGTCGTGGCGATCTTGGCCAGCAGCGCCGGATTCCGATAGGTGATTCCCGTCACGAGAAGACCGAGGCGAACATGACTCGTCGCCGTCGCCATTCCGGCTAGAAGTTCCCAACCGTCGAAAATTGCGCGGTCATCCCCGACGCCCCCGATCGACGCCAGGTGATCCATCGCCCAACAATGATCAAAGCGTGCCTCGTCAGCGATCCTCCAGATCGCCTTGTAACTCTCAATCGGGGCGTCCTGAGAGAGCTTGATCCCGACCCGCAGCGGATGTGCCATCCCATCACCTCGACATCTCTCGGTTGCTGGATTTGGTTCTTCCGAGCCAACGACAAGCAAGCCCGAAAGAACTCAGTGCCGCCCGCCAGCGCGTCCGGCACGAGAAAGAGTACGCAGTCACGGTGCCGAGTCACCAACGCGATCGTGACCCGAGAGACGTGCCGACGACGGGTCCGGACGGGGCTCAGTCGGAGCGCCTCTCTCCCGCAGCTCAAGCAGTCCTCGCCACGCTCCACCGTTCGGCCTACGTGAACGTCATCGCGACGATCATGTAGGCCATGCCGGTTGTCATGACTAGCATCGAGGCCGTGATGTCGAGCTCGCCGAGCAACCGCGCCGAGCCGACGATCGGCCGAGCGACCCGGCGCACCGCGATCGCTCCGCCAGCAGCGTCCGTGGACAGCAGTTGCCAGTTGACGAGTGCCGTCGATCCGTCGAGGCGACGGTGAATGTCGAGCAGCCACAGAGAAGCCTCCAACGTCAGATATGTGAGGCTCAGCAAGACCAGAGGCGATGACAGCTTCCCGGACCACATCAGCAGCATCACGCCAAGGTCGAGGGCGGTCAGCAGCCAGATGGCGGGCGCTGCTCGGCCGGTTCCGCTCAGGGCCCAGAGGGCGGCGAGCGTTCCAGCGGCGGCAAATATCAACTGCCAGAAGCTGGCCGGTACTGCTTCCGCAAGACGTGTGGCAGGGACGTACATGAAGACCATGCCAAGCGCCATCAGCACGTGACATGCGTGCCAGGCGCGACGCTGCCCGACCGTGTCCGCCATGTGCCGCAGGTGCGAGACCGCGACGAGCACGAGCGCCACGGTCCAGGCAATCCCGAGCCATTCTGGAAGAAGCGGGCCCATTCGGGCCCGAAAATTAGCATTTAGGGGTGGTGCCAGTATCTTCCTGGCGCTACCACCACCACGGCATCACCCGGCTCGCTCGGCCACGGCTTTCGGTGAGACCACCGGTAGCATTGCGACCGCCAGCAGCACGAACAGTGGGCCTGCGTTGAGGTCGGTGGCTCCTCCGGCGAAGACGCCACCGAGGCCTTGGGGGATCACCCAGTAGATGAGGTTCAGGGCGATCGCGACGTACAGCCACGGCCGGGCTCGCCAACCACAAGCCACAGCGACTCCGATCGTGGCTGAGAGTGCTGCCAGGACCAGCGCAACGACCAACCCGGCACCGGAGAATGCGGAGGCGAGCGTGTGCTGGAAGGAGTTCAACGGCCCGATTCCACTGGGTGTTGAGGTCAGCATCTGGCTGGTAGCGTTGTTGTTGGCGCTCTCTGGGATCAGCCATAGGTAGGCCTGTATCAGCCAGAGTGTGGCCCACATAGTCTTTGCGCCACGCGGGGTGAGGATGCCACCCGGAGTGGCGCTCGGCCACACGAGCAGTGCCACAAGTCCGTAGCTGAGCACGCCGGGGGATCCGGTCATGGGCTGTGCCATTCCCATGAACAGCATCGCGAAGCCCTCGCCGAACCACAGGACCACGAACGCCCAGAGAAGCGAGAGCACGAGCGCGAGCTTGACCGATGGTCGGTAGAGCAGTCCGAGGCCGATGACGCATTGGACGAGCGCGAAGAGCGTGTCCCAAAGGGTGAGGTTGCGGTTGGCGAAGCTGGCGCCCCAGAGCATCGAGTCGTGCAGCCAGTCGGGCTGTCCGACGGCGTTGTCCTTGAGCATCTGCACGAAGCCGTGCGAATACATGAACGCCTGGAACTGGAGTCCGCCATCGATGCACCAGATCAAGCCCAAAAGGGTCTGTACAGAACGGGGTATGTCTGAGAAGAAATAGTCACGCAGGGTGCGAGCGGCGCTTCTCTCGCCGGCGGCCGCACGGTTGAACGTTCCGACATGGGTGCTCAAGATTGGTCTCCTTGAAGGTCGGGTTGGCTACAGCGCAAGCAGCGCTGGTGGCCCGCGACCTGAAGCTCCGGCGACAAGTGGTGCCAGGGCTGGGAGGAAGAAATGCTCAGAGCGGCTCTGAGGCTGGCCAGGCGGACTGATGCTCGACCATCGTCGGTGCGTGGCTGCGAGTCCGCGCACAATCGCTAGCCGCCAAGCCGCCAGTCCAGCCGCCAGGAACAGCGGCGTGCCTACAAGCACTGGCAACTGGCCTGCTGTGAGCAGACTGCTCGTCAATGAGTGTTCGTGATTGAGCGAGCCGACTGCACCGAGCAGTTGCCCGACGGCCAGCACCGCCAGCAGGCCGCGCCCTGTCTCGCGTAGGAAGAACACAACAAGGCAGGCGATAACCGACGGCAGCCACGCGCCCGAGGCGGCGAAATGCCCGCTCTGAGCCAGTAGCTGCACGGCGCTCTTGAACAGCACGTGCAGCTCGAACCCCGCCAGAGCGGTCGGGATCAGACGCATCAGTAGACGAGCTGCACGCTCGGCGGACATCCTCTAGCAGCGTACCCGCCGGACCGTCGGTCGGGGTCCGCACGCTCGTAGGATCACTCCCCTCACCGTTCGGCCGGCGCTGGCGCAGGCGGAAATGTGAAGTGACGATGAGGCGGTACGTGTGGCCCGATCTCGAGCACGACCTCTGACCCGTTCCTGAGCGGCGCTCCGCGCGGCGCTCCGTGGTAGCGCCTGCCGTTCATATAAATACGCACGCGACCACCCGTGAAGGACGCGATGCGTGTTCGGGTGAGCGGCTGTCCCCAGGCGTCGAAGAGGCCTCCGAGCGTCGCGTCCACACCCCGTCGCAGATAGATGGTGCCTGTCGGATCGAGTGTCACAAGATCACCGAAGCAAGCGGCCGTGACCACATGCCCGTCGGTGAGCGTTCGGGGTGGTCGTGTGCCAATCCCGGCGGGTAGCAATACGACGCGGTCGGCGCCGAAGACCTCGACGTGCACGCGGTCGCGGCGTCCCAGCGGCGCCTTGCAGCTGCCGGTGACAGCTCCGAGCAGCGACGGTTGGAACCGTGGTCCGCGCCCGATCGGCCGTTCCCCGGCGAGCAATGATGTTGGTATCCCTCCGCCGCCTCGGCGCTCCTTCGCCGGCGTCGCCGTACCGCAGCCGGTGACGAACAAACACGCGGCGAGTGCCAACCCGGCCCGTGCCCTCACGTTCGCACGCGGTCCAACATCCGAACCCCGAACAGCGCCAGGCTGAACCCACCGCCGAGCAACACCGCCGCGATCAGGCGGACAGCAAACAGCGGCAGGGCTACGAGCGCGTAACCGTGAGTCAACGTCGGCAGCAGCGTCAGCCCTGCCCATAGTGCGATGACAGCGGTGACCAGGAGGAGCGGACCGCCCCAGTTGCCGCTCAGTAACCGTTTGGCCAGCGCCGCCAAGACCGCCAGTATGAGGACCAGCAGCACGACGCTGGTGGGACTGACCCCGGGGCTGCCGTGCAGGTATTTGCCACCGGTGCCGACGGCCACGAGTGCGAGCAGCAGCAGCGCGAGTGGGCGTGCCAGCCGGCGGTCAAGCTCCGCCGATCGCAGCCGCCACGCCGCGAGCGCGCATGCAATCAGCACGAACACTGGCCAGAACCAGACGATCGAGGGTGCGCCGCGATGCCAAATGCCACCAATGATCGATCCTGCTCGCCCGTTGACGATAACCGGGATCTGCCAGCGGCCGACGTAGCTGTGCCCGGGAGTCAGCGCAATTGCGGCGAGCGCATGCAGGCGGCCTTCGCGCCACTGGTACTGGTGCCCGCTCGAGACCTGGACCCAGTGCGGTGGTGTGCTGCGGGTCAGGCCGTTGGGCGGCACCGCGGGCACCGGCACCTGGCTCAGGTAGTACTGCCAGGAGTTTCGGTTCACCGCGACCCCGTGTGGTGTGAACCGCACCCATGGCACGTTGCGGAAGTCGAGGACGGTCACGCGAGACTCGGCCGGCACCCGCACCCACAGATTCAGATACGCATTGGTGACCTTCGCCTCGACCCCCTCCGGCGCATGGGTGACCCGGGCCAGATAGTCGGTGGCGGTGGGAGCGATCGGGCCATCGGCTGCAGCCATCTGCGGAAGCGCGAACGAGGTACCTAGGATCGCCGCAAGCAGCGCCATGAACGTGAGGGCGCGCCTAAACTCAAAATCCGTGCGCCTGGCTGTCATCACCGCCATTCTGGCGAGCGCGGCGTTGATCGCGGTCCCGGCGGCGCTTGCTGACGGAGACCCAGCAAGCGATGTGCTGGTCGACTACCCGGCCTTCAATCCGATCGGTTCGGGAGTATCGCCCACGGGGGAGGCGCGGCTGGACAGGCTGCTGGCCGCCAGCGCCCGCGCTGGGTTCCCGATTCGCGTGGCGCTGATCGCGGCGCAGAGCGACCTTGGGACCGCAACGACGTTGTGGAAGCAACCGGTCAAGTACGCGTCCTTCCTGCAGACGGAGCTATCGGAGCTATACGACGGCCAGATCTTGGTGGTGATGCCAAACGGCTTCGGGCTCTGGGGGCCGAGCGGCGGCCCACACAAGGTGAGCGCTGCCGAACTGGGCGTTCGGGCGGTAGCGCCCGGCCCCGGCAATCAGCTGGCTGCCTCCGCAATGGCAGCTGTGCCGTTGCTGGCCGCAGCCGATGACCACCCGATTCCGCGTGCCGCAGTCCTAGCTTCGGGGTCGGCGAGCGTGGTGGATACGGCACCACCGACCAACACGTTCTCTGCCACGGTGATCGTCACCCTGGCCGGCGGTGCGCTGCTGATTGCGCTCGCATGGATCGCAAGCCTGAGGGCTCGACCACTCAAACTTGGGAGGAAACTCGACGCATGAAGCGAGCGCTGTTGGCGCTGTCGCTCGCTCTTGCCGTCTTGGCCTGGTTGCCAGCGCTCGCCCAAGCCGACGGTGATCCCGGCAGCGACGTGCTGCTAAACCAGAACCTGTTCGCCTACTGGGACGCGAAGCTGTCGACGTCCGAACAGCTGAAACTCGCCAAGCTGCTAGACGCAACCACCAAGGCCGGTGACCCGGTACGCGTCGCGATCATCGCCCACCCCGATGACCTCGGCACTGTCACGCCACTTTGGGAGAAGCCCCAGTCTTATGCGGAGTATCTCGGCACTGAGCTGTCCGAGACTTATGAAGGTCGCCTCTTGGTCGTGATGCCCGCCGGGGTCGGCGTCTACTGGCGGGCCAACCCGGCCGGCGCCATGAAGCTCGCCTCTCAGCTCGCTTCGCTCAAGCCAAGCTCGAACAGCCCGGCGGCGCTCGCGGCTATCACAGTCGCAGGAGTCGATCGAATCGAGGCCGCCGCCCGAGTCGAGAAATCCGCACTCGTGGGCTCCGCCGGTGTCGGTGGTGGATCCTCGAGCAAAGCCAGGAGCACCAGCGTTTCGCAGCCAGCGACCGTCTCAGGACATACCGGGCAGGTTAGCCCGACGCGGCATCACCCGGTGACGCGCTGGTTGCTGGCTCTGCTGATCCTGTTGACGCTCCTGTACGTGGCTTGGAGATCTGGAGGCATTAAGAAGCTGTGGACGGGTGTGGGGAAGGCCCGGTTACGAGATGGTCTGGGCGACATACGGATCAGGTCAGTTGTGCTGCTGCCGACGGCACTCTTGGCGGTTGTGGTGGCGGCGCTGCTGGTCAATCAAAGTCGCTCTGAGAGCTCGCCGTCAGCGAGCGCGGTGGCGTTGGCCACGAACCCGCACATCGACCCAGGCACGCCGATCAGCTCGCGTGGCCCAGCGCCGAACTTCACGCTGACCGACCAGACCGGTCGCCAGGTGAGCCTCGATCAATACCGTGGCAAGGTCGTGCTGCTCGCGTTCGTTGATGCTGAGTGCCAGACGATCTGCCCGCTGACGACACAGGCGATGCTCGACGCCAAGGCCGCACTCGGCAGGGCGGGCAGCGAGGTGCAGCTACTCGGAGTCAACGCCAACTGGAAGTCCAACCAGGTCGAGGATGTCCTCACCTACACGCAGCTTCACGGTCTGACCGACCGCTGGCAGTTCCTGACCGGGTCCGAACCGCAGCTCCAG
Organism: uncultured Conexibacteraceae bacterium; assembly: GCA_963844665.1. Taxonomy (GTDB): domain Bacteria; phylum Actinomycetota; class Thermoleophilia; order Solirubrobacterales; family Solirubrobacteraceae; genus Palsa-465. The sequence continues at coordinate 463,367 of CAWJPB010000002.1, forward strand.
AGCGTCTGGAAGGAGTACGGGGTCGACGAGAAGGCCTACGTCGCCAAGAACGATAATGAGATCGACCACGTCGCCGCGATGTACCTGATCGACCGACAGGGACGCCGCCGCGAAGTGTTCACAACCTACCCCTCCTACGCATCGATCCCTCAGGTCGGCCAGCTCCTGGCGCACGACATCTCGAGACTGCTGCCGGGGCATCCGGCGGTGAGCGGCGACCGGTCATATGCCGAGATTGCCGGGACCAGCCCGACCCAGCACGCGACCTTGACGAAGCTTGGAGGCGGCAGTGTGCAGCTCGGCCCCGGCCAGCCACACCTCTACCTCTTCTTCGACACCTGGGATCGCGGGACGACTCGGATCGCCTATGAGCTCGACCAGCTCAACGCCTACCAGCGCGACGCGAAAGCAGATGGCCTACCCCCGCTGACCGCTATCGACGAGGGCAGCGTCGAGCCCTCGTCGAGTGCCCTGCCCGCGTTCATCGCAACGCTCCAGCACCCGCTCTCCTACCCGGTCGCGATCGACCGTAGCGGCCGCGTCGCGGACGGCTACGGTATTGAAGGCGAACCGTGGTTCGTTCTAACCGATGCCACCGGCAAGATCGTGTGGTTCCAGGAGGTCTACACCGAGGGCTTCCCCGAGACCATGGCCCGCCTCGAGCAGGAAGTGAAGACGTCGCTGGCCTCGCCGGGACCTGGCTCGGAGACGCGCGGGCGCGCGACGCAATCGCTGGCCGGGTCTCCCGAGCCGCTGGCCAAGCTGCACAGCCAGGCGTCGACGGTCGTCAACGGCGGCGAAAGTGCGCTCGACGCGCGGATCAAGTCACTGCACGGGTATCCGATCGTGCTCAACATCTGGGCGTCTTGGTGCGGGCCCTGCCAGAAGGAGTTCGGTCTGTTCGCACAGGCATCGGTGAGGTGGGGCCGGCGCGTGGCCTTCCTTGGGGCGGACAACGGCGACTCGGTCGCCGACGCCGAGGCGTTCATGCGACAGCACCACGTGAGCTACCCGAGCTACGAAACCAAGACCGATGAGCTCGACAACATTCTCACCGGCGGCCTGCAGGGCACGCCGACCACTGTCTTCATCCGTCCCGACGGTCGCGTGGCGTGGGTACATCTCGACCCATACCTGTCGCTGGGTGCGCTCACCTCCGACATTCGCACCTACGCGCTCAGCAGACTGGGCTGAGCCGTCAGAGCAGCGTGTGACGATCCGGCAACAGCGGGAAGGAGCGTTGGGTCCGCGGCGGGAGGATGTAGTTGGCGCGCCGCCGCACGAAGATGAACTCGTTGATGCCGTTGTTCACCGTCGCGGTGATCTCCGGGTTCTGAACCTGCGCGTTGGCCTGGTTCATGGCATTGCGAGTCGCCACAAAGTCGGCGATCGTCCGCTGCAGCGACACGAAATGCAGCCCAGCTCGACCCCCGTCGACCGTGTTGAAGTCGCGGCGCAGGATGAGCGGCCGGCCGTGCCGGCGGGCGCGCGCCGACGCCTGGGAGTGCCCGATCACGCCTTCCCTGATCGACCGCGCAATCAGGTTCGGGTTGGATTCAGCGTCGGTCGTTAGGCGCGCGACCTGCTCAGCGCTCGTTTGCGGCGAGTACATGCGCGCGATCCGCTGTGGGTATGTCAGGTTCTCGTACCATTCGTCGAGGCTGAGCGTCATGTAGCTGACCGCCACGGTGGCTCCCTGCGCGAACGGGCCATCTGGGATCGTGACCGCGTCCTCGCTCGCCTGGTTCTTCTTCAGTGCGGACTTGAAGCCCATGAACAGCGGCGTTGATCTGCTCACATGGTCACCGGGTGGGATGCCCTCCACAAGCGTGCCGTCGACACGCTGATGTGCGGCGGGCAGCCCCGCACCAGTGAAGCCCGTGCGTGTCTCACGCCAACGCAAAATCGGACGAAGGGCCGACACCAGCCTTCGCTCGCAGCTCTCAAGCAGCGACTTGTGATCGGAGGCCAGGTGTAAGCACAGCTCAAAGCTGTCGATCGTCGGGTTCTCGAAGTCAGACATTCGACGTGCACGCGGGATTGGCGACGGAACACCGAGAACCCGCTCAAAGTAGCCGGGTGACCAACCGGCAGTGAACAGCACACCCTCAGGGCCCCACGGATAGGTGTGTTCAATGAGTCGCAACTCGGCCTCGAGGAGCCTCACGTAGCGTGGGCTCGGGGTGCTACGCACGTCGAAGAGCAGCAGTCGGTCATAGCGCGGCGGCGTCGGGTTGCCATATCGATCTCGCCTGAGGGCCGCATTCCACGCGTGCTGGCGCTCAGGCAATCCTGGCAACAAGGTGAGTAGGTGCGCGAACGGCACATCCGAGCCCTTGGCGGACTGCTCGATGACGACACCGGCGGCGAGCGCCGCTGCCGCAAGGCCGCCTGCCCCAGCGAGGAAGCGGCGGCGCGTGATCACGCCGTGCCCGCTCATGTGCTCGGCTTCCAGGTGAAGTGCTCGATGACCGTGTGCGGCTTCAGCCAGACACGCTGGTACTCGAGATGGCGAGCCTGGCGCGGCGGCTCGATCCGCAACGCGAGCGTGTAGTGACCCGGCCCCGGCAAGCTGACGTTGTTGCCGTAGAAGGGACCGTTGAACGCTGAGATCGTCGGCTGCATCGAACGGTCGTACACGACCTTCCCAGAGGAGTTCTCGACGGTCGCGGAGACCGGCACGTACGTGATCGGCTCGCCGGTGTGCCGGTCGTTCAGCATCACCATCATGTACGCGCTCGAGCCAGCCGGCGGCGCGACACTCTTCATGACCTTGCCTTCGTCGGTGTAGAAGGTGGTCGGGCTGGCCGTTCGCGTCTGGATCCTCATGCCCTGCCAGTAGGCGGTGGCGATCAGCCGTGACGGGGTCGACCTGACGCCGTTTACAGACCTGCTCGTGTGCATGCTCATGTTGCTCATATCGCTCATCGAGGACGACGAACCAGTGTTCTTGGTTGTTCCGCCGACCGGGGTCGCGGTCGAGGCCCTGGCGTTCCAGCTGAAGCCGACCGTGAGGTCATGCGGCTTTAGCCAGACGCTCCGGTACTCGCTTGCCCGCGCGGATTGTGGCGGGCCGACCAGAACGCTCAACTTGTACCGGCCCGAGGCCAGATGCGGCACGTCATCGCCGTAATGCGGGCCCATGTAGGCCGAGATCATCGGCCACTGCGTGCTATCGAAGACGGTCTGCCCCTTGCTGTTGGTGATCGTTGCCCAAACACTGCTCGAGTACGGAATCGGCTCACCGGTATGGGCGTCGGTGAGCATGATCATCAGATGAAAGCTCGCATCCTTCGGGGGATGAACCACGTGCTCACTGGCCCCGTTGAAGACCACGAAACGGATCGGCGTCATCGTCTGCGCCTGGATCTTCATGCCTTGCCATGAGGCACTCGCCAGCGTCTGAACCGGGACCGGCCTCTGGCCGTTAACCTCCGGCGCCTGGTCAGCGGTCGAACCGACGTTCATTCCCGCCGTGGGCCGCGTTGTTGTCCCGCCGGATCCGCTGCTGGCATTCCCACCGCCCATCGCCGACGCGCACATGACCTCGCCGTTGGCCATCGTCATCGTCGGACCGTGGCAATTGGCCGCATGTGGGGAGCCGTTCTTCGACGAACCGCCGCAGCCAGCGACCAGCACAGCCGCTAACAGGACTCCAGCTACTGCCCTCGAGGCGCGTGATCCCTTCGTGTGCATCTCGACTCCAACGGTACTTGGAGCACGTCCGTCATCACGACCCCGACGATCACAGGAGTGCGAGGCGGACAGCCGCGGAAACTCTTGCCGAGGCAGCCACCGGAGCGGCGCATGAATCGAGCGATCTAACGAGACGAGTCAGCTCACGTCGGATCGCCTTGGACCGGTTGGACTGTTTTGTCAGCCAGCAGGCTGTTCGTAGCCGTTCGTCGCGGTCACGAAGCTTGAGGTAAATGGCAGGAACCCACCAGTAACGATGGGAAGTTCCTGCAGGTCGCGTGATGCCGGAGGAGGGACTCGAACCCCCGACACGCGGATTATGATTCCGCTGCTCTAACCGACTGAGCTACTCCGGCCGGAGTGTCTGGCGAGTCTATAAGCTCGCGACGATCTCTCGGCGCCAGACGCCCGAGGTCATCTAATGCTGGCGATTCCGAACTTCTCAGAGGGCCGTGACGCGGCGCGAATCACCGCCGTTGCGCAGGCGCTCACCGGTGTCGAGGGAGTCAGGCTGCTTGACACGCACACCGACCCTGACCACCATCGGACGGTCTACACGCTGGCCGCAACAGTCCCTGGTACCAGCAGGCTGGCCGACTCGCTGACCGCCGGCGCCGCCAAGGCGATCGAGCTGGCCGACCTCGCGGAGCACGACGGTTCGCACCCGCGCACGGGCTTACTCGACGTCGCTCCGATCGTCTACGTGGACGAGTCCGAGCGCGGCGCTGCTTGCGCGCAGGCGCTTGTGCTCGCCGATCGGCTCGGCAGCGAGCTTGGAATTCCGGTGTTCCTCTATGGCTTGCTGACCGATTTCACGGTCACACGCGCCGATGTCCGGCGCGGCGGCCCGCAGATGCTGCAACAACGGATCGATGCGGGCGAGCTGGTGCCCGACTTCGGCCCTGGGAGGCTGCATCCGCGCGCAGGCGCCGTTCTGGTCGGCGCCCGCCAACCGCTGATCGCCTTCAACGTGGAACTGGCACCGCCGGCGACCCTCGAGACGGCACGCCAGGTGGCCGCGCTGATCCGCGAGGGCGGGGCGGAGGGACTGCCGTCGGTGCGCGCGATCGGCCTGACGCTCCCGCACCGTGACGACGTGGCGCAGGTCTCGACAAACGTCGAGGACTACCGGCAGACGAACCTCGCGACGCTCGTGGCTGCGATCGCAAGGCATGCGAAACCGCTCAGAGCGGAGCTTGTCGGTGTGCCGCCACGGGCGGCGTTCGACGGCTTCCCAGAGGATCTCCCGGTGGCGAACCGCCGATACCTCGAAGACGCTCTGGAAAGCGACTAAGCTGCTTTCAGAGATGGCCCAGACGAAGCGCAAACGCCAGACAAAGCACCGCGGCAATGCCGCTGGTGTGGTCGAGGCGCGCGGTCGCACCGGCCGTCCACCCAGCGCTGAGGAGAAGAAGCAGGTAACTCGCGACCAGCGTCGCGAGCAGCGCCTCAACCGCAAGCCGACGCTGAAGAGCTCGGCTCAGCGCGCGGTGCTGGCAGGAGCGTTCATGTTTCTGTTCCTGATGCTCACCTACCACGACAAATCGGGTAGCCGTGTGCTCGCCGCGGTCCTTTACGCGGTGCTCGCCGGGCTGCTCTACATCGCGCTCGGCTACTGGCTCGAGATGTTCCTGTGGCGCCGGCGAATGGCCAAGAAGCAGACGACCGCCACACGGCGATGATCGATGTTCGGATGTTCACGGTTGGGCCTGTGCAGGAGAACTGCTATTTCGTGCGCCGACCAGGCGCCGACACGGCTGTTGTGGTCGACCCGGGCGATGAGGCCCCACGCCTGATCGAGGCCCAACGGCAGCTCGGCATCGAGACCGTCTCCGCGATCCTGATCACGCACTGCCACTTCGATCACATCGGTGCCGTCAAGGCCCTGCACGATGCGACCGGTGCGCCGGTCTACGTGCCGGAATCGGAGCGCGAGGTGCTGGCAGACATCAACAGCAACCTGTGGCCGGGTTTCGGACCGTTCGAGAGCTACGAGGCTGACCACACGGTGTCCGGAGGCGAGACGCTCGAGCTGGGGGACCTGACGTTCGACGTGCGCTTCACGCCGGGGCACAGCCCCGGCCATGTCACGTATTCGGTTCGCGACGAGGACGCGCTGCTGTCCGGCGACGTGCTCTTCCAGGGGTCTGTCGGTCGGGTTGACCTGCCCGGCGGCGATTGGCCGACGCTGCTCGCCTCGATCGAGTCGCTGATCGACGAGTTCCCGCCGGAGACAAGGGTCTTCCCAGGCCACATGGGCGTGACCACGCTCGGTGGCGAGCGCGCGAGCAACCCGTTCCTCCGCGAGCTCGCACACCAGTGAGCGCGCCCGCGCGGACGGTGCGGCGGCGATGATCCAGGCGCCGAAGGGAACTTACGACGTCCTGCCACAGGACATGGAGCGTCGTCGCGCGCTGGCGACTCACGCCGAGCGGATCCTCGGCAGCGCCGGCTATCAGCGGATCGAGACACCTGTGTTTGAGGCCACTGAGCTGTTCACCCGCGGGGTCGGCGAGGCCACGGACATCGTCCAGAAGGAGATGTACACGTTCGACGACGGCGGTGGGCGGTCACTGACACTTCGCCCGGAGGGCACGGCGCCCGTATGCCGGGCCTACATCGAGCACGGCATGCACAAGCTGCCCCAGCCGGTGAAGCTCTGGTACCTGTCGTCGTTCTTCCGCGCCGAACAGCCCCAGAAGGGCCGCCAGCGGCAGTTCTGGCAGATCGGAGCCGAGGCGATCGGCGTCGGTGGGCCGGAAACGGACGCCGAGCTGATCGTCCTGCTCGCCGAACTGCTCGAGGCTACGGGTGTCAGGGGAACGCGACTGCGGCTCGCGAGTCTCGGTACACCGGAAACGCGGGTGGAGTACCGGGAGGAGCTGGCCGCCTACCTGCGTGGACATGCCGATGGGGTCTCGGCCGAGGTTCGCGAGCGCATCGACCTGAACCCGATGCGCGCGTTCGATGCCAAGGATCCCGGCACGCAACAGGTGATGCTGGGCGCGCCGAAGCTGTTGGACCGGCTTGCGCCCGAGGACGCCGAGCATTTCGAGCAGGTCAAGCAGTTGCTCGAGGTGGCCGGGATTCCCTACGAGCTGGATGCCACGTTGGTCCGTGGCCTCGACTATTACACCCGCACACTCTTCGAGTTCTCAAGCGACCAGCTCGGTGCCCAGGCTGCAGTTGGGGGTGGCGGTCGCTATGACCGCCTGATCGAACAGCTCGGTGGTCAGCCCACCCCGGGCATCGGCTTTGCCACCGGGGTTGAGCGGATCCTGCTGGCCTCGCCCGAGCAACCGAGCGCACCGGATCCGGTCGACCTGCTGGTGGTGAGGGGCGACCGCGAAAGCAAAGCGGTCGCCACGCAGGCGTTCGAGCTCGCACGTGAAGCCCGCCGCGCCGGGCTGGCCGCGCAGCTCGAGTTGACGGGTCGCTCGATCAAGAGCGCGCTCAGGCACGCGGACCGCATTGAGGCTCGCTACGTTGCAATCGTGAACGACGCTGAGCAGACGGGTCTCAAGGAAATGGAGAGCGGCGAGCAGGAAGAACTGCCCACAGGAGCGGTGATCGCGGCGATTCTGCGCGGGAGCAGGCTGTGAAGCGGTCGCCGCGCGCCAACGGCTTTCGTGACGCCTGGGCGGCGGAGCTGACCGCTGAGCGGATCGGCACCACGGCCCGTGTCGCCGGCTGGGTTCATCGCCGCCGCGACCACGGTGGGCTGATCTTCATCGACCTGCGCGATCGCTCCGGACTGGTGCAGCTCGTTTTCCACCCAGAGTCGGCAGCTGCTGCCCATCAGGCGGCGCACGGGCTCCGTTCCGAGGATGTGATCACGGTGACGGGACCGGTGGTCGCCCGTGAGCCGGCGAACGTCAACCCGAAACTGATCACCGGCGAGATCGAGCTCAACGTCACCGAGGTCGAGATTCTCGCCGACGCCGACACGCCGCCCTTCCAGGTCGACGAGGACTCACCTGTGGATGAGAACCTGCGCCTGCGCCACCGCACCCTGGATCTGCGACGCACGCCAATGCGTGAGGCGCTCGAGCTTCGTCACCACGTCACCCAGACGATCCGCCGGGTGCTGGATGACCGTGACTTCCTTGAGATCGAGACGCCGTTCCTGACGCGGTCGACGCCGGAGGGCGCACGCGACTTCCTGGTGCCCGCGCGGGTCGAGCCCGGCTCGTTCTACGCACTGCCGCAATCGCCGCAGCTTTTCAAGCAGCTGCTGATGATCGGCGGCCTCGAGCGCTACTACCAGATCGTCCGCTGTTTCCGCGACGAGGACTCTCGCGCCGACCGCATGACCGAATTCACTCAGCTCGACATCGAGCTGAGCTTCGTCGACGAGGACGATGTGATCGGCCTCTCCGAGGTCGTGTTGGGCGAGGTCTTCTCGTCTGCCGGATTGGAAGTTACGGCAGCGCCGTGGCCACGGATCACGTGGGCGGAGGCGATGAGCCGCTGGGGCTCTGACCGTCCCGACCGTCGCTTCGGGCTCGAGCTGCACGACCTGGGCGAGGCTGTCCGTGGGTCTGAATTCCAGGTGTTCGCGGGCGCCCTCGGCGATGCTTCGGGCGCCGTCCTGGGTGTCAACGCGGGCCCGCGAGAACTAGCCCGCTCTGAGCTCGATGCTCTGACCGAATATGCGAAGCAGTACGGCGCGAAGGGCCTGGTCTGGGCCTTCGTTCAAGAGGACGGTTCGTTGCGCTCGCCGATCGCGAAGTTCCTGTCACCGGAGGAGGTCTCCGGGATCAAGGCGGCGCTGGACGCGTCGGTTGGGGACGTGCTGTTTGTGGTCGCCGACGAGCGTCAGACCGCCCGGACCGTGCTCGGCGCGCTGCGGCTGGAGCTGGCGCGCCGCTTCTCACTGGTGCCTGAGGGGGCCCACGACGTGCACTGGGTCGTCGAGTTCCCGATGTTCGCCGCGGATGGCGAGGGCGGTTGGACCGCCGAGCACCACCCGTTCACGGCGCCCACCGGCGACCTGTCTGATCCCGCCACGCTGCTGTCCAGGTCCTACGACCTGGTGCTTGATGGGAACGAGCTGGGCGGCGGCTCGATCCGCATCCACCGCCAGGACGAGCAGCAGCGCGTCTTCGACATCATCGGTTTGGACCCTGAGGAGGCGGAGAAGCGGTTTGGCTTCCTGCTCGACGCCTTGAGGTACGGTGCGCCGCCGCATGGTGGTGTTGCGTTTGGCATCGACCGGCTGGTCGCGATCCTCGCCGGTCGCGACAACATCCGGGAGGTGATCGCCTTCCCGAAGGCAACGAGCGGTGCCGATCCGTTGACGGGTGCGCCGGCGCCGGTTGACGATGCCCAGCTGAGAGACCTCGGTCTGCGGCTGCGCTGAAACAGGTCCATAAGCGCGGCGCCACGGTCGCTGCCGACGGACTGGCTCAGCTCAATTCGCGCTTGGTCCTATCCTGATTTGCGCATGGACACGCTCGCCTTCGAGCATCACCTGACCTCGCCTCAGGGCGAGGGGCACACGCCCGCCGACGCGTTCACGGTGAGATTCGGCGGCGGTGAGTGCTGCGACGAGGTGACTTTCAGCATCCAGACCGATGGGACCCATGTGACCGACGCGGGCTTCAGCGCCACGGGCTGCGGAGCCTCGCATGCGGCTGGAAGTGCCGCGGTCACGCTGGTCAGAGGTCGCTCACTCTTGGGCGCCGCGCGCGTTGGATCCCGCGAGATCGCAGAGGAACTGGGGGGATTGAGCCCCGCGAAGAGCCACGCGGCAGCGGTTGCAGCGGACGCACTCGCCCGTGCGCTCGGCGCAGCAGTCCGATTGCGTGGTGCTCTTCAGGCCGATCCGACTCGTGTTCTGGTGGCGATGTCCGGCGGCGTTGACTCGAGCGTCGTCGCCCTGCTGAGTGCCCGCGACGGTGACGCCGTGGCGGTGACCCTGGAGCTGTGGGCCGACAGCGAAAACGACGCGGAGCAGAGCTGTTGCTCCTCGTCGGCCGTCTCGCAGGCACGAGCGCTCGCGCACCAATTGGGCTTGGCACATTTCACCCTCGACCTTCGAGATGAATTCCGCCATGGCGTGGTCGAGCCGTTCATCGCAACCTACGCCGCCGGTGACACCCCCAATCCGTGTGTGGGCTGTAACGGCCACGTACGGCTCGACGCGATGCTCGAGTTCGCCGACCGGCTCGGCTGCGTGACGCTGGCGACCGGACACTACGCTCGCGTACACGACGGTCTGCTCAGAGTTGCCGCCGACCCGGCGAAGGACCAGACCTACATGCTGGCGGCGCTGGCGCCGGAGTCGCTTCAACGCATGCGCTTCCCGTTGGGCGACTACGAGAAGCCCCAGGTTCGGGAGATGGCCGCGCAGGCGGGGTTGCCGGTTGCCAGCAAGGTCGACTCCCAGGATCTGTGTTTCCTGGCGGGGACCTCTCGGGGCCGATTCCTCGAGCGCCACGGTGGCATCACGCCTCACCGCGGTGAGATCGTGAGCGCCGAAGGCACAAGCCTCGGCCACCACAACGGCCACGAGCTGTTCACCGTCGGCCAGCGACGCGGCCTCGCGGTGCATGCCAATGAGCCGCTTTACGTGCTCGACAAGGACGCCCAGAGCAACCGGGTCGACTGTCGGCCCGCTTGAGCGTCTGCTGACCGATCGCGTGCGCGTGCGCGGGGCACGACTGCACCGCCCGGGGGCATGTGTGGACCGAGTCAAGCTGCGCTACCGCGCCAAGCCGCTGCCGGCCCACCTCGCGGACAGCGCAACGCCCGCGGGTCGTCACCGCGAGCTGATGCTGGAGCTGGACGAACCGGTCTCAGGCGCCGCGCCTGGCCAGCTCGCGTGCCTGATGGACGGCGATCTGATCGTCGGCTGGGGCACGATTACGCGCTGACCCCACCAGCCGCGCCCGCAGCTCACGCCCGCATACACTCCAGCGCATCATGGCGATGACTTCCGACGAGATCCGTAACACGTTCCGGTCGTTCTTCGAGGAGCACGGCCATCTGTCACAGCGTGGAGCGTCGTTGATCCCACCGCCGAATGACACCTCCGCGCTCTTCATCGTGGCCGGCATGCACCCGCTGAAGGCCTATTTCGCGGGGACCGAGCAGCCGCCGGCAAGGCGGCTGACGACCTGCCAGCCGGCCTTCCGGACCGTGGATATCGAGAACGTCGGCATGACCGCGCGTCACCTGACGATGTTCGAGATGCTCGGCAACTTCAGCTTCGGCGACTACTTCAAGCGCGATGCGATTCGGTTCGCCTGGGATCTCTCGCGCAACGGCTTCGGTCTCAACGAGGACGACATCTGGGTGACCGTGTTCGGCGGTGACGAAGCCCTCGGCCTTGGCCCCGATCAGGAGGCGATTGACCTCTGGCTCGAGGTCGGGATGCCACGCGAGCGGATCGTGGAATGCCCCCGCGAGGAGAACTTCTGGGAGTCCGGTCCGACCGGACCCTGCGGGCCTGACTCCGAGCTTTACCTGGACCTGGGTGTCGATCGGGGTAAGTCAGACGACCTTCCCGGCGGGGAGAACGAGCGATTCCTGGAGTTCTGGAACCTGGTGTTCATGCAGTACGACCAGAACCCGCCGAATCCGCTGATACCGCTGCCCAATCAGAACATTGACACGGGGCTGGGGCTGAACCGCATGGCCGCGATCCTGCAGGGCAAGGAGACCGTGTTCGAAACCGACCAGTTCGCGCCGCTGATCGCGCTCGGCGAGCAGCTCTCCGGCCGTCGCTACGGCGAGCGTTTCGAGATCGACCGGGCGCTGCGGATCCTCGCCGACCATTGCCGGGCCGCGACGTTCCTGATCGCTGACGGGGTCGTGCCATCGAATGAGGAGCGTGGCTACGTGCTGCGCCGGATCATGCGTCGCGCGATCCTCCAGGGCCGCAAGACACTCAGCCTCGATCCTGGCTTCCTGCAGCGATACCAGACGGTCGTCACCGAGCTCATGGGCCGCGAGTACTGCCAGCTGCTGCAGCACGGCGACTCGATCTCGAAGTGGCTGAACGCAGAGGAGGAGAGCTTCGGCCGGACGCTCGACGAAGGCTCGAAGCTGCTCGACGACCTGATCGCCCAGGCGAAGGAGGACGGCGACGAGGGCATCTCGGCGGACGCTGCGTTCCGTCTGCACGACACCCACGGCTTCCCGTTCGACCTGACACTGGAGCTGGTCACCGAGCACGGCCTGGGTGTGGACGAGCAGGGGTTTGAGGCACTGATGGAGGAACAGCGCCGTCAGTCGCGTGCGAGCGGCGCACGCGTCGGGGTCGCCGGCGAGATCCGCGAGCTTGCCCAGGCGTTCGCCGGAGCGAGTGACTTCAAGACCGAGTTCAAGGGGTACGAGTCGACCAGCGTCGAGACGACGGTCGGGGCATTGCAGGAGGCCGATGGACGCGTGCTCGTCAAGTTGCTGGAGTCGCCCTTCTACGCCACCGGTGGCGGCCAGGTCGCCGACGTCGGCCACATCGAGTGCGAGCATGGGGAGTGTTTCGCGCGTGTCGAGGACGTGCTGCGGGTCGGCGACGACCAGGTGCTGGCGGTCGTGCCCGAGCGCGGGATCCTGCACGACGGCGAACGGGTTCGGGCCCGGGTCGACCATCGGGCCAGGCACGCAACCGCCTGTAATCACACCGCGACACACCTGATTCACGCCGCGCTGCGTGCGCGGCTCGGCACACACGTGCATCAGGCCGGGTCCTACGTCGGACCGGACAAGCTGCGCTTCGACTTCACCCACAGCCAGGCGCTGACCCCGGAGGAGTTGCGCAACGTCGAGGACCAGGTCAACGAGTGGATCCTCTCAGCGCAGTCGGTGCGAGCGCTGACGACGACGCTGGATGAGGCCAGAGCACTCGGGGCGATGGCGCTGTTCGGCGAGAAGTACGGCGAGATCGTGCGGATGGTCGAGGTCGGGGACGGCAGCTTCTCGCGCGAGCTGTGTGGCGGCACGCACGTGCGCAATACCTCTGAGATCGCGCTCCTGGCGGTCTACAGCGAGACCTCAAGCGCGGCCAACGTGCGGCGTATCGAAGCTGTCACCGGGCCCGTGGCGGTTGGGATCGTGCGCGAGCACGGTCACGCGCTCGGGGAAGCCGCGCGACTCCTGCGCGTGACTCCGGCGGGCGTTCCCAACGCGGTCGGCGAGCTTCGCGACCGCGTCAGGGAGCTGGAGAAGCAGATCAAACAGGGCAGCGCCGGCGGCGTGGACGAGGCAGCCTTGGTTGCGGCCGCCGTCCCGCTGAACGGCGGCCACCTCATCGCGACGGTGGTGGACGGGGTCTCCGGCCAAGACCTGCTGGACCTGGCCGACCGGCTGAAGGCGAAGCTTGGCGATGCTGCGATCGTGCTCGGTGCCGCCTCCGACGGCAAGGTCGACCTGGTTGCCAGCGTCGCCCCGGCGCTGGTGCTTCGAGGCGTCAAGGCCGGAGAGGTTGTGCGTCTGGCCGCGGCCGAGGTGGGCGGCGGCGGCGGCGGCCGGGATACCGCCGCGCGTGCCGGCGGACGCGAGGTCGAGAAGCTGCCCGACGCGATCACCGCGGCGCGCCAGGCGATCGAAACGGCACTCGCCCCTTAGCCGTGCGCGTGCTCGCGCTTGACTACGGCAGCGCGCGGTGTGGCGTTGCCGTGAGCGATCCCACCGGCGTGCTCGCGACGCCGCTCGAGGTGGTGCTCAAGCCCGACGGGCGGGCCGGCATGGGCAAGATCCTCGCCTGCGCGCACGAGCTCGAGGTGGAACGCGTGGTCGTCGGTCTGCCGCTCAGCCTGAGCGGCGGCGACTCCGATCAGACGCGTGAGGCGCGCCGGTTCGCCGGCGTGCTCGAGAAGCGCCTGGGAGGCATCCCGGTCGAGCTCTACGACGAGCGTTTCACGACCGTGCTCGCCGCGCGCGACGGGGGGACTGGCCCCCACGCACCGCGCGCGAGCGAGGACTCGCGCGCGGCGGCGCACCTGTTAGCCGGTTGGCTGGAGCGTCATGCCGCTCAATAGCACGCACGCTGCGCGGCGGATCGCCGCGGTTCTGGTGCTCGTAGCCGTGGTGGTGGGCGTCGTTGCGGTGGTGCACCGGATCAATCGTCGCTCCAAGGCGCCGGTCGCGCCGCGGGTGGAGCGGACCGTGAACGTGACGATCATCCCCGGCCAGTCACGCCAGCAGGTGCAGGCGGCGCTCCAGCGCAGCGACATCACCGGAAACTACGTGCGCGCGACCATCCGCTCGCCGCTGCTTGATCCGGCGCACTACGGTGCGCCGGCCAACACGCCATCGCTCGAAGGCTTCATGTGGCCCGACACGTACAACCTGCGTCGTCCGGTCCAGATCCATGCCCTGATCGCCGACCAGCTGGCGGCGTTCAAGGAGAACTTCGCAAAGGTCAACCTGAGCTACGCGAAGTCCAAGAACCTGACGGCATACGACGTGCTCAAGATCGCGTCGCTTTTGACCCGTGAATCGATGAAGGCCAGCGATGCGCCGAAGGTCGCCTCGGTGATCTACAACCGACTGAGGCTGGGCATGGACCTGGGCCTCGACTCGACGGTCGAGTACGCGACGGGGAATTACGGGAACCTCAGCGAGAAGGACCTGCAGTCGAACTCTCCCTGGAACACCCGGAATCATCCAGGCCTGCCGCCGACGCCGATCGCGAGCCCCGACCTGGCCGCGATCGACGCCGCGGCCCATCCGGCAAAGACCGACTACGTCTACTTCATAAACAAGGTCTGCGGCGGCGGCGCGCTGCGGTTCACGGACAGCTACGAGCAGTTCCTGCGCTGGTCCGCTGAGTGGAGCACCGCGACGACGCGTGCCGAAAAGCATCATTCGAGCGCCGAGTTCTGTAAGGGCGGCAAACCTTGAATCGGCTCGGCGTACTCGGCTGGCCGGTCGCACACAGCCTTTCGCCAGTGATGCAGAACGCTGCGCTGACGGAGGCCGGGCTGGCGGAATCATGGCGCTACCAGCTGCTGCCGGTCCCACCGGATCTGTTCGACGAGACCGTCCTGGCGCTGCCAGGCGCCGGGTTCGCAGGCGCCAATGTCACGATTCCGCACAAGGCTGCTGCGCTCGCGGTGGCGTCGAGCACCGGGGGAGAGGTCAGCTCGCAAGCCGCCGCGATCGGCGCCGCCAACACGCTGCTGTTCCGCGAAGGCGGTCGGATCGATGCCGATAACACCGACGCTCCCGCACTGATCGCCGCGCTCTCAGGGCACGTCGAAGTCCGCGGGGCATCAGCACTCATCCTGGGCGCCGGTGGGAGTGCCCGCGCGGCCATCTGGGCGCTGATCGACGCCGGCGCCTCTGATGTCGCCATCTGGAATCGCACACCGGAACGCGCACGCGAGTTGGCTGCGGCCCTGGGCGCGCGGAGCGAGGGGGACGCGAAGATCGGCGGGTCAGCTGACGTTCTGATCAACTGCACCTCCGTCGGGCTGCACGACGGCAAACAACTCGAGGCGCTCTCGCTGAGTGTCGATCAGCTGACCAGCCATCGTGCTTTGGTGGATTTCGTCTACAGACGCGGTGGCACTGAGCTGATCACGGCCGCTCGTGCTCAGGGCATCCCGTGCGTCGATGGTCTTGAGCTGCTGGTCGGCCAGGGAGCGATCGCCTTTGAGCTTTTCACCGGCGCTCAGGCACCCGTCAAGGCGATGCAGCAGGCGGTCGCTCTATGCTCGGCGCCGTGAGCACTGGACCGAAGGCCGAATACGATCGCGGCGCATGCACGCCGTGCCGGCGCACGGGCAAGCTCATCTCCGGCAAGGGTGGCGAGCCGCACGAGGTCACGTGTCCCTGGTGTGGCGGCGACGGCAAGTTCCATCCTGGACGCGACGCCCAGACCGGCGAGGCGATCCGGACCGCAGCGGCAGACTGAATCGACGCGGAAGATGGCTGGCGAGACCGTCGAGCAGCAGGAGAACCCCGGAATCGGCCGCAACCAGCCGCTTCGTCTGGGCGGGGTGGCGCTTATCGTCGTGCTGTGGGTTGCGGATCTGCTGACGCATCACACGAGCGTCGAGAAGGTGCTTGGCCTGGTGCTGATTCCGGTGCTGGTACAGGCGGCGATCAGCGACATCGAAGAACGCCGGATCAAAAACCGATTGACGGTCCCGGCGGCAGCGGCGGCGCTGGTGATCGGACTCGTGATGCACCCCAAGGGGGTCCCCGCCCAGGTCCTCTGGGGGCTCGGGGCCGGGGCGTTCCTGATGTTCTTCGCGATCATCTCCCGGGGCGGACTGGGAATGGGTGATGTGAAGCTCGGAGTCGTGCTGGGCTTGTTCCTCAGCAAATACGTGTTCGTGGCCCTGGTCGTCGGGTTGCTCGCCAGCGGGCTGTTCAGCCTCGCGGTGCTTGCCAGCCGCGGATTCTCCGAGGGTCGCAGAACCAAGATCGCGCTCGGCCCGTTTTTGGCGTTCGGCGGGGTGGTGGCCGTGCTCGTGGGACCACGGTTGCTGTAGGCCACGTAACCTTCCTAGCTCATGTCTCTGAAGCTGATCACCGCCGGCGAATCGCACGGCCCTGGACTCACCTGCATAGTTGAGGGTTTGCCCGCCGGCCTCAAACTCGACCGCGAGGCACTCGATCGTGACCTCGCCCGCCGCCAGCTCGGCCACGGCCGTGGCGGCCGCATGAAGATCGAAACCGACCGCGCCGACGTGACTGCCGGCGTCCGGCACGGACGCACCCTCGGCGGTCCGATCGCCCTGCAGGTACGCAACCGCGACTTCGCAAACTGGGAGGAGCGCATGAACCCGTGGCCGGTGGAGGCCGAGGTTCCTGAGGTGCACCTGCCGCGGCCGGGCCACGCTGATCTCGTCGGTACACAGAAGTACGGGCTCAGCGACGTGCGCGACATCCTCGAGCGCGCCAGCGCCCGCGAGACCGCAGCCCGCGTCGCTGGTGGCGCCGTGGCGAAGGAGTTCCTGCGCGCATTGGGCGTCGAGGTCTTCTCACACGTGCTACAGATCACCTCGGTCACCGCCCCCCGGCGCGAGCATCTCACTCCGGAGGACTTTGAGCACGTCGACGAATCGCCGGTCAGGTGCCTGGATGCCGACGCCAGCCGAGCGATGGTCAATGAGATCAACGCCCTGCGCAAGCAGAATGAGTCGCTTGGGGGCGTGTTCGAGGTGCAGGCGTTCGGCCTGGTCCCGGGATTGGGCTCGCACGTCTCATGGGAGGAGCGGCTCGATGGTCGTCTGGCAATGGCGATCCTGTCGATCCAGGCGATGAAGGCGGTTGCGATCGGTGACGGGTACGAGGTCGCGGGCCTTCCCGGCTCACTCGCACACGACGAGATCTTCTACGACGAGCAGCGCGGCTATTACCGCGAGACCAACCACGCCGGTGGGATCGAGGGTGGTATCACGACCGGTGATCCCCTGATCGTGCGCGGCTCGATGAAGCCGCTGCCAACGCTGACCAAGCCGCTGCGCTCAGTCGACATCGACACTCACGAGCCGGCGCAGGCGCTGCGCGAGCGCACCGACTCGTGCACGGTCCCCGCAGCCGGCGTCGTCGCTGAGGCGATGGTCGCGTTCGTGCTCGCTGACGCCTACCGCGGCAAGTTCGGCGGCGATCACATCGACGACGTCCGGGCCGCCGTCGCCGCCTACGAGGAGCGGATCGGCTGGCGTCGATGAGCGAGCGCCCGGGGGCTGGAGATTCGGCCCCACGCACCCCAGCCGCAACGCCAAAGGTCGTTCTCGTCGGCTTCATGGGCGCCGGCAAGTCGACGGCAGCGCGCGCGGCCGGGCCAGGTAGCGCCGATGTCGACGAGGTGATCGAGGGGCGCGAGGGATGCAGCGTCCAGCAGATCTTCGAGCGCGACGGCGAGGCGGCGTTCCGAGAGCTCGAGGAGCGAGTGACGCTGGAGCTGCTCAACGAGCCTGGGTTGCACACCGTGGCACTTGGCGGTGGCGCGGTTCTCTCAGAGCGGATCCGGGACGCGCTCACGGCCACGCGCGTGGTCTGGCTGGACGTCGAGGTCGGTCATGCCTGGGAGCGCGTCGGTGGTGGCGACGGCGCCCGGCCGCTGGCGCGCGATCCACAGCATTTCGAGCAGCTTTACGGGCAGCGAGTCCCGCTCTACGAGCAGATTGCGGATGTGATCGTGCCGGCACGACGCTCACAGCAGCTCCCGCACGTGCTGGCGGCGCTCGAAGGCCTGCCGCAGGATGCGCGCATGATCTGGGCGACCACGCCGTCCGGCGATTATCCGGCGTACGTAGGTGCGGGATTGCTGACCGAGCACCGCTTCTGGCCTGCGACTGTCGGCGGCCGCCGGATCGTCATCAGCGATTACAACGCCGCACGCCACTACGGCGAGATGCTCGAACCTGCGCTCGCGGATATCAGGATCATGCCCGGCGAGCAGTCGAAAACCGTCGCTCACGCCGAGATCATCTGGACCGAGATGGTGCGAGCGGGGGCGACCCGCGCCGATGTGGTGGCGGCGCTCGGTGGTGGTGTGGTGGGAGACATCGGCGGCTTCTGCGCAGCCACCTACCAGCGCGGCGTTCGCGTCGTACAGGTGCCGACGACGCTGGTCGCTCAGGTCGATTCGGCCTATGGCGGCAAGACCGGGGTCGACCTCACGGAGGCCAAGAACTACGTGGGCGCTTTCCATCAGCCATCGGCTGTAATCGCCGACACCGCTACGCTCGCGACCTTACCGCCAGAGGAGCTGGCCGCGGGCTACGCGGAGGTTGTCAAGACAGGTCTGATCACCGGTGGTGTCCTGTGGGAGCGGATCAGCGGCGGTGCGGCCCCCGACGATCCCGACGTGATCGCCCGCTGCGCCCTTGCGAAGCTGCGGATCGTGGCTGAGGACGAGCTCGACACAGGTGTGCGGCAGCTGCTCAACCTCGGCCACACCGTTGGCCACGCGATCGAGACGGCCTCTGGCTACGCCCGTTACCGTCACGGCGAAGCTGTCGGGCTCGGCCTGCTGGCTGAGCTGCGCCTGTCCGGCGCCGACGCGCTGCGTGACGAGGCGCTGGAACTCATCTCGGCCGCGGGCCTACCGGTCACGCTCGATCGCGAGGTCGACCTCGAGCAGGTCATCTTCGCCACGGCCCGCGACAAGAAGCGTGTCGGCGAGGGACCGGTGCCGTTCGTCCTGTGCCCAGCCCCGGGACGGCCACAGTTCGGACAGACCGTGCCGCCGTCTGAGCTGCGCGCCGCAGTCAGGGAGCTGTACGCGTGACCGAGTCATCACGCGCTCGGATCGAGGTTATGCACGGCGTCAACCTCGATCAGCTCGGGCGCCGCGACCCGACCCATTACGGCGGACTCGACCTGCCGGAGCTGGAACGCCGAATCGGTGCATGGGGGCAGGCGCTGGGGCTCAGCGTTCACTGTTTTCACAGCAACCATGAGGGTGAGTTCGTTGAGCATCTGCACTCGCTCACGGAAGCCGCTGACGCCGTGATCCTCAACCCCGGTGCCTGGACGCACTACGCCTACTCGCTGCACGACGCGCTCGAGCTGAGCGCGCTGCCGGCGGTCGAAGTGCACCTCTCCGACGTGGGCGCGCGCGAGTCGTGGCGCCACGTGTCGGTGATCCGGCCGCTGTGTCTGGCGACGGTGTCGGGCAAGGGGCCTGAGGGATACAGGGAAGCGCTGGAGCTACTCAAGAACGAGCTGGCCGGATGAGCACAAGGGCGGAGCGTCTGACCGCCGGATTCGACGCTGCCGGCATCGACCTGATGCTGGTGACCGACCTCGTCAACGTGCGTTACCTGACCGGTTACACCGGGAGTAACGGGCTCGCCCTGATCGGGACTGACACACGCGCGTTCGTGACGGACTTCCGTTACACCGAGCAGGCCGAGCATGAGGTCGGAGAAGCGTTTGTGCGGGCGACCGCTGAGCGTGACCTCGTGACCGAGGCCGCCGGATTGCTCACGGGTCGCGCGCTGCGGCTTGGCTACGAATCAGAGCACACGAGCGTGGCTGCGTTCGAGCGCGCCCGCGAGCTGTTCGGTTCGGAGGTGGACCTGATCGCCACCAAGGGCCTCGTCGAGGACCTTCGCAGAGTCAAGGACGAACAGGAGATCGAACGGATAGCTGCCGCCACCGAGCTTGCCGATGCCGCCTTTGAGGCACTGCTCGAGGGCGGCATCGCTGGTCGCAGCGAGCGCGAGCTGGCGCTCGCGCTCGAGCACGATATGCGTCTGCGTGGCGCCTCCGGCCCGAGCTTCGATTCGATCGTCGCGGCCGGTCCCCAAGGTGCCCTGCCGCACGCCCAGCCGCGTGATGTCAGGATCGAGCCCGGACAGCTGGTCGTGATCGACTGGGGCGCCCAGCTCGACGGCTACTGCTCGGACTGCACGCGCACCGTGGCTGTAGGCGAGCCGGGGCCGGAGGCGCGCGAGGCCTACGAGCTCGTGCTCGGGGCTCAGCGGGTTGGCCTCGAGGAGGTCCGAGCCGGGGGAGAGGGCAAGCAGATCGACACGGCGGTCCGCGACATCATCTACGGCGCCGGCCACGAGGGCCACTATGGCCACAGTTTGGGACACGGGGTCGGCCTGGAGATCCATGAAGCGCCAACGCTCTCGCAGCGCTCTGAGGACACGCTTGTCCCAGGGAACGTGGTCACCGTCGAGCCCGGTGTTTACCTGCCCGGCAGCTTCGGGATCCGGATCGAGGATCTTGTCGTCGTCAACGATGAGGACATCCGCATCCTGACTCAGATCCCGAAGGCGCTCCGCGTCGTCGACTGACCTCTACACTCGACGACCGCAAATGATTAGCACCGCAGAGTTCCGCAACGGGTCCCACATTGACGTCGAGGGGACCATCTACAAGATCGTCGAGTTCCAGCACGTCAAGCCCGGCAAGGGGGGTGCGTTCGTGCGAACCAAGCTGCGCCGAGCCTCTGATGGAAACGTGATCGACCGCACCTTCCGCGCAGGCGAGAAGTTCCGTCCTGTGCGCACGGAGGTGCGCAACATGCAGTTCCTCTATAAGGACGGCACTGACGCCCATTTCATGGACAGTGAGACCTATGAGCAGCTGACGATCGCCGAGACCGCGCTTGCCGATTCGCTGCGCTGGATGAAGGACTCTGATGAGGTCGAGGTGCTTTACATCGACGGCAACCCATCGGACGTGCAACTGCCGAGCGCCGTCGACCTCGAGATCGCGGAGACGGAACCCGGCCTGCGCGGCAACACCGCGTCGGGCGGCGGCACAAAGCCAGCGGTGCTCGAGACCGGCGCCCAGATCCAGGTGCCGCTGTTCGTCAACATCGGCGACAGAGTCCGCGTCGACACGCGCTCCGGCGATTACGTGTCGCGCGCCTGATGGCGCGCCGGACGGACCAGCGACGCGCCGCGATCTGGTCGCTCTATCAAAGCGATCTCCTGAGCCGCCCGCTCGATGAGACCTTCCCGCGCGACGTCCATGCTTTCACTCGCGTGCTGGCCACGGAGGTCAAGGAGCACCAGTCCGAGCTCGATGCGCTGATCACGCAGTACGCCACCGGCTGGTCACTGGGGCGGATCGCGCCGCTCGAACGCTCGATCCTGCGCGTGGGACTGCTCGAGCTGACGCGACCCGAGTTGCTCCCCGGGGATCAGGCGATCCCGCCTGAGGGGGCGATCGACGAGGCGGTCGAGACCGCCAAGGAGTTCTGCGGGGCGGACGCCCCCGGATTTGTGAACGGGATCCTCGGGGCGGCGCTGCGCGACCTTCAAGCCGCTGGCGCATAGGGCAGACTGTCTGCGATGAGCTACACGACCAACGAGGGGCGCTCCCAGATCCTCGACGACACCGCAGTCGCGGTCGATCAGCTCAGTGTCGCGCTGGCCGAGCTCGGGGAGGCGTACGAGCACCTCGACGAGCAGACCGGCGATCGCATGGAGGCGCAGCTGTTCCGGCCCCTTCAGGGCGCCTACGGTCAGCTCAAGCGGACCCACACCGACTTCGCGCAACGCTCGGGGCTGTCGGTCCGTGAGTTCGCAGCGATACCGACGACCGCGCCAGAGGCACCACGCACGGCGCTTGAGCACGCAGCCGATGCGATCCAAACCGCCGATGACACGTTGGCCGATCTGCAGGACTCGCTGCTGCCGGTCGAGGTCGGCGATCAGGAGCTGCGTGCGGGGCTCTCAGGAACTCGCACCACGATCGCGACGCTGCCGGGCGTCTGCGACGGACTGATCCGGCTCCTCGGCCGCTGAGCAGCGCCGCTCAGAGCGCCGCTTCCGCCGCGATCGGATCCAGTCCGGTATCGACCATGCCGCGCTCGAGCGCGCCGATCAGGTGCTCCAGCACGGCCACGCGCGCATACCGTTTGTCCTCAGCCGCGATCAGGGTCCAGGGCGCGGCCGCGTGGTCGGTGCGACGCAGCATCCCCTTGAGGGCCTTCTCATATGCGCTGCGCTTGTTGCGGTTGCGCCAGTCGTCATCGGTGAGCTTCCAGCGCTTGAGCGGGTCCTCGGCGCGCGCGTTGAAGCGCCTGAGCTGTTCGTCCTCGGAGATCTCGAGCCAGAACTTGACGATCGTGACGCCCTCGGCGTGGAGGCTGTGCTCGAGGTCGACGATCTCCTTGTACGCCCGCCTCCATTCCTTCTTGGTGGCGAAACCCTCCACGCGCTCGACCAGCACGCGGCCGTACCAGGTGCGGTCGAACACGGCCATGCCGCCCTTGCCGGGGACATGCGGCCAGAACCGCCACAGGAAGTGGTGGCGCTTCTCCTGGTCGGTCGGCGCCGCGAATTCGGACACGCGAACATGCCGAGGGTCAAGCTGAGCAGTCAGCCGTCGGATGGCGCCGCCCTTGCCGGCTGCATCCCAGCCTTCGAACAGGACCAGCAAGGGAGGGCCCAGCTGGCCGCCGCCGATCAGACCCGCGCATTGCAGTCGCAGCGCCAGCAAGCGCTTCTGAGCGCTTTCGAGCCGCTCAAGGCTCTCTCGCTTCGAGAGCTTGAGCGAGAGGTCCACGTCTTCCAGAGCCGCCATCTTCCGTACTCTGCCAGGAATGAGCGCGTCGTCACAGCGAGCGGGTGAGGGTGGCGGCGCGGAGTCGACATTCGACCAGGACCTGTTTGGCCTGCTCGGCCACGAGAGCCCGTCCGTGCGTGAGCACGACGCCGCCCTTGTGCTGGAGGTTGCTGCCGAATTCGCCATGGGGTTCGATGCGCTCTCGGGAATCGGCCCGGCCGTGACGGTCTTTGGTTCGGCACGCACGCCGGCAGACCATCCGACCTACACGCTGGCGCGCACTGTCGGCGCCAGATTGGGGGCTGCCGGTTATACGGTCATCACCGGTGGTGGCGGCGGGGTGATGGAGGCGGCAAATCGAGGCGCGCGCGAGAGCGGGGGCACCTCCGTGGGCTGCAATATCGAGCTTCCGCACGAGCAGGGGTCCAATCCGTACCTCGATATCAACCTGCGGTTCCGGCATTTCTTCGCCCGCAAGGTGATGTTCGTGCGCTTCGCGCAGGCGTTCGTGATCGCTCCGGGCGGCTTTGGCACGTTGGATGAGCTGTTCGAGGTGTTGACGCTGATCCAAACCTCCACGGTGAGGCATTTCCCGGCGATTCTGCTCGGTGACAGCGAGTGGAACGGCCTGCTCAGCTGGCTCATCACACAGCCGCTGGCCGACGGACGCATCGCGCTCGACGACATCGCGGGCCTGCATGTCACGAACGATCCGGACGAGGTCCTGAGGATCATCGAGCTCAGCTGCCGGGACGCGCTCGCAGCTGAGGGTCACCCCTCCGGCGTGACCGCGCCG
Source organism: uncultured Conexibacteraceae bacterium (assembly GCA_963844665.1). Lineage (GTDB taxonomy): Bacteria > Actinomycetota > Thermoleophilia > Solirubrobacterales > Solirubrobacteraceae > Palsa-465. Next base: position 486,801 of record CAWJPB010000002.1, read on the forward strand.
GAGCCGCCGGTCGGCAGATAGGCACGGACGACGGCACAGCCGTGGAACTCGAGCCCGTGGGTCGTTACCTGAGCTCCTCACTTTCAATTCCGCATGCGCTGGCATGTTCTCGCCAGCGATTGCGGTGATCGCCGGCTGTGAGCACGAACCGCCTCGGCAGGCCGCGACGCAGCCACGCGTCAAGGAGAGGGTCGAGGCCGATCGCCGGTCGCAGGTGGAAGCGTCCGCGCCCGTGGGCGCTCACCACGTCCAGGAGCTCGCAGGAGGCAACCACGAGCAGCAGTTCACCCCACCCTATCTCTGTGAGCAGCGCTGCAGTGGCCGGGCCCGGCTGGGCATGCCAGGTCGTGGATCGGACTGTGTCCTCGTCCGCTGCGTCTGCGGGTTCTGATATCGGGCCGCACACCACGCTGTCAAGGTTCCAATCCATCGCCTGGATCTCACAGACTCCGGGCTGGGCGATAAGCGCCCGCGCGTGCGTGACGAGCGTGTGCACCAGGTCGGCGTTGAGATGCGCCGCGGGCTCATCGGGCACCGCCCTGAGCGGCGTCGCCCCTGGATCCGTCGGGCCCGGCGACTCGGCCCAATCAGCCACCCCGTGCGCAAAACCGGCGGACATCCAATCGCCGGTGAGAGCGGCGAAGCGCAGACCGCTGGCTCGCAGGGTCTGCGCGAGCGCCTGCGCGCCGAGGACACCGCTGTTGAAGCTGAAGTCATAGTCGGTCCAGTCGCTTCCGACCGTGCGCTCTGGCTGGATGTTTGCGAGCAGCAGCGGTCGCTGCCGCTGCGTCAGGACCTCAAGCAGGACGGGCGGCAGCGCGTCAGCTGGATCCAGCTCTCCCAGTGCGATCAGGACCAGAGCCTCGGCTCCGAGTCCGAGCAGGGCGGTTGCCGGCGCATCAGAGGCAGCGGGGTTCCCTGAGTCGATGACGCAGGCATCATGCACGTCGAGCAGCGAGGTCAGCCGTCGCCCGACCTGCGCGAGGAACTCGCGGCGGTGCAGTCCGAGGTCCGCGGATCCGGTCGCCGCGGCGACTCCGAGCAGTGTGATCGCTGGCCGTTCGTACCCGCCCTTCAGGCCTGTGGCAACCCGTGGCGCACCCATGGCCCACATTCTCGAAGATCATGCGGACACAGCGGCAACCCCCGGACTCGGCGGGGAGCCTCCGAACCTGAGCGGCGAGAGACGGCGGAGAGCCCCAATCTCAGGGCATGGAACCGGCGAGCTTTCGCGGCAGGAACCGCCGAGGCTCAGGGTGTGAGCGTGAGATTCACGCTCACACCCTGAGCCAACAAGCGGAGTCTCAGCGGGCAGTGGCGCGCTTGCGCACGATCGCGTCAAGCGAGACCGCCGCGATCAGCACGACGGCCGTGACAATGTCCTGCACCGCAGCGCCCACACCCATGATCGCGAGACCGTTGAACACGACCCCGATCACGATGCCGCCCACCAGCGCGTTGACCATACGTCCACGGCCGCCGAACAGGGCGGTACCGCCGATCACGGCCGCGGCTACGGCAAATAGCACGAGCTGGCCGCCGTCGATGTCGGTGGCCATCGAGCCGAGCTCAGAGATGTAGATCACGCTGGCCAGTACAGCTGTGACGCTCGACATGATGAATCCGAAGGTCACAATCCACTTGACCTTGATGCCGGCGCGGCGGGCTGCCTCAGGGTTGTTGCCGACGGCATAGATGTAGCGGCCGGTGCGGGTGCGACTGAGCAACCACGAGTAGACGACGACGATCACGAGCACGTACGGGATCACGTACGGGATGCCCTCGACGGTCGCGAAGTGACTGCGGCTGGCGTTGCAGATCAGGACCAGGGCGACGCCGGCAACGGTCACCAGGCCGACCGTCAGCAGCGTTACGCCAAGGGGCTTCACGTGGAGTCCCTTGGCTAGTCTCGTCCGGCTGCGATATAGCGTTGTCGCGGCAAACACGGCCACGCAGCCGAGCATCGCGATCCAACCGGCGGCTGTGCTCATGTTGTCGTTGACGAGCTTGTAGATCGGGCTCGAGGGATCGACCTGGATCACGCCGCCAACGGAGGTCTTGTCGACGTTGGCGAGCTCCAGCATGATCCCGAGGAAGGCGAGCTGACCGCCGAGCGTGACGATGAACGAAGGCAGTCCCAGTTGGGTTATCAGCGTGCCCTGGAGCAGACCGAGGAACCCCATCACGATAATGGCGCCGATGATGCCGAGCCACCACGGCAGGTTAACCGGTGATGCGATCAGTTCGGCGGTCACGAAGCCGCCGATGCCCACACCGTAGCCGACGCTGAGGTCGATCTCCGATAGCAGCAGTACGAACGTCTCCGCAAGTCCGATCACGATGTAGATCGAAGCCTCGACCAACAGCTGGACGATGTTGCCGGTGGTCAGGAAAGCCGAGTTCTCGATCTGGAAGAAGATGATGATCGCGACCAGGCCGACAAGGACCGGCAGCGCGCCGCTCTCACCGCCCTTGATCTGCTGCCAGCGGGCCGCGAAGTAGTCGCCGGTGGTGGTCGCCAGAACGTCCGGTGCAACGGCGGTGAGCTCGGTCTCGCTGAGCGCGGGCGCCGGGGCTTCGCCGGGTTCGATGTCGGTATCGGGAGTGCTCACTGTGTTCTCTTTCGGGCGCGCCGTCAGGCCGCGTTGACGGCTTCGGTCGAGGTGCCGGTCGTCATGTACTCGACCGCAGTCTGTGGCGTGAACTGCGAGGCTGGGCCGGAGACGACCAACTTCCCGAGATACATGACCGCCAGACGGTCAGCGACCTCGAAAATGTCGTTCAGGTTGTGGGATACGACCATCACCGCGACGCCGTTGGAGGCAAGGCGCTTGATCAGGTCCAGCACCTGACGGGTCTGCGCGACTCCGAGCGCGGCGGTGGGCTCGTCCATGATCACGAGCTGGGCGTTGGACATAACGGCCTTGGCGACCGCCACCGACTGGCGCTGGCCACCCGAGAGCGAGGCGACGGGCTGGCGAATCGAGCGGACGGTCGTGACGTGCAGATCCTTGAGCGTCTGACGCGCGGTCGCCTCCATGGTGTCCTCGTTGAGCGTGTGGTTACGCCGGAGCTCCTCGTGGCCGAGGAACATGTTCTGGACGATGTCGAGGTTCTCGCAAAGCGCCAGGTCCTGGTAGATCGTCTTGATGCCTAGCGCCTCGGCATCGCGCGGGCCGCTGTGATGGATCGGATTGCCCTTCCACAGCATCTCACCACCGTCGGGCGACCATAGCCCCGCAATCGTCTTGATCGTCACCGACTTGCCGGCGCCGTTGTCACCGCAGAGGGCTGTGACCTGGCCGGCCGGGAGATCGAAGGTGACGTCTGACAGGGCCTGTACTGGCCCGAAGCGCTTGGTGATCCCGCGCAGCGACAGTAGTACTTCGTCGGTGCTCGCAGTAGTGCTCATGTCCTTGCCGTCGTCCGTGTTCGTTGCAGGGCCCAGAAAGGGGAGACCCGTCCGCCGATCTCGCATGGCGAGTCCGGCGGACGGGCAATTATCCCACCTTCAGCGGATCAGAACCTACTTGATCCCGTACTTCTTGCAATCAACCGCGTACTGCTTGGCGCACAGCTGGCTGGCCTTGATGAACTTGTCAGCAATGACAGTCTTCTGGACCGTGCTGGCGGTGACCCACTCCGGGGTCTCGAGGACCGAGGGCACGTTCTTGTGGCTGCTCGGATCCTTGGTCTTGCTGTTCAGCAGACCATGCGGAGCCGCCTTGCCCGCACGCAGGTACAGCGCAAGCGCGACGGCGGCCGAGGCCTCCTTGTAGATCGGCTTGTAGACCGTTCCACACTGGTAGCCCGAGATGATGTTGTCGATGCCGGTCAGGGTTGCGTCCTGGCCCGTCATCGGGAAGGTGTCCGGCTTCACGCCCTGGCTCTGCAGGTACGTGATGATCGGCGCGCCGTTCTCATCGTTCGGGATGACTGCCGAGTTGGCAGTCGGGTGGGCCTGGAAAGCGGCCTTGAACTCGTCCAGCGCGTCCGGGGACGGCGAGGTCGGATTCCAGGTGCCCGCAGTGTTGTCGAGCAGCTTGATCTTGCCCTTCTTCTCGAGCGGATTCAGAACGCTGTTGTACCCATCGGTGAAGAGGGTCGCGTTGTTGTCCGTCGGGGAACCGTGCATCTCGATGAACTGCGGCTGCTTGCCGTGCAGCCACCTGGCTGCGCAGGACACGAAGCCCTTACCGATCAGCTGGCCGACCGTCACGTTGTTGAACGAGACGTAGGGGTCGCTGTCGACGGCGCCCGTGCCGGAGCTCAGGCGGTCGTACTGGACGACCTTGACGCCCTGCTGCTTGGCGAGTTCCATCGCCTTCACGCCGGTTGCCGGATCCTCCGGGTCAATCAGGATGACCTTGGCACCGTTGGTGATGTCCGACTTGACGTCGGTCAGGAACGTGGTGTCCGAGTCCTGAGCGTTCTGCGCGATCAAGTCGGAGCTCGGCAGGCCGGCCGCCTTGGCGGCAGCCTTGAAGTCCGGCGTATCGAACTCGACATAACGAGTCGAGCTGGTCGTGTCGGGCAGGATCTCCGCGACCTTGCCAGTTCCTGCGTTTGCGATCGGCTTCAGCGCCTTCATGGCCGCGAAGCTGTTGGTGAACGAGTTAACCGAGACCGAAGCTGTATGCGCACTCGTCTTTGCGCTGGCGCCTGAAACGGCGACGCCGACGCTCACTGCGAGCGCACAGGCCACGGCCCACATCTTGCTGTTACGCAGCAAGTTCACTAGGTACCTCCTGGATGTCCTCTCTCCTCGGGCCGGACAGGGAACATCCCCAGGCCGTACCCCTGACAGATCACTACATTACGAACCTGCGTGTGAACGAGGTATGAACAAACGCAACTTTTGCGTAAAAAACGCGTTAACGTCCGTTTAGGCGCCGGTCCCTATTCGGCCGCGAACCGGTATCCCGCTCGCGGCGCTGTGAGGATCACCTGAGCACCCTCGTCGCCCAGTTTGGCGCGCAATCTGCGCACGTACACGCGCAGATACTCGGTCTCCGTCTGATAGCCGGAGCCCCACACGCGCCGAAGCAGGTGCGCGTGCGTCAGTAGTTTCCCGCGGTTCAATGCGAGTTCGCGCAGGAGCGCGAACTCTGTGGGCGTCAGATGGATCGGCTCGCCGCCACACGTGACCTGCTGGCCCGCAAGGTCGATGACGATGTTTCCTGCGGTGATCACCGTCGGTGCCAGCTCGGGGCTGGCGGTGGCCCGGGTGCGGCGGAGCGTCGCGGTGATCCGTGCCAGCAACTCCTCGACACTGAACGGTTTGGTCATGTAGTCGTCTGCACCCATGTTGAGGGCCGTGACCTTGTCGCGCTCGCCGCCACGCGCGGAGACGACGATGACCGCCACGGACGAGCGCTCGCGAATCTGGCGACAGAGGTCCATGCCGTCGGCATCGGGCAGCATGAGATCAAGCAGCACGATGTCCGGCGCCTCCGTCTCGAGCAGTTGCAACGCGCGCTCGCCGTCGGTCGAGACGATCATGTCGAAGCCTCTGACAGCGAGATTGGACCGGATCAGGTCGACGATGTTGGGGTCGTCCTCGACGAGTAGCGCCCGAGTCGCTCCGTTGTGGTCAGGCACCGGTCACCGCCTGGCGCTGCTCGACCGTGTCGTTCGTGGAAGAGGGCTGTGGAGGCTCAAGGGGCTGTGGGGGCTCAGGCGCGGCCTCCGGCGCCTCGAGCGGCAACAGAATCCGGAAGCTCGTGCCTTTCGCGGTAGGGCTCAGCTCGATCGTGCCGCGATGCGCGAGCACGATCCCGCGGGCGATCGAGAGGCCCAGGCCTGCGCCGGCGGTGCGGGAGCGCGGACGCGCGGTCGAGTCAAACGGCGAGCGGCTGCGTTCGGGCGCGATGCCATCGCCGTCGTCGCTGACCATGACCTCGATGTGGCCGGCCGGTAGGACATCTGCCTCGACAGTCACGCGGGTGCCGGGCGGGTTGTGACGGAAGGCGTTGTTCAGCAGGTTCACGAAGACCTGCTCGAGGCGGTCGTGGTCAGCCCAGATGACCGGCGTGCCGGTCGCTGTCCCGGCCGAGACTGAGGATCGCCAGTCGTCCGGCAGGCAGGCGACCGCCGCCTCCAGCACCAGGTCGAGCTCACACCAGTCGAACTGCATCCGCATCAGCCCGGAGTCGATCGCGGAGAAGTCGAGCAAGTCATCGACGAGTCGCCCGAGCCGCGCGGATTCCACCGCGATCGTCTCCAGAAAGCGCTGCTGCGAGTCGTCATCCCAGACGATGTCCGGCGCCAGCAGGCTCGACGCGTAGCCGCGAATAGCCGTCAGCGGCGTCCGCAGCTCGTGACTCAGCCGCGAAAGGAACTGCTGTTGGAGCTCACGTGAGCGGCGCAGCGCTGAGGCCTCACGCTGAGCGGCTTCCGCCTCCTGACGCTCGATCGCGGCAGAAGCGTATCCGGCGTAGAGGCCGAGCAGATCGAGCTCGTCTCCAGTTGGCGGATCGGCGCTGTCGCGGTCGATCGTGATCACAGCGCTCGTCGCTCCTGGAGCCGTCAGGGGAACCAGCCATGCGCGCCCGTCGACTATCACCCGGTCCGAGCCGGTCGGAATCGTGGCGGCACTCTTGACGTCGATGCGGTCGCGCTCGATCCCGAGGGCCGCTGCCAATGCAGAGACAATCAGCGTGAGGCCCGAACTCGGGTCGGCCACTGCAAGGCTGTCAGCGAGGCCGTGCAGGCGTGTCAGCTGACGGCGCGCGGAGCTGTCGACGGTGCCGCCCGCGAGCAGCACGGCAACGTCGTCCGGATGCGAGTCCGGTGGCCTGAGCTCGGCCACTGCATGTCCGTGCCGTAGCACGACGATCCGATCCGCGAGCCGGAACATCTGTCGGATGTCACGGGTGGCGAGCAGCACGCCGGCGCCCTCATTGCGGCTGCGCTCGAGCAGCCGTTCGAGGGTCGCTGTTTCGGCCAGGCCAAGTGCGGAGGCCGGTTCGTCGAGCACGAGCAGCCGTGGCTCTCGGGTCAAGGCAAGCACCAGCGCCAGCAGGCCGCGCTGGGCGCTGGACAGCGTCGCGACGAGCTGCGTAGTGTCGGGGATCGGTACGTCCAGCTGCTTCAGGATCGCCGCGGCGCGTGCGTGGAGCCGCTTGTCGGAGAACATCTGCAGACGCGTCTCCCGTCCAAGCAGCAGGTTTCCGGCGACGTCGAGCGTCTCGCACAGAGCGATGTCCTGCCAGACGACCGCGATGCCGTCCCGCTCGGCGGTGCGCAGCCTACTGGTGACGGGGGCGCCGTCGAACGTGACCGTGCCCGTGCTGGGCGTTAGATCGCCGACGACGCAGCGAACCAGCGCGGTCTTTCCGGCCCCGGGCTCGCCGCTGACAGCGACGATCTCACCGGGCGACACGCGCAGGTCGATGTCCTTCAGCGCCGCCAGCGGGCCGAAGTTGACGCTCACAGCAGATACGTCAAGCACGCACTGAGATTACTTGGACCGGGTCAGCGGCTGAGTCGGCGTACCGGTTCGTGCCGGGTACGAATGCGAATCGCGTCTGCATCCAGCTGATCGGGCCGTATCGGCCTGGCTGTCAGACACCTCCGACTCGCACAACGGATGACTGAGCCCGACCCGAACGTGCAGGATCTGCCAATTCTCGACGGCTGTGTGCCGTTTTGTTCGAAACCGCGCGATCCACGTGCAATTACGAGCAAATCGGCTGACGCGCCGACGATTTGTCAGAACGAGCAGATCGTAAGGGGTCCCCGGGAACGGACGGGCCCGCACAGCGATGGACGGCGCTCACCTGCCGCAGAACGGCTCGATCAGCCGCGCGCCCGGCCCGGGCGCCACCTCGGTCGCGCCGGCGGGCACTGCGGCCCCCGGTGGCATCAACCCCAGAACGCTTCCGCCGAAGCCGCCGCCGAGCAGTCGCGCCCCCAGCGCACCGGCATCCTTGAGCGAACGCACAGCCGCCTCCAGCTCCGGCGTCGATACCTCGAAGTCATCGCGCAGGCTTGCGTGCGACATGTCCAACAGCCGTCCAAGGTGCTCCAGATCGCCGCGCTCCAGGGCCGATACAGCGCCGAGCACGCGGCCGTTCTCGCTGATCACGTGACGGGCGCGGCGAGCCAGTACGTCAGGAAGCATGTGCAGATCCTGGATGAGCGCGTCGCGCAGCGACTCGACGCCCATCCTATGAGCCGCCTGCAGGCACTCCTCCCGGCGGCGGTTATAGCCGGACGCGGCGTTCGCATGAGGCCGGCCGCAATTGAGCGTCACCAGCCGATGGTCTCCGAGTTCGAGTGGCATCGGCGTCAACTCGAGCGTCCGGAAGTCGATCAGGACCGCGTGTTCAGGAGAGCCGCTCAGCGACGCGAGCTGATCCAGCAGCCCGGTCTGGGCGCCGACCCAATCGTGCTCGATCTGCTGACCGAGCCGCGCCAGCTCGACGATTCCGGGCGGAGCGGCGTCCGCCAGTTCGAACAGAGATAGGCATAACGCGATCTCGAGCGCGGCAGACGATGACAGTCCCGCACCGCGCGGCAGATCACCGCTGATCTCGAGCCGCGCCCCGGGCACGGCGTAGCCACGACGCTGGAGCTCGGCCACGGCGCCGCGTACGAACGCGCGCCAGCCGGGTTCGCGGGTCGGATCACCAACCGGAAATACGTCGCGTTCGTCGAGGTCGACGGCTGTCGCCTCGATCATCGCCTGCGACAGGCGCGTTGCGCTCACCGTCACACCCGCGGTCACAGCGAACGGCAGCGCCAGACCATCGTTGTAATCGGTGTGCTCACCGATCAGATTCACTCGCCCGGGCGCGAAGGCTCGGATGGTCGGTGGTGCGCTCACCGCTGCGGACCCTCCGTCAGTGCGACCACGGCAGCGTCGACATTCGGATAGAGACGCTCCTCCGGGATCCGCTCGGGCGTCAGCTGCGCTCGGCGGAGCTCGGCCCGAACTCGCTCGCCGACGCGTGCGAGAGCGAACTCGATGCCGGCGGCGTCGAGCTCATCCAGCGCCTCGCGCAGCGCCAGCACGCCGGTGAAGTCGATGTCGCTCATCCCGAGCGCATCCAGCACAAGCCCATGCGGCCGACCGCCCGGGGCGGCTCTGAGGGCGGCTTGCACCTGCGCGCAGAAGTGGACAGCGTTTGCGTACCAGAGCGGCGTGGCGAACAACACGACCAGCACATCCGGAACCTCGGCGGCGCCCTCAGGTCCTCCGATCGGTATCCAGCTGGTGGTGTTCGGCACCCGGCCCAGGACGTGCAGCTGCGGGCGGGCGCTGATCCGCGTGCGATCGAGGATCGCCAGGGCCACGGCCACGGCTATGCCCTGCTCGACTCCGAGCAGCGCAACCGTGAGCATTGTCGTGATCGCAAGCGCGAACTCGACACGGTCGAACCGGGCGATCTCGCGCAGTTCGCCGACGCGCACAAGCCGTGTGGCGATGAACAGCAGGATGCCCGCCAATGCCGCTTCAGGAACGTTGTGGAGCAGGCCGGCGGCCGGAATCAGCGCGACGATGCCCGCCGCGGCCAGCAGGCCGGCGAATTGGCTGCGGCCCCCAGCCTCGGAGACCGCGGTCGTGCGCGGAGGGCTGGCGTCCACCGGAAATGCGCCGACGAACCCAGCGAGAACGCTGCCGGCACCGACACCGAGGAGGTCGAGGCCCACCTGGGGAGCTTCTCCCCTGGGAGCGAACGCTCGACTGGTGGCCGCGGTCTGCGTGACGACCACCAGCGCGACGGTCACAGCCACCGGCGCAAGCTGCCCGAGCACCTTCCACGAGACTCCATACAGTCCCAGTCGCGGTGCACCGTGACCGACGGTGCCCAGGACTGCGACGCCGTGGTCCTGAAGGTTGAATATCGCCACCAGCGCCGTCGCCGCCACCAACCCCACGAGGGCTCCGGGGATCCGTCGGTTGACACGCTTGCTCCCGATCATCACGGCGAAAACACCCAACCCGATTGCCACAGTCCAGCCGCAGGTAGACCCCAGTTGGTCAAGCACCGCCTGTACACGCCCCAGTGTCGAGCTGCCGCCGCCGGGAATCCCCAACAAAGCGGGCAGCTGGTGCACGACGATCACGATTCCGATGCCCGCCAGGAACCCCGCGATGATCGGCTCAGACAGTAACTCCGCGATCCAGCCCAGGCGCAGCAGCCAGATGGCGGCAACGATCAGACCCGCCATCACCGCGACGATCCCGACCATGTCGATATAGCGGCTGCTGCCAACGACGGCGAACGCACCCACGCCGGCGGCGAACAGCGGCGCGATCGTGGAATCGGCACCCACGGAAATCAGACGACTGGACCCCAAGAGCGCGAACATCACCGTACCGGCGATGAATGCGTAGAGGCCGGTGATCGGCGGCATCCCGGCCAACCGCGAGGTCGCGAGCTGCTCGGGCACGGCGATCACAAACAGGGTGGCGGCGGCGACCAGGTCGGGGCCGAGCCACGCACGGTGATAGCCCCGGAGTGAACGAGCAAGCGTGGGTATCTGCAACTAGCGGGTCACCCTGACTGGTTAGGTGGCGTCTCCGGACTGCAGTCGCGCAGCTGTCCCGCGAGCGGTCGAGTACGCCCATTGGCTGGTCGTGATCAGCGCGATGATGAACATCACCGCGGCGAATCCGACCAGCAGCCACCAGCCGGCGTGGGTGGCGCTCGCGAACTCGGGTCCTGACAGCGCGCTCGAGCTGGTCGCGACAACCGCACCGGCAAGCGCGATACCGATCGTGGACCCGACCTGGCGGCAGGTCGACGCGATCGCGGCCGCGACCCCTGCCTGCGAGGACGGCATGCCAGAGATTGCAGTGTTGGTGATTGGCGCGTTGACCAGCCCGAGCCCGATCCCGAAGACCACGTATGAGGCGATGATCAGCGCGATCGATGTATCCGGCGCGAGCCCGGTCAACAGCAGCGGACCGATGATCATGGCGGTTGCTGCACACAGCAACGGAAGCCGGTTGCCGCGGTTCGCGACAAGCCGTCCGGAGATCGGCGGCAGCACGATCGTGCAGAGCGCGAGTGGCAGTGTGCAGAGCCCCGCGTGCAGAGCCGAGTAGCCGCGCACATCCTGCAGATACAGGGTGTTGAGCAGCAGGAAGCCTGAGAAGGAGGCGAAGGCCAGGAACGCGATCGCCGAGGCGCCGCTGAACGGAGCGCTGCGGAAGAAGCGGATCTCAATCAGCGGATCGAAGCGGTGCAACTCGTAGGGCACGAAGATCACCAACGACCCCAGCGAGACCGCGAACAGCCCGAGGATCGTCGCCGACGTCCAGCCTCGCGACTGGCCCTCGATGATCGCGTAGGTGAGCGTCGCGAGGCCGACGATCACCAGCAACTGCCCGATCGGGTCGACCCGCCGCGGCCGCTCGGCGCGGGATTCGGGCACGAAGATTGCCGTCAGCGTCCAGGCGAGCAGGCCGATTGGCACGTTGACGAGGAATACGTAGCGCCAGCCGATCGTGTCAACGAAGACACCGCCGAGCACCGGACCGAGCGCGATGCTGAAGCCGACCATCATGCCCCAGATTCCCACAGCCTGAGCGCGCTCACGCGGATCGTCGAAGACGTTGCGCACGATCGATAGTGCCACCGGGTTGAGCATCGCTCCGCCAAGCGCCTGGAACGCGCGCGCCGCGATCAGTACGCCGAGAGTGGGCGCTACCGCGCACAGGGTCGAACCGATCACGAATGTCACCAGCCCGGTCTGGAAGACGCGTCGCCGACCGATCCGATCTGCGGTGGAGCCGCCCAGGATCAGCAAACATGCGAGCGGCAGCGTGTAGGCGTCCACGACCCACTGCAGATCATCCAGCGACGCGTCGAACGACCGGTGGATCGCCGGCAGCGCCACGTTCACGATCGTCGCATCGAGTCCGACAATCAGCAGGCTCATGCAGCAGATTCCGAGGATCAACCAACGGTGCTGCGTCGCGGTGGCGCTGCTCTGAGTGGCCACGGCGCTCACATGGCCAGGGTATACAGCCGGCGCGTACACTCAGCGGCAGTGCGCCTGGCTGCAGCTGCGTCCACGACCCATCACCGCGGCGCGACGGGTTGGTTCCTCGTGCTGCTGATCTTCGTAGGGGTGCTGTACGTCGCTTGGCGCTCGGGAGCACTCGGAAGGCTGGGCGGTGATCTGGGGCGGATGCGGCTGCGAGGCGAATTGAGGGGGGTGCGGCTTCGGCCGCTCGCGCTGGTTCCGAGCCTGCTGCTGTTGATCGTCGTGGTCGTGCTGCTGATAGATCACTGACAAGCGGTGCTGCCGGTACCCCAACAGCTCACACGAGTCGTACGATCGCGACGATCCCGACCACAACGATCAGCGCGCGCAGTGCGGCTGGCGGGAGTTTGCGGCCGAAGCGCGCTCCCAGCACGCCGCCGATCAGCGAGCCGCACGCGATCAGGCCGGCTACATCCCAGGCGACCTGCGCTGCAATCACGAACACGATCCCGGCCACAAGGTTGGTCAGACCAGTGGTGATCACCTTGACGGCATTCAGCCGTTGAAGGCTGTCGTCAATCGTCAACCCCAACACCGACAACATCAGGATGCCCTGTGCGGCGCCGAAATAGCCGCCGTAGATTCCGCAGCAGAAGCTGCCCACCAGTGTGCCCACGCCGACGCCCTCGCCCTGTCGGCGGCGGCGGTTGCCGAGCGCGCGGTTGATCCGCTTCTGGCCAACGATCAGAATCAGCGCCACGGCGATGAAGAACGGGACGATCGCCTTGAACGCAGCGGCAGGCAGCACCAGCAGGAGTATCGAGCCGAGAATCCCGCCGCCGGCAGCCGCTGCTCCGACGCTCCGCACTCGCTCGCGCTGGCCGGTCAGTTCGCGCCGGTACCCGATCGCACCGGTCACCGAGCCGGGGACCAGGCCGATCGTGTTGGAGACGTTGGCTGTCACGGGCGGATAGCCGAAGGCGAGCAGCAGCGGGAAGGTGATCAGTGTGCCGCTGCCGACGACCGTGTTGATCGTGCCGGCGGCGATGCCGGCTGCGAAGATCGCGACGGCGTGCCAGGGGCTCAAGTCAACGGCCGCCGAGGATCAGAGGTCGACGTGCTGGCCCATCAGGACCGTGCGCTCGATCGGCAGGCCGAAGTGCTCGATCGGGCTGGCGGCGTTGCGCGCCATGACCATGAAGATCTTCTTGCGCCACAGGGCCATCACGGGCTCTTTGGTCTCAGTGATCGTGATCCGGGAGATGAAGTACGAGGCGCCCTCGAGGTCGAGGTTGCGCTCCAGATGACCGTGCTTGCGCGCCAGTTGCAGCAACTCGGGAACACTGTTGTGTCGCGGTATCCGTTGCGCACGATCACGTGCAGCACCTGGCAGCGACCACGACCCATGCGCTTGACCTTGAAGCGACGGTCCTTGGAGACGCGCGGCAGGTTTGCCGAAACCATCGACACGATCAGGACCCGCTCGGCAAGTGCGTGCGTGTGCTCAACCAGGCCTCGCATCGCCAAGGGGGTCGTCTCACCGCTCGCGTTGAGGAAGATCGCCGTCCCTGGAACGCGCTGCAGCGGAGGCTTCAGACCGGCGAGCTTGTCGAGGAAGTCGTTCAGATCGCCCTCCTTGTCAATCCGGTTGCGCGTCACGATCACCTGCCCGGCGCGCCAGGTGAGCATCACGGCTGAGGCGCAGACCGCGACCGCGAGTGGCAACCAGGCTCCGTGCAGAAGCTTCGCGACGTTCGCCAGGAAGAACGCGACCTCAACGGTCAGGAACAGCGTTCCGAGCAGTGCGAGCTTCCACTTGGCCGTGTGCCACAGCGCGCGAGAGACGTTCAGGAACAGGATCGTGTCGAGGATGAATGTGCCGGTGACGGCGAAGCCGTACGCGTTGGCCAGTTTGTTTGAGCTCTGGAATGCGAGCACCAGTGCGATCACGCCTGCGGCCAGGATCCAGTTGACGATCGGGACGTACACCTGCCCTTCCATCTCGCTGGTGTGGACGACCTTCAGTCGCGGCAGGAACCCCAGTTGCATCGCCTGACGTGCAACCGTGTAGGAGCCGGAGATCACCGCCTGCGAGGCGATTACGGTTGCGAGCGTGGCAAGGAGCACCATGGGCAACTGCAACGATGCGGGGACCACCGAGAAGAACGGGTTGAAGTTGGCTTGAAGTGGCGCCTTAGGGTGGTCGATGATCCATGCGGCCTGACCCATGTAGTTGAGAATCACGGCCGGCCAGACAAGACCGAACCAGGCAATTCGGATCGGTCCAGGGCCGAAATGCCCGCGGTCGGCGTACAGCGCCTCGGCCCCGGTCGTACAGAGCACGACGCCACCGAGGGTCAGGAACGCCTCGAATCCGTGGTCTGCGAAGAATCGCGCCGCCCAGGTTGGTGACAGCGCCTGTAGGACGCCGGGATGACTGATGACCTCCGGCAGGCCGATCGCTGCCAGGGAGAAGAACCACACGAGCATCACGGGTCCGAACAGCCAGCCGACGTTGCCGCTGCCGTTGCGTTGAACCGCGAACAGTCCGATCAGGATCACCAGTGAGATCGGCACGACCAGGTGCGCCACCCCTGGGGTGGCCTTCTCGAGGCCGGACACCGCAGAGAGCACGGAGATCGCAGGCGTGATCATGCCGTCGCCGAAGAACAGCGATGCGCCGAAGATCCCGAGCGTGACGAGGAGCGCCGCACGCGGGATTCGATGGCGGCGGCAGAGCGCCGCGAGTGCCATCACGCCACCGTCGCCGCGGTTGTGGGCGCGCATGATGAAGCCGGCGTACTTGGTCGAGACGATGATCGCTGTCGCCCAAAAGATCAGAGAGATCACGCCGTAGACAGCGGCCAGGGTCACGTGCTGCGTGGCCTTGAACCCGAACGTCACCTGCTCGGTGTAGAGCGGACTTGTGCCCAGGTCGCCGTAGACGACACCGAGCGCGCCGAGCGCCAGGACGGCACGGCTGGCATGCGCGACGACGTCGATGTCGGCATCTGGCACGCCCGGCTCGACGTCTGCGAACTCCTCGTCACCTTCGAGTGCGCGCTTCGGGATCGAGCGCGGAATCTTGTGCGCGGCCTCGTTGAACGAGCGCTGGCGCGCGCCGGCGGGGACCGGCGCCGAACGCTTCGCCTCGTCGGCGCCGCTGCCCGGATCAGCTTGGCCGTCGGGCGTTCCGGTTCCGTCCCCGGTTGGGGGATTCTGGCGCGAGATTGGCATCGGGGATTAGGTTATTCGAGGAAGGACTTGCCGTCCCTGACGCGAAAGCCGGGGCATGCTTCTTCGCAACCGTGTACCGACCATCGACAGCTCTGCTGTCGCCCCCGCAGAGGGGTACGAGCACGTGGGGGCCTCTTCGATCGCGATCATGCACTGGCTGGTCGCAAACGGCGTCGACTACATCCTGGTCGGGCCCGTCGCGCGCACCGTTCGCGGTGACGCTGCGGCTCGTGGACCCGTCGCGATCGTGCCCGCGCCGTACGGCCGCAACCTCGACCGTCTGGCTCGGGCGCTCGAGTCCGCCAACGCGCGCGAGCGCACTCACGGAGAGCTGATCGGCTCGGATCGAGTGGCGGGCACGCAGCAGCCGAGGCTCAGCGCCTCGACGCTGATCAGGCCAGAGCGCTGGACCCTCCGTTGTGGTGACTATGAGCTTGATATCGAGGGCCGGCCCGTGGACTCGCCCAGCTATCAGGAGCTGCTGTATGAGGCGGTCAGGGTCGTCATCTCACCCGGGCTCTCCGTCGAGGTCGCGGCGCCTGAGGACATCGAGCATTACGACCACGTGAGGCGTACGGGCCTGGCGCCCGAGCTGACCGTCTCGCGCCTGTAGTCCGCGCCGTTCCCAGAATCAAGCCGGTTACCGGAAACGACCCGGCTGCCACAGCGGCTCGTCGCCGGCGTTCGCCTGACGGGCCAGAATGAAGAGAAGATCTGACAGGCGGTTGAGGTAGCGGACGACCTCGGCGTTGACCTCGGCGCCGCAGGCGACCGTAAGCCGTTCGGCACGCCGACAGATGGTTCGAGCGACGTGCAGATGGGCGGCGGCCAGAGTGCCACCGGGCAGCACGAACGACCGTAGCGGTGCGAGTGCGGCGTTGACTTCGTCGCAGCGTTGTTCGAGCCACTCGGTCTGCCCGGGAATCACACGCAGCCGTTCATGCTCGGGGTCCTCGGGCGCTGCGATGTCGGCGCCGACATCGAACAGGTCGTTCTGGATGCGCTCCAGCCAGGGGCGGAACGTCTGCGGGAGCTCGGGCAGAGCCAGGACCACGCCCACGTACGAATTGAGCTCGTCGACTGTCCCGTAGGCCTCGATCAGCGGGTGGGTCTTTGCGACTCGGCTCATGTCACCGAGGTGGGTCTCGCCGCCGTCGCCGAGCTTCGTGTAGATCCTGGTGAGGTTTACGGTCACTGGTGATGAGTCTAAGAGTTCCGGCTCCGGAGCCGTGAGCATTCTGGCCGTTACCGCTCTGGCGGGCACCCGCTTGGTGCCCGCCAGCTACGATCCTCCGGTCCAGGTCGAGAGTGATGGGAAGCCGGTGCAAATCCGGTGCGGACCCGCCACTGTGATCGGGGATGCCGGCGGTTGCAGGCCACTGGTGCCGAGGAGGCGCTGGGAAGGCACTGCCGGTGGGCCCGAGAGCCAGGAGACCACCTCCGACCACAAAGCCAAACAGCCCTCGTGGAAAGGGGTGGCTCATGCAGATGAAACATGCGATCAGAGCCGGCGCAGCAGCGCTCGGCATGGCGGCGGTGTTGGCCGTGGCGCCGGTTACTGCTTCGGCGGCAACGCCGAAGGTGACCGTCACGATCCAGGGCAAGACCAAGACACTGCTGGCAACCGAGACGGTCCAGACCGCATCCGGCTGGATCACCCGCGGCGGCGCGCCGGCCGGTAAGTGCCCTGCCGAAAGTGCCCAGGGCGCGCTGAATGTGGCGACGCACGGGAACTGGAAGGGCACCTGGTACTCGAGTTACCACGAGTACTTCATCACCCGGATCCTGAGCGATACCGAGACCAGCAAGAAGTACTACTGGGCCCTGTACGTCAACGGCAAGTCCTCATCGAAGGGCGCCTGCGACGTGAAGCTGAAGAGCGGCGACAAGCTGCTGTTCAAGGTCGCCAAGGGCTGATGCACCGCCGCATCCGCTCGTTCGCCCTTGCGGCTGCGATCGCGGTCACACTGGGGCTGAGCGGATGCGGTTTCGGTGCCGGTCCGGGCACCAAGGACGCCAGCGTGCGGGTCACAGGCAGTTTCGGCTCGGCGCCGATCGGCGAGGCCGTGGAACGGCATGTGCCGGGAAGCGAGACGGTGATGTCCCTACTGGAACGTCACTTCAAGGTGTCGACGCGCTACGGCGGCGGATTCGTGGAATCGATCAACGGGCATCCGGGCGGCTCGGGGCGGCGGGACTGGTTCTATTACGTCAACGGCATTGAGGCGGCCAAGGGCGCGGCTACGACTGACGTTCATGCGGGGGATCACATCTGGTGGGATCTGCACGACTGGACCGCGACCGACTCGATACCGGCGGTCGTGGGTGCATTCCCGGAGCCGTTCACGAACGGGATCGGCGGCAAGGAGTTTCCGACGCTGCTCAACTGCGCCGGCGGCCTGCAGGCGGCCTGCAGACTGGTGGGTGCGCAACTCCACCACGCCGGTGTCAAGGCCGGAACGCAGGTGCTGGGCACCGGTTCTGGGTCAGACTCGCTCGCTGTGGTCGTGGGCACCTGGAACCAGATCAAGGGCGTGATCGCGGCCCAGCTGATCGCCGCCGGACCACGGCAGAGCGGCGTCTATGCCCAGTTCGTAGGCGAACGGGGCCAGGCGCTCGAGCTCGACAACCCACGCGGAGACGTGGTCAAGACGCTGCACGGCAGCGCCGGTCTGATCGCGGCGACGGGACAGGCTTCACTGGGTCAGCCGACATGGTTTGTCACCGGCACCGATCGCGCCGGCGTGATGGCTGCCGCGCGGGCCTTCACCGCTGCAAAGCTGCGCAACCACTTCGCGGTTGCGATCAATGGCAACTCTCCGATCAGCGGCGACACCCTCATCCCCGTCCCGTTCGATCCCGGAGCATGAGGTACCGGCGCAGAGCGAGCCCGCTCCATGCGGCCCGCGCCGCCGCTGCGCTCGTCTGGTTTGCCGCCCTGGGGCTCGCCGTGCTGCTGGCGGCCAATCCGGTCGTGCTCGGCGCCGAGACCGGTGCAATCCTGCTCGCCGGTGCGCTTGCGCGCGTCGGCCGTGAGCTCCGGCGCAGCCTGCTGTTCGCGATCCCGCTCGGACTGACGATCTGTGTGATCAACGCGCTGGTGAGCCGCGACGGCCTGACTGTGATCTGGAGATTGGGGGAGATCCCGGTCATCGGGCAGCTCAACATAACGCTCGAGGCGACCGCCTATGGTGCCGTGCTCGGGCTTCGCGCTGTGGCTCTGGTGCTTCTCGGCGCGCTCTACTCGCTCGCCGTCGATCCCGATGACGTGCTCAGGCTGTTTCGGGGGGTTTCGTTCAGGTCAGCGCTGACGGCGACGGTCGCGACGCGAATGTTGCCGGTGCTGGTGCGCGACTCGCGCCGAATGGCGGAGGCGCAGCGTTGTCGCCCTGGAGCCCCGCCAAGCCGTACGGCGCTGTTGCGAGCAAGCACGGCAGGCGTTCTTGACCGCGCGCTCGATGTCGCCGCCACGCTCGAGGTGCGTGGCTTCGGGGTCGCTCGCAGGCCGGTGCCGGGTGGCCGCCACGAGCCCTGGTCCCGCCACGACCTCGCCTTCCTGGGCTCTGCGGTATTCGTTGCGATGCTGGTTGTGCTTGTGGGCGTGCTCGGCTGGGACACGTTCCAGGCTTACCCGTTGTTGCGCGCGCCCGCTGGCGCGCGCACTCTGGCGGTGGCGGGTGTGGTGGCGACAGCGATCCTCGCGCCGTTCGTAGATCGCCGAGGGATCGAGCGATGAGCCTGGTCGAGATTGCCGGAGTCTCCTATTCCTATCCGTCGGCGGCCGGTCCGTCGCTCGACGGGCTCGACCTGTCGATCGAGCCCGGTGAGTTCGTCGTGGTCGCCGGATTGTCCGGGTCGGGTAAGTCGACGCTGTTGCGCGCGATCAGCGGCCTGGTGCCGCACTTCTACGGCGGAGTCTTTGCCGGCAGCGTCGAGGTGGCTGGACTGGACACGCGCACACACGGCCCCGGAGACCTGGCCGCGGCGGTTGGGACGCTGTTCCAGGATCCCGAGACGCAGGTGGTGCTCGGCACTCCGCGAGCCGAGCTCGCCTTTGCGGCCGAGAACCATGGCGGCGCGGCGGCTGAGGTCGCCCGAGCCGTCGAGGAGACGGCGTTGGCGCTGGCGGTCGAGGGGCTGCTGGATCGCCCCGTCGAGGAGTTGAGCGGTGGGGAGCTGCAGCGCGTGGCGCTGGGGGCGACGCTCTGCGCGCGGCCGGCGCTGGTTTGTCTGGACGAGCCGACCTCTCAGCTCGATCCGGTCGCCGGTGACGAGTTGATCGGTCTGCTGCGGCGGTTGAACGAGGACGGGGACACGGCGGTGCTGCTCGCTGAGCACCGGCTCGAGCGTTGTCTGGCGGCAGCTGATCGGGTTCTGGTCATGGACCGTGGGCGGCTCGTCTTCGACGGGCGCCCCGATCCGTTCCTGCGGTGGGCCATCCGTGCTGCGCCTGCGCTAGTGACTCCCGGGGCCCGTCTGCTGTCCGGGCTCGGACTTGAGCCGGTTGCCGGGGTGAAGCGTGCCCGTGCGGCGCTTCGGTCGGGAGGCCTGCCCGCTGACTCTGTCGACGTTATCCCGGCCCAGGGGGGGAAACGTCGACAGCGACGCCAGGAGCGGGGTTCCGCCCTGCGCTTCAAGGGTGTCTGGCACGAGATCAAGGACGGCCCGGCGATTCTGCGTGGCGTTGATCTCGGCATCGGCTCCGGCGAGCGTGTTGCCCTGATGGGCCGCAACGGAGCCGGCAAATCGACCTTGCTGCGGCACGCCGCGGGGCTGCTCGAGCCGACCCGAGGCAGGGTGGAGGGAGCCGGCCGGATTGCGCTGCTTCTGCAGAACCCAACGGATTATCTGGTGCATGACACGGTGAGAGAGGAGGCGCCGGCCACGGCGCTCGCGCGCTTTGGCCTTGCTGCGCTCGCCGATCGCCACCCGCGCGATCTCAGCGGAGGCGAGCGGCAACGACTGGCGCTGGCGATCGTGCTGGGTGACACCAGCGGCGATCAAGCACCCGCGGTTGTGTGCTTGGACGAACCGACGCGTGGCATGGACCGCGCAGCCAAGCACGAGCTCGGTGGGCTGTTGACGGGGCTGGGCGTCGCGGTTCTGGTTGCCACGCATGATCCCGAGTTCGTGGCTGAGTTCGCCGATCGCGTGGTGCTGCTTGCCGACGGTCGCGTGATCGCCGACGGGACCGCGGCCGAGGTGCTGGCAGGCGGTACGTACTTTGCCACGGAGACGGCGCGGATCCTCGGCGGCTCCGGTGGCGCGCTGCTGCCAGACGACGGTGTGAGGCTGCTCGAACGCAGCGCGGCGCAGGTGCACGCATGACCTGGCAGCTGGGAGCGTTCGGCCTGTTGGCGATCGGGCTGTTTGCAGGCTTTGTCTGGTATGAGCGCTCGAAACCGGACGCGCGAATCGTCGCTCTGGTCGGGACGCTCGCGGCGTTCGCGGCGCTGGGACGGATCGCGTTCGCAGCGGTTCCGAATGTCAAACCGACGACGGACATCGTTCTGATCTCGGGTTACGCGCTCGGCGGGGCGCCTGGATACGTCGTCGGTGCGGTCGCGGGCCTGACATCCAACGTCTTCTTCGGTCAGGGCCCATGGACGCCGTGGCAGATGGCGGGCTGGGGAGCGGTCGGCATTGCCGGCGCATTGCTGGCTCGGGTCGCAGGCCGCCGCATCGGCCGGCTTCCCCTGGCGATCGTCTGCTTCGTGGTCGGTTTTCTGTTCACCGCTCTGCAGGACTTCGGTGACTGGATCACCTACAGCGACCACAGCCTTGGGCAACTCGGCGTTTATGTGGGCAAGGGTGTCGGGTTCGACCTGGTGCACGCCCTCGGTTGCTTCGGGTTCGCGATGCTGTTCGGTCCCGCGCTGATCCACGCGTTGAGGCGCTTCACCACCAGGATCCAGGTCACCTGGCTGCCGCCCGCCGGATCGTTGGCACCGGTGCTTGCGGTGGTCGTCGCGGCCACCGCACTTGTTGGAGCTGGTGCCCCTGAACACGCTCGGGCAGCCTCGCTTCGAGGTTCACCGACCCGATACCTGGAGCGGGCCCAAAACAAGGACGGAGGTTTTGGGATGTCGCCGGGCAGTGGTTCGGACACGATGGTCAGCGGCTGGGCGGCGCTCGCCTTGGCGTCGAGCCCGCGCAGGGCGGCGCCAGTTCTGATCGACGTCCGCAAGTACCTGGCAGCGACGGTCAAGAGCGAGACCGGCGCTGGCGCCATCGAGCGGACGGTGCTGGCGGCATCGATGCTGCCGTCCCCAGACCTCCGCGATTTTGGGGGACGCAACCTCGTTGCGGGACTCAGAGAACTGGTGAAGCCAGACGGATCTGTCGGCGATCAAACGAACCTCACCGCCTTCGGGATGCTCGCCATGCGGGCTGCCGGCCTGAGAGTCAGGGCGCCAACGATCGACTGGCTCGCGCGGCAGCAGGACGGCGATGGCGGCTTCAACTTCGACACGCGCGGTGGGTCCAGCGACGTGGATGACACCGGGGCAGTGCTTCAGGCGCTCGCGGGGACCGGCAAGGCGAAGGTCATCAGACGCGCGGCTGAGTTCATCCGCCAGGCCCAGAATCGGGATGGAGGCTTCGGCTACCAGCGGGGTGCACCTTCCAACGCTCAATCGACGGCGTTTGCGATCTCAGGACTGGCTGCGGTCTTCCTGCAGCCCCAGCATTGGCATCGGCGTGGCACGCCCTCACCGTTCGCGTATCTGAGGTCGTTGATCCGACCCGACGGTGCCGTCGATTACGCTCGCGGCAGCACGCAGACACCCGTATGGGTGACCGCTGAGGCGCAGATCGCGCTGGCCGGCCGCTCTCTGTAATACAAAGGCTTTGTGACATCTGTGATATGCCAGATCGACGATCGGTAGATTGGCGTTGCACATGCGGATCGGGGTCCTGAAGGAGGCGCAGGCGGGGGAGACGCGGGTTTCGGCCACGCCCAACACCGTCGGGCAGCTGCTCACGCTCGGTTACGAGGTGACGGTCGAATCCGGCGCTGGTGAACTCTCCAGCTTCAGCGATCAGGCCTACGCCGACGTCGGTGCCGGCATTGGGGATCCCTTCGATGCGGAAATCGTGTTCGGCGTCAACCCGCCGAGCAGAGCCCAACTGGACAGCCTGAAGCCGCACGCGACCCTGATCAGCTGGCTCTCACCGACGCTCGATCAGGCGCTCGTCGACGATCTTGCGACGCGGCCGATCACGGCTCTGGCGCTCGATGCGGTCCCTCGCATCAGCCGCGCGCAGTCGATGGACGTATTGAGCTCGATGGCCAATATCGCCGGCTACCGTGCCGTGGTCGAGGCGGCCAACGAGTTCGGCCGCTTCTTCACCGGCCAGGTGACGGCGGCCGGAAAGGTGCCGCCGGCGAAGGTGCTCGTGGCCGGCGCAGGGGTCGCCGGACTGGCGGCGATCGGTGCCGCCGGCAGCCTCGGCGCGATCGTGTACGCGACCGATCCGCGTCCGGAGGTCGCCGACCAGGTGAAGTCGCTTGGAGGCGAGTACCTGAACGTCGACACGGGCGAGCAGCAGGAGGCCTCCTCCACCGGGTACGCCAAGGAGATGTCGCAGGATTACAACGCGCTGGCTGAGCGGCTCTATGCGAAGACGCTGCTGGACGTGGACATCGTGATCACGACGGCACTGATCCCGGGTCGGCCGGCGCCGCAGCTGATCACTGAGGAGATGGTCAAGAGCATGAAGCCGGGCAGCGTGGTCGTCGATCTCGCTGCGGCCAACGGCGGCAACGTCGCCGGCACGGTCAAGGGCGAGCGAACGGTGACTGAGAACGGCGTGGTGATCCTTGGGTACACCGATCTGCCGGGCAGGCTGCCCACGCAGGCCTCGCAGCTCTACGCCCAGAACCTGGTGAACCTGATGAAGCTGCTGACGCCCGAAAAGGACGGGCAGCTCGTGCTCGACTTCGACGACGTCGTGCAGCGATCGATCACCGTTGTCCGCGACGGTGAGCTGACCTGGCCACCGCCGCCGGTGCAGGTCTCCGTGGCACCGGCAGCCGCTGCTGCCGTGCCCCAAGCCGGCAGCAGCGCGGCCATCGAGAAGCAGCCGATGCCGGCCTCAACGAAGTATGCGCTGACGGCCCTCGGTGCTGTGATCTTCTTCCTGCTGGTCGCCTTCGCCCCGAGCGCGCTGCTGCCGCATCTGACCGTTTTCGCGCTTGCGATCGTGATCGGCTACTACGTGATCGGCAACGTCCATCACGCCCTGCACACGCCGCTGATGTCGGTGACCAACGCGATCTCCGGGATCATCGTCGTCGGCGGAATCCTGCAGATTGGACACGGTTCGACGCTCGTGACCGTTGTCTCCGCTGTCGCGATCCTGCTCGCGAGCATCAACATCTTCGGTGGATTCGCGGTCACGCACCGGATGCTCTCGATGTTCTCGAGGAGTTGACAACGCGGTGACCGTCAACTCCGCGGCAGATGCGGCGTACCTGATCGCCGCGCTGCTGTTCATCCGAGCGCTGGCGGGGCTTTCCCGGCACGAGACGGCGAAGGCGGGCAACTACTTCGGCATCGCCGGGATGGCCGTGGCGCTGGTCGCGACGGTGGTGCTGGCGGCCCACAACGGAATCAGCACGCTTGGCGTGGTGCTGTTGATCGTCGCGGTCGCGACAGGCGCCACGATCGGTCTGTATCGCGCACGGGTCGTCGAGATGACCGGGATGCCCGAGCTGATCGCGCTGTTTCACAGCTTCGTGGGACTGGCCGCAGTGCTTGTCGGCTGGAACGGCTACCTGAGCGTCGAACGCAAGCCGTACGGTGCGGAGGCGCTTGGCTTCAAGCTCGTTGGCACCTACGGCATCCACCATGCCGAGGTGTTCATCGGCGTCTTCATCGGCGCGGTGACGTTCACGGGCTCGATCGTGGCGTTCCTGAAGCTGTCGGCTCGGGTCAGGTCGCAACCGCTGATGCTGCCTGGCAAGAACTGGCTGAACGTCGGCGCGCTGGTCGCGTTCGTCGGCCTGACCGTCTGGTTCGTCTCGGACCCGCAGCTGCTTCCGCTGGTGCTCGTCACGCTGGTAGCCCTGGCGCTGGGCCTGCACCTCGTCGCGAGCATCGGTGGCGGTGACATGCCGGTCGTCGTGTCGATGCTCAACAGCTATTCCGGCTGGGCGGCGGCCGCATCGGGCTTCCTGCTCAACAACGACCTGCTGATCGTTACCGGTGCGCTGGTCGGCTCCTCAGGTGCCTACCTCAGCTACATCATGTGCAAGGCGATGAACCGCTCGTTCATCTCGGTGATCGCCGGCGGATTCGGGATCGAGGCCGCCTCCGGCGATGAGCAGGATTACGGCGAGCATCGCGAGCTGAGCGTCGAGGAGGCAGCGCAGCTGCTGCGCGACGCCAGGTCCGTGATCATCACCCCCGGATACGGAATGGCCGTGGCTCAAGCCCAACACGGGGTGGCGGAGCTGACGAGCAAGCTGCGTGAGCGCGGGGTCGAGGTCCGTTTCGGCATCCATCCGGTCGCCGGGCGCCTGCCGGGCCACATGAACGTGCTGCTGGCGGAGGCGAAGGTTCCCTACGACATCGTGCTCGAGATGGACGAGATCAACGATGACTTCTCCGACACCGACGTGGTGCTGGTGATCGGCGCCAACGACACGGTGAACCCCGCTGCCGCTGAGGATCCAGGCAGCCCGATCGCCGGAATGCCGGTGCTACACGTCTGGGAAGCGCACGATGTGATCGTCTTCAAGCGCTCGATGGCCTCCGGGTACGCTGGTGTCCAGAACCCGCTGTTCTTCCGCGACAACGCCGCGATGCTGTTTGGTGACGCGAAGGCACGCGTCGAGGACCTGCTCAAGGCGCTGTGAAGTCCCCGCCATCACCATAGGAGGATCAATGAGCTCGCCGCTTCCCTCGTGGCGTCCCGGCCGGGTTCGGGACTCGATTCTGTCCTTCATCGACGATTTGGATCACGTACCGGCGAGCGATCGCGTCGCCTACGTCGACAACGACGGCACGATGTGGTGCGAGAAGCCCGCGTACGTGCAGCAGGCGTTCCTTGAAGATGCCCTGCAGCGACGCGCCGCTGAAGATCCGACGCTACGCGAGCACCCCGAGTACGCGGCCGTTCTCGACGGCGACATGGCCGCCATCGGCGAGATCGGATTGGCCAGGGTCGCAGGTGCGCTGGCCGCACTGTTCGACGGGCAGACCCCGGAGCAGTTCGACGCGGCCGTGGATGACTTCCTCGGCCGATACCGGCACCCCACACTTGGGGTTGGCCTCGAAGGCGTGATCTACGGGCCGATGCTCGAACTGCTGGATGAGTTGCGCGCGCGTGACTTCACAGTCGGCATCGTCACCGGCGGCGGCACCGACTTCGTGCGCAGGGTCAGCAGACGCTGCTACGGGGTCGATCCGGGCATGGTGGTCGGGACCAACATCGGCTACAAGTTCTCACGCGACGAGACCGACAAGCCCGTCGTCCTCCGCACCATGGCCGGGGTCGGCGCCGCCAATGAGGGCGGACCCAAGGTCGAGCACATCCAATCCCAGATCGGACGTCCACCGATTCTGGCCATCGGCAACTCCGGTGGTGACCGGGAAATGCTCGAGTGGGCGCAGAACTCGCGGTACGGCGGGCTCGGCGTGCTGATCGACCACGACGATGACCAGCGTGAATTCTCGTACCAGAGCACCGCTGTGACGTTCGCGGAGAAGGAGCCGATCACCGCGGTCGGCCAACGGCTCGGCTGGGTGGTCGTCAGCATCAAGAACGACTGGGACAGGGTCTTCGCAACTGCTTGACGGGCGCGGATCGGCCCTGGGCATCCTGCGCCTCTGCTTCACTTAGGGCGCAAATTGAATCGCCGGCCGCTGCCGACAACGCGGCCGGAGCCAACCGATCCATCCGAAAGGCTGAATATGTCTGTACTTGATCGCGCCACGCTCGATGAGAGCACGCTTGCCGATCTTCACGCGATCGCTTCCGAGTTGTCCTTGGACGGCTACCGGCGGTTGCGAAAGAGCGACCTGATCGATGCGCTTCTTGCTCAACAGTCGGGCGAGAAGCCAAAGTCCAAGCCGACAGCGAAAAGTGACGCGGAACCGTCGAAGCCGACAGCGAAAGCCGATTCGGAACCGAAGCCGGCCGCGAGTCCGCCGAGTCGACCGCCGGTGAGGCCTCTGACTCTGAGGACGACGATACGAATGACGGTGGCAGCCGGCGTCGCCGCGGGCGCCGTGGCGGTCGCGGGCGGACCGCGTCCGCTCGTGGCGGTGACGCCGATAACGCCGATGCCAGTGACGGTGAGGAGACGCCGGCACGGCCCGCCGAGGACAGGGCGCAGACCGTCGAGGGCGTGGTCGAGCTGCTACCCAACGGTTCGGGCTTTGTTCGGGTGTCGCCGCCGGAGCCCTCCGATGACGATGTGTACATCTCGGCGGCGCAGGTAAAGCGCTGCGAGCTCGTCAACGGCGACACGGTCACCGGGCCGCGTCGGCCGCCGCACCGCTCCGAGCGGTTTCCGTCATTGGTCCGGATCGACACGGTCAACGGCCGGCCGGCCGAGGAGCTCGCCGACCGCGGACGCTTCGACGATCTCGCTGCAGAGTTCCCGAGCTCCCGGTTCGAGCTCGGATCGAGTGACGCCACGCTGAAGGCCGTCGAATTTTTGACGCCGTTCGGCCGTGGATCGCGTGTCGCGATCACGGGCGGCGCCTGGGCAGGGAAGTCGCATCTGCTGCGGCAGCTGACTGAGATCCTCGCCGCGCAGGACGGCGTGACGGTGTTCGTGGCGCTGGCCGGCGTGCGGCCCGAGGAGCTTGGCGAGTGGGCTGAGGCTCCGGTCAAGCCGGGCGCTGCGGTGAGCTTCGCGGCCTCAGCCGAGGCGCACGACAACGCCGTCGAGCTCGTGATCGATCAGGCCCGCCGGATCGCTGCCCGCGGCGCCGATGCAGTTGTGCTGATCGATTCGCTTGACGGTCTGCATCCGCTGAGTGCACGCAAGGCGCTCGGTTCCGCCCGCAAGCTCAGGGACGGCGGTTCGCTGACGGTGATCGCCGTCAGCTCCAAGCCGCTGGGCGGTGAGACGACGGTGATCACACTCGACTCCGCGCTCGCGATCAGCGGGCGCTACCCCGCGGTCGACCTGCTCGCCAGCGGCACGCTGCGGCCCGAGACACTCGTCGGCGCGGCAGGCGCGAAGGCGATCGCCAAGGAGCGGGTCAAGGCGGCGAAGTAGCTGCCGTCCCGCCCCGGCACGCGCGCCGGACTTTTGAGACGGGCTCTAATAGGCGGTGCTGCGCGAGCGGTGACGCGGCACCGCCTTGTATTCCGGCTGTTGACCACGGCTCCAGAGAAACTCGTCTATCTGCGCCGCGGTGGTCTCGCTGGACCCCGCGGCGGCCAACAGCTCCACAGCGTGGACCGCGCACGCACGGATCTCCACCTCCTCCGGCGACCCGTGCTCGATCAGCTCACCGCGTTCGATCCGGGCCACAAGCTCGGGGTCGAACCAGAGCACGCCGTCGAGCCGCAGCACATGGGGCACCAGGTTGTCCGCGAACATCGTCAGCCGGTCGAGGTCAGCGAAGTCGGCGACGCCGGCACGGCGCAGGTCGGCGGCTGCGATCTGAGCCCGCTTCAGGAATGGCACGGCGCGTCCGTCGTAAATCGAGACGTCGTCGAAGCAGCGCCACGTGGCCAGAGTCTCGACCAGGCGAACCGCCGATCCGCCGGCGTAGTCGACGACTGCCGCGAACGATCCGCCGTATAGCCTGCGGACGCTTTCACCCAGGTCGTGTAGAGATCTGGCCATGAGAGCGATCAGTGGATGCTCAGGATCCTGGTCGAGCCAGCCGGCGAGCTCGGTGGATGTCAGCAGACTCAGCTGCGCCGGTGTCCACCGCCCGGATTCGTCAAAGCGCCTGCGGATACCGGTGGCGATCGTGCTGTAGCCGGTTTTTTGTTGCTCTTTGCGAAGCGTTGGAAACCAGCCGGAGCCGAAGTTGATCGCATCCAACGTGAGCCAGTACGCGGCTTCGGTTTCGCGCGCGGCGCGCGTAGCCGCCGCGGGTTGCTCTGAGGTCTTCACGACCGACGGTGGCGCAATAACGGTGCGCGCATAGTCATCGACTCGAGCCTCGACCACATGTGCATGCGTCGACCTTGCCGCGATCCAGGCGCACGTCTCCCTGAGCGAGTCTGTGACGACCATCGTGCCCGATACCGTAGGGAATAAGCAATTAGCGCAGGGCAAAGGCGATGAGCGCAGGTAACAGACCGATGATCGAGGCCAGCGAACAGGTCGAGGCACTGCTCGATGGCCTCAACGAACCGCAGCGGGAGGCCGTGACATATGGCGAGGGCCCACTGCTGATCCTTGCCGGCGCCGGCTCTGGCAAGACGCGGGTCCTGACCCACCGGATCGCCTATCTGGTTGCGACCGGAGCGGTCCAGCCCAGCGAGATCCTGGCGATCACGTTCACGAACAAGGCGGCTGCCGAGATGCGCGGCCGCGCGGAGCTGCTCGTCGGACGCCGGGTCCGCGCGATGTGGGTGATGACCTTCCATTCCGCCTGCGCGCGGATGCTGCGAGCACATGCCGACAAGCTCGGTTACACCAGGCAGTTCACGATCTACGACCAGGCCGATTCGCGCCGCCTGATCAAGCGCTGCATGGAGGAGAACGGGGTCGATCCCAAGCGCTTCACTCCCTCGGCGATTCACAACCAGATCTCAGATGCCAAGAACCGTCTACGCGACGCTGAGGCCTATGCGCAATTGGTCGGCTCGTTCTTCGAGCGGACAGTCGCCGATGTCTACGGAAGCTACGAGCGCGAGCTGCACCGGATGAACGCGATGGACTTTGACGATCTGCTCGTCAGGGCGGTGAACGTGCTGGAGCTGTTCCCGGAGGTCCGCGCGACGTATCAGGAGGCGTTCCGCCAGATCCTCGTCGACGAGTACCAGGACACCAACCAGGTCCAGTACCGCTGGCTGCAGCTGCTGGCAGGCGAGCGTCGCAACCTCACCGTCGTCGGCGATCCGGACCAGTCGATCTACGGCTTCCGTGGGGCGGATATCCACAACATCCTCAGCTTCGAGGAGCAGTTCGCTGACGCCAAGGTCGTCAAGCTCGAGCAGAACTACCGCTCGACCCAGACGATTCTCGATGCCGCCAACGCCGTGATCGCCAACAACCGTGGTCGCAAGGAGAAGGATCTGTGGACCGACCTCGGGGCCGGTGACCCGATCAAGATCCGCGAACTCGACGACGAGCACGCAGAGGCCCGGTTCGTTGCCGGCGAGATCGAGCGGCTCGTGGACGGCGGTGCCTCGCGCAGTGAGATCGCCGTCTTCTATCGGACGAACGCCCAGTCGCGGGTGCTGGAGGACACGCTGGTCCGCGCCGATATCGGTTATCAGGTGATCGGCGGCACGCGATTCTACGAGCGTGCCGAGATCAAGGATGCGATCGCCTATCTGACGGCGCTGGTTAACCCGCAGGATGCCGGCGCGTTCACGCGTGTCGTCAACTCACCGCGTCGTGGCATCGGTGCGACGTCTGTGGCACGGGTGCTGGCATACGCCAACACGCTCGGCGCTGGCATCTGGGAGGTGGCGGCGGATCCAGCGAGCATTCCCGGACTCGGCGCCGCGGCGGTCAAGGCGATCGGCCGGTTCATGGGCACGATGGCCGCGCTGCGCGAACGTGCCGAGTCCAACATGCCGGTGGCCCAATTGTTGAGCGGTGTACTCGAGCAGACCGGTTATCTCGACGGGCTGCGGGCCGAGCGCACGATCGAAGCCCAGGGGCGGATCGAGAACCTCGACGAGTTGGTCAACGTCGCTGCCGAGTACGACAGCTCCGACGTGCAGCAACCATCGCTGGCTGACTTCCTGCAGCAGGTCTCGCTGGTCGCCGACGCGGACACCCGCGTTGACGACTCCGGCCTGATCACGTTGATGACCCTGCACAACGCGAAGGGGCTCGAATACCCGATCGTGTTCATGATCGGCTGTGAGGACGGGATCTTCCCCCATTCACGCGCTCTGGAGGAGGGTGAGCTCGAGGAGGAACGGCGCCTGTGCTACGTCGGCATCACACGCGCCCAGCGCGACCTCTACATGACATGCGCGCGCCAGCGGACCGTCTTCGGTGCTCACGGTTACGCGATCCCAAGTCGCTTCCTCGCGGAGGTTCCAGCGCAACTCACGGACCGGGAGGAGCTGCGGCCGCGCGGGGTGGGGGCGTTCAGAGAGCGGTTGACATCGTGGCCGTTGGGCGATCCGGCGACTGGGGTCGATGTTCCGATCGGAACGATTCGCGTGGGCCGGGCAAGGCCGAGCGCGGACGAGCCCGAATTCCGGCTCGGCGAGGAGGTGATCGACGCGAAATTCGGCGACGGAACCGTGATCGGCGTCGAGCCGGGCGGGATCGTGGTGATCCGCTTCAGCCGCGACGGCTCGGAGCGAAAGCTGCTGAGTCAGTACGCGCACCTGACCAGGCGCTGAGCCGGTGGGGTTTCCTCAAGCCGATCTGTTGGGCGGCCTCAGGTGACTTTCAGATCGACACGGCTGACCGCGGCTGATTGGACGATCGGTGTCGCTGCGATCGCACTGCTGATTGACCTGCTCGCGGTTCCGTGGTTCGCATACAAGGCGGAGTACCAGGGGATCGCGGTCGTTCTCGCCCGACGAGTGAGCATCAACGGGTGGCAGGCGTTCACATTCGCCGGACCGCTCACGCTGCTGGTGTCCGCGGTGGGGATCGTCGCCTTCTGGCTGCAGGGCACGCGGCGATCACCGGCGTTACCGGTGGTTGTCACGACGCTGTTGGCCCCTGTTTCACTTGCGCTCGTCGTCATCCTGGCGGTGCGTGTGCTGCTCGATCAGCCGAGCGTGCCGTTGACAGGGGGTGGAAATGCTCTCGAGGCGCGCCCGGGCGCCTACTTTGCCTTGGTTCTGGGCACTGCACTGTTCGTTGGGCTGTTCATGTCATTGCGGCGCGACGGCGTTGCAGATGAGGATGCGCCGCCGGCAATTGAGCTGCTGCGGGTCGGGGATCGCGGCCTGAGCGCCGGCGACTAGCGGAGCTCTGCCCGTAGATGGGCGGTGCCAGCTCAGATAGCGGCTCCACGTCGCGGCTTGGCCGTCGCTTCGGGGTCCTGCGTCAACGCGACCTTCGCCTGGTGTTCGGTTCGACGCTGGTGTCGGGACTGGGCGACGGGGCCGTCGGCGTTGCCCTGGCGTTTGCCGTTCTCGATCTGACGCACTCGGCCACAGACCTCGGGATAGTCATGGCCGCGCGCACCGTGACGATGGTGTGCGTGGCGCTGATCGGTGGGGTGGTGGCCGACCGGGCGAGCCGGCGCGCGGTGATGGTGACGGCTGACCTGGTGCGGTTCTGCAGCCAACTGGCGGTCGGCGCGCTGCTGCTGTCGGGCCAGGCGACCGTGTTCGAGATCGTGGTCTCACAGGTGTTGGTGTCGGCCGGGAACGCATTCTTCAACCCCGCGTCGGCCGGACTCCTGCAGGCCATTTCCGGCGAATATGGGCAGGAGGCCAATGCACTGAAGACGATTGCGATTTCCGGCTCCGCGATCCTTGGGCCCGCGCTCGGCGGCGTGCTGGTGGCGGCAGCCGGGTCCTCATACGCGCTGATCATCGACGGAGCCAGCTATCTGCTCAGTGCGCTTCTGCTGCTGCGGGTCTCGCACGGCGCCAGATCCCCGCTGGCGGCACGGACGCAGCCGGCCCCGTTCCTGGCGGATCTACGCGGCGGTTTGCATGAGGTCGCAGGTCGCAGGTGGGTGTGGACGACGATCGTGAACATGGCGACGGCGAATCTGCTGATGGCTTCCTTCCCGGTGTTGGCCCCTCTGATCTGCAAGGACGATTACGGCGGCGTAGGTGCCTACGCTGGACTCGGGGTCAGCTTCGCCCTGGGAATGCTGCTCGGCGGTACCTCGCTGCTGAGGTTCCGCCCACGCTTCCCGCTCAGGACCGGGTTCATCGCGTTCCTGCCGGCATTGCTGCCCGGTATCGCCTTGGGCCTGCAGCTTCCACTCGGCCTCGTGCTCGTGGCCCAGTTTCTGTCAGGCGCCGGGATGACCGTGATGGGCGCGCTGTGGTGGACGGCGCTGCAGGAGCACATTCCGCCTGCAGCGATCTCACGTGTGAGCTCCTACGACTGGGCGGGAACGTTGGCGGTGATGCCGATCGGATATGCGCTGGTGGGCCCGATCGCGGAGAGCGTCGGCGCCGGCCCCACGCTGGTCTGGTGCTACGTGGGTGCATTGCTGGTGACGCTCTCGGCGTTGCTGGTGCCTGACATTCGCATGCTCCCGGCCAGACCGGCATCAAAGGCGGAGCCGATTTAGAATCGGCTGCATGCTCGAACGCCAGCAGGTCGATCACGTCGCGCGCCTGGCGCGCCTTGAACTCAGCGATGCGGAGGCCGAGAAGATGTCGGTGGAGCTTTCGAAGGTGCTCGATCACATCGAGGCGATCCGCAGCCTTGACCTGGACGGGGTCGAGCCGACGTCGCACGTCGTCGATCTGGTCAATGCGCTGCGCGAGGACGTACCGGAGCCGTCGCTGCCGCGTGACGTCGTTCTGGCACAGGCGCCGGAGCCGACGCCGACCGGCTTTGGCGTTCCCAGCCCCGGTGCGTCGGCCGAATGAGTGCTGAACTGCTCGACCTGAGCGCGGCTGCTGCGGCAGCCGCGATCCGTTCCGGTCAGGTGAGCGCGGCCGAGCTCTACGAGCTCTATCGCGGGCGCGCCGCTGCCGATGATCTGAACGCGTTCACCTGGGTCGCCGACGGCGAGCCCGACGAGGGCTTCGACGCAGGCGCACCGTTGGCCGGCGTGCCGCTGGCGGTCAAGGACCTGTTCTGTACGAAGGGCGTGCCGAGCCAGGCCGGGTCGAAGATCCTGGAGGGCTACCGTCCGCCATACACGGCCACGGTCGTGCGCAAGCTTGCCGAGGCCGGTGCCGCACTGCTCGGCAAGACCAACCAGGATGAGTTCGCGATGGGCTCCTCCAACGAGAATTCGGCGTTCGGTCCGGTGTTGAACCCGTGGGATCGCGGCCGCGTTCCCGGTGGCTCGTCCGGCGGCAGCGCCGCGGCCGTTGCCGCCGGCCTGGTCCCATGGGCGCTTGGGACCGACACCGGTGGTTCGATCAGGCAGCCGGCTGCGTTCTCAGGCATCGTCGGACTGAAGCCCACGTATGGAGCGTGCTCGCGGTTCGGGATGATCGCCTTCGCATCATCGCTGGACCAGGCCGGTCCGTTGACCCGCGACGTGACTGACAGCGCCCTGTTGCTGAGGCACATGGTCGGGCGGGATCCCTACGACTCGACCTCGCTGCAGTTCCCGGAGGAGATCGTGCTGCCGTCCCGTCTGGATCTGAGGGGAGTGCGCCTGGGCGTGCCGGAGGAATTGCTCGGAGCCGAGGGCGGGATCGAGCCAGGAGTGCGTGCCAGCTTCGACGCAGCCCTGAAACTCGCGGCGGAGCTTGGCGCCACGGTTCAGCCGTGCCAACTCCCGCACGCGCCGCACGCACTGTCGGCCTACTACATCATCGCCCCGGCCGAGGCCTCCGCGAACCTCGCACGGTTCGACGGGGTCCGCTACGGCCTGCGCGTCGGCGGCGACAGCGATTTGGACACGATGTACAGCCGCACCCGCGCTCAGGGCTTCGGTCCCGAGGTCAAGCGCCGGATCATGCTCGGCACCTATGCACTGTCCAGTGGCTACTACGACGCCTACTACGGAACCGCTCAGCGCGTCCGTACCCGGATCGCCGAGGACTTCCGGGCGGCATTCGAGCAGGTCGACTTCATCGTGACGCCGACGGCGCCGGGCGCCGCCTTCGAGTTCGGTGCCAAATCGGCCGACCCACTCGCGATGTACCTCAACGACTTCTGCACGGTCCCGATGTCACTGGCTGGGATTCCGGCGATATCGATCCCATCCGGCCTGAGTGACGGACTGCCTGTCGGCCTGCAACTCGCCGGCGCGGCGTTCAGCGAGAACAGGTTGCTGGATACGGCCTACGCATTGGAGCAGGCGATCGAATTCGACGGCGCCGCTGCGCGCAGGAGAGGCGCCACGGCATGAGCGCTACAGCGGTCGAATACGAGCCGGTGATCGGGCTGGAGATTCACGTCCAGCTCAAGACCCGAACGAAGATGTTCTGCGGCTGTGAGCTGTCGTTCGGCGATGACCCGAACATCCACACCTGCGCGCGCTGCCTCGGGTTGCCCGGGTCGTTGCCGGCGATCAACGCCCGGGCGGTCCACTACGGGATCATGATCGGCCTGGCGCTCGATTGTGAGATCGCGCCACGCTCGCAGTTTCACCGCAAGAACTACTTCTATCCGGACCTGCCCAAGGGCTACCAGATCTCCCAATACGACGTGCCGATCTGCAGCGGCGGACGTCTGGGTGATGTCCGCATCCATCGTGTGCACCTGGAGGAGGACGCAGCGAAGCTCGTGCACGTCGGCGAGAGCGGCCGCATCGACAGCGCCGACCGTAGCGTCGTCGACTTCAACCGCGGCGGCACACCCCTGGCTGAGATCGTCACAGAGCCTGATCTACGCTCGCCCGAACAGGCACGCGAGTGGCTGAACCTGCTGCGCACGACGATCAGGGCGATCGGGGTCTCCGACGTCAACATGGACGAGGGGTCACTGCGGTGCGATGCGAACGTCTCCGTGCGGCCTGTCGGCTCAACCGGACTCGGCACCAAGACCGAGCTGAAGAACATGAATTCGTTCCGCTTCCTTGCGCAGGGCGTGACGGCTGAAATCGAGCGCCAGGTCGAGCTGTTGAGATCCGGGCAGGAGATCCTGCAGGAGACGCTGCACTTCGATCCCGTCTCCGGCCGGCTCACATCGTTGCGCTCAAAGGAGGAGGCGCACGACTACCGGTACTTCCCCGAGCCGGACCTGGTGCCGCTGGTCGCAACCGAGGAGATGGTCGCGGCCGCACGGGACGCGCTTCCGGAACTGCCGGCCGCCCGTGCTGAACGCTTCGTCGCCGAGTTCGGGCTGGGTCCGGACCGCGCGCGCGAGCTCGCCTTCCGCTCCGAGCTCGCGGACTACTACGAGGCCACGCTGCAAGCGGGACCAGGACTCGAGCCTGCGGTCGTGGCAAACTGGATCCAGGCGCTCGTCGAGCGCCTGGACGAGGGCTCCGATCCGGCTGCGTCCAAGGCCACTCCGCCGGCATTCGCGGCGTTGGTACAGCTTGTGGCTGACCGTGCCGTCAGTCGCGACGCCGGTCGCGAGGTGCTGGGAATTCTGATTGCGGAGGGCGGCGAACCGGCTGTGATCGTCGACCGTGAAGGCCTGGGCTCGATCACGGCTGAGGACTCAGGCCTGGCGGAGATCGTCGCTGCGGCGCTGGCAGCTGACCCAGCTGCCGCCGAGAAGGTCCGCGGCGGCAACATGAAGGCGGTCGGACCGCTGGTCGGGCACGTGATGCGCGAGACGAAGGGCCGCGCTGACGGTGGCGAGATCAACCGCCTGATTCGCGAACAGCTCGGGCTCTGACCCTGTCGGACGGCCGTGAGCCGGCCGCGGACCGCCGCGCGCTGGCCGCGCGCCGCCACCTGAGTCGCGGCGTCTGGACATGAGCCCTGGACCTCTGGTGCAGCCCGGCGCCGGAACTTTGTACTCAGGGCCAGTGCGGGCAGCGGGCCGGCGGTGGATCATGATTGCCATGACCTCACGACCCTCAACATCGAAGGTGCTGCTCGTCGCCGACGTTCGCGAGGCCGCTCAGGATGGTTTGGCGGTCCCGATTCGGCGCTACCGGATCGCGCGGATCCGGCCGGAGAACCGACGGACGACGGCTAATACCAGTATCGACTCGCGCTGACGCCGGCCGGAGCCAGCGCGCAACCGATACATCTCGCGCTGACCCGGGCCGGCACCAGGGGAAGCGATCAAATTCCGCGCTGGCACCGGATGGTGGCAGCGCGCGGGCGACAGGGGGGAGACCGGCAATCGGGAACCGGTTTCCCCCCACAGGCCGGGTTTTATTACTTCCTGCCGCTCGCACAGTGGAACGTTGCCGGTCAACCCACTAGCCTTGTTGACAGTGCCGAACGACATTGAACCCCACCGCTCCCGACCGCCGGTTCTGCGACGGGCTGTGGCGGGCGTGGTGCTGGTCCTGGTTGCGGTCCTTGTTTTCCACGCGGCCGTGCACCTGGTGATGGCCGTTTTCTGGGTGGTGGCCGTGATCGCGGTGATCGTCGCCGTGCTCTGGGCCGTTAACGAACTTCTCTGACGAAAGCGTGTCCAGCTACGGCCTCGGACTGCTGGTGATCCTGTTCTTCTTCGGGCTGGCCGGTGGCATCGTCGGGCGGATCAAGGGCAGCTCGTTCACGATGTGGTTCCTGATCTCCTTCTGTGTACCGTTCATCGGCCTGCTGACGGCGGTTCTCTACCGCTATGAAAGCCAGGAGCTACGGCGCGAATGTCCGCGCTGCCACCGAGTGCTCAAGCTCTATGACGCGGTTTGCATGCGCTGTGGCTACGAGCTGGAGTTCCCGGACGTGGCCATAGCCCCAGAGGCTGCGCGCGCGGTCACGCACGATCACGCCTGAGCGGGCCGTAAGCGCGCTTGAGCGGTGCTGTTGCACTTCCAAGGCCCCAACGCGCTCGGCGGACGCCGGCTTTGGGAGTTGGGGCGCGTAGAGGGCTTCCCGGCTCCCGCCGGTCGAAGTTGCGCGTCAGCTTGGGGGCTCGGGCGCAGAGCCGTGGTTCACGGCTGGCCGGGCTGAGCCGGTTGGTAAGAGTGGGGTTCGCGGCTGGTTGCGCTGAGCCGGTTGGCAAGACCGGGGTTGATGGCTGGCATCGCAGGATCTTTGCGGCCGAACGGCGAATCACCCTCGAGCGATTAGACTCGAAACACAGTGGCGCGGACCGGCCGCGCCCGAGATGCGAGCTTCGGAAAGGAGGCGAGCGCTATGCGTGCAGTCGACGCACTGATGGAATGTCTCAAGGCAGAGGGTGTTGACGTTGTATTCGGGCTACCCGGTGGCGCCAACCTCCCGACCTACGATGCCTTCTACGACGCCGGGATCCGGCACATCCTCGTCCGTCACGAGGCCGGCGGCGGTCATGCCGCCGAGGGCTACGCCAAGGCGACCGGCAAGGTCGGCGTCGCCCTGGGCACCAGCGGACCTGGCGCCACCAACCTCGTCACGCCGATCTGTGACGCGATGATGGATTCGGTTCCTGTCGTGTTCCTGACCGGGCAGGTGCGGACAGAGCTGCTCGGCACCGATGGCTTCCAGGAGGCGGACACGATCGGGATCACGATGCCGATCGTCAAGCACAGCGTGATGATTCAGCACCCGCTGGAGCTGCCGCGCGCGATCCACGAGGCGTTTCACATCGCGCGCACCGGACGTCCCGGCCCGGTCGTGGTCGACATCCCGCAGGATCTGAGTCGCGCGGACATCCCGTACGAGCCGATCACGGACGTCCACCTACCCGGCTACCAGCCGACGACCGACGGAAACCAGAAGCAGATCCGGCTGGCGGCCAAGGCCTTGGCCAACGCGAAGCGACCGGTGATCTACGCCGGCGGCGGCTGTGTCGACGCCTCGGCCGAGCTGGTCGAGCTGGCGACCTCCGATCGCCTGCCGGTCACCTGCACGGTGATGGGGTTGGGCGCCTTCCCGGCCAACCATTCCCAGTGGCTCGGAATGCTCGGAATGCACGGTACGAGGACGGCGAACTACGCGATCGACGAGGCCGACCTGATCGTCGCGATCGGCGCACGTTTCGATGATCGAGTGACGGCGAAGCTCTCCGAGTTTGCTCCGCACGCGAAGTTCATCCACATCGACATCGATCCTGCGGAGATCTCCAAGAATGTCCCCGCTCACATCCCGATCGTCGGCTACGCGAAGAACATCCTGCCCAAGCTGACGGCCGAATATCGGGCGCTCGCCGCAGATCCTGGACGGCTTGACGAGTGGTGGCATCGGATCCGCTCCTGGCAAGAGCGGTATCCCCTTGGCTACGAGGACTCGACAGACACCGAGATCAAGCCCCAGTACATGGTCCAGGCGCTGTTTGAAGCAACGGGCGGTGACGCCGTGGTCTGTAGCGACGTCGGCCAGCACCAGATGTGGGCGGCGCAGTATTACCACTTCGAGAAGCCACGGCGCTGGATCAACTCCGGCGGACTCGGCACGATGGGTTTCGGGTTGCCCGCGGCGATGGGTGCGAAGGTCGGGTGTCCCGACCTGACGGTTGCCTGCATCACCGGGGACGGATCGTTCCAGATGAACGCACAGGAGCTGGCGACCTGCGCGCAGAACGGGATCGACGTCAAGGTGTTCATCATGAACAATGGCTACCTGGGCATGGTGCGCCAGTGGCAGGAGCTGTTCTGGGACCGGCGCTACAGCCAGGTCGACACCGGCAGCTTCCCTGACTTCGTCAAGCTCGCCGAGGCGTATGGCGCGACCGGCGTGCGCGTGTCCGACAAGACCACGCTCGTCGAGCAGATGCGCACCGCGCTGCAGACCGAGGGCACCGTCGTGATGGATGTCCGCGTCTCAGCGGAGGAGAACGTGTACCCGATGATCGCTCCCGGCCAGGCGGCTCGGGACATGGTCGGCTAGGTGGAGGCGATCATGGGTGAACCAGGCACTAAGGAGATTCTGTCGCTCGACGAGCTCGAGGCGGCGGGCAGCTTCCGCACAGGTCGCAAGCACATCGTTTCGCTGCTGGTCGAGAACAAGCCGGGCGTCCTGACCAGGATCACCGGTCTGTTCGCGAGGCGCGGATTCAACATCGACACGCTCGCCGTCGGTCCCACAGACGATGAGCAGGTCTCTCGCATCACGATCACTCTCGACGGCGCCGTGGCGCCGATCGACCAGGTCACCAAGCAGCTCCACAAGCTCGTCAACGTGCTGAAGATCCGGGATCTCGAGCCGGAGGACACGCTCGCACGCGAGCTCGCCCTGTTCAAGATCTCCGCCGACGGCTCCTCGCGGGCCGAGGTGATGCAGGTCTGCGAGATCTTCCGCGCCAAAATCGTCGATGTCAGCAGGCGGACGATCGTCGCCGAGGTGACCGGCACGCAGGACAAGATCGAGGCATTCGAGCGGCTGGTACGGCCGTTCGGGCTGGTCGAGATGGCCAGAACCGGTGAGATCGCCATCGCACGCGGACGTACGGAGACCTGAGCAACCTCACCGCATCGCCCTGGCTGTCAGCGGCCGCCCGTGAGCGCCTTATGCGGCGCCTGCGGGCGGCGCCGCGGCGGATGCGGCACGACGCGCCGGTCCTGGCCAGCGTCAGTGAGCGGCTGACGGGCGATCACGACCCGTCAGCGATCGTTCTGGCATCCCGTTCCGCAGACGAGCCGTGGTTCTGTCTCGAGCAGCCGGCGGACGCCTCCACGGCGCGTGCCGGGCTCGGAGCCGCGCTCACGATCGAGACCGAGGGATCTGGCCGCTTCGCAAGGCTTGAGCGTCGCTGGCGGGAGCTGAGTGCCCAAGCGCTCGCCGACGAACCAGACGCGCCTCCGGGGACGGGTCTGGCTGCTGTGGCTGGGTTCGCGTTTGCGGATGACGGCGCCACCAGTCCGGCATGGAAGGGGTTCGCGTGCGCCTCTCTGACGGTTCCGCAGCTGTGGCTGGTCCGTCGCGGTGAGGTGACATGGCTGACTTGCAACCTCCTTGTGTCGTCTGAAAGTGACGCAGATGATCTGCTGAGCGGTCTGGAGCAGCGTCTTGACTCGCTCGTCGAGCGGCCGATGCCGCTGCTGGATCCGGCTCCGGTCGGTGTGTTCCACGTTCACAGCCCGATGCCACCGGCGCACTTTGAGGAAGCGGTGTCGCGCGCCGTTCAGCGGATCCGCGCGGGAGATCTGGAGAAGGTCGTGCTTGCGCGGGAGGTACAGGTCCGCGCGCCGCAGCCACACGATCCGGCGGCTGTGTTCGACGTGCTGCGCGGCGGCTTCTCCGAGTGCTTCGTCTACGCCGCGGGTCGTGGCGACGGGACCTTCATCGGCGCCACCCCGGAGCTTCTGGTTCGCAAGGAGGGGATGCGTGCCAGCACGGTGGCGCTGGCCGGTTCGATCAGGCGCAGCGCCGATCCGGCCGTCGACGACCACCTCGGCGAGAGCCTGCTGCACAGCGGCAAGAACCGGCACGAGAACCTCGTAGTCGCACAGCGGATCGCAAAGGCACTGGCACCGTTCGCGGTATGGGTCACGGCTGCCGACGAGCCGGTACTGATCAAGGTTGCCAACATCCAGCATCTGGCGGTCCCGATCCGGGCGCAGCTGACCGACGGCGCCGGCGCGCTGGTGCTTGCCGGCGCCCTACACCCGACGCCCGCGGTGGGCGGCGAGCCAGACGCCGTCGCCGAACGGCTGATCCCGGCGCTCGAGGGCCTTGACCGCGGCTGGTATGCCGGCACGCTCGGTTGGACCGACACCAACGGCGACGGCGAGTTCTGCGTCACCCTGCGCTGTGCGCTGTTGCGTGGCGAGCTCGCGTCCTGTTACGCGGGCTGCGGGATCGTCGCCGACTCCGAACCTGCCGCCGAGCTGGCGGAAACAGAGGTCAAGCTGGAGGCGCTGCTGCCGATCCTGTCGGGCTAGCCGGGCCGTCAGAGCGCACGTAGAGCTGCCAGCGCGGTGGCCTCGACCTCAGCGTGTAGTCGCCGGTTTTCGACCCTGTCTGTACGAACCTCGATGAGCGTGCTGTCACCGCCGGCCAGGGCGCCCATCAGCGCGTCCGCGAGTCCGTCCAGCGTCGACACCGGCTCGTGACGAAGGCCGTACAACGCCGCGGCCTGAGAAAAATCGAGGCCGGTCGGCGTGGCTATGTGTTGCTCGAACGCCTGACCCTCGCCGGAGACGGCGAGGAAGTTGAAGATGCCGCCTCCGTCGTTGTTGAGCAGCACAATCGTGAGCTTCAGGCCGAGCCGTCTGGCAGCCAGCAGTCCGCCGATGTCGTGAGCCAGCGTGACGTCGCCGAGCACCAGCACGACCTCGCCGCCGGTCGCGGCGACGCCGAATGCCGAGGAGACGGTGCCATCGATTCCGTTGGCGCCGCGATTGGCCATCACCCGCGGAGGCTCCGCCAGAGCGGGGAAGAACTCCTCGACATCGCGGATCGGCATCGATGCGCCTACAAACAGGCTGACGCTCGGCGGCAGGAATTGCGCAAGCGCGGTGATCGCCGCCGGTTCGCTCAGGCCGGCCGCCATCAACGGTTCGGCGATGGCATGTGCGACGACGCTGTCAGCCACGGTCCAGCGGTCGAGCCAGTCGCTGTCGTCGACAGCAAGCTCGTCGTGCGTGACCCGAGCAACCAGTTCGTCGAGCGGCCCCACGATACGTTGTGAGAGCTGGTGGACAGGCTCGATCCAGCGATCGTCAGCCGCGAACTGGATGTGGTGAGCGGAGTCGAGACCGGCGAGCCACGCCCGCAGTGGTTTGGACGTGGGCAGGTCACCGATTCGGCAGACCAGATCAGGCCTGAGCCGCTCTGCGACGTGCGCGTCGCGCAGCAACAGGTCGAAGTGCGCGATTGCCGCATGCCCGCTACGAGCTCCCGACAGGGGGTCGGCGAGCAGCGGCACTCGGGCTCGCGCCGCGAACTGGGCGAGCGCCAACCCAAGTGAGGGATCTGGTCCCAGGTCGCCGGCCACCAACACCGTCCGTTTGAACTCGTGGCGTCGCAGCAGGGCGCGTGTGTCGGAGGGTGCCGCGCGCTCCTGGACCAGCCATGGATTACCGGAGGAGCGGCCGCCGCCACCCGGCTCGTCGGCCGGCAGCGGCTCCTCGAGCACGAGTGGCTCCCGTAGCGGCAGGTTGATGTGCACCGGCCCGGGCGTTCCCGCCAGCGCACTCCAGTAGGCGCGACAGGCCAGCGATCTGACGAACCGCATCCGCTCGGGAGATGACTCTGGCTCGCCCATCTCGTGGAACCACTTGACGTTGTCGCCGTACAGCTTTATCTGGTCGATCGTCTGCCCGGCGCCGATGTCGCGCAGTTCCGGCGGGCGATCGGCGGTGAGCACGATCATCGGGACACCGGCGTAGCGAGCCTCGACCACGGCCGGCAGCAGGTTTGCGGCCGCCGTGCCCGAGGTGCAGGTGACGAGTACCGGGCGGCGCGAGGCTTTCGCGGCGCCGAGCGCGAAGAAGCCCGCAGCGCGCTCGTCGACGTGCGACCAGCGCTGCAGCCGCTCCTCCCGGGCGAGCGTGAGCACGATCGGCGTGTTGCGCGAACCCGGGGAGGTGCAGGCGTGCTGCATGCCGCAGCGCACGAACTCATCGACCAGCGCGCGGATCACCAGGTAGCTGTCTGTGGCGTTCGCGGTCATGATGCGGGTATGGAGAATGCACCACCCGCGCTGATCCTGCTGCACGGCTTCACCAACAGCGGCTCCAGCTGGCGGCCTGTGGTGTCTGGGCTCGGCGAACGGTACACGGCGATCACTCCCGATATCCGCGGCCATGCGAGCGCATCAGGAGCGCGGCCGGTGACCCTCGACGCGGTCGTCAACGACATTGCTGCGCTCGTGCCCGAGCCGTTCACACTGGTTGGCTATTCGCAGGGGGGTCGGATCGCTCTGCACACTGCGCTCGCACTCCCGCACCGAGTCCGCCGGCTGGTGCTGATCGGAGCGAGCCCGGGCCTTGCCGACGACGCCGAGCGGGCAGCTCGGCGAGTCGCCGACGAACGACTCGCCGAGCGAATTGAGAATCTGTCGATCGAGCAGTTCGCCTGTGAATGGGCCCAGACGCCGATCCTCTCCGACGTCTCCGCGGAGGTCGCCGCGGCGGCCCAGACAGATCGCCTGCGCAGTACGCCGAGTGGTCTGGCGGCTGCGCTGCGTGGGCTCGGAACCGGGGCGTTGCCCTCGACCTGGGAGCGGTTGGGTGAGCTGCGCATGCCTGTGACCCTGATCGCGGGGGAACGCGACACCAAATTCATCGAGCTCGCAGAGGAGATGGCGCGTCAGATTCCGGTGGCGACGGTGATCGTCGTGGCCGGGGCGGGTCACGCGGTGCATCTCGAACAACCGGACGCGGTCGTTCAGGCGCTAATCGCCGTACCAGCCGAGTAGCTCATCACCCAGCCCCGGGCCGGTGGGGACGCTCACACACCCCTCCAGCGGCAGTAGCGACACCGGGATCGGCGGTTCGAAGCGATCCAGCGTCGCGAGGCCGCAGTGCCGTTGGGGTCGAACCACCGCCGCCGCCTGCAGTGCAGCCGCGATCCCGAGCGGTCCGTCTAGCGTCGAGGCGACATACACCTCATAGCCAGCGCCTCGCGCGGTTTTGGCATCTCGCAACAGACCAGTGATGCCGCCGCTCGATGCAACCTTCAGGCAGATGGCGTCGCAATAACGGTGCGCGTAGCTCCCCAAATCTGCGCTCGCACTCTCGTCGAGCGCGAGTGCGAATTCAGGCACCACGCGCGCCACGGCTTCGACAGCGGGGCCGCCGTGCACGGGTTCCTCGAAGAGCTCGATGTCGAAGCGCGAGAGTGCACGGATACGTTCGGGGGCGTTGAGCTGATCCCACGCGCCGTTGGCGTCAACGCGGATCAACATCTCGGGGCCAACGGCCTCGCGGATGGCCGCCAGCCGTTGGCGATCGTCAGGCGTCCCGACCTTCACCTTCACGCAGCCGAATCCCGCTTCAAGCGCATGCAGCGCCTCGACTGCGGCCGCGGGCGGAGCGACTGCCGCGATCGTCGCATTAACCCGGATCGGTTCAGCGGCTTGGACGCCCAGCAACGCAGCAACGGACATGCCGGCGCGGCGTCCCGCGAGGTCCCACAACGCCAGGTCAACGGCTGCCAGTGCCTGCGGAAGGGGCGCTGCTTCGGCGCACGCGGTCCGCACGTCGGAATCTGCCGGCCATTCCGCGGTCTCCAACACGAAGGAATGTGCGGCGAGCGCCTCGAGCACCATCTTCACGCTGACCCCGTCGTACTCCTCCAGCGGTGCTGCCTCACCGTGGCCGACGGCACCGTCGGCGCCTTCGATCGAGATCCTGATGAGCGGCCGAAGCTGCGGCGAGGCCGCCGTGGGGCGCAGGGCGGCTGCAAGGCGGACGTCGAGGACGGCCACCGTCAGCTTCATCGGCTGAGCAGCAACCCGGCTGAGAGCAGCAGGCAGAACACGAGCTGTAGCCGACCCGTCCCGGCCAGGGCGCGGTTCAGTGAGGGACCGTCGGTGTGGTTCGTGACGATC
Source organism: uncultured Conexibacteraceae bacterium (assembly GCA_963844665.1). Lineage (GTDB taxonomy): Bacteria > Actinomycetota > Thermoleophilia > Solirubrobacterales > Solirubrobacteraceae > Palsa-465. The sequence goes on from CAWJPB010000002.1 coordinate 531,250, forward strand.
CGGACGACCGACGCTGCCAGGGGCACGGTGAGCCAGGACAGCAGCAGCCAAGGCTTCAGCGGCCCGAATACCCACGTGACGAGTGCCAGGGGATAGGCGAGGTAGATCATCGCCGCATACAGATGGCGCGAGCGTTGGCGCCCGAGTCGGACGGCGAGCGTGCGTTTGTTCGCGCGCCTGTCTGTGTCGATGTCGCGCGTGTTGTTGACAACCAACAGAGCCGACGCGATCAGCCCGACAGGCACCGATAGCGCCAGCGACTCCCAGCTGAAGGTCTCCATCTGGACGAAGTAGGAACCGGCGACCGCGGCGACTCCGAAGAACAGGAACACGAACAGCTCGCCGAGTCCCTCATAGCCGTACGGACGCGGTCCGCCCGTGTAAAGCACTCCGGCGAGGATCGACGCCACGCCGATCAGCAGCAGCTGCCAGCCGGCGACGGCGACCAGGTACGCGCCGCACACCACAGCCAGACCGAACGTGACGTAGGTCGCAATCAACACCTGGCGTGGGGGTACGAGTCCGCCTGCGGTGACCCGCACGGGACCGAGGCGATCCTCAGTGTCGGCACCCCGGCGCGCATCCGAGTAGTCATTTGAGAGGTTGGTCCCGATCTGGATCAGGATCGAGCCGAGCAACGCGGCTACGAAGCGCAGTGGATGGAAGACGTGCTGATATCCGGCCAATGCTGTGCCGACGAGCACCGGTGCGATCCCGGCGGGAAGCGTCTTGGGGCGCGCCGCCATCATCCAGATCTGGAGGCTGGTCGGGCGCGACGCTGTCTGTGTGAGGCCGGTTGCTGCCATCGTCGATCTCAGGCGCGGCGCGGGAACTTGTCGAAGTCCGGCCGGCGCTTCTCGAGGTATGCCTGCCGCCCTTCGGCGGCCTCCTCGCTCATGTAGAAGAGCAGGTTTGCGTCATGTGCGAGCTGCTGGATGCCGGCCAGTCCGTCCTCGTCGGCGTTGAAGCTGGCCTTCAGGAGTCGCAAGCTCATCGGAGACAGCTGCAGCATCTCCCTGCACCATTTCAGCGTCTCGGCCTCGAGTTCGTCGAGCGGCACGACGGTGTTGACGAGCCCCATCTCCAGTGCCTGATGTGCGTCGTACTGCCGGCAGAGGAACCAGATCTCCTTGGCCTTCTTGGGGCCGACCAGGCGCGAGAGCACGCTTGCGCCAAAGCCTCCGTCGAAGGATCCGACGCGGGGTCCGGTCTGGCCGAACCTTGCGTTGTCCGCGGCGATCGTGAGATCGCAGACAACGTGCAGAACGTGGCCGCCACCGATCGCGTAGCCGGCGACCATCGCGACGACGGGCTTGGGCAGCCGCCGTATCTGGACGTGCAGGTCGGTCACGTGAAAGCGCCCAGCGACCTCGTGATGGCCGGCCTGAGCGGGGTCGGCGCCGGTCACGTAGCCACCTCTACTGCCCCGAACGCGCTGATCTCCGCCGCTGCAGAAGGCGAGCGAACCTTCGCCGGTGAGGATGATCACGCCGACCGCGGGATCCTCGCGTGCGCGCTCGAACGCGTCGATCAGCTCGACGACCGTCTCCGGCCTGAAGGCGTTGCGCACCTCCGGACGGTTGATCGTGATCTTTGCGATCCCGGCGTTCTCGCCTGGCGCGAGCTCGTAGCGGATGTCCTCGTATTCGGCGGCGGTCTGCCAGGTGACGTTCACGGTGACGGGTGAGACTACCGTTTCAGCGATGAAGGACTGGCTTGAGCGGGCGGCGCGGCGCCGCCCGGAACGCGTGGCGATCGAGTTTGCGGACGGGCGGCGGTTGATGTACGCCGAACTGCTGCAGGCCGTGTACTCCCGTGCCTCCTTCCACGGTGGCGATCGCGGACCGAGTTACCTGGAGGGAGGCGACGACTTCGCGATCGAGCTTCACGCAGCGCTGCTGAGTGGAGTGCCGGCGATCCCGCTCGACCCGCGGCTCACAGGCGAGGAGCGAGCGATCCGGCTCGTGCCGGCCGAGCTGCCGTATCCGGACGTGGCAACGGTGATGTTCACGTCGGGGACGACGTCGGCGCCGAAACCCGTATATCTGACCTCGCGAAACTGGGAGGCGAACGCGGTCGGCTCTGCGCTGGCGCTCGGCTGGATCCGGACGAGCGCTGGCTCTGCGTGATGCCGCTCGCGCACGTGGGCGGCCTGTCGATCCTGCTGCGCTCGACCCTCTATGCGACCACCGTGGTCCTGCACCACGGCTTCGAGACAGAGACGGTGCTGAACGAGCTGACCGACCCGGCTCGGGCCATCACCCTGGTCTCCTTGGTGCCGACGATGCTCACGCGGCTGCTCGACGCCGGCCTGCGGAACCCGCCCGCATTGCGCTGGGCCTGCTCGGCGGGGGCCCGATTCCACCTGGCTCTGCTCGAGCGGGCGAAACAGGCTGGTGTCCCGGTCGCACCGACCTACGGGATGACCGAAGGCTGCTCGCAGATTGCGACCTTCGGCTACCCGCTGTACGGAGTGAGGCTGCGCCTCGAGGAAGGTGAGGTGCTTGTCAGCGGCCCGAATTTTGCGCCCAACACACTTGACGAGGATGGGTGGCTGCGGACCGGCGACCTCGGCGACCAGGACATCGAGGGTAGGTTGCGGATCGTCGGGCGCAAGGCCGACACGATCGTCTCGGGCGGTGAGAACGTGGCTCCCGCTCAGGTAGAGGCCGCGCTGCTCTCGCATCCGGCGGTCGCAGACGCAGGGGTGTTTGCGCGCCCGGACAGCGAGTGGGGGGAGCAAGTGGTCGCTACGGTCGTGCTGCGGGAGGGCCGAACGGTGACGGTCGCAGAACTGCAGGGGCATGTCGGGCGAACGGCTGGCGCGGTTCAAGGTCCCGAAGGAGATCGGGTTCGCCGATGAGCTGCCGCGAACCGTGTCAGGCAAGCTGCTGCGCCGCGAGTTACGCTGACGCCCGATGACCGACGAACGGCCGACCGATGACGACATCCAGGCCCAGCGCGAACGCCTGCTCGACATCTGGGAGGAAGCGGCCCAGGGCTGGGGCAGGCAGGCTGACCGCACCCAGGAGTCGGCGATGCCGGTCTCCGACTGGATGATCGACCACGCCGGCCTCGCAGCCCGGGCAGACGCGTGCTCGAGCTCGCCGCGGGGCCTGGGGATACCGGGTTCATGCGCGGCTCGGCTGATCGAGCCGGGCGGGACGTTGATCTCCAGCGACGCGAGTGCCGGGATGCTCGAGGTCGCGCGCGAACGGGCCGAGGAGCAGGGCGTCACCAACGTCGAGTTCAAGCAGCTGCAGCTCGAGTGGATCGACATGGCGGCCGCGAGCGGTCGACGTGATCCTGTGTCGCTGGGGAGTGATGCTGACCGTCGATCCTGCCGCGGCGTTGCGCGAGTGCCGGCGGGTGCTCAAACCCGGCGGCCGGCTGGTCCTCGCCGTCTGGGATCTGAGTGAGCCGCAACCAGTGGGCGGTGATCCCAGGTGGCGCCCTGGTCGCGCTCGGACTCGCCGAGCCACCGGCACCGGGTGGGCCGGGCATGTTCGCGCTTGCGGCGCCCGGCCTTCTGGCCGAGATGCTTGGGGACGCCGGGTTCTACGAGGTCAAGGTCGAGCCTGTGCAGATCGTGCGGCGCTGGGAATCGGTCCTGGATTGGATCGGCGAGACCCGCGACCGCTCCAACAACTTCGCGCAGACCTGGGCGCGCCTGTCCGACGACGAGCGCCGGCAATTGCGCGAACGGATCGCTGACGATGCTCAGGCGTACTCGGACGCCTCCGGCGCGTTCGAGTTGACCGGAAGCTGCCTGGCAGCCGTCGCGTCCGCCTGAAAAACTCCTTCCGGCGCAACGTCAGGCCCGTGCTGGGCCGTGTTTTGCAGGGCTTTCATGCGGACAGCCACCGCGCAAGACTGATCGCATGCGAGTCAGAGCCTTTTTCCTCGCAGTGCTGGTGATGGGCCTGTTGCCCGCGTCCGCCGCCGCCGACTACCCACACGTGGTCGCGCCGGGCGAGACCCTGACCTCAGTCGCTGCCACAGACGGTCTCAGCATCGAGGCGATCGCCGACGCGAACGGGATCTCGCCTGAGTCGGAGCTGACGGCCGGTCAGATCCTTTACATCCCGCCACGCGGAGTCGAGTCGGCGGCGCCGACCGAGACAACCACCGGTACCGCTACGAACGATACGAGCGAGTCTGCCGGCACCGAACAGTCGTCGACGAGCACGGAGCAGGCGTCGACGAGCGCCGAGCCGACCGTCGACTCCACGTACGGAGCACCGCAGCCGACCCCCGAGTTTGCGTCGTCGGGCGAGATTGCAGAGGTGGCTGAGCAGTACGGGGTGCCCGCATCCCTGGCTGAGGCGATCGCCTGGCAGGAGAGCGGTTGGAACAACGACGAGGTCTCGGGCATTGGCGCCGTCGGCGTCATGCAGATAGTCCCCGATACCTGGAACTGGATTGACCGCTACCTGACGCCGAACGCGCCGCTCGGCACCGAGTCTGTGTCCGAGAACGTGCGTGCGGGCGTGCTGCTCATGCACGAGTTGCTCGAACAGACCGGTTATGACGTGCCACTCGCCGTCGCCGGCTACTACCAGGGGCTTGCGTCCGTGAAGGCGCAGGGCATGTACGCGGACACCCAGCATTACGTGGCTGACGTGCTCGCATTGCAGCAGCGCTTCGCCGGCTGAGGCCGGCACCAAGATCGCGCCGCCGGGCGACCGGCCCGGCGGCGCGATCCAGACGAGCCTTGTAGGCTCAGAGCCATGTTCTATGACGACGATGCTGACCTCCACCTGCTCGACGGCAAGACCGTCGCGATCATCGGCTACGGCTCCCAGGGCCATGCCCACGCAAACAATCTGAAGGATTCGGGCGTAGACGTCGTCGTCGGGCTGCGGCCCGGTTCGGCCAGTGTCGCCAAGGCTGAGAGTCATGGGCTCCGGGTCACCGAGCCAGCCACCGCCGCCGCCGAGGGTGACGTGGTGATGCTGCTGGTTCCGGATGAGCTTCACGGCCAGGTCTGGGAAGAGATCCAAGGCGGCCTCCAGCCCGGCAATCTGCTCCTGACAAGCCACGGATTCTCGGTCCTGTACGGAACCGTCACGCCTCCGCAGGACATCGATGTGGCGCTGGTCGCGCCGAAGGGCCCGGGCCACATGGTCCGCCGTCTCTACACCGAGGGCACCGGCATCCCGGGGCTGGTTGCAGTCCACCAGGACTCAACCGGTAACGCGCTGAAGCTCGCGCTCGCCTACGCCAAAGGCATCGGCTGCACACGGGCCGGCGTGTTCGAGACAACCTTCAAAGAGGAGACCGAGACCGATCTGTTCGGCGAGCAGGCCGTGCTCTGCGGCGGCGTCAGTGAGCTCGTTCAGGCCGGCTTCGACACCCTCGTGGAGGCTGGTTACAACCCGCAGATGGCCTATTTCGAATGCCTGCATGAGCTCAAGCTGATCGTTGACCTGATGTATGAGAAGGGCCTGGCCGGAATGCGCTATTCGATCTCCAACACGGCTGAGTACGGGGACTACACCCGTGGCAAGCGAGTCGTCACCGACGAGACTCGTGAGGCGATGAAGCTGATCCTTGGCGAGATCCAGTCAGGCGAGTTCGCGCGCGAGTGGATCGCGGAGAATCAGGCAGGCCAGGAGAACTTCCAGCGCATGCGCGATGAGCAGGCCGGGCACCAGGTCGAGGTCGTCGGCAAGGATCTGCGCTCGCAGATGCACTGGATCGACACTAACTTCCACGAATAGGGGCTATAACCACAGGTTGTGCCTTCGGGGGCGCGGTCACTTTGACCGCGCCCTTTTTTGTCGTAGGCGCCCCCGGGCCGCTTGGTCGCGCCCGGCGATTCGGGCGGGTCGGTAGGTAGCGGACGCAGCCGCGCGGCTGTGAGACTGTGAGACTGTGAGACTGTGAGACTGCGTTACTGTGGGATCCTGTGAAGAACATCACCGTCTCGGTTTCCGACGACGTCTATCGCGCAGCGCGGATCGCGGCCGCCGAGCAGGGAACGTCGGTCAGCGCGCTGGTTTCCAGGTATCTCGGAGAGCTGGCATCCGGGGAAGCCGGCGGATCAGAGAATCGGTCGGACCTGATCCGCGCGATTGAGGACATCCGACGCAGCTGCGACACCGCGCTGGCCCAGGCCATGCCTGACAGCAGCGATTAGCCGCGTCTTCGGGTGAAGAACCCGTCCGAATGCTGTGGTCCAGGCTGCTTGGCGCGCCATCTGTATCTTTGTACAAGCCCGGCGTGACTGGCGCGACAAGGTGGACAACCACCGGGGAGCGACGGGCGATCGTCGCCGCGCGCCTGGGCACTCTCAACTCTCTCTCCCCACCCGAGTACGACTCGAGGAGCGATCGTGCCCCAGACCCAATTAGTCATCCCTGAGCAGATCAAGCCACGCGATGGTCGCTTCGGCTCCGGTCCGTCGCGCCTTCGACCCGAGCAACTGCAGGCGCTCGCCGCCTCCGGTTCAGCGGTGATGGGCACGTCCCATCGCCAGAAGCCGGTCAAGCAGCTGGTCGGTCGCGTTCGCACGGGCCTGCGCGAGCTGTTCACCCTGCCTGACGACTACGAGATCCTGCTCGGCAACGGCGGTACCACTGCATTTTGGGACGCGGCAATCGCCGGTGTGATCCGCGAGCGTGCCCTGCACCTGAGCTACGGGGAGTTCTCGTCGAAGATCGCATCCGGGGCGAAAAAGGCGCCGTTCCTGGCGGACTCGATAGTGGTCGAGGCGGCAGCCGGCGACGCGCCCGATCCAGAGGTCGCTGCCCAGGGTGGCGCTGACGTCATCACCTGGGCGCACAACGAAACCTCGACCGGCGTGATGGTGCCGGTCATGCGGCCGACGGGCCTCGATGAGGGTGCCCTGGTGCTGATCGACGCGACCTCCGGTGCCGGCGGTCTGCCGGTCAACATCGCTGACGCCGATCTGTACTACTTCGCGCCGCAGAAGGGATTCGCGTCAGACGGGGGCCTCTGGATCGCGATCGCGAGTCCGGCCGCGCTCGAGCGGATCGCCCAGGTCGACGCCGACCGCCCGACGGTCGGTGCCACCCGCTGGATCCCGGAATTCCTCTCGCTCACGACAGCGCTCGACAACTCGGTAAAGGACCAGACCTACAACACACCAGCGGTCGCGACGCTGTTCCTGCTGGCAGACCAGATCGACTGGATGCTCGTGGGCGGCGGCCTCGAGGGCATGGTCGCGAGGACCACTGCCTCATCGAACCATCTCTATGGCTGGGCGAACCGGCACGCGAGTGCCACACCGTTCGTCAGCGACCCCGGGAAACGCTCTCTGGTCGTCGGCGCGATCGACTTCGACGAGGCGATCGACGCGGCCGAGGTTGCCGCGACCCTACGCGCCAACGGGATCGTCGACACCGAGCCGTACCGGAAACTCGGGCGCAATCAGCTGCGCGTCGCGATGTTTCCCGCAACCGACCCCGCCGACGTGCAGGCACTGACCGCCTGCATCGACTTCGTCCTGGAGCAGACCGCATGAGCGCAACCAATGCCAAGTCCCGTGTACTCGTCGCCGAGAAGGTCGGTGCCTCCGGAATCGATCTGCTCAGTGAGAGCTTCGAGGTCGAGCTGGGTTTTGACTGGAGCCGCGATCAGATCAAGCAGAGGCTGCCCGAGTTCGACGGGATCCTGATCCGCTCTGCGACAAAGCTCGATGCAGAGCTGCTAGAGGCCGGCACACGCCTGCGGGCGATCGGGCGTGCGGGTGTGGGCGTCGACAACGTCGACGTCCCTGAGGCCAGTCGCCGCGGAATCGTGGTCGCCAACGCGCCCCTCTCTAACGTCGTTACCGCGGCCGAGCACACGATGGCGCTGTTGCTCGCGCTTGCCCGCAACGTGCCGCAGGCGGACGCCTCGCTCAAGGCCGGGCGCTGGGACCGTTCGAAGTACTCCGGGGTCGAGCTCTATGAGAAGACACTCGGGGTCGTTGGGTTCGGCCGCATCGGTCAGCTCGTCTCCGAGCGTGCAAAGGGCTTCGGCATGAAGGTCATCGCCTACGACCCGTTGGTCAGCGGCGAGCGCTACAGGGAACTGGGCGTGGAGCGCGCAGAGACTCCCGAGGCCCTCTATGCGGTGGCCGATTTCCTGACCCTGCATCTGCCTAAAACCCCGGAAACCACCGGCTGGCTGAACGCCGATGTGCTCGCGAAGTGCAAGGACGGCGTGCGCGTGCTGAACGTCGCCCGCGGCCCGTTGGTGGCCGACGAGGATCTGCAGGCGGCGCTTGACAGCGGCAAGGTTGCCGGTGCCGCCCTGGACGTGTTCCAGACGGAGCCGATCACCGAGCATCCGCTGTTCGGGTATCCGAACGTGATCGTGACCCCCCACCTGGGAGCGTCGACCGCCGAGGCCAACGATCGAGCCGGCTTCCAGGCCGCCGAACAGATCGTGGCAGCGCTGACAGGCGGGTCGGTCACGACTGCGGTGAACATCCCCGCGATCCCTGACGGCGACATCGAGGCACTGACGCCGTTCGTGCCTCTGGCGCGGGCGCTCGGGCGGATCGCGGCGTCGCTTGACGAGGAGGCGGCGATCGAGACGGTCAGGGTTGAGTTCCTCGGCGGTATCGCCTCGCGGGACACGCGCCTGCTCGGTCTCAATGTGCTGATGGGCGTACTTGCCGCGCAGGGCGCAGAGGAGCTCAACGAGGTGAACGCTCCAGCACTCGCAAAGCAGCGCGGAATCTCGACTGACGACGTCAAGGAGCAGGCGGTTCGGGACTACACGGACATGATCCGGGTGACCGTGACCAGCAGCCGGCACACGGCCAGCGTCGCCGGTACCGTGATCGGCAACCTGCATCGGCCGCACCTGCTGGAGGCCTGGGGGCAGCGCTTCCAGGTGCAACTCGAGGATCACGTGACGATGTTCCGTTACCACGATCGTCCGGGCATGCTCGGCCGCGTGGGCACCCTGTTCGGCGCCCACAACGTGAACATCGTCTCCTCGAGCGTGGGACGACAGTCCGAGCGCGACGACCAGGAATCGTTCGCGGCGATGATCATCACCACGGACGTGAGCGTGCCCGATGCGCTGGTCCGCGAGATCAGCGCGAGTGACGGCTTCCTCACCGGTGTCACGGTGACGCTCTGAGCAGCAGTTTCCGACCGGAGGGGGTGGATCGCCGATCCACCCCCTCCGCAGTTGACGTTCCCGCGACCCAGACGCTAGCCTTCCGCGCGATGGCGTTTGCGCTCGACCTTCGACTTCTTCTCCTCCCCCTCCGGGGGGAATAGCGCGTCGGCGGCCGCATGTAGCCGCGAACCAAGCACGAGAAGAAGCAGGACGAGCAAGCAAAGGAGCGGTCTGAAATGACGCCATCGCAGGATCCGAACCGAGTAATCATTTTCGATACAACGCTGCGCGACGGTGAGCAGTCACCGGGGATCTCGCTGAATGCTCAGGAGAAGCTCGAGATCGCCCAGCAGCTGGCGCGGCTCGGGGTGGACGTGATCGAAGCCGGATTTCCGATCGCGTCCCCCGGTGACTTCGAGGCCGTGCAGGGGATTGCACGGACCGTCGACGGACCCGTGATCGCGGGTCTCGCGCGTGCGCACGCGGCCGATATCGAGACGGCGTGGGGGGCACTGAAGGACGCGCAGCGGCCGCGCATCCACACCTTCATCTCGACGTCTGACATCCATATCAAGTACCAGATGCAGAACACCCGGGAGGATGTTCTGGGTCTGGCCCGCGCCGCAGTCGCGCAGGCGAGGTCCTACTGCGAGGACGTTGAGTTCTCGCCGATGGACGCCACCCGTTCCGACGCCGAGTTCACGGCGCAGGTGCTTCAGGTCGCGATCGACGAGGGTGCGACCACGATCAATATCCCGGACACCGTGGGCTATACGATGCCGCACGAGTACACGGCCTTCCTCACGCGCTTGTACGAGCTCGTACCGGACCTGCACAACGTCGTGCTTTCGGTGCATTGCCATGACGACCTGGGACTGGCGGTTGCAAACTCGGTGGCCGGCCTGATGGCGGGGGCGCGTCAGGTCGAGTGCGCCGTGAACGGGATCGGCGAGCGTGCCGGCAATGCTGCGCTCGAGGAGATCGTCATGCTGATCGCGACCAGACAGGCCGAGCTGGGGTTTCACACGGGCGCTGTGACCAAGGAGATCGCTCGGACGTCGCGGATCGTCTCGAGGCTGACCGGTTATCCGGTGCAGCCGAATAAGGCAGTGATCGGCCGCAACGCGTTTGCCCACGAATCCGGCATCCACCAGGATGGCGTGCTGAAGGAGCGCAGCACGTTCGAGATCATGGACGCGACATCGATCGGCCTTGACTCGAACCAGCTGGTCCTGGGCAAGCACTCGGGGCGCCACGCGCTGCAGCAGGCGTTGAGCGAACTTGGGTATGAGGTCTCGGGCCAGACCCTGAATCAGGCCTTCAGCCGTTTCAAGGAGATCGCTGACAAGAAGAAGCAAGTCACCGCAATGGACCTGGAGGCGCTGCTGACCGACGAGCTGCGCCAGCAGGCCGACATCGGCTACACGCTGGACTGGTTCGACGTCGAGTCCTCGACCCGCCGGCCGCCGCACGCGAAGGTCGGGATACGCGGCCCGGAGGGCGAGGAGCTGGAGGGCTCGTTCGGCGGCGATGGCCCGATCGATGCGGTCTTCCATGCCATCAATGCGGCGACCGGCGTCGACGCACGCCTGCGCGAATTCCACATCGGGGCAGTCACGAGCGGTCAGGACGCACTCGGCGAGACCTCGATCGTGGTCGAGGTCGACGGTTCGACCGGCTCGGGGCAGGGTGTGTCGACAGACATCGTCGACGCTGCTGCTCGTGCCTATGTGCGTGCGCTGTCCAACGCGGTACGCCGACGCGACGGTGCCTCTGAGGCGGCGTTCGTCGGCACGCCCTGAGGTTTCGACGGGCAACTCGCGACGCCTGAGGGTTCTTCCTGCCTATGGGCCGCATGTGAGGCACCCAGGCAGGAAGAACCCACCGAGTAACACCAGACGCAACTGCTCAACGTACAGGTGTCTGTGATAACGTACAGACGGCATGGTGGTGAGAGAGCACACGAACACCGCGCCGGAGGTTCTGGGCGCGCGAGTCAAGGCGCTCAGAGAGGCGATGGACCTCTCGTTGCGCGACCTGGCCGAGCGGTCCGGGGTGAGCGCGCCGATGCTCTCGCAGGTGGAGCGGGGGGAGACGTCACCGACTTTGCAGGTGGCGGCGAGGATCGCCTCCGGCTTGGAGCTGCGGTTGTCACAACTGCTTCGCCTGGATGAGGACGGCGCGGTCAGCGTCGTCCGTCGCAACGAGCGGCGGAAGGGCGCCACGGCAGTGAAAGGGCACCGATATGAGGTCCTGAGCCCGCCGATGCCAGGCCAGCGCGCCGAGCTGTCGCGTCACACGCTCGCCGCCGGTGCGGCGACTGGTGGACCGGGCGACCCACCGGTGCACGAACCCGGCAGCCGCGAGACGGCACTGGTCGAATCCGGCCAGGTGGTGCTTGCCTGCGATGGCGGCCGGTTTGAGCTGGAGGCCGGCGACTGCGTGACCTTCGACGCCGATCTGCCACACCACTTCGAGAACCATGGAAGCCAAGACGCCGTACTGCTCGCGGTCGTGAGCGCCGGCCTGAGACGCAGCTAGCAGTACTGAGAGGAGCGAGAGATGCCAAAGAGCCTGTTTGACAAGATCTGGGAGCGCCACGAGGTGGCTCCTGGCTTGCTGTACATCGACCTGCACCTTGTGCACGAGGTCACCAGCCCGCAGGCCTTCGACGGCCTGCGGATGAACGGTCGCAAGGTTCGTCGGCCGGATCGCACACTGGCCACCGCTGACCACAACACGCCGACAGACGGCACCCCGGTGGCGGCGCGAATCAAGGACGAACTCTCACGCGTGCAGGTCGAGACCCTCGAGCACAACGCGGCGGAGTTCGGCATCCCGATCTACTCGCTCGGTTCTGAGCACCAGGGGATCGTCCATGTGATCGGCCCTGAGCTCGGCGTCACGCAGCCCGGGATGACGATCGTCTGCGGCGACTCGCACACAGCCACACACGGCGCCTTCGGCGCGCTGGCGTTCGGCATCGGCACCAGTGAGGTCGAGCACGTGCTGGCGACCCAATGCCTGGTTCAGCAAAAGCCCAAGTCGATGCGGATCAACTACGTCGGCGATCTCGGCTACGGCGTCACGGCCAAGGATTTGATCCTCTACACAATCGGCCAGATCGGCGTCGCCGGCGCCACCGGCCATGTCGTCGAATACTCAGGCCCGGCGATCAAGGCGCTCTCGATGGAGGGGCGTATGACCGTCTGCAACATGACGATCGAGGGCGGTGGCCGCGCCGGCATGATCGCCCCTGATGAGACCACGTTCGACTACGTGGTCGGTCGCCCGGGTGCCCCGGCAAGCGTGCCCGACGACTGGCGAGATCTCTACACGGAGGATGGGTCGCAGTTCGACAAGGAGATCACGATCGACTGCGCCCAGATCAGCCCGATGGTCACCTGGGGCACGAACCCAGGCATGGTCGTAGGTGTCGCCGAGAGCGTGCCGGTGCCGGGTGGCGAGCAGGACGAGCGCGCACTCGATTACATGGGCCTGCAGGGCGGCACGCCGATCGAGCAGATCAGGCTCGACCGCGTGTTCATCGGCTCGTGCACGAACTCGCGAATCGGAGATCTGCGCGCGGCGGCGGAAGTGATCGAAGGCCGCCGGGTCGCCGACGGCATCTACGCGATGGTCGTTCCGGGCTCGGTCCAGGTGAAGGAGCAGGCCGAGGCTGAGGGCCTCGACGAGATCTTCCGCGCCGCCGGCTTTGATTGGCGTGCGGCGGGCTGCTCGATGTGCCTGGGCATGAACCCGGATATCGCCGCGCCGGAGGAGCGTGTCGCCTCGACCTCGAACCGGAACTTCGAGGGCCGGCAGGGGCGGGGCGCGCGAACGCACCTGGTCTCGCCACAGATGGCTGCCGCGGCTGCGATCGAGGGCCACTTCGTCGACATCCGCAGCTATACCCCCGATCCAGCCACCGTCTAGAGGAGCGCCGCTGCGATGAAGGCAATCGAAACAATCACCGGTCCCGTGTCGGTCCTCAACCGCGATGACATCGACACCGACCAGATCATGCCCAAGCAGTTCCTGAAGCGCGTAGAGCGCACAGGCTTCGGTGAGTTCCTGTTCTACGACTGGGCCAAGGAGGCGGATTGGGACCTGCCAAAGAACCCGATCCTCGTGACCGGCGCCAACTTCGGTTGCGGGTCAAGTCGCGAGCACGCTCCTTGGGGACTTGAGGACTACGGCTTCCAGGCGATCATCGCCCAGAGCTTCGCCGACATCTTCTACTCGAATTGCACCAAGATCGGTCTACTCCCGATCGCGCTCACAGCCGACGATTGCCGTGCGATCGCGGAGGCCGGCAACGCCCAGGTTGACCTCGCCAACCAGGAGGTCAGGTGGCCGGGCGGCGCGGCAAGCTTCGAGATCGACGCCAGCATCAAGTATCGGCTCTTGAACGGCCTTGATGACATCGGCATGACGCTCGAAGAGGGTGAGGTGATTTCCGCCTACGAGTCGGCTCGTGAGCGGTCCGGACCGGTGACCACGTCTCTGTGAGTTCGCCTGCCGCCTCCCGTGCATTCTCGGCACACGCGACCGAGTACACCGCGTTGCGACGGCGGTTGGTGCCCTGTTTCGACGCGTTCTACGGGGCCGCCGTCGCGGCGATTGATTGCCGCTCCAGTGGCCCCGTGGCTCGCGTCTTGGACATCGGAGCGGGTACGGGGCTACTGACGGCCGCGGTCGCCGAGCGGTACTCGGATGCCCGCTTTGACCTGCTCGACGGATCACCGGAGATGTTGGAAGAAGCTGGGCGGCGGCTCGGAGCGCTCGCGGCCGGAGTACACGTCGCCGACATGGCGGACGAGCTCCCAGAGGGGCCGTTTGACGCGGTCGTGTCGGCGTTGGCGATCCATCACCTCGAGGATGACGATAAGCGTCGGCTGTTCCGGCGCGTCCAGGGGGTGCTGAGGCCCGGCGGCGTGTTCGTCAACGCCGACCAAGTGGCCGGGCCGACACCGGAGCTTGCCGGTCTCTATGTTGAAACGTGGGAGCGGATGTGTCGCGAACTCGGCGCCAGCGACGCCGAGTTGGCTGCCGCCAAGCAACGCCGCACGCACGACCGCTGTGCCGACCTCGAGCGCCAACTCCAGTGGCTGCGGGAGGCTGGCTTTGTGACGGTGGACTGTGTGTATAAGTATTGGGAGGACGCCGTGCTGATCGCGGTGAAGGGAGACTGACATGAGCACACGCGACTGGGACGCAACCACATACCACGAGATCTCGGCGCCGCAGCAGGCGTGGGCGCGCGAACAGCTCGGCCGGCTGGACCTGCGCGGCGATGAGGTCGTGCTCGACGCGGGGTGCGGCTCGGGCAAGGTCACCGAGATGCTCGTCGAGCTCGTCCCTGAGGGGCGTGTGTACGCCGTGGATGCGGCCCCGTCGATGGTCGAGCACACTCGTGAGGCGCTCGGCGACCGGGTTACCGTCCTATGCCAGGACCTGACCGAGCTTGCGCTTCCGGAGGAGGTCGACGCGGTCTTCTCGAACGCCACCTTCCACTGGATTCCGGATCACCCGAAGCTGTTCACGAGCCTGGCTGCGGCGATGAAGCCTGGCGGTCAACTGGTGGCGCAATGTGGTGGCTTCGGGAATATCGACGGCTTTAGGGTGCTCGCGGACGAGGTCGCCCAAACCGCCGAGTTCGCCGCCTACTTCACAGACTGGCAGGGGCCGTGGAACTACGCAGGTGCAGAGGTCACGGCGGACCGCCTCAAAGCTGCCGGGTTCACGGACGTCGAGACGTGGCTCGAGCCGCGTCCGACGACACTCGATGATCCGGAACCATTCGTGCGTACGGTCTGCCTGGTACGCCACCTCGATCGCCTGCCCGAAGATCTGCACGGGGACTTCATCCAGGCCGTGCTTGCTCGCTCAGACAGCCCACTCGTGCTCGAATATGTTCGCTTGAACATGGTGGCCCGACGCACGCTGACTGAGAACAGAGCTGCCGCGGCCGGGACAGACAGATGACGGTGGCTCTCGCGCTCGAGGTGCGCGACGTCATCAAGCGCTACCCGAACGGGGTGGAGGCGCTCAAGGGCGTCTCGCTCGAGATCGGCGCCGGCGCATTCTTCGGCTTACTCGGGCCCAACGGTGCCGGCAAGTCCACCATGATCCACTGCATCACCGGCTTGGCGCGACCCACGTCGGGGAGCATCAGCATCCTCGGGCACAACGCCGTCGACCATTACCGCGCGGCGCGGGAGGCGGTCGGGCTTGCGCCACAGGAGATCAACCTGGACATGTTCCTGACGGTGCAGGAGACGCTCGATCTCCACGGGGGTTATTTCGGGATGCATAAGGCCGACCGGCGCGAGCGCGCAGAGGAGCTGCTGGAGGCGTTCTCACTTACGGAGAAGCGCGGCGAGAGCACCCGGACGCTGTCCGGCGGGATGAAACGGCGCCTGATCCTGGCCCGGGCGCTGATGCACCGGCCTCGGCTGCTGATCCTTGACGAGCCGACCGCCGGGGTCGACATCGAGCTCCGGCTCGAGCTGTGGCAGTACATCCAGAAGATCAATCGCGAGGGCACAAGCGTGATGCTGACGACTCACTACCTCGAAGAGGCCGAGCAGCTCTGCGATCACATCGCCTTCATCAACCACGGTCAGATCGCGGCGCAGGGCACCGTCGCCGAGCTCGCTGCCAGGTACGGCGTGGGCAACCTCGAGGACGCGTATCTGGAACTCGTGGGCCGTCAGGAGCTCTCTCGCGCTTATCTCGAGGACAGCGCGGCATGAACCCGTCCCAGATCCGCTTCGCGTCCTTGGTCCGACGCGAGGTCAGCCGCTTCATGAAGATCAAGCGCCAGACGCTGGGCGGCCCGCTGCTCGAGACCTTCTTGTACATCTCCGTGTTTGGCGCCGCGCTGGGAACACGGATCCACGAGATTCACGGCTTCCGCTACATCGTCTTCGTGATTCCGGGGCTGATCATGATGGCCTGGGCGGTGAACGCGTTCGCGAACAACTCTTCGTCGCTGCTGCAACAGAAGTTCACGCACGCGATCGACGACCAGCTCTCCTCGCCGGCATCGCCGCTGCAACTGCTCTTGGGCTTCACGCTCGGCGGCTTTGTTCGGGGATTCATCGTCGCACTGATCACGTTCCTCGTCGCTCTCGTGCTTGTCTCACTCCCGGTCGCGGAGCCGCTGGTCCTGATCCCGGGGATGGCCCTGGTCGGGCTGTTCTTCGCCCAGTGCGGAGTGCTCGTCGGTGTGCGGGCGGTTCAGTTTGACGATGTCGCGCTCTACCAGACCTTCGTACTCCAGCCGCTGATCTTCCTTGGCGGTGTCTTCTACGGCGCCTCGCTGTTGCCGCAACCTTGGCGCACGCTCACCCACTTCAACCCGATCTATTACATGATCGCGCTCGTCCGCTACGGATTCCTGGGATACAGAGACACGAGCGTCGTGTTCTCGTTTGCGTTCCTCCTGGTCGCGACTACGGCCCTCTCCGTTGTCAACTACCGGATCTTCGCGACCGGCCGCTACCTCCGCACCTGAGGGTCCGTGGGTCAAGAAGCCGGATTCGGTAGCGTCAGCGCCCATGCCTTCCAAGATAATTCTGCTGCCCGGTGACGGGATCGGCCCCGAGCTCATCGCGCCTGCACTCGAGGTCCTCAGCGCGGTCGGTAGCTCATTCGAGTACGAGGAGCACCTGTTCGGTGGCGCCTCGATCGACGCCCATGGCACCGCCATGACGGACGAGACGCTGGCGGCGTGTCAGGCCTCAGACGCGGTCCTGCTCGCAGCAGTCGGCGGGCCCAAGTGGGACACCACCGACCCGAGCAAGCCGCGGCCCGAGCAGGGGCTGCTGGGTCTGCGCAAAGGGCTTGGGCTGTATGCGAACCTGCGGCCGGTGCGTCCGCTGGAGGCGCTGTACGACGCCAGTCCTCTGAAGCGAGAGGTGATCGAAGGCACCGACCTGCTCGTGGTGCGTGAGCTGACCGGCGGCATCTACTTCGGCGAGAAGACTCGGACTGCAGATGCTGCCTCGGATCTCTGCTCCTACACGCGCGATGAGGTCGCGCGGATCGCGCGTGTGGCGTTTGCGGCAACACGACGGAAGCTGACAAGTGTCGACAAGGCCAACGTGATCGAGACCAGCCGCCTCTGGCGTGAGGTCGTACGCGAGGTTCACGCCGCCGAGTTCCCCACGGTCGAGCTTGAACACGTGTTGGTCGACAACGCCGCCATGCAGTTGGTGTCCAACCCGGCCGATTTCGATGTGATCGTCACCGAGAACATGTTCGGAGACATTCTCAGCGACGAGGCCGCGACCTTAACCGGCTCGATCGGGATGCTGCCGAGCGCATCGCTGGGCGATCCAGGCAAGCCCGGAATGTTCGAGCCAGTTCACGGCTCAGCGCCGGACATCGCTGGCACGGGGGCCGCCAACCCGATGGCGATGTTCCTATCGGCGGCGATGATGCTGCGCCACGGCTTCGGTTTGGAGGCGGAGGCGGCAGCGATAGAATCGGCCGTGGATGGTGCGCTTGCGGCCGGGCTCCGCACTCGCGATCTGGGGGGCACCGCGGGCACGCGCGAGGCGACTCAGGCCGTCCTCTCCAACCTTTAGGCAACCTCCAAGGAGCAGCAAACGTGGATCAGGCGGACCTCATCTGGCACAACGGAGAACTCGTTGCCTGGGAGGACGCGAAGGTACACGTGCTCACGCACGGGCTCCACTACGGTACCGGCGTGTTCGAGGGAGTGCGGGCGTACGAGACAGAGCGGGGCCCCGCGATCTTCCGTCACGACGATCACATTGATCGCCTGTTCAGATCTGCCGAGCTGTATTACATGCCGATTCCCTACACACGGGACGAGCTGCGCCGCGCCACGCACGAGCTGCTGATCTCAAACGGGCTGCGTGAGTGCTACATCCGCCCGATCGTGTTCCGCGGTTACGGGACCATGGGCCTGTTCCCGCTGGACGCGCCGGTAGACGTGTCGATCGCCGCGTGGCCCTGGGGCGCCTACCTCGGCGCGGATTCCGCCGAGAGCGGCATCCGCGCCAAGATCTCGACCTGGCGACGACTGCCGAGCGACTCGGTCAACCCACAGGCCAAGGCAAGTGGAACCTACCTCAACAGCATCCTCGCGAAGATCGAGGCGACCAAGGCGGGCTACGACGAGGCGATCCTTCTCGATCCGACGGGGTACGTCTGCGAGGGCAGCGGCGAGAATCTGTTCATGGTGGCCGACGGCCGGGTCGTCACGCCATCATTGGCATCGGGCGCTCTGGACGGGATAACGCGCCGTTCTCTGATCCAGATCGCCGCGGACCGTGGCTACGAGGTGGTAGAGCGTGAGATCGCCAGAGCCGAGCTGTACCTCGCGGACGAGGTCTTCATGACCGGGACGGCCGCCGAGTTGGTTCCGGTGCGGGAGATCGACGATCACGACGTAGGCCATGGCGGACGTGGACCGATCACAGCTGAGCTCCAGCGGGTGTTCATGGATGCGCTGAGGGGTCGCGAGCTGCGCTACTCGGCGTGGCTCGATTACGTCGAAGTGCCCGCGCCGACCGCCTGAGATGACCAAGATCGAGCTTTACGACACCACCCTGCGCGATGGCATGCAGGGTGAGGGTATGTCACTCTCCGCACACGAGAAGCTGCGCGTCGCGCACACGTTGGACGAGCTCGGGATAGACATCATCGAGGCCGGCTTCCCGAGCTCCAACCCGAAGGAGCTCGAGCTGTTCGAACTCCTCAGCCGCGAGTCATTCGAGCACGCGCGGATCGCAGCCTTCGGAATGACACGCCGCAGGGACACACGTGCCCAGGACGACCCGGCTCTGCAGATACTGGCCGACTGCTTCGCGCCAGTCTGCACGCTTGTGGGGAAGACCTGGAGCTTGCATCTCGAGAAGGTCGTCAAGGTCGACCGCGCGGAGAACCTGCGGATGATCTCCGAGTCGATCGCGTTCTTGGCGGGTGCCGGCAAGCGCGTCATCTACGACGCGGAGCACTTCTTTGACGGATTCGCCGACGACCGCGAGTACGCGCTGGCGTGCCTTCGCGCCGCGGCGCATGCCGGCGCAGATACCGTCACCTGCTGCGATACCAACGGCGGCGCGATGCCCGATGCGATCGCGACCGCAATGGCGGCGGTCGTGCCTGAGCTGGGCAGCGCCGGGGTCAAGGTTGGCATCCACTGCCATGACGATGCCGGCTGCGGGGTGGCGAACTCGCTTGCCGCGGTGGAACAGGGAGCGGTTCACGTCCAGGGAACGCAAAACGGCTATGGCGAACGCTGCGGCAACGCCAACCTGACGACGTTGATCCCCAACCTGCAGCTGAAGCTCGGCTACGAGTGCGTCACGCCGGAGCAGCTGAACGCGCTGACGACGAGCTCGCACTTCTTCGACGAGCTGCTGAACCTTACCCCCGACCCTGACCAGCCATACGTCGGGCGTAACGCCTTCGCTCACAAGGGTGGGATGCACGTGGCCGGCGTGGTGGCAGACCCCAGCACGTTCGAGCACATACAGCCAGACGTGGTCGGCAACGATCGAGCGGTCCTCGTATCCGAGCTGTCCGGCAAGGGCACGATCCACACGCGGGCAGCTGAGGCCGGGATCACGCTCGACGACGCGGCAGCCTCGCGTCTGATAGAGCGAGTCAAGGAGCGGGAGCACGAGGGCTATCACTACGAGGCTGCGGACGGCTCTTTCGAGCTCCTGCTGCGCAAGGAGAGCGGCGATTACACGCCGCTGTTCACCCTCGAGTCCTGGCGTGTGATCGCTGAACAGCGCGCGGACGGTCGCGTCGAGACCGAGGCCACGATCAAGCTCTGGGTTGATGGAGAGCGATACGTCTTCACAGCGGAGGGCAACGGCCCGGTCAGCGCGCTGGACAAGGCTCTGCGCGGGGCGCTTGTCAGTGTCTATCCCGAACTCGAGACGATCAAGCTCGTCAACTTCAAGGTCCGGATCCTCGACGGCGCTAAGGCCAGCGACGCGATCACCCGGGTGTTGCTGGACTCATCCGATGGCGAGCATGAGTGGGGTGCCACGGGCGTCTCGACGAACGTGATCGAGGCCTCCTGGGAGGCGCTCGTCGACTCGCTCGAGCTCGGCATGCAGGTCGGACACCGTCCGGCCCAGATCAGTTCCGGCCACCCGCGCGCGTCATCGTGACTGCCCGACGCTCGTCCGGGCGGGCGGGGCGGATTCCGGAGGTCCCGATCCCGCTGGCTCGACCGGTCCTGGGTGAACCCGAGGAGCGTGCGGTCATCGACGTGCTCCACTCTGGACAGCTTTCACTTGGCCCGCGCGGGCCCGAGTTCGAGCGCGCGTTTGCTGCGCGGGTCGGCGCTCAATTCGGCAGCGCCGTATCGTCGGGGACGGCTGGGCTGCATCTGGCGCTGCGCGCCGTCGATGTTTCCGACGGCGACGAGGTGATCACGACGCCGTTCTCATTCGTGGCCAGCGCCAACGTCGCGATCTATGAGCGCGCGCGACCTGTGTTCGTTGATATCGATCCGGTGACTTTGAACTTCGACGTCGCCCACGTGGCGGCAGCCGTCACCGCGCGCACGGCGGCGGTGCTGCCGGTGCATGTTTTCGGCTATCCGGTCGACATGCAACCACTGGAGGAGCTTGGACTGCCGATCGTCGAGGACGCCTGCGAAGCGCTCGGAGGCAGCTACGCAGACGGCCGCCCGATCGGCGGACGCAACCATCAGGCGGTGTTCGCCTTCTACGCGAACAAGCAGATGACGACAGGCGAAGGCGGGATGGTCGTCACCGCCGATTCCGGTATCAAGGAGCGGCTCGACTCCGAGCGCAACCAGGGCCGCGCCCCGAATATGGATTGGCTTGATCACGATCGCCTGGGCTTCAACTATCGCCTCTCGGACATCGCCTGCGCGCTGGGCCTGGCGCAATTGCAACGGCTTGAGGAGTTGATTGGGGGTAGGGAGCGGGTCGCTGCGCTGTATGGCGAGGCGCTGGCCGCCGTCGACGGCGTAACTCTGCCATGTCCCAACCGGGGCCAGGAGCGCCGTGGCTGGTTTGTGTACGTGATCCAGCTGCCGCACGGTGTCGACCGGGATCGAGTCGTCACCGACCTTGGTGCCTGCGGGGTCGCGGCCAAGCCTTACTTCCCGGCGATCCACCTGATGACCTACTACCGCGAGAAGTTCGGCTATCGAGAGGGTCAATTCCCGGTGTGCGAGGACGTCGCCGCACGTTCGATAGCCATCCCGTTCTTCCCCGAGATGAGCGAGGGCGAGGTCAGTCGTGTGGCGGAGACGCTTGCGGCAGTGCTCGAGGCGGCGCGCCGCACCCCCGGCGCGTTAGCATCGCGCGCCTAGCCTTGAAACCGATGGATTCTGAGCAACGCCTGATGTCGAGCCCGCGCATGGCTCAGGCGCAGGCAGACACCTTCCGGCGTCTGAACGACTCGCTGGCGTTCGACTGGCGTCTGGCGCCGTTCGATGTGCAGCAATCGGTGGCACATGCCTCGATGCTCGCGGCCACTGGAATCATCACAATGGAGGACCGCGACGCTCTCCAGGATGCACTCGCGATCGTCGCCAATGAGATCGGCAGCGGGACGTTTCCGTTCGCGGACAGCGACGAGGATGTGCACATGGCGATCGAGCGGAGGGTGACGGAGATCGCCGGGGAGGCCGGAGGAAGGCTGCACACGGCCCGCTCACGCAACGACCAGGTGGCCACCGACATGGCGATGTTCACGCGGGTCGCCGCGCTCGACGCCGGCGCGGCGACGCTGGCGCTGGCCGAGACGATGATCGACCTGGCCGAACGCCACCGCGACTGGCCGATGCCCGGCTACACCCACCTGCAACGGGCGCAGCCGGTCTACCTGGGCCATCACCTGCTGGCCTATGTGTGGATGTTGCTCCGCGACGAGCGTCGCTTCGCCTCGGTGCTTGCAGGGACCGGCCCGCTGCCTCTCGGAGCTGGGGCGCTTGCGGGCGTGAACTTTGACATCGACCGGGCGATGGTCGCGTCAGAGCTCGGTTTTGCGGAGGTCGCGGAGAACTCGATCGACGCAGTCTCGAACCGTGACTTCGTGCTCGACTACCTCAGCGCTGCAGCAATTTGCGCAACGCATCTGTCGCGCCTGGGGGCGGAGATCGTGCTGTGGTCCAGCGAGGAGTTCGGCTTCTGCGAGGTCTCGGACGCCTGGGCCTCAGGCTCCTCGATCATGCCGCAGAAGAAGAACCCCGATGCCGCTGAGCTGCTGCGCGCCAAGGCACCACGAATATCGGCTCACCTGGGCGCGCTTCACGGCGTCATGCACGGCCTGCCGCTCACCTACAACAAGGACATGCAGGAGGACAAGGAGCACCTGTTCGATGCTGTCGACACGCTCGAACTTGTGCTTGCGGCAGCCCAGGGGATGCTTGAGACGATCAGCTTCAGACGGGACCGTCTCGCGCAGGCGTCGGCCGACGAGTTCCTTGCAGCAACCGACGTGGCCGATTATCTGGTCAAGCGCGGCCTGCCGTTCCGCAGCTCACACGGGATCGTCGGACGGCTGGTCAGCAGCGCGGTCTCGAGCGGACGGACACTCTCGGAACTGACTCCGGACGAACTCCAGCAGGCGTCATCGCTGCTCGATCCGGACGACTTCTACGCACTGCTCGGCGACGGCGCCTGGCTCGAGTCCAAGGCGTCGCACGGAGGAACCGGATCGGTGGCGATACGAGAGCAGCTCGTGCGGGCGCGCGAGGCGCTCGAACGTGCGCGCAGCGGTAGGCGCTGAGCAACCACGGGCTCATGGGGCCTGAGTTCTATGACCGCCCGGTGCTGGAGGTCGCAGAGAACCTGATCGGCTGCGTGGTCACCCACGGAGGCTGCAGCGGCGCGATCGTCGAGGCCGAGGCCTACCACGACAGCGAGCCCGCGTGCCACGCCTTCAACGGCCTGACGCGGCGGACCGAGACACTGTTTGGACCAGCTGGCCGCGCCTACGTCTACATCTCCTACGGCGTCCATGTGATGCTGAACGCGGTCAGCGAAGCGGAGGGCGTGGGCGCTGCGGTGCTGATCCGGGCGCTCGAGCCGCTCACCGGGCTGGAACTGATGGCGCGGAGACGGGGCGTCGCGCCTGGAAATTCGCGGGCGCTCTGCTCTGGTCCCGGCAAGCTGACACAGGCGCTGGGGATCACGCTGGCTGACAACGGCTGCGATCTGGCGGCCGGACCGGTGAGGTTCACGGGACGCCCGGAATGCTTCAGCGATCCGGTGGTCCAGCGGGACCGCCGGATCGGGATCACGAAGGCAGTGGAGCTGCCGTGGCGGTTCAGTCTGGCCGGCAGCCGCTATCTGTCCGCGCCGGTGCGCGTGCTCGGTTAGAGGCCGGAACCGCCGCTCGAGCCGGTGTCGGAGCTCGTAGACGGGGCCGCAGGCGTGGCCGGAGTCGTCTGGCTCTGACCAGTTGGCGGCAGAGTCGTTTGGGGCGTGGTCGCCTGGACTGTCGGTGTCTGGGTCTGCTGCGATGCCGGCGCCTGCTGAGTTGCATTGCCAGCGCCTGCGGTCGTGTCGGTGTTGGCCGCTGTTGTGTCGCTCGAGGACGTGGCCGTGTCGGTGCTCGAGGACGTGCTCGACGAGGTACTCGCGGACGCGGGGCTGGGGGCGATCTGCTCCGTGGTCAGGGAGCCACTGGAAGTGGCCTTGTGCTCGGCGTAACCGTCCATGATGCCGATTGCCTGAACCATGAAGTTGTGCCAGATGACGGCCGGGTAGGTGCCGCCCTCGACCGGTTCGCCACCGTAGTTGGTCAGCATCGGCTGGCCACTGTCCGGATATCCGACCCAGACGGCAACGGTCATGGTTGGGGTCCAGCCGACAAACCAGGCGTCGACATAGTTGGAGGTGGTGCCCGTCTTTCCGGCAACGTCGACACCCGGGATCGCGGCCGCCGTGCCGGTTCCGTAGCTGTCGTCGACAGGGCCGTGGAGAAGCTCGTCGACCGTGCTCGCGACGGCAGGGCTGATCTCCTGCCTGGTTGCCAGGGTCCCGGAGTTGGTGATCGTTTGGTGTTTGCAGGGGACGCAGCCGGAGATCGAATCGATCCCCACCGGGCCCTGTTTCACGTCGCCGAGTGTCAGGTTGTAGACCTTCTTGCCACCGTTGGCGACGGTCGAGTAGGCGTGAGCCATGTCAAGTGCCGAGACACCCGTGGTGAGGCCGCCAAGGATCATCGACGGGTCGATGTCGATCGGCGAGCGGATCCCCAACTTCTCGGCCTCTCGCTTGACGTACTTCGTGCCGACAGCCAGGCCGAGCTGCGCGAAGACGCTGTTGTCGGAGATCGCGGTGGCCGTGGTGAGTGGTATCAGTCCGCTGTACTCGTTGCCGAAGTTGTGCACCGGGAAGCGACCGGTGCCATTGCCGGCCTCGAACGCGTTCCCGTGCTTCTTCACGAACGGGATCGTGATCTGATGAGAGTCAAACTCGGAGTAGGGGCTGTATTTCCCGCTCTCCAGCGCCGCCGCGAGCGTGAAGATCTTGAACGACGAGCCGGGCTGCCGGTAGCCCATCGTCGCCAGGTTGAATGGTGACTGTTGGTAGTCGCCGCTGCCACTGACCATCGCCCGGACCTCGCCGGTGCGGTTGTCGATCGCAACCAGTGACGCCGTGGGGTTGCCGGTCTCGTACGTCGGGAACTCCTCGTCGACTGCCTCCTGCGCGCTCTTCTGCATGTTCAAGTCGATGCTGAGCTTGATCTTGAGGCCTCCGTAGTCAGCCTCGTACTGTGCCTGCTTGGCTGAGAGACCCTCGTCCTCCAGAGCGTGTACGACCCGGGGTTCCACCCAGCTCGTGAAATAGGGCGCCGCGGTTGGCTGCTGCTCGGGCTGCTGGATCTGGGTCGCGGTCGGCAGTGGTGTGTTCTTCGCACTCTGGTATTGGCTGTAGTCCAGATAGTGCTGCTCGTACATGTCCTTGAGGACGACGTCGTTGCGACGCTCCATCGCTGCCTGCGGATGGAGGATCGGGTTGAACGCGGTCGGGTTGGCGACCATGGCCGCAAGCAGGGCGGCCTCGGCCGGTTGCAGCACGCTCGCGCACTCCTTGCGGTTCGGATGCTCGGGATCGGTGTCACCGCAACTGTCCGCGCCGCCCTCGGCCGGATTGCTTGCGTCATACCCATGGGCCCACCCGAAGTAGACACGGGCCGCGGCCTCGATCCCCAGCGCACCGTTGCCGAAATAGATGGTGTTGAGGTACTCGGTGAGGATCTGTTTGTGCGTCCAATGGTGCGAAAGCTGGAAGGCCATGCCGGCCTCGACCAGCTTCTCGGCGACCGTTCGGTCGCCTTCCTCCTGGCGGACGTTCTTGATGAACTCCTCAGGGATCGTCGAGCCGCCCTGCAATTGGCCCCCCGTGAGGTCGGACAGCCCGGCGCGCGCGAGGCCGCGCACGCTGATGCCGGACTCATGCCAGAAGCCGCGATCCTCGACCGCGACGATCGCGTTGCGCATGTTCGGTGAGATCTGCGCCCAGCGATCGATCGCCGGTGTGCTGGCGGGGGCGAGGGGACCGATCGGCTGTCCCTTGTCGTCATACATGTATGAGTCGACGGTGTGGCTGAACTGGACCGTGTTCTCGAGCTTCGGAAGATCTGAGGCGATCGAGGTCAGCGCGCCGAACAGTGTCGAGATAACAGCCAGCGCCCCGAACGCGGCCAGCACGAACAGCAGTCGAAGTTTGCGGACCCGCGGACGTGGCGGGCGGTTCCCCTTCCGGCGCGGCAGAACGTGACGCGACCGCGGCTGCGAGAAGGCGACCGGAGCCGGGTCCTGGTTCGCGTCTGGGAGGGTTTGGTCGTCGACGCTCATGCGCTGGGAGTGCTTCCAGCCGGTATGTGCAAGTGCACCGGAAGCGCGGCTTCCCGCACGGTTCAGGCGCTCGACCAGGGCTGAGTCTCGGGGCAGCCCTGCC
Source organism: uncultured Conexibacteraceae bacterium (assembly GCA_963844665.1). Lineage (GTDB taxonomy): Bacteria > Actinomycetota > Thermoleophilia > Solirubrobacterales > Solirubrobacteraceae > Palsa-465. The sequence goes on from CAWJPB010000002.1 coordinate 557,280, forward strand.
GGCTGGCGTGAGTTTAGTCGCTTACGCGCGCGACTTGTGGGGGTTGCGTGCGCCTCCGGTTACCGGTCCCTTAGGATTGCCCGCAGATGCCAGAGACACCAGCGCAAGCCGCTGCGTGGCTGTCCCGCAACGCGGTTGACTGCCTACCGGAGGGCGGCCTTGAAGACAAGCTGAAACTGGGCCGGCCGCTGCGCGTGAAGCTGGGTGTCGACCCCACGGCGCCTGACATCACGCTCGGCCACACCGTGGTTCTGCAGAAGCTGCGCGAGTTCCAGGATGCTGGTCACACGGTGGTGCTGATCATCGGCAACGGCACCACGCGGGTCGGCGATCCGAGCGGCCGGTCGACGACGCGTCCGATGCTGAGCGACGAAGAGATTGCCCGCAACGCGGCCACCTTCCAGGAGCAGGCGATGAAGGTGCTCGATCGGGAGCGGCTCGAGGTCCGCTTCAACGCCGACTGGCTCGAGATGTCGATGGCTCAGCTCTACCGGCTGATGGCGACCACCACGGTCGCGCAGGTGATCGAGCGCGATGACTTCGCCAAGCGGCTTCGCGACGGCACGCCGGTCTCGATGCTGGAGCTGCTGTACCCACTGCTGCAGGGATATGACTCCGTCGCGATCCGGGCTGATGTCGAACTCGGAGGCACTGACCAGAAGTTCAACCTGATGCTCGGTCGTGACATCCAGCGCGCCTACGGGCTCGACGGGCAGGTGATCCTGACGATGCCGCTGCTGACCGGCACCGACGGCGAGCGCAAGATGTCAAAGTCGTTCGGTAACTACATCGGTGTCACCGATTCGCCCGAGGATATGTTCGGAAAGACGCTTCGGATCCCCGATGAGTCGCTGCTGTCCTGGTACGAGTTGCTGCTTGGCCGGGAGCCGCCCTCAGACTCTGGACCGCGCGACGCGAAGCGCGCGTTGGCGCGGGCACTGGTCGAGCGCCTCCACGGACCGGAGGCTGCGGTCGCAGCGGAGGAGGCATTCGATCGGATCCATGTGCGCCATGAGCTACCTGAGCATGTGGAGGAAGTCCGTTTCGAGGCGCAGGATCACAAGGTGCATCTGCCGGCACTGCTCGCGCAGGCCTTCGGGATCTCAACCTCTGAAGCGCGGCGCTCGCTCGCCCAGGGGAGCGTCAAGCTCAACGGCATGCCGCTGCCAGGCGAGCCGCTGGATGTGGCCGACGTGGTGGTCGATGGCGCGGTCCTGCAGCTCGGAAAGCGGCGCTTCGCAAGGGTTTTGATCAGCTGAGCACGGCGCCGTAACAGCCGGCAACGCACTTCGCCGCGCGG
>CAWJPB010000003.1:0-624327 GCA_963844665.1 uncultured Conexibacteraceae bacterium
GCTACTCGATGCCTGCCGGGCGCTGCCTTCCGCCGGACCCGGCTGTGCGACCGAAATTCTGTCGTTGGCGGCAGCAGTCAATTGACGCAGTCAGCTTGTCAATCCCGGTACAAGTTCTGTTGGACCCCGTTGAGGGGACGTCATATCGTGGAGTTTGTCTGGAGCCTGGAAACCTCGGGCTTCCGGACCTCAGGAGAGATTGAGGAGAGCCATGTTGGCGCCCGCTGTTGAAGGTTGCAGCGGTTCGTGCGTTCGTTCCCGCACGAGCCGCCACACGTCCTACCCGTTTGTCGATCAAGCGCGTCGCGCTCTGTGCACTGGCCTGCGATGACGATCGCTATCGAGCACCTCTCAAAGACGTTCATCGGCCGCTCCCGCGATGTCGCCGACCACCTGGTTCTGGATGACATCAGCTTCGAGATCGGTACAGAGGAGATCGTGACCGTCATCGGGCCCTCAGGCTCGGGTAAGAGCACGATTCTGAACTGCATCGCGGGGCTTGAGTCCTATGAGGGCACGATCAAGCTCGAGGGCACGGAGATCCGCAAGCCGCACCCCGATCTCGCCGTGGTCTTCCAGTCGCCTCATCTGTTGCCGTGGCGTACGACCCTCGCCAACGTCGAGTACGGACTCGAGCTGGCGGGCGCTCCGCGCGTCGAGCGTCGTGACGCGGCCCGGGAGGTCCTTGCGCTGGTCGGGCTCGAGCACGCCGCGGACCGTTACCCGAGCCAGCTCTCAGGTGGCATGCAGCAGCGCGCCAACATCGCCCGTGCGCTCGCGCTGTCCCCAAAGGTCTTGCTGATGGACGAACCCTTCGGCGCGCTTGATGCGATCACAAAGGAGCGTCTGCAGGAGCAGCTTCAGACAATCGTCGCCGAGCGCAAGGTCGCGGTGCTGTTCATCACCCACGACATCAGCGAGGCAATCTACCTCGGTGACCGGGTGCTGCTGCTGTCCACCAACCCGGGCCGTATTCAGATCGCGCGCACGGTCACGCAGGAGCGCCCCCGCAGCCTGGACTTCAAGCAGACCCCGGGTTTCCTGGCCATGTACCGGGAGCTTTGGGATTCGTGGCGGAGACCCACATGCATAGCTCCGGCCCGGCAGTGGCGGCGTGACATGAGCCCGACTTCAGAAACAGTGAGAGAGAACGAGATGGCAAGCCTTTCAGCAGCGCGGGCGGACCGGGCGCCGGCAGTGCGTAATTCCGCGCTTTGGCCGCGTTTCCGCGCCCTGATCGTCAAACACCACCTGAAGCTGCTGTCGCTGCTCTCGGTGGTGGTCGTCATCGCTGCCTGGCAAGCGTGTGCCGATCTCAAGTTGATCCGCGTGCAGCTGACGTCGTCCCCGTCCGGTGTGATCGATGCGTTCCGTTATCTCTCGGGCAACGGGACCCTTTGGTCGGATCTCGCCGTCAGCGCCAAGCTCTTTGGCGTCGGCCTCGGGATCGCCATCGTCATCGGGACGATCGGGGGAGTTCTGATCGGCTGGTGGAAGGTCGCCGGCGCAATCTTCGAGCCGTTCATCAGCATGCTCTATGCGATGCCGATCATCGCGCTGCTGCCGATAATCCTCGTCTGGTTCGGGATCACCTTCGAGGCTCAGGTCGTGATGGTGGTGCTCGTCTCCGTGTTCCCGATCATGGTGAGCGTCATCACGGCCACACGCCAGGTCGACCCCGAGTTGCTGAAGCTCGCGCGCAGCCTGCGCGGCTCACAGCTGAAGATCATGCGCACGATCGTGCTGCCATCGCTGGTGCCCTACCTGGTGTCCGGCATCCGGCTCGCGGTTGGCGGCGCACTGATCGGGGTGGTGGTGTCCGAGTACTTCCTGGGCCAGGCCGGTATCGGCGGCCTGATCGTCCAGGCAGGGGAGGTCCTGCAAACCGGCCAGGTCCTGGTGGGGATTTTCATCCTCGCTCTGGTGTCGGTCTGCATCAGCTCGCTGCTGCGAGCCGTTGAGCGTCGCCTTACTCGCTGGCGCTGACCAAGAAGTGCAAACAACAGGAGGACTGCAGTGATGAAGTCGAAGAGTTGGCGTGCGGCGAGCGCCACCATTGTTGCGGCCGGTGTGTGCGCCGCCTCGGTGGCCGCCGTGGCGTCTACACCTGCGGCGGCTGCCAAGACCCTGCCGACCGTGAAGCTCGCCTACGTTGCGCCCGTGTCGGATCTTCAGATCCCGTTGATGGCCGAGCAGCTGGGTTTCTTCAAGAAGTACGGCGTGAACGTGGAGGTGGAGTCCCTTCCGCAGACTGAGGCGATCCCCGCGATCGTGGCCGGCCAGATCCAGATGGCATCGTTCCAGGGGCCTGGTCCTGAGGTGCAGTACGTGGATGGAACCAAGCTGCAGTGGCTCATGCAGTGGGAGCAGCACTCCAATTCGGTGCTGTTGGGGCGCAGCGGCGCCACCTCGGTGAACGGCCTGGCGGGTAAGACCGTCGGCATCACGACCGTTGGTACCTCGTCGCAGGTGCTGACGCAGTTGGCGCTGAGGGATGCCCACGTCACCGCCAACCTGCAGCCGTTGGGCAGCGTGACCGCGATGGTGGCGGCGTTCCAGGCCGGATCGGTTCAGGCCGCAATCCTGACCCCGCCGCAGGACCTGACGCTCCTGCAGCAGATTCCTGGCTCCAAGATCCTCGTCAACTACGGCAAGGAGTTTCCGTGGCCGGGCGGTGGCCTGGCTTCGCTCTCGAGCTGGACGGCGTCGCACAAGAGCACGACCATCAAGGTCCTCGAGGGCATGATCGCCACGATCAACTACATCAAGAAGCACCCCAGCGCGGCCGCGAACGTCATTGCCAAAGCTGACGATCAGACGATGGCCGAGGCGACGGCGGGCTTCGACACCACGCTGACCCTGCTCAAGCAGATGAAGACACTCGCGCCGAGCGTCTCGGTCGAGCGGGAGGTCCTGTCGATCATCAGGGCGGACTACCCGCAGGCGAAGTTCTTGGAGGCAGCCAAGCTCTTCAACTCCACCTACTACCAGGCGGCAGCCCAGAAGGTTCCCTTCGTCGCAGGCAAGTGAGGTAGAGCGGTAGGAAGGTGCTGGAGGCGGCAGAGAACGTCGCCTCCAGCACCACTCTTCGCGAGGACCGGGACCCACCCAGCTTTGGACATTGACAGTGACTTATCGACGTGACAGGAGAGTCAGATGCCTGACGCACCGCGGGCTGTAGACGCGCACATCCATTGGTTCCCGCCGGCGTACTACGAATTTCTGGCCTCGCGTGAGACTGAGCCACGGGCTGAACTCGCCGAGGGCCGCTGGACCTATCTCAATGCCGGCCGCACGATTCGCGCCATGAGCCCGGAGTGGCAGGACCTCGACACCCAGTTCGAGACGGCCGCTGGAACCGGGTACGACATGGCGCTCGTCACCTCCGCCGGGGTCCACGGCGACCTCGACGGCCTGCCGCCCGCTGAGGCCCGGGAGGGCGCCCGCATCATCAACGAGGAGTGGGCCGCGATGCAGCGCAAGCATGCCGGTCGCTTTTACGCCGCCGCAGTTACCCCGCTCGTGGATGTGGACGCCGCGATCGAGGAGGTCGACCACGCGATCGACACGCTCGGGCTGAGGGCGGTCAGCTTGCCCAGCTCGATCGCCGGCGAGCAGCTCGATGCGCCACGACTTGAGCCGTTCTGGGCGCACATCGAGAAGCGCGGCCTGGTTCTGTTTCTTCACCCGATCGACTCGGCGCTGCTGGATGTGATGGACGGTTACAACTACCGTCTGCACGCCAGCATGGGGCGTGTCTGTGACTCGTCGATGGCGGTCATGCGGCTGATTCTGAGCGGCACGCTGGATCGCCACCCCGGCCTGAAGATCCTGCACTTCCATGCCGGAGGAGTGCTGCCCTACGTCTCCGGCAGGCTCGACAAGAACGCAAGCATCCCTGGCATCGACCGCCAGCCGACCGAGTACCTGAAGCAGATGTGGACCGACACAGCCATGCCGTACGCGCCCACAATTCAGCTCGCCATGGGTTTCTACGGCAACGATCGCGTCATGTACGGCAGCGATAACCCGTGCTGGAACCCGATGGGCGCCCTGCGAGCCTGCGAGGAGATCGAGATGAGCTCCGAGGTCAGGCAGGACGTGATGCTGAACACGGTCTCCGAGCTCATCGACCTCTCGGTGCCTGCGCTGAGCCTCTCACAGCGATAGCTCTTGACAGCTGAGTATCTCTGACGGCCGGCGAGCGTCGTCACTGCATACGCCGCGGCGTGTGTCAGCATGCTGCCGATGTCTTCAACCCAATCCGAAACCGATCAGAGCCTGCCACGGCGTGTCCCGAAGCCTTGGGGATACGAGATCTGGTGGGCGGCGACTGATGAATACGTGGGCAAGATCCTCCACGTGAACAAGGGGCACCGGCTCTCGCTGCAGTACCACGAGATCAAGGACGAGACGTGCTACGTGCTCGCTGGTCGCTTGATCCTCGTCCAGGGGGAGAGTGAGGACAGCCTCACGGAGCGCACGGTCACCGTCGGCGACGTCTGGCACAACGCGCCCCGCGTGATCCACACGATCGAGGCGTTGGAGGACTCCGACGTGCTCGAGGCCTCGACGCCGTACCTCGACGACGTGGTTCGTCTGCGCGACAACTACGGTCGCGAGGGCACAAGCACGATCTGAGTCGGCTGCGGCGGACATCTGCCGTACCCGCATGTCCGCCGGACCCACTCCTCCGACCGTTTCCCACACCAGCTCCTAACGGGACCGAAACCCCGGGCCCGCGGGCTCTCGCATACTCGCTGGCTCATCCACGCGGGCGCTTTCCGGCCTCGGACCAGCCGTCAACACCTGATTACATGGCCACTTGACGTCCGATCAAAGAGCGCTGTACGATGTCGGACAACGCAGCCCGTCCGATGTCAGACAACGCACGGATGGGGCTGATACGGGAGCCGTGAGGGCCCGCTGGAGAGGAAACGAAAGAGGGAGAGAGGTACCGCTAGTGCGCGCAAACTCGAAGATCGCTCGCGCGGCCGCATTGGTCGCAGTCGCCGCGGTCGCAGGGGCCACTGCCGTCAGCAGCTCGGCCCGAAGTGCCCACAGTCATTCGACGGCCACAGCTGCCAGTTCGTCCAGCCTCAACTGGGGCATCACGTCGATCGATCCGTCGCTGGACCCGGGCGACGTCTACGCGATCGACCCCAACATCATCACCGCCGCGATGTGCAACTCCCTGCTGCAGTTCAACTCCCAGGGTCAGCTGGCGCCGGAACTGGCCTCGAGCTGGAAGCAGACCAATCCCACGACCTTCGTCTACAACCTCGTGCACAACGCGAAGTTCTGGGACGGCAATCCGGTTACGGCGACAGATGCGGCGTATTCCATGAATCGCATCGCCAGCCCGAAGCTCGCTTCGCCGCTGCGACAGCCTGCTTCCGACCGGCAACATCAAGGACGCCACCGCCAATGGCAAGTGGCAGGTGGTGGTGCACCTGACCTCGCCGAATCCGATCGCCCAGGATCTGGCGGCCACACCGATCGGACAGGTCGTCGAGAAGAGCTTCGTCGAGAAGTACGGGCCTCGCATTCGGCACGACGCCCGCCAAGACGATGTGCAGCGGCCCCTTCAAGCCGGTGCAGTACGTCAAGGGCGCCCGGACCATCCTCACGCCGTGCCGAACTACTGGGACACGGCGCACCAGCCGAAGATCAAGTCGATCACGTTCTCCACGGTGAACGACGCTGAGGCGTTGATCGCCGGGCTTCGCAGCGGTTCGATCAACGGAACGTTCGACCTGCCTGCCCGCGACGCGCTCAGCCTGTCCGGCGACTCGTCGCTGAAGGTCAACTACGTCCCCTATGGCGGTGACGTGAACTACCTGAGCCCCAACGTCGAGAAGGGGCCGTTCAAGAACCCGCTGGTCCGCGAGGCGTTCAACCTGGCCATTCCGCGCTCCGCGCTGGCGACGGCCGTCGACGGCAAGTACGGGCGTCCACTCGACCTGGTCGAGACGCCGGCGCTGTTCACGGATCATCAGTCCCAGTACATGTCGGCCTACAACGCGCTCGGGAGTTCCGAACAGCCCGAACCTCACTAAGGCAAAGCAGCTGATTGCCAAGGCCGGCGCCAAGGGCGAGACGGTGAACATCGCGATCGAGCAGTCGCTCACCTCGGACACGGTGGGTGCGGAGCTCCAGCAGGTCGGCAGCTCGATCGGGCTGAACGTGAAGATGGACAAGCTCACTCCGGCCTCGTTCGGCAACGTGAGCTACAGCGGCAAATGCCCGCGGACGGTCGATGCTCTGACCAACTGGTGGAACCCCGATTTCCCGGCACCGTCCGCGGAACTCGTGCCGCCGCTGGCCAGCGTCTACTCGGACGTCTCCTGTTACTACTCGCCGACCTGGAACAAGCTGCGTAAGCAATGGGCGGCGACCAAGAACGGCAGCACCGCTCAGGTCAACGCGACCATCGCGCTGATGAAGCAGGTGACCAAGGACAACGTGTACATCCCGATGTACTCGGATCCGCTGGTGATGGTTGCGCCGTCCAACCTGCATGGCTACACGCAGACGCAGGTATTCGTCTATCAGGACTTCCCTGACCAGGTGTCCTTCGGTTGATCTGACCAGGGACGCGGCATAGCGTCTCAGGTTCCGGGGGCTCTGCGGGCGCCAAGCGTCCGTGGAGCCCCGGCGAGCCGAAGCTGAAACGTGGCATTGACGAAAGGGAGAAAGCGTTGACCGTGATGATTACTGGCGCCGGAGCGGGCATTGGCGCCGCGACCGCCAGGGCGTTTGCCGCAGCCGGCCACTCTGTGGCCGTGGCTGACGTCGACGTCGAGGCTGCGCGAGCCGTCGCGGAGTCGCTCGAAAACGCAGCCGCCTACGAGGTGGACGTGCGCAGCCGAGCGTCGATCGAGGGCGCCTGCGCGCAAGCCGTCTCGGACCTCGGCCCGCTCACGACCTGGGTCTCGTCGGCCGGCGTATCGACGATGGCGCACTTCCTCGATCTCACCGATGAGGAGATCGATTGGAACCTCGATGTGAATCTCCGTGGGGCCTTGATCGGTGGGCAGGTCGCCGCGCGGCAGATGGTGAGCCAGGGTGGCGGTGGCGCGATCGTCAACGTGGCCTCGATGGCCGGCAAGCGTGGCGGAGTGCCACTCCTGGCGCACTACATCGCCGCGAAGTTCGGCGTCGTCGGCCTGACACAGGCGATGGCCTGTGAGCTGGCGCCGCAGGAGATTCGTGTGAACAGTGTCTGCCCCGGCTATGTGGACACCGGCATGCAGGATCGTGAGATCGGCTGGGAGGGGGAGCTGCTCGGGCTGACGCGCGAGCAGGTCATCGCCAATCACCGCGCCGACACGCCGCAGCGACGTGACCAGACGCCGGAGGAGGTCGCCGCTCTGATCCTCTTCCTGGCCAGCGACAACGCAGCCTCGATCACAGGTGAGAGCGTCGCCATCAACGGCGGCAGCTACATGGACTGATGCGGCAATGGCGACGCGACTAACCAAGCACCCAGACGGCAACGGCCTCGGTCGCGCGCCGCGCGCAGGTGGTCCGGGCGAGGGGCGCCACCTTCTGCCCCAGCAGACGCGCGACGCGATTGTCGAGGCACTGCACGCCGAAGGTCTGACGGTCGGAGCCAGGCTGCCGAACGAGTTCGTGCTCGCCGACCGGCTTGGTGTCAGCCGCTCGACGATCCGGGAGGCCATGAAGCTGCTCGAACAGGAGGGCGTCGTCGAGGTGCGTCCCGGCAAGGGCCGGTTCGTCTCGGTGACGACCGAGCTCGAGCCCGAGCGCCCGATCACGCAGTTCGAGAGCCTCACCAACATGATGCGTGCGCTCGGTCACGAGGTCTCGACCGTGGTTCTGAGCGTGAACCAGCGCAGGGCGACCGAAGCGGAACGGGTGGCGCTGGGCGTTCGCGCGGGCCGCGAAGGTCATCGAAACCCGGCGCCTGCGGGAGTGCGACGGGAAGACCGTCATCTATTCCGTGAACATCATCGATGCCTCCGTGCTCGACAGAGACGTGTCCGATGTCGACTGGAGTGGATCGGTGGTTGATCTGCTGGACCGATGCGGCCAGGTGATCATTGCCTCGTCGGCGCACATCCAGGCGGTGGACCGTCCCCAGCCCGAGGACGAGCTGGCAGACCACACGCTTCCCGACGGTCCGTGGCTCTACGTGAACGAGCGCTGCGTGACCAGGGACGGGCGCTGTGTGCTGGCGGCTCGTGACTACCACCTCGGTGAGATGTTCACCTTCAGCGTGCTCAGGCGCCGGCATGACCTGCCGGCCGCGGCCGGAATCGACACGACAGGTCGCACCGCGAACCTGCTCGAGCCGGTGGAGGCCGAGCTGTGAGAGCCGCAGTTCTGACGCAGCCGGGCGTATTCGAGCTCGTAGAGATGCCGGAGCCACAGCGCGCCCCAGATGAGGTGATCGTTCAGGTCGCCACATGCGGCATGTGCGGGACCGACCGCGCCATCTTCCGGGGCGAGGCTCCGGCTGCGTGGCCTGTCGTTCTGGGTCACGAGTTCAGTGGTGCGGTCGTCGAGGTCGGCTCCGAGGTGACGGAGCTCGCAATGCGGCGACAGGGTCGCCGTAGACCCGAACATCGTCGATGGCACCTGCTTCTTCTGCCGCCGGGGCGAGACCAACCTCTGCTCGGGGCTCTCGCCGCTCGGGATCACCCGCAACGGGGGCTTCGCCGAGTTTGCGGCCGTGCCCGCCACCAACGCCTACCGGCTGCCGGAGACCGTCTCGGTGGACGATGGGTCGCTGGTGGAGCCGCTGGCCTGCTGCGTCCGCGGGATCGACCAGGCACGCATCGGGCTGGGCGACCTCGTTGTCGTGCTCGGCGCCGGGCCGATCGGCTGTCTGCTGATTCAGCTCGCGCGTATCCAGGGAGCTGGAACGATCCTCGCCGTCGAGCCTGATTCCGCGCGACGGCATCACGCGATCGCGGCAGGGGCCGATCTCACCTGTGGCCCCGAAGAGGCGGTCGCGGTGCTCAGCGGATCTGCGCGACCCGGCGGCTGACGTGGTGATCGAGGCAAGTGGCCGGACGCAAACCGCCGAGTGGGCGATCGGACTCGTGCGACGCGGCGGAACGGTGGTCCTGTTCGGCGTCTATCCCGAGCAGGAGAGGCTCTCGGTGAACCCGTTCAGGGTGAACGAGGACGAGCTTCGGATCGTCGGCTCGTTGAACAACCCGAACACGCACCAGCGCGCGATCGATCTTCTGGCCAGCGGTCGAGTGGTCTTGGATGGCGTGATCACGCATCGACTTGGCCTCGAGGACTTCCCAATGCGATGGACCGTGACAGCTTTCCCGGAGCCGGGAAGATCACGGTCGACCCTCAGAAGAACGCCGTGGCGCTGGCTCAATCTGTTGCATGCTGAGGTACGTAGGCATCCGGCTCGCCACGACCGTCGGCGTGCTGCTTGCGTCGACGGTGATCGTGTTCTTCCTGTTGCACGTCGGACCAGGGAATCCAGCAACGCTGCTGAACGGTGGCCACGCGCCCAACGCCGCCACGATCAAGTACTTCAACGCCCGTTACGGGCTGAACCACTCCCTGCCGGACCAGTACGTGATCTGGCTCGGCCACCTGCTGCACGGCGACTTCGGCGAATCGATCGCGGCCCATTCCTCGGTCGCGTCGGTTCTGGCACCGCGCATCACCCTCACGCTGCTGCTGACGGCATACGCCGTGGTGCTGATGGTGATCTTCGGCGTCGCACTCGGAGTGCTCAGCGGCGTGGTTCGCAACGGTCCATTTGACCTGTCAGCCACGCTGGGGTCGCTGACCTTCACCGCGATTCCGACCTACGTCACCGGGGTTGTCCTCGCGGTTGTGTTCGGTGTCGACCTCGCGTGGTTCCCCGCGGAGGGGGGTGGTGACACCGGGCAGTCTGCTCACCAGACTCGACCATCTCACACTCCCGGCGATCGCCCTGGCGCTGTCGTCGTTGGCGCTCGTGAGCAGGATCACGCGCTCCGCCGTGATCGGTGAGCTCGAGAGCGACCATGTCTTTGGCGCCGAGGTTCGGGGCTTCTCGCGGCGACGAGTCGTCGCCAAGCACGCGCTTCGCGGGTCGATGATCCCGGTGGTGACGATCATCGGGGCGCAGATCGGCTACCTGCTGAGTGGCGCCATCGTCATCGAGTACGCCTTTGGTCTCAACGGGCTCGGCACGCTGCTCGTCGAGTCGGTGCAGGGCAAGGACTACGCCGTCGTCCAGGCAATCGCGCTGCTCGTGACGGCCGAGTTCCTGTTCATCAGCCTGATCGTCGACCTCCTGTATGGCGTGATCGATCCGCGCGTGAGGCTCGCCGGAGGCAGGGCATGACGACGACCGATCCCGGGCTCGACCTCCTTCTCGAACCCGCCGAGGACCTGCGGCACAAGCGCTACGCGAGCCGGCTGCTCAGCGGGCTGCCGAAGGTCGTCGTCGGCGTCAGCGTCGTGCTGCTCGTGGTGATCGTCGTGTGCGCGATCTTCGCGCCGCTGCTCGCGCCGTATAACCCGAACACCCCGGATCTGCTGAACCCGTACGCCGGGCCGAGCGCAGCACATCTGTTCGGCCAGGACAGCGCCGGACGCGACATCCTGTCGCGGATCCTGTACGGAGCGCGGCTCTCACTGCTGGGGCCGACGATCGTCATCTTGATCGCGTTCGTCGTCGGGGTGCCGCTCGGTTTCGCGGCGGCCTACACCGGTGGATGGGCTGACATCGGGATATCGCGCGTCTTCGACCTGATCTTCGCGTTCCCGGCGTTGCTGCTCGCGATCGTGATCGTCGCGACGTTCGGCACGAGCTTCTACTCGGCGGTGTTTGCGGTCACGGTCACCTACATCCCGCTGATGGGGCGCGTGGTGCGATCCGCCTGTCTGGTCGAGCGCCAGAAGCCCTACGTCGAGGCATGTCGCCTGCAGGGCTATGGCTCGTGGCGGATCCTCGTGCTGCACGTGGCCCCCAACATCGGGCGCATCCTCGTGAGCCAGACGACGCTGTACTTCGCCTACGCGCTGCTGGACCTCGCTGCGCTGTCGTTCCTCGGGCTGGGAGCGCAGCCCCCGCAGATCGACTGGGGCAGCATGCTCGAGAACGCGAATCAGGGCGTCTTCCAGTCGGCCACCGGCGTGATCTTCCCGGCGCTGGCGATCATCCTCCTGGTCGTTCCGCTGAACTTCGTGGCCGACTGGATCCTCGAGTACAACCGCGGACGCGGAGGAGCGCCGATGACCGGTTCCTGAGGCGCCGGGCGCTGCCCGCGATGTCACGCTGGAGCTCAAGCGGGTGTCGACGTCACTGCGTGTCGGATCGCAGCTACGTCCCGTCGTGGTCGACGTCGACCTCGAGGTCGGCGCCGGCGAGATCGTCGGGCTGGTCGGCGAGTCCGGCAGCGGCAAGTCGATGACGGCGCGCACGATCGCGGACGCATTGCCTGCCGGGCGCCGCCGTGTCCGGTGAGGTGCTGCTGCGCGGCGAGAACCTGCTGGCGATGAATCGCCGCCGTCGCCGCGAGGTGCAGCCGTCGATCGGCATGATCTTCCAGGATCCGCGGGCGTTCATCGACCCGCTCTGGCGCGTGGAGGACCACCTGACGGAGGGGCTTCGCGTGCACAAGGGCCTCAGTCGGGCTGAGGCCAGGACCCGCGCCATCGAGCTGCTCGACACCGTCGGTATCGACCAGCCCGAGCGTCGAATTCACCAGTACCCCGGCGAGATGTCGGGCGGCATGCTGCAGCGCGTCATGATCGCCGGTGCGCTCTCGGTCGAGCCCGCCGTGCTGCTGGCCGACGAGGCGACGACCGCTCTGGATGTGACCACCCAGGCGGGCATCGTGCGGCTGCTGGATCGCCTGCGCCGGGAGCGGGGCCTGGCGGTCCTGTTCATCACCCACGACCTGGCGCTGGCGAACGCGATCTGCGACCGCGTCTGCGTCATGTACGCCGGCCGGATCGTCGAGGTCCGCAGCGGTCAGCGGATCTTCGAAGATCCCAGGCATCCGTACACGATGGGACTGCTGGCGGCGCGTCCGAGGGTGGATTCGCGGTCGCAGCGGCTGCCGGTCATCCACGGAACGCCGATCAGCGCGATGGACGCGCCCGCGGGATGCGCATTTCACCCGCGCTGCCCGTACGTGCTGCCCGAATGCCGCACACAGATGCCGCCACTGGTGGCCGTGGACGGCGGAGTCGCGCGGTGCTTCCGAGCGGAGGAGGGCGCCGCGCGCCTGAGCGCGAGTTCACGAGTCGAGTCCGAGGCGGACATCGCTCTGGCCGTGAGCGAGGAGGACAGCGAATGCACCTAGAGGTCAAGCACCTTTCGAAGACCTTCCAGCTCCGCTCGGGCTTCCTGGGGCGCGCGACGCCGCTTGCCGCCGTGAGCGACGTGAACCTCGAGGTTCGGCCTCGTGCGTCCGTCGCCATCGTCGGCGAGACCGGCTCCGGCAAGACGACGGTCGCGCGGATGATCGTCGGCCTCGAGACTCCAACGTCGGGCGAGATCCTGCGTCGACGGCAGGGCGCTTCCGGTGAGACCCAACCTGAAGCAGCGCCGCGAGCGCGCCCGGCTGATGCAGATGGTCTTCCAGAATCCGTTCCTGTCCCTCGATGCTCGCCAGCCGGTCGGCGCGGGCATCGCCGAGGTGATCCGGCACCACGGACGGGTCGAGAAGTCGAAGATCGACGCGCGCGTGTCGGAGCTGCTCGACGCCGTCGGCCTTGCCGAACGCCTGGGGACGAGCCGGCCCCGGCAGCTCTCCGGCGGGCAATGCCAGCGCGCGGCGATCGCCCGTGCTCTCGCAGCTGAGCCGGAAATGCTGGTGCTGGACGAGCCGGTCTCTGCGCTCGACGTCTCCACCCAGGCTCAGATCCTCAATCTGCTCGCCGACCTGCGCGATCAGTTCGGCATCGGCGTTCTCATGATCTCGCATGACCTCGCGCTCGTTCGCCACATCTCTGACGAGGTCGTGGTGATGCATCGCGGCAAGGTCGTCGAGGCCGGGACTGTCCAGGACGTCCTCGATTCGCCGCGTGAGCCGTACACGCAGCAGCTGCGTTGGCGGCGCATTCCAGAGCGCGCTGTCACTCGACGATGAAACATCAACAAGAAAAGGAACCAGCATGTTGAACTTCGACGAGGCCAAGTTCCTCGAGAACCAGCGTGGGGCCGTGGTGTGCGCCGAAGAACTGCACGGCTTGATCGAAGATCTGGTGAAGCGCGGCAGTGACAACCTGCTGTTCGTCGCCTCGGGCGGAGCTGGAATCCTGATGTGGCCGGCAGCCGAACTGATGGCAAAGCGCTCCAGCTTCCCGACCAGGGTCGAGCACGCGGCCGAGCTTGTGGTCGCCGGCTCGGGCTGGCTGTCGGAGCGATCGATCGTGGTGATGCCGTCGCGCTCGGGCGACACGCCGGAGACGGTGGAGGCGCTGCAACATTGCCGGAATGCGGGCGCGACGGTGATCACGCTCACCGGTACGCCTGACAGCCCGCTGGCTGCGCAAGCCGACCACAACTTCACCAACCCGGTCGGCGACGACAACTCCTCGGAGTCCTATTACATCCAGTCGATCTTCATCGCCCTGTCGGTGATGAGCGCCCGCGGGGAAATCGGCAACTTCTCCGAGCTTCTGGTCGCCGCCCGTCGTCTGCCCGAGGCTCTGCTGCAGGCCAAGGAAGGGTTCGAGCCGCGTGCTCCGGAGGTCGCCACGCGGATCGCCGAGGCTCCGTTCCACATGATCCTGGGCGCGGGCGGTGGCTGGGCCGAGGCTATGTACTACGGCATGTGCATCCTCGAGGAGATGCAGTGGATCCTGACGCGCCCCGTGAATGCGTCCGATTTCTTCCACGGGCCGCTCGAGCTGCTCGAGCCCGGCGTCAACTGCCTGCTGCTCAAGGACGAGGGCGATCTGCGACCGCTGATGGACCGGGTCGACACGTTCGTGCACGGGCACACCGATCGCGTCATGACGATCGATACCGCTGACATGGGATTGCTCGCTCTGCCCGATGAGCTGCGTGCGCTGATGGGGCCGGCTCTGCTCGCAACGGTGCTCGAGCGGGTCAGCGCGCACCTTGAGGTGATGCGCGATCACCCGCTCACGACGCGTCGCTACTACCGCGCGATGAATTATTGATGAGCGCAGCCGTTCCGAACGATCGCGGAGGCGGGAGCACCGACCTGTGGGTGGTCGGCAACGTCCTCATCGACCTGATGATGAAGGGCGTTCCCGAGATTCCGCGCTGGGGCGAGGAGGTGCTCGCCACCAGCCGATCCGAGCAGATCGGCGGCCAGGGCGCCAACCTCGCGCGGGCCGCGGTGCGCTTCGGTCTGTCGACCCAGCTCGATGGCCGTCGTCGGAGACGATGAGCCCGGAGTCACATCCGTGAGACGCTCGACGCCGAGGGCATCGGCACTCGACGCGTTCAAAGTCGTGCCGGGACAGACGGCTTTGGCGATCGCAGCTGTTCGTGATGACGGTGAGCGTGCCTTCATCACGGATCTCGGTGTCGTCCGCGAGCCTCAGCGTCGAGCGACTTGCACCAGCACGAGGATGCGATGCACATCGGTCCAGAGCGATCGCGCTGGTGGGGACGTCAAACCTGCCCGGCATCGACCTGGCTTCCGCCTCGGCCCTGTTGGCAGAAGCACAGGCGTCGCGGCGTGCTGACGGTCTTTGATCCAGGATGGGGTACGGGATCACCTCCGGCCGAGGGTCTCGACGAGATCCTCCAGGTCGAGTGGACGTGTTTCTCCCCAACCGGGATGAAGCCGAGGCGCTAACAGGTCAACGACAAATCGCAGACATCCTCGGCGCGCTCCGCGATCGCTGCGCGGGGACTGTGATCGTGACATGTGGTGCAGAGGGCAGCGCCACCCTCGACGGCGAGAGGACTGTGATGGTCGAACCGCTGCCCGTCCAGGTTGACAACGCGGTCGGCGCGGGCGACGTCTTCGCCGCAGGAGTCATCAGCGGTCTCTTGGACGATGGCGATCCGGTGGCGGCGATGGTCCGCGGCACAG
Organism: uncultured Conexibacteraceae bacterium; assembly: GCA_963844665.1. GTDB lineage: Bacteria > Actinomycetota > Thermoleophilia > Solirubrobacterales > Solirubrobacteraceae > Palsa-465. The sequence continues at coordinate 15,015 of CAWJPB010000003.1, forward strand.
CCGCGGCGGCGAGCTACGTATCGCGTGCGCAGCAACGCTACGAAGCGATCGCTGACTGGCCAGAGCTCGCTGCCTCCGTAACGATCCGTGTCGAGTGAGCCTGGGCGCCCGACCTGAGTCCCCGCCAGGACCAACCCGCTGCACGGGCGACACCGGGCGGCCCTGATTGCTTAGCGCGCGCGACTGGGCAATGTTGGTGCCCGTGGCCCGTTCTCCGAAATGGCGCGCGGCATGACCTCAGTCGACACGTTGGTCGGCGACCAGCTCGAGCACGCGGTGATGTGGAAGCACCGCCGCCGTCTGGCCAAGCACCACCAGCTTACACGCGCTCGAGCCCGACCAAGGCTGGTGGGCGCAAAACGATCCGCCGCCTCGTCAAGGCTGTGAACTGGAGGTTCTGATCGATGGGGCGGACGCCTTTGAAGCGATCGCAAACGCGATCCAGAACGCGAACGAATCCATCTGGGTGACCGGCTGGTACATCACACCTGGCTTCGAGCTGAAACGTGGTGGTACCAAAAGCAAATCCGTGGGCGCGCTGCTCGCCAAGGCGGCTGAAGCAACTGGATGTGCGCGTGCTGGTCTGGGCTGGCGCGCCCGGTGCCGATCTTCCATCCGACCCGCAAGGAGGTGGAAACGGGGGTGGAGGAGCTCACACGCGCGACGAAGATCAAGTGCCAGACGGATCCGCGGGAGCACCCGTTCCACTGCCATCACGAGAAGACGCTGGTCATCGACGGCGAGCTCGCATTCGTCGGGGGGATCGACATGACCGACATGGCCGGCGACCGCTGGGACACGAGCGATCACCCGGCACGCCGGCGGCTCGGCTGGCACGACGTGACCACGCGGCTCAAGGGACCCGCTGTGGCAGACGTGGCGCAGCACTTCACGATGCGCTGGGGCGAACTCACAGGCGAACAGCTCGACGTGCCGGCGGCCGCCCGCGCCAACCGGCGAGCACACCGTGCAGATCGTCCGCACGGTCGCGGAGAACATGTACGACCAACTCCCGAACGGGGACTTCCGCGTCCTCGAGTCCTACGTTCGCGCCCTGCGCAACGCCGAGCGCTTCATCTACCTGGAGAACCAGTTCCTCTGGGCGCCCGAGATCACCGAGCTGCTGGCCGACAAGCTGCGCGACCCACCGCACGCCGATTTCCGCCTCGTGATCATGCTGCCGACAAAAGCGAACAACGGCCAGGACGACACGCTCGGCCAGGCTCGGTGCTCGAGGACGCCGACGCCGGCAACGACCGCTTGCTGGTATCGACCCTGCGCTCGCTCTCAGGCGAGCGCGACGACCGCCTCTACATACACGCGAAGGTCGGGATCGTCGATGACCGCTGGCTGACAGTCGGCTCGGCGAACCTCAACGCGCACTCGCTCTTCAACGACACCGAGATGAACGTCGTCACCGACTCGGAGCAGCTCGCGCGCAACACCCGCATCCGCTTGTGGGCGGAGCACCTCAGCACAATTCCGGCCGATATCGCCGATACCGAACCGCACAAAGTGGTCGACAAACTCTGGCGTCCGATCGCGCTCGAGCAGCTGCGACGCCTCCAGAACAACCAGCCCCCAACCCACCGGCTGCTGGCGCTACCGGGGGTCTCCCATCGGTCCCGGCGCCTGCTCGGCCCGCTCAACGGACTGCTCGCAGACGGCTGATTCCGGCCTGCGCGCTTAATGCGCAAATAATGTTCGATTTCTGCGCGAGTTGTGATTACATGCCGTTTCGTGACCCACTTCTCCACAGAACTCGCCAGTCAGCCGTCCGTCTGGCGCCAGGCGCAAGCACTCACGGACGAACTTCGCTCAAAGCTTCCCGGCTGACGGGGCCCGGGTCGGGATCCTGGGCTGCGGAACCTCCCTTTACGTGGCGCAGGCTGTGGCCATCTACCGCGAGCGTCAGGGGTACGGGGAGACCGACGCGTTCCCCGGATCAGAGGTCCCGGCCGATCGCGCCTGGGATGAGCTGATCGCGATCTCGCGCTCGGGCACCACGACGGAGATCGTCGACGCGCTCAGCACGATTCCGCGCGGACGCTCGGTGCTCGGGATCGTCGGTGAAGCCGGCTCGCCGGTCGGTGAGCACCTCACCAAGGAACTCGACCTGCCCTTCGCCGACGAGCAGTCGGTCGTGCAGACACGCTTTGCCACGACCGTGCTGGCGTTGCTGCTCGGCGCATATGGCTGGGACGTCGAAGCCTCGGCCCAAAAGGCCGAGCGCTACCTGACCGAGACGCTGCCCGACTGGGCCGGGGACATCAAGCAGTTCGTTTTCCTCGGCCGTGGCGTCGGCTCGGCGATCGCCCAGGAGGCGGCGCTCAAGTTCCGTGAGATCCTCGCGACCTGGAGTGAGGCCTACGCGACGATGGAGTACCGCCACGGCCCGATCTCGGCGATCAACGAGCGCAGCCTTGTCTGGATCCTCGACGACCAGGAGCCGTCGATCGACGATCAGATCCTTGCCACCGGCGCCCGTCTGGTTCGTGGTGAGGGCGACCCGCTGGCCGAACTCGTTCGCATCCACCGCTTCGCCGAGGGCCTCGTCGACCTCCGCGGCATCAACCCCGACCAGCCGCCGCACATAACGCGGTCGGTTGTCCTCGCGGGAGACAGGTAGGCCAAGTGCCGCCTGCGGGCACTGCAGTTCTGGCACTCGATATCGGCGCGACCAAGCTCGCCGCCGGCGTCGGCGCGCGCGACGGCGAGGTGACACGGCTCGCGACCGCTCCGACCAACGCGTCGGAGGGGGCCGAGTCGGTGCTCGCCCGCGCGCTCGAGCTCGCGCATCAGGTCTACACCGCCGCCACCAACGCGGGCGACCACCTGGAGGCGATCGGCGTTTCGACGATGGGCTACACCCACGACGACCGCGTCGAGTTGGCCACAAACGTTCCGGGCTGGACCAAGCTCCGCATCCCGGAAGCCATAGCCAAAGCCTTCCCGGACCTGCCGGCGACGATCGGCAACGATGTGCACGTGGCCGCGCAGGCCGAGATGGCCTGGGGCTCGCTGAAAAACGTCGATGATGCGATCTACCTGAACCTCGGCTCGGGCATCTCCGCCGGCATCGTCTGCGGCGGCCGCTTCCTGAACGGGGCCGAAGACGCCGCCGGCGAGGTCGGCTACACGCTCTTCCGCGGCCGCCCCGAAGCCCGCATGGCGGCCGACGGCATCGGTCCCTTCGAGGCCTACTTTGGCGGCGCCGGCGCTGCCCGCCGACTCGCCGACAAGGGCCTTCCGGCATCTGTTGCAGAAACTCTCGAGCTGACCGCAACCAACCCGGCAGCCCGCGAGTTCATCGACGAGCTGTGGACCGGGATCGCGGTGATGATCGTGAACATGTGCGCGGTGCTGAACCCGAGCGTTGTCTCGCTCGGCGGGGGCTACGTACGCGGGCGACTCGGGAATCCTCGAGCGCATCCAGGACCTGACCCAGCAGGCCGCTCCGATCCCGCCCCGGATCGTGCGCGCACGCTTTGGGGCCGACGCGTCACTGCGCGGAGCGGTCGCGATCGCGTTCGCGACCGCACACCAACGAACCGCAGGAGCACTGGCGTGATCGTCACCGTCACCGCGAACGTCGCGATCGATCGCACGTACGAGATCGACCACCTCGAGGTGGGTGCCGTGCACAAGGTCGGCAAGGTCTTCTCCCATATCGGCGGCAAGGGGGTCAACGTCTCACGCACGCTCGACGCGCTGCGCGCCAAGACGCTGATCACTGGGCTGATCGGCGATGCGACGCTCGACTCGGCGGCCAGCGAACTCGCCGGCGCCGGCCTCAACTCAGCGCTCTTCCCGGTCTCTGGCGCCACGCGCCAGACCGTGACCGTCACCGCGAAGGACGGCACTGCCACCGCTTTCGACGAGGCTGGCCCACAGATCACAGAGGCCGAGTGGACTGGCTTTGAGCTGCACTTCGGCACTCTGCTACGCGATGCCGGCATGGTCGTGATCGCCGGCAGCCTGCCGCCCGGGACGCCCAACGAGTCGCTTGCCAACCTCTGCCAGAAGGCGAACAGCCACCGGGTTCCAGTCATCCTCGACGCCCGCGGCGCGGCCATGCGGGCCGCGCAAAACCAAGCCCCCCTGGTTGCCAAGCTCAACCGCGGCGAGCTCGAGCAGACGCTCGACCGTGAACTCACAACCGAGGACGACATCGTCGAAGGCGCCCGCGACCTGCACACACAAGGAGCCCAGAACGTGATCGTCACGCTCGGCTCCGACGGCGCGATCGGCCTCAACGAACACGGCGTCTGGCGGGTCACCCACCCAACCGCCGCCGGCAACCCGATCGGCGCCGGCGACGCCTTCTCGGCCGCCCTCGCAATTGCGCTGCCTCGACAAAGAGCCGCTTCGAAGAGGCACTCACAAAAGGCGCTGCGGCGGCCCTCGCAAGCCTCAAGGCTCCCACCGCAGGCGCGCTTAACCCGGACGACATGCAAAGAGCGCTGCCCGACATCCACAGCCAACAGATCACAAACGAGACCGCGCAACGATGAGCACGTTGATCCTCGCTGTAGACCATCGAAACTCGCTGCGCGGCTGGCTCGCGTCGCTGGGCGTCCCCGAACAGGAGATCGAACCGACGGCACGCCGCCTGAAGCGCCTCTGCGTGCAGGCGCTCGACCAGGCACGTGACCAGCTCGAGCCCGGCGAGAACCCGATGCTGCTGCTCGATGAGGAGTACGGCGTGGATGCGATCCGGGATGCCAAGCAGAAGGGGCTGCCGATCGTGATCCCGGCGGAGCAGAGCGGCAAGGCCGAGTTCCTGTTCGAGCACGGCGACGATTTCCGCCAGGCGATCGACCTTCTCGACCCGGACGCCGTCAAGGCGCTCGTCCGTTACAACGTCGCCGGCGACGCCGAGCTCAACCGCCGCTCGCGTACGCAGCTCGTACTGCTTCAGGAGCACCTGCGCGACACCAACCGCCGCTTCATGCTCGAGCTGCTCGTGCCGCCGACCCCCGAGCAGAGCGCCGCGCACGGCGGATCGTTTCGATCGAGGAGCTCCGCCCGGCACTGACGCTCAACGCGATCAACGAGCTCGCCGCCGAGGGCCTGCGCCCCGACTGGTGGAAGCTCGAGGGCAACACCAATCTTGACGCGGCCACGGCAATCGCAGCCGCCGGCTCGGCCACCGCCGAGCTCGGCTGCCTGGTGCTGGGCCGCGGCCAGGACCGCGACAGCGTCGTGCGCTGGGTGCAGGTCGCGGCGGCGACGGAGGGCTTTGTCGGTTTTGCGGTGGGACGGACCCTGTGGACCGACGCGATCGCCGCAGTCGTCAAGGAAGAGATCGACGAGGAGGAGGCCGCACGTAGGATCGCGGCCACCTACCTGGATATCGCGACCGCGTACCGCCAGGCGGCACCGGTTGCAGAAAACACCGGACCAGTTCAGTAAGTCAACTCGAAGTATCGGGAGGAGCAGGTAAATGAGACGCAAACAGCGATTCGGTATCGCGGCAGTGGCGGCGGGAGCACTCGCAATCAGCGCCGTCGCAGCCACCGGCGCGAGCGCCCACAAGGCGACCATCGCGTCGTCCTCACTCAAGGGGACCACGATCAACGTGGCGATCGCCTATCCGGCGCCGAAGGCCGACCTGGCCAAGTTCACGGCGCAGACGGGCATCAAAGTCAACTGGAATTACGTGCAGTGGGACTCGCTGCAGACCAAGATCGCCGCAGCGGCGCAGGCACACAGCTACTTCGCTGATGTCGCCGACGTCGACTGGTCGAAGGTCGGCGAGTACTACGCGACCAAGTGGTTCATGCCGCTCAACAAGTACTTCCCGCTCTCGAGCGTGAGGTCGCAGTTCCCGCAGGCGCCGGCGTTCATTCGCAACGGCCAGCTGATGGGGATGCCGATGGACGGCTCGCTGCTGGTCACGACCATCAACGAGAAGGATCTGAAGGCGGCTGGGGTCACCAAGGACCCGACGACGCTCGCGAAGTACGAGACCGACCTCAAGGCGATCGCCGCCAAGACGTCGGCCAAGCACCCGCTGGACATCCCGTTCGCCGCGGCCGAAGGCCTCTCGACCTACTGGTATGAGATGACTGCCGCGTTCGGTGGCAACGTGCTCAGCGCCAGCTACAAGCCGCTGTTCACCTCGCCGTCCTCGGCGGGTTACAAGGCGATGACCTGGATGATCAACGCCTACAAGACCGGCCTGGTGCCCAAGGCGAACCTGAACGAGCAGGACTACCAGGCGCTCGAGGCCGATCAGGCCCACGGCCTGACCGCCAGCGCGTTCTCCGACTACTCGGGTGACCTCGGCACGATCTACAACGTGCCGTCGGAGTCCAAGGTCGTCGGTCAGATGAAGTACATCCCGACCCCGGGCGCGAGCGGTGTTGGCTCGAACCTCGGCAACCCGGACGGCATCGGCATTCCCGTCGAGGCCAAGCACGTGGCGGCCGCGGTGGAGTTCATGAAGTGGATGGAGAAGCCGGCCAACCAGGCTGCCTTCGCCGGCGCCGATGGCTCCAAGGACGTGATCCAGACCTTCCCGCTGCCGGCCAACCGTGGCGGCCTGGCCGATCTGGTCAAGTCCGGCAAGGTCCCGGGTGCAGCGACCCTGCAGTCGCTGATCGAGAACCACGCGAAGCCGATCTTCCCGGCCGGCGCCCCGCCGTGGTACTCGCAGTTCTCAAACGCGGTCTACACCAACATCCACGAGGCCGCAGCAGGTAGTGAGTCAGTGGCATCGGCGATCAACGCGATCGCCTCGACAGTGAAGAGCCTCGGAGGCTGAGATCGGATTGGTGCTGGGGCCGCTTTGCTTTTGCGGCCCCAGCCCCGGCCTTCCCGAGGGATGAAAGCTTTTCAGTAACCAATGAGCGCGTTGAGCGGAATACTGCGCAGACCGGGCCAGCGGGCAGCGCCCAAGCCGCAAGCGATCAAGCGCGGCAAGGGCGAGACCGCCCTGCCATACGCGATGATCGCGCCGCTGCTGGTGTTCATCTGCGCGCTCGCGCTGTATCCGACGGTCAAGACCGTGTACGGCGCGTTCGTGCACAACGACGCGCTCGACCCGCCAACCCACTTTGCCGGGTTCGCGAACTTCACGGACGTCTTCAACAACTCGCAGGTCCGCGACGCGCTGGTGAACACCGGCATCTACGTGATCTTCGGGGTTGTGTTGTCAGTGGCACTCGGCGTCTACTTTGGGCTGCTGCTGCAGCGCAACTTCCGCGGGCGCGGGATCGTGCTCGCGCTGATGGTGCTGCCGTGGGCACTCCCAGGTGTCGTCGAGGGCGTCATCTGGTCATGGATCTACGACCCCACCTTCGGCGTGCTCAACTCAACGCTGAAGACGATCGGGGTGATCAACAACTATCAGCTGTGGATCGGCACCCACCAGATCCAGACAATCTTCTTCATATCGCTCGTGCAGGTGTGGCAGATAACGCCGCTCGCGGCGATCCTCGTACTCGCCTCGCTACAGGCGATCCCCTCCGAGCTCTACGAGGCCGCCGACGTCGACGGCGCCAATAAGTTGCAGGCGATCAAGCGCATCACGCTGCCGCTGATCCGGCCGGCGCTGGCGATCGCCGTGGTCGAGGGGTTGGTGATGTCACTGAACATCTTCGACCAGGTGTATGTGCTCAACGCCGGTGCGACGACGGGCTCCTCATTGATGAGTGAGACCTACCAGATCACCTTCGGCAACCTGAACTTCGGCGACGGTTATGCGCTGTCGCTGCTGGCGACCGTGACCACGATCGCGCTGTCACTGCTTGCGGTGAAGGTCATCTATCGCAAGGTGGAATTCTGATGACCACGGCCGCGGCCGAACTGACACTGCACGGCCGCCGCTCACGCAAGCGCTTCGGCTGGGTGCGCGGCATCGGCATAGGTTTCCTACTGCTCTGGTCGCTGTTCCCGGTCTACTGGGCGCTGAACACCAGCCTCCAGACCAATGCACAGGCAACGAGCAGCCCGCCGACCTGGTTTCCGACGCACTTCGTTTTCAGTAACTACGAGGCGATCTTCGGCATCGGCCCCTCGGCCGCCTCGACCGCCGGCGGTGTCGGCCGGGCGCTGCTCAACTCCTCGATCGAGAGCCTGGGAGCAACGCTGCTGACGCTGGTGCTCGCCACGATCGGCGGCTACGCGTTTGCGCGGCTGCGCTTCCGCCTGCGCGGCTTCCTCTTCTGGATCGTGCTGGCGACGCTGACGCTGCCCGTGTACGCGACGCTGATCCCGATCTACGAGATCCTCACCAGCACGCACCTGGTGAACACGTACATCGGAATCATCTTCGTCTACACCTCGGGTTTTCTGCCGCTCGCTATGTGGATTATGTACAACATGTTCCAGGCGCTGCCCGCGAGCATCGAGGAGGCCGCCGCGATCGACGGCGCCACCACCCTCCAGATCTTCCGCCGCATCGTGCTGCCGATCGTGCGCCCGGGAATGGCCGCGGTTGCGATCATCACCTTCCTGTTCGGCTGGGGGCAGTTCATCTTTCCGCTGGTGCTGAGCAGCACCAACACGACGCAGCCACTGACCGTTGCGCTCTCAGCGCTCGCCGGCCGTCACGTCGTGCCCTACACGATGATCAATGCCGGCGCGATCGTGGCGATCGGAGTGCCCGCGGTGATCGTGTTCTTCCTCAACCGTTACATCGTCGACGGCATCGTGGCCGGAAGTGTCAAGTAACGGTGAAAAGCGCCTGAGCGAGCCCGACGGCAACCGCCGTGAGGAGCGGCTGCGCGCGATCGTTGAGATCGTCGATGCGGCCGAGCGGCCGGTGACCGTAGAGTGGCTGGCGGAGCGGCTCTCAGTTGCGCCCGCCACGATCAGGCGGGACACCAGCGCGCTCGAGCAGCAGGGCGCGGTGGCGCGCTCGTGGGGTCGCGTCGGCCGTCCCGGTGGCTTCGTCGAGCAGCCGATCGGCGAGCGCGCCTCACAGCATCCCGCGGAGAAGCGGCGGATCGCCGAAGCCGCCGCCAAGCTCGTGCACAACGACTCGCTGGTCGGCCTCACCGGCGGCACCACAACGCTCGCGGTGGCCCGCGCGATCGCCACCCGGCGCCGCCTGACGGTGGTCACCAACAGCCTCAGCATCGGCATGCAGCTGGCGCCCCGCAGCAACATCCGTTTGATCCTGAGCGGCGGCGAGGCGCGCAACGCCTCCTTCGAGCTGTCCGGTCCGCTGTCGGTGTCGGCGATCGGAGCTTTCAACCTGGACCTGGCGATCATCGGCGTCGACGGGATCGACGCGCGCGGTGGCTGCACCACGTATGACCACGCCGAGGCGATGACCAATGCCGCGCTGGTCGAGCGTGCGTCCAAGGCCGTGGTCGTGGCGGATTCGAGCAAGCTCGGGCGTACCGGCTTTGCACGGATCTGCGACGTAGCAGCAATCGAGACGGTGATCACCGATGACGCCGCCACTGACGAGCAGGTGGCGGAGCTGGTTGCGGTCGGGGTGAACGTAGTTCGTGTCTGACCCGGAAACCCAAACGAGGTGCGGGAGCATGAGTAGCAAGCCGCAGAAGTCGACACTTTCGGTGTCAGTCGTTTTTGCGGGTCTGATGGCAGCATTCCAGCTTTGAACTGACACAGGAGAAGTAGTGGCATCCATTGAGTTAGACGCGATCAACAAGGTCTATCCGAACGGCTTTCACGCCGTTCATGACCTCGACATCTCCGTCGACGACGGCGAGTTCATGGTGCTCGTCGGGCCGTCGGGCTGCGGCAAGACGACCGCGCTGCGGATGGTTGCCGGCCTCGAGGAGGTCACCAACGGCTCAGTCAAGATCGGCGCCCGCGATGTGACCACGCTGCCCGCACGTGAGCGTGACATCGCGATGGTCTTTCAGAACTACGCGCTCTACCCGCACATGACGGTCGGTCAGAACATCGGCTTTGCGCTCTCGCTGCGCAAGCTGCCGAAGGCCGAGGTGGACCGGCGCGTGAAGGAGGCGGCCGACGTCCTCAGCCTAACCGAGTGGCTCGACCGCAAGCCGGCGCAGCTCTCAGGCGGTCAGCGTCAGCGTGTGGCCATGGGACGCGCAATCGTCCGCGAGCCGGCCGTGTTCCTGATGGACGAACCGCTGTCCAACCTCGACGCCAAGCTGCGCGTGCAGATGCGCGCCGAGGTCAGCCGCATCCAGCGTCGGCTCGGCGTGGCGACGATGTATGTCACCCACGATCAGACCGAGGCGATGACGATGGGTGACCGCGTGGTCGTGATGAACGCGGGCGTGCTGCAGCAGTTGGACCAGCCGCAAGTGCTCTACGACAGCCCTGACAATCTGTTCGTCGCAGGCTTCATGGGCTCGCCCGCAATGAATCTCTACGCGGCGGCCGCCAGCCCCGACCTGACCTCGTTGAAGCTCGGGTCACAGACGCTCGCGCTGCCCGCTGACATCGCCACCCAGCGTCCCGCCCTGCGCGGTTATGCCGACAAGAAGGTCGTGGTCGGCATCCGCCCGGAGCACCTCGCGCTGGCCAACGGCGCCGCCGCCGGCCAGACGCTCAGTGTTGATACGGCACTCGTGGAAGCACTCGGGTCCGAGCAGCTCCTGCACTTCAACATCGATGCGCAGCGCCTTCACGCCCCCGGTATCGATGAGGAGGCTGAGTTGGGGGAGGCCGTGGCCGGGATCGGCGTCGCCCGCATCGCGCCGGAGGGAAAGATCAGCGCAGGTGAGCGCGTGCAGCTGGCTGTGCGAACCGACCTGCTGCACCTGTTCGATCCGGCCACTGGGCTGGCGGTCCGGACGGGCTGATCCGCACGGACACCGCACGGGCTGATCCGCACGGACACCGCACGGGCTGGACCCGCACGGACGCCGACGCCGCTGGAACTATCAGCACGGACGGTTGTGTTAGCTTGACCGGCGTGTTCACAGGCGATTCGGACCTATGTCATCGCCATGGCGGCGCTCCCGGGGCCGGCCCGATCCTCGATTACGGTCGCCTCGCCTCCCACGAAGTGGACGACCGGCGCGTCCATGAGCCAGGGACGCCCGTATGAGTACCGAGGACACGAACCCAGGTTTGCCGGCATCGGGGCCGGCCGGGCCGACGGTCTACCGCTCATCCCCGCGGCCGCAGTTCGCCGGTCCCGCCGCGATTCCGTACGCGAGCGTGACGCGGCACATTTGGGGCGACGCCGAGGCCGGCGAGGTGTTCGACTGGATCTACGGCTCCACCGAAAAGATCCATGCGCTCGTCTTCGGGTTGGCGCCTGGCGGTGGGTTCCGGCATTCGGCCGAGTTCCGTACGGTGTTTGGAGCCGACGAGGTGCTGACAGTGTTGTCCGGAACGATGATCCTGGCCAACCCGGAGACCGGCGAGGTCATTCGTGTGCCGACGGGCGAGAGCGCATTCTTCCGAGCCAACACGTGGCACCACGCGTACGCCTATGGTCCGGAACCCCTGCGAGTGCTCGAGTTCCTTGCCCCTCCTCCCGCGAAAGGCACCACAGGGGCATATGCCCGCAGTCGAGAATATCTCGCTCAGTCGCGATACACGGACGACTCGGTATTCAGCCATCTTCCCGGACTTCGAGCGGCCGAACGCACCCTAACGTGGGTGCGCCCAGAGCACGTCGTGTACCGGTTGGAGGGCGACAGCCTCGTCGGCCTGCTGGCGAGCACCGAGCATCTCACAGTCGCCACGCTCGGACTCTCCGCGGGTAAGGCCGGGAGCGTTCATGTCCATGGCGGCGACGAGATCGTGTACACGACGAGTGGGACCCTGACCGTGCGTGCCTGGACGGCCGACCAGACCCACGTCTTCGAACTCGCGCCACGGGATGCAGCCTTCATTCCCGCTGGGATCGCGCACGAATATCGCAACTACGGCGCGGCGAACGCCGAGGCGCTCGTGGGCGTCGCACCTCAATATCTGGACACCCGGGGCGACGCCGACCCGTGACATTTGTCGCTGGCGTCGACGTCGGTGGTACGAAGATCGATGCGTGCATCCTCGATCCGTCGACCGGGATCGTCAGCGAGCGGGCGCGCGTACCCTCCCGCTGCGAACGCGGCGGCCGCGCCGTGCTGGCTGATTGCGTCGATCTCGTTCTGCGCCTGTCAGACGGCGCGCGACTCGCCTGCGTCGGGATCGGCCTGTGCGAATTCGTGAGCCGCGAAGGAAGGCCGACGAGCGCCTTCACCGTCGATTGGCTTGATCTCGATATCGAGCGGGCTTTTGCGGACATCGCACCGGTCCACCTGGAAAGCGACGTCCGCGCCGGCGCCATCGCCGAAAGTCGCCTCGGCGCCGGCCGTGGGATTCGCGGACCATGGCTCTACGTGAGCGTCGGCACGGGTATCTCCCATTCGCTCGTGCTTGATGGGCGACCTTTCGCCGGCGCACGCGGGAACGCCGTCGTCGTCGGCGCGCCGCCGGTGGAGCTCGTTGCAAGCGGACTGGCGCTCGAGCGCGCGACCGGCTGCGCCAGCGCCGAGGAGGTGCTCAGCGACGCGGGGATGGCCACGATCGTCGCCAACGCTACGGCTGCTCTCGGCCTCGCGCTTGCGGGGCTCGTCAACGCATTCGATCCCGAGGCCGTGGTCATCGGAGGCGGCCTGGGCCTCGTCGATAGCTATCGAGCGGCGGCAGTGAAGGCGATGCGCCCGGCCATCGAGGCGCTCGACACGCGCATGGTTCCGGTGCTCGCAGCGTCACTCGGAAGCCTCGCCGGGCCGGTGGGGGCCGGACTCGCGGCCGCCGATGCCGTCCGAATCTAGAGAGCAGCGTCGCGGGAGCCGCTGCTGGTGGTGGGGCTCCAGCCTTCTCAGGTCGTTTTGACTAGGCCGCCACTCGAACTCCTGGTCGCTGGTGCCTAGAAACCCATCCAGGCGGATGCGCACCGCGCCGACGCTGTTGACCAGCACATCGAGCCGGCCATGCTCGTCGATCGCACGCGCGACCAGACTCGCCGGCCCGTCCGACGACGTCAGGTCGACCGGCACCGCCGTCACGCGATCCAAACCATCGAGCTTGTCGATGTTGCGCGACCCCGCGACGACATACGCGCCCTCATCCACCAGCGCTTTTGTGACAGCTAAGCCGATGCCCTTATTTGCTCCGGTGACGACCGCGACCTTGTCCGCGAGATGAAGGTCCATGATCTGTTAGACGAACCGTTTGACGAACGCCAGCGCGGAGTCGGCTACCTCGCGCCACCCGCTGTCGATCGTCAGCGCGTGCCCACGATCGGGGACCTTGGCGATCTCAGTGACACCGGAGTTGTGTCGCTGCTTCTTGTAGGAGGCGTTCGCGATCGCCCACGGGACTGTGTGGTCCGCACCGCCGTCGAGGATCAGCAACGGTCCTCGCTCAGGATTCTTGGTGTCGACCTTCGCCTCCGTCCAGGGGTTCAGGTTCGCTGTCGCGGCCTGGAACAACGGCGCGCCGGGCGCGGCCACATGGAAGGTGTCATAGAGCTGCGAGGCCTCCTCATTGCTCAACGCGTTGGCCCACCCGTACTTGAACTGCTCGAGCGTAAGCGTGACGGCACGCCCGCGGTTCGCCGGGTTCGCCAGAACGGGCATCGCCGAGCGAAGCGAGGAGATCGGCAGTGGCAACACGCCACGAAACGGGGCGGGATCGATCGCGACCGACGCCGCGGACAGTCCGCGTCCGGCGATTATCTGCGCCAGCAGCCCGCCGAACGAGTGACCGATCACCGCCGGCTTCCCCGTCAGCTTCCCGATCACCTCCGCGACGTGGTCGGCGACCTGCCCGACCGTCTTCTTGGCGAACACCTGAGGGTTCGCCCGCGCCTGCTCGACAGTCTCAGGGTCGTCCGGCCACGACGGCGTCAACGCCGCGTACCCCGCCTCCTGAAACAGTGCGCTCCAGCGGTCCCAGCTGCTCGGAAGCAGCCAAAGGCCGTGGATGAAGACGACCGCCGGACGACCGGATGCGTTGGCCTCGTCGATCTGCCTGCTCTCGTGCTCCGTGATCGCCATGCGAATGAGCTCCTCTAGGTTGTTCCACGAGCCGCAATACCCACCGAATCGGTAACCGCGAGCGCGAGCATAGTTCAAGCGTCGATCGGTGAGAGTGGCGGGAATCGCGATCAGGAGCGGCAACTCGCCCGCGCGGCGCTCCTGGAACGCCCCGGCCTGGCTAATAGATGCGTGCCAGTTCGATCGCGACGATGAAGAACCACGCGATCGAGGCGACGTAGAACAGGCGTTCGAAAAGCCCAACCCGCTTCAGTCTTGAACTTCTCATGGCGACCAGGGTCCCAACCGCCCCGCCGGTCATCACCCACGGGAGGGCCGATAGCCAGCCCTTGACGCCATGCCACGCCGGCCTGTGTCGAGCGTCGAACCGAGTCTTGAGGCGGCGACGATGATCGCGGCGAAGATCAAGATCGCCAAGATCATGTGGATAGCCCCGGGTACCGTCTGCCACCGACTGCCTCCTTGGTCGGTCGGGAAGACCGGGATCAGAAGGCGAGCGACGCCGGCGATCACGAGCAGCACTATCACCAGATTGGGTATCGACGGTTTAGCGTCACCCAGGGCGATCGCGAGCGCAAGGCACGCCACGGCACCCGCCAAGGCCTGCGTCCAAAACAGACCGCGATATCGCCCAATCCCATAATCGCTTACGGCGTCGGTCCTTGGGTCGTAACCCGTGGGCAGCAGATGGAGCGCGATCAGCGCGATCGTCTGTGCAGCGATCGCAATGACGGCAACGACGCTGAATGTCTCAACGATCCCTCAGCCCGCCCGATCTGGTCAACTCCCGGCGACTGAACCAGCAACGGCGTGACCCCACTACGCCAGGCGATTGGCGTGCAAACTCGGCCTCCGCTTGGGCTAGCAGCAGAAGGCAGGCGACGCCCGCGCCAGCCCGGAGGTGGGTGTCGCGGGCGACGGGCTGAACGTCTTGGCTGTTCGCCAATCCCGGGCGTGTCAGTGGAGCGCGAATCGTCGCCAATCGACTCGCGAGCCGGTGGCAGTCTCGGTCGTGAAAGCAGTCGCCAGTGGTCACGTGCTGCCCGATGGTGCCGACGGAGTCAGTCGTGGGGCCAGCGATGCTCATTAGCCTTGTCTCACCCGAGCAAAGGAGCATCAATGACGATCCTGACCGCAGAGGCTCGCGCGCTTCTCGATTCCAACGCGCTCGTGCATCTGGTGACCCTGAACCCGGACGGGGGCCCGCAGGTGAGCTGTGTGTGGGTTGGCCTGGATGCTGACGAGATCGTTATGGGCCATATGCAGCGCCGCCAAAAGGTACGCAACGTTGAACGAGACCCGCGTGTGGTGATGTCGGTCGAGGGGCCGGGCCTGAATGAACGAGGCCTCCGCGAGTACCTCGTGATCCACGGCCGCGCGCGTGTGCAGGAAGGAGGCGCCGCAGCGCTCCTGCAACAACTCGCTCATGTCTACCTCGGCCCTGAAGTCGTGTTCCCTCCGCCGGAGTTCGATACCCCTGGCTACGTCATGCGCATCACGCCCGAGCGCCTTGGTGGCGTCGGACCATGGGCCGCTGGAGGCTGATGATGGCCGGTGGTTGGCCCGCCGGCGAAGTCGCCAAACCGAGAGCGACTCGAAATGAGGCTCCCGAGCGCAAGCGCTCGTGGGTTGATTGATCCGCGTGGGCTGGGGGTTCGCTCTCGTTGCAGCGCTCGAGCCGTCGCAGACGCGTGGGTTACACGCTTTCGGCTTGGGTCGGGTCTCGCGGTCGACGTCGCACGCGCAACGCGTCTCCTGCCCCTGAGTGCATCCTGCTTGCTTCGAAAGTGGCCAGCAACGAGACACACGCCATTAGCGAGAACGCCACTAGGTATTCGGTGTGAGCTTCGCCCGCAGGAGAGAGGAGGTGGCCTATGCGCAGAGCGATCGCGCTCACTGCGATGCCGGCGCCCGCAGCGAGCATTTGAAGCGTGGTCTGCAGAGTGGTCGCGTGACGCATCTCGGCGGGCGGAACATCAGCGTATGTGATGGTCATGTAGCCGGTCGCGCCGGTGGAACGCGATGCGCCGATCACGATCAGGATCACGACCAGCACCGACAGCGGAACTGAAAGGTCGGTCAGCCCTAGACAGACCATCGCAACGGCCATCGTCGCCGTCGCCGCGATCAGCACGTGCTTGAAACCAAAGCGCGAGTACAGCGGCGTGGTCGCTGGTTTGATCGCGATGTTGCCGACGAACAGGAACAGCACAAGCGAGCCGGCCTTGACCGCACTCCAGCCAAAGACCTCCTCGAACATCAGCGACGCAAGGAACGGGCCCGAACTCATCACCGTGAAATACAGCGCCGTGCCGGTCATCGCCGAACGGAAGGTGTCGATCCGCAGAAGCCGCAGGTTCACGAGCGGCACATCGGTTCGCAGCAGGTGATGAACGGCTGCGACCAGCAGCACCACGGACGCGGCCCCGATACCCACGACCAGCGTCCACTTCCCCGTGGTTGTCGCAAGCAGGTTTGCCGTGACCGTCGCCCCACCCAGCGCCGCTCCGGTGAGCAGCACCCCGAGCCTGTCCAGGCGCCCGGGATCCGGCAGCCGCGCCGGGTGCACAATCCGTACGGCCATGACCAGCCCAAGAACACCCAGTGGAACGTTGATCAAAAACAGCCAGTGCCAGTTCATGTAGGTCGTGATCAGACCCCCGAGCAGCGGCGCGAGCACAGGCGCGATCAGGGCCGGCCAGACCAGAAACGCGGTCACCCTCATCAGGTTCGAGGAGTCCGCGCGAGAGACCACAAGCATGCGGCCGACAGGCACCATCATCGCGCCGCCGGCTCCCTGCAGCACCCGCATCAGCACAAGCACCGTCAGCGTGCTCGACGCCGCACAACCGATCGACCCGAGCACGAATACCGAGATCGCGGCAAGCAGCGTCGTTCTGCCACCAAGCCTCGCCGCAGTCCAGCCGCTAAGCGGGATCAGCACCGCGACGGTCACGAGATAGGCGGTGATCAGCAAACCGATGCTGCCAACAGAAACATGCAACGCACTAGCGATCCTAGGCGCGGACGTAGTCACGATCGTGCCGTCCAACAACTCGATAAACGCACAACCCGACACCAGCAACGCGAGATTTCGATGGTCACGCTCAATGCGGCTGCCCGCTCTCAACTCAGCCGCCATGACCACCGATTCTCGCAGTCGCGAGGCACGACGGACCCTCCAACGCCCACCGTGAATCCCGTCGCCACCAACCCGCCCGGCTGCCCGCGGCGACGCGGCGCGAGATCACGCTGCGGTTGATTCTCACGGAACCCCCTTCTTCGACGAGCGCGCGACGGCCCCAGTACCCGCGTCGACCCTCACGACATAAGTGCGGTTTCACGTTGGGCAACGGGTAGTCGCCGGAGGGCTCGTGAGCTCGCAGTTAACGGGGAGGCGAATGCAATCGCGGCAGGGGAGTCGGGTTCGGATTCGTCTTTGCGGTGCTGGCGGGAGAGCGCATCGCTGTCGTCGTGCCCCTCAGCCCGAAGGCGGGTTCTGGCTGCGCTGGCGCTCGCTCGCTACCTGAGTTCCACGCCGGATGCGAGTTCGGAGGTCGCGGCGTCGGCAGTCCAGCTGCGCACGATGTCGCGCATCGACAAGATCCCGACCACATCCGCACCGGTCACCACGATGATGTGCCGGAAGCGGCCGCGGATCATCTCGCTCGCGGCCTGCTCGAGCGACCAGTCCGGAGTGGCGAGGATCACGTCCGCGGTCAGGTGTTCACGAACCCGCTCCTCATCTGGGGCTTCGTCGTCGCCGACGGAGCGCAGAATGTCCCGTTCGGTGATGATGCCCGGCCCTGCCTGTTGCTCGTCGATCACTACGGCGGCTCCGACGCCCCGTGCGGTCATCCGTCGTGCGGCCTCGCGCAGGGTGTGTTCGGGTCCGATCGTCAGGACAACGGTGGTCATCGCATCGCGTACGTACATGACTCCCTCTCGTTCGTATCAAATGATACAAGCGCGCTGTTTTCTTGTAGCTCAACCCTGTGTCACACACCGTCCCAATGTGTGCGGGTACGCATCCAACGTCGCCGAAGCGCTCGTGCCGCTCGCACGGAAGCGAAGGAGCATCAGTCTGACGCGGCGTAGGCTTGCGGCGTGGACATCGAGGACGTTCGGCTGGCCGTTTACCGGTCGTTCGCGGAGACGGGCCATGCGCCGGCGCCCGGCTCGCTCGATGACAGCGCGTTACGCGAACTGCACGGGCAGCGCCACGTCGTTGTTGATCATGATGGCCGGGTCGTGATGGCGCACCCGTTCGCCGCGGTGCCGCTGGGCTTCTCAGTCATGGGTCGGAAGACGCTCTGGTGGGGTGGCTGCGCGTGGGACTCGTTCGCGCCTCCACATCTTCTGTGCGCCGAGCCCGAGGTCCTTGTCGCGACACGGTGCCCGGGCTGCGGGGCGCCGCTCGCTTGGGTGGTCGACCGGGATGCGTCGCCAACGGGCGAGGAGGTGGCGCACTTCTTGATGCCCGCAGCCCGTATGTGGGATGACGTTGTCCACACCTGCGGTCACCAGCGCCTGTTCTGCGAGGAGCGGTGTGTCGCCGCCTGGCTTGAGCGCACCGGGCACGAACGTGGCTACGTGATGGATCTCAGAACGCTCTGGCGTCTCGCGCAGGGTTGGTATGCCGGCAGGCTCGATCGCGGCTACCAGCGCCGCGAGCCCTCAGAAGCAAAGGAGTATTTCCGCTCGGTCGGACTGCACGGACCGTTCTGGGGATTGTGACCCGACGACCCCACCGCCAGGCAGACGCGAGTTGTCGCCGTTGGGATAGCGGACCGCGCCGGAGCCGGACCGTGAAGCGCTTGTCACGCGCCGCCCATCGGCGGGCCTCCCGGGTCTAGCTCCTGCTAGGCAACCGGTGCGGCATCTTATCCGTAGGACGGCCGACGAATGTCGACGCCGGTAGAAAACGGACACTGACGCCCGGTTGAAAATTGGGCCGGTTGAAGGTTGTCGGATTGGGGCGGTGGCGTTCGTTGTAGAGGTGAGGCCGCCGACAAGCGGCGGTTCCAATCCAAAGGAGCACTGGTGATCACGACCTACACCTTTGACGTCTTCTCCAGCCTCGACGGCTTTGGCAGCGCGAGGCCCGGTACCTGGGGTGGCTACTGGGGCAAGCAAGGCCCCGAGTTGCTGGAGCATCGCCTAGCCGTGTACAGAGAGCCGCAGCGGATGGTCTTCGGGACCAACACGTATCGGCTGTTCGCGAACTTCCTGACCTCGGCCACCGAGGAGTCCGAGGTGCATGACCCATGGGTCGCCCGCATGTTGAGCGTGCCGACGACAGTGATCTCGAGCGCGCTGACAGGACCGCTCGACTCGCGAGATGCAACGTTCGTGAGCGGTGACGCCGTCGACATCATCGCCCGCCTCAAAGAAGACTCCGCGGTGCCCTTGCGCTCGCACGGCAGCCTGTCGCTGAATCGGGCGCTGATGGCCGCGGGCTTGGTCGATCGCGTCCAAGTGACGGTCTTTCCTGTGATCACCGGGCAGAACGGGGTCGGCCCGATCTTCCAGGGCGCAGCCGACTTCGACCTCGAGCTGATCGACAGCAAGACATTGGACGGAAACATCCAAGAACTGACGTACATGCCCACGCTGCACGCTTGAGTCCATCCTTCACTGGCCAGACGCCAACCTG
Source organism: uncultured Conexibacteraceae bacterium (assembly GCA_963844665.1). Lineage (GTDB taxonomy): Bacteria > Actinomycetota > Thermoleophilia > Solirubrobacterales > Solirubrobacteraceae > Palsa-465. The sequence continues at coordinate 34,626 of CAWJPB010000003.1, forward strand.
GTCGGGTCGCCGTCGACGCCCCGGCACGATCCACGGCCTGCCAAGCAGTCCAAGTGGAAGCCGTTGATCAATCTATGGGGAGTCCGCAACGGGTGAAGTGATCTTGCAAATGTCGATGTCGGTCGACGGTTTTATTCGCTTCGAATGGACGACCCGCTGCAGCACACGAACGTGCACACTTCAGCAGATGCAGGACGTCGCTGTTGCAATCGCCGACTCCGCCGCGCCTCAGAGACGAAAGCGATCGCTCTCGCGAGGTGCCCTTCCCGCGCAAGGCGCAGTTCGTTCGAGCGGTGCCGTTGGTTACACCGGCCGCCGTAAGTTGGCCGGTGTTTGATGGATGATGTGGCCGGATGCGTCTGATGGGCGACCGAGAGTTGCATGCAGGACAGTCGCGTGTTGAGTTCAGTCGCGTGAATCCCTGCTCAGGAGATGCACCTCGTCAGGGTGAACAGCGGGATTCGCCGCGTCGTTTGCGCTTGGAACTTCTCTAACGTCGGTGACGCCGCGATGAGTTTGGGCCACAGTTCGGCGTGCGCGGCGCCGGTGACTTCTTCTGCCCGCGCGGTGAACGTCTCGGTGCCGAGTTCGACTTTGATCGTGGGGTGTGCTTTGAGGTTGTGGTACCAGGTGGGGTGCGTCGGCGATCCGCCGTTGGAGGCGGCGATGACGAGACGGCCGTCGGCTCGCGAGCTATATTCGAGCGGGGTGACTCGCTCGGCTCGGGTTCTGGCGCCGATGTGGTGGATGAGGATTATCGGGGTGGCGGTCAGGTCGCCGCCGACGAGGCCGTCGTTTGCTCGGAACTCGGCGATGACGTTGTCGTTGAACTCACTGGACATGGTCGGGCCGCGGAGCCCTGACGCGGTAGTTCAGGTTGACGCGACCGGTGGTGGTGCGCTCGGTGTCGACGAGTTCCAGGTCCTGCCGGCGGGTGATCCCGCTCAACAGCGGCGCGCCTGCCCCGACGGCGACCGGGTGCACGCTCAGGCGAAGCTGATCCAGTAGCGCTTCGTCGATTAGGCTTCTGACCAAACGAGCACCACCGACAACGTAGACGGGCCCACCGGGCTGCGCTTTAAACTCGCGCAGTTCATCGACGTCGCTAGCGATCCGCGCGGTGGGCCAGGTGGGATCGCGTAGCGTTGTCGAGAGCACCAGGTGCGGAGTCTCCGCCGCGACCCGGGCGTATTCGATCTCGCGTGGGTACGGGTCGCGTCCGAGCCATTCCGCGACGGCTGCCGGGTCCTCTCGGACCGCCGTCCAGAACATCTCGTAGGCGGGGAACATTCCGGCGCCGAGAAGGAACGCGTCGACTCGGGGAAGCAGCTCGAGACCGTCGGCCCACGAGTCCACCCAGTCGGCGTTCCCATCCGGACCGAGGCTGTAGCCGTCGAGTGTGACGTGCATCGCTGCGATGAAAGGTCGTGATGCTGCTGTGGACATGTTCGTCTCCTGGTTCGATAGCTGAGCTGAAGCGCAACCAATGGTTGCAGAAGTCCGCGAGATGTGCAACCTCAAGTTGCGCATTGGTGGTATTGTCATCACGGTGCTGCCGGACGCGATCACCCGTGAGATCGACATCGACGCGCCCCGGGACGTGGTCTGGGCGATCGTCACCGAGGCCGCGCATCTGGCCGGGTGGTTCAGCGACGAGGCGGAGATCGACCTTCGCGAGGGCGGAACGATGCTCCTGACCTGGCATGGCCAGGGCGTGTACAGAGCGCGCGTCGAGACGGTAGAGCCGCCGGTGACTTTCGCGTTCCGCTGGGTGCTGCGCGACGGCGAGGAGCCGGTCCAAGGCGGCTCCACCCTGGTCGTGATAACGCTGACCGCGACGGACACTGGAACACGGCTGCGGGTCGTCGAAAGTGGGTTCTCGGAGCTGGCCTGGCCAGAGCGCGAACGAGCGCGCTACGCCGGCCAAAACGCCAAAGGGTGGATCACCGAGCTTCATGAACTGCGGGCCTATGCGGCGCGGTTCACGAGCTCACGACACAGGCGATGACACAGGACAGCCAAGATGCCGATCGGCTCTGGGCGGCACTCGCGGACCCGACGCGACTGCGATTGCTCGACCTGCTGCTCGAGCGCGGCGAAGCGACGGCAAGCGCGCTCGCCACCGAGCTCCCCATCACGCGTCAAGGCATCGCCAAGCACCTCCTCGTGCTTAAGCGAGCCGAGCTCGTCCAGGCACAACGAACCGGCCGTGAAACGCGCTTCACCGTACGCGACGAACGCCTCGCTCAGGCGCAGCAACAAATGGCACGCGTTGCGGCGCGGTGGGACGAGCGCCTCGCAAAAATCAAGCGTCTCGCTGAGGCAGCGCACGAGGTGAAACCCGCAAATAGCGACACTCAATTGACATAGATGGCATGTGCACCAGCCGTGGTGGTTCGTCCGGGCGTTCAGGTAGGGACCTCTTCAGCTCAAGCGCGGCGCTGGGCCGCGCAGGCGTTCAAACCGTGGAGCTTGAGGAGGCCCCGAATGACGATCGTAATGGGCGCAGACCAGCACCGGGCACAGATCACGACTGACTGGTTGGACACCAGTACCGGGGAGGTGTCGCGGGCGCGGGTGATGCCGGCGGACCGTGCCGGGGTGCGTCGTTTCCTTGAGCGTTTCGACGGCCAGGAGCTTGAGGTCGCGTTGGAGGCCATGACCGGTTGGCGGTTCGTTGTTGAGGAGCTTCAGCGGGTTGGCGCGAGTGTGCATCTCGCTGAGCCGGCGGAGACAGCGGCGATGCGTGGCAGCAAGAAGCGCGCGAAGAACGATCGGGCGGATGCTCGGCATCTGCGGGGGCTGCTGATGGCTGGGCGGATCCCGGAGTCGTGGGTTCCACCGGCGCATCTGCTTGACCTGCGCGCGCAGGTCAGGCTTCGTCACCGGCTCTCTGAGCAGCGCGGGGAGTGGCAACAGCGGATCCAGTCCGTGCTCTATCACCACGGCTGCCCACAACGCGGGGATCTGATGAACGCCGCCGGGCTCACATGGCTTGCCGCTCAGCCACTGACTCCGGTCGCGCGCCAACAGGTCAGAGCGGCGTTGGCGATCATCGATGCGCTCGACATGCAGATCGCGCCGTTGGACAGGGAACTCCGCGCGGTCGCTCGCCGCCAACCGGGATGCAAGGCGCTGCTCGCCTTCTACGGGATCGGCCCGTTGACCGCGGTCACGATCCTCGCTGAGCTCGGTGACACGCACCGGTTCTCCTCCTCACGGGAAGCGGTTCGCTACGCCGGCCTGGACATCACGGTGCACCAATCCGATCAGCGACGCGCGCCCGGGCACCTATCCCGCCAAGGACCCCCGGCGCTGCGCTGGGCCTTGTTCGAAGCGGCACAGTGCGCTCGGCGGCGCACCTCCCCGGACCACGCTTATTACACCGAGACCGCCGCGAGGCTCGGCGGGAACCGTGCCTGCCTCGCGATCGCACGCAAACTACTCAAGCGCAGCTATCACACGCTTCGCGAGCTCGGCGAGGACGCGCTGCAGCCCGCGTGAATCAACCGTTGCGCGCGCAGCCCTTCATCACACAGATGCCACGCGGCCAGCTCCAGGCAAGCTCCTGCCGCCACCCACGGATGGCCGGCCTTCATAGACAGAGCGGCCGCAACGCTTCACCCAGCGGGATCACCCCATCACCATCATGTCGCCGACCCGGAAAAGCTCCAGGCCGCGGACCGAGATAAGGCTGGGCGCCCGCGCGCACACGACCCATCCCACCCACCACGCCCACAGCCCACCAGCCACACGATGTTTCACCGATCAACCCAGACCCCGCCCTTGACCGCGGGACCCTGCACAGATAAGGAGCTGCATTGCGATAGCCGGCGTGGTGCGACGCCAGAGAGCACGAGCGACAGATCCCCGTCGTGGTCCTCAGTCCAGCTTGAGCCCTGCGCGAATCGCGACTTTCAATCCGATAGCGCGGATGGCGTGGTCCACTTACGCGACTCGACGAGCGCCGGCAGCAGCGAAGCGACTAAGTGCGCGGGGTCGACGATAAGCACGACCTGCTGGCCAACAACAGCCCCGAAGCCGTCCAACATCGGCCGGACGCTCAGTCGCCAAGGCAATAGCGTCGGCCGAGCGGTCTATCCGACGAAAGCAACGGTCAGCCGTTGCGCGCTTCCGCGGAGCAGGTCTGATCGCGCGGAGCGCAATGTGCGCTCCGCCAAACGGAGGGGAGGCGCATCTCGCCCGCTCTCGCGGCCAGCGCGCGCCTCAGACTCGTTGTGCGTCCAAGGCGGACGTGAGAGGCGCCGTAGGGCAGTCGGTGACACACCTGGATGCACAAGCGTGGCCGGTCGGCGGTTGCCGGCCTGTTTACTGCGGTGGTCGGATCCCGAGATTGCACGCGGCCTCCGCTTGCGCGAACGCCGGTGACCGCATGGCGAGCGCGGACGGGAACACCAGGATCACCCCGCTCATGTCGGTGATCACGCCGCGGGCCGGGGGGTCGAGTGGCATACGAGAACCAGGGTCGGGGAACTCCTGGATGCCGTGGCGACGCATGCACTGCGACACCCTCAGCATCTGCGCGAGTGCCTGTGCGGAAGGGTGTGTCGCCGAGCCGCGGGCCGGGGGGGCGCCGGCGGGCAGGAGCTTGTGGCACGTCGCCTGCGCCGCCACCCACGCGGGCGAAGACGGATCCACGTGTATCGCGAACCCGTCATTGGCGTTCGGGTCCGGAAAGTTGGGCACGCCGTGCTCCCTCACGCACGCCGCGTACTTGAGCAGTTGGGCCATGAAGTCAGGGGATCCCGGGCCGACCGAGCCGGAACCGATCGAGCCAGAACCGGCTGCCGGGCTGGCCGCTCCACCTAAGTGCGCCAGACTCGGGCCGCTTGAGCTGCCGCCGCAAGCTGCGAGTAGCAAGACGACGGCAACCGCGATCACGGACGTGGCGACGAGTGTGCGGTGACGCATGCCGGACGGTCCCTTTGGTCGGGCTGTCGTGACCTGATCGGTCGGGTTCAAGACAGAACGGTCGTGAGCGTACCGCGCCCGGTTACGCGCCGTAAGTACGTGTTATGCCGCTGTCACCCGCACTGCAACCTCGTCGGTCCCGCGAAGAAGTCGAGCCACGAATGTCCAAGTCAGGTCGCAAACTGCATTCCCTGCGCCGCGAGCGAACGAGGGCTGCTGGCAGGAGAGCAGTCGAGCCTGCGACTCGCCAGAAACGGGTTCGCTCCGCAAGCCGGGTTGTCGCCGATGCAGGCGTGAGCTCCGGGCTTTTCAGGAGGGAAAAGCGATCGCCGGCAACTTGCGCGCTTCCGCGCAAACGGAGGTCATGTGCGCAGATATGGTCTCGTCCCGCTGGTTTTGAGACGAGGCGACGGCTAGACGCTCCAGGGAAGCCCGGCGTGCCTCGCGGCGGGCACCGCCTAGCTATCCGCTCGATCGGTGATACAGATGCTGGGCGGCGAGCTCAACGGTGTGCTCGCCTGCACTGGTGACCGACGAGGCCTGTTCGCCAACGAGGTATAAATAGTGTCCGGAGGTGAACGCCACGTTGATTCCCGCTGGCTCTCCGGTCTCGGCCAGACCGAGTGCTCCCGGAATGCTGGTGACTCGAAATGGGGAGTAATAACCCACGTCGTTGGCCTTGAACGTCCGAAGTTCGGCGGCGAGCGCGGCACGCGCTGCACTTGCCGAACGGAGTTTCTCGACGGTCGACACTCCGGCGCGGCCGCCAGCGTGCGTCAGGTTCTCCTTGGCGCCAACTACGAACCCGGGGACGGTGGGAAACCCCGCCTTTTCCCACGCGCTCGCGGTTCGGTACACCGTTGGCCGGGCCGCGATGAACCCAGGCATCTCGTTATCGGTGAGCAATCGCCCGGCGAGGCTACTCGGCAAGGCAGTCGAGCTGGCTGTGCTAACCGCCGTCGACGCGCTTGCAGTACCGGCACCAGACGCGACGGCTGCACCGCCATCGAAGCCGACCAGCGCGACGGTCACGAATGCAACGCAAAATTGGGCACTCCGCCCAGTCACCGCGCCGATCATAACCCTGCTCCGCGGCCGGGGCAACCGTGCCCCGCTGCTATGCGCGCGCTCGCGGCATACATCAAGCGCAACCACCCGAGTTCAGGAACTAATCGCCAGGAAGTAGCTCTCCCAAGGCGCCAGGCCCACGTAGAGCCCCTCTTCCTGAAGCTGGTCGCCCTCGCGCTCGAACGCGTTGTCGCTCAGCGTGTCGCGCATCTGCCAGGTGCTGTCGGCAAGGTCGTTCCATGGGATCCGCACCTGCGCCTGCGCATCGCTGCCGGCGAGGTTGACGACGACCAGACGGCGGCGGTCGTCGCTGCGCCAGCAGTAGGAGACGAGCTGCTGTGCGCTCTGGTTGTCTGGCCAACCGGTGCAGTCGCACAACTGCCACTGCGCCTGATGCAGTCCCGAGTCGGCGACCGCGTTGAGCAGCCTGTCGTAGAAGGCGCGGAGCTCGTGATCGACGGGTTGCTCAGGTCCACGGGCGAGGAATACGGGGATGTGGGTGTGAAGGCCGTCGAGTTGGCCCGCGTGGTAGAGGCGGGCGCCCTGCAGCGTTGACATCACAACCGCGGCCGCCCGCTGCTTCTCGGGCGTGAAGGTGTCGGCGGCGCGCGGCTCGTCGTGGTTCTCGATGAAGCGCAGCAAGCGCTCCTGATAATCCGCGGCCGCCTGCAGGTGGCCTCGCACCGACTGGGCGTTCTCGCCGACGAGGCGGTCGTACAGGCGCTTGTCGTAACAAAAGTCGAACCCCTGCTGCTGCAGAGTCCACTCCATATCCCAGTACGCCTCGGCGATGAACACCAGCTCCGGGTGGGTCTGCTTGACGCTCGAGATGGTCAGCGGCCAGTAGTCCTCATCCGGCGGCTGGCCCACCCGATCGCCCCATGTCCGCGCGAAGACCTCGTTGGTCATGAGCATCGCCATGTCGCAGCGGACGCCGTCACACTGCGCTCCGATCGACTCCAACGTCTCGATCGCCGCCGTCCGCAGGCCCGGTGAGAACGCATCCAGCTGAACGACGTCCGGCCATGGGGCGAAGTAGGGGTCCTTGCCGTTCGCGAGGACCCCGGCCGCGGTACGGACGAACGCTTCCGGCTGTGCCTCGAGCTCTGCATCCGTGCCACGGACGAAGTGATCTGGGTCGGCGGTCGTCCATGGGTGATCGGGCGCGACGTGGTTGGGCACGTAGTCGAGGATCAGCCCGATTCCGCGATCGGCCAGCTCCGTCCGCGCCGTGGCGAGCGCCTTTGGCCCCCCGAACCTTGAATCGACCACGTATTCCCGGACGCAGTAAGGGGATCCGATCACGTCCTCATCCCGTAGGTCCGGCAGCGTCGCGCGGAAACTCGACATCAGCCCGGCGGTCTGCCGCGCTATTGCGAGCCCGGCCGGACTGCGCTGCCAGACGCCCATCAGCCAGATGGCATCGACCTGGAGTGCAGCCAGCCTGTCCCACTCTTCGGCGGGGACAGTCGAGAGCTCGACTCGATCGGCTTCCTGTCGGCTGAGGTCGCCAAGCCACACGGCTGTGTTGATCTCATAGATCGTGGGGCGGGCCGGAAGCCGCATCGCTACCGCAAACCCCCGAGGAACTCTTCCTCAGTCGAAGCTCTGGCTCCCGCCGCGGAGAAGAGCAGAGCAATCAGCCCTGTCCACCCGGTCTGGTGGCTGGCGCCAAGGCCAGCACCGTTGTCACCGTGGAAGTACTCATGGAACAGCAGCAGATCGCTCCAGTGGGGATCGCTCTGGAAGACCTCCATTCCGCCGAACACCGGTCGCCGCCCATCCTCGTCGCGCATGAAGATCGCCATCAGACGCCGGGCGATCTCGTCGCCGACCTCCCTCAGGTTCCTCTCGTTGCCCGAGCCGGTCGGACACTCGACCTTGAAGCTGTCGCCGTAGAACTCGTGGAGCTGGCGCAGCCCGCGCAGGATCACGATGTTCATCGGGAACCACACCGGTCCCCTCCAGTTCGAGTTGCCGCCGAACATCCCGGTGTGGGACTCGGCCGGCTCGTAGTCGACCCGGAACTCCTGGCCGGCGATGTCGAACACGTAGGGATGCTCGGCGTGGTGACGAGAAATTGCGCGGATCCCGTGCGGGCCGAGGAACTCCTCCTCGTCGAGCAGCTTGCTCAGAATTCGTCGCAGGCGGTCAGGGCCGACAAGCGACGAGAGGTGCTTCCCGTCAACGCCCGTGCCGAGAGTCTGGCCCAGCACCGGAATCGCATCCTTGAACTCCTCGACGAACTCCTCCCAGCGCTCCATCAGCCCCGGAACATTCTCGAGGAGCTCGGGCTCGATCACGGTCGCGGCACACATCGGCAACAGTCCCACCAGCGAGCGAACCCGCAGTTGCTGCGTGCTGCCGTCCGGCAGGCGCATCACGTCGTAATAGAAGCCATCCTGCTCATCCCACAGCGTGTCCCCGTCGGGTGGACTCATCGCCGCTGAAATCCAGACGAAGTGCTCCGCGAACTTGACAGCCATGCCCGGATAGGGTCGGCCGCGCCTGGTCAGCTCGAGCGCGATCTGGAACATCGCCTGGCAGTAGAGCGCCATCCACGCCGTCCCGTCGGCCTGCTCGAGCGTGCCACCTCCAGGTAGCGGCGCGGAGCGGTCGAACACTCCGATGTTGTCCAGACCCAGGAAGCCTCCCTGGAAGAGGTTGCGGTCGTCCGGGTCCTTGCGGTTGACCCACCAGGTGAAGTTCAGCAGCAGCCGCCTGAACACGCGCTCGAGAAAGTCAGCGTCGCCCTGACCGCGGATCTCGCGCTCACGCTCATACACCCACAGCGCCGACCATCCGTGAAGCGGCGGATTGACGTCGCTGAAGTTCCACTCGTATGCCGGGATCTGGCCGTTCGGATGCAGATACCGGTCTCCGAGCAGCAGCTCGACCTGATCCTTGGCGAAGTCGACGTCGACGAGTGACAGTGCCACGGTCTGCAGGGCCAGGTCCCAGGCCGCAAACCACGGGTATTCCCACTTGTCCGGCATCGAGATGATGTCGCCCGCGTCGAGGTGAAACCAGGGGGTGTTGCGTATGTCCGAACGCTGCGCATGGACTGACCACGGGTTGACACCGTGCTCTCGCAGCCATTTGTGAACGTCGTACTCGAAGTACTGCTTGCTCCACAGCATGCCGGCGAGCGCCTGACGCATGACGTTCGCCGCGTCTGCGTCCACCGACGCTGGAATCACGGTCCCGTAGAAGTCATCTGACTCCTTGCGCCTTGCATCCAGCACCTGGTCAAAGCCGGCGCCGAGCGGATCGGACTTTGATCCGTTGCGCTTGGATCCAGCCTTGCCCGCCGATAACCGAACACGGACACGGGCGCTCGCGCCCGGCTCGAGCTCGAGCTTATGCAGAGCCGCCGCCTTGGTTCCGACGTGTGCCGGGTTCACGGCATCGCCGTCACCGGCAACGACGTAATCGTTGATCCCGTCCTTGACGTGCTTGGCCACGTTCGGCGAGCCGAAGACTCTCTCGTTGTTGGTCTCGTTGTCGCAGAAGAGGAGCTCGGCCGATTGCTCGCAGCTCATCCGCCAGGCGCCGAGTTCAGGGTGAGTGGCGCGGACCGTCGGCGCTTCGGCCGTCCCTGGTTCGTCCATTGACGGCACGCGGCTGACACCCGGGCCGGCTGCCCAGGTATTGCGAAACCACAGGGTCGGCAGCAGCCAGAGCGTCGCGGGGTCCGGGCCGCGGTTGTGGGCCGTGATCTCGACGAGGATGTCGTCGTGGGCGGCCTTCGCGTACTCGACGAACACGTCGAAGTACCGCCCCTCGTCGAAGATGCCGGTGTCGAGCAGCTCGTACTCGAACTCGTCCTTGCTGCGGGCCCCGTTCGTCGAGATCAGGTCGTCGTAGGGGAACTCTCCCTGCGGGTACTTGTAGAGCATCTTCATGTACGAGTGGGTCGGAGTGCTGTCCAGGTAGAACCAGTACTCCTTGACATCCTCACCGTGGTTGCCCTGACCGTTCGTCAGCCCGAACATGCGCTCCTTGAGGATCGGATCGACGCCGTTCCAGAGCGCAAGCGAGAAGCAGAGGCGCTGGCCCGCATCACTGATTCCCGCGATCCCGTCTTCGCCCCAGCGGTACACGCGCGAACGAGCGTGGTCATGCGGGAAGTAATTCCATGCGTCGCCTCCCGCGCTGTAATCCTCGCGCACGGTGCCCCACTGACGCTCGCTGAGATACGGCCCCCAGGCAAGCCAGTCGACCGTCTGCTTCCGATTCTCCTCGAGCCGGCGATGCTCCTCGGTCGGCGGCTTCTGCTCTGCGGTCATGAGTGTTCCTCGTCGATCGAAATGGCCGTAGGCACGCCCCGCACCTCAACGGGTACGCGGCATCTTGTCTGCTGGAGGCGATGAGCCGTCGACGGGCGACGACCCGGTTCGCGTGGTCCTGTGCCGGGTCCGATTCTCACCCCGGAGGGGTGATCGCGCGTCACCCGGTCTGGGTGAAGCATGCCCGGGTCAGCTGCCGATGAGGTGAACGAGTTGTGACATATCGTCAAACAGCGTCGTTGCCTCGCCTTCGAGGCTCGCTGGATCGACGAGTTCGGTTATGAAGGCGAGGACGCGCATCCCGGCGGCGCGGCCGGCGATCACGCCGTGCACGCTATCCTCTACCACGACGCAGCGATCGGGCGTCGCGCCCATCCGATCGGCCGCGTGCAGAAAGAGGTCCGGGGCGGGCTTCCCGTGGCGCACCTCGTCGCCGCTGAAGATGCACCCGGCGAACGCCTCGTATAGGCCGGTCTTGCTGAGATTGCGCCGCAGGCTCTCATGACTGCTGCTTGACGCGACGCATTTGGGGCGGTCAAGCCGCGCGAGCGCGTCGACGATCCCTGGGACGGGTACAAGGTCGCGCTCAAACGCATCGAGATAGAGCCGCTCGAACTCGCCTGCGAGCTGGGGATCGAGCGGGCCACCCAGATGCGCTTCGATCGCAGCCTCCATCACCGACGCGGACCGTCCCACGAAGCGCTCGGCAATCTCCTGTCTGGTGATCGTCAGACCAATCCGCTCAAAGACAACGAGATCGACCTCGATAGCGACTCTTTCGCTGTCGATGAGCACGCCATCGCAGTCAAATATGACGAGGTCAACCGGCGGGGGCATCCGCGGATGATGCCGCACCGGAGCCTCGAGGACCGGCGCTCGTGATTGGGCGAGGGCCTGCTCTTAATGTCGGCCTAACTGGCCGACAACGCCGTTCTCTCTAGCCTCCCGCGTCCCACGGAAGCGAGGAGCCGGGCATGGGAGAGCGGCAGGTCGGGGATGGTTGACAGCCCAACTTAAGTTCGGTAGGGTGACCAAACTAATCCCCGGAGGGGGAGTGGTTTGAGGTGGAGACCAGGTTGAGCGAGAGCGGCACAGAGCGATACGAGCGGGACTGCGTGACCGTCGGCGTCGACGTCGGCGGGACCAAGACTCACCTTGCGCTCTCCTCTGGCGAGCAGGAGATCGTCCCCAGTTACGACTGGCATCGTGAGGGCCTCGATCGCGTGGCTGAGGGGATCGTCGACCTGCTGCGCTCAATGACTCCCGCGTTTCCTGCCGCGCTGGCGGTCGGATCTCACGGATGTAACGACCGTGTGCTCTGTGCCCGGCTCGAGGATTCAATCCGTGATCGCCTTGGCGATCTGCCGATTCTTGTGGTCAACGATGCGGAGCTGCTGCTCCCGTCCGTTCGGGCGCCGGCCGGTGTCGGGCTGATCGCCGGAACCGGTTCGGTGGTGGTCGGATACGACGCCGACGGTGAACTGGCGATCGCCGGCGGCTGGGGCGGTTACATCGGGGATGAAGGGAGCAGCACCGGGATGTTTCGCGATGCTGCCCGCGCTGTGCCGATGCCTATGACCGCGGCGACGCGGACGACCCGCTGGTCGCGCTGTTGTGCGCCTCACTGGGGATCGACCACCTTCGGGAACTGCCTGCGGTGCTCGACACCTTCGTCTCGCCGCCCGCCTGGGCTCACCTGACGCCGGAGCTGTTCTCGAAGGCAATCGAGCAGGACTCAGCGCTGATCCTCGGACGTGATCGAACAGCAGGCGCTGGCCCTCGCCACCTTGGTCGGCTACGTGCACGGCCGCGGAGCCGTCGTCGACACGGTCGTCGCCGCCGGCGGTGTCGTCGTGAACGCTCCCTGGTTCCAGGGGGCGCTGCGTCAGGCGCTCGCGGCTGTCGTCTCCGGCGTCGACGCTGGTGATCCTCAGCGAGCCGCCCGTCGTCGGAGCGCTGAAGCTTGCCGCCGACCTGGCGCAGCTGAGTGCAGGCCTCGAGCCAGAGGGCCCGGTCGGACCTGTGCTGCGGCATCGCTTCCCTGGATTTGCGTCGGTTGGCGGCCAGCTTTCGTCAGGCGGTGCTGCCGGCGCCACCAACTCCTCAACCCAAGAAGGAAAGAGTCACTCGTGAAGAAGATTCCCTACCGCGACGCGATCGCCATGCAGCCCGACGTCTTGGAGACCAACAGGGCACAGCTGGTGACGGCGGCCGCGGCAGCTTCGTGGGCTTCGCAGTGAGGGCGCAGCTGTCGCGATCATCGGGATCGGTGCCAGCTACTACACGGCGATGGCCGCGGTCCGCGAATTCTGGAGGGCAGGGGTCAGGGCCTTCGCGATTGACGTTGGCCAACTGTGGGAGGACGACTTTGATGTGGCCGACATCTACATAGCGATCTCAGCGTCCGGCGAGAGTCTCGAGACCGTGGCTGCTGTCGAGCGGCTCCGCAAGCGCCGGCAGGGCTTGGTCGTCTCCGTGACCGCGGAATTGGACGGCACACTCACCACGATGGTCGACCTTGCAGTGGCCTGTGCTCAACTCGAGGACTCCGTTCCCGCGACCACCAGTTACACAGGTGGTCTGCAGGCGCTGGCGTTTCTGATCTCGGCCTGGGAGTCTGAGGCCGCCACCGCGCGCCTGGAGGAGCAGTGGGCGGCGGTTCCGACTGCGTTGCACGAGCTTCTGAGCACCGGCGCTGAGGCCGTCGCTGATGTCGCTGTAAGGCTGGCGGGCGTCAGCAGCATTGACTTCGTCGGGACTCCCGATGCGGCACCCGGCGCCGCGGAGGGAGCTCTGCTCTATCGCGAAGCGCCCCGCGTGCCCGGGGCTGGTTTGAATCTCGTGCCTACCTGCACGGGCCAATGGAGAGCCTGGAACAGGGGCAGGGGATCGTGATCGTCGGTGACGAATCCGATGACGGCATCGCCGTCATCCTGCGTCACGTCCGTGAGATCGGGTGTGTCGCGGCGCACCTCACGACCTCGCCGTTTGAGCCAGCGGACAGCTCGGTGACCGCGGTCGCCTTGCCGTCCAGCGAAGGACGCCTGATTCGGGCGGTCTACGAGATGGCGCTGCTGCAGCTGTTGTCTGCCCGCAGCGCCGAGGAACTCGACCTTACGAGCGGGAAGTTCCGCTACCCGCAACCGCAGGTGAAGCTAAAGCAGGCCATCGTCTGATGTACGTCGCGAATCGCCACCGTCAAGTGACGTGGGCGCTTCCAATGCCGTTTCGAGGGGAAAGGAAATGATGGACAACACACAATCAGAGGTCGAACAAAGTGTCGGCCGCCCGCAACGTCGATCAGGAACGGGAGCTCGCCGAGCTCGCGTGACGCTGATGCTTGCCGGTGCCCTGTCAGCCGGGCTGCTCGCCGCGGCGGGCAGTGCCAGTGCAAAGGGTGCAGGGAAGCTGACCGCCTCCAGCCCAGGAGGCACGCTGACGCAGTGGAACTGGGAGACCGAGGCCGACGATCCGGGTGGTCACACCCTGATGCCGGTCGTGATCAAGCTGTTCGAGAAGACGTATCCGAAGTGGAAGGTCACCAACCGCGAGATGACGCTTGAGGAGCAGACTGACTCGCTGCCGCTGTCGCTCGATTCCTCCAGTGCCCCGGGTGTGACGGAGACCAACGAGGGCTTCGGAAGCATGGGCCGGCTCGTCGCCGACAAGGAGCTGCTGAACCTTGCGCCGTACAGCAAGCTGTATGGCTGGACCAAGGAAGTCGGCACGGTGCCGCTGCAGTACAACTCCTTCACCTCTGACGGGAAGGCGTTCGGTTCGGGCAACGTCTACGGGGTGCCGTGGAGCGCCGCTCCGCTCGGCGTCTTCTACAACAAGTCGCTGCTCAAGAAGGCCGGCGCGAAGATCCCAACCAGCTGGAGCCAGTTCTTTGCTGACCTTCCGCTGCTGAAGAAGGCGGGGATCACTCCGATGGCGTATGCGAGCGGCCAGCCGACCGCGTACCAGCCGGTGCACGTCTTCTACACGCTCGCCGACGCCTTCGCCAAGGCCTCGACCAGCATCAACTTCGTGTTCCACAAGGGCAAGAGCCCGAGCATCAACGTCCCCGGCTACGTCAAGGCTGCCACGACGTTCCAGAACTGGAGCAAGGAGGGCTACCTGTCGCCGGGATACAGCGGTCTGTCGGATAACCAGGCGCTGAGTGCATTCACCTCCGGGAAGACCGGATTCTTCATCGAGGGTGAGTGGTACATCTCCTCGGTCCAGAGTGCATTGCACAACAACGCCGGATTCTGGGAGCCGCCGTCGCTCACGGGCGGCCCGGGTGAGGGTTACTCGATCCCGACCAAGTCGACGTCGCCGGATGCGGCTGCGGCATTCATCAACGTCACTCTGAGCCCGACGATTCAGAAGGATGACCTGCAGCAGGGCGAGGTGCCGGTGGTGGCGCCGAAGCCGTCGGTGCTCGCCAAGTTCCCGCCGATGATCCAGGCGGCGACCAAGGGCTGGGCATCAGCGGTGAAGTCCAATCAGCTCGTCCCGTTCCTGGACTACGCGACCCCCAACTTCCTCAACCAGGAGATGGCGGCCGTACAGGAGCTGCAGTCCGGTGGTCTGACGCCCAAGGCGATGATCGGTGAATTGCAGAGCGACTACACGCAGTACTGGGGTAGCAAGTAAGTGAGCCAGTCCCCGACCCTATCCGGCGCGCCTCCTGCGCTGGCGTCGCCCCCACCTTCACGGTGGGGGCGACGCAGGGCCCGGGCTCGCGAATTTGACACCCCCCAGAGCAAGGGCGACCGCCGCTTTGGGCTGCTCCTGATCCTTCCGGCCGTCGTGTTTTTGGCGGCCTTCATCATCTACCCGCTGATCAAGGCGGTCGACTATTCGTTTCTGAACTGGGACGGGATCGGCCCCAAATCGTCGGCCGGCCTTTCGAACTACACGGCCCTGTGGACCAACCCGGTCGAGCGCCAGTCGCTCGAACACGCCGGCATCCTGATCATCTTCTACTCGCTGATTCCCACTGGGCTCGGGCTGATCGCCGCGGCACTGATCGCCCGCTTGCCGCAACGCGGAATGGGCGCATTCCGCGTCATCTACTTCCTGCCCCAGGTGCTGGTGACCGTCGTCGTCGCAATTGTTTGGACCTGGATTCTTGCCCCGTCAGGTCCGGGAACCCTGAACAGTGTCCTGCACACCTTCGGCCTGGCCGGAAACGTCGGAACGCCCTGGTTGGGAAGCTTCAGTGATGCCCTTGTCGCCATCGGCCTGGTTGCCGTCTGGCTTGACTTCGGTCTCTGCTTTGTCCTTTTCCTCTCCGGGGTCCAGCGGATCCCGCCGTCGCTCTATGACGCGGCCCGTGTGGACGGCGCCGGGATCATTCGCGAGTTCTGGCTGATCACCGTGCCGATGATGCGGCGGGAGATCGGCGTTGCGCTGACGATCACGATCGTCGCCTCGTTGCAGAGCTTCACGCTGATCTACCAGGCGACTCTTGGCGGCCCTGGGACGTCGACGACCGTCCCGGGATTGCTGGTCTACCGGGACGCCTTCCAGCTTGGGGCGGTTGGCTCCGCCAGTGCCCTGGGTGTGGCGCTCGCCCTGCTGACATTCGTGTTCACCTTCATCATCCGGGCGCTCCTGGAGCGCGGAGGCGACCGGTCGTGAACCAGCAGATCGCCTCCACCTGCCCGGCCGGTCCGCGTCGCGATCCGCTGTCAGCGTCAGCATTCGACGAAAGGAGCGCTTCCTGTGCTTTCTCGTACTGAGCGCACCCTCTCTTCGATCATCCTGCTGGTCGTCGCGATCGTCACCCTCTATCCGATCGTCGTGCTGGTGACGACATCGTTTGACAAGGTCAACGCCAACAACAGCGGGATCAGCTTCTTCAGCTCACTGTCGTTCTCGTCGTTCAAGTACGCCTGGACCCAGGGCGGTTTCTCCCAGTACACGGTCCACACGGCGATCATGACGGTGTCGGTCGTGGTAATCAGCGTGATCATCGCCGTGCTCGCCGCCTATGCCGTGGCGTTGCTCAAACCGATGGGCGGTCGGATCGTGTTCTACGTCGCGATCCTCGGGTTCATGCTGCCGGTCGAGGTGCTGATCACGCCGTGGTTTTTCGAGCTGCAGTCGTTCGGCTGGCTCAACACCTACGCCGCACTGATCATCCCGCAGGTGGCGCAGTCGATCGCGTTCGGGATCTTCTGGTTGAACGCGGCATTCCTGGCGGTTCCCAAGGAGCTGACGGAGGCGGCCGTCCTCGACGGCGCCTCGCGCGTCGACGTCTTCCGCCTGGTCCTGCTCCCGAATGTCATGCCTGCGGTCAAGACCATGGCGGCTCTGGTCTTCCTCTGGACCTGGAACGCCTTTCTGCTGCCTCTGGTTCTGGTCTCGAGCCCGTCGCTGTTCGTTGTCACCGAGGGACTGTCGAACTTCCAGGGCGCGCATTTCAGCAACTACGGTGCGCTCGCGGCCGGCGCGGTGCTCGCGGCTCTGCCGGTCGTACTCGTCTACCTGGCGTCGCAGCGCAGCTTCATCAGCGGGATGTTCGCCGGAAGCACGGTCGGCTGACCGGGGCGCTGAGCCTCGCCGTCAGCGCGCGCATTCATTTCAAAGGAGACCCGACCCTTGTCATCAATCACCTTGCAACACGCGACCAAGATCTATCCCAACGGCTTCAAGGCCGTCGAGGACTTCAACCTGGAGATCGCTGACGGCGAACTGATGGTGCTCGTGGGTCCGTCCGGTTGTGGCAAGACCACCCTGATGCGCATGATCGCGGGCCTCGAGACCGTCAGCGACGGCAAGATCCTGATCGGTGAAACGGACGTGACCAGGTCCGCTCCCAAGGAGCGTGACGTGGCGATGGTTTTTCAGAATTACGCCCTGTACCCGCACATGACGATCGCCGAGAACATCGGCTTTCCGCTGCGGCTGCGACGGGTCTCAAAGGCGGAGAGCAAGGCCGCGATCGCGAAGGCAGCTGGGATCCTGGGCCTCTCGGCAGTGCTCGACCGCCGGCCGGGACAGCTGTCCGGCGGCCAGCGCCAGCGTGTCGCGATGGGTCGCGCGATCGTCCGCGAACCGTCAGTGTTCCTGATGGACGAGCCACTGTCGAATCTGGACGCCAAGCTTCGGGTCGAGATGCGCGCTGAGATCCTTCGAATCCAGCGTCGCGTGAACGTGGCGACCGTGTATGTGACCCACGATCAGACCGAGGCGATGACCATGGGTGACCGGGTTGCCGTGCTCGAGTCCGGCTCGCTGCAGCAGTGCGCTTCGCCGCAGACCCTGTACGACGATCCGGCCAATCTGATCGTCGCGGCCTTCATCGGCTCACCGTCGATGAACCTGTTCGAGGCCCAACTGTCGGCCGATGCCCGGAGCCTGAAGGTCGGCTCCAACGTGCTGCCGGCGCAGGCCGCCTTGCAGCGTGCCCCCGGCCTGCGGGAGTACTCCGGACGTATGTTCGTGATCGGCCTGCGTCCAGAGGATCTGCCGCTGGCCGCCGACGACAGCGTGCCGGGGATCGCGGGCATGATCGATCTGATCGAGGCGCTCGGATCCGAGCAGCTTGTCCACTTCAGCTCGGACGCCAAACGTGCGCGACCGGCGGTGATCGCCGACCTCGACAGCGAGGACAACCTGCCTGAGGCAGAGGTTTCCGACAAGGATGGATGGGTGGCCCGGCTGGGGGCACGCACAGCTGTGAGGGCGGGCGAGCAGGTCCGCTTCGCTCCGGACCTGAGCCGCCTGCACTGCTTTGACCCCGTGAGCGGCGACGCGATCCACTAGGTGAGCAAGCAAAGGCACCGCGGGACCCTGCGGGTAGAGTCGCCCCGTTGACCCCGACATCCCACAACAACGGGGAGCCCGTTGGGCGGCGGGACACTTCGGCCGCTTCCCGGCCTCGGGACAGCGTCAGGGCCACAGTCCAGCTCAACGACACCGAGCGGATGATCATGCGGGCCATAGTCGAGGCCGGGCTGACGACCAGGTTGGAGCTCTCAGACCGGCTCGGACTGTCGAAGGCGACGCTTTCAGCGGCGATGAAGCAACTCTCAGCCGCGGAGCTGGTGTCGGAGTCGACGACCGTGCAGGGGAACCTCGGGCGTCCGGCGTCGGTGTATCAGGTGGCCGAGTCCGCCGGCTATGCGATCGCGGTCGATTTGGGCCGGACGCGCGTACGGGTTCAGGCGGTGACGATCGACGGTCGCCCGCTGGCCGATATGCAGATGCCGGTGCCGCCACCCAAGGCGGATGTGAGTCCCGCTGCTGTGACCGCCGCGAGGCAGCTGATGCCCGCAGTCGCGCAGGAGATCGGCTCCCGCTCACAGCTCCTGCGTTGTGTCATCGCGGCGCCGATCAAGGTGAGTGTCGATGACCCGGTGCCGGTCGAGTTGGCGCCGGTGGCCGAATGCGTTCAGTCGCTCCGCAGCGATTCCCGGGACGCCACGGTGGCCGTCGACATCGAAAACAACGTCAACTGCGCGGCGATAGCCGAGGGCAGGTGGGGGAGCGCCGCCGGCGCTCAGACCTTCTGCTTCCTCCAGATAGGCGTGCGAATCGGCCTGGGGATCGTCAATGAGGGGCGCCTGCTCAGAGGCGGTCTGGGTGGGGCCGGGGAGGTGGGGAGCCTTCCGTTCCCATGGAGCGCGGACCTGCGCCCGCGTCGTCTGGGGCTGGAGCAGCGGCTCGGCGCGGGCGACCTTGTCAGACGGGCTCGGCGGCTGCCCTCCCGCCGCCGGACCTCCGACGCAGCAGCGATCTTCGCCGCCGCACAGGCCGGTGATAAGGACATGCTGGCGCTGGTGCAGACGCACGCTCAGGAGGTCGGTGAGATGGCCGCGGCCGTCGTCTCGATCCTCGACCCCGGCCTATTGATCCTTGGGGGTGGCGTGGGCCAGAACCCGCTCCTGCTGGCCAAGGTGCGGGCAACCGTGCGTCGGCTGACCTGGGAGACGGAGATCCGCTCCGGCACGCTCGGATCAGACGCGACGATCATGGGTGCTGCTCAGCTCGCTGCGGATGCGGCGCTTGCCGACATCCTCGCGAGCTCGGAGGCGGCGCCGGCCGGCCGAGCGGGGCTGGTGGCAACGGCTGATCAGATCATTATGTGAGTGTCGAAGCGCTCCCGCACAGTGCGCGCGGTTTCGTCCGGCGGGGCCGCCCAGATCGCCTCGTTGAAGATCTCCACCTCGATCATCCCCTGATAGCCAGCCGCCTCGACCGCCTGGGTGAGCGGGATGAACTCGATGTGTCCGTCGCCGACGTGGCCGCGGCCGAGCAACACATCGGAGGGCAGCGGCAGCGTCCAGTCACACACCTGGTAGCTGAAGATCCTGTCCGCGGCCCGCGCGATCTCGTCCAGAACCGTGTCGTCCCACCAGACGTGGTAGGCATCGACGACGACGCCGACCGTCTCAGCCGGGAACTGCCGTGCAAGTTCCAGCGCCTGTCCCAGGCGGGAGATCGCACAGCGATCAGCGCAGAACATCGGGTGCAGCGCCTCTATCCCCAGACGCACCCCGGCCGCTGTGGCGATCGGCACCAGCTCTGCGATCGCGTCGGCGATCAGCTCGCGGGCATGCGGCAGGCTCCGGCTGCCTGCGACCAGGCCGCCGCTCACAAGCACGAGCACGTCTGCCCCGACCGCCGCAGTCTCATTGATCGCGGCGCGATTGTCCTCCAGCATTGCAGCCCAGTCACCGGGGGTAACCGTGAAGAACCCGGCGCGGCAGACACTGGAGACCCGCAGCCCGGAGTCGCGGACGATCGCCGCTGCGGCATCGACCCCGATCTCCTGGATCTGTTCACGCCACAGCCCGATGCCGCCGATCTGTTGGCGTTGACAGAGCTCGACGCTGTCGCGCAGGTTCAGGCGCTTGACCGTCGCCGTGTTGAGCGAAAGTCGCTCGGGCCCGACGCTCATACGGCCGACGCGATCCGAAGGTGCTGTGACATCCGCTCGACCGCCAGCTCAGGCTCGATCAGCGCTCCGCACGCCGCGGCGAGCTCGAAGACCCTGATCAGATGCTCGTCGGAGCGCCGCGCCTCGAAACCGTCGACCATCGCGAACTCGGGCTGCAGGCCGTTGAGCCAGGCGATGAATGCGATGCCGGCCTTGTACTCGTAGGTCGGCGCCTCAAACAGCGTTCGGGAGAGCGGCACGGTCGGCTTGATCAGCGACCGGTAACGAGCGCTCTCGCCCGCGTCCAGGGCCGCCAGCGCCTCGGCTGCAGGCGCGGTGATCGCTGCCAGTGCTCCCAGCAGCGCGTCGCTGTGGCCCTGTTCATCACCCTCGATCAGCTCGGCATAGCCGAAGTCATCGCCGGTGTACATGCGCACGCCCGCTGGCAGCCGGCGCCTGAGCCAGACCTCCTTGTCGGCGTCGAGCACCGACAGCTTGAGGCCGTCGACCTTGTCCCCGGCCTCAGCGATGATCTCGAGCACGGTCGCCGCGGCATGCTCGAACGAATCGGCGCCCCAGTAGCCGGTCAGTGCGGGATCGAACATCTCTCCGAGCCAGTGCAGGATGACGGGACGCCGCACCCCGCCGAGCAGATGTCGGTAGACGTCGCGGAAGTCCTCAGCCGACCGCGCCGCCGCCACCAGTGCTCGGCTCGCCATCAGCACGACCGTCGCGCCCGCCGACTCGACGGCGGTGATCTGCTCCTCGTAGGCCGCGCTGACCTGGGCCAGGCTGGCGCCATCAGATAGCTGGTCGGTGCCCGCGCCGCAGGCCAGCAGGCCGCCGGTCTGCGCTGCCCGAGCCGCGGTCCGCGCGATCAGCTCTCGGGCCTGCTCCCACGTCAGCCCCATACCGCGCTGCGCCGTGTCCATGGCTTCCGCGATCCCGAACCCGTGCGACCACAGATACTCCCGGAACGCGAGCGTCGACTCCCAGTCGATCTCGCCACCGGGCCGCGCGGCGACGTGAGCAGCCGCGTACGCCCGGCGCGTGCGGGCCGGCCGATGCACGGCCGGCCAGGGAGGGCGCGCGACCGTGAGCGGCTGCGTGCGCCCGGGAAGTGCGAGCGTCGCGCTCATCCGACCGGCTCGAGTTCCGGCACCGTGAGCGCCGGCACCACGAGGCGCTGTCCGGTCGCGGAGGACTGCTGCGCCAGCTCAGCGAGCTGGACGCCCTTGGCCCCCTCCATCAGATCCCAGTGGAACGGACGGCGCTCGCCGACATGCACCAGGAACGACTCCCACTGCGTCTTGAACGCGTTGTCAACGACGCCGATTTCCGGCACATCGGCCCACTGAGAGCGGTAGTCGTTGGCGTCCGGCAGGTCTGGGTTCCAAACCGGCATCGGCGTCACAGCAGCTGACTGCGCGGCGCACTCGCGCAGTCCGGCGATCGCGCTGCCGTTTGTCCCGTCGACCTGAATCTCGAGCAGCTCACGCCGGTTGACACGCACCGCCCAGGACGAGTTCAGTGATGCGACCAGGCCGTCAGCCAGTTCGACGATCGCATAGCAGCTGTCATCGGCTGTCGCTTCATAGCGGGCTCCGCTCTCATCCCAGCGGACTGGCACGTGGGTCGCCTGACGTGCGTACAAGGCAGTCACCGGGCCGAACAGGTCCTCAAGCAGGTAGCGCCAGTGCGGCAGCATGTCGAGCGCGATGCCGCCACCGTCCTGCGCGCGGTAATTCCAGGATGGGCGCTGCGCCGGAACGTGCTCGCCGTCAAAGACCCAGTAGCCGAATTCGAGCCGGACCGACAGGATCCGCCCGAAGAAGCCGGTTTCGATCAGGCGGCGCAACTTGACGATGCCGGGCAGGAAGAGCTTGTCCTGGACAACACCGTTGATCACGCCTGCGGCATTGGCTGCCTGTGCCAAACCGAGGGCCGCCGCCAGGCCGTCAGCGGTCGGCTTCTCGGTGTAGATGTGCTTGCCCGCTGCGATTGCCTGAGTGAGCGCCGACTCACGCGCATTGGTCACCTGCGAGTCAAAGTAGATCTCGACCTCAGGATCGGCCAGCACACTTTCAAGATCCGTGGTCCAGCTGTCGATCCCGTGACGCCGCGCGATCGGCTCCAGCCGGTCGGCGCTGCGGCCGACCAGGATCGGCTCGGGCAGCAGTCGCGTTCCGTCGGCCAGAGCCACGCCCCCCTGCTCGCGGATCGCCAGGATCGAGCGGACCAGATGCTGGCGGTAGCCCATGCGTCCGGTGACTCCGTTGAGAGCCACCTTGATGACGGTCTGCGACATGCTCCGACTCCCGTTCGTGGTTCGATGGGCGCGGCCGCCCGTGAGCACGCTCCCTCTCGGAAAGCGCTTTCCAAGAGCTTAGTGGCGATGGCGCCCGATGGTCAAGGGGCCGTTCGCGGAGGCCGCGCGACTCTATGCTGGCGGCGTGACTCGCAGGCCCTCTGATCGCGACCAGCCCTCGCGGGCGGTCAACCTCCAGGACATCGCCGATCGGGCGGGGGTCTCGCTGGCGACTGCGTCACGAGTGCTCGGCAACGGCTCGCGCCGCGTCAGCGGCGAGCTGATCGAGCGCGTCACGCGTGCGGCAAGTGAGCTCGGCTACAGCGCAAACCTGCCGGCGCGCACGGTCGCGACCGGCCACAG
The DNA here is from genome assembly GCA_963844665.1 of uncultured Conexibacteraceae bacterium. GTDB lineage: Bacteria > Actinomycetota > Thermoleophilia > Solirubrobacterales > Solirubrobacteraceae > Palsa-465. The sequence goes on from CAWJPB010000003.1 coordinate 57,463, forward strand.
CGACATCGTCGGCGTGGTCGTCCATGACATCTCCGACCCGTACTTCTCGACGATCGCCACCGCGGTCGTGCAGCGTGCGGACCGGCACGCGGCCGTCGTGTCGATCGGGAACGCCTTTGGCGATGCGCGCCGCGAATACGAGTACGTGGCGATGATGCGTTCGATGCGCGCACGGGCGGTGATCATCGCCGGCAGCCGCAGCGACAACGATGAGGGCCATGGCGTGCTCTCCGATGAGCTTGAGCTGTTCCAGCGCGGCGGCGGGCGCGCCGTCTGCATCGGCCAGCCTGTGCCGGGCATTGACACCGTCGCGCCCGAGAATGAAGCCGGCGCGCGTGCGCTTGCCGCCGCGCTGGTGGCGGCCGGTCACCGTAGCTTCGCCGTGCTGGCCGGGCCGGCGCACCTGCACACCGCCCAGGACCGCCTGCACGGCTTTCGCGCCGGGCTTGAGGCGGCCGGGGTCCAACTCGAGGACGGCGATGTGATCACCGGCGAGTTCAACCGCGACGGTGGTTATGAGGCGGTCAGCACGCTTCTGACCCGCAGCGCTCGGCTACCGCGCTGTGTGTTCGCGGTCAACGACGTCATGGCGGTCGGTGCGCTCGCGCGTCTGCGCGCCGCCGGGCTCAGCGTGCCCGGCGACGTCGCGGTGGCGGGCTTTGACGACATCATCACCCTGCGCGACGTCTGGCCGCGGTTGACGACGGTCAGACTTCCGCTCACCGCGATGGGCGAGATGGCCGGGCGGCTCGCACTCGATCAGAAGCAGGATGAGGCTCCACGACTGTTGCCGGTGCCGGGCGAGGTGATCCTGCGCGAGAGCACCGCGCTGCCGAACGGTTCGGTTGCATCATGACTCGACCTTCGGTAGCTTGTGGAAAGCGCTTTCCCAGCAATCGGAGGTCGTAGTGGCGACATTGGAGCGGGATCGAACACTGTTCATTGACGGCGAGTTCTGCGAGCCGGCCGGCGGGGGTGTGATCGACGTACACGACAAGGCGACTGGCGAGGTGTTCGCCAGTGTCGGGCTCGCCAGTGCGCGAGACGTCGACCGGGCCGTGGCCAGCGCCGTCGCCGCGCAGCTGGAGTGGGCGCAGACTCCGTACTCAGAGCGCGCGGCGCTGCTGCGTGCCGTGGCTGCCGAGCTCGGCGCCCGCGCCGACCAGCTCCGCGAGCTGATCATGCGCGAGACCGGCAGCATCGGCGGTAAGGCCGATTATGAGATCGGCGCTGCTCAGAGCGAGCTGTTCGAGGCCGCCGCGCTCTCTGCGCGGCCAATGGGTGAGGTCCTGCAGTCCTCGCATGCCGGGCGCCTGTCGCTATCGGAGCGGGTACCGGTCGGTGTTGTTGGCGTGCTCACACCATGGAACTTCCCGATGGTGCTGGGTATGAGGGTGATCGCACCGGCGCTTGCGCTGGGCAACGCGGTTGTGCTCAAGCCTTCACCGGAGACGCCGTTGAGCGGCGGGATCGCACTGGCGGAGGCGTTCGCCGCCGCTGGCGCACCCCCCGGCCTGCTGCAGGTGGTGCCGGGCGACGTCGAGGTCGGCGAGCGGATCGTCGAACACCCCGACGTCTCGATGATCCACTTCACCGGCTCGACCAAGGTCGGCCGGATCATCGCTCAGACCGCGGGCCGGCTGCTCAAGAAGGTCTCACTCGAGCTCGGCGGAAACAACGCCGTGCTGGTGCTCGACGACGCCGATCTGGAGCAGGCGTCGATGATCGCCGCCTGGTCGAGCTTCCACTATCAGGGGCAGACCTGCATCACGGCCGGGAGGCACATCGTCGCGCGCTCGGTTGCTGATGGCTTCGTCGACGCGCTGGCGCAGCGCGCGGATGCGATCACGCTGGGCAACACGGTGACCGAAGAGGTCGGCCTGGGGCCAATGATCAACAGGGCTCAGCATGAGCGGGCCAGCCGGCTGCTCGAGGACGCGGTCGCGGCAGGGGCGCGGGTGGTGACCCATGGCCAGAGTGCGCGTCCGTTCTTTGCGCCCACGGTCGTGGTTGATGTGACCCCCGAGATGGCCCTGTGGCGCGAGGAGATCTTTGCGCCGATCGCGCCGGTGCTCGTCGTTGACGACGACGAGCAGGCCGTGGCCGTCGCCAACGAGAGTGAGTACGGTCTCGTCTGTTCGGTGTTGACCGCAGACCCGGACCGTGGAATGCGGGTTGCCCGGCGGTTGCGGTCTGGAATGGTGCACGTCAACGACGCGACCCCACAGGATGAGGCGCTGGCGCCATTCGGCGGGTTCGGCAGCTCCGGGCTGGGAGGCAGATCCGGCGGCGACAGCAATCTTTGGGAGTTCACCGAGCTGCGCTGGCTCACGGTCGCGCCCGGACCCGTCGAATATCCGTACTGAGGCCATCCGGTCTCGCCCCCTTGGATCTGGAGGCCACAGCATGACTGCGACAAATACCGGCACAGAGGCGAGCGTCTCCGCGCTCGGCCATCCACTGGACCCGGCAAGGCCCGCGGAATTCGAAGCGGGACGCCGGATCCTGGAGCGCGCAGGCGTGCTGACGCCGACCGTCAAATTCAGCTACTACGGGCTTGAGGAGCCGCCCAAGGCCGAGGTGCTCGCACACCGGCCCGGCTCCAAGCTCGAGCGCCGGCTCCGCGCGCTGCTGGTCGACATCGTCTCCGGCGTTCTGACCGATGTGGTCGTGTCGGTGACGGGCGATGAGCTCGTGAAGAGCCGCACCATCGATCCGGTCAGCGAAGGGCAGTTCCCGATCCTCAACGTCGAGTTCGAACGCGCCGAGCAGATCGTGCACGCCGACGAGGGCTGGAAACGTGCGATGGCGCGGCGCGGGCTGACCGACGTCAGCAAGATCCGCGCGTGCCCGCTGACCGCCGGCAACTACGAGCTCGAGGGCGAGTCGGGCCACAGGATCGTGCGCGTGCTCGCGTTTCTGCACGAGTCCCCTGAGGACCTTGCCTGGGCGCATCCGGTTGACGGCGTCGCGGCGTACGTGGACCTGGTCGAGGGCCGTGTGCTCACCCTGATCGATGAGCTCGACATGCAGGTCCCCGCCGAGTCAGGTGATTACAACGATCCGGCCGTGCGTGGCCCGGAACGCACGTCCCTGCGTCCGATCGAGATCACCCAGCCCGAGGGGGTCAGCTTCACGCTCGACGGCCACTCACTCGAGTGGGAGAATTGGGCGCTGCGAATCGGCTTTGACGCCCGCGAGGGACTCGTCCTTCACCAGATCAGCTTGGACGACGGCGGCGAGCGGCGACCGGTCATCTACAGGGCATCGGTGCCGGAGATGGTGGTGCCCTACGGAGACCCCGGCCCGTTCCGGTACTGGCAGAACTACTTTGACACCGGCGAGTACCTCGTCGGGAAGTTCGTCAACTCGCTTGAGCTCGGCTGCGACTGCCTGGGCGAGATCGCCTATCTCGACGCCACGATTCCCGATGACGATGGGACTCCGACGCAGATCAGCAACGCAATCTGCATCCACGAAGAGGACCACGGTGTGCTCTGGAAGCACACCGACATGTTCAACGGATCGAGCGAGGTCCGTCGCCAGCGCCGACTGGTGATCTCGTGCTTCGCGACGATCGGCAATTACGACTACGGCTTCTACTGGTACCTGTACCTCGACGGGAAGATCGAACTCGAGATCAAGCTCACCGGGATTCTCTTCACCTCGGGCTATCGGGGCAAGGACTATCCCTACGCGACCGAGGTCGCGCCGGGGCTTGGGGCCCCGGCGCATCAGCACCTGTTCAGTGCGCGGCTGGACATGATGGTCGATGGTCTGGAGAACGCTGTCGAGGAGGTCGACGTCCATGGGCTCCCGGTCGGTCCAGACAATCCCTGGGGCAACGCGATCACGCGCACCGTCACCAGAATGACGCGTGAGTCCGAGGGTGCGCGGCTTGCCGACGCAAACCGGGGCCGGACATGGCGCGTGATCAATACCGGCAAGCGCAATCGCTTCGACGAGCCGGTCGCGTGGACGCTCCACCCGCAACAGGCCCCGGTGTTGATCGCCGACCCGCAGAGTCCGCTCGGGAGGCGCGCCGGGTTCGCCTCGCGACAGCTGTGGGTCACGCGCTACGACCCCGCCGAGCGCTACTCGGCCGGAGATTTCGTCAATCAGCATCCCGGCAGCGGGGGCCTACCGGAGTACGCCGCCGCTGACCGCGACATCGACGGCACGGACATCGTGTTGTGGCACACCTTCGGTCCGACGCACTTCCCGCGTCCTGAGGACTGGCCGGTTATGCCGGTCGAGCATTGCGGTTTCGAGTTCAAGCCCTCAGGCTTCTTCGGTCGCAACCCGACCCTCGACGTTCCGCGGTCAATGAGCCACGACTGTCACCACCACTGACTCAGCCGGGCGAGAGCCGAAAGTGCGGTGGCGCTCTGCGCCACCTTCACCGATCGGTCGACGCGTCCGCCATTTCCGAGAGGATGTGCTCATGTCACTGACTCAAAGACTGCTTGTGTCCTGGATCGCGAACGCGGCGATGCTCGCTGTGGCGGCCGCCCTGTTGACCAACATGACGTTCGCGGACGCGGGTGACCTGATCCTCGCCGCGGCCCTGTTCGGAGTGCTGAACACGTTTCTCAAGCCGCTGGTCCGGTTCGTGACCCTGCCGCTTGCCGTGCTGACACTCGGGATCGCCTGGTTCTTCGTGGCGATGCTGATGCTGTGGCTAACTCAGGCGATCGTCAGCGGGTTCGCGATCCATGGGTTCTGGACGCTCGTGTGGGCGACGATCATCGTCTGGGGCGTTGACATGATCCTCGACTTTGTGGTCCTGGCCCGAACCAGGGAGTAAGGCCGGTTCAGAGGTTGTTGAAGCAGCCGTAGACGACGAACATCGGATTCGTCACCTGCTGCCCCTTGGCGTCAGCCATCGTCTGGCCGCCGACGAAGGCGGGCGGGGAGGATGCCTTCCAGCAGCCGTTGTACTGAACGCTGACGTCGTACTCGACGTTGCTCTGCTGGAAGGGCACTGACTTCGGCTGCGGGAGATACACGTAGACGTTGCAGAGGTAATCGCCGGGGCCACCGGGAGCGGAGCCGCGCTTATTGCAATTGGGCAGGACCTTCAGCTTGGCATTCGGCGGCGCATAACGGCCGATCAGCTGCTGCTGCATGAGAGTCGCGTTGTTGAACGTCGGCCCGAGCGATGCGGCCAGCCGGTAGCCGCTCACCGACGTCGGGCCGAGGCTTGAGCAGAGGGCGAGGATCGCGATCACGACGATCGCGACGCCGACGACGCGGATCGGGGTTCGCCAGCTGGCACCTGCGGTGCCTACGACGAAGTCGCGCCGTCGCAGCACCCGCCAGGACGCCGTCAGGCAGGCCGCGATCCAGGCCACCGAGACGAACGCCGAGACCACGAACGGCCCAAAGAACGGGTGCGTCACGAACAGCCCGTGCCAGCCGTCGAAGCCTCCGCCGATCAGCAGCGTGTGGACGATCCAACCGCGCCCGATCAGATCGAGCAGCTGCGTGACCAGCGCCAGAATCAGCGGCGCGAGCACCCCGAGGATGCCGTTGCGGGTCGTGATCGAGACGAGGATCGCGACGCTCATGTAGGCAAACACCGGCAGCAGGCAGTAGACCCAGCTGACAAGCGTCAGCGCCAGCATGCGGCCGCTCGAGGTCAGGGCGCCGCTGAGGTTCACAAGCGGATGCAGCCCCACGAACACAGCGCCTGCGACCAGGCTCGACGCCGCCAGCATCAGCGCGAGCCCGCCAACGAGGGTGCCCGCCGCCAGCACCTTGCCGACGAACACATCCTCGCGTGTGCAGGACCGCGTCAGCAGCGTCTTCCAGGTGCCGTAGCGGTCCTCAGAGGCGAACAGATCTCCGGCCAGCGCGCCCGCGATGATCGGGAACCCCCAGGTGCCCGCAAACCCGAGGATCACCAGTGAGATCGCATACCCGGAGGAGTGGACCCAGGCGCCGAACAGCGCGTCTGAGGGGGTGCCGCTCTGCACCTTCAGAAGCGCCGCGAACGCGAATGGACCGAGCACCGCGAGCAGCGCCATCAATCTGGTGATCAACTGAGCCGTCAGCTTGTGGAGCTCGATCGCGTACGCGTCCGGCACTCCGCGCCGCGGGCGCCTCTCACCGGCCGTGTCCGACGCCGTCTTCGAGGCCAGTGCCGTCATGCGCTGGCCAGAACCCGTGCCGCGAACTCGTCCGGGTCGAGCTGCTCGAGGTGGCTGCCGTCGTCGGAGTTCAGCGCGAAGAACATGCTCTCGAGCGGGCTGACGCGGAGCTCCAGGCGGCGGACGCCGATCCGCGCGTCGCTGAGAGCGAACACGTAGGCCTCGACGTTCTCGGGGCGGGCCGTCAACGAGATGCCACCGCGCGGCGAGAGCTGTGCGCGGATCCGGGGATGCTCGGCGGCAAGCGCGAACGCTCGGGCGTCGTCGCCGGTCGTGAGCGCGAATGCAGACACCGGGGCCTGTGCCTCGAGCTCGCCAACCGAGCCGTCCCAGACGACGCGTCCGTGACGCAGAAACGTGAAGCTGGTGCAGACGCGTTCGAGCTCGCCGATCTGGTGGCTCGCCAGCAGGATTGCGACGCCGTCGTCAGCGAGTTCGCGAACCAGTGTCGCGATCGCGCGGGCGCCGGCCGGGTCAAGCCCACTCGTCGGCTCATCGAGCAGCATCAATCGCGGTGCTCGCAGCAGAGCAGCGGCGATCCCCAGGCGCTGGCGCATCCCGGTCGAATAGCCGCCGACGCGGTCACCCCCGCGTCGAGCGAGCCCCACGCGTTCAAGCGCGCCGTCCACGGCCTCGACCACGTCGTCTCGATCGCCCACCCAGGTCTCGCCGTCGAGTCGGGCCAGCAAGCTCAGATTCGTGCGGCCGCTGAGGTACGGATAGAACGCCGGTTCCTCGACGAATCCGCCGACACCCTCGAGCGCCGTTATTGCCGAATCTTCGAGCGGCCGGCCGAGGAGCTCGATCGTGCCGCTGTCTGGGCGCACGAGCCCGAGCAGCATCCGCAGCAGAGTGCTCTTACCCGCGCCGTTGGGACCGAGCAGTCCGCGCACCTCGCCGGGTTCGAGCCTGATGTCGACGCCGTCGACGGCCACCACGTCGGCGTAGCGCTTGACGAGCCCAGAGGTCCGGACAGCTGCCACCGCACGAATATAAGCCCCCACCGTCGCCGCGGACGTCAACGGGATGTGAACCGAGTTTCCCACGAACTTCACACGCGCTGATGCGATCAGTAGGAAGCTGGGTATCGACTCTCCTCATAAGAGTTCCCAACGCCCGGACGCATGCCGGGCCTGCGGGCCAAGAGCGGGCGACAAGGAGGCCTTCGATGAGCATCTTCAGTTTTCATCATGGACGCAGGGCCTCAGGTGCCCACAGGCCGGGCCGTAGGCGGGCCCGCAACGTCCTGATCGCATCGGTCGTCACCTGCTTCGCGATTGTCGCAGCCGCGACCGCAGGCGTGTTCTTCTCCTATAACCCGTTCTCCGACCAGCAGGTCGAGCAGAGCTACGCCAACGGAGTGCTGCTTCCCACCAACCAGTGGGTTTCACCGCTCGGAACGCGCTTGTTCCAGGACAACGCTCGCATCATTACGAGCTCGATCAGCCCCAACGGCCAGTACATTGCCGCGTTGACCTGGAAGGACTACGACACGACGCTGACGATCGTCAACCTGACGACGGGCGCGAGCACAGCGACGTCGATCTACAACGGGTTCAAGCTACCGTCAACCGCCGCTGACGCGTACGCGAATGAGGACGGGACGGTTTCGAGCGACCCACCCGTCTGGTCAAGCGACGGCAGCACGATCTGGGTGGCCCAGACCGACTACATGGACAAGTTCAGCTTCACCCCGAGCACGATGGCCACGACTCAGACTGCCGACATCTGGCTCTGTGGACAGGGCTCGGCCAGCCCATCCGACGCGGGACCCGGCTGTGACACCTACGGGCCGGGCGTCGCCAACGGCGCTTACGTTCCGTCCGGCGCCGCACTGTCCGCGGACGGCAGCAAGCTCTACGTCGCTTTCAACGGCGCCAACACACTCGGCGTCATCAACACGGCGACCGACACGCTGACCCAGCAGATTCCGGTCGGCAATGCCCCACGCCAGGTCGTGATCTCGGCCGACGGCACCACCGCCTACGTTTCGAACGAGGGCGGCCGCCCGGCCAACCAGACGGACTTCACGAACCTCTCTGACGGAACCCCGATCGTCGCCAGCAAGACCACCGGTGCCGCGATCACAGGCACGGTCTCAGTCGTCAACCTGACCACCGGCAAGGAGACCAAGGAGATCCCGGTGGGCCTGCAGCCGACCGCGCTCTACCAGGACGGCTCCGCGCTGTTCGTGGCCAACTCCAACGACGACAGCATGTCCGTGATCGACGAGCACACCAACAGCGTGACGCAGACCGTCAAGACCAACCCCGTGCCCGGCGCGACGGTCGGAAGCTACGCAAACGCGATCAGCATGTCTGACCCGCACCACGTGCTTGTCAGCATCGGTCGCGACAACGCGATCGGCGTGTACGACTACAACGGTCTGAACGCGCCGATGCACTTCCAGGGCCTGGTGCCGACCGACTGGTACCCGGTCCAGGTTCAGCCCGATAACGCGATCGGCAATGGCAAGATCGTCGTCACCAACGACAAGGGGATCGGCGCCCAGGGGCCGGCCTCGACCATCAATGAGGGCGCCGACACCTCCGCGGCCACCGGCCACAACACCTATGACGACACCGGCAGCGTGACGGTGTTCAACATGCCCAGCAGCCTCGGTGATCTTGCGAGTGACACCAGGACGGTCTTCCGTGACAACGCCTGGAACAAGATCCACAACATCAACAGCGGCCAGTACGACACGGTGTCGTCGGTGATCCCCAGGAAGCTCGGCGAGCCCTCGCCGATCAAGCACATCGTCGTGATCGTCAAGGAGAACCGGTCATACGACCAAATCCTCGGTGACCTCGGCGAGGGCAACGGCGATCCGGCCTATGCGCAATTCGGCGCCGAAGAGACACCGAACACACACGCCCTTGCACTACGGTTCGGGGACCTAGACAACTTCTACGACGAGGGCACGCTCTCCGCCGACGGCCACAACTGGATCGTCCAGGCCGAGGCTAACGATTACGTCGAGAAGGAGTTCGGTGCCTTCTACCGCTCCTATCCATCACAGGGTGGCGACGCGCTTGCCTACCAGCGTGACGGGTTCCTCTGGAATGCGGCCGAGAAGGCCGGCCTCAGCGTCCAGAACTTCGGCGAGTACATCTACAACCCCTATAGCCTCCCCTCAAACGCGCCCGATTGGGATCAGTGGTACGCGGAGTCGCAGTGGATGGAGGACGGCCACAAGGGTACGGAGCCGATCGCTGACCCGTGCCAGTACACCAAGGTGCAGTCCGACATCCCGTCGCTGCAGGCGATCTCAGATCCGTGCTTCCCGAACTTCCAGCTCGCGATCCCGGATCAGTATCGCGTTGACGAGTGGCTGCCGACCTTCCAACAGGACGAGCAGACCGGGAAGATGCCGAACCTGACGTTCATGTGGCTGATGACCGACCACACAGGCGCGACCGGCGTCAACGGCGGCGCAAGCAGCGAGCCCGATCCGGTCGCCCAGGTCGCCGACAACGACCTGGCGGTGGGGCGTGTCGTGGACGCGATCTCCCACAGCAAGTTCTGGAAGAGCACCGCGATCTTCGTCGACGAGGACGACACGCAGAACGGCGTTGACCACGTCGACGGCCACCGCGCACCGACGCTCGTGATCAGCCCGTATTCGAGGCCGGGCGTCGATGACCGGTACTACACGCAGCTCAACATGGTCAAGACGGCTGAGCAGATCCTCGGCATCAAGGCGATGAACCAGGAGGACTACGCGGCGGAGCCGATGTATGCGGCGTTCACCGACCGGCCGAATTTCGCGCCGTTCAACGTGCACGCCAACATCGTCCCGTTGACGCTGGGCGCTCCCGGCTTCCCGGCGACCTTCACCCCGTCGCCAACAGCCACGGCCGGACTCACAGCCCAGGGCAGCACGACCAAGCCGACCTCAGAGGGCGGCTACCCGGCCGACATGAAGCACGTCTACGAATCGTGGATGACCTGGATGAAGGTGCAGGACGCGAAGGGCAAGTTCAGCCGCGCCGACGCCGTGAACCCGGAGCAGATGAACCGCTTCGACTGGTACTCGGCGCACGATTGGAAGGTCGCCTATCCGGGAGACCCGAAGATCTACCTGCCAGACCAGGTACCCGGGCACACGCTGCCCGCGGCGCTGATAGGCAACTGATTCAGAGGGTCTGACACGCGGACGGCCGCGCCGAGCAGGGCGCGGCCGTCCGCTCAAGCAGGCAGCGTGCGGTCACACGGCGAGCTGAGCGGCCGCGACCGCAAGCACATCGGCCCGCTCATTCAGAGCGTGCCCGATGTGGCCCTTGATCCAGTGCCAGCGAACGTGCTCATGCTCTGAGGTGGCGGCCTCGAGCGCGATCCACAGCTCCTTGTTCTTGACGGGATCGCCGGCGGCGGTCTTCCAGCCCTTGCGTTTCCAGCCGGTCATCCACGAGGTCATACCGTCGTGCAGGTAGCGCGAGTCGGTGACGACGCACGCGCGCGACCCCGTCGGAAGTGCCCTCAGGCCCTCCAGAGCAGCGGTCATCTCCATGATGTTGTTGGTCGTCTGCGGCAGGCCGCCGCTGTGTTCCTCGACGACGCCGTCCTCCCAGCAGACGAGTGCCGCCCAGCCGCCGGGACCGGGGTTGCGCTGGCAGGCCCCGTCGGTCCAGATCAGGACCTCACCCGAGGCGGCCTCCGGGAGATGGCCCGGCAATGACTTCGATCGACGATACGGACGCTCGGGCACCGACAGATGAGGGTACGGGCCGGGGGAGACGCACACGACCTCATGTCGGAACCACACGACCCCGCGTGGGAACTGCCCGCTGCAGGCGCATGTTCCCGGTACCGTGGGCATGTGCGCGTAGACCTGCGGAACGCCAGCCGAACCGGGGCGAGAACAGGGCCGGGCACGATGATGCCGCTGGCGGTGCTGCTGACCGTGGTCGTGATCGCGGCTGCCGGGATCGCGGGCACCTCGCACTTTGCCGGGCCGCGCTGGTATCCGCACATTAGCGGTGGCACTCCAAGGCACCAGCTGATCACCGTGCCCAAGCAGCTTCCCCAGCGCCATGCCGCCAAGCCCCGGGGCAAACCGGGCTCAGTGGCGCTGCCGCTATGGCTGGAACTTCTCGTCATCGTGGTGGTGGCGATCGGCATCGGTGTGCTGTTGTTGCGCCTGTGGGGACGGCGCCGCGCGCCCGCGTCGCCCGGGCTCCACGCCGAGACCGCCGCACCCATTCAGGTGGCCCCACCGGCACCGGAGCCCGAGCCCGAGGTGCTCCTGACCGGGATCGAGTTCGCGCTGCGCACGCTGGAGGAGGAGCGCGACCCGGCGGACGCGGTTGTGAAGGCATGGCTCGGGCTGCAGGAGACCGCCGAGGAGTCAGGCATCCTCCGCAGCCCTTCTGAGACCCCCACTGAGTTCGCGACGCGCGTCCTCAACACAGCATTCGCCGACGACCGCGCGCTGCGTACGCTGCTGCGGCTGTATCTGCGAACCCGCTTCAGCGACCATCCCGTGACGACTGAGGATGTTGGCGCCGTGCGTATTGCGCTTCAGCAGCTGCTGGAGAACTGGCCGGCGGCTGAACCGGCCGGCACCGTCAGGGGACGCTGAGCCAGGCGAATGATGGATCGGCAAGCCCTCACCGCGAAGCTGCGGCTGCCCAGCCGCCGCGAAACGCTCCAGACCGTCTGCATCGCGTTCGCGATCGCCGCGATCTGTTGGTACTTCGGGGTGGACGCCTGGCATTCGATCCTGCTCGGCGCCGCGATCACAGTCGTGATGCTGGCGATCGCCGCCGGGTCAAACGCGCCACTGGCCGAGAACCGCAGCTCAGGCCACGATCGTAAGCGCGCGGGCGGCTCGCGCAGTGACGTGGCGATGCTCTCCGGATCGCTGCGCGTCGGTTGGGGAACAGTCGGGCTGCCGGCTGAGGGCCGGCTGCACAAGATCGCCGTACGCAGGCTGGCGCTCGAAGGTCTCTACCTCGACAATCCTGCCCACCGCGAGCCGATTGAACGTCGGATCGGCACTCGCGCCTACAGGAGCCTGACGCGCTCTACCGGACGCGGAATGCGACTGCGAACACTTATCTACTGCCTGGACGTGCTGGACACGCTCGACCACAACCACTACCCGGGAGGGAACCGTGAACGATGATGCGCTGACGGTAGATGAGGTCGCGCGGCTGGCCGCCGCCGTCCTGGACCGCGTCGCCACGGTGGTGGTCGACATGAGCGATGCAGTCGAACTGGCGCTGGCCAGCATCCTCGCCGGCGGCCACGTGCTGTTCGAGGATGTGCCCGGGCTGGGCAAGACGCTGGCGGCGCGCAGCCTCGCGAGCGCGATCGGCCTGGACTTCCGGCGGCTGCAGTGCACGCCCGATCTGCTCCCAGCCGACATCACCGGCTCGTTCGTCTACTCGCCCGCCACGACCGAGTTCATCTTCCGTCCCGGCCCCGTTTTCACCGGTCTGTTCCTGGCCGACGAGATCAACCGCACCTCACCCAAAACCCAGTCGGCACTGCTCGAGGCGATGGCTGAGGCTCAGGTTACAGTTGAGGGTCAGAGTTTCCCGTTGCCGTCGCCGTTCCACGTGATCGCGACCTCGAACCCGATCGAGTATGAGGGCACCTATGCGCTGCCCGAGGCGCAGCTCGACCGCTTCATGGTGCGGCTGGCCGTCGGCTATCCCGAGCGCGAGGGAGAGACGAACATCCTGCTCAATCGCGTCGAGCGCCGGCGCGAGGTCGCGACCGTCGAGCCGGTGATCGACTCAGCGACGCTGAGGGCGATGCAGACGGGGATCGAGCGCGTCTACGTCGAGCCTGACATTGCCAGGTACTGCGTCGACATCGCCGCCGCGACCCGGCGCCACCAGGCGATCGAGGTCGGCTCCTCGCCGCGAGGCTCCCAGGGGCTGATGCTGGTCGGACGTGCACTGGCCGTGCTCGACGGCCGCGACTTCGTAACTCCGGAGGACGTCAAGCGCGTGGTGGTGCCGGTGCTGGCGCATCGGCTGACGCTGACGACGCAGGCCTGGGCAGACGGGACGCGCGCGGCCGATCTGGTCACCGGCATCGTCGCGAATGTCGCCGGGCCACCGACCGTCGGCCGGCGTGCCACCAGCGTCGCACCGCAGTGAGCGAGGCGGCCACCGACCCGCAGGACCAGCTCAGCGTGACCAGCCGCCAGCGGTGGGCGCGTTCGCCGGCGCTGGTGGCCGGCGCCGCGATGGCGCTGTTGCTGGCCGCGATCGGTCTGATCGCCGGACGCATTGACATCGCGCTGCTCGCGTTGCCGCTGGTGATAGCGGTTGCGCTGGGCTGGGACCGGATCCCGGCAGCCGGCGCGCAGGCGACGATCGACCTGTCGCTGAGAGACGCCGGCGACTCCGAGCTCGAATACCGCCTCGCGATCGCGGCGCCCCCGTGGGTGGAGACGGTTGTCCTGCGCTACAGCGTGTTGGGTGGCGAGGCACGCGAGGTGGCTGTCGCCAGCCGGCGGGCCGGCGAGATCTCCGGGCGCGTTCCGCTGCTGCACTCGGGTCCACAGGAGTTCGTGCGCTTCGAATATCGCTTCCTCGGCGTTGACGCGACGGTGGCGAGCACACCCCAGGAGCCGATCGTCGGTGAACGCGTGGTCGCGCCGGCCCAGCAGGCGATTCGCTCGCTGCCGCTGCCGCACCGGCTGCAGGGCATGACAGGCCCGCACGAGTCCGCGCGCGCTGGCGACGGCGGCGAGTTCCGTGACGTCCATCCCTTTGCCGCGGGAGATCGGCTGCGTCGGATCGACTGGAAGGCCACCGCGCGCCTGGCGCGTAACGCCGGCGACCTCTACGTGCGCCGCACCAACGCCCTGGCCGACGCCACAGTGCTGATCGTGATGGACAGCCGTGACGATGTGGGGGAGCAGATCGCGGAGTGGAGCCGTAATCTCGCAGCCGAGAAGGGGCTCAGCTCGCTCGACATCGCCCGCGAGGCGGCCAGCTCCCTCGCCAGCGCCTACATCGCCGCCGGCGACCGTGTCGGCTTCCAGGACCTCTCGAGCCGCGCCCGCATGATTCCGCACGCCGGCGGCGGCCGCCATCTCTCGCGGCTGCTGCGGGCGATCGAGGTCACCGCGCCATCCAGCGTTGAGTTCCGCCGCCAGCGGCCGCCGATCGTGCCGCCCGGGGCGCTCGTCTACCTGCTCTCCAGCTTCCTGGACGATCGCTCCGTCAACCTGGCACTGACCTGGCGCAGCAACGGTCACCGGGTGATCGCCGTGGACGTGCTGCCAACCGCGCGGTTTGCCCGCACAACCCGCTACGAGCGGGTTGCGCACCGCATGGTGATGATGGAACGCGACGACCGCGTCCGCATCCTGCAGGCGCGCGGGGTGGAGCTGCTCCGCTGGGAGCAGGCGGGCGACTCGCTGCCGTTATCAGCGCGGCTGCAGCTGCTGAGTCGCCCGGCACGCCGGCTCGGATCAGCGGGAGCGCTGCGATGAACGTACGGGCGCTGACCACACCCGCTGATCTGCCCGCTCCCGGCGCGCGGATTCCCGGAGTCGCAGTTCGGCTCGCGCTGGTGGTCGTGGCGGTGCCGCTGTTGCTGATCGTCTTCGGTGCGGGGGGCTGGTTCGTCGTCGGTACTCTGCTCGCTCTGCTCACCGCGTGGGCGCCGGAGTACCTGCTCGGCTGGCTGCTGATCCTGATGCTGGCGCTCGGCGAGCTCGGCCATCAGGCGACGCTGAGCTGGCGGATCCTGGTGCTGCTCGCCGGCGTTCACCTGCTGCACGTGCTGCCTGCGTTGGCGCTCGGGCTTCCATGGCGCGGTTGGCTGCAGCCGGCCGTATTCACACGCCCGCTGCTGCGCTTCCTCGCGATCCAGATCCCGGTTCAGCTGCTGGCCGTCGTGGCACTTCTGCTGCTTTCCCCGAACGCCCACGGCCACCACCCGCTGAGCGTGGCGGGGTTCGCGCTGATCGGGGCCGTAGCGCTCGCCTGCCTGGCGCTCCTGCTGCTCCGCAGAAAGCCGGAGCAGGGCGTGCTTCCCTAGGTCGGCAGCGCCCGTGGCAGCCCGAAGGCCGCCAGCACGCTGTTGTCGAACCGGCTGATCTCAGAGACCCTGTCGCCCGACAGGCTGAACACGAGCAGACCGCTTGCGCGGAAGACGCCGGTCGCGGGATCCCGCAGGTACATCCCCATCGCGGGCTGGTGATTGGCGCGGGTCGCGAGCATCCGGTACTGACGGCCGGGGCTGAACACCACGATCCTGAAGAACTGGCCGGCCAGCTCGCGACCCTGGTACTCGAGCGGGACCGGCGGCATCCGCATCCAGACGTCCTCAGTGAACAATTCGAGCAGCGCGTCGACGTCGCCGGCTTCGTAGGCGACCGTCAGGCGCCGTACGAGGTCGCGCTCCTCCGGCGAGTCGGGAGTCGGCGGCGGCGTCTCACGTAGCTCGGGCGCGCGCGATAGCGATGCGCGCGCCCGCTTCAAAGCGCTTGTCACGGAATCCTCGGTCAACTCGAGCATCTCGGCTGCCTCGGCGGCTCTGAAACCCAGCACGTCGCGCAGGATCAGGACCGCGCGCTGGCGCGGCGGCAGCGTCTGCAGCACGGTGATGAACGCCAGTGAGATCGCCTCACTTGCGGCGTAGACGGCGTCCGGGCCCGGAGCCGTCTCCGGCAGGCCGTCGAGCAGCACGTCCGGGTAGGGCTCGAGCCAAACCAGCTCGGTCTGCCGACTCGGTGCCGGCAGTGGTAGGTCACCGAACGGTGGCTGCATCGGCGCTCGCCGCCCCGTTGCCCGCAGGCTGTTGAGACAGCGATTGGTGGCGATCCGGTAGAGCCAGGTGCGCAGTGAGGCGCGTTGCTCGTAGCGGTCTAGCCCCCGCCAGGCCGCGATCAGCGTCTCCTGCAGTGCGTCCTCCGCGTCCTGGATCGAGCCGAGGATCCGATAGCAGTGGACGTGCAGCTCGCGGTGAAACGGAGCGGTGAGCTCGGCGAAGGCCTGTTCGTCGCCCGTGCGGGCGCGCTGAAGCGGAATCTCGGTCACGTTGGAATCCTCCCATCTCGGTCTCTCCAGCGATAGACACCGCCGCATCTCGAAACTGGGCGCCGCTTTCACAAAATTTTTCTGTGCGCCCGAACGCCCAGTTCGCTGCGACCTCGGTGTCTGCATTGACGTAATCCGCAAACCGGCGCCGCAGGGCGCCAGCACCAGGAGGCAGACATGCCCAGTTACGTATTCACGTACCGCCAGCCCGCGGGTCAGGCCCTCAACATGGCCGAGGCGGACGCGTGGTTCAAGTGGTTCGACGAGATCAGTGAGCACATCACCGTGCCGGGCTCCGCAGTCTCGAACGCCCGCCAGCTCGGCAACGTCGAGGGCGGTCAGAGCGTCAGCGGCTTCACCGTGATCACCGCCCGTGACATGGATCATGCGGCCGATATCGCCCAGGGCTGCCCGGCGCTGCGGCAGGGCCAGGGGATCGAGGTCGGCGAGCTGCTCGAAGTGCGGGCGGCGGCGTAATCACCGGAGACAAGGGAGCAGCACGATGACAACTGAAACCCGCACTCGGCCGGCGACAGGGAGCTCTAGGCAAACGCTCACCGTGCTGCTCACCTGTGTCGCCAACTTCATGATCACGCTCGACGCGCTCGTGGTCGTGACCGCACTGCCGTCAATCCACCGCTCGCTGGGCGGTGGCATCACCACCCTGCAGTGGACACTGACCGCATACACGATGACCTTCGGCGCGGGCATCGTAACGGCGGCCGAACTCGGCGACCGTTTCGGGCGCCGGCGCGTCTATGTGTTCGGTCTGATGGCTTTCACGACCGCATCGGCGATGTGCGCACTCGCGCCCAATGCCGGCCTGCTGATCGCCTTCCGCGCCCTGCAGGGATTTGGGGCCGCCTGCGTGATGCCGCTCGGCATGACGCTGCTGACCTCTGCGTTCCCGGTTGAGCGCCGCGGTGCCGTGGTCGGGCTCTGGCAGGGGATCGCGGGCCTCGCTGTGGCCTCCGGGCCGCTTGTCGGCGGCGCTCTCACACAGGGTGCAAGCTGGCACTGGATTTTCTGGGTCAATGTCCCCGTTGGCGTGCTGGCGGCGATCGGTGCGCGGCTGCATCTGAAGGAGAGCTACGGTCCGCGCAATCCGCTTGACCTGCCCGCGCTCGGGTTCGTCACGGCGGGCGTCGCCCTGCTGATCTGGGGCGTCGTCTCCGGCGGTCAAGACGGTTGGGGTTCAACGGGAAACTGGATCGGTATCGCAGGCGGCATCGCAGCGATGTCGGCGTTTGTCGGCCGCGAAGCAAGGACGCGCCACCCGATGATCCCGCTGAGCCTGTTCGCCAACCGGACGTTCTCTTCAGCCGTCGGCACGCAGTTTTTGATGAGCGCGTCGATCTACGCGGCGGCGTTCGTCATCAGTGAATTCTTCCAGCTTGGGCTGGGCAACTCACCGCTGACAGCGGGCCTGAAGTTCCTACCATGGACGGCCACGCCGCTGGTGTTCGCGCCGCTCGCGGGCATCCTGTTCGACCGCGTCGGTGCGCGCCCGCTGGTCGTACCCGGGCTGCTGATGCAGGCAGGCGGCTTTGCCTGGATCGTCGCGCTGGCGGCCGACCACGCGGGCTACTCGAGCTACATCGTGCCGTTTGTGATCGCAGGCATCGGGATCTCACTGTCGATGCCGTGCGTGGCGGCCGCAGGCCTCAGCGCGGCGCCGCACAGTCTGCTTGGCAAGGCCGCCGGCACGATCAACACGTTGCAGCAGTTCGGCGCTGTGTTCGGCGTCGCGATCGCGACGGCCGTGTTCAACGCCCACGGGAGTCTTGCGAACCCCGCTGGAGTGCTCGATGGCTTCAAGCCGGCACTGGCCGTTGCCGCAGGGATGTCCCTGCTTGGCGCGCTGACGGCGATCGGGATCCGCAGAAGCCGGGCGACCAGCTCGGAACCGCGTCCCGACGCTCCGTTGGCTGTCGCGGCAGCGATCCCCGCGACACAAGCGTCTGGACCGGCCCGCTGAAGCAGCATCTGGGTCACGTTTGGAATTTTCCATCTTGATCTCTGCGCGTGTGGACACCGGGTGCTCACCGAGTGCTCACGAATCTGGGCGCGGCTCAGCAGCAAGCGGTGAGGAGGACGAAACCGGACAATCGACCCGCGAGCTGGCGATTGTTCTGAACGCTCCCGAATATCGGCGCTTTTCATGACAATCGACGCGAGCTCGTTCGATTCTCCGATTTCATCCTGTTTCGTTGCGGACACGGAGGCGGCGTGGTCATGAATTTCGGCGGCCCCGCTTCGAGTCTGTCTCAAGCTCCCGGGTTTCACCGCCCAATTCCCGGGAGTGCCGGTGTCTGTATCGATGTCCAACCAGATCGGCCCAGCGCCGAGCAAGCGAAGGAGATCGAAATGCCCAAGTTCCTGCTCACGTTTCGCGGTCCGCAGGAGTACGCCGAGCTCACCGGTGACAGCCACGCCGCCTGGATGAAGTGGTTCGGTGAGATCCAGGACAGCCTCGTCGAGATGGGCGACGGCGTCGGCCCCGCGGTGCGGGTCGGCGATGTTGACGGAGATCAGCGAATCGGCGGATACACCGTGATCCAGGCCGCCGACATCGACGCGGCTGCGGAGATGGCAAGGACCTCGCCACCTGTGGCGGCTGGTTACGGCGTCGAGATCGGGCAGCTGCTCGAGATCGCCGTCACGGCCTGACTGACTGCCGCTTCGGCACCATGGAACGCCGGCGGGGACGGGTGGGACTCGTCCTCGTCGGCCGCCATCCGTCAGGTCGCCTGGAATAGCGGATGCCTATATACATTTATGCTGGATAGGTCAACCAAATGGTCCTTGACCACTCGGGTTACAATGACCGCTCCGCTGCGATGTCTATATTAGTTTCCGATATGAACGAGGACGTTCCCGACCGTGAGGCCCCGGCGGAAACGCTGGACGTGCTGGCGGAGATGCTCGTGCGGCAGGCCGCGTCGCTCTCGCGTGTGATGTTCAGGCGGATCGAGTGCCGGCTGTCCCGTACTGAGGTCGGGTTGTTGGCGAGGCTCGAGGCGGGCCCGCTTCGTATCACGGCTCTGGCTGGGCTCGACGGCCTCGCTCAGCCGACCGTCACCACCCTGGTCAATCGGCTCGAGGACCTGGGCCTCGTCGGTCGTGGGAGCTTGGCCGGGGACGGCCGCGTCGTCATGGTCTCACTCACGGAAGCCGGATGGGCCGAGATCAACACGATCCGTCTCGCCTACAGGGATCTGCTGCGCGGATACCTTGACGACCTGCCGATCGATGATCTGGCCGCGATCAAGCCCGCGATCCACGTGATGGCGACGCTGGTCCAGCGGCTGCAGAGCGACGAAGCCTGAGCACAGGCATCGGCGCCCGGCCGGCGCCAGCGGAGCGGACACGCCGCCATCACTCCGTCCGCTGCCCAGCGGGTCAATAGATCACCACAGGATCGATCCGCGCCTGCCCGATCAGCACGCGGTCCCCCCGGATCGGGACATCGTCATCCTCGAGCAGCTGTCGCTGGCGCTCGCCCTTGGCCCAGCTGCCGTCGCTGCGCACGACTCTCCACCACGGCACGTCGTCGGGATGAGTGAGTGACAGCGCGCGACCGGTCTGCCGCGGCGCACCGGGGCAGACGTCGCCGTAGGTCGTGACGAATCCGGGCGGTACCCGCCTGATGCGTGCGTAGATCACGTCGTTGCTGATTGCCACCCACGGAAAGTTACGTAGTCGGCTACGCAAGACCTGCGTAGCCGCTGGTGGGAACTTCTCCACATCGAGTTGATGACACACCGATCCAAGGAGAGTTCAGATGTCCGCAGTAAGCAGCAGCACCCCCGGAGAGAAGTCAGGGAAGGGCTTTGGAATCTATGTGGCGCTGGCGCCGTGGGTGGCGTTCACGCTGCTGGCCGCACACTCATCGATAAAGCTCGCGTCGATCGTGGCCCTGGTCGCCTCGATCGTGATCGCTGCCCCCGCGCTGATCGAGCGCAAGTCCAAGCTGCTCGAGCTGGGCGCGGTGCTGACCTTTGCCGTGTTCACCGCGATTGCGTTCAAGGCTGACGCCTCCACGGCGGACTGGGTCGCCAAGTACGCGCGCGGTCTCGCCGCCGCCGGCCTGTCGCTGATCGCGTTCGGGTCGCTGCTGTTCACGCCCTTCACCGAGCAGTACGCCCGCGAGCAGGTGCCCGAGCGCTTCTGGAACTCGCCGAAGTTCAAGCAGGCCAACCGCCGTCTGACGGTCATGTGGGGCGCCATCTTCGCCGCAATGATCCCGTTTCACATCATCGCCGCGCAGATCAACACCACCCGCGGCAACCTGATCTTCAACTGGGCGATCCCGATTGGGCTCGTGATCTGGGGAATCAAGCAGTCGACCGGCGAGAAGGCTGACGCTCCGGCCTCGGCCTGAGCGTCCGCAGCCGAAACGGCCATGTCAACCGGACTCGGGAGAGCTCGAGGGCTCGCCTGGGAGCAGCCGATAGCTGAACTCCGCGCAGCCGACCGCTGGGGCGCCGCCGATCTGGAAGCGATCGAGGCGACCCTGGGGCGGCTGCGTCCTGCTGATCCCAGCTCCTGGCTGATCGAGTGGACAGCCTGCGGCGGTGCGCTATGGGCTCAGCCCGACCCGCGCAACCTCGCCGCCAGCCATCTGGCCGCGGCCTCGTACTACGCGGCGGCAATCTCACAGATCGCTCAGACCGACGTAGCCGTCGACGAGCCGTTGCTCTGGCGGCGCCAGCGCGACTGTTGGGACGCTGCCGTCGATGCGCTCGGCGCGGAGAAGCTCACGATCCCGTTCGAGCAGGTCGGGCTGCCCGCCTACTTCTTCAGCGGCGGACCGGGCCGCCGCCCATTGGTCGTGATCGACCACGGCGGCCGTGTCGCCACCTCATACGCGTGGATCCAGGGTGGCGCTGCGGCCCACGAGCGCGGCTATCACTGGCTGACGTTCGACGGACCGGGTCGGCAGGCGGCCCGCCGCAGACTGAAGCTGATCCTCACGCCGCAATGGGGCAGCGTGATCGACGCGGTGCTCGATAGCGCCGGCACGAGACCGGACGTGGACTCCGCAAAGATCGCCCTGATCGGAGCCGACCATGGGGCGTTCGGCACCGCGCAGGCGCTGATCACGACGCGCCGCCTCACCGCAGCGGCCGTACTCCCTGGAATCGTCGACGCATCTGCACCGCTCCTGGACGCACTTCCCAAGGCAGCGCGCGGCCACCTGCTCGCGGGGAACCGCGCCCAATTCGACGAGGAGGTCCACCTGTCTGGGCTGTTTGTACCAGACACCTCCTCAGCTTTGAGAAACGCGATCCGTGACTACGGTCACCTGAGCGAGCCGCTATTCGATGTCTACCGACGCACGCTCGACTTCAGACTCCAAGACACCGATCTCAAGGAAATCCAAGCCCCACTCGCGATCTGGTCCCAGGCGCAGAACGGACCGTGGGCCGGTCAGGCACGGCAACTCGCCGAACACGTTGACTCGGCTCGGCAGATGGGCCAGGTCGCGGTCGGTGACGATGCCGCGGTCGAGTGGCTCGGGGCTCGGTTCTGAACTTCCGCCACGGAGAGCCGCCGCGTAGAGTTCGCGACAGGCATGACTGGTGGGGTCCCGCGGAATGTCGCACCACCCGGGTCGGGGTGGCCGCTGGTCGGGCGCGATAGCGAACTGGCCCAGGTTGCGTCTGCCCTGGCCGCGGAGCGGTGTCAGGGCGTTGTGATCTCCGCCGAGCCGGGAGTCGGCAAGACCCGGCTTGCGCGGGAGGCACTCTCTGCAGCTGCTGACGCCGGCGCGCTGACGATCTGGGTTCAGGCGACGCGCAGCGCGGCCACTGTTCCGCTGGGAGCGCTTGCCAGCCTGATCCCTGCTGAGACGCGCCCGGATGATCCGATCGCGCTGATGCGCAGCTGCGCCGACGCACTGCGAGAGCGGGCGAGCGGCCGTGATGCCGTGATCGCGATCGATGACGCGCATCTGCTGGACCCCGCATCGGCAGCGCTCGCACTGGACCTCGCAAGTGCCGGCACCGCCTTCGTGATCGCCACGGTGCGCGCCGGCGAGCCCTGTCCGGACGCGATCGTCTCGCTGTGGAAGGACGACATCGCGACCCGGCTCGAGCTCCAACCGTTCGACGGGGATCAGGTCCGCGAGCTTGTCGAGGCCGCGCTCGGTGGACCGGCCGAGGAGGCCGTTGTCAGCTGGATGGCCGATGTCAGTCGTGGTAATGCGATGTACCTGCGCGAGCTGGTGCGTGGCGCGGTCGACTCTGGCCATCTGATCGATCAGGGCGGACTCTGGCGCTTTGAGGGGCAGCCTGCGGCCAGTTCGACCCTGATCGAGCTCGTCGGTGAGCGACTGGCCGGGCTCTCACCGGCATCGGCCGAGCTGGCCGAACTGCTGGCGCTGGGCGAACCGATCAGCCCCGCTGAGGCCCTTGAGCTCACCGATGAGCAGGCGCTGCTCGAGACCGAAGCGCAGGGGCTGATCGAGACCTCCGCGCGCGAGGTCCGGCTTGCGCATCCGCTCTACGGCGAGGTGGTCCGCACCGGCCTGCCGCCGCTGCGGACCGCGGCGCTCTGCCGGCGTCTGATCGCGGTGCTCGAGGCGCGCCCGAACTTCGGTGCCGATGAGGCGCTGAGGGTTGTGCGACTCAAGCTCGATGCCGGCGAGACGCCATCGGTCGAGCTGCTCTTGCAGGCCGCGGATGCTGCTAACCAGGCCGGCGATCCTGATTTCGGGCATGAGCTCGCCTCACTGATCCCGCCGGACGTCGGCGGACTGCCCGCGGCCCTGATCCTCGCCCGGTCGCTGACGATGCGAAACCGCTACGCCGAGGCCCAGGAGGTGCTCGCCGCGGTCGAGGATCAGGCGCCGCAGAGCCCTGATCCGAGGGAGTATCTGCGCAGGCGTCTGTGGCTATACCACTGGGGGCTGCGCGACGGTGACGCGCTGGCCGCCACGATCGAACGCGCGCGGAGCTGGGGCTCTGACCCGGAGTGGCAGACGTTCGTCGCCAGCGTCGGTACCAGATACCTGGGACTTGCGCGTGACTTCGGAACGCCCGATTACGCCGCGACGCTGGCCAACAGCCAGCGCGCGTCCGAGTCCAGCCGGCGCGAGGGCCGTGCCGCGTATGTGATGTCGCTGCTGCTCGCGGGCGAGGGGGACGCGGCGGCGGCTGACGCGCTGAATGCGCGACCGGCGGCCTCAGACGAGATCGGCGAGGTCGGGCTGCTCGGTGCGCTCAGCCTCAGCGCGATCGAGGCCGGCTACGAATGGGATGAGCTCGAGACCTACATGGGAAACATCGTCCGTGACGGCGTGCGCCACCATCATCACGCCGCCGCCGGGGTGGCGGCGTTCACGCTCGCGCGGCTCAACTTCCTGCGCGCGCGACTGACCGAAGCGAGCCGCTGGCTCGCCGAGGCTCGCTCACACCTGCTGCATGAGGACCCCTTCAACGTGCTCGCGCACGTGCTGGTGCTGCAGGTCGGTGTCGAGGCCTTCTCGGGCGACTTCGACGCGGCGATGCGCGCGCTCGATCGTCTGCGCCGGCGCTGCGCGGAATTCGAGCCGCTGCCCGTCGGCCGCGTGCCGATCGCCAGGGCCGAGGGTTGGGCCGCGCGTCTCAGGAACCCGCTGGAGGCCGGTCAGCAGCTGCTGACGGCAACCGCCGAGTTCGAGGATTTCCTCGGCCTAGCTCCCCAGCTTGCTTATGACGCCATGCGATGCGGCGCTGCCGCTGCAGCGCCGCTGCTCCAGGACCTGGCGGCGCGCAACAGCAGCCGGCTCGTCAGCGCGTATTCGATGCATGCCACCGCCAAGGAGGAGGGCGACGGCAACCAGTTGCTGGCTGCCGCTGAGGAGATGGCGCAGATTGGAGCCGTGATGTATGCGGTCGAGGCCGCGAGCGAAGCGGCGGCCGTGTTCGTCAGCGACGGTCGCGAGGACTCGGCCCGGCGCGCGGCGGCACGAGCCCGTGCGCTGCACCCTGAGGGCCAGGGCGGAGCCCTACCGGCGATCGACGGACTCGATGCGACCGCCACTGCGCTGACGCCCCGGGAGCAGCAGCTGGTCGGGCTGGCTTCCCAGGGCCTCAGCAACGCGGAGATCGCGGACCGGTTGGTGCTCTCAGTTCGTACCGTCGAAACCCACCTCTACCGGGGCATGCAGAAGCTTGGGATCAGTGACCGCCGCGACCTCTGAGGTGGGCGCGAGCGCGTCCCGGCGCCGGCAGACCAGGCACCAGACGATCACCGCCATCGCCAGCATCACGCCGGCCCCGGTCCAGTAGGCCGCGGCGACGCCGTTGGTGCTCGCGGTGATTCGGTCAGCGACGCTCGCTGTTGGGGCCACGCTCGAGACCTGCGTGACGATCGCCCCCAGCAGCGCCAGGCCGACGACCCCGCCGAGCTGCCGCACCGTCTGGACGATGCCGCTCGCCTGGCTGCGCTGGGCGGGCGCGGCGCCGCCGAGCGCATCGGTCGTGGCGGGGGAGACCGTCAGCCCGATTCCGACGCCCATCATGATGTAGCCGGGGATCAGGGTCGCGTAATCGCGCAGATGCAGGTGCCAGGCAAGCCAGGCCAGACCGCAGCCGATCAGCAGTGCGCCTGCGGTCAACAGCGGGCGCGGGCCGAGGTGGTCGTACAACCGCCCACCCATCGGCGCCACGAACAGCAGCGGAATCGTGAGCGGCAGCATCGCCACACCCGCCTGGATCGGGCTGAAGCCCAGCACGTGCTGTGACCAGATCGCTCCGAACACAGATGCGCCAGTGAGCGCGAACTGGACGGCGGCCAGCACGCCTCCGTCCGCCCCGAAGTTCTTGAGCGAGAACAGCTTGAGGTCGACCAGCGGCGCCTTGGCGCGGGTCTCCCACCACAGGAAGATCGGCAACAGCAAGGCGGCCGTGCCGAGCAGCGCGATGACCGCCGTGGAGGTCCAGCCCCAGGCCTGTCCCTGCATCAGGCCCAGCACCAGCGTGCTGAAGGATCCGACCAGCAACGGCAGTCCGATCCAGTCGATCGCGCTGCGCGTGACACGCGGCCTGGGTCTGTGAACGAGCGTGAACCTGGATGCGGCGACGATCGCGATCCCGATCGGCAGGTTGATGTAGAACACCGCGCGCCAACTGATGCTCTGCGTCAGCAACCCGCCGACAAGCGGACCCAGGGCGAGAAACACCATCGAGATTCCGCTGTAGATGCCCATCGCCTTGCCGCGCTCGCGAACATCGAACGTGTTGACGATCACCGCCCCCGTCGATGGCACCATCAGCGCCGCGCCGATTCCCTGGAGCCCGCGTGAGGCGATGATCATCGACTCGTTCTGGGCGAGGCCGCACAGGGCCGATGCGAGCACGAACAGACTGGTGCCCACGCGGAAGGTGCGTTCGGCTCCGATCAGGTCGGCGACGCGCCCGCCGAGCGCGACGAACACCGCCAACAGGAGCAGGTAGGCGTTGACGACCCACTGTGTACCGGTGGCGGATAGCCCGAGGTCCCGCTGCATCGTCGGCAGTGCGACACTCACGACCGTCTGGTCGATCATCACCATCGACAGGGATCCCGTCATCGTCGCCAGCACCCACCAGCGGCGCCTTCCAGTCTGAGTCTGCATCGTGCCCTCCACGGTTTCGGTTCGGATGCGAACAGGCTCCCTGCGCGTGACCACGCGGACATCAGTAGTCGACTACGCAATTCGAGCCGGCGAAGCCTGCGAATGGAACTGCACTGGAGCGTTTTGACCTCAGCGGGGTGAATGGGAGCGCTGAGGCCGGGTAGAGACACATGTACCTACGGTCCAGCTGAAGGGACACGAATGTCGACTACGAACAGCGTCGCGAACATCCTCGACGAATCTCACCGCGACGAGCGCGAGCACATCATCGAGCTACTCACCAAGGCCTACTGGATGGAGATCGAGACGGTCATGAATTACGTGTCGTCCTCGATCAATCCGGACGGTGTCCGCGCGAGGGAGATCGCGGAAGCTCTTGAAGAGGACATCGACGAGGAGCTGACTCACGCAAAGCAGTTCGGCCAGCGCATCAAGGAGCTCTACGGGGTGGTCCCGAGCTCTGTCGACTTCACGCCGGAGCAGGACTACCTGCGCCCACCGACGCATCAGACGGAGACGATCGGTCTGATCCGTGGCGTGATCGAGGCGGAGACGGGGGCGATCGAGCACTACAGCCGGATCGTCGCCGAGACCGATCAGGTCGATCCGGTGACCAACGACATGGTGATCGACATCCTCCACGACGAGCAGAGGCATCGTCGTCTGTTCGAGGGCTTTCTACGGGAATACGAGCAGGATGGGAGGGCGTAATGGCAAACGAGCTGAATGGAAAGCGAGTCGCGTTTCTGGCAACTGACGGTGTTGAGGAGGTCGAGCTGACCGAACCGCGCAAGGCCGTGGAGGCCGCCGGCGCGGACACGGCGCTGGTCTCGATCGAGTCCGGGGAGATCCAGGCGTTCAACCACCTGGACCGCGGCGACAAGATCAGGGTCGACCTGACCACGGACAGCGCAGACGCCGGCGAATTCGACGCGCTTGTACTGCCGGGCGGGGTGGCCAACCCTGACCGGCTGCGTCAGGACAAGAACGCGGTTCGCTTCGTCAAGGGATTCTTCGACCAGGACAAGCCGGTCGGCGTGATCTGCCACGGCCCCTGGACGCTCGTTGAAGCCGATGTCCTGAAGGGCCGGACGCTGACGTCATGGCCGAGCCTGCAGACCGACCTGCGCAACGCCGGCGCTGAATGGGTCGATGAAGAGGTTCACGTCGACGGGCGGCTCGTCTCGAGCCGTAAGCCGGACGACATCCCGAGCTTCAACCGCGCTGTCGTCGAGGCCGTGGGAGGAAAGTGACGATGCCACCCAGAGGGGTAAAACCAGGCACCAAGCGGGCGCGCCAGTACGAGCACATCAAGCAGAGCGAGAAGGACCAGGGACGCAGCAACGCACGCGCCGAGGAGATCGCGGCTCGGACGGTCAACAAGGAGAAGGCGCAATCAGGTGAGTCGCGAACTCGTTCGCGAACCTCCACCAACGACATGTCTTCCTCACGCCGTGGCGGGCAGCGTTCCGGAACGAATCGTCCTAAGGGCCGCACCCGTGACCAGCTCTACCAGGAGGCTCGCAAACTCGGGGTCGAGGGCCGTTCGAAGATGAACAAGTCCCAGCTGCAGCGTGCAGTCGACGGGCGCAAGTGATCGCCGTGCGGGGTGAGGTGCCGGCGGAGCCTGCCGAACAGCCGACGCCGATCGTGCCCAGCACACCGACGACGCCGGTCGTACCCGACCCCGGAACACCGGGCGACCCGGCCACGCCCGCATCGGTCCCGGGGCCGGACGAGCCGGCCGAGCCGATCGTGCCGGAACCGACCGAACCCGGTCCCGAGCCCGACCAACCGGATCCGGAGCCCCAACCGGATCCTGACGAGTGACGAGGTGAGATGGATGACGCAAGCGCGCGACAAGCACGATCCAGCCTCCGATCCGCCCGGTGCCGTCTCTGACCAGAACGGTGAGGAGGCGCAGAGCGGCCACCGTGAGGATGGGACCCACCCGGAGCCGCGCACCAGCGGCAGCCCGCCGAAGCAGCGCGACCGCACGCGCTCGTCCGGCGCCGCCGGCGAAGGCAGCCAATCGACTGGCCATCCGCGTAACGCCGGCTGACCTGCCCCCTGGCGCGGATCGGCGGGCCGATTTGCGGCTCAATCGTGACGGTGCCTCTTACCGACCTCTAACGATTTAGGCCTAATGTTCCCGTCCGATGAGCGGCCCTAAGCATCTATGGTCGGGAAACTGGGAGCGAGAGTCAGAGCATGCGGCGCAGGAGCGCCCGCCGCGCCTGCCCATGGTCGAGCCCGAGCCGCCACAGCCCGAGCAGCCCGAGCAGCCCGAGCCAAAGCAGAAGCGCAGCGTGCCGCTGCGCTACGCCTGGGCGGCGGCGGCGTTCGTGCTCGTGCTCGCCGTCGGGATCGCGTTGGCGACGAGTCTCGGGGGTAACTCGAACAAGCCCAAGCCGCACACCACGACGACACGGGCTTCGGCGCCGACCACGACGACCAACAACTCCTCCGGCGGCGCCGCGCTGCAACGGCCGACCACCACGACCACGCCGGCCGGCACCGGGCCGACTGCGACATGGCTTGGGATGGAGATCGTGACGGGTCCGAGCGGCGCCTCGGTCAGTGCGCTACAGCTGGGTAGCGTGGCTGATCAGGCCGGCTTCGAGCCGGGCGATGTGATCACCAGCATCAATGGGCATCAGGTCAACACCGTGCCCCAGCTCGCAACCTTGACCGCGGGGCTCAAGCTGGGGGCCACCGCGAATATCGAGGTGCTTCGCAACTCCTCGTACGTGTTGCTCTCAGCGGTGCCGCTCAAGGCTCGCCCATCGATTCATAGGTGAAATCATGAGCTTCGCGGCGCCGCTGGTCCTGATTGGGCTGCTTGTCGTGCCGGCGCTGTGCGCCTGGTACGTGGAAGAGCAGCGTCGCCGCGGCCAGGAGGCGCTGGCGTTCGCGACCGAGCCGCTGACGCCGTCGGTGGCGCCTCGCCGGCCCGGCTGGAAACGGCACCTGCCGATCGCGCTCCTGGCGCTGGCGTTCGCGATGCTGATCGTCGCGGCCGCGCAGCCGCGTCACACCGTCACCGTGCCGGTCAAGGGTGCGACCGTGATGCTCGCCAACGACGTCTCGAACTCGATGAAGTCGACCGACGTGCAACCGTCGCGGCTGGTGGCGGCCAAGCGGGCCGCCACCAGCTTCGTAAGAGGCGTGACCAGCCAGATCCAGGTCGGCTCGATCGAATTCGCGCGCAAGCCGACGCTGTTGCAGTCGCCGACGACCGATCACAGGCAGACTGCGGCGGCGATCGCCGGACTCAAGCCGGGCGGGGGAGGGACCGCGATCGGTGAGTCCCTCGAGCTCGCCCTCGATGCGATCAAGAGTGCTCCCAGAATTGCCGGCAAGCGCCCGCCGGGAGCGGTCGTGCTGATCTCGGACGGCGCTTCGAACGTCGGTGTCAGCCCGCTGGAGGTGGCGCAGGAGGCCAAGAAGCGCCACGTGCCGATCTACACCGTCTCGATCGGTACTGCGCACGGCACGATCCAGATCGAGCGAGGCGGACACAGCGTCACCACCCCGGTGCCGGTCGATCCGACCGAGCTGCATGAGATCGCGGTGGCGTCGGGCGGACATCCGTACCGCGCGGCTGACAGCACGACCGTGCACAGGATCTACGAGCGCCTGGCGAGGAAGCTCGGCGAGACCCACGCGCACCGGTCGCTGACGGGTGTGGCGATCGGCATCGCACTGGCGCTGATGGCCGTGGCCGGCGGGCTTTCGCTGCTGTGGTTTGGGCGGCTCATATGAACATGAATTTGAACTTGAACAAGAGGAGGACAGATGACTGAGATCGAGGGGATTCAGCGCTCGCGCGATGACGCGCGTGAATCGCTGCAGGAGGCGCTCAGCGAGATCAAGCGGGTGATCGTCGGCCAGGACGCGATGCTCGAGCGGCTGCTCGTCAGTTTGCTGGCGAGCGGGCACGTGCTGCTCGAGGGCGTTCCCGGGCTCGCGAAGACGCTGACACTGAAGACACTGGCGTCGGTGCTCGGGGGCAGCTTCGGTCGCATCCAGTTCACGCCGGATCTTGTGCCGGCCGACCTGATCGGGACGCGCGTGTGGAGGCCGGACACGAGCCAGTTCGACACTGAGCTCGGTCCCGTTTTCCACAACTTCGTGCTCGCCGACGAGATCAACCGCGCGCCGGCGAAGGTGCAGTCAGCGCTGCTCGAGGTGATGCAGGAGGAGCAGGTCACGATCGGTGGCACCACCTACAAGGTGCCGACTCCGTTCATCGTGATGGCGACCCAGAATCCGATCGAGTCCGAGGGCACCTACCCGCTGCCCGAGGCCCAGGTGGACCGCTTCCTGATGAAGATCCTGGTCGACTACCCGACGCCCGGGGAGGAGGCTGCGGTCGTGGGTCGCAGCCTGCGACCACAGGCAGTCGTGCGCGAGTGCCTGACGCTGCCGGATCTCGAGCGCCACGCGATCGCGGCTGCGACGATCAGCGCCGACCGCGACTTGATCGGCTACGCGGTGGCTCTGGCTGACGCCACTCGCCACCCGGGCAACCACGGGCTGCCGGAGCTTGAGCCGCTGATCGAGTTCGGCGCGAGCCCCCGTGGTCCGATCGGTCTCGTGCAGGCGGCGCGAGCGCTTGCGATGCTGCGCGGACGCGGCCACATCGAGGCCGAGGACGTCCGCGATCTTGCTGCCGACGTGCTGCGCCACCGGATCGTGCTCTCCTACGACGCGCTCAGTGAGGGCGTCACCGTCGACCAGCTGCTCGAGCAGATTCTGGCCGCGGTCCCGAGTCCCGGGAGCAGCCACCTGCTGCGGCCCGATTCCGGCTACCGGGCTGCGAGCGGTCAATGAGCCAACGGCCCGGCACCGCGACGCTGCGTCCGCCCGACGCCCGTCAGGGGCCTGGGCCGATGCCCAGTGCGCTGATCGATTCGCTGGATCCGGCGTTGAACCGGCTGATCGCGCGGACGCTGCCGGGCGACCGGCGCGCGAGCGGGGTCGGCCTCGGCACCGAGCTCGCACAGCTGCGCCCCTACCAGCCCGGCGACGATGTCCGCCACATCGACGCGTCCGCGAGCGCGCGCACCGGCGCGTTGCACGTGCGGATGCACGTGCCCGAGCGGGCGCTTTCCACCTGGGTTGTGCTCGACCTGTCGCCGTCGATGGCGTTTGGCACGGCCCGCCGGCTCAAGGCGGATGTCGCCGAGGGAGCGGCGCTGGTGTTCGCGCGCCTGGGACTGCGGCGCGCGGGAAGTGTTGGCGTGGTTGCGTTCGGGGGCGGGTCAGGTCCACGGATCCTGCCGCCCCGCGGCTCAAAGCCTGGCCTGATCGCGCTGCGGCGGCTGCTCGCCGAAGGGGTGGCGCAGGACGGCGCCAACGACGCTGACGCGTTGGCCGATGCGTTGAGCCGCGCCATGCGCATGGCGCGCCAGCCGGGGCTGCTGGTCGTGATCTCTGACTTCCGCCACCAGCGTCGCTGGGAGCGCCCGTTGGGGGCGCTGCGGCTGCACCACGCGACCATCGCGGTCGAGATCTCCGATCCCCGTGAGCAGCAGCTGCCGGCGGTCGGGCGCCTGTCGCTGGTGGACCCTGAGACCGGTGCGCTGGTTCAGGTCAACAGCTCAAGCCGAAGGCTGCGCGAGCGCTTTGCGGCGCTCGAGTATCAGCGACGTGAGCTGGTTGCAAACGAGCTGCGGCGCCTGCGAGTCCACCACATTCGGTTGAGCACTGAGCAGGACTGGCTGCTCGAATTGGGGCGGCGGATCTGATGCCTGAGCGCGTCCGTGATGCGATCGGAGGCCGGAGCCGATGAGCTTCGCCTGTCCACTCTGGCTGTTCACGCTGCTGCTGATTCCGCTGGCGCTGTACGCGCAGAGCCGGCTGCGACGCCGCGCGCGCGGTTACGCCGTGCGCTTCACCGCAGTCGAGTCGGTTCAGCTGGCGGCAGCGGGCGGCTCGAGCTGGGTCGGGCGGCTGCCGTTGATCGCGCTGCTGGCAGCGATAGCGATGGGTGGGATCGCCCTGGCCCGCCCGCGGGTCACTGAGCGCGATCCGATCCGCTCGGCCTCACTTATGCTGGTGCTCGACCACTCCGGTTCGATGGTCGCCACCGACGTCAAGCCGACACGGCTCGGCGCCGCGATCAGCGCCGCCAACACGTTCATCGGTGAGCTGCCGTCAACGATCCGGTTGGGCGCGGTCGGCTTCTCGAGCGAGGCCGACGCGGTCCAGCGCCCGGTTGCCGATCACGGCGCCGCTCAGGCGCTGATCGACAGCCAGCAGGCCGGCGGCGGCACCGCAACCGGGCCGGCGCTGCAGCTCGCGCTGGAGCTGCTGGACGCGGGCGCCAAGCATCATCAACCTGCGGCGATTGTGCTGCTCTCAGACGGCGCCGCGAACCTCGGTATCAGCCCGGTGACCGTTGCTCAGCAAGCCCACCGCGACCGCGTGCCGATCTACACGGTCGCGCTGGGAACGCCCAACGGCACCATCACCATAAGCCCGTTTGAACCACCGGTCGCGGTCCCTCCGGATCCGCAGCTGATGCGCGCGATCGCGAGCACCTCAGGCGGACGCTCGTTCGACGCCCAGAACGCCGATGACCTCAGCTCGATCTACCAGAGCCTGGGCAGGCAGCTGAGTACGGTCGCACACAAGCACGACATCTCCGCGTACTTCGCGATCGCGGCTGCGCTGCTGCTCCTGGCCGCGGTCGCCACCTCGGTACGCACGGGGGCGCGTCTGCCCTGAATAAAGAAAGCCGACTTTTCATAAACAACTCTGATTGTTTTCACACGTGCGACCTGGACCCTGACCTGCATGTTCGATCCCGGTTCTCTCTCCGCCCGGTCCACTCGCGCGGTTGAACTGCCAAGCGGCGAGGCCTCCCCTCAGCTCGCCGATTGGGGCCGGTCCGCCGGCCGGCGCGTCTCCGGATCGCTCAGTCGCATCCGGCTCGGGGCGTCTCGGCGCCCCGAGCTGATCGCGCTGCTGGCCATCGCGGGCTTCCTGAATCTCTGGGACCTCTCCCGCAACGGCTGGGCAAACGGCTATTACGCCGCCGCCGTGCGCTCGATGAGCACGAGCTGGCACAACTTCCTGTACGCGTCGTTTGACCCGAGCGGCGTGATGACCGTCGACAAGCCGCCGCTGGCCTTCTGGGTCCAGTCGCTGTCCGTGCGCGTGTTCGGCTTCAGCTCGTGGAGCATCCTCGTTCCGCAGGCGTTGATGGGGATGGTGACCGTCGTCCTGATCTATGACCTCGTGCGCCGTCGCTTCGGTCGCCTGGCCGGCACCGTCGCCGGGCTGACGCTCGCGATCACGCCGATCACCGTCGCGATGTCGCGACACAACAACCCTGACGCGGCAGTGATCCTCTCCTGCGTCGCGGCACTGTGGTTCACGGTCCGTGCGTTCGAGGATGGCCGCACCAAATGGATCGTGCTGGCGGGCGTCGCCGTCGGCCTCGGCTTCGAGGCGAAGATGGGCACGGCGCTGCTGGTCGTGCCTGGGATCGTCGCCGCCTGGCTCTGGAGCTCGCCGCATCGGCTGATGAAGACGGTGCGCCAGCTGCTCGCCGGCGGCGCCGCGCTGATCGCGGTCGGCGGAGCCTGGCCACTGTTGGTGACGCTCACACCGGCAGCCGACCGCCCCTGGATCTCCGGCACTGCCGACAACAGCATCTGGTCTCTGATCACCGGCTACAACGGGCTCGGCCGGCTCGCGGGGCAGTCGGGAGGACCAGGTGGGGCTGGTCCGGGCGGCGGCGCGGGCTTCGGTGGCGGCGGCACGACGTTCGGTGGTTCGAGCGGTCCGCTGCGGTTGCTCAACGACGCGCTTGGCGGCCAGGCGGGCTGGCTGCTCGGCTTCGCGCTCGTCAGCGGTCTGGGCCTGGTCGTGCTCACCCGTCTGCGCCGCCGCAACGCGACCACCGGCTGGACGATCGCGATCGGCGGCGCGTTTCTGACCTCCGCAGTCGCGTTCAGCGTCGCCCAGGGCGTCTTCCACCCCTACTACGTGTCGTTCCTGGCTCCGTGGACTGCGGCCCTGATCGGTGCCGGTGTCGCTCAGATCGCACGCCGCGACCTGCACGCCCGTGTACTCGCACCACTCGCGATCGCCGCAGGCCTGGCGACCGAGCTGGCCGTTATGCACTCGCAGGACACGCTGAGCTGGCTGAAGCCGATCCTGATCGTGGTCGCCTGCGTCTCAGCCGTTGCGTTGGTGCTCGTGCTCAACCGGCGCGGTCGCCTGATCGCGCTCGGCGCGGTGCTGGCCGCGCTCTCGATCGCGCCTGCCGTCTGGGCGGTGGACACGCTCGGGCACGCGACCAGCAGCACCTTCCCGGCCGGTGGGCCCGCCGACGTGGGTCAGTTCGGCGGTGGTCCCGGTGGTGGATTTGGCGGATTCAGTGGCCGCGGTGCTGCCGGCGCCGCTGCTGCCGGCAGCACCGGCTCAGCCGGTCGCCGCTTCGCCGGACCGATCCAGAGTCTGTTCGGGGGCGGCGGCGGTGGCCGCGGCGGCGGTGGCGCCAACGGGACCTCAGGCCGCTTCAGCGGACGCCCCCCGGGCGGCTTCGGTGGTGCTCGGAGTGGGCGTGGCGGCTTTGGTGGCGGCTTTGGTGGTGTCGGTGGGTTCGGTGGCGGCGGGTCCCTGACCGCAGTGGTCAAGTACACCGACGCCCATGGTGGCGGCACCGTCGCCGTTTCGAGCCAAACCTCGGCCGAGGACGCGATCATCGACAACGACTCCAAGGTCGCCGGGATCGGCGGTTTCAGCGGAAACGAGTCCGAGGTCAGCGCGAGCTGGCTCGCCCAGGAGATCCGCACCGGCAAGATCCGCTGGGTGCTCGACGCTTCGACCGGGTTCGGTGGCGGGTTCTCAGACGGTCGGGTCGGCAGTCGCGACGCGATGGACTGGGTCAGTGAGGCGTGTCGGAAGGCCACGACGATCGACGGATCGGTGCTCTACGACTGCTCGGGCCGAGCGGCCAGGATCCTCGCCGTCGCCGGGAAGGAGTCGTGACGCGACCCACGCTCGAGCGCTCACAGCTGAGCACCGTTAAGCTCCCGGCGTCAGACCAGCGATGGAATGAAAGGAACCGGGATGGGATTCGGCGACAAGCTCAAAGGTTTGCGCGACCAGGCACAGAACGCGGTCGCGGACAACAAGGACAAGATCCAGGGCGCCGTCCAGTCTGTGGGTGAGGTGGCAAACGCCAAGACCGGCGGTAAGTACGCGGACAAGATCGTCAAAGCCGGCGACAAGGTCACCGCCGGAGTCGAGAAGGTCAGCGGTACCGCGGACGACGTCGGTGGGCAGACGCCCGTGGCCGATCCGACCGCGGCCGGGCCCACGACCACCGGCACCGAACCCATCCCCGGCAGTGAGCCGGCGGCCAGCGACGCGTCCGCAGCCAGCAACGAGTCCGGGGACAACAACGAGTCCGGGGACAACAACGAGTCTGCGGCCAGCGACGAGCCGGTCGCCGGGAACCCCGGCCAGCCGACCGGCAGCGTGCCGGACTTCGACGAGTGACACCGGCCCACGCGGGCGAGCCCGGAGCCGTGTCGAACGAAACGACCCCGGCCCGCCCGCAGCGGCCGGCCACCGCCCTGCGCGACCTCGAGGCTGACCTCGAGCTGCTCAGCGCGATCCTTGACGACGTCTGTCACGCCAGCGGCGCCGCCGAGACGCTGGCGCTCCGTACTCGCGCGGTGGACCTGGCGCGGGGGGCACGGGCTGGCGACGCCGAGGCCGGCGACGAGCTCGAGCGAATCATCTCCGAGCTCGACCTGGAGGCGATCGAGCTGCTGATCCGGTCGCTCACACGCTGGTTCCAGCTGATCAACCTCGCCGAGGACAACGAGCGCGTACGCCGGATCCGCGCCCGCGAGGCGCGCGAGTGGCCGGCGCCGCGCAGCGGCTCGATCGAGGAGGTTGTCAGCCTGATGGCGCGACGCGGAATCTCCGCCGACGCCGTGCGCGCGCTGCTCTCCCACGCGGAGATCCGGCTGGTGATGACTGCGCATCCGACTGAGGCGCGGCGGCGCACCACGATCGACAAGCAGGCACGAATCTTCCACGAGCTGCGGGCGCTTGACGAGCGACTCGGGCGTGACCCCGACCAGGCGCAGGAGCGGATCCGCGCGACCGTCCAGGAGTTGTGGGGCTCCGATGAGCTGCGAGCGATCTCACCGACGGTGCTCGACGAGGTCCGCGGCGGGCTCGTGCACTTCACCAGCACGCTGGTCGATGCCGTGCCGCGCGTCTACCGCGAGCTCGACCGCGCTCTGGTCAACGCCTACCCGGACGCGCAGATCGCGACGCCGCCGCTGTTGCGGTTCGGCTCCTGGATCGGCGGCGATCGGGACGGCAACCCGTTCGTGACGCCGGAGACGACCGTCCGCACCCTGGCGCTGCTGCGCGAGCAGTGCCTTCGCTTCCTGGAGACGCGGCTGGAGATGCTCGCGGGACGGCTCTCCTTCTCCGATCGGATTGCGCCGCCGGGCCCGCAGCTCGACGCGATCATCGAGTTCGGCCGGGAGCATTTCCCGGGTCTCTCCGAGCAGCTTCGGTCCCTGAACTCGGAGGAGCCGTACCGGCGGGCGCTCACCTTCATGCGCGAGCGCCTGCGCGCCACCACCGCGGAATCCGACGGTGCGTACGAGTCGGCGGCCGATCTGCTCGCGGACCTGCGCAACGTCGAAAGCGCACTGATCGCCGATGGCGGCGCGTACAGCGCCGCGGGCGATCTACGCGACGTGATCAGACAGGTCGAGGTCTTTGGCTTCAACTTCGCGACGCTCGACATCCGCCAGCACGTCAAGGCCCACCGCGCGGCGCTCGCAGAGGTGTTCGAGGCGCTCGGCGTCGCGAGCGGCTACGCGGAACTGTCCGAGCGCGAACGCGCCTCGTTACTGCAGACGCACATCGCGCAGCGCCGGCCCCTGATTCCCGCCGACATCTCGCGCTTCGGCGAGGCCACCCGCGAGGTGATCGAGACGTTCAGGATGATCAGGCGGATGCTCGACGGGCCACATCCCGGCGCAATCGACGCGTACGTGATCTCCGGCACCGAGGCTCCGTCCGATGTGTTGGAGGTGCTGCTGTTGATGAAGGAGGCCAGCCTCAGCGATGCCGGGGGCAGCGGCGCTCGCCTGCGAATCGTGCCTCTGTTCGAGGCCGGTGCGACGCTCGCGGCCGCGCCGCTCACGCTCGAGACGCTGTTGGCGGTGCCCGTCTATCGAGAGGCGCTGCGCGCCGTGGGCGATCACCAGGAGATCATGGTCGGCTATTCCGACTCCAACAAGGATGTCGGCTACCTCGCGTCCGGTTGGGGCACCTACCGCGCTCAGGCCAGGATTGCGGAGGCGCTGGCTCGCCACGACATCAGCTGGATCTTCTTCCACGGCCGGGGGGGCGCGATCGGCCGCGGCGGCGGTCCGACCAACAACGCGGTTCTGTCGTTGCCGCCGGGCACAGTCGACGGGCGCCTGAAGATGACCGAGCAGGGGGAGGTGCTGACCGCGAAGTACACGGTCGGGGAGATCGCGCACCGCGAACTCGAGCTGACGACCAGCTCGACGCTCCTGACGTCGGCGACGACGACCCTGTTTGATGCGGGTGCCGGCGCCGCTGCGATCGAGCCCTCGCGCGCTGCCCTCTATCAGGAGGTGCTGGACGAGATGGCGGAGACCTCCGAGCTGATGTACCGACGGTTGGTGCACGACGACCCTGACTTCGTCGAGTTCTTCCTCAATGTGACGCCGGTCGAGGAGGTCTCGCGCCTGCGCCTGGGCTCGAGGCCGGCACGCCGGCAGGCCGCCGGTGGGATCGACGACCTGCGGGCGATCCCGTGGGTGTTCGCCTGGACACAGTCGCGGATCCTGCTACCGGCCTGGCTCGGGCTCGGCACCGCTCTCCGCGAGGCGCGCGAGCGCCACGGTGTCGAAACGTTGCAGGCGATGACCGCCGAGTGGCCGTTCTTCGAAGCGCTGATCGCAAACGCGGAGATGGGCTGCAGTAAGGCCGATCCGGGAATCGCACGACGCTACGTTGCACGGTGGGATCAGGTTGCGGCACGTGACCGGATCTGGGGTGTACTCGACGCTGAACTCGAGCTCACCCGCGCGGAGCTGGTGCAGGTCCGTGGCGGCGAGCGCCTGCTCGATTCCGAGCCGGTGCTGCAGGCGGCGATCAATCGCCGTAACCCCTATGTCGATCCGCTCTCGTTCGTCCAGATCGAGCTGCTCAAGCGCCGCCACCGCGATGGCGATAGCGAGGAGCTGGCGCGTCTGAGTCTGCTCGCGATCAACGGCATCGCCTCAGGACTCAGGAACACCGGCTGAGTTCAGGGACGCCGGCTGATACGTCGCCTGCGCATATAGGAGAGACTGCGCAGATGCCATACGAAATCACGATTTCTGACCCTGACGGCGGTCTCGAAGCGACGTTCGTCCCGGACCTGGGGATGATCGGCAGCTCGCTGCGGCACCAGGGTGAGGAGCTCCTGTACCAGCACGACGGGCTGCAGGCCTACGCGGATCGCGGCTCGACCTTCGCGGTGCCGCTGCTGCACCCCTGGGCCAACCGGCTCAGTGACTGGAGTTTCGAGCTCGGCGGTCAGGAGATCAGACTCGACGAGGATTCGTCGCTGATCAACCGTGATGCTGCGACCGGCACCGCGATCCACGGCCTGCTGGCCGCCAGCCCGCATTGGCAGCCAACAGACGCCGACCGTACGACGCTCACCGCTGAGCTCGACTTCGGCGCGGTGCCGGAGTATCTGGCAGTGTTCCCGTTCCCGCACCGACTGCGCTACTCAGCTGAGATCAGCGGCGAGACGTTGACAGTGACACTCACGGTCATCGCGGAAGCAGAGACGGCCGTCCCGGTCTCCTTCGGATTCCACCCTTACCTGACATTGCCGGGTTCAGATCGGCGTGGCTGGCAGGTCGAGATCCCGGTCGCACGGCAGACGCTGGTCGACGATCGGATGATCCCAACTGGGAAAACCGTCACGATCGCACCGGGCGCGCTCGACGGAGTGCTCGGTGAACGCATTTTCGACACCGGCTACGACCAACTGCTCGACACGCCTGAACCGACGTTCGTCGTCGCCGACGACCGGCGGCGCCTGGCGCTGACCCACGTCAAGGGCTACCCGATCAGCCAGGTCTACGCGCCCGAGGGGTCGCAGTTCATCTGCTTCGAGCCGATGACCGCCCCGGTCGACGCGCTGATCTCAGGCATCGGCCTGCACTGGGTACAACCAGGCCAAGAGTTCGAGGCTATCTTCACCGTTTCAGTGGACAAACCCTGACCTGCCGAGGAGAGCGAAATGGAGACCTGGGACGCGATTACCTCACGCCGCAACGTGCGCGAATTCACAAACGAGCCGGTGCCGGCCGACGCGCTCGAGCGCATTCTCGACGCCGCCTGGCGCGCGCCATCCGCGCGCAACCTGCAGCCGTGGGACTTCGTTGTCATCACTGATCGTGCCCAGCTGCAGGAGCTTTCGGGCGTGTGGCGTGGCGCTGGCCACGTGGCCAGAGCAGCCGCCGCGGTCGTGATCGTGATCGACGAGGAGCCCACAGAGATCGCCAAGGAGACCGTGATCTACGACATCGGACAGGCCTCGATCCAGATGATGATCGCCGCCGCCGACCTCGGTGTCGGCTCCGGGCATTCCTCCGTCGGTGATCAGGATCTCGCGCGCAGGATCCTGGGGCTTCCGAGCACCAAGATCGCTCGTTACATCATCGACTTCGGCTATCCAGCCGACCGGCCGCTGAAACCGATCAAGAAGCCGAATCGGAGGCCGTTCGATGAGGTTGTGCATCGAGGCGGCTGGTAGCCGCCACAACGGGGGTGTCTAAAACGTGTGCTCACACGTGTGACTTTTTTGACACATGTGTGAGGGGTGCTTTCTGACACATGTGTTGCCGCTCAGCGGCGGCTTCCTGACCGTACCCCTTGATCGCGGCGGCGCCAGCGCTTCTCAGCGCCGCCGGCCAGCGAGGCGTCGGAGCCGGAATCGAGCGCAACAGCGTGCAGGTGCCGGAACGGCTTGCCGTCGCGCAGCTCGCGCACGACTCCATCGATCAGACCGCCGTCCGCCAGCTCGCGCCCGTCGGTCACGGCGTCGACGATCTCACGCTTGCGCTTGATCAGCCGCGCCATCGTCTCGTCGATCGTGTCGGCCGCCAGCAGATACCAGGCCGTGACGGCGTCGCGCTGCCCGATCCGGTGGCAGCGGTCCTCGGCCTGGTCGTGGATCGCCGGTGTCCACTCCAGCTCGAGGAAGCAGACGTTCGAGGCCCGCGTCAACGTGATTCCCTGAGCTGCGACGCGCGTCGCGCCGACGATCAGCTGCGGACCGTCAGGACTCTGAAACGCGTTGATCGACGCCTGGCGCGCGGTCACGCTGTCCTCGCCGAACAGGTGCAGTGCGTCGGGGAATCGCTCCAGCACCGCCCTCTGAACCTCGACGTGGCGCGCGAACACGACCAGCGGTTCCCCCGAGGCGAGGAAATCGTGGATCCAGGTGAGCGCCGCCGCGAGCTTGCCGCGTGCGGCCAGACGCTGCAACGCCGTCAGCTGGGCGAGCCGTTCCGCGCGCAGAGTCGCCGCAATCCGTGCGTTCAGCTCCTTGAGGTCGAGCGGCTGGCTCTTCAGCCACTCGATCACGTCATCCTCCGCCAGCCGGTACTCCTCCTCGTTGTTGAGTGAGACCGGTACGACCACCTGGCGCTTGGCCGGCAGCTGCGGCAGCACCTCCGATTTCAGCCGCCGCACGAAGCAGTGGCGGCGCAGGTGCCAGTGCAGCCGCTCCTCTGAGAGCTCGCCCTCGAACTGACGGCTGAAGCTCGCGCCTGACCCGAACTCGCCAAGACGGCCGATCACTCGCAGCTGGGCGATCAGCTCATCGGCGTGGTTCATCACCGGCGTTCCAGTCAGCGCCAGTCGCAGGCCGTCGTTCGGTACGGCATCGGCCAACCTGCGGACCGCCCTGGTGCGTTTGGCCTGTGGGTTCTTGCAGTAGTGGGACTCATCGGCGACCAGGGCTCGTGGCCCGCTGGCCACGAGCCCTGCCAGACGCGCCTGAACGATGTCGTAGTTGAGGATCGTGAGATCGGCGTCGCCGACCGGTTCCGGCTCACGGCCGCTGAGCACCACCTGAGAGCGGTGAGGCAGCCAGTGCGCCGCCTCACGCGACCAGGTCAGCTTCATCGACGCCGGGCAGACGACCACCGCGGGGAACGCGCCGTCGGCCTCGAGCGCGGCCAGTGCCTCGACCGTCTTGCCGAGTCCCTGCTCGTCGGCCAGGAACGTCCGGCGTTGTTCGAGCGCGTAGCGGACCGCGACCCAC
Organism: uncultured Conexibacteraceae bacterium; assembly: GCA_963844665.1. GTDB lineage: Bacteria > Actinomycetota > Thermoleophilia > Solirubrobacterales > Solirubrobacteraceae > Palsa-465. The sequence goes on from CAWJPB010000003.1 coordinate 98,590, forward strand.
TGGAAGGGCGCCAGTTCGCCGCCCAGGCGCGCGGCGACGTCGTCGAGCGGTTCCGCGGTCGTCGCACGAGATGCCGCAACCGCCCGTTGCGCGGCGCGGTGCTGTTCGGCGAGCTGGGCCAGCGCTGTCGCTGCGGTGCCGCCGACCTCGACGTGGTGCAACGCGATGAACGCGTCGAGTTGATCGACGATCCAGGCGTCGAGTTTGATCTCGTTGGCCGTCGCGCCCGGCAGCTGCCCGAATGCCGTTTGGATCTCAGGATCCCAAAAGGTCTCGAGCGTGAAGCGCTCCCCGGCGACCCCGCGGGTCAGGATCAGCCGCGCGGCCGGCGGCTGCTCGCCGTACTCGAGCGCCTCCGCGCAGCGGCGGGCGCCGAGGCTCAGCCGCGGCGCGTGCAGCTCGCCGAGTGCGGCCGCAGCCTGGGCGGTCAGCGGCGCCAGCCAACGCCGGTCCTGTTCGATCGCGCCCTCACGCAGGGCGGCCGGCGGTATGCCGGCGAGTGTGTCGAGCACGAACCAGCCGCGCCCGTCATAACGCGTCGTGCTCACGTGGCCGACCCAGTAGCGCTGGGCTGTCTTGAGCCATTCGTCGAACTCGGCGGTGCGCCTCAGCTCTGGACGCAGACTCAGGATCTCTGAGAGCTTCGCCGCCACCCAGCCGTCGGCCGGTGCGGACCATTCCTTGCGATCCCAGTCAAACCGGCGTCCGGGCAGCGTTCGCACGGCGGCGACAAGATGGCCGTCGTAGGGGAACGCGAGCACTACCTCCTGACCCTCACCGTCAGCGGTTGGGCGGAGCGCTACGTTGGGCTCTTCAGGCGCCGCGCGCATCCTCGGCGGACTCCATTCTCGCGATCAGGTTCGCGCGCACTGCCGGCCACTCTTCGTCGATCACCGAGTAGAACGCCGAGGACTGGACGCTGCCGTCGATCTCGCGGATCGAAAAGTTGCGCCACACCCCCTCGAACGTTGCCCCGAGTTTCGCGAGTGCGGCCCTCGAGCGTGCGTTCTGGGCGTATGTGTCCCAATCGACGCGCACGCACTCGAGCGTTTCGAAGGCGTACTGCAGCTGCAGGAACTTCGCCTCCGTGTTGATGCCGGTGCCCCAGACCGCCGGGGTCAGCCAGGTCCAGCCGATCTCGATCCCGCGATCGTGCTCACGCGCGGTGCAGAAGCTGGTGCTGCCGACGGGCAGCCCGGTCTTCTGCGAGATCGTTGCGAAATGCGAGTCGCCGCCATCAGCTGCCCCGCCGATGCAGCGGTCGAACCAGTCGTCGAATGCCTGCCGGCTGGAGCCAGGATTGAGCGACCAGTAGTCCCAGATCTCGGGCGGCCCTGCGACCTCGAACAGATCGTCACGATGATTTGGCGCCAACGGTTCGAGTCGGGCGCGCCTGCCGATCAGCGTCGGTTGTAGATCCCACATACTCAGATTCAGGCTACGAGGTCGGGTGGCCGGTCGGTCGCGGCCCGGTGGCCGCAGGGCCCGCGCATAGAATCCCGGGCCGTGAGCGGCGCCGATTCGGGTCACCACCGCTGGTCCTCGCCGCAGGGCAACGTAACCGGCCTGGGGATCGTCGCCAGCTACAGCGTTCGCTTCTGGACCCTGGTGATCTGCGTTGGGGTCTTCGCTGGGCTCGCGGGTTCGGCGCTGGTGGGGCTGTTGCGGCTGGTCGAGCGGATCACGTACGGCATCCACCGCACGACGCTGCTGGCATCGGTCGAGGCATCACCGCACTGGCGGCGAGTCGTGGCGCTGCTGGTCGCGGCGGTGATCGTGATCATCGGGCTGCAGATCCTGGGACGAACCTCGACCGGTGGCACGGAGGTCACGGAGGCGATCTGGGTGCGCGCCGGCAAGATGCCGTTCTTCTCGAGCATCGCCCGCGGGGTGCTGTCGATCGTGACGGTGGGCATGGGTGTCTCGCTCGGACGCGAGGCCGCGCCACAGGCCGCGGGCGCGGCGTTCGCGAGCAGCGCCGCAGAATGGGCGAAGCTTCCGTTATGGCAGCGGCGGCTGTTGGTTGCCTCGGGTGCGGGCGCCGGGTTCGCGGCGGTCTACAACGTGCCGCTGGGTGGGGCGCTGTTGGCGCTTGAGGTGATGCTCGGAACGCTCGTGCTGCCGTTCGTGCTGCCGGCGCTGCTGGCCTCGTTGACCGGGACCGCGGTCGCCTGGATCTTCCTCGGCGACAACCCGATCTACCACGTCGCCGCCGATCAGTTCAGGGTTTCGCAGCTGGTGTTTGCGGTGATCATTGGGCCCGTGATCGGTTTGGTCGCGACCGCCTGGGCGCGCCTGATCACGGTCGCGAACCGGCGCCAGCCAGAGCGGGTCGGCCGCTGGTTTGCGCCGCTGATTGCGTTCGGGATGCTGGGGCTGCTGTCCCTGCGTTACCCGCAGCTGCTGGGCAACGGGCGTGGGATCGTGCAGCTGGCTCTGATCGGCAGGTTCAGCCTGGGGCTCATGATCATGCTGTTTGTGCTGAAGCCGCTGGTCACGGCCGCCTGCGTCGCATCCGGCGCGCCGGGCGGCCTGTTCACCCCGACCTTCGCTGTGGGCGTGCTGCTGGCCGGGATCGCCGGCAACCTGTGGGGGCATGTGTGGCACGGGTCCCAGCCCGATACCTACGCGCTGATCGGCGGCGGCGCCTTCCTGGCCGCGGCGATGCAGGGGCCGCTCGCCGGCACCGTGCTCGTGCTGGAGCTGACCCGGCAACTCGATCCGCTGATGGTGCCGCTGCTGATCGCGGTCGTGGAGGCGACCGTCGTCTCGCGGAAGTTCGGCGCCGCCTCGATCTACTCAGCTCGGATGGCGGGCGCTCCCGTGCCTGCTCTCGACGTCGGCGGACCTGACGTCCGGGTCGTGCTCGACGACGGCTAACTGGTCCTGCTGCGGGTGCTGAGGTCAAGCTGATCGGGCCTCACCTGATGCCCGGCCTCGCATTGCAGCACCGCGTGCACCGGGCTGCCGCAGTCGGTGTGGGTCAGCTCCACGCGCGCCCCGTCGGGGAACAGCCAGCGGTCCCCCCAGCGCATCATCGCGACGAGCACAGGTAATAGCTCGGTGCCCTTCTCGGTAAGCCGGTAACCGCTGCGGGTGCGCTGGCCCGGCTCCTGATAGGAGAACTTCTCCAGCAGGCCCTCGTCGGTGAGTTCTTTGAGCCGCGCCGCGACGGAGGGCTCGCTGATCTCAGTGCGCTCGACGAACTCATCGAACCGTGTCGCTCCGTAGAACGCCTCACGCATCAGCACGTAGGCCGAGCGGGTGCCGACGATCCCGAACGCGCGCTCGATCGGGCATGCGATGGCAGCACCCCAGCTCGAACGCGGCTCGAGCGTTCCCGTCATGTGGATCTCGCCCGTTGTCATGACCGGTATTGTAGCTGGCAAAGGATGATGTAAGTCAGATCTGTTACGCTGCTGGCTATGACCAGACTAAGCCAGCTCCGCCGCGGCGATGCGTCCCCGTCGCTCGTGCTCGTGATCGTGTGTGCAGGCGTCGTGCTCGCCAGCCTCGATCTGTTCATCGTCAACGTCGCGATGCCGAGCATGGCGCGTGACCTGCACTCGGACCTCAGTTCGATGTCGTGGGTGCTGAACGCCTACGCAATCGTGTACGCGTCGCTGCTGGTTCTGTTCGGCCGCCTCTCTGAAAGCAGGCCCCGCCAGAACGGCTTTCTGCTCGGTGCGCTCGTGTTCACGCTGGCTTCCGCGGCCTGCGGGCTGGCCTCCGACCTGGGCATGCTGATCGCCTTCCGGGTGCTGCAGGCGGCCGGCGCGGCGCTGTTGACGCCGACCTCGCTCAGCCTCGTGTTGGCGACCACGGCTCCTGATAAGCGCCACGGGGCGGTGCGGGCGTGGACCGCGGTCGGCGGCGGGTCAGCGGCGCTGGGGCCGGTGATCGGCGGGTTGTTGGTGGCGGCGAGTTGGCGCTGGGTGTTCTTCGTGAATGTCCCGATCGGTCTGGTCGCCGTCGCCATCGGATGGATGCGGCTCCCGAACGTGCCCGGCCACCCGGTGAAGGCGCCCGACGGATTTGGCGCCGCGCTCGTGACAGCCGGCGTCGCGCTGCTCAGCCTCGGGCTCGTGGAGGGCAACGACTGGGGATGGGGTTCGGCGCGTGTGATCGGCGTGCTGGTCGCGGCGGCGCTGCTGTTGGGCGCGTTCGCGCTGCGCCTCACGCGCCATGACAACCCACTGATCGACCCGGCCCTGTTCAGGATCCGGGCATTCCGCGGCTCTTCGGTTGTGGCGCTCACGTTCTCGACCGCGTTCGGCGCGATGCTGCTTTCGATCGTGCTTTGGATGCAGGACGTCTGGCACTGGTCGGCCCTGAAGACCGGGCTCGCTTTCGCTCCCGGCCCGCTGATGGTTCCGCTGTTCGGCTTTGTCTTCACGGGGCCGCTGATCGCGCGGTTCGGCCCCGCGCGCGTGATCGGTGCGGGCGCCAGCATCTACGCGGCCGGGGTTGCCTGGTGGGCCCTGCGCGCCGGCCTGCAGCCGGACTATCTTGGCCAGGTGCTGCCCGGGACGATCTGCACCGGCATCGGTGTCGGGTTGGTGCTGCCGACGTTCATGGCGACCGGCGCCTCAGCGCTGCCACCGCAGGCGTTTGCAACCGGTTCTGGAGTCATCAACATGCTGCGCCAGGTGGGGCTCGCGATCGGGGTGTCGGTGTTTGTGGCAGTGGTCGGCTCGCCGGCGACTCCGGCGGCGGCGCTGACCGCGTTCCAGCAGGGCTGGATCGTGATCGCGGCGATCGGATTCCTGGCGGCGTTGGTGGGGGCTGTCGCGCTGCGCTCGCGTCCCGTTAGGGCGACTGGCTCGAGCCCGATCACGACCGCAGCGCTCCAGGCCGATTGACGCCCCACGGCCTTCGTCGAGCACCGCGACCACGAGTCAAAATCCAGCCCGACTCGGATGTACGCAACAATTACGGGAATGGCAGCTGTTGTTCTGGCCGCTTCCGGTTGAGGTGCGGGAGGTGGAATTCGTGGCAGCACTGGAGCGTTTGGTTGCAGGGCCGCGTCTGCGGGGGCACTCGCCTCGGACCGCAGCGCTAGCCCGCGCGTGCACGCGAACCGGCGCTGCGTCAGCCGGTGCATGCATTGGAGGCAGCGCAGCATCCGGTCGTGGATGCAAGCGATTCGATCGCTCTGAGTCCCCGCTGCGGGTCTCTCACCTCGGCCGTTCGCTGGTCGGACAGGGCATTGGACAGGCTCGCAGGTGGTGTACTCTCAGCGAGCTATCTCGACTAAAGCAATCGAAATTCACGACTTAATGGAAATGCTGGACAACGACGCTAGCCCCACCGTGGGCTCCGCCTCCGGTGGGAGCGCGTCACGCGCGCTCGAGCTCGAGCTGCGCGACGTCCAGAAGCGGTACCCGGGTCGTCGCGAACCGGCGATCGCCGACCTCAGCCTGACCGTGCCGGCCGGCGAGGTCTGTGTCCTGGTAGGTCCCTCCGGTTCGGGGAAGACGACCGCGATGCGGCTGATCAACCGCATGATCCCGCTGACAAGCGGTGAGATCCTGCTCGGGGGCCAGAGCGTGCTGAAGCGTGACCCGACCGAGCTGCGTCGCGGGATCGGCTACGTGATCCAGCAGGTCGGCCTGTTCCCGCACCTCACGGTGCACGAGAACATCGCGACGGTTCCAAAGCTGCTCGGTTGGGATCGCTCGCGAATCGACGCTCGCGTGACGGAACTGCTGCGGCTGATCTCGCTCGACCCGGATGAGGTCGCCGCGCGCTACCCGCACGAGCTCTCCGGCGGTCAGCGCCAGCGCATCGGCGTCGCGCGCGCGCTCGCGGCGGACCCGCCGCTGATGCTGATGGACGAGCCGTTCGGCGCGATCGATCCGATCAACCGCGCCAACCTGCAGGAGGGCTTCCTGGCGTTGCAGGCGCAGGTGCGAAAGACCGTCGTGTTCGTCACGCACGACATCGACGAGGCGATCAAGCTCGGCGACCGCATCGCGATCCTGCGCGAGGGTGGGGTCCTGGCCCAGTATGCGACCCCGTCGGAACTGCTCGCGAACCCCGCCGATGAGTTCGTAGCTGAGTTCGTTGGTGCTGATCGCGCGCTCAAGCGCCTCGGGCTCACCACGTTGGCGGATGTCGAGCTGACCCGCATGAACGGTCACGTGCCGGCCGGCCAACTGCCGGTCACCACCAACGTGCGTGACGCGCTCTCGGCCGTACTGGCAGCTGGAGGGGAGCCGCTCACGGTTGTGGGCGACGACGGCCAGGTGCTCGGGCTGGCGACGCTCGAGGCGATCGGCCACGTGTTCAAGGACGGCAACGGATGAACAAGTCGTCAGGCGGGATCGTCCCGAACTTCGGCACGCCGAGTGGCTTTTCGTGCGAACGTGCAAACCACCTGTTCTGCTGGACATGGTTCAAACAGAATTGGGGCAACGTGCTGTGGCCGGCGTTGGGCCAGCACATCGTGCTGACGCTGATCGCGGTCGGGATCGGCTTCGCGTTGTCGATGGTGCTTGCCCTGCTCGCCTACCGATACCGCCGTACTGAGCAACCGATCGTCGCCTTCACCTCGTTCCTGTACACGATCCCGGCACTGGCGCTGTTCGAGCTGTTGGTGGGGGTGCCAGGCCTGGGGCTCAGCCGCGCCACGGCGGAGGTCGCGCTGGTCGCCTACACGCTGCTGATCCTGTTCCGCAACATCCTCACGGGACTGCGGAGCGTGCCAAGCGAGGTTCGCGACGCGGCCACGGGGATGGGCATGAGTCGCCGGCAGATGCTGTGGCGCGTCGATCTGCCGCTGGCGCTGCCGGCGATCATCGCCGGCCTGCGGATCGCGACCGTGAGCACGATCGCGCTGGCGACGATCGCAGCGTTGGTCATCAACCAGGGCCTGGGCGTTCCGATCCTGACTGCGATCAGCGACAACGTCTTCAAGACGGAACTGATCGCGGCCGGGGTTCTGGCGGTGCTATTGGCGATCGGGGCTGACGCGCTGTTGGTTGGCGTTCAACGACTCCTGACCCCGTGGGCGCGGGCAAGGGTCGGGTGATCGGGCGATGAACAACTTCGTCGAGGCCTTCAAGTTCATCGGCCGCAACGGCCAGGTCCCGGGTTCCCAGCATCTACCCACGCTCGCTTACTACGCGCTCGGGACGCTCAAGATCGCGGCGATCGCGATGGCGATCTCACTCGCGATCGCGATCCCGATCGGCCTCTGGCTCGGGCATATCCACCGGGGGTCGTTCGTCGCGATCAGCCTTGGCAACGTCTGGCGCGCGTTGCCCAGCCTGGCCGTGCTGGCGATTGGACTGGCGTTCTTCGGGCTCGGACTCAAAAACGTGCTGCTGGCGCTGTGCGTGCTGGCCGTACCGCCGATCATCACCAACGCCTACGTCGCGATCGACCAGGTAGATGCCGACCTCGTGGATGCGGCCCGCGGGATGGGGATGACCGGCTGGCAGATCCTCTGGCGGGTCGAGGTGCCGCAGTCAATTCCGCTGCTGATGGCGGGGGTGCGGACCGCGGCATTGTTCGTGATTTCGACAACGACCCTCGGTGCGTTAGTTGGAGACGACGACAGCCTCGGCTCGATCATCAACAACGAGACCGGCTACCACCTCTCCGGGGTGCTTGGCGCGGCGATCTGCATCGCTGCGCTGGCGCTGACGGTGGATGCGCTGCTGGGATTGCTGCAGCGCAGGTTGACTCCGGTGGCGCTGCGCGGTCGCGGGTCCGAGGAGTTCGACGAGGAACTTGCCTACGCCCCCGAGCCGGGATTGGCGTTGAACCGGATGTATTGAGCTTGAGTGCCGCGACCACGGGGCACTTAACCGACGTATGAATACGAACAGGAGGAAGTGATGCAGTTACTGCGCAGTCACTCAACACGCTTCGCGGCCATCGCTCTGGTGCTGGCCAGCGTGCTGGGATACGCAGCATCCGGCGCGTCCGCGCGCTCGGCCTCGGCCCGCGCACACGCGCTTCCGGGCGCCGGCAAGCCGCCGGTTGTCCTGGGCGACAAGAACTTCGCCGAGGAGTACATCCTTGGCGACCTCTATCAGGACGCGCTCAAGGGACAGGGGTACACGGTCAGCCTGAAGGCGAACATCGGCTCCTCCGAGCTGATCTGGAAGGCTCTGAGCTCAGGGCAGATCCAGGGATATCCCGAGTACGACGGCACCTTGCTGTCAGCGGTCGCGGGAATCGAGAAGAACCCCAAGAACGCGGCCGCGGCCGTGACCGAGACCCGCAATTGGCTGGCGAAGAAGGGCGACACGTTCAGCAACGCGACACCGTTCACGGACGCTGACGCGATCGTCGTTGCCAAGGCCTACGCGCAGAAGAATCACCTCAAGTCGATCGGTGACCTTGCCAAGCTCGGCAAGGCCGTGAAGCTCGATGGTGACTCGCCGTTCGCGACCCGCAACCCGGACGGACTCCCGGGCCTGAAGAAGTACTACGGCGTTGTGCCGACGTTCAGTCCCGTGAGCATCGGCGACTTCTACTCGCTGCTCGACAACGGGCAGGCCGACGCAATCGCCGGCTTCACCACCGACCCGCAGCTGCAGAGCGGCAAGTACGTCGCACTGAAGGATCCGAAGTTCATCTTCGGCTTCCAGAACGTCGGCCTGGTCGTCAAGCAGAGCGTGGTCAAGGCCGAGGGACCGGCCTTCCTCAAGACCATCAACAAGGTCAACGCGTTGCTGACGCAGTCAGTGATCATCAAGTTGGACGCGGCCGCGGAGCTCGACAAGGTCTCGCCGGCCGTGATCGCCAAGAAGTTCCTGCAGGCCAACGGGCTGAAGTGAACGGAGCGTCAGCCAGAGCCTGATCGGTAACCTTCTACATCCGGCGGATCACCCACTTGACCGCGGGCCGAAGGGCCCAACCGGCGCCACGCGCCCCGCTTCGGCGGGACGGCCAGTCCCGGTGGTCAGGAGTGTCACGCCGCCCGGCATGGCACCTGATCTAGACCAGACGCTGATTTAGACCAGCCTGCCGGGACATAGAAGTTACGGGATGAGTCTCGCCGGATCGAAGGGCCAGCCATTGTGCTGGCCCTTCGCTTTCGGTCCCGCTAGAGGCGCTCAGCGAGCGCCTGCACCTGCGTGTGCAGGCGCTCGACGGTCTGCTCGTGCTCTGGCTTCATCAGCACGCTGCGCAGGACACGCGCGTTCGGGGCATCGAGCACGACCTCTGGGTGCAGAGCCGCGAAGGCCGTGCGCTCGACGTTCAGCACGCTCAGGAACACGGGGCCAGCGGGATCGTTCATGCCGGCGTCCAGCAGCGCCGCGCTGCGCGCGTCTATCTCTGAGAGCGCCGACGCCGCCGGGAAGAAGGTGACGATGTCCAGCTCCGGTTCGAGGTGAAGGCTGAGCAGCTCTGAAGCGGCCAGCTGCGAGGCCCAGGCACGGGCAGCACGTCGCCCGGCGGCGAGCATCGGCCCGAGTCCGTCGTCAGGGCTGAGCGGGAAGACCTGCAGTGTCAGCCAGAGCGCAGCCGCCGCGGCCCCGGCGCGCGAACACTCGAGGCTGATCTCGCCGAGGTGCAGCTCATCGGAGGTGAAATACGTGTACGGCGACTCGTGCTTGTAGATGCGGCCGATTGCGGGGTCGGCGAACAGCACGGCACCGCAGCCGTAGGGCTGGAGCCCGTGCTTGTGTGGGTCAACGACGATCGAGTCGCAAGACGCGACGGCCGCGAACGGTGCGGGGTCGATCAGCGGCTCGGGTGCGTCCGCCAGGAGCTTGAAGAAACCGCCGTAAGCACCATCGACGTGCAGTCGCACGCCGTAACGCTCGCGCAGCGCGAGCGCCTGCTGGACCTGGTCGACGGCGCCGACTCCGGTGCTGCCCAGGGTCAGGACGACCGTGCCGACATCGCCGCGACGGCACTGCGCCTCCAACGCGGAGATATCGATCCGGCCGTCAGCCGTGGCGGGAACGCTTGTGCCCTGCACGCCCAGCACGCCGCACATGCGTCCATGCGTGTAGTGCGCTCCGGCGCCGTAGATGATCCGCTTGCCGGGATGCAGTTCGCGTGCGACCCACAGAGCCTCGAGGTTCGCGATTGTCCCGCTCGAGGTCAGATGGCCGAGGAACGGCTGGCTGAGCCCGAACATGCCGGCAAGCGCCTCGATCACCTCCAGCTCGAGCGCGCTGGTTGCGGGGCCACCGTCGAGTGCGTGGTTGTTGGGATTGACCAGCATCGCCGAGAGATAGCCGGCTGCGGCGACCGCGTTCGGGGGCTTCAGCATCTGGCCGGCGTAGCTGGGATGAAAGAACGGATATTGATCCTGCATCCGCTCGCTGAACGCCTCCCACGACCGCGCAAGGCGTTCTGGGTCGGGTACCGTCGCCGGGTGGGGGTCGAAGCTGCCGCACCGCTGCTCCCAGGCCGCGACCATCGCCTCGGCTGCGGCCAGCAGGCTCCGCCTGTCTCCGTCAACGCTGCTCATCGCGCAAGCAGCGTAGACGGCCACAGCGCCCAGAGGGGTGACGAGCGGATCGGCTCTGATAGACCTGCGCAGCGTGATCGAGTTCGAGGTGCGGAGAGTTCCGGTGGATCGGATCCTGGCGCTGCGCAAAGCGGTGCTGAGGCCGTACCTGGCTGAGGATCAGCCCTACGTGCTTGATGACGACCAGTTGCCCACAACTGTCGCGTACGCCGCAATCACTCCAGATGATCGCGTGATCGGCGTCGCGCGCCTGAATCCCGAGCCAGCCCCGTTCGAGCCAGCCCCGTTCGAGCCGGCCGTGGCCACGAGCTGGCGGCTGCGGGCGATGGCGACCGACCCAGGGGTGAGAGGCCTCGGAGTCGGTTCGGCCGTGCTCGAAGCTGTGATCGGCCACATAGCCCAGACCGGCGGCGGCACGCTCTGGTGCAACGCGAGGCTCGCGGCCCGCACGCTCTACGAGCGGGCGGGCCTGCAGGCATGGGGCGAGGTCTGGGAGGAGCCTGATATCGGCCCGCACCTGGTGATGTGGAGGAGCGTCCCCGCCCAATCCGCTTGATCACGGGATCGCCCGGTGGGCACAGGCTTGAACCGCTCCAGCCACTAATCTCGCTGCGTGCCCAGGATCGCCTTTGCCACCTGCTCCACCTATCCAGACGGGTTCGACGACGACCGGCTCGCGGCGGCCTTGATCGGCGCCGAGTTCCGGGTCTGGGACGACCAGACCGTCGACTGGGCCGCGTATGAGCGGGTTGTGGTCCGGTCGGTCTGGGACTACACGGCGCGGCTGGTTGACTTCCTCAACTGGGCGGACTCGGTCGGCCCCGAGCGGCTCAGGAACACGCCCGCGCTGCTGCGCTTCAACGTCGACAAGCGCTACCTGAACCAGCTCGACGTCCCGACGGTTCCGACGACGCTGCTCGAGCCCGGCGACCAGCTCCCTGTCTACGCCGGTGAGATCGTCGTCAAGCCGAACGTATCCGCCGGTGCGCGGGACACCGGCCGGTTCGACGCCGACGCCGCCGAGGAGGCGAGGCAGCTGGTCGAGCGCATCCACTCAGGTGGCCGGGCAGCGCTGGTGCAGCCGTATCTGCGTGGCGTCGATTCCCACGGGGAGCAGGCAGTCGTGTTCATCGGCGGCGAGGTATCGCACGTGCTGCACAAGCACCCGGTGCTGAGAGAGCCGGGTGTCGCTCCGCTCGCGCAGATCGCAAACGGGCCGGCGGCGATCATGTTCGATCCCGAGCTGGTGGTTGCAGGCGCCGCGACCGATCCGGAGCTGGCGCTGGCACGCCGGGTCCACACAGAGATCACCGCGCGTTTTGGGCTGCCGCTCTTCGCTCGGGTGGACATGGTTCCCGGCCCTGACGGCGAGCCCGTGGTGATCGAGCTCGAGGCGATCGACGCGAACCTCTACTTCGAACTCACGCCGGGAGCGGCGCGGCGATTCGTGGATGCGATCGTCGGCTGATCGCGGCGTTGTGAGAGACTCCCGCGCGTGCCCGACCATGAACACGACCACGACGAACACGACCACAGCCACGAGGGTCACGATCACGACGACCATAACCACGACGGCGACCACGATCACGCACTGATCGTCGACCGGCTGCCCGCCGGCGAGTGGTCGATAGATCCGGACGGCAGCGACGTCTTCTTCAAGGCGCGAGCATTGTTCGGACTGCTGCCGGTCACCGGTGTTTTCGAGCACATCAGCGGTGGGATCACGGTCAACGCCGAGGGTGCGGTCAACGGCAAGCTGGTGGTCGAGACAGCAAGCATCAACAGCGGTCTTCGCAAGCGTGACGCTGACCTGCGCAGCCCCGCCTACTTCAACTCGATGAAGTTCCCGCAGATGACGTTCATGATCGACGCGCTGACGCCGAGTGGACACGACCACCTCACCGCCACCGGCAGCCTTCAGATCCAGTCGACCAAGATTCCGCTCGACTTCCCGGTGTTCGCGATCGCGCACGGCGACCACCTGCACCTTGAGGGCAGCGTCAAGGTCAACCACGATGTCGCCGGGCTCGGCTGGACCAAGCCGCTGCTGGTCGGCAAGCGGGTCAAGGCCGAGGCCGCTCTGACGCTCACCCGAGCGGGCTGACGGTTTCCGCGCCGGAGGGCGTCCACAACAGCTCTCCGAGCCCGCTCGCGCGGGCCGCGGGCCGCGCGACGGCCGCGCGGACGGACTCCTCGCTGCCGGCCACGATCAGCGTGTGGCGAGCACGCGTCACGCCCGTGTAGAGCAGCTCACGTGACAGCAGCGGGCTTTCGGGCTCCGGCAGCAGCAGCGCGCTCACATCGAACTCGGAGCCCTGGCTCTTGTGGACGGTCGTTGCGAACAGCGGCTCAACGTCGGCCAGGCGCGAGGGCGCCAGCTCGATCGTGCCACCACCGGCCTCGAACACGGCTCGCAGTTCGCCGCCGGCGGACTGGCCGCCGCGCACGACGACGCCCGTGTCGCCGTTGTGCAGACGCAACTCGTAGTCGTTGCGGGTGACCAGCAGCGGCAGACCCGGATAGGGCGCGAGCCCCGGCTCGAAGTCAGGAACCGCGTCGCGCAGCCACTGTTCCACCAGCCCAGTCCAGTGGCTGACACCGAACGGTCCGTGGCGGTGCGAGCACAGCAGACGAAAGCGAGTGAGCTGTTTCAGCGCCCGCTCGGGATCGCCTTCGCGGGCAGCGGCGATCAACGGAGAATAGGCCGCGATCGCCTGAGCCCTCAGCGGCTCAGCCTCTGTGGCCGGGTCGCGCAACCAGACGATGCTGCCGTCATCCGGCGTCAGCGCCGCGACCGTCGCATCGCCGTCGCCGCGACGGATCGCCTCCGCCAACAGACCGATCGAGGCGACGCTGCGATGGCCGACCCGCAGCACCGCGACCGCGTCACCAAACGAGCGCCGGTCCGGCCCGAGGCCGGCCGCGTCGCCGGTGACACGCTCAAGCGCCGCTCGCATCCCCGGTCCGAACTGCGGCGACTGTGCGGCCGGGCCGACGATGTCACGCAGGACCGCGCCGAGCTCGATCGCGGCGAGCTGATCGGGGTCGCCAACCAGCACCAGCTGGGCGTCATCACGCACGGCATCAACCAGGCGCACCATCAGCGATAGTGGCACCATCGAGGTCTCGTCGAGGATCACGAGGTCATGTGGCAGCCGGTTGGCGGCGTCATGGCGGAAGCGGCCACCCGGCAGCCATCCCAGCAGGCGATGGATGGTCGAGGCGCGGACGCTGCCGGCGACCGCCTCCTGTAGCCGCGCGGCCGCCTTCCCGGTCGGCGCGCACAGCGCGATCAACGGCGGTTCCACGCCACGGTCGGAAGCCAGCGTCTGGGTCAGCTTGACGATCCGGGCCACGGTCGTGGTCTTGCCGGTGCCGGGGCCGCCGGCGATGACGGCGAGGTCGCGGAGCAGCGCGACCGCCGCAGCGGCGCGCTGCTCCGCGACCTCGCCACCGGGGAACAGGGTGGCGATCGCGGCCCCCAGCGCTGCGAGGTCGCCGACGTCTGAGCGCATCCGGTTGCGGGCGAGGAGCGCCGCCGCCAGGCGGCGCTCCTCGCGCCAATAGCGATCGAGATACAGCCGCTTGCCGATCAGCCGCAGCGGACGGACCGTGTCCGGATTCTCGTCCGCGACAAGCGCCTCGCACACGGCGGCATGGGCGGCGAGCTCATCGGAAAGCTCAACGAACGCGTGGCCCTGCCGGGCTCCGGCGACGGCCAGCGCAGCCCCCAGCAGAACCTGCTGGTCAGTTACCTCTCCGATCCGGCCGAGCGTCAGCGCCACATGCACGTCAGCCGCGAGCAGATCGCCGGTGGCGACGCGTTGCGCCAACCATTGAGGGGCGCGCAGCGGCAGCTCGGGGGCGAACGGGTCGAGCTCCATTGACTCGTCGATCGTGCTCATCGACTCTCGCCTCCTGCCAGCAGGTCGCTCAGCGCGGTCACGAGCGCGCCGCTCGGCCGCCAGCTGAAGACGCCGCTGGGCTCATCGGGGCCGAGCATTCCGCGCAGGAACAGGTAATGGATGCCGGCCAGGTCGGTGTGCGGGGAATAGCCGGGAACGCGCCAGCGCAGGTAGCGGTGCAGCGCCACCGAGTAGAGCAGGCCCTGAAGGACATAGTGCGAGCGCTGCATCTCCGCCGCCAGCGCGGCGTGGCGATAGTGCGCGGCGGTCAGTGGCTCACCGGCGGGCGCCAGCCAGTTGGTCTTGTAGTCGGCGATCGCGTAGCACCAGCGACCGGCGCCCGCGGGCACGCGCAGCACCAGGTCGATGCTGCCGGTCAGGTAGCCGCGCAGCACTGACGCGAGTGTCGGATCCGACAGGCGTTGGGCGTATCCTGCGGTGGGATCGTCGTCGCCGGTCAGGGAGGCCAGCAGCTCGCCGAGGTCCTTGAGTCGGGCGGCGCTCACAGGCTCGTCGCCACCCGCCAGCGGCAGCTCGAACTCGAGCTCGTCGAGCCGGTCGGCTCGCGACAGGCCTGTGAGTGAGAGCGAGCCGAGCTCGCCCCCAAGCGGGGTGGCGAGCGCGCATGCAAGGCCGGCGGCAGCAAGCTCAGGCGCGCAGCCGAGCAGCTCCGGGCGGTGCAGCGTCGCCTGCCTCAGCTGGGCGGTCAGCTCGCCAGTCAGATCCGGCGCATCGAACTCGGCCAGCTGCAGGATCTGGTGGATCAGCGTCCCCAGGCGCGGACCGCTCGCCATCGCCGACAGCAACAGCTCGGAGGACTCGGTCACCGGCGGTCCCTCGGGTTCGTCGATCACGCCCGTGCTCTCCGGCTCCGACGCCACCAGCGCGTCATGGGCGGCGGCGGTCAGTGAGGTGTATGAGGTGCGGCGCCACGACGTGTCGAGCTGGCGCGTGAAGCGTGCGCGGTCGAGCGTCGCGTCGGCGTCGATCTCCGGGCGCCATTGGCCCGGCGATCCCAGTGCGGCTGTCTCGACCGCCACGGCGTGCGGCGCCCGTTCGCGGATCTGCTCGAAGCGCTCGGCCGCATCGTCCTCACGTGGCCGCTTGCCGCCGCGCCAGTCGACCTCGCCGTCCGCTCGCTGGGCGAACAGCAGCCGTCCCAGCGGCGAGTCGTTCGCGAACCAGGAGCTGGCCCACCAGATCACGGCCTGGTGTCGTGCGCGCGTGAGCGCGACGTAGGCGAGCCGCAGCTCCTCGCCGCGCTCCTCGACGTTGTGGCGCAGGAGGTGCGCCCTGTAGCCGTCTCCCGCCAGGCCCACGTCGATCGCGCGATCGCCCGCCTCGTCGTGGAAGTAGACCGGGCTGCCGTCGTCCGCCAGGCGGCCGGCCTCATATAGAAACGGGCAGTAGACGACAGGGAACTCGAGTCCCTTGCTGCGGTGGAAGGTCAGCACCTGGACGGCGTCAGCGTCGGAATCGAGGCGGCGCGTGCGCTCGTCGTTTGCGCCCTCGCGGTCGGCGGCGGCAATCCGCTGACGCAACCAGCCGGTCAACGCCGCGAGTCCGAACTGCTCGCTTCCGGCGGCCGCATGCAGCAGCTGACCAACGTGCTGGAGGTCCGTGAGCCGGCGCTCCCCGCCGGTCTGGGACAGGAGCCGCTGCTGCGTGTGGCCGCCCGCGAGGATCGTGTCGGCGAGCGCTGAGATGCCGAGCTCGCGCAGCGTCCGCGCCCACGCGTGCAGCCGCTGATGCAGCACCTCGAGCTCGGACTCGGTGGCGGCCGCAAGCTCAGCGGCGGTCATGCCGACCAGCGGCGTCAGCGCCGCGGCCCGTGCCCGTGACGGGTGCGAGGGCTGTTCGAGGGCCTGGAGCAGCGTCAGCCAGTCGCGCGCGGATGGGGTCCCGAACACGCTGCCGGAGCTGCTGATCACCGCCGGCACTCCGACCGCCTCCAGTTCCGCCTGGATCAGACCGGCGTTGCGATGGGTGCGCACCAGCACGGCGACCTGTCCGGGGGCGATCGGTGCGCGGGAGAGCGGATGACCGTCGCCATCACGCTGCTCGATCTGGGCACCTGAGCCGAGCAGCCGGACCACGTCGGCCGCCAGGTCGCGCGCGATGAACGCGCGTGTCGACTCGGCATTGGGGAAGCCGCTGGCGGTTCGCACCACCAATGACTCCTCCCGCGGCAGCAGCCGTACGCGCAGGGCCGCGTCACTGGGAGCATCGGACAGGCGCGGGACTCTGTGGCCCGGAGCCGCCTGCACCTGCCTGTAGACGATTCCAGGATGGCCCAGGCGGGCCTGTCCAAACAGCGCGTCGAGCCCGTCCAGCAGCGGCTGGTCGCTGCGGCGGTTGATACCGAGGGTGGCGCGTGCACCGGCGGTCTCGGCCGCGTCGAGGTAGGCGTAGACGTCAGCGCCCCTGAAGGCGTAGATCGCCTGTTTCGGGTCCCCGATCAGGACCAGGGTCGTGTCACCGGCGCTCGCGGCGTCTGCCTGGGGGTCGCCGAACGCCCTGCGCACGATCTCCCACTGAATCGGGTCGGTGTCCTGGAACTCGTCGATCATCACGACGGTGTAGCGCTGGCGCAGGCTGGCGACAGCCACCGGGCCATTGGGGCCGCGCAGCGTGTCGAGCAGCCGCGTGAGCTGGTCGTCGTGAGTCATCAGCGCCTGCCGACGCTTGCGCTGTTCGAGCTCACGGCGGGCAGCGTCGGCGAGCCGGCGGCGCATCTCCTGCGGCGTGCCCTGATCGGGCCGGCGCGGATGGATCTCAGCGAGCGGGTTCTCGATCGCGATCCGCGCGATCGTGCCGGCCTGTGCCCGCGCCATCGAGAGTCCGTCGCGGTCACGGAAGAAGCGCCGTACGTAGAGGTCGTCGATCACCTCGTTGGTGAGATCCTCGACGGACTCCACGAAGGTCACGTCGGGCTCGATGTCGGCGAGCGTGCCCAGGTTGTCAAGCACCTTCTGGCAGAAGCCGTGCGTGGTCTCGATCGTGGCCGCGTCGAAGTTGGCGATCGCCTGCGCCAGGCGCTCTCGGCGGAGCGCGATCACTTCCACCGGCGCCTCTGCGAGCAGTCGGATCACCTCGTCGCCCTGCGTGGGCGGGGCGCCGGCGGCAGCGCGGCTGAGCTCGACCTCAGTCGCCACCAGTCGCTCACGCACGCGCTCGCGCAGCTCACTGGTGGCCGCGCGCGTGAACGTCACCAGCAGCAACTGCTCGAGCGATGTGCCCTCGGCCACGTAGCGTGCGGCCAAGGCGGCGATCGTGAAGGTCTTGCCGGTGCCGGCACTGGCCTCCAGCACGGTTACGCCGCGCGGCAGCTCGCCGCGCAGATCGAATTGCTGTGCGTCGGTCACGAGTCGATCACCTCACGCTGCAGCAACGGCCGCCAGACCGCCGGCGCCAGCTCCGCGAGTCGTTCCAGATCGAGCCCCGCCGGGAACGCCAGCAGGTGCTCGGGCTCGGCCTCCTCGCCCTCGATGAAACGGTCAGAGAACCAGCCCGACCGCCATCGCTTGAGGGCCGCGGCGATCGGATCCTCGCCTCTCAGGGTCGCCTCCACGTAGGCGTGAGCGGTGTCGCACGGCAACGGCAGTGGCGCCCGCAGTCCATCTGCCCGCAGCGCCGTGAGCGACGCCAGCTCAGCCAAAGCTGTCTCAGCCCGTACGCGCGGATCGCCGCCGAGTTGCGGTAGGCGTGCGACCTGGATCGTGCCGGGCCGCCCGCGGCCGATCGAGACGGCCTCGAACGGGATCTCCGGCGCGGCGGCTGAGAGCGCCAGCAGCCGCACCCACGCGGCCAGGCGGGTGCGCGGGTTCAGCCTCGAGTAGCTGACCTGGAGCAGCACGTGCCCGTGGACGCCCCCGACCGCGCCGGTCAGCCTGGTTCCGTTGGGCAAGGTCACGTTCGTCTGTTGCGTTCTGGGCTCATGGTCGCTCGCGTAACCCTTCGCGACATCCGCCAGCGCACGGGCCACCGGCCAGATCTCCTCGATCACCGGGATCCCGAGCGCTCCGGGCGGCAGCACGCCGCTTGAGACCTCTGGCAGATACGCCTCGCGCCGGTCGGCCCCCTCGATCCTGCGCTCGAGCAGGCGCTGACCGACACCCCAACGCGTGAGGCCGTCAAGCTCGATCGGCAGTGCGTCGTCGATCTCGTCCTCATCGCGACGCAGCGTCACGCCCAGCCGTTGACGCAGGAATGCCCGTGCCGGGCGCTGGACGAACGCGACGAGCTCATCGAGCGTCACCAGGTCCGCCTCCGGCGCCGGCGGCAGCGGCTCTGCCAGGAACGGTGGCGGCTCGTGGCGCGGCGCGATGAACGCCTGCGCTCCCGCCAGCGCTGAGGGGTCGAAGCTCCACGATCCGTTCGCAGCCCGCGCCGGATCGGAGCCGGCGCCGACGAAGTTGCGCGGATCGAACGCCTGCAGCGGATGGCGGATCACGGTCCGGTCTCTGGCTCGTCGTGTCGCGCCCGCTGGCGCGACACGTGCTGTGGCGTCGACTGCATCGAGCAGCTCACCGACAGGCACCGCCGGCGGCAGCGGCGCGTTGGTGCGCTCGTCATTGCCGCTGTAGGTGATGATCAACGCCTCTCGAGCCGCCAGCAACGCGTCGAGCATCAGCTGCCGGTCCTCAGTGCGGGGGTCGCGATCGCCGGGACGTGGATCGCGGAGCAGCAGGTTGTCGCCGTCGCGCGAGCTCTGGCGCGGGAACGCACCGTCGTCGAGGCCGAGCAGACACACGACCCGATGCGGCACCGAGCGCATCGGCACCAGCGTGCAGAAGGTCAGGTGCCCGCTGCGAAAGCTCGCACGGGTGGGGCGGCCCTCGAGCCGATGACCGAGCAGCGCCCGCAACTCTGAAAGCGTCAGCTCGATGCCGGTCGTGTCGCCCTGCCCCGCGATCTCCGCCAGGATCAGGTCGAGTTGGCTGCGCTGCCAGGCATCATGGGCCGGCGTGGCGGTCAGCGCGTCGGCCGCGGCCGCCAGGGCCGATGCCCACCGCTCGACGGCCTGCGGGCCGGACAGTGATTGCAGCGCGGCGTCGAGCCGGTCGACGAACTCAGCGAACGATCCGGCCAGAGCGATCTGGCTGCTCTGGACGTCCGCCAGCGGCAGCACGCGCTCAAACAGCGCGCCGTTATCAGGCGTCATGGTCACACCGAGCAGCAGCCGCTTGAGACCGGCCGCCCAGGTTCCCGCCTCAACCTCTGTCAGCTGGTAGGAGGCGCGTCCGGGGGCGTCCAACCCCCAGTGGATCGCGCTGCGGGCAACCCATTCGCGCAGCTGCGCCAGCGCATCGTCGTCGAACCCGAAGCGGGCCCGCACCGGGCCGGCGTCGGCCAGGTCGAGCACCTCTGACGCGGTCACGCGGCTCGAGGCGAGCTCCAGCAGGCGGGCGCTCACGGCGAGGATCGGGGTCGTGCGCCGGAGCGAGCGGTCGGCGAGCCGCACGCGCAGTGCGGGCGGCTCGCCGACCGCTCGCTCCTCCTGGCGCCCCGCACGCACACTGTCCGCGGCCGGGCCAGGGCCTCCAAAGGCGGCCTCGATCAACGGCGCGAACGCCTCGATATCGGGGCACATCACGATCACGTCGCGGGGCTCGAGCGTCGGATCGGCGGCCAGCCGGTGAAGGATCGCCTCGCGTAGGACCTCGACCTGGCGGGCGCGGCCGTGGCAGGCGTGAACCTGGATGCTGCGGTCGCCGGCCGCGAGCTCGAGCCGATCGTCGTGGTCGCCCTCGAGCAGCGGCTCTCCCGGCGGCTGACGGTCTGCGCGGATGTCGGACTGAAGCACCTGCAGCAACGTGTCTCGGCGCTCGGGCTCGGGCAGCGGATGGCGGACCTCCGTGCCGATCCCGCGCACGAGCGTCTGCAGGCCGAGCACGTCGCGTCCCCACGAGGCGAGCAGCCGGTTATGCGCGTGACCGCGATCCCACATCGCGGGGGAGGGGTGAAGCAGCATCAGATGCACGTCGCGGCCTACCGCGAGGGCCCGCAACACCTGCAGATGGCTTTCCGGCAGTCGCGTGAGTCCAAACAGCGCAAAGCGCGGCGGCAGCGGCACGACATCGGGCTCGGCGGCGAGCAGTGCACAGGCCGGCTCAAGCCGCTCGGCCGGGCTCAGAACGCCGACGTGTTCACGCAGCCGCCGCCAGAGCTCCGGCTCCCAGCCGGCGGCCCCAGCCTCGTCCACGCCGCCGGACTCGCCGCGCTCCCAGGCCTGGATCAGTTCCGGTCTACGGACCCCGTATTCGTCGAACAGGCGCGAGAGCTGCGCGAGCCGCACGTAGCGGTGTTCAGGGCCGGTTCGCAGGTGCCGTGTCAGCGGTTCGAGCCAATCCTCATCGAGCGCCGATTCGACCACCTCGAACAGTGGCCACACGAGCCGCGCCGGCTGCCACGGGTCCTGCTCCGGCGAGATCCCGCTGGCGAGCGCCAACGCCTCTGAGACGAGTGCTCCGGGGAATGGGAACTCGACGTTCGCACAGACCCCGTCGCGCCTGTTGCCGTTGGCGCCAAGCCGCGTCGAGAGGCGCTGAGTCAGCCAGCGTTCGATCCCGCGGGTCGGCACCGAGACCAGTTCGCGCGCGAACGGGTCTGCCGGTGGCTCGGCCAGCAGTTCCGCGAGTGCATCGACGAGCACGTCGGCTCGCTGCGCCAGGTGAGTCTTGAGCATCGTGGTCAGACTCTAAGCTCAGGGTCCGATGCGACTTGAGGGAATCGAGAGCGGAGACATCGTCGAGATCGACCGGCTTGGCCGGCGGTTTCATGCGCTCGTGTCTGGAAACGCGCCCGGGGGCCTGTCGATCCAGCCGCTCGATCGCAAGGTGACCTACCGGTCATGCCGCGCCCGTGATGTCGTCACGCACTGGTCCAGACGGGGGCGCCCGCGCGCGACCACCGAACCCCTGGAGCCGCATGTGCTGCAGCTTGAACTCGACCTGACCGCGCGTCCCGACTGAGCCCGCGGTGCGACCGATCGGATCTCGCATGCCGCTGAACTGCCTGGTCACACTCTGGGTGTGCACGGCCGTCATTGCCGCCGCTGCGTCCGGCGCCGTATTGCCCCCTCGCAACCCGGCCCGGTCACTGGCGGTGGATGAGCACGTGCAACCGTCGTGCAGCGGCGTTCGCGACTTTTCGGCGACCTGTCTCGACGAGTCTGTGGCGATGCTCAACGCGGGCCGCCGCAGCGAGCACCTTGGGCCGCTGCTGCTGCCGGCTAACTGGAGCCGCCTCAGCGTTCCCGAGCAGACCTTTGTGCTCACCGAACTTGAGCGGACCGCCCGCGGGCTGAAACCGGACACCGGCCTGGCAGCCGACTGGAACGCTGCCGCCCGCGCGGGCGCGAACGCGGGCCAGGATCCCACTCGGGCAGGCGCCGGCGCGCACCGCGGCTTCATGTCGATCTGGGCCGGGGGCCAGCCGAACCCGATCATCGCCACCGTCGGCTGGATCTACGACGACGGGCTCTACCCGGATGGCACGACCCACAACATCGCCTGTTCGCGGACCTCGTCCTCCGGCTGCTGGGGCCATCGCGACGCGATCCTGCGAGACCGTGCCGCGACCGCGTGCGGGAGCCGCTGCGTGGTTGGCGCTGGCTTCAGCGCCAACGGCTTCTCCGGCGCCGGCTCGGGCCAGGGCCGTGAGTCCTACGCGGAGGTGTTCGGGATCGGTGCCGCCAACAACCCCGATCGGCCGATGTTCCGCTGGACGACAGAGCTGCGACAGCTGCCGGCGTGTGAACGAAAGGGCGACAGTTGCAGCTGGACCGGGCGTCCGCTCTGGACCGCTGCAGGTGCCGTCAACGTCAGCGGGTTGGCGAGCGGAGCGTCGCTGGTGAAGCCCTGGTTCCCGGTGAGCACCAGCTGGACGTCGACTGACAGCGGCGCGATCACGCTATCCGTCGCGTCCGGCGTCACGCTCCCGACACTGACCGTGACGGCTGCGCAGGGCAGCATTCATGTGACTCTTCACGTTACAAAGCAGGGTGGCGATCAGTTCGTCGCGACCGCTGCGCTCGCCAGCGGAAACTGGACGGTGACAATCCGTTACGGCACGCCCGCGATCGACGGCCCGCAGGCATCATCAACTCAGACGGTCACAGTTCCGTGACCACGCCCGCGCCGCACTGGGCAAATCCCTACGCTGTCCGGTCGTAGCCACCGAAAGGAACCGCGATGAACGACGACTGGCGTGTCCAGGTCACCTGCCCGACCACCGCGACAGCCGCCGCGCTGTCTGAGGAGCTTCGGTCCGGAAAGCTCGAGCATGAGTTGGAGAGCAGTGCCGGGGAGCGTGTGGTCGTCTCCGTCGAGGGGCACGAGCTGTTCCTGTACGCAGGCAGCCGCGAGCAGGCCGAGCGGGCAATCGACGCGGTGAAGCGCCTGGCGGGGTCGGCGAAGCTGAGCGTCGATACCGACCTCAAACGCTGGCATCCGATCGCTGAGGAGTGGGTCGATCCAGATCAGCCGCTGCCAGACACGGTCGCCGAAACAGCCGTTGAGCACGACGAGGCGATCGAGCGCGAGCGCGAGGAGTCCGCTGAGATGCACGTCTCCGAGTACGAGGTGCGGGTCCAGACCCACTCACATCACGACACCGTCGCGCTCTCGGAGAAGCTCAAGGAGCAGGGGATCCCGAGCCTGCGGCGTTGGCGTTACCTGCTCGTCGGTGCACCCGACGAGGATGCCGCCAAGGCGCTCGCCGATCGCATTTCAGAGCTGGCTCCGCAGGGCAGCACCGTCGAGGTTGAGGCATCGTATGCCGAGGTCGAGGCTGAGACTCCGGGGAACCCGTTTGCGGTGTTCGGCGGGCTGGGCGGCTGACGGATCCTGAGAGCCGCTTGGCGTCGGACGCCCTCATGCAGCACAGCTCGCTCGCCCAGGACGTCGATGCCGCCTGCAGGCTCACCGGTTCGTTCACGCTTCGATCCGGCCAGCAGGTCACCGAGTACTTCGACAAATACCTGTTCGAGTCCGAACCGCTTCTGCTGCGCCGGGTTGCAGAGGCAATGGTGGCGCTTGTGCCTGAGGACACTGAACTGCTGGGAGGACTGGAACTGGGCGGTGTCCCGGTGGCCACCGTGCTCAGCCAGCTGACCGGGATCCCGGCGCTGTTCGTTCGCAAAGAAGCAAAGAGCTATGGGACCTGTCGTCTTGCCGAGGGGGCTGAGGTCGCGAACCGCACGGTGACCCTGATCGAGGACGTGATCACGACCGGTGGGGCCGTGCACCAGGCCACGATCGCGCTGCGCCAACGCGGAGCGACGGTCGAGTCTGTGATCTGCGCGATCGACCGCAGCCGGACGGGTGAGAACCGGTTGCATGAGGTTGGATTGACCACGCACGCGGTGCTGACACGTGCAGAGCTCGACGAGGCACACGCCGCCGCTCGATGACGGGCCTGCGCAGCGGCGCGAGACGACTGAACATGGCTGCCGGGCTTGCGCCCCGGCGCTAGACGGTGAACACGACCTTGCCGCCGGTCTCGCCGGCGAGCATCGCCTCGAATCCGGAGCGGGCGTCGGCCAGCGGCAGCGTCTGACTGATCGCGGGCTCGATGCCGCGGGAGGCCATCAGCCGTGCAAGCCGCTCGAGCTCGTCGCGGGTACCCATCGTCGAGCCAATCACGGACAGCTGTAGGAAGAAGATGCGGGTCAGCTCGGCGGGTGGGGCATCGCCTGTGGTCGCGCCTGAGATCACGATCGCTCCCCCGGGTTTGAGCGCCTTGACCGAATGCGACCAGGTCGCGGCGCCGGTCGTCTCCATCACCGCATCGACCCGTTCCGGGAGTCGCGCCCCCGGCTCGAAAGCCGCGTCGGCACCAAGCGCCACAGCCAGTTCGCGCTTCGCCTCGGTGCGGCTCGTCGCCCAGACCCGAACGCCGGCGCTCGACGCCAACCGGATCAGCGCTGTGGCAACGCCGCCACTTGCGCCCTGCACCAGCACCGTTTGCCCCGGCAGCATCCGCCCGCGGGTGAACAGCATCCGGTAGGCGGTCAGCCATGCGGTCGGCAGACACGCCGCCTGTTCAAAGCTCAACTCCCGCGGCTTGGCGACGAGATTGCCACGCGGGACCGTGACGCGCTCGGCGAGCGTGCCCTGGTAACGCTCCGACAGCAGCGAGCGCCTTGGGTCAAGCGTCTCGTCGCCATGCCAATCCTCGGAGGCGATCACCGCGTGCACGACCACCTCGTTGCCATCAGGGTCGACCCCTGCGGCATCGCAGCCGAGGATCATCGGGAGGCGGTCGCTGGGCAGGCCGACGCCACGCAATGACCACAGGTCGTGATGGTTGAGGGCCGCGGCTCGGACCTCGACCGTCACCCAATCTCCCGACGGCTCTACAGGCTCGGGTCGTTCGCCCACGACGAGCCCAGCCAGGGGATCCTCCGCGTCGATCGAGTCCGCGTAGACGGCGAGCACGCACCTATTCATACCCGACTTCAGCCGAAAGTGACTCCGCTACCTTCGTGACCTCTGCTCGCTCTGCTGAAGAAAGTCGTCCTCGACGTGACTCCGTTCCGGGAGTCACGCGAGTTTCGCCTGATCTCGATCGGTGGGATCGTCTCCAACCTCGGGTCACAGGCCGTGCTGGTAGCGCTGCCGTTCCAGATCTACGTGCTGTCGCACTCGGCGACGGTGCTCGGCCTGCTGGGGCTGTTCGAGCTCGGCCCGATGATCGTGGTCTCACTGGTTGGTGGAGCGGTCGCCGACCGGCGCGACCGCCGACCGGTCCTGGCGATCGCACAGGTGGGGATCATCACCATCGCCACGCTGCTGTTCCTGCTGTCGTTCCTCGACCCCGACCCGCCGGTGATCCTGATCCTCTCGCTTGGCGGACTGCTCGCGGGGTGCACCGCGCTCGACAGCGTCGCACGGGGAGCGATCATCCCCGGAGTCGTCGGTCCCGAGAACCTGCGGGCCGGGTTGGCCTTCAACTACGGCACCCAGCAGGCAACCGGGATCATCGGCCCAGGAGTTGGCGGCATCATGATCGGCGTGCTCGGCGGGGTCTCGTGGATCTATGCAGCCGACGCCGTCCTCTGCTGCAGCATGCTGTTCGCGGCGCTCGCGATCGGGCCGCAGCCGCCACATACGAGCGAGCACCACCCACCGGTCAAGCAGGCGATCGCCGAGGGGCTGCGCTTCGTGGTTTCCAAGAAGGCCCTGGCCGGGTCGTTCCTGATCGACATCAACGCGATGTTGTTCGGCATGCCGCGCGTCCTGTTCGCGGTGCTGTCGCTGGGGGTCTACCACGCTGGCGCCAGCGGCACCGGCTTGCTCTATACGTCAATCGCTGTGGGTGGGACCGTCTCGGTGCTGGGTTCGGGCTGGATCCTGCACGTCAGGCGGCTGGGCCTGGTGACGATCGCGATGGTGCTGGTGTGGGGGGTGGCGATCGGCGCCGCCGGGCTCGCCCGCACGATCGGCCCGGCCGCGGTCCTGCTCGGGATCGCGGGTTGGGCTGACGGGCTCAGCGCCATATGCCGATCGACGATCAGCCAGACCGTCACGCCCGACCGCCTGCGTGGCCGCATGAGCTCCGTCTTCAGCCTGGTCGTGACCAGCGGACCGCGGCTTGGCGACATCGAGTCAGGGCTGGTGGCAGGGTTTTCCGGTGCCGCCAACTCTGTCCTGATCGGCGGTATCGGCTGCATCATTGGCGTCGGCGTGACGGTGCTCGCCTTTCCCGAGCTGGCCGCCTACGACGCGGATACCGAGATGGCCCGAGTGCGGGCCGAGGCAACCGCCTCAGCGCGCCTGACCTGATCCACGTCGTCAGACCTGATCCACGTCGTCAGACCTGATCCACGTCGTCACGCGCATGCGCCTCCGAGCCCGTGCAGGGTCCGTGGTTCGTGGATCGCTGGGTAACCGAAGCCCCGGGGAGGTGACTCAGCCGCTGAGCCAGGCCGCGCCCTCGGAGTAGAGGCGGTCCAACTCGGGGCCTTCCAGGCCGGGCATGTCGTCCTTCACCTCGTAGCCACCGAGCGTCTGCACATAGGCGAGATGCCTGTAGCCGTCGGGAAATCTGATCAAGATCTCAGGGTCAAGTTGAGGTAGAGACTCGGTGGACACTGCAGTCATTCGGTCGATCTCGTAGATCGGCTGCCGCAGCACCAGGCCCCAGCGCCCTTCGCGACGCGCGAGGAAGTCGTAGAAGCGGCCCGTGCAGACGACGTCGCAGAGGACATCGTGTACATGGACGCGTTGCGTGATCGTCATCTTGGTCTGGGCGATCGCACGGTCGCCATTGATGTCGATCGTTGAGCCGCCGAGAAAGTGGAGGATGCGGACGCCGTTGTCCCAGCCTTCCTGGCTGACGCGGATGAAGTCCTCGAACGGGCCCTGCCACCACGTGGCCATCATGCGGCCGTCGGCGTGCCAGACGGAGCGGAATCGGTCCCAGTCGCGCGCGTCACGCCACAGCGCCCAATTCTCGATCAGCTCGCGGATCTCCGCCTTGTCCGGGGTCATCCCTCGATTGCCGCCTTGAGCTCGTTCGCCCGGGCACTGACGAGGTGTGCGCGCAGCAGGTCGATCGCAGGGCCTGGAATCAGAGCGGCGATGCGGCCCGGGTCGACTTCGAGTCTGTAGGTCGCGCGAGTGCGTCCGGGACTCAGTTCCTCGAGTTCCCAGGAGCCGGCGACGGACCTGACGTCGCCATGAACCTGAATCCAGCCCAGGCGGGTGGGTGGCTCGTAGGTGAAGCGGACCTGGGACTTGAGCATCCTTACCTTGCCATCGCTCTCCGTGTCAGCCAGGAGCACGCGGTCCTCCGGGTCGCGCTCGCGGCCGACCAGCGAGCGCAACCCGCCCTGCCACTCGGGCGCGCGCTCGATGTCGGCGATCAGCGACCAGACGCGCCCGAGCGGGGCGTCGATCTCAGCTGTGGACGAGCCTTCGATGATTCCCACGGACCACACAGTATTCTGCGCGCGGGTCATGAAGGAGCTCACAGCCACCGCCACCGGTGTCACTGCCGCTGCGATCGATCGGGTCTATGCGCGGCTGGTCGACGTCGAGCACTACCCCGACTGGTATCCGGATGGCGCTAAGAGCGTGACCGTGCTCGAGCGCGACGCGGACGGCCTGCCGACCCGAGTGGACGCGGTGCTGGCGGCGGTGGCTGGGCCGCTCCGCAAGCAGTTCGACGTGCGGCTGGCCGTCGAGCGAACGCGGCCCACGTCCGTCGCGCTGGCGCGAGTTCCCGACGAACGCGGCGAACACGAATTGCTGACGATCGGCTGGCAGCTGCGTGACCTCGGGCCGGATGGCACCGAGGTGACCGTGAATCTCGGCGCACGCCTTGATATGCCGATGTTCCTGCCGATCGACCCGGTCGCGCGTGAGGTCGCGAACGGGTTCTTGCAGGGCGCACTGGGCTCTTTCTAGTAGGAGCCTGGCTGATCGGCGCCGGCGGTCCATGCCGACCCGCCGGCCCGCGGCCCCTGCTTGACAAGAGTTCTTGTGACGCGATATCTTGTGACAAGAAGTCTTGTGAGTCACCACAGGGTCGAAGGGAGACCGGGATGTCAGACAGTCATCAGCTGATCGTCGCGCTCGCGCAGCAGCGTCACCGTGCCCGCTATGAGGTCGAGAGTCACACGGCCCAGGGTCTTGTCCGTTACGAAACCGAGGGTCGCTCGCATCTTGAGGTCGAGCGCTCCAACGAGCATCGCGCCGAGGGCAGGCGAGCGACCGGCGTCCGCGCCCGGGTTGGCTGGCTGTTGGTCGCGATCGGTCTGCGGCTGGCGGCGTCCGGTGACCGGCCTCGCAAGACGGCGCTTCTTGGTCGATGAAGGCGTCACGACACATCACGGACGCGCAGACGATGCGCGCGATGGCGCATCCCGTCCGACTCGAACTGCTCGACCTGATCCGGCGCGATGGCGAGATCACGGCGAGCCGTGCGGCTGAACTGCTGGGGGAGAGTCCCGGGAACATGTCCTGGCACCTGCAGACGCTCGCCAAGTACGGCTTTGTGGAGGAGGCCGGGGGCGGCAAGGGGCGCAGCAGACCGTGGAGGCTCGCCTCCGAGCGGGAGTACGTCACCACAAACGCGGACGACCCGGTGTTGGATGCGGCCGCGGACGTGCTCGTGAACCAGATGCTCGACCGCGACCACGCCCATGCGCGCCAGTTCTTGGCGACCCGGTCCCGCTATCCAATCGAGTGGCAGGATGCCGCGTTCTTCAGCGACACGATCATCTACCTGACTGCCAGGGAACTGACCGAGCTGCGCGAGCAGATCGGCGAGTTGCTCGACCGTCACCTGGAGCGGATCGATCCGAGCAAGCGGCCCGAAGATGCGCTAGCGGTTCATCTCAACGCGCACGGTCACCCGCTGCCGCCGACAGAGGCGGGGAACTGAGCTCGGCCGGCGCGGCCTCGCCGCGCGACTCAAGCCCAACGGCGTCTGCGATCAGCTCGTAGGAGTGTTTGCGGGCCTCATGGTCGTAGGTGATCGTGACCACGATCACCTCCTCGGCACCGTAGAGGTCGGCGACCTCGAGCAGCTTGGTCCGCACCGTGTCCGGAGAGCCGATGATCCCGCGGCGGCCGTCGGTGAAGCCGTGATCGGTCGGCTGGCCGATCGCGCGCAGGTACTCGAGCGCCTTCTCAGGCGGCGGCACCTGGATCAGTTCCCCCTGTCGCAGCAGCCGCATCGACATCCGGCTCGATGACGCCAGGTACTGGGCCTGCTCGTCGCTCTCGGCGCAGATTGCCCAGACTGCAACGGCCATACGGGACGCCCGATCACGGTGTTGGGCGGCATGACGGGCGCGGTAGTCCGCCGCGAGTGCTGCTCCGTCGGGGTTGATGAAGTCCGCGAAGGCGTAGGAGAGGCCGATCTCAGCAGCCCAGGTCGCGCTCTGTGGCGAGGATCCAAGCAGCCAGCGCTCGGGTGTCTGGGGGCGGCCGGGGAGGCTCCGGGCGAGCCGCGCGAACGGGTGGTCCTCTGGAAGGTCGTCGTCGAGATAGGCGAGCAGCTCCGCCAGCTGCGACGGGAAGTCGTCGGGTGAGGCCTGCCGTCGGTCGCGCTGCAGGGCGAAGGTTGTCAGCGGATCGGTTCCGGCCGCCCGGCCGATACCCATGTCGATCCGTCCCGGGAACAGGCCGGACAGGATCGAGAAGACCTCCGCCACCTTGAAGGGGCTGTAGTGAGGCAACATCACGCCGCCACTGCCGACTCTGATGCCCTGAGTCGCAGCGGCGAGCGGGCCGATCAGCACCTCGGGCGCTGCACCCGCGAGCATCGGACCGCCGTGGTGCTCGGCGACCCAGTAGCGGTGGTACCCGAGCCGATCGGCCAACTGCGCAAGTTCGATCGTGTTGCGAAGCGCGTCGACCCCGGTCAATCCCTCGGGAATCGGTGATTGGTCGAGCACGGAGAAGCGCACAACCTGATGGTAGGCAAGCCCGCATTTCGGCCCGCCATGCGTCAGCCAAATCGTGGCTTGATCACCGTGAATGGCCGATTCTCACAAGGATCTGGGCATTCGCACCGACCCCCCGCCTGGGTGGTTCATAACATGCCCGTCTAGGAGTTGCCCGATCAAGCGGGAAAGCTTCTACCAAGTGAGCGCGACTATCAGGCCGACGACCCTTCCGAATCCGCTGCTGGCAGAACGTGGTATCGGTGGCGCGGCGGTTGTCTCGGTCGGCTCGAGCCTTCCCGAGGGGACCGTCGAGT
Source organism: uncultured Conexibacteraceae bacterium (assembly GCA_963844665.1). Lineage (GTDB taxonomy): Bacteria > Actinomycetota > Thermoleophilia > Solirubrobacterales > Solirubrobacteraceae > Palsa-465. The sequence goes on from CAWJPB010000003.1 coordinate 128,653, forward strand.
CCGCTGAGATCGAGGCGCGCCTGGGGCTGGCCCCGGACTGGATCGAGCGCCGTACCGGCATCCGCAGGCGGCATGTGGCCACCCCCGACGAGCGGCTCGATACGCACGCGGCGATCGCCGCGCAGCGCGCGCTCGAGCGGGCCGGGATCGACGCCGCCGAGGTCGACATGGTGCTGGTTGCGACCACCACGCCTGATGAGTACATGCCCAACGCCGCGCCGCTGGTTGCGAGCGCGATCGGTGCGACGCGGGCTGGGGCCTTCGACATCGGCGCTGCCTGCGCCGGTTTCCTGACGGCGCTCGCCACGGGCGCCGCGATGATCGACTCGGGACGTGCGTCGTGCGTCGTGGTCATCGGCGCAGACCTGATGTCACGCGTCATCGATCCGAGCGACCGCGGCACCGCGGCCGTCTTTGCTGACGGCGCCGGAGCGGTGGTCCTGGTCGCCAACGGCGAGAGCCGAATCGGGCCGATCATCCTTGGCAGCGAGGCCGACACCGACCGCATCATCTGCGTTCGGCGTGATGACCAGCTGATCCGGATGGCGGGGCACGAAACCTTCAAGGTCGCCGTCGCGAAACTCTCCGAGGCCACCGAGCACGCGGTTGCTGCGGCCGGGCTGGAAATGGGCGATGTCGACCTGTTCGTCTACCACCAGGCCAATGCGCGCATCCTGACGGCGGTCGGTGAGCGCATCGGTCTGAATAGTGATCGTGTCGTCGACTGCATCGGCGACCTTGGCAATACCTCGGCAGCAACGCTTCCACTGGCGCTCGATCGGAGCTTCGAGGCGGGCAGGTTGGGTGACGGTGTTCGCGTCCTTGTCGCCGCCTTCGGCGGCGGCTTCATCTGGGGCGCGACGGTTCTCGAATGGGGAATGACACGATGAGCGCAGTACTCGCAGACACAGATCTGGAAAACCTGACGCCGGTCGAGCGCCTCGCCGCTCTCTGCGATCCCGGCTCGCTCGACGTGATCCGCTCGGAGGTGATCTCCGGCCATATGGGCCTGAAGGCGCGCGCCGGCGACGGGGTCGTCGGCGGAGCCGGCCTCGTCGATGGTCGTCCCGTCTTCTGCTACGCCCAGGACAACTCCTACGTTGGCGGCTCGCTCGGCGAGGCACATGCCGACACGATCGTGCGCGTGCTCGAACTCGCCGACCGTGCGCGTGCTCCCGTCGTCGGCTTCATCGGATCGGGCGGCGCGCGCATGCAGGAGGGTGTGCGCGCACTGGGCGGTTACGGACGCGTATTCCGCCAGACGGTCGCGCTCTCAGGCAAGGTCCCGCAGATCTCGATCATCAGCGGTCTCTCGGCCGGCGGGGGCGCCTACTCGCCGGCGCTGACCGACTGGGTCGTGATGACCTCGGACTCGAGCATGTTCCTGACCGGCCCTGGCGTGGTGAAGGACGCGATGGGCGAGGACGTCACCGCAGCCGAGCTTGGCGGCCACCGTGTTCACGAGCGCAATGGCGTCGCCCACTTTGTGGCACGGACCGATTCTGATGCGGCGCTGCTGGCTCGCGACCTACTCAGCTATCTGCCGAGTCACTCGGCACTGCCGCTACCGATGGGTGAACCTCGCGCGGCCGGTGCGGCCGACCCCTCGACGCACGTCCCGGCGTCGCCGCGGCAGGTCTACGACGTGCGCTCGGTGATCACAGGCATCGCCGACGGCGGCGAACTGCTGGAAGTTGCACCGGGCTGGGCCCGCAACCTCGTGACAGCGTTCATCCGGATTGAGGGGCGCTCGGTCGGCGTTATCGCAAACCAGCCTCGGTACCTCGGTGGCGTGCTCGATACAGCAAGCTCCGAGAAGGGCGCACGGTTCGTGAATCAGTGCGATGCGTTCGGGATTCCGATGCTGGTGCTGGTCGACACGCCCGGGTTCATGCCCGGCACGCGTCAGGAAGCTGCCGGCGTGATCCGGCTCGGCGCCGGTTTCGTCAACGCCTTCGCCAAGGCGACGGTGCCGCGGGTCACGGTTATCCTCCGCAAAGCTTTTGGTGGAGCATTCATAACCATGAACTCCAAGGATCTGGGCGCCGATTATGTGTTCGCGTGGCCGCAGGCTGAGATCGGCGTGATGGGGGCGAAGCCCGCCGTCGGGATCATCCACCGCCGCGAGCTGGCTGCTGCCGAGGATCCCGAAGCTGCTCGCGAGGAGCTGGCACAGCGCTACGCGGAGACGCATCTGCGTCCGCAGGTAGCGGCCGCCTCCGGCCACATCGATGAGCTGATCGCGCCAGAGCAGACGCGCCAACGCGTCGCCTGGGCACTGCGGTCGTTGGAGCGCACGCGGTGAGCAGCAACGGCCGCGTGTTCATAACCGGCGCGACCGGTTTTGTCGGAATGGAGGTGCTCGCTCGCTATCTCGAGCGCGGCTCCAGACCCGTGACGTGCCTGGTGCGCGCGGACAGCGACGAGGCCGCGCGCGAGCGTCTTGACCGCGTCCTCGACGGGCTGATCGCCAATGGCTCAGAGCTGTTCGCCCATCGGGTCGAGGCGGTCGCAGGTGAGATGACAGAGCCCGATCTGGGCCTCGAGGCAGCGACACGTGAGCGGCTGTCAGCAGAGACGACGACGATCATCCACTGCGCGGCGTCGGTTTCGTTCGACCTGCCGCTCGAGGAGGCGCGCAGCGTCAACGTCGGCGGCACCAGACGCATGCTCGAGTTCGCATCGCTCGCCGCGGAGAATGGCGGCCTCGATCGCTACGCCCAGGTCTCCACCGCATACGTGGCCGGCACTCACACCGGTCGCTTCACCGAGGACGATCTCGACCTCGGCCAGAGCTTCCGCAACTCCTACGAGCAGTCGAAGTTCGAGTCCGAGCAGCTGGTGCGCTCGGAGGGGGAGGAGCTGCCCTGGATCATCCTGCGTCCGAGCATCGTGGTGGGCGACCGCTCCAGCGGCTGGACGGCTGCCTTCAACGTCATGTACTGGCCGCTGCGCGCTCTCTCCACGGGCCTGTTCAAGGCTGTGCCGGCAATGCCGGAATCGCCGCTTGACATCGTCTCGATCGATTACGTCGCCGACGCGATCCACGAGCTGGCCGGTGGGCCGGCTGAGATACACCGCACGTTTCATCTCACCGCCGGAACGGATGCATCCAGCTGGGGTGAGATCGTCTCGTTGGCGTCGCGGTACTTCCGCCGCCCGGAACCGAAGGCGGTTCCGCCCGCGGAGTTCGTGGCTGACAACGCGACGCTGTCGGACATGGCGGTTGAGGCCAGCCGCATCTACTTCCCCTACTTCTCGATCTCGACCGTGTTCGACAACGCTCGTACCCGCGCGCGGCTGGCACAGGCTGGGATCCACTGCACGCCCCTGCGCGAGTACCTCTACCGCCTGCTTGATTTCGCGACCCGCAGCCGCTGGGGCAAGCGCCCGATCGGGCGCGCGGAAGCGGTCACCTCCTGAGCCACGACGCGCCGGCGCTCGCCGGCATGCGACGCTTTGGTGATGGCGATACCCGCTGAGAGCACGACCCAGAACCCCGGCGCGGTGCCGGTCGAGGCGCTGGAGCTGTTTGCGGAAGTGCTCTCACAGTCCGAGCAGGAGGCGGCCGACGACTTCTACGACCGGCTCTGCGGGGCCGTCTGCAGGCTGGCGCGGCTGCGGCGGGCGATCATCTTCCGTTACGACCCTGACAGCCGACAGGTGCGCGCCGCCGGCGCGCACGGCGTCGACATCGCGAGCTTCGCCGGAGCGAACTTCTCGGTCGACACCGCGCAGATGGCGGCGCGGGCGCTGCAGGAGGATCAGGTGATCGAGCTCTCCGGGGATCTTCACGGCGAGGTGCCCCCTGAGTACGCGTTCCTGCTACCGGAGCCGGCGCGGATCGTCTGCGGCCCGATGATCGCCAACGGCCGTGCCGTCGGCGTGATCGTCGCGGAGCGCAGCCTCAGCGAGCCACCACTCGATCAGTCCGAGCGACACCTGCTGTGGACGCTCGGCAAGGCCGCCGCCCTGGCCTCCGTCGCACGCAACGTCGCGACCCAGGCCCAGACCGCACGCCAGCTGCGCCAACGGATCGATCTGGCGCGTGAGGTCCATGAGGGCGTGATCCAGCGCCTGTTCGGGATCTCGATGGTGCTCGACGGCGCCGGCGACCTTCCAGAGGAGGTACGTGCGCGTTGCGCAAGCGAGATCCAGGCAGCGCTCGGAGAGCTGCGCGAGGCCATCCAGCGCCCGCTGGGGCGGCGCTCCCGTGAGACCCGGACCACGTTCGCGTCGGAACTGAAGCGACAGGCGGATACCAGCCCCGATCTGCACATCAGCTTCGAGACCGATGCCGCCGCCAACGTGCCCCCGCCGCTCGAGGCATTGGCGCAGAGCGTGCTGGCGGAGGCGATCCGCAACGTACGCAAGCACGCGCATCCGACCTACGTGGCGGTGCGGACCGAGCGCGCGGACGGTGCTTTCGTGCTTGAGATCGTCAACGATGGGGTGGACCGCAGTCGCACCCACCAGCCGGGCATGGGCTTGCGGCTCGCGGCGTTCGAGGCGCTGCAAAGCGGCGGCATCGTCGAATTCGGCCCACGTGGCAGCGACGAGTGGCAGGTACGACTGGTGATGCCCCACGATGCCTGAGGGCTCGGCCACGACGACGCGCAGTCCGCAGCGGTTGCGAGTGCTGGTCGTCGACGATCACGACGTGGTGCACTGGGGCTTCCGGCTGATGTTGACCCAGCAGCCGTGGGTGGAGCGCTGCGTCGCTGCCTCCAACGGCGATGATGCGGTCGAACTGACGCGCCGTTACCGCCCGCACGTCGCCGTCGTCGACCTGTTCATCGGCGAGGAGTCAGGCGCCCAGGTGTGCGAGCGCCTGCGCGAGGCCGAGCCGGCGACGCGCGTGCTGCTGTTCTCGGGGGCCGGCGAGATCTCGGCCAGCGCCGCGCGCGCGGCGGGCGCCTCCGGTTTCGCCTACAAGGACTGGCCGGCGGCGAAGATCGCAGGGGCCGTGCGGCTCGTCGGCCTGGGTGGGACCGTGTTCGAGCGCCAGGACCGCTCAGGCGTGCTGGGATTGTCCGAGCGCGAGCGTGAGGTACTGCATCTGATGGCGGCGGGGTCGACCAACCCGGAGATCGCCAAGGCGCTGCACCTGAGCCCGCACACGGTCAAGGAGCATACGAGCTCGCTCTACCGCAAGCTCGAGGTTCGCAACCGGACTGAGGCCGTACAGCGAGCGCAGCGGCTGGGCCTACTGGCCTGAGCGCAGTGACCGTGCTGCCTGGCCAGCGGGCCAGCAGCACGGGGCAACGGTCACTAGTGGAGCAGCGAATGCAGCTCCCGGACCTCGATCACCTCGCCGCGCTTGGTGAACACGTGGTCGAGCAGGAAGCGGTGGACCTCAGGATCGGGGTCGGCGCAGGCGTCCGAGAGCACGATCACGCGGTAGTCGCGGTCGAAGGCGTCCAGCACGGTCAAGTGAACGACGCCGCTGGTGCTGATCCCGGCGAGCACGAGCGTGTCGATGCCGCGGGCCTTGAGCTGCTCGTGCAGATCGGTGGTGCTGAACGCACCGACGCGCACCTTGCGCACGACTATGTCCCCGGCCTGTGGGGCGAGCGCGTCGTGGATCTGGGTGGCGGGGTTGTCGGCCATCAGGTACTCGCGGCGCTCGGGCGTGGCGTTGGCGGCCATGCCACTGGTCGGCGGCATCGCCGCATAATCGGCCGCCGTGAAGCCGACGCGGACGTACCCCACGGTGCCTCCGTGTTCGCGAAACGTGCGGATCAGATTGCGGGCGATCGCGACCAGCTCGTCGCCGTCCTCGACCATGCCGATGATCCCGTTCTGGTAGTCCATCACGAGCAGCGCGGCGCTCTTGGGGTCGATGGTTTGGGTGCTCATGGCTCCTCTGCGGGTTGGCGATCGTGAGGCCGTGGTGGACGGCCTTCATCAACAGTATGTGCATATCTGCATATATGCATGGAACGTAGGGCTGGGGCGGCCTTAGGAAGTTCTTCCGATCTGGTGCTTATCTGAACAGTGAGGCCTCACGAAGTTTCGAGCGCTTGCCAAGCGCTAGACGAATCCAGCGAGGTAGTCCAATGAGCAGCATCCACAAAACACCTTCGGCCGTCGACCTGCTGAGCGTTGTCGTATTTGCGCTCGCGATCGCCGGCTTTGTCATCGCGCTCGCGGGCTGACACCCGCAGGCGGAGAGGGGGATCTGGCTCAAGAGCCAGATCCCCCAGACGCCCCCGGATCCCAGGTGTCTCAGTCGAGTTCGAGTTCGTACAACCAGGCGATCAGCACTCGGCTGCCGCCGGGCGCCCAACGCAGCGCGCCCTCACCCTCCGGTAGCTGGGTCTTGAGCGTGAGGTTCAACGACTGACCCGGCTTGGCGGTCGCCGGCAACTCGCCGCCACCGGCCAAGGTCACGGCGGGATGGATGATCTGACCGGAGGAGGTCAGGATCGAGAAGTCGGCTGCCTTCAACGGCACCACCCCGCTCGGTGCGGCGATCGTGAACGTGAAGGTCGACGGAGCCAACGATCCCGCGGTCCACTGGCCGTTGTGCGCGTAGTTCTGGACCCAGTTCGGTACAGACGGTCCGATCGCGGTCCCGTACGCTGAGCCCGCCGGCAGAATTGCCTTGACGGTGTCTCCCTCCACGGCAGCCAGGACAGGATGGGTGGCCGAGGCAGAGACAATCTGATCTGACGCGGCCTTCTGTTGCGGTATCCAGGCCGGGATCTTCCCGTATTTCAACGACTCGGCGACACTCTGAGAACTCGGGCGCGATCCGCCGCTGAGTGCCAGCACTGCCAGTGCCGCGAGGGCGGCCGCAACCACCGCCGCCACGGCGATCATCACGACACGGCGACGGGGGCCGGGCCGTGTGGCCCGCCCCCCGATGCTCGCCAGTGTCGTCACCTGCTCGTTACCGGTTGCCGTGCTCGACATACGAGCGCCTCTTCAGCCCCGGAATCCGTGGCGCGCCGCGGTTCCCGAACGACTCGATCGAGTAGCCGCGCTGGCGCATCGGCTCGCCCTTCGGGTTGGTGAACACGTCCGTGCCGAACGTCGCGAGACCCGGCTGCGCCGCGTAGCCGAGGTGGCCCTGGCCATCCAGGCCCGAGGAATCGCGCTGGACGTCGAGCAGATCCTCAATCGTGCGCAGCGTGCTGTAGTGGTTGTAGTAGCGGGCGCTGACCGTGCCAGGCGTGATGTATGGGCTGATCAGCACGTCACCGGAGTCACCACCACCCGTTGTCGGATCGTATGCGTCGTACTGCGGATCCGTGGCCGCCGACTCGGCGCCGAGCGTCACGCTGGTGACGGCGGCTGTCGTCGTCAGCGGATTGCCATTGGCGTCCACCAGCTCAAACGAGCCGGTGTCGACGATTCCGGCAGGGGTCGCGGAGGCCGACGCGGTCGCGGTGGTCGGCGTGTCGGTTACGTCGCCGACGTAGGCGCCGGCAGGGATGCCGGTGCCGGTGACCGTCCGCCCCTCGTCGGTGATGTGGATCGAGTTGTCCGCGACCGTGTTCGTCCCAGCCGAGGCGGTTGCGGTCTCTGGGGACGTGCCAGGCGTGGTGCTGCCGCCGCCCAGGTAGCACTGACCCTTGGACGGATCGCCGGTGCCCGTGCACGGGACCAGGGCGCCGGTGGCGGTGGTCGAGCTCGGACGGTCGATGTTCTCGTTGTAACCCGGGCCGGCCGAGAGCTGCTGACCGACTGCCGATGTCACAAGCGGGACGTTGGGGCCGGTCGGCTCCCAGTTGAGTGACCGATTCCAGAGTGTCTCGCCCGCCTCATCCGTGTTCTGGATGATCCCGGCTGCGGTCGGCTCCACCAGCGTTGAGTTGGCAAAGCTGTTGTTGAACGTGAACGGCGGGTAGGCCTCGTCGAATGTGAGGTCGATCAGGCCGCCGTCACGGAACGCCGGTGAAGCCTCGATCTCAGGAATGACGTGCTCAAGGAACAGGTCGGTTGAGTAGAGGCCGCCGGTGTAGTTGATCGGGGCATTGGGGGTCGTCGGATTCGCCCACCCGCCGGACAGGTTGTTGCCCTTGCAGACCGAGTCGTGCCCGTCGGAGCAGTCGTTCGGGACGATCTCAGTGAACGCCGGCGTCGTCGACTCGTGCTGGAGGTCGTGATAGAGCCCGTCGCTCGAATCGAACAGGTTCGCGAAATGCCTCGTGCTGCTGCAGTCGCCCGATTGCAGCATCGAATCGAAGAACGGCAGCGGGTTGTGGTATGCGACGTACTGATCGGTCGTATTCGCGCTGCCGTGGGTCGCGTACTGAGCGGCGGTCGACCCGGTCGGGCCAACCGTTGTCTCGTCGGCACCGCAGTACTGGTTGCCGACGTCATGGGGAGTGCCGCTCGAATCAGGATTGCCCAGGTCCTGCGCGTACAGCTTCCAGCTGATGTGGTTGGCATCAAGCTGGTTGAAGATCGTCTTCACGTTCGACGGATAGACGCAGCCGTTGGCGTTCGGCTGAGCGTTCGGGCCTGCGGCCGAGACCATCTGGCCGAAGTTGTGGTTCGTGCTCAGTGAGCCCGAGGTCTCGATCGAGCCCGAGAACGAGTCGTAGTTGTCGCAGTCGTCCTGGGTGTCGGTCTGCGGCGCCTGACCGCTCGCCAAGGCGACGTAGTTGTCCTGGCTCGAATGGCCGGTGCCGTAGTAGTTCTGGAGCAGCGCGCCCTGTGACGGCAGCGTCTGCCAGAGATAGTTGTTGTTGTTGAGGCCTGTGAATGTCGCGTCGTAGGACTTGTTCTCCAGGACGATCATCCAGATGTGCTTGATCTTGCCGGGAGCGATGCCAAGGCCGTCGTCCTTGGGGGCCTTGTAGTAGGACGGAGCCGTCAAGGTCGGCTGGTCGGGGGACGTGCTCTGAGCTGAGGCGCTGGCGCTCGCGCCGATCGCGATCGCACTGCCCGCGATTGCGGTCAGCACGGCGAGCGAGCGGACTCGGTGACCAACACCGCTGAGACGACCCTGCTGAGAACTGCCGGCCGGGGTTCCTGCACGGCCGAAGAGACTCATCACGAGAGAGGTCCTTTCGATCCTGCGGATTGACAGGTACCTCCCCAGTGTTCGGCCACACGACCGCGAGCGTGTGGCGAGGCGGTGAACCCCGTGTGACGCTGGCGGTCACATCGACTTCACGCCCCGGGCGCCCGGCCAGCGGGCGAGGCGCCCGGCGCCGGACCTTGCCCTCAGCGCCAGCCGTGTGAGATCTGCGGACCGCTGGGGTAGGACTGCGCCTCGTCGGCGCGGATCACGTGCATGACCGCGTTGATCAGTGCCAGGTGCGTGAACGCCTGCGGGAAGTTGCCGAGGTGGCGGCCGGTGCGCGGGTCGATCTCCTCGGCGTAGAGGCCGAGCGGTGAGGCGTAGCCGAGCAGGCGCTCGCACAGCTCACGCGCTCGCGTCAGCTCGCCGATCTCCGCAAGTGCCGAGACCAGCCAGAACGAGCAGATCAAAAACGTGCCCTCGCGACCGGTCAGGCCGTCGTCGGTCTCCTCGGTGCGGTAGCGAAGCACCAGCCCGTTCTCAGTCAGCTCGTCGGCGATCGCCATCACGGTCGCGCGCACACGCGGATCCTCTGGTGGCAGGAACCGCAGCAGTGGGATCAGGAGCATCGCGGCGTCGAGCGAGTCGGTCTCATAGTGCTGGACGAACACGCCGCGATCGTCGACGCCGTGCTCGCAGACGTCCGCGTGGATCTCGTCGGCGACCTCCTGCCAGCGGTTGGCCAGATCCCAGTCCTCGCGGATCTCCGCCAACCGGGCTCCGCGATCGCATGCGACCCAGCAAAAGATCTTCGAAGAGGTGAAGTGCTTGGGCTCGCCTCGCACCTCCCAGATGCCACGGTCGGGCTTGCGCCATTCCTTGATCGCCATCTCGACCTGACGGCTGAGAATCGGCCAGACGCGTTCATCGAGCGAGTCGCGCGAGCGCGTGTGCAGATAGACGGAATCAAGCAATGCGCCCCAGACGTCGTGCTGGTTCTGACGGTAGGCGTCGTTGCCGGTGCGGACCGGTCGCGCGCCCTCATAGCCGCTGAGATGCTCGAGTGTCTGCTCCTCGAGGCTGAGCTCGCCGCCGGGCCCGTACATCACCTGCAGGTCGTCATGTCCGCCGGCGACGTCCGCGATGAAGTAGAAGAAGTCGTTCGCTTCCCAGTCGAAACCGAGTGTGTACAGCGCCCACAGCATGAACGTTGAGTCGCGGATCCAGCTGTAGCGGTAATCCCAGTTGCGCTCACCCTGCGGGGTCTCTGGCAGGGAGGTGGTCGCGGCGGCGATCAACGCCCCGGTGGGCGCGTAGGTGAGTCCCTTGAGCGTCAGCGCGCTGCGCTGGAGATGCGCCCGCCACGGATGGTCGGGGAAGGTGCCGCGATCGACCCAGTGCTGCCAGTGATGCGAGGTCCAGACCTGGCGCGCATACGCCTCCTCGAAGTTCTGCGGCGGCGCGTGCTCTGACCAGTAGAGCGCGCAGAACACCTGCTCGCCCTCCTTCATGCGGTGGCGAGCTGTCGCGCGTGGACCCTCGAACCCGATCCTCAGATCGGTTCTCAGCCCCAGACGGATGTCAGAGCCCGGTGCCGTGGCGATCCCGTCGCTGTAGCCCGAGCCCGCGTACTCCCAGTGGACCTGCTTGCGGCCGTAATCGAACACGGGCTCGCAGTCCATGATGATCTCCACCTGGCCATTGACGCAGCGGACCGTGCGCAGCAGGACGTGATCAGCGTCGTAATCGGTGGGAGCACGGCGGTGCGTTCCGGAGCGGTCGTCCTCGTGATGCCAGCCGCCGATCAGCAGCGCGTCGCGCACGATGATCCAGCCCGAGCCCGTGCCCCAGCTGGTTTCGACCACCATCGTCCCCGGCAGATAGCGCCGCGCTGCCGGCACGCTGACCCCGGAGGGCCCGAGCTTGAATGATCCGGCGTCGCGATCGAGCAGCGCGCCGAAGACGCTGGGCGAGTCGATCCGCGGCAGGCACAACCACTCGATCGCTCCGCCAGGCGCGACCAGCGCCGTGGTCTCGCAGTCGGACAGGAAGCCGTATTCCGCGATCGGGGGGAAGGGGCTGCCGCCGAGCAGCGGCGATGGCACGGCCGCCACATTGGGCAAAGGCCCCATGTGCGGTGTCAGTGGTGCTGCCTGCGGTGGACTGTCGAACGGCTCGTTCATTCTTGCTTTATCGGGCGGTTTCGTCTGGAGCTTAGGCACTGCAACAGCGGTTAATGGTTCCACACGGTTAGGACCACGTTGCCGAGCAGTCATCATGGGAGTAGATGAGTAGCGGTGGCGGTGGTATGAGAGCGATGTACGGGACCCCCGGTGGGGGTGGCCGGCGGCATGATTCGAAGAAGGAGCAACAGGCTCTGATGGACCCGTCGCGTGAGCGTGACCGTGGCCGCATCCTGCGCCTCTTCAGGCCCTACCGCAGGCGGCTCGGGATCGTACTGGCGATGATCGTCGTCTCGTCGGGGATCAGCATGCTCAGCCCGTTCCTGCTCCGGCGTGCGCTGGATGTCGGGATCGCGCAGCACAACAACGCGGTCCTGACGGCGATGGTGCTCGGGATGATCGCGGTTGCGTTCGTCTCACAGGCGATCAGCGTCTGGCAGACGTACATCTCAAACGTCGTCGGCCAGAAAGTCATGCACGACCTTCGCTCCGCGGTTTACAGGCGCCTGCAGCAGATGTCACTCGCGTTCTTCACGCGTACACGTACGGGCGAGGTTCAGTCGCGCATCTCCAACGACATCGGCGGCCTCGACAGCGTCATCACCAACACCGCCACGACGATCGCCTCCAACGTCACAACCGTGATCGGTGCGGTGATCGCCATGTTCATCCTCGATTGGCAGTTGGCGATCATCGCCCTGTTCTTCGTGCCGCCCTCGGTCTGGATGACCCGCAAGGTCGGCAAGGTCCGTCGCAGGATCACCACAGAACAGCAGGGTCGGCTCGCCGACATGAGCGCGCTGGTCTCCGAGTCGCTCTCGGTTTCCGGAATCATGCTCGGCAAGACGATGGGCCGGTCAGATGACCTGGCCAACCGTTTCACGAACGAATCCCAGGGCATCGCGGACCTCGAGGTCCGCTCGCGCATGGCTGGCCGCTGGACGATGGCGACGATTCAGTTCGTGTTCACGGTGCTGCCGGCGATCATCTACTGGTTCGCCGGGCAGGGCGTACTCGGGAGCACGGTCTCGGTCGGCACCGTGGTCGCGTTCACAACCGTCCAGACGCGGTTGCTGTTCCCGATCCAGGGGCTGCTCGGCGCTCAGACCGACGTTGAGGCATCGCTCGCCCTGTTCGATCGCATCTTCGAATACATCGACCTGCCCGTCGACATCATCGAGGCCGAACACCCGGTTGAGCTCCACCCGGAGAACGTGGTCGGAGAGGTGCGCTTCGAGGGGGTGTCGTTCCGCTACGGCGGCGGTGCTGAGCCCCAAGCCAGCACCGCCGGTTGGACGCTTCATGACATCGACCTGACTGTGCCGGCCGGGACGCGGACCGCGATCGTGGGGGAGACCGGGGCGGGAAAGACCACCTTGGGTTATCTCGCGGCTCGGTTATACGAGCCGCAGGCCGGGCGGATCACGATCGACGGCGTCGACATTCGCGACGCGTCGCTTGACTCGTTGGCGGCGACCGTTGGTGTGGTGTCGCAGGAGACATATCTGTTACACGCAAGCGTGCGTGAGAACCTGCGGTTCGCTCGACCCGACGCCTCGGATGAGGAGATCGAGGACGCTGCGCGGACCGCTCAGATCCATGGGCTGATCGCGTCGCTGCCGGACGGCTACGACACCGTCGTGGGCGAGCGCGGGTACCGGTTCAGCGGCGGTGAGAAGCAGCGCATGGCGATCGCGCGCACGGTGCTGCGCAACCCGCCGGTGTTGATCTTCGATGAGGCCACCTCGGCCTTGGACACTCAGACGGAGGCGACGCTTCAGGCCGAGCTCGATCTGCTCTCGGCGGGGCGCACCACAATCACAATCGCGCACAGGCTCTCGACCGTGCGGGACGCGGACCAGATCGTTGTGCTCGACGCGGGCGTGGTCGTGGAGCGCGGAACCCACGCCGAGCTGCTCGAGCGGGGCGGTTTTTACGCGAATTTGGTCAGTCGAGACGTCGCCGAGGGGTCTTTAGGGGGTTAATCGCAAGTTCTTTGCGCCTCTATGTCGTTATGACGACACTGGGGCGCGAAGAACGGTTGGCCGCGGTCTTGAGGCGGCAGCACGGTCGCATCTCGAGGGCGCAGCTCAGCCTTTCGGGTGTGCCCAACGGCACGGTCGCTGGTTGGACCAAGTCCGGTTACCTCACGCGCGTTCTTCCCAGGGTTTACGCGGTGGGCCACACCGCCCCGAGCCAGGAGGCCGACCTCTGGGCCGCGGTGCTCCACGCCGGGCCTGGCGCAATGCTCTCCCATGCCAGTGCCGCCCACCATCGCGGCTGGATTGACTACCCGCCGCGGGTGATCCAGGTGTCGACCGCGCGGGCCAAGATCAAATCGATCCCGGGGGTCGTTCAGGTCCACCCCCGGCGCGAACTGGTCCGCGCCTCCCACGACGGCATCCCGACGACCACGATTGCGCAGACCGTGCTCGACCTCGCCGCGACCCAGGACCGTCGGCTCGTGGGCCGCGCGCTCGCGGTTCTGGACTTCCGCAATCAGCTCGACATCCCGGCACTCGAGGCGATCTGTGGTTCCGGCAAGCCCGGCTCGAGTTCGCTGCACCAGGCGCTCGCGCAGCACCAGCCTGCGCTTGCGTACACCAACGGCAAGCTCGAGCGCTCGTTCCTGAGGCTCTGCGAGCGCTTCGAGCTGCCGATACCCAAGCTCAACCCCCGGGTGTGCGGCGAGGTCGTCGACGCCTACTGGCCCGAGCACGGTCTGGTTGTCGAGGTCGACGGTCTCCAGAACCACTCAAGCCCGGCCCAACTGCGCAAGGATCGCCGCAAGGAGCTCAAGCTCCGCGCTCACGGTCTGGTGGTTGTGCGCTACGACTGGGATCTCGTCACAAGGGCGCCCGAGGAGGTGTATTGCGATCTCCAGCGTCAGCTCGCCGCTGCTCGCTGACGCGGCACGACGTGGTCACTGAGCGGCGGGTCATGACACGCCGGGATCAGGCACGCGCGGTCTCAGGCCGCGACCCTCGACTCGCAGGTGCGGGAGCCGACGGTCGAGCCAGCCCGGCATCTGCCAGTTGGCACGGCCGAGCATCAACATCAACGCCGGCACGACTACCGAACGCACGATCACGGCGTCGACCAGGACGGAGCTTGCCAGACCGATTCCGAACATCTCGATGATGCGCTGGCCACCGAGCACGAACGCCGCGAACACCAGCACCATGATCGCCGCGGCTGCGGTGATCGTCTTGCCCGTCGCGGCGAGGCCATGGGTGACGGCCTGGCGATTGTCCGACCGACGATGCCATTCCTCGTACATGCGACTGACGAGAAAGACCTCGTAGTCCATCGAAAGCCCGAAAAGGATTGGGAACATCAGCACAGGTACGAACGCCTCGATCGGCCCGGGCGTGATCCCCAGCAGCCGGCCGAACCAGCCGAACTGGAAGACGGCCGTAACGACCCCGAGCGACGCAGCGGTCGAGAGCAGGTTCATCAGTGCCGCCGCGAGCGGCACGACCAGCGAGCGGAACACAACCATCAACAGCAGTGATGAGACCAGCACGACGATGCCGATGAACAGCGGGAGCTTGGCCGTGAGCACGCTCGCGAAATCAGCGAAGACGGCCGTCTGGCCCCCCACCAGCACGTTGAGCCCGGTGTGCGCGGTGGCGGCTGGGATAACGGCGTCGCGGAGGTTGCTCAACAGCGCCGAGGTCGAGGCTGACTGCGGCGAACCGTCCGGGTAAACCTCGGCGACAGCGGCGCCCGCGTGGTCACCGCGGCCTGCGACGAACGCCGGCCCGGCGACCCTGTGGACGCCGGCGGTGTGGTCGACGGCGCGGATGACGGCCGCGAACGCGGCTCGCTGAGCGCCGGAGTCGACGGCCGCGACCACCTGCAGCGGGCCGTTGTAACCCGGCCCGAAGCCCTTCGCCAGCAGCGCATAGGCCTGGTGCGTGGTGGTCGAGGCAGGATCGGAGCCCGCGTCGGCCGCACCGAGTCGCATCGAGAGGAACGGGAAGGCCAGCAGTAACACCAGCGCCGTGGCAAATACGGCGAACAGGGCAGGCTTTGCGGCCAGCCAATCGGTCCAGCGTCGCCATGCCGGGGACTCATCGCTGACCGCGACGACCCCGGATTCGATCGTGCGCCGGTCGCGCCGTCGCAACACGCGTCTGCCGAACAGCGACAGCAGCGCCGGCGCCAGCGTCAGCGCCGCCAGCACCGTGAACGCGACCGTGATCGCAGCCGCGATCGCAACACCGTAAAGGAACGAGACACCGAGCAGCACCATGCCGAGCATCGCCACGCACACGATCGCGCCCGCGAACAGCACCGCTCGACCGGAGGTATCAAGCGCCTGCACGACAGCCTCTTCGCGGTCGAGGCCGCGCAGCATCCCCTGGCGGTAACGGGTCACGATGAACAGTGCATAGTCGACGCCGACGCCGAGCCCGATCAGCATCGCCAGCTGGCTCGAGAACGAGGCCATCGTGATCAGGTGTGATGCGAGTCCGTCAACGGCGATGCCGGTGCCAAGCGCGAAGCCGGCCGTCAGCAGTGGCAGCATCATCGCCGGAACCGTCCCGAACACGAGCAGCAGCACCAGGCCGGCAGCGATGAAGCCGAGCGGCAGACCGCTGGATGGCGAGGAGGGGTCGCCATCCTCGGCGACCTGCCCGTCCCCGGCGAAGGTGACGCCCTTGCCGGAGGCCGCCTCGAGCATGCGGTCATACGATGTCTCCTCGCGGCCGGAGAGAGTGCTCGCGGACTCGTCGAAGGTGATGTTCGCGAATGCCACCTTGCCGCCCGCCGCGATCTGAGCCTCGCCGGATTGGGCATAGGGCGAGCCGACCTCCGTCACGTGCGGGAGTCGAGCGACCCTCACCAGCAGGCCGTCCATGCGAGTCTTCACGGCCGGGTCGGTGACACGGCCGCGCCCGGTTGCGACCACCAGCCGGTCAACGTCGCCTGAGACCCTCGGCGCCGCCCGCTCCAGCAGCGTCATCGCCTGGAAGCTCTGCGTCTGCGGCAGATTGAAATTGTCCTGATAGCCGCTGCCGACGCCGTGTGAAGCGATTGTCAGGCCGACGAGCGCAACAACCCAGAGGGCGACGACGAGCAGGCGGTGTCGGTAGCACCAACGTGCCGTTGCTCGCATCCCTAACCAGTGTCGGCAACGAGATAAGAGGCCTTGAAGAAGATCGGCCCTGCGTGCCGGTGTTTGTCGTTCCCTAATCTGTTGGACATGACCTCTCCCATCTCAGCCACGCTTTACAGCGATCCCGCCTGCCCATTCGGGTACTCCGAGAATCCCGCCCTGCGCGTGATCGAATGGCGCTACGGCAGCCAAATCGACTGGCGCCTCGTGCTCGTCGGCCTCAGCGAGGACACCTCGCGCTACGAGGCGCACGGCTACACCCCGCTCCGGCAGTCTCAGAGCGCGATCAGGTTCCGCGACCAGTGGGGCATGCCGTTCGCGTTGATCACCAAGGCGCGCCTCAGCGCATCCTCGCGTGCCTGCCGGGCTGTGATCGCGGCACGCCGCGAGTCGCCGGGCAGCGAGTGGGCCGTGTTCCGCGCACTGCAGCTCGCCAACTTCAACACGCCGCTGGTGTTCGACGAGGACGACCATTTGCGCGAGGTGCTCAGCTTCGTGGAAGGCGTCGACGCCGACCGCATCGTCAGCTTGATCGATGCTCCAGAGGTGCTGGCCGAGTACGAGCAGGACAAGGTCCAGACACGTACCGCGGCCGGCTCACCGACCGAGTTCCAGGGCAAGGCCGGCAACAGCGACGGCCATGTCCGGTACACCGCCCCATCGGTCATATTCGAGCGCGCTACCGATGGCCTGCGCCTTGAGGCCGGCGGCATGCAGACCGTCGAGGCCTACGACGTGCTTGTCGCCAACCTCGATCCGACGCTCGAGCGCAAAGCACCGCCGGAGGATCCGGCAGCGCTGCTCGAGTACTTCAGCTTTGGTCTGACCACGCAGGAGGTTGCGCTGCTGATGACGCACAGCAACGACCTGCCGAACCGGACGCGTGCTGAGAGTGCGCTGGTCGGGCTCGTCGCTGAGGGCCGCGCCGAGCGTCATCCGCTGGGCGATGATGCACTCTGGACCGTGCCCGGCGGACCGCGGCCGGCACGACTGGAGCTTGCTGTAAGTTCCCACGCGTCCATGTAAGACTCAGTCTTGGGGGCGGTGCATTGGCGGGACCGCGTGGGGTAGCGACGCTTCGAGTGGTTGTCAGGGCACTCGCGCTCATCGGCACGGTCGTCCTGCTTGCGCCGGCTGCGGCGCAAGCGTCAGCGAATGCCGTGGTTGAGTCGACCGGTGGTGGTGTCACTGGGTCTCCGAGCCCTCAGCACTCGAATGAGACGCTCGCTGATGCCGTTGCCTACGTTGAACAGCAGGGCGGCGGCGCAATCACCTTCGCTCCGGCTCTGACCGGCCAGACGATCACTCTCACCACGGGCCTGACCGACATCAACGCCCCAACCACAATCACCGGGCCCAGCGGCGGCACGATCACGATCAGTGGCGGCGGCGCCACTCGGCAGCTGCTCACGGTCGGTACGTCCGGAAACCTCACGGTCAGCGACCTGACCCTCACCGGAGTGAATAACACGACGACGGGGGGAGCGATCGTGACCGAGGGTCAGCTCACCGTCGACGACGTGAAGATATCCGGCAACGCCTCCGGGGCGGGTGCTGGGATATGCCAATGCGGCTCGCCACTGACGTATGCGACCACGACCGTGGACAACTCGACGCTGACCGGTAACACCGGTGGCGACGGTGGCGGCGCCATCTTCTCTGAGGGCGGCATGGTGACCGTGAACTACTCGACGGTCAGCAACAACGAGGGTGGCGAAGGCGGTGGGATCTACGCCCAAACTGCGAGCATCTTCGGCTCGACCTTCTCTGGCAATTCCGCCGCAGTTGGCGGCGGAGGTGCATTCAGCGTCGGAACACTGACGATCTCTGACTCGACGTTCAGCGGCAACAACGCCACCGGCGACGGCACCGAGGGCGCGGGCGGGGCGATCCTCTCCAGCGAGGGAGCCACAGCGCTGACGATCACATCCTCCACGATCGTCGGAAACACCGCGGCCGGGACCACGGGCGTGCCAGCAGGTGGTGGTGGCATCTACGCTGACGCCGCAAACGCAGCTGAGCCCGTCTCGCTGATCGACACCGTCGTCGCGGGGAACAGTGCCAACGAAGGCCCGGATGTTCTCAGTGTCGGGGCGTTTCCGCAGACGAGCGTGCGCTTCTCGCTGATTGGGAATCCGGCAGACGCCGGCATCGTCGGTTCGACCGCCACCGATCTGCTCGGAACGTCCGCCACACCGCTTGCTCCGAAGTTGGGGCCGCTTCAGAGCAATGGTGGCCCCACGCAGACGATGCTTCCCCTGGCCGGCAGTCCGGTGATCGACGCGGGTCAAGCCGTGAGCGGCGTCTCATCCGACCAGCGACAGAAGCCGCGCACGGTCAAGCTCGGATTCCCCGAGCCCCCGGGTGGCGACGGCACCGATATCGGAGCAGTCGAGCTTCAAGACACCGAGGTCGGCCCGCCAACCGTGACTGGCGTATCGCCGAATCACGGCGATACGGGGGCGACGGTCACGATCACGGGCGCGAACCTCTTCCCTGCCATGACAGTCATGTTCGGAGCCACGCCCGCGACATCGGTGACGGCCGAGAGCGCGACCCAGATCACGGCAACCGTGCCGCCTGGTGTTGGCGCCGTGAACGTGCGCGTCATCGCCCCCGCGGGAGAGAGCGCCGTCAGCGGCTCGGATCGATTCACCTATCAGACACCATTTCCGACCACCATCTTCGGAAATCAGCGACTGACGCTGACGGCGCCCGCGGCCTCACTGTGCACCGCGCACACGGGCAAGCTACGCGTCGGGTTCACCACCTCAGCTGTCAAGGGCTCGAAGAAGACGAAGCTCAAGTTCACGCGCGCTGCGTTCTACATCGACAAGGGCGTCAAGCACACGAAGAAAGAGAGCAGGCGTGTCGACGGGAGACGCAAGACGGTCACGGTCACGACATACGGCCCGAACGCGATCGGCAAGAAGACACCCGTCTCCGCGAGCATCAGCCTGCGGAGCGTGAAGACCGGGCGGCACGTACTGAAGGTGGTCGCCGCCTACACCGAGCCGGTCAAGCGCGGCAAGAAGACACGGACGGTGACGGTCACAAAGACCGTCAGGACCGAGATCGCGGTCTGCTGATTTTCAGATCCAGGGGTTGCTCGCCAACTCGCGGGCGACCGCCTCGGTCACGTGGAGCGCGTGGGCGACGGTTCGGTAACTGATGTTCGCCGGTGTATCCGAGGGCAGGTGGTAGTTGGAGAGCGCCTTGTGCCTGTCGATCGACACCAGAGTCGCAGTCGGGTAGCGAGCGTGACTCGGGATCACCGCGTCGGTCGAGTTCCGAGCACGCATGCCACGACGCAGCGGCGCCCCCGAATGATCGGCGACACGGGCGATCAGATCGCGGAAGCGCCGGTCGTAATAGTCCTCCATCACCACCGGGCCCTCGCCCTCGCACATCGCCAGGATCGGCGAGCCGACCGTGTCAAGGTTCAGGAACCAGGTCCTGTCATGCGGGAGTGTGGGGAAGTGGTCCCTTGCAAACGAGTTGATGCCGCCCTGGATCACCTCCTCAGCTCCACACGAGACCAGCATCACGCGCAGGCCGTGGATCGGCTCCGCCCGCAGCCGCTCTGCCAAGGCAACGAGCACGGCCACGGCGGTGAGGTTGTCGTTGGCCCCGGGAACGGTCGGGCTGGTGGCGACATTCGCCATCACCGCGGTCGTGACGGCGGCGATCGCGGTGCCGAGCTTAATCAGCGCCGGCCGGCGTCGCGCGGCGCCGAGCGTGATCGCGGTCGGGCCCGCGAGCACCAGCCACCACAGCGGGAACGAGGTGTCGAGTCGCTCCACGATCCCCGGGAACTCGTCTGCCAGCCACGCCTGAAAGCGGTCGTCGAAGATCAGGCCGGTCGATGCTGCGTCGTGATGAGCCATCACCACCAGCGTCCGGTCAGCGGTGACATCGCCGGACACCGCGACCACGTTCTGGGTCGGCAAGGGCTGGGTCAAGCGGCGACGGAACACACGGCGCGTGTTCGCGACGTCGTCTGCGATCGCAGCGCCCGCGAGCGAGGCCGCCAGGCCTCCGGCCAGGCGGCCTCGCTCGCGCAGAGCAAGCAATCCGGCAAGTGTCGTTGTGGCCGTCAGCACGCCGATTGGCTTGGCGTATCCGTCATAGAACTCGGCAGGCTCGACGTTGGCGTCGCAGCCTGCCTCTCGGAGGCGCTGAGCGATCCAGTCTGCGGCCTTCGCCTCACCGGCGGAACCGGGGCGTCGCTCGAGCGGTGCCAGCTGCTCGATCACCTCGCGCAGCGCTGGATGGATCGGCGGAGTGGGCATTCGCGTCGCACGGTAGCGGCCGTTGCAGCGGGAGGGGCTCAGGCGCCGACGTAGAATCGATTAGGGATGCCCACGCCGTTCATGAACGTGGCCGTCGCTCGTGCGGCACAGCGCCTGCCGATGTTGCGCAGGGTTCCACTGGCGCGGCTCGTGATCCTCGCCGAGCTCGCGATCCTGGCAAAGGCGCATTTCGAGCGTCTCTCGCCTCAGGAGCGCCGGCGGCTGATGTTGCTGGTGCGTGACACAGGAGGCCGGCCCAGCAACCTCTCCGATCGCCAGCGCCGCGAGCTCGAGGCGCTGATCGCAAAGATCGACCCCAAGCTGTTCGCCACGAACGCATTCGAGAAGTTCTCGCCGGTGCCACCGAGCCGGCGCTCCTGACGGTTCAGTCGGTGATCTTGATGTGTCCAGGCTGGTCGGCGACGCGCTCTAACCAGGCACGGATCCACGGGTAGGGCTCCAGGTCGAAGCCGCCCTCATCGGCGACGTGCGTGTAGCCGTAAACGCTGATGTCGGCGACGCTGAACGCATCGCCGACGAGGTACTCCTTGCCGGCCAGGCCGCGCTCCAGGGCCTCCAGTCCCTTGCGCCCGCCCTCGGCCTTCTGATGGGCGAGCCCTGAGGGAGGCTCAAAGTCAAACAGCTTGAAGAACCGTGCGACGGCGAGGTTCGGTTCGATCTCGTACTGCTCGAAGAACTGCCATGCCAGCACCTGTGCCCGCTCATAGGGATCGCTCGGTATGTACGCGGTGCCGTCGGCTAAATAGTCGATGATCGCGTTGGATTCGATCAGCGGGCGCCCGTCATCCAGGACCAGCAGAGGAACCCGGAGCACCGGGCTCAGTTGCCCGATCAGTGCGGGACGGTTGGTGCGATCGACCACATCCAAGTCGTGCAACTGGAGCGGGCTGCCGAGGTGGGCCGCCAGCAGCGCGTCCTTTCCGATTGTTGACGCGTTCCTCGCAGCGATCTCTTCGGGGGTCGGCTCGTAATCAGGATCGGCGCGGATGCCCAGGAGCGCCAGCATCTGGCGAACCTTCCAGCAGTTGCCGCTGACGGGGTTGTTGTAGAGGATCACGGTCGGGAGGCTACAGGCGGTGAGCCGTCGGTCATGACCCGGCGTTCCTGACCGGACGGCGGACGCCGCGCGCACCTCGACCGCTGGGGTAATTTGGCGCCACGTCGCGCGCGTCCCGATCGAGAGGATCTCGCCGCGATGGTCCTAGGGAGCGCGTCCGAGCACCTGGTGGTCCAGGCGTCCGTTGCGGCTCCGCGTCGACGAGCACACTGACTAGTCGTACTCGTTGACATCGATGAGGGCGCTGTCTAGCCAGTCGGACTGGGCGCCATCATCGAACAACAGCTTGACCGTCTCACCCGCCGTGGAGGTCTCGACCGAGTCGAGCACGGTGCAGTTGCACACGCGCCCGTCCTCGGGATGGGGCGCGCGTACCCGCTGACCCTTGTGGAATCTCATCGTCGGGAGCCTATCGGTCACGCACGCTCCTGCCGCGAGATCGAGATCTCGCTGAACCCCGTCGAGTGCGGCCGGGATTGGGTCAAGGATCGTCGCGTCCGACAGACGGTTCCCGGTCGCTCGGGGCGACTCGTCGCCTTCTTGTAGAGGAGCGTTGGCGGGCAGAGGAGCATGGTCGGGCAGAGGAGCATGGTCGGGCGCCCACTCGCCGAAGCGCCCCGAATGTTGCCGGCTCAGCTGCTCCAGTAATCCGTGGCCGGGCTGGCGGTGGCGGTTCCCGGGCCGGCCGTGGCGGTCACGCCGGTGAGCGACGGCATCGAGAAGTACGTGTTCTCGCAGGCCGTCGGTGACGCGGTGGTCATCGATGAGGCGTTCGCGAACGTCACCGTGAGCGTCGCATTGGCGCCCACAACCAACGCACTGTTGAGCACATGCGAGCTGCCGCTTGTCGTGGTTGCGTAACTCCAGGCCACATAGCTGGTCGTCGTCGAGCAGCCGCTCTGCGCCGTCAACAGCGCGCTGGTCGTGTATCCGCCTGCATAGGTCGTGCTGGTCGGCAGGTTGACGGCAGTGACCGTCACCGGAAATGCATTGGGGTTGGTGATCGTCGCGACGACGTCACCGGTCGCGCCCGGGTAGAGCAGGTTGGTGGGCGACGGTGAAGCGACGGCAGCGATCGTCAGGTTCGCGACGGAACCCGAGCGTCCCTCGGCGCTTGAGCCGCTGTTCAGTCCGACGATCCAATTGGTCGCTGCGAATGCGCCCGCACCCGCGGCCATCACGCCGAGGATGCCCGCAATCGCCTTCGACCGCGCGGAGCGCGGAATCAATCTTCGAAGCACTGCGATATCTACTTTCGGTCCGCCCGACAGTCACTGCCGGCCATTCGGCCTATCGGTAGAAACTCATCTGTCGGACACCTCGGCAACGGCGCTTGCATATCGACGGCGGCGTGATTGCCAACCGCGCTCCGATCGTCGGCTCGGTTTCAGCCGCCGCTGGGCACGACGATCTCAGCTCCCGGCAGCCAGCGCCCGGGCTGAGGTAGAACAACCGGCATACGAGTGCCAGAGAAGTGAATGAAGTTGCTCGGCCAGGGCTCCCACGAGCCGCCGCTCGAGTAGATGCGCTCCCAGTCGTAGCCGTCCTCGGAGGTGCCCATGCCGCTCTGGGAGACGTCAATGTAGCTGCCGTTCGGACCGATCGCCTCGACCACGGCGACGTGGCCGTAGCCGCCCATTTCGGGCGTGTCCTCGTCCCACTCGGCCACCGAGCCCAAGGTGGGGGTGTCGTCCACGGCGATTCCCTGTTCCTCGGCGCGCTGCGCCCACTGTCCGGCATCGCCCAGCTCAATCGTCGGCTCAGGCGCCCCGTAGATCTGGGACTCGACGTAAGCGGCGTAGTTGGTGCAGTTGTCGCCCGCGTACATGCGCCACCACATCGTGTCGGCCGCATCCTCGTATCCGTGCGTCGTGAAGCCGCTGGTTGAGCAGGCTGTGTAGCCCGCGCAAAGCTCGGAGACGTCAGCGCGTGCCAAACCGGCCTGGGCCAGGCCGATACAGGCGAGAACAGCGGTCATAACGGCCACAGATGCGGCAGTGCGGCGCGAAAGGCACGCGCCTAACCACTCCAGTCCCCCCTCCAGCTGGAGAATCATTGGGCTCATCAAAGCGGATTCATCGGCGGGCCGCGGAGAGATCCTCCTTGTGGGCAGGATCTTGCAACCGTCCTCTTCGCCAGGCGACGCGCTCGGCGCCACGCGCTGTCAGCCGGCGAGCCTCATACCCAGGGGAGCGTGTAGAGCTTCGTGAAGGTCATCGCCTTGATCGCCTCGCGTACGCCCTCCTTGACGCCCAGACCACTGTCGCCGACCCCGCCGAACGGCGTCAGCTCGGTCCGCCATCCGGGAACCTCACGGATGTTGACGGTGCCGGCTCGCAGCTCCCGAACACAGCGACTGATCGCGCGCCAATCGAACGTGCAGACGCCACTCGAGAGCGCGTACGGGGTCGAGTTGGCGACGGCGATCGCCTCATCCAGATCTGAGACGCGGATCACCGGCGCGACCGGGCCAAATGTCTCGCTGGCGACCAGGCGGCTCTTGGGATCGACGTGATCCAGAACGGCCGGGGTCAGCTGGGCACGGTCGCGCTGGCCGCCGTACAGGAGCCTGGCGCCGTCCTTGGCCGCATCGTGCACGCGCTCCTCGATCGCGATCGCGGCGCGCTGATCGATCACGGTGCCGATGCCGGTGTCGGGGTCGGCAGGGTCGCCGACTCTGATCGCCGCAGCGCCGGCGACGACGCGATCGACCAGCTCATCGGCGACCGAATCGACGGCGATGATCCGCTTGACCGCCGTACAGCGTTGCCCGGAGTTCGCGAACGAGCCCGTTACCGCCAGCGCCGCGGCCTCATCAAGGTCGGCATCCGCCAGCACGATCAGCGGATCGTTGCCGCCGAGCTCGAGCACCGCCCGGCGATACCCGAGCCGCCCGGCGATCTCCTTGCCGACCGCGACACCTCCGGTGAAGGAGACCAGCTCGACTGCGGGTTCGTCCAGGAACTCGTCGAGCACCTGACCCGGCTCGCCGCAGACGATCTGGGCAGCAGCCGCTGGCAGCCCGGCGCCGCGCACGATCTCGAAAAGGGCCAGCGCGCTGAGCGGAACCTTCTCGGATGGTTTGAGCACGATCGGCGCGCCGGCGGCGATCGCCGGCGCGAGCTTGTGCGCGACCTGGTTGATCGGGTGGTTGAACGGTGTGATCGCTCCGACCAGCCGCACGGGCACGCTCAGCGTGTGGGCACGGCGGTCACGGCCGTGAGCCGAGATATCGCCTGCAAAGCTCGTGCCGTCGTCGCGCAGCGCCTCGATCGCGGCGAACCGGAACACGTCTGCGGCGCGCCCCAACTCATGCCGCGTGTCCTTCAGCGACAGCCCGGACTCCGAGGTGATCAGCTGGGCAAGCTGCTCGCTGCGGGCAGCGAGCTCAGCGGCCACCACAAACAGGACCTCGGAGCGCTCGTGGCGCGAGAGCTGGTTGCGGTAGGCGGCCCCGGCAGCGAGCATCTCGCGGATCTGCTCGGGGGTCGAGAGCGGCGCCTCGCCGACGAGCTCGCCGGTGTAGGGAGAGTGGACGGGGAGGGTGGCCGTCACGCGAGTCCGTTCAGGAGCAGGTCGTGGAGGTCGCGATTGCGCAGATCCCGCCCGCGCAGCGCGTCCTCGCGCAGCCTGTGGGTAACGACCATCGGCACCGTGCGCTCGTGCAGGCCGCCGTGAGAGCGCAGCGTCCCGTGCAGCGCGCTGAGATCGTGGGCGGCCGCTGACTTGCCGATCACGGTCTCACCGTCGGCGAGCACGATCAGGTCGCCGATGCGGTCAGCCGGCAGCTCGAAGGCGTCCGCGGCGGCGCTGCGGTCGAGCACGCCTTCGATGCCGTCGAGCGCCGCGATCACTCCGCGTGCGCGGTCGAGCTCATCCAGGTCGTCGAGGTGCACCCAGGCCAGCGATCCAAGCGCGGCGTGGTGAACGACGTAGGGATCGGTGATCGGGCAGAGGGTGTGGGCGCCGCGGATGCCCGCAGCCGCGAGCGCATCATCGAGGAATCGCACGTTGGGGCTTCCGTCGGCCGCTGACTTGGCGCGCATGCCATGGTCGGCCGCGAGCCCGACGACGAAGCCTGCGTCGAGTGCAGCTCCGATCGAGACGTCCATTGCCCGGTAGAAGTCGTCCGCCAGCGCCTCGCCGGGGGCGGCGGCGTGCTGAACGAAGTCCGTCAGCGAGGCGTAGACGATCCTCGCGTCAAAGTGCGGCGCGAGCGCAACGGCGAGGTCGACCGTGTAAGGGGAAAGCCGCCAGTCGTAGATGTCGGGGTTCGGACAAGCCGATCACTTCGGTGATCGGCGTCCCGTCGGGGAGCGTCTGCTCGTGTGCCTTCTCGGCACTGAAGGCCGGCACGCCACCGGTGGCCAGCAGCGCGCGGAGCTTGTCCTTGGCGGTGACGCACAGCACGCCGATGCCCGCATCCAGGGCTGCGGCATGAATCGTGGTTGCGCGCAGGAAGCTCGGATCGGTGACCTGCACCTCGCTGCCGTGGGCTGTGCGGTAGTGGTTGCCGGCGATGCCGTTACGCGCGGCGCTGACGCCGGTCACGATCGTGACGTTGTTGGGATTCGTGAAGGTCGGAACCTGAGCGCGGCCCAGGGTGTAAGTCCCGCCGTCCGCGAGCGCCTCGCCAACGCGTGGCATCAGATCGCGCTCGAGTGCGTCGTCGACATACTCCGGATCCCAGCCGTCCGCGCAGATTGCGAGTATCGGTTTGCCCGGGGATGCGTACCTGCGGTCGTTCGCGTCGAATCCGGCAGGCATCGAAAGATGACTATACAAGTTGTGATCTCCTGCTTGAGTCGAAGCTGTGACGTGGATGTGAAACTCGTGAGAACGAGCTCAGGCATCGCGCGACGATAAGGTTGTATATACAAGTATGGCAACTGTGACCCGAACGATTGAGACCGATGTGTGCGTCGTCGGCGGCGGCATCGTCGGTCTGGCGCATGCGCTCGAGGCCCGGCGCCGAGGCCTGAGCGTCGTGCTGCTGGATCGCGATGACCGCGCTGTCGGCGCCAGCATCCGGAACTTCGGTCACCTGTTCTTCACCAGCGTCGCCGACGGCGAGCTGCTGGCGTGCGCAGAGCTCGCTCGCGAACGCTGGCTCGAGCTCGCGCAGCAAGCGCGACTGTTCATGTCCGATGCCGGCACGCTGGTGGTGGCGCGAAGCCGCGACGAGCTGGCGGTGCTGGAGGGCGTGGCCGACAATCCGCGCCGCAAGGCGCGGATGCTGACGGCCGATGAGATCGCGGCATACGCGCGGCTCCCGACCGACGGTGTGCTCGGCGGTTTCCACGGCACCCAGGATCTGCGGGTCGATCCGCGCTCGGCTGTAGCGGGGTTGGCACAGCTGCTGGCACGGGACCAGTACGCGCGGATCGAGTGGGGGGCGTTCGTGCACGATGTCGAGCCGGGTGTCGTGCATGCCGGCCGCCTGCGGGTCAACGCGCCGATGATCGTCGTCTGCCCCGGGCCGGACGTTCGCCCGCTGTCGCCGCTGTTGCGTCGCGACCTGGGCGAGCTGACACTGTGCCAGCTGCAGATGCTGAGGCTCGCAGCGCCGACCGGCCGGCGGTACGACCACGCGCTCATGACTGGCCTCAGCCTGATCCGCTACCCGGCGTTCGCGTCGCAGCCCGCTGCCGCCGAGTTGCGTGCGAGGCTCGAGCTCGAGAAGGGCGAGCTGATCGACCGTGGGATTCACCTCCTGGTGACGCAGCTTCCGGACGGCGACCTGATCGTCGGCGACACGCACACCTACAGCGACACCCTGTCCCCGTTCGGCGAGGAACGCCTGTACACCCTGCTGCTCGACGAGGTTCGGACACTGCTCGGGATCGAGCCCGTGGTCAGGCAGCGCTGGCATGGTGTCTACCCCTCGTTGACGGCTGGCGAGACCAGGCCGTTCTTCACGACTGCGCCGATGCCGGGCGTCCGCGTCGTGGAGAACGTCGGTGGGACAGGGATGACGCTGTCGTTCGGGCAGGCGGTGGGCGTTCTGGACGAGCTTCTCGACGGTCAGGACACGAGCGACAATCCGACGCCCGCACCCGGCGACGCGGCGCGATTGTGAATCGTGATCGCGAAGTCCTCAGCCCGATAGGTATCGCGTGAGAGCTCGAGCGGCGTACCGTCTGGGTCGAACACGCGGCGGCTGACCTGTAGCAGAGGTGCTCGCCTGCTCACGCCGAGCAGCGACGCCTGCTCGGCGCTGGCCGCCACCGACACGATTGTGTGCTCGGCCTCCTGAAACCTGACACCCCGCTGGGCAAGCCGCGCGTAGACCGAGCCGTGATCGAGGTCGCCGCCAAGCAGCAGCCTGCCGACCGGCTCGACGAACGTGCTGAGCTCGATCATCGCCGGTTCACCGTCGAGCAGGCGCAGACGCCGGTAGCGGACGACGTCGGTGCCGGGCTCGATGCCGAGTGCGGCTGCGTCGTATGGGTCCGCGGGTTGGCGGCCGAGTTCGAGCGTGCGCGCGCCGGGCGCGCGGCCCAGGCTCTCGGCCCAGGCGGAGAACGAGATCAACTCGTCGAAGCTCTGGGCGAGCGTCGGTCGAGATACCACTGCGCGCCGCCCCCGGCCGCCACTGATCAGGCCCTCGCCTCGCAGCGCGGCCAGCGCCTGGCGCACCGTCCCTCGCGAGACGCCGAACTCGGCGCACAGGTCAGATTCGGAGGCGACCGCCGCGCCGGGCTCGAGCTCGCCAGAGGCAATCCGGGTGCGCAGCGCGGCGGCAATCGCCGCGTGGCGAGAGCTGACTGGGTCGGCACCGGTCATCGACGCTCAGTCTCGCACCGCGTGCGGCATCGGCGGGGTGCCCGGCACTCAGCACGCGGTCGGCCGGTGGTCAGAATGCCGCCGGCCAGTGTCCAGGTTGCGCTTTGCCCGGGTTCAGAAGCTGATCGGCTGCGCCAACCGAACCGGCGGACCCGGCGAACGTGGCGGTTCCGTCTCATGCGTCTCAGGCCCGAGCTGCAGCTCCATCCAGATCACATCGCGCCAGGCCCCAGCCTTCCAGCCGATCCTGTGGTAGACGCCGACCTCCTCGAACCCGAACGAGCGGTGCAGCGCCTCGCTTGCGGGGTTCGGGGTCGTGATGCCGGCGAGAACCTTCCGGTACCCCTGTTCCTCCAGCAGCGCGAACAACGGCTCGTAGAGCGCTCGGCCCAGACCACGTCCACGGTGTTCTTCGACGAGGTAGACGCTTGCTTCCGTTGTCCATCGGTAGGCGGGGCGGTCGCGATGTGTGCCTGCGTAGGCGAACCCGGCGATCTGGCCATCGTCGGACTCTGCGACCAGAAATGCGTGGGTGCGGGTGATCCGTGCGATCCGCTGCTTGAACTCCGGCAGTATCGGTGCGGGATCCTCGAAGCTCGCGGCGGTGCCGTCGGCGAATGGGGCGTATACCGCCAGGCAGCCCGCGGCGTCGGCGAGAGGGTCGGCGTGACGGATCAGCATGGCCGCTGAAATCTAGAGCACCGAGACGCCTCGCAGGGCATCGCCGGGACGCCCCGGAGGGCAGCACCGGTACGCCCCGGCAAGCTGGTGATGAGGGCCTCATCAACGCTGGCACACGCCGCGGGTAAAGTCGTCTCGCGATGCCGCGTGATCACGACATCGTTCTGTTCGGCGCGACCGGGTTCGTCGGTGAGCTGGCCGCCGAGTACCTGGTCGAACACGCGCCAGGCGGGGCGCGGCTGGCGCTGGCCGGTCGCAACCGTGAGAAGCTCGAGGCGCTGAGGGAGCGTCTTGGACACCAGGAGCTGGGGGTGATCGTCGCTGACACCGGCCAGCCAGACTCGGTTCGGGCGCTGGCCCAATCGACGCGAGTGCTGATCTCGACCGTCGGTCCGTATCTGCTGTATGGAGAGCCCGTGGTGGCGGCGTGCGCCGCGGCCGGCACGGATTACATCGACCTCACCGGCGAGGCAGAGTTCGTAGATCTGACTTACCTGCGCCACCACGCGACCGCGCGGGACAGCGGCGCCCGGCTCGTGCACTCGTGTGGTTTCGACTCGGTTCCCTACGACCTTGGTGCTCTCTTCACGGTTTTGCAGCTGCCGGGCGATGTTCCGGTGCGGCTGAGCGGCTACGGGTCAGCGCACGGCTCGATGTCGGGCGGAACGTTCCAGTCGGCGCTGAACATCATCGGCCGGCTGAAGGAGGCCGGGCGAGTGGCGCGACATCGGCGCTCGGTGGAACGCAACGCCCAGGACGGCCGGATCGCCGAGGGACGCAGCGTGCGCGGGGTCCCCGGCCGTGTCCATCGGGAGCGGTTGGCCGGAGGTTGGGTCGTGCCCGCGCCGGTGATCGACCCACAGCACGTGCTGCGAAGCGCACGCCTGGATCCAAGTTATGGCCCCGACTTCACGTATTCGCATTACCTGGTGACGGGGCGGCTGTGGCGAACCGCGGCGCTGGGGCTTGGAGTGGTCGCGGTGGGTGTGCTGGCGCAACTCGAGCGGACCCGACGGTGGCTGGGCAAGCTCAGGCGACCTGGGACAGGCCCTGACGCGGAGCGCCGGGCACGATCGAGCTTCCGCGTGCGATTTGTCGCCGACCACGGTCCGAATGCGCATCAGGCTGGCTCCCGCGGGGAAGCCGATGCCTCGGACCGCAGCCAGCGGCTGATCACGGAGGTGCGGGGCGGCGATCCCGGCTATGGCGAGACCGCAAAGATGGTCTCGGAGGCAGCGCTACGGCTGGCGTTCGACGACGACCTTCCCAAGCGCGGCGGTGGTCAGTGGACGCCGGCGCTCGCGTTGGGTCACGGTTACATCGAGCGACTCGTCCGCGCCGGGATCGAGTTCGAGCTCGTCTCAGAGCCCGAGCAGGTGTGACAGGTTTGACACACGTGTTGGTGGTGCCCCAGGAGCTGAGGTTGGAAGACACCGATGGAGCTGAGACTGGGAAAGCCCCGCAACCACGGGGTTTCGACGCCAGAGCTAACGCTCGACTTGAGGTTCAGATATCCCGTAACGAGCAACCGAGCGCTGTGGTTGGGGTTCCGGGACTGCAGTTCTGGGGCGGCATCCTGCTCCGAGGCGACACGCCCGTGCCGCTCGCGAGATTATGTTGTTCTTACTGAACTGACGTCATCCTCGGAGTCAGATGCGCGTATTGGTTGTCGAAGACGAGCGGCGCCTGGCGGACGCGATCGCCCGCGGGCTGCGGCGTGAAGGTATGGCTGTCGACCTTGCGGGCGACGGCGCGGACGCACTCCTGAAGTCGAGGGTGGTTCGGTATGACGTGATTGTGCTCGACCGCGACCTGCCGGAGGTTCATGGGGACGATGTTTGTCGTCAGGTCCGCAAGGAACGACCCGAGACGGCGATCATCATGCTGACCGCGGCGGGCGAGCTTGAGGATCTGGTCGAGGGTCTGTCGTTGGGCGCCGACGACTATCTGCCCAAGCCGTTCCGGTTCGCGGAACTGGTGGCGCGGATTCGAGCACTCGGTCGTCGCACCGCGCCGAGCCGTCCGCCGGTGCTCAGGCATGCCGATCTTGAGCTCGACCCCGCGCGACGCAGCGTCAAGCGCTCGGACAGGCCGATCGACCTGGCTCGCAAGGAGTTGGCGGTGCTGGAGGCGCTGATGGTGGCCGACGGTGCGACGGTCTCGTCGGAGGAGTTGCTCGAACGCGTCTGGGATGAGCACACCGATCCGTTCACGAACGTGGTGCGGATGACGATCATGACGCTGCGCCGCAAGCTCGGCGAGCCGCCGGTGGTTGAGACCGTGATCGGCGTTGGATACAGGATGGCCTGAGGGCTCATCGAAGAGCGTCGGCGATGAGGCTTCCGACCCGCACAATCCGGCTGCGCCTGACGCTGATCTACGGCGCCGTCTTCCTCGTCAGCGCCGCGGCGATGCTGACGATCGGCTACCTGCTCGTCCGCCACACCCTGACCCACCATCACCACTTCCGAGACGACTTCACAGGTCCGCGGCCGGCGGGGTCAGCTTTTGTGAGGCCGCCGTCGAATCCGAGTGTGCGCGCGGTCCAGAACGCCTACCGCCAGGCGGTGTACGGGGCGCTTCATCGACTGTTGCTTGAGTACATCGGCGCGCTGATCGTGATGACCGGGGTGTCCGTCGCGCTCGGCTGGTGGATGGCGGGCCGGGCGCTCGCGCCGCTGCGCGCGATCACCGCGACCGCACGACGGGTCTCCGGCGTCAACCTCGGCGAGCGGATCGCGCTCGAGGGCCCGGAGGACGAGCTCAAGGAACTGGCGGACACCTTCGACGGGATGCTCGAGCGGCTGGACGCGGCGTTCGCGAGCCAGAAGCATTTCGTCGCCAACGCGTCACACGAGCTGCGTACGCCGTTGGCGATCATGCGCACCGAGGTGGACGTGGCGCTGGCCGATCCGAACGCGAGCGTCGCTGAGCTGCGCGGAATGGGCGAGGCTGTTCGCGAGTCGATCGACCGCAGCGAGTCGTTGATCGCGGCGCTGCTGTTTCTCGCTCGCAGCGAGGGGGTCCGCGGGGTCTGGGAGCCGGTGGACCTGGCGGAGCTGGCAGCCGGGTGCATCACCGACCTGCAAAGAGGTGCTGAGATCGCGGGGATCACGATCAGCGCCGACCTCGCCCCGGTGATCGTCAGCGGAGACTCGGCGCTGCTTGAGCGAATGATCGCCAACCTGGTGGAGAACGGCATCCGCCACAACACGCGCGGCGGCGAGCTGACGGTGCGAACCACTCCCGTTGACGGCATGGCGGAGGTGCTGGTCCGAAACGGCGGCGCGGTACTCGCTCCGGACGAGGTGCAGACGCTGACCGAGCCATTCCGCCGCCTGAGCCGCACCGCGGGTGGATTCGGATTGGGGCTCTCGATCGTGCGCTCGGTCGCTGAAATACACGGCGGAAGCGTCAGGCTGACGGCGCCCGTGGAGGGCGGGCTTGAGGTGCGCGTGCGAATGCCTCTGGCGCCGTCCGCCGAGCGTGTCCCTCCGCGCCGGCATCGCCCCTCAGCGCTGCATCGATAGCCGGTCCCTGCGGGGCTATCTCTCCATCCGTAACTCCCCAAGCGGAGGTTGCTTCGCTCTGCTTTACGGGAAGCTGATGTGACCGCTCCTATGCGGGAGATTAAAACCTCGCCTTTGCAGGTGATTCGTCGCGTTCAGTGAGGGTTGCGGGCGCTCAGCCAACTCTTACGCAGCTCGGGCATTTCTCTAGGAATGCGCCCGTAGATTCGAGGCCATGAATCAGAATCGGAGCCGGCGGTCAGTGCGGCCGTGGTACATCATCTCGCTCGCGCTCGTCGCGGCCACGATCATCGCGTTGGGCATCACTCAGCTGGGGACGGCCAGCAGCAGTGCGGCGCGAACCTCGAAGGAGACCGTCGCGGCGGCGAACGGCGTCGTCCAGTCGACCGTCTCGGGCAGCGGTGAGGTTGAGCCTGGGGTGGACGACACCCTCAACTTCGGGACCTCGGGGACTCTCCGGACGCTCAACGTCAGCGTCGGCGAGCACGTCAGAAAGGGTCAGCTGATCGCGACTCTGGATCCCTCATCAGCCGAGCTCACGCTGAAGGAAGCCGAGGCGGACCTGACCGCCGCGAAGGAGAACCTGACCGAGGTCGAGGACGGAGAGTCGACCGGAAGCTCATCGAGTGGCAATTCGTCGAGCAGTGGCTCCTCGAGCGACTCGGTCGCGGACACCGTCGCTGATGTGAGCAACGACGCGGAGACCGAGTTCACCTCATACGAGCGGGACGCAGGCAACGACAGCACGACAACCGGCACCACCACGACCGCTGCGACGGCGACCGGGACCACGACAACCGGGACCACGACGGCAACGACTCCGGCGGCGACGACCACCACTTCGAGCCCGGCTGTGACTACGCCCAAGACCACAACCACCAGGTCAACAACCAAGACCACGAAGCCGATTCCCAGCAGGGGCTCCTCCACGGCTACGACCACGACGGCGATCAAAACGCCGACCGCACGAACGCGGTCGACAACGAGGACGCGGTCGACGACATCCAGCAAGAACTCGACGGCGGCCGCCATCGGGACGACGGACCAGGCCGGCGCAAAAACGACGACCAGCCACGCGAGCGGCGACTCCACCACAGGCTCGACGGCCAACTCGACCAACGACACGACCACAACCACCAAGCCGACCCAATCCGAGATCGAGCAGGCCAAGGTTCAGGTCGACGAGGCACGCGCCACGGCCAACGCTGACAAGAAGGCGGTAGCCGACACCAAGCTCTACGCGCCGGCCAGCGGCACGATCGCGTCGCTGTCGGACACGAGCATCGGCGAATCGGTCTCGAGCGGCAGCGATTCGTCTGAGGCGGCCTCGGCGAGCTCCAGCTCCTCGACCGACAGCACCGACAGCACCGGCGGCACCGGAAGCACCGGCAGCACCGGCAGCAGTTCGAGCTCAGGCTTTGCCGAACTGATCAACGACAACACGATGACGATGACGGTCTCGCTCAGCGAGGACAACATCTCGAGCGTGAAGGTCGGTCAGATGGCGACCGTCTCGATCACGGCGCTCGGCGACGTGGAGCTTGCCGGTCACGTCAGCTCGATCTCGCCACTCGGTTCCGACAGCGACGGCGTCGTCAGCTACGACGCGACGATCACCGTCACGCAGAGTAACTCGAAGGTGCTGCCGGGCATGAATGCGACGGCGTCGATCGTTACCCAGCAGGCACAGGGAGTGACGATCCCGAGTGACGCGATTGCCGGCAGCGGCTCGAGCGCCACGGTCCAGTTGGTCAAGAGCGACGGCTCGGTCGTGACGCAGCCGGTCGTGGTCGGATTGAAGGGCACGTCGCGATCACAGATCGTCAGCGGGCTGAAGGCCGGCGACGAGGTCCAGATCACGATCACGCTGCCCTCGCTCGGGACCAGTGGTACCTCGACGACCAGTACGACCAGCGCCACGAGCGGATTCGGGTCCGGCGGATTCGGCGGCAGTGGCGGCTTCAGTAGCGCCCGCGCGGCCTTCTTCGGAGGCGGAGGTGGCGCCCCGTGACCCCTCGTGAAGGGCCGACCACGGGTCGTTTGAGCCGGCGCTCGCGCGGGGCGGTGACCCGCCAGCCAGCGGGCGGCGGGTCACAACTGACACGGGGTTCCCGAGGGCCTGTGATCGAGGTGCGGGACGTCCGTAAGACCTATGAGCTGGGGGACATCTCGGTTCACGCGCTGCGTGGCGTCAGCCTCGAGATCGAGCGCGGAGAGTACCTGGCGATCATGGGTCCGTCGGGCAGCGGCAAGAGCACGCTGATGCACATCCTCGGTTGCCTGGACCTGCCCACCAGCGGCACCTACAAGCTGAACGGGGTCGATGTTCGTGGCGTTGATGAGGACGACCTCTCGGATCTGCGCAACCGCTACATCGGCTTCGTCTTCCAGTCCTTCAACCTGATTCCGCGCACGCGGGCGATCGCGAACGTGGCGCTGCCGCTGCAGTACGCGGGTCTGTCGAAGGCGGGCCGGAACGAGCGAGCACAGAGCGCGCTCGCGTCGGTCGGGCTGAGCGACCGCGCCGATCACCTTCCCTCGGAGCTGTCCGGCGGCCAGCAGCAGCGCGTCGCCGTGGCTCGCGCGCTCGTCACAAATCCCGCGCTGATCCTTGCGGACGAGCCGACCGGCAACCTCGATACGCACTCCACCAGCGAGATGCTTGAGATCTTCGAGCACCTCAATCGCCAGGGCCGCACGATCGTGCTGATCACCCACGAGGCGGAGGTCGCCGCGCACGCCAACCGCGTGATCCGTGTGCGTGACGGGCGCATCATCGCCGACGAGCGCACGGACAGGCCGAGGAAGGCGATCGCATGAGTGAGGCGCTATCGGTCGCACTGACCGGCCTGGGAGCCAACAAGCTGCGGACCGGCCTGACGATCCTCGGTCTGATGATCGGCGTCGGCTCGGTGATCGTGCTGATCGCTGTGGGCACCGGGTCCTCGGCCGCGGTGCAGGCGCAGATCGACGCACTGGGCGCCAATACGCTGACGATCAGCGCCGCACCCAGCGTCGGCGGGCTATTCGGCCAGAGCTCGAGCTCTGGCCTGACCCTGTCTGACGCATACGCGCTCGAGAACCACTTCAAGGCGCCGGACGTCAAGAGCGTCGCCCCGGTCGTGACCGCCTCTGACGTGACGCTGACATATGGCTCGTCGACCTACGAGCCCGCGACCTTCGTCGGCACCACGGCCGGTTACGAGTCGGCCCGTGACTACTCGATCGCGGACGGCAGATGGTTCACCCAGAAGGAGGTCAAGGACAAGGCCGACGTGCTGGTGATCGGCCCGACGGTCGCTCAGGAGCTGTTCGGTGGAGGAGACCCGGTCGGCGAGAGCGTCGAGATTGACAACACGAGCTTCGAGATCATCGGCGAGACGGCCGCGAAGGGCTCGAACGGGTCAACCGATCTGGACGACATCGCGGCTGCGCCGATCTCCACGGTTCAGGAGCTGATCACCGGCTACGGCAGCATCGACCAGATCCTCGTCCAGGCTCAATCCGCTGACGCGCTGAGCGCGGCTCAGACCGAGGTGACGGACATCCTCAACACGATCGACCCGGTTTCCGCCGGCTCCGACAACTCCAGCAACTTTGAGGTCGTCAACCAGAGCTCGATCCTGCAGACCTCCGACTCAAGTAACAAGGTGTTCACCACGCTGCTGGCCGAGGTCGCAGCGATATCGCTGCTGGTCGGCGGAATCGGCGTGATGAACATCATGCTCGTGTCGGTGACCGAGCGCACCCGGGAGATCGGGATCCGCAAGGCGGTGGGCGCCCGGCGCAAGGACATCCTCACGCAGTTC
Source organism: uncultured Conexibacteraceae bacterium (assembly GCA_963844665.1). Taxonomy (GTDB): domain Bacteria; phylum Actinomycetota; class Thermoleophilia; order Solirubrobacterales; family Solirubrobacteraceae; genus Palsa-465. The sequence continues at coordinate 165,114 of CAWJPB010000003.1, forward strand.
CTGGTCGAGGCGGTGCTCGTCTCGATTCTGGGTGGGGCATTCGGCGTGGCGGCCGGGCTGATCGGCGGGCAGTTCAAGATCGCCGGAGTGCAGCCTGTGATCGCCCCGTACTCGATCGCACTGGCATTCGGCGCCTCGGTGCTGATCGGGCTCTTCTTCGGAACCTATCCAGCCTGGCGTGCGGCGTCGATGCGACCAATCGATGCGCTGCGATTCGAGTGAGACAGCCGATGACCGACCAAGAACCAAGACAACGCACAGAACGCATAGATACAGAGGACACCGAGATGAACGCAAGCTCCCCGCAGCCCTCGTCTGCGGAGCCCTTCGATGACTACGAGGACGGATTCGACGACGAGCCGCTGCCGCCTCGGCCGCGAGCTCGATACCTGACTCCCCTGGCGGCGGCGCTGATGGCGCTGATCCTCGGCGGCGTCGGATTCTTCGTCGGTGTACGCGTCGAGAAGTCGAAGACCTCGAGCAGCGGTGGCACGTCGGCGTTTACACGAGGCGGCTTCCCGGGTGCCCTGTCGAGCAGCGGCACCAGCGGTTCGAAGTCGACTGGCAAGTCGGCGAGCGGCAGCTCGAGCAGCCTCGCGTCGCGGTTCGCGGCGGCCGGCTTTGGCGGCGCCGGTGGCGGGACGGTGGGATCTGTCTCCAGTGTTGACGGCAACACGATCTACGTGAAGGAGACCAGCGGCAACACCGTCAAGGTGAAGCTCAACAGCGCGACGACGATCAGCAAGAGCGAGAGTGTCTCCAAGCGAAAGCTGAATCCAGGTGACAGTGTCGTGATTCAGGGCAGCAGCGGGTCCAACGGCACCGTCCAAGCGACCTCCGTCACCGACTCCGGCGCCAGCAGCAGCTCGTCGTCCGGATCAACCTCCAGCGGCTCGAGTTCGAGCTCCAGCGGGTCATCAGCGATCAGGTCGCTGTTCGGCGGCTGATCCATATCTGTAGTGATGAAAGGACTGACTGAAACCATGAAACCTGCAAAGCACGCGCCGCGCGGCGCTGCGGTGATACTGGTCTCGCTGGCAGCTGGCCTGGGCGTCGCCGCCTGCGGTTCCGGTTCCAATACAGCCTCGAGCAAGAACGCAAGTTCGACATCGTCGAGCAAGAGCGCCTCGACCGGTCGCGCGGCCTTTGAGGCTTGCCTCAAGCAGCACGGCGTGACGCTACCGAGCCGTGGAGCCGGTGGCGGTGGCTTTCCAGGCGGGTCCCGGACCGGTACGACCGGCAGCTTCACCCCGCCGACCGGCGGCGGTTCGGGTGGCGGTACGCCGCCGACCGGTGGAGCGCCGGGGGCCGGCGGCGGCGGCGGCTTCTTCAGCGGCGGCAACTCCAAATTCTCCAAGGCGATCAAGGCGTGTGGTTCGAAGCTCGGCAAGTCCGGCTTCCGCGGCGGCTTCGGCCACGGCCGCTTCAAGGGCGGCACGCCGCCGACTGGCGCGAATCGCGCAACGCACTTCTCCGACGCGACTCTGAAGTCGTTCGTGGCCTGCGTGCGCAAGAACGGTTACGCGGCGATGCCCGAGGCCAATACCGACGGCAAGTTCCCCAAGAGTGTCGAGACGAACTCGAAGTTCGAGCAGGCCGCGAGGAAGTGTTACAGCATCCTCTTCCACCCGGCGTCAGGAACGTCAACGACGTCATCCAGCACCTAGAGCAACGGCTTGCCATGCGGGGGCGCGCCTTGCTTGCGCGCGCCCCCGCGCCAGCCGCGTGCGGCCGGCGCTCGGCTGGGACGGCTACTCGCCCGGGTAGCGCAGGCCGATGATCTCGCGGACCTGGTCCATCGTTTCCATGATCGCGACCGACTCCGCGAGCGGCAGGACCTCGCCGGAGAGCGTGCCGGCGGCGACGAGCCGCTCGGCCTCGTCGGCCTGGTACTGCATGCCGCGGCCGGGCACGTCGGACTCGAAGCTCGAGCGCAGATTGTCCTCAGCGTCGTAGACGCGGAACGAGGTGGCCGTGTACCAGACAGAGTCGATCTCGATGCGACCATCGGTGCCCACGACCGTCGCGCGGTTGGGTCCCGACGTGTTGCTGGCGGTGTAGAGCACGGCGGTGCGGCCCTCCGCGTATCGCAGCAAGACGCCGGTCTCCGAGTCGGCGCCGGTTGACCTGAAGGTCGCGGTGGCGTGAACCGACTCGGGCGTGCCAAGCACCTCAGAGGCGAACGAGATCGGGTAAACGCCCAGATCGAGCAGGGCGCCGCCACCCAGCTCCAACGAGTTCAGGCGGTGGGCCGGGTCGCCCGGCAGCTTCTGGGTGTGGTCGGCCATCACCACCCGCACGTCGCCGATCGCGCCCTCGGCCAAGAGCCGGCGGATCTCGACCATGTGCGGGAGCCAGCGCGTCCACATCGCCTCGAGGATCACGCGGCCGCGCTGTGCCGCGAGCTCGACGAGATCTCGGGCCTCGCCCGCGTTGATCGTGAACGGCTTCTCGACCAGCACGTGCTTATCGGCCGCCAGCGCCAGGGTGGCGTCGGCGTGATGGCGTGGATGCGGGGTGGCGACGTAGACGATGTCGACGTTCTGGTCGGCGACCAAGGCCTCGTAACTGGCGTGAGCCCGCTCGATGCCGAATTGGGCTGCGAACGCTTCAGCGGTCTGGGCGGCGCGCGAGCCCACTGCCGTCACCTGATGGCCGGTCATCTGGAGATCGGCCACGAACGTTCTCGCGATCCCGCCGGTGCCGAGGATGCCCCAGCGGAGCTGCGGCGCTGAGGGTTGTGACGTCGGGGGTTCAGGACTCATGGGCGCAACCTACCAGCGAGTGTCACCGATTGCTTTGGGGGTAGGTTCTTACAAACCTCTGCGATAGCGGGGGCAGGATGGATGACGGGGAAGAACCCGACGAAAGCTTCGAAGGAGACCCTCAGCGCCATGACCCGCCTAAACAAAGTTGTGCCCGTGCTCGCCGGAGCGGTCGCTGGCGCGGTCGTCGCGTTACTGATCGCCAACGGCAGCGGCGGCTCGACCCGGACCGTGGTCGATCTGGCTCACAGCCCGAGTGCCTCGACGCAGAGTTCGTCCTCGACCCAGGCCGCGTCCGCGGTCCCCACCTCTGACAGCGCGGCCGGGGGCCTGACGGTCAACCAGATTTACAAGAAGGACAGTCCCGGCGTCGTCGACATCGATGTGACCGCCGTTCAGAAGGGCAGCAACAACGGCGCCTTCAGCACGCCGTCGCAGACCGAGTACGGCGAGGGCGCCGGCGTCGTCTACGACATGTCGGGTGACATCCTCACCGACGAGCACGTCGTTGCGGGGGCCACGAACGTCAAGGTCCACTTCCAGGACGGCGTCACCGCCATGGCGAAGGTGCTCGGCACGGATCCGTCGACCGACGTTGCCGTGATCAAGGTCAACGTCAAGTCCTCGGAGCTGCATCCGATCGCGTTCGCGAACTCGAATCAAGCTCAGGTCGGCGACCCGGTCGTCGCGATTGGGAGCCCCTTCGGCCTGCCGGAGACGACCACTGCCGGCATCGTCAGCGCTGTCGGCCGGCCGATCACCGCTCCCAACAACTACACGATCCCGGGGGCCATCCAGACCGACGCGGCGATCAACCCCGGCAACTCGGGCGGACCGCTGTTGGACGCGGCCGGCGACGTGGTTGGCCTCAACGACCAGATCCAGACCAGCTCCGGTGACAGCTCCGGTGTCGGCTTCGCGACCCCGGCCAACACCGATGTGCAGGTGGCCAGGACGATCATCGCCGGCAAGAAGGTCGAGCACTCCTACGTCGGAGTGTGTCTCGTGGACAGCTCCGAGGGTGGCGCTGAGATCGCCTCGAGCGGCGGCGGTTCGTGCTCCGGCAGCCCGGTTATTGCCGGCTCACCGGCTGCCAAGGCCGGCCTGCAGTCCGGCGACACGATCACCAAGGTCAACGGCCATGCGATCACCGGCAGCGAAGGCTTCATCTCGGCGGTCAGTGCCTACAAGCCCGGTGCCACGGTCACGCTGACCGTGCGCGAACCCGATCACCAGACTGAGCAGCTCACTGTCACGCTGGGCGTCCGTCCGGCAAACGCGCCGACAGCCGGCTAGCTGAGCTTGGTCGCGGCGGAGAGCCCGGCCAGCGAGCGCTCCATCAGTTCGGCGTGCACCGATCGGGTGCGGCCAACGCGGCGCTGCCAGGCACCGTCTGGCCCCAGCGTCCAGGCATTGGTGTCGTCGGCGAAGCAACGGTCGAGCGTGTCGTTGAGCTCGGCGCGCAGCTCAGGCTTCTCAATCGGCACGAGCAGCTCGACGCGCGTGTCGAGGTTGCGCGGCATCAGGTCGGCCGAGCCGATGTAGACGGCCTGCTCGTCGTCGAACTCGAACGAATAGACCCGCGAGTGCTCGAGGAAGCGGCCGACGATCGAGACGACGTTGATCGTCTCGCTGACGCCGGGCAGGCCGGGGGTGAGGCAACAGATGCCGCGGACGTTGAGCTCGATCGGCACACCGGCCTGGGACGCTCGGTAGAGCGCCTCGATACAGCGCTGATCGACCAGCGAGTTCATCTTCATGCGGATCCGCGCGTGCCTGCCCTCGCTATGGGCGACAGCGGTCCGCTCGATCAGCTCGATCAGCGGCTCGCGCATCGAGTCGGGTGCCACCAGCACCTTGCGCTCCCGGCCGGGGTGCGCGTAGCCGGTCAGCGCGTTGAAGAGGTTCGCTACCTCCTTGCCGATCTCGCGGTTGGTGGTGAAGAAGCCGAAGTCCTCGTACAGGCGAGCATTGGTGGCGTGGAAGTTGCCGGTCCCGATCATCACGTAGTGGCGCACCTGACCGTGCTCGCGCCGAACGACGAGGATCGTCTTGGCGTGCGTCTTGAGGCCCGGGATGCCGTGCACGACATGGGCGCCGACCTCTTCAAGCTCACGCGACCATCTGATGTTCTGACGCTCGTCGAAACGTGCCTTGAGCTCGACCATACAGACGGCCTGCTTGCCGTTCTCGGCGGCCGTGATCAGCGCCGGAACCAGCGCCGAATCGTCGGAGGTCCGGTACACGGTCATCTTGATCGCGAGCACGTTCGGATCGACCGCCGCCTGCAGCACGAGCCGCTCGACGCTGGTCGAGAACGACTGGTACGGGTAGTGGACGAGGATCTCCGACTCTCGCATCTGAGCGAAGATGTCAGGCTCGTCGCCGGTGTCCTCCGGCCTCGGTCTCAGGGCCGGATGGGTGACCGGCGTCCACGAGCTCTGGCGCAGTTCGGAGTGACCGTCGAGCTTGACGATCTGCCAGAGGTCTGTGAGGTCGAGCAGCCCCGGACGCTCGTAGATCTCGTTGTCTGAGAGGTCGAGCCATTCGATCAGCCGGTCTCGCATACCGGGCTCGATGTCGCTTCCGACCTCGAGCCTGATCACCTCGCCGAACCGCCGCCGGCGGAGCTCGTCCTCGACCGCAGCCAGGAGGTCGTCTGCCTCGTCTGAGATATCGAAGTCGGCGTCGCGCGTGACTCGGAAGAGGCTGTGGGAGACGATGTCCATCCCCGCGAACAGCAGGTCTAGGTGGTGGGCGATGATGTCCTCGAGCGGAATAAACGTGCCCTCGCTGATCTCGACGAAGCGCGGCAGCACCTCGCGCGGCACCTTGACGCGCGCGTACAACTCGGCGTCCTGGGCCGGGTCGTGGAGATGCACGAGCAGGCTCAGAGAGAGGTTCGAGATGTAGGGAAACGGCCGCCCGGGACCGATCGCGAGCGGCGTGAGCACGGGGAAGATGTGCTCACGGAAGTGGTGCTCGAGCTGCTCGGGGCCTGCGCCGGACTCGTCGCAGGAGACGATGCGGATGCCCTGCTCAGCCAACGCCGGGCTGACGACATCGGCGAATTGGAGCGCCTGGCGAGCGTCGAGTTCGCGCACACGCTTGGCAATCGCTTCCATCAGGCGAGTCGGTGTCAGCCCATCGACCGTGCGCTTGTCGACGCGCGCCTCGATTTGGCCGTGCACGCCGGCCACGCGGACCATGAAGAAGTCATCGAGGTTCGAGGTGTAGATCGCGAGGAACTTCAGGCGCTCGAACAGCCGCTGGTGTTCATCCTCGGCGAGTTCGAGCACGCGCGCGTTGAACTCCAGCCACGACAGCTCGCGGTTGAGGTATAGCGACGGGTCACGCAGGTTCGGCGGGACGGGCGTGGTGAGCTTGCTCGAACCGTCGATGTCTGTGCGCTCGAGGGTCGAGTCGCTCATCAGTCGGTCTCCGGAATATCCGCAATGATGCCGAGTTCCGCCGCAGTCATCAAGACCACCAGCTCTCCCCGCTCAACTCCCGCCAGGCCGCCCTTGCGCATGTGGACACGAGCGCCGGTGAGGTCACGCAGCGCGGTCGAGATCGTGGGGTTGTGGCCAACCAGCATCACCTCGCCGTGTCCGGCCGCGAGCTCTGTCGCGTCCCAGTCCGAACCGGCCAGGGCCGGCTCGGTGAGGATCTCCACTCCCAGCGGTCGGCAGGCCAGCGCCGCCGTCTCCATCGTGCGACGCTTGGGGCTCGACAGACAGGTGTCGATGGGGATGCCGAGTCGCTTCATCGCGACCCCTGCGACCTCTGCCTGACGGATCCCGCGCGGCGTCAGCGGACGTGCCTCATCGGGGTGGCCTTCAGCCGCATCGGCGTGACGTAGCAGCCAGAGCACGGTCTCAAGACTACGCGGCCGCGCGCGACGATCTACAAGGTTTCACCCGATCGTCACGATCGTCACCCGATCACGAGCGGGCGGTGAAAGACGCGCTGAAAGGCCTCGTCGTCGCCGTATCGCTCGACGCTCCAGCGCGGCAGCGTGAGATCGCCCTCGGCCAAGAGGTGCAGGGCGACGCCGTCGCCATTGGTTCGCAAGCGTGCCTCGTTGACGGATTGGTCACGCCCGCGTTCGAGGTGCTCTGCCAGCCGCAGCAGTAACGAGCAGCGCTCGAGCATGTGCTCGTCGCCGGGGCGGCCCAGCTTGGCCCATTCGCCGAGCTTCGGCACACCCTTACGGTGATAGCGCGTCATCTGTGCGATCAGTGCGCGCTCGCGCGGGTCGAAGCCGGGCAGCTCAGCGCTGACGATCAGGTAGCGGGAGTGCTTGTGATGGTCGCCGTAGGAGATCGTCATGCCGACGTCATGCAGCATCGATGCCGCCCAGAGCAGCTCATGCTCTCCGGGCTGTGGATCGATCAGCCCGGCTTCCGCGAGGGAGTCGTGCATCTGCAGAGCCAGCAGCGCGACATGCTCGGTGTGGGGGAGATCGGACTCGTACTGGACGGCCAGATTGCGGACCGCCGCCTCGCGCACGTTCGGAAACAGAGGATCGGCCTCATCCAGAACCGTGCGCGCCAGGAAGATACCGTCGCGCACGCCGGCCTCGGTGGCCTCGATACCGTCGAAGCCACCGAGCTCGACGACCGTCTGCAGCGTCACGGCCGCTGCCAGAATGATGTCGCCACGGCCCGGCTTGATCCCGGGCACGTTCCTGCGGCTGTTGGCAGGCAGGCTCGCGAGCGTCGAGACCAGGCCGTCGAGCGCGTCTGCGCTCAGCATCTGGCCCTGGATGCCGATGTCGATGCCTCCTGAGGAGCCGAACTCGGCCCGCTGGGCCGCGGCCGCCAGGTTGCGGACCGCGCCGCCGGTGCCGACCAGCCGGCCACCATGGCCAGCCAACCAGCCGGCGGCGGCGAGCTCGTCGGCAACGTGGTCGCGCAGGCGCTGAAGGTCGCGTTTGCGCGCGGGGCGCTCGGGGTCGCCGGCGAGGTACGCCTCGGTCATGCGGATCGCGCCGACGGGGAACGAGACCGATTCGGCCTCGGAGCGGTCCCTGATGTGGACCAGCTGCATGCTGCCGCCGCCGATGTCGAGCACGACACCGTCGCGGATCGTCGTCGTGTTGACGGCGGCGACGTAGCCGTAGTGGGCCTCGGCCGCGGGTGAGAGCACCTCGACCGAATAACCGGTCGCGTCCTGCACCCGTCGCAGGAAATCGTCACGGTTGGTCGCGTCGCGGATCGCACTGGTCGCGAACACGTGGACATCGTCTGCGGTCAGATCGCTTGCGTGACAGAACCGTGCGAACACCGCAAGCGTCTCGAGCCCGCGTGCGATCGCAGCCTCACCGAGGGCCCCGGTGGCCTCCATTCCTTCGCCGATGCGGACCGCCTCGTAGAGCTCGTCCGTGCGTTTCCACCAGCTGGTCGGCTGTGCACCGTCGTAGCTGTAGACCACCAGTCGCCACGAGTTGGAGCCCAGATCGATCACGGCGACGTGCCTTGGAGCGACGCCTCCCAACGAGGCCGCCCGCGTGGTCCTCCAGCTCATACACCCATGATGCGCCCACGACCGGACAGTGGGGCCCGGCCACGAGCCGTCAGATTGCCGCGGGCTTGCCGGCTTCGGCCGCAGAGGGCATGTCGACCAGTTCGCCTCTGATGAAGCGGATCCCGGTGAGGACCATCAGGATCGTCATGCAGATCGCGCTCGAGACACACCATTCGCAGATCGCGTGGATCGAGAACAGCTCGCGGTATGTCAGGTAGGCACTGAAACCGAAGCCGATCAGGGCGACGCAGAAGGCCAGCCCACGGCCCAGTTCGCCGTCGAAACGGGCCTCGACGATGTAGGAGATGAACAGACCCGTGTAACCGAGCAGCCCGAGCAGCGCCACAGGGATCCCGGCGAGCTTCGCCCACTGGGAGGACTGGACGGTGATGCAGCTCGAGTGGCCATTGCTACCGCCGAGGCAGAGCAGCGCGCCGAGGCCGTAGTAGTGGATATAGGTCAGGTAGGCGGCGATCAGGAAGCCGATGGTCGTGAAGACCAGGATCGCGATCATCAGCGGGTCTCTCCGGTGCGAGCGCGTGGCGGGTTGTGCCGACTCCGCCATCGCGCTCACGAAACTGCCTTGACCGCCGCGGCTAGGTCGTCATAGCTGGGGAGGTTGCCGTTGTCGACGAGTTCCTCGCCCTTGGGCCCGATCATGATCAGCGAAGGTGTTCCCGGCAGGTTCGCCTTATCGGCATATGCATTGTCGGCCGTGACCGCATCCTGCAGCGTCGGATCCTTGCGGTCGGTCTGCCAGGTGGGCACGTGTAGCCCGGTGACCTGGTGCGCGATTCCCGTGAGGTAGGCGTCCGTGGCATACCCGGTTCCCTCTTCTTGCTGCTGGTGGTAGAAGAGATCGGCGTACTGCCAGAATTTGCTCTGCGTCCCGGCTGCGTAGGCCGCAACCTGCTGCTGATTGAAGTCAGCCAGGTCGTCGGCCTTGCTCATCTTGTCGCCGCAGGTGGCGGTGCACATCGAGCGGTACACGACCTTGACGCCCCCCGGTCGGACCTGCTTTTGGACGAACTCAGGGAACACGTCAAGCGTGAACTCCTGGCAGATCGGACACTCGAGGTCGCCGAAGTACTCCATCGTGACCTTGGCATCAGATTTGCCCAGCGTTGTCTGGCTCTGGGGAATGTCCTTGTAGAGCGTGTCGACCTGGGCGATGATCGCCTTCTCCTTGGCGCCGGTCGCGAGACCGGTTGAGGTCTGGGTGCCAGGGGGGGCGCTGGGGCCGCCACCACTCGAAACGACGATCAGAACCACGACGACGACCGCCGCGAGCGCGACCACTCCGCCGATGATCTGAAGCCGACGATTGCGCTGCGCCTTGGCCGCCGCTGCCTGCTGTTCCTGTGCAAGGCGCGCGGCGCGCGCCTGTTCCTTCTGCTCTTTACGGGACGCCATGGGCGGCCACAATACCGGCTGACCGTAAGAGGATGCTCAGAACTCCGTTCCCCTGCAAAGTGGACAGCGAAGGGGCCCCCGCGGCGGGTCGGAGGCAAAAACTCCTGCAGTTTGCATGTGAACATGTTGTTACCAAGATGCCGCTGGCGTATCGGCGGTGCGTCGGTGGCTTTATGCTGACGCCATGCCGTCAGAACTGAGCGACGCGCCGGCAACAAGCGCGGCAAATGCCGCCGCCCAGCGCGCGAACAGCCGGTTGCGTCTCGCGGTAGTTGACCGTGACCCCGGCTTCACGCAGGTGCTGTCCAACCGGCTGGACGCGCTCGGTTGGGATCTCAGGGCGCTGTCGAGCGCCGTCACAGTCGATGCCCTGGTCGGGATGCGACTGAATGCGCTGGTCGTGGACCTGGCCGTGCTGGGTCCCGGCAGCTGGGAGTACCTCGAGCGCGTCTGCTCTCGACTCCCCGGGCTGGCGGTGATCGTCTGCACCGGCCCGTCGTCGGTGGCGCAGCGCGTGCGCGGGCTGCGGCTCGGCGCCGATGCCTGGATAACCAAGCCCTGCCACGCGGAGGAGCTGATCTGTGTGATCGAGGCAGCGATCCGGCGTCACCGCCGCAACGAGATGCCGCAGATCGAGGATGCGGTCAACGTCGGCGAGATCATGATCCGTCCCGACCTCTACCAGGCTTACCAAGGCGAGATCAGCCTCGAGCTGACCGCCCGTGAGTTCGAGATCCTGCAACTGCTCTCGCAGTCCGACCGCGTGCTCCGCCGCGAGGAGATCTACGAGCGGGTGTGGGGCTACGCGATGGCCCACGGTGACCGCTCGGTCGACGTGTTCGTGCGAAAGCTCCGCCAGAAGCTGCGGATGGCGTCCTCGGACTGGAGCTACATCCACACGCACTTCGGCGTCGGCTACCGCTTCGCGCCCGAGTTCGACGGTGGCGAGCCGCAGGCGGCTGACGCGGCCGCAAGCGTCGTGGATGTTCGCGAGACCGATTTCGTGGCGGCACTCGTCGGCTGAGCGCTGTCGTGGCCGCTGTGCTCCAGCGGGAGCGACAGCGGCAACTTCGGCGTGCGGGAAGGCGATCACAGGCTGTTCACAGTTGGTTTACGCGTTGATAACGCGCTCTTGACTTTTGCCGCCGACTATCAGGAAAGATGCCTGCTCCGCTCGCACAGCAGCCTGAGGTGCTCAAGATCGGCCCGCTCGAGATCACGCCCGACGAGCATCTCGCTCGGGCCGATGGTCACGCGCTGACGCTCTCCATCCGCGAGCTGAGGCTGCTGACCGAACTCGCCCGACGGGCCGATCACATCGTCTCGCGCGAGGAGCTATTCGAGCTGGTCTGGGAGCGGCCGATGCGCCACGGCGACCGATCGGTTGATGTGTACGTCCGCAAGCTGCGCGTGAAGCTCGACGCTGCGCTGCCGGAGTGGCAGTTCATCCACACTCACTTCGGCTTCGGATATCGGCTGGCAGCCGAACCCCGGCGTCCGGTGGCATGATGTTCAGCTCCGACCGGAGAGGATCAGGCAGAGGCGATGACGGACGCCGAGAGAGCAACATCGGGCCGGGCCGGGGGCGAGCAACGCACCTGGTTTCGTGAGGAGCTGAGCCGGCTCGAACACCAGGTTCTGGGCGGGATCGATCTGGTCGTGTCGCAACTCGATCGCGCGCTCGAGGCGATCAACTACCAGGACATCGAGCTCGCGGCGATGGTCGCCGCTGACGACCGACGGATCGATGGACGCTACGTCGAGGTGCATCAGGGAGTTCTGTCGCTGCTCGGACGCCAGGCTCTGTTCCTCGATGACCTCCGTCTCGCGGCTGCGCTGCTGCACAGCATTCGCTGCATCGAGCGGATGGGGGACCAGTGCGCCAACATGGCGAAGCTGGTGCCGCTGTCCGGTTACGAGGCGCCCAAGGACCACACGATCCTCGAGCTGATCGAGCGGATGGGCGTGTCAGTGCGCCAGGAACTGCTGCAGACACGCGACGCTTTCGAGACCCGCCATCTCTCGCTCGCCCGGGACCTGCTGCGCCAGGATGTTGAGGTCAACCGGCTCAACCGCGACATCTTCCAGCGCGCCGTGGAGGTCGGCGACGACCCCGAACTGCGCGAGTGGGCGATGTTCATGGTCCTGATCGCTCGCTGCCTGGAACGGATCGGCGACAACGCGGTCGGCATCGCCGAGCAGACGATCTTCATCGTGACGGGCGGCTATCGCGAGCTCGAGGATCCTGGCGTCGAGTCGCCCTGATCCGGGGCGCGCTGTGCCGTCTGCAGCGTGTGAATCTGACCAAATGCATGTTCTTAGCTGCCGATTCTTGGCCCCTGGGCCAATGACCAGGGCTCGGTCGCGGGCCAAGATCCCCCGCATCATGGAGCCAACGGCCCGACAGATCGTCGCGTTCGGTGGCGGCGGCTTCTCGATGGAGTGGGGAAACACGCTGCTCGACGACTTCGTTATCGGATTGACCGGAGTCGCGCGACCGAAGGTCTGCTTTCTGCCGACGGCCAGCGGCGACGCCGACCACTACGTCGTGCGCTTTTACCGGGCATTCTCAGCTGACCGCTGCGAGCCTTCGCACATCTCGCTGTTTCGCCGCGAGACGGGGGTCGGCGATCCGCGGGCGCATCTGCTCTCACAGGATCTGATCTACGTCGGTGGTGGCAGTCTCGTGTCGCTGCTCGGAACCTGGAGGGCACACGGACTCGATCAGATTCTCCGCGATGCATGGGAGGCCGGCGTCGTCCTGTGTGGCGGTTCCGCGGGGGCTCTGTGCTGGTTTGACCACGCGCTCAGCGGCTTCCATGAAGGACCTGAGCGCCAGATCCCAGCGCTGGGGCTGCTGCCGTGGAGCTGCGCGGTGCACTTCAACGAGGAGCGGGGCCGGCGGGAGGCGTTCCTGGACGCGATCGGTGCGGGGTTGCCGGCCGGATATGGCGCCGGTGACTCAGCGGCATTGCACTTCGTCGGCACCGAGTTGGCGGAGGTCGTATCGTCGCGACCTCAGGCATCGGCGTCATTCCTCACGCGCGGCGAGGACGGTGCAGTCGTCGAACGCGGGCTGCCGGTTCGCTTCCTTGGAGCGCCGTTGCTCAACGAGCTTGCTGCCGCAGCCGCGGTGGCCGCGTGAGCATGGCGAGCGGCCCCAGCTCGGAGCCACGGCGGATCCTGGCGATGGGCGGCGGCGGCTTCACGATGCCCGAGCACGATCACAGTGACGCGCTCGACCGCTTCGTTCTGGAGCTGACCGGCAAGGAGATTCCGCGAATCTGCTTCCTGCCGACAGCCAGCGGAGATCCGCGCGAGCAGGTCAGCCGCTTTCAGGAGCGCTTCGGCGACTGGCCATGCGAGCCGAGCATCCTGTCCCTGTTCCATTTGGGACGCGATCGGATCGACCCGATCGACCACATCCTCTCCCAGGACGCCCTCTACGTCGGCGGCGGGTCGATGCGCAACATGCTCGCGATCTGGCGCGAGCATGGGATCGACGACGCGATGCGGACAGCCTGGGACCGCGGAATCGTGCTCGCCGGGCTCAGCGCCGGAGCAATGTGCTGGTTCGAGGGCGGGGTCTCGATGAGCGGCGGCCAGCCGGAGGCCGTGCACGGGATCGGGCTGCTGCCGGGATCTCTGTCCGTCCATCTCGGCGGCGAGTCCGAGCGGCTGCCCGTCTTCGAGCGGGCAGTCGCGACCGGTGAGCTGCCGCCCGGGTATGCCGCTGACGACGGGGCTGCGATGGTGTTCCACGGGGCGCGGCTGGTCGAATGTGTCGGCTCGCGCGCGCAGGCGCGCGTCGTGCGAGTCGCCGCTGATGGAGCAGGGGGGACGGTCGAGACCCAGCAGCCGGTGCGGTTGCTGCCGCACGCCTCGACTGAGAGTGATGCTCCGTCAGCGTCATCGGACGTGGCGGAGATGCGGGCGCTGCGCGCCGGTCGTCACCGCTGGGATTGAGGTTTGCCCGCCGCTCGTCGGCCCGCCGGCCGCGATCGGCGCCACAGGCCACGAGCGGAAACCCCCGCCGGCTGCGACCGGGATCGTCAGGACATCAATTGCCGCGCGAGCACGGGAGCGTCGACGGCTGACATCGCGTTGCGATGATCTGTCCCGGAGTGGATGTATGCGAGAGGGATCCGGTGAAGCACTGCGATCTCCACGGCCACCGCCAGCTGGTCGGTCTGATCCGCGTGTGTGATCGTGACCGCGGTCGGATGCAGCTTCCCGAAACCTGCAAGCACGCGGCGTGCCGCCTGGGACCCGAGTGTCGCCGGCAGCGCGACATAGGTCGCGTCGAGCTCGAGCGGCTCGAGTGCGTTCCCCAGGGCCTGGATCGCGTCGGGGTCGGTCGGTGTGGCGGTTGGCGTGTCAACCACGACGAATCCGCCCTTGCGCGCCTCGGCGATCGCGCTGGCGGCCCGATCCCCGCTCAGCGAGAGCACAGGCACGTGCTCGCCTCCCAGCAACCGATGAAGCTCACGCGCGCCGTCGGGGTTGTCCAGCGCCACCACGGTCACCCCGAGTGTGCTGGCGCGGCGGTAGGCGCTCGCGAGCGCGGCAGTGCAACGTGTCTTGCCGGCGCCGCCGCTGCCGATGAAGGCAACCGCGGCCCCGGTGGCCGGCAATGCCGGCGAGGCCACGATCCGGCGCGCGACCTCGGCCTCTGCGGCAGCCTGCAGACTATCGGCGAGCGGACTCCCGTGGGCGCCGGCGGTCGAGATCAGTTGAGCGCTCCAGGCCTGGCTGGCTCCGCGGCTGGACATCTCCTGCGCAATCCGCGTGGCCGCCACGATGTCAAGCGGCCGCGGCGGCGCGGGACGCGGGAGTCTGGACTGACGGCGCCCGCCGAACAGGCGTGAGATGACGGAGCGCAGACGCGACTCCGGCCGTTTTGGCGCGATGCTGAGCGGCGGCGTGAACGGTGTCCCGGCGCCGATCCGAGATGGCTCAGCGCCAAACGTGGCAGCAAACTCGTCGCCGGTTGGCAGATTCGTCCGCAGCGAGCTGGGCCGCTGGCGGACATGCTCGGAGCCGGCAGGGGTGACCGGAGCCGGAAAGTGAGGGGCCAGTGGAGCCGGAGCGCGCGGAACCGGTGGAGCCGGAGCGCGCGGAACGACAGCGGGCGAGCTCGGTTCAGGCACGGCTCCAAGCAGTGCGTCGATGGGCTGCGCCGGCTTGTCAATCGCACCGAGGTCAGACGCTTGCGGTGTGCCTGCGGGCGGCTGTCTCGGAACTTCGGCCCAGCTCGATATCGCGGGGTCAGCGGTAGGACGTTGCCGCGCCGCCCGCTGCGGTTGCGGCGCGGGCTCTGGGTCGGGGCGGCGCTCGGCCCCGTCCGTCGGAGTCGCGGCCTCAGGTGCAGGGATGACGAGCGACTCAGGGTCATCGAGCAGGTCGGAGGCTGCCTGGCGCAGCAACTCCAGGAACACGTCGGTCTCGGGCGTGTCGGTTTCGGGCGCGCGCGGCGTGCGCGGGAGTGCTGTCGGTCGCTCCTGCCGCGCGGGCGGCGGTGTCGGGCCGATGTTCTGGGGCCGCGGTCGCAGGTCGTCCTCGGCTGAGTCGTCGTAGATCTCGGTCGACCGGCTATCAGCGCGACGGGCGTCGACCTCGATGACGCGCTGCGCGAAGAAGCCGCCGACGCCACCGGCGAGGCCTTCCCGCTCGCGCAGGATGATCGCGTCGGCGCCGAGTTCAGCGCGGATCTGAGGGAGGAGTTCCTCAAGCGTGCGACCGCTGAACGTGCGGACTCCGTGGGCCTGTTCGCCGAGGTTGCTCTCCGTGGTCAATGTTCCCCTCGTCTACGGCCTGACGTCCTGGCCACCCCGATGGTCTGACGCTGATTCGCGCTGCAACTGCGTTGTATGAGCATACGGCCAGACGGGGAGCGTCGACTGGATATCTGGAGATGGCGCCGTGCTCGGGCCGAACCAACCAGCCAGGGCGCTTTCGCCCGTTGCGCGGTCTGATCTGACTGATTGCCGAGCGCGGCGTAGGCTTGAGCGATGGAGGCAGCGCCTCTGGTTCGCCTGCGCTGGCGCCTGAAGGGTGCCTGGTTGTGGCCGTCGTTCGTTCTGCTGACGTTCGTTGACGCGGCGGTCGTCCACGGGCTGCCGTTCTCCGGCGACAGTGCCTCGTTGGTCCCCGGCTGGCTGTTCAGCGTGGTCGGGAACCTGCTGGCGATCATCGTGTTGACGCCGCCGGTGGCGCTGGTGACCCGCCGTGTGCGGCCGGATATGCCCAGGCTCATCGCCCGCAACTACGCGGGCGCGCTGATCACCGTCGCAGTCACGGCCACGCTGCTCATCGCCGGGCTGGTCCACCGCCAGTCGGTCGATTCCGACCGCGCCGCGCTCGCGGACGCAGCCGCGCGGGCCGAGGCCTATATCGGTGACCACGCTCCGGCCGAGTTCCAGGAGAACCTGCGCTCGCTCGACACCTACGTTGTCCAGGCGCGCAGCGTCTACCGCAGCTGTGTCAGCAACGGCGCCGGTAACCGCCATTATTGCGTCGTGGTGAACCGCGCGCAGCCGTTCGGCCGCAGCGTCCACTACGCGGGCTCTGAGTCAAACAGCCTGCTTTTGGAGGGCACGGGTTAGCCGCGGGCCGATATCACCGAACTGAGCACTGTTCCAGGATGTCGACCACGCGCAGGGTGGGGTGCCGTCGCAGACGGAGCGCCGCCAGCCCTCACGGTTCGGTGGGGTCGAGGTGATCGCCCGACAGCATCTCCGACTCCCAAAGCTTCGTCGGATTGCCAGTCGTGGGAGTTCGGAAGCGTGGAGAGCGCCCAAAATCCCCACAGGTCGATCTTGCGGATTGATTTGGGGGCTCGGGGGCGTCGCCGGCGCGGTTGTTGCGGGGAAGGAGATCAGGCCGAAACGCCGGTGTCGTGCGCCAGGTTTGTCTGTTCGGTCACGGGTGTGGTCGGCAGATGCAGCGTGAAGACGGCACCTCCGTCAGGAGCATTGGCGGCTGTGATGCTCCCGCGATGCTGCTGCGCGACCTGGCTGACGATCGCCAGGCCCAGACCGCTGCCCTGACGCGAGCGCGAGTTGGCGCCGCGGTAAAAACGATCAAAGATGTGGGGGAGGTCCGCCTCGGCGATGCCGTCGCCGTGGTCTCGCACCGTCAGGCCGGTCTCGTCAACGCTGACATCCACCGAGCCCCGGCGCCCGCCATGTAGGGCGGCATTGTCGAGCAGGTTGTTGATCGCCCGGATCAGCCGCTCAGGGTTGCCCTGAACCGACACAGGTCGCAGATCTTCGACGAACTCGACGTCCGCGGTGTTGCGGCGTGCGCGGTCGATGCTCGCCTCGACGAGCTTGTCCAGGCGGGTGTCCTCGATGTTCGTGGGCGGTGTGTCGCCACGAGAAACCTCGATCAGGTCTGAGACGAGTCCGCTCAGCTCCTCGCTCTGCTCGACAATGTCCGCCAGCAGCCGGTCGCGATCATCGTCTTCGAGCTCGGCGCCGGACAACAGCACCTCGACGTTGGTCCGCAGGCTCGTCACCGGCGTACGCAGCTCATGTGAGGCATCGGCGACCAATTGGCGCTGGGCGGTTACCGAGGAGTCGAGCTCCGCGCGCGAGCTCTCGAGCCGTTCGAGCATCTGGTTGAAGCGGCCCGCGAGCTGGCCGACCTCGTCGTCCTCGCGGACATCGATCCGCTGGCTGAGGTCGTCGGTTTCACCGATCAGCTGGGCGGTGGCGGTCACCTCAGCCAGCGGCTTGAGAACCCGACGCGTGGCCAGGCGCCCGAGGATCGCGGCAAGCGCGACGCAGGCCAGGAAGATCAGCATCAGAATCAGGCGCAGCCTCGAAAGGACATGAAGCGTCGGACCTAACGGCGTGGCCACCTGGATGGCTGCCGGTATGAAGCTCGCCTGACCGGCGGTCACCTGCTCCAGTGTGGTGTGGAAGGTGTAGACGCGGAAGACGGTGCCGGTGGCCGACATATCAGCGATGTAGGCGCGGCCTCCAGAAGCAACCGCGACCGTCTGAGCCGTGCGCGGCAATGTGGCGTCGCCACTGGTAGCGATCGGCTGCCCGGTGTCGGAGACGGCCTGCCAGTACTGCGTCGGTCCGCCAGAGCGGGCGGGGGCGCCAGGGCCGCTCTCGAACCGCTGAACGGAATGCAACGGCTCGTTCTGCATGGCCGCGGCCTGGGCTGTCAGTTGCGTGTCGATCTGGCTGAGCATCTGATGTCGCACCGCGAAGTACGAGACCAGCACGGCAAGCGCGACGGCGATTGCGACCGTCGTCGCAGCCACCAGCGTGATTCTCTTGCGCAGCGGCATGGCGTAGCCCGCTCGCCTAATCCTTCAGGACGTAGCCGATGCCGCGCACCGTGTGCAGCAGGCGCGGCTCGCCGCCCTCCTCGGTCTTGCGGCGCAGGTAGCCGATGTAGACGCCCAGGGCGTTGGATGTGGGTCCGAAGTCGTAGCCCCAGACGTTCTCGAAGATCGTCGAGCGCGTGAGCACCTGACGCGGGTGTTTCATGAACAGCTCGAGCAACAGGAACTCGGTCTTTGACAGATCGATCGGGCGGTCGCCGCGATAAACCTCGTGCGCCACCGGGTCAAGGACGAGGTCGTCAAACCGCAGCGTCTCGACGCTGTCGCCGTCGTCGCCTGAGCGCCGCAGCAACGCCCGCAGGCGCGCCTGCAGTTCCCGCAGCGCAAACGGCTTCACGAGGTAATCGTCAGCGCCGACGTCCAGGCCCAGGACGCGATCATCGATCGCGTCCCGCGCAGTCAGCATCAGCACGGGTGTCTTGTCGCCGCCGGCGCGCATCCGCCGGCAGACCTCGAGCCCGTCCACGCCGGGCATCATCACGTCGAGGATCACCGCATCGGCGGGCTGTTCCGCCAGGCGGTCGAGTGCCTCTTCACCGTCGCCGGCAAGCTCGACCTCGTACTTATCGAGTCTGAGCGCCCGTTCCAGGGCCCGCCGCACGGCGGGCTCGTCATCTACAACCAGGATGTGTGCCATTGATCAGATCATCGGCTGCCGGTGTGAAAGTTTCTGAAGAAGCTGACACGGATCGAATAAGTGTCTGAAATGGCTCAGATCAGTGGCCTGAAGGCGCCTCCGTGGAACACCAGCGCGCCGCCCTCGCGCGGCACGCTCAGTTCCAGTACCTCGCCGAGCACCAACCAGTGGTCCCCAGCCTCGTAGCGCTGGTAAATGCGGCAGTCGATCCAGGCCGCGACGTCATCCAACATCGGTGACCCTGTGGCGGGTGCCGGTGTCCAGCTCAGCCCCGCGAACTTGTCGCCGCCTGACGTTGCAAACCGCCGCGCGAGCGGTTCCTGACCCTCGGCGAGCACATTTGCGCAGAAGTTGCCGTTGGCCTCGACCGCGGGCCAGCTCGTCGAGGTCTTCGCGGGGCACACCGCGACCAATGGCGGCTCCAGCGAGACGGACATGAACGAGCCAACGAGCAGACCGCTCGGATTCAGCCGATCCCCGCCCGTGATCACCACAACCCCGGTCGGCAGTCTGCCGAGCACATTGCGAAAGTTCTCGGAGTGCGGCGTCGTCAATCCGGCGGGATCGGGCACGGTCTGAGGCTACTCCTCCGCGGCGCGTTCCGGTGCGCCTACGCGCAGGCTAACGAGTAACGGTGCGTGATCGGATGGCTTGCTCCCCTTGCGGAAGTCGCGGTCGATGCCGCACGCTTCCAGGCCGGGCGTCAATTCCTCGCTGACGAGCGCGAGATCGATTCGCATTCCCAGGTTCTTGTGGAAGTTCCCCGCGCGGTAGTCCCACCAGGTGAACTGCTGCAGATCTGGGTGAAGCGCCCGAAAGGCATCGACCAGCTGACCGCGTTCCTCGATCGCCCTCAGTCGCTCGCGTTCGGGCGCGCTGGCGTGCGTGGCGCCCACGTACGCGAGGGGGTCATAGACGTCGGCATCGGCCGGAGCGATGTTCATGTCGCCGGCAAGCAGGAGCCCGCTGGGCACCAGATCCGTGCCAGTGGAAGCTCGGAGCTCGGCGACCCGATCCTTCACGGCGTCCAGGAAGCCGAGCTTGCGCGGGAATTCAGGGCTGTCGAGCGTGCGCCCGTTGGGCACGTAGGTGCTGATGAACCTGATGCCGGACACCGTCGCCTCACACCAGCGCGCCTCGTCCGGGACCGCGTCGCCGGGCAGGGTGAGCTGCGGCAGGTCCGGCGCCAGCGGGCGCCGGACCAGAAGCGCGACCCCCGCCCACTGTCCGCCCGAATGATGGACCGCGTCATAACCGGCCTGTTCGAGCTCGAGGGTCGGAAAGTTGGCGGGCGAGCACTTGGTCTCCTGCAGTGCGACAACGTCGGGGCGATGCAGTGCGAGCAACTCGAGGACGCGCGGCAGACGTGCCCGCAGCGAGTTGACGTTCCAGGTGACGAACAGCACGGAGCGGAGGTTATGAGGTGGTTCGGTTGGTTGCGTGGAGTGGGCGGGACAACTCGGCGGCTCGATCCTGTCTAGGATCCATCCCTCTCATGGACCAGATCCAAATGCGTAATCGCCTGCTGGTGGCCACCGGGATGTGGCGTGAGACGACGGGCGAGCCGTATCCGAAAATGCCGCCCGGGAACCCTGCCGACCAGATCGAGCAGTTCGAGCTGCAGCTCGTGGACCGTCTCTGGGAGCTGGCAACCCCCGACACCGCTCGTGAGATCGCTGACCGTACCTGGGACCTGGTCCACGACCGACCGGACTCGGATCCGGTCAAGCAGCGGGTCGTCGAGTGCCACGAGGCGTTGGCACGGATGACCCACCTCGGCGACTAGCGGACGCCGGCGGATCAGCTTCAGGGTGTGTCCTCGGTCGCTCGGGTGCTTTCCAGTCCGCGACGTTCCCTGCGTCCTTGCCTCGGTTGATCCGGCGTCGTCCGAGGCTCAATCGACGAGCGGGTTGGCGAGCTGGCCGGCGACCTTGTCCGTGGAGCTGGTAGAGGTGATCCCGGCCGCCGCGTAGGCGTCGGTCTGATCAAGCGTCTCGTGCTCGAGCAGCGCCGTGACCAGGTCGTCCAGCTGGGTGCGATGCGCACGCAACAGCATCAGCACCTCACGGTGGGCGGTTTCGACGATCCGGTGAACCTCCTCGTCCACGAGCTGTTGCGTCTTCTCTGAGGTCTCAGAGACGCCCGGCAGCAGCATGCCCGTGCCCTCCTGGGCGAGCACGGCGACTGGGCCGATTGCGCTGCTCATGCCCCAGCGGCCGACCATGTACCGGGCGATCCGGGTCAGGTGCTGGATGTCTGACTCGGCGCCGGTCGTGAGGTCACCAAAGACGACCTCCTCCGCAGAGCGGCCACCGAGCGCGACTTTGATCTGCGCGAGCAGATGACGCTCGTCGAAGTTGAAGCGATCGGCATCTGGGGCGGAGAAGGTGACCCCGAGCGCCTGGCCTCGGGGGATGATCGAGACCTTGCGGACCGGGTCGGCACCGGCAGTCAGCATCCCGACCATCGCGTGCCCAGCCTCGTGATAGGCCGT
The DNA here is from genome assembly GCA_963844665.1 of uncultured Conexibacteraceae bacterium. Lineage (GTDB taxonomy): Bacteria > Actinomycetota > Thermoleophilia > Solirubrobacterales > Solirubrobacteraceae > Palsa-465. The sequence goes on from CAWJPB010000003.1 coordinate 186,314, forward strand.
GCGACGCCGGTCCTCGTCGCTGATCATCACGCTGCGAGCCGCGCCGAGGACGATCCGCTCGAGCGCGTCGGTGAAGTCCTGCTGGTTGACCCTGGGGTGGCTGCGTTTGGCGGCCAGCAGCGCCGCCTCGTTGACGAGGTTCGCGAGGTCAGCGCCGACCATTCCAGGCGTGGTTGATGCGATCTGGCCGAGGTCGATCTCAGGGGCGAGCGGCACCGATCGCGTATGCACCTTGAGAATCGCCTCGCGGCCGTTGCGATCTGGGGGTTGCACCACCACACGCCGGTCGAAGCGGCCAGGCCTAAGCAGCGCCTGATCGAGGATCTCCGGGCGGTTGGACGCCCCGAGCACGATCACGCCAGTGCGCGCGTCAAAACCGTCCATCTCGGTCAGGATCTGGTTGAGCGTCTGCTCACGCTCGTCGTGGCCGCCGCCGATGTTCGGTCCCGCCGATGACCGCGAGCGCCCGACGGCGTCGAGCTCGTCGACGAAGATGATCGCCGGCGCGGCCTCCTTTGCCTGCGCGAAGAGGTCGCGCACGCGCGAGGCGCCGACGCCCACGATCATCTCAACGAACTCTGAGGCCGACATCTGGAAGAAGGGCACCCCGGCCTCGCCGGCGACCGCCCGGGCGAGGAGCGTCTTGCCGGTGCCGGGCGGGCCGCTCAACAGGACACCGCGGGGGATCTTCGCGCCGAGGGCAAGGTACTTGTCAGGGCTTTTGAGGAAATCGACTATCTCCGTCAGCTCCGCCTTGGCCTCGTCGATGCCGGCCACGTCCGCGAAGGTCACCGGCTGATCAACCGCTTCCACGCGCCGCGCCCGTGAACGCCCGAACGACATCAACCCGCCCGCGCCGCCGGCTCCGGCAGCTCGTCGCATGATGAACACGAACAGCAGCACCAGCAGGATCGTCGGGCCAAAGCCGAAGACGATGCTCTCGATGATCGAGGGGCCCGCGTTGGGGTTCTGGGCGTTGATCGTGACGTGCTCTTTGTTGAGCAGGCCGTTGAGTTGGTCGCGGTCAACGAACGACGGAAGCTGCGTCGAGAAATCCTTGGTGGCGGTCTTCCCCTGGTAGCCGAAGGGTTTCTTGAAGCTGCCCTCAACTGCGTAGTCGTTCGTGGAGACAGAGTCCACGTTCCCGTCTGCCAACTGGGTTATGAACGTTGGGCTGTAGGGGATCCGCACCCGGTTGGGGCTGAGCGCCGCGGAGGACACCCAGAGGTTGATCGCGAGCAGCACCAGTACGACCGCTCCAAGGATCACCCATTGGTTGCGTGGGCCAGAGCCGTTCGGTCCGCCGCGCATGCCGCCGCCCGGCCGGTTGCCACCGGGGGCGGGGGTCATACGCCAGCGCGGCGGCTGTCCCTGTCCGTCCGGGCGTGATCCGTTTCCCGACTGCTGCTGGGTCGGCGTGTTCTCGTTAGGCATTCAGCTGCATTGTCGCAAGCCGCGGTCGCCTGTCGACAATCGGCGCTGGTGCACGTGCATAGGCGTCAGCGCCACTCGGCCTCAGTGCGGCTCGGCGTCACTCGGACTGTTCGTCAGTTGGAATGTGATCGGTTGGAGTATCGGTCGGGAGGAGAGTGCGTCGATTCGACTCGGCATCAATAGGACTCGATCCTCAACCTGAATGACTCGGCACCCTCGACCGTCGCACCCTGTGCGTAAGCGCGTTCGCTGAGTCCGCGGTCCGAGGTGACCACGCGCACGGCGCTCGGTTCCGTGTCGGCCTTCAACCTGCGCACGATTTCATCGTCGCCCGCGTTCGCCCTGGGCGTGGGCGCGTGCGTGACTTCGATCACGGTCGATCGGATCGGGGGAGACGGGGGACGTTCGAACACGACGATCACGTCTTCATTCTCAGCTGCTGCCCAACGCTCCAACTGGTCGACGAGCCTGAGCATCGCCGCATCGCGGTCCTTCCACCATTTGTCCGGACGGGTGCCGATCACGTTCATTCCATCGACCAGCCAGCGCATCTTTCTCAATTCTGGCTGTTCGGCCCGTGCGATCTCATGCATGCACTCATGTCATTTTGCATACGCATCGTCCAGGGGCACGGAACTTGTGACCATGCAGTGAATCATGCGGTTCGGGTCGCTGCCGACCCCTCAGGCGTGCTAGCGTGCGCCTATGTAAGGTCGCCCATTCGGGCGATGCGATTGTGCAGGCACCGGTGGTCGGGAAAGACGTCCTCGCGGTAGAAGCACTCACAGCTACGGAGGAAGTCTCCAAAATGCCAACCGGAACAGTCAAGTGGTTCAGTGATGAGAAGGGCTTCGGCTTCATCACGCCCGATGAGGGTAGCCGCGACCTCTTCGTCCATCACAGCTCGATCAGCGCGGACGGTTACCGCTCGCTCGCTGAGGGCTCCAAGGTCTCCTATGAAGAGGAGCCCGGGCCGAAGGGTCCGAAGGCGATCAACGTCGTCAAGCTTTAAGGCTTAGCCGCCGCCGTCAGGCCACGTGGCCGTCGGCGGGTTCCATTTCAAGGCCGGCGGTGTGCCATTCGAGCATGCCGCCGGTCATGTTATGTGCGTCGTACCCGGCCTGGAGCAACGCCTCCGTCGCCATCGCTGAACGCGCACCGCTGCGGCAATAGAGGATCACCGGCGAATCTTTGTCGATCGTGTCGGCCTGCTGCGGCAGATCCGTCAACTCGATCCAGCGGCTGCCGACGATGTGCCCTGCCTCGTGCTCGTAATCGGCGCGCACGTCGATCAGCTGAACACCTCCCTGGGCGACCAGCGCAGCTACCTCGCGTGGCGTGTATTCCTCGCTCATGCTGTCTAAACCCTACAGCCGCGCGGTCTACAGAACTTTCGGCCTTATGTGTTGAGCTGCTGTTATGCTCCCCGCCAGCACACCCAGCCGAGTCCGGACCGCCCAGTCGGAACGGAGCGGGGGAACCAGTTGTATGAGCCGCAATAGCGGCTCTTGGGGCGAATCGCCGTGTAGATGCGGCGTAGCGCGACCTCTTTCAGCGCGAGCCCGACAGCTAACCCCGTAGGCGCAGGAAAGAGAAAGGGTTAGTTTGTCGTACTCCAAAGCTGTGACCGGTTGGCGCCGACTCGCAGCCACCTCCATCCTGTTCTTCGGATTCGCGGCCGGGCCGGCTGCCGCGGCTGGAGGATCATCGGGGCTCGTGACGTCAGATGGCACGACGTCCACAAGCACCACCACGACAGCGTCCACCACCACGACTTCGTCGGCGAAGTCCTCTAGCGACGCGCTGAAGACAAAGACGAGCAAGTCCTCGAGCGCCGCCTTCGGCAGCCGGATGCTGTCGTTCGGAATGAGCGGTAGCGATGTGCTGGCGTTGCAGCACGACCTGACCGCGCTCGGCCTCAAGACTTCAGCGACGGGCTACTTCAACAGCCAGACACGACAGAAGCTGAAGGCCTTCCAACGCAAGTACAAGCTCATTGTCGACGGCATCGCCGGACCGTCGTCGATCTCCACGCTGAAGCGGCTGCTGAGCTCGAAACTGCACATCACCGAGAGTGCGCTTGCCGCGAAGGAGCTCGCGACCGGCGTCGCCAGGACGGCAACCACCCCGTCAGATGCGCCGCTGCCAGCCGGTGACACCGGCACCGGCGGTGTCGGTCTCGGACCCGCAGGGACCAGCGAACCCGAGCAGAACGCCACGCTGATCGACGGCCTGGCAGTGCCTGCCACGGGGACGCCGACGCAGATCGTGAACATGCTCGACGCCGCCAACAAGATCGCGTTCGACCCCTACATCTATGGTGGCGGTCACCAGTCGTTCAACTCGAAGGGCTATGACTGCTCAGGCTCAGTCAGCTTCGTCCTGCATGGCGGCGGTCTGCTGGCGACGCCGCTGGACTCCGAGCAGTTCCTGAAGTATGGATTGGCCGGGACCGGCAACTGGGTCACGATCTACACCAACGGACCCACGCACGCCTACATGGAGATCGCTGGACTGTGGTTCGACACCGCCGCGCAGACGGCGGCCAACGGAGATGACCGGTGGTCGCTGACACGGATCGGCGAGCCCGGGTACGGCAAGTTCATCGCACGCCATCCGGCCGGGCTTTAGCGCCAGTCCGCCGGCACGATTGAGTTCGGGAGGAGCCCGCCGCTCAAGCCGAGCGGCGGGCCGCTCGACCGCAGCCGAATCAGATCGCCGCGGGGTACGATTGATTATGTGTCGCCACTCTTGGATCCCCACACGATCCCGCAGGAGCATCTCGAGCTTCGGGACCTGATCCGCCCTGACCTGGGCAAGTATTCCGCGGTGGCGAAGCTGTTCTGCTCAGATACCGCCATGGCTGTGACAGTTGATGCGGTGCAAATCCTCGGTGGATACGGGTTCTCCGAGCAGGACGCGGTCGATCGGATGATCAACGACGCTGAGAACACGCAGATCTACGAAGGCACCGACGAGATTCAGCGGCGCGTGATCGCAAGGACCCTGAGCTAACAAGGTACGCACGATGCGAGCGCCCACGACCACCCGAGGGATCCTCTTCTCAGCCGCCGCGGCGCTGGTAGCGGGCTTCGGCGTGCTCACCCTGATCATTGGCTTCAGCCCCAATGGCGCCATCAAGGCGATCCAGATGCTGGCGGTGATCGTGTTGGGGGCGGTGATCATGACGAGCGTGATCGTGCTGTCGCTGCTGCACTTCGCAAACTGGCAGTCGCCCGCCTCCGAGGAGGACTTCGAGTCGCTGGTGCGTCGTGCCGAGCGGTTGGCCGCCGAGGATCCGTGGAGCTACGACCCCGACGAGGAGCGATACAGCGATACCGACGAGTACGACGCGCTCGAGCTCGATGACGAGGAGGACTTCAAGGCGCTAGTGCGCTCTGCGATCGACGACCTCCCACTCGAGTTCCACCGCGCGCTCGAACACGTCGCGGTGGTGGTTTCAGACGGTGGCGGCTCCGTCCGCACAGGCCGCGGCCGCCGAGGCGCCTACGGGCTATACCAGGGCGACACGGTGGTCCAGAACTACTTCCACGACCGGATCGTGATCTTCCGTGACACGCTGCTACGCGACTTCGGCCACGACCCGGAGTTGCTGCGCGAACAGGTCACGCGCACGCTGCGCCACGAGCTCGCCCACCATCTTGGGTGGGATGAGCGCGGCGTCAGCGACCTCGGGCTCTAGTCAATCCGGTAGCGCAGGAACAGCGTGCCGTCGCGTTCGAGCACACCCGCGAGCGTGAGTGACGCCGGCGATTCCAGCGATTCGTGAGGCGAACCGGATATCACCGCCGGACCTGACGATCCCCCGACCAGGGTCGGCGCGAGCGTCAGGAACAGCTCGTCGACGAGGTGCTCACGCAGCAGCGCCCCAAACAGAGTCGGGCCGCCCTCACAGAGCAGGGTGTCGACGCCGTGATCGCGACGAAGTGAGTGCATCACCTCGGGCAGAGTCACGTCGCGGCCCTGAAACACGAGCACGCGATCAGGTGTCTGGTCGAACAGCGGGATCTCGAGCGGGACAGAGCCGCTGCGGGTCACCGTGACCGTGAGTGGTTCCGCCGGCTGGCCTGAGGCGATGCGACGCTCGCGGCGCGTGTCCTCCGGCAGCATGCGCTTGTACTGCTCGGCGGCCAGGGTTCTGGTGCCGACCAGCACGGCGTCTGCGCGCTCGCGCAGTGCGTAGAACAGTTCGCGGTCAGCGCGACCTGAGAGCTTGCGGGAGAGGCCGTCGACGGTCGTGTGGCCGTCGACGCTTGAGACAAAGTTGACGACGGTGTACGGGCGCTCGCCGTGATTATTGGCGGCGTGCTCGAGCGTAAGCGACCGGACGTAGGCAAGCGCATCGATCGCGCGGGGCACCGGCAGCAACTCTCGGTAGGCGTGGGTTTCCACGCGTGCGAACGGTAGCCTGCGGGCATGGAACCTTCTAAGTCGACCAAACCTGACCGCAACCTGGCGCTGGAGCTGGTGCGCGTGACTGAGGCGGCTGCACTGGCCGCAGCGCGCCTGATCGGGCGCGGCGACAAGGAGGCGGCCGACCAGGCGGCCGTCGATGCGATGCGGCACGTGCTCGACAGTGTTTCGATGGACGGGGTCGTCGTGATCGGGGAGGGGGAGAAGGATGAGGCGCCGATGTTGTACAACGGCGAGCACATCGGCGATGGCACGCCGCCGCTGGTGGACATCGCGGTCGATCCGCTGGAGGGCACGCGCCTGACTGCGTTGGGGATGCCCAACGCGCTGACCGTGATTGCGCTGGCCGAGCGCGGCGCGATGTTCGATCCGGGCCCGTGCGTCTATATGGAGAAGCTCGCCGGCGGCTCGGACATCGCGGACTTACTGGACCTCGAGCGCCCGCTGCCGGAGACGCTTGGGCTGATCGCCGAGCGTCGCAAGATGGATATTCGCGATGTCACCGTCGTGATGCTCGATCGCCCGCGCCATCATGAGCAGATGGCGGCGGTTCGTGAGATCGGTGCGCGTGTGCGCCTGATCATCGACGGTGACGTCTCCGCGTCGTTGCTGGCGGTCTCTGAGAACGCCCCTGTCGACGTGCTCTGGGGGATCGGGGGTACGCCTGAGGGCGTGATCTCCGCGGCGGCGATCAAGTGCCTGGGCGGACAGATCCTCGGGCAGTTGCGTCCGCGCGACGACGAGGAGCGCCGGCAGGCGCTGGATGCCGGCTACGAGCTCGACCGGGTGCTGACCAAGGACGACCTGGTGCGCGGCGAGCACGTGTTTTTCGCGGCCACCGGCGTGACTGACGGTGACGTGCTCCAGGGTGTGCGGTATGTCGGTGGCGGCAAGGCGACGACTGAGTCGCTGGTTATGCGGACGCGCTCGGGCACGGTCCGCTGGATCCGGGCGCGCCACGATCGCGCAAAGCTGCGCGAGATCAACGCCGAGCGGTTCGACATCTAGCTTCCGGCTGTCAGCGGCGTGTGCCTGTGGCTGACTGACGGTGGGTTCGGCTAGCGGTGGGGGAAGCGCCGAACGTTCGATTCGGCCAGGTCGAGTGTCGCCAAGGAGCGCAGGAACGCGTGGGTGACGAGCACGTGCAGAAACGACTGTGTCGCCTTGTAGACGGGCGTGCCGAGTCGTGACGCGATCGCCGGGTAGAAGTTGGCCACCTCGACGTCGATCGCGAGCATGGCGGGGTCGCCTGCGCCAGTCTCACGGAGAACCAGCAAAGATAGGAAGCCGGAGCCGCAACCGTGACGCGAAACCAGCAGCCCGTCCCGGATCGGCCAGCTGAGCCGCCCAGAGTCTCGCTCGAAGGTGTAGTCGGGCGGGCCGAACCGCAGCAGCGTCAACGGTTTGCACAGCAATACGACAGCTCGCGCGTCGTCGCTGTAGACGACGCGTATCAGCCCGAGTGTCACGCGGCTCAGGAACAGCCAGTAGCTGCGACCGAGATTTTCCAGCTGAGCCGGTGTCCAGAGCCGCTCGAGTTCGGTCCGCGCGAGCTGCAGATGAGCGGATTGAACCGAGTGAACGGCCCCGTCAGCGGCGATCCGCGTCGACTGGCGTGGAGAGACGATGACGGCTCGAGCGGGCATGCGCCTGCGCCGGCGGTCGCGAAACAGCAGCCATGCGATGAACGCCGCGATTGATGCAGCGGCTGCGGTCATGCCGTGATTGTGGCGTGCGCGGTGGCCGAATCTCGCCGGCGAGTCCGCTCAGGGTGCGGACGCGTCAGGGCGTCCCGGCCGGGACGCTCAGCTCAGAGCGGTCAGCGGCGCCGGCGTCAGAGTGCCGACGGTCGAGGTCGCCGTGATCCCGAGCGCCTTGGCGGTGGCGAGCGTCAGATCCCATGTCACGCCTGTGGTGAACGGCCCACGGTCAACGACGGGAACCGTCAGCTCTCGGCCTCGGTAGTAGACCGCGACCTTGCTGCCGCATTTGAGCGTGCGGCTGGCGACGCCCAGTGTGGCTTTGCCGAGTCGCTCGCCGCAGGCGGTGTGGCGGCCCCAGAGGCCGGCGCCGAAGATCGTGGCAACGGCGTTCCTGAAGATCGGGATCGTCAATGCCTGGGTCGCGGACACGGTTGCCGCGGCGCTTGCCGATCCCGGGCCCGGAAGCGAGCCATCTTCGCCTGATGAGCCGGTCGACGAATCGGAGGCGAGTACCGCCCGGATCTCGATCTGCGCGCTGCTGGCGGGCGTCCAGGTTGTCGCGAAGCTGCCGTTTTTGGCGATCACCGCGGTCGCCACTCGTTTCCAGGCGCCGTTTGCCGGCTTCTCGGTCTGGATCGCGATCGCGTCACCCGCGTCGCCCGCAGACGTGGCGCCGGTGATCGTGAGCGGCTGGCGCAGTGTCCCTGACGCGGCCACTCTGATCATGATGCCGTCGCCCTGGGCGCTGACTGCGCCTTTGAGCTTGACCACGTTCGCGGTGGTGCCCGGCGACGTCGTGGACGGCTGAGAGCCGTCACCGCCCGTCACGCCGATCCCCCCACTGCCGGTACGGGCGGTGCGGGCAACTGCGGCCGCGGGCGCCGCTGCAAGCGTCGCAGCAGCTGCGATCGGCAGCGCGCATACGCATGCAAACCGCGCTGAACACCGCGTGAGCGTACGGAAGGCTAGGGGGCCCAAGGCAGAATCGTCTGAGTTGTGTGTGGCGGCAGTAGTGCCTACGGGGTGAGCTGACGGGCTCGCGCTCTCGCGCTACCGATTAGCTGCAATCGGATTCGCCCCAGCGACGTTCATGACGCCGCAATGGTTCCCCCGCCGACCGCCCGCGGACGGACGGTCGCTCGGCTGTAAGAGTCAGATTATATGTCCGTTGCTGGCGTTGCAAGTGCCAGGTTCAAAGCCCGTGGTGGTTCGCGCCGTGACACGGCCCAACTCCGTGGCAGCTCGTCGCGCGAGACGCCCAAACTCGGTCGCGGTTCGCGCCGCGGAGACCGTTCGCCCGGCTCGGCTGTTCTCAGAGTGTGGGCGGCCCAGGTCCGCACCGCGCGGACGGCATGCAAAAATCCGCAAACTGGGGATGTCTTGACGTTGAGATTCGCCCGACTTGCTACAGCTCTGAAACGTTCTGGCCGTTTGTGAGTAATAGAGAGCTGAGCGAGGTAGACTCACACCTATGTTTCAGTGGGTGATGTGCGCGCGCTCCGCGGGCTCGGGCACCACCCTGTCAAGCGGTCCGGGCGGGCCGGTTCGCTGGTAACACGACGGAAACGGAACCAGATGTCAGTAGCGGAACTGCAGGAACTCGAAGAGGTCAAAGCGCTTGTAAACCGCGGCCAGCAGCTAGGCGTTCTCACGTTCGCCGAAGTGAACGGCGCGGTGTCGGAGCTGGACCTCGACGAGACGGACATCGAGGAGCTTCACGGCTACCTCGAGCGAGTCGAAATCGAGCTCGTTGAAGAGGTCGACCCGGCGATTGCCGAAGCTGAGGTCGAGCGCGCGCCCGACAAGCGCGGTGGGCGTCGCAAGGCCAAGACGGCTCTCGATCTGAAGCCGGACATGACGACCGACTCGCTGCAGCTGTTCCTGAAGGACATTGGCAAGGTGCGCCTGCTCACCGCCCAGGAGGAGGTCGATCTGGCCAAGCGGATCGAGCGCGGTGACCTCGACGCCAAGCAGAAGATGGTCGAGTCGAACCTGCGTCTCGTCGTCTCGATCGCTAAGAACTACCGCAACCAGGGACTTCCCTTCCTCGACCTGATCCAGGAGGGGACACTCGGTTTGGTGCGCGCTGCCGAGAAGTTCGACTATCGCAAGGGCTTCAAGTTCTCGACCTACGCGACCTGGTGGATCCGTCAGGCGATCGCCCGCGCGCTCGCCGACAAGGCCCGCACGATCCGTATCCCTGTCCACGTCGTCGAGAAGCTGAACAAGATCGGTCGCGCCGAGCGCAAGCTCGTGACGGAGCTGGGTCGCGAGCCGACCGCCGAGGAGATCGCCGAGGTCACCGGGATCGAGCCGGAGGAGGTCGAGTCGATCAAGCGCTCCGCGCAGGCACCGGTCTCGCTGGAGAAGCCGGTCGGCGACGAGGAGGAGTCTGAGTTTGGCCAGTTCATTGCCGATGAGCGCGCGGAGTCACCGTACGAGCGCGCCGCTGAGATCCTCACCAAGGAGGCGCTGCGCGAGGCGCTCGAGAATCTCAGCTACCGCGAGCGTCGTGTGCTCGAACTGCGCTACGGGCTTGGCGGCGAGCATCCGCGAACGCTGGATGAGGTCGGACGCACCTTCAACGTCACCCGCGAGCGCATCCGCCAGATCGAGAACCAGTCGCTCAAGAAGCTCCAATCGCTGGCTGAAGCCCAGAAGCTGCGCGACGTCGCCTAAGTCGGCGGTCGTCTTTCCTGTTTTGTTGAGGGTGGGTCGTTGAGGACCCGCCCTCAACGCCGTTAAGGGCCACAACGTTCCTGGGCACTACCCCAACCCCCAAACATCCACGGGGCAGGGGATCCTTGGGGCCGTAGGGCCGCAGACGAGCCGCTAACCCCCAAAGGTCGAGCCGTTCCCGATCTCTGGGGGTTAGCGGGCGTTGGCATCTAGGATCCAGGCTCGTGCGCAAGCGGATCGGCTTTCTCAGCTTCGGACACTGGCAGAACGCGCCCGGCTCGCGCACGCGGACCGCGGCGGAGGCGCACATCCAGACGATCGAGCTTGCCGAGGCGGCTGAGGAGATCGGAATCGACGGCGCCTACGTACGTGTCCATCACTTTGCGCGACAGCTCGCCTCGCCGTTTCCCCTGCTGGCGGCGATCGGCGCCCGAACCGCGCGGATCGAGATCGGCACGGCCGTGATCGATATGCGCTACGAGAACCCGTTGTACATGGCCGAGGACGCCGCCGCGGCGGACCTGATCGCCGGCGGGCGCCTGCAGCTCGGACTCAGCAGGGGATCGCCCGAGCCGGCTCTGAACGGCTCGCGCAACTTCGGATACATCCCGCCTGACGGCCAAACCGACGCCGATCTGGCCCGTGCCAAAACCGCCCGTTTCCGCGAGGCGATCACCGGTCGCGGAGTCGCCGAGTCCGATCCGGGCCACACCGGCGGCAGCTTCGCGCTGCCGATCCAGCCACAGTCGCCAGGACTGCCCGAGCGCATCTGGTGGGGCTCGGGCACGCGTGAGACCGCTCGTTGGGCGGCCGCACAGGGCATGAATCTGCAGAGCTCGACGCTGCTCTCAGAGGACACGGGAGTGCCCTTTGGCGAGTTGCAGGCCGAGCAGATCGACAGCTATCGCGACGCGTGGATCGCGTCGGGCTGGGAGCGCGAGCCGCGGATCTCCGTGAGCCGCAGCGTGCTGCCGATCGTCACCGATGAGGACCGCATCTATTTCGGAGGGCGCAGCAGCGATTCAGGTGACCAACTCGGTCGCCTCGAGGGTGTGATCGCGCGGTTCGGCCGCAGCTACGCGGGCGAACCGGACGTGATCGCAGGCGAGCTCGCCAAGGATCCAGCCGTGCGGATGGCTGACACGGTGCTGTTGACGGTCCCCAACCAGCTCGGCGTCGAATACTGCGCGACGATGCTCGACACGATCGCGCGCCATATCGCGCCCACGTTCGGGTGGGCGCCGCCCGAAAAAGCCGTGCAAGCCTTCACTTCACTGGATGAAGCGCCACCTTCTAAACTGACTGACCAGAATGTCGTCTCCTGACACATGTCCGGTCTGTCGCACCGCAGAGGTCGTCTGCGGCAAGTGGACGCTGCTGCTGATCAAGGAGCTGTCTGAGGGCCAGTCGCGCTTCTGTGAGCTCGAGCGCTCACTTGAGGGGATCAGCCCACGCACGCTCAGCCTGCGCCTGCGCGCGCTCGAAGAGGAGGGCGTCGTTGTCCGCTCGACCTTCCCGGAGGTGCCGCCACGGGTCGAGTACGCACTGACCGAGAAGGGCCGCGCGCTGGTTCCTCTGATCGACGACATGCGGGCGTACGGGCTTCAGTGGCTGAGCGACGGCTGCGAGATCGCGGTCGACGCCGCGCTCGCGGCTGTCTGAGCAGCCCAGCCGCTGCTGCAAGCGATATCTCAAACGGAGGATCTGAGAGCGATCCACCGAATCCGCACGGCGTGAGAAATCTGACGCTGCACGGGCTGCTCGAGGCATTCACGACCGACGCCGGCTCGCGCCTGGATCTGGCGACCACGGCCGGCGACGAGGTTCCGTTTGAGGTCGTCGAGAGCGACGGTCGCGGCTTCGGGCGGATCCCGCTCTACTGCTACCGGCCGCTGACAGCTGACTTCATCCGTGCCCGCCTCGGGTTGCTGACCGCTCTGCCGACCTACGCCCCCGCGGCGAAGGCGCTCGAGGGGATCGGTGGGTTGGAGCCGTATCTTCGTGCCCGTCGTACAAGGGACACGCCGGACGAGTCGCGTGACCTGGCCGACACGGTTCTGTACGCATTTCTCTCTCGCGTCTTTCTCGAGCGCAGCGAGTTCTGCTTCGATGCAGACCGCTTTGAGGCTGCCTATGAGGAGCTCGAGCACGCGATCTACCAGGGCCGCTGCGTGACCGAGGTGATCGCGCCGTTGCTCGGCATCGACCTCGACCCCGATACCGCCGAACTGGCACTTGGGGAAGGGCTCTCACTGGTGCGCGCCACCGCATTGGCGGGCGCGCCGAAGGAGCTTCTCTCGACCGACCAGCCACCGCTGTTGCTCGTGCTGAGGGTCGCACACGACAGTGTGCAGCAGCCCTCGATCTCATTCGCCCGCACCCGCTTCCGGCGGGTGCTCACCGCCCTGCGGCTGTTCGAGAAGGGTGGCTACGCGATCGGTCCGATCGGCTACTCGAGGATCGACGACGGCGTCTGGGCGCCAGTCGCGCTGGGTTCCAGCGGACGCCCGCGCCTGCTGACGCTGATCCCGCGCGGCAGCGAGGACGAGTTGCGCGGGTTCTGCAACCTCATCGGCCGTCGGTTGCCGCCCGGGCGTGGCGGCCGCGCCATCGACAACTCGGGCGCGGGGGAGGTCACCTGGGCGCTCTCTCGGTTCGAGATGGGTTGCGAGCGGGTGGCACCGTTCGAGGCGCTGACCGACTATCTGCTGGCACTGCGAGCGCTGCTGGAACCGGAGGGTCCGGCCAGCGGCCGGCTCGCCCAACGACTCGCTGTGATCTGCGCACCACCAGCCGAGCGGGCCGCGCTCGCAGAGCGCACCGCCCATGTGATCTCGCTCGAACGGGCTGTGATCGCCGGTCTCGCCGCTGCTTCGACCGGCGTCGACGTGCTCGTGGATGAACTGGCGGAACACCTGCGGGCGATCCTCAGAGACGTGCTCTGTGGGCACCTGAGCGCGGACCTGTGCAGCGTGGCCGATGATCTGCTCACCGACGCGGCGGCAGCGACCGAGGCCACGGCCGTTTAGTCTCTCTGACGTGTTCCACGTCGAGATGCGCATGGGTCAGCAGGTCGTCCGGGAGCTCAACATGGACGACCGGTTGCTGTACGTGCGCTTCCTGATGCCGTTGCTGTCGGACCGCGACTTCGCGTTCGAGGGCCACGATTTCACTCCGCGCAAGACGCGGATCACGATCCTCGAGGGTCCTGAGCTGCGAACTGACCAACTCGGAATCGGGGGCAGGGGGTGGCAGAACGCGAACCTCAGCGGCGTAGATGTGACCGAAACGGTGCTGGCGCGTGCCCGTGACCACTTCGCGGGCACGGGATCATCAGGGCAAGCCCAGGCGATGAGCAGCGCTGTGTCGCCAGGACTCGGCGCGCTGCGCGAGCGGCTGATCGGGCGCCTGTCGGCGGGCCCGGTCACGCTGGAGGACATTCGCGCGATCGCGCATGATCTGATGCCCGACGGCACGGCTGATGAGCTTCGGGCAACGAGCGACGAGGCTGCGCTCGATCTTCTGAGCTCGGGAGACGCGCGGCTTACCAGGTAGCGGCCGGGCTACCCGGGGAGCGGACGCTGTCCGGGACGAACCAGCCCGACCTCGTAGGCCAGGACCACCGCCTGTACGCGATCGCGGAGACGAAGCTTCTGGAGCACGTGGTTTACGTGGGTCTTGACAGTCGCCTCGCTGACGAACAGCTCGGCTGCGATCTCAGCGTTCGACATGCCGGCGGCGATCAGCTTCAGCACCTCCATCTCGCGGTCGCTGAGCTGGCCCAGAGCCTCCGGCACTGCGGTGCCCGGAGCCGGTCGGCTCAGGAACTCCTCGATCAGGCGGCGCGTGATCGACGGAGCAAGCAGAGCGTCGCCTGACGCCACGGTCCGGACGGCGTCGGTGAGCGTGTTCGGCGGGGCCGTCTTCAGCAGAAAACCGCTTGCGCCAGCGCGCATGGCGTCGTAGACGGTGCGTTCCTCGTCAAACGTCGTCAGGACCAGCACGCGACTGGTAAGTCCCGTGGCGACGATCTCCGCCGTAGCCGCGATGCCATCCAGAACCGGCATGCGCACGTCCATCAGCACCACGTCAGGGCTGAGCTCGCGCGTGAGCCCGACCGCCTCCCGGCCGTCATCGGCCTCGCCAACGACCTCGAGTTGGCCGCCGGCCTCGAGGATCATCCGGAAGCCCGCGCGCACAAGCGCCTGATCGTCTGCGATCAGAACCCTGATCATTCCGCCAGTCCACCGAGCGGTAGACGCGCATGCACACGGAAGCCGCCCTCGGGTCGGGCCGCGGTCACCAAGTCTCCGCCAAAGACGCTCACCCGTTCTCTCATCCCGGTCAGCCCGTGACCACCGCTGTGACCGTCTCCTGTTCCGGTGCCGTCATCGCTGACCTCCAGCTCGAGCACGTCGCGGTCGTATCGCACCAGCACGTTGGCCGATGCGGGGCCGGCATGTTTCAAGGCATTGGTCAGAGCCTCCTGCAGCACGCGATAGGCGGCGAGGTCGATCCCGAGCGGAACCTCTCGAGCCGCCCCCTCGATGCGGACCTCAACTGGGAGTCCGGAGCTGCGGATCTCAGCCACGAGCCCGTCGAGATCTCGCAGGCCCGGCTGCGGCGCAAGCCCGATCTCTTCACCGTGTTCACGAAGCAGGCCCAACAGCCGACTCATCTCCACCATCGCCTGTCGACCGGTCTGCTGGATCGCCTGGAGCGCATCGAGCGCGCGGTCAGGACGGGTATCGAAAACCGCCTCAGCCGCCTCGGCCTGTACCACCATCACTGAAACCGAGTGTGCGATGACGTCGTGCAGCTCGCGCGCAATCCGAGCGCGCTCGGCAGCGACAGCCGCAACCCGGTCCTGCTCGAGCTGCTCGGCATGCTGCTTGAGCTTGTCGGTCTCGCCGGTGAGGTCGGTCACCCGCTGGGTTCGCGAGCGGACGACCAGACCGGCCACCCACGCGCCTCCGGCGATTATGAGGCCGAACAGAAAGTTGCCGAGCTTCACGGTTGCGCTGCCGCTCAGGTGCGTGAGCGCCACCGCGAAGCCAGGGATGAACATCGCGAACGCGAGCAACGATCGCGGCAGCGGTTCGTTGTCGGCAACTGAATAGAAGGCGATCACCAGCGCGAGCAGGGGTACGACCGGCTCGTTGACGGGAACTCCCAGTGAGGCCTCGAGGCCTGTTCCGATCGACACGGCGAGAACGCACAGCAGCGGGACCGTACGTCGCCAGGCGAGCGCGCCGCCAATCAGGAGCTCGGTCGGGAGCGCGGCTGACTTTGGGTGGATGCTCGGGTTGAGTGCGACCTCGAGCAATGCCAGGGCGCAGACGGCGAGCGCCAGCAGTACATCTCGGCGTGGTGGTCTCATGTCAGCAATGTATCCGCGTATAAGGCGCCGATAAAGGACCAGAGGTTTGATCTGGATCAACCAACGGGTTGATCGCGGTCCGGCACGGATCAACTCAGCAGGCGAGCCAGGATCGGAGTTGCAGCCGATGGCAGATCGACGGGCCGGGCGTAGCGTGCTGCCCGCAATCGATCACTGGAGGCTTCAAATGCAATTCATCCCTCGTACAAACAGAAGCGCCGCGGTTGCGCTCATCTGCGCGATCGCGCTCTCTGCCGTCGCACTGCTCGCAACCGTCGGACGAGCCAGCGCACAGAGCGCGCCTTCTCCGATTACCGTCACCGTTCCGGTCGCTGACGTGACAGCAGATGGCGTGAGCCTTCGGCCGAAGGGCCCGATGGGGGACCTGTTCGAGGAGAGCTACCGGCCGTCGACCCCGGGTGTGATTCAGCGCCAGGACGCGGTTGGAGTCGGAACCGCGCAGGGACACGGCGTCTTCGTGGGTACGGTGAACCTCAAGCGCGGACAGATCATCTATGCCGGCAGCACGACCGACCAGGACGACAACACCTACGCCGTGCTGGGAGGCACCGGGGGCTACATCGGAGCACACGGCGTGCTGATCACCAAGACGATCAGCCGGACGCAGGTTCAGATCACAATTCAGCTCAGCTGAGCGGGAGGTACTCGACCGGCTGGCCCGCTGCGATGGTCCCGGTGCCGGCGGGGATACGTGCGAGCCCCGTGGCGTGGGCGGCGGCCGCGATCTGGTGTGACTGCTGCCCGGGTAGCGGTCGCACGCGGCCGTCGCCGTCGTCGCAAACTCGTATCAGCTCATCACGCTCGGGGTTGCGGCGCACGTCCACGGCCAGGCTCGCCCGCACGAACCCCGGGCGCGGGTCGCGAGCACCCTGGAGAGCGGCCAGCGCGGGCCGCACGAACAGCTCGAAGCAGACCAGCACCGATACTGGGTTGCCGGGGATCCCGAAGACGAGCGCTTTGCCGGGCGAGCGCTCGAAGACGCCGAAGCTGAGCGGCTTGCCCGGCTTCAGCGCGATCCGCCAGAACAGCTCACGAACGCCCAGTTCCTGCTGGACCTCGCGCACCAGATCGTGTCGACCGACTGACACGCCGCCGGTGCTGATCACGACATCATGTGCGAGCGCCTGTGTCAGCGCATCGCCGTGCGCCTCACGGGTATCGGCTGCAGCAGAGAGCACCGTCACGCGCGCGCCGGCACTGGCAAGCGCCGCGCTGAGCAGCGGCCCGTTGGAGTCGTAGATCTGACCGGCCCCCAGGGGCTCTCCGGGCCTTCTCAGCTCCGTTCCGGTTGTCAGCACGGCCACGCTCGGCAGGGTCGCGCAGCGCAGCTCGACCTGTCCGAGTGAGGCTGCAACACCGATCTGCGCCGGTCCGATGCGAGCGCCCGCCTGCAGGACCTCGGTGCCCGGTTCGACGTCGCTGCCGGCTGTCCGGATGGCCGCGCCCGAGCGCACGCGCGACTGCACCTCCAGGAGCCTGCCGGGATCGCGGACCCAGGCATCCTCGATCGGCACGACCGTGTCGGCACCCTCCGGCAGGACCGCCCCCGTTGAGATTGTGACCGCCTCACCGTGACCGACACGACCCTCGAACGGGGCCCCCGCCGCTGATTCACCAATGATCGCGAAGTCCCCGGGTGTGCCATCCGCTCGGATCGCAAAGCCGTCCATGGCCGAATTCGTGAACGGCGGCAGCGCGAAGGGCGCACGCATCGGCTCCACGAGATAACGACCGACAGCGTCAGCCAGCGGCAACTGCTCAGCCGGCAGGGGGCTGACCTGCGTCAGCACCATTTCCAGGGCGGTGTTGACCGGCAGTAGCTCACGTCATCGAACAGCTCCCGGCAAATCGCGAGCAGACCCTCGATGTCATTGATGTCATGCTCGATCTCAGGCACCAGCAGGACCGGCCCGCCCGCGATTGCCTCGCGCAGCCGCTCGACGTTGGCGGCGTCACGATCGGCCAGAACGGTGTAGTCGGCAAGGCTCGCGGCCACCTGTACGGCCAGCTCTCCGGAGAGGATCGACTTCCAGCCGTCCGGCTGCCCCGCGACCTCCCCAGGAGGTACGGCTCGGTGCACGCGGTTCACGATCGCACCGGTGTACCGCAGGCGGCTCTCAAGCAGGGTCTGGCGGAATCGGATCGCCTCGTCGATCGGGCCCTGCTGCGCTGAGGTCACCAGCATGAACGCGGTGTCATCGGCGTGCAGCAGCTGCTCGACTCGCTGCGCGCGCAACTTGAACTCCTCAGTCATGCCGCCGAGCAGCCCGAAGAACGTGGTCAGGTCGGAGATCAGGTCGACCCCGGTCACCATCCTGAGCCCCGCCAGCACGGGAGCCGCGCCGATCCCGAGCAGACGCATGCCGAAGCCGGTCGGGCGCAGAAACGCCTGGAGCGCACCACCGCCCAGGAACGCGAGCAGCCGGCCCGGTGCGTTGAGGAACTCGGCTGCGTTATGGGCGGGCGGCGTGTCCAGCACGAGCAGGTCGTAGTCCTCCTCGGCGAGCTCGTAGAGCTTCTCGATCGCGGTGAACTCCTGGGAGCCTGAGACCGCGCCCGACAGGCCCTTGTAGACGCCGTTGCGCTTGATCTCGGCGGCGCGCTCAGGGCTCGGCGCCAGTCGATCGATCAGCTCATCGAAGGTCTGCTTGGGATCGAGCATCATCGCCCACAGTTCGCCGTTCAGCTCGATTCCGCCCAGGCGCTCGGGCGCGACCAGGCGCGGCTCGTTGCCGAGCTCCTCCAGTCCCAGCGCGTTTGCGAGGCGCCGTGCAGGGTCGATCGTGACTACCGCGACCTTGAGGCCGCGCGCTGCCATCCCGACGGCAACGGCGGCCGCCGTCGTCGTCTTGCCGACGCCACCCGCGCCAACGCAGATGCAGACGCGTCTGCCGTCGAGCAGCTCCGGGACCCTCACCGCACCAGCTCCTGCGCCAGCGACTCGAGCTGATCGGCGCCGATCGCCGGGACGAACAGGAACGGCAGCGTGAGCAGTCGGTCCCCGAACACCGCACGCAGCCGGCTCTGCTGCTCGCGTTGCGCGAGCGCACGGCGATGCTCGTTCAGAGCGACCTCGATTGCTGCCCGGTCGCGCTTGACCGGGCAGCTTCTGAACGCCTCGCGCAGGACGGCGACATCCGTGTCGGTGAAGCGGTCCGGGTATAGCCCGTTCAGGATCACGCGCTCGAGCTCGAGCGGGTCGGGGCCGCTGAGCAGCGCGTCTCGCAACTCGAGCGTCTCGTTGACCGCCATCTCCTCGGGTGTGGTCGCGGCGACCACCGAGGTGAAGGCGGGGTCCGCCAGCGTGCGTGCGATTGTCTGCGCCTGGCTGGCGATGGGGCCGACCCGCGCGATCTCCGCGAACGTGCGGGGAGTGCGAAGAATGGCGGCGCCGTGTCCGGAGGCCGGCGCGTCGACGATCACGAGGTCATATGGGGCCGCGTCAGGGGTTCGACGCGACAGTTGCGCCAACTCCCAGAGCTTGCCCATGCAGAGCAGTTCGCGCATGCCGGGAGTCGCCATCGCGAAGGCGCTGAACAGCCTGCTCTGGCGCAGCGCCTGGCTGGCCGGGCTCGGAACCTTCAGCTCGAGGTACTCGTCCATAGCGCTCTGCGGATCGACCGATACACGGAAGAGGTTCACGCTGACCTCCTGCTCCTGCCGGTCGCCACGACCATCCAGGTCGGCGACGATCGTCCGCAGGCCGGTGTCCGCGGCGGCTCGTCCGAGCGCTAGCGCGACCGTCGTCTTGCCGACGCCGCCCTTGCCGGTGACGAAGATCAGACGGCGTTTGAACAGGGGGAAGGACACGCGTCAGGAACATAGCGATGAAGGATTCCCCGCCACTGCTGCGAATACAGGCGCGTATGCGTCTCTCAGCCCACAGCCTTTTCTCGGAGGAGCGCCCGTGACGGCCAGCCTCAAGGTGATCGCGTTCGCCAACCAGAAGGGCGGCGTCGCCAAGACCACCACCACGCTCAATCTTGCTGCGGCCTTTGCCGAGGAGGGCTACCGCGTCCTCTGCTGCGATATGGACCCGCAGGGGAACCTGACGATGTCTCAGGGTATCGACCCGGACAACCTCAAGAAGTCGATGTATGACGTGCTGGTGCACCGCATCTCTATCCGCGAGGTGATCCACAAACGCGAGGTCGATGTCGCCTGCGCCTCGATCGACCTGGCCGGCGCCGAGATCGCGATGTCGACGATGATCGGCCGTGAGCGCTCGCTTGAGCGCGCGCTGAATGAGGTCGCCGACGACTACGACTACTGCTTCATCGACACGCCGCCTAGCCTCGGCCTGCTGACGATCAATGCTCTGACCGCAGCAAATAAGGTAATCGTCCCCGTTCAGTGCGAGTATCTGTCCATGCGGGGGCTCATCCAGCTGCAGAACACACTCGCGATGATCCGGGAGAACCTCAACCCGGACGTGGACATCGAGGGGATCCTGCCGACGATGGTCGATACCCGCACCCTTCACGCGAAGGAGGCGATCGAGTTGCTGGAGGAGAACTTCGGTGACCGCGTCTTCGCCTCTCGCATCCGCAAGACGGTTCGTTTCGCGGAGGCGCCGGTGAAGGGAATGTCGGTGCTGAAGTACGACCCAGACGGGATCGCAGCCCACTCCTACCGTCAGCTCGCCAAGGAGGTCCTCTCGAATGCCAACCGCTAAGCGTGCGAGCATGCGTGAGGGACCGCTGTCACAGCTGTTCCGCAAGACGGTCGAGGACACCGACGCCGTCGTCGAACCCGACAGCCCGGCGGCGCCGACCGAAGCTCCCCAGGCCTCTGCCGACGTGCCGCCGACCGCCGCTGAGCGGCGTGCGCTGCCGCACCCGTCACTGCGCCCGTCCGTCCCCGTGGAGCCGGTGGGGGAGCCAGGCGTCGGCACCGGCCAGCCGCGTCAGGCCGGCGTACCCTCACCCCAGCAACGGCTGGAGTCCGCGTTCGCGGCCGACATCCCGACGAGCCTGATGGAACCGGCGACCGCGCCGGCGCGGACCCGGCGACCGCAGGCGGCCGAGGACGTATATGCGCGTCCCGAGGGGCGTTTTGAGCAGACCCGCTCGACCCTGCCCGCCGGCCAGCCGGTGATCCGGGTGGTCGGTGTTGGTGGTGCAGGAGTGAACGCCGTCAACCGGATGATCGAGGCCGACATCGAGGGTGTCGAATTCATCGCGATCAACACGGACCTGCAGTCGCTGCAGACCTCGGCGGCGCAGACGACCTTGCATATCGGCGAGTCGCTCACGCGCGGGCTCGGCTCGGGCGCCGACCCTGAGCTCGGCCGTGCCGCGGCTCGAGACGAGTACGACCAGATCAAGGCGGTCCTGCGAGGTGCTGACATGGTGTTCATCGCCGCCGGCGCCGGTGGCGGCACGGGCACCGGAGCGGCTCCGGTCGTGGCGCAGATCGCCGGCGAACTCGGTGCGCTCACAGTCGGCATTGTCACCCGCCCGTTCCAGTTCGAGGGCACCCGCCGCCGCGACCAGGCTGAGGTCGGGATCGCCGCGCTCGGTGCGGAGGTCGACACGCTGATCGTCGTGCCGAACAACCGCCTGCTGACGGTGCTCGAGCGCAACACGACGATGGTCGACGCCTTCCGCGTGGCCGATGACGTCCTGCGTCAGGGCGTCCAGGGAATCTCAGACTTGGTGACGCTGCCCGGGCTGATCAACCTCGACTTCGCAGACGTGCGCACGATCATGTCCGACGCCGGCAGCGCGCTGTTGGGGATCGGCATGGGCACCGGCGAGCGTCGCGCGATCGACGCTGCTGAGGCCGCTGTGTCCTCGCCGCTTCTGGAGACGAGCATGGAGGGCGCGCGTTCGATCCTGCTGTCGATCACCGGCGGCTCGGATATCTCGCTGTGGGAGGTCAACGAGGCGGCCAAGGCGGTCGCCGAGGCTGCCCACCCGGACGCCAACATCATCTTCGGGGCGATGGTCGACGAGAAGATCGACAACGACCAGGTTTGGATCACGGTGGTCGCCACCGGTTATGAGGACCGTAAGTCGGGCCGCCGACTGGTCGAGCCGGCCGGTGAGCCACGGGTTAGCCGCGTGACCGAGCGCCGCCGTGACACCGAGGCGACCACACGTCCGTCGCGCTCCGCCGAGGCGATGGAGATGGATGTTCCCGAGTTCCTGCCGCGGGGCTGAATCGTCAGGGTCCGCGCCAGGGGGAGTTCGTGGCCAGCGGGCCACGAACTCCGGACTCACCCGAACCTGACCTTGCCGTTTGACTTGGCTCTCGCCTGGGCCCGGTCGACAAACTCGAGTCGCGTCGCCGCGGCGCGAAACAGCCGCGTCACCAGCCGCAGACGCGCGCTCTCAGAGCGGAGGTTGAGCAGGGCCTGCTTGACCTCGAGGCCGAAATCCACCGTGGCCGCCATCGCGTACGCATTCATGGCCTTGAGCTCATCCGGCTTGGGTGACCGCTCCGTGGCCTTGTGCACCAGTTCGCTGTAGGCGTCCCAGGCGGCACCGATGAGCGCCTGGTCGGAGATCTCGTCGGTGTCCTCGAGCAGCTCGATCACGCCTGCCGGGTAGGCGAGGTGTCGCTGGCGTTCGATCACGCGCAACGGCCTGGTGCCGCGTGCCAGCACGTTGACACGACCGTCCTCCAGGCGCTCCAGTACGCGTTCGATGCGGCACGCGCAGCCAACCTCCTGCAGTCCGTCGTCAGCCATCCAGACGATTCCGAACTCGCGGTTGTGCCTCAGACACTCCTCGATCATCGTCTTGTACCGCTCCTCGAAGATGTGTAGCGGCGCGACCTCTGTGGGCAGCATGACGAGCTCCAGCGGGAACAGCGGGAAGTCGGTGGCGAGCTCGCCGGGCATCAGGGCCTGCGCGCGGTCAGCAGGAGGTTGTAGAAGATCGCGGCTGGGAGTCGTGGCTCGAGCAGCCGCTGATCGAGGCGCTGTAGACGGAGATAGCCGTGGAACGCGTAATTCCTCCACCACATCGGCACGTCGGCTGGGCGCGCGGTTGCCTCGAGGCCGCGGTTGAACCACCCGAACCAGTTCGCGAGCAGCTCCTCGCCGCGGACGACCACGTCAGCGAAACCGGCGCTGCCTGCAAGCCCGTGAAGGTCGCCGGGTGCGAAGGCGTGGATGTCCACCTCGCTTTCCAGCTCGTGATTGGCGTGCTCCTGAGTGCCCGGCTCCGCCGCGGAGGGCGCTGCCGGTGCCGCTCCGAGCGCCGCGCGCCACACTGGCGCCAGTGTCGTAGCGGCGTGCTTTGGCAGCTTCGCGATGCGGTCCCCGACGCGTGAGGGCTCGCCGGCGAACAGGATGCGCCCGCCGGGACGCAGGACACGTCTGAACTCATTGAAGGCGCGGTCAAGGTCAGGGAGGTGGTGGAGGACCGCGTGACCCAGGAGGAGGTCGAAGCTTGCGTCCGGAAACGGAAGCGACTCGGCGTCGGCACGAACAGCACTGACACCACTGAGGCCGAGCTGCTCGGCGTTCGTGCGGAGCGCCTCCACCATTCCGGCTGAGATGTCGGTGCAGGTCAATTGCTCGATCGCTCCGGCGCGCATCAGGTTGAGGCTGAAATAGCCGGTACCGGCACCGATCTCCAACGCGCGGGTGAAGCCGGCATCCAGTTCGGAGCCGAGCAACTTGCGTGCCTTTCCGCTGACCTGAGCCCTACCCGTCTCGCCGAAGTCGATGCCCCACTTGGCATCGTAGGTTGCGGCTGCGACGTCGTGATAGCGAGTGTTGACGTCGCGGATGTGCTCGTGCAACCGAAGCGCCTGCATCGGGCGGTGACGTTACCGTGTCGCCGGTGACGACGAGCCTTCACGTTCAGCAGAATCAGCCGCGGGGCGTGCCGCCGCTGTCTCTCACCGGCGAGCGCACGCTTCCGGACGTGCCGGCCGAGAACTATTGGTACCGCCGGCATCTCGCCGTCTACGAATGGATCGCCCAACGGGTCGCCGGCACACGCGTGATCGACATGGCCTGCGGTGAGGGATATGGAGCGGCGACCTTGGCCGGGTCGGCGGCGAGCGTAATCGGCGTTGACGCCAACCCAGAGGCCTACGAACACGCGCGCCTGCGCTACCAGGCGCCGAATCTGCAGTTCGCGCGGGCGCTGGTGGAGCGCTACGGCGAGCCCGGTTGCTGCGATGCGGTCACGTTCCTGCAGACGATCGAGCACGTGCCCAACCCCGAGGATGTGCTGCGTCAGTTCAAGGTGCTGGTCGCGCCGAGCGGTGTCGTCTATGTCTCAACCCCGAACCTCCTGACGCTGGCGCCCGGTGCGGAGAAGTCGGACAACCCATGGCATCTGCGCGAGTACCGAGCGCACGAGTTCCGCGAGCTCTGCCGGTCGGTGTTCGACTCGGTCGGGATCTATGGCGTCTTCCACGCACGGCGACTGAGGGTGCATGCGGTGGCACTTGCATGTGGCTGGGATCGCATTCACTCGCGCCTTGGGATCACCGACGCGTTTTACGACCGCTTCACTCCAGCGATCACGAGCGGCGACTTCAAGCTCGACGCCCGGCGGCCGCTGAATGACGCCCTGGACTTCGTCGCGGTCTGTCGCTGACCGGCGCCCGGTCCCGCTGGGCGCCCGGCGGCAGGCTCAAGCGTCAGTGGCAGAGCCCGAAGTCGCGGCTCACCGATGATGGGATGCCCCGGATCGGACAGGTGAAGCTGCTGCCGGTTATCACGAATGTCCAGGTGCCGGCACGCTTGTGCATCAGGATCACTCCGTCGGCTGCGACCTTCATGCACGCCTTGGACAGATGCACCGGCCACGACAGCTGTGCGAAGCTCGCGTTGGCGGTCGAGGCCATCACGGTCATGCAACTCGCCTGCTTGGTGCTGATCTGACGGGCCTTGACAGCAGCCGCACGGACAGCCTTTGTCTCTGACGCTGTGGCGTTGTGATGCGCAAGCGCGGCTGCCGGCAGAGCGGCACACGCTGCGAGCGTCAGGCAGATGATCAGTCGGCGCATGGCGCGACGATATCGGAGGTGGCGGTCGCCGAGAGACAGTCACTCGTCTCGGCGGACAAACCTGCGATCCTGCGCACCGGGGACGAGGACTTCGACTTGTGAAACCCGCAGAGGAGCTACGCGAATGACTGGGAAGGCTGACTTCACGCAGGATGAGTGGAAGCTTGTACTCGAGGCGCCTCCGAGCGCCGGTTTGATCGTCCTCACGGCCCAGCATGGGGGGATGTTCCGAGAGACGATCGCGATCGCCAAGGCCTACACCGACGCGCGCCAGGAGCACGGGGAGAGCCAACTGCTCGACGAGATCACGGCCGCCAAACCCGAGCGCGACCACACCCACTATCACTCGCCCGCGGAGCTCAAGCAGGGAGCTCTGCAGCACCTCCGTGACGCCGTAGCACTGCTCGAGACGAAGGCCACCCCGGCCGAGGTCGACGACTACCGGCGCTTCATCCTCACACTGGCTGACAAGGTCGCCAACGCCCACCGCGAGCACGGGCAGAGCGTCAGCGAGGCCGAGCAGCAGGCGATTGCTGAAATCGCCACGGCGTTGGGCGCCGACAACAGCTAACGCCGCCCGTATCGAGCCTCCCGCCGTCATCCTGACAGTCGATCGACCAAGGTCAACTGCGCCGCCGCTACTCGTAGCGCAGGTTCTGCGGATGCTCGCGCATCCTCAGCAGGCGGGCCGGCACCCCGCCGACGACGGCGTTGTCAGGGACGTCGCCGGTGACCACCGCGCTCGTTCCGACCACGGCGTTGTCACCGACCGTGACGCCCCTCAGGATGCAGGCGCCATAGCCGATCCAGACGTTGTGGCCGACCGTGACTTCACGCTTGTAGATCCCCTGCTCGCGGATCGGCCGCTCGACATCCTCGGCGCTGTGATCGAAGTCGATCATCATCGTGCGGTCGGCGATGATGCACTCACGACCGATCGAGATGCGTTGATAGGAGGAGAGCGTGCATTCCTGGCCGAGCACGGACCGGGCGCCGATCGATACGACCCCCTCATGCGCCCGGATCTTGCAACCGTCGCCGAGCCACGACCAGCGGCCCAGTTCCACCCGCGCCTCACGGCCGATCTCGAGCTTGACGCCGCGGCACACGAAGCAAAGTCCGTCGGTAACCAGCCGGTCCCGCCAGCGAAGCTTCAGCCAAAGCCAGCGTGCAACCAGGACCACATAGCCCCAGCGCAACATGTGATGCTCGCGCGCGAAACGCAGGAACGCGACCGGGCCGCCGGCCAGCGGGCTCGGCGGCATGCGGGGCGGCACTCGGCGCGCGGGTGCGGTGCTGAGCTTGTCCGGCGGCACGAGTCGGCATTATCCGCACTGGATGCAGTGACCTGTCTGCCCCCAACGACGCGAGCATCGCTCAGCGGTTGCTCTCCGGGGACCGCCGCGCACTCGCCCGTGCGATCACGCTGGTCGAGAACGGCGACCCGCTTGGCGCTGAGATCGTTCGCGAGATCTACCCGCACACGGGCGGAACGGCGGTGATCGGATTCACCGGACCGCCCGGTGCCGGCAAGTCGACGCTGCTGGCGGAGGTCACGAGGCTCGAGCGTGCCCGCGAGCGCTCCGTGGGCGTGCTCTCGATAGACCCGTCCTCGCCATTTTCGAAGGGTGCGCTGCTGGGCGATCGCATCCGCCTCAGCGATCACTTCCTCGATCCCGGGGTGTACATCCGGTCGATGGCCAGCCGCGGCGCGCTGGGGGGGCTGAGCGAGGCGGCGCTGCAGGCGACGCTGCTGATGGATGCGGCAGGTCAGGACCTGGTGCTGCTGGAGACGGTCGGCGTCGGTCAGGCGGAGGTCGACATCATCGATAACGCCGATACCGTCGTGCTGGTGCTGATGCCAGGTTCGGGCGATTCGGTGCAGGCGCTCAAGGCCGGGGTCATGGAGATCCCGGACGTGATCGTCGTCAACAAGGCCGAGCACCCGCAGGCGGACGCGATGGTCCGCGAGCTCAAGGGGATGCTGGCGCTGGGGCCGCGTTCTGGCTGGCAGGTGCCGATCGTTCGGACCACCGCCACCAGCGGTGACGGTGTCCCAGCACTGCTCGAGCAACTCGCTGCCCACCGCGGATATGTGGAAGCGACCGGGACGTTGTCAGAGCGCCGGCGACGCAACCTCCGGGGCGAGGTGCTGCGCCTGGTCACGCAGCAACTGCGAAGTGAACTTGAGGCGGCGGTGGCGAACGACCCAGCGTTCGGCGCGTTGTTGGACCGTGTCGTCAGCCGCGAGCTCGATCCGGCAAGCGCCGCGAAGCTGATCCTGGCGTCTGCCCGTCCGGTGCCTGTTCGGTCCGAGGAGGCGTGAATTGGAGGTTGCAATCGACGCCGGTGACCTGCGCAAGCACTACCCGCCGAATGTGCAGGCGCTCGATGGTGTCAGCCTGCAGGTGGAGGCGGGCACGATCTTCGGCGTGCTCGGGCCCAACGGCGCCGGTAAGTCGACCCTGACGCGAGTCCTGTGCACGCTGACCCGGCCGGACACAGGCACCGCGACCGTCGCCGGCATCGACGCGCTCTCCAATCCGGTGCAGGTCAGGCGCGCGATCGGGGTCGTCGGCCAGAAGCACGGCTCTGACCCAAACGCAACCGGTCGTGAGAACCTCGTGCTCCAGGGGGAGTTCTTCGGTATCACCGGCCGCGATCTGAAGCAGCGAGTCGCGACCGCGCTCGAGCGTTTCGAGCTCGTCGACGCCGCCGACCGCCAGGTCCGGACCTATTCGGGTGGCATGGCGCGCCGACTGGACATTGCCATGGGCCTGCTGAACCGACCGAAGGTTCTGTTCCTCGATGAGCCGACGACCGGCCTGGATCCAGAGGCGCGGGCATTGATGTGGCGCTACATCGAACAGCTTGCCTCGGAGGAGCAGATGACGATCTGGATCACCACCCACTACATGGATGAGGCCGACAACCTCAGCGCTCAGCTCGCGATCGTCGATCGCGGGCGGATCGTCACCCAGGGATCCCCAGACGAGCTCAAGCGCCAACTCTCGGGCGATGCCGTCCAGATCGAGCTTGAGGAGCCCGATGACGACGGAGCCCGCGCAGCGCTCTCGGCGATCAGAGAGCTTCGCGAGGTGGAGCTTGACGGCTGGACGATCCGCGCCCGTGCCGACGACGGCGGTGCCGTGCTGCCCGCAGTGCTCGCCGCCCTGGACGAGCACGGTGTCAAGGTTGAGTCGGTCAAGGTCGCCAGGCCGTCGCTCGACGATGTTTACCTGCGGTTCGCCGGGCGCGCGTTCGCGCAGGCGGACAGCGACGCCGCGGGGGTTGCAGCATGAGCGCCGTACGCCCAACCTGGCAGGTGTTCCTGCGCAGCGTTCGTGTGCTGATGCGCCAGCCCGCTTATCTGCTGATCACGGTGATCCAGCCGATCGTGTGGCTGCTGCTGTTCGGCGCGCTGTTCAAGTCCGTGGCGGAGATACCGGGATTCCACGGCACCTACATCAACTACCTCACGCCCGGAGTCGTGATCATGCTCGCGCTCTTCTCGGCCGGCTGGAGTGGCATGGGCGTGGTCGAGGACATCCAGAGCGGCGTGATGGATCGAATGCTGGCCTCACCGGTTTGGCGCGGTTCTCTGAACGCCGGCTCGGTTGCCTACGCGGGCTTCTCGATGACGATCCAGGCCGTACTGATCATCATTCTGGCGCTGATCCTGGGCGCTGACTTCAAGGGCGGCCCGATCGGCGTGATCATGATGATGCTCGTGGCGGCGCTGCTCGCGGCGGTCGTCGCCTCGCTGTCGAACGCCGTCGGCCTGATCGGTCGCCAGCGCGAGACTGTGATCGGCGTGGTCAGCTTCGTGCAGTTGCCGCTCACGTTCCTTGCAACGGGAATGATGCAGGCAAGCCTGTTGCCGCACTGGATGCAGACGGTTGCGAAGTTCAACCCGGTCAACTGGGCGGTCGTGGCCGCGCGTGCAGCGGCGATGCAGAAGACCGACTGGAGCGTCGTCCTTTCGCGTATGGGACTGCTCGCGGCCCTCGCATTGATAGCTGCATATCTGGCGCAGCGTGCGTTTGTGAAGTACCAGCGATCGCTGTGATCGATGGCCCCGGCATGCTTTGCCGGGGCTACCAAACTCAATCGCTCAGGCGCCCAGGGCCCTCGCGATCACGAGCTCCTGGATCTCATCGGTGCCCTCTCCGATCGTGAGGATCTTCGCGTCCCGGTAGAAGCGCGCGACCGGGTACTCCTCGATGAAGCCGTAGCCGCCATGGATCTGGACGGCCTCGTCGGCGGCGTGAACCGCCAAGCGCCCACTCTTGAGCTTCGCCTGCGCGGCCGTCAGTGAGAAATCGCGGCCCTCGTCCTTGAGCCAGGCCGCCTTATAAACCAGCAGGCGGCAAGCATCGATCTCGGTGGCGAGGTTCGCGAGCTTGGCCTGGATCGTCTGAAAGCTCGAGATCGGCCTGCCGAACGCGCGTCGCTGCTTCGCGTATGCGAGTGCCTGATCGAGCGCCCCCTGCGCGAGTCCGACACCCATCGCGGCGACACCGATGCGCCCGATGTCCAGCACCTCAAGGAACTGTTGAAGCCCGCGTCCGCGTGTACCCAGGAGATTGCCGGCAGGCACACGGCAGTCAGTGAACGTGAGCGGCCGAGTGTCGGAGGCGTGCCAACCGAGCTTGCGGTACTGCTCGCCCTGCTCGTAGCCCGGGGTGCCGTTCTCCACGAGGATGTTGGAGATCTCGCGGCCGCCGTCCGGAGCCTCGCCCGTCACCGCCGTGATCACGACCAGACCCGAAATCTCGGTGCCCGCGTTGGTTATGAACTGCTTGGCGCCGTCGATCACCCACTCGCCGCCATCGAGCCGTGCGCGTGTCTTCGTGTTGCCCGCATCCGAGCCGGCCTCCGGCTCCGTCAGCCCGAACGCGCCGAGGGTCTTGCCGCTGCACAGCCGCGGCATCCACTCTCGTTTCTGCTCCTCGTCGCCGAACAGGTGGATCGGTTGCGTGCCGAGCGAGGTGTGAGCACAGAGGGTGATCGCGACAGACGAATCGACCCGCGTCAGCTCCTCGACGACGATCGCGTAGTCCAGGCTGCTGCCACCACCGCCGCCGTATTCCTGCGGGAACGGGATCCCCATGAGGTCGAGCTCGGCCAGTCTGCGCACGATCTCGTAGGGAAACTGGTGGTCGTGGTCGAGCTGTTCGGCGACCGGTCCGATTTCTGCCCGCGCGAACTCACGCACCGTGTCGCGCAGCAATTGCTGGTCCGCTGACAGCTCGAAGTTCATCGCGCACACACTACGATCAGGACGCGCAGCCTGCACTTTTTGATGTCGTTCCAGCCCGGGGGTCAGACCGAATATGCCGAAGACTGTGATCCTGTCATCCGCGCGAACGCCGATCGGCAAGCTGGGCGGAGGTCTAGCGAGTGTCGACGCGGTCTCGCTCGGCGGCCTTGCAATCAGCGCGGCGCTCGAGCGTGCGCAGGTCGCCCCGGCCCAGGTCGAGCACGTGGTGATGGGGCAGGTGTTGCAGGCCGGGCAGGGTCAGATCCCATCTCGGCAGGCGCAGATCAAGGCGGCGATTCCGAAGGAGGTCTCCTCCGAGACGGTCAACAAGGTCTGCGCTTCGAGTGTGCGTGCCGTCGGGATGCTCGACACGGCGATCCGGGCCGGCGATCTCGAGGTTGCGGTCGGCGGCGGGATGGAGTCGATGTCCGGTGCGCCCTACCTGCTCAAGGACGCACGGTTCGGGATGCGGATGGGGGATGGGCGCGCGCTCGATGCGATGGTGCACGACGGACTGACCAATCCGTTCACCGGCAAGCAGATGTTCGTCGAGGCGACTGAGGTCGGTGACGAGTTGGAGCTGACGCGCCCCGACCTCGATCGCTGGGCCCTGCGCTCACATCAGCGAGCCGTCAAGGCGGCCGATGAAGGGCTGCTCGCGGCGGAGATCGTCCCTGTGACCGTGAACGGTCGCAAGGGTCAGGTGGTCGTCGATTCGGATGAGGCGCCGCGCCGAGACAGCACGCTCGAGGCGCTGGCGAAGCTGCCGGGCTTGGCCGGTCCGGAGGGGTCACACACTGCCGGCAATTCACCCGGAGTGAACGATGGAGCCGGGGCGCTCGTACTCGTCAGCGACGAGTGGGCTGCCGCCAATGATCGTGCCCCGCTGGGCACGATCATCGCCCAGGCGCAGGTGGCCGATGACTTCGCCTACCTCGCGCGGACGCCGGCGAATGCCGCTCTGAAGGCACTCCGAAAGTTGGGATTGTCGGCAGCGGACGTTGACCTTTGGGAGATCAACGAGGCGTTCGCTTCGGTCACGCTGAACTCGATTCGGATGCTCGGAATTGACGAGGACAGGGTCAACGTCAACGGCGGTGCCGTCGCGCTCGGTCACCCGATCGGAGCGTCCGGCGCACGGATCATCGGCGCGCTGGTGCTCGAGTTGCGCCGGCGTGGAGGCGGGCTGGGCTGCGCGGCGATCTGTTCCGGCGGCGGCCAGGGTGACGCCCTCCTGATCGAGGTCAACGGTGCCTGACCGGCCGCGGACAGCCGCGTTCTTCGACTTGGACAAGACCCTGATGCAGGGCTCGTCCGGGTTCCAGTTCGCCCGGGCTGTGCGTGAGGCCGGAATGATGAGCCGCCGGCAACTCGTGGCTGACGGGATCGCCAACGTGCGCTACCGCCTGCAGGGAGCCTCAGACGAGCAGTCCGAGGCGCTGCGCACGCGCATCGCCACCTCGCTGGAGGGGGTGCGCGTGCGTGACCTGGACCGCCTTGGCGTGCGTGTGATGCAGCGCATCCTCCCGCGCCTGTATCCGCAGATGCTGACGATCGCCTACGAGCACCAGGATGCCGGCCGGCAGGTCTACATCGTCACCGCCGCTGCCCAGGACATGGCCGAGGTCCTGGCCCGTGTGATGACCTTCGACGGCGCCCTGGGCTCGACGCTCTCCGAGGTCGAGGACGGTTACTTCACGGGGCGCCCCAGCGGCGCTTTTCTGTACGGGCCGGCAAAGGCAGTGGCGATCCGAGAGTTGGCAGAACGCGAGGGCTTTGACCTATCCGCCTCCTACGCCTACTCCGACTCGGTCTCAGATGCCCCGATGCTACGCGCCGTTGGTCACCCGGTCGTGGTCAATCCGGATGCGGGGCTGGCGGCACTGGCACAGGACGGCGGATGGGAGGTGTTGCGGTTTGATCGGCTGGGCCGCAAGCTCACGATCGCGGGCGTACTGGCCGTCGCCGCTGCCGCAAGCGGCGCCACCGCTGCGCTGCTGACGCGCGGCGACAGACGCATAGAACTTCCACGCCTCAGCCGTCAATCGTGAGCGGGGACCTGTGAACGGAGACCGCAAGATCAGGGTGGTGGTCGCAAAGCCCGGGCTCGACGGCCACGACCGCGGGGCAAAGATCATCGCGCGCGCATTGCGTGACGCGGGCATGGAGGTGATCTACACAGGCTTGCACCAGAGCCCTGAGCAGATCGTCGAGACCGTCGTCCAGGAGGATGCTGATGTCGTCGGTCTCTCGATCCTTTCGGGCGCTCACATGACGCTTGTGGCCCGTGTCCTCGAGCTGCTGCGCAAGCAGGGCGCGGACGACGTGCTGGTCACCGTCGGCGGGACGATCCCTGGCGAGGACGCCGACGAGCTGAAGGCGCTCGGCGTTGCGGAGGTGTTCACTCCCGGGGCCTCGGCCGAGGACGCCATCGAGTTCATCCGTAGCGCGGTGCGTGATTGACTGACCAGTCAATCAGGTAGCATGTCCAGCATTCTAGTGATGCTTAGGAGGCACCTTTGAAGATCTGCGTCCTGGTGAAGGAGGTTCCGGATGCCGCTGTCGAGAAGCGTATTGATTTGTCGACGGGGCGGATGGATCGTTCGGGTGAGAAGAATCTGAATCCGTATGACACTCATGCGATTGAGGCTGCGATGCGGTTGCGTGAGGGTGGTGAGCTTGTGGTTGATGAGATCGTTGCGGTGACGATGGGTCCGGGATCGGCCGTGCGCGCACTGCACAAGGCGGTGTCGCTTGGCGCCGATCGGTCGGTGCATTTGAGTGATGAGGCGTTGGCGGGCTCGGATGTGGCTGCGACCGGGTATGCGTTGGCCAGGGCGCTTGAGCGGGAGTCTCCGGACCTGGTGCTGTTGGGGCAGCAGTCTGACGATGGTGAGTGCTACACGATCGGTGCGGTCGTTGCTGATCATCTACGGATGCCGTCGTTGACGCAGGTGATCAAGCTTGATGTTGATGGTGATGCGCTACGACTTGAGCGTCAGGCCGAGTACGGCTATGACACGGTGCGGGTCTCGTTGCCGGCTGTGATTTCGGTTGGTGACGCGATCAACGAGCCGCGCTACCCGTCGTTGAAGGCGATCATGGGTGCTAAGAAGAAGCCGCTCGAGGCCGTTGACGCCGCCGGCGTGGGCATCGACCCGTCGCTGGTCGGGGCGGAGGGGTCGCGTGTGCAGTGCGGCGAGTTTCATGATCCGCCCGCCAAGGCGGCGGGGCAGATCATCGAGGACGAGAACACGGATGAGACGGTCGAGAAGATCATCGCCTGGCTTGACGAAAGGAAGCTGATCTGATGAGCGATGTGCTCGTGTATGTCCTTCATTACGAGGGCGCGTTCAACAAGAACTCGCTTGGTGCTGTGTCTGAGGCTGCGGCGCGGGCCGCTGATTTGGGTGGTGAGGCTCATGCGGTCGTGGTCGGCGGCGCGGATCTCACCGACGATCTGTGCGTGACGCTTGGCTCTTTCGGTGCTCGGAAGGTGTTCCGTGCCCGGGGCCCGGAGGGGCTTTCCCAGCCGGTCGTGGATGTGTTTGACAAGGTCATCTCCGAGCACGGTCATTCCTACGCGATCTTTGGTGGTGGCCTGCTTGGTTTTGAGATCGGGGCGGGTCTGGCGGCGCGCAGGCAGGCGGGCGTGACGATGGAGGTCACCGCGATCCGGGCTGAGGCCGGTGAGCTGGTCGCGGAGCGCCCGATCCTTGGTGATTCGAAGATCTCGGTGTCGCGGTATCGCGGCGATCTGGGGATCATCATCGGCCGCATCAACGCGTTTGAGACGCGTGAGAGCGCCGGGTCGGTCGCTGAGGTCGTCGATGTGGAGATCGACTTCTCGCCGTGGTCCCAACGGGCGGAGATGGTCTCGCGCGGTGAGCAGCGCGGAGCCGACGTCGACATCGAGGGCGCTGACATCCTGGTTGCCGGCGGCCGTGGTTTGGGTAACGCCGAGGGGTTCGAGCTCGCGGAGGCGCTGGCGTCGGCGTTTGGTGGGAACGCCGCGGTGGCGGCGACGCGTGCCGTCGTGGACGCCGGTTGGTATCCCTATGCGGCGCAGATCGGTCAGACAGGCAAGACGGTGTCACCGAAGCTGTATTTCGCGGCCGGTATCTCCGGAGCGATTCAGCACAAGGTCGGTATGCAGGGCTCCGAGAACATCGTCGCGATCAATAAGGACGCGAATGCTCCGATCTTCGAGTTCTCCGACCTGGGTGTGGTTGGTGATCTGAACAAGATCGTGCCGAAGCTGACTGATGCGATCAAGGCCCGCAAGAGCGCCTGAGTGTGATGAGCGCCCCTAGCGATTTCCCGCCGCCGGTCGATCCGCAGACCGAGTTCATCAAGCGTTCGCTGGACGATGAGGATGATCTGATCGAGGTCGGGGTTGCGATCGTCGGTGGTGGCACCGCCGGTCTAGCCGCTGCGAACCGGCTGCTGCAACTTCTTTCAGAGGACCCTGAGCTGCTCGAATCCCTCGGTGAGGTGCCGGTCGCGGTGATCGAGAAGGGAAAGAGCTGCGGCGCGCATGTGATGTCAGGGGCGGTGATGCGCCCGGGGCCGCTGCTTGAGTTGTTCCCGGAGCTGTCGCGGGAGGACTGGCGTCGTGAGCGGTTCGCGTTCGGGGAGGTCTCCAAGGAAGCCGTCTACGCGCTACCTAACGCAAAGCGCGCGATCAAGGTTCCGACACCCCCGAACTTCAAGAATCACGGCAACGAGGTGATCTCGGTCGCGGCTTTGGCCCGCTACCAGCAGCGCATCGCCGAAGAAGCGGGAGCCTATGTACTGACTGAGACCGCCGCTTCGCAGTTGATCGTTGAGGACGGGGCGGTGGTCGGGGTCCGTTCTGGTGATAAGGGGCGCGGCAAGGACGGCGAGCCGCTTCCCAATTTCGAGCCCGGCGCGGACATCAGAGCGCAGGTCACTGTGCTTGCGGAGGGGAATTGGGGCCATTTGACAGGCCCCGCGATCCGCGAGTTCGATCTCGCCGCAGATCGTGAACCGCAGGTCTGGGAGCTCGGCGTCAAGGAGGTCTGGAAGGTCACCAAGCCACTTGACCGCGTGATCCACACGCTCGGGCCGTGGCCGCTTCACCTGAAGGGCAAGTACGGGCAGATCGGTGGCACCTGGATCTACCCGATGAAGGACGAGACGACCGGTGAGGACCTCGTTTCGATCGGGTTCGTTGTCGATCTTGAGTACCGCGACGCAACGACCTCCGCTCACGACCTGTTGCAGCTCTTCAAGACCCACCCACTCGTCCGTGAGATCCTCGATGGCGGCGAGCGCGTCGGCTGGAGCGCGAAGGCGCTGCCCGGGGGCGGATACTGGTCGATGCCGAAGCTCTCGATGCCCGGTGCGGTGATCGTCGGCGATGCCGGCGGCATGGTCGACACGATCGCGCTCAAGGGCGTGCACCACGCCATCCAATCCGGCACGCTCGCCGCCGATGCGGTCTATCAGCACCTGAAGCACGGAGCGGCGCTTGATCAATATGAGACCGCGATCGCGCGGAGCTCCACCGGCAAGGAGCTCTGGGAGGTTCGCAACACCCGCCAACCGTTCCAGAAGGGCATGCTGCGCGGCGGCCCCGCCGTCAACCTCGGACTGCTCACAAAGGGCCGCTTCCCAGCCGGACGCCTGCATTGGCACCGCAACGATCAGCAGGACATGTTCATCGGCGACACCGCCACCGACTACCCCAAGCCGGACGGCAAATACATCTTCGACAAGCTCTCCTCCGTCTACATCTCCGGCAACGCAACTCGCGACGACGCTCCCAACCACATCCGCGTCCAAACCCACGTCCCCCGCGAGCTCGCCGAAACCTGGAAATGGATGTGCCCCGCCGGCGTCTACGAGATCCCTGACGACGCACCCGCCGAAGGCCTCGTCGACGTCACCGTCAACTACACCAACTGCGTCCAATGCGGAGCGATCACAGCCAAGGGCGGGCGCCTCACCGTCCCAGAAGGCGGCGACGGCCCGCTCTACACGATCACCTGAGCCGTTGCGCCTCGGGCGCGACCCGGGCTCTCACGACCATCCCCGGCCCAGCGCTCTGGTGTGGCTATCCTTCTCTATTACCTATGAAGAGCGACATTCACCCCAACTACGTCGAGGCGCACGTCACGTGCACCTGCGGGAACGACTTCATCACCCGCTCGACCAAGCCTGAGATTCACGTCGAGATCTGCGCTGAGTGCCATCCGTTCTACACCGGCAAGCAGAAGCTGGTCGACACCGGTGGCCGCGTCGAGCGCTTCCAGCGCCGCGCAGCCAAGGGCCGCATCGCGGCGCGTCAGACGACCAACGCCTAACCCGCTCCTGCAATTCGCATGACTGACGCGGTCAGGGAACCCGACCTGGCCGCGAGCGGGCAGATCGGTCAGAGCACGAGCATCGAGCCTGGCCTCACCGCCACCCGGGACGCCCCGGTTGGCGGTCAGGCAGTGCTCGAGGGCGTGATGATGCGCGGCGTCAGGCATTGGGCCGTGGCGGTCCGCAAACCCGCGCCTGAGGACGGTCCCGAGGGCGCCCCCGGCGAGATCACCGTTGAGGGGCCTGAGGGCGCCCTCGGTGGGATCCACGTTGAGGAGTTCCAGTTCAGCGAGCGTCCACGACTGCGCAGGTTCCTCAGAGTCCCGATTCTGCGCGGTGTGATTGCGCTGGTGGAATCGCTCGGGATCGGCTTCAAGGCGCTCAACATCGCTGCGAGCACCCAACTGGGTGAGGAGGCCGAGGATCTGGGCGGAGGTCTCTGGATCGGAATCCTCGTGATCGCGTTCGTGCTGGCGATCGGCCTGTTCTTCGTGTTGCCGGTGACACTCGTGAGCCTGGTCCGGCACCAGCTCGGTTCTCCCATCACCTTCTGGCTGGTCGAGGGTGCTCTGCGCACCGCGATCTTCCTCGGGTATCTGATGCTGCTCTCGAGGATGCGGGACCTGCGCCGCACCTTCGAGTACCACGGCGCCGAGCACAAGACGATCTCCTGCTACGAGGCGGGAGACGAGCTCACACCCGAACGTGCCGCCCGGTATTCGCGCCTTCATCCACGCTGTGGCACAAGCTTCCTGCTCGTCGTGATGATCGTCTCGATCTTCGTGTTCGCGATCGCCGGCCTGCATTCGTGGTGGATCCTGGTTCTCACCCGGATCGTCGGCATCCCGATCATCATCGGCGTGTCCTTCGAGCTGATCAAGTGGGCCGGTCGCAACCGTCGCCACCGCTGGGTGCAGCTGATCATGTACCCCGGTCTGCAGCTCCAGCGGCTCACGACGCGTGAGCCGTCCCTCGACCAGCTCGAGGTGGCGATCGCCTCATTGAACGCCGTGCTCGCACATGAGACGCCCGGGGAGTTCGACGCTGACGAGCTTGTCGGCGTCGAAGTCGTGGCCTAGCGTCCAACACTCGGCAGGAGGGGCCGCCGCGGCGTGCCTAAACTCGACCACGATGGGACTCCTCGACGACCTTGTCAAGCAGATCGACGCGCGCTTTCACGAGTTGGAGGCGGAGCTTGCCGATCCTGCCGTGATCAGTGACCGCTCGCGGTTCACGGCAGCGTCGCGTGCGTACCGAGACCTTGAGCCGGCGGCCAAGCTCGCCGCCGAGTATCGCCGTGCCGCGGACGACGCTGCCGGCGCCCGCGAACTGCTTGCCGAAGACGCGGATGACCCTGAGCTCAAGGAGCTGCTGCGATCCTCCACGGAGCGGCTCGCGGCGCTAGAGGAGGAAATCAGGCTGGCCATGGTCGAGCGTGACCCCAACGACGACAAGAACGTGATCATCGAGATCCGTCCGGGCGTCGGCGGGGAGGAGGCCGGACTATGGGCCGCCGACCTGTACAGGATGCTGACGCGCTACGCCGAACGCCGCGGCTTCAAGCCTGAGCCGCTGGAGGTCGGTGACGGCACCTACACCTTTGCGATCAAGGGCGACGGCGCATATTCCGTGTTCAAGTTCGAGGGCGGTACGCACCGCGTGCAGCGCGTACCGGAGACCGAGTCGCAGGGTCGCGTCCACACCTCGACCGCAACGGTCGCCGTCTTGCCGGAGGTCGATGACGTGGAGGTCGAGATCGACCAAAACGACCTGCAGATCGACGTCTATCGCTCGTCCGGGCCGGGCGGGCAGTCGGTCAATACGACCGATTCCGCCGTGCGGATCACGCACAAGCCGTCCGGGATCGTGGTCTCGATGCAGGACGAGAAGTCGCAGCTGCAGAACCGTGAGAAGGCGATGCGAGTTCTACGAGCCCGCCTGTACGACCGCGCGCTGGCCGAGCAGCAGGCTGAACAGGCGGCATCGCGCTCGGCACAGGTCGGCGCCGGCGACCGTGCTGAAAAGATCCGCACCTACAACTACGGCGAGAGGCGCGTGAAGGACCACCGCATCAACCTGCTTCTGCACAACCTCGACGGGATCCTGATGGGCGAGCTGGATGAATTCACCGACGCGCTCCAGGACGACGAGAAGCACCGGCGCCTCAAAGACGCGGCGTGACCACGCTCAGCGAGGAGCTCGCAGGCGCAACCTCGGCGTTGGCTGAGGTCGGGTGCGATACACCGCGGCTCGATGCCGAGTTGCTCTTGGCCCATGTGCTCGGTGTCGATCGCACGCAGCTGGTGATGCGGGCGGGGGAGGAGGCCGGTGGCGATGATCGCACCCGTTACCTGGCACTACTCACCCGTCGTGTCAGGCGCGAGCCGATTGCCTACATCCTCGGTCACCGGGAGTTCCGGAACCTGAACCTGGCCGTGGATCCGCGAGTCCTCATTCCCCGTCCCGAGAGTGAGCTGCTGGTCGAGGTCGGTCTGACGCTGCCCGCAGGCACGCGGGTCGCGGACATCGGAACCGGCAGCGGTGCGGTTGCGCTTGCGCTCAAGGACGAGCGAGCTGACCTTGAAGTGGTTGGCGTCGAAATCAGCGCCGGCGCCCTGTCAGTGGCGCGTCTGAATGCCTCAAGGCTGGTTCTCGACGTCGAATGGGTGCAGGGCGACCTGCTCGATGGCATCGATTGCGACGCTGTGCTGGCCAATTTGCCCTACGTCGCCGCCGACGAGCTGTTGCCGCCCGACGTTGCCATGTACGAACCGCGCGGGGCGCTGCTCTCGGGTACCGACGGATTGGATTTGATCCGCCGCCTCAGCGACCAGCTGGGATCGCGTGAGCGGATCAGGCTGGTCGCGCTGGAGATCGGTCACAAACAGGCTGACCCCGTGGTTCAGCTGATCGGCTCCGCCGGGTTCGGCGACGTAGAGCGGTTGCGCGACCTGGCAGGCATAGAGCGTGTCATCGTCGGACGCCGATGAGCGATCCTGCCGGAACTTCAGCGGGTGACTTCGAGCGCGTGATCGCGGACGGCGGGATCGTTCTGTTTCCGTCAGACACCGTCTACGGGCTCGCCTGCGATCCGGAGAACGCTGACGCGATCGAGCGCCTCTACGCACTCAAGGGCAGACCGGACGACAAGGCCGCGGCGGTGATGTTCTTCGACATCGAGTCAGCTGTGGCCGGGTTACCCGAGCTGGGTCCGCGCACTCAGGCCGCTCTGCGAGTGCTGATGCCGGGGGCGATCACTGCGCTCGTCCGCAACCCGCGACATCGCTTCCCGCTGGCCTGTCGCGCCGACCCGCACACACTTGGTCTGCGGGTCGTGGCGGTCCCGGAGCTGGCCGGCGTTCGGATTCCGGTGATCCAATCGAGCGCGAATCCTTCCGGTGCTGCCGACGCGCGCAGTCTGAGCGAGCTGGCGCCGGCCATGCGGGCCGGCGCCGACCTGATGATCGAAGGGGGAGAGCTCCCGGGTGTGGCCTCGACGGTTGTCGATCTGCGCGAGTACGAGGACGCGGGCGTCTGGTCGGTGAGGCGGCGAGGTGCCGTCGACGAGGACGATCTGGTCGCCGCGCTCGACGGGAGGTTCCGGTTCGACCCGTCCACCTACGCCGAGATGGTCAGCGACACGCTGCCGGGCTACGCGGAGTTACAGAACCAGCTGGCGATTGCCACTGGCACGGGCGCACAACGGATCCTGGACCTCGGGATCGGAACGGGCGAGACCACTCTCCGGGTGCTCGGCCGCCACCCAAACGCGACCGTCACCGCACTGGACGAGAGCCCGACGATGCTGGCGGCCGCGGCCGAGCGGATCGGTGCGCGATTGACCGAGGCTCACGTCGGCCTCCTGCAGGAGGCGCTGCCGGCGGGCGAGTTTGATCTGGTCGTGAGCGCGCTTGCGGTGCACCACCTGGATGGCCCTGAGAAGGCGGATCTGTTCCGCCGGGTGCGGCCAGTTGTTCGGCCAGGCGGCCGTTTCGTGTTGGGGGACATCGTGGTGCCCGAGGATGCTGCCGCCGGCCTGATCGAGCTCACGAACGGTTATGACAAGCCGAGCCCGCTCGCCGATCAGGTCGACTGGCTCAGCGATGCTGGGTTCGGTTCCGTGGAGGTCGCGTGGCAGCGTGACGACCTCGCGGTGATCGTCGCGAGCTGAGCTGGGCGTGGCGGGGCGTGGCTGGGCGGCGCGACGGTCGGCGATGGTAGGCTCGCGCCATGTCCCAGCTTCCTGCTGATTACTTCAATTTGCCGGTCGCCGAGGTGGATCCTGAGATCGCGGAGATCCTGAGTCTCGAGCTTGGGCGCCAGCAGAGGACGCTCGAGATGATCGCGTCCGAGAACTTCGTGCCCGTATCGGTGCTGGAGGCACAGGGGTCGGTGCTGACGAATAAGTACGCCGAGGGCTACCCCGGACGGCGGTACTACGGTGGCTGCGAGTACGTCGATATGTCCGAACAGCTCGCGATCGACCGTGCCAAGTCGCTGTTTGGCGCCGAGCACGCGAACGTTCAGCCCCATGCCGGCGCCCAGGCCAACATCGCCGTCTACCACGCCCTGTTGCAGCCTGGAGACAGGCTGATGGGGCTCGAGCTGTCCCACGGCGGACACCTCACCCACGGCATGAAGCTGAACGCTTCCGGGCGGCTGTACGAGATCGTCACCTACGGGGTCAACCGCGAGACCAGCCGGATCGACATGGATGAGGTTGCTCGGATCGCGCGCGAGCAGCAGCCGAAGATGATCGTCGCCGGCTGGTCTGCATATCCGCGGCACCTCGACTTCGCCCGATTTAGGGAGATCGCCGATGAGGTCGGTGCGTATCTGTTCGTGGACATGGCCCACTTTGCCGGTCTGGTTGCGGCGGGATTGCACCCTTCGCCGGTGCCGCACGCGGATGTCGTCGCCACCACCATCCACAAGACAATCGGCGGACCGCGATCCGGGATGATCCTGTGCCGCGAGGAATACGCCAAGAAGATCGATTCAGCGGTGTTCCCCGGGCAACAGGGTGGACCGCTGGAGCATGTGATCGCCGCCAAGGCGGTGGCGCTCAAGATCGCCTCGTCGGATGCGTTCCGTGAACGTCAGCAGCGGACCCTGGACGGTGCAAACCAGCTCGCCGAGGCGATGCTCGGTGCCGGCAACGGCGTCTCAGTGCTCACGGGTGGCACCGACGTGCATCTGATCCTCGTGGACCTGCGCGAGTCTGAGCTCGACGGCCAGCAGGCCGAGGATCGCCTGCACTCGGTCGGGATCACCGTCAACCGCAACGCGATCCCGTTCGACCCGCGGCCGCCGATGGTGACCTCCGGCCTGCGGATCGGCACGCCCGCCCTGGCCACGCGTGGGCTGCAGGTGGCTGACTTCAATGAGATTGGCGAGATCATCTCTGCGGCGCTGTCACCGGGCGACTTCGACGCCCGCAGCGCCGAGCTCAGCGATCGGGCTGCTGCGATCGCGGATCGCTACCCGCTGTACGCGGGGCTGACGCCGTACGCAACGCCGGCCTGAGTCCGCCCCTCTGGCGGTTTTCGGTGGCCGCTGAGGGTCGCTGAGGACGACCTTGGGTGGGCCTGTGGCGACCCGAGTCACGCCCCCGTTCGACACGGCGTCATGGTGCAGGCGAATCGCGGGGACACGTGGGACCGCGCTTGCCGCGGTGGCGGGGCTTCTCCGAGAGGGGGGTCACACGTGTGCCGAGACTGTGTCGAATGTGCCGGAACTGTGTCGAGTCTCCCGAGACCGTGTCGAATGTGTGCCAACGCAGGCGCATTTGGCCCGATGACGAATCGTGACCGCGATAGTCCATCGAATGCGTTCAGTCGCTGGACCCTCCCGAACCCCCAACGTTCGAGCTGCTCACGACCGGCGGGCGTTGGGGAGCGTGGACGACGCCCCAACAACCAAGCCTCGGATCACGGCCGGGCTGTGGGGGTTGGAGCGGGTCCAGGGCCGCGGAGACGTTGAGATTGCTCGGATCGCCGAACGGCAGCGCGGGTTGGTGCACCGCAGGCAGCTGATCGAGGCAGGCATCACCGGGAACGCGATCAAGCACAGGCTGAGGACAAAGCGGCTTCACGCGCT
This sequence comes from uncultured Conexibacteraceae bacterium, assembly GCA_963844665.1. Classification (GTDB taxonomy): domain Bacteria; phylum Actinomycetota; class Thermoleophilia; order Solirubrobacterales; family Solirubrobacteraceae; genus Palsa-465. The sequence goes on from CAWJPB010000003.1 coordinate 228,633, forward strand.
GTTCAGGGACGTTTATGTTGTCGGGCGTCCGCGCTTGGAACCGTGGGCAGCCGAGATGGCAGCCGTGATGCACTTCGACGGGCGCGGCGTGCTGAGTCACCGAACCGCTGGGGTGCTTTGGGGGCTGTCGGAGGACGACAACCCCGCGCTGGAGATCACCGTGGTCGGCATCGACGCACGGTCTCGCCCAGGCCTGACGGTCCACCGACGGACTGTCCTCGCCGCGGGCGACGTCCGGTTAACGCAGAACCTCGCTGTCACCGCGGTCGCGCGGACGCTCCTAGACCTTGCCGGTGTGCTCGACGTTCACGAACTCGAGGCGGCCTATGCGATCGCGCTGAGACGAAAGCTCACGACTCCCGACCAGATACTGGCGGCGATCGGGCGTGCTCCTTGTAGCCCGGGTGTGTCGAGGCTCCGCGTGCTGATCGGCCAGGGTTCTAAGCCGACGCTCACCCGCTCACGCTACGAGCGCGCCTTGCTGCGGCTGATCAGAGCCGCCGACCTTTCAGTACCGATCGTCAACACAAAAGTCAAAGACCATGAAGTGGACATGCTCTGGCCCGAGCAGAAGCTGATTGTCGAGTTCGACGGGTTCGGCTTTCACGGACACCGCACCGCGTTCGAGACGGACCGCCTTAGGGATCAGCGGCTGGTCGCCGCCGGATATCGCGTGCTCAGAATCACGGCGAGGCAGCTCGACCACACGCCATACGCTGTGATCGCACGACTCGCCGCCGCGCTGGCTGTCTGATCTGCATGCCGGTGGGGCGTTACGTATCCGGTATGGCGCGTCGCGCGCCCGCGTCGCTCGGCCTACGTGGCGCACGCGGGCCGGTGCGTCGCTCGGCCTACGTAGCGCACGCGGGCCGGTGCGTCGCTCGGCATGTGCCACGCGCCCGCCGGATCGCGCACCCCCAACTCCCACAGCTCGCGCTCGGACCGATCTACGGGAGCCGGAGCGTCCTGCATGCCTTCGAATCCCCAAGAGCCACGACTGGCTGTCGGTTCGGGGGTTCGGGATCGCGCCTCAACGACACGCTGGAACGACACGCCGGTCCGCTGGAACGCCGCGCCGGTCCGCTGGAACGCCACGCCGGTCCGCTGGAACGGCCCGCCAGACCGCCTGAACGACACGCCAGACCGCCTGAACGAGGGGCTCTCATCCATCGGGTCGGCTACTGCTGGCATGCTTATGCGGCCAGATGCTCTACTGGGATGCCGTATTTGCCTTTCTCGTCGCCGCTGCGGTCGCGGCTCTGCTGACGCCGCTCGCGGGTCGGTTAGCGTGGCGCGTCGGCGCGATCGCCTATCCGTCGGACCGCGGCCTCGCGCGTAAACCCACGCCGGAGCTGGGTGGCCTGGCGATTCTCGCCGGCGTTGTCATCGCAGCCCTGATCTGGATGCCGAGCACGATCGCACTCAAGCCGCCGCCGCACGCCGCTCACGGGTCGGCCGAGATCGTGCACACCTGGGTGGTTATCGGCGGCGCCGCCCTGATCGCGCTGGTCGGCGCCATCGATGACGCCGTCAATCTGCCGCCGGGCGTCAAGCTGATCGGACAGGTCGGAGCAGCCGTCGTGGCCGTCGTCGGCGGCGTTGTCATCAACGACCTGACGATCCCGTTCATCGGCTCGTTGCAGTTCGTCGGCGCGGCCGACCCGCTGACGGTGATCTGGCTGGTGGCGCTGATGAACATCGTGAACTTCTCAGACGGCGTCGACGGCCTCGCCGCCGGGGTCTGCACGATCGACGGGATCGCGTTCGCGATTATCGCCTTCAGCCTCCAAGGCGGCAGCAGCGCCGGGGCGGTGCTGGCGGCGATCACGGCGGGCGCCTCGCTCGGCTTTCTGTTTCACAACTTCTATCCGGCCAAGATCTTCATGGGCGATACCGGCGCGAACCTGCTGGGATATCTGCTGGGGGTCGCCGCGGTGATCGGCTCACTGAAGACAAACGCCGTCGTCGTCCTGTGGCTTCCCCTGCTCGTTCTGGCGGTGCCGTTCTTGGACACCGGGTTTGTGGTGGCCAAGCGGCTCAAGTACCGCAAGAAGCCGTGGACGGCGGACGCCACGCATTTCCACCACCGTATGGCCGCGATCGGGTTCAGCCAGCGCAAGACCGTCGCCTATCTCTACGGCTGGACGGCCATGCTCGCAGGGGTCGCGTTGGCGTTGCACTTCATCCCGTACGACAACAGCAATGGCCACTACTACCTTGGCTGGAGCATCGTCATGGCCGCCATCCTGCTGTTAGCAGCAATTGCCAGCGTCTATCTGATCTACGTGCTCGAGATCTTCAAACTGAAGAGCCTGCGCGCGATCCAGCTGCGCAAGGTCGATCCGGACACGACCGACTTCGAGATCGTTGCGAGCGTCGAGCGCGACATCGAGACCGGCGAGTTCGACGCGGTGAAGCACCCGGAGTACCACGACTGATGCGACCCGGGTACAGCGACTGATGCGGTCGGAGCACCACGAGTGACAAACAGAGAGCGGGCGTTGCTCGCCGTCGTCCTGCTGCTGACGATCCTCGCCGGCGTGGCCCGCTATGCGAGCGGCGTGTCGCACGTGGTCGCATTCGTGATGGCCGCGCTCGCGCTGGCCGGCCAGGCATGGACCGTGTCCTTCTCGATCGAGCAGGTCGGTCTTCACTTCGGGCCGGCTGCGACGGGTGCCCTGCAGGCGACGGTCGGCAACCTCCCGGAGTTCTTCGTCGTGCTGTTCGCCCTGCAGGCTCACGACACAACCGTCGCCCAGATGGCGATCCTCGGCTCGATCCTCGTCAACGCGCTGTTGGTCCTGGGTATGGTTCTGATCGCCGGCAGTGCGAGGGCAGATGACGGGGTGATGCGTTTCAGCCCACGGCTCCCGAATGACACCGCGACGCTGATGCTCACCGCCTCATTCACGATCGTGCTGATCGGCGTCGCGTCCTCAACGCGTGACGCGCTCAGCGCGCATATAGAGACGCTCTCGATCGTCGGTGCGATCGCGATGCTGATCGTCTATGGCATCTGGATGTACGGCTCGCTACGGGGCGACAGTCCACCGCCGCAGGACGGTGAGCAGGCGCGCATCCCCCTGCGGATCGCACTGGCGCTCGTCGTAGCAGCCGGGCTCGGTTCTGCGTTCGTGTCCGACTGGTTTGTGCACGCGCTTGAGCCGACGATCCACACGCTGCATATCTCGCAGACCTTCGCCGGAATCGTGATCGTGGCGATCGCGGGGAACGCCGTCGAGCACGTGGCAGGGATCTACCTCGCCGCCCGTGGTCGCAGCGACCTCGCGATCAGCGTCGTCAAGAACTCGGTCGGGCAGATCGCCGCGTTCCTGTACCCGCTGCTGGTGCTTGTCTCGCTGCTCACCGCCAGCCGGTTGACGTTCGCGCTGCAACCGGTCTGGATCGGCGCGCTGATCGGAACGACGATCTTGATCTGGCAGATCACCGGTGACGGCGAGGGCACGCGCTTCGAAGGTGCTGCGCTGATCGCGATGTACGTGGTGATCGCGACCGTCGCCGCATTCGAGCCGTAGGGGGCCGTAGCCCGGGGGGGCGTGGCGGGCTGAACCGGGGAGCCATAGCGGCTTGCACCCCCAGGGACCGTAGCGGGCCTCACCGGGGCCGTAGAGGGCTGCACAGGACCGCAGAGGAGCCAATTTCGCAAGGCATCTCGACACCTGACCCGGGGCGCACACCCCGGGCGGTGCTAAACTGACGTTTACGTAAGAAAGCACTTCCTCGACGAAGGGGCGCAATGTCAGCGACGAGTACCGCCAGGGGGCCGGTCCGCCGATTCGGTGTGGATTCGGATCATGATCACTACAAGTGGTGGGCTCTGTCGTGCACGAGCGTCGGCATGCTGCTCGCGACTGTGAACTCCGGCACCCTGATCATCGCGCTGCCGGACCTCGAGCGCAGCCTGCACACGAGCCTGCTGACCCTGGTGTGGGTGATCCTCGTATACATGATCGCGTCGACCGTTCTGGTGCTCAGTGCCGGGAGACTGTCTGACCAGTTTGGTCGCAAGAACGCCTATATCGCCGGCTTCCTGCTATTCGCAGCCGCGTCGCTCGGCGCCGGCTTTTCGAGCGGCGGCGTTGAGCTGATCGCCTGGCGGGTCGCCCAGGGCATCGGCGGCGCGTTCCTGTTTGCCAACGCAGCCGCGATCGTGACCGATGCCTTCCCGCGTGAGCAGCTCGGCGTGGCGATGGGCACCAATACGATGGTCGCCGCGATCGGCCTCGTGATCGGTCCGGTGCTGGGCGGTGCGCTGGTCGACATCTCGTGGCATTGGGTCTTCTGGTTCAACGTCCCGTTCGGCCTGATCGGCAGCATCTGGGCGTTCGCGATCCTCCGCGAGATCACCGGCCGAAGTGAGGACACCAGCTTCGACACGCTCGGCACGATCACGTTCCTGTTCGGCCTCACCGGCCTGGTGCTCGGCGTCTCCAAGGGTGGGATTGAGGGCTGGCACGGACTGGTCGTCTTCGGCGGGCTTGCCGCCGCCGTGATCTTCCTGCCCCTGTTCGTCGTCGTCGAGCAGCGTGTCTCCTCGCCGATGCTCGACCTCTCGATCTTCAAGAACCGCCTATTCAGCGCTGCTGCTGCTGCTGCCTTCCTCAATGGTCTGGCGCGCTTCGCGCTGATGTTCATCTTCGTCTTCTACTTCCAGGGTGTGCAGGGCGACACTCCGATCATGGCCGGCCTGAAGCTCGCACCGCTTGCGTTGGGGATGCTGATCTCCTCACCGTTGGCCGGCATCTATGCCGACCGCAACGGCTCGCGCGCGCTGGCCTCGATCGGGATGCTCATGACCGCTGCCGGTCTGGCGCTGATGACGACACTCGAGGCCGGAACGAGCTACTGGCTGCCGGGCCTGTTTATGTTCATCGTCGGCGTCGGCTCGGGCATGTTCAACTCGCCCAACACCGCCGCGATGATGGGGGTCGTCGCGCCGCACCGGCGAGGAATCGCCTCGGGTGCGCGCGTGCTCGTGCAGAACACCGGCGCCGTGCTCTCGATCGCCTTTGTGATGGCGGTTCTCACCTCGGGGATCTCACCGACGGTGCTGTTCAGCATCTTCTCCGGGTTCGGAACCCGGATCTCTGACGCTGAGCTGGCGCCTTTCCTGGCCAACATCCACCTGGCGCTGTGGTGCATGGCCGGGCTCTCCCTGGTCGGCGCAGTGGTCGCGCTGGCGCGACCCAAGCATGTGGCCGTCGAGGCCGTCGAGGCGGTCGAGCCGGCTGAGGCGGTCGATTGGAATCAAGCGGTTGAGCCGCAGCCGGGCTCACAGGCGGTGACGGTCTGATGGGCGCTTGGACCGAGCATCTGCCCGCTGAGCCGGCTTCGCCCGCTGGCGAGCCGGCTATGGCCGAAGTGGGAGAGCCGAAGCGCGCGATGCGGATCGGCGAGGTTGCCGAGCTCACGGGCACGACTCCGCGGACGATCCGCTACTACGAGGAGATCGGACTGCTGTCAGGCGGGACCGAACGCCAGCTGGGCAAGCACCGTTGCTACGACCAGGTCGACGTCGAGCGGATCCTCGAGATTGTGCGCCTGCGGAACCTGCTGGGCCTCAGTCTCGAACAGCTCTCTCAGCTGCTCGAGGCGGAGACCGCCCGGGCGGACATCCGACGTGAATTTCAGGAGACCGACGACCCCCGCCGCCAGCACGCGCTGTTGCTCGAGTCCTCAGGCCACCTCGCGACGCAGCTGACGCTGGTGCGTGGCCGGATCGAGGAGCTGACCACGCTCGAGGCCGACCTGAGCGCCCGCGCCGAGCGGGTCCGCGACCGGCTCGAAGGCTTGAACGTCGAGCCGGCGAAGTAGAGTAGGCCGGGCCCCTCGACAGGGCCCTCTCTCGCGTCACCTCTTACCTCGCCGCCGCCAGGCGGCCTCGACTCTTGAAGAACGACACCAAGCCGGATCGTCCCTGGCTGCCGATGGCTGCCGGATTGCTCACTGCCATCGTCGGGCTGGTGAACATCGCCTCGACACTGACACCGGACATCCGTTGGCGCGGTCATTTGCTGCTGGCGCTGGAAGGGGTCCGTGCGATCGAGATCTTTCATGCGCTGGCGTTGCCGGCCGGCGCGGCACTCCTGCTGGTGGCGCCGTACCTGTTGAAGCGCCGGCGTCGGGCGATGCAGGTCGCGATCGCGTTGCTGTTGGCAATCGGCCTGGTCAACCTGCTCAAGGGCCTGGATTACGAGGAGAGCATCATCGGCTGGCTGGTCGCCGCGCTGCTGTACTGGGGGCGCAAGGGGTTCAAGGTCGCGCACGAGCCGGTCACGCTGCGATCGGCCGTTTGGCGGATCCCGCTACTGGGCCTTGCCGCGCTGGCCTTCGTGATGGCGCTGGGCCATGCGTTCCATCCGCCGTGGATGCCCCGGGCGATCCAGTTCGTCGAGATCTCAACGCTGCTCGGGATCGCCTACATGCTCTTCAGGCCACTCGCGGCCCCGAGCTCGTGGCCGACCACGGCCGTCCGGCATCGTGCCATGCACCTGGTGCGCCAGCACGGCCAGGACACGCTCAGCTTCTTCAAGCTGCGCGCCGACAAGCTGTACTTCTTCAACGGTGACAGGACGGCCTTCGTCGGCTACCGAGTGGAGGCCCGCACCCTGCTGCTGTCCGGTGACCCAGTCGGGCCAGTGGAGGCGTTCCCGCAGCTGTTGCTCGAGGTGCGAGGCTTCGCGCGGTCGCGTGGGCTGAAGCTCGCGGTCCTGGCGGCGAGCGAGCGGCTCGCGTCGATGTATGAGGCGATTGGGCTACAGACGCTCTACCTTGGTGACGAGGCCGTGATTGAGGTGGACGACTTCACCCTGGAGGGCCGCGCGATCCGCAAGGTGCGCCAGTCGGTCAACCGACTGAGCAAGGCCGGGTACAGCTCGCAGTTGTGTGGCCTGCACGACATCGACGCGGCGACGATGCGGCAGATGCGGCATGTGCTCGAGGTCGGGAGGATTGGTGAGGCCGAGCGTGGCTTCGCGATGGGCATGGACGGCATTCATGGGGCGCTTGAGCAGGACACGCTGTTCGTGCTCGCGCGCGACGGCCGCGGGACGCTCAGGGGTGTCCTGCACTTCGTCCCCTGCTATGGGCGCAGCGCGATGTCGCTCTCGATCATGCGCCGCGATCCGGAGAGCCCCAACGGCCTCATGGAGTTCCTGGTGGTTGCTGCGATCGAGCTGATGCGCGAACGCGGCATCCGCGAGGTGTCGCTCAACTTTGCGACCTTCACGAAGTACCTGCACAGCCCCGAGGGTTGCTTTGAGCACCTGGTGGCGCTGGTCGCGCACCGGATGGACTCGTTCATGCAGATGGAGAGCCTCTATCGCTTCAACGTCAAGTTCCAACCGCGCTGGGATGCACGCTACCTTGTGTATGAGGGGCGGCTCGGAGTCGCCCGCGCAGGACTTGCCGCGCTGCTGGCGGAGGGCCAGATACCCAAGCCACGATTGCCGCGTGTTCCAGCGTAGCCGCTAGACCAACCAGGTCAGCGGACCTTAAAGATCACGAATCGCTAGCATGCGCGGCCCAGCCTTTGGGCAGGCCACGCCCAACGGGATATGAACACTTTGTATCAAAACGCCCTTTCGCCGGAGCGGGTAGCCGTGGACGCGCTCGCATATGCAGACGTGATCGTCGTTGTAGTCGGTGCGGTTGTCGCGCTGCTTTTGGGCGCGCCCACGCTCGGCTGCGTCGTCGGCGCGCTCGGCTGGATCCTCCAGCGCGTGGTCCAGGTCGTCGATCGCCGTCTCACGGCCCGGGTCGAGGACTCACTGCGCCGTGCGGGTTACCGCTCCGCTGAGGCCTTCGGTCGGATCTGGTTGCTGGCCGGCGCGATCATCCTCGCCGCCGTGGTCGGCGGTCGCAAGGACGGACTCGCGGCGGCGATCACGATCTTCGCCGGCTACAGCGTCGCGTTTGTAATTCGTGTGATGAGCGGCCCGCCGCCGGAAAGGAACCTCGACGGCCGATGAGCGCAATCGCCGCACCCGCGCCTGCAGGCGCGCCAGCCCCCAGTCCGGATAGGACGGCAGAGAAGCCGGGCATGAGCCAGGGCAAGAAGGTTTTGCTGCTGCTCGGTGGCCTCTGGCTTGCCGGTCTGATCTTCTTCATCCTGGTCTTCGGCTTCAGCTCGCACAAGGCCCCGGCAGTCAAGAGCGGCGCGTTCACCCCAACCAACGAGTTCAAGCTCGATACCTGGTTCAGCGTCGGCCCGGTCGACATCAACAAGGGCGTGTTCTACGTGCTGCTGGCCGGCGTTATCTCGATTGGCGTCATGCTCTACGTCGCGGCGAAGATGAGGCAGCGCCCCGGTCGCCTGCAGACCGCGGTCGAGATGTATTACGGCCTGACCGAGTCGATGACCGGTGACAGCCTGCACGATAAGAAGCTGGCGCGTAAGTACTTCCCGCTGATCGCCACGCTCTTCATCTTCATCTTGGTCTCGAACCTGATCGGCTACATCCCGTTGCCGATCAACACGCTCGACAAGTTCACGATCTTCGGCGCCCACATCCCGTCGTTCCAGATCTACGCGGCCGATACGAATGTCGCCTTCCCGCTTGTGCTGTCGCTGTTGGTGTTCGTGCTTTTCACCTGGGAGCGGCTCAAGTATCACCACGGACCGATCGGCTTTCTCAAGAGCCTGATGCCGGCGGGGATCACCGGTCCGATCAAGCCTCTGATCTTCGTGATCGAGATCCTCTCCTACTTCCTCCGACTGATCTCGCTGACCGTGCGACTCTGGGCCAACCTGCTCGCGGGGCACATGCTGATCGCGTTCATGGGCGGCGAGCTGGGGGTGCTGGTCGGCGATCCCTGGGTGCAGTGGTTGCTGCTCCCGATCGGGCTCGCGATATTCGCCTTCGAGGCGGTCCTGATCGCCGGCCTGCAGGCATTCATCTTCTCCATCTTGACTGCGATCTACCTCGGTGACGCGGTCTCCAGCCACTGACAATCAACAAGGAGCTACCGGTAAATGCTGTTCCTCCACTTCCTGTCGATCTTCCACCCCGTCATCGGGGCGGCCACGAGCATTGGCACTGGGACGACCGTTGGCCAGAAGGCCGGCGAGGCGATCGCCCTCGGCGTCGGCGCCGGCGGTGGCGCGGCCGGCGCGGGTGCTGGCATCGGTGCCGTGTTCGGCGCTTCGATCCAGTCCAAGACCCGTCAGCCGGAGCTGCGCCAGGACATCGAGCGCGACCAGTGGCTCGGATTCGCGCTGACCGAGGCCTGCTTCTTCTACGGCCTCGTCGGCGGGTTCATCGCGGCCTTCCTGTTCTGATCGCTGATGTCCGTTGCCGCACATATCCCGGTCGCATCGTCGGGATCGTTCCTGATCACCCCCAACGTGGGGCTGATGATCTGGGTGCTGGTCGTATTCGGGATCGTCTTCTTCACCCTGCGCAAGTGGGTGTTCCCGGTCATCGCGGCCGCACTGGACACACGCGCGAAGTCGATCTCGGACTCGATCGATTCGGCTGAGAAGCTGCGCGAGGACGCCCAGGGCGTCCTGGACGAGTACCGCGAGCGCCTGGCTGAAGCACGTGCCCAGGCCGATGAAATCGTGACTCGCGCGCGTAAGGCGGGCGAGGCCCACGAGAAGGAGGCGGTCGAGACCGCGCGTGCCGAGCGCGAGCGGCTGCTCGAGCAGACCCGCCGCGACGTCGAGACTGAGACCCGCCGCGCGATCGATGAGATCCGTCGCGAGGTCGCTGACCTGACCGTGCTCGCGACCGAGAAGGTCACGCGCAAGTCACTTAACGACGCTGACCAGAAGCGCCTGGTCGAGGACGCTCTCAAGGACCTCGACTTCAGCGTCCTGAGCGGAGGCGAGGGCTAAGCCCGCCGCCGCCGGCACGGAAACCAGTCATGGAAGAGATCGCCCAGGTATACGCCCGCTCCCTGTTCGAGGTTGCCTCTGAACAGGAGAAGCTCGACACGATCAAGGAGCAGATCGGCCAGTTCGCTGACGCGCTGGCTGAGAACCGCGACCTTGCCGTGTTCTTCTTCTCGCCGTACTTCTCGACAGACGAGAAGAAGCACGGCCTGCACAGCACGGTCGAGGGTGCCGACCCGGCGTTCATGAACTTCCTGGAGGCGCTGATCGAACGCCATCGGATGCCCGCGATCTACCGGATTCGAACCGAATTCGACGTCCTTTACGACAAGACCAACAAGCTGTTGCCGGTCACCGTCACCAGCGCGGTCGAGCTCGACCAGGACACGATCGAAAGCCTCGGGCGTCGGATTGGCGAGCAGACCGGCAATGAGATCGAGCTGACGAGCAACGTCGACCCCGAGATCCTCGGCGGGATCGTGCTGCGGGTAGGGAACTTCATTCTCGACGCGTCGATTCGCACCCGCCTCGAACAACTTCGCAGGGAAGTCGCACAGGCCTAAAAGGAGCCTTACGAAAACATGCAGATCAAGCCAGACGAGATCACGTCAATCCTCAAGAGCCGCATCGAGGGCCTCGACACCTCCAGCGCAGACCTGGCCGAGGTCGGTACGGTGCTGTCGGTGGCCGACGGCATCGTGCGCGTTCACGGCCTCGAGAACTGCATGTCGTTCGAGATGCTCGAGCTGCCGCACGGTGTCACCGGCCTGGCGCTGAACCTGGAGTCAGACAACGTAGGCGCCGTGCTGTTCGGTGAATGGGAGCGGATCGTCGAGGGCGACACCGTGCGCCGCACCGGTCGCCTGCTCGACATCCCGGTCGGCGACGGGCTGCTCGGCCGTATCGTCGACCCGCTCGGCAACCCACTCGACGGCAAGGGTCCGATTCACACGACAGAGCGGCGCCCGATCGAACACAAGGCACCGGGTGTCGTCCAGCGTCAGCCCGTGAAGGAGCCGATGCAGACCGGCATCAAGGCGATCGACGGGATGATCCCGATCGGCCGTGGCCAGCGCGAGCTGATCATCGGCGACCGTCAGACCGGCAAGACGGCGATCGCGGTCGACACGATCATCAACAACAAGGACTCCGGCGTGATCTCGATTTACGTCGCGATCGGCCAGCGCAAGGCGACGGTGGTGGCGCTTGCAAAGGCGCTCGAGGATGCCGGCGCGCTCGAGAATTCGATCATCGTGATGGCCGCCGCCGACGAGTCGGCGCCGATCACGTTCCTGGCGCCGTACGCCGGCTGCGCGATGGGTGAGTACTTCCTCTACAACGGTCGCCACGCGCTGACGATCTACGACGACCTCACCAAGCACGCCTACGCGTACCGCCAGATGTCGCTGCTGCTGCGACGCCCGCCGGGGCGCGAGGCCTACCCGGGTGACGTCTTCTACCTGCATTCGCGGCTGCTCGAGCGTGCCGTCAAGCTCAACGACGATTTGGGCGCAGGTTCACTGACCTCGTTGCCGATCATCGAGACCCAGGCAGGCGACGTGTCGGCCTACATCCCGACCAACGTGATCTCGATCACTGACGGTCAGATCTTTCTGGAGCCGAAGCTGTTCAACTCGGGCGTGCGTCCGGCGATCAACGTCGGTATCTCGGTGTCGCGGGTCGGCGGCAACGCCCAGATCGGTCCGATGAAGAAGGTCGCCGGCCGCCTGAAGCTCGAGCTCTCGCAGTACCGCGAGCTGGAGGCCTTCGCGCAGTTCGGCTCCGAGCTCGACGCCGACACGCAGCGCACTCTGGCCCGCGGACAGCGCCTGGTCAAGACGCTCAATCAGGGCGAGCGCCAGCCGCTGTCGGTGGAGATCCAGGTGGTCCAGATCTACGCAGCGACCAACGGCTACCTCGACCGAATCAACGTCGACCGTGTCGAGAAGTTCCTCGATGGGCTGTCGGATTCGGTCAAATCCGCGCAGGCCTCAGTGCTGGAGAAGATCAGCGGCGGAGACTGGTCCGAAGACACGGTCGCGGCGCTCGACAGCGCGGTCAACCAGTACGCCGAGGACTTTGGATACGACCTCGACGAGGAAGGCCACCCGATCGAGGAAGGGATCGAGGTCGTCGCCGCCTAGCGCGCCGACCGAAGGGAACTCGAGACCATGGCTTCGCAGCGAGACGTCCGCAACCGCATCGCGTCGGTCCAGAACATCCGCACGATCACACGTGCGATGGAGATGGTCGCGGCCGCACGCCTGCGCCGGGCAGAGCAGCGCATCGAGTCGCTGCGCCCCTACGCCGACGCGATCCGGCGCATGACGCGTGAGGCGGCCGGGGCGGCCGGCCGCGTGCCGAACATGCCGATTCTGATCGAGCACGAATCGGTGGAGAAGGTGGGGCTGCTGCTGGTCGCGGGTGACCGTGGCCTGGCCGGCGCGTTCAACTCGCAGATCGTGCGGGCCGGGGTCGCCGCCAGCCGCGAGCACGAATCACAGCGGCGACAGACGCTGTTCTTCGCCTCTGGCCGCCGCCCCGCGTCGTCGCTGACCTTCCGCGGGCTCGAGCCGGTCGCGTCGTTCACCGGTTTCTCCGACCGTCCGAGCTTCGCCGACGCTCGTGAGATCGGACAGCGCCTGATCGCAGCCTATGTTGACGGCGAGGTCGATCGGGTCGACATCTTCTACAACGGCTATGTGTCGGCGATCTCGCAGGTCGTCAGGCGCGAGACGCTGCTGCCGCTGCAGCAGGCCTCGATCCTGGACGACGCTGAAGAGACGGCTCCGAGCAGCGGCGAGGAGCCGAAACAGCACGCGTTGGTGGAGTACGAGCCCGATCCCGACGTGATTCTCGGACGGCTGGTGCCGGACTACGTGGAGATCTCGATCTATCGGGCCCTTCTGGAATCGACCGCCTCTGAGCACGGCGCTCGGATGACGGCGATGCGCAACGCGTCTGAGAACGCCGGCGTGCTGATCGAGGACCTGACGCTCGAGATGAACCGTGCGCGCCAGGCGGCGATCACGCAGGAGATCATGGAAGTCGTGGCCGGCGCCGAGGGCGTCAGCTAGGACACGAGACTTGGAACAGCTTTCGGACAGAACTGGAACTGGAGCGATATGGCAGTCACAACTGAGCAGAACGTAGGGCGGATCGAGTCGATCCAGGGGGTCGTGGTGGAGGCCGTGTTCCCGGACAAGCTGCCCGAGATCAACCACGCGATCACGATCAAGCGGCCGGCGGCGGCAGCGGCTGAGATCGACGAGGAGCTGTCGAGCGGCGGTGTGCTCGTGCTCGAGGTCCAGCAGCACCTGGGCGACGACCGCGTGCGCGCGGTCGCGATGGACACGACCGACGGGCTCTCCCGCGGCACCGAGGTGACGGACACCGGCGCGCCGATCACGGTGCCGGTCGGCCCGACGACGCTGGGTCGGATCTTCAACCTGCTCGGCGAGCCGATCGACCTCGGCGACGAGCTCGACGCGGACACGGAGCGCTGGCCGATTCACCGCGTGGCGCCCAGCGTCGAGGATCTCAGCCCGACCACGGAGATGTTCGAGACCGGCATCAAGGTCGTGGACCTGCTGGCTCCTTACGCGAAGGGCGGCAAGGTCGGCCTGTTCGGCGGCGCCGGCGTCGGCAAGACGGTCATCATCCAGGAGCTGATCCACAACCTCGCCAAGGAACACGGCGGGCTGTCGGCCTTTTGCGGCGTGGGCGAGCGCTCGCGTGAGGGCAACGACCTCTGGCTCGAGATGAAGGAGTCGGGCGTCATCGACAAGACGATGCTCGTGTTCGGCCAGATGAACGAGCCCCCGGGAGCGCGCATGCGCGTGGCCCTGTCCGGCCTGACGATGGCGGAGTACTTCCGCGACCAGGAGGGCCAGGACGTGCTCCTCTTCATCGACAACATCTTCCGCTTCGTGCAGGCGGGCTCCGAGGTCTCGGCGCTGTTGGGCCGGATGCCGTCGCAGGTCGGATACCAGCCGACGCTGGCCTCGGAGATGGGCGCCCTGCAGGAGCGGATCACCTCCACGCGCAAGGGCTCGGTCACCTCGATCCAGGCCATCTACGTCCCCGCCGACGACCTCACCGACCCGGCTCCAGCCTCGGCCTTCGCCCATCTCAACGCGACCACGACGCTGTCGCGGTCGATCGCCGAGAAGGGCATCTACCCGGCCGTTGATCCGTTGGACTCGACCTCCACGATCCTCAAGCCCGACATCCTCGGCGAGGAGCACTTCAACGTCGCCAACGAGATCAAGCAGGTGCTGCAGCGCTACAAGGAGCTGCAGGACATCATCGCGATCCTCGGTATCGACGAACTCTCCGACGACGACCGCCTGACCGTGAACCGCGCCCGCAAGATCGAGCGCTTCCTGTCGCAGCCGTTCTTCGTCGCCCAGCAGTTCACCGGACTCGAAGGCAAGTACGTCCCGATCGCGGAGTCGATCCGCGGCTTCAAGGAGATCCTCGAGGGCAAGCACGACGAGATCGCCGAGCGTTACTTCTTCCTCAAGGGCGGGATCGACGAGGTCGTCGAAGCGGCTAAGGCAGACAACTAGGCGATGCCGCACACCAAGTTCAAGGTCGAGATCCTGACCCCGGAGGGCGAGGTCTTCAACGACGAGGTTGAGATGGTCTCAACCCGCACAACCGTTGGTGAGATCGGCGTACTGGCAAATCATGCGCCGGTTCTGGGCATGCTCGAACCGACCGAGCTGCGGGTGTATCGCTCTGACGACGACGTGCTGCGGTTCGCCCAGTCCGAGGGCTACATGCAGATCGGCGGCAACCACGCGATGCTGCTGGTTCAGGAGATCCAGACGCCTGAGCAGCTGGACGCGGGTCTTCTGCGGGAGCGGCTGAGCGAGGCCGAGCGCGAGCTCGAGGCTGCCGGCGAGGACAGCGAGCGCCGCCGCAACGCGCTGCGCGACCAGAAGCGCTGGCAGGCGTTCCTCAGGGTCGCAGAGGGCTCCTGATCTGAGTATCGGTCTGAACGGACGGGCGGCTCGCTTTGCCGCCCGTCTCGATCGGTGGCCCGGTGCGTGGCGAGCGACCGTTTTTTCTCAGCCGTTAGGAGCTGGTTTGAAGAAGGGCGTCATGGCCGGTGAGGCTCCTATCCTGATGACGATGCTCGGGCAGGCTCTGAGGGAGGCACAGTGAGGCTGATGCCGCGTACGCGGCTCGGTGTGGTCTGGCGCGGGGTGCTCGCGTGCGTTGTCGTGGTCGCGTGTGCGGCGGCGGCGACGGCGACGGCCGGGCTGCTGCAGGTCTCAAACGCGGTCAACATCATCAAGACCGGTCAGGCGCTGTCCACCAAGGGCCTCAAGCCGCCGGCTCCGGGCCAGCCCGAGACGCTGCTGCTGGTCGGGGTAGACCACCGCTACGGCCAGGGCTCGTCGCCGGGCAATACAGACACGATGATGCTCGTGCGCGTCGATGACCAGTCCTCGACGATCAACGCGCTCTCGATCCCGCGTGACCTTCAGGTCGACATCCCCGGCGACGGCGAGTCGAAACTCAACGCCGCCTACGCCGATGGAGGCAAGAACGGCTCGACGCTGCTGGTCGAAACGCTCAAGAAGAATCTGTTCCCGCACCTGAACCTTGAACACATCTTTGTGACCGACTTCGCGAGCTTCGCGAACCTGATCACCTCGATCGGCTGCATCTACGTGCCGGTGGACCACCGCTATTACAACCACAGTGTCGGTCTTGCAGACCCGACCACCGATTATTCGAGCATCGACATTCAGCCCGGCTACCAGAAGCTCTGTGGTAACGGCGGCGCGGCGAACAGCGCCCTGGCGTTCGTCCGGTTCCGCCACAACGACTCCGATCTGGTGCGCGAGTCGCGCCAGCAGGACTTCCTCGAGTGGGCCAAGGGCCAGTTCGGGGCCGGCAAGCTGCTGTCCGAGAAGACCAAGCTGCTCAATCTGTTCGCGAAGGATGTCTCAAGCGACGGCTATCTGCACTCGACGGACGGTCTGCTCGACCTGTTCAACCTCGCATACAACGCCGATGGGACCGAGCTGAAGTCGATCCCGTTCCCGGTCAGCGGGTCGATCGCCGGAACCACCAACCTCGCCTACAGCGCGGCCGGCGTCGAGCAGGCCTATAAGCAGCTGATGACGCCGACACGGCTGGCGCCGGGCCAGAACAACAGCGCGCCGACGACGACGACGACACCCACGCCCACCACGCCGGCGAACAGCGGCAAATCGAAGGGCAAGGCCAAGCACCATGCAGCCGGTCCGCCCCCGGTGCCCCCGTTCATGGCTGCGGACCCGGACGACGGCAACTCCCAGGCTGCTCAGCTCGGCCAGAACGTCGGGCTGCCGGTCTACTACCCGCGCAACATTCCCGAGGACTATGCGTATTGCTTCTCTGAGACGGGCAATTGCGACATCGGGTACGAGGTGCAGGTGGAGCCGGATTCCTACACGGGGTCCTATCCACGCCATTACGTGCTGCGCGATACGGCTGACAAGCCGCATAAGTCCTACGTGATGACGCTGGTCTATAGCTCGGGCGGTGAGACCGACACGGCCACCGGCCAGTACCTCACCGTCCAGGGAACAACCTGGACCGACCCGCCGATTCTGCAGGGCTCACACACCGTGCGCACGGTCGGCGGCAAGACTCTCGACATCTACGGCCAGGCGGGGAAGGTCAGCCTGGTCGCCTGGCACAACGGCAACTCCGTCTACTGGATCGCCAACACCCTGCAGAACGCCGTCCCGGCCTACCAGATGGTCTCGATGGCCGAGTCGTTCGCCCGCGCCAATCGCTAGCCTCGGCGCCTCATGAATGATGTGCAGCGCGAGCCGATCGCCGTAATCGGCACAGGCTATGTGGGCCTGGTGACCGCGGCGGGATTCGCAGAGCTGGGCAACGAGGTCTGGTGCGTCGACATCGACGCGGCCAAGATCGCGGGTCTGAAGCGGGGACAGATTCCGATCTACGAACCTGGCCTGGAGGAGTCGGTGCGAGCCAGTAGCCGGCTTCACTTCACCACCGATCTCGACGTCGCGCTCGCGCAGGCGCGGCTGTTGTTCGTCGCCGTCGGCACGCCACCCACCTACTCGGGCGATGCCGACCTCTCCGCCGTGTACGCGGTGATCGATGCCATCTCGGCTGGGGCGGGGGAGAAGGCGATCGTGATGAAGTCGACTGTGCCGGTCGGCACCGGTGCAGCGATCCGTCGCGAGCTCGAGCGCACCGGCAAGGATGGTTTCGCCTACGTGTCGTGCCCGGAGTTCCTCAAGGAGGGTGTGGCGCTCGAGGACTTCCGCCGGCCCGATCGTGTGGTCGTCGGTGACGACGGGGGCTGGGCTGGCGACGCCGTTCTCGAGCTCTACTCGCCGCTCGGGGCGCCGCTGGTGCGGACTGACATAGCCAGCGCCGAGATGATCAAGCTTGCCGCCAACGCCTTCCTTGCAACCAAGATCTCCTTCATCAACGAGATCGCCAACGTCTGCGAGGAGACCGGCGCTGACGTGCTCGAGGTCGCCCGCGGCATGGGCCTCGACCGCCGCATCGGCAAACACTTCCTGAGGCCGGGGATCGGCTATGGCGGCTCGTGCTTTCCAAAGGATGTGTCGGCACTCAAGCAGCTTGCCGGTAACTCCGGCTACCACTTCCAGCTGCTGACGGCGGTGATCGAGGTCAACGAGCTGCAGAAGCGGCGGGTCATCGCAAAGCTTCAGAAGCACCTCGGCTCACTGGTCGGTAAGCGCGTTGCGTTGCTCGGGCTGGCGTTCAAGGCCGATACCGACGACATGCGTGAGGCATCGTCGTTGGTGCTCGCCGCGCGGCTACAGGCCGACGGTGCATCCGTGAGCGCCTATGACCCGGTCGCGGCGGACCAGGCCCGTCGGCTGATGCCCGGTGTCGAGATGGCTGCATCGCCGCTGGAGGCGGTCGCGGCGGCTGATGCGATTGTGCTGGTGACCGAGTGGCCGGAGTTCGCCGAGCTCGACTGGAGTGAGGTTGCGGCAGCGACCAGCGGACGTGTGATCATCGATGGGCGTAACTTCATTGATGGCGCGGCTGCGGCGGAGGCCGGGTTCGTCTACGAAGGTATCGGTCGCTGAGTCACTTCGGCTGTCCGCCCGTTACGACTTAGGAGAGGCGATGCAGGCACTGATCTTGGCTGGGGGTGAAGGCACGAGGCTGCGCCCGTTGACCTCGGACGTGCCGAAGCCGGTCGTGTCGCTGGTCGACCAACCCTTCATCGGTTACATGTTCGAATGGCTGCGCTACCACGGAATCGATGACGTGATCATGTCCTGCGGGTTTCTGGCAGACGGCGTTCGCGCCGTGCTGGGTGAGGGCTCGCGCTTCGGGATCCGGCTGCGCTACATCGAGGAGCCCAAGCCCCTGGGCACAGGCGGCGCGCTCAAATACGCGCAGGATCTGCTGGACGAGCGCTTCTTCATGCTCAATGGCGATGTGCTCACCGACATCGACCTGACCAAACAACTCGAGCAGCATGAGCGAACCGGTGCGCGGGCGACGCTCGCGCTGATCGGCGTCGACGATCCCTCCGCGTACGGTCTGGTGCACTGCCGCGAGGATTCCTCGGTGACCGAGTTCCTGGAGAAGCCTGGACCGGAGCAGGCGATCACGACAAATCTGGTGAACGCCGGCGCCTACATCCTGCAGCGTGAGATCCTCGACGAGCTGGCGCCGGCCGGCACGAACATCTCGATCGAGCGCGATGTCTTCCCGAAGTTGGTCGATCGCGGCCTATACGGCTACGAGGCCAGTGGGTACTGGCTCGACATCGGCACGCCGGGCCGTTATCTGCAGGCCACCTACGACATCCTCGAGGGGCGCGTGACCACTCAGGTCGGCAAGCGACTCAGTGCCGCGGGACTGAAGCTGTTGCCAGAGGGCGGCGTCGGCGGACGGATCGCGGCACCCGCGCTGATCGGGGAGGGCTGCGAGATCGCTGCCAACGCCCGGATCGGAGGGCGTGTGGTACTCGGGCGCGGCGTCAAGATCGGCGCTGGAGCGGTGGTCGAGGCGTCAGTGCTGCTTGACGGCGTGAGCGTCGGGCCGCGCACGCACATCCGAGGTGCGATTGTGAGCCCGGACGCGGTAATTGGCGCGCGCTGCCAGATCGACGGTGGAGTCGTACTCGGAAAGGGGGTCCGGCTCGGCGATGACAACGTGCTATCGGCCGGCGCGCGCGTATTCCCCGGCGTCAATCTTCCGGACGGAGCGATCAAGTTTTGAGCACAGGACGCACACTCTCCCGTGAGGCCGTGGCCGAGGTCGACGTGACCGGGCAGTTCGAGGAGGTGCTCGGACTTCCCGATCATCTGCGTGACGCGCTCTGGCGCGTCGAGTCGGCCAACCTGAGACCCCACGATTCCGCCGGCGGGCTGGTGATCGCCGGCATGGGCGGATCGGCTGCCGGGGGCGCGCTCGCATGCGCCGCGCTTGGCGACGGCGCCTCACGGCCGATCGCGCTGGCCCGCGACTATGCGCTGCCGGGCTGGACCACCCCTGACACGACGGTGCTGTGCGCGAGCTACTCAGGCAACACCGAGGAGACACTCGCTGCCTACGACGCTGCGCAGGCACTCGGTGCTGCCACGATCGTTTCGACGACCGGTGGCAAGCTGGCCGAGCAGGCCCGCGCCGACGGAGTGCCGATCGTGCCGCTGCCGGGCGGATTCCAGTCGCGTGCGGCGGTCGGCTACGCACTGGTGGTCGCACTGGAGGTGGCGCGCCTATGCGGTGCCGGTCAGAGCCTCCACGCCGAGGTGGACGTTGCCGCCGAGCACGCCGCGACGCTTGCGGCGGCCTGGGGGCCGAGCGCTGATGAGGACTCACTGGCCAAGACGCTCGCTCGCGGCCTCAACGGCACGATTCCGCAGATCGCGGGCGCCGCACTGACGGCGCCGGTCGCCTACCGCTGGAAGACCCAGATCAACGAGAACGCCAAGTCGCCGGCATTCTCTGCGGAGCTACCCGAACTTGATCACAACGAATTGGTTGGCTGGGAGGGAGCGAAGGGGCTCGGCCCGTTCAGCGCAGTGTTCCTCGACGACTCGGATCTGCACCCGCGTGTGCGACAGCGGATCGAGTTGACCCGGGGCCTGATCGCCAGCCGCGGTGGCGCCACATTCCGTGTCGAGACGATTGGCCAGACGCGGCTCCAGCGGCTCGTCTCACTCGTCCTGCTCGGCGATCTGATCTCGCTCTACCTTGCGACGCTGCGCGGAGTCGACCCGGCCCGGCGTGAGGCGGCGGAATCACTCAAATCAGCGCTGGACGGAGGCTGATCATCGCACCCAAAAGCTCGCTGCGAGGCGGGATCGACCTCGGAGGCACGAAGATCGAGGCGATCGTCGTGGACGAATCCAACAAGGTGCTGGGCTCGGCCCGGCATCCGACGCCCACCACCGGAACCCCGGTCGACGTGGCCGCGCACATGGCGGCGGCGATGAAGGAGGCCGCTGAGGCTGCCGGCACCGCCACGCCCGACCTGCTCGGAGTGGGGGTGGGCTCACCGGGCGCGGTCGACGCCGCCGCCGGCACCGTCACCAGCGCTCGCAACCTTCCAGGCTGGGATGGCAGCTACGCGCTTGAAGCTGAGCTCAGCAACAGGCTCGGGACGAAGGTCGCGCTGGGTAACGATGTTCAGGTGGCCACCTGGGCCGAGTACAAGCTTGGCGTCGGCCGTGGTCACGAGTCGCTGCTGGGCGTCTTCTGGGGAACCGGTGTCGGCGGCGGGATCGTGCTGAAGGGTGAACCCTGGCACGGCCGCGGCGGCGCCGGTGAGATCGGGCACATGGTGGTGAAGCTCGACGGTCGGCTCTGCCCGTGTGGAAATCACGGTTGCGTCGAGGCCTACGCGGGCCGTGCGGCGATGGAGGCTCACGCCCGCGAGAAAATCGAGCAGGGCGACAAGTCCGACCTACTGAAGATCATGGCCGACAAGGGGCACGAGCGCTTCACCAGCTCGGTCTGGGCGAGCGCCGTCAAGCGCGAGGACAAGCTCGCCACGGAGCTGATCGACCGGGCGGTGGAGGCGCTTGGCGCCGGGATCGCTTCGGCGGTCAACCTGCTCGACATCGGCACCGTGATAATCGGCGGTGGTCTGGGGGTGCGCTTCGGTGAGCACTACGTGGGCCGGATCCATGAGGCGACGATGGACCACCTGTTCCCGGGCCACCAACCGCCGGAGATCAGCCTGGTGGGGCTCGGCGATCCGGGCGGCGCCATCGGCGCGGCACTGCTTGTGTCGGCGCCCGATTAGAGGCTCTAAGCCCGGCACACAACTCAGACGCTGGACGACGCCTTGTGCTCTGCCAGTTGGCGTCGGTAAGACTCCCATGCCGCGTCGTAGCGCTCCTGACGCTGGGCTTCCTTCTCGCTGTCACCGAGCATGCGGTAGATGATGTAGACGAGCGCGATGCCCATGATCACGGACTGCTCCAGCGCCATCACGACGCCGGCCAGGTTCTGGTCGACGCGCGCCGTCAGCCCCCAGTATTCGTGGTGGTGCTCATACCACGGGTAGAACGCGTGGTTCGAGAACGTGAGGATGATTCCGAGCATCCCCACGAAGAACTTGGTGACCGACATATAGACGATCTGCCCCATGCCGCCGAGCGCCATCCGGGCCTTGATCGGCGCGAACAGGTGCCACCAGTAGAGCATCCCGGCGATCAGGAAGCACGTGTGCTCCAGGTAGTGAACCTTCTCGTGCTGGAGCGCCAGGTCGTACATCATCGGGATGTGCCAGAGGGCCATCACCGCGATGTAGAGAAGCGCGGCGAACGCGGGGTGGGCGATGAATCCGGCCCGCGCCTCGATTGTCGTGAAGCGCCGCGTGACCGGACGAAGCAAGCCCTTGGTGAGGCTCAACACGACCAGGATCGGCACGATGTCCAGCAGCAGCACGTGTTGGATCATGTGCACGAACATGACGTTGTCCGCGATCGAGTCGATCGGTGATAGCAGCGCCAGGCCCAGGCACAACTGGCTGCCCACAAACAGCGACAGGCGCCCGTAACCTGGCGGATGCGGCATGCCCGGGCGCCGCGCCCTCCGCCACGCCAACACGTAGATGGTCCCAGCGATGGCGATCAAGACGATGATCGTTGGCGAGAACGTCCAAGTCAGCGGTGGCGCCACGTCGTCCATTCTCCCATGCCTGACCCTTAAGAGTCTCCAAAGATCGGGTCGACAAACGTCCGCTCGCGGATTAAGGTGAGATGACCGAGAACACAACTTCCCACTCAGAGGAGGTCACCATGAGGATCGAGGTCAAGGGCAGGAAGATGCCTGTTTCGGAAGACCTGCGGGAGTACGTCGAGCGCAGATTTCGCGTGATTGGCAAGCAGGTTTCGGATCTCGCCGAGCTCGAGGTCGAGGTGTTCGAGGAACACAACCCGTCGATCGCCGAGTCGCAGATCGCGGAGGCGACCCTGCATCTGAAGGGCGTGACGCTGCGCGCCTGCAGCGCCAGTCGCGACATGAAGCACTCGATCAACGTGGTCTCTGAGGAGCTCTCGGTGCAGGTCAAGCGCCATCGCGAGAAGCGTCGGCACCGTCGCGACGCTCGTGACGCCGAACCGGCGGCGCTCGATACAGCCGCGCTCGACACCGAGGCGCTCGACACAGTGGCGCTCCAACCGAACCCGGCGTCTGGGCTGGGATAGCGGGACCTCGCGACCGATCGAGTCTCTGGCGACCACGCTTGGGTCGCCGCACCCACAATTCCAGCAAGCCGCTAACTCTCGCGCTAGTACTCTAAGTACATGTCGTTTCTCGACCGGGCGCTTCGCATCGGCGAAGCCAAAAAGTTCAAGTCCTACGAGCAGCGGGTGGCTCGCATCAACGCGTTCGAGCCGGAGATGGAGAGCTCGACGGATGCGGAGCTCAAAGAGCTGGCCGACGAACTGCGCGAGCGCGCGCGGAGCGGTGAGAATCTCGACGAACTACTCCCGGAGACGTTCGCGCTGGTGCGCGAGGCCGGCCGCCGCTCGATGGCCATGCGCCACTTCGACGTGCAGCTGATCGGCGGCATGGTCCTGCATGACGGTGCCATCGCCGAGATGAAGACCGGCGAGGGCAAGACGCTGACAGCAACCACCGCCGTCGTGCTGAACACGCTCGCGGGACGCGGCGTCCACATCGTCACCGTCAACGACTACCTGGCGCGACGCGATGCGCTGTGGATGAAACCGCTCTACGACGCGCTCGGGGTCACCGTCGGGATCCTGCAGAACATGCAGCCCTACGAGGAGAAACGCGCGGCCTACGCGGCCGACGTCACCTACGGCACCAACTCCGAGTTCGGGTTTGACTACCTTCGCGACAACATGGCCACGACGCTGGAGGAGAAGGTCCAGCATGGTGGCCGCGAGAAGCCCGAGGAGGGCTCTCCGTACCACTCCTTCGCGGTCGTCGACGAGGTTGACAACATCCTGATCGACGAGGCACGTACGCCGCTGATCATCTCCGGCGCCCCCGAGCAGGCCGCCGACCTCTACGAGAAGTTCGCCAAGCTCGCGCCGCAGCTGACGGAGGGCAAGACCCCCGACGGCATGGACCCTCGCACCAAGAAGGAGTTCGTCGCCGACTTCGACTACGAGGTCGACGAGAAGTACGAGACCGTCTCCGTCACAGAGCAGGGCGTCGCCAAGGCCGAGCGCTTCCTGGGTATCGACCATCTCTATCGCGCTGAGAACGGCCCCCTGGTCAACCACCTCTATCAATCGATCAAGGCCGAGGCGCTGAAGAAGCGCGATATCGACTACGCCGTGATCGACAATGAGGTCAAGATCATCGACGAGCACACCGGCCGCATCCTCGAAGGACGCCGCTGGTCTGAGGGTCTGCACCAGGCTGTCGAGGCCAAAGAGGGGGTGCGCGTCCAGGAGGAGAACCAGACGCTCGCCTCGGTGACCCTGCAGAACTACTTCCGCAAGTACGACAAGCTTGCCGGCATGACCGGTACCGCCCTGACCGAGGCGACCGAGTTCATGAAGATCTACAAGTTGCCGGTGATTCAGGTTCCAACCAACGCACCGATGGTCCGTGACGACCGCAACGATCAGGTCTACAAGACCAAGGACGGCAAGTGGGCGGCCGTCGTCAAGGAGATCGAGGCCCGTCACGGAAAACGGCAGCCGGTGCTGGTCGGCACGATCTCAGTCGAGGTTTCGGAACTGCTGTCGGAACGGCTCCGCAAGCGAGGGATTCCGCACACGGTCCTGAACGCGAAGCCCGAGCACGCCGAGCGAGAGGGCGAGATTGTCGCTGAGGCCGGTTCGCCGGGGGCGGTCACGATCGCCACCAACATGGCCGGTCGCGGAGTCGACATCAAGCTCGGTGGCAACGCTGAGCACCTGGCTGAGCTGGAGATGCGCAAGCTCGGACTCGAGCCTGGTGGTCCCGACTACGGCGAGCACTACGAGCGCGTGCTGCCTGAGATCGAGCGTCGTGTCGAGGGGCTGCGCAATGAGGTGATGGAGTCGGGCGGCATGTTCATCCTTGGCACCGAGCGTCACGAGTCGCGTCGGATCGACAACCAGTTGCGCGGTCGTGCCGGCCGCCAGGGCGACCCGGGTGAGTCGCGCTTCTTCCTGTCGGCTGAGGACGACCTGGTGCGGCTGTTCGCGGGCGACCGGATCTACAAGATCCTCGACCGACTCGGTTCCTACGACGAGGAGGGCAACGAGGAGCCGATCGAGGCCGGCATGCTCTCAAAGCAGATCGAGAAGGCGCAGAAGAAGGTCGAGGAGCAGTACTTCCTGATGCGCAAGCACACGCTGGAATACGACGATGTCCTCAACCAGCAGCGCGAGGTGATCTACACCTACCGCGACGAGATCCTCGAGGGACGTGACATGCGCGACGCCGCGCGTGAGGAGATCGTCAACCTGATCGAACGACTCGTCGGCGAATACATGACCAGCGACTTCGTCGAGGACTGGGATGTCGATGGCCTGCTTGCCCGCGTGAGCGAGATCTTCACGCCCAGCGACGAGCTGCTGTCGGTGGATCCTGACCGAGTCGACCGCGAGGATCTGACATTGCGGCTCCAGGAGGAGGCGCTGGCACAGTACGACGCGCGCGAGAACGAGCTCGGCGATGAGCTGATGCGCGCGCTGGAGCGCTTCCTGCTGCTGCAGACCATCGACCAGCGCTGGCGCGAGCACCTGCATGACATGGACTACCTGCAGCACGGCATCGGCCTGCGCGGGGTCGCTCAGTTGGACCCGCTGGTCGCTTACAAGAACGAGGCGTTCACGCTGTTCGGTGACCTGATGAACCTCGTTTGGTTCGACTACGCGCGGCTCGTGTACCACGTCGAGGTGAGCGTGCAGGAGGATCCGGCGGCAGGGGCCGAGGAGCCGCTACCAACGCGCTCACCGAGTCCGGCATCGAGTTCCTCGACCGGTGGTGGTCGCGTCAGCTACTCGGGTGGCACCGCACCGTCCGGCGCTCAGGCCCTGGCTGCCGCGGCAGCCGGGACCGGTGCCGGTATGGCGGAGGCTGGTGAGCTCGAGGCCGCGCCCGTGGTGCAGCAGCGCCACGCCGATAACGAGCCGGGACGTAACGATCCCTGCTGGTGCGGCTCCGGCAAGAAGTACAAGAAGTGCCACGGCGCCTGAGGCGTCGGGGCACCCTCCTATCACGGACCGCCGTGGTCGGCAACATGCTGCGGGCGAGCGCTGCAGCAGTTGGCGGCACGTCTGACATCGTCTGGTCCCACGGCGCAGACCAACGGATCGTGGAGAACTGAGCGGTGTCTCACTAAGCTCTTGGCCAGTGGCAAAGAACCTCCACCTTCGGGTCTCCGACGAGGAGCGCGATGCCGCCGCGGCTGAGATCCGCGAGCACTACGCTGCTGGGCGCCTGACCAGCGACGAGTTCGAGGAGCGTCTGCAGGCGACGCTCTCTGCACGGACTCGTGCCGACCTGGTGGCCGTGGGTACCGATCTGCCGGCGCTGCCCCCGAAGCCGCCATCGACGTTGCAGGTCGTGCGTCAGACCGGCCGTGAGGCCGGAGGTTGGCTTGGCGTGACCGTAGTCGCGGTGGCCGGCTGGGCGCTGACCGGTGCCGGCCCTCTGGTGCTCGTACTGGTGCTGCTGTTCATCGCCCGGCGGATCCAGCGCGGTGGCCGGCGCCGGGCGGTGCGCGACGCCAGTGGCCCAAACCCCTGGGCACGCGGCCGTGGCTACGGCTACTACCGCGGTTCCGGCCGGCGCGGATCGCGCTGGCCTTAGAGCCTCTCGGGGCAGCCGGCGTCGCCTGACCAGCTGTTCCCGGCTGGTGATCAAGCGCGATCACCAGCCGGACTGAAAGCGCTACTGCTTGACGAATCGGACCCGCGTGGGCTCGAACGTGAACTTGATCCGCTGCTCGCCGGGCGCAAGCCACGGGTAGTCGCTGCCAATGTACTTGTGGGCCAGCTTGTTGATGTCGTCGGTGGCGCCGTCGACGGTGCCGGAGACCGTGCCGCGGATCTCGACGAAGCTGTATGGGCTGTCCGCTGCGTAGACGACCAGGGTCGCGTGCGGATCCTTGTCGAGGTTGGCCGGCCAGCGGCGACCGAGGGCGCTATTGACCGACACGGTGCCGTCCTCGAAGCCGACCCAAACGACGGTCGACAGGATCGTGCCGTCACCGTTGAGGGTTGAGAGCACACCGTGGTTGGGGGCGCTCAGCAGTGCCTGCACTTCAGGGTTTTGGAGATCGCTCATGGTTTGAATCTAGCCCGTTGGGCTCGTTGCGGCGGCTCCCTGCAGCTTTACAGTCGCTGGACCGGAAACAGCCGCACAGAACGTGCAGGTACGGGCGCTGCTACGGTTGCGAACCGATGTCGACCGCACCTTCCGAGCCGCTGTCCCAGCGCCTCACGTCCATCCGTGAGCAGCTAAAACTGCTCGCGGACTATCTTTGACCCGGCTGAACTGAACGCGCGCACAGACGCGCTCGAGGCGGAGATGGGGGCGCCTGGCTTCTGGGACAACCAGGAGCGGGCGGCGCAGGTCAGTGCCGAGCACGCGCGGGCAACGCGCAAGCTCGAGACGTTCAGGGCGCTCGAGCGTGACGTCGAGGACCTGGACGCGCTCGCTGAGATGGCTGACGAGGACGCGTCGCTCGAAGCAGAGGTGACCGAGCAGGTCACCGGCGTCGAGACGCGCTTGGCCGAACTCGAGGAGCAACGTCTGTTCTCCGGTCGTTACGACGCCGGTGACGCGTTCGTGACCGTCAACGCGGGTGCCGGTGGAACCGACGCACAGGATTGGGCCGAGATGGTGCTGCGGATGGAGATGCGTTGGGCTGAGAAGCGCGGGTTCGGAGTCGAACTGCTCGAGGCATCACCGGGGGAGGAGGCCGGCATCAAGTCGGCGACATTCCTGGTCAAGGGCGAGAACGCATACGGGCTGTATGGCAGCGAGAAGGGCGTGCACCGGCTCGTGCGGCTGTCGCCGTTCGATTCCGCGAACCGCCGGCAGACGAGCTTCGCCGGTGTGGAGGTCTCGCCGGTGGTTGAGGACGTGGGCGAGATCGAGATCGACGACGACGACCTCCAGGTCGACACCTACCGGGCCAGCGGTGCCGGCGGCCAGCACGTCAACAAGACCGACTCGGCGGTGCGGATCACGCACAAGCCGACCGGGATCGTCGTGCAGTGCCAGAACGAGCGCTCGCAGTCGTCCAACCGCGCGGAGGCGATGGCGATGCTGCGCTCCAAGATCGCCGAGCGAGCGGAGCGTGAGCGCCGTGAGGAGATCGCGCGCGAGCGTGGAGAGGCTCAGGACGTGAACTTCGGCTCGCAGATCCGCTCCTACGTGCTGCACCCCTACACGATGGTCAAGGACCATCGCACTGACTTCGAAATGGGTGACGCGAACCGCGTGCTCGCCGGCGACCTTGACGGATTCGTGCGGGCGTACCTGTTGCGAGCAGCCAATGCCGGCTGATCCGCAGGATTACCAGCACCCAGCTGAGCAGCCGACCGCACCCTACCTCGAGGCGGTTGCCGCATACGGCCTGCGCGGCTCGACCCGCTTTCACGTACCGGGCCACAAGGGTGGAGGCGGCGCCGATCCGGGGCTGCGCAGCGCGCTCGGTCCGGGAGCGCTACTGCTGGACGTGCCGCAGGACATCGAGGGCATCGACCTCGGCCCCTCGCCGACGCCGTACGAGCGCGCCGAACATCTGGCGGCCCAGGCCTACGGCGCCGATCGCTGCTGGTTCCTGACAAACGGCGCCAGCCAGGGCAACCACGCTCTCTGTCTCGCGCTCGCGGGACCGGGAAAGCGGGTCCTGGTCCAGCGCAACTCGCACGCCAGCGTGATCGACGGCCTCGTGTTGTCAGGCGGGTTGCCGCGGTTCGTCGCGCCTGAGTACGACCTCGAATTGGGCATGGCCCACGGGGTCACGCCAGAGGCGCTCGAGCGGGTGCTCTCGAGTGGTGGCTCGATCGAGGCCGTGTTCATCGTCTCGCCCACGTACTACGGGATGGCCGCTGATGTGGGTGTCTGTGCAGAGGTGGCACACGCTGCCGGCCTGCCGCTGATCGTCGATTGCGCCTGGGGTGCCCACTTCGGATTCCACGCCACGCTCCCCAAATCGCCTCTGCAGCTCGGGGCCGACGCGATGCTTGCCTCGACCCACAAGACCGTCGGCAGCCTCACGCAGTCGGCGATGTTGCTCGTGTCCGGTGACCGGATCGACTCCGGCGCCGTGGCGCGGGCCGTGCGGTTGGTGCGATCGACGAGCCCCAGTTCGCTGTTGATGGCCTCACTTGACGCCTCACGGCGGCAGCTCGCTGTGCATGGAGAGCTGCTGCTCGACCGGACGATCAGGGCTGCGGCACGAGCGCGCGAAGCGATCGCTGAGATTCCGGGCTGCGCGCTGGTCGGCGAGGAGTGGGTCGGGCGGCCCGGCATCGCGGCCTGGGACCCACTGCGAATCGTGATCGACGTACGCGGGACCGGGCTATCGGGCTACCAGGTGGCAAGCGCGCTGCGCGCCTCCTACGACATCCACGTCGAGCTCGCGACCCACGCGACGATCGTCCTGGTACTGGGAATCGGCCAGCCGCTCGAACCGCTCGATCGCGTTGCTCACGACCTGGCGGAGACGGTCAGACGTATCACCCCCGCTGTCGGTCTTGCTGATCCGGCAGGCGGCCGCAGCGTTCTGGCCCAGCCGCCGGCCGAGCTCGACGCCGAACCGGCCGTGGCTCCGCGGGACGCCTTCCTCGGCGCGAGCGAGGCCGTGCCGGTGGCGGAGGCTGTCGGTCGGATCTCGACTGAGGCCGTCGCCGGTTATCCCCCGGGCGTGCCGACGCTGCTGCCCGGCGAGCGGGTGAGCGCCGAGGTGGTCACCTATCTGAAGGAACTGGTGGCCGCAGGGGCGCGACTGCACGGTGCTGCAGATCCGAGCTTCCGCACGCTGCGGGTGCTGGCGCAGTAGCTGCGTGAGCGCCGGCCCGGGTCAGGGCTGGGTCGTAGCGATCTCCGCGCTGTCGAGCGGCGTCAGGGCTGGGTCGTAGCGATCTCCGCGCTGTCGGGCGGGATCGTGAACGTGTAGCTGCCGGTGACGGGCGTGACCGTCGTGGTCTGGGCGCTGCCCCGCCAGGTGCCGCTGGTGCTGATCGTCTGGCCACCAAACGTCGCCGAGCCTGACCAGGGGTTCGGCGCCGTGAGAGCCTTTACTGTCATGGGCGTCGTCATCGGCATCGTCACACTGACGCGTTCACGCTGAGTCGTGTCGTTGATCAGCGCCAGGCTGTAACCCTTATCCGACTGCACTGCCCAGACCTTGACATTGCTGGGCAGCACCCCGGTGACCTGGTTGAGCTGAGCGTTCGGACCCAGCGCGCTTGCAAAGGCCGCGATCCCGTACAGCAGCGGTTCTGCGCTGAGACCGGCGGCGTTCGCGTGGATCGCCGAGTTGGGCTCGTTCGAGCGCAGGTGGAAGTTGACCCCGTCGACCCCGGCAGCCACAAACTGGAACAGCTGATCGAGACCCCAAAGGCTGGTCGCGAAGGTGTCAGTCACTGCCGGCAGGCCCAGACAGGTCGAGGAACCGAGCTCGGTCAAGCGGTAGGGGATCCCGGCGTTATGCGCTGCCTGGATCGCGGACGCCATCGGTGCGGTCTGCTGGTTGATGTTGGTGATCCGGAAGTACCGGTGAAGCTCGGGATAACCGGACGAGTTCTGCCCGGCGCAGGCGCTATACGCGTAGTAATGCTCGGTCGCGAGTCCGACCTCACCGGGGTCGTGCGAGAGCAGCGAGTTCAGCCACGGAGCGGTCGGCGCCGAAAGCTCGGGACCGGCGAGCGTCAACGACGGGAAGTGGCGTCTCAGCACGGTTGCGTACAGCGAGTAGAGCGTGTCGTAGCGGACGGCATTGAAGTTCTTGACCCAGGTGGCATTGCTCTTCGTGATGCCGTCGTAGCCGGCCGAGTAGAGGTTCGGCTCGTTGCCGATCGCGATCGCGCTGAGCGATCCAGACGGCAGGATCTGCTCGGCGGCGTTGGTCAGGTAGTAGGCCATCAGCGGATCGTGCGCTGCCGCGTTGACGTTGAGGATCACGTCGCTGCCCGTGGCGCTCACGGCACCGGCCAGCGATTGCAGCCAGGCGTTGTTGAGGACGACTCGTGCACCGGCCGGCCCGACGTACTGCGGCATGATCTCCGCGAGCTCGCTGTTCCAGTAGGAGGTGTCGGCATAGGTGCCGCCTACTCGCAGGACGAACGGCCCGTCACCGGCGGGCGTGATCAGGCTCACGAAGTTGGGGAAGTCGGCCTGGTTGGTGTAGTCCTCCATCTCCTCGACGTTGATCGATAGGCCGAGGAACGAGCCGGGCACGACCTGCGTGGCGGTGCCGGTCACGGTCACGCGTGAGGTCGGCACCGGTTGGCTCGCCCGCCCAGTGCTCGCAAGCGCGCAGGCAGTGGATGTCGCCAGCAACCCTGCAACCGCGATTACAGCTGCGGTCGCGCGCAACCTTCGACGGTGCGAGGGGTTGGACGGGTGATGACGAATTTCCATTGGGCGATCGGGTCGATTCATTCTCAGGTTGAGATTGTGTTGCGTCTTGCGGGTAACAGTCCACGGCGCTGCCAACCTTGATGGTGGACTGGCTGTTATGCGACTGACACATCGAACAGAATGGACGCACCGGAAGTTGCGGTGGCTTGCAACTCTCCTCGCATGCGCGGGGGCGATGCTGGTCATCCTGCCCGGCGTCGCGGACGCCAAGGTGACCGTGTCGGGATACCCGATCTCAACGTCGCTGGTATACGTTCCGTCCGGCGGCAACACCGTCGCCGAGCCGGCGATCCAGCCCGCGCCTGATGGCTCCGACACCGAGTGGGTCACCGTCAGCGGTGATCGCCAGAACGTGATCTCGGTGACTCCGACGGGCGCCCAGACCCGGGTCGTGGCGGGACTGGCAGCGGATTCCGGCGTTCCGGACAACTACGCGAGTGTCGACGCGGATGGTTACGACTGGATTCTTGACAACGATCAGGGGCAACCGGAGAACGTCCTCTACGCGGTCGGCGCCGCCGACTCGGTCAGTCCCGGACTGAACCCCGTAGCCAGCTTTGATGGTTACGGCGAAGATATGACACTGGGGCCGGACGGTGCGCTGTACATCAGTGATAACAGCGGCAACATAATTCGCTGTCAGATCACGGCGATCCCCACGGCGGTGTGCACAGACTCCGGAATCGGCTCTCCATTCGATGGCGGCGCCTACACGATCGGCAGTGCCGGCAGCTCCGTCTGGTTCACCGACGCCGGGGGCGAGCTGGGGAGCTACTTGTATCCGAACACGTTCGGGCCTCCCTTGGTCGATACCAATGACGTCGACCCGGGGACGATCGTCGCGGCGGGCAATGGCTCGGTGTACGTGGCTGGTGGCGCGCCCTACGCCGGCGGTCCCAACACCCAGATCCTTTCTTACAGCCCGACCGGCAGCTATGAGGGGGCGCTCTCAAACCTCGGCAACGTCGTCTCGATGGCGATCGGGCCCGATGGCAACCTCTGGTTCCTGGACGCAGGCGGAAGCGGCTCGGTCGATCAGCTCAACCTCAGCACCGGCGCCCTCGTCAGGTACGCGCTGCCGACTGGCATCTATCTCACGCCCGGTGGACCCTGGAAGATCGCGACAGGCCCGACCGTGCCGACCGCGTCGGGCACCGGCGAGGTCTTCTTCACGGGCTCGACCGCTGACGATGGCACGGGTAACGCCGAGGTCGGCGTGGTCACTGGGATTCCGTTCCCGGTCGAGCCGGGCAGCCTCGGCGTGGCTGCGGCGGTGAACGTGTCAAAGCAACGTGTCGCGAGGCTCACGCTGACCTGCGCGGGTGCCGGCAACTCGCAATGCGCCGGCAAGTTCAGCGTCAACGTGAGCGCCAAGCTGAAGGTCAAGGTCGAGGCGCGATCCGCCAGGAAGGGTGCCAACGAGCGCTATCGCACCGTCACCCGGACCAGGCGGTTGCCAATCGGGACGGTCAGCTACAGCATGCGCGGTGGCAAAACGACTCGGGCCAGCGTGACGCTGTCAGCGGCCGCGTACCGTCTGCTCGAGAAGGTCGTCGGCCACAGCTGGAATGCGACCGTCACCAGTGCGGCCACGGTCGGCACGGTCACCGGAGATGCGATCACCATGACCGGCCCGACGCCGCCCAAGCCCAAGGCGAAGCTCAAGCCAAAGGTCAAGGCGGAGCGCAAAGCGAAGCCGCAGGCCAAAACGGTCAAGAAGCCCAAGAAGCAGTAGCCCCCTACTCTCTGCCGCTGTGGAAGAGCAGCAGAGAGAGCCGCACGGAGATGCTGGGGCGTTCGATCTGAAAGCGCTCGTCGCGGTTGCCCTGGCCGAGGACATCGGCAGCGGTGATGTCACCACGGCGGCGACCGTCGCGCCCGGAACGCGTGCGTTTGCGCAGATCACCCAGAAGGCGCCGGGTGTCGTCTACGGGCTGGACGTCGCGGCCGCGGTGTTCAGGGCAGTTGATCGGGATCTGGTCCTGAGTCAGACTGGGCCTGAAGGCGTCTGGCGGGAGAACGGGCCGGTGATGGAGGTCACGGGCTCAGCTGTGGCGATGTTGGCTGCCGAGCGCACCGCACTGAACTTTCTACAGCAGCTGTCAGGCGTGGCGACCGTGACTGCCCGCTGTGTGCGCGCGATCGAGGGGACCGGGACGAGAATCCTCGACACGCGCAAGACGGTTCCGGGAATGCGCATGCTGCAGAAACAGGCCGTGCGCGCCGGCGGCGGGACCAACCACCGCGTCGGACTCTATGACGCGATCCTGATCAAGGAGAACCACTCCGCTATGGCCGGCGGCGTCGCCAGGGCGGTCCGCAGCGCCAGTGCATATGCGCCCCATCTCCCGCTCGAGGTCGAATGCGGCACGCTCGGAGAGGTCGAGCAGGCTCTGGCGGCCCAGGCCCAGCTGGGACTGGACAGGAGCTTCCGCATCCTGCTCGACAACATGGACCTGGGTCAGCTGCGGGAGGCGGTCGCGGTGGTCGCAGCTCGCGCTCAGCTCGAGGCCAGTGGCGGTTTCACGCTCGAGGGGATCCGGGACGTGGCTGAGACCGGCGTAGACTTCATCTCGGTGGGTGCGTTGACCCACAGCGCACCCGCTCTCGACCTCTCACTCCTACTCGAACCGCTGCCATGACGCTTCCGATCGTGGGCCAGGCTGAGATCCTGCCGGGCGCCCCGCTGATGCTGGAAAACATCCCTGCGCTGCAGGACGAGGTCAGAGCGCTCGCGCGCGAGCACGGCGCGGTGATCCTGGCCCATAATTACCAGCTGCCTGAGATCCAGGATGTCGCTGACTTCGTGGGCGACTCGCTGGCGCTGAGCCGTCAGGCCGCCGCTGCCGACGCGGAGACGATCGTCTTCTGCGGCGTGCACTTCATGGCGGAGACGGCGTCGATCCTGTCGCCCGACAAGACGGTGCTGATCCCCGATCCGGACGCCGGTTGCTCGCTGGCTGATTCGATTACGGCCGAGCAGCTACGGCAGTGGAAGCTCGAACATCCTGGCGCGGTCGTGGTGATGTACGTCAACACGACCGCTGCTGTCAAGGCAGAGACGGACTACTGCGTCACCTCAGCGAACGCGGTTGACGTTGTTGCGCACATCCTCGCGCAGCACGGGGAGGACACCGAGATCCTGTTCGGCCCCGACATGTTCCTGGGCGCCTATGTCGAGAAGACACTCGGCCGCAAGCTCACGGTCTGGGACGGCGAATGCCACGTTCACGCCGGTATCCGCCCGGATGACATCAACGCGGTGCGTTCGGCTCACCCCGGCGCGGATTTTCTGATTCATCCTGAGTGCGGGTGCTCGACGAGCGTGATGGAGTATGTCTCCGCCGGCGACGTGTCAGCCACCGGAGTGCACATGCTCTCCACCGGCGGGATGCTCGCCTACGCCAGGCAACACGAGCATGATCAAGACCACCGCGCGGCGATCGTGGCCACTGAGATCGGCATGCTCCACCCGCTTCGTGAGGCGGCGCCAGATATCGACTTCATCGCGGCCAACGAGGCCGCCTCATGCCGATTCATGAAGATGATCACGCTTCCGAAGCTGCGCGACGCGCTGCGAGAGGGGCGCTACGAGGTCAGGGTCGACGCTGAGACCGCGGAGCGTGCGCGCCTTCCGATCGAGCGCATGATCGCCATCGGCTAGGGCGAGGACGCAGCCTCGCGCCGATCAGATGAGGACCAGCAGGTCGAGGCCGTGCCAGGTGGCGTCACGGACGGCTGGGGTGGAGTCACGCTTGCGCACGAACTCCGCTCGCGTGTAGCAGTGCACGTCAGCGTGGGCTCCCATCTCGAGCCCGTCCCACAGCGAGGTGGAGACGTATACCCGCTCGAGCCATGGAACCCCGTTGAACGCGTCTGAGACGAGCACGACGGTGAACTCAGCGCGATCGTCGAACCAGCCGCTCGGCTCCTCGCCGGTCAGGGCCGCACCCCCGAGGTAGGCACCCTCGAGTCGCCAGCGGTCACTGACACGATCCAGGTAGCGACGGAGCTCGGTGCGGTTGAGCGTGATGGTGGCCTGCATAGGTGCGATTGTCGCCACCGTTGCGTGTGCGGCGCAAGGGGTGGGGAGCCCAGACAACGTGCCCCTAACCGTGCGTTCAGTAACGGGCAATCGCAGCCACTGCGCGACTCAACATTGTGAGCGCGGAGGCATTTGATGGTCCGTCGATCATCAGTGCGAACGCAAGCGTCGAGCCATCCTTCGCGGTGCAGTATCCGGCCAGGTTGGTCACGTCGTTGAGAGTCCCGGTCTTGGCAATGCAGTGGCCCTGCGCCGGGGTATGCATACCGAGGTTCTGGACCGTGCCCTGCTCGCCGACGACCGGCAGCGCGGCGTGTAGGAGATTGCCCGTGGGAGTCAGCCAGATCCTGCGCAGCAGCGTGACCACGTCCAGAGGTGTGCTGCGGTCGGCGTGGTCGAGTCCGGAGCCGTCGTAGAGGGTCGGGTGCAGGGCGTAGTCGGTTGAGATCGCCTGCCTGATCTCGCTCGCTCCGGCGCTGAGCGTGCCCGAGCCCAGCAGCCGCGCACCCAGTTGCTTGGCGAGCATGTCGGCGATCAGATCGTCCGAGGGAACGTCCATCAGCCGCACGAGCACAGACAGCGGCGGGGACAGCACGCGAGCGAGCTTGACAGCGCTCGGTGGAGTGCGAGCGCTGCGCCCGGCGGCGGCCACCCGCATCCCGCCGGTACGCAACGTCAATGCCAGCTCGTGAGCCGCGAAGACCGCCGGTGACATGCCACCACCGCTCATCCCGTGGTCGAAGACGAGCGCGCTCATCTCACCGCCATAGTCCGGGATGTCGGGTTGGTTGTGGGTCGCGGGCCCGCCGCGGTCGGTGTCGAACAAGGATTCGTCGGCGAAGATGCGACCGGTCACGCGGCGAATACCGCGCTCGCGCAGTTGCTTTGCCAGCTCTGCTGCCGTCGGGCCGTGCCCGCCCTCATACTCGCGGTTCCAGGCGCCGTCCCCAAATGTCGGGTCCCCGCCTCCACGCAGAAATAGGTTGCCGTGCCAGATGCCGCCGGGGTCGAGCCTGCCGGTGCCGAGCACCGTCGTCTGAAAGCGGGCGTTGGGACCGAGCAGGTTCAGGGCGGCGACGGTCGTATACAGCTTCTCGACCGATGCTGGTGGACGCCCGACTGTAGGGTTACGGCCGAACAGCGCCGCGCCGCTGCCGATGTCCGTGACCAGGGCACCGACCTGCCGGCCTGCGCCCGCGAGCGCTCGTGTCAGCTGACGGCCGAGCTGCTGCGTTGCGGCGGACGGCTGCACCTGCGCCTGCCCGCTGCTCGCAGTGAGGCCCCCGATCAGCATCACCGCCACGCAGACGACGATGCGGCGAAGATCAGGACGCAGGTTCGAACTCCTCGACCGTGTGGGGGCCGACACAGGCGACTGAGAAATCGGCTGAGATCCCGGCTGCGACCTCACGCACCTGCTCGAGAGTGACCGCGTCGAGCGCTGCAATCGACGCGTCCGGATCCACGTCCTGCCCGAACACGACCGCCTGCGTGGCGGCGGTGCGAGCGATCATGCCCGTGTTCTCAAACGCGATTGCGCGGGCACCGGCCGCGTACGAACGTGCGCGCTCGACCTCCTCTGCGGTCGGCCCGTCGGTGCGGAGCTCGCCGACGATCTCGCCCATTCTCTGGAACGCCTCCACGCACTTGGCGCTGTCCAGTCCGGCGCTCAGCTGCAGCACAGGCACGTCCGCGTAGGCGTGCGGGTATGAGCTGACCGAGTAACAGAGACCGCGCTGCTCACGGATCTCGTCGAACAGGCGCGAGCCCATCGAGCCGCCCAGCAGCGTCGAGTAGATCGTGAGCGCGGCCCGCTGCGTCTGGTCGGTGACATCGATCGAGGGCCTGTATGACATCCGCAGGTGAGATTGGTTGGAGTCGCGCTCCGTCACCAGAATGCGTGCGTCGGGATTCGGGGCGGGCTCGTACGGCGCCGGGGGAGCGATCGCGGCGAAGCGTTCGAACAGCTCCTCGAGGCCGGACGCTGCGCCCAGAGACTCGAGGTTGCCGACGGCGAATGCAGCACCGCGTGCAGGTGCCCACTGGCGCTCACGGAAGGCAATGATGCCATCGCGGGTGAACGTCTCCGCGAGGTGCTCGGCCGGTCCCAGCACGGGGCGCCCGAGCGGGTGATCGCCAAAGACCGCCTCGTCGATCAGGTGCTCTGCCACCGCTGAGGGCTGATCGTTGTAGCGCGCGATCTCCTGCACGACCACGCCGCGTTCCTTGTCGAGCTCAACTGGATCCAAGCCTGGGCGTCCGACAAAATCCGTCAATAGGTCGGCGGCCTCAAGTCCCTTGGTCGAACGGGCCGTGATGTGGAACGCGACCAGGTCGTGGCTGGTGTAGGCGTTCAGGATCGACCCGTTGCGTTCTGCGGCCTCGTTGACGTCGCGGTAAGTCTTGTATTTCTCACCGCCCTTGAACACGAGGTGCTCGAGGAAGTGCGCCATGCCGTTCTCCTCGGGACGCTCGGTGCGGGCACCGGCATCGAACGCGACAAGGAGGGTGACTGCGCGCGTTCCCTCCATCGCGATCCTGTGAAGCGGCAGGCCGTTGCGAAGGACGGAGCTGTTGATCTTGGCCATGCAGAGAAGGTAGCGGGCGCCCATGATCGAACCTGCCGGTGGCCACGGCAACGGCAATCACCGAACCGAAGGAAGCCCCGCTAACGTGGGGCCCGTGAGGCGCTTGCCGATCCCGTTGTTATCCGGTCGGTCCGCCGCGGTCCGCGACCAAACCGCCTGCAAATCCACTTGCAGACGACACCCGGGGCTTCTGCCGAGTGAGGCCTTGCCGCTACGCTGGGGCGCACCCTATGGCGAACACAGACTCAAGATCCGGCAGCCGGCGCAGCGCCACACGGCGCGAAGCGGCCCGCTCCTCATATAGACCTTCAGCGATGCTGCACCGACCCATCCAACTGGCCGAGGCAACCAACTCGGTGATCGAGTTCCGCGGGGTATCGAAGGAATACCCAACCGGTGCGTTCGGTCTGGATCAGGCGACCTTCGCCATCGACCGCGAGGACTTCGTGTTCATGATCGGCTCGACCGGCTCGGGCAAATCGACCGTGATGCGTCTGCTGATCAAGGAGCTTGACCCGACCGAGGGCATGATCCGCGTCGCCGGGCGTGACATCGCAACGATCACTCGCCGCCAGGTGCCGTACTTCCGCCGCAACATCGGCGTCGTGTTCCAGGACTTCAAGCTGCTGCAGAACCGGACGGTCTACGACAACGTCGCCTATGCGCTGCAGGTCACCGGCCATTCGCGTAAGGAGATCCGGGCACGTGTTCCCGACATCCTGCGGCTGACTGGTCTCTCGACGAAGCTGCACAACTACCCGGACCAGCTCTCGGGTGGCGAGCAGCAGCGTGTCTCGATCGCGCGTGCGTTCGTCAATCATCCGCCGCTGCTGCTCGCCGATGAGCCGACAGGCAACCTCGACCCCGAGACCAGCATCGACATCATGCGGCTGCTCTACCGGATCAATCGCACCGGCACGACCGTACTCGTCGCGACACACGACAACACGATGGTCGACAAGATGCGCCGGCGCGTGCTGGAGCTGGCCAACGGGCGGATCGTCCGCGACGAGGCCACCGGCCTCTATGCGCGCGACGAATCAACGCGCGAGTTCGCTCAGCGGCTGCGCGGCCCGGACGAGCTTCCCGACATCTTCTGATCCAGATGAAGCACAGTCTCGGTTTCTTCCTCCGTGAGTCGCTGCGCGCGATGCGCCGCAACGCGGCGCCCAGCTTCGCGGCGCTCGCGACGATCACGGTCACGCTGATCGTCGTCGGGGTGTTCATCCCGATCGTGCAGGCGACCCGCGGCGCCGCCGACGGCATCCGCAGCCGTGTGCTGGTGGACGTCTACATGAAGGACAACGCGACCAAGGCGAGCGAGGCACGCACGC
The DNA here is from genome assembly GCA_963844665.1 of uncultured Conexibacteraceae bacterium. Lineage (GTDB taxonomy): Bacteria > Actinomycetota > Thermoleophilia > Solirubrobacterales > Solirubrobacteraceae > Palsa-465. The sequence goes on from CAWJPB010000003.1 coordinate 267,513, forward strand.
TGACGGAGCTGCGTGCGATTCCCGGCGTCCGCACTGTCTCCTTCGAATCCAAGCAGCAGGCCTTGGCCCACGAGAAGAAGTCGGGTCAGGGCGCTGCGTTCAACCTGCTCAGCGGCAACCCGCTGCCGGACACATTCCACGTGCATCCGACCAACCCGGCCGACGCGCTCCAGGTCCGCGCCGCAATCGACGGGACCACAGCCGGTGGTACCGGTCACATGATCGACGCGTCGATCGCGAAGGTCTCCAACCACACTGAGGACACGCAGAAGCTGCTGACGGTCACACGCTTCGTCACGATCACCGCGGCGCTGCTGGCGGCGCTGCTGACGCTCGCCTCGATCGTGCTGATCGGCAACACGATCAGGCTTTCGCTTTACGCGCGCAGACGCGAGGTCGAGGTGATGAAGTTGGTCGGCGCGACCAACTGGTTCATTCGCTGGCCCTTCGTGATCGAGGGGATCATCGTCGGCGCAGGCGGGGCGGTGCTCGCGATTGTCGTGCTCGGCGTGACGAAACTGGCACTGCTCGACCCGCTGGCCAGCAACTGGACGTTGATCGCGGCGCCGCGGACTATCGCGTTCCTGCCACTGATCTTCGTGCTGGTCGCCGCCGGCATCGCGGTCTCCGCGTTCGGCTCGGGCCTGTCCTTGCGCCGGTTCCTGCGTGTGTAGCGGTGGGTGGCCGCGCTTGGCCACCCACTAATCTGGCGGACTGTGTTCTCCAAGCAGTCGAGGTCGATGTGGCGCAGTTGGCTGATCGGGCTCGGTCTCGCTCTGCTGCTGCTGGTCGGCGTCTGGTTCGGTGGCCATCCGAGCTGGCTGCCGACCCCGTTGCGCGACGCCTTCGTCGCCAAGACTGAGAACCAGCAGCTGGCACAGACCACCTTCGACCTGATCTCAAAGGACTATTACCGGAAGGTCAACACGCAGAAGCTGTTGAACGCCGGCTTGGTAGGAGCTGTCAACAGCCTCCACGATCCGTACTCCCACTTTTTCCCGCCCGCGCTCTATCGCTCGTTCCAGGACGAGACCAACCCACAGGTCGCGGGAATCGGCGTTCAGGTCGCGGTCCAGCCGGTCGACAGGGGGATTGAGATCGAGGAGGTATTCCCGGGCTCGCCCGCCGCCAAGGCCGGCCTGCAGCACGGCGACGTGATCGTCCAGGTTGACTCCAAATCGCTTGCCGGCAAAACCGTCGCTCAGGGCTCAAAGCTGATCCGTGGTACGGCCGGAACCGATGTCAAGCTGACCGTCGTTCGCCACGGAAAGCGCCGGACGGTCACGATCACGCGGGCGAATATCACGGTCCCGGTGGCGGCGTCCAAGCTGGTGCACTACCGGGGCAAGGCGATCGGGTACCTGCAATTCACACAGTTCACCGAGGGTTCAGCGGAGCAGTTGCGTGTGCAGGTCAAGAAGATGCTGAGAGCCGGCGCGCAGGGCCTGATACTCGACCTGCGGGACAATCCAGGCGGACTACTCGAGCAGGCGGTCGGCGTCGCCAGCCTGTTCATCCCGCACGGCACGATCGTGACCACCAGGGGCCGCAACCAGCCGACCACGGTCTATACGGCGCTCGGGAACCCGATCGCGCCGAGGATCCCGATGGTCGTGCTGGTCGACGGCGGGACCGCCTCGTCAGCTGAGATCGTCACAGGGGCGCTCAAGGATCGCGGGCGCGCGAGGGTGATCGGCAGCCACACGTACGGCAAGGGCGTCTTCCAGCAACTGTTCCCGCTCCCAGGCGGCGCCGCTCTGGACATAACCGTCGGTGAGTACTTCACGCCCAACGGCCACAACCTCGGTGGCGGCGGGGTCAAGCGCGGCGGTGGGATCGCGCCCAACATCCACGCCACCGAGGCGCAGGATCTCAACGTCGGGGAGCGAACCGTTGCCGGCGAGATCGGCTGAGCGCGCCCGGGCGGGCACACCGAAACCGCACGTGGCGGTGATCGAGCGGCGCGGCAAGTTCCTGGTCGCCGAACCGTTCTTCGGAGCCGGTCCGCGCCTGGCCGTCAGCCGTGACTCACGATACGACATCGGCGACCTGGTGGCCGTCACGCCCGGGGTCTCCGGCCGTGGCGCCAAGGGCTCACGCGCGCGTGTGCACCGCCGGATCGGTAGGCCGGACGTGGCGCGGGACGTGATCGAGGCGCTGATGGTCGATCGCGGGCTGGCTCGGGCATTCGAGGGGCCGGTGGCACGTGCCGCGGAGGCCGCGTCACAGATGGAACCCCCAGGACGGGGGCGGGAGCAAAATTCTCGGCGCGACCTCCGACAGCTTCCGACATTCACGATCGATCCGAGCACTGCAAAGGACTTCGACGACGCGATCTCGAGCCAGGAGCTCGAGGGCGGAGGTTGGATGGTCTGGGTTCACATCGCGGATGTGTGCGCGTATGTGTCCCCGCGCTCGCCGATCGACCGCGAGGCCTATAACCGTGGCACCAGCGTTTACGTCCCCGGTGCCGTCGAGCCGATGCTGCCGCACGAGCTCTCAAGTGGCGCCTGCTCGCTCGTTCCGGACCAGGATCGTCTGGCGGTCACGGTGGAATTGGTGATCCGTGGCTCCGACGTCGTGAGCGCAGCGTTCTACCGTTCGCTGATCCGCTCCGACCGGCGCCTGACCTACGAGCAGGTCGATCGCGCGTTCGCCGGGGTGGAGCGAGCGGACGGCGAGTGGGGCAGGGGTCTGGCCAGCGCTCGAGCAGCGGCTGGGGCGCTGGAGCAGAAGCGCTCTGGCGCGTTGGTGCTGGAATCATCGGAGCCGGAGTTCGAGTTCGATCGGAGCGGCAATGTCGTCGGCATGGCCCCGGTCGCAAAGACCGAGTCGCACAGGCTGATCGAGCAGCTGATGATCGCGGCCAACGAGCAGGTGGCCCGGTTCCTTGAGGCGCGCAAGCTGCCCACGCTGTACCGGGTTCACGAGCGACCTGAGGCCACAGCCGTCGAGCGGATGCTGGATCAGCTCGCCTCGCTCGGGGTGCCGACTCCCGCGATGGCCGGCGGGCCGCTCACCACCCAGCAGGCCGCGGACGTTGCGGGAGAGGCGTCACGGATGGTCGCCGAATGGATCGTGGCCCACGACGGACAGGGGGCGCGGGCGCTCAACCGGATTGTTCTGAGGTCGCTGAAACAGGCCTACTACGACGATCACAACCGTGGCCACTCGGGCCTGCAGCTGGCCAGCTACTGTCACTTCACCTCGCCGATCCGCCGCTACCCGGACATCATCTGCCACCGGTCGCTGCTGTCGGCGGTAACGGGAGAGGTGCCGCCACCGGAGTCATCTTGGGTCGCACAGGCCGGGCCCTGGACATCAGGGCGCGAGCGTTTTGCGATGACGATCGAGCGTGACGCCGACGACATCGCCCGTTGCTTCCTGCTTGAGTTCGCCTTGGCCAGTGAACCGCGCGGCGGTACGGACAGGGCGTTCGAAGGCGAGATCGTCGGCGTGATCGGCGCCGGGGCGTTCGTTGCGTTTGGGGCGCAGGGCGAGTACGAGGGGCTGTTGCCGGTCCGGCGGTTGCACGACGACTGGTGGGAGCTCAACGAGCATGGGACCGCGTTGATCGGGGTCCGGAACGGCGGTGCGCTGCGGTTGGGCGACGCTGTGGAGGTGACCGTCTCCGGCATCGACGCGCCGCGGGGTAGGGTGGACCTGCTACCTGTGAACGGTGAATAGATATGGCTAAAGGTGGAAAGCGGAAGGCTGCGTCCGGCGATGTTGCGACCAACCGTCAGGCGAGCTTCAGGTACAACCTGCTCGAGCGATTCGAGTGCGGGATCGTGCTGACCGGTACGGAGGTCAAGTCCCTGCGGGACGGCAACGCCCAGCTCAAAGACTCCTACGCGACGATCAAGGACGGCGAGGCCTGGTTGGTCGGCGCCTACATCGCTCCCTATCCGGCGGCGTCCCGTGAGAACCACGATCCCGAGCGGACGCGCAAGCTCCTGCTGCACCGGGGTGAGATCGAGAAGCTGACCGGACAGCTCAACGAGCGCGGTTTCACGCTCGTGCCGACGCGGATCTATTTCTCCGGTGATCGGTCTCGAGCCAAGGTCGAGATCGCACTTGCTCGAGGCAAGGATCTCTACGACAAACGCGACACGATCAAGAAGCGCGACATGGAGCGGGACGTCCAGCGGGAGCTTCGCGAAGCCGGGCGGTGACGGCGGCGTTCATCGCGCCTCCTCGACCACGCTCCGCAACCGTTCCAACCTCCCCTGCCAGGCAGCGTCCGCCTCGCGGATCCAGTTTGCCGCCGGTGCGAGCGCATCAGGTGCGAGCCGATAGCGCACCTCACGCCCGTGGCCGACGAGTTCGCGTTCGACCAGGCCTGCGCCACTGAGTGTCGCGAGGTGCTTGGCGACGGCCTGTCGGGTGATCGGCAGCTCGGCGGTCAGCGCCGGGACCGAAGTCGAGCCGTCACGCATCAGCGTCCCCAGCATCTGACGACGGGTCGGGTCAGATAGCGCCCCGAAGACCAGGCCGAGCTGGTCGCTCATACGGCGACCTGCTCCAGGCCTGCGGCCAGCCGGGCGACTGGGACCAAGGCGGGCTGCATCTCCGTGACGGTGACGCGGGTGCCGTCAGGGACTGCGACCACGCGCACGTCCACCTGGCGCGCGGGCTCGTCATCGCTCTCGTGCCACCACCACCAGCTGATGTGGCTTGGGGGGTCGGTCTTCTCGACAACGAGCCTGCGGTCATCGTCGGGTTCGAGCCAGCCTTCGCGACCCTGATCGGTGGAGACCGCCTCCCACACGTCCTCGATCGGCGCGTTGATCGTGATCTCTCGGGTGACGGTCTCGGCGTCCGCCTGCGTTTTCGGCATGAGTTTCTCCTTTGACAACCAAATGGTTGCTACCGTCTGGCTGACAACCAACCAGTTGTCGAAAGGATATTACCCATGCCACTGGTTCCGATGGTGATCGAGCAGAGCGCGCGCGGCGAGCGCTCATTCGACATCTATTCCCGCCTGCTGAACGAACGCATTGTCTTCATCGGCTCGCCGATCGACGATGACATCGCCAACCTTGTTGTCGCTCAGCTTCTACATCTTGAGAGCGCGGATCCCAGCAAGGACATCTCGCTCTACATCAACTCGCCGGGCGGGGTGGTCTACTCGGGCCTGGCGATCTACGACACGATGCGCTTCATCAAGCCGGACGTGCAGACGATCTGCTTCGGCGTTGCGATGAGCATGGGGTCACTGCTGCTGATGGCCGGGACCAAGGGCAAGCGCATGGCGCTTCCCAACAGCCGGATCCTGATTCATCAACCGTCCGGTGGCTTTCAGGGCCAGGCCAGTGACATCGAGATCCATGCGCGCGAGACGCTCGCGCTGCGTGAGCACCTCGAGGCGATCTACGCGGAGCACACCGGCCAGAGTCCCGACCGGGTGCGTGAAGACATGGAGCGCGATCGCTTCTTCAGCGCCGAGCAGGCGCGGGACTATGGTCTCGTCGACCGCGTTATCAGCGATCACGAGCTCACTCGTAGCATCACCGGGTTCCGGGTTTCCCCAGCCTAGAACAGACGTCCAGAAGCTGGAGGGTCGAATCTGCCAATCGGGGTAGTGTGCGTTGTGATGCAGCGCTCCACTCAGGTCGAATCCCTGGTTCTGCGCGTGGTCGCCGGTTCGGAACCGGCCGGACGGTTACAGGCACTGTGCGAGTTGAGGCGACAGCTTGACGCGATCGAGTCCGAGCTGGCCGCGGACGCCGTCAGGGCGGGGATGTCGTGGCGCGAGATCGGCGCAGCGATAGGGGTTTCCAAGCAAGCAGCGCACCGCCGCCACCGCTACAGCCTCAGCAAGGCCGCCGGAGACGCGGGCTCCGCCGAGGCCGCGCCCAACAGCGGCGTGGCGATCTCGATCCACGTGCGCCGCGCGGTGCGGATGGCACGCCAGGAGGCAGCCCGGCTGGGGAGCGACGAGGTGGGGACTGAACACCTGCTGCTTGGGATCCTCCAATCCGGCGACGATCAGGTGACGGGCCTGCTGGGGCGAAACGGCGTCACGCTCGAGGGTGCGCGCGAGGCGGTTGAGCTGGCCAACGGTCCCGCAGGCGATACCTACTTTGACAGCGACCACGCCGCCACACTGGTCTCGCCGCTCACGCGCCGGATCGTCCAACGCGCGCTTGCGCACGCGGCCGCTCGCGATTCCCATGAACTCATTACGCTCGACCTCCTTGGAAGCATCGTCATGCACGACGACGCCGGCGCGACACAGACGCTCTTGCGCCTGGGAGTGGACATGGACCGGCTCCGCGCCGACATCATCTCGCCGTCTCGCCGCGGGCTCGGCGTCGCGCCGAGCGTCTGAGTGGGGAGTGGGCACCATACGAGTCGCTTTTCGCGATGTATCGGAGCGGTATCGCCGCGATACATCTCGCTGAGTCGACTTTCGGGCCCCCAAGGTCTCGCACGGTCGACGTCCAGTCGAGCTTTGCGCGCCCAGCGAACTCGTTGTAGTGGCGCATGAACCCGAGGCGGGACGGTTGACAGAGCTCGCGGATGCGCGGTACTTTCGCAACGACGAGCTTCATCGAGAAAGAGCGTGGTTGTAGGCATCCCTGGCGTCGTGTTCACGTGCAACTTCACCACCAGCCCCCTTTCCGAAGGCTTGTATCCAGGCTCGTTTGCAGCACAGCTGTAGCTGTTGTGGGGCTCTGCCTCGGGTTCGCTCCAGCCGCGGGCGCGCAAGCACCGGATCGGCAGGCGTCACCACCGGTGCATCGGCATCCGCCACGAAAGCGGCCGCGCAAGGGCTCGACGACAAAACCCAAGTCCACGAAGAAGAAAAAAAAGCCGCGACGCAAGGCCTCTACGACGAAAGCCAAGTCGACCAAGAAAACCAGCGCGACGACCTCGAGTGGGGACTCACTCACATCGATCGGCCTGACAACCGCCAGACCCGGACCGTCGGATCCCTCGGGCGCACCGATGCCGGTCGGCGATATACCTGGATGGAACGAGGTGTTCGCGGACGACTTCACGACGAACGTGCGGATCGGCGAGTTCTCGGACTGCAAACCCCGCAGCACGATCGCGTCCTCGGACTGCGCAGGTTTGCCAGCTGCGGTCTCCTCCCAGCTCTTCGCCTACCCAGACGGGTGGCATGACACCAACGCTGACGGCACGTACCAACCGTCGAAGGTCCTGAGCATCGAGGACGGCGAGCTCGACTACTACCTCCACTCGGCCGACAATGCGCACCTGGTCAGTGCCGTTGAACCGAAGATCCCCGGCGGTACGGGCTTCGGTGGCCTCAAGTACGGCGCCTACGCTGTGCGCTTCAAGTCGGAGTCGCTCGCCAACTACAAGACCGCATTCCTGTTGTGGCCCGACTCGAACGTCTGGCCACGGGACGGCGAGATCGACTATCCCGAGGGGGATCTCAACGGTACATTCACCGCGGCCATGCACCTCATGGGCGCCACGTCAGGCAGCCAGCAGGCGTTCTTCCAGACGCACACGACGTTCGCGAGCTGGCACACCGCGGTGATCGAATGGACGCCGTTGCTGACCCGGTTCATTCTCGACGGCAAGATTGTCGGCACCGCCGACAAGGCGATTCCAGACACTCCAATGCACTGGGTTCTCCAAGTGGAGGCGCATGGCCACCCGTCAGACAGCGAAGCCGGTCACGTCGACATCGACTGGATCACCGCGTACATACCGGCGATCGATTGGGTCACCGGGTCGACCGGTTAGCGAAACCGCAAGCGCTCGTCACCACGCACGTCGGAATTCCGGACTTCCTGCGAAGAGCCGCTTTTCGCGACCTTTCGCAGGAAGTGCAACCAGTGGAGACGGGGGGAATTGAACCCCCGTCCGCGGTCGCGTAAGAGATGGCGTCTACGAGCGTAGCCGGCGCTCTGATCTCGCTCCCCGCTCGCCTCGCCGGCCGGGTTGTGGGGAACCAGCTCCCTGGAGTGTCCTCAGATCGGAGGGAGCAAATCCTCGCTGAGCAAGCCCACTGTTGATCCCGGGTCCTCCGCCGTGGGCGTACGGAGGGCGGGATTGAGTCTTAGCTAGCTGAGATTAAGCAGCGAGGCCAAGATCAAAATTGTGCGTGTCCGCACTTATGGTTTTCCCAGGTTTTTTACGAGGCCTCCCGGGAACCTCGACTCGCAACCACCCCCACGATCCGACCACGTCGAAGCCTGTCGTCCCCGGGGGTCTGTCAACCCTGATTCTAGCTGTGCCGGCGTTCGGGAGTCAGTCGGCTTCAAGACGGGTCATCATGTGGGCACCGTGGTGCGCGAGTTTGAGAAGTCACCGGCAGCAGCGTCTGTCACCGCCACCGGCGCGCGCCCGACAGTCGGGATCGTCGGGGCCGGTCAGCTCGCTCGAATGGGCTGGCAGGCCGCGATCTCATTGGACCTTGATCTGGTGTGTCTTGGGGCAGCGGGCGAGGCCGCCGTCCGGGTGGGAGTGCCGCTGATCGAGGGTTCGGGCCATGATGCAACCGCCCTTGCCGAGTTGTCTGAGCGCTCTGACGTGCTCACCTTCGAACACGAGCTGGTCGACCTTTCGGCATTGGCGGACCTTGAGGACACTGGGACCGCGGTGCGACCGTCGGCTGCGGCGCTCGCCCTGGCTGTTGACAAGCTCCACCAGCGCCAGACGCTGTCCGCACTGGCTGGGGTTGAGGTGCCGGCTTTCTCGGCTGTCGGGACAGTGGACGAAGTGGAGGCATTCGCGGCTCTGCACGGCTGGCCGCTGGTGTTGAAAGCACGTAGAGGTGGATACGACGGTCGCGGGGTCTGGATGTGCTTGGACCGTGGCGCAGTCGAGGCCGCCTTGGAGCAAGCGGGGGTGGCAGGGATCGAGCTCTATGCCGAGCAGGCGGTTGACCTGTCTCGGGAGGTGGCGATCATCGTCGCCCGTTCGCGATCGGGAGAGGTCGTCTCGTACGCGCCGGTCGAGACACACCAGGTGGACGGCATGTGTCGTTCGGTGGTGATGCCGGCCGGGATCGACGAACGGCTCAGCGCAGAGGCTGAGCGTATTGCTCTGGTCCTAGCGCGGCACATCGGTCTGGAGGGTCTGATGGCCGTTGAACTGTTCGTGACCCGCGATGGTCGCCTGTTGGTCAACGAGTTGGCTCTGCGGACGCATAACACCGGACACCTGCATACGGAGGCGACAGCCACCTCACAGTTCGAGCAGCACCTTCGTGCCGTACTCGACCTCCCGCTTGGAGCCACGACTCCGATCGCGGCAGCGGCTGCGATGGTGAACATCGTCGGTCCAGCTGACGGTTCCGACCCGGCTTCGCGTCTGCAGGAGGCATTGAGAGTTCCTGGGGCCAGTGTCCACCTCTACGGCAAAGATGCGCGGCCTGGCCGCAAGCTCGGCCATGTCACGGTCTGCGCAGCGACTCCTTCGCAGGCGCTCGTACTGGCGCGTCAGGCGGCCGATAGGCTGGAGGGCAATGGCTGAACCGGTAGTCGGCGTGGTGATGGGCTCTGACAGCGACCTTGGCGTGATGAGTCAGGCCGCTGAGGTGCTGGCGGAGCTTGGCGTGCTGGCTGAGACGCGTGTGGTCTCCGCACATCGCACCCCGGTCGAGATGATCGCGTACGGTCAGCAGGCCGAAGCACGCGGGCTGGCGGTGATCATCGCGGGAGCAGGGGGTGCCGCTCACCTCCCAGGGATGCTTGCCGCCGTCACATGGCTGCCCGTCATTGGTGTACCGGTGTCGCTGAGGAATTTGGACGGGCTGGACAGCCTGCTATCGATCGTGCAGATGCCCGCGGGCGTACCGGTGGCCACCGTTTCGATCGACGGCGCCCGCAACGCCGGGTTGCTGGCGGCCCGGATGCTGGCGATCGATGACCTCGATCTGCGTGCCCGGCTGCAGTCCTTCCGGGAAGCTCAGGCGGAGCGTGCACTCGCGGCTGACGCGCGCCTGCGTTCCGGCTCAAGCTCGTAAGCACGCGGCGTGCCGAAGCGCTGGGCCGTGATCGACACCGCCTGCTCATGTAGGAACGTGAGCAGCTCCACGCGACCCGCGGTCACAACGTCGCCGCCGTAGATAGCGAGCGCAGGGGAGCCCGCCACCATCGCCGCGAGCTCTACGGTCGAGCCGCCGAGGAGCCGCACGCGGCCACCGCCGGCGGCAAGCTGAGCCGCCCGTGCGCCCCACTGAACGAGGTTCTCAACATGAGTCGAGAAGCCAAGCTGATCGAGATATCGCTGCAGCGGTCCTGCGAGGGGTTCCCTCGTGCTCACGGTGACGTGCGCGCGTGCCCGGCTGCCGGCGGCGACGACGCGCAGCAACTGTGCGTGCGTGGCGTTCTCGACGCGGACGGTGACCGGCACCGGTCGGTAGCGGAGCAAATTGGTCTCGACGCTCAGGCCGGTGATGTCACGGGCGCGAAATTCCAGGTCCCACGCCTGCACGTCGGTGGTCAGCGCCACCCGCAGCCACTCAACGGCGCTCTGGTCGACGCCGACCTGCTCAGCGGCGGCGAGCGCGGCGTCCGTCACCGGGTCGCCGGAAGCCTGCGGGAGCCCAACGGCACTCTCAGGAGCGTCGTGCCAGCTGCCAAATCCAATCAGGTAGTTGGGACCGCCCGCTTTTGCGCCGCCCCCGACCGAGGCCTGCTTCCAGCCACCGAACGGTTGTCGACGCACGATCGCGCCGGTGATGTGGCGGTTGACGTAGAGGTTACCGGCCTCGATTCGCTCTGCCCACAGGTGATTTCGTCATCGTCGAGGGACTGAAGGCCGGAGGTGAGGCCATAGTCGATGCGGTTGACTATCTCGATGGCGTCGTCCAGATCGGCGTGCGGTCATGACGCCCAGCACGGGCCCGAAGTACTCGGTCAGATGGAACTCCGATCCGGGCTGGACGCCTTCGCTTGATCCCGGCCGCCAGAGCGAGCCGGAATTGTCCAGTTGCTTGGGCTGGATCATCCAACGCTGACCTGGCTCGAGTGTCAGTGAGTGCGAGCAGCAGCTTGCCCTCGGCCGGCCGATCAGGGGGCCGACCTGGCTTGTCGGCTCCCACGGCACCCACGCGGTAGACGTAACGGCGTCGATGAGCTGCCGTCGGAACCGCTTTGACGGCTTGACACTGCCAACAAGGACACCAGCGAGGCGGCCGAGCACTTCTGGCCCGCGTGCCCAAACGCGGAGTAAGCGACATCCTTGAGCGGCGAGGTCCAGATCGGCGGTGGGGGTGACAATGATCGCGTTCTTGCCGCTTGTTTCACCCAGCAGCGGCAGATCCTGACGGAAGTGCGGAACAGCTCTGCGGTCTCATACGCGCCAGTCAGGATTACCCGCTCGACGTCTGGGTGGGAGATCGAGCTCTCTGCCGAGGGCACCTTCCTCGAGTTGCACGTACTGGAGCACGTCGCGCGGTACTCCCCCCTCCCATACCGCCTCAGCCAGCAACCGCTCCGCAGCGACGCGCCTTCCCGGCAGGTTTCAGGATGACCGGCGAACCCGAGGCGAGCGCGGCTAGGACGCCGATCCGCCGGGGATCGCGACTGGGAAGTTCCACGGGGGAGTTACGACGGTCAGTCGCCGGGATGAAACTGGCGCCATCGATGCGGTCCAACTCGCGCCCGCGCTCTGCGTAGTAATGGGCGAAGTCGACCACCTCGCTGACCTCGGGATCACCCTCTCGATCACCTTCCCGCACTCTGAGCCCATGACCTCGAGCAGGTCGGCCCGGCGGCCTGGAGCACGTCGCCGACAGTCGTGCAGGATCTCGGCCCGCAGCATCAGCACCCAGGGTCGCGCCATAGCCTTCCCGCCTTCGGCGACTGCCGCGTGGATTCGCTCGTCGAGAACCCGATGCGTCGACGACGAGGTTCTCGTCGCGCTCTCCGCCCCGAGCATCGAAGTCGGCATCCGTGTTGGATTCCCGCGCCCAATTGCGGTTCGCGGCGATCGCCGGGTCGGTGTCTGGCGTGTTCTTGAAGCTGATCGTGCGGAGCTTCTGGCTGCGGCCCAGCTTGCGGTTCTGGGCTCGATTCGAGCGAGGTATGCCGAGGGGTATGTCGGACGAGCGAGGCCAGGAATCGGTCCCGCTCGCGGTCGAAGAGGGCCGTATCGTCCTGAATGTCGAAGATCGCGGACATGAAGTTCTCCTGCGACGCGCTTTCTTCGAGCCGTCGCACCAGATACGCGATCGCAACGTCGAACTGTGCGGGATGGACCACCGGCGTGTAGAGCACGAGGGAGCCCAGTTCGTCGATGAGAACCGACGGCTTGCCTGGTGGCCATACCCAGGAGCACTTCGAAGTCGACTGAACCCGTCACACCGCGACGCTGTGCGAGCAGCCAGGCCAGTGCGACGTCGAACAGATTGTGCCCTGCCACTCCGATCTTGACTGCGTCCACGTGCGCGGGCCGAAGCGCATAGTCCAAGACCGCTTTGTACGAAGCGTCCGAGGCCTGCTTTGTCGGCCAGGTGGCAAGCGGCCACCCGTGGAGCTCGGATTCGACGCGTTCAAGTGGCAGGTTCGCACCTTTGACGACGCGCACCTTGATCGGCGCGCCCCCACGTGCCCTCCGCGCCTGCGCCCACTCCTGCAGGCTGCGCCATCGCCCCCAGCGCGTCGGGGAGATAACTCTGAATCGCGACGCCTGCCTCTACCCCCAGAAACTCGTCCTTCTCCAAAATCCCGGTGAAGACAGCAAGCGTCAAATCGAGGTCCCGGTATTCCTCCATATCGAGGTTGATGAACTTGCTACCGGCGATATCTGCGGCAGCTACTTCGAAAAAGGGTGTGAGCGCGTTGATCGCGTCCTCCACGGCGGCATCAAGTGCCCAGGGGCTATGAGGGGAGACCGTCGACGAGACCTTGATCGATACGTAGTCGACATCATCACGCTCCAGCAGACGGCGTGTCCGCTCGAGCCGACGCGCGGCTTCCTCCGCCCCGAGGACCGACTCCCCGAGGAGGTTCACGTTCAGACGCACCCGACCATGTCTGTGCTGAATCCGGCGAATCGAGGAACCCAAGCGAACATCCGTCGCGTCAATGATCAGATGACGGACCATCCGCCTGAACGACCGACGCGCAAGCGGTACGACGAGCCAGGGAGCAACGGGGCCCATGGCCGCGCCTGCCCTGATCGCGGCGCGCAGTGGCCACGGAAGGAACCTCGGGATGACCGGGGTGAGGTTGTGAAGATTGCGTCCAGCCACTCTCAGATCCTCCGGACGTATGACGCCATCCACGAAGCGAACGGTGAACTCCAGGCCGTTGGGATCGCTGAGGACGCCCCCAAGCGCGCCGCTGAAGCGTCCTGAGGAACCCGGTTGCTTGCCGCAAGCCAGGCACTGGCCAATGCCACTGCGTCATCCGCAAGTCCGCGGTCGATAGGTGTCAGGGGCTCGGTCGCACTTCTCATGCTATGACGCCTGGCAGCCGGTATCGCGCTGCGGGACCACCCCACAGCTGTCTGGTATTCGATGCGGCCGCCCGGTCCGCAATGTAGGCTCGCCTCGCATATGAGCAATTACGCATTCCCTGTACTCACGTCGACGACGTTCCCGCACGCGCGCGTGCTCGGCGACACGCTGCCCGGAGCCCGTGTCCGTGACGCGCTGCTTGTGGTGGCGGGCGCCGGTTTCGTCGGTCTGCTGGCCCAGATATCAATCCATCTGAGCTTCACACCGGTTCCGATCACCGGGCAGACGCTGGCCGTGCTGGTCGTCGGGACTTCGCTCGGCCTGCGACGCGGCGTAACCGCGCTGAGCCTCTACGCGCTCGCCGGTCTGATCGGTGTCCCGTGGTTTGCCAACGGTGCAAGCGGATACGTCGGGGCCAACTTCGGCTACGTCCTCGGCTTCATCGCCGCCGCTGCCGTCTGCGGCTACCTGGCCGAGAAGCGAGCTGATCGCAAGGTGATCTCGGCTATCCCCGCGATGGTCTTGGGCGAGTTGGTGATGTACGTGTTCGGTGTTGTCTGGCTCGCCGCAGCTCTGCATGTCGGCATCGGCAAGGCGATCTCACTCGGCTTCGTGCCGTTTTGGATCGGCGATGCGATCAAGTGCGGGCTCGCTGCCGCGATGCTGCCGACGGCCTGGCGGCTTGTCGGCGACGACCACTGATCCACTTCTCACTCGGAACTGCTGACGGCGAGGGGTGTAGGCCCGCGGGCCTACACCCCTCGCCGTTCAAACACGTCGGTATCGACCGGACGCTCGCCGGCTGCGTTCTCACCAGCGATTCGACCGAAGACGATGCCCTCAGCATGGCCGCTGCCCGCCTCATACAGCCAACCCACGATCGATGAGACCTCGCCGGCGCCGTAAAGCCGTGGGATCGGCACGCCATCCTGATCGAGGACCCGGGACTCCTCATCGTGTTCAGGGCCGCCGTGCGTGCTGATCAGCATCGGAACCATCGGCAGCGCGTAGAAGGGTCCGGTCACGATCGGAGCCATGGTCCCCGGGTTGCGGCCGAATTCGTCGTCAACGCCAGCCGTGCAGCTCGCGTTGAACCGCCCGATCGTCTGTTCGAGCGTCGCCGGGTGCATCCCCAGGTCAGCGGCGAGCTCACCGACCGTCGCTGCCGTCCTGATCCAGCCACGTTCGATCTCTTCGCTGTTGTCGAGGCTCCACTCGTAGTCGCTGTCCGTGCGCCAGTCACGTGACAGCGGCGCGCGTTTGCGCAGCGTCTCATCGAAGACGAGGTAGGCTGGAACACGGGGCCACGTGTCGTCGCTCTGCAGCTGGGCGGTTGATTCGAAGCGGGACGCTGAGCGCCAGGCGTTGTGGATCTTCTCCGAGCTCTCATCTGTGTAGCGGCGCCCGTGCCGGTCGACCCAGATGAACTCCTCACTGCCGGCCCGAACCTGAAACGCCTGGTCAATCTCGGGCGCCTTGTACCCGATCTGGCCGCACACGGTCTGCATGTGCCACTGACGAGCACCGATGCGCTGAGCCATCAATTGCCCGTCTCCGTGGGCGAAGTCGTTGGTGCCGGCGTAGACGAACGGGCACGAGAGGTAGGCCTCCTGCATCTGCACGTTTGATGAGAACCCGCCGGTGGTGAGGATGACCGCTCTGCGAGCCGAGAAGACGGTCTCCTCGCCATTGCTTTCGGCGACGACGCCAACCACTGCACCTGAGTCGTCGGTGATCAGTCGCCGCGCCGGGGTCTCGTAACGGACATCGATCCCGCGTCGCCTGACGGACTGTTCGAGCTGCTCCCAGAGGCTGATCCCGTAGGGCCTACCCATGTGATGCACGCGCTCGTTGTTGGTCATCTGCGCCCAGGTGTCCGGTTCCACCGGCGTCTCATCGGAAGCGGTGGCGTGAACGCGGATCATTTCGCCGTTACGCGCGTTGGGCCAACTCGGACGTCCGAGCCCTGGGTAGGAGGCCGACATGTCTTGGTTGTTGCCAGGCCAGCGGCCGATCTCGACGCCGATCGACTCGCAGTACTCCTCAATCTGCATCGCCCGTTCGACGAAGCGCTCGATGATGTGACGCGGTGTCCGGCTCTGCCAGATGTCGTCGAGATAGTCCGCGAAGGCTGGGCTTGCGGGGATGAAGATCCCACCCGAGGAGAGCCGGGAGGAGCCACCGCCGATGGCTCGCTTCTCGAGCACGATCACCGAGGCGCCGGCGTCGTGAGCGGCGATCGCAGCCACGGATCCGGCGCCGCCGAATCCGAGCACGATCACATCAGTCTCCACGGGATTGCTAGGGACGGTTGCCGTCGCGGACATGCCCAAGACCTGCCTCTCCTCTCACACCTCACAATGTACGAGATCCTATGCGATCTGTGCAGGCAGAGGCACACGAGCACGGACGGCGGGGTCACCCGCACGCAACGTGGCCGGGTCAGGCTTCGGCCGCGCCCGCGCCGCTCGGCCAGCGCCTGATCAAAAAGCCTTCGATGAACCCAATCAGGATGCTGATCGAGATCCCGAGCACACCGATCACGGCCAGCAGCGCAAACGCGCTCGGCGCGCTGTAGGACTCCTGGTACTGGATCAGCTGATAGCCGAGACCGCCGGTCGAAACCAGGAAGTCGACGAGAATCGTCACGATCAGGCAGATTGGCGCGGCGATCTTGATGCCTGTAACGATCTCAGGCACGAGCGAGGGCAGGATGATCTTTCGCATCCGGGCCCACCACGACAGACCGAGGCTGTGTCCGACTTCGATCCGCAACGGCGACATCGAGGCCCGTCCGATCGTGACGTTGAGAAGGATCGGCCAGATCGTGCCGTAGACGATCACACCGAGGTCGGTCGTATCTCCGGCGTGGAACACCAGAATCACGACGGGCACGATTGCCGCGGCGGGCGTGGTCCGTAGGAACTCGAGCAGCGGACTGAGAGCCTTGGTGAGCACCCGCGAGGAACCGAGCGCGATGCCGAGCGCGATCCCGATGATGGTCGCGATCACAAGCCCCTCCAGAAAGAGTCTGACCGTGATCCAGAACGCCGGCCAGAAGCTGCCGCCGGATTCGATCGATTTGAACGCGGTCCACCAGGAGGATGGTGAGGGTGTGCTCGGAGAGGTCGTGCTCCCAACCAGCTGCCAGAGTCCAAGTACCGCGAGGATCGGAATCAGACCCTTGAGGGCGCGCAGCCTCATCGTGCACTCCTCTGACTCAGCGCGGTGATGCCGGGGAAGGCGCGGTTGGTCGCGTTCACAAGGCCCGCGTTGGCGAGCAGGCCGAGCAGCCCGACGACAAAGACGTACGCCAGCATCCGCGACGGCTGGTCGGCGCCCGACTCCAGAACCAGTTGGTCGCCAAGGCCGCTCTGTAGTCCAGTCATCTCAGCCACAACACAGATCACCAGCGACGCAGCGAGCGCCAGGCGCGCGCCGACGATCATGGCTGCCCCTGTAGAAGGGACGATGATTTTGGTAACGGTGGCACGCCGCGAAAGCCGCAGCGTCAGGGCGACCTCCAGCAGGCGCGGCGGCACTCCACGGACGCCGCTGGCGGTGTTGATGAGCATCGGCCAGACGCCGGCATACGCACCCAGGATGACCTCGGGTTTGCTGCCAACGCCCCAGATCAGGATCGCTATCGGGACGAACGCGACCACCGGGAGCGACCGCAGCGTGTCGATGCTCGCTCCAGACCAGGATGCGACCGTTGAGTTGAGTCCCAGCATGAGTCCGAAAACTCCGCCGGCAACAACCGCGATGACCCAAGCTATCGCCACACAGCGGATGGTGTGAACCAGCGCGGGCCAGAGAAGGTTTTGACTGATCAGATACCTCAGGCCCTCGACCACCTGGTGCGGACTGGACAACGCCGGATTGTTGATGACCCCGGCGGTGACGAGCAGTTGCCAGAGCACGACCAGCCCGATGATCAGCCCGATGCCGAGCCAGTTGATCCTGCTCAGCCAGCTCAGGCCACTCGACGACCTAGCACTAGTGCTCATGGCGGAGGGCGGTGGCGAGCTGATGCCGGAGCTCGTGGTAGCGCGGCATATCGCGAGTCGCGATCTGGTCACGGGGCCGAGGCAGTTCAGTCGCCACCTCCAGTACGATCCGGCCCGGCGTCCCGTTGATCACGAGCACACGGTCGGAAAGATAAACCGACTCCTCGACGTCGTGCGTGATGAAGATGATCGTGGCGCCGGTACGCGCCTGCACGTCCAGGAGCTGATCGTGGAGCGACGACTTGGTGATCGCGTCGAGCGCGCCGAAGGGCTCGTCCATCAGCAGCACCTTGGGCTGCAGGACGAGCGCGCGGGCGATCTGGACACGCTGCTGCATACCGCCGGAGAGACGCCAGGGATATTCGTCCGCGCGATCTGCCAGACCCACGATCTGGAGCGCATCGGCGACACGCTCCGCGATCTCAGCCTTGGGAGCACGGCCCTCAAGGGGAAGGGCAACGTTGCGGCCCACCGTCCGCCAGGGCAGCAGCGCGTTGGAATAATCCTGGAAGATCGTGACCGCGTCTGCGCTCGGTCCGGTCACCTCTTCCCCCTTGAGGTGTACCGAGCCGGTGGTGCAGGTTAGAAGACCGCCGAGCAGGCGTAGCAGCGTGGTCTTGCCCGTACCTGAAGGTCCGACGATTCCGACCACCTCGCCGGTGGCCACGCCGAAACTTATGCCCTCGAGAATTTGCCGGCGCCGCTCACCGGCGCCCAGCGCGACGCCAACCGCGTTCAGCTCGAAGATGACTTCGGACGATGACCGATCTGACGCGGCGCTAGTTTCCACGTCCATCCCTGCGTTTGTGACCATTTGTCATCCGATTAACGATGTCAGAGTCCAGGCGTCAAGGTAAACCTCAGCAGGAGGGGCGACGCGCCTTGGCCCGCCGCCCCTCAGCCGATTCGTTCTACGTCAGGGTTCTGCTAGATCAGGACTTGGCCTTGAAGACCAGATCCTGAAGATCGGCCTTGTAGGTCTTCGGCAGATCGCCGTCATGCCTCATCGGGCTGATCCAGACCGAGAGCCACTTGAGGTTCACGCCGAAGTTGAAGAACTGATACAGCGGCAGGTGCTGTGCGGCAACCGCCGGCAGCTGGAACGCCGTCTCGATCACGTTCTGCGCACCCGTCGGGTTCGCCTTGATCCAGGCGACAGCCTGCTGCTGAGCCTTGATGAACGCCTTGATCGCCTTGGCGTGGGACTGTGCCCACGAGACCGTGGAGGCCCAGCCGATGTCAAGGCCCGGCTTGCTCTTCGTCACAGCCATCACTGGGTTGCCGAGGTCACTGTCGCCCTCACCCAGCAGCTGACCGTTGAACGGGACGATCGTGTCGGCGGCCTGGATTGTGCCGTTCGCCAGATCACCCGCGGTGTCCGGGAACGGAACGACCAGGAACTTGACCTGGTTCTTCTTGATCCCGACCTTGTTGAGAGCGACGACTACCGCCTCATACAGGGTGCCGCTCAGCGAAGGCACGCCGATCGTCGCGCCCTTGAGCTGCTTGATGCTGGTGATGCTCTTGTTCGCGATCAGATAGGTGTCGCGATTGACCTTGCTCTCGACGTCATCGCCAGCGATCAGCTGGATGCTGTGATGAGCAGCAGCCAACTGCAGAATGCTCGGCGGCGAGGCGTTGTCGATGTCAATCTGCTTGCCAAGGGCGGGAAGCAGCGCTGTTGTGTTGGCGGTCGCGGTCAGCGTGACGTTGAGACCGTTCTTCTTGAAATACCCCTGCTGCTCCGCCACCACAAGCGCGGTATTGGTCGGATTCGGGTTGTACGCGACGCGCACGGTGGTCAGGCTCTGTGCCGAGGCGCCAGATGCGGCTGCGAGCGACAGCGCCGCGACTGCGGCCGCCGAGGCCCCCGCAACGACCCGGGAACTGAATTTGAGTTTCACTGCACTCCCCTCCACTCTCTGTTGGAGTCCGCACGCCTCCCAAGGAGCACGGGCTCAGATGCACGCAACATAGCGTTGCTATCTACGAATTTGCCGGGCAAGCTTTGCTTGCGTGTTATGCAATTGCGGGGTTCTGGTGAAGCCGTGGGCATTCGCCCCCCTTTTTACGTCAAACCTCCCTTCAGGACTGCGCGTGTGCGTGAAAACCGGCGCAATCCAGGACATACGAACTCTCGAACCCCCAATGCATGTTGTGCGTGAACGGCGGCAACATCTTCGCGTAGAGCTCGTCACGGTCTAGGTCCTCATCGACCGGCTTGAGCGCCTGTCCATGCGATAGCGCGTTCAGCAGTTGCTGTGCGTGTTGCTCGGCCAGGATGGCCCGGAAGACCGCCTCCCGGATGGTGCGTCCGACGATCACGGCGCCGTGCCATCGCAGCAGCGCGAGCGACGCATCGCCGAGCACGACGATGAGTCGCTCCGCGGTCTCACGATTCTCGACGAGCGCTGTCTCCTCGAACACCGGAACGGTCTTCGGCCAGAAGGCAGCGTGAATCATCATCAGCGTCCCGGGAACGCTCTCAAGCGTGCTGAGCGCGAGCAACGCAGGGGAGTGGACGTGCACCAGCGAGCGGATATGCGGCTTCTGCCGGTGCACCTCCGAATGCATATAGAGCTCGAGCGGAAGACCGGGTTCGAACTCAGCGTCCAGGTCCAACTCGATCACATCGTTGGCTCGACATTGATCCTTGCGCGTGCCGGCGCCGGGACAGATCAGATAACGCTGCGGATCGTCAGTCAACAGGCTGACATGACCGAACATGCCGATCAGATCGTGGCGGGCCAGGATCCTTGTCCCCTGTGCGAGCTCCTCGCGCAGGGGCGTGAACATTGACGGCAACTCCGACTCCCCTCTCAGCCAAGCTGTCTCATGCGTGTGTCATAACGATCACACCCATTTGATGTACGAAATGATAAACGACTGCTGGGCCAAACGGCAATCCCCGCCTGTGTGCACCGCAGGTTGCGATGCCGAGGAACGTGCGGTCGCATGCCCCATCAGTCGCCTAGAGCAAGTTGGGCGCTGGGGTGTTCGGTCAGCGGTCTTGGCCATACTCCGAATGTGACAGGACGCGGTTGCGATGGCTGAGGGATCCGTGGGTCGTTCGATCGCGCACGGCGTCGGACGCGCATCGCGTTGGACCGGCAGGCGGATTCGCGGTGAGGTGGTCAGACGCGTCGGCGGCGCCGCACGTGCTCGAGTCGTCGTCATCTTCGGGCTGGTGCTCGCGCTCAACGGCGCAGACACGGCGAGCATCGGCGCGATGGCGCCTCAACTCCAGCACGCCTTCCCGGGCACGACGATCGGAACCACGCAGATCGGACTGCTGAGCTCTGTCGCCCTGCTTGTGGGCGCGGCCGCGACGATTCCGGTCGGTCTGCTCGTGGACCGCATCAGGCGGATCCCGATGCTGTCGCTCAGCATCGTGCTGTGGAGCATCGCCACCCTGATGAGCGCGTTCGCCGGAAGCTATTCGTCGCTTTTGCTCACGCGTCTGCTGCTGGGTGTCGTCGTGGCGACTGCCGGGCCCGCGATCGCGTCGCTGACAGGCGACTACTTCCCGGCCAAGGACCGTGGTCGTATCTACGCCTACATCCTGGGCGGGGAGATCGCCGGCAACGCGGTCGGCTTCATCATCTGCGGCAGCGTGGCCAGCGCGATCAGCTGGCGAGCCGCGTTCGTGCTGCTGGCGCTCCCCGGATTCTTTCTTGCGCGCGAGCTTTACCGGACTGTGCCGGAGCCGCTGCGCGGTGGTCAGAGCCACCTTGAGCCGGGTGTTGGGGACCTTGTCGAGGCCGCGGCCAAGGCTCGGGCCAAGCCGATGACCGATGACTGGCTCGAGGATGAGGAGCAGGCCGCGCCGTTGCGCGACGACCTTGCGCGTGAGGCGGCAAAGCGGCTGGGCGCCGAACCCGACCCCGCGCTCGTTCTGCACGAGGATCCGCGCACGCTCACGCTGACCGAGTCGGTGCGTTACATACTCTCGATTCCGACCAACGTGCTGATGATCATCAGTTCGTCGCTCGGCTATTTCTTCTTCGCCGGGCTGTCGACGTTCGCGCTGCTGTTTGTCCGCGGTCATTACCACGTCAGCCAGGCCGATTCCGAGCTGGTGCTGGCGTTGCTGGTGGTAGGTGCGCTGATCGGCACGCTGGTCAGCGGCTGGCTCGCCGATACGCTGCTGCGGCGCGGGATCCTCAACAGTCGCGTCTGGATCCCGGCGATCTGTTACCTGGGAGCGGCCGGACTCCTGATCCCCGGCCTGATCTCCGACCGCCTGACTCCGGCGTTGTGGTTTGACGTCGCAGGCGCGGCGCTGCTCTCAGCGGCCAATCCGCCGCTCGACGCGGCGCGATTGGACATCATGCCCGCAGGGCTCTGGGGCCGGGCTGAAAGCGTGCGAACCGTGATCCGCTCGCTCGCGCAGGCGCTCGCTCCGATCCTGTTTGGTCTGATGGCGGCGGGAATCGCCGGCATTGCGAAGGTCAATCAGACCCCGATCGGTACCAAGAACGTGGGACCCGTCAGCGCGAGCGAAGCGCGAGGCTTGGAGGTCACATTCCTGGTGATGCTGATTGCGCTCGGTGCTGCTGGGATCTCACTGCTGGGTGCGCGCCACACGTATCCGCGCGATGTCGCCACGGCCGGCGCGTCACACCAGGGCGCTGGCGATCCGGTGGCTGCGGGCCAGCGGTCCCGCAGCTGGTTCAGGCGAACAGGCGGCTCGCGTACCAGTCATGAGCGTCCCGAACCCCAGGAACCGCAAAGAAGTAGCCCCCACCCACCGGAGTGATGTAGTCGACCATGGGCTCGCCGATCAGCCGTGTCTGGTTGGCCACGAACTGGCGCTCCAGATCCTGCTGAAAGCAGGTGAACACGAGCCCGACGTCCATGTTGCCGTTGAGGTCAACACCACGGTCGTAGTTGAAGCCACGGCGGAAGATGCGACTCTCCTGGGTCGCCTCGGTACGCGGATTCGCGAGCCGGATGTGTGCTGTCAGCGGGATCACGTAGCCGCGCGGGTCGGCCTTGTAGTCCGGGATGTCCGTCTCCTTGGCGCCGTCGAGAGGCGCGCCGGTGTTGCGGAAGCGCCCGATCATCTGCTGCTGCTCGGCCAGGGAGACGCGGTCCCAGAACTCGATCAGCTGCTTGATGATGCGCACCACGTGATAACTGCCGCCGGTCGCCCAGTCCGGTTCACCGATGCCCTTGGTCACCCACAGCAACTTGTTCGCGACATCCTGGTCGGCGACGTTCGGATTCGCGATGCCGTCCTTGAACGCGAATGTGTTGCGCGGCACGCCGGAGGGGCGGGAGGGTGGCACGAATCCTTCGATTCGCCAGTTCAGGGCAAGTCCTCCCCGGGTGGCGCGGGTGATCTGGCGCATCGCGTGCAGAGTCGTGTCGGGGTTGCCGGCGGACAACTGGATCAGCAGGTCGCCGCCTGTCTGGGTCGGATCGAGGTCGTCGTTGGGGAACGGCTCCATCGGCTTGAGCCGCAGCGGTCTGCGGCTCGAGAGCCCGAAGCGCTCATTGAACAACGTGCTGCCAAAACCGACGGTGAAAGTCAGCCCGTCTGCTGGGATCGGTGAACCGAGCGTGCCACTGTCATCCGGCGGCGCGTAATTCGTTGGAGTCGCCGGCGACCCGCCGGTGGCCAGGAAGCGCGCCGTGCTCGTGAGTGTCTTGAGCAGTTCGATCAGCTCCTCTCGGCTTCCGGCCGTGACATCAAAGGAGGCGAACATCGCGTTCGGCGGCTTGGCGGTCGTGATCCCGGCCTGGTGCTCACCGTGAAACGGCACGGCCGCCAGTGTTGGATCGCCGGTGGCAATCACTACAGGCGCGTCGGCCAAGAGCGGGTCACTGCTGCCGGAGGGTGGGTGGGACCGATTTTCACCGGCAGCGTCTGCGGCGGTGGCGGCGCCTAACAGCCCGGCCCCGACGGCGGAGGCGCCCACCGCGCCGATTCCGGCACGTGTCAGGAATGCCCTGCGGTTCAGCCCTGGGTCGCGCTTGTTCTCGGTCATGATCCCAGGACCGTCACTTGGAGGAGCTCCGAAACCGGAGCGAGCGTCTCAGTCGCGGCGCCCACAGCCTCGTCCAGTGACTGACGCTCGCGTAGTGGGAGCCGGGTCAGGCTGTGGCGTGCGTCGGATCCGCCGGCAGCGGCGATCGCTCGCGCGATCGTGTCCAGATCCGCGCTGCCCCTGGGCACGATTCGCGGTGCACGAGGCCTGATCAGCGGGGCCAGAACCGTGAGCATCTCGCGCGTGGCGCTCACATCGGCCGCCAAAGACGCGAGGTCGCTGTTGGATCCGTAGTCGTCGGTCTGGCTGAGTGAGTCACGGAGACCGTCCTCGAGGATCTCGTGGCATCGCAGAATCCAACTGTCGACCGCGAGCGACTGAATCGGGAGGTCGTGGGTGATCGTCGTCGGCGTGAGCCTGTCGACAAGCTCGAGCAATTCGTGGCTGTCTGCGGCCGCAGCCGCTGTGTTGTGGTGACGCCAGAGATCGAGTTCGACCTTATGAAAGCCCGTGAACCGCGGGTTCGCCGTCGTCTGCGGCAGCCCGTCGGCGAGCCCGTCGATCTGCTCGCCCAGCCCACCGAACGATCCGTACGAAGCGTCGTCCTCACCAATCCCGAGGTACGTGACGTGCGCTCGCAACCATGCCGACTCGGCGCCCGTCAGGTCACCGTGGGAGGCTGCTGTCTCGATCGCAGTGACCTGGCCTGGGAGCCGCTGAGCAAGCCGTTCCACATAGGCGGTGTACTCGGCCAGAGGATGTGCCAGTTGGATGGTGACGACGGGGGTGAGGTAGCTGGCTCTGCTCACCTGCGACACGCTCGTGGTCACCACGGACCGGGTACGGGATCTGGTCGTCGAGCTCGCGGTGGCGCTGCCGCATCCGCCGAGCACGAGGCTGAGCGACGCGACCGCCAGAGGCTTCGTGCAGGCAGACCATCGCATCGAACCTCCAGCTTAGGGAGCCCGAAGCCACCGGTTGAGAACGAGATGTGAACTCGATGGGAACGCCGAAGTCACAAGTCGTTCACTGCGCGGATACATCCGGGACCTCCTGTGAGCGGGACGATCCGGCGGTCCAGAACCGATTGACCAAACAGAAGGAGAACTCCCGTGAAGGGTTTCTTGCTTCGCCGCGCCGGTGGCGCGGCGAGCAGGTCGTCCGGCCGACAGCGTCGGGGACCGATGGCAGTGGCGGTGACTGCGAGCGTGCTCGCGTCGATCGCGTTCAGCGCCACGGCGCTGGCTGACACGGTCACAACCGGATCCGATCTTCCCAATCAGGTGCCCTACGGCTATAAGGCGCCGGCCAACGACGGCCTTGGCGTGCAGCCGGGCAAGATCAAGCACGTCTGGGTGGTCGTGCTCGAGAACAAGGCTTACAACGCGAGCTTCACTCCGCTCGAGGGCACCCAGGGGCAGTACCTCAGCGAACTGCCGTCTCAGGGTGCGCTGTTGACGAATTACTACGGCACCGGTCACTCGAGCCTCGACAACTACCTGTCGATGGTCAGCGGTCAGGCGCCGGTCACCGACACTCAGAACGACTGCCCCGCGTACACGAAGATGTCCGGGGCCTACGACAACACGCCGGGCACCGCCAACTACGGTCAGTTCGTGTCCGCGGCCGGCCCCGACGCTCCGTCAGGTGACAACGGCTGTGTCTATCCATCGAGCGTGCCGACGCTGTTCAATCAGCTCGACAGCGCCCGCGACAACTGGAAGGTCTACGCGCAGGATCTCGGAAACTCGGACGGGAGCTATGACTCCGGGACGACGGAGAACCAGATCAACCAGTCATCGGTGGCGACCTGTGCCGCTCCCGCTGAGGGCATCGGCGCGACCCCGTCGCCGACTCAGACCAGCAACCCGGATTCAAAGACGACCTCGCCCTATTACGTCAACGGCAGCGCCAACCCGAGCGATCAGTACGTCGCCAAGCACAACCCGCTCCCGTGGTTCGAGTCACTGCTTCCGGCCTCAGTCGGTGGTGGCACCGGTGGCAACACCTGCGCCCAGCACCTCGCGCCGATCTTCGGCCCCAACGACCAGCTTTACAGGGATCTGCAGCACGAGAGCACCACTCCCGAGTTCAACTACATCGTGCCTGACAACTGCAGCAACGGGCATGATTCGGTCTGTGCCGGCAACAACCTGTCGGGCATGAGCTCGAACGCGACGACCTCCTCGTCGATCCCGGCTCCGGCCAATTACACCGGCGGTACATACGCGGAGAGCAAGTTCCTGTCGATCGTGATTCCTGAGATCGAGAAGTCGCCGGCCTTCCAGGACAACGGACTGATCGTCGTCACCTACGACGAGGCCTACCCGCCGTTCACTTGGCAGAACAGCTTCGCCAACTCGACGTTGCTGCCCTCGACCGCCTACGGCTCACTGATCACCGACCAGGCCGGCGAGACACTGTTCGGCCGCTCGGTCAACTGGGAACCGACCGGGCCGAACCTGCCGGTCGTGACGTCAGCAGCCGGTCAGGTGCTCGATTCCGGTCCGGGCGGGGGCGCAAGCCTCGACCGGCCCAACACCGCCAATGGCTCGCTGGCGGCTTGCAACAACGGCACTGCCAACACGGAGGGGTACCTGTCGACGCCGACCTGCCTATCGGATCTGGCCGGGTCTACACAGGGCTCCGTGGTGACGCCGAGCGTCACCATAGGTAGCGGGTCGAGCGTGGTCAGTTACGTGGTTCCGAGCAGTGCGTCGACGCCGACGCTGAAGAACGAGGGGCAGGCGGTCTCGTTCGCCAACCCGGTGTCACTGACTGACGGCGCAACCACGCCCTACACGGGCGCGGTGTATGTGGGCAACGTGACCGACGCGGCGCAGAACGCGACGGCGTCGAGTGCGGCCACTCCGACCCGCGGTGCTGTCGACACCGGCGCGTTCCAGTTGGTCGATGCCTCCGGTAACCCGGTCACTGTCAACGGCGGCTACACGGGAACGCTGACACTAGGCGCGCTGAGTGCGGCGACTGATCCGTACTACGACGCCTTTGACCCGACGTTGGGCGGCGGCGATGCCGGGGCGGTTCTGATCAGCCCGTACATCAAGCCGGGAACGGTCAGCAATACCGATTACAACCACTACAGCCTGCTGCGCTCGCTGGAGGACATCTTCCAGCTCCGGTACAGCTCGCCTGGCATCGATGGTCAGGGCCACATCGGCTTCGCGGCCCAGAAGGGCCTGGCGCCGTTCGGCTCGGACGTGTTCACCGAACCGGTCGGTTGGGACCACGTTCCGTTCCTGCGGCCACGCATCCAGGGGCACTTCAGGTGATGTCCGGCGGCACATTGAGCGCCGCCACCTCGTCGACCGGCGGGGGCCGGGCCTTCAGGCCCGGCCCCCGCACGGCGTTGGGGCTCGCGGTAGCACTCCTCGCCGTGCTGGCGCTGCTGGTGGTCGTGGTTGGGTTTGGTGGCGGGCAGAAGGCAGCAGATGGTCCGGTCACCAGCTACGGCCACCTGCCCAAGTGGTTGCCGAGGTTGAACACCGCGGCACCGAAGCTCGAGGTCGCGACCGCGACCAGGCCGATGCTCAGCGAGGCTCAGGGGTACACCGTTCAGGCGATGCTGCCGGGCGGTGCCACCGACATCACCGCCGTTGGTCCCCAGATCCCGAACTGGGTCGCGTCCTACGTTCAGAGCGGCGTATGGCCGGCAGCCAAGCCGGTGCCGGGCACGTTCATGGTGACGTTGGCAGCGGTCCGGGGCTCGGTGCCCATCTCCTTGTCTGCCTTCACGGTCCTGACGAACGCCGGCAAGATCGTGCATCCCAAGGTGACCGTGGTGGGTGGCGGTGCGGTGCCCGCGGTCGTGCATTCAGGCGAGCACCTCAATCTGAAGCTCACAGCGCCAGTGCTGGAGGGCGCCGGCTCGATCCGGTGGTCGCCATCGGGTCGCCGGGTGCTGGTGGCCTGGATCTATGAGCTGGAGCTGGACTGAGGTTCGGAAAGAGATGACTAAACGAGAAGGAGTCAGTTCAGGACGAACCGGCTGGGAGGGTCTGTTCGCGGTGGTGTGGAGCGCCGAAATCGAGCGCCGGCATCACCGCGACGATGCCATGTGGGTTCAGCTGTGGATGAGTTCGGTAATAGTGGGCGCGGATCTCGTCGAACGAGACGGTCTCAGCGATTCCGGGCCACTGGTAGAGGTCGCGCAGGTAGGGCCAGAGATTCTCGTACTCGGCCAGCTTGCGTAACGAGCATTTGAAGTGGATCTGATAGACGGCGTCGAACCGGATCAGCGTCGTGAACAGGCGCCAATCGGTTTCGAGCGGTCGGCGGCCGAACAGGAAGCGGATGGTGGCCAATCGCCCGTCAAGCTCGTCCAGGACCGCGAACAGCTTCGCCACTGCCCGCTCGTACACATCCTGCCGCGTGGTGAACCCGGCCTGATAGACGCCGTTGTTGACGATGTCGTAGATGCGTGCGTTCAGCGCGTCGATCTCGGCAGCCAGATCGGCGGGATACAGCTCGACCGGATGTCGCGCCAGCGGCGCGAACACGGTCGAGAGCATCCGCAGGATGTCAGCCGATTCGTTGTTGACGATCGTGTGCCGAAGCTTGTCCCAGAGGACCGGCACGGTGACACGGTCCGCGAAGCTCGGATCGCTGGCCAGATACGCCTGCGCGAGGAACTGGAAATGGTTGATCCCGTCCTCGTACCGGCCGGGCTCCGTGAAGGCCCAACCGCGCGCGTCGCGGATCGGATCGACAAATGAGATCGAGATCGCGTCCTCGAGCCCCATGAGCATGCGGGCGATGATCGTGCGGTGCGCCCACGGGCAGGCCCGCGCAACGTACAGGTGGTAGCGACCGAGCTCTGGAGCGAATCCGCCGCCGCTGTCTGCCGTCACCCAGCTCCGGAAGCGACTGTCCTGACGAACGAAGCTACCGTCGTGCTCCTCGGCTCCCGCGATCGCGAACGGCTGTGCGGTCCGAGCCACTTTGCTGACTATACGATTCCACGTGGCGGCTCTGCTTGCCCTGGAGGAGTCAGGATCCGGCGTGGCCCTTTGCCGCCAGCCCGTCGAGCATCAGCACGAGTAGCCGCTGCCAGGCCTCGGCTTCGACCTGGCGTGAGGCTCGCGCCGCCACGAACACCAAGCGGATGTCAAGCGCCGACGCATCGGCACGCAGACTGCCCTCAGTACGAGCGAGTTCGAGCAGCCGCTCGATCGACGCGAGTGCGGTGCCGGCAGCGACCCGAACCCGCTCGTGATCCTCGACCTGGTTCCAGGCGTCGCCAAGGAAGTCATCGGCAGCCTGGCGCTCGAGCGTTGTCCACAGCATCGCTCGTAGCGCCTGCCAGTGGTCGCCGGTCTGTGCGGTTGCAGCCGTCGCAGCCTCTGTCGTCTGCTCGAGGCGGCGGATCACCAGCTCCGCCAGCAACTCGCGCTTGGACGGGAACTGGCGATAAAGGCTGCCGACGCCGACGCCGGCCAGTGCCGCCACCGCCGGCATTGGTGCGTCCAGGCCCTCGCTCGCGAAAAGCCGTCCTGCTGCGTGCAGGATGCGCTCGTGTTTGCCCTCGGTGGTGAGCGTGCTCCACTCACGCTCCGGTTCGACCTCAGCCCAGGCGTGACCAGGGGGGGAGGTCTGCGGAATACTCATTCCGGTAAAGTACCAGTAATGGCAGAGCAGTCGGCCGGCGAACACCCGCACCACCTCCGGGCTCCACACCGCGCCCACGACGTACATCCCAACGTGATCCTCGCCGTGCTGTGCACTGCCGGGCTTGCGTACGCGGTGCTGTCCTCGGCCGTCATTCCCGCGCTTCCGACCTTCCAGCGCGAACTCCACACCACGGAGACGGGGTCCACGTGGCTGCTGACCGCCTTCCTGTTGTCTGCCTCGGTCGGAACCTCCGTGATCGGGCGCCTCGGCGACATGTACGGCAAGGAGAAACTCCTGCTGTGGACACTGCTGATCCTGGCGTTCGGGACGTTCTTGGCGGCAGTGTCGAACTCGTTGGGGATGCTGATCGTCGCGCGCGTGATCCAGGGTGTGGCCGGTGGCATCTTCCCGCTCGCGTTCTCGATCGCGCGCGACGAGTTCCCGCCCGAACGTGTGGCCGGCAGCATCGGCCTGATGTCATCAATCCTGGGTGTCGGCGGTGGCCTCGGACTCGTGCTCGGCGCGATCATCTCCGAGCATCTGGGCTGGCACTGGCTATTTTGGATCCCACTGTTCGTGACCCTGATCGCGGCGGCATGCACGTGGCGCTGGATCCCCGAGTCGCCGATACGGGCTCCCGGCCGAGTGAACTGGCTTGCGGCCGCCGTGATGACGGTGGGCATGAGTCTCCTTCTGATCGGGATCGCGCAGACGAGTGTCTGGGGCTGGGGTGACGTGAGGACGCTCGCGCTGATGTTCGGCGGTCTGCTCGTGATCGCGCTCTGGGTGGCGATCGAGGTTCGCAGCGATCATCCGCTCGTCGATATGTCGATGATGCGCATCAGAGGCGTGTGGACCACCAACCTCGCCGCGTTCCTGATCGGTGGCGGTCTGTATGCCTCGTTCGTGGTGTTTCCGGAGTTTGCGCAGCTGCCAACGAGCACGGGCTTCGGTTTCGGGGCGTCGGTAGTCGCCTCCAGTCTGTATCTGCTGCCGGCGGCGGTCGGCATGAGCGTGGTCGGAAGCTTGGCGGGCAAGGTTTCCCGCCGCTACGGATCCAGGGCCGCGTTGATCGTGGGCTCGTTCATCGCGGCGGCCGCATTTGTGTGGTCGGCGCTTCAGCACGATCACCCCTACGACATCCTGATCAGCGCCACGCTGCTCGGAATCGGAATCGGGCTCGCATTCGCGGCGCTCGGCAACCTGATCGTGGGTGCGGTAGAGCCCCATCAGACCGGTGTGGCCAGCGGCATGAACACGGTCATGCGAACACTGGGCGGTGCGCTTGGAGGCCAGCTGTCCGCCACCTTCATCGCCAACAACATGCTGCACGGGCTGCCCACCGTGACCGGTTTCACTCAGAGCTATTGGATGGCAACCGGGTTCCTGCTGATCGCTGGTGCCTCAGGCTTCCTCGTGCCCGTGAGCCGCGCGGCGATGGCCTCGCGAGCCACCGCCGAGTTGGCGACTGACGGCGGCGCGGCGTAGCTTTACGCTGCGTTGCGCCGCGCCTGCATCGACATCGGCTCCAACACGACGCGGCTGCTCGTCGCCGATTGCGTCGACGGCGACCTGCGCGAGTGCCGTCAGGAACGTGCGTTCACGCAGATCGGACAGTCTCTCGATGCTGAGGGCCGGATTCCGGCGCCGAAGCTGGGAGAGGTTCTGACCGTGGTCCGGGCGCAGCTCGCGATCGCGCGCGAGCTGGGCGCCGAACAGATCTTCTGTGTCGCCACGGCCGGCGTGCGCCGGGCGCACAACGCCGACCAGCTCGTCGGCCTGATCGCGAGCGCCTGTGACGGTCTTCAGATGAGGATCCTGACCAGTGCCGAGGAGTCGAGGCTGGCGTTCACCGGGGCGGCACAGGCTGCTGAGGCAACAGCATCCGGGGCCAAACTGGCGGTGGTTGACGCCGGTGGGGGTTCGTGTGAACTTGCCGTCGGGAAGCGCCCCGACCGTGTCAGCTGGTGGGCGTCAGTGCCCGTAGGCTCCGGTGACGTCACCGCCGGGTGGTTGCGCTCCGACCCTCCCTCGGCCCACGAACTCGGCCGGGCACGCGATCATGTTCGTGCGGCCTTCGAGGCGCTGCGGCCGCCGGAGGTGCAAAACGTGATCGTGGTCGGGGGCAGTGCGACCTCACTGCGCACGATTGCCGGCGGTGCGATCGACGCGGATGGCTTCAAGCACCTCTTCCAGCTCGTCGTGACATGCGAGACCCGGGAGCTCGCATCCCGGTTCGGCGTTGACGTGCGGCGGGCGCAGCTGCTGGCGGGCGGTCTGCTGATCCTCCAAGCCGTCTCAGAGCTGTTCCAAGCGACACTCGAGCTCGGGCGCGGTGGTCTGCGCGAGGGCCTGCTGCTGACCGCCTGAGGTGTGGCTACCAGTGAACGCCGCGCATCAGCGTGGCGAACAGGGCCTGCACCGCTGAGGCGTGCTCGGACGGATCGCCCTGGCCGCGTGCCGCGGCCGAGTCGGGGAAGACTCGATACGCGGTGGAAAGCACCTGGTCGACCAGACGCGGGAACAGCGCGTAGCTGACCTCGCCGAGCGTACCCAGGTGTGTGCCCATTGTCTTGGGACGCGTACGGATCGCCTCGGCGATCATCTCCGCCGCCTGCTCAGGTGAGATCGTCGGGAAACGGTCGTACAGCGTCGTGGGCGCGATCATCGGCGTCTTCACCAGCGGCATGTGGATCGTGGTGAAGTGCACGTCGTCACTGATGCACTCGGAGCTGACCACCCGAGTCCAGGCGTCGAGCGCGGACTTTGACGCGACATAAGCTGAGAACCGCGGCGGGTTGGTCTGCACGCCAATCGAGGAGATGTTGATGATGTGGCCGGAGCGCTGTTCGCGCATCCCCGGCAGCACGCCCATGATCAGCCGGATCGTGCCGAGATAGTTGAGCTGCATCGTGCGCTCGAAGTCGTGCAGGCGGTCGTAGGAGAGCGCGATCGAACGACGGATCGACCGACCTGCGTTGTTGACGAGTATGTCGATGCGTGGTCGCTCCTCCTGGATGCGCTCGACCAACGCGTCGACAGACTCCGGATCGGAAAGATCAGCCGCGTAGATGGCGGCGTCGCCACCGTCCTCGAGGATCTCATCCCGAGTCTGCTCGAGCTGTTCCATACCGCGTGCGACGAGCAGCACGGTGGCGCCCGCGCGAGCCAGCAACAGCGCGGTGGCCCGTCCGATCCCGCTTGAGGCCCCAGTGATCAACACGGTCTTGCCGGCCACGGCGCCGGCGATGTCCGGGCGTCGCTGGAGTTCCGGATCGAGGTGGCGCGCCCAATAGTCCCACAGGCGGCCCGCATAGCTGGCGAGCGGCGGCAGTTCGATCCGGGATCCGGCCAGCGCCGCCTGAGCCCGCTCGGTCCCGAATCGCGCCCCGACGTGGACGTGCTCGATGATCTCATCGGGTACGCCTACCTCGGCCAGAGCTGCTCGCCGCGCAGCGTGTGCGCCCGGCAGCGACATGAGCGCGGCAACGGCTCGCCGAGGCAGGCTCGCCAACGGTCCAGGATCGATCGTGATCAGAAACTGTGGAGCGCCCGCCGCCTTGGCGAAAGTGTTGACCACGTCGACCACAGGCGAGCTCTCGAAGTCTGTGAGGTGGAAGGTGTTGCCGTTGAGTCCCGGTTTGTGCGCGATGTGAGCGAGCGCGGCGGCGACGAAGTCGACCGGGACGATGTTCGTGTCGCCGAGCTCGGGGCCGATCAGCGGTAGCCACTCCGGCACCAACTCGCGTGCCCGCTTCAGCAGCGGAAAGAAGTAATACGGGCCGTCGACCTTGTCGATCCGACCTGTCTTCGAGTCGCCGACGACGATCGACGGCCGGTAGATGCGCCATGGCATCGTCGCGGTTTCGCGTACCAGGCGCTCGGCCTCGAACTTCGTGCGATGGTAGGGGTGGGGGAGCGGCTGGCCGACTTCGAACATGTCCTCCGTGAAGTCGCCCTGGTAACCGCCGGCCACTGCCACGGAGGAAACGTGGTGCAGCAGGCGCGCACGTAGGGCCTCCGCCAGTTCCAGGGCATGCTGGGTGCCCTCGACGTTGGTCAGTTCGTTGACCGCCGCGCTTGCGCTCATGTCGTAGACGGCCGCGAGGTGGAAGAAGTGGGCGATACCCTGCTCGCGCAGAGCAGCCACGGTCTCTGGCTCGAGCCCGAGCAGCGGTTCGTGCAGGTCACCGAACAGCGGCTTCAGACGGGCGCGGGCGGCGGGCGTCGCAGCTGTCCATGTGTCGACGAGCCGCTCGAGACGGCTGGTCGAGCTGCGCCGCACGAGCAGATAGATGTCGCCACCGGAGCCGCTTCTGCGGGCCGTTCGCTTTAGCAGCAACGGGACGAGGTTGCTGCCGATGAAACCTGTTGCGCCAGTAACGAAGTAGGCCACTGACGCTCAGCCTAACGCCCGGCAGCGTTAGCTCGCTACCAGCCGCCCTTCCACTCGGCCGACGACTCGCGACGCATAGCCGCGTCGACACGAGCGTGCTTGCGGTGTTCGAGCCATGTCTGGATCAATGAGAAGACGATGATCAAGACGGGGAACAGCCCGATCAGGATGAACATCGCGTTGGTGATCGTCTTGGCGTTGGTCGAGCCCCAGATACCCTGGCCGCCGTGGGTCACTGCGAGTGCCGACGGTGCCAGCGCCAGCATTGACAACAACACGGAAAGTCCGAAGGCGGCGGTTCGCTTACGACTCATCGGCTGCAAGCGTACCGGAAGGCTCGGCCGCGCGTACGTGCTCGAGCGCCGCCAGAAATGGCGGGTTGTAGCGCCGGGCCGACTCGGCACCGGCCATCGCCGAGACCTCAAGGTGGCGGACCGGCGCCTCGAACACGGCAGCCTCCAACGCGGCGGCCAGTTCGCGCTGCTTCTGTGCAGGTACGGCGTCGTCGATCGTTGTCAGCACGACCGCGGTTGGCACCGGCAGCGCACGCAGCCATGGGCGTGAGTCGAAGCGTCTGAGCTCGCGTCCCGCCTCGGTCAGGTCTCTGGCGCTGTGCCGCGTCATCTCCGCGTGCACCCAGGCCGTGAGCGGTCCCGGCCTGAACCCGACGCGCTTGAGCGCGACGTGCCAGGCGCGGTCGGGCGCGATCGACAGGCCGAGCCCGACGAATGGCACCGCCCTCCACGCCCGCCGCAGCTCGTCCTCCTGCCAGTGCTGGGCGGTACCGCTGAAGATCGCCGCCGACACCACATCAGGATGGTCTCGAGTGATCAGCTGTGCGATCGCCCCGCCCATCGAGTATCCGTAGATCGTCGCCGGGCTGACGCCGAGCCGGCGGATCACCGCGGCTGCGTCAGCCGCACAGTCGATCAGCCTGAAGCGCGCCGACGGCCGCGGCCCGCGGCCGTGACCACGGTGGTCGATCGCGATCACCCTGTATCCCGCCGCGATCACGTCGTCGTAGAGCCCACCGAAGTTGAGGTCGGCGCTGGCGGTCCATCCGTGGAGCATGAACAGCACCGGCCCCTCGCCACCGCTGTCCCTGAGGAAGAACTCACCGCGGTCCGGCACGATCACGGTTCGCGCCGGCGGGAAGTCGTGTGGGGGCACCGGTGGGTAAGCGAAAGCTGCCACGAGCCGATCCTACTTACCATGATCCGCATGGCAGTCGTCATCGCTTCGGACCTCAGCAAGGACATATCGGGTGAACCGCTGCTGCGCGGAATCTCGTTCAAACTCGAGCGCCGCGACCGCATGTCGCTGTCCGGGCGGAACGGTGCCGGCAAGACGACCCTTCTGCGGATGCTTTCAGGAGAGGCGTCGATCGATGGTGGTGAGCTCGTGTTGGCCAAGGGCACCAAGATGGCTCTGCACGATCAGCGCCCGCCGCGCGACCGTGACATGACCATGCGCGACTATGTGCTGTCGGGCGCACCGGAGCTGATTGCGCTTGAAGCCGAGCTGCAGCGGCTCGAACAACGGATGGCCGGCGGCGACTATGAGGAACAGACACTCACCGCGTACGCCGATGCGCAGGCGGCGTTGGAGCACGCCGGCGGCTACACCTGGCGCGAGCAGGCGCTCGCCACGCTGCACGGGCTCGGCTTCCAGGACGAATCCGCGCTCGACCGCAAGCTCGACTCCTTCTCCGGCGGAGAGTTGACGCGCGCGTCGCTCGGGCGTGCGCTGGCCGGCAGCCCGGACCTGCTGCTGCTCGATGAGCCGACCAACCACCTCGACATCGCCTCTCTCGAGTGGCTTGAGGGACATCTGAGTGCGCTCGATGCGGCCGTGATCCTGATCGCGCACGATCGCTGGTTCCTCGAGTCAGTGGCGACGGCAGTGCTCGAGTTGGAGGCCGGGCGCGGTCGTTTCTTCCCGGGCACATGGCATCAGTGGCGGACGGAGAAGGCTCAGCGTGAACTCGCGTTGGGCCGGTCGATCGAGCGGCAGGAGGCTGAAATCGCTCGGCTGGAGAAGTTCGTGACTCGCTTCCGAGCCGGTACGCGCGCACGGCAGGCGCAGTCGCGCCAGAAGCGGCTCGACAAGATCGAGCGCATCGACCGTGGCGAGCGCGACCGCGATGGGCTCGCGTTCGCTTTCAAGCCACCCGAACGCAGCGGCCGGGTTGTGTTCGAGTTCGAGGGTGGCCGCATGACGATCGGTGACCGCGTGCTGCTCCACGACGGCGAGATGTGGCTCGAGCGCGGAGAGCACGTCAGCGTCGTCGGACCCAACGGGGCCGGCAAGACGACGCTGATCGAGACGCTCGCCGGTGCGCGGCCGTTCGCTGACGACGGCACCGATGCCCGTGATGCAACCGGAATGGCGGTAAAGCGCGACGCTGCTGCCGGCCCCTCGCCAGCGGGCGAAGGGGCCGGACCGGCCGTGATCGGCAAGCTCAACACCGGTCACAACGTCAAGCTCGGGTTCCTCTCGCAGCACTCCGAGGATCTGCACGCCGGCAACGCTCGTACGGTGCTCGAGGCCTGTCAACACCGCACCGGGCTGACACCGGCCAACGCCCGAGCGCTGCTCGGTCGTTTCCTATTCAGCGGCGAGGAGGCGGACAAGCCACTCGAGGCGCTGTCGGGCGGCGAGCGGCAACGGCTGTCGTTGGCGATGCTCGTGCAGTCGGGTTCAAACGTGCTGATCCTCGACGAGCCCACGAACCATCTCGACATTGAGAGCCGCGAGGCGCTTGAGGACGCGCTCGGCCAGTTCAGCGGCTCGCTGCTGCTGGTTTCGCACGATCGGGCGCTGTTGGATGCTGTCGGCACTCGGACGGTGGCATTTGAGGGCGGGACGCTGCGCTCCTACGTCGGCGGTTGGCCCGAGTACGTGCGCGTACGTGAGCAGCGCGCTGCCGACGAGGCCGCGGCGAAGCAGGCTGCCACCGCCGCTCGAGCCGCCGCGAAGCCGAAGCGGGTGGCAAGCGCGCCACCCGCGAGCAGTAAGGGTGCGGCAAAGCTGGAGCAGCAGATAGAGGAGGCCGAGGCCGCGCTGCGCACGATCGAGGACGAGCTCGCCGACCCTGGTGCGTGGTCGGATCCGGAGCGCTCAGCGCGCTCGAGCGCACGGCTTGAGGATGCCAAGCGCACGGTCGACGAGCTGTACGCGAAATACGAGGCGTTGGAGGTCAGCTCCTGACACGTGGCGCCGCCAGAGGGCGGTGCTTGATGGCACGCACGTGGCTCTGAACGTGGTGTCACACGTGTGACAGGAGTGTGTCGTCGTGTCACAAAAGTGTGTCGTGACAGCACTGCTGTCACACATTTGTCACACGGCGTGACAGTTCCGTCACATGTGTGGAGGTCCGAATTAGAAAGGTGGGCGCCGGGATTGCATCATTCGGCAGTCACGCCCGCAGCGCCTCGGTGGGGCTGAGCCGCGCGGCCTTGCCGGCCGGATAGAGGCCCGCGAGCGCACCGATCATGAAGCCGGCTGATGGCGCAGCGATCAGCGCATACAGCGGGACGACGAATGGCTCGTGCTTGGCGGCCGCGTAGACCTCGGTCGCTCCCGCCCCGATTGCGAGGCCGAAGACGCCGCCGATCGCGGCCAGCAGGGCGGACTCGGCCAGGAACTGAACCGTGATGTGGCCGCGCGTCGCCCCGAGCGCCCGCCGCAGGCCGATCTCGCCGCGGCGCTCGAGCACCGAGATGACCATTATGTTCGCGATCCCGATCGCCCCGACCAGCAGCGCGACGGCCCCCAGACCGAGCAGAAGTGTCGTGAACTGGCCCTTCGCGGCCGCGCGTGCCTCGAGCACGTCTGACGGCCTGTCGACGCTGACGCCGCTCGGATCCTGCGGATTGGCGGTCGCGGGCAGCAGGTTTGCAACCGATGTGACCGCGTCCTGGCTGGTGCGCACGTAGATTTCGCTCGGCTCCGGAAGTGCCTGGAACAGCCGCTCGGCGACCGGCAGCGATATGAAGGCGACCGAGTTGAGCGAGGAGTCGAGCTTCACCGGATTGAGGATGCCAACCACGACGAACCAGCGGTTGCCCAGATAGACCATCACGTGACCGTGGGCCTGGGAGATCTGCAGGGTCGCGGCAGCCTGCGAACCGAGCACCACCTCCGGATACCTGCCGCTGACGGCGTTGAGGAAGCGGCCAGAGGCAAGCGGAGTGCCGACCACCTGCGGGAGGTTGTCACCGGCGGCGTCGACCCCGATTCCGCCGGTCTGCTCTGACGGGACGTATGGCGTCCGATAGACCGATGCGTTGGTCAGCTGATAGATCGGCGCATCTCTGTTCACGTGCAGCATGTGCCCGATCATTGGCACGGAACTCGGCTGGAGCACCGCCGCGTTGCCGAGGAAGTCGGTGCCTGGCGAAACGGTGAGCAGGTTGGTTCCGAGTGCATCGATTTCAGCGATCAGGTTCGCCTGTGCCGACGAGGACACGCCAACAACGGCGACCATCGCGCCAATTCCGATTGCGATCCCGAGCGCCGAGAGCGCTGCCCGTAGCCTGCGCGTGCGCAGACCCTGCAGCGCGACGCCGATCAGCTCACGCAGCGGCAGGCGCGCGGGGCGGAGGTCATCCCTCACGCTCGTCCTCGACGATCTGGCCGTCATGCATGTGCAGCCGGCGCGGGAAGCCCCCGGCGATGCTCTCGTCGTGGGTGATCAACACCAATGTCGCTCCGTCGGTCCCAAGCTCGTGCAGAAGCTCAAGCACACCGGCGCCGGATTTCGAGTCGAGGTTGCCGGTCGGCTCGTCAGCGAGGATGATCGCCGGCCGCTTGGCGAGTGCCCGCGCGAGGGCGACCCGCTGCCGCTCGCCGCCCGACAGCTGCTTGGGCTTGAACTCGAGGCGGTGCCCGAGGCCGACCCGTTCAAGGGCCTCGCGGGCGAGCGTCCGCCGCTGCCCGAGTGGCGCCCCCGTGTACAGCATGCCGGTGGCTACGTTGTCGACGGCGGTCATCGACTCCTGCAGGTGGAAGGCCTGGAACACAAAACCGATCTGGTGTGCGCGCAATCCGGCAAGCTGGCCATCCGACGCGGTTACGGCATCGTGGCCCGCGACCCGAACCTCGCCCGTGGTTGGGCGCTCCAGCGTCCCGAGGACCGTCAGCATCGTCGTCTTGCCGGAGCCGGAAGGCCCGACGACGGCGACCTGATCGCCGGCTGGGATCATGACGCTCACATCGCGCAGGGCCAGTACCCCGCCCGGGTATTCCTTCGTGACATCAGTGAGCTCGACGCTCATCCCTGTGAATCTGTGACGCGCAGGCCCGGGTGGATACCGCTGCCCGAGATCTCGACATAGCCGGCGGCGAACAATCCGGTGTGGACGGGGATCAACCGGTGCGGGCTGGCGGCCTTTTGGACGGCGAAGCTACTGCCCGAAGTGGCGAGAAGCGCCGTCACGGGGACCGACAGGACGTTCTTGGCCTTGTTCTGCACGAAGTTGACGCTGACCGACGCCTGGTCCAGGCCGCCGCCCTTCGCCGGTTTGTCGAGCACGATCGTGACGGGCACGGTCGAGGAGCCTGAACCCGAGCCACCGCTGTCCGCACCCCCGGGGCTTCCGCCTGAATCATCCGAGCCAGAGCTCTGCGCGACCGGACTGACAGCTGTGACGCGGCCGGTCTGGGTGCCGCCGTTGGGCATCTCGACCGTGACCCTTTCACCGATCGATGCCTCTGATTGGAGGCTTGCGTCGAGGTCGACTGTGACGACCAGCTTGGTCGAGGACGTGCCCAGCACTGCGACCGCGCTGCCCCCGCTGCCGCTGTTTGCAGCCGCGTCTTTGGTCGAGCTGCTGCCGGACGACGACTTTGGCTTGGACGAACCTGAGCTCGACTCTGCTGAGTTCGATGACGGGCTGTGCGTCTCGCCCGCAGATTGCTTGTTCGCGGCCTTGATCGCCGCCTTGAGCTCGGCGGTCTGCTGATGCAGAGTCTGGATCAGCGTCTGCAGTGCAGCACCGCTGGTCGTGTCGGTGGACCTGCGGGGGGTCGTCCTCCGGGGGGTCGTCCTCCGCGGAGTCGTTCTGTTCCGGGTCGTGGCGCTCGAGCGTGTTGTGGCGGTCCTGGTTGGCGGGGGTGTGGCCCCGGCGCCGGTGGTGGTCGTAACGGTCGCACTGGTTGTCGTGTCGGCTGGTTGTCGTGTCGGTGGTTGTCGTGTCGGTGGTTGTGTCGGTTGCGGTATCCGTGCTGGCATCCGACACGCCATCGGTTGTCGGGTCGGAGTTCTTCGAGTAGCTGACGAATTCCGCGTTCGAGCTTCCCGGCGTATAGCTGGCGTCGCTGCCACCACCACCGGTAGAGCCGACCGTCGTATCGACCGTCTGAATCATCTGTGGTCCTGGAAGGAACACGATCTGGCCGAGCGTGAGCGTGCCGGTCTGGGGCTGTCCCAGGTGATACTGGAGCTCTTGGACCCCGGCCGTGGTTGCCGGCTGCCAGGTGTCGTCGATCACGATGCCGTCGGGGTTGTACCCGAGATTCACGAGCGCTCGGTTGAGTTCATACACATCCGGGCCGGGGTCGTCGGAGGCGGTCAGGTCACGGTAGGCGGGGGTCGAGCCGTCCATCAGCAGCACTGGTCGGTTGTCGACGGTGAAGAGTGTCTGTCCGGACTTGATCACCCGCCCGACCCGCGGAACCCACGTGATCGTGCCGGTGAGCCGGTTGAAGACGGTCTGGGGATCGTCGTAACTCAGCGTTCCCGACTCCGTGTCCGTCGCGACCAGGTTGCGACGCTGCACGGTGGTTGCGCCGGTTGCCGTCGTGCCGGCCGCGGAGGTGGGCTTCGATGAGCCGGCGTTGGAGGCCACGATGATGACCACGACTGCCGCGACGACCACCAGCGCCGCAATTGCGAACACGCGGCCGCCGATCGAAGTGGCCGCCAGCACGGTTGGCTTGCGAAGCATGGCCGTGTTGTAGCCGGAGCGCGGTTACAGCGCGGGAACAGAGGGCGTTACTGTCGCGTAACCGCCTGCTAAGCATGCTCCTGAACAGATATGCGGGTGCTCGTCGTCGAAGATCACATTGAGTTGGCTGAGGTCGTCGCCTCCGGGCTTCGCCGTGAGGGCTTTGCGGTCGACCTCGCCCAGGACGGCGCCGTCGCCCTGGCTGATGCGCACGTCCATGAATACGACGTGATCGTGCTGGACCGTGACCTTCCGGTCGTGCACGGTGACGAGGTCTGCCGACGGCTGATGGCCAAGGGCGTCCGTGCACGAGTGCTGATGCTGACGGCATCCGGGACGGTCGAGGACAGAGTTCAGGGGCTCGGCCTCGGCGCCGATGACTACCTCCCCAAGCCGTTCGCGTTCGCGGAGTTGGTGGCGCGCGTGCGCGCGCTGGCGCGGCGGGCACAGCCCGCGTTGCGACCGGTGCTCGAGTCCGGAGACGTGCGCCTCGACACCGCCCGACGGCTCGCGACCCGTGGTGGCCGACCACTCGAGCTCAGCGGCAAGGAGTTCGCGGTGCTCGAGTTGCTGATGGCCGCTCAGGGGGCCGCCATCTCATCCGAGGATCTGCTGGCCCGAGCCTGGGACGAGGCGGCCGATCCGTTCAGCAATGTGGTGAAGGTGACGATCAGCCGCCTGCGTCGCAAGCTCGGCGAGCCGCAGGTCGTCGAGACCGTTCCAGGCGGCGGCTACAGGATCTCCGCATGACCCTGCGGTTGCGGCTGACGCTCCTCTACGGCGCGGTCTTCATCGTTGCGGGCGCCGGTTTGCTCGCGGTCACCTATGGCCTGTTCAAGCACAATCAGAACAAGAACAACCAGGCGATCACTGTGCAGGGCGTGAACTTTGAGTTGCCTGCGTGGGTGCATGTCTCGGGCGTGGTCTCGGGCGTGAAGCCGAGCAGCCAGGTGCGTATACGACCCAGCTCGACGCCGGTGAAAGCCACACCGCCTGCGACGGTGCTCAGGCGAATCAGAAACCTCGGTCAGAGGCAGCTGAGCGCCCAGGCGCGACTGTTCGCACGCCGCGCTCAGGTGGCCCTGAGGACGCAGCGGTCAAGCGACGCCTCGTCGCTGCTTGAGTGGTCGGCGATAGCGCTCGGCGCGGTTGCGTTGCTGTCGATAGGTCTTGCCTGGTGGCTTGCAGGGCGAGCGCTGCGGCCGCTGCGGACGATGAACATGCGTGCCCGTGAAATCAGCGCCGAGAACCTGCACGAGCGGCTCGGCGTAGATGATCGCCAAGACGAGCTGGGTGAGCTGGCGGCGACGTTCGACGCGCTGCTGGCGCGACTGGAACGCGCCTTCGAGTCGCAACGGCGGTTCGTCGCCAACGCCTCGCACGAGTTGCGAACGCCGATCACGCTCGAACGCACTCTGGCCGAGGTCGCGCTGGCCGACCCCGATGTGTCGGTCGACTCGCTTCGTCGCGTGTGCGAGCGCGTTGTCGCGTCGACCGAGCAACAGGAGCGCCTGCTTGACGCGCTGCTGACGCTTGCCCGTAGCGAGGGCGAGGTAACCGCCGGCGAGAGGGTCGACCTCGCAGCGCTGGTCGACGAGGCGCTGCTGGAGCGCGAGATCCAGTTGGCCGGCATCCGTGTCGAGCGCGAGCTGGAGCCGGCTGTGATCATCGGTGACCACGCGCTGCTCGAGCGTCTGCTTGCAAACCTGGTGGACAACGCGATCGTGCACAACAGCAGTGACGATCGCTGGATCACAGTTGCGACAGGCGAGTTGGATCACGCTTCCTGGTTGCGGATCGCCAACGGCGGCGAGCCAGTTGCCACCGGTCAGGTGGAGGGTCTCTTCGAGCCGTTTCGTCGCGGTGCAGGTGATCGCGTTGCCACGAGTCACGGCGGCCTTGGGCTCGGGCTCTCGATCGTGCGTGCCGTGGCTCTGGCTCACGGTGCCCAGATCGAAGGGCACGTGGTGCCAGACGGCGGCCTCGAGTTCGAGCTGCGCTTCACTCCGGTGGCAGCCGCGGGACACCCGGACGGCGGCTCCGAAGGTGTGTCAACTCTGTGATGGCCAACATGGTCGTCCAGCATCGGGGCGTCGAGAAAAGGTATTCTCCACGCGTCGATGACTTCAGCGCACGCCCAGTCCAGCTCTAGGTCCCACGGATTCATGAGCTCACGTACTGCATTGCGCGCTCTGATCGCGCTCTTCGCGGTTGGTGTTGTGGTCGCATTCGCCGGTTGTGGCAGCTCGAAGCCGCAGTACTGCTCGGACCGGTCGAGCCTTGAAAGCTCGGTCAAGGAGATTCCCTCACTCGTCACCGGCGGGGATCTGAGCAAGCTCCAGGCGCAGGCAACCAAGATTCAGAACGAGGCGAACAAGCTGGTCAGCTCAGCCAAGAGCGACTTCCCGGCTGAGACCAGCAAGATCAAGACCGACGTCGACGCGGCCGTGAAGGGTGTCAAGGATCTGCCGTCGAATCCCTCGGCCAGCGATCTCGCGCAGGTTGGACTCCAGGCGGCCAGTGCCGTCAGCGCTGTCAGCGACTTTGTCAGCGCCACCAGCACGAAGTGCTGAGACCACGCTCCGGCGGTCGACGCAGCGGGGGCGGACTCATCTGACCGGCGGTGGAGTCCCTCTGGCGCTTGCGGCGAGCGCGGGCTCCCATTGGCAGGCGGTGCATCCGTGTGAGAACGCCGACTGGGCGAACTCGACCACTGTCGCAAGCGGATCAGCGGTGGCCAGGACGTCATCCCAGTCGAGCAGATACTCACCGAGTTCTGGCGCCCAGCGGGTGGCCGCCGGCGACAGTCGCCCATTCGCGAAGGACTCCGGCGCTGGGTGCGCGTAGGCGTATAGCGCCGCCCTGCCGTAGCGCTGATCGCCCGGCCACCAGCCGACGGCGACCTCCTCCGAGTCCATCGCATTGCGCATCAGGAAATCATCGGATGGCGGGGCGGCCGAGCGCCCTGAGAAGAGGCTCACCGCGACGTCGAATGATCCCCACCATGCATTGACGGGCGTCGACCGCCCCCGGTATGGCGCTCGGAAAGCGGCTAGTCCGGCCGTCGCGAGGACGGCGGCGTCGAAGTAGCTTCGTACTGCGGCAGCGTCGTAGGTGGCGTGCTCGCGGTCTTCGTCGAGCGGGGCGGTCCACGCCACCTCTTGCGGAGTCGGGTCGATCTCCACGGTTCCGGCGAGATCGGTGACGTTCTCGAGGATGTCGTGACAGACGTCAGCGACCGCGCGATCGGGCGTCAGCGCGAGCCGCCGCGACGGGCCGGTGCTGTGTTCGACGAAGCCCTCGTGTGCGCGCAGGTCGAGGCCGACGACGATCACACCAGAGCCGTTCGGACAGGGCAGGGGACGGGTCTCGTAGCCACGGGCGGTCAGCTGCAGCGCTGCGTGCTGAAGCTGCGGCTCCGGCGGTGCGAGCTCCGCGGCGAGCTTGCCCAGCACCTGGGTGTGCGCGTGGAGCGTGTCACAGGTCGGCGCCCAGATTTCGTAGTTGGGAGCGGTGCTCATGTTCTGAGATCTTCCCACCTCCTGGTTGGGCTGTCGCATCTGCCGCACGACTAATTCTCTGTGGCTGCATGGTTCGGTAGATGCGAAGACCAGCATCCGCGAATAGGATCGCTCTCCGTGAGCGGCTGGAGCCCCCTGCGCCATCCTGACTTCCGGCGGCTGTGGGCGGCTCAGTTCACGAGCAACGTCGGTTCGTGGATGCAGA
Organism: uncultured Conexibacteraceae bacterium; assembly: GCA_963844665.1. Classification (GTDB taxonomy): domain Bacteria; phylum Actinomycetota; class Thermoleophilia; order Solirubrobacterales; family Solirubrobacteraceae; genus Palsa-465. Next base: position 311,612 of record CAWJPB010000003.1, read on the forward strand.
CCGTTGCAGCTCAGTGGGTCATGACCTCGCTGACAAGCTCGGCGATCCTGCTGAGCGCGATCTCCGCGGCTTCGAGCATTCCGGTCCTTCTGCTCGCCGTGGCGGCAGGAGTGCTCGGCGACCTGGTGGACCGGCGCGCACTGATCCTCGCGTCACAGGCCCTGATGCTGCTGGCTGCGGTCGGCCTCGCGGTGCTGTCGGCCGTCAACGGACTGACCCCGGTGAACCTGCTCGTGCTGCTCGTCGTGATCGGCATCGGAGGTGCGGCGAGCGCTCCGACCTGGCAGACGCTGCAACCGGAGTTGGTACCGCCTACGGACCGACCCCAGGCGATCGCCTTGGGAGCGGTGAACCAGAACCTCGCGCGCGCCGTCGGTCCGGCCATTGGCGGGATCCTGCTCGCGGTGACCAGCGCTGCGCTGGTCTTTCTTGCCAACGCCGTTTCTTTCGTCGCAGTGCTGGTGGCGGTGGCCGTCACGCGAATCCCGATCAGGCGCCAGGAGCTGCCGCGGGAGCACGCGGTGGCCGCCACCCGCGCCGGTGGGCGCTACGTTGGCAGCAGCCCACTCCTGCTCGGAGTGATCGTACGAAGCATCGCCTTCATCTTCCCGGCAGGTGCGATCTGGGCGCTGCTGCCGATCGTCGCCCGCCATCGGCTCGGATTGGGTTCCGCCGGCTACGGCCTGTTGCTGGGTTGCGTGGGCGTCGGCGCGCTCCTGGCAGCGACCTTCGGGCCGGCTCTCAAACGCAAGCTCAGCCCGAAGCAGATCTACGCGCTGTCAGGCCTGCTTGTCGCCGGGGCGGCGATCGCGCTGGCGCTTGCCAGCGCGATCGCCCCGGCCGTGGTTGCGCTGGTGGTCGCGGGCGCGGCGTGGATCACCTGCCTGGGGCTGCTCGGGGCCGGCTATCAGGGTCAGCTGCCAGTCTGGGTCAAGGCCCGCGGGATGTCGTACTACCTGCTCGCGTTCCAGGGCGCCAACGGCATCGGCGCGCTCGCCTTCGGGACGCTCGCCCAGGCCAGCTCGGTTTCGACTGCGCTCACAGTGCTCGCCGCCGCGCTCGCTGTGGCGATGGTGCTCACCTGGCGGCTGCCGCTACCCGGAGCTCCGATCGATATTCCACCGTCTGAGATGCCGCTGCCGTTGGTGGATCCGGCGGTGCCGGTGGAACAGGGTCCTGTGGCAGTGAATGTCACCTACCAGCTCAGACCCGACACGATGGACGCATTCCTCGCTGCCGCGGTGGAGTTGCGACGCGTTCGTCGCCGAACCGGCGCCATCCACTGGCACCTGCACCGTGATATCGAGGATCCGAACCGCTTCGAGGAGCTGTTCGTCGTCGGATCCTGGGAGGAGCACGAACGTCAGCACCAGCGGTTGCAGGGCCCCGAGCGCGCGCCCCTGGATCAGATCGACAAGCTGCTCGCCACAGGACATCCGCGGGTCGCTCGCCATCTGCTGGGGATACGCCCGGAACACCCGCGTTGACCCTCAAGGTCGCGTGTACGCGGTTGTGAGACATTTAGTGACCGAATTCTCGCCCGCCAAGGAGGGGATGGAAGTGTCGAAGTTGTCAAGGCAGATCGCCGACGCTGAGCGGCAGATCGAACAGATCCAGGCCATGCTTGATCAGGCGCAACGCGCGCTGGAGGCTGCGAGCCGGGCCGATTCGGCCGTCGAGCGCGCCCGCAAACCTCTGGTTCGTGTGCTCATTCTGGTGCCGGTGACGGCCGCGGCGGTGGCTGTCGGTCGACAGGTCGCACGTCGTCGTCACGGCAGCTGATCTCGACCGGCACGACCGCTCGCGTCGGCGGTCGCTCCTAGACTGATGCCCACATGTCAGCGTCCACCGAGGCTCGCCAGGCACGTCTTGCGCTGATCGACGACGACAGCGGGCTGATCACGGTGATGGCGCGCCGGTTCGAGGCGCTTCGCTGGGATCACGAGGTGTTCTCTTATGCACCGGGACCGGACCAACTCGCGGCGATGCGGGTCAACGCTTTGCTCCTGAATCCGGCGTTGAGCGGGCTGGGTTACATCGAGCGCGTCGGGGCCGCGATGCCGGGACTCGCGATCGTCGTCGTATCCGGGCGGACTCAGGTCGCTGACCGCGTGCGGGCGCTACGCACAGGCGCCGACGATTGGGTCACCAAGCCCTGCCATCCGGAGGAGCTGCTCGCTCGGCTCCAGGCGGTGATGCGCAGACGTCGTATGGGCGACGTGATGTTGGTCGACGAGCCTACCGTGGCTGGCGAGGTCACGATTCGCCCCGATCGGTTCGATGCTTACGCCCGCGGCGAAGCGGCCGGGCTGTCGCGCAAGGAGTATGAGCTCCTCCGGCAGCTTGCAGCGGCCGAGGGCCGGGTGCTCGAGCGTGAGCTGATCTACCAGCGCGTCTGGGGATACACGATGGTGCGCGGTGACCGCTCCGTCGACGTGTTCGTCCGCAAGCTGCGCAACAAGCTTGAGCGCATCTCGCCGCACTGGCGCTACGTACACACCCACTTCGGCGTCGGCTATCGCTTCGCCGCGGAGCCGCTGGACCCAGGGTCATCGGTCGCGCCGGATCTGGGCGCAGAACAGCCCGAGGACGCGGCAGTACGCTTGGACCTGTCCAGCTTCCGTTGAGTCGGCCGACCGTGTCCGCGCAGCATCAGACAAACCTCCGCAACGCCGCCATCATCTTTGCGATCGCTGCGGTTGTCTATGCGGTTCCGAGGGGTGACTTCGCGGTTTCGTTTCTGATCCAGGCGATCTCGCTCGGGTTCCTTGCGGCGCTCGGCTGGATAGCCTCACGCCTTTACCGCGAGCATCGCAGCGAGATCTACGCGCTCGGGACGCGCCGTCGAGCGACCGTCTACATCGCGCTCGGTGTCGCCGCGCTCGCGATCACCGCGGTCGACAGGCTATGGGCGTCGGGCTTTGGCACCGTCGTCTGGCTGGTGGTGTTGGGCGGCTGCGGGTACGCGCTTTACGCGGTCTACCGCTCGACGCGGGAGTACTGAGCGGCTGTGGCAGTGGGGGTGGTCCGCTAGACCACCCCCACTGGTGAGCGCTGTGAGCTTGACTGCTCAGCGCTCGAGTTCGAACCGGTCGAGGTTCATGACCTTGTCCCAGGCGGAGACGAAGTCGTGAACGAACTTCTCGCGGGCGTCGTCTGAGGCATAGACCTCAGCGATGGCACGCAGCTCAGCGTTCGAGCCGAACACCAGATCGGCGCGGCTGCCGGTCCAGCGCTCGCCGCGCGGGCCGGCGCCGTTGAACATCGAGGAGTCGGGCGTCGCCGGCGTCCAGGTCGTGTCCAGGTCGAGCAGGTTGACGAAGAAGTCGTTCGTCAAGCAGCCCGGTGTCGAGGTCAGCACGCCGGTCTCCGAGTTGTCGTAGTTGGCGCCCAGAACCCGCAGGCCGCCGACCAGCACCGTCATCTCGGGGGCACTGAGAGTCAGCAGGTTCGCCCGGTCGATCAGCAGGTACTCGGCCGGCAGTCGGCTTCCTTCGGCGAGGTAGTTGCGGAAGCCGTCGGCCTGGGGCTCCAGCGCCTCGAACGAGACCACGTCGGTCTGCTCGGCGCTGGCGTCGACGCGGCCTGGGGTAAACGGAACCTCGATCTGGATACCGGACTCGGCTGCTGCCTGCTCGATCGCCGCGCAGCCGCCGAGCACGATCAGATCAGCGAGCGACACCGATTTGCCGGCGTCGCTGAAGGCCGTCTGGATTCCAGCGAGCGTGCCCAGCACCGCGACCAGTTGCGACGGATTGTTGACCTCCCAGTTGCGCTGCGGATCAAGCCGAACGCGGGCGCCGTTGGCGCCGCCGCGCTTGTCGCCGCCGCGGAACGTCGAGGCTGACGCCCAGGCCGTCTGGACGAGTTGCGACACGGTCAGGCCTGAGGCAAGGACCTGCCTCTTGAGCGCCGCGATGTCCTCATTGCCGATCATCTGATCGGGCGCCTCGGGCAAGGGGTCCTGCCAGAGCTGAACCTCGGTCGGAACCTCGGGGCCGAGGTAGCGGATAACCGGGCCCATGTCGCGGTGCGTGAGCTTGAACCAGGCGCGGGCGAATGCGTCGGCCAATTGATCTGGATTGTCTTTGAAACGCCTTGAAATCGGCTCGTAATCCGGATCGAAGCGCAGCGCCAGGTCGGTGGTGAGCATCGTTGGCTTGCGTCTCGCGCCGCCCTCGTCGGGGGCCGGGATCACTGCTTCAGCGTCCTTGGCGACCCATTGGTGTGCGCCGGCCGGGCTCTCTTCGAGCTCCCATTCGTAGCCGAACAGGTTCTCGAAGAAGTTGTTGCTCCAGCGCGTCGGCGTGGTCGTCCAGGTCACCTCGATCCCCGAGGTGATCGCGTCAGCGCCCTTACCGCTGCTGTGGGTGCTTGCCCAGCCGAAGCCCTGGGACTGGATCGGCGCGGCCTCCGGCTCGGGACCAACGCTCTCCGCGGGCCCGGCGCCGTGGGTCTTGCCGAAGCTGTGGCCGCCGGCGATCAGCGCCACGGTCTCCTCATCGTCCATTGCCATGCGCCGGAACGTCTCGCGGATGTCCCGCGCGGACGCAAGTGGATCGGGGTTGCCGTTCGGGCCTTCCGGGTTCACGTAGATCAGGCCCATCTGGACCGCCGCCAAGGGGTTCTCGAGGTCGCGGTCACCTGTATAGCGCTCGTCTCCGAGCCAGGTTGTCTCGCGGCCCCAGTAGACGTCGTCATCCGGCTCCCAGGCATCGACGCGGCCTCCGGCGTACCCGAAGGTCTTGAAACCCATCGTCTCGAGCGCCACGTTGCCTGCAAGGACCATCAGGTCGGCCCAGGACAGGTTCTGACCGTACTTCTTCTTGACCGGCCACAGCAGGCGGCGCGCCTTGTCGAGGTTGCCGTTGTCAGGCCAGCTATTGAGCGGAGCGAAGCGCTGCTGACCGGAGCCGGCGCCGCCGCGGCCGTCCTGGATCCGGTACGTGCCCGCGCTGTGCCACGCCATGCGGATCATCAGCGGGCCGTAATGGCCGAAGTCGGCCGGCCACCATTCCTGCGAGGTCGTGAGCACCTTCGTAATGTCCTGCTTGACCGCTTGGAGGTCGAGGCTGCTGAACGCCGCCGCGTAATCAAACGACTCTCCCAGAGGGTTGGCCTCGGCCGGGTTCTTGGCGAGGATCTTGAGGTTGAGGCGGTTGGGCCACCACTCGGTGTTGGGATCTCCCTTGAGCGGGTGCGTGAGCCCGCCCTGCGGAACCGGGCAGCCGCCGGCGGTCGCGCCTTCTTCGTTGATTTCGCCGATGACGGCGTCAGGAGTGTCAGACACAGGAGTCCTTTCGGGGTGGGGTGAAACTTCCTCAGGTGGTGCGGCCGGGCGCCCTGGCCTGGGCGCAACTGGGACAGAGGCCCCAGTAGATGACCTCAGCCTCGTCGATCACGTAGTCGTGGTCGATCAAGGGGGTCAGGCACGGCGTCGTCCCGAGGGCGCAATCGACATCCGCGACCGCGCCACAGGAGCGGCATACGACATGGTGATGGTTGTCGTCAACTCGTGACTCGTACCGCGCCACTGATCCGAGTGGTTGGATACGGCGCAACAGGCCCGCGTCGGTGAGCGCGTTCAGGACGTCGTAAACAGCCTGGTGGGAGACATCTCCGAGCTGCTCGCGGACGATTTCGATCACCGAGGCGGTATCGGCATGAGGGTGGTCCTCGAGCGTTGCGAGCACCTCAAGCCGCTGGCGTGTGACTCGCAGGTCCGCGGCGCGCAGCCTGCGCTCTAACTCGACAGTGGTTGACACCACGAGCCAGGCTCGCACGCTTTCTTGAATCGGTCAAGTCTCTGTTGGGACTCCTTTGTGCCTAGCTCCGGATCGAGCAGCTCGTGCCGGCGCCACAGCTTGCGAAAGCGATCAGACTGACTCCCATGACAACGACAATCGCCTCGAACAAGACCACGACGCTTGGTGACAAGCCGATCAACCGCATGGGCTACGGCGCCATGCAGCTTGCGGGACCGGGCGTGTTCGGACCACCCAGGGATCCTGACGCCGCCCGTGCAGTCCTGCGCCGGGCAGTCGAGCTCGGCGTCGACCACATCGACACCAGCCAGTACTACGGGCCAGACGTCGTCAACGATCTGATCCGCGAGGCGCTCTATCCCTATCCGGAGAACCTTAAGCTCGTGACAAAGGTCGGAGGTGCGCGCGACGACAAGGGCGGATGGCTTCCGGCGCAGAAGCCGGACGAGCTTCGCGCCGGCGTCGAGGACAACCTGCGCTCACTCAGGGTGGAGCGCATGGATCTCGTCAACCTTCGCCTGATGGGCCCCGAGCACGGTGGCGAGCAGGTGGCGATCGAGGAGCAGCTGGGTGCGCTCGAGGAGCTCCGGCAGCAGGGCAAGCTCGATCTGATCGGCGTCTCCAACATTGACCGGTCGCAGCTTGAGAAAGCGCTTCGGCTGGTCACCGTCGGCGAGGTCCAGAACCCGTACAGCGTGATCGACCGCGCCGACGAGGATCTGGTCGAGCTGTGTGTCCAGCACAAGGTCGCGTTCGTCCCGTTCTTCCCGCTGGGCTCCGCGCTCGACGGGGGCTTCCGCAAGATCGCGGAGGAGCCGACGCTGCTGCGCGTCGCGCAGAGACACGGTGCGAGCACCTCACAGGTCGCGCTCGCATGGCTGCTGGCCCGTTACGAGCGGATGCTCCTGATCCCAGGGACCTCCTCGGTCGCGCATCTGGAGGAGAACTATGCGGCGGTCGAGCTCGAGCTCGACGATGAGGACATGACTGTGCTGGACGCCGTCCCGCATCGCGGTGTGCCGCGGCGCTGAACGAGGCGGCGAGATGGCGACATAGACTCGACTGAGCCATGTCGATCGTCTCCGCTGACCGCCGCCGCGAGCTACCGGATGAGCCGGGCGTCTACCTGTTCCATGACGCCGGGGGCAAGGTGATCTACGTTGGCAAGGCGGTCTCGATTCGCAAGCGTGTCGCCTCCCACTTCTCGAATCCGTCAACCCGCGCCGGCCGCGACCTATTGCCGATGATCGACCAGATCGAAGCGCTGGTGGTCCATACGGAGGCCGAGGCACTGCTGGTCGAGCAGAACTTCATCAGGCAGTACCAGCCGAAGTTCAACATCCGTCTGCGCGACGACAAGTCCTACCCGTACATCGCGATCAGTCTCGATGAGGATTTCCCGAGGGTGTACTTCACGCGTGAACGCCACCGTCGCGATCGCGCCTACTTTGGCCCGTTCAGCAGCGCCAAACGCACGCGCGCCACGCTCGAGGTGCTGGGCAAGGTCTTCCAGTTCCGTACCTGCGACGGGCCGCAGCCGGGCCGCCGCAGCGGGTCACCGTGCCTGGACTACTACATCAAGCGCTGCGGTGCGCCCTGCGTCGGCTACATCAGCAAGGGTGACTACCGCGCCGGAATTGACGGCGTGATCGCGTTTTTGTCCGGCCGCTATAGGGAGATCGAGGAGCGGCTCGAGTTCGAGATGCACCAGGCCGCAGCCGAACAGCGCTACGAGGACGCCGCGCGGGAGCGCAACCGCCTGGAGGCGGTACGTCGGCTGCTTGAGCGTCAGCGGGTCTCCGTCGACCAGGGCGGAACGTTCGACGCGATCGCGATTGCCGTGGCGGAGGGCGACGCCAACGCGCAGGTGCTGCAGGTGCGTGACGGCGTCCTGTCCGATCGTCAGAGCTTCTATCTCGACAACGCCGCGGGCGCTGATCCGGCTGACGTCGCCGAGGCCTTCATCATCCAGTACTACGCATCGGCGATGATGATCCCGCCGCTGGTCGTGGTGGAGCCGGGCGTCGCCGGCGGTGACGGCAGGAGTGGTGGTGGGGTGGGGCCGCTTGCGACCGCGCTGAGCGAACGTCGCGGATCACAGGTCGAGGTCCGCGAGCCCGAACGCGGCGACAAGCGGCGGATCCTCGAACTGGCCCAGCGCAACGCGCGCCTGGCGCTTGACCAGGAGAAGCTTCGCTCGGAGCGGCGGCGGCAGCAGCGTACGGAGGCGATGGACCGACTGCAGCAGGCGTTGGGGCTCGAGATGTTGCCGCTGCGAATCGAGTGCTACGACATCTCGACGCTGATGGGGACCAACACGGTCGCGTCGATGGTGGTGTTCGAGGGCGCCGCCCCGAAGAAGTCGGACTACCGGCGGTTCAAGGTGCGCAGCGTTGGCGAGGACGGCCCCGATGACTTCGCATCGATGGAGGAGATCCTGGCGCGGCGGATGGCGCAATACGAGGCCCAGGAGGACCGTTCTCCGCACGATCGGGAGTACGACCCGGGCTTCGCGGCGCTGCCGAACCTGATCGTGATCGACGGCGGCAAGGGGCAGCTGGCCGCCGGCCTGCGGGCGCTGCAGGGCTTCATCGACCGCGGCACCGCGGTCGTTTCGCTGGCCAAGCGGATCGAGGAGGTCTTCATTCCTGGCAGGCCGGACTCGCTGGTGCTGCCGCATGACACGCCGGAGTTGCAGCTGCTTCAGCGGCTGCGGGACGAGGCGCACAGGTTCGCGATCACGCACCATCGCCAGCGTCGCGACCGGCAGATGACGACTTCGATCCTCGACGGACTGCCTGGCGTCGGTCCGGCGCGCAAGCGGGCGCTGCTGACGCACTTCGGCTCGCCGGACGCGGTGCTCGATGCCTCCCGCGAGGAACTCGAGTCGGTGCCGGGCATTCCGGGGAAGCTCGCGCGCGAACTGCACCGCGAACTTCACAAGACGGGAGTGTGATCATCCGCGTTGCCTGGTAAACCCCCACGCTGGGGGCCTACCCGATGACACAAAGCTGACAGATTTGTTGCCGAGCTGACACACGTGTCCACTGCCACTGACGAACAACAACTCGCGCTGCGCGACCTGGTCGTGATCACCGGCTTCTCCGGTGCCGGCAAGTCCACGGCGATGGCGGCCTTCGAGGACGAGGGTTACTTCTGCGTTGACAACCTGCCCTCGGAGATGATCGGCTCGCTCGTGGAGCTGTTCACCCACACCGGCTCGAAGGTCGCGTACGCGGCAGTCGTTTCCGACGTCCGCGCCGGCAGCTATTTCGAAGGGCTCGCCGAGGTGATCGATCGACTCGAGTCGCGGGGGATTTACCATCGCGTGCTGTTCCTGGAGGCGAGCGAGGACACACTGCAGACTCGCTACAAGGAGACGCGCCGCCGCCACCCGCTCTCTCCGGACGGCAGTGTCGCCGACGGGATCGCAAGGGAGCGGGCCGCGCTCGCCCCACTACGTCAGCGTGCAGACGTGGTGATGGACACAACCGGTATCACCGCGGCGCAGCTGCGCCGCAAGCTCGCCGACGAGATGCTGCCGACGCACACGCCTGGGCGTCTCGCGGTCACGTTCGAGAGCTTCGGCTTCAAGTACGGTCCGGCCCGGGACCCGGATCTGATGTTCGACGTGCGGTTCCTGCCAAACCCGCATTACGAGCCCACGCTGCGCCCGCTCACGGGCCTCGATCCCCGCGTCGTCGAGTTCATCGACCGCGACGGTCTGCTGGAGGAGTTCTACAGTCGACTGCACCCCCTGATCGACTACCTGCTGCCGCAATATCTGGCCGAAGGCAAGGCCCATCTCGTGGTCGCGATCGGCTGCACCGGCGGCCGCCACCGCTCGGTGGCGATAGCTCAGCACCTCACCGAGCGCTATCAGCAGTCACCCGAGTACGTCGTCCAGGTGATTCATCGCGACACCGAGCGCCCAGCGTGATCGACCACGTCGGGCTGCACGTCACCGACCTCGGCCGGTCGACCCGTTTCTATGACGCCGTGTTCTTCGCGCTCGGTATGCGGCGTGTGGTCGAGCTCGAGCGTGCGGTCGCCTACGGGGTCACCGGACCGGAGTTCTGGGTTGTGGTGAACGGCTCGGCGCCGGCGCCGGGGTACGGGCATATCGCGCTGGCGGCGGCGGGCAAGGCCGCTGTCGATGCCGCCCACCAGGCGGGCCTCGCAGCCGGTGGCACGGACGAGGGCGCGCCGGGCCCGCGACCGCACTACGGCAAGCGCTACTACGCCGCCTATCTTCTGGACCCGGATGGCCTCAAGCTTGAGGTTGTATCGCTGCGCTGATTGTCCCGGTGGACATCAGCGCCGGGCCGCGGGAAGCCGTTGGCGGTGCCAGACCGTCATCATGTGGAGGGGACCAGTCACGCGTTAGCCTCCGGCGCCGACCGCGCGAACCGCGGATCGAGGAGGGCGCGCACATCAACCAGTGGAGGGTAAATGGCAGTTCGAGTCGGCATTAACGGATTTGGGCGGATTGGCCGCAACGTCTTCAGGGCTGCGATCGAGCGCGATGCTGACATCGAGTGGCTCGCGCTCAACGACCTGGTCGATCGCGGGACGATCGCGCACCTGCTCAAGTACGACTCGAACTACGGCCCGTTCCAGGGGTCCGTCGAGGTCACGGACGCGGGAATCGCGGTCAACGGCCGGGAGATCCGAGTCCTTGCCGAGCGCGACCCCGGCGCGCTGCCGTGGGGTGAGTTGGGCGCTGATGTCGTGATCGAGTCGACAGGCTTCTTCACCGACCGTGAGAACGCCGCCAAGCATCTTGCGTCCGGAGCCAAGAAGGTCGTGATCTCGGCGCCTGCGACCAGCCCTGATGTGACGGTGGTGCTGGGGGTTAACTTCGACGAGGCCTACGACGCAGACGCGCACACCGTCATCTCCAACGCATCGTGCACGACCAACTGCCTGGCGCCGGTCGCCAAGGTGCTGAACGACACGGTTGGCATCAAGCACGGGTTGATGACGACGATTCACGCCTACACGGCGGACCAGCGCCTGCAGGACATGCCGCACAAGGACCTGCGAAGGGCGCGCGCCGCCGCGGTCAGCCTGATTCCGGCGACAACGGGCGCCGCGAAGGCGATCGGGCTCGTGATCCCGGCTCTGAACGGGAAGCTCAACGGCTTTGCGGTGCGGGCCCCTGTCCCGACCGGCAGCGTCGTGGACCTGACGATCGAGGCCGAGCGCGAGACGTCCGTCGAGGAGGTCAACGGCGCGCTCAAGGCAGCGGCCGCCGAGGGCCCGTTGAAGGGCTACCTCGCCTACACCGAGGACCCGATCGTGTCCGCCGACATCGTCAAGAACCCGGCTTCATCGATCGTCGATTCGCTCCTGACGTCCGTGCTTGACGGCACGCTCGTGAAGGTTGTCGCGTGGTACGACAACGAGTGGGGATACTCGAATCGGGTGGTCGATCTCGTCGAGCAGCTCTAATTAGCGGCGAGAAGGGCTGACGCGACCGATGACTGAAGCGATGCGAACGCTGGAGGATCTGGGCGATCTCACCGGTAGGCGGGTGTTGGTGAGAGTCGATTTCAACGTCCCGCTCGACGCGACTGGGAGCATCTCCGACGACACACGGATGCGTGCGACGTTGCCGACGCTACGTGAGCTGCGCGGGCGCGGGGCGCGGCTGATCTTGGTCTCGCACCTGGGCAGGCCCAAGGACCAGGAGCCGGAACTGTCGCTGAAGCCTGTCGCAGAGCACCTCAGCGAACTGCTCTTGACGCCGGTCAAGATGGCCCCGGCGGTTGCCGGCACCGCGGTCACGGAACTGGCCGACGGGCTCGAGCCGGGAGAGATCCTGCTGCTGGAGAACGTCCGCTACGAACCGGGGGAGACGAAGAACGATCCGGCGCTGGCAGCAGCACTGGCGGCGCTTGCCGATGTGTACGTCGACGATGCTTTCGGTGCTGCTCACCGCGCCCACGCCTCGACGGTTGGTGCCGCTGAGCTCCTCGAAGAGCGCGCAGCCGGCTTGCTGCTCGAACGCGAGGTGAACACGCTGCAGGCATTGACCGAGGCCCCCAAACGGCCGCTGGTCGCGATCCTCGGTGGTGCCAAGGTCAGCGACAAGATCCGTGTGATCGAGCGCTTCCTGGATGTCGCGGACGCGATTCTGATCGGCGGCGCGATGGTGTTTCCGTTCCTCGCCGCGCAGGGACACAGTGTCGGCTCGTCGCTCTGTGCCGGCGAGGATGTCGAGCATGCGCGGCGGCTGCTGGAACTCGAGTCCGACGCAGACGCAGAGTTGCTTCTCCCTGTGGACCTCGTTCTGGGTGACAGGTTTGGAGCGGATGCCGTAGCGATCGAGCTCGACGGCGTCGATGTCCCTCAAGGCCTGATGGGTCTCGACATCGGCCCACGGACGGTCGCCGAGTACGCCCGCAGGGTCGCTGACGCCGGCACCGTCTTCTGGAACGGCCCGATGGGCGCCTTCGAGCTTGACCCGTTCGCCGCCGGCACCAGCGCCGTTGCCGAGGCGCTCGCGAGCGCGGACGCGGTCACCGTCGTCGGCGGCGGCGACTCCGCCGCAGCCGTCGAGAAGTTCGGACTGGCGGCGGCGATGACGCACGTCTCAACAGGCGGCGGTGCAGCACTGGAGTTGATCGAGGGCCGGGATCTACCTGGCGTCGATGTTCTGGCCCAGGATCGAGTTCGGGAGGCATGACCGTGAGTGCAAGGACGCCATTGGTTGCGGGCAACTGGAAGATGAACAAGACGGTTGCTGAGGCCGAGGACTTCATCCAGGCCCTGCTGCCCAAGGTCTCCACCGCTGACGGTGTGGACGTCGCGATCTGCCCGCCGTTCACCGCCCTGATGGCGATGGTCGACTCGACCCGCGGTTCGCGCGTGCAGGTATTCGCGCAGACGATGCATCAGGCCGCGTCGGGTGCGTTCACCGGTGAGATTGCGCCACCGATGCTCAGCGAACTCGATGTCCACGGTGTGATCCTGGGCCATTCAGAGCGCCGGGAGTTCTACGGAGAGAGCGACAGGGCGCTGGCGCTGAAGGTCCCTGCCGCGCTCGAGGCGGGGTTGACCCCGTTGCTGTGCGTCGGAGAGACGGATGCCGAGCGCGAGAACGGTGACACCGAGCGCAAACTGCGACACCAGATCCAGGAGGGTCTGTCGCGCATCGAGGAGTCACAGATCAGCCAGGTCGTGATCGCGTACGAGCCGATCTGGGCAATCGGGACAGGCAATGTCGCCGCGCCTGAGCAGGCTCAGGACGCAGCCGCGTTCATCCGCGCCCTGCTCGACGGGCGCTCACCCGAACAGGCGGAGCTTACGCGGGTTCTTTACGGCGGCAGCGTCACCCCGGACAACGCGTCCGAGCTGCTGGCGCTGCCGGACGTCGACGGGGCGCTGGTCGGCGGGGCCAGCCTCGACCCCGAGTCGTTCGCGACCATAATCGTGGCGGCGGGCTGAGCCCACATGGGTGTGGGCGCGGACACGTTGCCAGGCGGTGCCGCTGCGCCGCCCTCACCGTCCTGTGTGCTCGTTGTCCTTGACGGTTGGGGACTCGCCCCCGACGGCCCGGGCAACGCTGTTTCACTCGCGAGCACGCCCGTGTTTGACGCGCTTTGGGGTCGCTATCCGCATACCACGCTCACAGCCTGCGGTCTTGCGGTCGGGCTACCGGAGGGGCAGATGGGCAACTCCGAGGTCGGTCACATGAATCTCGGGGCAGGCGCGGTGATCATGCAGGATCTGACGCGTATCGACGCGGCGGTCGCCGATGGCGAACTTGCCGCCAACGCGGTTCTGCGCGCCGCATTTACAGGGCTTGCCCCTGGAGGGCGAGTCCACCTCCTGGGGTTGGTCTCCGACGGTGGCGTGCATTCCAGCATCGAGCACCTGCGGGCTCTGATCGGCCTGGCCAGGGGGCTCGAGGTCGAGGACCTGGTGATCCACGCCTTCACGGACGGTCGCGACACGCTTCCGCATTCGGGCGCCGACTTCCTCGAGCAGGTGGAACGGTGGACCGCCGAGGCAGGTGTTGGTCGAGTTGGGTCGGTGATCGGGCGCTATTACGCGATGGATCGCGACAGCCGCTGGGAACGGATCCAGCTGGCCTACGACCTGCTGGTCAACGGCCGGGGCGAGTACCACGCCGACAGCGCTGCCCAGGCCCTTCGCGCCGCGTACGCGCGCGATGAAACGGATGAGTTCGTGAAGCCCGTCGTGGTCGGCTCCGAGGCCCGGATCCAGCCAGGAGACAGCGTCGTGGCATTCAACTTCCGGCCCGATCGAATGCGTGAACTCACGCGTGCGCTGGCAGAACCGGGCTTCGGCCACATCGATCGCGGCGACGCGGCAATCGTTCAGCGATACACGACGATGACCGAGTACGAGGAGGGCTGGCCGTATCCGGTTGCGTTCCGGCCCGCGCGGCCCGAGATAACGCTGCCGCACGTGATCGCAAAACGAGGTGGCCGCCAACTGCACGTCGCCGAGACCGAGAAATATCCGCACGTGACCTACTTCTTCGCAGGTGGGGAGGAGGCTGCCGAGCTTGGCGAGCGCCGCGAGGTCGTGCCGTCGCCCCGTGACGTGCCGACCTACGACCACAAGCCGCAGATGAGTGCGCCGGAGGCGACCGCAGCCTTCGTGGCGGGGTGGCAGGAGCACCGGCCGGTGTTCGGGATCATCAACTTCGCCAACGCAGACATGGTCGGTCATACGGGCGTCATCCCAGCCGCCGTGACCGCGATCGAAACCGTCGATCGATGCCTGGGCGAGGTGGTCAGGGCGGTACACGGGAGCGGTGGAACGCTGCTGATCACTGCCGATCACGGCAACTCCGACCACATGCTCGAGCCCGACGGAAGCCCGAACACCGCGCACTCCCTCAACCCTGTGCCGGTGATCGTGACGATGCCCGGATCGCACCTGCGCGAGGGTGGGGTTCTCGCTGACGTTGCGCCCACGATTCTGCAGCTTCTCGGCTATGAGCAGCCGGCCGAGATGACCGGCGTTTCCCTGATCTCAGGCTGAGAGGAAGCTCTCCACCCTCGGGTGGAGAGCTTCCGCCGGATCAACCCGCGAATCAACTCATGAGCCGATGTGCGATCGGCGTCCGGGATCGATGATCCTCCCATGAACACAACCGACTACCTCATCGATTCAGCCCTGGTCCTCCTCGTCCTGCTCCAGATCAAAGAGCGGCCCTTGACTAGGCATCAGCTGATCCGTCCGCTGATCATCCTCGGCATCGCAGTCTCCACATACCTGCACGGCATCCCGACGCAGGGCAACGACCTTCCGCTGATCGGCGTATTCGCCGTGGTCGGAGGTCTGATCGGAACCGCAAGCGGCGTCACGGCGATCTTCGGTCGCCGGGCAGATGGCGCCGTGACCTTCCGCAGCGGTTGGCTGTCCGGTTTGTTCTGGGTGCTGGGCATGGGTTCTCGTTTCGTCTTCGTCTACTGGATCAGCCACACCGGCGCGAGCGCGATCGGGACCTTCAGTGCGCATCACCAGATCACCAGCGCAGAGGCCTGGACCGCGGCCCTGCTGGCGATGGCGGTGTTCGAGGTCTGCGGCCGCACGGCCACGATGGCGCTGCGCTGGCGCGCGATTGAAGCCAGCCCCGTCGCGGTGCTGGCGTAGGCCGTAACGTCTCGAGCCGATGCTGCTCAACTCGCTGAGTAATCGCAACGCCACTCTGGTCCGTCTGCTCGGGCTGGGCCTGATCAGCTGGGCCGTCATCGCCTCAAGTCCCGCGCCCGCCACCGGCGGGCGCGGGCTCGTTGTGCTGATCGGCTTCGTGATCGGCTTCGGCGCCTGGCTCGTGTGGACCTTCTGGTCCTGCCGGATGCAGACGATCACCCCTGACCTTTACGTGATGGCGATCTGCGGCGGCCTTGTCGCCGCCGCCTCTCCGGGGAGCGCCGGGAGCGCATTCACGTTCGTGGCGGTGACCGCCGCGGCAGCTCGAACCGGGCTTCTGAATGGGCTGGTCGTCGCGGCATTGGGAGCAGCGACGCTCGGCGCGTGCGCGATTGTCTACAACCACAGCGCGCTGGGCGTTCTCGCCTACACGCTTGGGTTTGCGGCAGCCGCTCTGGCTGGGTCGAACATCAGGCAGTCACAGATGCGACTCGAGCAGGCGCAGTTGCTGCTGGCCCAGACGCAGCGCTCCCATGAGGAGCAGCTGCGATCCGCGCGACTCGAGGAGTCGACGCGGATCGCCCGCGACATCCATGACGTCCTGGCCCACTCGCTTGCCGGGCTGGCGATCCAGCTCGAGGCCACGGACGCCCTCTTGGCTCAGGGGGTCGACACCGATCTGATTCGGGAGCGTGTGCAGCGCGCGCACGAGCTGGCGCGTGAAGGTCTCAGTGAGACGCGTCGCGCGGTCGGCGCGCTCCGGGGCGACAGGCCGGTCGCCGTTGGCGACGCGATCCGACAGCTGGTCGATGCCTACGACGGTGATATCCAATACCTGCAGGAGGGACGGCTCGAGCGCATCTCCGAGCCCGCAGGGGAAACGGCGATCCGCACCGTTCAGGAAGCTCTGACGAATGTTCGAAAGCACGCACCGAGGGCAGCTGTCGAGGTGAGCCTGAGTGTCGGAGATGATGAGCTGACGGTGATCGTGGCCGATCGACCGGTGGTTCCGACAGTCGGGCGTGCGGAACCTGAGTCCACCAGCGAGCTTGCCTCTGCGGGCGGTGGCTATGGGCTGATCGGCATGCGGGAGCGCGCCGCAATACGCGGTGGCACGCTCGCGGTGGGCCCCTTTGATGGCGGTTGGCGCGTCGATCTGAGACTCCCGTTGCAAGAAGTCGATGACTGATATCCGTGTGCTGGTGGCAGACGACCAGGCGCTCGTGCGCGAGGGCTTGACCACCCTGCTCGAGGCCGCGTCCGGGATCACGCCCGTGGCGGCGGTCCGGGACGGCCAGGAGGCGGTTGCATTCTGCGATAGCCACCATCCCGATGTCGTCCTGATGGACCTCAGGATGCCGAACATGGACGGCGTCGAGGCGACGCGTCAGATCCGCGCCGCGCATCCTGAGGTCGAGGTCGTGGTGCTCACAACACATGCGGACGAGGCCTCGATCCTCGACGCGCTCGGTGCCGGCGCCCGCGGCTACCTGACCAAGGATGCAGGAATCGCGGAGATCGCCAGGGCGGTCCACGCCGCGGCTGCTCACCAGGGGCTGCTTGACCCGGTCGTGCAGGCACAGCTGCTCGCTACTGCGACGGCTCAGATGGCGTCGGGCAGCGGTGGCGGCAGACCTGCAGACCTCGTCGGCACCGACGATTCGGCTGCCAAGACGCGGCTTCCCGACGACCTGACGCCGCGCGAGGCGGAGGTTCTGACGCTGATCGCCCGTGGGCTCTCAAACCGCGAGATCGCCGCTGAATTGTTCGTGAGTGAGGCGACCGTCAAGACACACGTGAATCACGTCTTCTCCAAGATCGATGCTCGCGACCGCGCGCAGGCTGTCCACTACGCCTACACCCACGGTCTGGCCGGCTGAATCAGGCTCCGAGCAGCGAGTAGGTGGCGTCAAGCAGCGGTTCGACCAGTTCACGCAGTGCCTCTGGCGAGCCGGTGCGAAGCCGGTCGCGGATGAGCTCGTCAAGGCCGCCGGTGTAAAGGGCGAACGCCGCAGGTGGCAGGTCGGGTAGCTCCGCGTCGGCCTCCCGCGCCGATTCGTTCTGGCTCGCCGTCCGCGAGGCGAGCAGGCCAAGCAACATGGCCCGGTGCTCGAGTGCATTGGCGCCCGCGGCCAGAACCTCGACGTGGAGTGTCGTGGCGAGTGCCGGCTCATCCGCGAGCAGGCCCAGGTATGTGGTCAGCTCCGAGCAGACGCGGGCGCGCCAGTCCTGAGCGGGACGGGCCGCGGCAGCCTCGCCCATCCGGGCGAACGCGTAGTCCATCGCAAAGTCGTAGGCCGCGATGAAGCAGCTTTCCTTATCCGTGAACTGGGCGTAGAACGTACTGCGCGAGACCTCTGCACCGGCCACCACATCCGCGACTGTCGTTGCGGCGTAGCCGCGATCCGCGACGCAGTCGAGCATCGCCGTGAGCAGACGCTCGCGCTGCGATCGCTCGACATCCTCGGGCGTCAGCGCATGACGTCCGGCCTGCAGCCGCTTGGATTGGGAGAGAACCGACACAGGTCTTCAGTACGGGACTGTACAGCCGCGAGTACGGCCGGATACCGGACGGAGCCAGCTGAGCGTGGTGGTCAGGCGTCGCGCGTCAACAGCAGCCAGGCGGCGATGACGATCGTCACGGCCGTGTAGCCGCAGAAGAGCGCGAAGCCGCCCCAGGCCGAGAACACATTCGGCCCAGGCAGTGCCTGCGCCAGCGCGCCGCCGGCATTTGACGGAAGGTACGGGTGGATCGCGTTAGCGGTGCTGGCCGGGAGCGCCTCGATCAACCCCGGCAGCACGAAGAAGACCACGACGAACAGCGAGATGCCTCCGGCGGTGCGACGCACGATCGTGCCGAGCGCCACAGACAGCGCGCCGGTTGCGGTCATGAACAGCACCGCGCCGAAGATCGTTCGTAGCGCGTGAGGTGTGCTGAGGCTCGCGTTTACGTGGTGCTCGGTGAAGATCGCCTGGCTGCCGAGGAAGCCGATGAAGGCCGCGACCAGCATCAGCACGAACGTCACTGACGAGAAGACCAGCAGCTTTGCCCAGAGCACCGGCAGTCGCTTCGGCACCGCCAGCAGGCTCGAGCGGATCATGCCGGTCGCGTACTCGCCGGTGATCGTCATCACGCCGAGCACCGCAATCGCGAGCTGCGCCAGATGCCAGCCGCCGAGGCTGCGATCGATCGGGTTGATCGTGTGCTGCTGGAACACGCCGAGGTGCGACCAGCGCGACATCGTGATCAACGCGATCAACGGGCCCAGTCCTGCCTGGGCCAGGAATGCCAGGGCCAGCGACCAGCGCGTCGAGCGCAGCGACCACAGCTTGGTCCATTCGGAGCGGATCACGCGCGGCAGCGTCAACCGCTCGCCGGCGCGCCGCTCGGGGACCGGCAGCGTGGGGACCGTGGTCGCGCTCACGAGCCGACCCCGCTGCCGACGGCCGCGTCGTCCGTCGCGCCGGCCTCAGACTGCTGATACTCGACCGAATCGCGTGTCAGGGTCATGAAAGCGTCCTCCAGCGAGACTTGAACTGGCGTCAGTTCGTGCAGCACCAGGCGCCGCTCCGACGCGATCTCACCGACCTGCTCCTGAGTTAGGCCGTAGACCTGGAGCGCGCCGTCCTCGAGCTGATCCGCGCGTCCGCCGCTGGTACGCAGCGCATCTGCGAGCGCCTGCAGCTGCGGCGAACGGACGCGGACGGGTGCTCCGGATGACGCTTGCGAAACGAACTCGGCGACGCTCGTGTCGGCAATCAGGCGCCCGCGCCCGATCACAATCAGGTGATCGGCCGTCTGCTCCATCTCGCTCATCAGGTGCGAGGAGAGGAAGACGGTGCGACCCTCGGCTGCAAGGCCCTTGAGCAGGTTGCGGATCCAGCGGATGCCTTCGGGGTCCAGACCGTTGGCGGGTTCATCGAGGATCACAGTGGCGGGATCGCCGAGCAGGGCTGCGGCCACGCCAAGGCGCTGGCCCATGCCGAGCGAGAAGCTGCCAACGCGTTTGCGTGCGACCGAGCTGAGACCGACCAGTTCGATCACCTCGTCGATCCGGGCACGCGGGATCCCGTGGGTCTGGGCCAACGCCAGGAGGTGGTTGTAACCGGAGCGCCCGGTGTGTATCGCCCGTGCCTCGAGCAGCGCGCCGACCTCGTGAAGCGGTGCAGCCAGATCTCTGTACTGCTTACCGTTCACGGTCGCGGTGCCGCTCGTCGGCGCATCGAGCCCGAGGATCAGGCGCATCGTCGTCGACTTGCCGGCGCCGTTGGGGCCCAGGAAGCCGGTCACGACGCCCGGCTTGATTTCGAAGCTGAGATCGTCGACCGCGATCTTCTCGGCGTAGTGCTTGCTCAGCCCGCTGACCTCGATCATCTGACGGCGACTGTAGAGACTGCCTGGGTCAGCACCTGTCGTTTTATCCCGCGTTTAGCGATCCGGTACCTGCGGCTGAATCCCCTGGACGGACGGCGGTGCCCCGTAGCGCTATGCCGCGGCGTCGGCCCGCGCCAGCAGTTCGACCTCAGAATCGGCCAGCGCCGGCATCTTGAACCACTGCTCGTCTGTGTCCTCGACGAACGCCAGCATCTCGGGCCGGCCGAGGAAGCCCTCGTCGATCCGGGTGACCGTGAGCTCGGTACCGTCGCGGGCGCGGAGGCGGTCGCCGACTTGAACCTCTGATGCGGCTGTCAGGATGCCGGAGGCGTTCTCGGTCACGGCAGCACGCCCTCGATCGCCGCGGTGATGCGTTGATCCTCGGGCTCAACGGTGGGGCGGAAGCGGGCAACGACATCCCCGGCGGGTGAGATCAGGAACTTCTCGAAGTTCCATTCGACCTCGCCGGCCCGGCCCTCCTCGTCGGGGGCGGCTGTCAGCCACTCGTAGAGCGGGTGTTGGTGACGTCCGTTCACGTCCAGCTTCGCGGTCAGCGGAAAGGTCGTCCCGTAGGTCGCGGAGCAGAACTGCTGGATCTCCTCCGGCGTGCCCGGCTCCTGACCTGCAAACTGGTTGCAGGGCGCTCCGAGCACGGTCAACCCGGCATCGCCGTATCGCTGCTGCAGGCGCTCGAGGCCTTCGTATTGAGGTGTGAGCCCGCATCGCGAGGCAACGTTGACGACCAACACGGCGCGGCCGTCCAGGTTGTCCTGCTCGAGCGGCGTACCGTCGATGAGTTTGAGGTCGAAGTTCATGTGATCAATCGTAGATACGAGGCTGAGCGTGGGCGCCGCCAGTTGCGGCGCCAATCAACCCTCGGCCGGCTGCGGTGTCGTGCGGGACGGGAGCGGGTGGGGATGCAGACGGGGGCGGTGATGCTCTGCCGGGACCTCAACCGACCCCTCGACGTTGAGGTGCGGGAGGATGCGATCGAGTACGCGAGGGAGCTTCCAGTTCAGGTCTCCGAGCAGCAGCATCAGCGCCGGGACCAGTGCCATCCTGACGATCAGCGCGTCGAGGAGCACTGCGCCTGCGAGCCCTAGGCCGAACATCTTGATCACGACCTGCCCGCCAAGCAGGAACGAGCCGAAGACCAGCACCATGATCGTGGCAGCGGCGGTGATCGTGCGACCAGTCGCCTGCAGGCCGCGTGTGACCGCGAGTCGGTTGTCTCCTGTGCGATGCCACTCCTCATAGATGCGGCTGACTAAAAACACCTCGTAGTCCATCGACAGTCCGAACAGGATCGCGAACATCATCACCGGGATGAAGGCCTCAATCGGGCCCGTTTCGGTGACGCCCAGCAGCGAACCCGCCCAACCCCACTGGAATACGGCGACCAGCAGACCGAATGCGGCAGCGGCTGAGAGCATGTTCATCGCCGCAGCCATCAACGGGATCGCGACGCTGCGGAACACGGCGGCCAGCAGCAGGACCGAGAGCAGGACGACGACGCCGATGAACAGCGGCAGCTTGCTCGAAAGCACTGACGCGAAGTCCGCGAAGATGGCCGTCTGCCCGCCGACCAGAATTTGCGTGCCTGTCCCAGCGGTGGTGCGGGGCACGATGTCGTCACGCAGATGCGTCAGCAGCGCGCTGGTGGACGCGGCCTGGGGAGAGCTGGACGGGTAGACGTTGGCGAACATCACCTGCTGGCCGTCTGCCGGTCCCGGCAGGGCGGTGGCCGGCGCTACAGCGGAGACGCCGGGCGCCTTGGCGGCTGCCTCGAGCGTCTTGGTGAATGCGACCTTCTGCGTGTTCGAGTCAACCTCTGCGACCAACTGCAGCGGGCCGTTATAGCCGGGCCCGAAGCCCTTGACCAGCAACTCGTATGCCTTGTGTGTCGTCGTGCCGGCGGGGTCAGCGCCGGCATCGGAGGATCCGAGCCGCATCGAGAAGAACGGGACCGCGAGCGCTCCCAGCAGTACGACCGCGATCAGCGCGAGGATGGCCGGGCGTGCTTGCAGCGCTGCGGTCCAACGCGCCCAGAAGCCGCTCTCTGACGCGGGCTTGAGGGCACCGGCGGCGAGCTTGCGTCGACGCCGACGGCCGAGCACTCGCGGACCCATGAACGAGAGCAACGCCGGCAGCAGCGTCAGCGCCGAGAGCACCGTGAACGCGACCACGACAGCTGCGGCGATCGCCACCCCGTATAGAAAGCTGACGCCGAGCGCGAACATTCCCAGCAGCGCGATGCATACGGTGATGCCGGCGAACATGACCGCGCGACCCGACGTGTCGATCGCGTCGACGATCGCCTCCTCGGTTGACTTGCCCAGCTCAAGCCCCTGGCGGTAGCGGGTGACGATGAACAGCGCATAGTCGACCCCGACCCCTAGCCCGATCAGCATCGAGAGCTGGGAGCTGAAGTCCGCCATCGTCATAACGTGCGACAGCAGGCCAATCACGGACACGCCGACGCCAAGGGCCACGCCTGCGGTGATCAGCGGCAACAGCGCCGCCAGCACGGAGCCGAACACGACCAACAGCACAATCAGGGCTGCGAGCGCGCCCAACCCCGCGCTCTTGTCGTTGGGCGACTCGCTCTGCTCGGCGACCTGGCCGGCGACCTCGACCTGAAGCCCGTCGCCGGCGCCGGCGCGCGCGGTGTTGACGAACTGCTGTGCCTGGGCGGTGCTGAAGCTCGTCGCGAGCTTGGTCATCGTCACTGGCGCGAACGCGACCTGTCCGGACTTGGAGATCTGTGCGGCACCGGCGGCCGTGAAGGGAGAGGCGACCGAGGCGACCTCCGGGAGCTTCGCGACCTGATCGAGCATGTGCTCGGCGCGCTGCTTGACCGCCGGGTCCCTGATGCTGCCGTGATCGACCCCAATCACGATCTGCTCGCGGTCGCCTGACGCCTTGGGCGCGGCCTTCTGGAGGAGCTGCTGCGCTTCGAAGCTCTGCGTGCCCTTCAGGCTGAAGCTGTTCTCATAGCCGGTGCCGATGCGCGAAACCGCGCCTGCGAGCACGACCAGTCCCACGAGCCAACCTACGAGGACGACTCTTCGGTGCCGCACGCACCAGGTTGCGATAGCTCTCATGGGGGAAACCATAGCGAATGTTGCAGGCGACTGCAAAATTGCAGGTTTGTGCTGATTGTGTCTATGATTGATCCATGACCAACGAGAGTCCGGGGCTGCGTGAGCGCAAGAACGCGCGCACGCGTGATGCGATCGAGCGTGCAGCCGCGGAGCTGGCGCTCGAGCACGGGTTCGATAACACGACCGTCGACCAGATCGCGGAGCGCGCCGAGGTGGCGCCACGCACGGTGTACGTGCGCTACCCCTCCAAGGAAGCGATCCTGTTCAGCGGCGGCGATGAGGCGATGACCTTTGGCGACTGGATCAGTGGGGAGGAGGGAGACCTCGTGGACCGCCTGCCGACGTTCGTTCAGTCAAGGGTCGCCGCCGACGCCGACAACGCGGAACTCAAGCGCCTGAAGATGCGCGCGGTTTGGAACGACCCCTACCTGCGACGGATCCTGCGCGGCAAGCTCGATGAGGCGGAGCGTCTGATCGCCGAGCAACTCGGCAATGAGCTTGGCCTGCCGTCCAATGACTCCGGCCCACGCGTCTTTGCGGCGGCGATCACGGGCCTGTTCGTGACCATGGCCGGTCGCGCCGTCGAGCATCCCGACACCTTCGACCCGATCAGCGAGTGCGCGAACGGCGTGCTGTTCCTGCGGGCCGGGCTGGACGCACTGAAGGCGAGCGCCGCGACCTGAGTCCGGCCGGCTGACTCAGCCAAGCGAACGACGGGCTTCGAACCCGCGACCTTCGGCTTGGGAAGCCGACGCTCTACCAACTGAGCTACGTTCGCAGTGGCCCGCATTCTATGGCTTTGGCGGCGCGTTGGCTCGGCTGGTCGCGCAGGTCTCGGCTTCATCGGAGGCCCCTGAACTCCCGTCATTCCCGGCGATCGGCCGTCGAGGGGGCAAGGACGCGCAGAAAACGCCGTAACCCCCAAACGTAGAGACGCCGTGAGGGATTGGGGCTCGAGCGGCACTCGGACGTTCGCGGGAGACCAACTAGTCTCTGAGACGATGCGCAGGTTCGTGGTTCCGGGTGTCATAACGCTGGTCGTGGCTGCGCTGCTGGCGGTGCTGGCCTTTGGGGTCTCACAGCACGGGCCGGGCAACGCGCTGGCGGCTGAGGTGCGACGCGGCGAGCAACCGGTGGCGCCCAATGTCGCCGTGCCCCTGCAGCTGTTGGGGTCCTCGCAGCGGGAGAGCCTCGACAAGCTGCACGGCAAGGTCGTGATGGTCAACTTCTTCGCGGGCTGGTGCGACACCTGTCAGGCCGAGGCCGGGGTGCTCAAGCAGGCCGAACAGATGCTGTCGCAGCATGGCGGGCAGGTCGTTGGTGTGACCTTCCAGGACTCGAGCAGCGACGCCCAGGGCTACATGCGCAAGTACGGCCTGCGCTACCCGGTGCTGCTGGATCCGGCCGGCAGCTTCGTCGGGCCCTATGGAGTCACCGGCGTGCCGGAGACGTTCATCATCGACCGCAACGGGCATGTGATCGCCGCCGACACCGAGCCGATGACCAAGGGATGGCTCGACCGAACCCTTGATCGCGCGCTTCGAGCGCAGGCATGAGCATGCGCCGGCTGACACTGCTCGCTGTCCTCGCCCTCACGCTCAGCGGCGGTGTAGCGGTCCCGGCGGCGGCGGCCGACGTGAACTTCTACTCGGTCGTCGGACAGTTCATGTGCATCTCGTGCCATGAGCCGCTCAACCAGGTCAACTCACCGCAGGCGATTTCCGAGAAGCAGGAGCTGGCCCGCTTCGTCCGGCAGGGCCTGACTCTCGGCGAGATCAAGAGTGCGATGGTCAACGAGTATGGGGCCGAGGTGCTCGCGCGGCCGGCCGCCAGCGGCTTCAACCTGACCATCTATATCCTGCCGCCGGCGATCTTCATCGCCGGACTGGCACTGCTGGTGTTCACGCTGCCGAAGTGGCGCGCTCGTGCCAGGGCCGTCAAGCCGCTTGAAACCGCCTCGCCGCTGCCGCCCGACGATGCGCGGCGGCTGGACGACGAGCTCACCAGATTCATCTGAATCGGCGCGCAGCAGACAGCGGCTTCACATCGCCTCAGGTGCGCTGACTCCCAGCAGGCCCAGTACCAGCGCAAGCTGCGTCTGCGTTGCGACACACAGCGCGATTCGGAATGACTCAGTCGACCGAGGCTCGGCGCCGACGACCTTGCAGTCGCGATAGAAGGCCGTGAACTCCTGCGCCAGCTCCAGTGCGTAGCCGGCTATGCGATGCGGCGCGCGCCGCTCGGCCGCCTCGTTGATCTCCTCGGGGAGCGCCAGCAGCTTCCTGATCAGTTCCCGCTCGGAGGGGTGGAGCTCGCCCGCTGGCGAGCTCCAATCGGCCCCGGCCGCGACCGCAAGGCCGACGCGTTCGGCACCGAGCCGCGCGAGCATCGACGTGATCCGTGCGTGCGCATACTGGACGTAGTAGACCGGGTTCTCGGCCGAGTGTGAGCGCGCCAGGTCGAGGTTCAGGTCGAGCGTCCGGTCGTGCGAGCTCTGCAGCATGAAGAAACGGGTGGCGTCGACACCGATCTCGTCGAGCAGCTCGTCGAGCGTGACGAACTCACCGCGCCGCTTGGACATCTTGGTCCGCGCGTCGTTCTCGACCAGGTGCACGAGCTGCATGATCAGCGTCTCGAACCTCTCCGGGTCGCCACCGAGTGCCTGGAAGGAGGCCTTCAGCCGGCCCACGTAACCGTGGTGGTCGGCGCCGAGCACCAGGATCTGGCGCTCGAACCCGCGCTCGCGCTTGCTCTCCATGTATGCGATATCAGACGCGAAGTAGGTGGGCTCGCCGCCGCTGCGGACCAGGACGCGATCCTTGTCGTCACCGAAGGTCGTGGTTCGAAGCCAGAGCGCGCCGTCGTGCTCGTAGACGTGCCCACCCGCGCGAACGTCCTCGATCGAGCGATCGACGACACTCGGATGGCCCTCGTGCAGACTCCTCTCGCTGAAGTAGACGTCGTAGTCGACGCCGTAGCGGCTCATCGTCGCTTTGATCCCGGCAACCATGGTTGCGACGACGATCTCAGTCAGCGTCGTGATGTCGACCGACTCATCGCCGGCTCCCTTGATCTGCTCGGCAAGCGTCGCGACGTAGTCGCCCTGGTAGCCGTCGTCAGGCGGCTCTTGGCCGAGCGCGCGGGCGCGAACCGACTCGCCTAGTCGCAGCACCTGTGAACCGGCGTCGTTGACGTAGTACTCGCGACTCACGGAGTGGCCGTGGTGCTCGAGAATCCTGCCGAGCGAGTCGCCGTACGCGGCGTGACGGCCGCTGGCCGCAACGACCGGGCCGGTCGGATTGGCCGACACGAACTCAAGCGAGATCCGCTCAGGCCGCTGTTCTCCACCGGCGCTGAATTCCGCCCCGCCCGCCAACACGTCGCGCAGCGCGCCACGGTGCCACGAGTCGGAGAGGACGAGATTGAGAAAGCCAGGACCGGCGATGTCGAAGCGCTCCAGCGAGTCGCCGAGTGCTCGCGACAGCTCGTCGCCGAGTTGAGCAGCGATCTCACGCGGAGAGGCGCCCAGCCTCGGGGCCAGCAACATGGCCGCGTTCGTCGCGTAGTCGCCTTGATCAGCGCGCTTGGGGCGCTCGAGCTTCGTCCGCACGGGAGCGTTCGTCTCGCCACCACTGCCACCCACGGCAGTGGTGGCAGCGCCAAGCGCCGTCCGCAGTTGGGAGACGGGATCGATCATGCGTGGGTGACAGGATCCAACGCCAGGCGTGCCATTTCGGTCCCGGTCATCTTGTACGGCGAGATCACCTCGTCGGCGCCGGCGCGGATCAGCTTGCGCTCTGCGTCCTCCGCGGATGCCCGTGCGATCACCTTGACCTCGCTCGATAGCTCGCGGGCGCTCAGCGCGATGAAGATGTTCTCCGCATCCGAATCGACACACGCAATGACTGCGGTCGCCCGGTCGATCCCGGCCTGGATCAGGATCTCGTCATCCGAGGCGTGGCCCTCGATGTAAGGGAGATTGTCCGCGGCGGCCGTGTCGCGATGCAGCGGGTTGTGGTCGATCACCACGATCTGGGCCCTGTGATCGCGCAGGTCGCGGGCCACCTGGCGGCCTACGCGGCCGTAGCCACAGATTATGTAGTGCGCTGAATAGGATTCGATCATCTTCTGCGTGCGACGGAGTTTGAGCACGCCGCTCAGCTGCCCGGAGACGAAGAACTCCGCAACCGTCGCCAGCCCATAGAAGAGCGTACCTATGCCCAGCAGCTCGAGCCCCACGAGGATGATGCGGCCGCCGAGGTCGCTCGGAGCCGGGAGCGATCCAAGTGTCGTGACCGCATCCAGGGTCCAATAGAAGCCGTACGGCACCGACGTGTGCTCGACGATCGAGAAGGCGAGAGCGCCGATGATCATCACCGTGGCGACTGCCGCCAGCAAAACGCCGAGCCGCAGCGCGAATTGGCGTAGCTCGCGCTGTTGCTGATGGCGCCGGGCTAACACCGTATGTCCGGCGTGGTCGCCCTGGACCACGCGTCGCTCGACACTCGACTGCCGGCCGGGTGGCTCGTAGCGTTCCGCCATTGGGCGCTAATCCTGCCTGAAGGGCCGCACTAATGGTGGTACGGCTCGCCGGCAATGATCTTGTGGCCGCGGTAGACCTGCTCGAGCAGCACCACGCGCGCGAGTTGATGCGGCAGTGTGATCCGGCCGAGCGATAGGCGATGGTCGACGCGCTCGAGTTGGAGGCCTCCGAAGGGACCGCCGATCACGAAGCAGAGGTCGCGGCCGCTCGCCCGGCGCTGCTCGAGGAATTCGCTGAAGCCGACCGAGTCGAACTCGTGTCCGCCGGCGTCGAGCAGCGACACGAAGGCGCGCTCGGGTATACGGGCCGCGGCCAGAGCGTCCTCGCGGACCTCGATCAGCTCGAGCCGCGCGTAGCGGCCCAGCAGCTTGGCGTAATGCGCGATGTCGTCGGCGAACGGCGGGCGTAGGCGGCCGACGGCGACGACGATGATTCGCACCGGTGGGATACTAGGCGCATATGACCGACCCGAATCAGCCAGAACGGCACATCAACATCCACTTCTCGCCGGAGATGATGGCCGGCAATTACTCGAATTTCGCGAACGTCAGTCATTCCGATTACGAGTTCACGATCACGTTCGCGCGGGTCGACCACGAGATCGAGGACGATGAGGTCCCCGGCGTGGTCGTGACGCGCGTGAACCTGTCGCCGAAGTTCATGCGCGAGTTGATCGACGCGATGCAGGACAACTACGGCAAGTGGCAGACGCGCGAGAACATCAAGAGCCTGCCTGAGTACGGCGGAGACCCGCTCGGGTCTGACGACGATCCGCGGGACGGCGGCGAGTAACAGCCGAGCGGACGCGTCCGCGCGACCCCAAGAGCCGTGCGGACAGCGATCGTCTCTGACATACACGCGAACCTGCAGGCGCTCGAGGCAGTGCTGGCGCAGATTGACGCCAGCGAGTGCGACGCGCTCTGGTGCCTCGGTGACGTCGTCGGCTACGGGGCTGACCCGGATGCCTGCGTCGCTCTCGTTCGGGACCGCGCCGACATTTGCCTGGCGGGCAATCACGACCTGGCGGTGACCGGCGCGCTCTCCGTGGCGGACTTCTCAGATGCCGCCCGTCAGGCTGCGGAGTGGACCCAGAAGAAGATCTCGGAGGAGACGCGCGCGTTTCTCGAGGCGCTGGCGCCGTTGGACGAGGATCAGGTCGTGAGCCTGTACCACGCGAGTCCCCGCGACCCGGTGTGGGAGTACGTGCTCTCGCCGCTTCAAGCCGAGCTCGGCTTCGACGTTCAACGGGAGCGGATCAGTGTTGTCGGCCATACCCATGTCGCCCTTGAGTTCCATCGTCTGGACGGCGAGAGCACCACGGGCGAGACGCGACACGAGGGCGACCAGCTCGAGATCGCCGACGGTCACTGGCTGCTCAACCCGGGCAGTGTTGGGCAGCCACGCGACGGAAACCCGCGAGCAGCCTGGATGCTGCTCGACACCGAGTCGTGGACGGCGTCCTATAGGCGCGTCGAATACGACATCGAGGGCGCAGCGTGGGCGATCCGCGCGGCCCGACTGCCGGACGCGCTGGCGGAGCGTCTGAGCTTCGGCCAGTAGCTGCAATCCGCGCTCTCAGCGGGGAATTCGGCGGGAGTTCGCTCGAACAGTGGCTAAAGTCGAAGCCCGATGGGGTTCGTTCAGAGGGCATTTCTGGCGGGCGCTGCGGGCGTCGCTGCTCTGGTACTGGTCGGCTGCGGCAGCGGCAGCGATCTGCTTTCGCAATCGCAGGCAGCCCAGCTGACTCGCCAGCTGGACAACGTCAAGCTGGCGCTGGCTGATCGCGACTGCTCGACGGCCCGTGATGCGCTGTACACGTTCGAAGACAAGCTGAACCAGTTGAACGGCGTCAACTCGACGGTCGTCTCGAACCTCGACCAGGGCGCAAGCACGATCGAGGATCTGACCAGCACCTCCTGTGCCGTTCCGACCCAGCAAGCTCCCAAGCGAACGCATACGCAGACGACCAGGACACAGACCGAGCCGGACACGACGACGGTGACGACTGACACGTACCCCACGCAGACCTACACCGCGCCGACGGTCACGACCGAGACATATCCGACTCAGAGCTACACCTCGACGACCGGTGGAACGCCGGTGGCGCCTCAGACGACGCCCACCGGGCCATCAAACGGGGGGCAGGGCCTCGTCGGAGGAAGCTCGAGCTACGGGGCGACGAACGGCGACACCGTGGGCGGTGACGGCACGGCCGGCGACACGACCAGCACGACAGGCGCGTCCTCTGGCGGCGACGATTCGCAGGGTGGCAGCAGCCAGGGAGCCGGTGGCTTCTGATGGGCATCACGTCGGTGATCGCGGGCAGGTACCGCATCGAGGGTCGGCTCGGCGTCGGCGGCATGTCGACGGTGCTGCTGGCACTGGACGAGCGACTCGAGCGCCACGTCGCCATCAAGCTGCTCGCGGAGCACCTCGCCGATGACCCAACGTTCGTATCGCGCTTCCGTCGCGAGGCGCTGGCAGCGGCACGGCTGGTGCACCCGAACATCGTCCAGGTGTTCGACTCGGGCTTCGATCAGTCGGCGCACCAGCATTTCATCGTGATGGAGTACGTACCCGGGCAATCGTGCGCAGAGATCCTCCGTGATCGCGGGCATCTCGACGTCGCCCAGGGCGTTGACATCGTCGCGCAGGCTTGCCGGGGCCTCGATTACGCGCATCGCAACGGCGTCGTGCACCGCGACGTCAAGCCGGGCAACCTGCTCGTCTCCGAGAGCGGGGTCGTCAAGCTGGCAGACTTCGGCATCGCGCGGGCGACCGGCCAGACCAGCATCACTCAGGTTGGCTCGGTGCTCGGTACCGCCGCGTATCTCTCACCTGAACAGGCTCGAGGCGAGGAGGCCGGTCCCGCGGCCGACCTCTACTCGCTTGGAGTTGTCGCCTACCAGCTGCTGTCAGGCCGTCTGCCGTACGAGGCGAACTCGCTGTCCGAGCTGGCGCTCAAGCAGCAGCGCGAGTCGCCGATTCCGCTCCGGCGCCTCAACCCGAGCGTGCCGCAGACACTGTCAGAGGCGGTTTCCGTTTCAATCTCTGTGGTTCCGGACGAGCGGCCGCGCACCGCGGTCGAGCTTTCAGAGATGATCGAGGACGGCGTTCACGGAATCTCGCCCTGGGATGAGGAGGCGCCCACTCGCCACATGGGAAGTGGCGAGGCCGCCACGCGAATGCTGCCGGCGCGCGACTACGAGACAGCGCAGACGATCGTCGCGCGGCCTGCGGCCCGGCCGGCGTCTCGGCCGACCCCGCGGACCCCGCGAACCGTGCCCGCACGACGACCTCAGGTCCAGGAGCCGCCGCGAGAGCGTGTCCCCCCGCAGGCCGAGCCTCGCCCACGGCGCCGTCGCAGGGGGCGCCGGATGGCCGGGGCGCTGTTCATGTTGCTGAGCGTAATCGCGGTCGCTGTGGCGGTTATCGCGATCGCGTTGCACCAGAGTCACCAGGCGACCGTGCACGCCCAGCAGGTGGTCGCCCGCGACTGGCACCACGCCGTCGACCAGGTGCAGCGCCTGATCGACCAATACACGAAGTAAGCCGTCAGGTTTAGCGCACTGTTGGTGACGCGCCCGACGCGAACGCTGCGACGGCATCCGAGAGCTCGTGTGCGTCGATCGCGTCACGCAGGTCGGCCATCAGGCGCTGGATGAAGCTGAGGTTGTGAAGAGTCAGCAACCGTGGTCCGGTCGTCTCGCCGGCCTTGGCGGCGTAATGGATGTATCCCCGCGTGAAGCCGGCGCTGCAGGCGGGACACGGGCAGCCGTCCATGATCGGTTCGCGGCTTCCGCGGAAGCGTGACTTGGCGAGGTCGACGCGCCAGCGTGCCTGCGGTTCGGGCACGATCGCGACGCCGTGCCGGGCCAGCCGGGTCGGCATCGCGCAGTCGAAGGTGTCGATCCCCAGCCCGACGTTCATGAGCAGGTCGTCGATGTCACCGATGCCGAGCAGGTGACGCGGGCGGTCGGGCGCGTCGCGTTCGAGCGCCGCAGTACTCCAGTCAACGACCTCATGCATCTGTGGCTTGTCCTGCCCGAGCGAACCGCCGATCGCGACCCCGTCACAGCGGCTGGCGGCGATGTTCTGCGCCGATTCGACGCGCAGGTCCCGCTCAACGCCACCCTGGATGATCCCGTAGACCATCTGGTCGCGCGGACCGTTCTGCTGGTGCCAGTCGAGGCAGCGTTCGAGCCACCGGTGGGTGCGCTCCGTGGAGCGCGCGGTGTACTCGCGGGTCACGTGGAACGGAGTGCACTCGTCGAACACGAGTGCGATGTCGGAGTGCAGCGCTGCCTGGACGGCCATAGATGTCTCCGGCGCCATGAATCGCTTGCTGCCATCTATGTAGGAACGGAAGCGGACGCCGTCCTCGGATATGGAGAGGATCGCGCCGTTGGAATCAGCCCCACCGCCCTTACCGGCTCGGCCGCGGCCCTTGATCTCGTCGGCGACGCTGCCGTGACCCATTGAGAACACCTGGAAGCCGCCGGAGTCGGTGATGATCGGCCGCCGCCAGCGCATGAACTCGTTGAGCCCGCCGTGGTCGTCGATCAGCTCCGGGCCAGGGGAGAGGTACAGGTGAAACGTGTTGCCGAGCACCATCTCGTAGCCGAGTGCTTCGACGTCTCGGGGGTCAAGCATCTTGACGGCGCCGCGCGTGGCGAGCGGGACGAAGGCGGGAGTCTGCACGTCGCCGTGGGCGAGGTGCAGCGTGCCGGTGCGCGCGCGGCTGTCGCTCGCGCGCGTGCGGATCTCGAACATCGCCCGGAAGCTAGATGATGAGCCCGCGGGACCTCTGGCCGGGAACCCTCGGCCGGTGAACGTGTAGGGTCGGGGCTGCACGCGCGATCATCGACCGAATCAGCGTCAGACAAGGAGCAGAGATGCCGCAGGCACGTTCCGCCGGATCCACTACGAGCAAGCCGGCCGCCAAGCCCGCACCGGCAAAGTCAGAGGCCGCAAAGCCCGCCGCCGCTCGCGCGGCGTCCACCAAACGTGCTGGCGCCAAGCCTGCTGCTTCCAGATCGGCGTCAACCAAGAGCGGCGCCGCCAAGTCCACCGCGGCCAAACGCACCTCCAGCCGCGCGAGTGCCGCCAAGCCGGCCACGAGCAAGGCTGCCACCTCGCGGGCGGGTGCGACGAAGACAAGCACCGCCAAGCCTGCGACAGCCAGGGCCGGGGCGGCAAAGAGCAGCAGCGCCGCCAAGAACAGCGCCACGGCGAGAGCCAGCTCGGCCAAGAGCAGCACGGCCAAGACGAGCACCGGCGCCGCCGCCGCCAGTAATACCGGGGCCGGTTCGAAGGCTCGCGTTCGGGTGCACGTCAAAGACAGCGCCCAGGTCGACGCGATCGCGGAGCGCGTGCGCAAGCTCAACGAAAAAATCATCGAGCGCGGTCGCGAGGCCGGCGAGAGCACGCTAACCAGCTATGAGAAGGTGTTGAAGTCGATCGCGGCGGGCGTTTCGCGAGGGCCGGCCAAGGACGAGTTCGAGTGGATCGCACATCTCGCAAGCTCCCAGGCGAAGCTTGTGCGGGAACTCACGGACGGTTGGGCGAAGGCCGCACGCGAGCGGCTCAAGTAGCGAGGCTCGCAGAGGCTGGGCGCATAAGCCGCCGCCAAGCGTCACCTTAGAGCCATCTAAGAGACCGGGGCTTGCGCTCCGAGGCCCGGTCTCTGTGGGACAATCCCATTTCGCATGGACCCGAATCGCAAGCGTGCGATCCGGTTGACGGTCGCACTGACGGCAGCATTGCTGCTCGCAAGCGCGCTGATCTACGTCAGTTTCAGCGCCGGTCGCGACGAGCTCACCGCCTCGCAACTACTACAGAAAGCCAAGCCAGGTGGCCAGTACATCCTGGCAGGAACCGTCGAAGACGGCTCCATCCATCGTGACGGCGCGTCCATGTTGTTCAGCGTGAAGGATCCGCACGTGAAGGTTGCAGTTCCGGTGACCTACACGGGCGTCGTCCCGGATCCGTTCGCGCAGGGCCGTGCTGTGATGGTCAACGTGACCGATGACGGCGGCAGGTTCGTCGGGCAGCAGAACTCACTGACCACCAAGTGCCCGTCCAAGTATCAGGCTGCGTCCGGCGCGTCGGTAAGTAGCTGATGGCACAGCTCGGCCGCGCGATCCTGCTCCTGGGCCTGGGCGTCTGCCTTTACGGGATCGCCGCATCGATCTTCGGAGCGCGGCACCGACGACCCGACTGGGTCGACTCTGGCCGGCGGGCGATGTATTCGCTCGCGGCACTGAGCGTATTCGCGTTCGTCCTGCTTGAGATCGCGTTTCTGCGCAACGACTTCAGCTTCAAAGTCGTCGCGGACACGTCAGCGACGACGATCCCCGTCTTCTACAAGCTCACGGCGCCCTGGTCCTCACAACAGGGGTCCCTGCTGCTGTGGGTCACGCTGTCCTCGTTGTGGGGGAGCGTGGCGCTGTTCCTGACGCGGCGTCGCCTGCGCGACATCGCTCCTTACGCGGCGGCCGTGCTGCTCGGCATGCAGGGTTTCTTCGCGGCTCTGGCCTGCTTTGCGGCCAACCCGTTTCAGACGACGCCGGCAGCGCTGACGCCGGCGAACGGCGCGGGCCTCGACCCGCTACTGATGCACCCGAGCATGATGTTCCACCCACCGATGCTGTATTCGGGGTACACGCTGATGGCGGTCCCGTTCGCGTTCGCGATCGGCGCGCTGATCACCGGCAAACTCGGGCCGGACTGGATCCGCGGCACGAGGCGCTTTGCCCTGGCGGCCTGGCTGTGCCTCGGTGTCGGCGTCGTGCTCGGCGCGCGCTGGTCCTACACGGAGCTCGGCTGGGGCGGGTATTGGGGCTGGGATGCCGTCGAGGACGCCGCGTTGATGCCGTGGCTGATCTGCACGGCCTTCATTCACTCGATCCAGATCCAGGAGAAGCGCGGGATGCTGAAGGTTTGGAACGTGTCGCTGGTGCTCGCGTTCGGAACGCTCGCGATCTTCGGCACCTTCCTGGTGCGTTCCGGCGTGCTCGACTCGATCCACGCCTTTGGCGCGTCGACACTCGGCGTACCGTTCGTGGTGCTGCTCGGGATCATGTTCTTCAGCTCTGTCGGATTGGTGATGTGGCGTCGCGATCTGCTCAGCACTGAGCACAGACTGGACTCGTTGGTGTCCCGTGAGGCCATGTTCCTGTTGCAGAATGTCGTCCTCGTGGCGATGACGTTCGTGATCTTCTGGATCACCCTGTTCCCGCTGATCTCACAGGCGATCACCGGTACCAAGATCTCCGTGGGACCACCGGCCTTCACGCCGTTCATCGTGCCGCTGGCACTCGTGCTGGTGTTGCTGACCGGGATCGGGCCCCTGATCTCATGGCGGCGAGCAACGATCTCCAACCTGCGCAACCAGTTCGTGTTTCCGGTGGGGTTCGGCCTGTCTGTGACGGTTCTGTTGCTCGCACTGACCACCGCTGGAAGCAAACCCTTGGCACTCCTGATGTTCTGCTTCGGCGCGTTCGTGATCGGGACCGTTGTTCAGGAGTTCTACCGCGGAGCCGCCGCGCGGCGGGCGATGACAGGCGACAGTTGGCCGGTCGCTCTATTGGGTTTGGTTCGCCGCAATCGTCGCCGCTACGGCGGCTACATCGCGCACCTCGGCTTCGCTGTGATGCTGATCGGCGTCGCGGCCTCGTCCTCCTTCCAGCATTCGCGACAGGCCACCCTGAGGCCGGGGCAGAGCGTTTATGCCGGTGGCTATGACTTCCACTATGTCCGGCCAACAGCCACCGCGACCTCCGAGCGGGTTTCGCTCGGAGCGATCATCAACGTCACCAAGAACGGCGATCGGGTCACGAGCCTGCACACGATGCAGAGCTTCTACCCCTCAACGAGCGCCTCTGCGGGCTTCATCAGTCGCTTTTTCGATGGCGCCAACGCTGACAGCACGATCGGACTCGACGCCGGGCCTCTGCGCGACATCTGGACGGTCGCGTCCGCCAACCTGACTCCTCTGCAGGGATTGATCAGCCAGGGGGATCGCAAGTTCGCCAGCCTCTACAACTCGATCTCAGGGACCCTGAAGCAGCGTTACCCGGGTATGACCAATGCGGAGTACAGCAACCGCATGAACGCCGCGCTCGACGCGAGGGACATAGACGGTTTGTCTTTCTGGCAGGCGCGTGACGCGGTTGTCCAGGACATCACAGCGCGATACCTGAAAGAACCGCATGTGGTCGTCTTCCAGCTGATCGTCTCACCGATGGTGACCTGGCTGTGGGCGGGCGCGCTGATCATCGCGCTTGGCGGCCTGACATCGCTGCTGCCCCCAGGTCTGTTCACGCGGCGTCGCAATCCGGCCCCTGAGCATTCGCGTGTGGCAGTGCGCGAGCTGGCCTGAGCGCGGATCCCAGGCGCATGGGTTACCTGATCCTCCTGGTCGTGTTCCTCGGCGTCGGCTGGTTTGTGAGTGAGCCGCTGCGTCGTGCGGCCGCTGATCCGCAGGCCGCCCGCGATCCCAGGCTCGAGTCACTCGAGCGGATCGACCTCGAGGCCGCCCGCGACGCCAAGTACCGGGAGATCCGCGACGCCGAGCTCGACCACGAGACCGGCAAGCTGTCAGACGCCGACTTCGAGGCGATCGACTCCACACTTCGGTCCGAGGCGATCGAACTCCTGCATGAGCTTGACGGGCTCGACGAGCGCGACGGAATTGTCGAAACGGAACCCGGAGGCGAGACCTCGCCCCAGACGGCCAAGTAGCTACCATCAACGCCCGACATGACTTTCGTACTCGACGTCCTTCAGGTCTTCATCAGCGTGATGCTGATTTTCCTGGTGCTGATGCACTCTGGGAAGGACGCCGGCCTGTCTGGTTTTGGTACCGGTGGCGGCGGTGGCACCAGCCCGTTCGGCGGTGGCTCGATGGTTGAGCGCAACCTCAACCGCTGGACCGTCCTGTTTGCGATCCTCTTCGCCGTGAACACGATCGTCCTGGTCAAGGTCGGCTGACCCCTCAGGGTTGACGGACGCCGCGGATGGCGCCGCGATCCCGCAGCACCACCATCGCGACGGACGGCGACCTGACCGTCGAGCGTGACCCGCAACGGCCGTCAGGTCGGTTGCTGCGCCAGGACGACATGGATGCGTGCTACGTCGATCTCGCTGACGACCGCCATCTGGAGTTCGACTACCTGCGCTGGGCGCGCCTGATCCTGCGCGAGTGCCACGCGCGGCGGGTGCTGCATCTCGGCGGGGCGGCCTGCACGCTCGCGCGAGCGCTACTGGCCGAGGATCGTGAGTCGCGCCAAGAAGTGGTCGAGCTCGACGGCCGCGTGCTCGAGATCGCGCGTGCACACCTTGGCCTGCGGCGGCAACCGGGACTGAAGCTGCGAGTCGGCGATGGCCGGCAAGCAGTCTCCACGAAGGCTGATCGCAGCTTCGACGCGATCGTGATCGATGCGTTCCTGGGTGCACGGGTCCCTCGCCACCTCGTCACAACTGAGGCGCTGGACGACTGTGCGCGTGTCGCACCCCTGACAATCATCAACGTCGTCGATGCTGGAGGTTGGCGGGACGCCCGGGCGATTGTCGGCGGTCTCTCCGAAGCCTACGCCGAGGTCGCGGGGCTCTCATCCGGCGTACATGCCCGCGGCAATGTGATCCTGCTGGGGACTCGCTCGCGGCTTGACCTCGGCCGGCTCGAGAGCGCGGCCGCGGCTGACCGGTCTCCAGCCCGTCTCGCCCATCAACTCGACCTCGGCGGGGGCGCAGCCTGGCACGACGCCATACGGGCAACATGAGCGTGAGCTGAGCTCGCCAGCGGGCGGCGCCGTATCCGCGTCGTCGGAATGTCGTAGTCGGCTACGAACGTCGCGGGCGTGATCCGCTGAGACCTTGTGATCACCAAATGCAGAGCCTGCAGAGCAGGCGCTCTACCAAAGGAGATCCAATGTCCATTCGTTTCAACTCACGTATCTCGCCGCTCAAGCTCGCCAGCGTCGGGGCAATCGCGGCAACGGCGGCCCTTGCAGTGGTGCCCGGCGCGTTTGCCGCAAGCACCGGAGGAACCGCAACCACCGCGTCGGCAGCTAAGAGTGCGCCGTTCACGATCGGCGTCAGCGCCACCACCGTCAAGCCGGGGCAGAAGCTCACCATCTCCGGCCTTGCCTATGCTCGCGCCGGCGAGAATCTGAGGATCACGTCGAACGCGATCTCATCGTCGCGGACGGTCAAGGGAATTCCGGCCGTGCAGACTCCGGCGCTCGTAGAGGGCATCTACCACACGACCGTTCGGGTCCCGCCGGCAACCAACCCGGGTGTGTACTCGGTCGCGCTGCGCTTTGGTAATCGGCAGGTCGCGTCCATCAACACCCTCCGGGTAATAGGCGCGGGCTCCCATACCGCCAGGCCGGCGCGACTCAGCGCCTGCAACGGCATCGGCTTTGCGGTCCTCCACAACGACCCCGCGGGCAGCGCCTACATGCCAGCCGGTCATTACCGGATCACGAGCGGCAACATGGACTGCGGATCGGCGTCTGCCGACTTCACGAGCTTCCTCGCCGGTGCCGGTAAGGGGATCCAGGGTTGGAACACGATCTCACAGGCTGCCGGTCGCGCAACCTTCACGCAGCGCAGCAGTGGCCTCAGCTTCAACGTCGCGAAGACACGCTGAGCACCGGACGGGGCCACGGATGCGAGAGTCACCGCCAGCTGAACGCTGGCGGTGACTCTCGCTGAGCCCGGCGGCGTCAGACCTACACGACCCCGCTTGCGACATTCGAGTACATCGGAAAGGTCACGGTGTCACCGTCGGTGTACCGCTCGGCCACTCTTGTGACAGCAGCGCTCACTGCCTCTCGAGCGACGCTCGGAGCCTGATTGAACTGCGCTGCGACCGGGCCTGCGGCGATCACGCGGGCGCCAAAATCGGGCACTGCCGGGAAGGACGCCATCAGCTCGACACGCTCGACTCCGGCTCCGGTGAATCCGGCAGCCTCCAGGAGAGCCGTTAGCTCTGCGGCGGGCACCGAGAACGGCGAGTTCATCATCTGACTGGCCTCCGCACTGACGTCGGCCTGGAGCGAGTCTCGGATCGCCCTGAACACCGGTGTCTCATCGAGCCCCGTCCAACAGGCGATCGCGACCCGGCCGCCGGGGCGTAGCACTCGGTGGAGCTCCTGGGCCGCGGCCACCCGGTCAGGGAAGAACTGAAACCCGTGGTGGCAGGTGGCGAAGTCAAATGAGCGGTCAGCGAGCGGTAGATCAAGCGCGCTGCCCTCCAGATACGCAATCGGTGCCCATTCCGGTTCAGCCGGCTGAGACCGCGCCACCGCGAGCATCGGTGGTCCGATGTCGATACCGGTGACGGCCCCGGTGGCGCCGGTGGCTCGCGCGGCAAACCGGGTCACAACGCCGGTTCCGCACGCGACGTCCAGTACAGCCGAGCCTGGCGTGATCTCGAGGTCGGCGATCAGGCGTGCGGCGAAGGGAGTGAACATGCCCGGAACCAGAAACCCTTGGTAGTTCGTGGGGCCCTCGCCGGCCTGCCTGGACCAGTCCATCGATGTCATTCGGAACCCCCGTGATCGCGATCGTTCGACCGATTCTCGCGCACCCGGTGCCAGACCTCAGTGGACGATCTAACGCCAAAGGCCTGCAGCCTCTGAACTGGGCGAGCGGTGGGCTAACCGCCGGGTACTGCTACCGACATTGAGAAAGTGCGGCCGGACCCTCGACCGAAGCCAGGTAGGTTGCACGTCGTCGCAGCGTGCTTGAAGGCGGGCGACTTGATGATCGACGCGGACAACGTGAAGACGCCGTCGGGACCGCCGACGATCGTGGTCTGTGGCGCGGGCGGAGCAGACGGCGCCGAGGTGCCTGGATCGGGAAACGACTTCAAGCCGTGCCTGCGCATGCACGCCGCAAGCTCGATGCCCTGCTTGATGTGCGTCGGCGAGCCTGGGTTGGCGAACCCTCCGGGCATCAGCTTCTGACACGCGGTCTGAGCCGATTCAAACGCGGGCGACTTTGTATCGATCCCGGGACCGGTGACCTGGACCTCGGCACCCGGCCCGCTCGGGTCGGGGAAGTTCGACACGCCGTGTGCGCGCATGCAGCTCGCGTACCTGATCGGGCCTGACGCGGGCACCTGGTGCGAGTGTGTCCCTGAGTTTCCAGAGGTCCCGCAGGCGGCGAGGAGCAGGGTGGAGCTGACAACTGTGAGAAGGACATACAGGCCGTGGCGAGCTATCGCGAAGCGCATCCAAACCGGCTTGTAGCGAATCGCGTATAACAGCCAGGTAACGCCAGGCTTAGAGCGGATCGTCGTCCCAACACTATGCGGGGGCCGTAGACCGAGCGCTGCTTACCCGACGTGCGGCAAGGTGGAACGACGAGCGTTTCGCGTGTGGTCTCTCCCACGTAACGTGTGACGTGTGTTGAGTGCGCGAGCGGCGATCGGCGCTGATCAAGCCCAGGCGTTGCGGGTCTGGCGCTCGGCGAATGCTGCGCGGGGTCTGGTAGCAAATCCTGTGCGGGTTGCACGCGTTCAGGAGAAGCTGAGTGACACCTCAGCTCTTCTGGTGGTCGTCGCCGAGGACGAGCAAGTGTTGGGCATGGCGCTGGCGGAGCCGTTCAAGCAGCAAGACGGTGCCGGGCCGGTCGTGGTCGGAGCAGGGCACGTCTCGATGGTGTTCGTCGACCCAGACCGCTGGGGCGAAGGGATCGGAAAGCGTCTACTCCATGCGCTGCACGTAGAGATGCGCGGCGCGAGCTGGGATGAGTCATCGCTTTGGACGCGAGCCAGCAATGAGCGTGCCCGTCGCCTGTATTCGCGGTGTGGTTACGTCCCCACGGGTGACCTCAAGCGCCTGCACGACACCGACGAGATCGTGCGCTACGAAGCGCACCTGACGCCGGTGCCGGCTTGACCGATAACCAGCCTGGTGTCTTGTCATCGGAATCGTCGAAGGACCCGTCGCAATGCGTGCGTCGCCCTCGTCGACTTCCGAATGTGTTTGCCACACGCGAGTTCGATGATGCGATGGTTACTGCACCCACCACCCGGGACCAATGGAGGCCGACGTGAGCACAACCCAGGTCAATAGCGGCGACGCGGGCGGCAACGGCTGGCTGCTCCAGGAAGTCACCGAGCGGCTGCCCGGTCGGGTTGACGCGTCGGCGACTTCATTTGCGTCGGCCAGCGATCTGGCGGACGCGCTGCGGCGCGCTGAGGCCGCGCATGGGCAGCACGAGGAGCGAATCGGTGCCGCGGACCCGAACTGGCCGGACTGGTACGCGCTCTATATGGTCCGCGAACAGGCTGGCGAGGCGCTCCCGTCGTGACCACCCACTACGACGTGATCGTCCTGGGTGGCGGGGCGCCCGGAGAACATTGCGCCGCCGCCATCGCAGAGGGCGGTCTGCGGGTCGCGGTTGTCGAGCGCGACCTCGTGGGTGGTCTGTGCACCTACTGGGCGTGCATCCCGTCGAAGTCGCTGCTGCGACCGGGCGAGGCAGTCAACGGCGCGCGCGAGGCGGGTGCCAAGGCTGATGTCAATGTCCAGGTGGCGCTCGATTGGCGGGACTTCATGGTCTCGAACTACTCCGACGTTACGGCTGCCAAGTGGCTGGCAGACCGAGGCATCGACTTGCTGCGTGGTACCGGCCGGCTCGCCGGAACCGGGGTGGTCGAGGTCGACGGCGTGCGCTACACCGCCGACCACGTCGTCCTGGCCAATGGTGCCGATCCGGTCGTCCCACCTGTTCCGGGTCTGCGAGAGCTCGACGGCATCTGGGGCACGAACGAGGCGACCGGGATGAAGGCGGTGCCCAGACGGCTGGTCGTGCTCGGAGCTGGGCCGGCCGGTGTGGAGCTTGGTCAGGTGGTGCGTCGTCTGGGCGGTGAGGTGACGCTCGTCGACGGGGCCCAGCACGTGCTTGCCCGCGAGCCAACGGCTCTGGGGGAGGCGTTGGGTGATGCGCTGCGGCAGGACGGAATCGAGCTGGTGCTCGGGGTGCGCGCGATCGCGGCGGCCCGCGAAGGCGATGAGTTCATTGTTCGACTGGAAGATGGTCGGGAGCTGCGCGGCGATCATCTGCTCGTGGCGACCGGACGGCATCCGCGCGTCGAGGGAATCGGGCTCGAGACCGTCGGTATCACTCCAGAGCCCAAAGGGATCCAAGTCGATTCGCACATGCGCGTCGGCGAGCGGCTGTGGGCGATCGGCGACGTCACAGGCATCTTGCAGCTGACCCATGTCGGCGAGTACCAGGGCGAGGTGGTCGCTTCGAACATTCTCGGAGAGCCACGCGAAGCCCATTACGAGGCGGTCCCGCGCGTCACCTACACCGATCCGCAGGCCGCGGCCGTAGGCGCGATCGAGGCCGAGTTCAGCGCCACCTCGCTGTTGTCCGAGGTCGCC
This sequence comes from uncultured Conexibacteraceae bacterium, assembly GCA_963844665.1. Classification (GTDB taxonomy): domain Bacteria; phylum Actinomycetota; class Thermoleophilia; order Solirubrobacterales; family Solirubrobacteraceae; genus Palsa-465. Next base: position 353,443 of record CAWJPB010000003.1, read on the forward strand.
AAGACCGCGACCTACACGCACGCCTATGCGGAGTCGAAAGGATTCATGACCGTACTCAGCGACGGGGAGTTCCTGACCGGCGCGTACGCGCTCGGTCCGGAGGCCGGGGAGTGGCTGCAGCAGGCGACGTTGGCGATTCGCGCTCGCGTGCCGCTCGAGGTTCTGCGCGACACGATCCAGCCGTTCCCGAGCTTCTCGGAGATCCACGCCGCGGCGCTGAAGGCGCTCCGGCAGGAGATCGCGGGGGCAGGCGCAACCTCGGTGCAGGGGACTCGAAGAGCGTAATCGCGGTGTACGAGTTTTACCTTTTGCAATGAGCCCACCCGTCGCGATCATCACGGGCGCGTCCAAGGGCATTGGCGCCGGCCTGGTAACGGGCTACCGTAATGCGGGTTATGCGGTCGTCGGCGTTGCGCTGTCGTTCCCGCCAGCCGATCGGGACGCGAGCGATTACGTCGCGGTCGCAGGCGATATCGCAGATCCGCAAATCGCCCGGCGCGCTGTCGACCAGGCTCGCGAGCACTTCGGGCGAATCGACACGCTGATCAACAACGCCGGCATCTACATCGGCAAGCCGTTCACGGAGTACACGTTCGATCAGTACGACGCGATCACGGCGGTTAACCTGACCGGCTTCTTCCACATCACCCAGCTCGCGATCGCGGATATGGTCGCCAGGGGCAGCGGGCACGTCGTGAACGTCTCCACGAGTCTGGTTGATAACGCGGACAGCACTCGCCCGTCTGCGTTACCTGCCCTCACCAAGGGAGGACTCGTCGCGGCGACCCGTTCGCTCGCGATCGAATTCGCCTCGCGTGGCGTCCGAGTCAACGCAGTTTCGCTCGGGGTCATCAAGACACCGGAAAACGACCCCGCGTCCTACGAGGGGCTCGAGGCCCTGCACCCGCTGGGACGCGTCGGCGAAGTCAGCGACGTCGTCGATGCGATTCTTTACCTCGAACGCGCCACATTCGTCACGGGCGAGACGCTGCACGTTGACGGCGGCCAGGCCGCCGGGCGGTAGGACCAATCAACCCTCATGTGACGGGAATGCCCTGAACCATGCGCTCGCACATCACCCCAGCCGCACGTATTGCGACCACGAGCTGCCGGAACCGCACAGGGAGAGCTCGGTCATGACCACCGGGATCATCGGCACTGGAGGGATCGGATCGGCCATCGCCCGCCGGCTGGCTTCGGGTGGCGAAGCCCTGCGGCTCTCAAGCGCCGACAATCAGTCGGCACGAAGGCTGGCTGCAGAGATCGGTCGGGCTGCGGTCGTCGCCGCCGATAACCGTGACGCGTTGCAGGGTGCCGATGCCGTTGTCCTGGCTCTGCGGTTTACCGTTCTGAAGGGCGTCATCGACGAGATCGCCGATCCGGTAATGGACAGGCTCGTGGTTGTTCCGAGCAACCCGTTTGGCATCGACGCACAAGGTAACGTCTCACGTCTCCTGCCGGAGGGGCAATCCTCCGGCGAGGTCATAGCCGGGTGGCTGCGGACAGGGGTGAGCTTGGCCATGGCGTTTGGAACGATGTCGGCCGACATCTTCGAGTCGTCCAGCAACCGCTCACCAGAGCCGGCGGTCCTCTTCTACGCGACCGACGACGACCGTGCCGGCAAGGAATCAGAGCGGTTGATTCGAACGGCCGGCTTCGAGCCGATGAAGATCGGCGGTATCGAACAGTCCAATCGGCTCGAGGTCGGCGGCGACCTTCACGATCTTGTAGTCGGCCCCGCACAGGCGCGGTCATTGATCGGTGGGACCTGATTCCGCGCGCAGTCGCCATCGGGTCGGCCTTCGTGGCTTCCAGCAGACATCCCAGCCTGTTCATTTGCAGCTCGATAAAGACGTAATGGCGGCCGCAATCAAGCCGGAGTTCGACCCGACGGATCTGGGGCGTCGGAGGCACCTTCTGTGCGCGTCGGCTGCTGGAGTTCGCTCTCAGCAATCGCCCAGGCCGCGTTGACCAGCCCGATGTGGCTGAAGGCCTGGGGGAAGTTGCCCAGGAGCTCTCCGCTCACAGGGTCGACCTCCTCAGCGAGCAGGCCAACGTCGTTGACGAAGGCAGCGGCCCGTGCGAACACGGTGCGTGCCCGAGCCGGCTGACCGGCACGGGCCAAGGCCTGGGCCAGCCAGAAGGTGCACAGAAGGAACGTGCCTTCCTCGCCCTCGAGCGAGTCGTGCGACCGGTAGCGGTACACCAGTCCGCGATCATCAGTGAGGCGTTCTTCGATCGCGTTGATCGTGGCCAGCACTCTGGGATCGTCGGCGGGAACGAACCCGACCAAGGACACCATCAGGGCAGAGGCGTCAAGCTCGTCGGAGCCGAACGACTGGGTGAAGGCGCCGGCCCGGTCGCTCCAGCCACGGGTCAGGATCGCTGCACGAATCTGGTCCTTGGTCTGTGTCCATCCCTCGACCCTGTCGGACGCGTCGAGATGGTCGGCTAAGGCCACCGCCCGGTCGAGCGCCACCCAGCACATCAGCTTGGAGTACAAGAAGTCGCGTGGCTCGCCCCGAACCTCCCAGATCCCTTGGTCCTTTTCCTGCCAGCGCTGGGCGGCGGTGTTGGCCAGTTGGACGAGGAAACGTCGTGTGGCTGGTGCCAGATCAGGGGGCGCACCCCACTTGTCAGGGTCGGCCATTGGCCCAACCCGGCGGGAGGCGTTGTCGAACAGGTGGTCGGAGAGGCGGTAAACGGCGCTGAGCAGTTCGCCGTAGACGTCAAGCTGGCGCTGGTTCCAGGCACCGTTGCCGACCCGAACCGGAGCAGATTTCCGCCAGCCCTCCAGGTGCGGCAGCTTTCGCTCAGTTAGGTCCCGTTCGCCGCCAATGCCAAACATGATCTGCAGGTCGCCGCCCCGGTCGAGCGAGCCGGCCGCGGACGTGGTCACGTAGTCGAAGAACTGATTGGCTTCGTCAGGGCAAGCAGCCACCCAAAGAGCCTGGATCGTGAACGACGCGTCCCGGACCCAGGCGTAGCGGTAGTCCCAATTTCGGGGCCCGCCCACGGCCTCAGGTAGCGAAGTGGTCGCCGCTGCGCAGATCGCGCCGGTCGGCGCAAAGGAGAGGGCCTGGAGCACCCGTCCGCTCTGGTGCACCAGGTCTCGCCAAGGGCCCACGTACCCCTGATGGAGCTCCGACCACGACTCCCAGGCGCACACTGTGTCTTCAAACCTTGCGCCGATCTCAGATTGGCTCCAGACCTTGGCCGAATTCGCCTCGGCCCATCTGGCGTGGTGGAGGGCGAAGTCCGCGCTCTCGCCGCGGCGAAGCTGAAGTTGGCCTGAGACCGCCGACTCGTCGACGTTCAGAGCCACCGGAGAAGAGAGGACCAGCACGTCGGCGCCCCCAATCGCGGTCACTCCACCGTCGACAGCATCGAGCAGCGGACGGACCAGCCCGTACTCGGGCCGCGGGACGTACTCCATGGACAACTCGACTTCTCCTTCAACGCACGTCGCGCGCCGCAGCAAAAGATGCGGTGCGCCTTGACCGAGCTCATGGCCCCGGTTGCCGTCGCCCATCGCCAGGGCGTCGGTGATCGCGACCGCGCCGGTCGGCGTACGGAACGTGGTCTCCAACACCATCGTGCGGTTCAGGTATCGACGAGTCACCTGTGTGGCGGCCACTGCCCGAATTGACCAGTGACCAGCTTCGTCACCGATGAGGCGACCGAAGATCGAGGGGCTGTCGAAACGCGGGAGGCACAACCAGTCGATCGACCCGTCCCGGCTCACGAGCGCTGCGCTGTGCCGATCCGAAAGGAGCGCGTAGTCAGCTATGGGGGTTGTGCTCACGTGAGCTCCTTTGCCCGTGAATCCGTGGGATCGCCCTCTGGCAGCTCAGGTCAAGCGGCAACTCCCGCCCATTGTGGTCGGAGATCCGAGCCATCAGCCGCGGACGTCAGCGTAGCCGCGAAAGACGAGGAGCGGGTGTTCGTACACAAAGTGTGCACTCGCCAACCAAGCAAGTTTTCGGTCGCAAAACGATCACCAAGCCGAGATGGGAATCGGAGCGGCGATTGAGTGGACACAGCAGCTGACCAGGCCGTGCGCCAGGCGCGAGTCGTCGCCGAAGGATTCGTGTGATTTGGACGCGACGGGCGCTGAAAGTACTCGTGCGCGTGAGGGCATAATGCGGCCGTGGAGATCGTGGACGCCCGAGCCGATGACTGGGAGGCTATCTGGCCGCTTTTCCGCCAGATTGTCCGCGCCGGTGAAACATATGCATATGACCCCGACATTGACCCCGGCGATGCTCGGCGCATGTGGATGCTAGATCCGCCAGGCCGGACGGTCATCGCGGCTGATGCCGACGGCACCGTGCTTGGTACCGCCTGCGTGTATCCCAATAGACCAGGCCCCGGGTCGCACGTCGCATCAGCAAGCTTCATGGTCGATCCACGCTATGGGGGCCGCGGAACCGGGCGTGCGCTCGGCGAACACGTCCTAGATTGGGCGCGCGCAAGCGGCTTTTTGGCGATGCAGTTCAACGCCGTCGTCGAAACGAATACGCGCGCTGTCGCGTTGTGGAAGTCGCTGGGTTTCGAAGTGCTCGGGACCGTGCCACAGGCGTTCAAGCACCCGACCCGCGGATACGTCGCGCTTCTTGTCATGCATCGCTTTCTGTAAACGCTAGCCAGGTGAGGGCGACGGCAGCGATTGTGTCCAATCGCTGCGACCGTGGGCTCGTCGGATAGTGGTGCTCATCCAAATTGGTTGTGGTTGTGCTCGACGTCGATCTCCTCTCGAGATCTGATGCCTACACAGTTATCCCAAGACTCCCCGGTGACCAGAGAGGCAGGTATGGTCAGCGGGATGGCACTGCTTGGGGTTAGTCGTGAGGTGCTAGCGAGCATGCTCCGCCAGCATGGCGAGGATGAGTTAGCAGCGCGTGCGCCGTCATTGTCAGATGACGAGTTGGCTCGGGTCGGGACGCTCGCCGCCTACTACGCGTTCTCTGAGGACGCGATGGCGCTTGGAGGCAGCATGGGCGGTGCGAGAGCACTGTCACTGGCCACGATCGACGTGCTTGAGAACTCAGGGCGCGACCTGCGCTGGAGCCGCACCGAGCCGGAGCGTGAGGGACTGTCGTTCGAAGGATGGGCAGAAGTCGACGTCGTCCGTGACCGCGAGCTTCGACGCCATGCCACGGAGCGTCAGATACCGACGGACACAAGCAAGCTCACGCTTGACAGTGTCGATCCTCCAGCATGGCGCCCTGCACCGCCGGATGCCACGCCTCTGATCAAGCGGTGTCACGAATTGCGGACCAAACCGCTGAGAGACCTCACGGTCGAAGACCTACGCATCCTGATCGTGCAGCAGATCGCTCTAAGGCGTCTTGTCCCGCTCGCGCTCGACAGACTGCGATTGGACCCGCTGGTGGAAGCCGATTGCTACCCCGGAGACCTGCTGGCCAGCGTTCTGCGGGCGGATGCCTCTGTCTGGGAATGGTCGCCAGATCTGACGGTTGAGATGCGCAAACTGGCCGAGGGCCTTCGCGAACGAACGGACCTAGACCGAGAATTGCGCGAGCTCATCAAAACATTCATACAGGCCCATCCCGCCCGAACGGTCATCAACCGGATCTAGTCCATCACGCTGCTGGTTGGGTCGGCGACCAGCAAACTCTCGACGCGGCCCACACACTTGCTGACGCGTCGGTCGTCGCAAACGCGTCCGTGGGCGCGGGCTCATCCCGAACGGCGGTAGCGGATATGCGTCGCGAGCGGCGAGTGCAGCACCTCGACGGGCTCGAAGGCGAAGGAGGCGACGCCGTCGAACATCCGCTCGCCCGACCCGAGCAGGACGGGAACGACGTCAAGGGTGAGCTCGTCGATCACGCCCGCCACCAGCGCCTGACGGACTGTGGACGCGCCACCGGCGATGTCGACGCCGTCATCGCCAGCCGTTGCGCACGCTTGAGCGTAGGCTGCGTCGAAGCCCTCGATGAAGTGAAAGGTTGTCCCGCCCTCCATCTCGATTGGGTCGTGAGGGTGGTGGGTGAGCACGAACACCGGTGCGTGGTAGGGCGGTTCAGGCCCCCACCAGCCGCGCCAATCCTCTTCCCAATCGCCACGAACCGGCCCGAACATGTTGCGTCCCATCACGTAGGCGCCGCGCGGGCGCATGAGCCAGCCGGTCGCCGTCTGATCGGCGTCGTTGGCGCGCTCGTCGCCAAGATGCCAGCCGTGCACTTCCCCGCCTCGTTTGCCCAGCGGGTTCTCCCGGCTCTGGTCGGGCCCGGCGACGAAGCCGTCGAGCGAGATCGACATGTGGCAGGTCGTGTCCGTCATCGGCATCCTTCCGGTGATTGCGTCGTGCAGGCGGCCGAACGGTACTGCAGCATCGGCTGTCACGCGCCGGCACGGCCACCCAGGTCCTGCGCGACAGCTGGGGAAAGTGATGCTGTCGTCTGAGCGCTCGAGCACCGACTGAGTGTCGCTCGGAGCTAATCCAGCAGCGGCGTCGAGGTATGAACATGCGTTCCGTCCCGACTCGAACCACCGGCGATGGGGCATGCTCTGGTCGCGGACCTCGAGGCGGGTCGCGCCGCTGTCATCAGGTGCTCGGAGCAGCCTGACGGCAGCAACCACGACTTTCGTGTTGGAGCCTACTCGCGCTTACAGCAACCGCCATACCGATCGCGGGCGCCCGAGGTCTGGTAGGAGATAGGGCCCAGGTTCTGGGCCCTATCTCCTATACCTGGGCCATGTTGATGGGATACGGATAGGGCGGAGGCGCCGCCGGCGTCAGGTCGTGGCGTCGACGTCAGACGGCGACTCCGCCGGTCGTGAGGAGGCGGCGGTGTTTCCGGTGTGTTGTCCCCGTGGAGTGATGGACGGGCGTATGGTGGACCGGCGCGTATGTCGGGTAGTAGACGAGAAAACGCGCCTGGGCAGCCGGGGCGCCAAGTGAGGCGGCGACTGCAGCAGCAGCGAGCGTGCGAACGACGTAATGCGGACGCATTTCGGTAAACCTCCTGAGATGCTCGCCATCGGGCGAGAGGTGTGGATGCCGCTCCGGCATCCGTGGTCAGTACCGTTAAGGAGCGCTCGGCGGCCCGCAAAATACGCGGGCTTTCGAAAGAGACGGCACTACGCAGCAAGTTGCTCGGTGACGGACAGGAGCTCGATCGACGAACCTGAGGTCGGTGAACGGTTTGCCGCTGACATTGACTGTGACGAGTCTTAGTTGCCGCCGGTGAAGGTGCGGGGGTCTCGCCGGGGTAGTCGTCGGTGACTGGCTCAGGTCGACGAGCCACCGAGCGCCAGGGCGAACACATGCATCGGGTAGACCCCCGGCAGGGTCGCCACCGTCGGTAGCGTCACGCTCGAGACCGTCTTTCCGGGGTCGAGTGGGATCGAGACAGCGAATAGGCGCGCCTTGTGGTTGCGCCGGCCCGCGACGCCGTGATTGCCGGCTCGTGTGGAGTCGTTGACGTAGCTCGCGGTCGCGACCGTAGAGTTCGAAGAGCTGTCTGGCTTTTTGAACCAGTTGTCGAGTGTGAGTCTGTAGGTCTGGATGGTCCCGTCCGTGTACTCGATCGTGCCCTTTCCAGAGTCGTCGATGGTGCTTGTTCCAGACGCGTAGTCGATTGTTGATGCGCCGATGACAATCAGCTGTGTGGTCGTTGACGAGGCGGGCATGAGGATCGTCTGTCCCTCGGCTAGTACGTTGTCGGCGATGCCCGCCGGGGCATCAGGCCACTTTAGGGTCGTCGCATCGACGGGAATTGTCGCGCCGGGGGCGAGCCCATCGGCGGTCAAGGCCTGCTCTGAGTAGCTGTTCCCGTCGCCGTCGAAGTTGGCTGCCTTGATATCGCTGTTATTGCTGATCGCGCGGTTGTTGTATGCGGCCTGCAACGAGGCGTAGGGGATGTCGACGCTCAGGCCGGTGGCGGCCATCGGATAGCGCATGTCACCGTAGGTGAAGCTCGGGCCGAGCGGCACGTGGTCCGCCCGAGGTGATGTCCCTGGCGCGACCGATACAACTATCGCAAGGCTCACGGTGCTGTTCGCAGGCACTGTCACCGCCGGTGATACGGGTGAGATCGTTACGCCAGAGGGAAGTGAGGGGGTCAGATCTACGACCACGGCTTCAGACATATGACTGGTAACGGACACGTCAGCCAGAGCCGAGCCGCCCGCAGCAACGACGGTCGGTGAGCGCGCGCTCACGCTGATCGGACCTGGGACCGAGACCGTGGCCGACGAGTTGAGGTCGCCCGAGTCGTCGGTGCCGGCTGAGGTCAGCTGCGCCGTCAGGCTCCGTACCTCACCCTCGGCTGACTCCGGGATCGTGACACGGAAGTAGCGAGTCGCGCTCTGCCCGGGCGCCAGCGAGAGGACCGGTGTCCCGTCTACAGGAACGAAGGACCAAGCGGACGGGACACCGAACCGCACGGTGCCGTCTGCAATCGGCAGGTTCCCGTGGTTGACGAATTGAGCCCTTGCGGTGAAGGTCGCGCCCGGTTCGACGGTCGTGGGCGCGGCCAGCCGCACGTAGCGGTTGCCGATCGTCTTCGTGACGTTGAGATTCCCGCGCAGCGGGAGTGCTGTGAGCGCGGAGGAGTCCCCCACATATAGCGAGAACCGACCCGTAGGGAGCGTCCATCCGTTTGCAGCGGTGTTGAAATACGAAAGTTCGTGGCCTGTGATCGTGAAGCTGACGGTCTGCGACTGATGCGGCTGCAGCGTCACGCGGTGGAACCCCTCGAGCTGGCGGGGTGGTTCCCGGGCCAGCGCCGGGTCGCCGATGTAAAGCTGCGCCACGTCGCTTCCGCGCACGCTGCCGGTGTTCGTGATCACGGCCGTCACCCTGGCCAGCTTGGCGCCCTGGCCCTTTGGCGTGTCTGGACCGGATGTGCTGTTGACGACTGACCTGGGCATCACGGTCAGGTGCCTGAAGCTGAAGCTCGTGTATGACAGGCCGTAGCCGAACGGAAATAGCGGTGTTACGTGCTTGGCGTCATACCAGCGGTAGCCGACATCGAGGCCCTCGGAGTACTCGACCTTGCCGTCGACGCCGGGGAACTGTGATCGGGAGGCTGTCGGGATCTCTGACAGGCTGGTCGGGAATGTTTCCGGTAGGTGGCCGCTCGGATCTATGTCGCCAAACAGCACCGCGGTGATCGCGCTGCCGTCTTCTTGCCCCGGGTACCACGCTTCCAGAACGCCCTTGACGCTCCTGAGCCAGGGCATCAATACCGGTCCGCCGGTGTTCAGCACGATGATCGTGTCGGGATTTGCGGCCGCGACCGATTTGATCATCGCGTTTTGTTCACCCGGCAGCGAGATGCTCTTCAGGTCTCTGTCTTCGCGCTCCGAATAGCTCGCGAACACAACGGCTACCTGCGCCCTCGCGGCAGCGGCAGCAGCCCGGGCCGGATCGGTACCCGAATAAGAGGTGACGGTGGCCCGTGATCCGGCGCGGGCGGTGATTGCCCTCAGCGGATTGACTATGGACGAGGCCGTCACATGCGAGCTGCCCCCTCCCGCAGTCACAGGATCGGTGGTCCCGTCCGGCCCGATCACAGCGATCGACTTGGTGGTCGCGGTGCTGAGTGGCAGGATCCTTGGGGTGTTCTTAAGCAGTACCACTCCACGCTCGGCCGCATTCAGGGCAAAGGCTCTGTCGGCGGGAGTGCTCGCTGGGCTCGAGAAGCTTCCGGTGGGTGGATCGTTGAACAGGTCAAACCGGAACATCTCGGTCAGGATCCGGCGCGCCGCCTCGTTGATCGTCGAGGTCCTGACCTGCCCGTCGGCGATCGCCGCCGCAAGCTGGCCGTTGTCCCAGTAGAAGCTCCCGCGATCCTGATCGAGCCCTGCGTTGGCGGAATCGACGGTCGATGCGTTGGCTGCGCTGTCGGAGCGGACAAATCCGGTGAAGCCCCACCGCTCGTCAAGAAGCCCGGTGAGCAGGCTGGGGTTCTGACAGGAGTAGATGCCGTTCAGCAACGGATACGCGCACATCACCGACGCGACATGTGCCTGCGCGACGGCGCTGTAGAAAGGCGGGAGATAGATCTCGTGCAGCGCCCGAGCAGTGACGATCGTGTCGTCGTTGGGCGTGTCGCGGTTCGTCTCCTGGTTGTAGGTGACGAAGTGCTTGGCGTCGGCCATCACGTGTTGGCTCTGAATGCCTTTGATGTCGGCTGTGCCGAGCTCTGAGGTGAGGAGCGGATCCTCGCTGAACATCTCGAAGTTGCGCCCCCAGCGTGGATCGCGCTGGATGTTGATCCCGGGCCCGAGCACCATCGCGATCCCCTTCGCGCGATGCTCCTTCGCGTTGATCACGCCGTACTGGTAGGCGATCGTAGGATCCCAGGCGGAACCGAGCGAGACCTCCGATGGCAGCTGAGTCACGTCGGTGGCTGCGAAGACACCCAAGGAACCATCCTGCTCATAGACAGCCGGAATGCAAAGAGCCGGCTGGGCGGGTACCCACCCCTCGTATCCGGTACCGGGCCTCTTATGCTCGTGGACGTACATCTCGGCGATCTCGTCCGTAAGGCTCATCCGCGACAACAGCATGTTCACCCGCATCTCAACGGGAACTGACTGATTCAGCCACGGGCAGTCAGACGCAGCGGCTCTGCCGAAACCGCTAGAGCCCCCGCTCTGAGCTTCATTGCTTGTTGGAACCTTGGGTCCGACGCTCGTCACCGGAGCGCCACCGGTCCACACGCTCCGCACAGCCGCCGCATGTGCACCCGCCCGGCAGGTCGCGAGGACTCCTGCGATCGCAAGGACCGCGCACAGGCTCGCGACAGCCAAACGCAGGCCCACTATCGCGGTCCTAAAAGCAACAGGCGCGGATGTGCAGGCTTCGGATCCCGAGAGTTTGGCAGGCGACGAACCGTGGATCCCGTGCCGCTCATAGAACGGACCGCTCGTGAGAACGGACCGCTCGAAGAACGGACCGCTCGAAGAACGGACCGCTCGAAAACCCATCGCGAGCCCATCACCGGACCGGACAGCCGGTTACGACGGCTGAGCCACGCGGGCCCGTTGCACGGCGCCTACCTAGACGAGGCTGTGGATGATGGCGATCACCTCGTCGTACCCGTAGCCGCGTTGGCGCGCGAATTCGATGAGGTCTCTCGTCCTGGCGATGACGGCGCCTTGTTCCGGGGTGGCGGTTACGCGGATGGTGCGTCCGCGGCCCATGTCGAGCAGGCCTTCGTCGCGAAGCAGCCTCAGGGCGCGGAGGACGGTGTTGCGGTTCACGCCCAGGACCGTCGCGAGGTCGCGCGCTTGGGGAATGCGATCACCTGGACCGGCTTCGCCATCGCTGATCGCGCGGCGGATCGCGGCGGCGACTTGCTCATGCAGCGGGGTCGCGTCGACCCGGCTGAGGGCAGCGAGCGCCAGCTCCGCCTCGGAATTGACATGTGCCATAAGACCACGAATACTAGCTTCAATGTCTGTTGATGGGTCAGTTCCTCCGCGACGTGACAGCTCCCTGTTCGACGCCCTATTCGGAGAGGCATGGACGCTGGAGCGTCAGCGGCGCAAACGCTATGTCGCGCTCGCCGTGCTGGTGTGCCTGGCGGTCGGAATAGTGATGACGCTGACAAACGGCGACAAATCTTCCCCGGCTTCGAACGCGTCGCCCAAACCGGTAGGGCTTCGCGCCGCAAGTGCGCTCAATGTCAGCAACCCGCAGGCACTGCTCGCTAAAGCAGGCTCGCTCTGGATTGCGACCCCAAGCAAAGTCGTCAAGGTGAACCTGCGCAGCGGCTCGAAGCTTGGAGTAGCGCCGATCCCAACCAACGGCGTCAACGCCGGTCTCGCGTTTGGCGCTGGCAGCATCTGGCTGGCGCCGACCGGAGCGTCTCGGCTTCTGCGAATCGACCCGTCAAACAACCGACTCGTCGCAAATATCCGTCTTGGCGTCAATCACAAAGGACGCCTGAGTTCGCTCGCTGGTGGCGTCGCCTTCGCAGCAGGCCGGATCTGGGTCAGCCGTGCCTCAAACGAGCCCCGCGGCGACGTTGTCTCGGTCAATCCGACGACTAACCGCGAGACCGCAACACCAGTTACCGTCGGGTCGGGACCCGACACGGTCGTGTCCGCGTTCGGCTCGCTATGGGTCGATAACACATCCGTCGTCATCGGCAAGAACGCTCCGTCGCAAACCTATCCGGCCGTGTCACGGATCGATCCGCGTACTCGCCGTGTGACGACCGAGTGGTTCTCGGGAACGCCTGCCACCGGGTTCGGATCGCTGTGGGTCGAAACCGACGCCGGTTCCGATGACGGAGCGATCATCCGGGTCAACCCTGCCAACGGAAAGACTCTCGCTCAGATCGACGTGCCGCGGGTCATCAGCATCTCCTCGGGCGGCGGCCGCCTGTGGGCGATCGCGTACCCACGGTCACGGTCGGCGAGCACATTCCAGCCGATCAAGGACACCGCAGCTTTATGGCAGATCGACCCGCGAACTAACCATGTCATCGGCCAAGCCCGTCCGACTCCCGCTGACCGAGCCAGTCTCGATCGTCGTATCTGACCGCCAACTCTGGATCGCCGACTATGAAGCGGCAAGGTCATCCATTTCCAGCTGACCAAGCATTAGCCTCTCAGATCCAGCACAACCCTCGACCGCACTCCGACCCTTCATATCCGGAGCTGAGTAAGCGGACACGAGTCCAACGCCACGAAAGGAACGCCGCTCCCGTTTCGCGACTGGAACGGGCTAGGACTTAGTCCATGTTGATGGGATAGGAGATAGAGGCCTCAAAACGGGCCCCTACTCGACCACGTGCGCTATCGCACCGCTGATCCGAGCCCGATCCGCCAGTGATGAGGGACCGCTGCGAGGGTTCGGCTCGCCCTATGCGCAGTAGCCCGGTACGATTGTGCCGCTGTAGCCAGGTCATGTCGGGGCCAGCCAACGATCAAGTTCCGCCTTGTAATTGCGGAGGAGGTATCGATGAGTTCACGTTCGGTTCGACAGTTGATCGCGGTCGGCGCGGCAGTTCTCGGCGTCCTTGCGGTCGCGTCCCCGGCGCTTGCGGCCTCGGCTCACGCGACTACGCGCCAGATGCCGGAGATCGGCGCACTGATCGGCCCTAACCGAACCGCAGCTCACCAGACGGTTACGGGCCGCCCATCAGCAGCTTCCTGCCCCACGAATGCGTGCAGCACAAACTGGTCCGGCTACGCCGTGACTGGCTCGAGCGGCGCGTATACGAGCGTTTCGACCTCATGGACTCAGCCCGCGATCACAGGTTGCACATCGAGCGACCCCGCCCGCTTGACCAACAGCTCTCCCTACGCGGCCTTCTGGGCCGGACTCGACGGCTACAACTCAGACTCAGTCGAGCAAACCGGCACGATCGGCTACTGCTCGGGCCAGACCGCCAAGTACTACGCCTGGTACGAGATGTATCCCGCCGGGTCAGTCGTGTACAGCAAACCTGTTGTGCCGGGCGACCCGATGAGCGCCTCAGTCAAATACTCGCAGACCACGACCACAAGCCGTGGTAGGAGGAGCAGCACCTCTTACCTCTACACCCTGACGCTCACCGATAAGAACCCGAAGACCGGGTGGACGGAGTCAACGCCGATCACGACGACGACCTCGTACGCGCGCTCCTCAGTCGAGTGCGTCACCGAGGCGCCGTATTACGAGAACATCCTGCCACTCGCCGACTTCGGCACCGTCAGCTATGCCTCCTGCGAGGCCAACGGCGCACCGCTGACGAGTTCCTCGTCCGGGCTAAATCAGATCACGATGGTCAACGGAACAACCGGCGCGACGGAGTCCTCGACCAGCCCGCTTGACGCCTTCGGTGATTTCAGCAACACGTGGATGAACTCCTAGGACACCACTGCGCACAACGGCGACGAGCGAAGGTTCGGCGCTGTCACTTACGGGCCCATCGAGCTAGCCGCAAAGAGCGAGGATTCTCGCGGCTTTCGTCGGCGAGGGGCGACACCAGGGGGTTCAAAGCTGGCCCCTCCACTACGTTCTTACGCGAGTCACCGGGTGCAGCAGACACCACGAAAAAACCTGGCTCGCTGCTGCTTATACGAAGCCGAGCGCACAAGCACCGGTTAGAGGCACTGTCGGCGAGCTGCCAGCGTGGCGAATCCCGCCACTAAGACGCGTCATCGGGCCAGTGATCCGGGCTGCGCCCGGGGTGTAAGTCAACACCTCCGTTTGGCCCGCTCGGTGCTCGACTAACTCAGTGAAGAGCCAAGCGATCGATGCATGTGTGGGTCGGATGCCGTAGCGCGGGACTTCTGTCAGGTCCGGTTGGTGCGGCGTTGGGAAGACGGGTTGCAGCGCCCAGGGGCCAGTTTTGAGGCCCCTATCTCCTCTCCCTAGTCCATGTTGATCGCGAGGTACTTGGTGGCGAGGTACTCGTTGATGCCCTCGTGGCCACCTTCGCGGCCAAACCCGGACTGCTTGATTCCGCCAAACGGGGCGGCCGGGTTGGAGACGATGCCCTGGTTGAGGCCGATCATGCCGGTCTCGAGTGCTTCCGAGACGCGCAGCGCGCGCTTGAGGTCGGACGTGAACAGGTAGGAGGCGAGGCCGTACTCGGTGGCGTTGGCGGCGCGGATCGCCTCTTCCTCGGTGGAGAAGCTGGCGATCGGCGCAACCGGGCCGAAGATCTCCTCGGTCAGAAGGCGGCTGCCGGGGTGGACATCGCCAAGGACGGTCGCTTCATAGAAGTAGCCGGGTCGCTCGACGGCGGCGCCGCCAGTCAATGGCGTGGCTCCGCGATCGACCGCGTCCTGCACAAGCTCGGCAACCTTGTCCCGCTGCTTGCCATCGACCAACGGGCCGACCTCGACTCCCGGCTCGGTGCCACGGCCGAGCGGCATCGCGCCGATCCGGGCGGCCAGTCGTTTTGAGAACTCGGCCGCGACCGACTCATGCACATGGAACCGGTTGGCGGCCGTGCACGCCTCGCCGACGTTGCGCATTTTGGCCAGTACGGCGCCCTCAACGGCTGCATCCAGGTCCGCATCCTCGAACACCAGGAACGGAGCGTTGCCGCCCAGTTCCATCGACAGCCTCAGGAGCGTCTCCGATGCCTGTGACATGAGCAGACGCCCGACCTCCGTTGACCCGGTGAAGGAGAGCTTGCGCAAACGCTGATCGGCTATCAGCGGTGCCGTCGTCCTGCCGGCGCTGCTCGAGATCACAAGGTTCAGCACGCCGGCTGGAAGCCCGCACTCTTCGAGGATCTGGGCGAACGCGAGCATCGACAGCGGGGTCTGTTGCGCAGGTTTGACGACCATCGTGCAGCCCGCAGCGATCGCAGGCCCGATCTTGCGCGTGCCCATCGCCAAGGGAAAGTTCCAAGGGGTGACCAGCAGGCAGGGGCCGACTGGCTGGCGCATCGTCAGCAGGCGCCCGCTCCCGTTGGGCGCCGTCGCGTAGCGGCCGTCGATGCGCACCGCTTCCTCTGAGAACCACCGCAGGAACTCAGCCGCGTAGAGGATCTCCGAACGCGACTCAGCCAGTGGTTTGCCCATCTCAAGAGTCATCAGCAGCGCCAGCTCATCAACGCGGGACACGATCCGTTCGAAGGCGCGGCGCAGGATCTCGCCGCGCTCGCGCGGAGGGTGGGCGGCCCAAGAAGGGGCCGCTTCGACGGCTGCATCCAACGCGGAGATCGCGTCCCCAGGGGAGCCGTCTGCCACCTCGGCGATCACGTCTCCGGTGGACGGATCTTCCACTTGCAAGGTTCCTTGCACCCCATCTCGCCACTCCCCGCCGATAAGGAGTTGATGCGGAACGGAATCGACAACTTGGCGCTCGTCGCTGGCGGTGATTGTGCTCATAACTAGAACCTACCTATTTCTGCGCGGACGGACCATTCGGGTGGTCGCCGCCGTCGCTGTGGCTGCACTTGTGGCCGGATGCGGGTCGGGGGGTTCGGGAAGCTCATCGTCCTCCGCGTCAGGCGGCGCGGCGAGTGCGACCGGCCAGGGGACGTTCGATGCTCAGCTCGCGGATCAGCAGTCCGGCTCAAAGGCCGCTGGTGCCAGCGCGCTCGTAGAAACCACGACGACGCCTGCCAGCACGCCTGTCACCACCACGACGACGAAGCCTGCGCCGACCGTCCACGTCGCACCGCCCAAGCCTGCTACGCACACCACACCGGCAAAGCCGGTCATTCCGGTACACGTGGTCCACACGGTTCACGTCGAAACCACACCCGGTCGAACCAGGACAGTGGTCGTGATCCACCACGTGCCCGGCAAGACCGTGACGAAGACACGCGTCCACACCGTGACCGTGACCAAGATCGTCGCGCCGTCGCTACCGCAGGGCGCCTTTATGCCATCGCGGCATCAGGCGCTGGAACAGCCGCGGTTCACCGTCCCGGGTGGAAACGTGGGCTGCGAGATATCGGCATCCGGCGCGCGCTGTGACATCCAGCAGCGTGTATGGGCGCCGCCGCAGCAGCCCTCCGACTGCACCGCAGCATGGGGCAACGCGATCACAGTCGGCCGCCATGGCAACTCCGCATTTGCCTGCGGCGGCACCTCTGCCGTCTCCGCCGGAGCCAAGGTTGTACCCGACGACTGGGATGACAAGGTCGGTCGGATGACCTGCCAGGTGCGCAGCTTCGGTCTGAACTGCTTCTCAGCGAGCGGACACGGTTTCATCGTCAGCCGCACCGGTTACACGCTGTACTGAACGTAATTGCGCCGGAGGCCGGCCGGGTTGCCCCGGCCGGCCTCCGCGCTATGCGTTGCCCTTGGTAGGTCTGTCTATGCCGCCGATGCCACCGGCGCCGGCTCGAGCGCTACGGCCAGCACCTCGTCGATCGTCATCGCGAAGTGGAAGGTCATTGCGTCCCGAACCTCCTGCGGCACGTCGTCCATGTCGCCACGGTTGCGCTCCGGCAGAATCACGTCGGTCAGGCCGGCCGCGTGGGCGGCGAGGACCTTCTGCTTGACGCCCCCGATCGGGAGCACGCGTCCCTGAAGCGTCACCTCGCCGGTCATTCCGACCGTGTGTCGGACCGGACGGCTACTCAGTAGCGAGGTCAGAGCCGTGATCATGGTTACGCCTGCGCTCGGACCGTCCTTGGGGATCGCTCCGGCTGGCACATGGATATGGAATGAGTGCTCGTCGAAGGCGTGCGGATCGAGATGCAGATCGTCGGCATGGCCGCGGACGTATGAGAGCGCGATCTGCGCGGACTCCTTCATCACGTCGCCGAGCTGGCCGGTCAGGGTCAGGCCCGACTTACCGGTCATGGATGTTGCCTCGACGAACAGCACATCGCCGCCGGCACCGGTCACCGCCAGGCCGGTTGCGACTCCGGGCACCGCGGTCCGGATCGCAGACTCCTGGAAATGACGCTGACGTCCGAGTGCGTCGCGAACGGCGTCCAGATCGAGCGTCAGCGGGGCAGCAGCCTTGCCAGACGCAACCTGTGTTGCCGTCTTGCGCAGCACCGTCCCGATCACCCGCTCCAGGTTGCGGACTCCGGCCTCACGCGTGTATTCGGTCACCAGCACGGTCAACAGCTCGTCGTCGATCTCAACCTCGTCGGCACGCAGGCCGTTGCGATCGAGCTGACGCGGCCACAGGTAACCGCGGGCGATGGCAACCTTCTCGCTGGTGGTGTATCCGTCAAAGCGGATGACCTCCATGCGGTCAAGCAGCGGGCCCGGGATGGTGTCGGCAACGTTTGCAGTGGCGATGAACATCACGCCGCTGAGATCGAGTTCGACGTCCAGATAGTGATCGCGGAAGTTGTGATTCTGTGCGGGATCCAGAACCTCGAGCAAAGCTGAGGCGGGGTCGCCACGCCAGTCCGCGCCGACCTTGTCGACCTCGTCGAGCATGATCACGGGATTCATGGTCCCGGCGTCACGCAGGGCCCTGACCAGACGGCCGGGGAGCGCGCCGATATAGGTGCGGCGATGACCACGGATCTCAGCCTCGTCACGCACGCCGCCCAGCGAGATGCGGATGAACTCGCGTCCGGTGGCACGGGCGATTGACTCGCCGATTGAGGTCTTGCCGGTGCCTGGCGGGCCGATCAGAGTCAGAATTGCACCTGAGCGCTTGTCCTCCTGAATGCCGCGTTCCTGGCGCAGCTTCTTGACGGCGATGTATTCGACGATCCGGTCCTTGACGTCCTCCAGTCCGGCGTGGTCTGCGTCGAGCACCTCACGTGCGTGCTGCGGATCCAGGCGCTCCTCCGAGCGCTCGCTCCACGGCACCGCGATCAGCCAGTCCAGGTAGGTACGGATCACACTCGACTCGCCAGACTGCTCGCCGACGCGCTCAAGCCTGCCGAGTTCCTTCTCAGCTTGCTCGCGCACCTCATCGGGCATTCCGGACTCCGCGATCTTGGTGCGGTACTCCTCGACGACGGAGGCGTCATCCTCGCCCAGTTCGCGGCGGATCGAGTCCATCTGCTTGCGCAGGAAATACTCCCGCTGCTGCTTCTCGGCACCGGACTCGACGTCGTCGCGGATCCGCTTGCGGACCTGCAGCTCGGCCAGGCGCTCGCGCTGGAACGACACCGCCAGTTGCAGGCGCTCGAGGATGTCGACCTGTTGCAGCAACTCGATGCGCTGCTCGTAGTTGAGGTCAGGCGAGTAGCCGGTCGCGTCTGCGAGCGCGCCTGGCTCAGTGATTCCGCGCAGGAACGACTGGATGCGGCTGTCAGCGCCAAGCAGCTCGAGAATCTCCTCGACGACTGCACGATACTCGCGCTCGAGCTCGCGCAGTTCGCGACTCGGCACGACGCCGACGGCATCGGGACGCTCTTCGACGTCCACGTACAGCCGTCCATTCGGCTCCGTCACAGCGGCGCCGGCGACGCCACGATGCAGGCCCTCGACCACCACTGCGCGAGCGCCGCCCGGTAGACGGACAGTCTCACTGACGGTGGCGACGGTACCGACACCTGCGAACTCGTTGTCATGGCGGGGGACGAGCAGCACGCGCTCCTCGTCGGCGGTGTCGACTGCCAGCGTGACGGACATGCCGGGGAAGACGACCGCATCATCTAGCGGAACAAGAAGCAGTCGGGTCATCAGGATTTCACTTTCACCAGGGGCTAACGATTAGTAAGTTGATCGTATCACGCGTATGCTCGTGTGGCAAATGATCTAAGTGCATGCAACTAAGATTATCGTATGAGGGCGTTGGGGCCTTGAATCGGCCGCCGGGTCTGGGAAGATCAGTGGTCAGATGGGTAAGGACAGGCAGAACGACGTCGGCCCGGATGAGCCGCCGATTGATGTGCTCGCCGCGGAGGAATTCGGGGTTCCGGCGGCCGACCCGCTGGTGCGTGACGAGCCGGTGGTCGACGTTCTGGCCGCCGATGAATTCGCCGTCCCCGCTCCGGACCCGGCACTGCGCCCCGAGCATCTGAATCTCCCCGCTGATCTCGTGGGTGACGAGCCGCGGGAGGTGCTGGCCGCCGAGGAGTTCGCGATGCCGGCGCCGGATGAGGCGCACGAGCCGCCGCGCGGTCCAAAACGCAGACGACCGGGCGCGAAGGTGATCGCGGCCTGCATGGTCCCGGTCGGAGTGGCCGCCGGCGTCTGGCGGCGCAGGCGCCGCAGCAAGCAGTCCTGAGGTTTTTGCGCTCTACCGGAGCGGCCGTTCGATGCTCAGTGCGCACCAGCGGACGGGTCCGACGTTACCGCTGAACGTAACGGTTTAGTGCAGGAGGCGTTCACCGACTGCGCCGCTTGGGCGGCATCAGATCGGTGATCGACCCGTCCTGCATCTCGGCTGCGAACGCAATCGTCTCAGACAGCGTGGGGTGGGGATGGATCGCAAGCGCGATGTCCTGAGCGTTCAACCCCGCCTCGAACGCGAGCACCGTCTCAGCGATCAGGTCACCGGCGCCGACGCCGACGATCCCAGCACCCAACAAACGATCGGTCTCCGGCTCGAACAGCAGCTTCGTGAGCCCTTCCGGTCGCCCGAGCCCGAGTGCGCGGCCTGAAGCGACCCACGGGAACGTGGCCTTCTCATACTTGATGCCCTGCGCCCTGGCGTCGACCTCCGTCAACCCCATCCATGCGATCTCCGGATCCGTGTAGGCAACTGACGGCACGGTCAGAGCGTCGAACCCAGCTCCTGGCACGCCGGCGATCACCTCGGCCGCGGCCTTGGCCTCGTGCGTTGCCTTGTGGGCGAGCATTGGGTTGCCGACGATGTCGCCGATCGCATAGATCCCTGGAACGTTGGTTCGCTGTTGCCTGTCGACGGGGATGAACCCCCGCCCGTCGACGTTCAAACCGGCCTTACCCGCGTCGAGTGTTTGGCCGTTCGGCGTGCGCCCCACAGCGACAAGGATCCGGTCGAAGGTCTGGTCCTTGCCCTCCGAGAACGACACGCGCAGCCCAGCCTTGGTGGCTCTCACGCCGGTCACCTGGGTACCGACGAGAACTCCCTGATAGCGCTCCTGCAGGCGTTTGTGGAGCGGCCGCACGAGGTCCGGGTCGGCGCCGGGGATCAGCTGATCCATCATCTCGACGACCGTCACCTTGGCGCCGAGCGCGTGATACACGGTCGCCATCTCGAGGCCGATGATGCCGCCACCGATCACGAGGAACCGGCCGGGAACATCGGCGGGTGAAAGTGCCCCGGTTGAGTCGATGATGCGCGGGTCGTCCGGAAGGAACGGAAGCTTCACCGCGCTCGAGCCGGCGGCGATGATGCAGCTGTCGAATCCGATCTCACGGCCGTCCACGGAGATCGCATTCGGCCCCGTGAACTTCGCGACCCCGGTCACGACCTCGACCTTGCGCTGCTTTGCCAAGCCAGTGAGCCCGCCGGTCAGCTTGTCGACGACATCCTGTTTCCAGCCGAGGAGTTGCACCAAATCAATCTTTGGCTTGCTGAACGAAATTCCGTGCTCAGCCATCTCCTCGGTCTCAGCCACCACCCGAGCGGCATGCAGCAGTGCTTTCGAAGGGATGCAGCCGACGTTCAGGCAGACCCCACCCAGCGTCTCGTAGCGCTCGACGAGCGTGACCTTCAGACCAAGATCAGCCGCCCTGAATGCGGCGGTATATCCGCCCGGGCCCGAGCCGATGACCACGACATGCGAACCAGCGCCGGTTTTCTCGGCGGTGGATGGTGCTTCGCTGGTCTGCGAAGTTGCCGGCTCGGCCTGCGCTGCACGCGGGTGCGACTCCTCTTGCGGAGCCTGCTCCGAGGTCGGCGCAGGAGCCTCATCGGCTTTGGCCGGAGGCGACTGCGTCGAAGCCTCGGAGGCGGCTTCAAGAGTCAGGATCACGGTGCCTTGGGCGACCTTATCGCCCAGCCTCACATGGATCTCCTTCACCGTGCCGGCCTCGGGCGATGGCACGTCCATCGTCGCCTTGTCGGACTCGAGCGTTACCAGTGGGTCTTCAACTGCAACCGCGTCGCCGGGAGCGACGAGGATCTCGATGACCGGGACATCGTTGAAGTCACCGATGTCCGGTACTGCGACGTCGATGACGCTCACAGCAGCGCCCTGCGCAGATCGCTCAGGACCTTGACCAGATGCACGACGAACCGCGCCGCCGACGCGCCGTCGATCACGCGATGGTCATATGAGAGCGATAGCGGCACCATCAGCCGTGGTTTGAATTCGCCGGCCGCATCGTCCCAGACGGGCTTGATCGCGGCCTTGGTGACGCCCAGGATCGCCACCTCCGGTGCATTGATGATGGGCGTGAACGAGGTTCCACCGATGCCTCCAAGCGAGGAGATCGTGAACGTGCCGCCGGACATGTCCGCCGGCCCCAGCTTGCCCTCACGCGCCTTGCCGGAGAGATCTGTCAGTTCACGTGCGACCTCCACGAGCCCCTTGCCGTCGGCGTTTCTGATCACCGGCACGACGAGACCGCCCGGGGTGTCAGCCGCAAAGCCGATGTTGAAGTACTTGCGCAGCACCAGCTGATCGCCGTCGAGCGAGGAGTTGAAGGTGGGGAACTCCCTCAGGGTCGCGACCGAGGCCGCGATCAGGAACGACACCATCGTGAACTTGATGCCGTCCTTACCCTGCTCGGCGTTCAGCTGCTTGCGCCAGACCTCGAGCTCGGTGATGTCGGCCTCGTCGTTGTGTGTGACGTGCGGGATCATCACCCAGTTACGCGCCAGGTTCGGCGCCGAGATCTTCTGGATGCGTGAACGCTCGACCCGTTCGACAGGGCCAAACTTCTCGAAATCCACCTGTGGCCACGGTGCCAGCTCGAGGCTGCTCCCATTGGTTGGCACTCCGCTGGTGGGCGGCGTTGGGGCGGATCCAAGTCCACCGGCGTTCGCCGAGCGCACGTCATCGACCGTCAGACGGCCCTTGCGACCGGTACCGGCGACGCGGTGCAGGTCGATGCCCAGCTCTCGCGCGATCCGCCGTACCGAGGGACTGGCATAGACGGAGTGGCCGTTGGCCCCTGCCGCCACCCGCGGTGCTTCGGAGGGCTGCGCCGCCACAACGTCGGCCGGCGCTTCACCCGGCTCTGACTCCTTTTCCGGCGTTGCCTCTGGGATCGGCGCAGGAGCCTCATCGGCTTTGGCCGGAGGCGACTGCGTCGAAGCCTCAGGGCCAGCGGCTTCGAGGATCAGGATGACGCTGCCCTCGGAAACAGACTCTCCGACCTTCACCTTGAGCTCCTTGACCGTGCCCGCCGACGGCGAAGGGACGTCCATCGTGGCCTTATCGGATTCGAGCGTGATCAGTGGATCCTCGATGGCGACGGTGTCTCCGGCGTTCACAAGGATCTCGATGATCGGGACCTCGCCGAAGTCGCCGATGTCGGGGACCGTGACCTGCACCGAAGAAGCCGTCGCGCTCATACGGTGGTCGGCATCGGCGCAGACGGATCGATCTCGTATCGCTTTATCGCGTCTGCGACCTGCTTGGCGTCGATCGTGCCGTCGTCGGCCAGGGCCTTCAGCGCCGAGATGACGACGTGGTGGCGATCGACCTCGAAGAAGCTGCGCAGTGCCCTGCGATAGTCGCTGCGGCCAAAGCCGTCGGTGCCCAGCACGCTGTAGCGGCTCGGGACCCAACCACGGATCATGTCCGGGAGCGTGCGGATGTAGTCGGTCGAGGCGATCACCGGGCCCCGCCGCTGCTCGAGCTGTTCGGTCACGTACGGAACGCGCGGTTTCTTCGCGAGCGGGTTAAGCATGTTCCAGCGGTCGATCTCGATGCCCTCGCGACGCAGTTCCGTGAACGAGGTGACGCTCCAGACGTCGGCGAGCAGGCCAAAGTCCTGCTCGAGCAATTCGGCGGCGGCCAGCACCTCGCGCAGGATCGTGCCCGAGCCCAGCAGCTGAACCCGCGGCTTCTTCGAGCGCGCCGAGCCCGCGTCGCGGAGCAGGTACATGCCCTTGAGAATGCCCTCCTGGGCGCCGTCTGGCATGGCCGGCTGGACGTAGTTCTCGTTCATCAGAGTGACGTAGTAGAAGATGTCCTCCTGCTCGGCGACCATCCGGCGCAGCCCCTCCTGGATCACCACCGCCACCTCGTATCCGTAAGCCGGGTCGTAGGCGCGTACGTTCGGCACAACCGAGAACAGCACGTGACTGTGGCCGTCCTCATGCTGCAGGCCCTCGCCGTTGAGGGTTGTGCGGCCGGCCGTCCCACCAAGCAGGAATCCTCGGGCACGGCTGTCGGCCGCGGCCCAGATCAGGTCGCCGACCCGCTGGTAGCCGAACATCGAGTAGTAGATGTAGAACGGGATCATCTGCTCGTTGTGCGCGCTGTAGGACGTCGCGGCCGCGATGAACGAGGAGAGCGAGCCCGATTCGGTGATGCCCTCCTCGAGGATCTGACCCTTCTGATCCTCGCGGTAGTACATGAGCTGCTCAGAATCCTCGGGCTTGTAGAGCTGGCCCAGCGGCGAGTAGACGCCCACCTGGCGGAACATCCCCTCCATTCCGAACGTGCGGGACTCATCCGGGACGATCGGGACGATGCGCTGGCCGATCTGCTTGTCGCGCAGCAACGTCGCGAGCACGCGTACGAACACCATCGTCGTCGAGACCTCGCGGTCGCCTGTGCCCTCGAGCTGCAACTGGAAAGCCGAGAGCTCCGGCACCTGATGCGACTCCGCTCGCTTACGGCGCGCGGGCAGTGAGCCGCCCAGCGCCTCGCGTCGCTCGCGGAGGAACTGCATCTCCGCCGAGTCCGCCGGCGGTACGTAGTACTCGGCGGCGCGGGCCTGCTCATCAGTGAGCGGGATGTCGAAGCGGTCGCGGAAAGCGACGAGTGCGTCCTCGGCCATCTTCTTGGTGTTGTGGGCGATCATCTGACCCTCACCGGCGCCGCCCATCCCGTAGCCCTTGATCGTCTTGGCAAGGATCACCGTCGGGCGGTTCGGCTCCCGCACCGCGTTGGCGTAGGCCGAGTAGACCTTCTGCTGGTCCAAGCCGCCACGGTTCAGCGCCCAGATCTCGTCATCACTCATGTGCGAGACGCGGTCGAGCAGCACCGGGTCCTTACCGAAGAAGTTCTCGCGAACAAAGGCACCGTCGCGCGACTTGTAGGTCTGGTATTCGCCATCGATCGTTTCGGTCATGACCTTGACGAGGCGACCGTCGATGTCGGCCTCGAGTAGCGAGTCCCAGCGAGAGCCCCAAATCACCTTGATCACATTCCATCCGGCGCCGCGGAAATCCGACTCGAGCTCCTGGATGATCTTGCCGTTGCCGCGCACCGGCCCGTCGAGACGCTGCAGGTTGCAGTTGACGACCCAGATCAGGTTGTTGAGCTGCTCGCGCCCGGCGAGGCCGATTGCGCCCATCGATTCCGGTTCGTCCATTTCGCCGTCGCCGAGGAATGCCCAGACCTTGCGGGCCTCGGTGTCGGCGATGCCACGGGCATGCAGGTAGCGCATGAAGCGCGCCTGGTAGATCGAGGTGATCGGACCGATTCCGAGAGACACTGAGGGGAATTGCCAGAAGTCCGGCATCAGCCAGGGGTGCGGGTAGGAGGAGAGGCCGCTGCCGCCGACCTCCTGCCTGAAGTTGTCGAGCTGCTCGGCGGTCAGGCGACCCTCGAGGAAGGCACGCGAGTAGTTGCCGGGGGAGGAGTGGCCCTGGAAGTAGATGAGGTCGCCGCCGTGCTCCGCGCTCGGTGCATGCCAGAAGTGGTTGAAGCCAACCTCGTAGAGCGCCGCGAGCGACTGGAATGAGGCGATATGCCCACCGAGCTCCGACGAATACTTGTTGGCCTTCGCGACCATCGCCATCGCGTTCCAGCGGATCGCCGAGCGCAGCCGGCGCTCGACCTCGGGATCGCCCGGGATCTGCTCGTCAAGCGAGGCGGGAATCGTGTTCACATATGGCGTGTTGAGGCTGCCGATCGGGCCGCTGCCGATGTTGAGGGCGCGGTCAACGACGTGTGTCAGCAGCTCTCGGGCGCGTCCCATGCCATCGTGTGCGACTACTGCGTCAAGCGCCTCGATCCATTCGCCGGTCTCGGTCGAGTCGATGTCTGCGCCGCCTGTGGGATCTTCGCTGAGGGTGTCTGTCATCTCGGGCTTCGGGTCGGGGGCGGACTGAAATCGGACTATAGACGCCGGATCCCGCGGCCCGTCTGGCCGGGAGCCACTTTTCAGGGTACGGTCAGAGCATGACGCTTCGAACCACCGAACAGGCTCTGGAACCACCCTGGCGGCGCTCGCTGAGGGGGCGCTTTGACCAGCTCATCGTCGAATCAGATGTGCTGGCCGACAACCCGCTCGGCGACCCCTCACGGCGGCCGCTCTACGTTTACAGCTCACCGCCCGTGGCAGCCGGCGAGGCGACCGGCGTGGCCTGTGTCTACGTGCTGCAGGGCTTCAGTGGCCAGCTCGATGGCTGGCTGGCGCGTAAGCCGTTTGAGCCGACCTTCATTGAGCGCCTCGATGCGATGTTCGCCGCGCAGGACGGCGGCTGCCCGGACGCCGTGGTCGTGTTCGTCGACGCCTTCACGGCGCTCGGCGGCTCGCAGTTTCTCGACTCCCCGGCGACCGGCAACTACACGAGCTACATCTGCGATGAGATCGTGCCGTTCATCGACTCGACCTACCCGACGGCCGGCACCCGCGATCAACGCGCCGTCACCGGGCACTCATCAGGCGGGTACGGAGCGCTGGCGCTGCCGATGCTGCGCCCTGAGGTGTTCGGCGCGCTGGTCGCGCATGCAGCCGACACGCTGTTTGAGGCCTGCTACATGTCGGATTTCGCCAACACCACGCGAGTCCTCCGAGACCACTACGAGGGCTCCTACGAGGCGCTCCTGAAGGCCTTCGCCGATTCCGAGACGTTTGACTGGAGCCTCTGGGGCGAGCCGATCAACGCCTACGCGATGGCGGCCGCCTATTCTCCCGACCTCGACTCGCCCGGCAGGGTGCTGCTGCCGTTCGACACTGAAACGGGCGTCCTGATCCCGGAGATTTGGGAGCGCTGGCTGGCCTGCGACCCGGTGCGGATGGCCCCGAAGCATGCCGACGCCCTGCGGTCGCTTCGCTACATCCATGTCGAGGCCGGTCGCTCGGACGAGTACATGCTCGACGTCGGCACGGTGGCGTTCTCCAAAGCGCTTGAGAAGCTGTCCGTCAAGCACACGCTCGAGCTCTTCGACGGCGGACATAGCGGCATGTCACATCGCTACGCGCCGGCCATCCGGACGTTGCTGGCGTCGCTCTGACAGCTCGAGCGATGGGGCCGGCCAGCGGGCCGGGCCCCATCCGATTCAAAGGCCGGCTCTTACGAGGAGCGGTAGGCGCCGCGTGCGAACGCGACGTAGGGGGTCGGCGCGACCGTCGCGCGGATTTGGACCTGAACGTGCGGCTCGACCGCCGGCTTGGTCGAATTCGGCGATTCGCCCCATAGCACCGTCACCTCCGAGCCGACGTGTGCGCGCTCGATATCGACGCTGGCCAGCGACACGAACGACTTTTCGTTGTAGATGTAGCCGCAATCGTGGGACACACCGACCTGCTGGCCGTCGAGCAGCACCGTGTCGACCTGGTAGAGCCCGTAACGCGCCTTCGGCCACTCCATGAACTTGGCGGACGGCTCCTGGCCGAACTGACTCCCGATCGCGTCACTGACGTCACCGCGGTTCCACGCGAGCGTGACTTTCTTGCGGGCTGGTTGATCGGCGATCGCCTCCAGCGCCGCGCGGCCGACGAAGTCGTGATCGAACGCGATGACCTTGCCGTAGCCGAGCTCGTAGGGGGTGAGGTAGTAGTCGGTCACGGCCGTCGAGAGGTGGCTCCCGGCGAGCGAGCCGGCCTTCACTGCCGGTAGCCACTCGCGGTAGGGCCTCATCGGCTCGCCGGAGAAGATCGCGGCGAACGGCGCAGGGACCCAGCCAGATTCGAGGTTCGCTGTCGAATACGCACGCGACCCCACCTCCACGATCCCGTGTTTCTCGCCTGCGCTGAGTAGCGCTTCACGGATGTGTTCGCCCTGCTCCCACGGGCCGAACAGCTCGAACCCGGGCTGACCGGCCATGCCGTGGCGCAGTGCATCGACGCGCTGATCCGCGATCTGGAAGCTCGCCATGTGGAAGAAGCTGACATCTGGCAGGGGCTGGCCAGTGACCTCCTCGACGATCGTCGCCGCCGTCGGCCCCTGCAGCTCGAACCTGTACTGCTTGGGCGGGCCGTCGGTGCGCACGATCGAGTTCTCGTCGCGCTCAAGCTCGACGTTGAGATGCTCCGTGACCGCATGGAACTCGACCCAGTCGAGCACCATCGGGTGGCCGACGAGGTCGAAGCTGCCATCGGGCAGGTGGAAGAGGATCGCGTCGCCGATGATGAAGCCGTCGGGGTTGACGGCGATGTACTGCTTGGCCTTGCCGGGGTTGAAGTTGGCAAAGCTGTTGACGCCGAGGCGCTCGAGTAGTGGAAGCGCATCAGGCCCCTTGAGGAACAGGTCGGTCATGTGATGCGACTGGTCGAGCAGTGCGCATGTCTCGCGCCATGACGTCTGTTCGCTGCGCCAGTTGGTGAATTCGGGCCGGACTGGGAAGGTGTGCGGTCGCGCCTGTGCGTTACGGAGGAACTCGACGGCGCCGCCCTTGCGGGTGATCGCGAGTTCCAGGCTCTCAGTGCTCATCTCTCTCCTCGCTCTGGATTGCGATTGCGTGACGTGCGCGACTTCGGGGCTGCTGCGGGAGTTGTCGAACGGACGAGAAGTAGCGCGTCTCGGTCAGTGCTTGGCGCGGATCTTGAGCTCGCGCCCGATGTCGCGGATCAGGTCACGGCCCGTGAGACCCATTGCTGAGACGCCGCCGAAGATCGCGACCGCGTCGATGCTCTTGCGACCGGCTGAGTCCCAGTAGTCATCGGCGAGGTCGAACCACAGCGCAAACTCGTCGAGGGTCAGGGCGGTCGCGACGCCGGCGCCGAACGCGGTCGCCCGTGAGGCGGCGCGCCTGGTCCGGTCTGTCCCCAGCGCCATCTGGTAGGTCCAGAGGTAACCGAGGCCAATCTGGCCGATGATGCCGAACGTGCTGTGATGCAGGTGGCGGCCGCCGAAGCTCATGTTGCGAAACGGCCCGCGCTGGGCGCGAATCGCATGGGTCACGGCGCGACAGCTGGCAAACCCCACGGTGAACCCGGTTGCGTGTAGGAACACCCGCTCCCGGCGCGGATCAGAGAAGCGGTGCGCGTAGAAGTCTCTGAAGCGGTGACCGACGTGAGCCTCTGATGGCTCGCCGTTGGTCGCCTCCGTTGAGTCGTCCTGCGGCTCCGGTGAGTTGTCGTGTGCTGAGTTCATCGCAGGCGCTGATTCAGGGTAGGGCCCTGCACAATCTGACAAATCAGCAGCGGTCGGTGGCGATTTGCTCGTATCCGCTCGTAAACGCGGCGCTTTCGAGCAAATCGCCGGTGAGCGCAACGATTTGTCAGATCGAACAGGAACGACTAGGCGCCGTGTGTGCGCCCGCTTGCCGGACGGGCAACGCCGGCCTGCTTACGGCCGCCCGTCTTGTGCGGTTGCCCGCCCAACGACTTCTGACCGGAGCCTGACTTGAAGCCCGCGCCTGCCGACTTATGACCAGCACCCGACTTGTGCCCGGCGCCTGCCGATTTGTGCCCGGTGCCTGATTTGTGGCCGGCGCCCGCGGGTTTGTGACCAGCGCCCCCGGACTTGTGGCCCCCGGACTTGTGGCCGCCGGAGCTGTGGCTGCCGGAGCTGTGGCTGCCGGAGCTGCGGCCCCCGGAGGTCTGGCCCGACGAACGCTTGTATCCGGAGCTCCGCTGGGTCGACCCAGCACCACGCTTGAAGCCACCGGCTCCGACGCTCGGGCGGGTGTCTCCAAGGCCGTGCTCGATCTCGAGCTCACCGGCAATATGCGCCACGTCGCGGCGCTGATCCGGCGAGACCAGCGTGACCCCGATACCGGTGGCGCCCGCTCGGCCTGTACGGCCCACGCGATGCACATAGGTCTCGGAGTCGTGTGGCGGGTCGAAGTTGATCACATGAGAGATGCCACCGACGTCGATCCCGCGAGCGGCGACGTCAGTTGCGACCAACGTATCGACCTCATAGTTCTCGAACTGGGCGAGTGCACGCTCTCGCTGCCGCTGAGTCTTGTTGCCATGCATCGCAACCGCTGCGACACCGTGGTTGGAGAGCTTCTTGACGAGCTTGTCGGCGCCGTGCTTCGTGCGCACGAACACGAGCGCCAGGTCGCGCTTGCCGCCGAGCTGCTCCAGCAGCGAGTCGATCCGTGACTCATGCGAGACCTCGACGAAGCGATGCTCGACATCGACGGAGGCGCGGCGCTCAGACGGGCCGTGCTCATGGAACACAGCGTCGTTTGTGTAGCGACGCGCGGCCTTGCCGGCCTCGCCGTCGAGCGTCGCAGAGAAGAACAGGGTCTGGCGCTGCGCCGGGCAGAGGGTGACGATCCGGTCGAGCGCCGGCCTGAACCCCATGTCGAGCATGCGGTCGGCCTCGTCGATCACCAGCGAGCGGACATTGTCGAGCGTGAAGGCGCCGCGCTCGAGCTGGTCCTCAAGCCGGCCGGGGGTGGCCACGACGATGTGCGCGCGCGCGGCGACCTGGGCCTGCTTGAGCAGGCCGACGCCGCCGTACACGGCGGCGATCTTCAGAGCCCGCGCATGGGCGATCGGGCGCAGCTCATCGACGATCTGGGTCGCGAGCTCACGCGTCGGCGCGAGCACGAGCACGGTCGGGCGTCGCGTATCGGCTGCCGTGCGGTCGACCAGCGGGATTCCGAAGGCGAGCGTCTTGCCCGAGCCGGTGGGGAGCGGGCCAGCACGTCGCGACCGGCGAGCACGTCGCCGATCACCTCCTGCTGGATCGCGAAGGGTGCCGTTATCCCACGGCTGGACAGGGCGCGCACGACGACGTCGGACACGCCGAGCGTGGCAAAGGACTGCGTAGACATATAAAAACTCCTGAGGCGGCACCTGGAAGGCCCGCGAACGATTCGGGAGGCTGATGGCTGACCCGAACCGCGCTTTTGCGGTACCGAAAGCAACTGCCTCACAGCCGGCGGCGCCGACCGTAACCGTGACGGTAGCAGGGGCAATAGCCCTGGCAAGATTCGAACTTGCGTCTCGCCGGTTATGAGCCGGGTGCTCTGACCGCTGAGCTACAGGGCCGCCCAGAGGCAAGGTATCGGCTCCGACGGCGGGGTGGGCGGCGCTCCAGGTGTGGCGGCGAAGCAGCGGCTCGCCGCCACGAGCACATCGGCACTTGGCGTCCGTCGCGACGGATCCGTATGATCCGTGATGATGCTTCTGGTCACCAGCGCGATCCTCGGTCTGGGCGAATCGCCCAGCGCATTCGGCCAAAGCCTGGCGCTGATTCTGACGTTCTTCATCGTGATCGGCGGCCTCGCGAATTTCCTGATCGTGTACATCCTCGGCCAGGTCGCCGTGGAACGGAAGCGCAACCTTGAGCGCGTGCGTGAGTACGATGCGCAACACAAGTCCTGACCGGCGCTAAGCACGGGTCCTTGACCGTCGAATAGATCGCCGGGAAGGAACGATGGGCGGCAGCGTCGAAACAGACGCTGCCTATGAAGCAAGCATCAGCCACCACCGCGGCGCCTGAGGCGCCCCACGGCCATCAGGCCCTCTCCGCGTACATCACGGCTCGTTTCGACGAGTTCTCGCGGTCTCAGAAGGACGTCGCCCAGTACATCGTCGACCATCTCGACGAAGCAGCATTCCAGACGGCGGAGGAGCTCGCGCGCCGCGCGAACACCTCATCAAGCACTGTCGTGCGCTTCTCGCAGGCGCTCGGATTCGAAGGGTTCCCCGAACTGCAGCAGGCGGCCCGTGAGGAGTACCGCCGCAGACCCGCCGGAGCGGCCGCTGAGGCGCTCACCACCGGCGGCGCACCATTGTTCTCGCTCGACCACACGGAGTTCGAGTCGGCACTCGCGGCCGACCATGTGAACGTGGAGGACACCGCCCACAAGCTGTCCCGCTCAGACGTCGAGGCCGCGATCGACGCGATCGTTTCCTCGGAGAAGGTGCTGATCGCCGGGACCGACCAGATGGCGTTCTTCGCGAGCTATCTGCGTCACCTGCTGATGCTGCTGGACGTTCGTGCTGAGATCGTTGCCAGCCCCTCTCAGGAGGCGCTCGGTCGTCTCAGCCGAATCGACGAGCAGACGCTCGTCATCGGCCTGTCCGCCGGCCGTCCGCACCCGCTGATCACGCGCACGATGAAGCTGGCGCGCCACCGCCGTGCCAAGACGCTCGCGATCACCGATGCGACCCTGTCTGAGGTGGCCCGTCTGGCTCGCATCCGCCTGTACTACTCGTCGAACACGCCCGCGTTCGTCCGCTCGCACACGGCGCTGATGTCGATCATTCAGGCACTCGCGTACGGCGTCTACAGCCGCGATGCACAGCAGTACGACGTTCGCATCAAGGCCTTTCGCCTGAAGTAGCTCGAAGCTGGTCAGGGTTCAGGCCGGTGCCGGCGGTCTGCCTGACCGCCGGCTCACTCACCCTGACCGCCGGCTCACTCACCCTGACCGCCGGCTCACTCACCCTGACCGCCGGCTCACTCACCCTGACCGCCGGCTCACTCACCCTGACCGCCGAGCCACGTAGAGCGACTGCAGCGACCTCCCGATTCGGCCTTCAGTGTCGAACAGAACAGCCTGGGCCACCGCCCCGCCGCCTTCGCTCATGCGGGTTCGCGCCTGGAGCGCCACCCACTCGGATCGGGGCTCACGCTCGATGTAGACCGTGAGATCGGGATTGATGAAAACCCAAGCGCTCCACGACAGCTCACTGCTGATGCCGTTGGGGAAGTCGGCCGCGACCATCAGGCGCTGAAGCGGTGTGGGCTTCTCGCCGGCGATTACCGGCACCCGTAGCCGGAACCAGGCTGTGTGTGGGCCCGGCTCCTCCGGTGACCCGTCGACGAACCTGATCTCGACGGCGCCGCCTGGCAGTGAGTCCGGCCGCCAGCGATTTGCGGCGGATGCGTCCAAACTGTCGGGCGGCATCGGCGTCGGCTCGGGCGCGGTGCCGGCCGTGATCGGCGAGCGCGCGACGCGTACGGCCCGTGCCCGCACAAGTTCGGTCCCGTCGGGTCCGGAGAGCGCCGCCTCGAGCAGTTGCACTCGCCTGCCCGGCCGAACGATGCCGGCGCTGACGTGCAGCTCACCGAGCGGCACCGGTCGCAGAAGCTCGCAGGTGATGCGCGCGATGCGGAGATCCTCGCCGCCGTCGAGTCGCTCGAGTTCGCCCGCCAGCAAGGCCGCCGGCGCGCCGCCATGCAGTGCGTCGGGGTCCCAGGGCCCACGCGCGAGCGCCGTGGCCCAGAAGGCCTCGCCGCGGCGCTCAAAGATCGCTTCGGTCACCATCGGCAGGCTAGCCGCAGGGAAGGTGGGGGAGTCCGGCGCCATTTCTGATGCCCAGCGGCCCCAGGTTCTGCCGATCCGGCCAAACCTGGCCGGGTTACACTGACCGTATGAGCGCTAACGGCCACATCTCACGCGACGAATCCACATTCACCGTCAAGGCAGGACTCGCCGAGATGCTCAAGGGAGGCGTGATCATGGACGTGGTCACGCCCGAGCAGGCGAAGATCGCCGAGGACGCGGGAGCTGCCGCGGTGATGGCGCTCGAGCGAGTCCCAGCAGACATCCGCCGTGACGGCGGTGTCGCGCGCATGTCCGACCCGGAGATGATCAAGGGCATCCAGGAGGCGGTGACGATCCCGGTGATGGCCAAGGCCCGGATCGGCCATTTTGCCGAGGCCCAGGTGCTCGAGGCGCTCGAGGTTGACTACATCGATGAGTCGGAGGTTCTGACACCGGCGGACACCGCCAACCACATCGACAAGTGGGCCTTCAAGGCGCCGTTCGTTTGCGGCGCGACCAACCTCGGCGAGGCGCTGCGGCGGATCGGTGAGGGCGCCGCCATGATCCGCTCCAAGGGCGAGGCGGGCACCGGTGACATCGTCAACGCGGTCACGCACCTGCGCCAAATCCGCGGCGAACTGCGGCGTCTGACGACGCTCGGCCCCGAGGAGCTGGCGGCTGCCGCCAAGGACCTCCAGTCACCGCTGCCGCTGGTGCGTCAGGTTGCCGCGGAGGGCAAGCTTCCGGTGGTGCTGTTCTGCGCCGGCGGGATTGCAACCCCCGCTGACGCCTCACTGGTCATGCAGCTCGGCGCCGAGGGCGTCTTCGTCGGATCGGGGATCTTCAAGTCTTCAAACCCCGAGCAGCGGGCGCGCGCGATCGTCGAGGCGACGACCCATTACGCCGACGCGGCACGCGTTGCGGCTGCGTCCACAGGCCTCGGCGCCGCGATGGACAGCATCGAGACCTCCAAGCTCGACTCCGAGCAGTTGCTCTCGCCCCGCGGCTGGTGAGTGTCGCGACACCGCTGGTCGGCGTCCTCGCCCTCCAGGGGGGCTTTGAGGCGCATGAGAGGGTGCTGCAGCAGCTTGGCGCGACCACTCGCGAGGTGCGGCTGCCAGCGGATCTGGACGGCCTGGACGCACTCGTCCTACCGGGTGGCGAGTCGACTGTGATGACGCTCGGGATCGAGCGTGAGGGTCTGGCTGAGCCACTGCGCGCCCTGGCCGCGGCCGGCACACCGATTCTGGGCACCTGCGCGGGCATGATCATGCTCGATCGTGCGCACCTCGGCATCCTCGACGTACTTGCGGAGCGCAACGCCTTCGGGCGCCAGTTGCACTCGTTCGAGGCCGATTTCGAGGTCGAAGGAGTTCCGGGCGGCCCGGTTCACGCGATCTTCATCCGCGCGCCCTGGGTCGCCGAGCACGGGCCCGACGTGGCCGTGCTGGCCGAGGTGGACGGTCATCCCGTCGCAATTCGCCAGGACGGAATCCTCGCGCTCTCGTTCCACCCTGAACTCACCGGTGAAGACAGGCTTCACCGATTCTTTCTTGAGACCGCAGGATTCGGTGAGACTCGGGTGGAAAATTAGGCGCATGCGCCCCGTTCGTTTCGCGCTCCTTGCCAGCTCAGCGGTGATCGTCGCGTTGCTCGCCGCCGCCTGTGGCGGCTCGACTGTGACGGTCACCAAGACCGTCGTGCAACCTGGACAGTCGACGACCACGGCGGCGGCGCCGACGGTGACCACCGGCACCCAGACCACCAGGACGGCGGTTGCCGGGGCCGCAGCCTGCACCGCCTCCGACCTGTCGCCGGCGTTCCTCGGCAGCAACGGAGCCGCCGGGACGATCGTGCTGGGTTTAGGGCTGAAGAACACGGGCACCACGTCCTGCCACACGTACGGATGGCCCGGCGTCGAGTTTCTCTCCTCGAGCGGCGCCCCGCTCAAGACGAATGCGACGCGTACAACCAGCGACATCGTCGGCTCCACACCTGCCAGTCAGCTGACTCTCATGCCCGGTGAGGAGGCTTCGTTCCGGATTGTCGTCAGCGATGTCCCCACCGGCGGTGGCAGCTGCCCGACCGCCGCCAAGCTGCAGATCTATGCGCCGGACGACACGACCACGATGACCGTCGCCGTTCCCGGCGTCGCCGCCTGCGGCAGGGCGACGGTCTCGCCCATGATGGCTGGTGTCAGCGCGTTCGCCGGTCAGGGTGGGGGCGGCTCGGGCGGCTCGGGCGGCTCGGGCGGCTCCGATTCCGGTGGCTCGGGCTCGGGCTCCGGCTCGGGCGGGTCAAGCAGCGGTTCAGGTGGGGGACAGGCCGGCGTGAACGGGTCGGGCGGCTCGAGCACCTCGGGCGGCGCGTCGGTCGCCGGCTGACCGCCGTCACCCCTCAGGCGGCGCTGAAGATGCTGACACCGTCGCGCTCGCGCTCGGTGACGCTGCCGTCAGCGAGCAGCAGGTCGATGTGCCCCAGCACCTCGGAGAGCGTCAGGTACGCCTGTTTGAGCGCGATCGCGCCCCACATCTTCTGAGCGATCTGATGGGCCGTCATCGGCTGTTCGGACACCAGCGAATAAATCTTCCTAGCCCGGCGCCCCTGGTCGCGCAGCCGCACGTCGATCAGTTCGGCGTGGTCCCCGAACGGCTCGCCGTGCCCCGGCAGAACCAGGCCTGCAGGGAGCTCGCGCGTCGCTCGCAGTGAGCTCGCGTAGTCGATCAGCGAGGTGGGGCGTGGACCATCGTCGCCTCCGTTCAGCGGCCGCGAGACCAGGGCGTTGGACGAGATTCGCGGCAGCAGGTGGTCGCCGGCCAGCAGCACCTCACCGGCCGGGTCGAAGAACACAAGGTCGGAGGGGCTATGCCCGGGCCGATGGTGCACGCTGAAGTCTCGGTCACCCATCGTCAGCGTGTCGCCGTCGGCGAGCGGGCGCGTCAGCCGACCAGCGGAGCCGTACGCGTGCAGCAGGGCGGTGAGCACGCCGAGCCACGTGATCACGTCCTCGGGAACCCCGTGGCGCGCCATCACCGCTTGCGCGTAACGGTCGTCGGCTGCGGTGCTGGCCCTGTATTCGGCCAGCCACGGATCCAGAAGGGCGAATGCCGCCAGATCGGCTCCCGATCGGCGCGCGATGATCTCGAGCAGCCCCTCGTGGTCCATGTGCTGATGGGTGACCACCACGAGCTCCAGATCCTCGATCCGCACGCCCAGCTCCGCCAACCCACGCTCGAGCAGATCAATCGAAGTGCCGGAATTCGGGCCGGTGTCTACCAGCGTCAGCGGACTGCCCTCGATCAGGTAGCAGTTGACCGGGCCGACGGCGAACGGAGTCGGAACGGAGATCCGGTGGATCCCCGGCGTCGGCTCGTCCGTGAGTGCGCCAGTCACGACCGGATGAGTCCAAGCACCTCGTCGCGCTTCGCTTCCATATCGGCCTCTGAGACGAGCGATTCGAGGCACAGGCGGAGCAGCGGCTCGGTGTTCGATGCACGAACGTTGAAGTGCCAATCGTCGTAGTCGATCGAGATGCCGTCCAGGCGACTCTGCTCGGCGTCCGCATACCGAGCCGCGATCTCCTCGACCTTGGCCTGCGGGTCGTCCACCTTCGAGTTGATCTCGCCCGAGATGAAGTACTTGGCGCGCAGCGGCTCGAGCAGCTCCGAGAGCTTGGTGCCGCTGCGTGATAGCTCCTCGAGCACCAGCAGCGCCGGAATCGTCCCGGAGTCCGCGCAGTAGAAGTCACGGAAGTAATAGTGGCCGGATACCTCGCCGCCGAAGACGCCGCCCTCCGCCCGCATCCGCGACTTGAAGAAGGCGTGGCCGACACGGTTGATCAGGGCCGTACCCCCGGCCGCCGTGACGATGTCCGGCACGGCGCGGCTGGCCCGTACGTCGTAGAGAATCGTCTCACCGGGGTGCTTGCGCAGCATCGACGTCGCCAGGATCGCGGTCAGGAAGTCACCGTCTACGAAGCGGCCGGTGTCGTCGATGAAGAAGCAGCGGTCAGCGTCGCCGTCCCAGGCGATCCCGAGGTCGGCCCCCTGTCTGATCACCTCGGAGATGATGAACTCCCGGTTCTCGGGCAGCAGCGGGTTCGGCTCGTGGTCGGGGAAGTTGCCGTCCGGGGTCCAGTAGTGGGTTTCGAGCTCGAGTCCGAGCTCCTCCAACATCGGGCCGACCATCGGCCCGGCCATGCCGTTGCCGCCGTCGACCATGACCCTGAGCGGCCTGATCTCTGAGGGGTCGATGAAGCCCATCACGTGGCGGCGGAAGTCGTCGTAGAGCTCGACCTGCTCGACGCTGCCACCACCGGGCGCCTCACCGAGCCCCGCCTGGACGAGCGACCTGATGTCGCCGATCCCCTCATCACCTGAAAGCGCTACCGCGCCCCGTCTGACGAGCTTCGCACCCGTGTAGGGCTTCGGGTTGTGAGAGGCGGTGCACATCAGCCCGCCGTCAAGCTCGCGCGATCCGACGAGGCAATACACCATCTCGGTGCCGACCTGGCCGGCGTCGAGCACGTGCGCACCCTCGGCGGCCATGCCGCGGGCATAGGCCGCCGCCATCTCCGCGGCCGCCAACCGCATGTCCCGCCCGAGTCCCAGCCGCAGCTCGGACACAGGCTTGTCGGCGAACTGTGAGATCACCCGCGCAAACGCGCGGCCGATCTCGTAAGCACCGTCGGAGTCGAGGTCGCGACCATGGATTCCGCGAACGTCATAAGCCTTGAAGATCTCTGGATTCACTGTTGGCATCGCGCCCGATCCGGGGTCAGTTGGAAATTATTGACGTCACTGCCGGCGTCTGGACGCGCCTGACCTTCGGGCCGCGACACCGCCATACCACCAGTATGTCTTGTGTCGCGCCCCTCGGCAGCCACGCGCAGCCACTCGTCAGATCCTGTCACTAATTTCCGTCCGACCCCTTAAACTCGATAGCCATGTCAGGGCATTCAAAGTGGGCTTCGATCAAGCACAAGAAGGCCGTCGTCGACGCGCGCCGCGGCCAGCACTTCACGAAACTGGCGCGTGCGATCACGGTCGCAGCCAAGGAGGGCGGGGGCGATCCCGAGGGCAATGCCGGACTGGCGCTCGCGATTCAGAAGGCTCGAGACTCCTCGATGCCGAAGGACAACATCGAGCGTGCGATCCAGAAGGGCACCGGCTCCGGCGTCGACGCCGAGAACTGGGAGGCCGTGCTGTATGAGGGCTACGGTCCGGGCGGGGTCGCGATGCTGATCGAGGCGCTCACCGATAACCGCAACCGCACCGCCGCCGACGTGCGCCACATCGTCGGCAAGCACGGAGCCAGCCTCGGCGAGCCGGGTTCGGTCGCCTACCTGTTCGACAAGCAGGGCGTCATCGTCGTCGACGCCGAGCGCTATGGCGAGGACGACCTGATGGCGGCGATCGATGCCGGCGCGGAGGACATCGTGCTCGATGATGACGTGTTCGAGGTGATCACGGCACCGGGCGAACTGACCTTGGTGCGAGACGCTCTTCAACGCGCGGAGATCGAGATCGAGAGCGCCGATGTCACCCAGCGCCCGAAGTCCCGCGTCCCGCTCTCCGAGGACGACGCGGCAAAACTTATGAAACTCATCGATGCCCTCGAAGAGTCCGATGACGTCGGGGCCGTGCACGCCAATTACGACGTCGATGCCGACGTTCTGGAACGGATCGCAGGATGATCGCGCCGCGCTTTACGACGGCGCCCGCTACGCTCGCACCGCGATGAACTTGAAAGCAGGCGTCACGGCCGTCGCGGCCGCAGCGGTAGTACTCGGCCTCACGGCCTGTGGAAGCAGCAGCAAGGCTCCTGGAGTCATGCTCGCTCCCGGCGGCGGCGCGACCGTCGAGGCGGTCACCACGACGAGCACGACGTCGACAACCTCAACGACCGCCACCACCCCGACCACGGGCGCGCTCTCGCACGAGCCCACGATCACGCTTCAGAAGGGCCCAGCCCCGAAGAAGCTCGTCGTCAAGGATGTGATCGTCGGTACGGGCGCGACCGCCGAGAAGGGCGACACGCTCGACGTCAACTACGTCGGCGCGCTGTTCAGCAACGCCAAGGTCTTTGACTCCTCGTGGAAGGACACGCCAGGCAAGTCCTTCGCCTTCACACTCGGCAACGGCTCCGTCATCAAGGGCTGGGACACGGGCCTCGAGGGCATGAAGGTCGGCGGGCGCCGCGAGCTGATCATTCCCTCGTCGCTTGGCTACGGCAAGAGCGGCAGCGGCTCGACGATCCCGCCGAACGCGGCACTGATCTTCATCGTCGACCTGCTCAAGGTCACGAAGTAACGCTGCTGCTGCCGCGGCTCGCCCCGCTGGGCGGCCGCGACGCCACGCCTTCCCAGCAAGCCCCGCAGCCGCCACCTGTCCTCGCGCAGGGAGGCGTCCGAGCGCGCGCGGAGAATACGAACACATGATCGTCTTGGGAGTGGATCCGGGGATCGCGAACACCGGTTACGGGATCGTCGAGAGCGTCGGTTCGAAGCTGCGGGCGCTCGAGTTCGGTGTGATTGAGACTGCGGCGCGAGTCGCGACGGAGTCGCGACTCGCGGAAATCCACCGCGACGTGGGCGAGCTGATCGATCGTTTCGACGTCGACGCGGTCGCGGTCGAGGATCTCTACTTCGGTGCGAACGTCGTCAGCGCGATGGCTGTCGGCCAGGCCCGCGGTGTCGTGCTGCTTGCCGCCGGGCAGCGCGGCGTGGCTGTGCGCGCATACACCCCGCAGCAGGTCAAGGCGGCCGTCTGTGGCAGCGGACGCGCCGACAAGACTCAGGTCGCCGGCATGGCCGCGCGGCTGCTGGGCCTGTCCGCGCCGCCACGTCCTGACCACGCCGCAGATGCACTTGCGGTCGCCATCTGCGAGTCCAATCGGGCGCCGCTCGCGAGCGCGATCGCGGAGGTCGCACGGTGATCGCACTGGTGACCGGGACGGTGGCGGTGCGCCGATCCGATCATGTGATCATCGACTGCGGTGGCGTCGGCTACCGGTTGTCGGTGTCGAGCGAGACGCTCCGCCACGTGCCTGTCGTCGGCAACGGTGTCACCCTGCACGCGCATCTGATCCCGCGTGATGACGCGCTGACGCTCTACGGTTTTGCCAGCGAGGACGAGCGCGATCTGTTCCTGATGTTGCTCGGGGTTCAGTCGGTTGGGCCGAAGGTTGCGCTG
The DNA here is from genome assembly GCA_963844665.1 of uncultured Conexibacteraceae bacterium. Classification (GTDB taxonomy): domain Bacteria; phylum Actinomycetota; class Thermoleophilia; order Solirubrobacterales; family Solirubrobacteraceae; genus Palsa-465. Next base: position 393,458 of record CAWJPB010000003.1, read on the forward strand.
GAGGTGCTCTCAGGCGGACCCGCACGTGACCTGCTGGCCGCGATCGCGGCCGGGGACGCGGCGCGATTCCAGGCGGTTAAGGGCGTCGGCAAGCGCACGGCGGAGCGGATCATCGTCGAACTGCGCGAGAAGGTGGGCGTCAGCCTGCCCGAGCAGGTCATCAGCACGGTGGCCTCGGATGACCCGCGCGTGATCGCTCGCGAAGCGTTGGTAGGGCTGGGCTACAGCCCGGCGGAGGTCGATCAGCTGCTTGACGGGCTCGAAGGTGACACGCCCGAGGATCTGATCGCTCGGGCGCTCAAGGGGACGCTCCGGTGACGATCCTCAGCGCCGAAGCGCTCCCTGAGGACGACGTCGATCGGTCGCTACGTCCGCGACGGCTCGAGGACTTCATCGGCCAGGAGGCACTCAAGGACCAGCTGGCGGTCTCGATCGCCGCCGCGGCAGGCCGCGAGGAGGCGCTGGATCACGTGCTGCTCGCCGGGCCGCCCGGCCTCGGCAAGACCTCGCTGGCGCAGATCGTCGCGGCCGAACTCGGTGTGGCGTTCATCCAGACCGCCGGTCCGGCGCTCGAGCGCAAGGGCGATGTGGCCGCATTCCTGACGGCACTGGAGCCGCGCTCGGTGTTCTTCGTCGATGAGATCCACCGATTGCCACGCGCGCTCGAGGAGACCTTTTATCCCGCGATGGAGGATCGCTCGCTGCCGATCACTGTCGGGCAGGGCGCCGGCGCCCGGGTGGTGACGATCGACCTGCCGCCGTTCACGCTCGTCGGCGCCACCACGCGCACCGGGCTGCTGAGCACTCCGCTGCGCGACCGCTTCGGCATCCAGCACCGGCTGGACCATTACGACCCGCGCGACCTCGCTAGGATCGTGCGTCGCTCGGCGCGGCTGCTGGGCGTCGAGATCGAGGACGGTGGCGCGTTGGCGGTGGCGGCCCGAAGCCGCGGTACCCCGCGCGTGGCCAACCGGCTGCTCAAACGCGTTCGCGATTATGCGGAGGTGCGGGTAGCGGGCGTCGTCACCGAGCAGGTCGCCGCGGCCGCGCTTGACCTGCTCGAGGTCGATCACGTCGGCCTCGACCGGCTCGACCGCGAGATCCTGCGGACGATATGCGAGAAATTCGGCGGTGGCCCCGTGGGTCTATCGACGCTCGCCGCCTCGATCGGCGAGGAGCAGGACACGGTCGAGGACGTGTACGAGCCGTACCTGCTGCAGCGCGGCATGCTCGAACGCACGCCCCGCGGCCGCGCCGCAACCCGTCGAGCCTACGAGCACCTTGGTCTGGAGCCACCCGCTGCACAGCTGGGCCTGCTCTGATCGCAGCTGCTTCAGTTGAGGTTGACGCCTGCCAGAAACCGCGTCGTAATCCCCACTGACTATCCTCAGCGCCTCATGGCACACGAGCACTACTTCATCTGCCCGCATTGCGGTAACCGTTCGATGGGAACCGACCGCAACGCCGGTTTTCGTCGCGAGGCCCGCGGCTGCGAGAAGTGCGGCTTCGCCTACCTGTTCGAGTTGCTCGACGACTACTACCCGGCTCCGTCCGCCGCATTCTTCGCCTGCGATGCCGAGGGCCGCATCGTCGACTGTGGCCGGGGCTCGTTCGAGCTCACCGGCCTGCGCACCGAGGCTGTGATCGGGCAGCTGCTGCCGGACGCGCTCGGTCTGCAGTTCACAGACGGCGTCGATCACATCTCGACCGTGCTCGAATGGGAGGTCCGTGTCGGCGGCAAGCCGGTGGTGCTGAGCGCGGGCGCCGAACCGGCCAGCGCCGTGGCCGATATGTTCCCTGCATACGATGACGAGGAGGGCGGCCTGCTGGTCGTGCTGACCCCCTCCAACGGGCGCTAAGCAGCACTTTCCCGACAGACCCCTAACAGCGCCAAAAGCCAACCTCTTCTAGCATCAAGATCTGCGATGACTGACCGCCAACGCCACGGATTCATCCTGCTGCTCGTGGTAGGGCTCGTCGCCGCGTCGATCGCGATCATCGCGACCCGGCCGACGCGGCTGGGGCTCGACCTCAAGGGCGGCGTGGAGCTCGTCTATCAGGCCAGCCCGACGCCGGGACGCCGGTGAATGCCGCCTCGCTGCAGCGAGCTGTCGACGTGATGAACGATCGCGTCAACCAGCTCGGCGTGTCGCAGCCGCAGATCACGACGGTGGGCAAGAATCTGATCGACGTGCAGCTCCCCGACGTCAAGAACGTCGCTGAGGCGGAGCGGATCGTCGGCACCACGGCCCAGCTGTTCTTCTACGACTGGGAGGCGAACGTACTCACGCCGTCCGGTCAGCCCGCGAAGAACGGTATCTCGACGAGTGACGCGGAGTCGCTGGCGCTCAGCCAGGGCAGCACCACGTCATCCCCGGGTTCAAATAGCCCGGCGTCAGGCGCGATGGGCCTGTATGCGGCCGTGCAGCTCGGTGCCAAGCAGCCGCTCAGGACCAAAGACGTGAACAGCATGTCCCAGGCCGGCAACGAGTGGTTCCTGTTCGGCGCTCCCGGCAGCTCTGCCTGTAAGTCGTTTGCTGCAGCTGAGAACCAGAAGGTCGTGAAGGGCGTTCACTGCCTGATCTCGGGCCCGCTGGTCGTGCCAGTTGGGACCTCGGCTGCGCAGGCGACCAAGGAGCTCAAGACGGGGCTCTCGAGCGATGAGACCGCCGGTACGCAGGCGCTCGACGTCAAGCAGGGGACCGTCGTCGTCCAGGCGGTTCCCAACAGCTTCGCCGCCTGGCCCAAGTTCGGCTCGCCCACCGCCGGTTACTACGTGCTCAACAACGACGTCGCGCTGCGCGGTGACAAGATCAGCAACCCGGAGGCCAGCACCGACGAGAGCGGCCAGCCGGATGTGACCTTCGGCTTCAAGGGCAATGGCGGGCAGACGTTCCAGAACGTCACCGGCGCGATCTCGCTGCGGGGCTCGCTCGACAGCCCCGCCGGCCAGCAGCTCAACCAGCACTTCGCGATCTCGCTCGACAACCAGCTCGTCAGCGTTCCGCAGATCGACTTCAAGGAGTTCCCCCAGGGGATCCCGTCGACCGGTGGCAGTGAGATCACCGGCGGTTTTACCACCACCACCGCTCAGGCACTGGCGACGCAGCTGCGACTGGGCGCGCTGCCGGTCAGGCTCACGAAGATCTCTGAGAACCAGGTTTCAGCCACCCTGGGCTCACAGGCGCTGCATCAGGGCCTGGTTGCCGGCCTGATCGGCCTCGCGCTGGTGGCGCTGCTGCTGCTCGTGTACTACCGCGTGCTCGGCCTTATCGCGATCGGCGGCCTGATCGTCTACGGCATCTACTTCTACGCGTTGATCAAGCTGATCCCGATCACGATGTCGCTCGCCGGCATCGCCGGCCTGATCCTGACGATCGGCGTCGCCGCTGACGCGAACATCGTGATCTTCGAGCGCGTCAAGGAGGAGATACGCGGCGGTCGAACGATCCGACAGGGCATCGCAACCGGCTACCGCAAGGGCATCACGGCGATCATCGACGCCAACGTCGTCACGATCATCACGGCGTTCATCCTGTTCGTGCTCTCGACCTCCGATGTCAAGGGCTTCGCCTTCACCCTCGGGATCGGCACGTTCGTCTCGCTGTTCACCGCCGTGCTCGCGACGCAGGCGATTCTCACGACGATGGGCGACTCGCGCGTGATCCAGAGCCCATCGGCGCTCGGCGCCGGCGGAGAGAAGCGCCACTGGCGCTTCGACTTCATGGGCAAGAGCCGCTACTTCTTCTCACTTTCGGGCGTGATCCTGCTGATCGGCGCGCTCGCCGTAGGCGGCAAGGGCCTCAACCTCGGCATCGATTTCACCGGCGGCACCCAGATGTCGGTTGGGCTGAACCATCAGGCGCCCGTCACCGAGATCAAGTCACTTGTGGCCGGCGTCGGCGGCGGCGATGCGACCGTGCAGGCTGTCAGCGGGCACTCGCTGGGTAACTACGGCTACCAGATCCAGTCCAACTACCTCGGCAACGGCTACGCCAAGCTGCGCGGTCAGCTCGACAGTAAGTACGGCGTACACAGCATCCAGACGCAGAGCGTCGGGCCGTCGTTCGGGTCGACGGTGACGCGCAGTGCGGTGATCGCAATCATCGTCTCGCTGCTGGTGATCTCTCTCTACGTGGCGCTGAGATTCGAGTGGAAGTTCACGGTGCCGGTGTTGATCGCGCTGATGCACGACCTGCTGATAACGGCGGGCGTGTACGCCCTGGTCGGGCGGGTGGTGACCGCGGACACGGTGGCTGCGTTGCTGACGATTCTCGGTTACTCGCTGTACGACACGATCATCGTGTTTGACCGTGTTCGCGAGAACATTCCGAGAATGCCGCGGGCGGCCTTCTCGCAGGTTGTGAACCGTTCGATGTCAGAGGTGCTGACGCGGTCATTGATGACGACCTCCTGCACACTGCTGCCGATAATCGCGCTGCTGCTGTTCGGCGGTGCGACGCTGAAGGACTTCGCGTTCGCGCTGCTGGTCGGCGTCGCCTCCGGCGCCTACTCGTCGATCTTCATCGCCTCGCCCGTGCTGATGCACTGGAAGGAGCGCGAGCACGGCTATCGCGCTCGCCGCCAGCGGATCATCGATCAGCACGGGGCCGTGCCGGCCTACGCTGACGGCGGCGACGTCGATCCGACGCAGGCGCGGGTGCGCAGCACCGGCCGCCTGACCACGCCGCAGGACGACAACGTCTCGGCCGCCGAGTTCGAGCAGATGAAGCGCGATCTGGGATTGGACGACGATCGCGGTGAGCGTCACCGCACCTCTCGCGTGACCGAGCGCCTGGCGCACACCACCGACGAGGAGCTTGCCGCGCCTGTGGCGCCTGCGCGACCCTCCCGCAGAGGTTCAGGCAAGTCGTCGGGGACCCAGGCGCCGACCGCCCCGACCCAGGCGCCGACCGCCCCGACCCAGGCGCCGACCGCCCCGGCCCAGCCCGCTGTCGTGCCTGATACCGAAGCCCCGACCGAAATCGATGCGCCCGGTGTTCAGGCTGACCCCGACGCCCAGAGCGTTACCGACGCCACGGCCGACACCGACGCTCAGGTCGGGACCGCCGCTCCGGCCGACACCGACACTCCGGCCGATGCGGACGCTCCAGCTGATGCCGAGACTCCGGTCACGCCGGCGCCCGATGAGGCTGAGAATGACGGCGTCGCCGATGTCCGCTCCGGGCCGTCCGCTCCGCGACGGCGTCAGCGCAACCGTAAGCACGGGAGAAGGCGCTGATGGGGATGCTCGCCTGGGTGATGATGGGTCTTGCGATCTGGCACTTCACGATCTGGCTGCCCGACCGCTTCTGGGGTGGGATCGTCGGGGCATTCCTCGGCGCGATCATCGGCGCGGCGTTGTTTGGCCTGATCATTCACGGATTCACGATTCCGGGACGTCACGACACGGATCTGTTGACCGCGCTCGAGGGCATCCCGGGAGCGCTGATCGGAATCGGCCTGGTCTATTTCGAGGGCATCCGCCGCGAGCGGGTGAAGGTCACTCAGCTCGCCTGAGGTTCCGTCGGACCCCGTGCCTACTCTGCGGGGATGGCTGTCACTCTGCTGGATTCCGTAACTGCCGCATCGCCGCCCGCTCCGACTGGCGCGCCGGTCCGGCGCCGGATTGAGCTGCCGCCATACGACCTCGCAGCCGCGCTCGAGCTCGAGCGGGCGCTCGGCATCAGCCACGTGATGGCGCAGGTCCTCGTACGCCGCGGCAATCGCGACGTTGGCTCAGCGCGCGCTTTCATGGCCGCGAACGAACGCCACGATCCAAGCCTGCTGGACGGGATCGGCGACACGGTCGAGCTGGTGCAGCGTCACATCGCGTCGGCGAGCCGGATCGTAGTTCATGGCGACTATGACGTCGACGGCGTCTGTGCCACCGCCGTACTGGTGCGAGCGCTGCGATCGCTCGGAGCCGACGCCGGTTGGTATCTGCCGAGCCGTAGCGAGGACGGCTACGGCCTGGCATCCACAACCGTTGCCCGGCTTGCCGCGAGCCGGACGAGGTTGCTGATCACCGTCGACTGCGGGATCACGGCCGTGGAGCAGGTTGCTCAGGCCCATGCGGCTGGGATGGAGGTGGTGATCACCGATCACCATGCGCCGCGCGGCGATGGCGAACTTCCGGATTGCCCAATCGTGCACCCGGCTGTTTGCGGCTACCCGACCCCGGATCTCTGCGGAACCGCCGTCGCGCACAAGCTGGCGGAGGCGCTGGGTGCGGCGACCGTCGCACACGATCTTGAGCTGGTGGCTCTGGCGACGGTCGCCGATCTGATGCCTCTGCGCGGTGAGAACCGCCGGATCGTGCGCGATGGCCTCAGCCAGATGGCCGGCACCGAGCGCCCGGGGTTGCGGGCGCTGATGCGGGTCTCGCGCGCCGATCCGAGCGCGCTTGATGCAGCCTGCCTCGCGTTCCGGCTGGCTCCGCGAATCAACGCTGCGGGGCGGATGCGCCGGGCCGACGCCGGGCTCGAGTTGCTGCTCACCGACGACGCGCAGCGGGCGGAGGAGATCGCACGTGAGCTCGACGCCGTCAACGCCGAACGCCGTGCCGTCGAGCAACGGATCCACTGGGAGGCCGACGCACTCGCGTCCGAGCTGGGGGAGCGCAGCGCCTACGTGTTGGCAGCGCCCGGCTGGCATGCCGGCGTCATCGGAATCGTCGCCTCGCGTGTCGTCGAGCGCTACAACCGCCCCGCGATCCTGCTGGCCATCGATCCCAGCGATACGACGATCCCGGCACACGGCTCCGGACGCAGTATTTCTGGCTTCGATCTGTTGGGCGCGCTCGAGGCCACCGGCGAGCACCTGGTGACCTACGGCGGGCATCGCGCCGCGGCGGGGCTGAGCGTGATGCCCGAGCAGATCTCAGCGTTCCGGGGTGCATTCGAGCGGCACGCTGAGGCGTTGCTGACGCCCGAACTGCTGACCCCGGTCGAGCGTGTTGACGCCGTCATCTCGGGCGGAGATCTGTCGCTGGATCTGGCAGACGAGCTGCTGGCGCTCGCGCCGTTCGGGAGCGGCAACCCCGAGGTGCGTCTCTACGTCTCGGGCGCGACGTTCGACGGTGTTCAGAAGATGGGCGGCTCCGGTCAGCACGCCCGCTTCAATCTCAACTCCGGCGGCGTTCGCGCCCGCGCGGTCGCGTTCGGTTGCGACGGGCGCGTCATCGGCGCCGAGGGCGAACCAGTCGACGCCAGCTTCAAGCTCGAGCGCAACGTCTGGAACGGCGTGGTCGAGCCACGCGCAATCCTCCAGCAGTCGAGCCCCTGTACGCCCGCCGACATCACGATCCTGGGCGAATCCGACGACTACCTGGACGCCGCTCTGATGGAACTGGATCGCGACCTCGACGTCTCTGATCCCGACTCCGCCTGCGAGGACGAAGACGAGCCAATCGTCGAGCTGACCCAGGATGGTGAGCGCGTCGTCCTCGATCGCCGCGGTCAGAGCATCATTGCGACGATCGCTGATGCCCAGGCCGCTGCAGGTCCGGAAAGCGCCGTTCTGGTGATCAGCGCTAATGCACCAAGGCGATTTGCTGGTCTGAGCGCTCGCCGCGGTGGATTTGCACTGATAAGCCACGATTCACTCGAGGAACAGCCTGAGTTTGTGCCTGAGTTCGAGCATGCGGTCGTCTTCGACCCTCCGGCCTCGCGCACGCAGGAATCGACCATGAGACTCGGACACGGCTACACCCATTTGGCCTGGGGCGAGGCTGAGCTACGCTTTGCGCAGCAGATGCACGAGCAGGAGTACGCACTCCGTGCTTCGCTCGTGGCCTTCTACCGAGCCCTACGGGAGCGAGGGAGGGTCGCCGGCGAGGAGCTCGAGCACCTGCTTCGTGGCGACGGAACGCACGCTCGTTCAGCCAAGCTGGCCGGGCGGTTGCTGAGAGTCCTCACGGAGCTGGGGCTCGTCAGCCTCGATCCGGATCTGCCGGCTCTGGAGATCGCCGACGCTCAACCCACGGAGTTGGAGCGCTCGGCGGCATACAGGGCCTACACACAGACGAATGAGGACGGCCAGCGATTCCTGAGCGGAGCAACACGAAGACGAGCAACCTGAGCCCCAGTAATGGGGCTGTGGCATCGGCCGCCGCCGCGAAAGCTGCTGCGCCAGTTGCTGAGCAGGTTGTGCTCAACGACTTCGAGCAGGGCCTCTTGGACGACCTGTTCGCGGTCGTAGAGGAGCACGCAGATGAGGCCGCGGTCGCCGTCGATCGGAACCGCGTGCGCGAGGCCTTCGTCTACGCCTGCCGCCACCACGCGGACCAGCGTCGCCGCTCAGGCGAGGAATTCATCGTCCACCCGGTCAGCGTGGCCAAGATCTGCGCCGGCATGCGCCTCGACACGGAGACGCTATGCGCGGCGCTGCTGCACGACACCGTGGAAGACACACACGCTTCGATCGGCGATGTCGAGGCAGAGTTCGGCGAGGAGGTCGCCGGGCTCGTTGACGGCGTCACGAAGCTGACGGAGCTGACATTCCAGTCGCGGGACGAGGCGCAGGCCGAGAACTACCGCAAGATGATGGTGGCGATGGCCTCGGATATCCGGGTGATCCTGATCAAGCTCGCCGATCGGCTGCACAACATGCGCACGATCGAGGCGATGCCAAAGCAGAAGCAGATCGACAAGGCGCGAGAGACGCTCGACATCTACGCGCCGATCGCGCATCGCCTTGGCATCCACCGGATCAAGTGGGAGCTTGAGGATCTCGCCTTCCAGACGCTGCACCCCCGCAAGTACAACGAGATCAAAACGCTCGTCGCGCAGCATCGTGACGACCGCGAGCACTATGTCAACGAAGCCGGCGCATACCTCTCCAACGAGCTCGAGACGGTCGGCATCAGTGCCGAGATCCTGGGCCGCGCCAAGCACTTCTATTCGATCTACTCGAAGATGACCAAGAAGGGCCGCGAGTTCAACGAGATCTACGACCTCACAGCGATGCGCGTGATCGTCGGCTCGGTCAAAGACTGTTATGGCGCCGTCGGCGTGATCCACTCGATCTGGAAGCCGCTGCCAGGCCGCTTCAAGGACTTCGTAGCGATGCCGAAGTTCAACATGTATCAGTCTCTCCACACGACGGTGATCGGTCCTGAGGGACGGCCGCTGGAGATCCAGATCCGCACCCGCGCTATGCACGACCTGGCGGAGTACGGGATTGCTGCGCACTGGATGTACAAGGAGGATCCGAAGACGGGTCGCGCGGCTGGCAAGGCCGGCGGCGACGTGGCGCTGCGTGACCCGGAGGGCAAGCTCAAGTGGCTCCGCTCGCTGGTCGACTGGCAGAAGGACGTCTCCGATCCGCGCGAGTTCGTCGAGACGCTGAAGGTCGACCTGTTTGAGGACGACGTCTTCGTGTTCACGCCCAAGGGTGAGGTGAAGTCGCTGGCCGCAGGCGCGACCCCGCTCGACTTCGCCTATGAGATCCACACCGACGTCGGCCACCGCTGCGTCGGTGCCAAGGTGAACGGCAAGATCGTGCCGCTGTCCTACCAGCTTCGCTCCGGCGACATCGTCGAGGTGCTGACCTCCAAGCGCGAGCGTGGCCCCTCGCGGGACTGGCTTTCGCTGGTCAAGACGACCCGCGCGCGCAACAAGATCAAGGCTTGGTACAAGGCTGAAAGCCGCAAGGACACCGAACATGCGGGTCGCGAGCTGTTGCAGGAGCATCTGCGCAAGCAGGGCCTGCCGGCCCAGAAGATCGTCGCGTCGCCGCTGATGGCCGAGGTGATCCGAGAGATGGGCTTCCGCAAGGGCGACGACTTCTACATCGCGCTCGGTGCGGCGAAGATCTCGCCACAGGTCGTGATCAACAAGGTCATGCAGCGGCTGAAGGCCGGCGAGGCCGCGGAAACCCAGCCGGCCGCCTCAGCTGACCTGCTCTCCTCGGGCCGCCGTCGTTCAAGGCCAACGACCTCCTCGAACCGGTACGGGATCGTGGTCGACGGCATCGATGAGGTGATGCTGCGGCTAGCGAAGTGCTGTCATCCGGTCCCCGGCGATGAGATCGTCGGCTACATCTCGCTCGGGCGTGGGATCACGATCCATCGTGACGACTGCCCCAACGTGGAGGCGCTGCGCAAGGACGCCGAGCGCTTCACGCCGGTCGCATGGGACGGCGACGCAGAGACCTCCTTCCAGGTCGAGATCGAGGTGCAGGGCTGGGATCGCCACCGCCTCCTCGAGGACCTGTCGCGCACGTTCGCGGAGGGCGGCATCAACATCCTCGAGGCCCGTTGCACCGTGAGCCATCCGATGATCCGCAACCAATTCGTGGTGGAGGTCGGCGACACCCGCACGCTCGACCAGGCGATCACGCGCCTGCGCAACATCGACAACGTCTTTGACGCCTACCGCGTGACACCGGGCGCCGGCGGCTGACGGCGGATGCGGGTCAGCTGCGCGCTGGCTCGAGGCGACTTGAGAATCACGAGCGCCTCACCCGTACTCAGCGCTCGGACCTGCTCGGGTTCGACGGCGTAGCGCTCGACGAGTCGGGCGTTGGTGGAAAGCTCGCGGCCTGGCGTCGCTCGTGACGACGGGCGCGACTGGTAGCTGGCCTCCCAGACACGGACGGTTCCCGCCAGCCGCGCGAGCGTCTCAGCCGACTCAGGGACGTCCTGACGGTGCGCGATCTTCAAGGCGGTATTCCCGAGCACCTGGTCGCGTAGGCCGCGAGCGGCGCGGTCCAGATCGGCCAGCTCCTGCGTGGCCAACAGCACGCCAATGCCGGACTCGCGCCCGCGGGCGAGCAGCGCCACAACGTTGTCAGAGTGAAGCGCTGAGAACTCGTCGATCGCGACGATTGCGCCCACTTCTGCTCCACCGCCGCGGGCCCCGTTCGGGGTACCGCCAGCCAGTCGCGCGCCGGCCGTCGCCACCAGGTCCTGCACGACCATCGTGCCGAGCATCGCCGCCAGGCTGCCGTACGTGCTTGAGTTGAGGCTGAACAGCACCACCTCGTCGCGGGCCAGCGCGCGGTGCAGGTCTACCGTCGGCGCCCCGGCGGCGGGTTCGAGGAAGCGTCCGCAATGCGATTCGGAGACGACCGCCAGGCGTGAGGCGAGTCCGCGGACGGCGCTCACCTGGTCCGGCGTGAGTGAGCCGATGTAGTCGCGAACGTGCTCGCGGCGTGCCTGTGGCAGGCGGCCGGTCGCCACCGCGAGCCGCTCGGGCGCCATCAGCTCGACCACGCGCGCGAGCGTCAGCGGCTCTCCGGGCGCCGCCTCGTGCGCCACCTGGATCGCGGTCTGCAGGTAGCGCTCGGCGGCGCGACGGTAGTGCGGTTCTGTGAAGCGCTCGGTGCCGAGCAGCTTGTCCTTGAGCTCGGTCGCGTTGCCGACCGCCAGCGGGTTCCAGTGGGAGCCGCCGTCCGGAGTCCACTGGCGGAAGTCGCGCCCAGCCGCGCGTGCGGCGTCTCTCAGTTCGGCTGCAAACGCGGGGCTGCCCTTGAGGTCTATGGCGACGACGGGGCGGCCGCGACGGACCTGCTCAGCGAGCAGCGTCAGGAGCGTCGTCGACTTTCCCGCGCCGGTCGCGCCGAGGATCAGGCCGTGGGCTGCCAGCGCCTGATCCGGTACGAGCACTGGCCTACCGGAGCTGTCGGTCCCGATCGTCAGAGCACTCGCGATTGCGCCACGGCGAGCCCCCTCCGCATCGCGTATCCGCAGGCGCCTGACCACGCGCGCTGCGAGTCGAGCGCTCAGCGCCAACGCGCCGACCGTTAGCACGATCCACCCCGGCACCAGCATCAGTGCCGCAAAACCGAGCGCCAACCACAGCAGGCTTCGGCGACCGCGCACGAATGCCGGGGGAGGCGGGTCAGGTCTCATCGCGACACATCCTCTGCGAAGCTGGGTGGCTGGTCAGTCTCAGCGCTCCATCCCCTTGCGACTCTGAGACCGGCTTGCGGGTCGACGCACAGCCGAGGCCGTTCTCGGCGCAGCTCCCGAGATCCCGTCCGATGCGAGCCTCTGGACATGGACGATGTCGGCGATACCGGCGCGACGTGCGGCGTCCGAGACAACCTGGGCGATCGCGCGGGTCGGCACCACGTAGATGACCGCGTCCACGCTCGTGTCGCTCGCGTACGCGGTCATGATCCGGGTCATTCGCCTGCGACTCTTGGCGGTCAGTTCGAGCTCTATTGCGATCCGGTGACCGCTGCGCTGTGTCAGCAACAGATCCGGGTAGTGGCGCATCGGGGTAGCGTGTGGGCCGAACTGCCCAAGCCCGACACCGTGTGGCACTGTTCCGCCGGCGCTCAGCACGGCGCTGTCCTCGGCGCGCATCCTGCGGTCGGCGGCGATCTCGCCGAGCTCCCCGAACGCGCCTGCGCGCGCTGCCAGCCAGAGCCAGCCGACACCCACATCGTGCCGGTAGCCCCGCAGATCGACGCGCGGCGCCGGCAGCGAGCTCTCGATCGCGCCCAGGCCCCTCGAGCTGATCCAGGCCGCGCCTGGGCGTCCTTCGAAGATCCGCTGGTAGCCGACAAGCTTCGCGTCCCGCAGGCGCGCGAGCCGGCGCGCCGCAGCGCCCTCGGTGACGCCGAGGAGCAGTGCGACCTGGGGGACGATCAGGATGCGGTGCTCGGCCAGCGGGCCGAGCACCGAGCGATCCGCGGCCGTAATCGTTATCGCGCGAGCGGCCGCCATGACAGATAGAGGCGTCGGCGGGGCTGAGTTGACCCCCTTCGCCGGCGAATTTGTGCGGAACGTGCGGGGTTCGCGACATGCGAGACTGGGAGGCCGATGCTGGAGGACGGAAAGCAGGCCGCGCGCGAGGCGGAACTGATCGAGGCGGTGCGCGACTCGTTTGCGAGCACGCCGGATCCGCGGTTGCGGCTCGTGATCGACGCGTTCGTCCGCCACCTGCACGCGTTTCTGCGCGAGACGCGGTTGACAGAGGAGGAGTGGCGAGCAGCGATCGACTTTCTCACGGCGGCCGGCCATATCACCGACGAGCGCCGCCAGGAGTTCGTGCTGCTCTCGGATGTGCTCGGCGTCTCGATGCAGACCATTGCGATCAACAACGAGGCCTACGCCAATGCGACCGAGGCCACCGTGCTCGGCCCCTTCTTCGTCGACGGCGCGCCGGAGATCGAGCTCGGAGGCGACATCGCCGGTGGCGCCACCGGAGAGCCCTGCTGGGTGCAGGGCAGCGTCACAGGCACCGACGGCAACCCGCTGCCGGGCGCGCTGCTTGAGGTCTGGGAGTGCGACGAGGATGGCTTCTACGACGTTCAATACACGGGCGATCGCACGGCCGCACGCGGGCGCCTACACGCCGATGCGCGTGGCCGGTTCCGTTTCTGGGCGCTGACCCCGGTCCCGTATCCGATCCCACACGACGGACCCGTCGGCGCGCTGCTCGAGGCGACCGCCCGTTCGCCGATGCGCGCACCTCACCTTCACTTTCTCGTCCGCGCCCCCGGTTGCCGGACGCTGATCACGCACATCTTCGTCGAGGGAGAGGATCTGCGAGGCGGTGACGCAGTATTCGGCGTCAAGGAGTCGCTCGTGCGTAAGTTCGCCCGGCAGCCCGCCGGCACGCCCACGCCGGATGGCCGCGAGCTCGGAGACCGCAGCTGGTCGCGGGTGCAGTTCGACATCGTGCTGGCTCCCGCCGGGGCCTGAGCCGGTGCCCGGCTCGGTCCACGACCACGCCGAACACACCGTCCTGCTTGAGACAGGTTCTAAGCGACGACGGTCAGCGCGCCGGGAGCGACCGTGAAGGTGTATTCGCTGGCGGTGCCGATGAAGTCCCCATCGACCTGGACCGGCAGCTCGCGGTCGTCGAGTGAGGCGATCCGGAGCGACTTCTCGGCCGTGAACGGCTCGATCTGCCGATGCCCGGCGACTCGCGCATGCGAGGAGAGCGCCCGCCAGGCGATCGACGGAATGTCCAGAGGACTGGTGCGCTTGAGGACGAGCCCGGCCAGGTCACCGCTCTGAAGCGAAGCGCCCTCGGCCATGGCGACCCCGCGGTCGCCGAAGTAGGTGTAGGGCGACGCGTTCTGGATCAGGACGGTGACACCCTCGAAAGAACCGCTGATGCCCTTACCGGTGACGGAGCCGAATTCGGCCGTCATCCGCGGCGGTCGCAGCAGGTAATGGAGCGCATAGGTCGAGGTCGCCACCCAGGCGTAGTAGTACTCGCCGAGGCGCGCCTTCAGCCGCGGGTGGGCGTCCACGCGCGCGACGACGCTCGCGTCCAGGCCGACTCCCGCCGAGAAGAGGAAGTGGCGCTCACCGACACGACCCATGTCGACTGTGTGCGGGTTCCAGTTTCCGGCCAGCGAAAGCAGATGCTCGGTCGCTTCGATCACGTCCGCGGGGATCCCAAGCATCCGGCAGTAAACATTTGCGCGCCCACCCGGCAGACAGGTGAGCGGCGTGCCCGTCCCAACCAGTCCATTGGCGGCCTCGTTGACGGTGCCGTCCCCGCCGAAGGCGACGATCGCGTCGTAACCTTCGCTGGCAGCCTCACGGCAGAGCTCGGTGGCATGGTCACGGCGCTCGGTGTCGACCGCGTCGATGTCGTAGCTCCCCCGCAGCGCGGAGATCACCAGGTTCTTGAGCCGGCTCGAGACCGTGCTCGCATAGGGGTTGACGATCATCAACAACCGTCGGCGCTCCGCTTGCTCGTCGCTGCTCAGCTGCGTTGCGAGGTCGATCGCGGGTTCGTAGCCGGTCGCGCTCATGGCTGGGAGTCTTTCAGACCCGAGACGCGCGGTCGGTGACGGCGCGGTCCAGCGGGACCGCGCCGGAAACGGAGCTCTGAAAGCGTCCTGCGATCCCGTATACTCACCTCCACATAGCTGTACGCATCCAGAGGGGTGGAGGGATATGGCCCTACGAAACCCCGGCAACCGACCGCAAGGAAACGGTGCCAAGTCCATCAGGCTCCAACGACTAGCCTGGGAGATGTGGGTAGGGCGGTAATCCAAACCTCCGACCACTGACACCCGGCGGAGGTTTTTCATATGCCGCCAGAAGCGCTGCGCTGTAAAGAATGCAAAACGGAGTACCCGCTCGAAGCGCGTTATGTGTGCGAGCAGTGCTTCGGGCCGCTCGAGGTTCGGTACGCCTCGCGCGATGGGGCAGACCCCGCCGAGCTCAAACGGCGGATCCAGACAGGTCCGTACTCGATCTGGCGCTACGCGGACTTCCTGCCCGTCGAGCACCCGCATTCGGCGCTCGGGGCCGGCTGGACGCCGCTCGTGCGCGCCGATCGGCTCGCAAACCAGCTCGGGATCGGCGAGCTGTGGGTCAAGAACGACGCTGCCAACCCGACGCACTCGTTCAAGGATCGCGTCGTGTCGGTGGCACTCGCCCGCGCGCAGGAACTCGGATACACGACAATCGCCTGCGCCTCAACCGGCAACCTCGCGAACGCGGTGGCCGCGCACGCCTCGGCCGCTGGCCTCGAGTCATTCGTGTTCATCCCCTCGGACCTCGAGGAGCAGAAGATCCTCGCAACCGGCATCTACGGGACGAACCTGGTCGCGGTCAACGGCAATTACGATGACGTCAACAGGCTCTGTACCGAGCTCGCCGGCGAGCACGAATGGGCGTTCGTGAACATCAACATGAGGCCGTATTACGCCGAGGGCTCCAAGACGCTCGCGTTTGAGATTGCCGAGCAGCTTGGCTTCGAGCTGCCCGATCGGGTCGTCGGTCCAATCGCATCGGGCTCGCTGTTCACGAAGCTCGCACGAGGCTTCGAGGAGTGGCTCGAGGTTGGTTTGATCGAAGGGCGTGTGCCGACGTTCAACGGCGCCCAGGCGGCCGGCTGCTCGCCGGTCGCGACAGCCTTCAGTGAGGGCATGGACTTCTGCCGGCCTGTCAAGCCGGAGACGATCGCAAAGTCGCTGGCAATCGGCAACCCGGCCGATGGCCCCTACGCGCTCGAGCTTGCGCGCCGCACTGGCGGCTCGATCGACGCGGTCACCGATGACGAGATCCGCGAGGGCATCAAGCTGCTCGCACAGACCACAGGGATCTTCACTGAAACAGCCGGTGGTGTGACCATCGCCGTGTTGCGCAAGCTCGCCGAACGTGGCGACATCGACCCGTCTGAGCGTATCGTGGCCGTGATCACCGGCGAGGGCCTGAAGACGCTCGAGTGCGCCCGCGGCACCTTCGAGGCCTGGGAGATCGAGCCGAGCGCGGATTCCTTCGAACAGGCCCGCGAAACGCACCTCGCCGTCACCGTCTAAGCCCAAACAGGAGAACCAGATCAGATGTCAGTCAAGGTCAAGATTCCGACGCAGCTCCGCGCGGCGACCGACGGCGAGGCCGTCGCGGTCGTGGACGGCGCCACCGTCGCGGAGGTGCTAGACGCCCTGTATGCCCGCTTCGGCGAGCTCAAGGCCCGGATCGCCGACGATGATGGTCTGCGCAGGTTCGTCAACGTCTACCTAGGCGGCGAGGACATCCGCTTCCTGGACGGCCTGGAGACCCCGGTCAGTGACGGGTCTGAGCTGACGATCCTGCCGGCTGTGGCTGGAGGCTGCTGAGGCGGCTTGGCGACGCCTTCAGGCGAGAACTGCGTGGCGCTGCAGGGCTGCCCGCGCCTGTTCGACGCCGCGAGTGTGCTCAGATCGCATGCCGACTGCGCGGGCTGCCTCGACGTTCGGAAGGTTGTCGTCGAGGAACAGAACGCTCGCGGGTGGGAGTGAAAGTTCGCCTGCCGCGTACTCGTAGATCTCGCGGTCCGGTTTCAGGAGGCCGATTTCACATGAGATGAAACGGTGGTCGAACTCGTTCACCAGTGGCCAACGTCTGATCTCATCCCAGTGCAACGGATTCATGTTGCTCAGGCAGCCGACCGGAGTTCTGGAGCGGGTCTGCGCGACAAGTTCCGCGGCGCCGTCGTAAGCCCCGATCATCCAGCCGATGAACGCGCTGAGGAACTCGGCGGGTGTGATCGCGAGGCTCCACTCCTCGACGATGCCGTCGGCGAACTCCGCAGCCGAGCAGGCGCCGAGGTCGAAGCGTCGCATCCACGGGCTCTCGAGCCAGCGCGGCCAGACCTCCTCTTCGGGGAGCCCGCTCAGCTCACCGAGTGCCCGCCCTCCCTGGAATTCGGCGAGCACGCCGCTCATGTCGAACAGGACGTACGCCACCTGCGCGCCGTCGGCGGTACCGGCGGCGCGCGATCGGTCAGTGTCCGTCACTCTGGGACTTTGGCAAGCCCTATCGGGCAGCTGACGCCGGTGCCGCCGAGTCCGCAGTAACCGTCGGGGTTCTTGTCGAGGTATTGCTGGTGGTAATCCTCGGCGTAATAGAACGGGCCGGCGGGAGCGATCTCCGTTGTGATCTCGCCGTAACCGGCCGCCTTCAGCTGGTCTGCGTACGCCACCTTGGAGGCCTCGGCGATCTGGCGCTGATCATCGTTCGCGTAGTAGATCGCGGAGCGGTACTGGGTGCCGACATCGTTGCCCTGGCGCATGCCCTGGGTGGGATCGTGGCTCTCCCAGAAGTGGCGCAGGATCTCTGCATACGAGACCTGCTTGGGATCGAATACCACCAACACGGCCTCGGCCTGGCCCGTGCTTCCGCTGCAAACCTCTCCGTAGGTGGGGTTGGGCGTGTATCCGCCGCTGTAACCAACGGCAGTTGTGTAAACGCCCGGCAGGTTCCAGAAAGCACGCTCTGCACCCCAGAAACAGCCCAGCGCGACCACCGCGGTCTCAAGGTTTTCGGGGAACGGTGGCCTGATCGGCGTGCCGAGCACCGTGTGGACACCGGCCACCTTCATCTCCTGCTCGCGGCCGGGGAGCGCCCGGTCCGGATTGACCATCTTCGACTTCTCACTGAAGCGTTCGAACATGGTTCTAGCTTAGCCCCGCCGGGGAGCCGGTCCGGCGACGGCTGTCAGACCGTTTCGAGCACGCTGCTGAGCGACGAGGCGTTCGACTGCATGTCGGACCTGGTGGTCCTCGAGATCTGGCCGGCGAGGTTGGCGATCCTGGCAACCACGGCCCTCTCCGATCCTGTCTCGTAGGTCTGCATGAGCGTCAACAGACTCGTCAGCGCCGCATTTGCCTGCTTGGACGCCTTGCTGTAGGCCTTGGTGAAGCTCCGGGTTCCCTGCGGGATCGTCTGAGGATCTGACCCCGCCAAGAGCGCGTCCTGGCACAGGTCGCTTTGGTTTGCGTACAGGACCGCGGACTGAGCGGCGATGAAGTGCCTGACGATCTGCCCGCCGTCGCTGAGGCGGCTCCACCTCAACCGCTGGAGCGAGGCGCTCAGCCTGGAGAATGGTGTCGCCACCGATACGTCGAAGCTGATCGACAGGTCATCGCCCATCTCCTCACCAAGCGCCGCCAACGTCGACTGCGCCGCTGAACTGACCTGAGAGCCGGGCTGGCTGAGCATGGCCAGTGCGCTCTTGCACTCGCTCGAGATCATCGAGATGAAGGCGCTGTCATCGGCCTGCCCGGTCGAGGCCCCCCTCATTACCGATGCCAGGTAGATCGCATAGCTATTGAGCGCGGTTCTGTCGGAGGCAGTGTTGAGCGGCGAGTGCGGGACCGTGTCGCCCGGTGTCGCCTGTGCTGCGCTGGCGGTTGGGATCGGCGCGGCGACGGCCGCTGTCGGGACAAACGATGGTTGTGCCGCGCTCGCTGAGGTGGTCGCTGTGAAGGCGACGACTGCGATCGTGGCGGCGGTGATGACGGCGGTGACGCTGGCTCTCATGGATACATCTGCTCGGAAGTGGCACTCAATAGACACCGGAGGCGGCTCAGAGTTTCGCTGGGCGTCGTGCTTTGCGAACCAGAAACTCTAGTAAACCACTTAGGAACGATGTGCCGGGCAGCGAGTGCCCGCCGCGTCAGCCGGCGGTCTCAGCCCGGGTCAGGCGTACGCGCGCTGATGGGCTGGGCGCTCCTCGAGGCGCTCGAGATACTCGCTGAGCGCACCTTGGGACAGCACCTCAAGCCTCTTCGCCACCGTCAGAACGCCGCCGACGACGATGTCCGCGACGGTGAAGCGATTGGCCACCAGGTAGTCAACGTCCTCGACCGCTGCGGCAACGGCACCGAGGCGAACGTCGACCGCATTCCTGATCTCGGTTTCGTCCCGCTTATCGGCCCGGGCGCGACGGAGTCTGAGCAGCGTCGCCTCGAGTTCGCTCATCGCAAAGATCGTCCACTGGTAGACCAGCCCGCGCTCGTATGTGCCGACCGCCGGGATCAGCTGGGCGTCAGGGTAGAGGTCGGCCACCTGCAAGCAGAGCGCCGCCGACTCCCAGAGGTTGCCATCGTCGGTTTGAAGAACAGGTACTCGACCCCAGGGATGGCGACGCTGATGCTCTTCCGAGTCGCCCTGCTCCCGTGTCATCACCACTTCGTCGTATTCCGCGCCGGCCTCTTCCAGTGCCCAGCGGACGCGGGGCGGCCGACCGGCCTTTTCGCGTGCGTATAGACGTAGCATCAGCGGGACCCTATATGAATTGACCCCAGCCGCTTAAACTCGGATGAAGCTGCACGCGGCAAACGTGGAGTCCCGCGCCGCGGCCCATGACCTCTTGGATCGGATCGTTAGGACCGCGCGAGCGCTTCGAAGTTCTCGTACAGGCGCGGCTCTCCGGTCTTCTCCCGCGTCTTGCGCGCGGCCGGCTCAAGCCGCGACCAGACGCCTTCGACCCACAGCCAATCCTTTAGGAGCTCAGTGCTGAGTAGGTCATTCTTGGTCAGGGTCGCGATCGTCTCGCCGAACATCAAGGCCTTCCGAACCAATGGGTCGCTTTCGTCGGCGGCCTCAGGGTCGAAGTCGTCCGAAAAGAACTTCGGCATCGCGTCCTCAATCCCGAGTGCGGTGCCCCACTGGGCGAGCTGGACTATCAGTTGCGCGTCCTCGTGAGTGGGCGAACTCATCAGGTCCTCCATTTCGGTCGTGCTGTAACTCGTGGCGGACAGAGCCTAACCCGGTGCGATCCACGGTTGTGTTTTCACCAGCGCCAGGCGTTGGGACGGCGGTGATCGCGCTACTTCCGTGAGCCGGGACGCTTCCAAAAGCATAGTCAGGAAACTAGAGCTTTCAACGCGCCCGATAGGATTCGAACCTACGACCTTCCGCTCCGGAGGCCCCCCAAGGTTGTGGCGGTCTGTAGCCGTTTGGGGCGAAACCGCCGGGATTTACTGGGCTTGCGGGGGTTAGGCGGTTCGGTCCGATTTGGCGTCTGTGGCGGTGTTTGGCGGCGTTCTGTTTCCAAAACTGTTTCCAAAAGGGCCGACCTTTCCCACGGTCAGCCGTACAGGGCCGCGAGCCGCTGCCGCCGATCATCCGACCTTCTGGCCGACTCGTAGGCGTGGATGTAGGCGCGAGCCGTCACGCTCACATCAGAATGGCCAAGCCGGTCGGCAACCTCCTGGAGATCCCAGCCGGACGCAATCAGGGTTGACGCATGGCTATGCCGCAGGCTGTGGAACGTCGGCGCATGCTGAACGGTCTCTCCCTCCTGCTCGACGTCTTCGAGCTTCGCGGCTTTCACGGCACGTTCCAGGACGCGCCCACCGATGTTGCGGTGATCGTGCGGGTTGCCTTCGCGGTTCACGAACACGTAGTAATGGTCGCCACAGCGGGGCGCTGCCACCTTCGCGGCCCGGAGCCGGGTCGTGAGGGCCGGTGTGATCTCCACGAACCGATTAGACCGCTTCGTCTTGAGCGGGAGTCGGACCGGCTTGCGCTGCGGCTGATCGGGTTTCGCGTTCGGTATCGGCTGGAAGCCAAGCTGGCTTGTGAAGTGAACCGTCTGCGCGTCCAGGTCGATCTCAGCCCAAACGAGTCCGAGAGCTTCACCGAGCCGCGCCCCTGTCCCTGCGGCAAGTTCAAAGATCAGGCGGTAATAGTCGTCCACGGCACCGATCAGGCGGGCAAGCTCGTCGGCGTCCAAGATCCGCTTCGGGCGTTCGTCCTCAATGCTGGGTCGCTCCATACGGTCCAGGAGGGTCACGGGGTTGACACCCGCGAAGCCCATATGACGCTGCGCGTACTTGAACACGCTCCGGAGCACAGTCAGATACCCCTTGATCGTCCAGCCTTTCTTGCCGTCGTCCTGGCACTTGGTCACGAACCGGGCAACGTCATCGGCGGTGATCTGCGCAAGGCGCCGCTGTCCAAAGTACGGGCGGAGTTCCTTCAAGCAGCTTTGATAGGTCGCCTGCGTGGTGTTCCGCAAGCGCACGGCTCGCACATCCCACCATGCGTCGGCGGCGGCGTTGAACGTCAGACGCGGATCCGTGGACATCTGCCGACCCTCGGCCCGCTGCGCCTGGCGGATCGCCAACGCCTTTCTCGCGGCGGTGATCCCACCGCCGACGCGCTGCCAGTGCTGCTTGCCGGACGTGTCGCGGTAGGTGATCTCGTACTGCTCGGCGCCGTCCGCTCCGGTGCGTCTATAGATGCTCGGGATCGGGTTGCCCTTGCTATCCGTCGCCCTGATCCTGCGGCTAGTGTTTCCCATTGTCGTCACGCTCTTTCGTGTCGGCCATGCCCTCGGCCCGTTCCAGCGGGTGCGGGGGCGCTTTCGTTTACGAGCATGAGTCTACCGACCTTTTACTAGCTCCGGTGGGAACGCCTGGCGACAGACGGGCGTCCACGCTGATTCTTTCCGCCGGGAAAGAATTACTGGCGGTTGGGCTGAGCGTGGGGGAGGGTCAAGGGTGGCTTGGCGTCCGCTCCGCCATGCATCTAGATCGCGGCGTTTGAAGTAGCGCTTGCCGCCTGGTCCGTTTTGCTCGAAGTGCATTTCGCGGGCGTTGGCGTGCTTCTGGAATGCGTCCACGGTCAGGCCGACGTACTCGGCGGCTTCGCGTGTGGTCAGCCACCGGTCCGGCTCGAGCGCGGGCCGGGTGTCCAATCCGAGCAGGTTGCGGGCTTCCGCTAGGTCGTCTGTATCCATCGCGCGGATGGCGTCGAGGACGAGGCGGGGGGCGAGGGCGCTGGTCTGCATGGTTTGGAAGTATTTCCGCGTCACCGGACGCTCGGACGGTCGCACGTACCGTTCCCCCTGCTAATCGGCAGATTTTTCGGGGCCACATGGTCAGAGGCGTGGCGCCGAAACGGTTCCGCCGGGGCGCCGTCTAGTGTGTTGAGAGTTTCTCTGCGGGGCGAGTTCCGTCCGGTGGTCGGTCGATACTGCTCGGCATGACCAATGCACTTCCACCGCAGGACACCGAAACTCGCGCCGCCTTGCGGGCGAGCATTGAGAGGTTCGGGGCCGGACTCGTGCCGTGCCTTCGGGATCAGTACGGCGTCACCGTAGACGGACATCACCGTGAGCAGATCGCCGCCGAGGTCGGCTGCGTGGACACGGTGCGTTATGTGGATGTCGAGCTACCCGACGACGCCGAGGAACGGGCCGCCGCGCTGACCGCCATCAACGACGCTAGGCGCCAGAGGATGAAGCCCGAGGACCGGCGCGAGGTCGTGAAGGTACTGCGTGAGGCTGGGCACAGCATCCGGGCCATTGCGAGTGCTGTCGGTGTCGCGCCGTCACAGGTACATGCTGATGTAGAGCAGGTGTTCAGGGGTGAACAGGTGCCGGAGTCGATCACCGGCAAGGACGGCAAGACGTATCCGGCAACCAGGCCAGATCCTCCAGCCGACACGACGGCTCGCGGATCGGATCATCCAACCAAGGCGGCGTATGACCAGTATTGGGATCTTGTGGATATGGTGCTCGACTTCGCGTACAGCGACGGCGACGTATGCCCATCTGGAAGCCCCGAGGAAATGCGGCGCCTGATGAAGGTGCTCGGACTCCCCAAGGATGTGACATTTCCGATCCGGGTTCCAAAAACGACCGAAGAGCGCGTTCACGCATTCAGGATGAGCGAAGCCCACATACGCGCGGGCGGTCGCCAGTGTCTCAGGCTTGCGATCCAGTTTGGATACGACGCGATCGAAGCACGGAAGATGCTCGATCATGATTGGTCGGCGTGGTGTGAGTATGTGTCCGAATGCGACTTCGACCTTGAGCGGGCCGACGAGTTCATGCAACTCGCAGACGCCTATCGGCAAGGGAAGCTGACGGACCCCGAGTTAGTGGAGTCGATTGGCGTGGCCCTGGTGGAGGGGTACGGCGTGGTGGCGCTGCCGGTATGAGGCACGACTACTTCACGATCCGTAGATGCCGCGTGACCTCGTACGGCGCAAGCTCGACGCTGTAACGGGGTGTCGGCCAGTGTTCGTACGCCCATTCCCAGAACGGCGCCTCGTCGTCTAGCTCGACGCTCATGCCGTTGCGCACAGACAGGATCCGCCAGGGCTGCTCAGGGTCGTACTCGGTGAGGCTGTAGCGCCAAGTCTGCATCGGGCGCATGCTGGCATAGGGCTCGGACCGAACATGTGTTCCCCTGTGGGCGAAGTCAGCCCCGTGGGCGCCATCCGTGGGCGTCGGTGGTGATCGGCCTGGGTGTGACGGTCGGAGGGCTTAGAGCGGCTCCTGTGAACTGTTACCTATTTCGCTAGGTGACAGCCTGTGACCACCATGCCCGCGCGGGTAACCTCTTGGTGACCCTGGATCATCATGGTTACTGTACTGATTTGTCCGGCCTGGAGGGTAAAGTTAGTAGTGTGAAAATAGACCGTGCGATACGGGAACTGAATAGGAAGGGCGAGAACATAGGAAGCGAACCGCGACGGGGAAGCTTTCATCAGGCGAATAGGGAACCGCGATGGTGAACTTGAGCGCCGGATAGGGAAACCGGCCCCCAGCAAGACCGCTGCGCGTGCGTTGACTGTTTTCCCGATGAGCGCCACATAGGCGCGTGCGTATGAGCAGCCGACAAGCTCACTGATGAGGCCTTCTGGCAGAGGCCGAAACGTTCTGGAGGATCCTCTTGGATAACAAGCTGACGCGAGCCGTCGCCGGTCGTGTCTCTCACCGCACGGCGTCAGATCTAACGCTGGTCGCGTGTGCGTTGGGTCGTTCGAAGTCGGAGATCGTGGCGGAAGCTGTGCGCCTCCACTTGTACGGTCGCGGCGGACTCGCCGCTGATCTTTTCTCGTAACCACGCTGGCGCGTAACGGGCGGTTCGATTCCGTCCGTGGTTCTGCCGGTGGTGCTTGCACCATCGGCTCAGGGCTTCGTCACCCTGCTCTCGTCGTGTGGTCGGGGCGGGCGGGCTGAGATTCACGCTGGGGACTGATCCTCCCCGGCGCTCAGTTCGTCCGCCCATGACTGCCCCGAGATTGGTGGCGCAGCCGCAACACACGAACAAGAGCAGATATGACGAACCAGCTTTCCGCCGAAGAAGCCTTGGAACGACTAGAGCGACACCACCAGGTCGAGCCACTGGCTGATGTGGACTACAAAATCGTGCAGGCCATCGCTGAGCACTACCCACGGGCGTGTCCGACGATTGAGCAGCTTGTTGAACGAGCCGGCATCAAGAAGTGGACGCTGCACCGGCGCCTGCGGTCGCTACGTGATCGCGGCATGATCGCCCGCAAGCTGATCCCGACCGGTGAGGGTCGCAAGGTTTACGCCCAGCGCTGGATCACGCTGTATCCGACGTTCCCACAATGCGAGGATCGCAACGCCGACCGACTGGCGCTACGCAATCAGTCCCGGCGGTACTCAACGCCGCACCGCGTGTGCGCACTGCCCTCGTGCAGAAACTCGCTTGAGGGCAAGCGCGCGAACGCCAAGACGTGCTGCGATGCCCACCGGCAGGCGCTGAGGCGAGAAACGAAATCGCAGCTAACCGTGACCGGAAATCGCACCTAACCGTGACAAATCCGCATCGAAATCGCATCTAAGCGTGATGAGCGGAAGCGAGAAACTCCAATGGTTACTGGGCGATTCAAGAACGTGTCACGGATACTGCGACGGAAGTAGTTATAAGTAACCAGTAGCAACTTGCCGAACTCGCCCGACATCACTTGACTGATGATCGCGTGGCCGCTCTATTCCCATCCTGAACGGGATCGAGCGCACACCACAGGACCAGTCGGTGGGTTACATCGCAAGATGGATCACCCACCTGGCCCTCCAGCATCCAGGCCAAGACCGGCGCGGATTCATCGAAACGCCGGCAGCTACCCCTGCTGCTGAGGAACCTTCGTCGTGAGCCGCGCAACAATCCGCCCCGACAGCGACCATTTGAACGCCTCGTGCTTCGCCATTCCCCGAGTTGACAGCCGCACCTGATCGCTCACTGGGTCGTTCCAGTCATACCCGGCCAAATGCCGGTTCAGGCATCGTGTAGAGGTTCGTTTGTGCTGCGTCACCGGGTAGCAGAGCTTGACTGTTTCGGATGCTCCAAGCGGTTTGGCGGTCAAAGTCAGGTAGATGACTCCGATATTGGCGAACACGGACGAGACAGACGCCTTGTATCGAGTCGTCGGACGCGGAATCGTCACGCTCTCGATGTTCGAGTACCCATCCGCGCATAACGGATTGATCGTCAGGTCGTCCTGGAGACAAACGTCGTAATCAGGATCGGCGTCGGCTATCACCCAGTAGTGGCCGGGGGCAAGCTGGCTGTCATCGAGCCAAGATCCCGATGCGATCTCGTCGTCGGTCAGGACCGCCGAGTCCGCGATGTTCTCGGAGTAGAACGCGCCGTCGGTGCCCTGCTGTGGTGATGTGGCCACGTACATCATTACGTCGCTTGCATCGGGAGCGCTGAACGTTGCGGACAGGTGCCGGTCCTGCTGGCTGACGTTGCCGAGCGCCGGGACCTGTGCTGCTGCGACGGCTGGAACCGTCAGCAGAACTGCGACGACGAGTCCTACCGCTTTGACTGCTGCACGCATGGCATCCCCACCCCTGGGCCGTTCAATTGTTGCGATGGCCCGGAAAACA
The DNA here is from genome assembly GCA_963844665.1 of uncultured Conexibacteraceae bacterium. Lineage (GTDB taxonomy): Bacteria > Actinomycetota > Thermoleophilia > Solirubrobacterales > Solirubrobacteraceae > Palsa-465. The sequence goes on from CAWJPB010000003.1 coordinate 419,308, forward strand.
TACCCAACGGAGAGCGGGGCACGCCATTGCCTCGGATCGCCAAGCCGCGAATCGGATCACTACCGGTGGTGCACGTCCCCAGTCTCTTACTGGTCAGTCCTGTCCCCACAGAATCCCTGCCAGGCCCACCCAACTCGCCTTTTGCGGGGACTCTTGTGGGGACTCAGAGCATCTAAGAGCGACGCCTACCCGGCTTTGGTGGCGCAGATCACGTGGGCCGACACCGACCACGCGATGTTGCCACTGAAACCGGGGGCCTCGGCGACGTTGACCTCCCATGAGTTGCCGACCGGTGACGACATACGCACGATCAACTCGGTGCTCAGCACATTGGTCGAGTAGCCGCCGCCCGTAATGACTGTGCCAGCGGGACAGAATGCACGCGCTGTCTTGGGAGTCGAAACGTTGTTGGCGCTGGTGCGGGTGACGATCTGCGTTTCGGTGATTCCGGCCGGTCCGGTATCACCCTGTTCGCCCTTCGGTCCACGCGGTCCTGCTGGTCCGGCTGGTCCGGCAGGACCGGCAGGCCCTGCTGATCCGCCTGATCCGCCTGAAGTTCCAGCCGGTCCTTGTGGGCCAGGATCGCCTTTCGGGCCCTCGTGGCCCCGGAGGCCGCGCGGTCCAGCAACTCCGCGAGGGCCGGGATCGCCTTTCGGGCCCTGGTGGCCACGCGGTCCAGCAGGACCGGCAGGGCCAGGAGGACCGGGAGGACCCCCGATAATGCCGCAACACCCGTCCGCCGCGACGGCCACCGGCTGCTGCTTGGTAGGAGCCGACTGCGCGACGGCGACGACGCCGACGGTTAGCAAAACCACGACGATGGCAGCGAGAATGAACTTCATCGTGACCTCCAGCTACTAGTGATGGAGTGACGCCCGCAGAGCGCGAACGTCGAAACCCACACGGCCTGCCGTTCGGAAGGCCGGGCGGCGCACTTCACCGAGAACTGTACGGGGCCTCGGCAGGTCGCACGAACGTGGCACCACCCCACCCCTGGGGGGTATCCGGGGCAGTTACTCGCGCGGATGCCTCTGGGTGGGCGCATTTTAGTTTCCACCGTGAGCCTCAGCCTGTTTTTTGGTCCCAACCCGCTTTATTGACCGGAGTTGTCCGGCGTTTCGGGTGAACCGTTTTGTACTCCGCAGTCAAGGCCCCGGTCGGCGTGGTGTATTGCTGACTGGCGCGGGCTGCCAACAGAAAGATAGACGATATGACGGACGTTTCACACCCTCCGCGTCACCTGAGCGCCGAATCTCAGGGCCTGTGGCGGGAACTCTGCTCCGCGTACACGTTCGAGCCGCATGAGCTTCGGCGCCTGCAAGGTGCGCTTGAGGCGTGGGATAGATGCCAGCAGGCACGGCGCCAGATCCGGCGCGAAGGTCTTACTTACCTTGATCGTTTTCAGGCGCCGCACGCTCACCCAGCCGTGGCTATCGAGCGTGACTCGCGTGGGCAGTTCCTCCGCGCGATGAAGGAACTCGCCCTTCCTGACGACGAGCCTTCGGCCCCGGTGCGGTCGCGTCGTGGGAGTTTCAGCAGAAGGGCCGCACATGCCTAAACACAAGCGCCCTGACACTCCCGCCCTCGTGCCTACGTCCGGTCGTGAGGTTCAAGTCAGGGCCGAGCATTATTTGAGCATGTTCGTCGCCGAGCGTGACGACGGCGGCTACAAGGTCGGCCCCGAGATCATGGAGGATCCCGAGCTTCTGTTGGCGTGGGCGCGGAAGCACGAACCCGGCTCAGTGTTCACCGACGCCGAAGCACGTCACCATGCCGGGAACGCTGACGGGCGCTACGCCTGCTATCAGCCGCACGTGGGGGTGACACGGTGACCATCATCTCTGATGGTGAGCGCATCGCGGACCTGGTAGGCGAGCTTGCTGGGGTTCGTGAAGCCCTCGCCCACGCTGAGCACGCCATACACGAACGCGACCTACAGATCGACGGCTTACAACGTGAGATCGGTCGGCTGGCGCGAACCCTGCTCGATGTCCGGAGGCAACATGGACAGTAACCAGCATGACCGGCGCGACGATGCGACCGGCCGGTTCCGTGAGCGAACACTTGCGGAAGCGCATGGCGCGTTGATTACGCAGCTTCTGAATCACGAGAAGCCACAACACGCCCGCCTGTCGGCGGCGCTCGCCGGTCGGCAGTTCGACCCATTGCAGGGCGCAGTGGAAACGACCGCCCCGCCTGACCCTGTTGCCCGGTTTCCCGAGACTGGCGGCGGTTATCAGACGCCGCCCCCGTTCCGGAAGTCCGCTAAGCAGGTCAGCCAAGAGCACGGCGAGCTAGTTAGTCGAGTCTTGGCTACCGACGCACCGCAGGATCCGTACGCCCCGTTCGGGACGTTCTAAACACCACAGAATGGATATTTGATGACACCTGTACCGATTCGCACCCGCAACCTCGATTTCGGTGGGGCACGGCGCGGCCCGCTCCCGGTTCCCGCCAAGGTCCTACCGGAGAAGCCCAAGACCGACGCCACAAAGCACGCGACGCAGCTGTACGCGGAGATCGTTGCCGCTGATGGTCGCGTGCAGGAGGCAGTGTCCACAGCCCGAGAAGCGTTCGCCGATCTGGAGAGCGCTAAGGCGGCGTGGAACGCCGAGATCGAACGCGGCGGTCGAGAAGGTCGGGACGCGGAGAAGGAACGGGAACTCAGCGAGGCGTTGCGGCGCTGCGAGATCTTCGCGGATCCCGACACCTTGAACCGACGCGGCGAGGCTGCTTGGGACGTTCAGGATGCTGCCGTGACCGAGTATCAGCGGTTTGTGCACGCTCACCTGCCGGAGATCCTCACAGAGCTTGAGGGCGAGGCGGAGAAGGTGTCTGAGGAATTGCAGGCAGCACTGGCGAAACTGGCGCCGGTCGAGCAGAAGTACGAGGCCGTCGCCGAGCGTGTCGGCGCCCTGGTGCGGTCCGTGCACGCGGCTGATCCGGATTGGTCGCTGGCGCCGTCGCCGCTGCCGCCGATGCCCGATCGTGCATTGTGGGATCCGGAGCACGTCGCCGAGCCTGATGCCGTGGACGCGGCCCCGCGTCGGATGACCGTGGATCCGCAGAGCGGCGAGATCGTTGAAGTCACGTTCGACTTTGGGGATCCGGTCCCGGCCTAGGTCAAGCTTGCTGGGCGGGTTCTCTCACCCTTTCCCCGTCCGGCAACGGTGTGTCGCCTCCCGTCCCTTCATAAGGTGAGGGGCTGGTTGTAGGCGCACTCCATCGGTGGCCCATGTTGCTTCGGGTCACCCTGGCGGGCTACGCGCGATGCGTGGCCCGCTGAGCTTCCCCACGACGCCCGTTCTCCATTCCGGGCTGACTGGGTGGAGACACCCCTGGCTGCCGTTCCTCGCGCCCACATGCGGATCGGTCGCCGGGGGTGTTCATCGCTCTAGGTCGTGTCCGGCGAAGCGGAGTGGCTGTTGCTTCTCGATCAACCCATAGCTCTCAGACGCAGCTAGCCAACGGCTGCTGCGCGACAGGTGCGGTCGTCGAGCCGCTTCCGCTTCTAGCCCAACGCGGAAGCGACGTTTACGCTTGCGAAGATGGAACAGATCGTGCTTTCGTCGCGCGCCTCGAACGCGGCGCGAGGCGACGAACGCGCCTATGAGCGAAGATCAAGTCGATCAGGCTACGAGCTTACGTCTGCGTGATCGACGCTTCGATCTCGAGAACACGTCCGCCGAATAACCGGCGCCAGGGCACGCGTCTCGACTCGATGGCGAGGACCACCGCGTATCGGTGGCTCGAGCCGCGGAGCGGGCCGTGGAACCGGCTACGACCAAGACGGACTGTCTTCGGTCTCGCTCACTGGCCTTGTTGGCGACGTGCCGCCTCTCACGGGACACGGGACATCGATGTGGAGTCGCTCCGTGTCGGCAAATAGCGTTCGTCGTCCAACTCCACGCCCTCACGTAACGCCCCGTCGTACTTCCGGCTTGATCGACAAGGACCTCGCGTCCGGCGCCCTGCGGTCGATCTACGTGGACGAGAATCCGTCCAGCCGTTACGCCCATCAGCGACACGTTCGCCGACTTCAGCGACAGGCTCGTGCGCGCTGCCTGCTTTAGATCGATAGGCGGCAGATTCGGCTCGCTACCTGCGAACGAGCCGCAAGATGGGGTCAGTGTGATCGGACCGTGAGTCGCAGCGGCGTGGGTTGCCAGCCGCCCCCGGGCACGACGACCCCCACTCTCAGCTTGGCCCCCGCGCGCGGCTTCTGGTCTGTGATCACATAGTTCGCGTAAAGGCTCGCCGCGCGTCCCTCGTGCAGGGGCGGAATGGTTGCTGCCCACAAGAGCTCATGAGCCTTGACCCACCCGATCGCGACAGACAACGGCCTGCCAGAAAAGGAAGGAACGCGGTACGAAGCGGGACGGGGTGCGCCGGGCTTGCCACTCCGCATGGAGGAATCTTGGTCGAAAGGGTGATCGTCGACTCACGCGCAGCGGTACGGCCCGGAGAAGGCGCCGATGACGTGACAACGGGGATGCACTCCCCTGACCAGTCATCGAGAAAGCGTGTGTGAACGTAACCCTAAACCCGGCGCGGTGCAGCTCGGCATAGGCCTCGGGCAAGCTCTTCCCATCAACGGTCGGGACAGCCCTAGTCGAGCGATCCGCAGAATGCGCGGAAAGGTCAGCCGCGGCGATTCCGGAGGAGCAAAGGCAGACTGTCAGAGCAGGAATTAGAACGAGCTTCGATCGGTTCATGTCAGTTTCGTTCCCCCAACACTACGCGTGATCTCTCCGCTCGTCACGATCCGCCGCGTGAATTCCAAGGCTGCCGCTTTGATCGAGATCCGGCAGTGATGGTTCCGTGGCAAACCAGCGCTCTAGGCCGGTCACCGTTTCGCGATTGCTCCCAGCCAGAAGCGGTTGCGGCCGAAATCCGCGCGACGGCGTGCGTGACGGAAGGGAGCGCTCACCGTAGCCTTGATGTATGAGACGACGCGTCTGTACCGGTGTGGTGCTGGCCGCTGGCACATTGATCGCGGGTTGCGGCGGCTCGGTGGCGTCTCCTGCGGACCGGACTGCGCAAGCGAATCGGGAAAAGGCGACGACGGTAGCCGCCGGGCTGCTTCGCCAAGCGAGACCCCCAGGCACCCGCCCCATCGCGACGTCTGCCTTGGCGAAGGACAAACAGGAGGGTCTCACGCTGCCGTTCGGTTGGTTGGGGGTGGCGTCGATGGTGGACCAACATGAGCTATGGCAAACCTCGTCCTCACCCGTCGCGGCCGTCGAGCAAGCCGTAAGCCGACTCCCTCTGGGCACGAGGCAGCTGCAGCGCGCGGAAGGCGGCGGAGAGTTCTTGGCCTATTACCGGCTGCCGGCAAGCGATCCTCGATCTCTGACGACCACGGAGGTCTCGATCCAAGCGGTCAAAGAATCCAGCGAAACAGCGGTCAGACTCGATGCGGAAGTCGCCTACGTTGCGCCGCGCCCCCAGAACCTGCGAATCCCATCAAGCGCCCGCGTGCTGGACATCACCGTGGGGAGCAATCCCAAACGGCCGCTGCTGTCGCTGCAGGTGACCAGCGTCTCGGAGGTTCGCCGGATCGCCGAGATGGTCAACGTGCTGCCGTTCAACGCTTACCTGAAAGGCGCTGCCTACAACTGCCCCGCGATCCTGACGACGACTCCTGTTGACAGGTTCGTGTTTCGTCGCTCGACCACAGGACCGATCCTCGCAACCGTCACCGAGTCAGCCATGACCCCCACCATCGCTGACCCGTGCGGTGCAACGAAACTCGTCATCCGTGGCCATCGGGAGCCGGAGCTGCAGGACGGCGGACGACTACTCAAGCAAGCCGGAGCACTTCTCAACGTACGCCTGAGCCGCTGACGCCGAGAGACTCAAAGGCGCCGACTGTGGCATGGCGTGATGAGCGCAATGACGACAGACCAGAAGCATGCCGCTTCGCGAACGGATCGGGCTACCCGCGCTACCGCTGCTCGATCAAACGGGCACTCGGGCGGGTCGCGGGCTAGCTCGTTTCCGTCCTGTGCGACGTGGGGTCTGGCTGTTAGTGGGATGCTTGTTCGGGATGTTCGAGCAATTCACTGAGAGCGCCCGTGAGGTCGTCCGCCTGGCTCAGGAGGAGGCGAGAGAGCTCAGGTACACACGGGTCGACACCGAAGCAATCTTGCTAGGCCTGCTGCATCAACGAGATGGGACCGCCGCGACGGTACTGGCCTCCATGGGGATCACCCTGGAGGCCGCGCATGCTGAGCTGGCGGGGCTCGTGTTTCCGGCTGACCAGACCTCCGGCGGACCAGACCACAACCGGGCTATCCCTTTTACCCCGCGTGCGAAGAAGAGCTTGGAACTCGCGCTTCGGGAGTCACTCGCCCTCGGTCACAACCACATCGGCACTGAGCACATCCTGCTCGCTCTGCTGCAACAGGGCGACAGCGTCGCGTCACGCGTCTTGACCTCTTTCGAGGCAGACCCGGAGAAGATTCGCGGGGCGGTTTTGCAGATGCTGAGCGAGCCTGACCACCCATCAACGGCTCGGTTTGCGAACCGCGCAAGTATCACCATGCTCCGAGACGGCCCGGTCCGAGCGGCCGCCGGACCTGATAAAGAGTTGCGTCGGCTGCTGATGGCGGCAGCAGAACGCGCAGTTCGGAATCAGAAGACCGTGTACGGCCTAGCTGACGTACTTGCGGCAGAGAAGGAAATCGAGGAACAGTCAGATGTTGGTACTCAGGATCCAGACGATCCGAACTGACTCAGCGCCAGCCTGACGACTACTGGTCCTCGATCGAAGCGGCAGCCTTGGAGATTCACGCGGCGGATCGTGACGAACGGAGAGATCACGCGTAGTGTTGGGGGAACGAAACTGACATGAACCGATCGAAGCTCGTTCTAATTCCTGCTCTGACAGTCTGCCTTTGCTCCTCCGGAATCGCCGCGGCTGACCTTTCCGCGCATTCTGCGGATCGCTCGACTAGGGCTGTCCCGACCGTTGATGGGAAGAGCTTGCCCGAGGCCTATGCCGAGCTGCACCGCGCCGGGTTTAGGGTTACGTTCACACACGCTTTCTCGATCGATTGGTCAGGGGAGTGCATCCCCGTTGTCACGTCATCGGCGCCTTCTCCGGGCCGTACCGCTGCGCGTGAGTCGACGATCACCCTTTCGACCAAGATTCCTCCATGCGGAGTGGCAAGCCCGGCGCACCCCGTCCCGCTTCCGTACCGCGTTCCTTCCTTTTCTGGCAGGCCGTTGTCTGTCGCGATCGGGTGGGTCAAGGCTCATGAGCTCTTGTGGGCAGCAACCATTCCGCCCCTGCACGAGGGACGCGCGGCGAGCCTTTACGCGAACTATGTGATCACAGACCAGAAGCCGCGCGCGGGGGCCAAGCTGAGAGTGGGGGTCGTCGTGCCCGGGGGCGGCTGGCAACCCACGCCGCTGCGACTCACGGTCCGATCACACTGACCCCATCTTGCGGCTCGTTCGCAGGTAGCGAGCCGAACTGCCGCCTATCGATCTGAGCGGAAGGCAGAGCGTCTGCGGCCGGAGTGCTGGTTTCGTGGCGAAGCACTCGTCTGTCAACGCCGGTCGAAAAGTGGACCACTCACGCCGGTTGAAAATTAGGCCACTTGAGGGTTGGTGGCGCGCCGGCTTTTGCGCAGCGAGCCGTAGGCGAGCGGAGCAAATGCCGGCCTGCGCGTCGTGGTGGTGAGGGTGCCGATGACGCTTTGCTTAGCGAAGCGTCGGTGTCAGCCGATGTCGGCTGGGAGCGCGGGGCGGGCGTCGAGGTCTTTGCCGCGTAGGCGGTAGCTGTCGCCTTTGAGGCTGAGGATCTCGGAATGGTGGATCAGCCGGTCGATCATCGCGGTGGCGGCCATGTCGTCACCGAAGATCTCGCCCCAGGCGGAGAACGGCTTGTTGCTGGTGACGATCATTGAGGCGCGTTCGTAGCGGTTTGAGACGAGCGAGAACATAAGGTTCGCGGCCTCGGGGTCAAACGGGATGTAGCCGATCTCATCGATGATCAACAGCGGCACGAACGACAGGCGTTTGAGCTCGGTCTCAAGCTGCCCTTGGCGTTTGGCTTCACCGAGCCGGGCGACCCATTGGGTTGCGGTCGCGAACTGCACCCGCTGCCCGGCGAGACAGGCGCGGATCCCGAGCGCGGTCGCGATGTGTGTTTTGCCGGTCCCGGGAGGGCCGAGCAGGATCACGTTCTCGCGCGCGTGCAGGAAGTCGAGCTGCCCGAGGTGCTCGATCACCGTTTTCTTCACGGAGCGTTGGAAGGTGAAGTCGAACTCCTCCAACGTCTTTCTCGCTGGGAACCGTGCGGTCTTGATCCGACCCTCACCACCATGGGAGTCGCGGGCGTTGACCTCGGTGCCCAACAGCACCTCGGCGAACCGCTCATAGCTCCAGGACTCCTCCCGCGCCCGGTCAGCGACCGCCGGCAGCGCCCTGGCCGCCGCGGGCGCTTTCAGGGCGCGGAAGAGATGCGCGAGCTCAGCCTGTTTGGTCATGCCGGGATCAGCTCGTCATAGCGAGACAACGGTCGGATCTCGACCTCGACCTGATGGCGCTGGCGGCGCTCTTGGCGCTGACGTTCAAGCTGTGTCTGGTGCGCCGGGTCGATCAACGTCAGCCCACCGGCGAACACCCGGCGGTGCCGGCCGGCGAGCTCACCGGTGTCCAACACGACCGCGCTCACGTGCGTCTGGCTCACCTGCAGCTCGACACGACGGCCAGCGAACTGCGGGTCGATCGAGTAGTCATTGCGATCAACCCGGACCAGTGGCTGGGCCGGAACCCGGATCACCTGCCGACGATCGGTGTCAGGCATCCTGGGCGGCAAAGGCCGCATCCGCGTCTTCTCCTCGAGCAGCCGCTCCGCCGGGACCGCGCGGATCGTTCGATGAACCCGGGCGTTGGCCTTGTCGGTCCACGTGTCGAGGCGGTCCTGGAAGTCCAAATGGTTGGCGAACACACGGCCCGGCTCGAAGTTCGAGCGCATGAACCGGTGCGAGCGCTCGAGCTGGCCTTTGGCCTGAGGATCCCTCGGCTCCAAGATGATCCAGCCGAGCTCGAGCTGCCCACAGAACGACGCGAACGGCTCGGTCGGGCGGCCGCCGGAGGCGATCGCCGCCTCCCGGTCCCACACCAGCTTCTCCGGCAACGCCCCCAGCCGACTCAGGTTCCGGGCGAGGCCGAACAGGATGTCCGGCGCCTCCTTGCTGAAGATCAACGTGCCGGCGATCACCCGTGACCAGCACACCTCACAGGTGACCACCCAGCCGCGCCGGGTCTGGCCGTGCCCGACCGGGATCTGCCCAGCCGGCTCCCACAGATCGCACTGCACCAACTCACCCGGGCGATAAATCGTCCGCTGGAACGTGCGGGGCCTCTGGAACCGCGGGCGGACCTCACGGACATAGTCATCAAAGATCGACTTGCCGCCCTCATAGCCAAGCTCCGTCGCGAGCTCCCGCAACCGCTGCGACAGGATCGAAGGATCAGCCTGCAGCTGCTCACAGATCCAGTCCCTGAACGGATCCAGCTTCGAGCCCGTCGGCGCGCGCACATAACGCGGCGGATGGTTGCCGGTCACAGCCCTGGTGACCGTGTCGCGATGCAACCCAAGCATCGTGCTGATCGCCCGCTTCGAGCGCTTCTCCACGAAATACAAACGACGGATCTCGGCCCACTGCTCCACGCCGACCACACGCCTTCCTCCTCGCCCGATCACGATGATCAAACGAGGGTCTGGGACCAGCCGGACAACACCCAGCCCCACGCCAGGTGGTCCACTTTTCAACCGGCGCAGGTGGCCCAGTATTCAGTCGGCGCCCACACTCGTCACGACCAGGATGCCCCGCGTGAGTGGTTTTGCCCCGAAGCACTCGCCTCATCCGAGCGAGCGGTGACGAGTGGATGGCCACGGTTGGTCACGAATCTTGCGTGTACGCAATCTCTTGGGAGATGAGAACATACGGTTGGCATGCGAGTTAGCCCGTTGCTGGTGGCTGTGGTCCTGCTGGCGGTACTTCCGGTCGCCTGTGGTGTCGCCGTCGGGCGGACGGCGAACGCCTCAGCCAAGGGCCCCGGTCCGTGTCAGGGCAATCTCGTTCGGGTTCGACTAGGTTCGTCCGGCGGGGCGGGAGGGCAACAGGGACAAGCGGTGGTCTTTACGAATACAGCGCATAGCGCGTGCGCGGTTTCGGGCTTCCCCAAGTTCTCCGCATTCACAGCCGCTGGTCGCAAGCTTCGTGTCCGGTTTGTCACGCAGACCTACCTGGCGGGACATCCTGTGGAGGTCGTGCGGCTCGGCACCGGTGCGTCTGCGTCGATCCTCTACGACTGGCAGGATGCGCCGTCGACGCAGCCCGGTGGGGGATGCGTTGGGGTCGTGAAGGTCACCGTTGGCTTGCGGCGTGAGGTTGGGCGCGGAGGCAGCCGGACGTTTCGCATTCGTGATGATGTGTGTCAGGGAGCTGTTGACGTGTTGCCCTTTACGGCGGGCAGCGACCCCTTCGGCTTTCCCGCCTGAGGGCGACATACGGACGGCCAGTTGGGCGATTCGCAAATATCGAAAAGGACTCATCTGGCTCCGGGAACCGCTGACGAGTGCTTGGCCACGAAAGGGGAAGCCCTGCCTGCCTGCCGCTTCGCGCATTAATTGGGCTAATAGCGACAGTCGCCTGCGAGGCCACCTAGCTGGAGTGCCAGGCAGTCGAGCAGCGCGACCCGCTCCGCACTCTCCGCGACAGTGACCGGCGAGTCATGTTCCGGCGAGATCGACTCGGCTTCCACGAACAGAGTGGACGTGAGCCAGGCTCGGAGTTGCGCCACCTGACCCTCGTGGACTCTGTGGGCACCCTGGCCCCGCGCAATGTCGGCTGCGTGGAAACACTCCGCCGAGCTTCTGTTTCCAAACTGTTTCCATATCACTCCGAGCATTCGGGGTCGGGCAACAAAAAACCCCGCCTTAGCGGGGCTTTTCACTACGCGCCCGATAGGATTCGAACCTACGACCTTCCGCTCCGGAGGCGGACGCTCTATCCCCTGAGCTACGGGCGCTCTGATGGCGGGGAGCCATCGGCGAGATTAGCGGTCGTGGCCGCTGCGGACATCTTGGGCGCCCAAGCGGATGGTTGTGCAAGCCTTATCCCATGGAACTGACGAGATTCGGCGTCTGGATCGGCGGCGCACTGGGCGAACAGGATTACGGCACGGCGGCGGCACTTGCTGAGCGGTTGGGATTTGGTGCGCTGTGGCTGGGCGGTTCGCCGCGGCTTCTGAGACTGCGGCCGATGCTCGAGTCCACGGAAACGCTCGTGATTGCGACCGGCATCGTCAACATCTGGCAATACAAGCCTTCGGAGCTGGCGAGCGAGTTCTGGATGCTCGAGCGTGACTTTCCAGAACGTTTGCTGCTCGGCATCGGGATCGGCCATCCGGAGGCCACCAGCGAGTACCAGAGCCCTCTGACAAAGACCCGCGAATTCCTGGACGGAATTGCGGCTGCCGATCAACCCGTTCCGCGCGAGCGGATGACGCTTGCGGCCCTGGGTCCCAAGATGCTCGATCTCAGTCTTGAGCGGACACTCGGTCCGCACCCGTACTTCACGCCGCCGGCGCACACACGCATCGCGCGGGAGCAACTCGGGGCCGGTGCCTGGATCGCGCCCGAACAGGCGGTCGTCGTAGGCGACGATCCAGACGTCGCGCGTGCCAAGGCCCGAACTTATGCCGAGCGCTACCTGAAGCTCAGCAATTACGCCAACAACCTCAGGCGCCTCGGCTACCCCGAGGAGGCGCTCTCAGACGGCGGTAGCCAGATGCTCGTCGATGAGATGGTGCCCCAGGGCGAGGCCGAGGAGGTTGCGGGCGCCGTGCGCGCGCAGCTTGAGGCGGGTGCCGACCATGTCTGCGTCCAGTCGGTTGGCGCAAGCGGTGTGCCGATCCGCGAGTGGACCGACCTGGCGACTGTGCTGATCGACTGAGTAGGCGGCCATTCTGATCGACTCAGTCGGCGGCTGGTTCTTGTAGACCGAGTCGGATCGTGGTCATCGCCGTCGCCAGCTTGGCGATCATCGCGAGCGGCGCGTGGTGGATCTGGCGCGCGGTGATTCGCATCACGCGATGGCCGGTGGCGACGAGGTCCTGATCTCGAAGGCGATCGGTCTCGAATGACGAGCGCCCATGGTGAAATGCCCAGCCGTCGAATTCGACCACGAGCTTGAGCGCGGGCCAGTACAGGTCGACTGTGTGCCCGGCGACGCTGACGTTCGTGATCGGCATCGGCAGCTGGGCCTGATCCAGGAGTTGGAGGAGACGGCGTTCGTACTGTGAACGGGTGCCCTGCAGCGGCTTTGGTCGACCGACCAGAGTGCGCAGCACAGCAACACCTGCGGCGAACTGGTTTCGATTGATCACGTCGATGATCTGGGACGGTCGTACAAGACCACGATCGAGCGCCGTGAACAGAGCTGACTCCAACTCCAGCTCATCAAGTACGCCGGCGACATCGAGCAAAGCTCGAGCAGGAGCGGCGATCGGGATGCCGCGTCGCCATCGAAAGTCACTGCCGGCGATTGATTTGATGCGGTGGACTCTGATGCCCGAAACCGAGTGGGCGCCGTGTCCGACCAGCAGCACATCGATGGGATCGCTCGCAGCCGGTCGGATCGTCGTGTCCAGGATATCCAAGAGATCTGCCGCGGCCAGCCCCGTGATGATTCCGCTGCCACGGAATCGAAGCGCGGCGGCCATCGCATGCCCAAATCGTGGGTCCGCCGGCTGTCCAACGCGGAAAACTGAGGGAAACACCTGCTGAAGCTGGCCGGTCATGAGCCGATGGGCCAGCGCGCTTCGCCCGATGCCGGCCGCTCGCAGTTGAATCCGGTGGATCTGACCGTGCTGCCGGGCCGAGAGCCGGATGATCTCGGCGTCGCCGCGGCCTCGAACCTGCTCGAACTTACAAACCGATCCGATCAGTTGTGATTTGCTCGAAAGCGCGTGATTGTCGTGCGTTTTCGAGCAAATCTCGGGCGGTGATGGCGGATTGACAGATTCTGCAGGTAGTTGCTCTACGGTCGTCGACTTTCGGCCTGGCACCGCCGAACTTGTTGGCCTGGAGCCTGGCTTGGGGTCGCGCATCGCCGGACTATTGCGGGTGTACGTGTCCTGACTCAGCAGGTGTTACGACATTGACACAGGTGACGGGCTCGCAAAAGTCACCCCCACACAGCCGGCCGCTCAAGCGTCACCCGCAGGAGAAGGCCAGCCGCAGGAGAAGGCCAGCCGCAGGAGAACGTCACCCGCAGGACAACGTCACCCGCAGGACAACCCCGGCCCGGCTCAGATGCAGCGCTTGCTGACCGGCACGTTCATGCTCGGTGTCGGCGGCGCCACCCGCTGGCAGTAGGTGATCACCCTGGCCGCGACCACACCGTCGAACGGGTAGGTCACGTCTGCGGCGGTCACGTCGCACTTCAGCACCTGCCGCGTGCTGGTGCCACCCACAGCGTGACAGACGGTGCCCTTGAGCGGCCCCGCCATGAACCCGTGGTTGACCTGACTGGTCATGTAGCGATCGACCGCGTCACGCAGGCCAACGGTTGCCGAGACACCGGCGGCCAGCCTGGACACGCGAGGCGCCTGCTGTTGGCGGACGATGATCGTGTCCTCGCGGTTCTGCTCGACGATCGCGTTGCTGTTCGTGTTCGCGTACTGGGGGACGTCGTCGGTCTCATGGTGCACGAACACCACCAGCGCGATGATCAACAGAGCCGCGATGCTGAATGGCAGCACCCACTGCAACCACAGCGGCAACGAGCGGTAGCGAGCGCCCCGACGCCCCGGATGAGGTGAGGGCTGAACGGCTGGCACAGCACCAGCGTACTCGCGGATTGGCACACTGGCGGCGATGGAGTTCTCGGTCTTCTTCGCGGGCACCGGCGGCTCGCTGCCGACGCAGCGTCGCGGTCTGCCGGCACTGCTGGTCCGCCGCGGCGGCGACCGTATCCTCGTCGATTGCGGCGAGGGCACCCAGCGACAGCTGCTGCGCTCGATCGGCCTGACCGAACTCGACGAGATCCTGATCACCCACCTGCACGCCGACCACTGGCTCGGGCTGCCGGGGATGCTGAAGACCTTCGACCTGCGTGGGCGCGAGACGCCTCTCTACATCCACGGTCCGCGTGGTCTGCGCGATCTCGTCGACGGGCTCATGCGCTACGCCGGTGCAACAAGCTATGAGCTCTACGTGGTCGAGCTAGCTGACGGCGAGATCCTCGAGCGCGACGGCTATGAGATCGAGCCCGTGGCCGTCTCCCACCGCGGCGCGGCACTTGCATATGTATTCAGCGAGCACCAGCGTCCCGGTGTCTTCGATCCCGATGCGGCTCGCAGCGCCGGCCTGCAGGAGGGACCGGACTTTGGGCGGGTCCAGCGCGGCGAGACCGTCAACGGGGTCACGCCTGAGCAGGTCATGGGCCCCTCGCGTTCGGGCCGCAAGCTGACGATCTCCGGGGACACGCGCCCGGTCGACGCGTTGCGTGAGGCCGCCCACGGCAGCGACGTCCTGATCCACGAGGCGACCTTCGCGATCGAGGAGGCGGAGCGAGCCCACCAAACCGGCCACTCGACCGCCTCACAGGCCGCCGGAATCGCGCACGACGCCGAGGTCAAACTGCTCGCGCTCTACCACCTATCGATCCGCTATCCGACCCGCGTGCTGCGGGACGAGGCACGCGAGATCTTCGCGAACACCGTGCTGCCGCACGACTTCGACACGATCGAGCTCCCGTTCCCAGAGCGCGGTGAGCCGAAGCTGCTGCGTTGGTCGGATCGCGATGCGCCCGCCGAGCCTGATAGCTTCAGCTGAACTGTCGCCTTTAACCCGGTCCCGTGAGGCCAGGAAGGACGCAAATTGGCTGAACACACGGTCGCACTCGACCGCGATGACATGCGGCGCACCCTGGTGCGGATCGCCCATGAGATCGTCGAGAAGAACCCGCCGCCGGAGGCGGGAGAAGGGGCCGCCTTTGCGATTGTCGGCGTGCATCGCCGCGGCGCCGTTCTGGCCGACCGCCTGCGCGGGATGATTGCCGATCTGGTCGGCGCGGAGGTTCCGTTCGGGACGATCGACATCAGCTTCTATCGCGACGACCTGCGGCTGCGAGACCCAGGTGCGAGCCCGGTGGTGCACTCGACGCAATTGGACTTCGCGCTCGACGAACGCACGATTGTGATCGTCGATGACGTGCTGTACACCGGACGCACCGCGCGCGCAGCGATCGACGTGCTGTTCGACTACGGACGTCCCGCGCGGGTACAGCTGGCCGTCCTCGTCGACCGCGGCCACCGTGAGCTGCCGATCCGGCCTGACTACGTCGGCAAGAACCTGCCGACCGCCCGAGATCAGCGCGTCAACGTGCGCGTTGAGGAGCTTGACGCCTCCGATGAGGTCACGGTCGGTCCGGCCGCAGAGAGGAGCGTCGTATGAACCGTCACCTGCTGTCGATCGACGACCTCGATCGCGCCGGTATCGAGCGCGTCCTGGCCCGTGCCCAGTCGTTCGCGGAGGTGTCCGGCCGGGAGATCAAGAAGGTCCCGGCGCTCAAGGGCCGGACCATCGTCAACCTCTTCTACGAGTCCTCGACGCGCACGAGCTCCAGCTTCGAGCTCGCGGCCAAGCGGCTCAGTGCAGATGTCGTGAGCATCCGCTCGGCCGGTTCGAGCGTGGACAAGGGCGAATCGCTCAAGGACACCGTTCAGACGCTGAGTGCCTACGATCCGGCCGCGATCGTGATCCGCTCGCCCTACGCCGGAGCCGCGCAGCAGGTCGCGGAATGGACCGACGCTGTCGTCGTGAACGCCGGTGACGGCAAACACGAGCACCCGACGCAGGCACTGCTCGACGTCTTCACGCTGACCCAGGCGTTGGGCAGCCTCGACGGCCTCAACATCTGGATCGTCGGCGATGTGCTGCACTCGCGCGTGGCTCGCTCGAACATCCTCGCGTTCCGGCGGATGGGAGCGACGGTCACCGTCTGCGGCCCGCCGACGCTGATCCCACGCGAGATCGAGGCGCTGGGTTGCGCTGCCAAGCCGGCCCTCGATGACCTCGATCAGGCAGACGTGGTCTATGTCCTGCGGATGCAGAACGAGCGAATGCACGACGCCTACGTACCGTCGCTGCGCGAGTACGCCCAGCGCTATCAGATCAACCTGAGGCGGCTGCGGCCAGGGCAACTGCTGATGCATCCGGGTCCGGTGAACCGCGGCGTTGAGCTCTCTGGTGAGGCGATCGACTCACCCGTCGCGCTGATCGGCGCCCAGGTGAAGTCGGGGGTTGCGGTGCGCATGGCCGTGCTCTACGAACTCCTTGTGGGGGCCCCGATGCTGCAGGCGGTGGCTTAGTGAGCGCTCCGATGCTGTTTCAGCGCGGCGCCCAGCCGGCCGAGCTGCTGATCCGGAGCGCCCACGTACTCGACCCGCGGGCGGGTCTTGATGAGCCCCACGACATCCTGATCCGGGACGGCCGGATCGCCGAGTTGGGTGCACCTGGAGCGCTGTCGGGGTCAAGCGAGACCCCGACAGTAGAAGCAAGCGCGAAGCACGTCTTCCCGGCATTCGTCGACCCGCACGTGCACTTTCGTACCCCGGGGCAGGAGTACAAGGAGAACCTCGAGACCGGAACGATGGCGGCGGCGGTTGGCGGTTTCTGCCAGGTGATCGCGATGCCGAACACCGCGCCGACGGTCGATCAGGTGAGTGTGCTGCAGGCATTGACCGCCACAGCTGGTGAGCAGGCGCTGGTTCCAACCGGCTTTCTGGCGTCGATCACGGTCGGGCTGGCGGGAGCTGAGCTGACGGAGATGGCAGCGCTTTCGGATGCCGGGGCGCTCGGTTTCACCGACGATGGCAAGCCGGTGGTCGCCGCGGGGATGTTGCGAAAGGCGCTCCAGTACCAGCGGCTGGCCGGGGGAGTGATCGCCCTGCATGAGGAGGATCCGTCTCTGTCGGGTGCCGGAGTCATGCACGAAGGCGCGGTGTCAGCACGTCTGGGGGTCACTGGGATCCCGTCGATCAGCGAGTCGACTTACGTGGCGCGCGACGCCGCGGTGGCGCTGTATGAGGACGCTCGGGTGCATTTCCAGCACCTCAGCTGCGTGGAGTCGGTGCTGGCGCTGGAGGCCGCACAGCAAGCCGGGGCTCGAGTCAGCGGCGAGGCCACGCCCCACCATCTGACACTGACTGACGAGGCGGTGCTCGGCCTGGACAGCAACCTCAAGATGAACCCGCCGCTGCGCACCGAGGCCGATCGCCAGGCCGTGATCGAGGGGTTGCGCTCCGGCGTGATCGCATGCATCGCGACCGACCACGCCCCGCACGCGCGCCACGAGAAGGAGATGCCGTTCGAGCTTGCGCCGATGGGCACGACCGGGCTCGAGACCGCGTTCATGTCGGTCTACACGGAGCTCGTGAGTCCGGGAGTGCTTCCGCTCGCGTTGGTTATCGAGCGGATGACCGCCGGTGGCGCGCTGTACGGGCTGCCGGTTCCGCGGATCGCGGTTGGCGAGCCCGCCAACGTTGTGGTCGTCAACCTCGACCGAGAGTGGGTCGTGGGTGAGGGCGGATACGCGAGTCGCTCACAGAACAGCTGCTTTCACGGTCGCAGGCTGACGGGAGTGGTCGAGCTCACGGTCGCGAACGGAGCGCTCGCCTTTGGATCCGCCGGCGCGACGCTGAAGGGGGTCGCATGACCCGCTCCGCATACGTTCTGCTCGAGGATGGAGCGCGATTCGACGGGATCGGCTGCGGCGCCGAAGGGCATGCCGTCGGGGAGATCGTCTTCACGACCTCCATGTCCGGCTACCAGGAGGCGATGACCGACCCGAGTTACGCCGGACAGTTGATCACGTTCACCTATCCGCAGATCGGGAACTACGGGGTCGGCGACGGCGCCTTCGAATCCGACGGGATTCACGCGCGTGCCGCGATCATGCGCGCCGCAGTCGACTATGACGACGCGCCCAGCGCGACCATTGGATGGCTGGCTTGGCTGACGCGCGAGGGCGTTCCTGCGATCACCGACGTCGACACACGAGCGCTCGTGCGCCACATCCGTGATCAGGGTGCGATGCTCGGTGGCGTCTTCCCCGAGCATCTGTCTGTGGCGGAAGCGCGCACTCTGATCGCCAGCGAGCCGCCCATGATCGGACGCGATCTGGCTCGCGAGGTGACCCCGCCGGCGCCCGTCGCGCTCGACGGCGCCGGCGCCGCAGCGGATCGGGTGCGGATCGCGATGATCGACACGGGCGTGAAGCGTTCGATCCTGTACCAGCTGACGAGCCGGGGTGTCGATCTGACGCTGTACCCGTGCACGGTCGGGCCGGGTGAGCTGCTGGCATCCGACGCCGATGCGTTCTTCCTGGCCAATGGCCCCGGTGACCCGGCCGCGCTCGACTACGTCGTTGACACGGTCCGCGAGCTGGTCGGAAAGAGGCCCGTGTACGGGATCTGCCTGGGGCACCAGCTGCTGTGCCGGGCCGTGGGCCTGGAGACCTACAAGCTGCCATTCGGTCACCACGGCGCCAACCATCCGGTCAAGGATCTGGCGACCGGGCTGACTGAGATCACCAGCCAGAATCACGGCTTCGCCGTGCTCGGCCCGGGTGGCTCGAAGCGCATCGAGGGCGATGAGCCGGTCCGCTGGGAGACTGACTTCGGCGCCGCCGAGCTGAGCCACGTGAACCTGTATGACCGCACCGTCGAGGGCCTGACCCTGCTCGATGTTCAGGGCGGGACGATCCAGTACCACCCGGAGGCCGGACCGGGGCCGAACGACTCGCTTTACCTGTTCGACCGGTTCGTCGACGCGATTCGGGAAGCCCGCTGATGCCGCGCAGAGAGGACATCAGGAAGATCCTGCTGATCGGCTCGGGTCCGATCGTCATCGGCCAGGCTGCGGAGTTCGACTATTCGGGCACCCAGGCTGCGCGGGTGTTGATGGCGGAGGGGTACGAGGTGGTGCTCGTGAACTCCAATCCCGCGACGATCATGACCGACCCGGAGGTGGCCACCACCACCTATGTCGAGCCGTTGTTGCCCGGCCCCGTCGAAAAGATCATCGAGCGCGAGCGTCCGGACGCGCTGCTGGCCACGCTCGGCGGCCAAACCGCGCTGAACCTCGCGAAGAACCTTCATGAGAATGGCGTGCTCGAGCGTTACGGGGTCGAGCTGATCGGTGCCAAGATCGACGCGATCAACCGCGGTGAGGACCGGGACCTGTTCCGCGAGACGATGCTCGGATGCGGGCTGAGAGTGCCGCGCTCGGCGATCGCCCACACGCTCGAGGAGGCTCGGGCGGCTGTCGAGGAGATCGGGCTGCCGGTGATCATCAGACCGGCGTTCACGCTCGGTGGTGCCGGTGGCGGTGTGCTGCACGACATGAGCGAGTTCGCGCCGGTCATCGGACGCGGTCTGGACGCCTCGCCGATCAGTCAGATCCTGATCGACGAGTCCGTGTTGGGCTGGGGCGAGTTCGAGCTCGAGGTGATGCGCGACAGCACGGACAACGTCGTGATCGTCTGCTCGATTGAGAACCTCGATCCGATGGGCGTCCACACGGGTGACAGCGTCTGTGTCGCGCCCCAGCAGACCCTGACGGACAGGGTGTATCAGCAACTGCGCGATCAGGCGATCAAGGTGATCCGTGCGATCGGGGTTGAGACGGGGGGCTCGAACGTTCAGTTCGCTGTGAACCCCGCCACCGAGGAGATCATCGTCATCGAGATGAACCCACGCGTGTCACGCTCAAGCGCACTGGCCTCGAAGGCGACCGGCTTCCCGATCGCAAAGATCGCGGCCCGGCTCGCGGTCGGCTACACGCTTCAGGAGATCTCAAACGACATCACGCGTGCAACCCCGGCGAGCTTCGAACCGGCGATCGACTACTGCGTGGTGAAGTGGCCTCGGTTCGCGTTCGAGAAGTTCCCCGGCGCCGAGCAGGGTCTGACGACACACATGAAATCCGTCGGCGAGGCGATGGCTATCGGACGGACCTTCAGGCAGGCGTTTGGCAAGGCATTGCGTTCGCGTGAACTGGACTCTGCGCCGACGTTTCCAGCTGAGGACACCGAACTCCTGAAGCTCGTCGCTCAGCCCGGCCCCGAGCGGTTCGATCAGCTGCTGGAGGCGCTGCGGCGCGGCCGCTCGGTGGCTGAGCTAAGAGATCTGACGAGCATCGATCCGTGGTTCCTGCGGGAGCTCCAGGCCGTAGCGAACGAGCCCGAGGCGGCCTTTGCCGGGCAGCGCACGTTCAAATCGGTCGATACCTGTGCGGCCGAGTTCGCGGCGAGCACTCCCTACTTCTATTCGGCATGGGAGCGTCCGCGCCCAGTGGGTAGCGATGGCCTGCCGGTGGCCCAACACGAGGTCGAGCGCGGGTCGCGACCGAGCGTCGTGATCCTCGGCTCAGGACCCAACCGCATCGGCCAGGGCATCGAGTTCGACTACTGCTGCGTGCATGCCGCCCAGACGGTGCGCGAGTCCGGGCGCGACGCGGTCATGATCAACTGCAACCCGGAGACTGTCTCGACCGACTACGACACTTCAGACCGGCTCTATTTCGAGCCTCTGACGCTCGAGGACGTGCTTGGTGTCTGTGAGGTCGAGCAGCCCGACGGAGTTATCGTTCAGTTCGGCGGCCAGACGCCGCTGAAGCTTGCGGCGGGGCTTCGCGCCGCCGGAATCCCGATCCTGGGGACCACGACCGACGCGATCGACCTTGCCGAGGACCGCGCCCGTTTTGGACCGCTGCTTGACCGACTCGGTTATAAGGCGCCGCCCTACGCGTCGGCGACGACACCTGAGGAGGCGCTCGAGCGTGCTCCCGCGGTTGGTTTCCCGCTGCTCGTGCGTCCGAGCTACGTGCTCGGCGGCCGCGCGATGGAGATCGTCTACAGCGTTGATGGTCTCCGCGACTATCTCGAGCGCGTGGGCGTGATCGGCGGGGTGGGCGGGGTGGGCGCCAATCAAGCCGTCGGCGGCAGTCCAACGATCTACCTCGACCGCTTTCTCGAGGACTCGGTCGAGGTAGACGTGGATGCGCTATGTGACGGCGAGGACGTCTGGATCGCGGGGATCATGCAGCATGTCGAGGAGGCCGGTATCCACTCCGGTGACTCGGCCTGCGTGCTGCCGCCGCACTCGCTCGGTGGGGAGATGCTCGATCAGATCCGCGCACAGGCTGCCGGGATCGCGAAGTCCCTTGGGGTGGTGGGACTGCTGAACGTGCAGTTCGCGATTCACGCCGGGGAGGGCCTGCACGTGATCGAGGCCAACCCGCGCGCTTCGCGCACGGTGCCGTTCGTCTCCAAGGCCATCGGCCTGCCGGTCGCGAAGCTGGCCTGCCGGATCATGCTGGGGGAGAAGCTCGTCGACATGGACCTGCCCAGCGAGGTCGCGACCGGTCACGTCTGCGTCAAGGAGGCGGTACTGCCGTTCGACCGCTTTGCCGGGACCGATGTGCTGCTGGGGCCGGAGATGCGATCTACCGGCGAGGTGATGGGGATCGCTCGCGATTTCCCGACCGCCTTCGCCAAGGCCCAAGCCGCTGCCGGCGCGCGGCTGCCGACCAGTGGTACGGCGTTCCTGACGGTTGCCGATCACGACAAATCGGCCGCGACCGGGATCGCCATTCAGCTGCATGACCTTGGCTTCAGGCTGCTCGCGACGCGCGGAACCGCCAAGGCGCTTGCTCGCATGGGGATCCCATCGCAGACGATCAACAAACTCTCAGAGGGTTCGCCGCACGTCGTCGAGGCGATCGCACGCGGTGAGGTCGACCTCGTGATCAACACGCCGGTCGGCACCGGTGCCCGCTCCGACGGCTATGAGATTCGGGCCGCCGCCGTCGCCAATCGGATCCCGTGTATCACGACGATGTCAGGCGGGATCGCGGCGGTCAGGGCGATCGCCGCCGCGGCCCACGGCGAGCCGGCGGTGGTCTCGCTTCAGGAGCTCTATGCGGAGTCCGCAGACGGCGTCCTGACGCCGTTGCGGCTCAGCACCTGATTCCGGCGCGCCGGCCTTTAGTGCAAGAGGCTCAAAAATCGCGAGTCACGGCGTCGAAATGGGGCTCCGGATATGTGCTGCGGCAACGCTGCGGTTGTCACCTATCGGTGGTCATGTGTGATAAAGGGGGCCGCCAGGTGCGCTCCTCCATACGTCCAGGAAACTGCCTGCAAACTTGGCTGATTGTCGGAACCTTCCTCGACAATGCTCAAGCTAAGGTTGAGGTCGAGCCGAAATTGGTCCGGAAGGGGTTGATCGGGTGCCCGCAAGATGTATAGTCGCCCGCCATGCCGCCGGTCACTGATTCCCCTACGAAAGCCATCGCTGCGCCCGAGCGTTCACTCGTCCAGCGGATGGAGGCGCTACAGCGCGCAAACGACATTCGCAGCCGCCGCGCGCAGCTAAAGCGCGATCTCAAGGCGGGCCGTCAGCCGATTCATGAGTTGCTCCTGGATCCGCCTGAATACCTGGAAACCGCCAAGGTCTTCGACCTGATGCTGGCCGTCCCGAAGTATGGGCGCGTCAAGGTCAACAAGATCCTGTCGACCTGCAGGATCTCTCCATCGAAGACGATCGGTGGGCTCTCGCAGCGACAGCGCGGCGAACTCGTTGAGCTGATGCGCCGCCGGTAGGCGGCGCTCGGCGCTCCTGCTCGATCCCGCACGCACCAGGTGCCCAAGGTGTTCGTGATCACTGGCCCGTCTGGGGTCGGTAAGGGCACGCTGATCCGTGGTCTGCTGGATCGGATCGCGGAGCTGGAGCTCTCCGTATCGGCCACAACTCGGGCGCCGCGTCCCGGGGAACAGGATGGTGTCGCGTATCACTTCCTGACGCCGGAGCAGTTCGACAGCCGCGTCGCCGGCGACGACTTCGTCGAGTGGGCGGAGTACTCCGGCAATCGCTACGGCACGCTGCGCTCGGAGCTCGAGAGGCGAGTCGTGGATGGGCTTCCGGTCGTGCTGGAGATCGAGGTCCAGGGCGCCCGGCAGGTCCGCGAGAAGATGCCGGAGGCCGTTCAGGTCTTTATCGCGCCACCCTCGCGCGACACCCTGCGTACTCGCCTGATCGGTCGCGGCACGGACACCTCCGAGCAGGTCAGGCGTCGCCTGGAGACCGCCGACGCTGAGCTGGCCGCGCAGCCCGAGTTCCAGCACGTGGTCGTGAACGATCGCCTGGAAGAGGCGATCGACGCCCTGGCCGCGATCGTTGGCGACGAGCTGGCGAGCGCCTGACACCGTTCGAGGCGCTGTCTGACGCTCGATCAGATACGGCCCGCCGCCGGTCGCAGCGTTCGTTGGCGTTCTGCTGTCTGTATGCGGAAGCGGAGCGCCAAAGAAGGCTCGTACAGCGCTCGCGTTACTCTTGGAGGAACAGACTTCGACGACCAAGCGACAGAAGGGCCGCAAAAAGTGATCTCTCCCCGTATCGACAAACTGCTTGAACACGTCGATTCCGACTACGCGAGCGTGGTTGTGGCCGCACGGCGTGCGCGCCAGATCAACTCCTACTACCACAACCTTGGTGAAGGGACCTTCGATGAGTTTCCGCCGCCGATGGTTGAGACCCGCTCCAAGAACTACCTGACGATCGCCCTGGAAGAGGTCGCTCAGGGCAAGCTGAAGTACCACTACCGGTAGGCCCTCAAACCGGGCCGCGACGTCGCGGCCCCCTGGACCGGAGCTAGCTTGAGACTCCTGATCGGCGTGAGCGGTGGGATCGCGGCCTACAAGGCGCTCGAGACCGCACGGCTCGCGGTCAAGGCGGGTCACGCCGTCAGAGTCATCCAGACTCCCACCAGCGAACAGTTCGTCGGCAAGGCTTCGTTTGCGGGCATCACGGGAGCGCCCGTACTGACGAGCGAGTTCGAGTCCGATCCGGCACGCGGGGCCTATCCCGGCGAGCCGGTCCCGGAGCGCGCCCCGATCAGCCACCTGGCGCTGGTCGAGCGCGCCGACCTTTATCTGATCGCGCCCGCAAGCGCCAATACGATCGCCAAGCTCGCCACGGGTGCCGCCGACAATCTCGTAACCACCGCGGCACTCGCGGCTGCCTGTCCGGTCGCGATCGCACCGGCGATGAATAGCCGGATGTACCTGAACCCGGCCACCCAGGCCAACGTGCGCCTGCTCGCGGAACGTGGTCTGACGGTGATCGAACCCGCCGCGGGCGACCTTGCTTCGCACGGCGAGCGCGGGGTGGGGCGGCTGCGTGAGCCGGCTGAGTTGCTGGCGATCGTCGAACAGCTCACGTCGCAACGCGTTGCTTCTGGGCACGGCGGCGATGCGGCAACCTCGCACCGGCCCGTCGAATGGGCCGGCCTGAGGGTGCTGATCTCCGCGGGCGGGACGCGAGAACCAATCGACAGCGTTCGGTACATCGGCAACAGATCCTCGGGGCGAATGGGACTGGCCCTGGCAGCCGAGGGGGTCAGGCGTGGGGCTGACGTGACGTTGGTGGCGGCAAACGTCGCACTCGCGATTCCGGACGGGGTGCGCGTGATTCGGGTGCAGACGGCGGCTGAGCTCGCCGACGCGTGCGCGGCAGAGTTCCCCTCGACAGACGTGCTCGTGATGGCTGCCGCCGTGGCCGACTTCAGGCCCTCGAGCCCGTCGGAGCAGAAACTCAAGAAGACCGATCAGGAGACGCCGGTCAAACTCGAACTCGAACCGACTGAGGACGTCCTCACGACGCTCGCGAAGCAGCGGGATGCTCACCAGTCGTTGATCGGGTTTGCCGCCGAACACGGCGACGGAGCTGTGGCCTACGGGCGCGAGAAGCTCGAGCGCAAGCACCTTGACGCGATCGTGATCAACGACATCTCACGCGCCGATATCGGTTTCGACGCCGAGGACAACGAGGTGACGATCCTGAGTCGCGACGGCAACGAACAACAGGTCCCGCGTGCGGGTAAAGAGCAGGTCGCCGCCGCGGTCCTCGATGAGATCCAGCGACTGCGGAGAGCTGCGCAGGACGCGCCGACCCCTGCACTACAGTAAGTAAAGCGATGGAAGACCTGTACGAGTTGTACAGCCGCGGTTCGGCCCTGCTGGCCGATGGTCACTATCACCAGGCAACGGTGCCGCTACGGCGCGCGAGCAAGCTCTCACCGGACAGCACCTCGATTCGGGAGGCGCTGGGCAGGTCGCTGTTCCAAACCCAGCATTACAGCGAGGCCGCAGAGGAGTTCCAGGCGGTCGTCGACCTGGCGCCGACCAACGACTATGCACTGTTCTGCCTGGGCCGCTGCCTGCAGATGCTCGGCCGCCACGCCGAGGCCAGGCAACCGCTTGCGCTGGCCGCCTGTATGCAGCCCGGGCGCACCGATTACCGCACGTATCGTGACCGTGCCCGCGATGCGGCCGAGCGGGCCGCATCGCGCAGCGGAACCGGCGACTGACGGGCCCGCGCCAGTCGATCGCAGGCCCGTTTGCGAGGGCTGACGCGGGCGCCCTCCGGTGCTACGCTAGCCCCACAGCTTCTGTAATGCCGGAGCAAAACCGGCGGGCAGTATTGGAAGTGGGCGCTCGCCCGCTTTTTTTATGACCTTTAGTCAGAGAGGACGCGTTGTCAGCACTCACCACGGATATCGAATCGCGCATCGCCACCGATGCGCCTGATATCGAAGTGCTGCTCGTCGAAGTCATCGACGGGGACACGCTGCGCCTCTTCATCGACCATCCGGACGGAGTCACGTTCGCCCACTGCGAGCAGGTCACGCACCTGCTGAGCGAGTACCAGGAGAGCTACGCGATCGAGGTCTCGTCTCCGGGGGAGGATCGTCCGCTGACCAAGCCCCAGCATTACCGCCGCTTCCTCGGGCGTCGCGCGCAGCTGCGCCTGCGCGACGCGCGTGAGGGCCGGCAAGCTAACGCGAACCGTTCGGTCAGCGTGACCGGCGAGCTCGTCGGAGTCTCCGACGACGACGTGACGATTGCTGCCGGCGACGGGGTCGTGTCGATCCCGTATGAGCAGATCGCTCGCTCCAACCTTGTACCTGGTGACTGAGAGGACCAATGTCGAAAGAGATCCTTGAAGCCGTCCGCGGCCTTGCCGCCGAGAAGAACATCTCCGCCGAGAAGCTCATGGAAGCGCTCGAGGACGCGCTCCTGTCGGCTTACAAGAAGACGCCCGGATCGGCTCCGTACGCACGCGTTGAAATGGACCGCGATACAGGTGACTTTACGGTGTGGGAACTGAAGATCCCGCCCGAAATCGAGGAGCAGCTGCTGATCGAGGCGTCCACCGACCAGGAGCCCAGCGTCGACCCTGAGACCGGCGAGATGCGCGAGCCGCCCGCGCCCGAGATCGATCTCGAGAAGCTCAAGGAGTTCGAGGACCAGATTGAGACTGAGGACGTCACTCCCGATGACTTCGGCCGGATCGCCGCGCAGACCGCCAAGCAGGTGATCTTCCAGCGCATTCGTGAGGCCGAGCGCGACATGATGTTCGAGGAGTACCGGGACCGCGTTGGCGAGTTGATCACCGGCATCGTCCAGCAGTCCGACTCCCGCTACACACTCGTGCAGCTACGGGAGCGTGTCGAGGCGCTGCTTCCCAAATCCGAGCAGGTCGACGGCGAGCGCTACGACCACTCGCAGCGGATCAAGGCCGTGATCAAGGACGTGTCGAATTCGACAAAGGGCCCGTCGATCATCGTCTCGCGCCGTGACCCCGAGCTGATCAAATCGTTGTTCGAGCTCGAGGTCCCGGAGATCGCTGACGGCCTGGTGGAGATCACCGGCGTCGCACGCGAGCCTGGCTACCGCTCGAAGATCGCGGTCGTGTCACACGTGGACGGCGTCGACCCGGTCGGCGCCTGTGTCGGCCCCCGCGGGTCGCGGGTCCGCATGGTCGTGTCCGAGTTGCGGGGCGAGAAGATCGACATCATCCCCTACAACGAGGAACCGGCGCGGTTCGTGGCCAAGGCGCTGTCGCCCGCACGCGTGCGCGAGGTTCTGGTCGACGACGAGGCCAAGCAGGCGACGGTGATCGTGCCTGACGACCAGCTGTCACTGGCGATCGGGCGCGAGGGGCAGAATGCGCGCCTGGCAGCCCGGCTCACCGGCTGGCGCATCGACATCCGCTCGGAGACCGAGTTCGCTGCCGAAGAGGTCGAGACCGGTTACGAGGAGGAGGAGACCAGTGGCCGCTGCCATGCGATCCTCACCAACGGGCGCCGCTGTCCGAACGCGGCGCTGCCGGGTTCGCGCTATTGCGGCATCGAAGCACACCAGGCGCTGGCGGGCACGGGATCAGACCAGGTTCCGACCGAGTCCTGACCGGCTTTTTCAGCACTGACCGCATATCTACACTGAGAGACAGATGACCAAGTCCACCGAAGAAGCACCAAAGCAGCGCGCGCCGAAGCCGGCCGCTGCAGCGAAGGCGCGGCCGGCGGCGGACAAGTCCGCGGCCGATAAGCCATCCGCAGCCAAGAACGGCTCCGCCGGCGCGTCTACGGCCAAGTCGGCCGCCGAAAAATCAACTCCAGCAAAGTCCGCCTCGACTGCGAAGCCCGCTTCGGCTGAGAAGGCCACGGCGGCGGCTGCCAAGCCCGCTTCGGCTGAGAAGACCACGGCGGCTGCCAAGCCCGCTTCGGCTGAGAAGGCCACGGCGGCGGCTGCCAAGCCCGCTTCGGCTGATAAGACCACGGCGGCTGCCAAGCCCGCTTCGGCTGATAAGACCACGGCGGCTGCCAAGCCCGCTTCGGCTGATAAGACCACGGCGGCTGCCAAGCCCACCTCAGCGCACAAGCCTCAGGCGGAGAAGACCGTCACCGCCAAGCCTGCGGCAGGCAAGCCCCAAGGGGAGAAGGCGGCCGAAGCCGGTAAGCCCGCGCCGACGAGCGCCAGGCCCAGCGACGAACCGGCCGCCACGGCCGCTGACGCTCAGGCTGCCACAGGCGAGGCGCGCACCGACTCAGATCACCACAAGCGCCCGACTCGCGACTCGCTTCAGGGCGAGCGGACCCCCGGCAACGCCGGCGGGCGACGCCGTGTCGTGATTGACGCCCAGGCCTCGCGTCGCGCCCCGGCCACTCCCGGCTCGCCGGGCGGCGGCCCTGCCCAGCCACCGCGGCGCCAGCGCCGTGGACGCCGTCGTCGTGGGGTCTACGACGAGGAGGCAGAGTCGCGTCCGGCGCAGACAACGGCCACGCCTGACTTAATCCGGATCAACTCCGGGTCGACCCTCAAGGACGTGGCCGAGTACCTCGACGTTCGTGTCCCGGAGATCGTCAAGAAGCTGATGGAGCTGGGCGAGATGAAGACCCAGACCCAAACGCTGTCCGACGACACCATCGAGCTGCTCGGCGTCGAATTCAGCAAGGAGATCGAGATCGTCCATGCGGAGGACGAGACCGCGGCGGAGGTCGTCTTCAACGACTCCGACGATGAATTGCTTGACCGCGCCCCGATCGTCACGATCATGGGCCATGTCGATCACGGCAAGACCTCGCTGCTCGATGCGATCCGTGAGACCGAGGTGGCCGCGGGTGAGGCTGGCGGAATCACCCAGCACATCGGCGCATATCAGGTGCATCACGACGGGCACACCGTCACATTTCTAGACACGCCGGGCCACGAGGCGTTCACCGCTATGCGCGCCCGCGGAGCCAAGGTCACCGACCTTGCGGTGATCGTCGTCGCGGCTGATGACGGCGTGAAGCCGCAGACGCAGGAGGCGGTCGACCACGCCAAGGCGGCCGAGGTGCCGATGATTGTCGCGGTCAACAAGATCGACAAGGAAGGCGCGGACCCGACTCGGGTCCGTACCGAGATGACCCAGCTCGGGTTGCAGCCGGTCGAGTGGGGCGGGGACGTCGACTTCGTCGACGTGTCGGCCCGCAGCAGGCAGGGCCTCGACGATCTGCTCGACACGATCGTCGCCCAGGCGGAGATCATGGAGCTGCGCGCCAACCCGGAAGCCGCCGCCTCCGGCACGGTGATCGAGTCGAAACTCGACCCGGGTCGTGGGCCCGTCGTCAGCATCCTTGTGATGCGCGGCACGCTCGAGGTCGGCGATGCGTTGGTCGCGGGGGCCAGCTGGGGTCGCGTTCGCGCGATGCACGACTTCACGGGCGCACGGGTCACGCAGGCGATGCCGGGTGAGCCGGTCGAGGTGCTCGGCTTTGACGGTGTGCCGGAGGCCGGCGAGCGCTTCTGGGTGGTCGAACACGACCGCCGTGCCCGCCAGCTCGCGGGTGAGCGTGCCAACCGGCTCAAGACCGAGTCGCTCGCGCGTCAGCGCAGCAAGCGCATCTCGCTCGAGGACATCCTCGGCAGCGGGCTCCAGGAGCTCAACCTTGTGATCAAGTCTGATGTCGCCGGCTCACTGGAGGCACTGCAGGACGAGATCTCGAAGCTGCCCCAGGACGAGATCTCGGTCAACGTCATCCGTGCCGCTGTCGGTGGTGTGACCGAGTCAGACGTGATGTTCGCCGCCGCGTCCGACGCCGTGATCCTGGCATTCAACGTGCGCCCCGTCGGCGACGCGCGCGCCGTCGCCGAGCGCGAGGGCGTCGAAATCCGTCACTACTCGGTGATCTATCGCGCGATCGACGAACTGCGCTCCGCCATGCAGGGGATGTTGGCGCCAGAAGAGGTCGAGGAGGCGGTCGGCAGCGCCGAGGTCCGCCAGATCTTCCGCGCCTCACGGGTCGGAACGATCGCCGGCTCGCATGTCACCGACGGGAAGCTGTCGCGCGGTGACAAGGTACGCCTGGTGCGCGACGGCACGGTCATCTACGACGGCGAGATCGGATCATTGCGACGCTTCAACGAGGACGTCCGCGAGGTTGCCACCGGCTATGACTGCGGGATCGTGCTCGTGAACTATGCCGACGTCAAGGAGGGCGACGTCATGGAGGCCTACGCCACACGTCAGGTTGAGCGCGAGCTCGTCTGACGGTCCGAAGTGGAGTGTGGGAGAGCATGGCCGGTGCACGTATGCGGCGCGTCGATGAGGCGATGCGCGAAGTGCTCAGCGACGCCATTACGAAGGACCTGCAGGATCCCCGTGTCGGTTTTGTGACTGTCACCGGCGTCAAGACCAGTCCTGATCTGCGCAGCGCGCGCGTTTATGTGAGCATCCTGGGTGACGACGAGGAGCGCGCGGGGAGCCTCGCGGGCCTCGAGTCGGCTCGGGGGTTCCTGCAGGCCCGGGTCTCGCAGGCACTCAGGCTCAAACACACCCCAACGCTGACGTTCGGCTATGACGAATCGGTAGACCGCGGCATGCGAATCAGCGAACTGTTGGACCAGGAGGCGGCGTCGGATGAGTAGCGTTAGCGACCCGGACGTGATCGACGCAGCGCGGACGGCCGTCATCGACGAGCTGCGGTCCGCATCCAAAACGATCGTGGTCACGCACGAGCATCCCGACGGTGACGCGCTCGGCTCGCTGGTGGCAATGCAGCAGGTTCTGACGGCGCTCGGTCACGACGCGCTGATGTTCATCGCCGAGAGCGACCTGCCGCTTCCCTACGAGTACCGCTTTCTGCCACTCGAGGGGCTCGTTTCGCAGCCCCCTGCCGATCTCGACGAGCGCCGGATCATGTTCCTGGACTGCGGCAACATCGAGCGCAATCCGGGCGCTGAGAGCCTGCGCCCGGCCGGAGGCTGGGGCCGCATCGTGAACATCGATCACCACCATGACAACACCCGGTTTGGCACCCTCAACTACGTCGACGCTTCAGCATCGTGTACGGCCGAGATCATCTGGGACCTCGTGCGGGCGCTCGACGTCGAGTTGACAGCGACGATCGCTGAGGCGCTCTACGTCGGCCTGATCACCGACACCGGCTGCTTCATGTACGAAAACACCGGCCCGCGGGCGCATCAGATGGCTGCGGAGCTGATCGAGGCCGGTGTCGATGTGCATTCGATCTACCAGCAGGTTTACGAGGGCGTGCCGTTCGGTCGACTGGCCCTGCTGGCGCGCGGTTTGCTGAACGCCCAGCGCTACGACGGAGGCCGTCTCACCGCTTCGCAGCTGAGCGCGGAGGACTTTGAGGCAACCGGTGCCGAGGCGAGCTACTCAGAGGGCGTGATCGACCACCTCAGGGCGGTTCGCGGCACTGCGATGGCGGCGCTTGTGCGGGACCGGCTGAGCGGCCCCGGTGAGCCTGCCGAGTCGCCTGAGGGCGCCCGTCAGCGCAAGGTCTCGCTCCGGGCCAGCGATACACGTGTCGACGTGTCGGCGATCGCACGCGCCCAGGGAGGCGGCGGCCATCGGGCCGCTGCCGGTTTCAGCACCTCGATGAGCTGGGACGAGCTGATCGCTTTCCTACGTGGCGAGCTCGACGGACAGCTCTCTGAAGCAGAGTGAGCGACACGCCGGCAGGCGACGGGCTGCTGCTGTGTGACAAGCCCGCCGGGATCACATCCCATGATGTCGTAGCCCAGGTTCGGCGGCGCCTCGGCCGTGAGGTCAAGGTCGGGCACGCCGGCACGCTTGACCCCTTCGCGACCGGCCTGCTGATCGTCCTGGTCGGTCGAGCCACAAAGATCCAACGGTTCGTGATGGAGCTACCCAAGCGCTACGAGGTCACGGCCCGATTCGGCGAGGTCTCGACCACCGGAGACCCTGAGGGCTCGATCACCGTCACCGGCCGCGTTCCGGAAGGCGAGCTGGCGCTGCCGACCGGCGTGGTGCGACAACGGCCGCCCGCATACTCGGCGGTGAAGATCGGCGGCAAGCGCGCATACAAGCTGGCGCGTGCAGGCATCGAGGTTGAGATGCCTATGCGTGAGGTGAATGTGCATAGGTTCGAGGAGACCCGCCGCGAAGGCGCCGAGCGCGACTTCGTGATCGAATGCTCGTCGGGAACGTATGTGCGATCGCTGATCGCGGATTTGGGCGACGCGTATTGCACGGCCCTGCGGCGCACCCGGATCGGGGAATTCGAGGTGACCGACGCTGACCCGGAGCGCCTGCTCCCGCTGGAGCTGGCGCTCCGCCACATCCCGCGCCCCGACGCTCCGACTCACTACGCTTCCTGACCCGATGCGCGTAACCGCCCTCAGTGACGTTGAGCCGCGCCCACGCAGCGTTGCGGTCGGCGAGTTCGATGGCGTGCACGTCGGGCACCGGGCCGTGATCGCCGGCAACGACACGGTGTTGACGTTCGATCCGCACCCGGCGATGGTTGTCGAGCCGGCTCGCGGGTTGAAGCTGCTGACCAGCTTCGACGTCAAGCGGGATCTGATCGCGGGGCTCGGCGTCGGGGAGCTGGTCGTCGTCCCGTTCGACCCCGGCTTTGCGTCGGTGGAGGCCCCGGAGTTCATCGACTCCGTGCTCGTCCGGGCGCTCGGCGCGAGCAGTGTTTCCGTGGGTGAAAACTTCCGCTTCGGTCATCGCGCCCGTGGTGACGCCTCGCTGCTGACAGCCGACAACCGCTTCGAGACGCGGGTTGTGCCGCTTGTGCAGGTCGACGGCAGCGCCGTTTCGTCAACCCGGATCCGCACCCTGATCCTCGAGGGCGCGGTAGAGCGTGCAGCTGAGCTGCTTGGGGCCCCGTTCCGGATGCGTGGTGAGGTCGTAACCGGCGACCGCCGCGGACGCCAACTCGGTTTTCCGACCGCGAACCTGGTGCCGGCGCGGGAGATAGTCTGCCCTGGTCACGGGGTCTACGCATGCCGTGTCGGTGAGCACTTGGCCGCCGTGAACGTCGGCGTGAGGCCGACTTTCGGCGAGGGACTCGCGCCGCTCGTCGAGGCGTACGTGCTCGATTTCGATGGTGATCTCTACGGACAGCAACTCACGGTCGAGTTCGTCGCCAGACTGCGCGGCGAGGAGCGCTTCGACAGCGTCGAGGCGCTGATCTCACAGATCGATCGCGATGTGGAGAACACGCGCGAACTGCTAGCCTCGGGGGTCGAATGAGTCTCACACAGGAAAAGAAATCGGAGCTCGTCGACAAGTTCGGCGACTCCCCGCAGGACACGGGCAAGACCGAGGTCCAGATCGCGCTGCTGACTGAGCGCATCAACGAACTAACCGAACACCTGCGCAGCCACAAGAAGGATCACCACTCGCGTCGCGGCCTGCTGATGCTGGTCGGCCAGCGTCGCCGCTTCCTCAGGTACCTGGAGCGCAAGGATCTCGAGCGCTACCGGTCGCTGGTTAAAGAGCTCGGCCTGCGCAAGTGAGTCCACTCGCGGCTGGCACGGCGGTTCCGTCGTTCAGTCTCGAGGCCCACGCGGGCGAGAAGTTCAGGGATGCGGACCTGCACGGTCATACGACTGTGCTGGTCTTCTACCCGTTTGCGTTCAGCCCGGTCTGCACGGACCAGCTGAGCCTCTACGACGCGTTGCGCTACGAGTTCGCCGACCAGGGAGCGACGTTGTACGGCGTCTCCTGCGACTCGGTGTGGTCGCAGGCGGCGTTCAGGGAGAAGCTCGGCATCGAAATGGCACAGCTCTCGGACTTCGAGCCGAAGGGAGCTGCGTGTCGCGCGTTCGGGGTGTATCACCCCGGCGGCTTCCCGCAGCGTGCGCTCGTGATCGTGGGTCCCGACGCGACGGTCAGGTGGAGCTACCAGGCGGACTCGCCCGGCGAGCTGCCGGGCGCGAACCTTATTTTCGACGGGCTCGCGGCCGTCTGAGTCCTGGCGGCCGGTTGCCGCGCGAATCCGATGGCTGACTTCCGGTCAGCGCCCATCCCCGAGCTGTCCGAGCGTGACCACGTGCGTGGCGCTGTCAGTGCACCGCTGCTGATCGAATACGGGGATCTGGAATGCCCGTACTGCGCCGTCCTGCACGTGCGGCTGATCGAGCTCGTTGGCAGCGGCCGTGCGCAGCTTGCGTTCCGTCACTTCCCGGTGCGATCGGCTCACTCGCGTGCGTGGGCGGTTGCCTGTGCAGTTGAGGCGGCTGCGGCGCAGGGGCGCTTCTGGGAGATGCACGATGCCGTCCTTGCGGATCAGGGGCGCCTGGAGGACCCACACCTGTGGGCGCGCGCAGAGGCGTTGGAGCTCGATCTGGGCCGCTTCGAGGCCGACCGACGCTCTCAGCCGGTCATGGACCGTGTCCAGGGCGATTTCACAGGCGGCGTGCGCGGCGGTGTCGTAACCACGCCGACGGTTGTCTTCGATGGCGCTCTGCTGATCGGCGCAGAGCTGCGGGAGCTGCTGGCCCGGTTCTCAGACGGGTAAACGCTGCCGGCTCGCGGTGACAGCACTCCGCGGCTCTCAGACGGGTAGCGGTGCCGGCTCGCCGGTGAGGGGTCGCGAATACTCCGGTGTGGTCAGTGCCGCGCGCACCAGGTCCAGATGCCTCTGGATCGTCTCAGGGGGGAGCGGGACATTCGCCGGCGTGTACATACAGAGGCCCTTGATCAGCATCATCAGGTCGGTTGGTGTCGCCTCAGGTCTGATCGAGCCGACGCGCTTGCCGCGCGCCATCAGCGCGCCCGACAGTTCGAGCAGCGCCGCGTGTGCCTGCTGCATCCCGGATGCCGTCGTGAACGGGTCGTCGGTCACGGCCTGTATCAGCGCGCGGTTCTCCTCCTGGCGGCGCACCAACCCGGCGACGAACGTGAACGTGACCTCGGCATCGTCTGGGTCGTGCACGAGCAGAGCGCGACCGTAGTCGAGCACCTCACCAAGGCGCTCGACGAATACGGCCGCGATCAACTCGTCCTTGCTCTTGAAGTTCCGGAACAGCGTGCCGCGCCCGACGCCGGCAGCGTCGGCGATCTCGCCGACGCTGACCTCGACGCCGCGCTCGCGGAACATCGCGTCGGCGGCCTCCAGCACGCGCTCACGGTTGCGTTCCGCGTCCTTCCTCATCTGCGGGAGTCTCTCACGCTGCCGCACTCAGCGCGGCAGGATCGAATTCAACGCCTTCAAGGTGCCGCTTGCGCAGCAGCAGCACGAGCAGGGCCGCGCCCGCGGCCATCATGATCCCCGCGGCAAGGAACGCCACGTGGTACCCGGAGACGGTGGCCTGGGTGGTATTGACGCCCGAGCTGATCAGGTTCTTGGTGTGCTGGACTGACAGCGTCGCCAGGATCGCGAGTCCGAGCGAGCCGCCGACCTGCTGGGCACTGTTGAACAGGCCCGACGCGAGTCCGGCGTCGTCGTTGCTGACGCCCGAGGTGGCGAGCAGCGTCAGCGGCACGAACACCAGACCCAGTCCGATGGACATCGGAATGAAGCCGATCAGCAGATCGGTCAGGTAGACGCCGTGGACCGGCACCCTCGTCATCAGCAGCACGCCGATGGTTGCGAGTATCAGCCCGATCACAGAGACGTTCCGCACGCCGAGTCGCCCGATGAGTGCCTGTGAGATGCCGGCGCCGACGATGATCCCCAGCGACAGCGGCAGGAAGGCGAATCCAGCCTGTAGCGGGCTGTAGTGGAGAACATCCTGGGCGTAGAGGGACACGAAGAAGAACATCCCGAACAGTGCGGAGGCGACCAGCATCATCACGCCGTTCGCGGTTGCGATCGAACGTACCTTGAAGATCGAGAGCTTCACGAGCGGTGCTGTCGAACTCGACTCGATCCGCACAAACGCGGCCAGCAGGACGAACCCGAGCACGAGCATGCCGAGCGTCTTGGTTGAACCCCAGCCCCAGGCCTGTGCCTTGACGATCCCGAACACGATCGCCAGCAGACCGGCGGTGACGGTGGCCGCACCGGCCGCGTCAAAGCGGCGATGGCCCAGGTCGGCATGTGATTCCGGCACGAATCGCGCGGCCAGCATGATCGTCATGGCGCCAACCGGGACGTTCACGAAGAAGTTCCAGCGCCAGGAGACGAGGTCGGTGAGGATGCCGCCGAGCAGAAGCCCGAATGCGGCGCCACCGGCTGCGATTGCCGACCAGACACCGAGTGCGCGGGTGCGCTCGGACCTGTCCTGGAAGGTGGTCATGATGATCGAGAGCGCCGCCGGAGACACCAGCGCGCCGCCGAGGCCCTGGAGGCCGCGGCCGAGGATCAGCATCGTCGAAGACTGGGCCAGGCCGTTCAGCAGCGAGGCGCTGGCGAACAGCGCCACGCCGGCGATGAACAGACGACGCCGGCCGAGCAGGTCGGCGGCGCGTCCGCCCAGCAGCAGGAAGCCGCCAAAGATCAGCGTGTAGGCGTTGACGACCCACTGCAGCTCTGAGGGCGAGAAGTCGAGACCCTTCTGAATCGACGGCAGCGCGACGTTCACGATCGTGTTGTCGAGCACGACCATGAACTGCGCGAGGCAAGCTATAACCAAAACCAGCCAGCGGTTATTCGTTTTGGTTTGGGCGGACACAGGGCCTCCGGTTTGGTGAAGGTGGTTGAAGAGGAGAGAAGTGGACTTGTCGGTCCGCATAGACTAACACAAGCGGACTGGCCGGTCCGTTTACTGGTTTTTGGTGCGGTTTTTGGCCCGCGGTTGCAGGGTTTGGGAGGCTTTCTGGACTCTGAGTGGGTGCTCGGCGGGGCCTGAGAGCTCGGCTGTCTGTGTATGTGTGGCGCCCCGACGGTGTCGGGGCTCGCCGTCCGATGAGCCGAATCTGACAAACCTCTCGACTTTCGAGCCATTTGCTCAAAACCGTGCGATTTGCGAGCACTTACGCGCAAATCGAGTCCAGGCGACGCGATGTGTCAGATCAGCATGCCCCCGCTCGCGCAGATTCAACATGCCGCGCTCGGGAGCTTCTTCAGCGGTCGCCGAGCGCTCGCCGGGCCGCAGGGTGAGACTCCCGGATAAAACGGCTGCACGGGCCCCACCCGCTAGCATCTGCAGCGTTCGGATTAGAGATAAGAGAAACGAAGCACTCCGCCGACCGAAGGGCGGAGCAGAAGGGAAACTGAATATGTCTGACGCCGTTAAGCGCGTGACCGTCGAAATCGCCGGCAAGGAGATTTCGTTCGAGACCGGCAAGTTGGCCAAGCAGGCCTCCGGCGCAGTTGTCGTCCGAGCGGGCGACACCATGGTGCTGTGCACCGCAGTAATCGGAAACCTCCGCGACGCGGACTTCCTGCCCCTCACGGTTGACGTTGAGGAGCGCATGTACGCCGCGGGCAAGATCCCGGGCTCATTCTTCAAGCGCGAGGGTCGCGCGGGTGAGAAGGGGACACTCACCGCCCGCATGATCGACCGTCCCATCCGTCCGCTCTTCCCCAAGGGCTGGCGTTACGAGACGCAGCTGGTCGCGATGCCGCTATCGGTCGACCACGTCAACCCCTACGACATCCTGGCGATCAACGGTGCCTCCACGGCACTGCAGCTGTCAGGAGCGCCTGTGGCCCA
Source organism: uncultured Conexibacteraceae bacterium (assembly GCA_963844665.1). GTDB lineage: Bacteria > Actinomycetota > Thermoleophilia > Solirubrobacterales > Solirubrobacteraceae > Palsa-465. The sequence goes on from CAWJPB010000003.1 coordinate 456,606, forward strand.
CGCCGTTGGCGCGGTCCGCATTGGCAAGGTCGACGGCAACTTCGTGATCAACCCCAACGAGGAGGACCTCCTCGACAACACCGACCTCGATCTGATCGTGGCCGGCACCGCCGAGGGCATCACGATGGTTGAGGCCGGGGCCAATGAGATCCCCGAGGCTGAGATCCTCGATGCGCTGGACATCGCCCACGACGCGATCAAGAAGCTCGTCGCAGTTCAGGTCGAGCTCAAGGAGCAGGCCGGCAAGCCGACCATCGAGTTCGTCGCGCCAGGCGTCCCAGACGAGCTCTACGCGCAGGTCAAGGCTTCCCACGGCGAGGCGCTCTCCGCGGCCACGTCTGTTGAGGACAAGCTCGACCGCCAGAACCAGACGGAGGCCGTGAAGGCGGCGATCGTCGAGCAGTACTCCGGTGACCCGGAGAGCGAGAACTACGACGAGGCCCGCGGAAACGCTCAGCGCGCCGCCGACAAGCTCGAGAAGACGCTGATCCGCGAGCGCATTGCGGTCCAGAAGATCCGTCCCGACGGCCGTGGCTCCGAGGAGATCCGACCGATTGAGATCGAGGTCTCGGTCACACCGCGTACGCACGGTTCAGCACTGTTCACCCGCGGTCAGACGCAGGCACTGAGCAGCGTTGCGCTTGGCACCACGCGTGAGGAGATGCGGTTGGACACGCTTGGTCTCGAGACCTCCAAGCGGTACTTCCACCACTACAATTTCCCACCGTTCAGCGTCGGCGAGGCCGGCCGTCTGGGCGGTCCCAAGCGCCGTGACATCGGCCACGGTGCGCTCGCTGAGCGCGCGCTCGTGCCGATGATCCCGAGCCAGGAGGAGTTCCCCTACACGATCCGCGTGGTCTCAGAGATCCTCGAGTCCAACGGCTCGAGCTCGATGGCCAGCGTCTGCGGCTCTTCGTTGAGCCTGATGGACGCCGGCGTGCCGCTGAAGAAGCCGGTCGCCGGTATTGCCATGGGTCTGATCAAGGAGGGCGATGACTACATCGTCCTGACCGACATCGCCGGCGTCGAGGATCACCTCGGCGACATGGACTTCAAGGTCGCCGGTACGGGGGATGGGATCACTGCGCTGCAGATGGACATCAAGATCACGGGCGTCAGCTTCGAGATCATGCGTGACGCCCTGGCGCAGGCCAAGAACGCTCGCGAGTTCATCCTGGGCAAGATGCACGAGACCATCGACATGCCCCGTGGCGAACTGTCCAAGTATGCCCCGGGGATCTCGACGATCAAGATCGACCCCGAGAAGATCGGCCTACTGATCGGCAAGGGTGGCGAGACGATCCGCGCGCTCCAGGAGGAGTTCGAGTCACAGATCGACGTCAACGACGAGGGCCAGGTTCTCGTCTACGCGTCGAACCGGGAACTCGGCGACGGCCTGGTCGACCGCATCCGTTCGATGACCAAGGAAGTCGAGATCGGCGACGAGTTCACAGGCAAGGTCGTGAAGACGACCACGTTCGGGGCTTTCATCGAGCTCGCCAAGGGCACCGATGGCCTGCTGCACATCTCCAACGTCGCCCCGGGTCGTCGGATCGCGACGGTCGAAGAGGTGCTCAACAAGGGTGACGAGCTTGCCGTGCGCGTGGTCGAGGTCGACCGCGAGCGCGGGCGCATCGGCCTGCGGCTCGCCGATGATCCTGAGATCGAGGGTAAGAGCGTTGAGGAACTCGCGGAGATCGCGGGCGCCGGCTCCAATGGCGGCGGCGAACGGCGCGAGCGCAGCGGCGGTGGTGGTGGTGGCCGCGATCGTAACCGCGACCGGGACCGCAATCGCAGTGAACGGGTTCGTGACAGCGACCCCGACCGCGGCTGACGCCAGCTTGAACAGGCTGAACGTCAAGTGACGCTCGAGCATCGACTGACGACGCTCGATTCCGGCGTACGGATCGTGACGGAGCGCATGCCCTCCGTCCGGTCCGTCTCGCTGGGATTCTGGATCGGGACGGGCTCGCGCGCCGAGTCCGAATCTGAGGCGGGCCTCTCACACCTGCTCGAGCACCTGCTGTTCAAGGGTTCGTCGAAATACTCGTCGTTGGAGATCGACCAGATCTTCGACGGTATGGGCGCCGAGCTCAACGCCGGCACCGGCAAGGAGACGACCTCCGTCTACGCACGCGTGATCGACCAGCACCTGCCGCTGGCGTTCGAGGTGATCGCGGACATGGTGTTCAGGCCGACATTGACTGAGATCGATTCCGAGCGGGCGGTGATTCTCGAGGAGATCGCGATGTACGAGGACGATCCCCAGGAGAAGGTCTTCGACGTGCTCGGCTCCACGATCTTCGGGGATCACCCGCTGGGACGGGCGATCATCGGTCATGCCTCGGTGATCGCCGACACTCCCGCCGCCGAAATCGCCCATTTCCATGCATCGCGATACAGCCCGGAACGCATCGTGATCGCCGCCGCGGGTGCGGTTGACCATGACGAGCTGGTGGCGCTCGCCGGTGGTCACCTGCCCTCTCATGATGCGTCGGGCGCGCCCGCTGGCGCGCCCTACCTGCCCGCACCGGTGCCGACGCCCGGGACACGGCGCTTCGAGCGTAAGGACACCGAGCAGTTCCATCTCTGTATAGGCGGGCCCGGTCTCTCACGCCACGACGAGCGCCGTTTCTCGCTCCGGGTGCTCGACACGATCTTCGGCGGGACGTCATCGTCGCGCCTGTTCCAGGAGGTCCGGGAGCGCTATGGGCTCGCATACTCGGTCTTCTCATTCACGAGTGCCTACGAGGACTCTGGACAGGTCGGGCTGTATGTGGGCACGCGCACGGACAACCTCGGCGAGGCGATGCGGATCATCGACACCGAGCTGGCTCGGCTCCGCACCACGCCCGCAACTGCTGAGGAGCTCGCGCGGGCCAAAGAGAATCTGAAGGGCCGAGTGCTGCTGGGCTTGGAGTCGACCGGCGCGCGGATGAGCCGCCTGGGGTCTGAGACACTGGCCGGCGCACCGCTGCTCGGGCTCGATGAGGTTGTCGCCAAGATCGAAGCGGTCAGCCTCTCCGACCTTGAAGAGCTGGCCGCGGAGTTGTGGGATCCGGCGAGGTTGTCGGTCGCGGGTATCGGACCCGATCAGCAGCGCTTCGATGACGCGCTGGCGGGCGCTGAGGCTGCTCCCGCGGCATGATCCGCGTCGCTGTCAGTGGTGCCGCGGGGCGCATGGGCGCGACGACCTGCGCGGCTGTGGAGGCGGCGGAGGACATGGAACTGGTGGCACGCATCGACCCAGAGCTGGGACTCGATGTTGCCGCCGGCATCGCGCAACATGGGCCGGAGGTTCTGGTCGACTTCTCAGTGCCGAGCACTGCTGTCGCAAACATCAAGACAGCCGTCAACGCCGGAGTCCATGTCGTCGTCGGAACGACCGGCTTCGATCTCGACGACGTTCGCGGGCTTGAGGGTGCAAACGTACTGATTGCCCCGAACTTCGCGATTGGCGCGGTGCTGCTGATGCAGTTCGCGGCGCAGGCCGCTCGTCACATGCGCGCGGCCGAGATCATCGAACTGCATCACGATCGCAAGGTGGACAAGCCGAGCGGTACCGCCAAGCGCACCGCACAGCTGATGCATGAGGCTGCTCCTGACCGACCTGAGCCTCACATCCACTCCGTGCGCTTGCCGGGCCTGGTAGCGCATGAGGAGGTGATCCTCGGCGACGTCGGCCAGACGTTGACGATCCGCCACGACTCGATCGATCGCGAGTCGTTCATGCCCGGCGTGCTGTTGGCTGTTCGCAGGGTCGGGGAGTTGCCGGAGCCGCTCGTGATCGGCCTCGAGCAGCTCCTATGAAATGATCAGGAAGCAATGACTTTGAACCTTGGAACGATCCTCACGGCGATGGTGACGCCGTTCGACGCGCAGGGCGCGGTCGATGAAACAGCGGCGGTTCGCCTGGTGCATCACCTACTGAACAACGGCTCGGATGGGCTGGTGGTCTGTGGCACCACCGGCGAAGGGGCCACACTCGACGACGATGAGCACCTGGGCTTCATCGAGTTCGTTGTCGATGAGGTTCGGGCTGCCTTCCCCGACAAGACGGTGATCGCAGGCGTGGGCTCCAATGACACGCGCCACGCCATCAAGCTCACCGAGCGGGCGACGGCGATGCGGCCCGATGCGCTGCTCTCCGTGAACCCTTACTACAACCGCCCGAGTCGTCGAGGCATCGTCCGCCATTTCCAGGAGATCAACGCGGCAACGGACCTACCGATCCTGCTTTACAACATCCCCCAGCGCACCGGCGCGGACATGTCCAACGATCTGCTCGCCGAACTCGCACAGCTGACCAACATCGTCGGTGTCAAGCAGGCCAACGCGGACAACGTCGCACACATCGACGGGCTTCAGCTGTATGCCGGCAATGACGACCTCCTGGCCCAGGTCCTGGATATGGGGGAGGCCGGTGGCATCTTGACCAGCAGCCATGTCTTTGGACGCGAGATGAAGCGGATGGTGGATGAGCCGCGGCGCCGGGCTGAACTCGACGCCGCACTGGCTGACGTCTATCGCGACATGGCGATCGCGCCGGCAGCTTGCACCAACAAGGCAGCCCTGGGCCTGATCGGTGTAGATGTGGGTGATCCACGGTTGCCCTACGTGCCGCTCGATGCGCATGAGACGGCAGTCATCCAGGGGTTGCTTGAGCGGCACGGCGTGATCGAGGCGACACAGGCATGAGTGACAAGCTGCGTGTCCTGCCGCTGGGCGGCCTGGGCGAGATTGGCAAGAACATGATGGTCATCGAGTACGACGGCTCGATCGTGGTCGTGGACGTGGGGCTGCGCTTTCCAACCGCGGAGATGCTTGGCATCGATCTCGTCCTGCCCGACTTCTCGTACCTGCGTGACCGTGTCGACGACATCGAAGCGATCGTGATCACCCACGGACACGAAGATCACCTGGGAGCACTGCCCTGGGTGCTTCGCGACCTTCGCAAATACGGTGAGCTGCCGCCCGTGTACGCGTCGCGCCTCACGATCGCGATGGCGCGCTCAAAGCTCGACGAGCACAAGCTGCGCGACGTCGAACTGGTCGAGGTGATGCCGGGCGACGAGGTGGCGGCCGGGGCGTTCGACATCGAGCTGATCCACATGACCCACTCGATCCCGGACACATGCGCGGTTGCGATCACCTGCGATGTGGGGACAGTCCTGATGACCGGCGACTACAAGTTCGACCAGACGCCGGTCGACGGCGAGCCGGCCGACGTCCAGCGGCTTGCGGAGCTGGGGCGCGAGGGTGTGCTTTTGCTCTGCGGCGATTCGACCAACGCAGACAGGGCCGGCTTCTCGCCTTCTGAGCGCGTCGTCGGTCCGCGTCTCGAGGAGGTCTTCAGCCGGGCTGAGGGCAGGATCGTGGTCACGAGCTTCGCGTCGAACATCCACCGGGTGCAACAGGTCATCGATGCGGCTTCGGCGCTTGGACGCAAGGTTGCACTGGTCGGCCGCTCGATGCGCAAGAACGTCGGCATCGGGAGATCACTCGGGCACATTGAGGTGCCTGATGGGATCCTGATCCAGCCGCAGGAGGTCGAGGACTGGCCCGACCACAAGGTGGTGGTGATTTCGACCGGATCTCAGGGAGAGCCGCTCTCAGCACTGCGGCGAATGGCCCACAACGACCACCGCCAGATCAAGCTGCGAAAGGGCGACACCGTCGTGTTCTCGGCGACACCGATCCCCGGTAACGAGCGTGCAGTCAACGAGACGGTGGATCGGCTCTACCACATCGGCTGTGATGTTGTGACGACCGCTGACGCTCAGATCCACGCATCAGGTCACGGTTATGCCGAGGAGCTGAAGCTGATGCTGAACCTCGTGCGACCGCGTTATGTGCTGCCGGTACACGGCGACCACAAGCGCATCCACCTGCACGGCCAGCTGGCAGAGGCGGTCGGCATCGACCCGGACAGCATCTTCAGCGGCGACAACGGACTGCCACTCGAGATCGACGAGCGCGGGGCGAGCTTCGGAGAGCGCGTGCAATCCGGAATGATCTTCGTCGACGGTGTCGACATCGGCGATCCGGCTGACGTGGCGCTGCGCGACCGCCGCATGCTCTCGGCTGATGGCATCTTCATCGTCGTCGCGACAATCTCCGAATCTGACGGCTCGCCCGTCACAGAGACCGAGGTGATCTTCCGCGGGGTTCCGTTCGTCGAGCAGGCCGAGGAGCTTCGCCAGGAGATCCGCATCGAGGTGGAGCGCTCACTTGCGCGGGCCACCGCCGACGGCATCCACCAGGTCGACCTTCTCCAGGAGGAGTTGCACGACGACCTGGCGGCGTTCGTCTACGACCGGTTGCGACGCCGGCCGATGGTTCTGCCTGTCGTCGTCGAGGTCTGAGCAGCGACGCCCTCGGCCGCCTGCGGCTGACCATCCGGGGCGGGCGAATCTATCCGTGCCGGAGGGAACGAGATCTCGAAGTGCGTGCCCCTGAGTTGAGGCAGGGATCGCAGCGTCACGCTCGCACCATGAGCGCCGGCGACCGCGTCGACGATCGCCAGCCCGAGTCCGGTACCTCGGGCACCGCCGCCGGTGTCGCCGCCGCCGCGGACGAAGCGCTCAAACACACGGCTCTGCAGCTCGGGCGCGATCCCGGGGCCGTCGTCCTCGACCACCAGCGTCGGGTGGCCGTCACGGATGCCGGTCGAGGCGGAGATGTGCGTACCCGGGGGAGTGTGACTGAGCGCGTTCTCGATCAGGTTCAGGACCAGCCGATGCAGATCGTCACTGTTGCCGTCGACAGGCGCCGACTCGATGTCGATCGTGATGTCGTGGTCCTCGACGCTGGGACCAAGCTCGGCCGCGGCATCGGTCAGACGCGCCGCCAGGTCGGTTCGGCGCCGTGGTTGCTGGCGACCCACGTCGGCCCGGGCGAGCAGCAGCAGGTCTGCGACCAGGCGACGCATACGGCGGGTCGACCGCAGCGCCGATTTCGCTGATTCGGCCTGCTCGCCGTCGAGCTCGTCTGCCAGCAGCTCGAGGTTCGCGAGGACGCTCGTGAGCGGCGTCCGTAGCTCGTGCGAGGCATCGGCGACGAACTCGCGCTGTCGCGCCAGCGCGGCTTCGCTCTCGTTGCGGGCTGCATCCAGCGCGCCAAGCATCGATTCGAGCGTGCGCGCGAGCTCGGCGACTTCATCGTCGGCCTCGGGCTGGGGCACGCGCAGCGTCGGATCGCGGGTGCGCTCGATCTCGCGTGCCGCTTCGGTCAACTCGACGACCGGCCGCATCGCTCGCTCCGCGACGAACAACCCTGCCAGAAGCGCCAGGATCGAGCCGACGATAACCCCGCCGCTCAGGTAGATGCGGACCTCGCGGATCGTCCCGTCGAGCGCTGAGAGCGGTTCGGCGTATAGCAGCCGGGTAAACCGCCCGTGCTTGGTTCCGAGCAACGGCACCCGTATCGTGCTGACGCGGTACCCATTGTGCACGTAGGTCTGACGCAGGTCCGAGGACGGCGAGAGAAACAGCGGCTTGTTGGTCGGGCTGAATGAGGCGGGGTCATAGCTCGACGAGCAGAGCAATGTCCTGTTGTGCGAGAACAGCCTGAACTCGGCCCTGTCGGTCTTGCCGAACAGGGAGATCGTCGGCGAGCAGGTGATCGATCCGTCCGCCTGGAGGGTGGGCTTGATCTCGGCCGCAAGCTGCTGGATCGCTCCGGCCTGCTGCTGGCTCGATGCGTTGCTGAGGTGCCGGTCGGTCAGCACGTCCGTTACGCCGGCGACACCGGCGAGGATCACGAAGGTCAGAGCTGCCGAACCGCCGCCCAGGCGCCAGCGCACGGGTACACGCCGGTAGGCCGTCAGGACGGCCCGCGTGAACGATCGGAGCTTGGTGCGTTGGTCCGCCATCAAGCCCAATTTACGCTGCCTGCGTCGCCGGTCTCAGACTCTGAGCACGTAGCCGGCGCCGCGGATCGTGTGCAGCAGCCGCGGCTCGCCATCGGCCTCGAGCTTGCGGCGGAGGTTCGAGACGAAAACCTCGATCGTGTTGGTCATCGAGAACGGGTCGTAGCCCCAGACCTCGTCGAGCAAGCGCTGGCGGGAGACGACGATGCGCTCGTTTCGCATCAGATATTCGAGCAACTCGAACTCACGCTGGGTGAGGTCCAGTGCGCGGCTGCCACGCAGCACCTCGTGCGTATCGGGGTTCAGCTTCAGATCACCGACGGTGATCGCGGCCTGGCCGCGAGGCGGCCTTCGGCGCAGCAACGCGCGCAGGCGAGCCAGGAGCTCCTGGCGTTCGAATGGCTTGACCAGATAGTCATCGGCGCCGGCATCGAGCCCCTCGACGCGCGACTCGACCGCGTCACGTGCGGTCAACACCAGGATCGGAACGTCGTCGCCGTCGCGCAGCGTCTTGGCAACCTCGATCCCGTCAAGCTTCGGCAGGCCCAGATCGAGGATCACCAGGTCTGGAAGGAAGGCATGGGCCTCCTCGAGCGCAGCAACGCCGTCCGCCGCGATCCGTACGTCGTAGCCCTCCATCCGCAGCGACCGTTGTAGGACCTGTGAGATCGCGTCGTCATCCTCGACGACGAGGACTCGCGCGGGGCGATCAAAATCGGTTGCGGTGGTCATCGTGCACCAGGATGGTAAGTCCGCTGTGAAGTCTTCGGGGAGACTCTTCAGGACTCTTTATTCTGCTCGAACGTCAAAACGAGCTGACCCGCTGTTCGCCGGCGTAGACATTCACCCGTCCGCCGCGGGCAAAACCACACAGCGTCAGCCCACGGTCCCGCGCGATTTCGACGGCCAGCGACGTCGGGGCGCCGACTCCGACCAGCACCGGGGCGCCGGCAACGGCAGCCTTCTGGACGAGCTCGAATGACAAGCGACCGCTGACGCACAGCAGGAATTGGTGCAGCGGTGTCAGGCTCTCGCGCAGCGCCCAGCCGATCACCTTGTCCATCGCATTGTGACGGCCGACGTCCTCCCGCACGCGGAGCAGATCTCCGCGCATGCCGAAGAGTCCCGTCGCGTGCAGCCCGCCGGTCCGAGCAAAACCGGGCTGCACGAGCCTGTCCGGGAGATCCGCGAGCAGCGCGCGATCCAGTGGTGCGCCGCTCCAGGGCGGTTGCATCGCGCTCTGGACCGCGACCTCTTCGATCGCGCCCTTGCCGCAGACCCCGCAGGACGACGTGGTGTAGAAGCGCCGTGCTGCCAGCTCACGGAGCAGCGGCCCGGCCACCTCGACCGTGTTGTTGGCCAGATCCTCGGTCGGGCCGGCCGCGTGCGGACGATCGATCAGCCCTTCGCCGTACAGGAAGCCGAGGGCGAGCTCCTCGTCGTGACCGGGCGTCCGCATCGTGACCGCAACCGGCTCCCCGTCCACGCGGATCTCCAGCGGCTCCTCGACCGCGACCGTGTCCACCCGTCCGTCGTGGGTGATCGTCCTGAGGGCGCCGACTGCCGGATCCACGCTGATCACTCTAATCTGAGCTTGTGACCAGGGACGAGTGGATCGCCGCTTTCGCGCAGGAGTTGGGAGTGGACCCGCCGACTGACGAGCAGGTCGATCAACTGCTGGAGCTCGCCTCGACTGCTGCGCGCTCCTCAGAGCGGCCTGCGGCGCCGTTGGCCTGCTGGGTGGCCGGCCGCGCCGGCGCAACGCCCGAGCAGTTCCAGGCTGCGGCCGATCGCGTCAACGCCCACTGATCAGCCGCTCAACACCCACTGATCAGCCGCTCAACACCCACTGATCAGCCGCTCAGCGTCCACGGATCAGCCGCTCGGCGGCCACCAGGTCCTCCGGTGTGTTGATCGTCATCTGTTGAGTCCCGCGCGCCGGTGCGATCGAGTCCGGCGCAACTGCGGATTGCGCCTGCGTTGACCGCACCGACGCGCGGGACTCAAGCGCTAGTCGCAACTGAGGAAGCGCGGTGTCGCGGTAGAGGGCGGGGAAGGGCTCGCCCGGCGCAAGGACGGCGACGGCAGCGTTGATCGCGGCCAGCGCCACGAGCTGATCGGGCAGGACGAACGGCATGTCGCACGGGAGCGCGATCACCGTCGAATGCTGCTCAAGGGCCGTGATGATCCCCAGCAGCGGGTGCGCGGGCTCGTCAGGCTCGAGCAGCACCGGGACGTCGAGATGGGGGAGGCGGGTGGTGCGCTTGGCGATCACCACGCCATCCAGACCGGCCTCGCGAGTCGCGGCCAGCGGGTAGTCGATCAATGCGCGCCCGGCCAGTTGTATGAGCGACTTGTCGCCGCCGATACGGCTGCCCCTACCGCCCGCCAGCACGGCCACGATCGCTGTCATGACTCCAGTCTTGCAAGCAGGGAGTGCGTCGCAAGCGGCGAAATACACCTCTTGTAGAGCAATGGCTGCCGCCCGTACCGCGAACAAGTCACGGAAGCCACCCGCCAAGGGCGGTAGGTCCGGTGCGGGCCAGCGGGCCGGCACCGGAAGGAAGCCGGCCGCGAATCGCGGCAGGAAGCCGCCGCCCACGCGGGCGACACGCTCGCTCGTCGCGAGCCGTCCGGTGCTCCGTGGGGTCCGGGATTTGGAGCCGCACCAGATCGACGTGGTCGCGCTTGCGCTGATCGCGATCGGCATCTTCCTTGCGGGCGTCACCTATGGCTTTTGGGCCGGCGGCTCGCTCGGGCATGGCGTTCTGAGCGGATTTCAGCTGTTGATCGGAAAGCTGGCGTACCTGGTCCCGATCGCGTTGATCCTCGGCGGTGCCAGGGTGCTGGCGCGTGACCTGGATGTCGCGCCGGCCACACGTCCACTGCGCAGCGGCACGATCTGTCTCACGCTGGCGCTCGCGCTGGCATTCGCGGCGGGCACGCTTGGCCTCGGCCCTGGCCGCACACCCGCTGACGGGGCCTGGTCGGCCGCAGTGCTCAAACCTCGTGGTGGCCTTGTCGGCGGTATCGAATACGACGTCTCAAGCCACCTCCTATCCACGGCCGGTGCCGACATTCTGGCGGTGTTTCTGATCATCGCGGGTGCGATCCTGCTGAGCGGCGCCACGTTCGCGTCGGTGATCAACGGCAGCAGGCGACACGCGACGAATGCCCTGGGGCGCGGGCCGGAGGCACGAAGTGCCACACAGCGAGCGGAGATTCGGGCAGCCCGACTCCGCGGCGACGATCTGAATCCTGCGGTCGTCGTGCCCGATCCCCACGACACGGAACTCGTGGTCAGACCCACACACGTGGAAGCGCCGCCGATCGACGTCTACGAGAACGAGAACGGGCAGCGCAGCTTCTCGGCCGATGACGCCGACCCAGAGACGGAAGGCGAGTTCGAGGATCTGACCGCGCTCGCCGCTGGCAGCCCGATTGAATTCGAGGACTTCGTCGAACTCGATGACGCGGAGCAGGATGCCGATGCGGCAGCCGAATATGAGCCTGAGGCTGACGGTGAGGCCGGTCCGAGCCGCAATGTCGATCCGGAAGAGCTGACTCCGGCCGGTCGCTACCGCGCATCGGTCACGGAGGACCCCGCTTTCCTCTGGCGGGTGCCGTCCGCGCGCTTCCTCGTCCGCTCGACCGGAGAGGCTGCCAAGCCCGACACGACCGGACAGGCGCAGACCGCGCGGATCCTGGTCGAGGCGCTGGGCCACTTCGGGATCGAGTCCAAGGTTGTGGGACAGGTCAGCGGCCCGCACATAACGCGCTACGAGATCAGGCTCGCTCCGGGCACCAAGATGTCGAAGGTTGCGAACCTGAAGGACGACCTTGCGTACGCGCTCGCAGCGACGGACATCCGCATCCTCGCGCCGATTCCGGGCAAGACCGCCGTCGGCGTCGAGGTGCCGAACGCGCGTAGACGGATCGTGCACCTGGGGGACGTGTTCCAGGAGCCCCCGGCCGACTGGTCGCCGCTCACGGTTTGGCTCGGCAAGGACATCGCCGGGCGAGCGATCGGCGCCGATCTGGCGAAGATGCCGCACCTGCTTGTCGCAGGAACCACGGGCGCGGGTAAGTCAGCCTGTGTCAACTCGATGCTGTCATCGATCCTGCTGCGCGCGAATCCGCACGAGGTTCGACTTGTGCTGGTGGACCCCAAGCAGGTCGAGCTCAACCACTACGAGTCGATCCCGCACCTGCTTACGCCGGTGATCACGAGCCCGAAGATGGCGGCGAATGCGCTGCAGAACCTCGTCCGCGAGATGGAGCAGCGCTACGGCACGATGTCGCTGGCGCGCACTCGGTCGCTGCCGGAGCTCAACAAGGTCCGGGAGGGTCGTGGGGAGGCGCCGCTGCCTTACATCCTGTGTGTGATCGACGAGCTCGCGGACCTGATGATGGTTGCGCCGGCCGATGTCGAGGATTCGATCATTCGCCTTGCTCAGAAGGCTCGTGCCGTCGGCATCCACCTTGTGCTTGCCACGCAGTCGCCTCGAGTCGACGTGATCACCGGCATGATCAAGGCCAACGTTCCGTCGCGGATCGCGTTCGCCGTCTCGAGCCAGACCGATTCGCGCGTGATCCTGGATCAGAACGGGGCGGAATCGCTGCTGGGGCAGGGTGACATGCTGTTCTCGCCGGTTGGAACCAACAAGCTGCAGCGCATCCAGGGGGCCTACATCGACGAGGAGCAGATCGCGGAGCTGACCGAGTCCTGGCGCAAGCAGGGTGAGCCTGATCTGCGCGAGGAGTTGCTCGAGGAGGTGGCCGACGAGTCGGACGCCGGGGGCGATGGTGGTTCCGACGACGGCTTCGATCCCGACGAGGACCCGCTGCTCGAGGAGGCGATCAGCCTGGTGGCCTCGATGGGGACTGCCTCGACGTCGATGTTGCAGCGCCGCCTGCGACTCGGATATACGCGCGCAGGACGCGTGATCGACATGCTCGAGCGGCGAGGGATCATCTCAGGCTACGAAGGCTCCAAGCCGCGTCAGGTGCTGATCACAGAGGCCGACGTGCCACGCATTCTCGTGGCGCTGGCAGAGGGTTCTGGATCGTCGCGACGCCAGGCCGTTGACTCGAGCTCCGCGCTCGATTCTCAGCCGCCGGCCGACCCTCTTGAGCCGCCGACGACCGAACACACGCTCGGCGACTAGCCCAGGCCTGCGGAAAACTCTGGAATCCGGGCGCCTGCAGCGGTTTGTGCAGGTCCATTCGGGGCTTGCAGCGTAGGCTTCCTGGTATGGCCGATATCGGCGCCACTCTGCGCGAGGCACGCATGCGTGCGCGCATCGACATCAGCGAGGTTGAGGTGAGCACGAAGATACGTGCCAAGTATCTTCGCGCGCTCGAGAACGAGGAGTGGGATCTGCTGCCCGGCCCGGTCTATGTAAAGAGCTTCCTCAAGACCTATGGCGACTACCTGGGTCTGGACAGCCGACTGCTTGTCGATGAGTTTAAGCGGCGCTATGAGCGGCCGATGGAGCACGAAGCCCGTGCGCTTGCAAGCACCGCGCGCGAGCGTGAGCGGCACCGCGAGCCGAGTCGAATAGCGGGGGCGTTGATGTCGCCGCGTAGCGTGATCGGCCTCGCGCTGGTGGTGATTGTGGTCGCGCTCTACATCATCGGTAGTCATGCCGGCGGCAGCGGCGGTGTCGGCAACATCACCACGCCCACGACTGGCGGGACCACGGACGCTCACCACTCACATCCCGACACCGGCAGCTCCTCGACCGATACCCGGCAGTCGACGAACACCACATCGCACACCACCACGACGCCCCTGAAGGCGACCGTCGCATTGGTTCCCACGTCCGCCATCTGGGTCTGCGTTGAGAATTCAGCCGGAAAGCCGGCGTTCACAGCGCAGACTTTCAGTCCCGGCGAGAAGATCCCGACCGTGAGCGGCACGGAGTTGCTGATGACGCTTGGCAACAGTGACGCGACGATGACCGTCAACGGCAAGCCGTACACGCTGAGCGGCAGCAGCAGCGCGATCAGTCTCAAGGTAACCCCCCACGGCGTCACCCCAGTGTCGCCGGGACCGACCTGCCAAGGGTGACCGACGCCGCGGTCTTCACCGGACGTGCAGCCGTGCGGGCCGGCGTGCTCGTCACGGGCACAGAGGTTCTGACGGGCATCATCACGGACCGCAACGGCCCGTGGGTGTCGGAGCGGCTGCGTGACCTGGGTGTCGACGTGGCGATGATCGAGGTCGTCGGCGACCGTCCTGGCGATCTCGTCACCGCGCTTGAGCAGATGACGGCTGCGGGCGTCTCCGTGATCGTGACGACGGGCGGGCTTGGGCCGACCGCCGACGATCTGACGGCTCAGATCGTGGCCGAGTTCTGTGGCCGCGAACTGGTACTGGATGAGGATCTTGAGGAGCGCATCGCGGCGATCGTCCGTTCGGCACTGTCGCGCTGGCCTGACGCCGATATCGATGCCCTCAGGGCCGCCAATCGCAAACAGGCGCTGATCCCGGCAGGGGCGACGGTGCTCGAGCCCAGGGGGACCGCCCCCGGGCTGGTCGTCTCGCCGATGCAGGGCAGCGGCCCGACCGTCGTGGTGCTGCCAGGGCCGCCCGGCGAGCTTCAGGAGATGTGGCCGGATGCGATCGCGGCCGAGGAATTCGGGCGGGCGATCGCGGGTGCAACCGAGTACCGGCGGGAGATCCTGCGCCTGTACGGCATGCCTGAGGCGGAGATCGCGAACACGCTGCGGGCCGCCTCTGCGGCTGGGCTGAACCTTGCGGCGCTCGAGATCACCACCTGCCTGCGACGCAGCGAGATCGAGGTCACGACCCGTTTTGAGCCGGCTGCGGAGGGCGACTACGACGCGCTGCGGGCGTTCATCGCTGATCGCCACGGCGACAAGCTGTTCTCGCTGGACGGCAGCACGATCGACGACCAGGTCGCAGCATTGCTGGCGGACGAGACGATCGGGCTGGCCGAATCGTGCACGGGCGGCCTGCTTGCCGCCCGTCTGACCGACCGCCCCGGCTCGTCGGCATATGTGATCGGCGGCGCGGTGGTGTACAGCAACCACGCCAAGTCGGACCTTGTCGGTGTCGATCCCGAGTTGATCACGGCACACGGCGCGGTGTCCTCCGAGGTCGCTCAGGCGCTCGCCGACGGAGCCAGGCGGCGGTTCGCGACGTCCGTGGGGGTTGGGATCACCGGTATCGCCGGGCCAGGTGGCGGTACACCCGAGAAACCCGTCGGGCTGGTCTGGTTCGCGGTCTCCTACGGCCGGCCGGGGGACCCTGCGGCGCTGCGTGTCCTGACCCGCAGCAGGAACCTGCCCGGTGACCGGGCCGCGGTGCGCGATCGGGCCACGACGGTTGCCATGCACCTGCTCGCGCACGTGCTGCACGGCGAGAGCGACTGATCTGCTCGCGCGCGTGCTGCGGGACGAGAGCGACTGATCGGCGTTTTGTCTCGGATTCAGCTGTGTCGGGATTGGCACGGTTCCGGCACACATTTGGCACAGCCAAATCTTGTACGAACGCATGTTCTGTGGTTCCGTCCGATCCGAGTCGTAACTTGACGGTTCGCAGAGGCATTGAGACAAGGAGCCAAACGAGCATGAGCGAACAGGACAAGGCAGGCGCCAAGCCTGTCGCATCGGCGGATCCTAAGTCCGATGCAAAGCGTCAGGCGGCGCTGCAGGGAGCGCTGACGCAGATCGAGCGACAGTTCGGCAAGGGCGCCGTGATGCGGATGGGCGACCCAGGCGCGCGCGTCGCGGTCGACGCGATCCCAACCGGGGCGCTGTCACTGGACCTGGCGCTGGGAATCGGTGGCGTGCCGCGTGGGCGCATCATCGAGATCTTCGGCCCCGAGTCGTCGGGCAAGACAACGCTCGTCTACCACATTCTCGCGGAGGCTCAGAAGCTCGGGGGCGTGTGTGCGTTCGTCGACGCCGAGCACTCGATGGACCCGTTGTACGCGCAGCGGATCGGCGTCGACATCGACGAGCTGCTGGTGTCGCAGCCGGATTACGGCGAGCAGGCGCTGGAGATCGTGGACATGCTGATGCGTTCGGGGGCGGTCGACGTCATCGCCGTCGACTCGGTCGCGGCGCTGACGCCCCGAGCTGAACTCGAGGGCCAGATGGGCGATCAGACGGTGGGCGTGCAGGCGCGGATGATGTCGCAGGCGATGCGCAAGCTCACGGGCACCCTCAACCGTACGCAGACGCTGTGCGTGTTCACCAACCAGATCCGCGAGAAGGTCGGCGTGATGTTCGGCTCGCCGGAGACACAGCCCGGAGGTCGGGCGCTGAAGTTCTATGCCTCGCAGCGGCTTGACATCCGCCGGATCGAGACGCTCAAGGACGGCACCGAGGCTGTCGGTAACCGCGTGCGCGTCAAGGTCGTCAAGAACAAGGTGGCGGCGCCGTTCAAGCAGGCCGAGTTCGACATCGAGTTCGGAAGGGGAATCTCCACCTCCGGCTGCCTGCTGGATTACGGGATCGAGCACAACATCGTCACCAAGTCGGGCTCGTTCTTCTCATATGGCGACGAGCGCCTGGGGCAGGGCCGTGGCAACGCCAAGGCCTATCTGGATGAGCACCAGGATGTGGCCAAAGAGATCGAGTCGAAGATCTACGCCATTCTCGGGATCGGTCAGGATCTGGTGAAGCCGATCGAGCACACCGACGATGTGGATCCGGATGCGTTGGCGCAGGAGCTTGAAGCCGCTGCGTGAGGTCGCGGCCGGGACGGGGGAAGACAGCGGACAGACAGCGGCGGACAGACAGCGGCCGGCTCGATGACGTGGGTGCCTGAAGATGGCGGGTGACGACGGGAAGGCGCTGGCGCTGGCATACCGCTACATCAACAGCCGCGAGCGAACGGTCGCGGAGGTACGCGGACGGCTGGAGCGAGCGGATCTGCCGGAAGATCAGATTGCGGCCGCGATCGAAGAGCTGGTCGAGTTCGGCTATCTCGACGACGTCCGCTACGCCCGTGTGTTCACCCAGGACAAGCGCACGCTCGAGTCGTGGGGCAACGAACGCATCACCCGCGGGCTGCGTCAACGCGGCGTCGACCCCGCGGCGATCCAGGCGGCATTGGCGGAGGATGGTGAGCTCGAGCGCGCGCTGACGCTCCTTGACCGCCGGTTTCCCAGCGGGCCGGCGGATGTCCGTGACCGTGAGCGTGCGTTCGGCGTGCTCGCGCGCAAGGGCTATGACAGCGAGCTTGCGGGCGATGCGGTCAGGGAATGGGCTCGCGGTACCGCCCGCGGGTCGACTGAGGCCGACGGCACGCTAGGATCGCGTTAGCGAACGAATGGCCGGGATGGCCGGATACGAAACCCCAGGAAAACACGTGAACTTTGACCCCGGAACCAGTGCTCCCCACCGAAGGAGAATCCCGCCGCTCGGTCGCTCCTGACAAGTGAAGACATCGAGCGACTCGCACGGTAGCGAGCCGTTGGAGAGGAACGACCATGGACATCATCGTCGCCGCAGCGTTGATAGCCGCAGGAATAGTGATTGCTGCGGCCGTGTACGCGCGGGTGACGGGCGCAAGTTGGCGTCTAGCCCGCGCTGGAGCGGCCGGCGACGGCGCTTCGGCAGTCACGCCAGATCCAGCAGCCGCGGTGAAGCTGGCACCAGCACCGGCCACCAGTAACGGCGGTGGCAGAGCCCACAGTGAGGAGCTCGTCCGGCGCGAGCGTGAGCTCAACGTGCGTGAAGCGGAGATTGCGGAACGTGTCACGCTGCTGGATCACCAGCAGGAGGACCTTGTCCGCGAGCTGGAGCGGATCTCAGGCGTCTCCGCGGCCCGTGCCAAGCAACTGTTGGTCGAGGTGATCGAGGACGAGGCCCGCCAGGTGGCTGCCCGGCGGCTACGCCAGATCGAGGACGACACCCGCCGCGAGGCTGATCGCCGCGTCAGGAACATCCTCGCCGTCGTCATGCAGCGGCTGGCGGCCGGTCACGCTGCGGAGACGACCGTCTCAGTTGTGCAGCTCTCCTCAGACGACATGAAGGGCCGGATCATCGGCCGTGAGGGTCGCAACATCCGCGTGCTGGAGACGCTCACTGGCGTCGACTTCATCATCGACGACACGCCCGGCGCGGTCGTGCTCTCGGGCTTCGACGGAGTCCGCCGTGAGATCGCCCGGCTGACGCTCGAGAAGCTGTTGCTCGATGGGCGAATCCATCCGGCGCGGATCGAAGAGGTCTACTACCAGGTGAGATCTGACCTCGAGGCGCACATCGTTGAGGCGGGTGAGGAGGGCGCTTTCGAGGCCGGCGTCCAAGGGCTTCACCCCGAACTGGTCAGGTATCTCGGCCGGCTCAAGTTCCGGACCAGCTACGGGCAGAACGTGTTGGGACACTCGGTCGAGGTTTCTCGTCTGGCCGCGATGATGGCCTCTGAGCTCGGCGCCAGTGCGAAGACGTCCAGGCGCGCGGCCCTATTGCACGACATCGGCAAGGCCGTCACCCACGAGGTCGAGGGACCACACGCGATCGTCGGCGGCGAGTTCGCACGCAAGTACGGCGAGACTGAGGCTGTCGTGCACGCGATGCAGGCTCACCACAACGAGGTCGAGCCACAGACTGTTGAAGCGGTGATCGTGCAGGCAGCTGATGCCCTTTCCGGTGCGAGGCCCGGCGCTCGCGGTGAGTCGCTGGAGCTGTACGTGAAGCGGCTTCGGGACCTGGAGGAGATTGCCACCAGCCATCAGGGTGTTGACAAGGTCTACGCGATGCAGGCGGGACGCGAAATCCGCGTGATCGTCGCTCCTGAAGCGATCGATGACGCCGGCGCCACGTTGCTGTCGTTCGAGATCGCCCGCGACATCGAGAAACAGCTGGAATACCCGGGCCAGATCAAGGTCACAGTCATACGGGAGTCGCGGGCTGTCGACTACGCCCGCTGACACTCGCCGACTGCTGAGTCATCGTGTTCGAGCTGACGAGGAGTCATAAACCTGACAAGGACGGCCGCGCCGCTAAATTTGCGCCCGTGGAGAGCGTTCGTACCTATCACCTCACGACGTTCGGCTGCCAGATGAACGAGCACGACTCCGAGCGGATGAAGGGCATGCTGGAGTCCCTCGGCTACAGCGAGGTCGCGGAGCGCAGCGGGGCGGATCTGATCCTGTTCAACACGTGCTCGATCCGCGAGAAGGCCGACGAGCGCTTTATCGCCCACCTCCACGAGGCCAACGCTCTCAAGCGGCGGGCGCCCGACACGGTGATCGGCGTGGGTGGCTGCTGGGCGCAATCGGTCAAGGATGAGGTCTTCCTGCGCTTCCCGTTCGTGGATGTGGCGTTCGGTCCGGGCCAGGTTCACAAGCTGGCGGAGTTCCTGACAACCGAGTCACTGACCGCGCAGGGCTACTTCGAGTTCGAGGGCTTCACCGGAGATCTTCCGGCCAAGCGTGCCCGCGACTTCCAGGGTTGGCTGCAGATCAGCGTCGGCTGCAACTGCGTGTGCTCATACTGCATCGTCCCGTCCACGAGGGGACGTGAAGTCAGCCGTGACCCGGAGGTCCTGATCGCCGAGGTTCATCGGATGGCGTCTGACGGCGTCACCGAGTTGACGCTGCTGGGTCAGAACGTCAACTCGTACGGACGTGACCTACCGGGCCAGACGCGCACCAGCTTCTCAGAGTTGCTGCGACGCGTCGACGCGGTGCCCGGGATCGAGCGGATCCGCTACACGAGCCCTCATCCCAAGGACATGCGCGAGGACGTGATCCTGGCCCACGCCGAATTGCCGGCCCTGTGCGAGCACATCCACCTACCGCTGCAGTCCGGCTCGAGCGCGATCCTCAAGCGCATGCGACGTACCTACACGCGCGAGCGCTATCTCGACCGCGTGGCGCTGATCCGCGAGCACGTCCCGGATTGCGCGATCACGACGGACATCATCGTCGGCTTCCCCGGAGAAACCGAGGAGGACTTCGAGCGCACGCTCGAGGTCGCCGAGGAGGTTGGTTACGACGGTGCGTTCACGTTCATCTATTCGCCGCGGCGCGGCACTGAGGCCGCCGAGATGGACGGTCAGATCCCGCATGAGCTCAAGGTCGAGCGACTCGAACGCCTGGTTGAGGTGATTCAGCGTCGCGCGGCCGAGCGGGCGCAGCGATTCGTCGGCAGGACGCTGGAGGTGCTGGTCGAGGGCCCGTCGCGCACCGATCCCAGCCGCCTGCGGGGACGCAGCCGCCACAACAAGGTCGTGAACTTCGACGGCCTTGGCGAGCCTGGAGACACGGTGCAGGTTCAGGTCACTGGTGCGACCAGCCAGACGCTGAGCGGCGAGATGTCCCTGGTCGCGCGCGCCGCCGGGTGACGAGCCGCATGGCGCCATTCTTCAAGCGGCGAAAGAATCTCAGCCTCGACCACATGTTCGAGACGCGCAGCGACGCATGGGCTGCGGTCGGGCTGGAGGTTGAGGTCAACCGGCACGCGGTGAGGCGGGCCTCGTGGCGGCTGGGAGCGGAGCTGATCGCGCTGATAGCGGTCGTGGCCGGCAAGAACGCCGCCGAGACACACATCAACGATCTTCACGTCGGTGACACCGTCATAAAGGTCATCGCCGTGGTGCTCTTCCTGGTTCTGGGTTGGCTGATCTCCCGGGATATCTCAACGGTGGCGCCGACGCTGTTTCGGCGTATGGACCCGGCAACCGCTGGGACGGTTGGCTTTCTGATTCGTCTGGTGGCCGTCGTCGCCACCGTTCTGGGCGCACTGGCTGTCGGCGGCATCACGCTGCAGGCGATCGCGGTCGGAGGCGCGTTCACCGCGGTCGTCCTCGGTCTTGCTGCTCAGCAGACCCTAGGCAACGTCTTCGCCGGGATGGTGCTCCTGAGCGCACGCCCGTTCAAGCTCGGCGAACGTGTGCGGCTCCAGGCAGGTCCGCTCGGCGGCTCGATGGAGGGGATCGTCGCAGCACTTGGGTTGCTCTATACGACGCTCTCACGCGGCGAGGAGCGGGTGATGATTCCCAACACAGTCGTGCTGGCGTCGGCCGTGCTGCCGTTGCGTGAACCAGATTCCGTCGATGTGAAGGTCACCCTGGCGGCTGGGCTGAAACCCAGCCGGGTACAGGCGATCCTCGACGCCAACGTCTCGACGGAGACGCGCAAGGCCCCGAGCGTCGTGCTCCAGGAGATCAAGGGCGACTCCGTGATCGTGCGCGTGAAGGCGACCCCGGAACGCGCGTCCGACGGCGCCCGGCTGGCCGACGAGATCATCGCCGCACTGGCCAATGTGACCGGAGAGCATCACGTCCCACGCGACGGCAACGATCTGGACGTGGACTCGGACGTCAACGAGGGTGCCCCGCGCGCATGAAGCCGGTGGGTCCTGCGGAGGCGTTGCGAGGGCCAGCAGTCAGCTGACCAGGCGCAACCGCATGATCGGGATCCTGCGGCCGGTCTTGGTAGCGCGGGCGCGATACTCGGCGTAGCCGGGATAAACGCGGTCGGCCAGGGCGAACAGACGATCACGCTCGAACGGCCCGGTCACTTCGACTGCGCTGTAGGTTGCCGAACGGCCGCCGCGTGTGAGCACGGCTGCCGGATGGGTGCTGAGGTTGTGGTACCAGGCCGGGTGGCGGTGCCGCCCCCAGTTCGATGCGATCAGGATCACGTCCTCGCCGTCGCTGAAGTAGAGGACGGCCGCTGTCCGCGCTCGGCCCGAGCGCGCGCCTGTGGTGGTCAGGTCGGCGAACGGCAGCACCAGCAACGGCGCCCATGGGCTCGCCGTCAACCTGCGCACGAGCCCGTCGGTGCAGCGGACGGCCAGCGCGACCAGGCGTCGCGTCGGAGCGGATTTCAAGGCCGAACTGACGACGCGGTTCCGGACACCCCAGCGGCCCTGTGGATCAAACCGCTGGATGCCGCGATCAGCCCCCATCTGGGCGCTTCTCCACCTGACCATCGGAAACTCGGCGCGCGACCGCAGCGCCGCCGGCGAGGCGCTGGCCAAACGCTGCAAGGCCGGGCGCCACGGCGCTGATGTTCGCCCCCAGACGCAACGGCAATGGCGCCACGGTGATCTCGGCGCGGTTGCGCTCGATCGCCGTGATCACCGCCTTGACGACCTGCTCCGGTGAGCTGGTCCCGACGCCGGGCGGCAACTTCACGTCGCCGGCATCAGCGAACATGCCGGCGTCGCGTACAAACCCGGGCAGGATCACTGACACGCCGACACGCTGCTTGCGCAGATCAGCCCGGGCGCCGTGCGCGAAGCCACGCAGTCCGAACTTGGCGGCGCTGTAAATGCTCGACACGGGCGCTGCCGCCTTACCGGAGAGAGAGGACATCAGCACGACGTGGCCGCCGCCGCGCGCGGCCATCGCGGGGGCAAGCGCGCGAACCAGCGCGATCGGCGCGCGTAGGTTCACCTCCAGCAACGTGTCGATCTGAGCCTGGCTCAGCTCGAGCAGGTGACCCGAGGCCGGCAGCGCGGCGTTGGCCAGAAGCACATCAACCTCCCCGGCCTCGTGCACCAGCCGCTCGACATCGGCGGGTACTCCAAGGTCCGCGAGGATCGCACTGGCGCCGAGTTCCTCGGCCAGCGGCTTCAGCACGTCCTCTCGCCGGCCGCTCAACACGAGCTGAGCTCCGCGCGCATGCAGTCCGCGCGCCAGGGCCTGACCAACACCGCCGCTGGCTCCGGTCAGCAACACGCGGGCACCCTCGAGCCTCATGCGAGCATGGTCTCCAAGCCTTTGATCACCGCGGGCACGATACTGCGACACAGTGTCACGTCCGGATGTGATCGCGCTGTTCGGTCCGACCGCCGTAGGCAAGACGGGGGTCGCTATCGCCCTTGCCCGGCGGCTGAGACGGGCAGGGGAGAATCCTGTCGCGGTCTCAGCCGATGCACTGCAGGTCTACGCCGGGCTTGAGATCCTCACCGGGGCGGCGGCCCCGGATGAGCGCGCAGAGCTCGAGCATCGCCTGATCTCGTTCCTGCCGCTCGACGCGCAGTTCAGCGCCGGCCAGTACGCAGAGCTCGCCCACAGTGAGATCGACGGCCTGCTGGCCGCTGGCCGCCGTCCGATGGTCGTCGGCGGAACCGGCCTGTACCTGCGGGCCGCCCTCGCGGATCTGTCAATGAGACCACCGCCCACGAGCGCGACGCGCGAGCGCTTGACGGCGGAGCTGCGGCGGGTGGGCCCCGAGGCGCTGCACGGGTTGCTGGAGCTGCGCGCCCCCTGGGCTGCGGCTGACATCGCTCCGACTGACAGCCAGCGGATCGTGAGAGCGCTGGAGCTCTACGAGGCTGGGCAACTTGAGCCTGCTCGGGGCGATTCCGAACTGTGGACGCGGATCACTCGGCATCCGACGCTGCTGGTCGGCCTGACCGCCAGCCGCGAGCAGCTCTACGCGCAGATCGACGCCCGTGTCGAGGCGATGCTGGCGGCCGGAGTGGAGGACGAGGTCCGCCGGGCAAATGCCGCAGGCGCCAGTGTCACGGCCCGTAAGGCGCTCGGCTTCAGCGAGCTGCTCAGCGGTGACGTCGACGCGATGAAACGCCGCACACGCAATTACGCGCGACGTCAGCTGACCTGGATGCGCAAGCTGCCAGACGTGACAACGATCGACGTCGCCGAGCGGACGCCGGATGAGATCGCCGCGGAGATCGCAGGCATCTACGGGCTGAAGGGCTAGGCGCCCGCTGCGCTAGCCTGCGCGCCGATGAACTTCGAGAAGTGGCAGGCGCTCGGCAACGATTACGTGATCCTTGACTCGAGGGCGTTGCAATTCGAGCTGACGCCAGCCCGGATCCGACGGATCTGTGCAGCTCATACGGGCATCGGCTGCGACGGCATTCTGCTCGTATCAGAGCCGCAGCAGCCGGGGTCCGTTGCGAACATGCGCATCTTCAATCCCGACGGATCGGAGTCCGGACTCTCCGGCAACGGTGCCCGTCAGCTGCTGCTCTACCTGAGGCGGCATCGATGGACCAACGAGGATCAATTCTCGATCAGCACCCGCGCGGGGGAGATCCGCGCAGACGTCACCTCGCCGACAACCTGCAGCGTCGAGATGGCTCAGGCGAGTTTGAGCAGCGCCGACTATCCGACTGGCGCGGCGGACGGGGTCGGCCAGCTCAAGGCTGCCGGTCACGACTGGACCTTCCAGCACGTGGCCGTGGGCAACCCACAGTGCTCGATGCGGGTCGCAACCGAGGCTGAGCTCGAACAGTTGGATCTTGGCGCGATCGGCTCGGAGTTCGAGAACCATGAACTGTTTCCCAATCGCACGAACGCTTCCTGGTACACCGTGCTCGGACCGGGGCGGATCCGGGCCCGGATCTTCGAACGCGGTGTGGGGGAGACCGCGTCAAGTGGCACCGGCGCGATCGGCGCGGCGGTCGCGTACGTCGTCAGCGGCGGAACATCGCCCGTGACGGTTGTGCTCGACGGCGGCGAGCTTGAGGTCGGAGTCGACGAGGATCTGCACATCAATCTGACCGGCTGGGCGGTCCCGGTGTTCAGGGGTACGCTCTCCGAGGAGCTAATGGAGGAGTTGCGTGCGAGCGAGTAGCCGCCTGGATCGGATCCCCCCGTACCTGTTCGCTGAGCTTGAGCGCAAGATCGCCGAGAAGCGCGCCGCCGGGATCGACGTGATCAGCCTGGGAATCGGTGACCCCGATACGCCCACGTACCCGGAGATCGTCGCGGCGGCGCAGCTGGCGGTGGCCGACCCGAGCACGCACCAGTATCCGAGCAACCGGGGTCGTCAGGACTTCCGCGAGGCGGTGGCGCGCTTCTACGCCCGCCGGTTCGGCGTCGAACTCGATCCCGACACCGAGGTGATGCCGGCGATTGGCGCCAAGGAGTGCATCTTCAACCTGAATCTGGCGTTTCTCGACAACGAGGACGTGGCGCTGGCCAGCGATCCGGGTTACCCGGTCTACACGGGCGGACCGATCCTCACAGGCGCCGAGCCGGTGCTGATGCCGCTTGTGCCAGAGCTCGGCTTCGCGCCAGACCTCGATGCAATTCCGGATGACGCCGTGAGGCGCGCGCGGCTGATGTTCTTCAACTATCCGAACAATCCGACCGGCGCCACCGTCCCGGACGGCTTCTTCGAGCGCGCCGTCCAGTTGGCGAGCGCCCACAACATCCTGGCCGTGCACGACAACGCCTACAGCGAAACGACCTATGACGGTTATGTGGCTCCCTCGTTTCTCGCGACGCCTGGCGCCAAGGAGACCGGGGTTGAGGTGTTCTCCTGGTCCAAGGGCTACAACATGACCGGCTGGCGCTGCGCGGCGATCGTCGGCAATGCGGAGGCAATCGCTCACTACTGGAAGCTGAAGTCAAACATCGACTCAGGGCTGTTCGAGGCTGTGCAGCTGGCAGGGATCGCCGCGCTTGAACCAGAGCTCGACGCCGAGGTCAGGGCGATGAACGCGGTTTACGCGCGGCGTCGCGACCTGGTCTGTGACGCCCTGGCAGCCGCCGGTGTGAGCGTCACAAGACCGAAGGGCACCATCTACGTCTGGGCGCCGATCCCCGAGGGTTTCGACAACTCCGCAGCGTATTGCGAGCATGTGCTTGAAAAGGTGGCGGTGGTGATCTCGCCAGGCGGTGCCTACGGGCGCAGCGGTGAGGGCTTCTTCCGGATCTCGCTGACCACCCCCGACGATCGGCTGCTGGAGGCTGTGGAGCGACTGCGGACGCTCTGAACGACGCTGTGGACCGCACACGCGCGTTGTAATGTCGGCTGTGTGACCAGCAGCGCCAACAACAGAGCTCCTCGCAGAGCCCGCGCGCGTCAGCGCGCATATATGGTCGCCGCGCTCCCTGACGGCGGCGAGGAACAGCTTGACGAGCTGCGCGAGCTGCTGCTCACGGCCGGCGTTGTGACCGTGGGCGTCAGCGTGCAGCGCCGCGATCAGCCGCATCCCAACACGTATATAGGTCCGGGCAAGCTCGAGGACCTCAAACAGGAGATCAAGCGCGCGGACGCGAACGTCGTTGCCTGCGACGACGAGCTTTCACCTCGGCAGGAGCGCAATCTCGAGGAGGCACTTGGCGTCCCGGTGATCGACCGCACGGCTGTGATCCTTGACATCTTCGCCGCTCACGCACACACAGCCGAGGGCAAGCTCCAGGTCGAGCTGGCGCAACTTCAGTACAACCTCGCCCGCATGCGCGGCCTGTGGACGCACCTCGAGCGACTGGGCGGTGGCGTCGGCACCAGGGGCCCGGGCGAGACCCAGATCGAGACCGACCGGCGGCTGGCCCGCGACCGGATATCGGCACTGAAGCGGAGGCTCGCTCATGTGCGTTCGAACCGCAGCGTCATGCGTGCCGAGCGGGAGCGCGGCCACTTCCCGGAGGTGGCGCTCGCCGGATACACGAATGCCGGCAAGTCAACCCTGCTCAACGCACTCACCGGCGCTGAGGTCGGTGTGCAGGATCGGCTGTTCCACACGCTCGACCCGACGACGCGGGTGATGCGGACCGGCGGTCGCGACTATCTGCTCACCGACACGGTCGGCTTCATCCGCAAGCTGCCGCACCAGCTGGTCGAGGCGTTTGGCGCGACCCTCGAGGAGACACGCCTGGCCGATCTGATCGTGCATGTCGTCGACGGCTCGGCTCCGGAGCCTGACCGGCTCGCAATGATCGCCGCGGTCGAGGAGGTGCTCGTCGAGATCGGCGCCGGGGAGGTACCCCGGCTGTTGGTTCTCGGCAAGATCGATCGGGTCGACGAAGATGGCCGCACGGAGCTCCATCACCGCCACCCGAAGGCGATCATGGTCTCGTCAGTCAGCGGCGAGGGTATCAGCGAGCTCACAGAGGCGATCGAGCACGAGTTCGCTCAGCGCCTGCGTCCGGTCGAGCTCCTGATCCCCTATAGCGCAGGTCGAAGGCTCGCGGAGCTGCATGCGATCGCCGGCGATCTGACGCGTGAGGACACGCCCGAGGGTGTGCGTGTGAGTGCTCGGCTCCCAGCGCCAGTCGCCGAGCGCTTCTCGCAGTTCTTGGTCACTGCGCCGGTCGCGAACGTCGCGTGAGTGTCTCACCCGGCGAGCTGCGGGTCCGGCGGACTGATCCGCGGGCGATAATTCCGACCCGCGCCTACTCACAGGATGCGGGTCTCGATCTGTACGCGCTGGAGCCGGTCGTCCTGGAGTCCGGCGAACGGGCCAGCGTCCGCACCGGGATCGCAGTCGAGATTCCATCCGGTCATGCGGGCCTGGTGCTTCCAAGGTCGGGCCTTGCTGCGAAACACGGCATCGCGCTTGTCAACGCCCCGGGCCTGATCGACGCCGGCTATCGCGGTGAGTTGCAGGTGCTGTTGCTGAACACCGACCGAGCGCTCGAGTGTGTGCTCGCCGCGGGAGACCGGATAGCCCAGTTGGTCCTGATCGCGGTCGCGAGGCCGGCCGTGGCCGAGGTCGCGGAGCTGAGTGACAGCGAACGGGGGAGTGGCGGGTTTGGCTCGAGCGGTGGGTTCGGCTCGAGCGGTGGGTTCGCAAGCGCCGAGTAGCCGTCCGCTGGTTCAGAGCCCGGCGGCCCGCCGGGCGTCGGCGTGAGCGAGCGCTTCCAGCTCGTCGTCGAGCGGCGCAAGCTCGATTTCTCCGCCGAGTGCCGTCGAGATCAGCCAGTCTGCGAACCACACGTTCTTGGGGAGCAGCGGTCCGTGCAGATACGTGCCGATGACGTTGCCCGTCACGGCGCCCTCGTTGCCGTCCGTGCCGTTGTTGCCGTGGCCCTTGAGCACGCGCCCCAGCGGCTCCGCATCGCCGCCGACGTGTGTGCGACCGCCGTGGTTCTCAAACCCGGCCAGAACACTGCCGGCCCCCCCGGGCAGGGCGACCTCGATCGCGACGTTCCCGACCAGCCGCGGCCCGTCGGCGCGGACGGTGCGTACATCCAGCAGCCCGATACCCGGAAGCTCACTGGCCCCGAGCTGGTAGGAGTGGCCCAGCAGCTGATAGCCGCCGCAGACGCCGAGCACGACAGCGCCCCGATCGGCCGCGCGTCCTAGCGCTGAGCGTTTGTGCTCGAACAGGTCGGCTGCGCAAAGCTCCTGGTCGCGGTCCTGGCCACCGCCCATGTAGTACAGGTCGGCGGCCTCTGAGTCGAGCGGATCGCCGATGCCGGAGCCGGTCAGTTCGAAGCCGATACCACGCCATTCGCAGCGGCGCTGGAGCATCAGCAGATTGCCACGGTCCGCATAGATGTTCATCAGGTCCGGATACAGGGCGCACACGCGCAGCGTCTCAGGCACCGAGAACCACCACCTGACTACCGATGTGCTCGACCGTGGGCGCGATGTCGATGACCTCCACGGGGTGGAGGCCGGCCCGCTGGCCGGCCTCCTGCAGACCCTGAACGCTGAGGATGTCCAGCACGATCCGATTTCGGCTGGACGTGCGCGCGCCGGCGCTGTCAACCACATCTCGCCGCCGTTCGAGCACGAACGTGTTCGCCTCTCGGCGCACCGCCGTCGGCTGGCTGAAATAGGCATACGCCCCGAGCTCTGCGATGTCCGGAATCGGTGCGCTGTCCCCATCACGCCATTCGAACTCCTCGAAGTCATCCGCCGCCGCAATCGCCGCGGCGATGACGCCCCCGGGAGCCAGGTGGGCGGCGGCGCGCGCGAGGAACGCGCGGCACCCGGCCTCACCGCCGAGCAGCTGCAGCGTCTGCATCGGCACGGCGATCAGCGGGAAGGCGCGACCGGCCAGGCTGAAACTGCGGGCATCGGCACAGACCGTCTCGACGGCCAGCCCGTTGGCTCGATTTTCGAGCTCACCCAGCAGCGAAGCGTCGGAGTCGAGCGCGACAACCCGGTATCCCTCACGAGCCAAGGGGATCGTGACACGACCGGTACCGGCGCCGACGTCGAGTACGGCCTGGCCCTGCGCGACATGCTGTGCCGCAAGGTCCAGCCACAGGCGCAGGTCCTCCGTGTAGCGACCACATTCTAGGTCGTGCCAGATCACGCTGCTCACGCGGCGGCTTCCCAGTAGCGACGGACAAGGCCGCGCTGCGCGAGTTCCTCACGCAGCGACAACAGCGCCGTGTAGGTGGGCAGCGCAAACAGGCGGCCGTCGGCCGCGGCGACCGCATGGTCCAGAGCCTCGGGAAGCGCGGGAACCACCTTCAGCTTGGAGACGGGTACGCCCGCATATTTGAGGCGTACGGCCAGCTCAGCAGCTCTGGTGCCGGCACAGGTGACGCTGCGCAGATGTGGGGCCAACAGCTCGAAGTCCGCGTCCCAGACCCACGACACGTCACGACCGTCGGCGATGTTGTCGTTCAAGATCGCGAGCACATCGAGATGGTCTGACTCGAGCGCGAGCGTGCGCATGATCTCGTTCGCGCCGGCGGGGTTCTTGATCAGCATGATCTGCAACGACGTCTCGGCGATCGTCACCGTCTCAGCGCGACCGAATGCCGCCGTTGCGTCGTCGAGCCCGGCGACGATCTGATCGATGCCGACACCGAGCGCCAGACAGAGGGCCGTCGCAGCCAGAGCGTTGTAGACGTTGTACAGCCCCGGTAGTTGGAGTGAGACCTCACGTTCCCCGGCCGGGGTCACGAGCCTGAACTTCGAGGACCTGGCGCCGACCAGCGTGATGCGCTCGGCACGAACGCTCGGTTGCGGTCGCTGCTGGCCACAGCTGTCGCAGCGGTAACGTCCGAGGTGGCCGAGGTAGATCGCGTCATACCGGTAGGCGGCGCCGCAGCGCCGGCAGTGCTTGGAATCCGAGGCGTGCTGCATCTCGGGCAGGGCGAGCGCGTCGTCCTCTATCCCGAAGTGGATTACGTCGCCACGGCCGCGGCCCAGGTCGGCGATCAGCGGATCGTCGGCGTTCAGCACCAGCATGCGGTCGGCCGGGAAGCCCGCGACCACCTGGGCCCAGCGGTCGGCGATCGTCTCAAGCTCGCCGTAGCGGTCGAGTTGGTCGCGGAACAGGTTGGCCAGCAACAGCACCTGCGGCTGAAGCTGGGCGGTGACCCCGTCAAGCCAGAACTCATCGACCTCGAACAGGCCGGTGTCGCCATCGATCCCGCGACCTTGAGCGGCCGACAGCAGCGTCGAGGCGATGCCCCCAGCCATGTTCGCGCCGGCGCGGTTGTGGACCAGGCGCCTGCCTGCTCGTTCGAGGATCGTGGCGGTGATCGTGGCCGTGGTGGTCTTGCCGTTGGTCGCGGAGATGACGGCGCTTCCGTGCTCGAGGCGTGCAGCCAGCTCCGTGATCGCCTGCGGCTCCAGGCGCAGCAGCACCTTTCCGGGGAGGCTGGTGCCGCCACCACGCCCGGTCGCGCGGGCCACACCACCAACAGCCCGTGCAAGCCCGATCTTCGCGTTGAGGGCACTCATGCCGGCACCATCACCCGCACGGCCGCGGGCAGCATGCGGACCCTTGCCGGCAGCACAGTCAGCGGGTCCCCGTCCGCGTAGACGGTAAACGGCTGGTCAGCGTCGATCTCGACAGTGGTGCCCCGCAACACCCTGACCACTGACTGGCTGACGTGCGTTCCTCTGAAGACGGTCGGTAGCAGCCGCAGGAACGTGAGCTTCGGCACGTGGGCGATCATCACCACGTCAAATCGCCCGTCACTCAGCGAAGCGCCCGGTGCCAGCAGCATCCCGCCGCCGTGCATCGCGGCGTTCGCAACCGCGACCGTGTACCCGTAGAGGGCGTGATCGACGCCGTCGACACGCACCCTGAATGAGGCGGGTTTCCAGCTCGCAAGTGCGCGCAGTCCGCCATATGTGTAGACGAGGCGACCACGGATCAGGCGCGCGGAGTTCGCGATCCGATTTGCCTCTGAGTCGAACCCACAGGTTGCGATCCCGAGGAACGTGCGGTCGGCAACAACACCCATGTCGATCGCGACCGGCCTGCCATCGGCCAGCACGGCGGTGGCGGTCACCGGGTCCAGCGGCAGTCCGAGACAGCGGGCCAGGTCGTTGCCACGGCCTCCCGGTAGGACGCCGATCACAGCCTCGGTCTGTTTGGCGGCATCCGCAACAGCGGCCACCAGCCCGTCACCGCCGAAGGCGACGGGCTGCTCTCCGCCCGCGATCGCAGCGTTGGTCAACTCACGTGCGTGTCCCAGGTCGCGGGTGGTCTCGACGCGATGCTCCAGCCCACGGCGGCCCAGCGCGGCGCGAACGGCACCCAGCGATCGAGCAGCCCGCCCGCCGCCGGCCGACGGGTTCACGATCAGAGACAGCATCACTCTGAGAGTACGAGCGCGGCCAGATCCTGACCGATCGCGACAGGCGCGGGGTCGCTGGCAGCTTCGGCATCCTCCCGCGAGCTGATGCCGCTGAGCACAACCGCCGCGTCGAGCCCGACCCCGGCCGCGCCCCCAAGGTCAGAGACCAGGTGATCGCCGATCACAAGCGTCCGGCCCGGCCCGAGCCTGTCGAGAGCGACCTCGAACACCTGTGGATCCGGCTTGCCGATGGCGCGCGCGGTGACGCCGGTCGCGTACTCCAGCGCTGCCGTCACGGCCCCGGTTCCGGGCGCGATCCCGCCCACGGCCGGGTAGTTGGGGTCGCGGCCACCGCAGATCAGCTCAGCGCCCGATAGCAGTGCACGTGTTGCCGTGAGCAGTTCGCCGTAGTCGAAATCTGGGTGGGCAACGGCGACGACCACGTCCGCGGTCTCGGCCTGATCGGTGTGGTTGACGATGTGATGCCCGGCGTCGGAGACGTGGCGAAAGATCGGTGGCCCGCCGATCACGTACACGCGTGCACCGGGAGCGCGCTCGGCCAGCACGTACTGGATTGCGGAGCCGACGCTGACGATCTCCTCGACGGCGGCGGTGCATCCGATCGACCACAGCTTCTGGACGTACTCCTCCGGTGAGCGACTGCCGTCATTCGTCACGAACGCCAGCCGCCTGCCGCTTTCACGGATCGCGTAGATCGCCTCCGG
This sequence comes from uncultured Conexibacteraceae bacterium, assembly GCA_963844665.1. GTDB lineage: Bacteria > Actinomycetota > Thermoleophilia > Solirubrobacterales > Solirubrobacteraceae > Palsa-465. The sequence goes on from CAWJPB010000003.1 coordinate 488,392, forward strand.
GGCACGGCGCGTGGCAGCCCCGCCGACCCAGACGGTGCCGTCGAGGTCGAGGATCACGTGGTCATACGCGGAGATCAGGGCTGAGACGGGCACGGGCCGATTATGGCCACCCGCAGCTGTGAACTAGACCATGAACAGGCTGTCCTGAGCGGGAGGAGGTGGATCGAGGACGCATTCGGGTCCGTCGTTGCGCACATCGTTGACCGCTGGGCCGACCGGGCGTAGCGCCAGTTCCGGTGCCGGCAGGCTGGTCAACATGTCGTTGAGGAGGGGGAGCGGCGAGTCGTGTGCCAGCCACGGCTTCTCTGCCTCCGGCGGCAGGATCACGGGCATGCGATCGTGAATCGGTGCGATCCGCTCGTTGGCGGCGGTGGTGATGATCGTGCACGTGCGAAGCTCCTCCGGCTCGCCGCGGTGCCATACCGACCACAGGCCGGCGAACGCGAACAGGTCGCCATCAGCACGGGTTATGTGGAACGGCTGCTTGCGCGGCTGGCCGGGTACCGGCTGCCACTCGTAGAAACCATCCGCCGGGATCAGGCAGCGGAAGCGCTCGAACGGCGTGCGGTAGGCGGACCGATCCATCAGCGTCTCCGCACGGGCATTGATCATCTTGAAGCCGCCGCTTGACTCCTTCGCCCAACTGGGAACCAAACCCCAGCGCAGCATCTCGCCGCGTGGACGGCCGTCGCGATCGGTGGTGACCGTCACCACCTCACTGCCGGGAGCGACGTTGTAGTGCGGCCTGACCGCAAGTGACTCGCCGATCGGAAAGCGCGCTCGCAGCTGCGCCGGGCTCGGGGCGGCCAACGAATAGCGCCCACACATCGCGCCTGTCCCGGCTCGGATTGGAGCGTCAGCGCCCGGCGGCGCGGGCTTCGACGGCGTCGCGGCGCTTGGCGACGGCGGCCTTCTGGCGTCGCCGTCCCCAGAACACCAGCCCGCCGATCACGACCAGGACGAGCACGAACCCATAGAAGATCGCGAGGTCGAGCGAGATGCCGCCGGCCGCCTGGCCGATCCCGTAGACGATGCCGAAGGCCAGCGCGAGCACCGCAATGACGGCTGCGATCGCGATCAGGATGCCCCGGATCCGGGCGAGGATGCCGGCGCTTGACGGCGGCGCGACCAGTCCGATCACGCGTAGTCCGAGGAGCTGGCGGGAGCTGGGGGCCTCGACGCCCAGCTTCTCGGTCGCAGCCTTGAGGTCACCGGCACGGCGCTCAGCCAGCGCCAGGGAGGCGTCGGCCATCCGCCGCAGCTGCTGGCGCTCCTGTGGGCGCGCGGCGGCCAGTGCCTTGGAGAAATGCTCTCGTGCTGCCTTGGCGTCGTAGCGCTCAGCCGCACGGGCCCCGAGGATCGCCTGAGCCGCCGCCCTGTATCGGGTCTCCGCCTGGAGCTCTTCGTCAGTGCGTGACTCCAGCGCCTGCATTGCGGAGAGCTGGCTCTTCTGTTCCATGCGGATCGCCCGCTGTTGCTTCGGCATGAGCGGCAGTCTAGACGGCGGGCGTGGCGACGAGTTCAGCGAACAAATGAGCGAGTACTACCTCCGGGTCATCGCACAGCCCGCTGTGAACAGAGGAGGCCTGGATCACGGTGCTGGATGGTGCGACCAGCCAATGAAATCGCTCGGACTGGGGCAGTGCCGCGATCGGGCCGGCGTCCGGGTCACCGGCAGCAACTCGAACGCGGGCGTCGAGATGCTCGCGGATCGCGTCCAGGTCGATGTCCGGCGCCAGCGCCCGGACCCGACGCGGATCGAGCGCGACCTGCGCCCGTAGGAAGCCACGAGTGCGGCAGAACACGATCACGCCGGCGTTGACGAACTCCTCGCGCTCGACGCGGGGCACCACGCGGAGTGCCGCGTACTGAAACGGCTCAGGCGCCACGGGCAGCCTCCGCTTCGGCCACGAAACCGCGCGGCGATGCAATCCGCTCGCTGAGGTACTCGCGATAGGTGGCGCGGACCGTCTCCGGGTCCTCACCGAGCCAGTCGTCGGGGACCGCCGCCACAGCAGCCGCGATCACGCGCCCGTCGAGCGCAGCGGCCATGCGCGCGTCCGCAGCGGCCAGTTCCGAGGCGAGTGGCAGCAGCACGTGATCGGCGATCAGCGGGAACGGCTCACGTGCGCGGGACACGAGATCACGGCCGCTGTGGTGCTGGTACAGCGCCGCTCCGTGGTCGATCAGCCAGGTCTGGCCATGCCAGACGAGCAGGTTGGGATTTCGAGGCGACCGGTCGACGTTGGTCGCGAAGGCATCGAGCCAGACGATCTCAGAGGCGCGGAGCGGATCGACCGAGGCTGGGCGTGCGGGGCTGTAGTCGAGCGCACCGGGTAGAAAGTCGATGCCGCAGTTGAGGCCGGCGCTGGCCGTGACCAGCTCGTTGATCTCAGGATCGGGTTCGGTGCGGCCGAGCTCGGCTGCGAGCTCGACGAGCACCAGTTCCGGGACCGGCAGCCCTGCAGCTCGGGCGAGCTCGCCGACGATCATCTCCGCCACCAGCGCCTTCAGGCCTTGCCCGGCGGCACGGAACTTGACCACGTAGAGGCCGTCGTCATCGGCCTCCACCAGGCCCGGCAGCGAACCTCCCTCGCGCAAGGGGGTCACGTAGCGGGTGGCGGTCACCGTCCTCAGCATGCGAGGATCATGTCAGTGCAAACTCCAGACAGGAGCGACCGGGCGGATGGCTGACTTCAACGAGCAGGTGATCACCGAGTTTCGCGAAAACAGTGGGAGCGTTGGCGGGATGTTTGCCGGTATGTCGATGTTGCTGTTGCACCATATTGGCGCCCGATCCGGGGTCGAACGTGTGTCACCGCTGGCATACCTGCCCGAGGGTGACGAGTACGTGATCTTCGCATCCAAGGGCGGAGCGCCCGACAACCCCGCCTGGTATCACAACCTCAAGGCGAACCCGGTGACTGAGATCGAGGTCGGAGACCGGCATATTCCGGTTGTCGCGACCGAGGCGACCGGTGAGGAACGTGATCGCCTGTTTGAGAGCCAAGCGGCTCTGCGGCCGCAGTTCGCCGAATACCAGGCAAACACGGACCGACTGATCCCGGTGGTCGTGCTCTCGCCAAGGCCCTGATGGAGTTCGACTACGACTGGCTGGTCGTCGGGTCGGGCTTCGGCGGCAGCGTCGCAGCGCTGCGGCTGGCGGAGAAGGGCTACAAGGTCGCGGTGCTCGAATGCGGGCGTCGTTTCGCTGATGACGAGTTTGCGGAGCGCACAAGCGATTACCGCCGTTACCTGTGGGCGCCATATATAGGTCTGCGTGGGATCTTCCGGATGACGCTGTTTCGTGACGTGTTCATCATGTCCGGGTGCGGCGTAGGTGGCGGCAGCCTCGGCTACGCCAACACGCTCTACCGCGCGCGCCCGGCGTTCTACACCAACGAGCAGTGGGCGGGGCTCGGGGACTGGCGGCACGAGCTGGAGCCGTTCTATCGCGAGGCGGAGCGGATGCTCGGTGTCACGACCTATGACCGCGACGGCGCTGCCGACGTGCTGCTGCGTGAGTACGGCGAGGCGATCGGAGTCGGCGATACCTATACCCGCACGCCCGTCGGGGTGTTCCTGGGAGAACCCGGCAAAACCGTGCCCGATCCGTACTTCGGTGGCGCGGGACCGGAGCGGACCGGCTGCGTACGCTGTGGCGGCTGCATGATCGGCTGCAGGTACGGCGCCAAGAACACGCTCGTGAAGAACTACCTGTGGTTCGCCGAGAAGCTCGGCGTGAAGGTGCTGCCGGAACGGCTCGTCACCGATATCACCCCGTTGGGAGACGGCAGCGGTGCGGACGGCTATGAGGTCACGCACGTACGCTCCGGAGCGCTCGTGCGACGCGGGCGCGCAAGCGCGCGCGCCCGCGGAGTGATCGTCGCTGCGGGCGCGCTCGGAACCAACCGGCTGCTTCAGCGCTGTCGGCTCAACGGCTCGCTGCCGAGGATCTCCGAACGGGTCGGACACACGGTTCGCACGAACAGCGAGTCGATACTGGCGGTACTTGCGCCCAAGGGCTCCGGCTATGACTTCAGCGAGACGGTCGCGATCAGTTCGAGCATTCATGTCGACGAGACCACGCACATCGAGACCGTGACCTACGGCGCCGGCGGCGATTCTCAGGTGCCGCTGTTCAGCCTGATGGTTGAGGCCGGGCGGCGCGGGACCCAGCCCCTCCATTTCCTCATGGCGCTGCTCAGGCAGCCGGGCGCGGCGCTGCGCACCTTGAGGTTTCGGGGGACCGCGAGGCGCGGGCTGGGGCTGCTGGTGATGCAAACGCTGGAGAACTCGATCCGCATCAAGGTCAAGCGGCGGCTGCCCAGGGGTGGCGTGCAGCTGACGACCGAGCAGGATCCTGCGCACCCGAACCCGGACAAGATCGCAGCCGCATACGCGGCCGGGCGCTGGTTCGCCAAGCGCACCGGTGGCCATGCTTACAGCTTTCTGCCGGAGTCGGTGCTCGCAATCCCGGCAACTGCGCACATCCTGGGAGGTGCGGTGATCGGCGCGGGGCCGGAAGCGGGTGTGGTTGACAGTCGCCATCACGTGTTCGGTTATCAGAACCTGCTCGTCTGCGACGGCGCCGCGGTGCCGGCAAACGTCGGCGCCAACCCGAGCCTGACCATCACCGCGCTTGCAGAACGGGCGATGAGCTTCATACCCGCCAAGAACCGAACCGCTGAGGGGAGTGAATAGATGAGATATCGCAAGCTGGGAAGCTCAGACCTGGAGGTGTCGGAGATTTCGCTCGGGGCGTGGCTGACCTACTCCGGTGGGGTCGAGTTCGAGCGCACGGTGGCCTGCACCGAGGCGGCGTTCGATGCCGGGATCAACTTCTTCGACACCGCGAATGCCTACGGCCGCGGCGCGGCCGAGACGGCCTGGGGCGAAATCCTGTCCAAGCACCCTCGCGACTCCTACATCCTCGCGACCAAGGTTTTCTTCCCGATGTCAGACGACCCGGCCGAGCACGGTCTGTCAGCGGCTCAGATCGCCAAGCAGATCGACGCGTCGCTCGCCCGCCTGCAAACCGACCACGTCGACCTGTACCAGACGCACCGCTTCGATACGGAGGTGCCGATCGAGGAGACCGTGGAGGCGCTCCAGAAGGTCGTGACCGACGGTAAGGCCAGGTACCTCGGCTTCAGCGAATGGATGCCTGACCAGATCCAGGCCGCGATCGACATCGCCGGCCCGGAGATCTTCGTCTCCTCACAGCCGCAGTATTCGATGCTGTGGCGGGCTCCCGAGGCGGAGGTATTTCCGCTGTGCGCCGCCAACGGCATCTCCCAGATCGTCTGGTCGCCGCTCGCCCAGGGCCTGCTCACCGGCAAATACAAGCCAGGTCAACCGGTCCCGGGCGACTCGCGTGCCGCGAGCACGGAGATGGGGATCGCGATGGACGACGTCCTTGACGACAAGCTCCTGACGGCTGTACAGCGACTCGTCCCGATCGCCGAGGGCGCCGGCCTCACGCTCGTTGAACTGGCACTGGCCTGGGTGCTGCGCCGGCCCGAGGTCGCGTCCGCGATCATCGGCGCCTCGCGGCCCGAGCAGGTGCACGCCAACGCGGCGGCCGCCGGCATCGAGCTCTCCCCGGACGTGATCGACGCCGCCGATGAGGCCCTCAGCGAGGTTGCGATTCGTGAGCGGATGCCCGCCTACGGCTCTCAGACGGGAGTGATGCACCGCTGAGTCGCGTCCGGATCGTTGAGCGGCGGCTAGGCGAGTACCCGTGTCTGGTTGCCGGCGAAGGACCGCCGTTGGTGGTGTTGGGCGGGTTGGCGCCGGCTGCCGGCTTTGGGTCGGGCGCGCTCCGGGCAGTCCACGCCTCAGCGGCACGAGGCTGGGCGCGCGGCCGCCGCGTGTTTTACGTCAACAGTCGCCCCGGGCTGAGGAGCGGGATCACGATGTCCGAGTTGACGGCAGAGCTGGCGGCGTCTCTGAGAGCGTCGTTCGATGGGCCGGTGGACGTGCTCGGCATGTCGACCGGCGGCAGCATCGCGCAGCAACTGGCCGCCGATCATCCTGACGTGGTGAGGCGGCTCGTGCTCGTCAGCACCGGCTGCCGACTCGGACCGGTGGCGGCCGCGCTGCAGCGGCGCTTGGCGGCACGGGTCAGGGCTGGCGCGTGCCGCCAGGCGATCGCGCTGCTGGCTGCGGACATCGTCTTGCCGGGCCCGTTGGAGCTGCCGGTCGCGCTCGGTGGCTGGCTGCTCGCATCACGGCTTCCGGCCGACGGTCTGCGGGATATGGCGACGCTGATCGAGGCGGAGGATCGCTTCGACCTGGCCGAGTTACCCTCGATCAGCGCGCCGACGTTCCTGCTCACAGGTGGGCGCGACCGTTACTACGGAGCGGAGTTGACCGCAGAAACGGTCGCGCTGATCCCGAGGTGCCAGGTGGCGGTTCACCCACGGCTGGGGCATGTGACGGTGACGATGTCACCGAAGGCGATTGCACAGGTGCGCGGATTCCTCCGGGCGGGTCAGGACGTGAAGTAGTGGTCCTGCTCGAGGTCTGCGATCAGGGCGACATGCTCCGGCTGCCAATCGAGCCCAGCGCGCGTGATCTCGCTGGAGACGGGGTTGTCGGCTCCGGCAAACGGAGCGAGGAAACCGAAGTGGTCAGCCAGGTCGTCGGCCGCGATTGGTGCTGCCGGGACGCCGAGCTTTCGCCCGATAGTCTCAGCGATCTGGCGGAACGGGACACCCTCGTCGGCGACGGCGTGAAAGCGCGTGCCGGCGGCGCCCGACTCGAGAGCCAGGCGGTAGACGTGGGCCGCGTCGAGCGTGTGCACAGCCGGCCAACGGTTGCTCCCGTCGTCGACGTAACCGGCAACACCGCGATCGCGGGCGATCCCGATCAGGGTCGGACCGAACCCGTGACGGTCGAGATGGCTGTGGACCAGCGGCGGCAGTCGAACGACGGACGCGCGGACCCCGCGCTCGCTCAGCGACACCACGTAGTTCTCCGCATCCACGCGCGGGCCCGCCTGCACGACGTCCTCCTCGGTGCCGGGGCGTCCGCTGATTCCGGCGAAGGCGAGCATCAGAGTCCCGGAGGTGGTCACGAACGGCTTCCCCGAGCCCGCCAGAGCTTCGCCCATCGCTTGGGTGGCGGCGAGGTCGGACTCGACCGCAGTCCCGTAATCGCCGACGAGCATCTGGTCGTGCTTGAACGCGAGGTGGATTACGCCGTCTGAATCTGCGGCGGCCTGGCTGAGCGCGTCAAGGTCGTCGAGCGTCGCACGGAGCGCGGTGGCGCCGAGCCCGAGCACCGCGGCGGCGGACTGATCCGAGCGAGCCAGGCCGACCACCTCGTGGCCCGCCGCATGGAGCTCGGAGATGACGGCTGAGCCGATGTGGCCCGATGCGCCGGTGATGAATACGCGCATTTCAACCTCCAGGAAAGAGTGATGACAGAAGCTGACATCAACTCTAGCACCTTGATGTCAGCTTCTGTCATCACTACGATATCGAGCATGACCAGATGGGAACCAGGCGCGCGGGGGAGACTCGAGCGTGCTGCAATGGACTTGTTCAGCGAGCAGGGCTTTGAGGCCACCACGGTCGCGCAGATCGCCGATCGCGCGGGGCTGACCGAGAGAACCTTCTTCCGCCATTACGCCGACAAGCGCGAGGTCCTGTTCGCCGGTGGCGATGAATTCCAGAGCACCTTCGTCGGGGCGGTTGCTGCTGCGCCGGCGCAGCTGGCTCCGCTCGATGCTGTCGTCCGCGGCGCGACGGCTGTCGGGGAACTGCTCGAGTCGCTCCGCGGGCGGGAATTCGCGCTCTGGCGCTACCGGATCATCACGGCCAACCCGGAACTCCAGGAGCGAGAGCTGATGAAGCTCGCGGCGGTGGTGGCAGGCTTGGACGAGGCACTGCGCGCGCGCGGCGTGACTGAGCCGACCGCGAGTCTTACAGCTGAGTTCGGCCTGGCGGTCTTCAAGGTCGCCTTCGAGCGCTGGCTAGGTGAACCGGCGGGGGCGGAGCGCTCGCTTATAGATCACATCGACGAGGCGTTGTCGGCGGCTCCGCTCGCCTGACTATCGCTGGCGGCATCGAAGCTCGGAGGGCCGTGCCAACGTCTGAAGAGACGCTCGGCGAGGCACGCGGAGGCAGATTGCGCGACTCTGCGGAAAGTGGTGCATCAAGTTGAGGACCCACAGACGCTGAGGCAATGGCGAAACGCGATCATCGTCGCGTTCGCGCTCGGCGGTATCACGGTGGCCGCATGGGGACCGCGGCTGCCCGCAATCAGGGCAGCGCTCGGGGTCAGCACCGGAACCCTGGGGGTTGTGTTGGCCTGCGCGACGGTCGGATCGATCGGTGGTCTCTTGGCAGCGCGACCGCTGCTGCATCGCCTCGGCGGCCGCCGCGCGATAGTGACGACGCTCACCTGCGCCGCAGCGGCGCTGGTCGTAATGGCGGCGGGGCTCGAGATCGGCTCCGTCGTCGTGCTCGGCCTCGGTCTGACCGCGGTGGGCGTGGGCGTCGGGGCGCTCGATGTCTCGATCAACGTCGAGGGTGCAGAGGTGGAGCGCCAGGCCGGCCGCACGCTGTTGCCGCTGATGCATGCCGGCTGGTCCGCGGGCGCGGCCCTGGGCGCCGGGGTGGGCGCAGGCTGCGCTGCGGCGGGGATCGCGCCCGCGACACAGTTCCTCGGAACGGCGATCATGATCTGGTGCGTGGGGGTGACGGTGTCACGCTCGATCCCCTCCGCTGCTCGCGTGCCTGAGCGACGCCCCGGGACCTCTGAGCGGCGATCGTCACAGATCCGCCGATGGCTGCGAGGCTGGACCAATCGGCGGCTGCTGTTGATCGGAGTGGTGCTGTTCGGAGTCGAGTTTGGTGAGGGATCGGCGAACAACTGGCTCACGCTGAGCGTCAAGGAGAATCACGGCCGCTCCAGCGCCGTGGCGGCGCTGTTCTTCACCGTGTTCGCGATCAGTGAAGCCTCCACCCGCGTGATCGGCGGCCCGCTGGTCGATCGCTTCGGCCGCGTGCGAACGATCCAGTGGACCACCGCGGCCGGGATCTGCGGCATCGCGCTATTCATCCTTGGCGGTTCACCGGTGCTGGTCGTCCTCGGGACCATTCTGTGGGCTGTTGGAGTCAGCATGGGCTTCCCGCTCGGCAACGCCGCCGCCGCGGAGAGTGGGGACGATCCCGCCGGGCAGGTCAGCGTCGCGGTCTCGATCGGCTACTTCTCGAGTCTTGTCGGCCCACCGGCGATCGGCTTCCTGGCTGAATCGGTCGGGCTCGGATCGGCACTGTGGTCGATCGCGATCATGTTCGTTGCGGCCTTTGCCTGTGCAGGAGCGCTGGCAACGACACGCCGGACGCAATGACGGCCCGGACTGATCTCAGTCCTCGTCGGCGGCAGGGGAGCGACGCTGGCGCTTGCGTTGGCTCTGGTTGCGCTTGGAGTCCAGCCGCCGTTGCTCCGATCCGCGTGTCGGGCGGGTCGGCGTGCGCGGAGGCGCGACCGCCAGCCCTGACGTGAGACGCCGCTGCAACCGCACGAGTGCAAGCTCGCGGTTCTGGCTCTGACTGCGCGCGTCCTGGGAGATCGCGACCACCCGCGGACCGAATCGCGAGATCAGTCGCTGCTTCTGCGTATCGCTCAGCGTCGTCGATGCCGCGACGTCGAACACCGCCTCGATCCGCGAGGCAGTGACGTTGGCATGTTGCCCGCCCGGCCCAGACGAGCGTGACGCGCGCAGCGTGATCTCGGCCAGCGGAACATGGGCCTGGTTGCCGATCGGCATCGGGTCTTCCATCTGCTCAACGTTAGGGCGGATAGTGGATAGGGGCCGGCGAAACCGAACACCCTTGGTGCCGGGCGGGTATTTGTGACCGGGGTATAGGTCCGGCGGCGGCGTATCGTGCATCTCCACAACCGTCTGCCAAGCAGTCGGAATGAGCGTCAGCAATAGCGAGGACGTACCCCTAGCCGAGGGCTTCTAATAGGCCGCCGGCTCGTAACGCCACCCGACCGTAACACCGTCCTCTACATCAGCTCGCCAGGGGCATCCATGTACTGCCACAGAGCCAGAGCAACCAGCCCGAGTTGCTGGCGCGCGTTGGCCAGCGCGCACAATGGCCACAGCAGCTCTCAAACCCATCAAGCACCGAGCTCGTGATTACGCACTGGCCTCAACACTCTCGAATCAGCCTGCACAGCGCGCTGGTCTCGGCTGAGCGCAATAGCGAAGTCCAGCCGGATGGTGGCTCCTTGCCGCTCGATTTGGGGTGGTGGCCGAGAATCCCCTGATGGGCTACCGAAGTACAGCTTCTCACCCGCTGCCACGTCGGTCACACTTGCGGGTGTGAGTCACGCCAACAGGCCCCGGAGTGCCGTCGTGCGGCTGGTGCCCAGTGAGTCGGCAGAGCGAGGGCGCGCGGCACGGCAGCGTTCGCCGCGGTCGGGACATGGCGACTGGACGCCTGCGCCTGGGCGGCGCGACCCGGTCGCGATCCTCGAGGACCAGGGGATGACCAGGGTGCTGGAGCTGGTTCCGATCCGGTACGGCCGGATGCTCCTGTCACCGTTCACGTTCTATCGCGGAGCGGCGGCTGTGATGGCTGCGGATCTGGCGGCGACGCCCGATTCCGGGATCGTTGTGCAAGCGTGCGGTGACGCGCATATCTCGAACTTCGGTGGCTTCGCGGCGCCGGATCGCAAGCTGATCTTCGGCCCGAACGATTTCGACGAGACGCTCCCAGGGCCTTGGGAGTGGGATGTTAAGCGGATGGCAGCGAGCGCCGAGATTGCCGGCCGAGACATCGGGCTGCGGGCCGACAAGCGGACCGAGATAGTGCTCGCGAACGTGCGCGAGTATCGCGAGGGGATGCGCAAATTTGCCCAGATGAGCCACCTCGACGTCTGGTATGAGCGGATCAACGCGAGTGAGCTCGTCGACCGTTTCGGCGGCAGGCTCGGAAGCAAGGGCAAGATTCTGTTCACGGAGCCGTTCGCGCGGGCGCGCCGCAAGACGCACCTTCGGGCTGTGAAGAAACTGACCGAGGAGGTCGACGGCACGCTGCGGTTTCGCCATGTGCCGCCGTTGCTGGTTCCGTTCCGTGTGGCATTCGATCGGGACGGTGGGCGGGACGAGGATGCCTACATACATGAGCTGCTGACCGAATACGCAGCGAGCTTGGATGCGGAGCGGCGTTACCTGTTCGAGACCTATAGGTTCGTCGACATGTCGCGCAAGGTCGTTGGCGTCGGCAGCGTGGGGACACGCGCCGCGGTCTTCCTGTTCGTCGGCCGCGACGGGCGGGACCCGCTCGTGCTGCAGGCCAAGGAGGCGCAGGCATCTGTGCTCGAGCCGTATCTCGGCGCGAGCGAGTTCGAGAATCACGGCGAGCGCGTCGTCCGCGGCCAGCGGATCGATCAGGTGGCTAGCGATGTCTTTCTGAGTTGGCAGCGAAGCGAGGGTTTCGACGGCAAGGAGCACGACTTCTACGTTCGCCAGCTGTGGGACTGGAAGGCGTCGATCGATCTGTCGACCATGACCTACTGGGGGTTACACGCGTACGTGCGCGCATGCGGATGGTCGATGGCGCGCGCCCACGCGCGCTCCGGCGACAGGCTCGCGATCGCCGCCTACCTGGGCGCCGGCCCGAATTTCGACAAGGCGATCGCACGCTTCTCGGCGGCGTACGCAGACCAGAACGAGCGCGACCACCAGCGGCTCGTCGACGCGGTAGCAGCCGGCGAGATCACCGCCCTGACCGATACCTGAGCTGCCCGAGAACCTGGGCACCTGCCGCATGCGATGCGCAACTGCTGGCCACATGCGCTTTTCAGGAGCCTTCATGAGAAGTCCGGTGGAGCTCGCAGAGCTCCTCGGCACCTAACTGTTGGATACGGTTTACAGGCGCCGCTTCGCAGCGTGGAAGCGATCGTGAGCCGGTGTGTGCTGCGCGATAGGTTAGGTCGCAGTCGGTCCGTCAATCTCGTAGATTGCAGCTAGGTCCTGGTCGGCAATCTCCGCGCTTGCGGTGGCGAAGCGCTTTAGGACCGTGTCTAGCAGCGGCATCACGGTTCGGGAGCTTTGCTCAACCTCGCGTACCAGCTCTAGGTCCTTTAGGGCGAGTCGTACCGGAAAGCCAGCTGGGTATTGGTGGTGCCGCATCTCGTCGAGTTTCTGGATGGCGTACGGGGAACCGAGCGGTCCGCCGTCAAGTAGCGCTATGAACTGCTCTTGGTCGAGCCCCATCGCCTGGCAGAGGCGCATCGATTCTGCAAGCGCGGCGACGCTGGTGATCATCCAGTGGTTGGCAGCCAGTTTCAGGCGCGAGCCCATTCCGGCTTCCCCGACCCACAGCACTCTGGACGCGAGCGCGTCGAAGATCGGCTGTACAGCGGTCCGGGCAGAGTCAGGCCCTGAGGCAAGGACCGTTAGCTCCCCCTCCTCGGCTGGATGGGTGCTGCCCGAAACAGGCGCGTCTACCAGGGTGATCGCATGCGCCTCGGCCATCTGCGTTAGCTGGTCGGCCTCGGCCGCTCCGACGCTGCTCATCTGCAACCAGACGGTGCCTCGCGGCCAGTCCTCGAGGAGCGGTTCAATGAGATCGAGGATCACGGCGGCGGTTGGAAGCATGGTGATCACAACCCCGGCGCTGGCCACCGCCTCGCTCGGCGCCTTGGCTGGTTCGCCACCGCGACTTTCGAGCGCGCGCGCATGCTCGTGGTCGCGATCCCATGCGACGACCCCGATCCCGCGGTCGAGAAGCCGATAAGCCATCGCGGATCCCATCAGGCCTGTGCCCAGCAGCCCGACGCGAACCTTCCGGTCACTGCGCTCAGCGTTCATTGCTCCCTTGCGATCATCCCACAACGACTCGGGCATATGCGCCAATATGGGTGTCCGGGATCGCTGGCTGTGTTTGCCGGGTGTTGGGTTGACTGTGACCTTCGGGCGCCGCCCAACAGCACACGGTTATGCGACAGCGAGAACGGCCGCTTCAAATTCGGCATCGTCCCAGCATCGGTCTGCGGTGCGATCAACGAATCGGGGTTCTGCCGGCAATCGCGACATTACGCGGACGCTGGAGCGTCCGTTGGTTCCGCGATGTCGGCTCGCAGCTGGATGTGGTGGCCGGTACGGTTCTCGGGTATGACCGATGGCGGCTCGTCAATCACCGCTGTGCGCGAATTGCTGGCAACGCTGGTCGCAGCCAAGCCGCGCGGCCGGATCGCTGAGCTAGGAACAGCATTCGGCGAGGGGGCCGGCGCCATGGTTGCGGAACTTGCCGCGGACGCGACGTTCGTAACGGTTGAGAACGACCCTGAGAGATTCCAAGCAGCTGCCCAGAGGCTGGCCGGGACTCGCGCTGAGATGGTGTTGGGCGATTGGCGCGAGCTACTGCCCGAACGCGGGCCATTTGACCTTATCTTCCTCGATGCCGGAGACGCCACGACCTCCGCAGCGCTTGCGATATCGATGCTCGCCGACGGCGGCATCCTTGTCAAAGACGACCTGACTCCAGGGCGCACGAGCGACGACGACCCGGTTCGCGACGCACTTCTCCATGATCCATGCCTGGTCGCCTGCGAGATTCAGACAACAGAAACGACCGCAGCCATCATCGCCGTACGCCGCAGCTCCTAGCCAGCTGCCGCGGCGATCGAAAGCATTTCCGGCGACAAGGCTCGTCTCGAAGGCAAGGCGCGTCTAACGCATCACGGTGCGAGAGGGGCAGCACAGGCTGTTGAGCCCGGAGCCGTGTTTGCGGGCGCATCTTTGGGCGTTCGTTGGGGTTTACTACTGGTCGATGAAGCTTTTCCGGATTGACAGGATCAGGCCTTTGGATTTGGGTCGCAGCGGGCGGCGGGTATTGGCGATGCTGGCGTCGGGTGCGATCGCGTTTGCGATGGCGGTGACGACAGCACAGGCGGGTACGGCCAATGCGGGTTTGCCGGGTGCTGGGACCGACCCGATTGGTCATATGTCGTGGGGGATACCGCACAACGACGACGTCTGGGGTGCGTACCAGTCCGCGTCCGGTCCCGATCAGGCCCTGTTGGGTCGGCTTGCGCTGCAGCCGCGGGCGGTCTGGCTTGGGTGGTCGTGGCGGGTCGCTCAGGTGCGCGCTCAAGCGGCCGCGAGCGTGGAGGCAACGCAGAACGGGAACCCGAACGTGCTCACCGAGTTCGCGACGGACGAGCTATACCCGTGGGACAAACTGACGGCCAACGGGGTCGATAAGCCGGCGGTCCATGGATCCTGGAACGTCGACTCAGACGAGGCCTGGTATCGCAACGTGGCGGCGGGGATCGGCAGCGCGCGGGCATTGGTGATCGTGCAGGTTGACCTGCCGTTCGCGCTGAAGATCTCCTCGACAGCTCCCGAGCGGATCGATACCTACGCCGCGCGGGTGTTGAGCGCCAACCCGTACACCACCGTCTACATCGACGGCGGCACGTTCGGTTGGCTGACCGCCGCACAGGACGCGTCGCTGCTGATCCGTAACGGCATCCGCTACGCCCGTGGTTTTGCGCTCGACGACACCGACTACGACCCAACTACGACCGAGGACGAGTTCGGGGCGCAGGTCGTCGCTGAGTTGGCGAAGCGCGGCGTGAAGGGCAAGCACTTCATCATCGACACCGACGAGAACGGCCAGCCATACAAGCCCGACCAGGTCCCGGGAAAAGGGATCAACGACGCGCCGAGGTGCCACGGCCGCATCCAAACGGCCTGCCAGCGGACCGGGATCCCGCCGACCACCAACGTTGCGTCGTCGAGGTGGCATCTCGGCAGCGCGGCCTCGAAGGATGCCAAGCGTTACTGCGATGGCTACGTCTGGTCGGGGCAGCCCTGGAACATCGACGGGGGACCGTTTCAGCTGCAGTACGCGCGGTGGCTCGCTGCAAACGGCAAGTACTAGCCAGCGGGTGGCGTGGGAGTAGCACTCTGTGCCGCGCGTTTCGGCGGCGGCGAGCACCTGCATCGACGGGGGACTTGGAACAGAAGAGGGTCGCGGTTGTTGCCGGGCGTTGGGGGTGAGAGGTTTCCGGGCCGGTTTATGTGACCTCAACGGCCAGCTTCACGGCCTGGGTTCGAGCCCCGGGGGTGGTGATGTTGACTGTCGCCTCGCCCGAGCCCGGTGGATCGGACGCGACCGCGGTGACAGTCATGTTGAGTGTCGTCCGCCCGGTCGGCGCGACCCAGACGGTGCTGCTGACCGGTGAGACGGAGAGACCGCTGCCGGCCGAAGTCGAGACTTGGACGTGTATGCGCTCTCGCCGCGCCGTCGCGTTCTGCGCTCCGAGCGTTACCGTCGCGCTGGACCTAGGGGCAATGGTGACTCTCTGCCGTGATAGGAACCCAACGACCGGTCGCAGGCCGGATGTCAACGACGGCGGCGCGTGAGCGGCCGCCGAGCCCCAGGACGTGGGCGTCGTATCCAGCGTCCAGTTCAGCGAGGCGCCGCGAGCGAGCGTGCTGTAGTTGACCCACGGACTCGCATGGGCAATGCCGTTCAGCTTCAGCGACTTGACGTAGTACGTGCTCGGCGAGGCGCCGGGAGCCGTGATGTGTACTGACCTTCCGTTGCCCAGGTGGATCGTTTCTCGCGGGAAGCCCGGACTCGCGAATACGAGTGTGCCGCGCCCTGGATTCTCCGGGTACATGCCCAGCATCTCCCAGATGAACGTCGCACTGTTCGCTCCCAGGTCATCGTTGTTGTGCAGGCCGTCCGGTCCCGGCCGATAAACGGTGTTGCGCATCTTGGCCACCGCCTTCTGCGTCCCGGCTGGATCTCCGCCATAGTCGAGTGCGAACTGTTCGCCGAGGTCGAACTCGTTCGTGAGCTGGGCGTACATGCCGAAACCGTTGGGTCTTGAGAGGTACTTCGCGAGCATGGGGCGGACGTTGGCTTTGCCGCCGAGCAACGAGAACAGCGCCGAGTAGTCGTTGGGGACATCCCATAGGTACTCGTAGGGATCGCCCTCGACATATGGTTCGGCGTCGGTCGGGAACCTCCCGTTGAAGGTCGGTGTCACGCCCGGCTCGAACTGGCCGTTTGAGAGTCGCGGTGTGAGCAGGTCGGTTATGGGATCAAAGAGGTTCTCCCAGTTATTGGCCCGACGCGTGAGCATCGCAGCGGCGGCTGTGTCGCCCATGTCACCGGCGAATTGAGCGAGCGCTGAATCTGCGTTGTCATATTCGAGCAGCGCCGACACAAACCCGTGTGCGTCGCAGCATCCGTAGTTGCCGTCCTCGGGCAGATATCCGTATTCCTGCTCAAGCGCCTCGCCTGGACGCACGTCGTTAACGGTCGTGGCCTCCGCGAGCATGTCGCTCAGCGCCTGCTTGGCGTCGAAGTTGTGGGCACCGAACGTGTAATAGTCGGCGATCAGCGCATCGGCCGGATCGCCGACCATCACGTAGTTGTTGAGGTTGTCGTAGCCCCATTGCTGCAGCAGGTTGTCCTGGCTGTAGTAATTGAGTTGCGACTGCGCCATGTCGCCGGCGGGACCTGGGTCGAGCATCGCCTGCAGTTGCGCCAGTGAGTGGTACGTGTCCCAGCCCGAGTACATGCCGTACTGGTTCCTCTGGCCTGGTGCCAGGTTCTGAACCGTCAGGTTCGCCCCCATGAATTGTCCGTTCACATCACTGGTAATGTTGGGCTGAAGGAAAGCCTTGTAAAGCAGGCTGTAGAACTCTTGTGTCTGGGCGTAGCTCCCGCCCGAGACCTGGATCCTCCCAAGCAGCCGATCCCACGTCGTCTGCGCCGTCTTGCGTACAGCGTTGAAGTTCCAGCCCGGATTCTCCGTCTGCCAGTTGAGCTTGGCGTCAGCCGCGCTCACGTACGAGATCCCAACCTTGGCGCGGATCACGCGCCCGTGCGTTGTGTCGAAGGTCAGTGCCACAGCCGCGGGGTCAGTCTGGCCCGGCTTCGCTATCACCTGTGAGGCTGTAAACGGATGGTCGAAGACGATGTCAAAGTACACCGTGTAGAGCTGAGGCTGGCCGTCGTTCGTCGTCTCGCGGCAGAAGTGACCGCTGGTGTCCGAGCCCTGAATCTCGTCGTTGCCGACCACCTCGACGCTGTCGCCGTAGTCACCATTCTGGCTGCCCATGAGCTTGATCAGGAAGTCGGCCTCAGTCGTGGCCGGATAGGTCAAGCGAGCCATTGCGCTGTGTGCCGTGGCAGTGAATTCAGAGGTGACCGTGTTCGGTTCGTTGCTTCCCACGGAGTAGTAGCCGGCCTGCGCGACCTCGTTCGTATGGGAGAGCGCCGTAGTGATCTGATTCGGATCGCCAGCCTGGAGCGGGCCGGTCAAGGGCAACATTGGGACGTCGCCTCCCGCCGGGCAACCCGGACCGGATAGGTGCGTCAGGCTGTAACCCCACAGCTTCTTGTCCGCCGGGTCATAGCCACCCCCGGGGTGGTAGGTCGGCTTCGTGTCCGGACTCCACTGCACCATCCCGAACGGCACATCCGCCCCTGGGAATGTGTTGCCCCTGCCGGAGGTCCAGGTCCGAGTGTCCACGAGGCTCGCCAAAGGTGTCTCCACATGCCCACGGCTGCCTTGCGCGCCGGTGGGTGCCGCTCCCGAGACGGCTGGGGCCACCAGCCCGAAGGCACAGACGACGCAGAACAGCAGGATCAGAGTCAATCTACGGACGGCCACCACAAACGCTACCCGCTCTCGTTACCTTTCACCGCGCCGAACACCTCGATCTGGATCTCCGCGACTCACGAGCCCCACAGCATGCCAACTGCAGCTAGCGGGACGAGCCTCAAACGCTCCACGCTTTCTCACTTGGCCCTCAAAAGGCTCCGAGATACGCAGCAGGCCCTCCTATCGCCGGGCCCTTCGGCAAAGGAAGCGACTCCGGCGACGCCTCATCCCCTGAGCGTGATCTCGCGAACAGTCTGGTCGTGACGATTGCCGCTTTGGGCGACTGCGCGGACACTTCGGTGATACTTGCATCACTTTCGGAGATCGGGATCATGGGCTGGCATATCCGAGGAACGTATTTTGAGTCGTGCAACTGCGATGCGATCTGTCCGTGTCGGCGGGTCGATGGTCGGCTGGGCGGCCGCTCTACGCATGGCGAGTGCATGGGCGCACTTTCGTGGGTCATCGATCAGGGCTCGGCAGAAGACGTCGACCTATCGGGGCAGCCGATCGCCATCTCATTCCGCTACAGCGACGACGAACCGGACTCACCATGGACCTGGGCGCTCTATCTCGACGAGGCCGCCACCCATGAGCAGCACGATGCGCTCGAGGCGATCTTCACCGGCCGTCTCGGCGGTAAGCCGACCGACATCTGGGCGAGCGAGCCGTTCGAGTTCATCGGCACGCGCACGGCGCAGATCACCGTCGACCACACGCCGCGACGTCAGCTGCTGCGCGTGAGAGATCACGTCACACTGACTATCCGCGGCCGCCACAAGGAGGACGCGGTCGTCTCCTGCGGCATCCCGGGCCACGAACACCCTGGCGAAGAACTCATCGCGGAGGTGCTTGAGGTCCACGACGGTCCGCTGGGGTTCACCTACAGCGGTGTGTGCGGGTTTGCGGCAGCGTTCGATTACGCCGGTTAGTGCGGCGCTGGGGGCTGCGCTTCTGCTGCTCGCAGGAGCGAGCTGGCTGGTTGCCGGTGTGCGGATGCGCGGTATGAACATGGGACCGGGCACGGACCCGGGTGCGCTGGGGTTCTACATCGTGACGTGGGTCGTGATGATGACCGCCATGATGCTGCCGTCGGTGGTGCCCATGGTGACGGGCTACTCCCGTCTCGAGCGGGCGGTGCGTGGTCGTGGGCGGGTTGGTTCGATCGCGGTGTTCGTGGCTGGCTACCTGCTCGTTTGGACTGTGTTCGGTCTTGTCGCGTACGGCGTGTTTGAGGCGATCCGTCACCTCTCGGTCGGCTGGTTGCTCTGGGACCGTGGCGGGCGCTGGGTCGCCGGGGCGGTCCTACTGGCCGGCGCCGCCTACCAGCTCAGCCCGGCCAAGCACGCATGCCTGCGCCATTGCCGCGCAACGATCCCGTTCCTCACACGCGAATGGCGCGATGGGCGCAGAGGCGCGCTGCTTATGGGAATCCTCCATGGCGCCTGGTGCAGCGGCTGCTGCTGGGCGCTGATGGGCGCACTCTTCGCGCTCGGCGTGATGAGCCTGACATGGATGGCTCTGGTCGCCGCCGCAGTAGCCGCAGAGAAGCTGCTGCCCTGGCAGCGCGGTACAGCTGACACCGTTGCCGTCCTCCTGGCCGCCTTGGGAATTGGCGTCGCTGTGATGCCGACCCACGTTCCCGCTCTGACTATTCCCGGCAGCCATGCGGCCCACGCGATGATGCAACAGCAAACGCCCTGAGTTGCGTCTCACAGCCGATCGGCACGATCCTGCCATTCGAACAAGAGGATCGTCGCCAAAGGAGCGCCAGATCCGACTGCTGGCTTCGGCAAGAGGAATTGACCAAGGCGGTAGCTTCTCGCGACGTGTTGACGCTTGCAATACCATTGCACTGGTTAGGGGTCGATTGGTGGGAGCGATGACGCGGACGTTTGTGCAGCAGGCTGCGGGGCGCCGTGGTGGTTGGGGCAACCGCGGCACAGGGATGGCGTTGGTGATTCTTGGCCTGGTGGGTGTACTGGCCATTTCG
The DNA here is from genome assembly GCA_963844665.1 of uncultured Conexibacteraceae bacterium. Classification (GTDB taxonomy): domain Bacteria; phylum Actinomycetota; class Thermoleophilia; order Solirubrobacterales; family Solirubrobacteraceae; genus Palsa-465. The sequence continues at coordinate 508,046 of CAWJPB010000003.1, forward strand.
ACCTCCGCGATGGCCGCGTCACCCTCGACTCCGTGCGGGCACGGCTTGGGTCTGGGTGGGAACGGGGTGAGTGCCTGCGATTACGGCCCAATGGTGGGCAACGTCGGAGCAACCGATAGCTTCACCGTTCCGTCGTGGGTGTCCTCGATCACGATTACGGCTGTCGGTGGCATGGGCGGCGGCAGTGGCGGGGGTGTACAGGCCGTGGGTGGCTATGGTGCGCTTATAACAGCGACGGTGCCGGTGACGCCAGGTGAGACGCTTGCGGTGAACGTGGGCGGTAACGGCAATAGCGGCGCGGATGGCAAGCCCGGAAGTGGCGGTATCGACGGCGGGGGCGCCGGTGGTTGCGGCGCCGCGCAGTTCTGCGGCGGTGGAGGAGGAGGGGCCTCTGCAGTTCTTGCAGCCGACTCAACACCGCTGGTAGTTGCCGGCGGGGGTGGCGGCGGCGCGAGCGGTTCTGCCGGAGGGGCTGCGGGTCAGGCCGGGGCTGGTAGCAGCTGCCTTGGCGGAGCACCCGGAGCTCCGGATGGCACCGGCAACGGCGGGGGCGCTCCCTACTCGCAGTGTCCGGCAAGCAACGAGTACGGGGACAACGGCGCCGGGGACGACGGCGCTCCGGGGCAGGGCGGAGCCGGCGGCGCTCCCACCAGCTCGGTCGGAGCTGACGCCGCCGGTGGGGGCGGTGGCGGAGGCTATGGCGGTGGGGGCGGTGGCCAGGCCAGTGAGGGGGGCACGCCAGGCGGGGGTGGGGGAGGCTCGAGCTACGTGCAGGCCAGCGCGACAAGTAGTGAGATAACCGCGGATGCCACCGGCAGGCCGGAGGTCACGATCAGCTGGGCGGAATACTCGACAACGATCACTTCGACGCCGACAGAGTCGTCGATACCAGTGGATGTGGGCGAACAGCTCTCCGTCACAACGACGGTATCCGGCGTCTCACCGACGGGATGGGTCACGTTCAGCCTCTATGACAACCCGACTGCCTCGGGGACGCCGTTGTTCTCGGAAGTCAACGTGGCGCTCAGCAACGGCACCGCCTACTCGAACGGATACACGCCGACATCTGTGGGCACGTACTACTGGGTGGTCAGCTACTCGGGAGATTTCCTCAATGCTCCAGTCACGTCGAGCGCATCGGGCTCGCCCGTCACGGTGACCCCGGGCAGGCCACTGCTGCTCTGGGCCAGTTCTCCAGCCAACGATTCGATCGGCGACCTCGCCGCGGCGTACTCGTTTGTGGCGTACCTGCAGGGCAACAGCGATCTATCCGGGACGCTCACCTTCAAGGTCTTCGGGCCGCAGCCCACGCCGCCGACCACCTGTGCCGGAGGGACAGTCATCGGCACGGCAACCGTGTCCGGCTCGAACCAGTACACCCCGTCTGTGGGAAGCTATCTGTTGTCTCAGCAGGGCGACTACTGGTGGTATGTGTCCTACAGCGGTGACGGCAACAACGATGCCGCCGCCAGCGCCTGTGGATCCGGCATGGCGGAGGACGCGGTCGGACCTGACACGACATCGCTGTCGATCACTGCGCCACCAAGCAGTGACGCACTGGGGATCATCATTCCCGCCACAGCAATCTCAGCAGACCTGACCGGAGGCTATTCGCCGACCGGAACGGTGAGCTTTGAGGTTTTCGGGCCGCAGGACACACCGCCGGACTGGTGGGACTGCAGCGGCGGTACAACGGTTGGAACCGTCACAGTGTCGGGAAACGGCACCTACAGCTCGTCGGACAGCTTCACGCCAGCACAGCCGGGGGACTACTGGTGGTACGCGTCCTATGACGGCGACGTGAACAACTCCACCGCTGGCTCCTATTGCGGTACGGGCATGGTAGAGACCGTGGTCCCCTCGGCCTCCACGGGCGGGTCATCTGGAGCCGTTTCTGGCGGGAACACGAGCGGTTCCACCGGAGGCACGCCGACTGCTGACAACACGACAGCGACCACGACTGCCGACACCACGACAAATCCCACGACCCCGGCCGTCCCGGTCACGCCGCAACTCACCTCGTTGCGTGTCAGCTCACTTGGTTACACGGCTGGCCGCTACTCCAACGGACGCTGCGTCAAGCCCACACCCAGCCTTCGCCACGACAAGTCGTGTCATCTCACCGCCGGATTCAAGATCTCCTACGCGCTGAACATTGCCACTAATGTCGCATTCAGGTTTACGCGAATCGTTGCGGGCCGAGAGAAGGACGGCCGGTGCGTGACAAGCTCAAACGCTCATGGCGCCGCCTGCGTGCAGCTGGTCAAGCTACCCGGCGGCATCACCCAACCCGGCAACGCCGGCTCGAACACATTCAGATTCGCCGGGATGATGGTCGGGAGCCGCGAGCTCCGCGCCGGAAACTACGAACTGACAGCGAATCCGGGGAGCTCGGGCGTCCCGAAAACTGTGAGGTTTCGAACCGAGAACTGAAGAAACTGGACGAAGCTGATCGCGCGCGAGAACCGGGTTACGCCGGAAGCTGGCGGCGATCGCCAACGCGGAACGTCGGCATAGCGCTCGCCATGCCGTCGACGGGGGCGACGTCGAAACGATCGTCGAACCGTTTGGTTTCTCGCGTCTGACACACGCTCGTGCGATCCTTCGCCTTCGAAGGCGGCTTTGTCCGTGGCGTCTGTCACGCACCCATTGGAGGGGTTGCATGGAGCAGAAGGTCAACCTGGCGGAGAAGTTCGCGCTACTCGACGATCCCTATCGGCCTGGAGTCGTCGGATACATCAACGACTACAAGCTGCAAGTCGTAAAGGTGAAAGGGCCGTTCGTCTGGCACAAGCACGACGAGACCGACGACTTCTTTCTAGTGATCAGTGGTCACCTGACAATTCATCTTCGCGATCGGGACATCCAGCTTGGCCCGGGCGAGCTATTCGTCGTCCCTCGTGGCGTTGAGCACTGTCCAGACGCAACGCAGGACACGCTCGTGCTCCTGATCGAACCGAACGGCACGCCAAACACAGGCGACGCCGGCGGCCCGATGACAGCTGAACCCCGTGCCCTTTGAGCCCGAGCAAGAGGTTCAAATCGTCGTCAGTCCGATGGCCAGGCACTACTGAGCTTCAGAGGCAACAGCAATCACGTCCAGCGAACGTGCTTCCGCCAAGCAGAGCCGGGCAGGCCTCTTGGGAGATGTTCCGCGTCCGAACGCTGCAGGGTCCCGACGAGCGTGCTGGCAATAAGAGTCGGCTCCGTCGTTCTTCGCTCGGGCTGTTCGCGACGGACGCACCTCGCCGGTCCTGGGCCGGTTCCATACCTCCTCCACTTCCTAGGCTCCCGGTAGGCCGGCGCGCGTCAACAGGCTTTTGGAGAGATGCGTGCGTTAGCGATCAACCACTTGCCATCGCTCTTGACCATCTCGTAGTACCCCGACCAAGAGCGGCAGCCGTATTGCTGGTCATGGGTCACGAGGCGACTAACGTCAACGCGCGCGTGGCTTCCTGAGATTCCGGTGAGCCGCCCCAGAAGCTCGATGTTTGCTGGTCCGGCCTCTTGTTCACCTTGGACGAACGCTGCTTTGGTTTCACCGGCAACGCCCAGGTACGCCCATGCCTCGGCGTAGGCGCCTGTGTCGATGTCGCCCCAGTAGCCCTCGAGTGAGACCACGGGACCATCGGGACTCGGTGTTCGCTGGGCCCGGGGCCAGTTGCCCCGAGACTGGTTCGGTGTGGAGATGAACGTTTCTGTCTGTCCGTCGCGCCGCTCGATGATCCGGGTGAAGTATCCGTCGATGGGGTCCCGCAACGCGATCGACGTTGGCACAAGGATTTGCGCTCCCGTTGCGCAGTCCGGGACGCAGCCTTGGACAATGCTCTTGCCGCTAGCTGTGGCCTGCGACGTCGTCCAGCTTGACCACCGCAAGTTGCCCACGACGTTGCCGGAATCCCCCGAGAAGTCGATCGTGCGTGGTCGCCCCCCGCGGTAGTCGCCCAGAACCAGCACCGGCAGCCCGCGCGTGATCGTACGCCGGGCAATCGCGAAGTCCCCGTTTACGTCGGCGATCCTCGTGTACGCAACAGTTGCATGCACCGCACCGAATGAGGTCAGGGCGTCGACGCCCATGGTCGTAGCTGCGATGGCTACAGACCCGGTCCCCATCGCGGCAGCGATGGAGGTAGCCAACGACACGCCAAACAACCGCACGACCGGTAGCACCATTCTCTTCATCACCTCGCTCGAGCTCCGGACAAGACCCTATTCGGGCATCCAGTCGGAGCAACGGTCGTCGCAGCATCCCCGGGAGACAGCACGCCAGCCGGATCGCCCTCCATCGCCGAGGTGCAACGGCTTCTGCTCGCCGAAGCGATCGCGAGCGGGCGGGTCGGACGTGGGTGAAGCGGTAGCCAGCGTGGTTAGGAGACTGGGTTCGCGAGGTAGTCGACGTACGTTGGCATTTGCGCGATGAACTCGAACCCGAGCCGCTCAAGCACGGGGCGGGACATACGCCCGGCCTGGACTGTCAGTGCCGGGGTGCCACGCTGGACTGCCAGCTTCCAGCGAGCATTGACAAGAGATCGGTAGACACCGCGGCCCCGGGCTTCAGCGAGCACCCCACCGCCGAACAGATTGACGCCAGCGTCACCGAGCACCGCTGTGGCGGTACCGACGACCTGCTGCTGGAGCCGAGCGTTCCACCGCCTCAGCGGGTTGCCCGGGGTCGTGTACTCAGCGAAGCGCTCCTCGAGTTCAGACTCCAGCTTGGCCCGCCCCTCCGCCGGAAGGTCAAACACGGCGCTTTCGACTCGAGTGCCGTTCGCGAACGCATCGAAGGACTCGACAACATCAATTTCGACTTCCTCGCCGCCCTCGCCCGCGGGCGGGTCAAGCAGCACCATCGCGTTCTCGACCGATTCGAACCCGGGGCAGTCCTCATTTCGCAGGCCGCGCTCGGCCAGAGCATCAGCAAGCCACGGATGGTCAGGTCCGGTCATCCAGACCAGCATCTCGCGACCGTGTTCACGCACGAGCGTGCGAGCCTCATCGATTGCAGCATCGAGATCGCTCACCGTCAACCCGTCCCGTGGCTCAACCGGCTGCGCGTACGGGAACTGATGCAACATCGCGCACACGTGGGTCCCCTCAACCACCCTAAACCCAGGCGTCGAAGGCAAGGTCAGAAACGCGTGCAGCGCCTGCCTACGAACGTCATCAGGAATCGCAACCATCTATCCGCCGATCCTAACCGCCAACAAAACCAAGCGCGCGTTTCTCCCACCGATCGGTCGCGACGACCCGACCGGCGACCGCTCGCCGGCGGAATGTTGCGCCTGCCCGGTCACCAACGCAATCACGACCTCGCGAGCCTTGTGTCCTGTAAATGCGATTGTGGCCAGCGAAACGTCTGCATAGACTCAGGGCTATGCCTCCACATTTGTTCGCGGGCCTGTGGGTACGCGACTTTGGGGCCGCACTGGTTTGGTACGAGAAGCTGCTCGGCAGGCCAGCGTTCTTCCCGCACGAGACTGAGGCGGTCTGGACACTTGGTGAGCACCGGTCCGTGTATATCGTGGAGCATCCGTCTGACGCAGGCGCGTCCGTGGTGCTCCTCTTCGTCGATGACCTCGACAGGAAGCTGGCGGAGATCGCTGACCGAGGCTTAGAGCCGGACTGCGTCGAGACGCCCGCAGCAGGAGTACGCAAGGCCGTTTTCAGAGATCCCGATCGCAACGAGTTCGGCTTCGGCGAAGCGTCCTGATCACAGGCATGCCCACGCCGTCGAGATGTCCAGAGAAAGCGTCCCCATGGCTGTGATCCAACGCCAACTCAGGCACGCCGATCTCGGAGTCACCTCAACCTACCTGCGAGGGATCGCAACGAATGCGATGCAAGACGAGGGCGGCTCACGCGTAACGGCAAACGCAGTGATGCACACGCGACGTCAACATCTGCGACTTATTTTTCTGTTCATGAGCAAGCACGACGTCTCATGCGCGGCCTCCGGCTGTCTCGAACCGCGCGAGGACATGAGCGCCGAATTCTGCGCCGAGCATGCGCGGGAGATTCAGGCGTTCGAACGCTGGCTAGCGGGACGGCCCAAGTGGCTTGGCAGGCCAGGTCCTTGTTCGACTCCGAGCACAGGTTCTTGAGCGCCAACGACCAACGTGATCATTGGGCTAGGGTCGTTTCTGCGTCAGGCAGCATCCCGCAAGCCCAGACAGGAACGCTCGCGATCATGGTCTGAGGCGAAGTCGAGGCACTCACGATCGCCGAGCCGCTGCCAGTCGACGTGTCCGTATCCGGCACCTGCCAGGTCGTTGCTCTGGCGTGGTTAGCGCTTTGTTCGAAGCACGGGTCGGGGGTGGTGAGATTCAGTTTTTGTCGTGGTGGTGGCTGGTTGTGATGGTGAGCGTGGCTAGGGTGTGGGTGCTGAGCGCGGGGAGGTAGGTGAGGTCCTGGGGCGGGACTTTGAGCGTGGGGAAGCGGCGGCTCAGCGTCTGGAGCGCGACCCGGGTTTCCAATCGTGCGAGCGGCGCGCCCAAGCAGAAGTGGGTGCCCCGACCGAATGCGAGGTGCCGGTCGATTTCGGGACGGTTGATGGTGAATGTCTCGGGTTTGGGGAATAGCGCAGGATCGTGGTTGGCTGAGCCATAGAGCAGTTGGACGATCGCGTCGCGGGGAATGACGGCGCCACCGATCTCCACGTCTCGTGTGGTGATGCGGAACAGACCTTTGGAGGAGCCGCGGCGTCTCAGGGTTTCCTCCACGACGGCTTGGGTCAGATCCTTGTCGTGGGCGAGCTGGCACCACCGTTCTGTGTCGGGAGACAGGTAGAGCACAGCGTGAGCGATGAGGTTGGCGGTGGTGTCGGTTCCGGCCAGGATCAGCTCGGCGGTCATCGCGAGGATGTCTTCGTCCTCCAGTCGGGTCCCGTCGTTGAGCGTCTCATTTGCCAGTGCCGACAGGAGGTCGTCTCGTGGGTCTTCGCGGCGGGCCTTAAGTTCCTGCGCTATCTCAGCGTGCAGCGCGCTGATTCGCGCGATGCGAGCGATGACTTCTCTTCCTTGGGCTTCGTCGAGTTGGGGTCCCCGGGGTGAGTTGACCACAAGGAGGTCCTCGGAGACTGCGCGCATCTGCGCGGCTTGTCGTTCGTTGAGGCCGATGATCCCGGCGATCACCGAAGTCGTCAGGGGATAGGCGAACGAGCCCATCAGATCGGGCCGCTGTGCTGCCTCCAGACCGTCGCAGAGCTCCTCGGTGCGTGTCTGGATGAGCTGCTCCAAGGCGGCCACGCGCCGTGGGGTGAAGGCCTGCTGCGCAAGCTTGCGACGCACGTTGTGAACCGGCGCATCGGTGATCGCCAGGAACCGCGAATCGTCGGGTAGGCCCCCATCGCGGGCGTCGTCCAGCTCGGATCGAAGTGAGTCGGGTACCCCGTCTGCCAGGGTCGCGCCTGCCATCTGCGATGAGAACGTCTCGGTATCCCGCACCGCGCTCATCACATCCTCATACCGGCTGATGAACCAGAGTCCCGTCGCGTCTGCGCAAAACACCGGGCCGTGCTCCCGCGCGAGCGCATAGGTGGGATAGGGGTCAAGGAGTTCATCGTGCGCGAGTGGGTTGTAGGCCGCGAGGTGTGGACAGCCGGTTTTGGGCGAGGAGGTCGACATCAGCCAATCCTCCTGCCTAGCTCCCCAAAAGTCAACATATGTCGAGAAAGTGCCCTCGTGGCGTACCTTGCTCGATACGGTGAACGAATGGGCACCACTCCATTGCGCCGCCGCACCGCCCAGCAGCCAAAAGGCGACTCGCGCGAGCGGCATCTGCTGGCCGCGGCCCGGCAGCTGATGGAGTCCAATGAGTTCGAACGAGCGTCAGTGTCAGAACTTGCGTCTGCCGCCGGGGTTTCGCGGCCGACCTTCTACTTCTACTTCCAATCCAAGGACGCTCTGCTGGCCAGCGTCATCGACGAGACCCAGTCGCAGATCGCAATGGCTCTCGACACCGCATTGCAGACTCCCGGCTCACCGCTGCGACGACTCGACTCAGCAATCGCGGCCGCGGCCGACGCCTGGTGGAAACACCGAGCCACCATGTCGGCCGCGATCACCCTCGCAGCCAAGATGCCCACACTCGAGGCCCGAATGATCACCGCCATGGACGGAATCAACGACCAATGCACCGAGCTGCTGCTCACCCACGGCACAGCACCGGAGCGAAACGACGAGACCGCCGCAGCCGCGCTGGTCCGAACACTCGCGTTACTCAACGAACGCGCGTTCAGCCACGCACTGACCACAGCACGCGACAGGGCAGATCTACTCCCGGTGCAGCAGCGACTGCTTGCCATCTGGCAGCGGACACTCGGCTTACCAAACGACTAGCACGTCGTCGGCTCCTCGGGACCCCACGAGCAGGATGCCCAAGCGAAGCGCGAGCAGCCTCGCTTGACCCGTCAACGGGGCCGGGCGCTCAGATGGTCAGGACGAGTGGCCCGGGATGCTCCTGCGGGATGCGGACGCATGCGCCGGGCGCGATTCGTCGACATATCTCGCGGCGCGGCTGTGCTTCAAGCTAGGGTCGCGCGCCATGTCAGTCCTAATTCGCTACACACCGTCCTCGCTAACCCGCGAACAGTACGAAAAGGTCAACGAGATCCTTCAGGAGAATGGCCCCGGCGGGCCGCCTCCAGCACTCCAACTGCATGTCATGTTCGGCGAGGGGTCGGATCTTCGAGCCAGTGAGATCTGGGAATCGGAGGAAGCGTGGCAGCAGGCATGGGACGCCGGCATCAAGCCCGCGCTTAAGACCGCTGGTGTTGAGCTCCCCGAGCCCGACAAGTTCCCGGTCCACGAGCTCTGGGGAAGCCGCGTGGCAGGCGCATAGCCCGGGAGCCGCTTAGTCGATACGGCGCCCGGATCGCGATTCGCTCCCGATGCGGGCTTTCGGCGGACTTGTTGTGTCTGAGGCGCTTCTTCTCGCTGTGGAGGCCCGGCGGTCGGCCGTTAGGGCCGGAGGCTGAATGGCGGGTAGCGGTCGGTGATGAGTAGGAACGCGTAGGCACCAACGCGGTTTTGCCAGCGGAACACGCCCTCGATGAAGTTGAACAGCGACCTCGGGTAGGTTCCCGTGAAGAGGATCGCGAACCAGGCGATGACGGCGACGAACAAAGCCGCGATCGTGAGAAAGAAGAGCGCGATGTAGTGCGGGATCGCGAGCAGCCACTTGACAAGCGGCAGGCCACGGCTGAGGTCGTTCTCGGCGTCGGGGTAGGGAAAGTTCAAATGGACGGCTTGCTCCTCGTCCGTGGAGGGGTAGCGATCGTCCATCAGCGCGAAGTAGACGCCGATCCGGTTCGTAAAACGGGTCAGCTGCAGGTTCCAGTCATACCACCAGTGGGGGTACTTCTTGCGAAACAGGAGCATTAGCAGGACGGGGATGACGAGTATTGCGATGCCGCCTCCGGCGTAGTGGGCGCCGCTGCCGCCGGCGTGGGAGAAGCCGCCGCCCTCAATCGTGGCGGCAAGGATCGCGATTGGGATGATCGTGAAGATTCGAAAGGCGGTCGTGAGCCGGTTCAGTTTGCGGTCGGGGTAGTCGACCGCGAAGGTGAGCGGGTAGTCGTGGCCGCCGGGCGGCGCCCCGTTGCCCAGCGGCGATGCCGGGGTCTGTCGTGAGGCTTCCATTTGGTGGTCCCTCTCTTGCTGTCGGGTGTACGGCGTACACTCTGCAGTCGACTGTAGGTGTACACCGTACACTTGTCAAGCCTTATGACAAAAGAGACGACTAACAGCGGCCGCAGACGCCTGAATAGAGAGTCCGTGCTCAGCGCTGCCGTGGCGCTCACAGACGCCAACGGGCTCGAAGGGTTCAGCATGCGCCAGCTCGCGCAAGAGCTCGGGGTCGTGCCAATGGCGCTCTACAAGCACGTGGCGAACAAGGATGAGCTCCTCGATGGCATGGTCGAGATCGTCTTCAGCGAGATCGAGTCACCGCCGATCGATCGCGACTACAGGTCGGCGATGCGACGCCGCGCGATCTCGGTCCGCGCTGCACTGAACCGCCATCCCTGGGCGATCGGGCTAATGGAAACGCGAAACCCCGGTCCGGCCAACCTCCGAAACCACAACGCCGTCATGGGCTGCCTTCGCGAAGCGGGCTTCTCTTTCGAGGCGGCAATCCACGCCTACTCAGTCCAGGACGCCTACATATATGGCTTTGCGCTGCAGGAAAAGACGCTCGGGTTCCAGACACCGGACGATGCCGGAGCAGCCGCGCAAAGAAGGGCACACGCCATTGGCGCGCCCGAGGACTACCCCTATCTCGCCGAGATCGCCACCAAGCTTCCCGAGACCGGCTACGACAACGCCAGCGAGTTCACTTGGGGACTTGACCTGATCCTCGACAACCTTGACCGCCATCGCGATATACCGCGACCGTGACCCACTGATCGGTCTCCATAGGACAAGCGAAGCCGGAGCGGGTGGGGCTCTCGGTCAGCGCCCTCGGACGTGGCCTGTGGCCATCCGTCCGATTTCGAACGTTGCCGTTCCAGTCGTGACCACCGGGTCTTGCGAGGCGAACTCGCGGAGCGTCTGCTCATCGTCGGTCTCGACAACCGCGAGGCCATAGGAGTCATCTCCTGTGAGGATGGGGCCGAACACGACCATGTCCCCACGCTCGAGGTACGGGCGCCAGTGGGCGGCATGGTTACCCATGATCTCCCGCTCAGCGTTGGTCATGGTCTGTGCAAAGTTCGGGCGCGGACTGATGAGCCGCAGAACGAAGGTAGCCATCCAAGGATCCTATGCTGCAACGACCGATACGCGAGCAACGAATCGTCTCCCATGCGATAGCGGGCTGCAACGGCACTCCGTTGCTTCGCGGCAGTGGCCGAGGAGTCGAGCCTCGCTCGTGCTGCGTGGGACGCTGCTCAGACCGCCGTTGACGAGGCCGCGCGCAGCTGGTCCGATTCGCGCTCGACGCCGGATTGAGCACCGGCGGAACGTCGCCGATGCAGTAGCGCCGGCACCCTAGCGAATTGCGTGGAAGCGATCATGAGCTGAGGATTAGCTCGACAGACCAGGCTGTCCTTCATGCGCATCATTGGGCGTTCGTGCGGGTTACTACGGACGGATGAGATTGATTCGATTCGACACGATTAGGCAGTGGGCTGTGCGCGGTAGCGAGCGGCGGGTGGTTGCGATGCTGGCCACGGGGGCGGCCGCGCTTGCGGTCGTAGCGCCGGCGGCCCAGGCGGGTACCGCCAACCGCGGTCTGCCGGGGGCTGGTCCCAACCCGATCGCTCATATTCGGTGGGCTGCGCCGCGCAACGACGGCCCGTGGAATGCGTATGAGTCCGCGACGGGAGCGAATCGAGCGCTGCTGGGTCGGCTCGCGGCTCAGCCCCGGGCGGTGTGGCTCGGATGGTCGATACGGCCCAGCCAGGTGCGCGCACAAGCGGCTCAAACGGTCGCGCTTGCGCAGAACGGGAACCCGAACGTGCTCACCGAGTTTGCGACGGATGAGCTGTACCCGTGGGCGATAATGATGGCCGACGGGTTCGACCAGCCGGACCTCAATGGATCCTGGAATGTTCGCTCAGACGAGGCCTGGTATCGCAACATGGCGGTGGGGATCGGTACCGCGCGGGCGTTGGTGATCGAGCAGATCGACCTGCCGTTCGCGCGGCGGATCAAGTCGACCGCACCAGAGCAGATCAATACCTACGCCGCCAAGGTGCTGAGCGCCAACCCGCACACCACTGTCTACATCGACGCGGGTACGTACACTTGGCTGTCACCCGCGGAGGCCGCGACGCTGCTGATCAGAAACGGCATCCGCAACGCCCGTGGGTTCTCGCTCAACGACACCGGCTATGAGTCGACCTCGGACGAGGACGTGTACGGGGCGAGCATCGTTGCCGCGCTGGCCAAGCAGGGTGTGAAGGGCAGGCATTTCATAGTCGACACCGTTGAGAACGGGCAGCCATACATGCCCAGGGACGTCGGCCGAGGGAAAGGGCTCAACGACACGCCCAGGTGCCACGGCAGCATTCAGACGCCCTGCCAGCGGCTCGGGATCCCGCCGACCACCAATGTCGCCTCGCCGGAGTGGCGTCTTGGCGCCGCGGCCGCGAGGGACGCCAGGCTCTATTGCGACGGCTATGTCTGGTCGGGGCAGCCGTGGGATATCGATGGCGGTCCGTTTCTCAAGAAGTATGCGCTGTGGCTCGCTGCGAACAGCAAATATCGCCTGACGACGCAGCCGACGCAGACGCATACGACGACGACGCAGACGACGACGACCACTCAGCAGACGGTCACTGGCCCCTAGCAATAACCCCCGCGCGACGACTAGCGGGTCTCGTCATCCGGCGAGTCCCGCTCACAAGTTCGCCCGCGGGAGCGGGGAGCGCTAGGTCTGGGGCGCGATGACCGGCGGCGTCAGGACTGACGGCACCGCCAGCGCTGCCGCGACGGTCCGACGGCGGTTGGCGATGCTGTCGGCGGCCGCCCAAGAGGCGAAGATCAGGGAGCCGATGATGCCGGTGAGTGTCACCAGTACGCCGGCAGCGGCGGCGGTGGCGACACCGTGCGCGCCGAGGATGAGGACGGCGGCCGCAGGTCCGGTACTCGGGCCGATCGGTAGCTGGCCGACGGTGAACATGACGATCAGCAGCGCCATCGCGTCGAAGATCGATACGTGCACGCCGATCGCGTTGAGCATCAGCCAGTTGCGCAGCACCTGGGCGCATACCGCCAGCAAGGCGAACGTGATGAGGCGGCCGCGGCTTTGCATGCGCAGGACGGCGAGTCCTGCCCCCAGCCCGGTGCGATGCCGGTCCGAGACGCATCTCAGTAAAGCGACGAGACCGACCATCAGCGTGATGATGATCACCGGCACCCAGAGTGGGACGCCAAGCGGTGCGACCAGCGTGAACGAAAACAGCGCCACAAGCGCCAACTCGACCGTGATTATCGGCACCTCCGCGGCCACCAGCGCCGGCGCCCGCGGCGTCGTCAGCGGGGCGGCCCTTCGCACCGACGCGATCCGGACCGCCATCCCGACCGAGCCGTTGATAATGCTCGCAACGCAGCCGAACGCAGCCGAGCGAAACAGCACCCGGCGGCTGACCGTTGCGCCCGCGGCCCGCACGCAGATCGCCCACGCCTCGGTACGGGCCAGCAGCGCCCCGATCTGAAGCAGCACCGAGAGCCCCACCAGGGTGAGTGGGGCCGTCCGCAGAGCCTCACTGAACTGCGACCCACGCCCGGCCAGCACGTAGACCAGCAGGGCGGCCACGACGACGGCCCCGCCGACGCTGACAGCGATCCGGCGGCGCATCATGGAGACGCGAAAGTCGCGTTCGACGCCGTCATCACAAACAGCGTCTTGCGGGTGCAGCTCAAGTGTCACTAGGGGTCGGCCTACGTGGTAGCGGTTGTCAAGATGGTGCGGACTACTCAGCGCGTTGCGCGCCACAGCCTGCTCCGTTCTTATCGACCGTAGAGCGCCTGACTAAAGCGGCCCTGTGCGGCACCGACGCCTAACACGATCGAAAGCTTCAGGAGTCCGGCACCGAGACCGGTTATCGACCCGAGCGTGAGCTCAGCAGAAGCTTTGTGCGCTCACGAGGTGACGCGGAGCTCTGAAAGCCTTGATCTCAAAGGCAGAGGATTTGCGTCGGGGTGTCTCCCCTCACGGTCGTGGTCACTCACAGTTCCCATGTTGGAGAACTGATCGCGCAGGTTGAGACGAGGCCAGCGGAAGCCATATAGTGAGCGCCGATGCGCCTGACAAAGGTACGCGCGTCCGCACTCGTTGTTGGGTGCGGAGTATTGGTCGCCGCGGCATGTGCCACGGCCGGCCCGGCTGCGGCCGGCGGCGTGTATCCGTGCTTCTCGGAGATCCCCCCGATCGCTGGGAATCCGCAATGGGGTTTCCACACCGGCTCGCCGATCACCGGCAAGAACGGCAGCTACGCACGTGCCGAGGGCGACGTCAACCTCAGCTCGGGCTCGGTCAGCGGGACCGTCTGCCAGGTCGATGTGGCTGGCGGCACGCAGCGCCTGATCGTCCTCAAGCCTGTCGCCCCGGTCATCTATCACACGCACTTCGCCAAGCTCTGGGGCCACCTCGGCAACCTGATGGAAGTCCACGTCAAGGTCAAGTCGAGCGCCGACAGGAAGTGCCAGGTCGGGACCGTCGGGAAAATGACCGTCGACGCGACCTATAACGGCGTGAAGAGCGCGAGCGTCCAGTTCACCTTCCCCGCCTCCTGCAAGGCACACAACCACACCTACCACGGCCCGCAGGTGGACGCGCTCGTCCCCGAGTCCTAGCGGATCGTTCGGTTCGGAGTCGCCTCGGTCTGAGGGCGTAGACTCGATGTTGTGATTGAGAATCTGACGGACTTGCCTCCGGGAACGATCGGCTTTCGTGCCTCTGGGAAGATCACGAGCGACGACTACCGGAAGATGATCGATCCGATCTACGCGGCGCTGGAGCGCGGTGAGAAGTTGAACATCTATTGCGAACTCGGGGACGACTTCCACGGACTCGACTTCGGCGCGCTTGGCCAGGACGTGAAGGCAGCGGGCTCGATCGGACTCAAGCATCGCTCGTCCTGGCAGCGGATGGCTCTCGTCACGGACAAGGATTGGGTCCGGCACGGCGCGAGCGCGTTCGGCTGGCTTGCTCCCGGCGAGTTCCGGCTTTTCGCGCTGTCAGAGGCAGACTACGCGCGTGCCTGGTTGGCCGAAACCCCGTCCGGCTGACGGTCAAGTCGCAGACTGCAGGGTTGGCGGAACCGCGGCCGGATGGCTGGCGGGTCTAGCCCCGGCGGGAATGTGTCACTCGTGCTCAGGCCCGATGAGGTCGTGCATCAGGGGTAGAGCCGGATTCAATTGCTCCACCGCCAGAATCACGGTCGCGGTGAGGTCGTCGATGGCCCGGGTGTTGTAGACCGGGCCGCGCCCGTCTGTCAGCAGTTCCGTGGCCATCGCGACCCCTCGCGCGGGAACTGGGCCGGTTGCCCGCAGCGCTGCAATCAGTTCGCGGATCTCGGGCTCGGCTCGGTGTAACCGCTCGCTACGGATCGGCACGCGGGCTGAGGCGCCCCGCGTCGCCGCGTGTGAGATCGACAGTAGGTGCTCCCAATCGCCGGCAAGTGCATGACGCGTCCGGGGACTGACCAGACGGCAAGCCCGCGCGGCGTGGCGTGCGCTTGTCTCGGGGGGCAAGCCAGCGGCCAGATCGGCATCGAGGCGTGCCGAATTGAGGCGCAGCACGATCGTTTCGGCGAGCTTGTGCATACCTCAATCGTTGCACTGGAAGTCACGGAATGGAAGTGGCATCATTGCCATCATGCGCAATAAAGCTGCCAACGTCGCATTGGTCATAGGTGAGGGACTGGCGCTGTTCGAGTTCGGTGTCTCGAACGACGTGTTCGGCATCGATAGAACCGCGGCCTATGGCGTTCCGTGGTACCGGTTGACGGTCTGTTCCGTCGGCGGGCGCACCGTCACGTCCGAGGGTGGCCTACGAATCCAGGGCGCAACCGGGCTTCGCGCGTTGCGCGATGCAGACATGGTGGTCGTCCCACCGCTCGCCCGGACCGACGCAGTGCCGAACGTACTGCTGCAGGAGCTGAGGCGAGCCCAGATGCGTGGGGCGCGGATCGTCTCGCTGTGCACCGGAGCGTTCGTACTCGCCGCCGCAGGGCTGCTCGATGGTCGCCGCGCCACGACCCATTGGGAGGAGTGCGAGCAGCTCGCGAGGGATTATCCGCTCGTGCACGTCGACCCCAACGTGCTCTATGTCGACTGCGATGAGGTCCTCACATCGGCGGGCAGTGCCGCCTCAATCGACCTCTGCCTACACATTGTCAGGCGTGACCACGGCGCCGCGATTGCGGCCCGACTCGCACGCGAACTGGTTGTGGCTCCTTTTCGCGAAGGCGGCCAGGCTCAATACATCGATACCCCGCTGCCCGAGCTTGACCCGGCCGACCCGTTTCTTGAGGTGTTGAGCTGGGCCCAGGCAAATCTTGCTCAGCAGATCACGATCAGCGACCTCGCCAAACGCGCAGCGATGAGCAAGCGGAACTTCGCCCGTCGGTTCCTCGCGGCACTGGGAACTACTCCATACCGCTGGATCCTTCACCAGCGCTTGCACCTGGCCCAGCGCATGCTCGAGACAAGTGACCTCCCGGTCGACGCGATCGCGCAGGCCAGCGGATTCGCGACCGCGGCAAACCTGCGCGCACGCTTCCTCGACGGGCTGGACACAACACCGAGCGCCTACCGCCGTAGCTTCCGCGGTCGAGCCGAACCCACCCGGCTCGAGGCATGATCGATCCTGCGTGGCGAATCTGCAACGTCACTGATCCCGCGGGTCGGCGCTCAGACGATCGCGCCCTGGCGCTCCAGCTCGCGGCGCACCGCGGCGGCGTCAGGATCGCGGCCGTCTATGGCCTGCAGGGCCGCGGCCACGCCAGCCGCTTGTCCTGTCGCGAAGGCTGTTCCCATCACCCGCAGTGAGCAGTATGCGCGGTCATCGCAGCTGACCAGCCGCCCTGCGCTCCAGAGGTTGTCGCGGTCGATCGAACGCAGTGCAGGCAGCGGTATGTCGTAAAAGGCTCGGCCGTCGATCGGCGTGTACTTCGTCGAACCGACTCCCTGGTGTTCCTCGACAGGCCAGCCGCAGCGGGCGATGCCGTCATCGGGACGACGGCGAGCGCTGAGCACGTCATCACCCGTGACCGCGTAACGCCCGACGACGTGACGGGTCTCCCGCACGCCGATCTGTGGGCCGGTACCGACCAGATAGGCGTTCTCCCAGCCAGGAATGTGGTTGCGGAAGGCGTTCAGATAGTCCCACGCCTGCGCGCGCCCCTCGTGCTCGGCGCGGGTCAGGTCGAGCGCGTCGAGCGCGTCGACAGTCTGGTCCACGATCTGCATCGTCAGCTCGCCGGTGATGGGAAGGCGGGCGGCTGGACCGTGATCGCGCTGCAGCTTGCGGTCGCTCGTGGCGTTGTGGGCCGCCACCGCCTGGCGCATCGTCTCCGAGGAAATCACCGCGTCGGGCCCGAGCCCGCCGATCCTCATGCTCAACGTCGCCGCCTGTCGCTCCGCGACGGGGGTGACGCCGACCTGCGCGCCCGCGAGTTGCGCGAGATTGCCGTCGCCGCTGGCATCGACGAAGCTGGCGCCGGCCACGCTCCTCAGCGCTCCCGCGGTCGAGGCTGATACGCGGGCGACCCGCCCGTCGAGCGACTCGGCAGCGACCAGGTAACTGTGGAGGCCGAGCGAAACTCCGGCGTCGGCGACCATGCGGTCGAGTGTCAGCTTCGTGTACTCCGGGTCGATCATCACGACCGTGTTGCCAGACCACTTGAACGTGATCTCCTGGTACGCGCCGCCGGCCCGCAGCCGCGCCAGAAGGTCGCCGCCGACACCTCCGACGACCAACTCGCGTCGCTGATCAAAGAAGCCGCAATAGCTCAGAACCGAGCTTACGGTCGCTGCCCCGCCGAGGAATGGATAACGCTCGATCAGATGAACGGAAGCCCCGGCCTGAGCCGCGCCGATCGCGGCGCCGACACCACCACTTCCGCCGCCGACCACGACCACGTCGAACAGTTCGTGTTCGGTGGTCGTGTCGGCGGAGGGCATCGCCGAAAGCTACTCGGCAGGCGGTTCACGGCGCGAGCGGCTGATAACGCCGCACGCAGCGGGCTTCAGGGAACGGTCGAATGGCCGGCCAGGGGAGCGGAAGAGGTGCGAACGGCGGGCGTCCGCTATCACCTTGGCAAACGAGGCCGCTGGGCGAGTTGCGCCGACGGCGGGGCTGCGCAGCGTAGGTGCGATGAATAACGGGGCCGCAGGATGTTCGTAGAGCGTCAGCACGGGCAATCCTCCGGGCCGAGGGTAATGAGGTTCGCGGCCGTCATCATTGGTGGATGGCAGAAAGCCTGACGCCGCTCGGCATCTACGTACACGTGCCGTTCTGCGCGGCCCGTTGCGGCTATTGCGACTTCAACACCTACGTGCCGAAGGTGCCGGGGCAGCAGACCGAGTTCGTGGATTTCGCCATCGCCGAGATGACCATGGCGCGGGCGGAACTCGGCGACCGGATCGTCTCGACGGTGTTCATCGGCGGCGGCACCCCGACGCTGCTCGGGTCTGACGAGCTGCTGCGCCTGCTGGAGGGGATCAAGGAGCGTTTCGTGTTGGCCGCGGATGCCGAGGTCACCACCGAGGCCAATCCCGAGTCGGTCGACCTCGACATGCTTCGAGCGCTGCGTCGTGGAGGCTTCACACGGCTCTCGCTGGGGATGCAGTCGGCGGCGCCGCACGTGCTGCGAACGCTCGATCGGGCCCACACGCCTGGCCGAGCGAGTGCTGCGGCTGTGGAGGCTCGCGAGGCCGGGTTCGAGCACGTCTCACTCGATCTGATCTACGGAACCCCGGGCGAGACCGATGCGGACTGGGAGCGAACGCTGGATTTGGCGCTGGCGACCGGGTCGGATCACATCTCCGCATATGCACTCACCGTCGAATCGGGCACGGCGATGAGCGCCGCCGTCGCCGCCGGCCGCATGCCGGCGCCGGACGACGCTGTCCAGGCTGACCGTTTCGCCCGTGCCGACGCGCGCTTGGAGGGGGCGGGGCTTGAGTGGTATGAGCTCAGCTCGTGGGCGAGAGATCCGGAGGCTCGCTGCCGCCACAACATCGGTTACTGGCGCTCATACGACTGGTGGGGCATCGGTCCCGGTGCGCACTCGCACCTCGAAGGCGTGCGGTGGTGGAACGTGCTGCTGCCCTCGACCTACGCACAGCGTTTGCGCGAGCGGCGTTCGCCGGCGGCCGGCAGGGAGGTGCTGACCGCCGAGCAGCGAGCATTCGAGTCGGTCATGCTCGGGCTGCGCGAGCGTCAGGGCCTTGAATTGTCGGCGTTGAGTTCGGCCGGGCAGCGGGCCCTTGAGCGCGAGATCGAGCGCGGTCGGGTGACTGTCGTACACGGACGTGCGCAGCTCACACACAGCGGTCGCCTGTTCGCAGACGCGGTCGCCCGTGAGCTCACGGACTGACGGGGCGAGCGGGGGGAGAACCGCGGCACAGCTAGTGAGGCTCGGGCCAGCGGAACCCTGGTGCGCTGAGATCCGCCGTCAGCGGGCTACGTGGCAGACCAGCGGGTGGATCGATGCGGTTGTACTCCGCCGGCGCCAGGTCGTTCGGTGTGTCGGGGTGGAACAGAGCGGCCAGATACTGAGCCTGCCCGCGCCCCACGCCCAGCTCGGTCTGGCCGCCGCCATAGGCGCCGATCTGGTTTGCCTCGCAGTAGTCGTAGGTCGCGCACAGCTCGCGCAGCGAACCGATCCGTGAGGGCTTGATATTCACCATCCGCGGAGGGAACGGCAGCGCCTCGATGTCCGCGATGCTGTGGATCGGTGCGTCCCAGGTGATGCGATCGTGCTGTTCTGCGAGGACTGCGGCCGTCTCCGGGGAGCTGAGGTCCGGGTCCTCGAGCCAGGCATCCGGGAACGCCTGGACCACTCGCTCGTAGAGCACAGGGTCAGCTCCCTGGTCGACGACAGTGCCCTTGTACATACCCTTGAAGTCGATCGAGTCGACCGCGCCGGTCGCGATCAGTCGCTCAAACAACTCGGGGGTCCAGGAGCTGGTCGCATCGAGCTTGAAGCGCATCGTGGGGTCGAGCGCAAGTCGCTTGCTGACCGGTTCGAGCGTCGGCGGCTCGCCGAGACGCGTCGAGGCCACATACCGCATCGGCCGTGGCTCTCGGTCGAGCGCCTGGGGGAGGGAGAGCGCTGCCTGCCGAAGCGCCAGGTCCAGCGCGGCGCTCTCAAACGCCCAGATCCGGTAAAGGCGCGAGGCTGGCATCTCCGGCGGGGTTGGGAACAGGTCGATCGACTCAATCCGGACGCAGAAGTCAGCCAGCGTCCATCGGCCCGCCAGATCGTGGACCGCGCCGGCCCGTTGAAACTCGTCGTGCTCGGTGCCCGTGTACACGACGTCCTCACCAAGGCCCGTGTGGCCGCCGCCGTGCAGCTGCACGATCGTGGTCTGGCGCAGCATCTCGGCCGAGACCTGGGCGTCGAGCCCTTGCAGTGAGTAGCCGCTGACCTCGAGCCGGAGCTCAGCGAGACGGCTGAAGGTCGTCGGCACGGCTTGAATCATCACGCATCACGACCGCTATCGCCAGCCGGGCCCGTCGGCCCGGCGTCAGCCGGCGAGGCTCGCACGCCGGCGCTTCAGATACCGCGTCTCCGCGGGGTTGACGGCCAGCTCGATCGCGGCGTCGTAGGCCGCCCGCGCCTCAGCCGAGCGGCCGAGGCGCCGCAGCAGGTCCGCCCGCGTGGCGTGCCAGGCGTGGTAGGAGGACAGCTCGAGAGCGTCAACCTCCGTCAGGGCGACGGCCGGACCGTCGAGTTCTGATCGCGCGACGGCGCGGTTGAGCGCCACGACCGGAGTGGGATGGACCGCGAACAGGTGGTCATAGAGGTGAGCGATCTGCTCCCAATCGGTGTCGCGAATGTCTCTTGCGTGGGTGTGGACGGCGCTGATCGCCGCTTCGAGTTGGTAGCGGCCGGGGGCCTCGCCACTCGCGATCAGCTCGCGCACGATCCCATGTCCCTCCGCGATCAGCGCCCGGTCCCAGCTGCCGCGATCCTGCTCGGCAAGGGTCACGAGCTCTCCGTCGGTGGCGATCCGGGAGCCGCGTCTGGCCTCGGCGGTCAGCATCAGCGCCAGCAGTCCGGCGGTCTCGTGGGAGTCGGGCAGCAGCTCGCGCAACAGACGGGTCAACCTCACCGCCTCCATGCTCAGGTCGGGACGGAGCGGCTGATCGCCGCCGGGCAGGTAGCCCTCGTTGAACACGAGGTAGAGGACCGATAGCGCCGAATCCACTCGCTCAGGCAACTCAACGTGCTCGGGGACGCGGTAGGGGATGTGGGCGGACGCGATCTTGGCTTTGGCTCGCGTGATCCGCTGGCCCACGGCGGCCTCCGATTGGAGCAGCCCCCGGGCGATCTGCTCGACGGTCAACCCGCCGACAAGCCGCAGTGTGAGTGACACCTGCGCCTCAGGTGACAGTGCCGGATGGCAGCAGATGAAGATCAGGCGCAGCCGGTCATCCTCGAGCACCGGGCCCCCGACCTCCTCGATCGGTGGCGGTGCAGCCTCACCGGGTGCGTTGCCGACGCCGAGCAGCATCGCGGCCGAGTACTTCTGGTCGCGCCGCGAGTCTCGGCGAACACGGTCGATCGCCTTGCGGGTTGCTGTGGTCATCAGCCATCCACCCGGATTGGGTGGCAGCTCATCGCGCCAGTGCTCGACAGCTGCGAGGAATGCCTCGCCGGCTGCCTCCTCGGCCACGTCAAGACCGAATCGGCGAGCCAGCGAGGCGGCCAGCTGCGGCCATTCCCTGCGGTGCACTTCCTCGATCACCGCCGAATCGACCATCTAAGCGCCGGGCGGCTCTTCCATGAACGGGCGCAGCTCGAGCGGCTGGCGGCAGGCGACGGCCGCCTTGCGCGAGAACTCGAGCGCCGCGTCCAGATCTGGCACGTCGATCACCCAGAACCCGCCGAGATATTCCTTGGTTTCGAGGTACGGCCCGTCGCTGACCTGTGGCGTCCCGCTACGTGCGTCGATCACGGTTGCGGTGTCACGGTCGTGCAGTCCGCCGGCGAACACGAAGATACCGTCGGCCCTGGCCTTGTCGTTGACGGCGGTGACGTCCGCGATGATCGGGCCCATCTCCGCGGCCAAGCGAGTACGGCTGTCCGGCTGGTCATAGACGGATACGAGGTATTGCGACACGTTCTGCTCCTTCGGCTAGTGGGCGGTCCCCAAGACCGCCCTCATCCATACCACGCACGGGATCGCCCGGATCCGACATCTGGCTCGTGGAATCCTTCCAGCGTGAGCGATTTCACGGAACTTCGGGTCGGCGAGCGCACCGTGCGCATCACAAATCCCGGTCGCGTCTACTTCTCCGAGCGCGGGGAGACGAAGCTCGACCTGGCGAATTACTACCTGAGCGTCGGCGACGGCATCGTCCGTGCGCTGCGCGAGCGTCCGTGCATGCTGCACCGTTTCCCGTCCGGTGTCGACGGCGAGAAGGTTCACCAGAAACGACTGCCAAAGGGCGCACCGGACTGGGTGCAGACGGTGGATATCTATTTCCCGCGGTTCGGTCGTACCGCGGATGAGCTGTGCGTGACCGAACTCGCGAGTGTGATCTGGGCTGTGCAGATGTCGACTGTCGAGTTTCACCCGTGGAATTCACGCAGAGCGGATGTCGAGATGCCGGACGAATGGCGGATCGATATCGACCCGATGCCACGCTGCTCGCTCGAGCGGGTCAAGCGAGTCGCTGAGGTGGTTCGTGACCTGCTCGACGAGCTTGGCGCGAAGGGTTTCCCGAAGACCAGCGGGGGCGACGGGCTGCACGTCTACGTGCGCATCTCGCCTCGCTGGGGCTTCGGCGATCTGCGGCGAGCGGCACTCGCATTCGCGCGGGAGGTCGAGCGGCGTGTTCCCGACGACGCGACCACGGTCTGGTGGCGCAAGGACCGCGACCCGCAGAAGGTGTTCGTCGACTTCAACCAGAATGCTCGCGACCACACGATTGCCTGCGCGTACTCGGTCAGGGGCGTGCCCTCAGGAACCGTGTCGACGCCATTCACCTGGGACGAACTCGACACGATCGATCCGACTCAGTTCACGATCGCGACGGTTCCGGACCGGTTCGCGAAGCTCGGCGACCTCTACGCCGGAATCGACGACGACAGCTTCGACATCTCGCCGCTGATCGAGTGGGCCGATCGCGACGGCCTTGAACGGGCGTCCTAGCCCTTCACGCCAAGCGCATAGTGATCGATGTCGTTCTCGAACTCCGCGAGCGTGTCATAGGCGCCGGGGTTGCGGTGGCGGATCCTGCCGCTGGGTGAGATGAACACGGTCGTCGGTGTGTTCTGTCCACCGCTCAGTGCTCCAAGGTCGTCTGAGGACCCGGAATAGCTGGGGTAGGAGACCGGGTGCGCGGCCAGGAACGCGCGGGCGTCATGGGCGCTGTCGTCGACGTCGACCCCCAAGAACGCGACCTGTCGGCCGTAGTGAGCTGAGGCCGCAGCCAACACCGGGAACTCTCCACGGCATGGTCCGCACCACGACGCCCAGATGTTGACCACAACGGGGCGCCCGTGCAGCGCGGCAAGACGTTTGCTCAGAGCCGTAGGGCCGCCCCGCAGCAGCTGATCTGCCTGGGAGTGCAGTACGGCGAGCGCGTGCGGAGATCCCCTGAGCTGCCGTTGCGCCGCGGCGAGCGAGACCGGCTGGACCTGGGGAGCCTGAGACGCCGGGATCTCCCGACCCAGCTCGAAGTCGAGGTCATCGACGATCTCCTGCGCCGTCCACGGCAGTTCGGGGTGGGTCAGGTTGTTATGTCCCTCCGCGTCCAGCAGCGACTCGAGTGGCTTCGAGAGCGGACCATCGAGCTTCGGCATTCCCTCATCGGCGATCCGCAGTTGACCCGCCGGATCGACGATGAAGATGCCGTCTGTGTGGTCGACGTCGAAGGTCAGCGGTTTGTGCGTCATCCAATCGATGTCGGCCGGGTGACCCTCCGCCACACGGTGGTAGTACACCCCGAAGAACTTCCATAGCCGCTGGATCTCTGGCCGGCCACCGGTCAGTTGGCTGAAGTGGATATCCGCCAGCTTCGCGTAGGCCCGTAAGCGTCTGGGCGTGTCACGCCAGGGATCGACCGTGGCCTCGACCACGTCAACCTTGGAGGCGAGATGGTCCCGACTCAGATCCTGCTGAAGCTCGTTGAGGGCGCCGGTGGTCATCGGGCAGACCTCCTGGCAGAGCGTCATCGACGGCGCGAGGACCACCCATTTGCCGCGGTAGGCGTTCAGCGACGTGGATCGGCCGGCGGCGTCGACGAGTGGCACGTCGGGAACCACCTTCGTCTGCTGGAGTGGCGTGCCGACCGCAAGCGGCGCCTGCACATCGGCGTTATCACGGGCATGCTCATGACGGACGGTCGCGAGTACGGATGCCGCGATCAGCAGCAGGACGAGTACCACGCTTGCGCCGATCAGCACGCGCCTGATCTTCGGAAGGGACACGGCCACCGGAACTGTAGCCCGTGCCGCATGAACGCCCGCTATGGTGGCCGCCGTGCTTGACCGCGTCGCAACAGATCGGGATTACGCCGTCGGCATTCGACGCCGCTATGCGCCGCAGGCCTGGGTGCTGTGCAGCGTCGCCCTGTTCGTGCTCGTGATCGCGTTGAGGTTGCTGTTGGGGCGCCATCCCTTCCCTGGGGACGCCTGGGCGGGACAGGTGGGTGCGGCACCCAAGCCGCGGTTGGTCTATGCGATCACGCGCGTCTACCAGCAGGTCGGACGTCCACTGGTTGCCGTTGGTGAGGTGCTGCTGATGCTCGTGTGGCTCGGGCGCAGCAGCGGCCGGCGCGCGGCCCAGGGCCTGTTCATCGCGTTGCTCGCATCAGCCTGTTGCGGGCTGATCAAGATCATCTGCGGGCCAACGCCGATGTGGCTGTCGCTGGATCACGTCGGCACGAACTTCCCCAGTGGTGTGGTCACGTTCGTGACCGCCGCCGGCGGCTACCTCTGTGCCGTTGCATGGCGGCAGGGACGCAGGGGCATGCCCGCCGTCGTGCTGGTCGTGATCGCCGGCGCGGGCCCGGCACGCGTGCTCGGCGGCCAGCACCTGCTCAGCGATGTTCTGGGCGGCTACATGCTCGGCAGCGCCTGGCTGATCGCGAGCTGTGTGTACCTCGTGGCGCCTGCGTTTCAGCCTCGCCGGCGTGCCGCGCTCCAGACCGAGACAGTCAACATCGCCGCAACCACTGTCGGCAGCAGCCACCAAGCCGGCACGCCGTTGTTCGACAGCACGAGCGTTGCGATCAGCGCCGCCGCGACCGCGAGCGCGATGCGCCAGTCGTCCCCGATCACGAACTCCCAAACGAACCTGAACAGCGCCTCGAATCGGCTCACATGATCGCCTTGGATGCGCCACTGCCTGCGCTGATGGATCGCCGCAGCAGGTAGACGTTCACGGCCGCGAACAGCGCGACCGCCGGAATGATCATGAGCAGGGCACCGTCACCGCCCGGCCAGTCCGCGTGTGCACCCTCGCCTCCCCAGAACATCCCAAACGACGTCAGCATGACGCCGACGACGAACTTCAGGGTGTTTTCAGGGACGCGCGCGAGCGGCGCGCGCAAGGCCGCGCCGATACACACCACCAGCAGTACGGCAGCGCCGGCGGCCGCTGCGGCCAGCGGCACGTTGTTCTGGTTGGCGCCGAAGGTGAGCACGATGAACACCACCTCCAGACCCTCGAGGAACGAGCCCTTGAAGGAGACCAGGAACGAGTAGCCGTCGAAGCCGTCGGCTTGCGGCCCAGCCTCGTAGGCGAGCTCTGTCTGCCTCGCAAACGCCACGTCCTCGTCGTGCAGCGGCTTGAGGCCGCTGGCGCGCAGAATCGCCTTGCGCAGCCACTGGAGGCCAAAGATCAGGAGCAGCGCTCCAACCACCGCCCGCAGCACGTTGAGTGGCAGAGCGGTAAGCGCCGGCCCCAGCGCCGCGGTCACGACCGCCAGCGCAAGTACTGCCGCCCCGACTCCGATGATCGCGGAATGCCAGCTACGTGTCGCGCCGACCGCCAGCACGATCGTCATCGCCTCCACACTCTCCACCATGCAGGCGATGAAGACCGCTACAACCAGTCCGAGCTCGGCCCCGCTCATCGCCGTTACCCGACGGGCCGTCAGACGTCCGCGGCGTCAAGCGCAGCAGCCAGGTCGGCCCAGGTGTCCTCGACGTTCTCACATCCTGCACTGAGGCGAATCAGGCCGGGCGGGATCTGCTCCTGTCCGGGGTGGACACCGCGGCGCTCCATCGAGGTCTCGACCCCACCCAGGCTGGTTGCATGGCGGACAACGCTGACCGCCCGACAAGCGCGATCGGCGGTGGAGGAATCCCGCAGCTCGAAGCTGACGACCGTGCCGAGACCCGGATACCTGACGTGCCGTACTGCCGGATGATCCGCGAGTCGTGTGGCCAGTTCGCGGGCCGAGGACTGTGAGTGCTCGAGTCTCAACGCGAGCGTCCGCGCGCCCCGTAGCGCGAGGAAGCACTCGAGCATTCCCGGCGTGGCCCCGAACAGGCTGCGAGCGGTGTGTAGTCGCCGCAGCTCCTCAGTGCTGGCGGTGACCGCGGCGCCCATCAGCAGATCGGAATGGCCGCCGATGAGCTTGGTCGCCGAGTGCACGACGATGTCGGCTCCCAGTTCCAGCGGGCGCTGCAGCAGCGGCGTCGCGAAGGTGTTGTCGACGACGATGCGGGTCGACGCTGGGCGCGGCGCGGCGCAGATCAGGGCGAGATCGGCGACCTCCAGGAGCGGGTTCGACGGTGACTCGAGCCACAGCATGTCGGCGGTGGCAGCCCGTTCGCACCAGCGATCGTCGGTGGCGGCGAGCCGCTCGACTCGCCACCCGTGATTGCGCTCGCCCTCCGCGGCGATCCCGGCCACGCCCTGGTAGCAGTCGTCGCATAGCACCAGATGGGCGCCGGTGGGCAACTGGTTGAGCACCGCGGCGCATGCCGCCATTCCGGAGGAGAACGCGACAGCGCCGCCACCCTCGAGCCCTCCGAGCAGATCCTCGAACGATTCCCAGGCAGGCGTGCCCTCGTTGCGGGAGTAGATCCGCTCGCCTCCGAGCGTGTAGGTCGAGACGCCGATCACCGGCGTGTTGAGCGGTTCGCCGGGTACGGTGGGAGGTCGGCCTCCGACGATCAACCAGGTCTCCGCTGTCACGTCCTCAGGTCTCATGCCGTTGATGCCTCCTCCGATCGCGGCCAGCGCCAGGCTACCGTTAGGCTTCCGGTCATGAAGATTCGCGCCGCCGTACTCGAGCAGTTCGGGCTGCCGCTGCAGGTCACCGACCTGGATCTGGCGGAGCCGCGGGGGAGGGAGGTGTTGGTTCGGTTGACCGCCTGTGGCGTCTGTCACACCGACATGTACACCGCCTCTGGCGTCGATCCGTCGGGCTACGCGCCTACGGTCCTCGGGCATGAGGGCGCCGGCGTGGTTGAGGCCGTCGGCCCTGACGCGGGTGACCTTGCAGTTGGGGATCACGTCGTGACCCTCTTCTCACCGCAGTGCCGCGAGTGCGAGCACTGTAGGTCGGCCGAGACCAACCTCTGCACAGCGATCCGCGCACAGCAGAACCTCGGCTACCTGCCCGACGGCACGACGCGACTCTCGCTCGACGGTGAGCCGATCCGGCACTTCATGGGCACGTCGACGTTCGCCACCCACACGGTGATGCCGGAGATCGCACTGGCCAAGATCAATCCGGAGGCGCCGCTACAGGCCGCGTGCCTGTTCGCGTGCGGCCTGTCGACTGGCATTGGTGCCGCAACGACCACAGCGAAGGTGGAGGAGGGGACGACCGTTGTCGTCTTCGGCGCCGGGATGGTGGGCCTGGGCGCGGTTGTCGGTGCGCGGCTGCAGCGGGCCGGGCGGATCATCTGCGTTGACCTTTCAGAGGACCGCTTGGCGATGGCGCGCCACCACGGTGCGACTGACACCTGGATCGGCGGCACGGATACCGTGGAGCGCGTGCTGGAGGCGACCGGCGGGATGGGTGCCGACTATACGATTGAGGCCACGGGGCTGGTCGCTGTCATGCGCCAGGCGGTCGAGGCGGCACGGATGGGCTGGGGCCTTGCGACGATGTGCGGCGTCGCCGGCAAGGGGGAGACGCTCGACATCGTGCCGCGGCTGCTGATCACCGGCAGACGGGTGGCTGGGTCGTCATTTGGCGGACTCAAGGGACGCGACCAGGTGCCGCAGCTGGTCGAGCGCTATCTGGCGGGTGAGATCGACGTCGACGCATTCGTCTCGCATCGGGTCACGCTCGACCAGGTCAACGAGGGTTTCGAGTTGATGCACGATCAGAACGGGATCCGTTCGGTGATCGAGTTCTAGGTCGCCGCCTCTCGCCTTCGCTCAGTTCGAGTCCTCGCGCGCGTGCATCGGTAAGCGGTACACGAGCAGGAAGGCAACCGCCAGCGGCGCGAGGCAGGCCCAGGCCGTGATCTGCAGCGCCTCTGGCGGGAGATGGTGGTCGAAGGCCGAGAAGAAGATCGTTCCGAGCACTGCAACGCCGAGTGCGCTCGAGAGTTGTTGTACGGCCTCAAGCACTCCGGATGCCGATCCGACCTCGTCCATATTCACGCTGGTCAGGATGTACCGGAAGAGCTGTCCGAGGCTGGCTCCCACACCGGCCCCGATCAGCAAGAGGCTGGGGAGGAGGTCCCAGGTCGACGCGGTGCGCGTCCCCATCAGTACCACCGCGAGCGTCGCCGCTCCTGCTGCGATCAATCCGATGCCGATGTGCAGAAGATGGCGTCCGAGCCGGTTGACGGCGGCGAAGGAACCGACCATGCCGATCATCATCCCGACGACCATCGGTGTCAGCGTCAGGCCGGCGTGGATTGGGGACCATCCCTCCCCGAGTTGTCCGTAGAGCGAGATGCACAGCAGCAGTCCACCGAACGCGCCAAACAGTGCCAGTACAACCGCGATGCCACTGAGATACGTGCGGTTACGCAGCAGCGACGGCTCGATCAGAGCGCTGCGCCCGCGGTGGCGCTCGTGACGCATGAAGACGAGCAATAGCGCCAGGCCCGCCACCATCATTGCGAAGCACCAGAGTGGCCAGCCCGTGCTGCGGCCCTGGATCAGCGGATAGATGATTGCGATCAGGGCGACGCCTATGAGCCCAACTCCACCCGTGTCGAGTTTCAGATTGGGGTGGGTGGCTCCGTGGGGCAGCGAGCGGGCGGCGAGCGGAAGCGTCAGCAGACCGATTGGAACGTTGATCAGGAACACAAGGCGCCAACCGACACCCCAGAGGTCGGCGTCGATCAGCGCGCCGGCGAGGACCGGTGCGGCAAGCATTGGCAGGCCGGTTGCCGGGCCGAACAGCCCGAGCGCTTTGTCAAGCTCGGACTGATCGGTGAATACCTGTTTCATCAGGCCAAATCCCTGCGGGATCATCAGCGCGCCAAAGCCACCCTGCATAGCCCGGAGGGCAATCAGCGCTTCGACGCTCGGCGCCGCAGCACAGGCGGCGGAGAAGAGCGTGAAGCCGGCGGAACCCAGCAGGAACAGCCGGCGGCGGCCGTAGATGTCGCCCAGACGGGCGCCGGCGATGAGGAGCACCGCAAAGGCCATCGTGTAAGAGGCGCTCAGCCACTGGAGGGTGCTGGCGCCGCCGCCCAGATCGCGGTGGATCGACGGGCCTGCGACGTTGACGATGGTGGCGTCGAGGATGTCCATCACATTGACGGCCAGCACGACGGCTGCAACGACCCAGCGCATGGGGTAGCGCCCGGCGTCAGCGGCGGCCTTTGGCTCGATCTTGGGTGGTGTGGTGGCTGTCTGCATCGGTCGAACAACGTTCGTCCCGAACATCGTACGTTACGTACGGTGTTCCTGTCAAGTACAGTGCATGGGCTATGTCAGCGAGCGATGCCAAGCGTTCAACCCGCGATCGCCCCGCCAAGGAGCCGCTCAGCGAGGCCGCGATCGTCGACGCTGCGTTGGCGATCCTCACCTCGGACGGGCTCGAGGCAATCACGATGCGCCGGGTCGCAGCGGCGTTGGACACTGGGGCCGCGTCCCTGTACGTGTATGTGTCCGGCCGCGAGGGGCTGCTCCAGGCGATGCTGGATCGCGTCACCGCGACGGTCAAGCTCGAGCCGCCGGACCCCTCGCGCTGGCGGATCCAGCTGCATTCGCTGCTTCAGCGCATGCACGCAGCCCTGGTGGCACATCCTGGGATCGCTGCGCTCACGCTGGCTGATCGACCTATGACTGAGCCGGTTCTGCTGCTGGCTGAGAATCTGCTGGGGATCCTGTTTGCGGCTGGGCTTGACGCCCAGGACGCAGCTTGGGCCTGCGACATCCTGGTCCTGTTGGTGACAGCCGTGGCCAGCGAGGACGACGTACGCCGCGCGCTCGGCACCGGTGGTGCCGAGCATCGCGAGCAGGCAGACGACCTGTACGTCACCTTCCGTGGTCTGCCGCTTGACCGGTTCCCGCTTCTCAACGCCCACGCTGCCGAGATGGTCGCCGGCGACGGACAGGAGCGGTTCCACTTCGCCATAGACGTCGTTATCGACGGCGTGCTCGCCAGAGCCGCCCGCAGCTAGACAGCACGGATTCACGGGACTCGCCGGGTTGTACAGCCGTCAGGCGCTCGTGCACGGCGGGACCGGGCGCAGACTGCGCAGGGGACTGCAGCGGCGTCCCGGTATTGTGCGGCCCGATGAGCCAGAGCTTGTGGGATTTGACCGCTGAGCAGCTGTTGGATCGCGCAGCCTCGTCCGATCCTACGCCGGGTGGCGGTGCGATCGCGGCCGTCACCGCCGCGTTCGGCCTGAGCTTGGTCCAGATGGCGGTTGAGGTCAGCATTTCGAAAGCAGTCAACGCATCCAGCGACGAGACGCGGCTCGTCGCTGTGCGCGCACGAGCCGAGACGCTGCGGCTCAGGCTGGTGAGGGCTGTGGATCGTGACGTGGCCGACTTCGATGCGTTGATGGCGGGGTATCGGATGCCGCGAGACACGCCGCAGGAGCAGGCGGCGCGCAGCGCCACGATCGATGCCGCCACTGTGACGGCGACGAGCGGTCCGCTCGAGCTCGCTGAGGCCGCGGTCACCGGGGTTGCGCTCGGCGATGAGGTCGAGCCGCTGGTGACGGCCTCGATCATCAGCGACGTTCATGCTGGACGCGATCTGCTTCGTGGTGGGGCGATGGCCGCGTTGCGAACCGCCGACATCAACCTCGTGGCCCTTGAGGCTCGTGGACACCCAGACGCACCGGTCCTGCGCCTGCGCCGCGACGCCGTACGGCGCGGCCTGACCGTCGCTGGAGTGTGAGTGACGGCTCGGCTGATCGACGCGGCTGAAATTGCGGCACCATTCCGCGCCGCAACGCGTGAGCGCGTGGGCTGGGTTGGGCGTGAGCTCCGCGTCGTCGGGTTGCTGAGCCAGTTTCGCGGTCCAGCTCACACCTACGCGCAGTACGCACGCCGTGGCGCTGAGGATGCCGGTATCACGATGGACCTCTGGCAGCTGGATCCCGACGGTGCGGCTGCCGCGATCCGCGAAGCGAACGCCGATCCCGCCATCGACGGGGTCTTTCTGTATTACCCGCTCGTCGATCCATTCGAG
This sequence comes from uncultured Conexibacteraceae bacterium, assembly GCA_963844665.1. GTDB lineage: Bacteria > Actinomycetota > Thermoleophilia > Solirubrobacterales > Solirubrobacteraceae > Palsa-465. Next base: position 539,309 of record CAWJPB010000003.1, read on the forward strand.
GATCGTTGGCTGCGTGAACTCGTCGACCCGCGGAAGGATGTCGAGGGGATGCACAGCTTCTGGAGTCGACTTCTCTACGAGAACCGGCGATACGTCGACGACGGGGGCGCGTTCCGAGCAATCCTGCCGTGCACCCCTCTGGGAATCCTCAAACTCCTCGATGAGGCCGGACTTCGCGCTCGCGGCCGCGGAGATCGCGCACCACTCGACGGCATCGTGGCCTGTGTGATCAACCGCAGCGACGTCGTCGGCCGGCCCCTGTCAGCGATGCTGGCGAACGACGGTGCGACCGTCATCTCGCTCGACGTGACCGGCGCGGTCGTCTTTGAGCCGGCGATTGGCCGGCACTCTCATGTGGTGAGCGACACCGACCACGACCGAGCCTCGGCCTTGCGGGAGGCTGACGTGGTGATCACGGGTGTGCCGTCACGCGAATTTCAGCTGGTCACCGGGGAGGAGATCAAGCCCGGCGCAATCTGTGTGAACTTCTCGGAGTTTCGTAACTTCGATGACGCGATACTCGACGTGGCCTCGGCGTTCGTTCCGCGCGTTGGACCGATGACTGTGGCTATGGCGACCCGCAACCTGCTCCGACTCGCCACACTGCGCTCCGGCTGACCCGGGCTCGATGGGCGCGACGTTGCGGGCGAACGATGCTCATCGGTGAAATTGCGTGCCCTGCTGTGCCGTGGCCTGGCTAGGCTCTCCTCAGCCTGGGTCATGACACGCGAAGGAGGAGACCATGGTGAGTGACGGCGTTGCCCACCTAGACGATATTGAGGAGGCGGATGACGGCCGCTGCCCGTACCGTGGGGTCCGTCACCACTTTGGCATCACGACGTTCCGGGCCACCACCTGGACGGCCAAGAACGCAGGCGACCGCGTGCTAAACCAGCACGACGCAGGGCGAGTTCGACGAGCTTTATCTCGTGCTCTCGGGGATAGCCGGATTTGAGCTCGACGCCGAGACTGTGCAGGCGAGAACAGGGACATTTGTCCACGTTCCTGCCGGTGTGATGCGCACTGCGTTCGCGGAGGAGCCCGGGACCACGATTCTGGCTGTGGGTGGCGGGCGCGAGGGTGAGCCCTACCGGCCCGGCGGGTGGGAGCTGTGGTCACCATTGCGACCGCTCATCGAGGCCGGACGACACAGGAGCTGGTGTCACGTGCGCAGCCCTTGCTCAACCAGAGGCCGGAATACCCAGAACTGCTCTACACGTGGCCTGCAGCGAGGCACTGCTGGGACGCACGGACGACGCGCTGAGGCATCTGCGACGCGCGGTCGAACTGATGCCTGAAACCAGGACCTTCGCTCGCGGCGATGAGGACCTGGCATCGCTTCGCAATACGCCCGCGTTCAGCGAGCTCATTGGCAAGTGAGCTGTCGCCATGCGCTTCTAAACGCGAACCGCGGCTGGCGGCACTGTTTGAAGCTCGGCGTCACGGGTAGAGCCGAGGGTAGAGCGGCTCGGCCGCATCAAGGTGGCAGCGGTCCGCAGAATTCCTAGACGCGCTCGAACCGAAAATTTGGTGTTGTGCGGCTCCTTTCGGAACCACAGCGCCAGACGGGCGGAATGGAGGCGAAGCTATGTCAATGCGACACTGGCGACCCGGTGCATCAGGGGTGATGGCTGTGCTGGCGGTTGCGGCCGCAGCGGGGTATGCATCGAGCTCGAGTGGTGCCACCGGGCCCCGAGCGGGCACGGCGTCGGGGACGACGATCGAGTTCGCAGAGTCCGGGCTGGGGACCGAGGGGCAGCAGACGCAGGCCGCGATCAACGCCTTCGAAAAGGCGAATCCATCGATCAAGGTCAAGATCGATGTGCTGTCGCCGAACTCGACCACGTATCTACAGCAGCTCCAGCAGCGGTTCATCGCTGGATCGGGCACTCCTGACGTGCTCGAGTCCGACGTGACCTATCCGGCAAAGTTCGCGCAGGCAGGCTGGATCAAGTCGCTGAAGTCGTTGCACCCCAACACGAAGCAGTTCTTCTCGACCGAAGTCGCAGCCGGCACCTACAAGGGTGCGACCTACGCGATCCCGTGGTTCGATAATCCTGAAGGCCTCTTCTATCGCACCGACCTGATCAAGAAGCCGCCGACTTCGCCCGCAGAGATCGTTAGCGACGCGCAGGCCGCGATGAAGAAGGACAAGTCGCTGAAGGAAGGCTTGGCCTTCGAGGGCGCCAAGTACGAGGGGGCAATCACGGCGTTCATGACGGTCGACGGAGCGTTCGGTGGGCACCTGACGGCGAATAGCGTCGACACGTCGGCGAACGTGGCGGCATTGAAGTGGCTTCATGACGCGATCTACGTCAACAAGATTGCGCCGCAGGCCGTGACCGGCTGGCAGGAAGGCAACGTCCAGCAGGAGTTCACCGCCGGACATGCTGCCTTTGCGATCAACTATCCATTCGTCGCCTCGGTCGACGCCTCGACCAAGAGCAGCCCGGCGTACAAGCACACCGGCTACATTCCGTTCCCGGCGGCCAAGGGCGGCCGGCCCGGCTCGGCACTAGGTGGCGAGATGCTCGCGATCAACGCGAAGTCCGCGAACGTAGCCGCCGACTGGAAGCTGATCCAGTATCTGACCAGCGCATCGGTCGAGACCAGGCGCGCGATCGCGACCGGGGATCCGCCGTCGCTGCCGTCCGCGTACACGAGCTCGCTTTACGCAAAGGCACCGTACTTCAAGGAAGTCAAGACGCTCAACGGCTACGCACAGCCGCGGCCGGTGAGCCCGAAGTACTTGCAGATCTCTGTGGATCTACAGAACGCCTTCTCGGCGGTGTTCGCCAACACGAGCTCTCCTGCGTCCGCGATGAAGAGCGCGGCGTCGGCGGTCCACTCGGCAAACGGTTAGCACGCGGCGGGGACTGCTGCGATGGCGACTGAGGCGCCAGCGCTCCGAGCCGGCGGTCGTAGGCGGCCGCCGGCCTCGGGCAGGGTTAGGGCTGATCGCCGGCTCGGCTACCTCATGGTCGCACCGGCGATCGTGCTCCTGCTCGCGGTCACCGCCTACCCGCTCGCGTACAACCTGTGGAACTCGTTCCACGCGGAGAACCTGAGCGAGGTCACCGGGCAGGGCGGCTGGGTCGGGGTCGACAACTACACCCGGATGTTCGAGTCGTCGGAGTGGCTCCACGCGCTGCTGCGGACGCTCGCGTTCGCCGGCATCTCGGTCGCGATCGAGACAGTGCTGGCGCTCGGTCTGGCATTGATGCTTAATCGCAAGTTCCGAGGGCGCGGGTTCCTGCGCGTCGCAGTGCTGATCCCCTGGGCCGTGCCGACCGTCGTCTCGGCGACGTTGTGGAAGACGATGTTCGACCAGCGCACGGGTTTTGTCGACTACATCTTCGGCCTGCACACGACTTGGCTCTCCGGGATCTGGACGTCCTGGGTGGCGATCTTCGTCGCTGACGCGTGGAAGAACATCCCGTTCATCGCGCTGATCTTGCTCTCCGGCCTGCAGGTGATCCCAACCGAGGTCTACGAGGCGGCGCGCATCGACGGCGCAACGTGGTGGCAGGCGTTCCGGCGCCTCACGCTGCCGCTACTCAAACCCGCGCTCGCGGTGGCGGTGATCTTCCGCCTGCTATCAGGCCTGCTGATCTTCGACGTGATCTACATCATGACGGGCGGCGGACCCGGGCTCAGCACTGAGACGCTTTCGTTCCTGAACTGGCAGACATTCCTCGTCGACACCGACTTCGGCTACGGCGGCGCGATTTCGGTGATGCTCGTGGTGCTCTGCCTGATCGCGGCCGGAATCGTTGGTTTTCTCATGCGAACAAAGGACACGGCATGACAACCGAGTCGGCCACGACCGGCCCGCTGGCCGTGTCGCGGCCTCACCGACCCCGTCCGCGCGGGCCGCAGGTACGGCGAATCGTGCGGGAGGTTTGCTTCTACCTCGCGGTGGTGGTGGTGATCCTGATCGCGCTGTTCCCGTTCTACTGGATCCTGCGCACGTCGCTGCTCTCAGATCAAGCCGTCGGCCAGGGGGTCGGAGGGCCGAACGGCATCGTCCCCGCGCACCTGAGCGGCGCCGCCTACCGCGAGGACTTCACCCAGCAGGGGTTCCTGAGGCCGCTCATCAACAGCGCGATCGTCGCTGGCCTGACCACGCTCATCACCCTGATCGTCGCGACGCTGGCGGGCTACTCGCTGGCGCGCATGCCGATCCGCGGTGCCGGGGCGATCCTCGTTTTCATCCTCGTGGCGGGCTTCTTCCCCGTGCTGGCGATGGTCGGCCCACTCTTCCTCGTGCTGCGGAACCTCGGTCTCCTCGACAGCATCTGGCCGCTGATCATCGTGTACCTGGTCTACACGCTCCCGATCGCGACCTACCTGCTGCGCAACTTCTTCAAGCAGATCCCGCTGGACCTGGAGGAGGCGGCGCTGGTCGACGGTGCAACTCGGCTCGTCGCGCTCCGGCGAGTGGTGATTCCAGTTGCGGTTCCGGGCGTGTTTACCGCAGGAATCATCGCGTTCATCCTCGCCTGGAACGACTTTGCGTTTGCCGTCTCGTTCCTCGAGACTCCGAGCCACTTCACCGCGCCGCTCGCGATCGTGAACCTGGGGCAAAGCCAGTTCCAGGTCTTCTACAACCGCATCGACGCGGCTGTCGTGATCATCACGATACCCGTGGCGCTGCTCGTCCTCCTTGCCCAGCGCCGCATAGTCTCGGGCCTGACCGCAGGGTCGTTCCGCTGATGGCCCCGCTGCGATTCATCGACGTCTCGAAGGTCTACCCCAACGGCGTTGAGGCGGTGAGTCATCTGAGCCTCGACGTCGAAGACGGCGAGTTCGTCGTGCTCGTTGGTCCCTCGGGCTGTGGCAAGACGACCGCTCTGCGAATGGTCGCCGGGCTCGAGGACGTCACCGACGGCGAAATCGAAATCGGTGGCCGCGTCGTCAACGACCTGTCTCCCCGCGAACGCGACATCGCGATGGTCTTCCAGAACTATGCGCTGTATCCGCACATGACGGTGGCCGAGAACATCGGCTTCTCGCTCGAGATGCAGAAGCTGCCAAAGGCCGAGGTGGGCCCGAAAGTCGAGGATGCCGCACGCGTGCTCGGCCTTACCGACCAGTTGCGCCGTAAGCCTGCGCAACTGTCCGGTGGGCAGCGCCAGCGGGTCGCAATGGGCCGCGCAATCGTGCGCGAGCCCGCCGCTTTCCTGATGGACGAGCCGCTTTCCAACCTCGATGCCAAGCTCCGCGTGCACATGCGAGCCGAGGTCTCCCGCATCCAGCGACACCTCGGCGTGGCGACGCTATATGTGACGCACGATCAGGTCGAGGCGATGACGATGGGGGATCGCGTGGCGGTCATGCGCGCGGGAAAGCTGCAGCAATACGCGGCACCCAAGCATCTCTACGACCGGCCTGCGAACCTGTTCGTCGCAGCGTTCATCGGCTCACCCGCGATGAATCTGTACCAGGCAACCGTCGACCCCGAGGGGCGATCGATCGCGGTCGGCGATCAGCGGCTTTCACTACCGCCTGACCTGACTGACGAGGCTGTTATCGGTCGCTACCGCGGAGAACGAATCGTGATCGGGATCCGCCCAGAGGACCTCAGCGACGCGGCGCTCGGCGATGGCAGCGCGACGGGTCACCGACTTCACGGCACAGTCGATCTGGTCGAAGAACTCGGCGCCGAAAAGCTCGTTCACTTCCACATCGATGCCGAGCGACTGAGCGCGAGCGACGAGCTATTGGCCGGCGACGAAGAGGAGACGGAAGGCCTACTCGATTCGGGCGAGATCGGGACGGCGACGGCCACCGCCGGGGTGGCGCGTGTCAATTCCCGCAGCGTGATAGCCACCAATCAGGAGGCCGTGTTCGCGGTCGACACCGCGAATCTGCAGCTGTTCGACCCCGACGAGGGTGTCACCCTGAAACGGGACTGACTGGCAGAACCGAGTGGCTGTGCCAGCCACTCGGGGCAGCGTGTGTGGGCGGTCGCTCAAATGACAGTGGGGTTCTGTCAGCGAAAGTCGGCTTGGTTAAAGGGCGCTCGCACGTCTCCCGTTGGATGGACCAGTTCCTGGCGAACAGCGCGGGGGGTAGCCTCATGAGACGATGATGGCCAACGCCGGTGAGTTCATAGCACTGACCTCGCTCTCGAGCGGCGCTGGGTGCGGGTGCAAGTTGGCCGCCTCTGATCTCCTGCCGATCGTGATGGATCTGCCTACGGCCACGGACCCGCGGGTGCTGGTGGGCGCCCCTACGGGCGATGACGCGGCGGTGTTTGCGCTCGCTGAGGATCTGGCGCTGGTGCAGACCATCGACTTCTTCACGCCGCTGGTCGACGATCCCTACGACTTCGGGCGCATCGCTGCCGCCAACGCGCTTTCCGACGTGTACGCGATGGGCGGTCGTCCGATCACCGCAATGAACGTGGTCGCGTTCCCGCTCGAACAACTGGGCGGCGATGTGCTTGCCGCGATTCTGCGAGGCGGGCTCGACGTGGTAGTCGACGCAGGCGCGTCGGTCGTCGGCGGCCACTCGATCAAGGATGACGAGCCCAAGTACGGCATGGCAATCACCGGAATCGTCGACCCGCGCCGGATCGTGACCAACGCCGGCGGCATGGCCGACGACGTGCTCGTCTTGACCAAGCCACTGGGCGTCGGCGCGATCGTGACCGCCGCCAAGCGCGGGACGGCAGGCCCGGACCTTGTCGCCGCCGCCGTGTCCGTCATGGTCGAGCTGAACGCGGCGGCGTCGCAGGCGGCGCTGGATGCGGGCGTCCACGCGATGACCGATGTCACCGGCTTCGGCCTGCTGGGCCACCTGCACAACCTCGCGCGCGAGAGCGGGGTGGCCGCCGAGCTCGACGCCGCAACGGTGCCAGCGATCGACGGTGTCGAGATGCTTCTGCGTGACGAGGGCGCGCTCTCGGGTGGCAGCAAGCGCAACGCCGACTGGGCCGCGACATTCGCGACGATCGATGCGGACGTCCCACTGTGGCGCACGCGCCTGATCATCGACGCCACGACCTCCGGCGGCCTGCTGGCCGCCGTCCCGGCCTCGAACGCGGACGCCATTGCTGGCGGCACCGTCGTGGGTCGGCTCGTGACGGGAGAACCCGGCACGATCCACGTGCGGTGAGTACGGTCCCCGAGATCACCACCGTGGAGCGGCCCGGGGCCGGTGCCCCGAACGGCCTTCAAAGCCGTTGGCGGCGCCTCGACCGCGCCGGGAAGGTTCGACTCCTTCGCCGCTCCGTGCAATGACGGCGCTTGGTCCGCTCACACTCGGCACCGCTGGTCACGTCGACCATGGCAAGACGGCGTTGGTCCGGGCGTTGACCGGGGTCGACACGGACCGGTTGCCGGAGGAGCGTGAGCGGGGGATCTCGATCGCGCTCGGCTACGCGCCACTAACGCTGCCGTCGGGCCGGCAGCTTTCCCTCATCGACGTGCCTGGTCACGAGCGGTTTGTCCGGACGATGGTTGCGGGCGCGTCTGGCATCGATATGTACCTGATGGTCGTCGCGGCAGATGACGGGGTTATGCCTCAGACCGTTGAGCATGGCGCTGTTCTGCGCGCGCTTGATGTGACCGCCGGCGTGATTGCGATTACAAAGGCGGACCTCGCCGATCCAGCCCGCGCGAAGAATGAGGCCCGGGCTCTGCTGCCGGACGCGAGTGCGGTCATCGCTTGCTCGGCGGTGACTGGAGATGGCGTTGCTGAAGTGGCGGCGGCGCTGGATCGTGGCGCCGCCGACCTGTTTACGCGGGCTGACCTCGCTGAGGAGCCGTTGCTGCATGTCGATCGGTCGTTCACGGTGGACGGGATCGGCACCGTCGTCACTGGAACGCTTTGGTCCGGGACGCTGAGGGTCGGTGATTCGCTCATGCTTCTGCCCGGTGCGCGGGGGGTGCGGGTGAGAGGGCTGCACGTCCACGACCAGTCGCAGTCGGAGGCGCGCGCCGGACAGCGGGTGGCCGTCAACCTTGCGGGGGTTCGTCCGAGGGATGTGTCGCGCGGCGACGTGGTAGCGGCAATGGGTCGAGTTGCCGAGACCACGGTCCTGGATTGCTCACTGGCACTCGCGGAGGGCACACGTCATGGCGAGCGCGTTCAGGTTCACCATGGCACGCGCGACTCGCCGGGGCGGCTGGCTGATCTCGGTGACGGGCTTTGGCAGCTGCGGTTGGAGAAGCCGGTACTGGCGGCCGATGGCGATCGAGTAGTAGTGCGGCGCCTGTCGCCGCCAGACACCCTCGGAGGGGGAAGGATTGTCGACGCGAGCGCCAAACGACACGGGCGCCGCCCCGACGTGATGGCGCGGCTACGCGCGCGAGTCGATGGCCGACCACTTCCCGAACCAGAGAAAATGCCAGCAGCTTCAGAAGCCGGGACGCCTCCCGACCCTGCTCTCGTCGCTCGCATTGAGGCCGACCTCCTCGAGTCTGGACTCGCCCTGTTCAACGCCGAGACACTTGATCGGGAGGGTGGCCGAGCACTCGCGGGACTGCGCGCCGACGGTCGTGCGGTCAGAATCAGCGGGCAGCTGTACGCGCACGCTGACCTCGCTGCCGAAGTGCGGAGCAAGATCGTTGCGCTGATCGAGGCGACTGGTTCTGTGTCGTTGCGCGAGGTTCGCGATACGCTCGGAACGGGGCGGAAGTCGGCACAGGCGTTCCTCGAGTTCTTGGACTCGGAGCGCGTCACTCGTCGGGAGCCAGACGACCGACGTGTACTGCGTGCACTTCCTGCGGCAAGATCGACTCCGTGATCGACGAGGCCACACAGGAACGGCTGAGAGCGCTGCCTGCTGTGGATCAGCTTGCGGCGCAGCTGATCACGAGTGAGCGTGATTGTCAGATCACGCTCACAGAGGCCACCGCTGCGGCGCGGATTGCGATCGACGCTCGTCGAGACGAACTCCTGGCTGGGGAGGACACCGGAGATGAGGATCTCGTCGCGCGCGCTCTGCAGCAGTTGCGCGGCGCTGGTCCTCGGCGCGTCCTCAATGGCACCGGCGTGATCATCCACACCAACCTCGGTCGCGCTCCGCTCCCGGAGGCGGCGATCGCGGCGGTCGCTGATGCCGCGCGGGGCTATGTCGATCTCGAGTTCGACCTCACGACCGGCCGGCGCGGGGCACGGGACGCGAGCGTCGCGCCACTCCTCTGCGAGCTCACCGGCGCGGAGGATGCGCTCGTGGTCAACAACGGCGCGGGCGCAACGCTTTTGGCGGCCGCCGCGCTCGCGGGACCGGGGAAGGTGATCGTCGTCTCGCGCGGGCAGCTGGTTGAGATCGGCGGCGCCTTCCGGGTGCCCGATGTCGTCGCGCAGGCGGGCGCGGGACTGTTCGAGGTCGGGACGACCAACCGCACGCGGATCGAGGACTACCGCCAAGCGCTGGCAGATGGCGCCGACGTGATCCTTCGCGTGCACCAGTCCAACTTCCGAACGGTCGGCTTCGCTGAGGAAGTTGAGATCGAAACGCTGTGTGAGCTCGGCGTCCCGACGATCGACGACCTCGGATCCGGCGTTCTCCACGCCGGTCTCGATGAGCTGCTCGCAGACGAGCCGCCGGTGCGTGCTTCGGTCGCGGCTGGTGCGGCGCTGGTCTGCTTCAGCGGCGACAAGCTGCTCGGCGGGCCACAGGCTGGGATCCTGGTCGGCACCACGGATGCGATTGCCGCCTGCCGGCGCCATCCGCTGGCTCGGGCGCTGCGCATCGGCCGGCTGCCGCTCGCGGCGCTGGCGGCGACGCTGGCGCTTTACCGAGACCCAGCCCGCGCCGTCAAAGAGATCCCGGTCCTCGCGATGCTCGCGGCCGACCCCGAGACATTGGCGCGCCGTGCGCAAGAACTGGCCGACGCCACGAGAGGGGAGGTCATCGACTCGGCAGCTCGCGTCGGCGGCGGCGCCCTTCCGCTGCTTGAACTCAAGGGGCCCGCGGTCGCACTGCAGCCGACCGCGGACGGACCAGACGCACTCGCCGCTCGCCTCCGCCAACACGACCAGCCGCTGATAGCTCGGATCGCCGATGGCCGCGTCATCGTTGATCCGCGCACGCTGCAGGGCGACGACGAGCTTGATCAGGCTGCTGCCGCGATCACCGCGGCGTTGACCGCTCCCTAGCCATGCGAGCGACGGCCGCGTCGTCGTCAGCGGAGGTTCTCCCGGATCGCACCCAGGCGAACCGGTAAGAAAGCGCGGCGCCCATGAAGCACACGCTCGCCACGTGTTCGGCCAACCCCGCGTGCTTGCGCAGCAGGCGGGTCGCCAGTCCCGCTCGGGCCAGCCATCCCGCACGCTTGAACCATTCGGAGCCGGCGCCATCCTCGAAAACCGAGGCGAGCGAGCCCAGTCGGTGGCGGTTGTACTCGGACAAGAGCAGCTCGGCGGCCATCGCTCCGCTCTCAACACGGCCGAGCGCCACACGCGTCGGATGATCGGCCTTCAGGCCGGACGCCGACAACACCAGACGGGTTGCGGAGGCGCCGGTGAGCGTGGCGGTTGAGACGAAGATCGGTCCGAGAAACAGGCGGCTGCGAGCCCAGACCGGGACCGCTGTGGATGCCAGCAGCACGCCGGTGTAGGAGCCGAGATAGCCAGCCACCACAGCGTTGGCCGCTCCGAGGCTCTTCGCCGTCTTTCGCCGGCCGAGCAGATCCGCGAACACTGCGCCACTCGCCAGACTGCCGAACAGCGTCAGGCACCACGAGCCCATCGACATTGGCGAGCGCGGCTTGAAGATGCGCAGCATGTTGTAAAAGCGCTCGGGCCGACCCAGGTCGAGGATCAGCAGTGGGGGCGAGGGCAGCAGGGCGGCCAGGGCGACCTTGCGGGCGATTCGGGCCGAGCGCTCGTCACCCGCCAGGTCGCATGCAAGACCAACGAACGCCGCTCCTGACGCCATTCCTCCGAACCAGAAGTAGATCGGGATCTCCTTGGTCCAGACCGGTCCCTTCATCATCGGCCCCTGGATGATCTCCGGCGGCTGGCCGTGCCTGCCGCGCATGTTGGCCACCGCTATGCGCTCAGGATCGGCCGGTTCCGCGGAGGCGTATTGCGAATCGCCCCTGAAGATCGATGACCACTTCGCATCGCGCCAGTCACGCTGGTGCAGGCCGACCGCCGCACCGGCGACCGCGCGCCGCCATGAAGCGGGACCGCCAGGCGACCCGACCGCGGCGCGCATGTCCCGCACGCGGCTCCAGCCCGGCTCCCGTTCCTTACTCATCGCGTGTATCGCGGGTTTGCATCATCACGCGCGCCGCCGGTGTTTCGCCTGCGTGACCAATTCGCGCCCGACCTCGAGCGTTCCGGCACTGATGGCAAGGATGATGAGTACACCGAGACCTTCGGACTCCCGGCGGCGGAATCGGAAAGCCGCGGCAACGCATGCCGCGGCAATGAACCCGGCGCTCACCGCAGCGATCGTCGCCGGCACAACGTTCTCCTGGATCGGTGAGTCGGCCTCGGCCGGTAGCCCGTAGCGCTCCGGTGGTTCGGTCAGCAGGAAGAACGCTCCGAGGCCGCCGGCGATCTGCGCGTCCGGCGCGTCGCCGGCGCCGTACAGGTAGGCACCGTCGAGGCCACGATCCTGGAGCGTTACCACGCGGCGTTGCGCAACGTCGACAAGCTCCTCGTACGGCCCGAACTGAATCGAGTCGGTCGGGCAAGCCTTCGCGCATGCCGGCTCCAGTCCGTCCTTGAGGCGGTCGTAACACAGGGTGCATTTGGAGGCGCGGCCATCCTCGGGTGAGCGGGCGACGACGCCGAACGGGCATGCCGGGATGCAGTAACCGCAACCGTTGCAGACGTCCGCCTGCAGGACGACGGTCTCGAACTCCGTGCGGATCAGCGCGCCGGTTGGGCAGGCGTCCATGCAGCCCGCGTTGGTGCAGTGCTTGCAGACGTCCGACATGAAGATCCAGCGGTCCATGTCGGCGACGGCCGCCGCGATGTCCACCGGCGCGTGAGAGTTGTTCGCCATCGTCACCAGGTCGGGCATCTCGTCCTCGGTCACGCCGCCGCCGGCATCGGACAGCGCCGACGCCGGGATATTCGGGATTTGCCCACCAGCCCCCATTGCCAGCGCGCGTTCAGCCTCCTCGCGAACGATCGGCGACGGCTCGAGCAGCTCGACGAAGCGGACGTGGCGCCAGGTCGCGGCCCCCAGCGAAACGGTGTGGTCGTAGGAGCCCCCGCGACGGAACTCGCCGCCGTCAGACGGGAGGTCGTTCCACTGCTTACAGGCGACCTCGCAGGCCTTGCAACCGATACAGACCGTGGTGTCGGTGAAGAAGCCCATGCGCTGTGCGCCCTCACGGTGAATGGAGACCTCGCTCGGCGCGGCCGGGGGGATGACGTCGATCATTTCGCCATGTGGTCTGTGTTGAGCTTCGGCTGCTCGGCGGGGTGCTCGCGGTCCACATCGACGTGGCCGTGGGGTGTGTTGGTGACACTCGACGTCGCCGCGGAATGGCGACGGCCGGCGCGCACGTTGCAGGTCAGTGACTTGGTCGTCTCGATCGTCGTGTTCGGATCGCCGGAGAGGTGCAACAGGTCATTGATGCTGTCACCTGTGCTCAAACCCGAATAGCCCCAGTGCCATGGCACGGCGATCTGATGGATGACGCGGTCGGCGACGCGAAGTGGGCGCATGCGCTCGGTGACCTTGGCGCGGGCCTCGATCTCGCCACGGGCGGTCTCGACGACCAGCCAACCACCGTCCTCGATCCCACGCTCGGCGGCGAGACCTGGGTCGAGTTCGACGAACATCTCGGGCTGGAGCTCATTGAGCCACGGCAGCGTCCGGCTCATGCCACCGACCGTGTGGTGCTCGGTCAGGCGGAAGGTCGTCATCACGATCGGCCAGCGTGGATCCTGTGAGACGTTGATCGGGTTGTCAGGACGATCCCAGGCGATCGCGACCGGGTTGGAACTCAGCGCGGGGTAGAGCAGGTTCGGCACCGGGGACTCGATCGGCTCGTAGTGCGTCGGCATCGGCCCGTCGAGTAGGCCTGAGGGCGTGTAGAGCCACGCGCGCCCGTCGCCCATCATCATGAACGGCTCGTCGCCGGAGATCGCGTCCATGCCCTGCGCGTCGTCGGGCGCTTTGTAGTCGGGACGCTTGTCGACAGGGAAGTCCGGGACGTCATAGCCGGTCCACTTGCCCTGCTCCTCATCCCACCAGATGTACTTCTTGCGCTCACTCCACGGTCGACCCTGCGGATCGGCCGACGCCCGGTTGTAGAGAAGGCGGCGGTTGGCCGGCCACGCCCAGCCCCATTCGGGCGAGACCCAACCACCCTCGGCGTCGATGTCGCCCGGGTCGCGGCGTCGAGCCTGATTTACGCCGTCGGCATAGACACCGGAGTAGATCCAGCAGCCGCAGGCCGTGCTGCCGTCGTTCGCCAGCTGCGCGAAGCCCGACAGCGGCTTGCCGGTGGCGACGTCGTAGCCGTTGATCTCGCGTAGGACGTCCTCGGCCGAGGGCTCGTCCGGGACGTTGCCCTCGGCGAGCTCCGAGTAGTCCCACTTGAGGTTGACGATCGCCCAGTCCTTCTCCTCAGCCGAGCCGGCGTAGTGCGCCTTGACGCGCTTGGTCAGGTGGTGCATGAACCACAGCTCGCTGCGCGCGTCGCCGGGCGGGTCGAGGGCCTTGTCGCGCCACTGCACCATCCGCTGGGTCTGGGTGAAGGATCCTGCCTTTTCGACGTGGCTCGCGGCGGGCATCAGGAAGACCTCGGTCTGGATGTGCTCGGTTCGGACCTCCCCTGACTGGACCTCAGGCGCGTCGCGCCAGAACGTTGCGGTCTCGATCTCGTTCAGGTCGCGGATGACCAACCACTTCATGTTGCGTAGGCCGCGGCGCATAAGCCCGCCGTTCTGCGAGCCGATCGCGGGGTTCTGGCCCATCGCGAAGAGGCCATCGAGGCCACCGTCGACAGCGCGCATCATCGTTGGGAAGTGCGCGTGGTTGCCGGTGATCTTCGGCAGGTGGGGGAAGCCGTAGTCATTGTCTTGCGTTGCGGCGTCGCCGAACCAGGCCTTCAGCAGCGAGGTGATGTACTTGTCGAAGTTTGACCACCAGCCCTTGCTGGCCCTGCCGGAGGAGACGTAGGCGTCGAGCGTGAGCTCCTCCTCGCGCGCGCGCGGCATGTGGAGGTAGCCGGGGAGTAGGTCATAGAGCGTCGGGATGTCACTCGAGCCCTGGATCGTCGCGTGGCCTCGCATCGCCATGATCCCGCCACCAGGGCGGCCGATGTTGCCCAACAGCAGTTGCAGGATCGCGCCTGCGCGGATGATCTGCACGCCGAGCGACTGCTGCGTCCAGCCGACCGCGTAGCAGAGCGCTGTGGTGCGCTCGCGGCCCGAGTTCTCGATCAGCGTCTGGGCCACCTCGTAGAACTGCGCCTCAGGGATCCCGCAGACCTGAGACACCAGCTCCGGCGTATACCGCGCGTAGTGCTTGCGCAGCAGCTGGAAGACGCAGCGCTCGTGCTGCAGCGTCTCATCGCGGTGGATCGGCCCCTCGAGCAAGCCGGCGCCGGTCTGCTCGTCGAACGCCTGGGTCGCGTGCTCGCGCATACCGGCGGCCGACGCGACCTCGCCGCCCTCGTACATCCAGGTCGAGCGGTCATAGGTTCCAGTCTCAGGATCGAAGCCGGAAAAGACACCGCCGAGATCCTCGGTGTCGGCGAACTTCTCGCCGATGATCGTCGACGCGTTGGTGTAGTGCAGGACGTAGTCCTTGAAGTAGGACTCCGTCTCCAGGACGTGGCGGATGATCCCGCCCAGGAAGGCGATATCGGTCCCGGATCGGATCGGGACGTGCATGTCGGCCGATGCGCTGGTCCGGCCGAAGCGTGGGTCGACGTGGATGATCTTGGCGCCGCGTTCCCGCGCGCGCATAGCCCAGCGGAAGCCGACCGGGTGCGCCTCAGCCAGGTTCGAGCCCTGGATGAGGATGCAGTCCGCATTCTGCAGATCCTGCTGAAAACCGGTGGCGCCGCCGCGCCCGAACGAGGTCCCCAGACCGGGGACCGTGCTGGAGTGTCATATGCGTGCCTGGTTCTCGATCTGCACGGCGCCCATCGCCGTGAAGGACTTGCGGATCAGGTAGTTCTCCTCGTTGTCGAGCGTGGCGCCGCCGAGGTGCGCGAAGCCGAGCGTGCGGTCGACGCGCTTGCCGTGTTCGTCCGTGGTCTGCCAGCCATCCTCGCGGGCGGAGATCACGCGCTCTGCGATCATGTCCATCGCCGTGTCGAGATCGAGGTCCTCCCAGTCGGTACCGCCCGGGCGCCGGTAGCGGACCGTTGTCAGCCGGCCGGGCTGCTGGACGAGCTGGCGCGAGGCCGAGCCCTTGGGGCACAAGGTCCCCTGATTGACCGGCGACCGCGGATTGCCTTCGATGTCAACAAGCTCGCCGCCGCGCGTGTAGACGACCTGGGAGCAGCCGACCGCGCAATAGGGGCAGACGGACTCAGTGACCTTCAGACCGGCGATGCGGGTCCCGGCCTCGCGTGTCTGACGCGACACCGCATGCGGACCCATGCCCCAATCGGCGGCGCGGCCGACGCCGGGAAGATCTCGCAGCTTCTGAAAAGCCTTGGGGCGAGCCATCTCGAGGACAATTATCCCCGATGGCGCAACGGCTCATGCGTCACTCGAGCGGTTTCCGGTTTTCTCTACTTTGTGGCCGGAGTGCAGGAACTCGACAAGCTCGTCGCCATCGGAATCATCGACCTCACCGAAGGGATCTACCGAATCAGCCAGCTCGGCGCTTATTGGACGTCTGGATCCTTGGCGAGCAGTTCCGGCGCGACTGCCATGAAGCGTGGTCGGCGAGTTCCGGGTGAGAGACCGAGGTGATCGCGCAGCGTGGTCCTTACGATCCTGCGGGTTGCGCGGTTTCGCCTTGTACCTGGCCTGCTCTTACTCGAGCAGGCCACGCGCCTTCAGGAGGTCACTGTTCGCCTGGCCGACCTCGATCAGGTGCCCGTCCGGATCGTGTAGGTAGCAACGTAACTCGACGCCGTAGTCGACTGGCGGTGTCAGGAACTGGGCTCTCCTGGCGCTCCACTCGTCGTAGATCTCTTGGATGTTGGCGACCCGGATATTCAGGAAGCTGCTTGTCGCGTCTGGATCGGGTGCAGTCAGCGTCACGGCTGGCTTGTCGTCGGTTGGGCCACCGCCTGTGTTGATGATGATCCAGCTGTTCGCGAGCGCGACGACGGCGGGGATTTCGGAGACGACTTCGCCGCCGAGGACATTCGCGTAGAAGTCTCGCGAGCGAGCGATGTCCTTCGAGACGATAAAGTGGGTGAGCAGGATCCCCGTTTCGGGCGCAGGGAACGGCGCCATATCGGTTATCCCCTAATCGTTGAGGGCGGTGCGAGCAAGCCGTCTTGGAGGCGTGGTTAGCTCAACGGTGAGTAGTTTCATCGTGCCGCTCGAGACCATTCGGCGAGGTGTTACGCGTGGTCTTAACGGTGATGAAGCGATGGATCGCTTCGTTGGCGTGGTCCTGAAATGACGGGTTGGCCAGATCGGGGAAGATGTCCGCCTGGTTGACCACGGGACCCTTCATCTTGCCGGCCGCGCTGGCGTAGAACACGCCGCTGGACAGGGTTCGGTCGGTGACACCGTCGACCAGTCGCTTCGCGCCCACGTCCAGTTTGTGGGAGATGCCCAGGTGAGGCATGACGTATTTGGCCGCCATACGGAACGGCAATGCGAGGTCATCGGGTGCTTGGGTGCCGGTGGTGTTGCCGGGGCTCATGGTGATGAATCGGCGGTCGGGGTATTGGCGGGCCAGGGACGCCATCCAGAGGGCCCCGAGCAACTTGGCCTGCCCGTAGGCCAGATTGACGTCAGGTTTGCGGCCAGCGAAAAAGCTGCCGTCGATGACAGTCGCGAGCTCGTCGGCGGACTTTGAGACAAACGACGGCCGTTTGAACCCCATCTTCGGAAGTCCCCTGGCTGCTTCGCTTCCGGCAAAGACCGCCAGCTCCGCAAGCCGGTCCTCAGCCAAAAGCGTTTCGAGCAGGACAACGTGGCCGAGAACGTTCTGCGCGAACATGTAAGTAGCGCCGTCGGCGGTAACGGCCATGGGCGTCTTGCCGCCCATTCCACCGGCGTTCATCACCAGCGCGTCGATCGATCCGTCAATGCCCGCCAGGCCAGCGCGGACCGAGCCCGGATCGGCAACGTCCATGACGACGATGTCGATGATGCGCCGGCCGGTCTGCGCTTCGAGCTCGGTCCTCGCCGCTATCGCCTTGTCTCGGTTCCGGCACGCCAGATAGATGTTGGCGATCTCAGGACGTAGTGCCAGTTGCCGGGCGATGTCCTTGCCGATCCCGACGTTGGCGCCCGTGATCAACACGGTCTTTCCTGTGGTTGTGCTCATCGAGTTCCTCTCATGTTTTGTGGGTCCAGGCAGGGTTGGCTGAATGGTGTGGTCAGACCGCCGGCAGATATGGCGGCTAGGCCCTGCTCAGCTGGCTCAGCACAACGGGCATCTTGGTTTTCCGGCGGTAGCAGCCAAAGGTTGTTGCTCGACTGGATCATTAGATCCACTATGCCAGACAGCTTATGGAATGTCAAAGCCATTTTTGTGGGTATACTTTCCCCATGTCTTCAACAAGTTCTGGTCGGCCGCGGTTGACGCGCAAGGGCGCCGAGACGCGCGCGCGGATCGTCGACGCTGCGGCACAGCTGATCTTTCAGCAGGGCGTTGCCGGCACGACGATCGAGGAAGTGCGCGACGGCGCGCATGTGAGCAGCTCGCAGCTCTACCACTACTTCGACGACAAGCCGGCGCTGGTCCGCGCGGTCATCGAGCGCCAGGCCGACAGGGCGATCGGCACGCAGGAACGGTTTGACCTCAGCAGCCTCGATGGCCTACGGGAGTGGCGCGATTTTGTGGTCGATCACGCCCGTGACACGGACGGGCTCGGCGGTTGTCCGATCGGTTCGCTCGGTTCCGCGCTCGCCGAGACGGAGCCCGAAGCCAGGGCAGTGGTTGCGGCGTCCTTCAAACGCTGGGAGGCCAGCATCATGGCTGGTTTTCTGCGGATGCACGCGCTTGGCCGACTCAGGCCGGAGGCCGATCCGCGCCGGCTCGCGCTGGCCTTGCTTGCCGCGCTTCAGGGCGGCCTCCTGCTCGCTCAGGTCCGGCGCGACCCCGAACCGCTGGCGGCCGCGCTCGACGCGATGCTGACGCTCATCGCCACCCTCAGCACCTCGCTCGACCACTGAGCCCTCGGACCGACGGCTTACGGGAAGCCGTCCGGAAGCGCGTGCTGTCAGACCGGCTTATGTTGGATCACACGAGCCAGTTCTGTTATCGTCGCCGTCAGTAAGAGTGGATTGTGTGGTCCGGCACGTGCAGAGCGAACATCTGTTCGCTGACAAACCGCCGCTGATGCGTGCAGAGTCTTCGCGAGGGTCGATGAAGTCGTGTTGGGTCTGGAAGAGAGCCGAGCAGAGCTGCAGTCGTAATGACGGCGCTGGAGCGGCAGCGCCGCAGAGCTATCGCTGCTCGCGATGTGGAGATCCTCGCTGCAACGGACCTGATCCCGATCTGGCGGGGCTGGCAGAGTTCGCGGCTGGCGCCCGCTTAGACGGCTGATGCGTCCATCCACCGCAACTGGACAAATCCAGGCCGGTGCTCGTACTCACGCGAGAGCTCGTCCGCCCGCAGCTCAATACCGTCACCGTCGCGCCGGTCACGACCACGGTTCGCGGGCTCTCGACAGAGGTTCCGTGCGGGATTGTGAACGGGCTCGAGCAGTCCAGCGCCGTGGCATGCGACCACGTAACCACAATCCCGGTCGGCAATCTTGGCCGCCAGATCGGTCGGCTATTCGATCACCAAGAGGATGCACTCACGCAAGCGATCCACGCCGCATTCGACTCGGAGTAGCCGCCCGGGGCGCAACGGGTCTGCGCTGACATTCGGCGACCGGTAACTGTAAGACGTCATTCAAATGTCAGTCGGCTTTGTTAGCGAACGCTTGTTCGTGTGTATCACAGGTGATACATTCCGCGCATGAGTAGCGTGAGCATTAGAGATCTCCGGAACAGCGGTGGAGAGGTCGTCGACCGCGCGGCACGCGGAGAGACGATCACCATCACCAAGGCGGGCAAGCCGGTGGCCGAGCTTCACGGCCTGCCGACGGCTGGGCTGAGTGCCGAAGCGCTACTTCAGCACTGGAAGCGGCTACCCACCATTGATCCTGTGCGCTTGCGCGAGGACATCGATGCGGTCATCGATCCAGCGCTATGAGCACGGGTAGGCACTTCCGCGGGATCTTGGACACGTTGACAGTGATCCAGCTAAGCGGCATCACGGACCCGAATGTCCTGCCCCAAGAGCCACTTATCACCGCCGTAACGCTGGCAGAGCTGTCCGTCGGTCCGTTGGTGACGCCCGACGAACACGAGAGAGAAGTTCGCCAAGCGCATCTTCAGCAAGCCGAGGCCGATTTTAACCCTTTGCCGTTTGACGCCATGGCTGCAAGAAGTTTCGGGCGTGTCGCGGCATCTCTGCGGCGGACGGGTCGCAAGCCCGCGGCGCGCACCTACGACGCAATGATTGCCGCGACAGCGCTCGCACATGGGCTGCCGGTCTACACGTGCAACCCGAGAGACTTTTCAGGTATCGACGACCTGACGGTCGTACCAGTTGCGCTAGACCACAATCGCTGACATCAGGGGACTGTCCTGATGTCATACGAACTCCGTGTGATACGCCGCAACGAACTCGGCCGACAGGCCGCTTGAAGTGCGTAAGCGACCGATCGCAAGTACCTCGTCACCGGCGTCCAAGCCATAGCGCCGTCACCGGGTGCCAACTCTGGGAGGGGGACGGCGCGACTCGCTTCGAAGCCCGACTCAGCGCTGCGCCAGAATGATATGGATGCTCGGCTATTTCAACGACGACTCGATCATCTGTCGGGTGCACCGCGAGCACGTCGTCGGGATCGGTGGTGCACGAGCGTTGCTGCTGCAAGCCGCACACCCGGTCGCGTTCGCAGGTTTCTTCATGTCGACCGGGTCGCTTGATGATCCCTACGCCCGCCTACAGCGGACCGCGGCCGTGCTCAGCACGGTCTTGTTTGGGACGCGCGATGACGCTGACCGCAGCACCGCCCGTGTCCGCCGCGTGCACAGCCGCATGCGCGGGGTGCTTCCAAAGGCGGCGGGCACGTTTCCGGCCGGAACTCCTTGGGCGGCGGATGACCCGGACCTGCTGCTGTGGATCATCGCCACGCTTGCCGACTCCGGTGCGCTTGTCTACAGCCGCTACGTCAGCCGCCTAAGCAGAACGGAGCGGGACGCGTACTGGCAGGATTGGCTGATGGTTGGCGAGCTGTTCGGGCTTGATCGTGCCGACATGCCTGTTGACAGCGACGGGCTGCAGGCGTATGTGCGAGGGATGCTGCACAGCGACATCCTTCATGTTTCGCCCGAGGCCCGAGCCTTGGGCGTCGAGATCGTTCTGCGTCCCCCGGTTCCGCTGAGTGCGCGACCGCTGCTCGAGCTTGCCAACTTTACGATCATCGGCCTGCTGCCGGCCAGGATCCGCCGTGAGTATGGCCTTTGGTGGGATCCGGTCCGGACACTGCTGCTCGACGTCGGTGCCGAGTCGACGCGCCGCCTGATCGTGCCGCTGCTTCCCGAGCGACTGCGTTTTCGCGCCGCGCCGTCGTCCGTTTGACGGTCACCAGCCTCGCGGATCAAACCTCGGGTTACATAACGTGCATTATCGAGCGTTGCACTAGACGCATTTAAGAGTCCGCCGCCCAGCTGCCGCAGCAACGCGCCCGCATCGTGGAGCTGAGGCGGTTCGCCTCCGTCAAGACGCAGCCGTGCTCAGCTCTTGACCGGTGTACCAACCACATGGTGGACAGGTATCTGGAACTTCCGCGCGGCGTGGTGCACCAGGTCCAGCCTGAGCCACTGAGACGCCCCGAGTGGCAGGGTGCTTATCACGAGCGCGTCATAGTCCGGATTGAGGCGCAGCTCCCCCGCAATCGCCTGCATCGGGTCCTCAGCCCCGACTGCAATCCGGCTTACGCGCACTCCAAGGGTCGTTTCGAGCGTCGCCATTAGGGCCTCGGCCGTCTCCTGCGCCGGACTTACCGTCTCGCCCTCCCAGGTGTAGTTCTCTCCGGGCGCCTCGGGTACCAATATTGCGAACTCGGCGTGGGGGTCCTCCTTAGCCAGTTCGCTGACTTTGTCCCGGAGCTCGGGGGCGAACGCCGTCTTATGCGTGACGATGAGATATTGAGCCATTACTGACCTCCGTTCTACGTGAACGCCACTACTCCGGCCCAGACCGTTCCCGCTAGCGCTGTCAGGTAACAGACCACGGCGAGCGCCAAGCTGAAACGCCTCAGGCCTACATCGATCAATACGTGCCTAAAGCGATGCGCCCAGTGAAAAAAGATGAGCGCGGCCACCCCAAAAAGGACAACGCGCCCAACCGGGTTGGTAAGGATCGCATGGAGGCGAGCAAAGCTCACAGCGTTCACAGGCACCAAGAAGCCCGTCACGAGGATGAGCACCGGTGCGAGCAACGCCGCGAGCATGCCGCCGCCCGAAAACAGCGACCAGAACAGTGGCTCATTTGATTTGCGCATTCGCTTCCCCCTCTCAGGCCAGCACGATGACGAGCACAGCTGCGCTTAGAACGAGCATCACGCCGTAATGCACGCCGATAAGCAGCAGTGGCGATACCTTGTTCTCACCCCGCCGCAGCGGGTAGTGCCTTGGGTACGGCTTGGAACCATGTGGCCGTGTGGAGCAGTGCAAAGAGCAGCACCACGCTGTTGAATGCGAGCCATCCGGGCGAGTGGAGCGTGTGCTGGATGCTGGTGAACGCATGACGCCCGTCATGCACCTTCGTCACCAGCACGAGCAACAGCACGACGTACGCGGCGAGGAAGACCGACGATAGCTCGCGGAGCATGAAGATCCGGTATGGCCAGCGCTTCAGGAACCATATATTCGAGTGTTGCCGCGGGTAGGGCTGCCCAATCATCGCGTCCTCCGCCTACTTCCGTCCGAATGGCATGACGAACGACCGGAACCACGCCAGCGTGCTTTCCAGCTTCGCCTGCTGGATCGCGCCCGCTGGGTCGACGTGCTTAGGGCAGACCACGCTGCACTCGCCCACAAACGTGCAGTCCCAGACTCCATCGTCGACCCAGACCACCTCGTTGCGTTGGTCCGTGCCCTCATCGCGCGAGTCGTGGTTGTAGCGCTGCGTCAAGGCCAGCACCGCAGGTCCGAGAAACTCCGGATCCTCCTGATAGACCGGGCACGCCGCGTAGCACAGCATGCAGTTGATGCACATGCTGAACTGCTTGAACTCGGCAAGCTGTCCAGGTGTTTGCAGATACTCGCCCTGCTCAAGCGGCGCGTCCTCATCGCGGATGATCCACGGCTTGACCGTCGGCAGCTTCTCCATGAAATCGTCCAGCACGATGATCGAGATCGCGCTCGACCGGGAAGTTGGCCAACGGCTCGATCCGAATCGGGCCGGGAAGATAGTCACGGAGGAACGCCGAGCACGTCAATGATGGGACGCCATTGACCATCATGCCGCACGAACCGCATACCCCCATCCGGCACGACCAGCGATATGAGAGGGTCCCATCCACCTCGTCCTTCAGGTAATTGAGCGCGTCAAGGACAACCCAGTCGGCGTGAAAGGGGACCTCAAACGACTCCAGATAGGGTCGGTCGTTCTTCTCTGGTCGGTAGCGGGCGATCTCGAACCGAATCGTGATCGGCCGTGCCGCTGGCATGGTCCTTGCGACTGCGGTCGTGGTGGCTAAATCGACCATAGGCCTCACCCTCTAGTGCTCGCGGCCGTAGACGCGTTCGGCCGGCGGCCAATTGGTGATCACCACGTCGCGGTACTCGATCCGTGGTCCATCGTCGGTGCTCTGGCAGAGCGAGTGCTTCAGGAACTGAGCATCATCCCGGTCGGGGAAGTCGATTCGCTGGTGCGAGCCGCGGGACTCGGTGCGCTTGAGAGCCGAGTGCGCGATCGCTTCTGCTAGCTCGATCAAGCACCCCAACTCCAGCGCCGCCACAAGCTCGGTGTTGAAGCTGAGGGTGTGGTCGTCAAGCTTCACGCGTCCAAAGCGGTCTTTCAGCTCAGCCAGTTTCGAAACCGTTTCACGCAGCCCGGCGTCTGTGCGATATATGCCACAGCCTGACTCCATCGCGCGCTGTAGCTCCGTGCGGAGCTGCGAGATGCGCTCGTCGCCCGAATGGTTGTTGATGAACTCACGGGCGATTCGCGTCTGCTCCTCATCAGCCTGCTTTTCAAGCGCACCGACGGACGAGATCGGATGTTCGCGAGCCCACCGCGCGGCGTTCTTGCCGGCAAGCGCACCGAAGACAAGAATCTCCACAAGCGAGTTGGAGCCGAGCCGATTGGCGCCGTTGATGCTGACGCAGGCGCACTCGCCCGCCGCAAACAGGCCAGGCAGCGAAGTTGCCGCGTCGGGGCCTGTGTCTATTCCGCCCATCATGTAATGCACCACTGGGCGAACCGGGATCGGCTCGTGCACCGGATCGATGCCAACGTAGTTCTTCGTCAACTCTCGGACAAAAGGGATCTTCTGATTGATCCTCTTCTCACCAAGATGGCGGACATCGAGGTGTACGTACGTTCCGTGAGGGCCATCAAAGACGTTGCCGCGGTCCTCCTCCTTGATGAATGCTTGTGAGAGTCGGTCCCGAGGACCCAGTTCCATCGACCTCAGGGCCGGGTGTCGGGGGTCATGGACATCAAGCGGCTCGCCAAGGTCGTGGTCGCGGAGGTAGCGGTCCCCGTGCCTGTTCACCAGTACGCCGCCCTCCCCCCGCGCTGCCTCCGTGATCAGGATGCCGGTGCCCGGCAGCCCAGTCGGGTGGTATTGAACGAACTCCATGTCCTTGAGCGCCACCCCGGCGCGGAACGCGATCCCGAGCCCATCGCCGGTGCTGATCGACGCATTCGTGGTGAACGGAAATACGCGACCGAAGCCGCCCGTGCAGAGAATGACCGCCCGGCCGAGAATTCCGCGTACCTGCCCGCTACGGAGCTCGATGGCGACCACGCCTTGGCAACGACCGTCTTCCACGATCAGGCCCGTCGTCACCCACTCGTCATAGCGTTTGGTATTGGCATACTTCAGAGAGGTCTGGAAGAGCGTGTGCAGCATATGAAAACCGGTCTTGTCGGCGGCGAACCAAGTCCGCTCGATGCTCATCCCGCCGAACGGCCGGACCGCGACGTGACCATCCGGCTCGCGGCTCCAGGGGCACCCCCAGTGCTCGAGCTGGAGCAGCTCCTTCGGCGCTTCGTTCACCAACAGCTCGACGGCATCCTGGTCGGCGAGCCAGTCCGAGCCCGAGATGGTGTCGCGGATGTGATGCTCCAACGAGTCTCCGCCCTTGATAACCGCAGCGGCTCCACCTTCAGCGGACACCGTGTGACTCCGCATCGGATAGACCTTCGAGACGAGCGCGATATCTAAGCTGGGATCGGCCTCGGCCGCAGCTATCGCGGCGCGCAGGCCAGCACCGCCTGCGCCGACAATCACGATGTCGTGCTGCAGGACCTCGGCCACAGTCACTCCCTGCTACGGCACCTGCAAGACGCTACTGGCCGCGCTGGGCGACCCTCTGGCCAGCGACGCACTCGGGTTCGGACGAGCGTCGTGTGCCGCACCAATGTTGTGAATGATCTCGGCCTTTGGAACACCGCTCATCGAGCCTCGTTCGTTTTGGCTAGAGGCGAAGCACCGGTCCTGGCCGCGCGGTCAGGTCCGCCGTCGCTCCACCTCTCGGTACGACGCTACAGGACGGTTGCTGGTATGTGGGGATTCTGGGCTTTCGATCGGCGCAGTTCGGGCGGACGAGTACCGGTGCGAGCTCGAGAGCGATCCCGATGGAGACCCGACACTGCGAGCGCGGTTGATCTACGGGAGACTCTGTCTGATGGCTGAGCCGAACAGTGGAGATCAGGCCGTGGAGCGGGTATGGCGCGCGATGCCGGACGGTGCCCGGAAGCAACTTGAGCAAGGTATTGCGCCCACGGACCTGCAGTCGCTGTTGATCGGAATAGCTGGGGCTCGTGCGGCTCGCGTGCGCCCTGCAGATCTGATCACGAGGTGGCGTCGAGACCGGTTCGTGCAGCCCTCCAGGTGTGACCCGCGTCGTCTGAACGCGCTCGAATCTCTCCTCTGGCAGCTTCTACCGGAGGGGTTCGCCGGCGTCGAACTGTCGCCCGTCGCGCCGCTGGGCAGCTGTGTTGCTGTGGCGCCCGTTAGCCAAAACCGAATCGTGACGACGGTGAGGCTGAGCGAAGTCATCAGTGACGCTGCCAACGCACTTGCAATCGAGGCGGCGGTCCGCCGGCTCGAGCAAGACTCCTCCGCGGCGGTGCACCTCGCGGCCGCGCATCGACACATGCGGGCACAAGCTGTTCGAGCCTGGTGCCGCTGCACATTTCCGCCTGTTCACGCTTGTCTCGAGTGCGCGCGACACTGGCTCTGCCCGCACGCAGGCCGGACCTGCTCGGCATGCATCTGAGCTTCTGGACCGCTGTTCTTGAAGCAACGATTCCTGATGACGGACCGCAGTATAGAGCTGTCAGTCTTCGAGGATGCTGTGATCGCGGCGCGTCTGGTGGACACGGTTCTGCCAGCTCATCGCAGCGTTAGAGTAAAGCTCCTCCAGGACTCTGCGCGTGAGCGGGGACGCGGGTACTACTCCGGCATGGCATTACGATTGTCCGCCAATGACGGCCAAGCAGAGATCGGTGACGGCGGGTTCACCAACTGGACAGCGCAGCTGATGGGAAACGCGAAGGAGCGATGCTTCGTCTCGTGTATCGCAACCGAGCGACTGCTCGATCTGGACGATGGAGCGTAGATCGCCTGAGGTCAGACCTTGGTGACCTGGAGCGGCTGGTGAGTCGCTGGGCGACGATCAACCGACGATGTGCTGTGAGATCGTGTCGCGTCGCCTGTGGCCTGCTCGTGACGCTGGCGGCGCTGCTGCTGGCCGGGTGCGGCAGCAGCGGGCGGACGCGGCCGGCGGTTTGCCCGCTGAAGGCGCAGCGAGCGATCGCAGGCGACCTGGGAATGAGCGCCGGCAGTATCAAGTACGCGCGGTCCATGGGCAGCAACGGCATGCCTCAATGCGAGTTCACAGCGCGTGACGCCGGTCATAAGGTGCGCGTTTTGGTCAATGATGATGACGGGCCGCAGGCGTACTTCAGGCTGTTGCGGACGGTCGTCGAGGCCACCCAGGTCTTTGGGCCACCTCCCCCGGGCTTCCACGCACCCGAGGGAGTGTCGGGGCTTGGTCCCTACGCGTCCTGGTTTCCAACCAGGGGCCAGCTGATGGCGACCAACAAGGTTGACCTGATCACCGTCACCGTGACCTGGCCCGGAGCCAAGCGGGACCCGGAGGTTGCGGTCGCCCGCGCCGCGATCGTGCCTTATCTTGCGGGCCCTCACGGCCGTGGCAACGCCAACGACTATCCGTGAGTCACTTCTCCCCTCTTCAGGCGGCGTCCTGATTTCCGTCTGAGGCCTCGCGCCAGGGCTGTATGGGCGACGGCCCGCACCTCTAGCCTGCGGTGCGGTGCTCAGAGGTCTTGAGGCATGACACGCATGGGCCGAGGCTTCCTGTCTGCGGTCGCCACCGGGCTTGCGACCGCCGCGATGCTCGCGACGCTGCTCGCCCTGTACGCGAATCATGTGCTTGTGAACTCGGCCGCCTTCTCGGATCGGGCCGTGAGCGTCGTCCGTAGCAGCGAGGTCGAGTCTCTGATCGTCCGTGCTGTCACCGATCGCGTTGTCGCCGATATCGGCGATGAGGCCAGCCTGCAACCGCTGATCGACCGCGCCGTGCGCACTACCCTGGCGACTGGGCAGGTCACCGCCGATGTGCGCGTCGCTGCCGGGCTGCTGCACGGCGAACTGATGTCCGGAACCGCGAACTCGCTCACGCTGACGCTACCGGACGCCGGTTCATCAATCGCCTCCGCCATCGGGTCCAACAATCCTGAGCTTGCCGCTGCGCTGAGGGACGTCGGCTCGATCACGGTCGTAGATGTCCGGATCCCATCAACCTACGCCCGAGTCCTTCACGATGTGACAAGGGCGGCTCGGAACTCCTCGCTGCTTCTCGTTATCACCGTCGCGCTGCTTGCACTGGCGTTGATCATCTCCCCAAACCGTACGCGCACCCTCCGGGGACTCGGTCTCGGCGCGCTTTTCGCCGGATTGCTCGTGGCGCTCACGTGCCTGGTCGGTCGTGGGATTGTCGTTGACAGGTTCTCAACCCAGGACGCGCGCTTGGCTGCACGGGCGGCGTGGGGTGCGTATCTCGGCGGTCTCAAGACCTGGGGGTTCGTGCTGGCTGGAATCGGTCTTGCGGTTGCCGGCGTGGCGAGTCTGAGCCTCTCACGCGCCCCCGTCCGCTAAGGCACCAAACGCGGTCTCAAGGCACCAAACGCGGTCTCTCTCAAGCGTCGTCTACGGCGGCAGGCTCATTCCGTGAGCCGCTTGACAAGCCTCATCTCCCCTACCCCCATGGGATCGGACAGGGCCCGAATGGCGAGCTCGCTCTCCGGGATCGAGTAGACCGAGCCGTTGTGATCGAGGAACAGGAAACGGTCGAGTGAGCGAAGGAACGCCCGATCGTGAGACACGGCCACGACGGTGCCCGTGAACCGATCGAGTGCTTGTTCGAGTGCTTCCGCCGAGTCGACGTCGAGGTTGTCTGTCGGCTCGTCGAGCAGCAGCAGGTTGTGACCTTCAAGCTCGAGGCAGAGGATCTCAAGCCGAGCTCTCTGCCCGCCAGACAGAGTGTCAGTGCTCCTGTCGGCAGCTTCCTGGAGGCCGTAGCGGGCTAGCGAACCCATTGCCTTCTGCTGCTCCCCCTCCCGCTCGCGCACGATGGCCATCACAGGCTTTCCGGCCAGATCCGGATTGGCGTTTAACTGCGTGAAGAGCCCGGGCGAAACACGGTTGCCGATCTGCAACTCGCCCATGTGAGGCACCGGCCTGCCGGCCAGCAGGCTGATCAGGTGCGTCTTGCCGGAGCCATTGGGGCCGATCAGACCAACCCTCTCGCCGAAGTGGATCTCGTCTTCGAATGGCTGCACGAGACCTTCAACCGCGACGTCTCGAATCGCGATCACGATCCGGGCGGAGTCACCACCGCGGATCCGCATGATCACCCGCTGGTCGGTGGCAGGCGCCGGCGGTGGGCCGGCGTCGACGAACCGCTGCCAGCGGCTCTCGGCCGCGGCCGCGCGCTTCGCCAGAACGTCGGAGATCTTGGCACGCTGTTTCATCGTCTTGTAGTGCTGAAACAGACGCCGCTCCTCTCGATTCCATTGCTCGAGTCGGCTGCCGAGCCGTTCCTGCCGCTGGCGCCGACCCTCCGGATACGTCCGGTAGGAATCCGGATGCACCCAGGCGCCGCCCGTCTCGAGCGTCACGACTGAGTTCGTCGCGCACGACAGGAGTTCGCGGTCGTGACTGATGATCAGAACGGTCTTGGACGACGCGGAGATCAGCGCCTCGAGCTCGCGCTTTGCCGGTACGTCAAGGAAGTTGTCGGGCTCGTCGAGCAGCAGGACGGGGGCATCTCCGGCGAACAAGGCCGCGAGCACGAGTCGTTTGCGTTCGCCACCTGAAAGGGTTGCGGCGGGACGCCCGCCGACATCGCCGATGCCCGCCCGCACGACCTCTCGAGCTGCCGCATCCCAGATCGCCTCGAGGTCATAGCCTCCGCCTTCAGACCAATCCGCCAGCGCCTGCCCCAGACGCATGCCAGCGTCAGCTGGGTCGGCGCCGTGCTCAAGATCACGTTCCGCCTGCACGCCTCGCATCCCCGCATCCCGCAGCCGGGCAGGCGCGGTTTGAAGGAGCATCTCACGGACGGTCAGCGCAACATCCCCCTGGCCGACGTCCTGCGGCATGTAGCCGAACCTGCCCAGATCGACATCCCCTTCTGCCGCCGCCAACTCGCCGGCAAGGACGCGCATCAGCGTAGTCTTGCCGACACCATTGGTGCCCACCAGGGCAGCGTGACGGCCGGGCGCCAGCTTGAACGAGACCTCAGAGAACAACAGATCCCCGCCCGGATGGGCGTAGGCGAGGTTCGAGACGGCCACGTGCGACATACCGACAGCCTAGGGCCGGATCTCGGGGCTGCGAGTGGAGCTGCCTGGGCGGAATGAGTGTCGAGACGTCATCCCGCACCCTTAGCCTGTCAAGCGTGCGCGCCCATTGTCTGCACAATCCCACCGCGGACGAGGTCAAGCAGCACCTCGCCTCGGGTGAGTTTTTCTGGATCGACCTACAGGATCCAACCGAGGACGAAGTGCAGTCGATCGGCGAGCTGCTGAAGCTTCACCCGCTGACGATCCACGACGTCCAGAGCTTTCACCAGAACCCCAAGTTCGTGGAGTTCGAAGGCTACGCATACATGGTGGCCTACGGGGTCGATCCAGACGTGAAGTCAGGCGATCCGCTCCTGCATGAGACTCATCTCGTGGTTTCGGGCGACTACGTGATGACTGTTCACCAGAACTCTCTGGAGAGCCTCGCCGAGCTGCGTGAGCGCTATCAGGATGTTGAGCTCCGCAGTGAGCTCCAGCTCGTCTACAGGATCCTCGACGCTCTTGCCGGGACCTTCTTCCCCGTGCTTGCGCGGATCGACGAGGACATCGACACGATCGAGGATGACGTGCTCGAGAATCCGGATCAGCAGAGCCTGCAGCGCATCTTCTCGCTGAAGCGCGATCTGGTTGCGATGCGGCGTGTTGTGACCCCGTTGCGAGACGTCTATGCCCGCAACGTCGAGCGCATCGGCGAGCTACCAGGGATGCAGGCGGATGGGCAGGTCTACTTCAGAGACCTTTACGACACGATGATCCGCGTCTCTGACCTCGTCGACTCGTACAGGGATCTGTTGAGCGGCGCCACCGACCTTTACCTCGCGACGGTGGCCAATCGCCAGGGCGAAGTCAACAAGCAGTTGACGATCATCGCGACGATCTTCCTGCCACTGACGTTCCTGACAGGGTTCTTCGGCCAGAACTTCACCTTCCTGGTCGCGCACATCAGAAGTACGTGGTCGTTCGTGGTCTTCGGCCTGGGGCTATTGATCGTCTCTGCGGCCGTGCCGCTGCTCTTCTTCAAACGCAAACACTGGATGTAGCAGGGTTCTGACGGATCCCGTCTCGAGGTTCCGGTCTGGCTGCGGCCCAAGTCAGGTTGCCGGATCACCGTCGCTGTTGGTCGAGCGCTCGCTCTCGCGCTGGCGCACTCCGGTGCGCGCCGCAAGCACCAGGCTCCGAACGAGGAATGCCACCAACATGAGGTCGAACAGCATCTGGAGTGTGACGACAAGCCGGGCGCCGTTGGTTCGGGCGACGATGTCCCCGAAACCGACCGTGGCCAGCACGGTGACCGTGAAGTACGCCGCGCCGACATGGCTGAGCGGCTCCGAGAAGTTCGCGTGGTTCGCGTGCCATAGCGAGAGGTATGTGTACGCGAACCCAAGGACGGTCACGGGAACGATCAGCGCAAGCGCCTCGACCGCCCGGAGGGTCGGGTAGTCCGCCTCGAGGATGCTCCGCACCAGCCACACCACAATCCCCGCGAACGCGATTCCGCTCACGATCAGCCATAGCACCATGCCGAGTCCGGTCTCCCCGGCTACGGGTACAGCCGCGTACAAACCGATCAGGACGGCGGTGCTGAGAACGACTCGCAGCATCGAGCGAAGCACAAGACGCCGGCGCTCACGCGGATTTAGCTCCTGGAACGGTCGCGACATCAGCGCCGCCTCAGCCGTGTTCGGTCGCTGAGCCCTGCTGAAGCGGTCGGGGTGACAGCAGGCGCCGGTTCGAGCACAATTCGGAAAGCCTAATCGACGCTGGTGTCCCGCCCTAAGCCGGGACACCAGCTCCAGCAGCCGAAAGGACCTCCATGAGCGACAGACCGATATTCATCTACGCCGCGAACTACGAGAGCCTGGAGGACGCCACTGCGGATTACGACGTCCTGCTCGACCTGCACGCCGCGGAGCTAGTCGGTAGCTACGACGTTGCGATCATCTCCAAGGATGACGACGGCAAGGTCCACGTCCACAAGCGCGAAAAGCCGACACAGCACGGTGCCTGGGCGGGGATCGGAGTCGGAGCTCTGGTCGGGATCCTATTCCCGCCGTCCCTGATCGCGTCCGCGATCGTCGGCGGTGGTGCCGGCGCCGTCATCGGTCACCTCGCCCGCGGTATGTCGCGTAAGGACATGCACGAACTCGGTGACCTGCTCGAGGAGGGTCAGGCAGCTCTCGTCATCGTCGGCGAGTCACGGGTTGACGAGCAGGTCAGGAAGGCGCTTAAGCGCGCGCGGAAGTCGATCGAGGAGGAAATCGACGCCGACGCGGACGGGATGAAGAAGGCCCTGGAGGACGCTGAGAAGGAAGCCCTGGCCGGCTAGACGGAGCGGGTGGCCGTACGGTCCTCGATGCTGAGAGCGTCGATCACACGCAGGAGCTCGGCGGTCTCGGCCGCCGAGCCCACAAGGATCAGCTTCAGGCGCAATCGCCGCTCATCGTAGAGCGGCTCCACATGCATGGGCATCGCGCCGTTGCGCTGCGTAAGCGTGGCTGCCGCGAGCATGCGCTCGATCCTAGAGGCCGCGGCCGGGCCAATCGGGGCGATCTCCACGACGCTGGATACCTCAACCGCCGGTCCCGGCTCCGCCGGCGTGACGGCTGCTGAAACGGCACTGGCGTTAGACGCTGTGGGTCCCCCCCCTCCGGCGCCGGCGAATGCTTCAAGCGCCGACCGTGAAATTCGGTACTGCTTGCCGATCCGGACGCCTGGAAGGCGCCCTTGCCTTACGTAGTTGCGAACGGTCCGGACCTGGAGCCCAAGGATCTGGGCTGCCTCTTCAGCGGAATAAAGCTGCTCGCTCATCGGTTGGACGCAATCTTATGACCACCGACGGGTGGTCCGAAAGTCCAATAGGGCTGTTTACAGTCGCTTACTGCTGTTTATGGCGGCTATAACCGGAAGTTAGAGCTACGTGGGGTTCGCCCCCTGCGGTTTACCGGCCCACTCTTGCCCGCTGCGCTCTAACTAATGGCTATATCGGCTATGCGATCAGGTTATGGCCACAGCCAGAGCTCCGCAACCGTTTGACGCCATAACCCAGGCCGTACGTAGCTATGCGCGCTGGTTATGACACGGCCCAACATGACGCTAACCGCATATCTCGCGGCTCCAGCGGGTTTAAGCCCTGTATAGGAAAAAGGCCTCCAACGATGGAGGCCGTTACGGGAGGTTGTGATGCGGAAACTGACTATGGCCGTGGTGCTCGGGGCGCTGTTGTTGTGCGCGCCTGCTGCACTCGCGGCTTCCTCGCCGACGGTGTCTGTCGGCTCGGTGACGGCCATCTCCAGCACAGCGGCCACGCTGCACGGGACCGTCAACCCCAACGGGCTTGCGACGACGTACCAGTTCGAATATGGCACCAGCACGTCGCTTGGGCTTAAGATCCCGGCGACGGTCGCCAACGTCGGCTCGGGCACCTCCGGTGTGGCCGAGACGGCCAAGCTAACCGGGCTGTCGCCCGCGACGACGTATTACTACGAGCTGGTTGCCAGCAACAGTGCCGGCACCTCCACCTCGCCGGTCGAGACGTTCAAGACAACCGGCAATCCGGCGCCGGCGGTCACGACAGAGGCCGCGAGTGCCGTGGGGCGGTACTCGGCGACTCTCGTTGGATCGGTCAACCCGAACAACCAGGCGACGTCCTTCTACTTCGATTACGGTCCGACCAGTGCCTACGGGTTCCAGACGATCGCAAAGTCGATTCCCGCAGGCGTGACCGCTGTGACGGTCAGCGCGCCGTTGCCCCAGCTTCAGTCGGGGGCCACATTCCACTACCGGCTTGTGGCCTACCACGGCTCGACCTCGGTGTCATACGGCGCTGACGCGTCATTCACGACGCTGCCCTGGCCACGCCCACATACCGGGCTCAGTTGGGCGATCACGCCGCATTCCGCGGGACATTCGCCTGCGAAGTTCACCGTCAAGGGTCATCTGCGGCTGTCCGGCACGACATCGCCGGCGCTGGCCTGCCACGGGCGCGTGACGATCAGCTACTACGACGGTCACAGTGTGGTCGCGTCCAGCAGGGCTCAGGTGAGCCCGTCCTGCACGTACGCCGCCACCACGAGGATCGGACACCTCTCCCAGAAGCACGTGCGTCTCACGGTGAAGCTCCGGTTCGGCGGCGACACCTACGCGGCGCCGAGCAATGGTCTGACATCGGTCAGGATCGGTTGATCGTCCTCAGGACCCTAGAGGTCAGCCCGGACTCGGTGACGAGCTCGGCGATGATCTGCGAGAGCTGGCTTCCCTGCCACGCGATCGGTGATCGGCCGGGCGGATCAGTAATCAGACGGGCGTTCGGGATCGCCTCGGCATAGGCGATCCCGAACGCCTCCGGGTGCTCGGGATCGGCGTCATCGCCGGATGCGACCACGACTGAAGGGACAGCGATCTGCTCGAGTTCGCTCAGAGGCCCGAACGGGTACGAACGCGGCAGCGCCTTCAGCGCGTCGGCGAGCGCATCGAGATTGTCGTGCTGCGAGAGCCGCTGGCGGGTGACAGCCAGCACTGTTCGGGCGAACTCCGGTGTTCCCGTGGGCACTCCGTACGCGTCGACAAAGCCCTCGATCCCGCCGCTGCGCAGAGCGTCTGAGAGCCGATCCCAGCGTTCGAGCCGCCGAGCCTCGACAGAGGAATCGCCGCTATAAGCTGGGGTTATAACAACGGTTCCTGCGACCCTCTGAGGGTGTCGCAGGGCCACGTTCAGCAACGTGTGCGCCCCCATCGATGCGCCGGCGAACACTGCTCGCTCGACGCCGCGGGCATCGAGAACAGCAACGGCATCCTCGCCCAGCAGGTCGTATGTGTAGGCCCCTGTGGTGGGCGCCGGCGAGGAATGTCCGTGCCCTCGGGCGTCGTACTTGATCACGCGGTGCCCCGAGCGCTCCAGAGCGTTGGAGCCCATCACCACATACCGGCGGGTCGCAGTCAGGCCGTGCAACAGCACCACGGGCGGCCCTTCACCGGAATCATCGCCGGACAGGGTCACGCCGCCGCTCCGGATGGAGAACTCAGTTGTCACGACGCAAGACTAAATTACTCTCCGGGCCCTAAGCTCGTTGCCTATGGACGTCACAGAACAGTCATTCTCGACCGCCGTGATCGAACGCTCCAGGGAGGTTCCGGTCGTGGTCGACTTCTGGGCCGAGTGGTGCGGGCCCTGCCGCCAACTGACTCCCGTGCTCGAGCGCGCCGTTGCCGCGCGAGCCGGAAAGATGGAACTGGTCAAGGTCGACACCGATAGCAATCAGCAGCTCGCACGTGAGTACGACATCCAAGGCATCCCGGCGGTCAAGGCCTTCAAGGACGGCGCCGTGGCCGGAGAGTTCGTCGGTGCGTTGCCGCCCGTGGAGGTTGAGCGCTTCCTTGACGGGCTGGTCCCGTCTGAGGCCGACGGTCTGGTTGCCCAGGGCGATGAGGCATCACTGCGGCGTGCGGTGGAGCTGGAGCCGACGCGGGCCGACGCCGCCGTGCCACTCGCGAGGCGCGTGCACGCGCGCGGCGACAGTGCTCAGGCCACCAGCATCCTCCAGAACGTCAGCGGTAGCTTCGCGGCCGACGGATTGCGGGCGCGCATCGAGCTCGAGCAGTCCGGGCCCGACGATCTGGCACCGGCGTTCGCCGCACTCGATGCCGGCGAGACCGAGCGCGGCCTCGACCTGCTGCTCGAGGCGCTGTCTGCCAACACCGCAAGGGATGAGATTCGCAGGGTGATCGTCGGCGTGCTGGACGAACTTGGAGCGGAGAGCGACCTCGCCCGTGCCGCCCGCCGCCGCCTGGCTACGGCTCTGTATTAGCGGCCTCAGACGCCAAGCGCCAGCTGCTGTGGCTCGGTCTCCTCGGACGTCAGCCCTGCGACCCTGACACCGAGCAGCCGCACCGGGCGCGACGAGTCGAACGCTCGCAGCAGTTCGAGGGCGACGCGGCCCACGTCGTCGCTCGCGTTGACAGCCACGGCCAGAGTGCGCGCGCGTGTGTGCGTCGAGAAGTCGTCAAGCCGTACCTTCAGTCCGACCGTACGTCCCCGCCGCCCCTGGCGCATCAGCGTCGCACAGAGTTCGTCGACCAGTCTCACCAAGATCGACTCGAGCTCTGAGCGGTCCTCGACGTCGCGATCGAAGGTGCGTTCTCGTGATTCGGAGATCACCTTGCGTTCCTGCGTGACCGCGCCGTCATGTTCGAACCTTGCCAATGCCTGAAGATGCGCGGCCGTACGCATACTGAATGCGGAGCGCAGCGTCTCGGTCGAGGCCTCACGCAGCGCCTCAACCGTCTCCACTCCGAGCGCCTGTAGGCGCTCCGCGGTCTTGCCGCCTATGCCGGGGATCATCCTGCAGGGTGAATCTGCAAATCTGGCGCAGGCCTGCGCCCGCGTAAGCACGACAAACCCGTTGGGCTTTTCAGCGTCGGAAGCAACCTTGGCAACCAACTTGTTGGGTCCGATCCCGACTGACGCGTTCAGGCCGGTTCGCTGTCTGATGTCGCTGACGATCCGACGCATGCTTGCCTTCGGCGCCGGCAGTCCGGTCAATTCCAGATATGCCTCGTCGAGTCCGATCACCTCGACGGTCTCCACGTGGTGCCGGATGACCGCGATCACATCGGCGGACGCGGCACGGTAGTAGGCGAAATCAGGCGCCAGGAACACTCCTCGCGGACACAGCCGCCGCGCACGCGCGGCGGGCATGGCTGACCCCACCCCAAACCGGCGTGCCTCGTACGAGGCTGTGGTGACGACGGACCGCGGCCCCGATCCCGCGACGATCACCGGCAACCCCTGTAACTCGGGCCGTCGGCGAAGCTCGACGGACACGTAGAACGCATCCATATCAAGATGCGCGACGCAGCGCTGGCTCATGCGCGACATCAAAGCGTCCGGCGCGGACAGAACGCACGTTCGCTTGACGATCAGGCGTGGCAGGGGTGCCGTCGAGCGGGACGGGCACCCCCGGAATCGCGCTACATGTCGTTGCTGGAGTGGGCCAGCGGGAAATGCGGTCCGGTGACCGCGCTGGTCCCGCGCTGAACGAGGCCCACGGCGTACTGCGGCCAGAAGGCGGCCACAGGCGGATCGCCGGCTCCACAGGGCCCGTCGGAGTTGCCCGGGTTGTTGAACCAGAGGAAGCCGTCTACGTACTCGTAGCCGGTGGCCCAGCTCAGCGGCCCGGTGCCACGCCCCGGCGGGTTGCAGAGGTCCTCGTTGCCGCTCGCGCCCTGTGCCGCCAGGGGCCCGCGGCCGTTGTCGTCGGTCTGGACGATGAAGTGCTTGCCGCCCAGGTATCGGGCGATCTGCTGCCCGTAGTGAACGTCCGTCGTGGTCCAGTCGTTGTGCGTTGCGTTCACGTAGAAGCCCGCGGCGTCGGCGACGTCGGCCTGCTTGAGGTAGGAGGCGGTCTGACGGGCCGAGTTCCAAGCGTCCGGTGCTCCGCCGTCCATGTAGATCAGCAGGCGCGGATCCTGAGAAAGCACGTGGACCGCATAGGCGAGCTCGTTGAGGCGCGTCTCAATCGCACTGTGGTTGAGACAATGGGTCTCCAGCAGCGAGTCCTCCTCCAGGTACAGAACAACCCGGAAGTTGCCGATCCCGTGGGCCAACTGGGTGATCCAGCCGTCGAACCTCGACTTGATTGCGGCGGGGCTCTCGCAGCTGCCGTGGACAAGCGAATACGTGCTGAGCGCGACGGTCGTGTTCGGCTGAGAGCGCTCGGCGTCGGCGAGGTACTTCTCGACGGTCGCTGCCAGCGTCGAGGATGGCTGGTTCCACATCCAGAACCGGTAGGTGCCTGAGCCGGGCGAATAGGCGAGCGTGTGCAGGGCCTGAGCCCACGCTGGGTTGCTGTGCGAATAGCCGGTGAGCACCTTGCCGGCCGGCGCCTGATCACCGAACACGTACCAGTCGACGTACTGCAGCGGGTCGCCGTCGGTCGGGGTCTGCTCGTAACCGAGCGGGTTCTCAGTGTTCTTGGTGTACAGCGGATCGTCCTGCAGCAGCTCGATCGTCGCCTGGCTGGGTGATCCCACGGCCTGCGGATGACCGCCGTACAGATACGCACGCGCGAACCGCATCGGGCCATTGATCCCCTGATCGTGGATGGTTACATAGAACGTGTATGTGCTCTGGCCGGGGGCGAAGGTCGCCTCGCTGTTCGGCACCTTGTCGAACGGGTTACCGGCCTCCGAGCCCTTGTTGGTGACGCCGTAGTAGACGACCTCCGGGCCACCGGCGTTGGTGCGCTCGATCGTGACCGCAAAGCGCCCGGCATTTTCGCTTGCCTGGTACACCGCGCTTGAGAAGAACACACCCGAAGCCGCACCGCCGTGAGTTCTCGCCCGGCCGGCGTGGGTGCTCGTGCCGGCTGCCGACGCCTGTGAAACCAGTACGAGGCACGCGAGCAGGGATGACAGCAGCGGGACGAGTCGACGTAGGCGCATGTTAGACACTCATCGGCAGGACGGGTACGACGATGAGCGAGGCTCTGCGAGCCTAAACAAATCGTCGACCCAGACCACCGATGTCTGGACAAATGACTGAGCCAGGCGGTCCCGAGCCTGGCCTGAGTCCATGAAAGATATAAGCGATCGGATCAGACGGAAGCAAGTACCTGCGCCACACCCGACATGCCGAGATATCGCGCGGTGTTCTGATTCAGATCGAAGCTGCGGCCGTATACGTAGGGCCCGCGGTCGTCAACCGTGGCAAGGACCGTGTGCCCACCGTAGGAAAGCGTCACCTTCGTACCACACGGAAGCGTTTTGTTGGCTACGCCGTAGGTTGCGTGAAATCCGCAGGCAGTGTTGCCCTCGTCGTAATACCAGGAGGCGATGGTCGGCTCCAGGCCAACGATGCGGCCAGCTGCCGCCGAGGCGGAGCGAGCGCGCGCGCTGCCGCTGTAGCTGACTCGTAGCGCTGTGGTGCCGACCTGCCGGACGCGATAGCGGATCGTGAAGCGGCCGTTACGAGTCGTGCGGCCGGTGGCCACAGTCCGCCAGTGTCCGCCAGTGCCTGCGGCGAGCTTCACCTGTGCGCTCCGCTGGGCCGGCAGCAGCGAGCCACGCACGACCACGGTGCGGCC
This sequence comes from uncultured Conexibacteraceae bacterium, assembly GCA_963844665.1. Classification (GTDB taxonomy): domain Bacteria; phylum Actinomycetota; class Thermoleophilia; order Solirubrobacterales; family Solirubrobacteraceae; genus Palsa-465. The sequence goes on from CAWJPB010000003.1 coordinate 577,592, forward strand.
GCTGGGGCTTGTCAGCACGCTGTGCCTGACCACGAACCGAGACGCGGCGGCGGCCATCGCGGTTGGCTTCTCGGCTGTGTGTCGAGCGGTCGTCGGGCGCTGGTCACCACGGGCGATCGCCGAGTAGCTGCAGAGGCCTACAGCGGCCGCCAGCAGCGTCAGAAGCAAGGCGCCGGACACGAGCTTGGGCGTGCCGAGCGCGGGCAGTCTTCGAATGGCTCCCATTGCTGAGGGCCTCCTTTTCAGATCTCGACCGGGCGCCTACGGGGTTAGCTGACGGGCTCGCGAGGCCGTGCGGCGCTGTGTGCGCTCACGTCCCCGCTACGAGGTGGTGCCGGGATCAGCCGGCGTTCGATTCGCCCCAGCCAGTGGCACTGGCGTTGGTTCCCCCGCTCGACTCGCTCCGGGCAGAGGCGATTCGGCAGGTCGAGTTGTGACGCGGGGCACAGTGGCAGCGCTTGCGGCCCCCGTGTGTGACCTTGCTCACACTAGGCCCGTTAAGCGACCTTAACGAAGAGCTCCTCAGCGTGGCTTTTCTCCTGCAATTCCGGGTATTCCCCGGCGCTTGCGAGGTCCACCCGGGCGAGCGGTCAGGAGCCGCCGGCTGGACGCGGCTCGCGCACGGCGATCGTCATCCGTGAGATCGCGCAAAGGCGCCCCTGGTCGTCGCTGATCTCGACGTCCCAGACCCAGGTTGTGCGCCCGGCGTGTTTGCGCACCGCGGAAGCGCGGAGCGTACCCTCGGTGACGGGTCGCAGAAAGCTCGTCTGGTTCGACATCCCACTCGCGACGCTGCCCTGGGGGCCGACCGCGGCGGCGGTGGCCAGGGATGTCAGGCCCTCCGCCATCGATGCGTAGACCCCGCCGTGCACGACACCCCACGGCTGCCTGTGCTCCGCTCGGACGAGCAGGTCCGCGCGGGCCGTCTCAAGCCTCAACTCGACGATCTCGAGGCCGTAGAAGGCGTCGAAGCCACCGGCCTCGGTCGATAGTTCTGCGCCAGTCACGGCTGTGAAGATACTGGCTGAGGCCTGCCGTACCCTCGTGTTCCTGCCCTGATCCGCGGCTACTCGCACTGGATCAGCGAGTGCACCGGGTAGCTCTCAAGCAGCTTGCGCCCGTCGAAGGACTCGAGCTCGACCAGGAACGCGCAGGCCAATACTTCGCCGCCGAGTCGAGTGACCAGGTCGGCCAGCGCGCGGGCGGTGCCGCCGGTGGCAAGCAGATCGTCGTGGATCAGCACGCGCGCACCCCCTGCAAACGCGTCTGCGTGCATCTCCAGGGCGTCGATTCCGTATTCGAGCGCGTACTCGGAACTCACCGTTTCATGAGGCAGCTTCCCGCGCTTGCGCGCCGGAACGAAGCCGGCGTGCAGCGCAGTGCCAGCGCCCCGCCCAGGATGAAGCCTCGCGCCTCCGCTGCGACCACGTAATCGACTTCCAGGTCGCGCGCATACTTGGCCAGCCGCGAGACCGCCGCGTCCAGTGCGCGTGGGTCCAACAGCAGCGGCGTGATGTCCCTGAAGAGGATGCCCGGCGTCGGGAAGTCCGGGATGTCGCGTACGAAGCCGCGAAGATTGACGCCGTCCTCGGAGCGCGCCGGCATCGATGGCGGCCTCAGGTGGCGATCTTGCGCAGGTCGCGGATGAGCAGCAGATGCTTTAGGTGCGTGGTGACCGACGCGAGGTTCTCAAGCGCCTCGACTGCCTCCTTGCGCCGTTCGGGGTTGCGAGAGCGGAGCGCCGGCGCCAGGATGCTCTGCAGCAGCTGCGCCTCACGGTCGGCCGAGGTCCTGAACACGCGCAGGTTGCGGCCGCCGACGCCGTAGCGGGCGAGCTCGGAGACAGCACGGATGATCTCACGCTCGGTGTCGTCGAAGTAGCGGGTACCGGCACGGACATCGCCCTTGATCACGCCGAAGTCGACCAGCTCAGCGACGAGCTTGGGTCTGCGCCGGTCTCCTCGACCACATCCTCGAGCGAGTAGAGAGCCCCGGGGTCTCGCGTCACGGATGTCCGCCGCAGCGCCTTGGGATCGGCGGCTGTGCCGACCTCGCGGTCGTTGCGTCCGCCGGCCAGCTCCTGGCGAATCACTCGCAGCGGCAGGAACTCGTCGCGTTGAAGTCGCAGAATCGTCCGTAGCCGCTGGACATCCTCAGGGGTGTAGAGGCGATAGCCACCCTGCGTCCGCCGCGGCGTGAGCAGCTTCTGGTCCTCGAGATAGCGGATCTTGGAGATCGAGATGTCAGGAAACTCGAGCTCCAGTGCCTTGCAGACCGCGCCGATCGTGACCGCCTTCTGGCAGGCGGCCGCTCGGTCGCGGCTGCCGGATCAGGTAGCTCGAGCGGGAGCTCGTTGTTCTCGTCGGTCGCCGTCATCTGCCCAGAAACGCCAGCTTGTATTTGCCGATCTGCAGCTCATCGCCGTCGTTGAGCCGCTGCGAGTCGATCCGGCGGCGGTTCACATAGGTGCCGTTGAGCGAGCCGCAGTCGTCCAGGTAGTAGTGCTCGCCGCGCTTGACAACGCACCGCGTGGTCACGCGAGACGGTGACATCGTCGAGGAACACGTCGCTGTCAGGCCGCCGGCCGACGGTGAGCCGCGCGCGATCCAGCGGAAACGTCTCACCGGCGCGACCGCCGCCTGCGCTGATCACGAGCGCCGCGCCGCGAGCGGTGATGGCCTCGATCGGCACCTCCTCGAACTCCCCCGTCTCACCGATCGCGGTAGGTCGCGGTCGAATCGCCGGCAGCGGACTCGGAACCGCCCATGAACGCGCCGCAGCGCTGGCAGTAGTTGGCGCCGTCGGCGTTGGCGAAGCCGCACTCAGGGCAGTGCTGGGCCACGGGCTTCGACCTCAGCCGAGGCTGCTGGGCTGCTCGCCCGGCTCCTCGTCCGGCGGCGGATAGTTGCCGGTCAGGATGTCCGTCAGGCGCTGCACGTCGGCGCCGCTGATGACCAGCTCGCCACTCTCATCCTTGCGCCGCAGGCGGTTGACCAGCTCGGCCCGCAGGATGTCGATCTTGCCGTGCAGGATCCGCCGCTTGATAGGAGACCTCGATCTCCTCGTCGGTCATCTCCTTGATCAGGTCCTTCAGCTCCTGATCGGTGAGTGATCCGAGGTCTGGGAATGTGTCCATGCGAGCGTGTTCCTCCGTGCGGCAGCGCGACGAGCCAGGAATGATCCGAGGTCGCGCGAGTATAACCGCGTGGACCATAGGGTCAATCTGAGCTTGAGAGTTGCTTCAGTTGCCGCGCTGCCACGTCGCGATGTACAGGCACGTCGGCGACGAGCGCCGAGCGCCAGACCGATGTAGAGCAGGATAGCGCAAGCCAGTGGACGCCGGCCATCGCGAAGAACGGCGCCCCCATCGTCGGTGCCACGCCGAGGCGTCCCGCCCAGTTGATCTTGATCTCGATGCCCCGCCGAAGGCTGTAGCGGCTCAGCAGCGAGCATCAGCAGCTCCCGGGCGATCACCAGCGCCAACGCCCAGCGCGGCAGCAGCTGGAAATCCCAGCAGACGACCATCCCGGAGACCACCAGCAGCCGGTCGATGACCGGATCGAGCAATGCTCCCAGGCGGCTGAACTGACCGGTCAGGCGCGCCGTGAACCCGTCGAGATAATCGGCCCAGCCGATCACTGCGAACAGCGCCGCCGCGACCGCGCTCTGGCCGTCCGAACTCGACAGCGCCACCACGAGGAATACGGGGATCAGCGCCAGCCGCGCGAAGCCGATCGCGTTCGGGATCGTCAGCGGACGCAGAGGCTGGTCGGAGTGTGTCGCCTCCGGGTTCGGTCCGGAGCGATCGATGCCGAGCAGGCGCTTCTTGCGTCAGGCGAGTTCGCGCCACATCTGCAAGCGTCGCCGACGCCGAGCTCCTCCAGCGGAAGCGCACGGGCTTCCTGTCCCCTGCGGATCTGAACCTCGAGTTCGCCCGCCTCAAGCGTCCGGCGCCCGATCGTGATCCGCAGCGGGCAGCCCAGCAGCTCAGCGTCGGCGAACTTCTCGCCCGGGCCGGCGTCACGGTCGTCGTAGATCACGTGTCAGTCCCTGCTGCTGGAGCTCGTCGTAGAGGCGTTCGGAGAGCGCACGCTCGTCGGAGTCCGGCTTGCCGAGCGTCACAAGGTGCACGTCGAACGGCGCGATCGCCCGCGGCCATGAGATGCCGTTTGCGTCGGCGAACTGCTCGATCGCCGCGGCCGCGATGCGCGCCGGTCCGATCCCGTAGCAGCCCATCCACAGCGGCTGGCTGGCCCCGGTCTGATCGAGATAGTGGGCACCGAGCGGCGACGCTGTAACGCGTGCCGAGCTTGAAGATGTTGCCCACCTCGATCGCCGGCTCGATCCGCACGGCATTGCCGCCGATCGTGTCCCCAGGCATGACGTTGCGGAAGTCGCCGCGTTCGAAGTTGAAGTCACGCCCGGGAACCACGTCGCTCAGATGCATGTCCGGGCGGTTGGCGCCGACGACGTAACCGCCGCTGTCTGCAGCGACTGCCTCATCCAGCAGGATCCGGGCTCCGACACCGACAGGTCCAATCGATCCCGGGGGCCCCAGGTGCTCCTCGATCTCAGCGGCGTTGGCCTGGCGAAACTGCGATTTCAGCGCCATTGCCAGCTTTATGTCGTTGACCTTATGATCGCCCCGCAGCATTGCAAGCACGAATGCGCCGTCCGCCAGCACGACGGGATAGGCCTTGAGCAGCGCGCCCTCGGGCAGCTCGAGCGCCGCGGCAACCTGGGCGATCGTGCTCATCCCCGGCGTGGACACCGGTTCGGGCACATCCGCAGCGGCCGGCAGCGCCACCGCCTGCGCCTGCGCCTGCGCTACCTCGAGATTCGCGGCATAGCCCGGTGCGAGCACAACGTCGTTCTCGCCGGCCGGACAGGGCGCCATATATTCATGCGCGCCGCTGCCCCCCATTGCCCCGACGTCTGCCTCGACGCTGTACCACTCCAGGCCACAGCGGTCGAAGATCCGGTCGTATGCACGGGCGTGCTTCTCGTAGGAGGCGTCGAGCCCGTCAGGGTCGCAGTCGAAGCTGTAGGAGTCCTTCATCACGAACTCACGCGAGCGCAGCACAGCGGCGCGCGGACGTGGCTCGTCGCGCTCCTTGGTCTGGAAGTGGTAGAGGATCTGCGGCAGGTCGCGGTAGGAGCGGATCACCGTTGAGGCGTGGGTGGTGACGACCTCCTCACTGGTGGGGCCCAGCACCATGTCCGCGTGTTTACGGTCCTTGAGCTTGAAAAGCTCCTCACCGAAGACGTCGTAGCGACCGCTGCGCTTCCACAGCTCCGCCGGTTGCAGCACCGGCATCAGCATCTCCTGGCCGCCGATCGCGTCCATCTCCTCGCGGATGATCTGGACGATCCGCTGGTGGCTGCGCCAGCCGGCCGGCATCCAGGTCCAGAGGCCGGCGCCGACTTGCCGGATCAGACCGGCACGAACGAGCAGTTTGTGGCTCAGCGCCTCGGCGTCAGCGGGCGGCTCCCGTTCAGTGGGAAGTAGATACTCGGATAGTCGCGGCATGGCGAGCAAGCGTACCCGCGGCGCCCGGCCCGGCGCGCTGCGACCCGCCTGCGCAGGTGCTCTGATAGAACGGCAATTCCAGAGAGAGAACCCGAAGACAGGAGTCAGCATGGCCTTCACAGTTCCCGATCTCCCCTACGCCTTCGACGCGCTCGAGCCGCATATCGACGCGCAGACCATGGAGATCCATCACGACAAGCATCACGGCGCTTATGTCACGAACGGCAACAAGGCGATCGAAGGCACCGAATGGGCCGACAAGAGCGCCGAGGAGATTCTCACCTCAAAGGCGGCCTTGGACGTTCCCGCGATCCGCAACAACATCGGTGGTCATTACAACCACTCGCTGTTCTGGGAGTCGCTGAGCCCGAACGGCGGCGGCGAGCCCACAGGCGACCTTGCCGCAGCGATCAACTCCGCTTTCGGGTCCTTCTCCGATCTTCAGGAGAAGGCAAACGCCGCCGGCGTGGGCCGCTTCGGCTCCGGCTGGTGGTGGCTGGTCAAGAACGGAACCGGCGTCGAGCTGATCTCCACGCCCAACCAGGACACGCCGCTGATCGACGATAGGACGCCGCTGCTGGGAGTCGACGTGTGGGAGCACGCCTACTACCTGAAATACCAGAACCGCCGTCCTGAGTACCTGGCGGCAATCTGGAACGTGATCAACTGGGACAAGGTCGCCGAGCGCTTCGCAGCCTAGTGTTCTGAGGCTTACCCGCCGCCGGGGCGGGGGTTCAAGATTCAACGGGTGCGGTTATTACCTCAACGTGATAATCGCACCCTCGCTTTAAGCGGGCCTGGCCCAACGCAGGCGCTGCGGGCCGGGCGATCAGGCGCGGGTGAAGCGGCGCCCAGCGACGGGCGACAGTGCTTCATCGAGCCTTGCGGCTGCCTCGGGCTCCTTGGCGGCCTCGGCCTCGAGCATCGCGAGTCGCTCAGGCGTCAGCGCCGTGGAATCCTCGTTCTCGGCCAGCCACGCGCTGGCCTCAGCAGCGCTCTGCTCGTCGCGGACCAGCTGCTTGCCGGCCGCGTAGTAGCGGTCGATCTCCTTGAAGAGTTCGTCGACAAGCTCATCGGTCGGAACCTTCTTGAGCGGTTCGCCCCTAGCGTAGATCATGCCCATATCCTTGGCGCCGGTGATCCCGAAGTCGGCGTGGCGGGCCTCGCCGATCCCGTTGACCGCGCATCCGAGCACCGACACCTGGATCGGGTCCGCATATGCCTCGAGCCGGCGCTCGACCTCGGCAACAACCGTGTCCATGTCGAACTGGAGGCGGCCGCAGGTTGGGCAAGCGATCAGTTCCGGCCCGCGGCGGCGCAGTCGCAGCGCCTTCAGGATCTCCCAGGCGACCTTGACCTCCTCTTCGGCCTGGAAGGTGGAGAGCGAGATACGGATCGTGTCACCGATGTTGTCGGCCAGCAGCGCTCCCAGTCCGACGGCCGACTTCAGCGATCCGGACCATTTGGTGCCAGCCTCGGTCACGCCGAGGTGCAGCGGGTATGGGATCCGCTCCGACAGCAGGCGGTTTGAGGCAATCGTGTTCGGGACACTGGTCGATTTCATCGAGACCTTGAAGTTCGTGAAGTCGAGGCGTTCCATCAGGTCAACGAATTCGACGGCAGCCGTGACGAGTGCCTCCACGGGGTTCTCGTACTCAAGTTCGCGCAGGTGCGCGGGCAGCGACCCTGAGTTGACGCCGATCCGCAGCGGCGTGCCCAGCGACTTGGCCTTCGCCACAACCTCGGTGACCTGCTCGGGCCCGCCGATGTTGCCGGGGTTCAGGCGGATGCAATGCGCGCCGGCGTCGAGCGCCTTCAGCGCGAGCGTGTAGTTGAAGTGGATGTCAGCGATCACCGGAATCGGCGATTCGCGCGCGATTGTCTTCAGTGCCTCAGCGTCCTGGTCGCGCGGAACCGCACAGCGCACGAGATCAGCGCCCGCCTCCGCAACTCGCCTGATCTGCGCGAGCGTCGCGTCGATATCGGCAGTCTCGGTCTTGGTCATCGTCTGCACGGCGACAGGTGCGCCACCGCCGATCAACACACCGCCGACGTTGATCTGATTCTTGGAGGCCATCGCGAGCCAGTCTAGAGATTCGGGCATCGGCGAAACTTCACCCATGGAGGCAGCTGCTGAGATGGTCGCCCGTGCACGTTTGATCTGCGGTGAGGAACACGTGGTCGGCGACCCGTCTGTGCTGTCGGTCTATCGCTCAGACGGACGGATACGTGGAGGGCCGCTGCCGCTTGCAGCGGCCCTCCCGGGCACGGCCGCCGAGGTGGCCGGCCTCGTCTCCGCTTGCCTTGCGACGGGCATTGCCTACGTGGTACGCGGCGCCGGGACCAGCATCGGCGGTGGCGCGCTGCCCCGCGACGGGGCGCTGATGATCGTGATGACCCGCATGCGGCGCGTGCTGACGATCGGCGACGGTGGTGAGGTCACGGTCGAACCCGGCGCACCCGCAGCTGCACTTCCTCCGGTAGCCGGCGCACGCTGGTTCGCGCATACCGCTCCGATCGGCACGGTCGGCGGCCACGTCGCCGAGACACCCGGGATCGCGAACGTCTCAGCGCTCGAGCTCGTTGATCCTGAGGGCCGACGAATCGGGCTTCGCAGCGGCCAACCCGGATATGACCTCGTGGGTGCGTTTGCGGGCTCCCGAGGACGCGTCGGAATTGCGGTCGCTATCACGCTGCGTGCGGTGCTCGAGGCGTGAGCGATCTGGCTGTACCCGGCAGCATCGCTGAGGCGGCCGAGGTCTTGGCAAAAGCAGCGGCCATCGAGCGCCCGGTTCGCATCGTTGGCGGAGGAACGAAGCTCGGCTGGGGCTTTCCGACCCCTCCAGCCGCGCTGAGACTGATGACCACGCACCTGAACGGGGTCGTCATCAGCGAGGACCGCACGACCGCGACGCTTGCGGCCGGCGTGCCGCTTGTGCGTGCCCAGGCGACTTTGGCTGCCGGCGGGCTGCTGTTTGCCGCAGATCCGCATATGGGCCTGGGCCAGCGGCCCGCTGCGACGGTTGGTGGAGTCATTGCGACCGCCGACTGCGGACCGCTCAGTCACCGCTACGGGCCGCCGCGGGACCAGCTGATTGCAGTCACCGCCGCGCTCTCTGACGGCAGTCTCGTGCGAACGGGCCCAGTCGGCGACCACGAGCAGGACGGCTATGAGCTGACGCGCCTGCTGAGCGGCTCGTTCGGCACACTTGGCGTAGTCCTCTCAGTGGACGTTCGCCTGCACCCGCTCCCGGTCGAGACCGTGACCGCGTTTGGCTCGACCAGCGCTCCGAGCTGCCTGCGCGCGGCCGTCCGAACACTCGCGGAGACGCACCGTGATCTCCAATGCCTTGACGTCGCCTGGCGTGGCGGGCGTGGCGGGTTGCTGGCTCAGGTCGCCGGCGACGCCACCGGCGCTCGTGCACGGGCCGTTGCCGCGACCATGGCCGATTGCGGACTGGCCGACACGGACGCGCGCAGCGACGACGCCGAACTGTGGGCGCGGCAACGGGCAGGGCAACGATCCGCAGACCGCGCCGTGATGCGTGTGCAGGCAGGCGCCGACCAGCTTGAGGCGATCCTGACCCTCGCGGATGAGACGCAGGCCACGGTGGTCGGCCGGGCGGCACAAGGCATCCTGTACATGACCGTGACCGTGCCAATGATCGCGACCGTTCGTGCGGGGCTGCCGGCCGGCACGTCGGCTGTGGTCCTGGATCTGCCGGCGCCTTCACGCGGGGCGATCGACCCATGGGGCACGATCGACGGGCCGGAGCTGGACCTCATGCGAGGCCTGAAAGCCCGCTTCGATCCTGCCGGGATTTGCAACCCGGGCCTGTTCGTGGGCAGGATCTGACCTATCGCCGAGACCATGGGTTGCACACATTGCGGCATATGCCTGGAAAGCTGTCCCACCTACACGCTCTCGGGAACCGAGGCCGAGTCACCGCGCGGACGCATCGTCCTGATCGAGGACCTCCTGGCGCCAGGCGGCGGCGCCACAGCCGAGGCGGCGGCGCACATCGAGTCCTGCCTCGGGTGCATGGCCTGCATGAGTGTCTGCCCCGAGGACGTTCCCTACGCGGATCTGCTGGCGACTGCACAGGTCGCGATCCAACTCGACCTCAGGCGCCCCGCGGGTGAGCGGTTACGCCGACGTGCGGCGCTCACGATGATTCCACGGGCGGCGCAGTTCAGGCGCCTCGATCCACGAGCCTCGATCCCCCACTTCACACCTGCTCGCGGCACGTCCCGTGGCCGCATCGGACTCCTGCTTGGTTGCGGCGAACGCGCCGCTCACGGTCGGATACACGAGGCGGCGCTCAGGGTTCTGACGGCCGAAGGGTACGACGTGGTCGCACCGCGCCTGCCCGATTGCTGCGGCGCGCTGGAGCTCCAGTCCGGTGAACGCGACGGCGGTCTGCGCCGGGCGCAGGCCACGATCAGCGCATTCAGCTCAGTCGGGGGGGTCGATCAGATCGTCACGAGCGCGGGCGCATGCGGGATCGCGCTCAAGGACTACGGCCGGCTTCTGGGCACGCCGGAGGCGCGCGCCTTCAGCGCCCTGGTGCTCGACGTTCATGAACTCCTGGTGCGCGAGCCGCGCTGGGCTGACGCAGGAACTCTGTCGGTCCGGATCGCCTATCACGACGCCTGCCGGCTGTGTCACGGACAGGGGGTCGCGGAGCAGCCTCGCAGACTGCTGCGAGCGATACCGGGGATCGATCTCGTCGAGCTTCCCGCCACGGCCGGCGCATGCTGTGGGGGTCCCGGCATCTACAGCATCACCCAGCCGACTGCCGCAGAGGCACTCGGGCGGCGCCAGGCGCAGGCGATCATCGAAACCGGCGTCGAGTTGGTCGTGAGCGCCGATCACAGCTGCATCAGCCAACTGCAGCGCCACCTGAGCGAGCTCTCGAACGCGGTCGCGGTCCATCACCCGCTGGAGATCCTGGCGCGCGCGCTTGAGCCTGGTCCGGGCTTCGCACCGCGGCGGCGCGACGATCAGTGAATGCTCAAACCCTTACCGGCGATCGCCGAGATGTCGTTGCTGAGCCCGACGACCAGCAGGATCCCGATCAACGCGATCCCCACAAACGACGCCCGCTCCATCGTTGCCAGCGAGATCCTGCGGCCCCGAACCTTCTCTGCCAGAGCCCAGAAGATGTGTCCGCCGTCGAGCGGCAGGAACGGGAACAGGTTGATGAGCCCCAGCGAGAGCGAGATCAGCGCCATGATCTCGATTCCGTGTGTCCAGCCACTGGCGATCTCCTGCTGGGTGTAGGCGTAGGCGCCGATGATGCTGTGGAGCTGTCCGCGGTCCTTGGGCTTGAAGATCTCGACGATGTCCGCCACGGTCTCCTTGCCGACGTTCCAGAGGCCTGTGATGCTGTGGCTGGCCGCAGACAGGACTCCGAGGCTCGCCTGCTTGACCGCGAACCCGAAGCCGATGAGCATCGTCTTTTCGCTCGCGTTCCAACGTGGCCGCAGCCTCAGCGTATTCAGCCGCCCGTCGCGGCGAACGACAATCGTCGCGGCTGTGGCTGCCTGGCAGCCGTTGACGCGAGCGTTGTTGGCGCAGGTGTGTTTGGCGATCTGGTCGTGCACCTGCTCGGCGTCGCCCTTGACGCCGTCGACTGAGACGATCGTGTCGCCGAGCCGCAGCGCGCCATCGGCGGCGCTGCCCTGCTCGATCATCCCGACGTTCGTGGTCGAGACCGCTTGACCGTGCTTGTTGTAGACGTCCTGTGAGCTCGACATGAAGAACACCCAGGCCAGCAGGAACGCCAGGAGCAGGTTCACCGCCGGTCCTGCGGAGATCACGACGATCCGCTTCCAGACCGGCTGATTGATGTAGGCGCGCGCCTCGATCTCAGGCGTATCGAACGTCTCGATCGAGCTCATGCCGGTGATCTTCACGAAGCCGCCCAGCGGGACCACGCCGATGCCGTAGTCCGTCTCTCCGATCCGGCGCTTGAAGAACATCGGGCCGAAGAACAGCGAGAAGCGCTCAACGCGCATGCCTACGGCTTTGGCCGCCGTGAAGTGGCCGGCCTCATGCAGGACGATCAGCAGTGCGAATCCTACGAACGCGAGCACCCAGGACATGATTTATTCAGTCTGACAGCCGGTCGACCAGCTCAGATGCAGTCGCGCGGGCTCTAACGTCGGCGTCCATCAAGGAGTCGAATGAGTGCACGGGTTCTGAAGGCATGGTGGCGAGCGTTTCCTCGATGACCTGCGAGATCTCAACGAAAGCGATCCTTCCTAAGAGGAACGCATGAACCGCGACCTCGTTGGCGGCGTTGAGCGTGCACGGCGCGGTGCCACCCGCGATTCCGGCCTCGCGCGCGAGCCGTAGGCACGGGAATGTGTCGACGTCGGGCGGCTCGAAGGTCAGCTCACCGACGATCGCCAGGTCAAGCGCTGGCAACGGCACCTCAGACCGGTTCGGGTGATGCAGCGCGTAGGCGATCGGAACCCGCATGTCCGGGTATCCGAGGTGCGCGAGGGTGGCGCCGTCGCACAGCTGGATCAGACTGTGGACGATCGACTGTGGGTGCACCACCACCGAGATCTGGTCATATGGAGTGCCGAAGAGGTGATGCGCCTCGATCACCTCGAGGCCCTTATTCATCAGGGTCGCCGAGTCGATCGTGATCTTGCCCCCCATCGACCACGTCGGGTGCGCCAGCGCCTGTTCGATGCTGACCTCGGCCAAATCTTCCCGAGTCCGGCCCCGGAACGGGCCACCCGAGGCTGTCAGGACCAGCCGGTCGACGGTCCCGGCACGCTCGCCCGCCAGCAGCTGGAACAGCGCCGAGTGTTCTGAGTCGACCGGGAGGATCTGAGCGGCCGTCGCCTCTGCGAGCTGGTTGACGAGCTCGCCGCCGACGACCAGGGACTCCTTGTTCGCCAGCGCCAGGTCGATGCCCTCCCCCAGGGTCGCGACCGTCGCGAGCAGGCCGGCGGAGCCGACGATCGCGTTCAGCACCATGTCGCAGCCCGACTCGGTCACCAGCGCGACCAGCCCGTCAGGTCCGGACAGCACCTCGCCGGCGGTCCAGATCTCAGATGCGCGCGCGGCCGCGTCACGATCCGCGAGCGCGATGCGGCGGACTCCGAGCCTGGTCGCCTGCTCGATCAGCGCTCTCCAGTCGCTGCCCGCGCTGAGCCCCACGAGCTCGAGTTCGCCCTGACTGCGAGCAACGACATCCAGCGCCTGAGTCCCGATCGAGCCGGTCGAGCCGAGGATCACCAGACGACGCGGCATCAGCACTAACGGGGAACGCTTACAGCGATGTAATAGCCGGCGACCACTGTGAAGATGATCGCGTCGAGCCGGTCAAGCGCACCCCCGTGCGGACCAAACATCGTTCCGGCGTCCTTGATCCCGGCGTCGCGCTTGATCAGCGACTCGAACAGGTCGCCGATCGGCCCTAGTACCGCCACCGCGATGCCCAGCAACAGTGCGGTGCCGTGCGAGAGCCAGGACTCCTGGTAGAGCCCTGGCAACCACGACTGCGACGATTGCCACCAGAGCGCCGCACGCGAGGCCCTCGACCGTCTTCTTCGGCGACACGCTGGGCGCCAGTGGATGGCGGCCGAACATCCGCCCCCCAAGGTATGCCGCCGTGTCCCCCAGGAACGTGCCGACCATCACGTCGATCAGGATCGCGCCGCCATGGGGGGTCTCCCTCAGCAGCACCGCGTATGCGAACGCAAAACCGATCCACATGACGCCGAGCAGCGTCGCCGCGATCGAGAGCGTCGCACCTGCGCTCTGGCCTCGCGCAAGCACGGCGAGAAACACGAGCGGCCCCGATAGGAGGGCGATGCCGACCACGGCCCCGAGCGTTCCGTAGCGCGCTGCGACGCACATCCCCGCTGCAACGGCGAAACCGACGATTGGCACGGGCCGCCAGTCCGGCAGCATCGTGTACAGCTCGCTGAGGCAGACGCAGGCCATCACGGCCATCAGCAGCATCCACCCGACGCCACCGATGTCCACGAAGATCACGGCAAGGATGGCCGCCGGCACGGCGACGACTGTGCGTGCCAACAGGTCAGATCGACTGCGCGGCTTAGCGGTCGCGGCGGGTTGACGCCGCGGCGCAGCCGGTGTGCGCCTGCGAGCCTCCGGCATCAGCGCGCTCCGAACCGCCGCTGACGCGACGCGTACTCATCAAGGCTGGCGGCGAATGCCTCGCGAGTGAAGTCGGGCCAGAGCTCATCGCGGAATACGAACTCCGAATACGCGGACTGCCAGGTGAGGAAGTTCGAGATCCGCTGCTCGCCGCTGGTGCGAATGATCAGGTCGGGGTCATGCATGTCGGGTGCGTACAGCTGCCGGCGGAAGTCGGACTCGTCACCCCCCCTGAACGCGCGAGCGGCGTCGAGAATCTCCGCACGGCCACCGTAGTTGAACGCGACGAACAATGTGATCCGGTCGTTCGCGGCGGTCTCGGCCTCGGCCCACTCCATCTTCCCGATCAGGCGCGCAGATACCGGCGCGGCGCGGCGGCCGATGAAACGCATCCTCACGCCCTCTGCCTTGAGCTCAGGCGTCTCGGCATCGATCCGGCGCGCGAACATCCGCATCAGGCCGCTGACCTCGGCCTTGGAACGGTTCCAGTTCTCGGTCGAGAACGAGTACACGGTGAGCTCCCTGATCCCGAAGCTGACGGCGTCGCGCAGACGTGCCTTGACGACGTCAGCACCTGCTTCGTGCCCCCGGATAGCGACCAGCCCACGCTGACTGGCCCAGCGACCGTTGCCGTCGGTGATGATCGCAACGTAGCGCGGGCCATCGGCGCCCGAGTCTGGCGCAGCGCCGACGCCCATCTAACGTCCAGACGCCGCGAGGCTGCTCGCGAATCCCCGACTCACGACTAGACCTCGAGGATCTCTTCTTCCTTGACCTTCAGCAGCTCGTCGAGCTCGGTGACCCGTGAGTCAGTGACCTTCTGAAGCTCGGTCTCGGCGCGATGCTCATCGTCGGCGCCCAGCTCGCCCTCTTCCTTGAGCTCGCGGAGATCGTGCATCACGTCGCGGCGCACGTTGCGGATCGCGACGCGACCCTCCTCGGCGATTCCGCGCACCACCTTGACAAGCTCTTTACGGCGTTCCTCGGTCAGCTCGGGCAGCATCAGCCGGATCACAGCACCGTCGTTGGAAGGTGTCAGGCCCACGTCGGACTCGAGGATCGCCTTCTCGATCGCCTTGATCGAGCTCTTGTCGTAGGGCTGGATCGATAGCAGGCGCGCCTCCGGGGCGCTGAGTGTGGCCAGCTGCTTGAGCGGCGTCACGGCCCCGTAATAGTCGACGTTGATGCGGTCCAGGAGCGCGGGACTGGCGCGCCCCGTGCGGACCGAGCCAAACTCGTGTCTGGTCGACTCGACGCACTTGTGCATGCGGTCGCGCGCGTCGTCGAGCAGACCACCAACCAGATCGTCCTCGCTCATGTCTTCACCAGGGTCCCCACGCGTTCACCGGACACTATCCGGTTGATGT
Source organism: uncultured Conexibacteraceae bacterium (assembly GCA_963844665.1). Taxonomy (GTDB): domain Bacteria; phylum Actinomycetota; class Thermoleophilia; order Solirubrobacterales; family Solirubrobacteraceae; genus Palsa-465. The sequence goes on from CAWJPB010000003.1 coordinate 592,635, forward strand.
TGCTGCCGTCGGCCATGTTGAAGACGACGATCGGCAGGTTGTTGTCCATGCACAGCGCGAAGGCGGTCGAGTCCATCACCTGGAGTCCGCGGGTCAGCGCATCCTTGTGCGTGATCTCCGGGATGAATTGCGCGTTCGGATCCTTCGCGGGGTCGGCCGTATAGACGCCCTCGATGCCGTTCTTGGCCATCAGCACGACCTCCGCGTGCACCTCGGCGGCGCGCAGTGCCGCCGCCGTATCCGTGGTGAAGAACGGGTTGCCGGTCCCGGCCGCGAAGATCACGACACGGCCCTTCTCGAGGTGGCGGACGGCGCGACGCCGGATGTACGGCTCGGCGACCTCTGAGATCGTGATCGCAGACTGCACGCGGGTCGGGATCTCGCCCTTCTCGAGCGCATCCTGCAATGCCAGCGCGTTCAGCACCGTCGCGAGCATGCCCATGTAGTCGCCGGTCGCCCGGTCCATGCCGCGAGCGGCGGCCTCGAGACCTCGGTAGATGTTGCCGCCGCCGACGACGACCGCAACCTCCACCCCGCGCCGATGGATCGATGCGATCTCCTGGGCGACCGCCTGAACACGCTCCGGATCGGTGCCGTAATCGAGGTCGCCCATCAGCGCCTCGCCGGACAGCTTGAGCAGCACCCGCCCGTAGGCGGGTGCGGCCTCTGTGCTCTGCGTGCTCACGTGCGTGAGGAGATCACCGACGCCGGACGGAGCTACTCGCCGACGGCAAACCGGGCGAAGCGGCGGATGATCACGTTCTCACCCATGTCAGAAGCGAGTTTGGCCCGAAGCTGCTCGATCGTTTCGCCGTTGTATTTCTCTTCGTTCACGTGCTTCTGACGGAGTAGGACAACGTCGTCGAGCCACTTGTCGACGGAACCCTGGATGATCCGCTCGCGGACGTTCTCCGGGCGGTCGGCCGCCTTCTCGGTGGCGACCCGCACCTCGCGCTCGCGGTCTTCTGAGGGGACCTCCTCCTCGGCGACAGCGATCGGATCGGCGGCTGCAATGTGGAGCGCCAAGTCCTTCGCGAAGACGACGAAGGCGTCGTTGCGTGCGACGAAGTCGGTCTCGCAATTGACCTCGACGAGTACGCCGATCGGCTTTCCGCCGGCGACGTGCACGTAGGTCTGGATGGTGCCTTCGGCCGCCTCGTTGCCCGCCCGCTTGGCGGCCTGTGCCTCACCACGGGCCCGCAGCAGCTCGACAGCGCGGTCAATGTCGCCGTCGGCTTCAGCCAGCGCATTCTTACACGCCATCATCCCGGCACCCGTGCGGTCGCGGAGGGCTTTGACGTCTGAAGCGGTGATCGCGCTCATGCATTCTCCTCGGGGGTTTCAGCGTTCGTCGGGGTGGCATCAGCGTCGCTGGATGCTTCTGCCTCAGGCGCGCTCTGCGCGATTTCGGCATCAGCATCCGTCGATGCTGGCTCGGCCTCGGGAGCGCCTGCAGCTTCGGCGGGCGCGGCGTCCTCAGCGCGTGCCTCGGGCGCTGCGGGAGCTGCGGCCTCCTCGGGAGCCGCAGCCTCAGCTGCGGGATCCGCGGATTTGGCTGCAGGCGTGGGCTCTGCCGGCGTCGCGGGTGCTGGCGTGGCAGCCGTGGACTGCGCTTCAGCGGCAGCCGCCGCCTCAGCAGTGGCCTTGGCCTGGGCCTCCGCGGCGGCAGCTGTCTCAGCTGCGGCCTGAGCCTCCGCGGCAGCAGCCGCCTCAGCTGCGGCCTTGTCCTCAGCCTCCGCGGCGGCCTTGGCGGCGGCCTCAGCCCGCGCCTGCTCCTCAGCGGCGCGACGGGCGGCCTCCTCAGCCTCACGCCGGGCGCGCTCTTCAGCCTCGCGGCGCTCGCGCTCAAGCCTTGCCTTTTCCTCCTCGGCACGGAACACCGCGTAGGACTCGGCGACCACATCGCCGATCGCGCGTGTGATCGCTGCGCATGAACGGATCGCGTCGTCGTTCCCGGGGATCACATAGTCGATCCCCTCCGGGTCACAGTTGGTGTCGACCAGGCCGATGATCGGGATTCGCAGCCGCTGGGCCTCCTTGACCGCGATCGCCTCGGTCTTGAGGTCGATCACGAACACGGCGTCGGGCTGACGCTGCATGTTCTTGACACCGCCGAGGTTCGCACGCAGCTTCGCGAGGTCGGCCTGAGCCGCCATGCGCTCGCGCGTCGGCAGCAGCTGCAGCTGACCCTCGGCCTCGTAGCGCTCGAGGTCATGCAGGCGCTTGATCCGCCCGGAAATCGTCTGGAAGTTGGTCAGCAGCCCGCCAAGCCAACGGTGGTTGACATAGGGCATCCCGGCCGCCTCGGCCGTGTCCTTGATCGCATCGCGGGCCTGCTTCTTGGTGCCCACGAACATCACGGTACCGCCACGCCGGCCAATTTCCGACACGAAGTTCTGGGCGTTCTGCAGCAGCTCGTCGGTCTGCTGCAGGTCGATGATGTAGATGCCGTCGCGCTCGCCGAAGATGAATCGGCGCATCTTCGGATTCCAACGACGCGTCTGGTGGCCGAAGTGCACGCCGGCCTCCAGCAGCTCTCTGATGCCTACTTGAGCCACTTGTAACTCCCTTGATGAAATTTGCGATACACACCGCGGGCCGATCTCTGGTCGCGACTCCGGGTTGGTCCCGGAGCAGGGCGCGACCCGGCCCCTGCGGAGGGTCGGGATTAGAACGGCCACCAGTGTAGTTCAGGAAGCCTGAGTGCGTGCGAGCGTCAGCGCCGCGTCGAGATCCGCCGGCAGCGGCGAGCTGACGTCCACCTGCTCACCGCTCACCGGATGCGGGAACGCCAGCCGTGCCGCGTGCAGGAACTGGCGTTCGAGCCCGAACCACGCGGGCCCGCCGTAGGCACGGTCGCCGAGCACCGGGTGCCCGATGGCCTGCATGTGCACGCGAATCTGATGTGTCCGGCCTGTCTCGAGCGATACGCGCAGCAGGGCGGCATGACCGAGCGGCTCGATCAGCTCGAAATGCGTGCGTGCCTCGCGGGGAACGTGAGTGTCGACGGAGTGCAACACCCGGTCGCGGCGATCGCGGCCGATCGGCGCGTCGATCGTGCCTGCGTGCGCCGGTGGGATGCCCTCCACCAGCGCCAGATACTCGCGCCGCAGCTCTCGAGCCTGCAGCAGGCGCTTGAGCTCCCGGTGAACAGCGTCGCTCTTGGCGACGACCAGCAACCCCGAGGTGTTGCGATCCAGCCGATGCACGATCCCCGCCCGATATTGATCCTCGCCGCCGGCGGCGCGGTCGGCGAGGGCCTGCGCGAGTGTCCCCGTCTCGTGTCCTCGAGCCGGGTGCACCACCAAACCGGCCGGTTTGTCGACGATGATCAGTGCGTCGTCCTCGTAGGCGATCGCGAATCGGGCCTCGGCACCCGCTGGTCCGCTGACCTGCGTCCGCTCCGGCGTTGGCAGTCGGACGACCACCACCTCGCCGGCGGCCACGGCATGGCGCTTCTGGACGCTGCGATCGTCAACCGTAACCAGCCCCGCACGGATCAGCCGTGCCGCGCGAGCCCGTGAGCCGAGCGGGTCCGCCAGGAATTGGTCGAGCCTCAGGCCTGTGGCCTCGGGCCCCACGGCTCCCTGCCATTCGATGTCAGCCACCGTCACCGCCGCGTTCGATCACGAACACGAGGATGATCACACCGAACGTGATCGACATGTCGGCGACATTGAACGCGGGCCAGTGCGGCAGCTTGATGAAGTCGACCACGGCGCCGCGCGTGGCACGGTCGATCAGGTTGCCGACGGCGCCGCCGACGAGCATCCCGGTTGGCAGCCACAGGAGGCGACGCGTTGGCCGCATGAGCATGAACGCGACCAGTGCCGCCAGCGCGACCAGCGTCACGACGTAAACGAGTGCGCCGGTTCCGGCAAGGAAACTGAACGCGACACCCGTGTTGCGCTCATAGACGAGCGTCACCCCCGGAACCACATGGCGGACCTGGCCGGGCTCGATCCAGGTCCCGAGCGTGTGCTTGGTCAACTGGTCGAGCGCCACGACCACCGCGAAGACGATCGCGGCCCGCAGCACCGCGCGGCGGCGCGCTGCCTCAGCCACTGATCACGTTAAAGAGGATCGTGCGCAGGACGATCAGCACGATGATCGCCAGCATCGGGCTCAGATCGATGCTCCCGAACGCCGGGATCAGGCGCCGGAAGATGCCGAGAAACGGCTCTGAAACGTCGCGCAGAAAGTTCAGGACCACGTCCAGCGCACGCGAATACGGCGGCCGGGCCCCGAACGAGAACACGAGGTTGGCGAGGATGTAGATGAGGATCAGAACGATGTAGACGTCGAGCAGGTCCTCCACATAGTTGGCAACGTCCAGTCGCGTGACGGCCTCGAGCAGCATGCTCAGCGTTTCTTGTCAGGGGCCACGACCGCATCAATCGCGTCCTGGAAGGCGGTGCGGATGCCGGCGCGCTCGAGTGCCGCCAGGCCACGGGCGGTCGAGCCCCCGGGTGAGGTCACCTCACGCCGGACGGCGACCGTGTCGTGACCCTTGGCCTCGATCAGTGCGGCCGAGCCGGTCATCGTCGCCGTCACCAATTCTGCGGCCAGCGAAGCTCCCAGACCATGACGGACGGCTGCGTCGACCTGGGCCTCGGCAAGCAGCGCCTGATATGCCGGACCGACACCGCAGATCGCGGTTGCTGCGCCCAGCAGCCTTTCGGGGACGCGGACCACGCGGCCGAGCCGACCGAAGAGCTCAATGACCTCAGCCTCGCGTGCCTTGTCGACCTGCTCGGAATGCTCTCGTTCTGCGTATACGACGATCCCCTGTCGGATCTCTACGGGGGTGTTGGGCATCATCGCGAACACCTGGCTGTCCGGGTACGCGGCCTGTAGGACGGGCGTCGGTGTGGCCCCGAGCACGGACGCCACCGGCGTCCGGATCCCGGCGAGCTGCGCTGCGACCGACTCCAGGTGGTAAGGCTTGTGGCAGAGAACGACCAGGTCGACGCGCTCGGCGAGCTCGCGGTTCGAGACGATGCGCTCGCCCCCCAGCTCGTCGACCAGCGTTTGCGCCCGGCCGGAACCGCTGTCCGTGCAGAGCACCGGATCGCCCCACCCGCGCGCAATCGCGCGGGCCATATTGCCTGAGCCGATAAAGCCGACTTTCATGGCCGTGAAGCGTACCTGCGCTTTCGGCTCATACAAACGTCCACCGCGATCGGGACTCGAGCCGCAACCAAAACCCCTTTAAATGGCCTGTTTTTGATCCGTCAACTAGATCATCCGTCCACGCGGCTTTTAACCAACATTCGACGCATTGGCGCGGTTCCAATACCTTCCCGCTCGCTCCGGTTGGGGACTTCTGGACCGGGGCTCCGATTCCACATTCAGAAGGGGTTGATCCATGCGTATGCGTCGTACGTCGATCCTGGGCCTTGCGGCCGGGACGAGCCTGCTCCTCGCCGGTTATGCCGCCGCGCGCGGTGGCGTCCCTTGGCCGGGTATCTCCAGCACCACACCACCCCCTGCTCACCAGCATCCGGGCCATCCCGGTGATGGCTGGGGCAATCCATGGTCCCGTGGCAATCCATGGTCGCATGGCAATCCCTGGTCGCCTTGGCCGCCAGAGCCGAGCGGCTTCAACGGCCACGGCTTCGCTCCCCCGTCAGTCGGCCATGGCTCAGGCCCCGGTCACAGCGGAGACGAGGACACGGGCTTTGGCCACAGCGGTCCCGGCTTCTCGCAGGGCGGCTTCAGCTTCGGTGACGGATTCGGCTACTCCCGCGGCTTCTAGCCGCTGGACCTGAGCGCACCGTGTCCGCCGCCGCCGAGCAGTCCGCGCCGCTGCCGGTCAACCCCGAGCCGCAGGCACCAGTCACAGACGGCGAGCAGCAGGGCCGGCCCCGGCTGTTCGTCGAGCGTCGCGCCACCAGACGCGACGCTCCCCTCCCGCAGACGGCAGGCCGGCACCTGGTGGTATTGATCCCTGCCTTCAACGAGCAGGAGTCGATCGCCTCTGTGATCGAGTCGATCCCACGCCACTTTGAAGGGATCGCGCTGGTCGAGGTCGGCGTCATCAACGATGGCTCCAAGGACGAGACGGCAAAACGCGCGCTGGCAGCGGGAGCCGATTTCATCACCAGCACTCCGACGAACCGCGGCTTGGCGGCGGCCTTCAATCGGGGCGCCACCGTCGCGCTGGGACGGGGAGCGCACCTGGTTGTGACGCTCGACGCCGACGGGCAGCACGATCCCCAAGTCATGGCGTCCCTGATCGCACCGTTGGTGGCTGGTGACGCAGACGTCGCCGTGGTCGCGCGGCCGCTGAACGACTGCTCGCAGGGCACGCCGGTCCGCCGGTTTGGCAATCGCTTCGGCTCGTTTGTCGCCAGACGCGTGATGAACGTGCCGCTCAGTGACGTCACATCCGGGTACCGGGCATTCACGCGCGACGCCCTCATGCAGATCCACGTGACGGCCGGGTTCACCTATACCCTCGAGACGCTCGTGCAGGCGGCCAGCAAGCGCCTGCGGATGGTCGAGGTTGTGGCGCCGGCCCGCAAACGGGCGTTCGGCACCTCGCGCGTCACGCGCTCGATCGTCAGCTACGTGGCCAACACCGGTGGCCAGGCGCTGCGGACCACAATCCACAGCAATCCGCTGCGTTTCTTCGGGCAGCTGGCGGCCTGCTGTGCAACGGGGTCACTTGCCGCGTCCATCTGGTTCGTCAGCGCATACGGCAACGGTGGTATGCACCTTCCATCGCTGTTGGCGGCGGTACTGCTGGCACTGATCGCGGTCGGGCTTCTCACATGCGGCGTCCTGGCGGATGCCGTCTGCGCCAACCGGCGGCTGCTCGAGGACACACTGCACCGCCTCAAGCAGATCGAAGCCGCCGGGCGTGGCTGAGAGTTCAGAGCTTGCGCAGCCACTGGCGCTGCTGGCACCCGTGCATCCGCTGGTCGGAGGTGCGGCCGCCTTCAACACGGCATTGCTGTCTGCCCTGCGTGATCGCGGTCCGGTGACTGCGATCACCTGGCGACGCCTCTATCCACCATTCCTGCACAGGCGACTGACACATGACGCGACATCCAAGCCGGCGCGAGTCGAGGAGGCGTTGCCGGTGCTGGATTACGTGGACCCGCGCAGCTGGAAACGCGCGATCGATGTCGTGCGGCGCAGCGCCGCCCGGGCACTGGTGCTGCCCTGGGTGCACCCGGTGATGACACCGCAGTACGCGTACTTGCTGGCGAACACTCCGGAGGATGTCACGAAGGTGGTGATCTGCCACAACGTCGTGCCACATGAGCCGACGCCGTTGGCGAACAGCTGCGCACGCGCCGTGCTGGGGCGTGCTGGTTTGATCGTCGCGCACTCGCAGGAGATGCACAGGGAACTCCTGCAGCTCGGTGTTAACGCTCGGATCGTTGACGCATTCCACCCGCGCTTCTCGGCGCCGGACCTGGCGGTGCTGCCGTCGGCAGGAGAGGTGGCGAACGAACACGCACGACAGGGAAACCCGGAGCTGTCACTGCTCGCGTTCGGCGCCGTACGGCCGTACAAGGGGATCGATGTCGCGATCCGTGCCCTCTCGAGAGTGGACCGCAGCCTGCATGTGCGTCTGACCGTCGCCGGTGTGTTCTGGGACGGAGGTGTGGAGCTGGCGCGGCTCGTCTCGGAGCTCTGCCTTGAGGACCGGGTGGAGCTCCGTGACGGGTTCGTCTCGAACGAGGAGGCCGCACTGCTCTTCTCAGCCGCGGACGCAGCGGTGCTTCCGTATCGGTCCGCCACGCAATCCGGCGTGGCCCAGCTCGCGTTTGCCTACGGCATCCCCGTGATCGCAACATCCGTCGGAGGGCTTCCCGAGGCGATCGCGGACGGCGTCGACGGGCTTCTGTGCCCAGCCGAGGATCCGGACGCGCTCGCCGCCGCAATCTCACGGCTGCCGCAGATGCAGCCTGAGCTCGAAGCAGGCGTGCGCGCCAACTCTGGCGAGCATTCGTTCGCACGCTATGTCGAGTTGTTGGAGGACGCGCTGGCATGAAGCAACGCGGGATTGCGCATAACTCCGCGCTCGCTCTGGCCGGCGACCTGTCGACCAAGGCGGCAACGTTCCTGCTGCTTGCGGTGGCTGCGCGCGCGCTCACGACCGCCCAGTTCGCGATGCTGGCCACGGCACTTGCGACCGCAACCTTGCTGACGGCGTTGCTCGATGGCGGCGTTCAGGTGCTGCTGACGCGTAATGGCGCGAACGAGCCGTGCATGCGCGGCCCGCTGCTTCAAGCGCTGTCGCGTGCGCGCCTGCCGGTCGTTGTGGTGACGCTGGTCGCAGCATGCGTCTTCGGCGTGCTCGCCGGTCACGTCGCGCTGGCCTTAGCAACGGTGCTGCTGGCGCTGGTTGGCGCGGCTCAGCTGACGCTGAGCGGCATACTCAGGTCGGCGCAGAACCTGGGGCCGGAAGCGCTCTCGAAGCTGGCAGCAGGTCTGACGACGATCATCGGCGGGGCAGCGTGCGTCGTGTTGACACCAAACACGGCGCTTGCCGTCTTCGTGCTGGCGTTCGCCGGAGCTGTGTGCCTGGCGCCGATGGCGCTCGCGGCCCGGCGGGTCGTGTCCCCCGGTCCGCTCGTCAAAGCCTGGCCGGCCATGCGCAGCGCGCTACCGCTGGGACTGATGGCGCTCGCGACGCTCGTCTACTACCGAGCGGGAACAATCGCGCTGTCCCTCGGATCGACCGCCCACGAGACCGCGCTGTTCGGAGCTGCGGCGACGCTCGGCTTTGCGCTGCTCGCGCTCGGCAACGCGATCACCACGGCTTTGCTGCCGCGACTGTCCGGCGCAGCTGACGCGGAGGACCGGGCCAGGGCCACTCGCCAGGCGTTGGGCTGGACGGCTGTGATCACAACCTGTGTCGCTCTGGCGGTGATTGCGGGAGCACGCCCGGCCATGGAGCTCGCCTTTGGCCGTAACTACGTGGGCGGCACCCAGGCGCTGGAGATCCTCGCTGCGGCAAGCGTTCTGATCGGGTTGTCCGGCATCCTCGGGACGGCGCTGATCGCGGCCGGCCGGATTGCTGTGGTCGGCGTTCAGGTGGCGGTCACCCTGGTCGCAAATCTAGTCCTCCTGGCTGTGTTGGCACGCCCGTTCGGTGCCACAGGCGCCGCGTTCGCAACGCTCGGCTGCGAGGCGCTCGGGCTCCTCATCCTGTGCTTGGCTGCAGCGCGGGAAGTCGGCGGCGCGCCGGTGTTGCCCTTCGGCCTGCGCCCTTCGATCCGGTCGACCAGGGCGGCCCGATGATCGCCGGGATCCTCGATCGGCGTTCCACCGGGATCGCAGCATACGCTTCCACACTGCGAGCGGCACTCGCGAAGGTGGGCGTCGCGTACTCGCTCTCGGAGCGCTCGCTCCCCGGGGTTCCTGCCCACTTCCACCTTGGAAACTCGACGCGAGCCGTGATCCCCGACGTCATTCGCCGTCGTGACCCATACGCCGTCACCTTGCATGATGTATCGCCGCGCCTGCGCGCACTTCGACGTCCATATCGCCTGTTGCTGCCGGCGCTGCTCGCTCGCGCAGGCGGTGTCGTGGTCCACTCGACCCATGCAGCCGACATGCTGGCCGCCGAAATGAGCGGCCTGCGCGGGAGGCTCGCGGTGATCCCGCACTCGGCGCCTGCACCACCCCATTCGTCTCGCTCGCTGGCGTACCAGACGCTCGCGACAGGCTCACTTGCCGAGCTTCGGCCCGATGGCCCCCCGCTGTTCGTTCTACCCGGCACGCTGAAGCGGGCCAAGCTCGTCACGGAAACGATCGCCGCCGCAAGGCCCTTCATTGCCGCGGGTCAGATGCGATTGCTCCTGTCAGGAGCGGTGACCGATTCCCGGCTTCGGGAGGCGGCGGCAGCCGCCGGAGTGATGATGCTCGAGTCCCCCGATCAGAGCGCGTACATCAGCGCGATCATCGCTGCGGACGTCGTGATCTGTGTGCGCGCTGACAGCGTGGGTGAGAGCAATGGCCCGCTGCTCGACGCGATCGGCGCCGGTCACCCGTCGATCGTGACCGCCGTCGGGTCCGCGGTCGAGGTCGCAGGAGACAGCGCAATCGTGGTCGCTCCGACCGCCAAGGGGTTGCGACAGGGAATCATGACGTTCCTGCAGGCCGGCGAGCGCGATCAGCGCGCCGCGATCGCCGTGCGAGTCGCCGACCGGTTCAGTACAGATCGAGTTGCCGCGCAGCACCGGCTGCTGTTCACCGAACTCGGCTGGGACACTGCCTGAATGCGACCCGCTCGAGCAGAGCTGTGAGATACCCGGCTGTCTCCGCCAGGCGGTAGGCGAAAATCCGGTCGCGCGTGATCAGCCAGGCACTGAGGCGGATAGGGACCGCGAGCACCAGACGGCCAGTGATGCTGACTGAGGGTTGTTGCGCTCTGCTACGCCCGCCCCACCAGAAACGCCTCCAGTAGAACCGCGAGGTCAGGCGCTCTGCGTGAACCTTGTGCAGAACCCGCGCGCACGGCTCCAGCCAGACCCGCCAGCCCGAATCGAGGACGCGCCTGACCATGTCGGAATCCTCCCCGGACAACAGCGACCCGGGCCCGGTCCGCCCGAGCGCCAGGTTGAACTGACCAACCTCGCCCAACACCGCTCGGCGGAACGCCACGTTCGCTCCGAACGGCCACTCCGCACTCGATCGCGGTTGGCGGCCCTTTGGCCCCCACCGGGTGATGCTCGCGAGCTGCAACAGACGATCCGACAGCCATTCAGGACGCTCGCCGTCGAAGTTCGGGTCGCATGCACCACCAACGCATCCGACCCCAGGATGCTCGGCGAACGCCGCCAGGAGCGCTTCACCCCATCCAGCGCGCGCGATCGTGTCGTCGTCGAGGAAGGCGATCACGTCGGCCTGCGCGGCTGCGACTCCCGTGTTTCTGGCCAGCGATAGACCGGGCTCGTCGACAAGCAGGTAGACGAGCCCGGGGAGCCGGTCTTGGAACGTTGCGACCAATTGCTCGCACGGCTCCACCGGCGCGGAGTCGACCACGACCACCTGCGTGAGCGGCGCCTGACTCGTGAGCGATTCCAAGCACAGCGCCAGGTCCGGCTGTCGATTGTGAGTGCAGATCACGACCGCGAGGCTCATCGCAGGCTCACGATCGTGCTGAGACGTCCATCGCTGTGCAGCGTGTTGCCAAGGCTCGTGACTTGCCGGGCAGCGGTTGCCGTCTCGCAGAGCGGCAGGCAGTTGACTTGCCAGCGACCGCCGGTGACGGCGACCGCCACCGGTCTGTCCCGTGAGATCGAGCGCCCGTAGGCCGTGATAACCGGCGTTGAACCGAACTCTCCATAGCTGAGTGTCAGCATGCGTACGCCGGCATTCGTCAAGGTTTGGCGAAGGACGCTCGGAGGCCTGCCACGGGTTCTGGCAAGCACACGGAGTGCAGCGACGATCGTCGCGCGGCTTCCTGGCGAGAAGCTGGACGGCCCGGTGGTGGCCGCACGCAGCCTGGCGGCGTCCAACCGGTAGACCGTGAACTCCTGGTCGTCATAGGTCTGCATCGCCACCGCGGCCAGCCTCGAGTTGTACGTGGCCATTCGGTTCACGTCCCTTGCCGTTATCAGGGACGTGTACGGAGCCGCGAACAGCTGTTGCTGGGTCGGAGGATCGAAGCTCGTGAACTTTTCGACCACCACCCATCGAACTCCAAGCGCCCACATCTGACGAAGCGCGGTCCCGGCCTGCCGGCCGTTGCCCAGATAGACACGACGGATGAGCCGATAGCCGGACTCTGCACGCTGCTGCTCGGTGCCCGAGTCGGCATGTCCCTTCGCGAAGGTCAGAACATGGTGACCGGTGGTGACCGGCATGAAGTATCCGGTTGACGGGTCGGTCGCGATCAGACCTGGACCCGGCGGGATGATGTCGTGGAATGACCACAAGGTCCCAAGCTGAGCGCCAAAGTAGTTGAGGTTGATCGGCTCCAACTCCAAGGTGCTCGCCTTATACGCAAAGCAGGCCGTGAGCGTGAGCGCCATGATCGCCACAGCCCTTCGGCTGCGGTGGCGGACGACGAAGATTGCCGCCCCGATCGCCAGCGGCAACTGGCTTGCAAGGATCAGCCGGTAGTAAAGCGGCAGCTCGTGTCCGGTGGCGAGATGCACAAACGCGCCGAGCAGACCGACGCTGAAGATCGCACCGAACCAGAGCAGCGGCATGCTGCGGCCGCTGCGCAGCGCTCTCCACAGGCCGATGACACCGCAGACTCCGGGCAGCAGAAGCAGGAGCCACCGGTCGCGCTGGTCGTTCCAGTAGAAGCCCAGACGGTAGCTGCGCAGCGCCGGTACGTTCGATGGCCAGTGCCCCATCACATACAGGGCCCAGACAATCAGGGCGGCCGTCGCCCAGAGCCCGATCTCGGCAAGCCGTTTCTCGAAGCCGGGCCCGGGATCGACCTCACGCAGCCGGCCGAGCGCGATCGCCATGCGCGTTCGCTTCCTGAGGTCCAGCCAGATCGTTGGAGCCAGAAAGGCGATCAGCACAAGTCCCGGTAGCGGCGCACCGGAGGCGCTGTACGCCGTGAGCGTGTCCATGGCGGGCCAGGCGATGCTGAGGGTCGCGCCCGCAGCGAGAATCAACGGGATGCGCCAGCGCTCACCCGGGTGGGCTGCGACCGACCCGCAGGTCTGGAGGATCAGGGCCAGGACCAGGACCATGCCGGCGAACGGATCAGATGTGAGCGTCAACGTCGTCAGCAGAACGGCCAGTGCGGTCGCCCACGGGCGCCGCACATCCACCGCGAGAAGTGCTGCGAGCATGAAGCCGGTGGCGACCGTCGACGGGAAATACCCAGTCGTCAGGAACCCGTTTAGCGATAGATCGCCGGCATAGATCACATGCGCGGGACCGAATAGCGAGAGCGTTATCGGAATCGCGGCCCAGGCGGCGGTCGTGCCCGCCAGGCGCCTGACGTACAGCCAGAGCATCGAGAGCACGAACAGGGAGGCCGGGATTGTCACGATCGCGGCGAACTCCCCGAGCGAGGTCGGATTCGCGAACTGGCTCGGTGACGCGACCGCCCTCCAGATCAGCGCGAGTGCCTGCAGATACGGCGACGCGTGGATCGAGTCCGAGCTCGCGTTGCCGAAGAACACGCTGACTCGGGCCAGCGGGTGGAGCGCCATGTCCCGGATCAGGGCCAGGAAGGTCGGAGTGTCGGCGGTGACGCGTAGCTGGTAGTGATTTCCGACCGCTTGAATCTCCATCGTCACGAGCACGGCGATGCTCGCCAGTGCCGCTGACGGCGCCAACCATCGCCCGAGCCGGCGCTTGACAGGGTCCGGGGACTGCGTCGGCGGCTCAGGTGGTATCGGCTGTGCGTATGAGCTCAGCGCCGCGGTTTCGCGAGTGGCTTGAGGGCTGCGACTGCGCCGGGTGCGCGTACCGACGGACGCGACAAGGCCCGCCAGCGTGACGAAGATCGGCGTGACCACCGCACCCGCACGCTCCAGTCTGGGTGCAGAGTTCGCTTGTTGGCCACTCATCTACGCAGGGACTCCTCAATTGCCTCATCGGCGCCGATGAATCCGGACGTGAGCGCGAGCCGCAGAAATCGACGACTCCATTGGTTTCCATGGATCGCACTCGCCGTCGCAGCCGTGTTGTTGCGCGCAGCCGGCCTCCATGACGGCCTCATATACCCGGACGGCTACGACTACCTGCTGATGGCTCGTGGGATTGCCTCCCACCTCCAGCCAACCCTCCACCTCGGGGCCGGCGGTGTGCTGTTCTCGCCTCCGCTCGACGCTGCCGTCAAACCCTTCTTTCCAGCTGTCACCGCGATCCTTTCGATCGTCTTCCCGCTCCGTACGGCTGCCAACGTGGTGACCGTGATCGGCGGGGCGGGTACCGTCGTGCTGGCCGGGCTGGTCTGCCTTCGCATCACCGGATCACAGACCGCAGGACTCCTCGCCGGCGCCTGTGCGCTCACGTCGCCGGCGCTCGCGTTCTGGAGCGGTTTCACGGGGCCTGACGCGCTCGCGCCGGCGCTCGCCCTGGGCGCGGCGCTGCTGATGTTGGACCGGCGCCCTGTCGCGGGAGGGATCGTCGCCGCGCTCTGTGTGGCGACTCGTCCCGAATGGCTGCTGGCCGGCCTTGTCGTGGCGGCCGTTGCGGCCACTCGTAGGGACAGACGCGCCGGCGTCGCGAATGCCCTGATCGCCGGAGCGTTCACGCTCGCGCTGATCTACGCCGTGCTGCGACCACCGCTGGGAACACACCTGGGGCTCCATGCCGGCACGGGCGCACACGCGATACTCGGCTCCGGAGCGGTGCGGGCGCTCGTCGAGCATGAGTGGCCGTTGATCGTGGTCGCGCTGATCGGTCTGCTGGTCGCCGTGCGCCGGGGGCTGCGATCCGAGGCCGCGACCCTTGCCGGAGTCCTGGCCGTGCTCACAGCGGTCTACCTGGTGAAGAACCCCGGATCCGAGCGCTACCTGTCACAGCTCGTGCCGTTGGCGTGCGTGTGTGCAGGGATGGCTGTGATGGCGCTCTCCTGGCGATCCGCAGCAGTGGCCGCGGCGGTCACGCTGACCGCGCAGATGTCGCTCACGGTCGCGGAGCCGGCTGTCGGAGTCGAGCCATTCACGGCGGTCGCTGCACGACTACGGGCGCTTTCCGCGCGCACGATCGTGACCGCCGCGCCCGAGGCGTACGGCTACCTTCTCCCTGCCCGTCGGGTTGAACTGATGCGCCCCGGCGCCCGCGGTCTGGTTGTGCTTGACGGGGCGCAGCGAACTTACGCACCCAGGCTCAATGCTCGAGGCGAGATCGTCGCCCGGATCAACCAGCTCAATGGGTTCGCGCGACCCGACGGCACGATCGATCGCGCACCCGTACTCGTCGTGCGCGGCACCGTCGTCAGGACTGGTTGAAGAAGCCCTTCTCCAGCAGCCGAGCGCGTTCCTCTGCAGAGACCTCGACGTTCTGCGGAGTCAGCAGGAAGACCTTGTCGGCGACACGCTGCATTCCGCCGTCGAGTGCATAGGTGAGACCGCTGGCAAAGTCGATCAGACGCTTTGACAGGTCCGAGTCAGCCCCCTGCAGGTTGAGGATCACGGGGATTGCGTCCTTGAACTTGTCAGCCACATCCTGCGCGTCGTTGAAATTCTTCGGCGCGACGAAATGCACACGCACGTCACCGCCGTTACCGGCGCGGCCATTGGGGCGAGTGGCGACCGGCCGCAGCACGGTCGCGTGCCGGTCATCGTCAGCAAAGATGTCGTCGAACTCGTCACGACGGCGCCGTGGCCGCTCGTCGAGACGACGGACCGTAGGCCGATCCCGATAGCTGTCCTGCATCTGGACCTCCGGTTCCGAGTAGGGCTCGTAGTCGTCCTCGTACGCGTCATCCTCGGCGAGGCCGAAGTAGACAAGCGTCCGATGCCATGTGTCGCGAAATGCCATATCGGTTGGGGGTTCGGGTTCCGGTGTTATTTCCCTGCTACTGCCAGGGACCCTGATTATGCCGCGCTTGGCCTGTACAGCGCAGAGCCGAGCCTGATTATGGTCGCGCCCTCCTCCACAGCGACGCCGTAATCCTGGCTTGTACCCATTGATAACTCTCGGAGCTCGTGCGTCTCGCCCAGCTCTCGCAACGCCGCGAAATGGCGCCGGTTGGACTCCGCATCCTCGACCAGCGGCGGCATCGTCATCAGTCCGGCAACCCTGACCGGACAGCGTTCGATGAACGCCGGCAGGTCCTCAGGATTCAGCCCGGCTTTCCCCTTGTCCCCTGCAACGTTGACCTCGATCAGGACCGCGGTTTCGGGGGTCCCGTGCCTGGCCAGCTGCGCCAACGCCGAGTCGGACGCGACCGAATGGATGTAGCGCACATACGGGAGCAGCTGCGCGACCTTGCGACTCTGCAACGCGCCGATGAAGTCCCACGTGAACTCCGGGTGCTCCGATGCCTTTGACAGGAGCTGCTGGGCACGGTTCTCGCCAACAAGGGTGATGCCGCCCTCACTGAGCGCGGTCAGCTCCTCCGGCGGGAGGTATTTGACGGCGGCGAGGATCTGTACCTCGTCGGACCCGCGACCGGCCGCGGCGAGGCGCTCGTACACCTGTTCGAGGTTGCGGCGGACATCCTCCGCGTTGAGGCTGTGGATCAGGTCAACCATACGATCAGCGCTTGGCGGCCCGCCGCCGCGGCCTGGCGCCGGTAGGAGAACAACTCGGGGTCGGTACTGCAGATCGTGCAGACGCCGGAGTCGTGGATCGTGTCGACGCCCACCTCCCGCAGTTGTGCTCCCGCGATTGCCTTAAGGTCCAGATTGCGACCGTGGGCGAAGGTCGGGAAACGCTCGTGGAGTTCGGGACCGACCTCGTAGCAGCAGGCCCCCGCGGCCGGTCCGATCGCAGCGTTGAACGCGATTGCGCTCGTCCCGTCCGTGTGCGCCTGCAGCTCGGCGACGGCATTGCTGATCACGCCGTCCGCCAGTCCGCGCCAGCCCGCGTGTATCGCGACCACGATCCCTGGGCCCGCCACTGCGATTGGGACGCAGTCGGCGGTTATCACAGTCGGCGCGGCGCCCGGGGCCGTCGCAAAGAGCGCATCTGCCTCCGTGGCTGCCGTCAGCTTGGAGGCGGCCACGACCCTGGTGCCGTGGACCTGCTTGGCACGCACCGGCTGCGTCCCCAGCCTCTCCCCGATCGTCGGCAGCGTTTCCCGCGCATTGCCCCAGCTGCTGGTCGTGAACACCGCCCGGGCGCCAGGAAGATCAATCGCGATCTGGCCATTCAGGTCATAGAACGGCGGTGGGAGCTGCACGTGCCGAGCCTACTGCGCTGCCTTGAGCGCCACCCTCAGCTGGCTGTCGCGATCCGTGACACTCCCGTCATACATCGCATCCCGCGCCGCCTGAAGTCCTCTACCGATGTCTGGCCCCTCTGGGACTCCAGCCGCGCGCAGGTCGTCGCCGCTGATCTGAAGTGCCATATGCCTCAGACCGTCGAACCAGAGCCGGGGTTGAGACGGATCGCCCTTCGCAGAGGCAAGGGCGATCGTCTCAACCCCGACGCGGCTCAGGACCCGCGCAGCCTGTGACGTGGCTTTCACCGCCTTGAGCTCCCGGGCTACCTCGCTGGACTGCGTGCGGGCTTCGAGGATCGCGTTGCGGTCGCTGGCGGTGAAGCCGAGGCCGTCGAGGTCGTCGCGGTGCGACACCGTGGCGAGGACCACGATGTCCCGGCGTCCGTCGGACGGAAGACTGCTGAGCGCCCTTCGAGCCAACGACGCGTCGATCATCCACGGGAGGCCA
Source organism: uncultured Conexibacteraceae bacterium (assembly GCA_963844665.1). Lineage (GTDB taxonomy): Bacteria > Actinomycetota > Thermoleophilia > Solirubrobacterales > Solirubrobacteraceae > Palsa-465. The sequence continues at coordinate 609,917 of CAWJPB010000003.1, forward strand.
AGCTGGGCGACCGTCTCGAACGCGGCCACCGGATCGGGCTCAGAGGCCAGCAGGCGCAACTCGTTGCCGATACGGGTGCCGCTGATCGTGTTGAGCGCGCCACCGTCGATCGCCTTGGCAGCGAGCTCCCGGGTGTGGGGTGCGATCGTGAAGTCGAGCCGCGCGGCATAGCGTGCGAGCCGCAGAAGCCGCGTGGGATCGTCCTCGAAGCTTGAGTCGTGCAGCACGGCGAGTTCGCGTCGCTCGAGGTCCTCGAGCGCTCCGGGTGCCGCGAGCAGGCTGCCTGCCTCCCGGCCGGCCAGGCCGAGTGCGATCGCGTTGACCGTGAAGTCACGGCGCAGCAGGTCGGTCTCGATCGGCGCCGGCTCGACCTCCGGCAGCGCCCCGGGCTGTGCGTAACGCTCGCGGCGGGTGCGCGCGATGTCGTAGCGAGCGTGCGCGCCCCTGACCCGCAGCGTGCTGAACCTCGACTCACTTATCGGTTCAGGCGATCCGATCGCGGTCGCGAGCTGGAGTGCGTCGCCGTCCACTGCAAGGTCAACATCGACGAAATCCCTCCCCAGGATCAGATCTCGGGCAGTTCCGCCGACCAGATACAGCTCGGTCCGTAGTTCAACCGCGTCGGCGACGACTTGCGCGATCGGTGCGAGTATGGTGACGCTCGCGAACAGATTCTCCTGGGCACGCTTCTCCACGTGTCCATCTTCGCTTATGACTACCCTGCTTGCCTGATGCACCTGCCCCAGTCCAATCGCGGCACCTGGATCTTCGCCGCACTCGCGGTCGTTGTTGCGATCGTCATCGCCGGGATCGCCATCCACGAGCTCGGCAAGTCGAAGAACACGGTCAACACGACCGCGGCCTTCGTCGCCCCCACGACCACGACCACGACCACGACGGCCAAGGCGATCGTGCATGTGAACAACTTCACATGGCCGTTCTACGGCGGGGGCGCGACCAGAACCCGCGACTTCACCGGACGTGCATCGCTTCACCCGCCGTTCAGAACAGCCTGGAAGTTCGGCGGCAACGCACTGCTCGAGTTCCCCGCCACGATCCGTGGGAACAGCCTCTATCTCTTCGACGGCGGCGCGACCGCCAAACGCGTCAACATCGCGACCGGCAAGCAGATGTGGCTGACCCACGTGGGCAAGCGCTCGGCGTCCACCCCGGCCCTCGACCCGGCCCACAACCGACTCTTCGTCACGGTGCTGTCCACCGCGAGCAGCTCAATTGACAGCTTCGACGGCGAGCTCGTCGCGCTGTCGATGTCGAGCGGGCACATCCTCTGGAAATTCCCGGTGTCGAGCGGCACGGAGTCCTCGCCGGTCGTCGTCGGCAACTCCGTCTACTTCGGTTCCCAGGGCGGGACGCTGTACTCGGTGAACGTCCTCACCGGCCATCAGAACTGGTCGCTGCCGACCAGCGGACCGATCAAGGCCGGCCCGGCCTATTACCGAGGTGCCCTCTACTTCGGCAATTACGGCGGCAGCTTCTATTCGGTAAATGCCAAGACCGGACACGAGAACTGGTCGCAGAGCCCCGGCGGTGAGTTCTACTCGACCCCGGCGATCGCGTTCGGACGCGTGTACGTCGGTAACAACTCAGACGACGCCTACTCGTTCACACTGGGCGGAACGCTCGCCTGGTCTGAGAGCCTCGGTGGCTACGTCTACTCCGGTCCGGCGGTCGCCGACACGCCCGGCCTGGGTCCGACCGTCTACATCGGCTCCTATAACGGCGACCTCTACGCGCTCAACGCTCAGGACGGCAGCACGCGCTGGACGGCAGACGTCGGCAGCGCAATCTCGGGGTCCGCCACAGTCATCAACAATGTCGTCTATGTCTCGACGGTCTACCACCCAGCAGCTATGGCTTCAATGCGCGAACGGGCGCGAAGGTCTTCACCTTCCCGGATGGCTCATACACGACGGCCGTCGCCAACCCGGGTGCTCTGTTCCTGATGGGCAGGTACGTGCTCTACAAGCTCGTCCCGACGAAGTAACGGCGCGCAACGACGCGTCAGCGCGAGCTCCAGGTCATACGCAGACGCGAAGCTCGATAATTCGGGTGTGCCCGCGCCCCCGCAATTCACGGACGCAGAGCTGGCAGCGATCACCGACCCGGCGCCGCTGCTTGAGCATGCCTGGGATCTGGAGCCCTGGGCGCGGTACGCAGAACGCACCGCCACATTGGACCGCCTGCAGGCGCTGCTGGAGACGGCTGACCTGGCCCCGCCGCCACCGGGACGAGACTGGCGCCTCGAGTTGCTCGCTGAGCGCTCCATCGATGCCGGTCGCGAGCGTCGCCTGGACGAAGCCCAGACGCTTGTCAAAACGGTCCTTGGCGCCGCCGACGATTCGCTCCAGACGGCACTCGCACGCGCGCTGTTGGGGAGCGGCCAGGCGCTGGCATGGATTGGCACCGATGAGGCGACCCGACAGTCGAACCGTGCGTTCGCCGAAGCCGCCGAGCGGTTCGCAGCGCTCGGCAACCGCGAGTGGCAGGGATCGGCGCTGCTGCGCCGTGGCTACTCCGCCTGTTATCAGTATGGCGACCTGGTCACCGCTGAAGCGCTCATCGGTGCGGCACTTGCCACCTACGAGCCCAACAGCGAGCGACTCCCCGGCGCGCTGGTGTCCTACTCCGACGTGCTGGTAGATCTCGGTGAGTTCGAGCAAGCCGAGGATGTCCTCGACCGGGCCGCCGAACTGGCGGAGCGCGTTGACATCAAGAAGGTGCGTGCGGAGGTCGCGTGCAGCCGCGCCCGCATCGCCGCCAGCCGCGGCGACGCACGCACGACGGAGCGCCTGCTGCGAGAGGTCGATCGCGAGGCGGACCGGCTGGAGTGGTTTGACACTCACATAGGCTGGTCGTTCCTGCTTGAGGCGGCCGAGCTGCTCGATCGCGTCGGTCTCACCGAGCAGGCGCAGGCATACCTTGAGCTCTGTCGCGAGCGAGCAGGCGGTCACAACGAGGAGGTCATGCAGACAGCGGCGGTGCTGCGGGCCAGATCGGGCGATCCGCGGCTCGCACTCGAGGAGCTGCAGGAGCTCGCGCGCGGGAACTGGTTGGAGAAACGCGTGATCTGGCGGCATACGCTCCTGACGGCCTGGGCGACGTTCCGCGCGGGCCGCAACGGAGCAGGTGTTCTGGCCGCGCGCGCCCTTGCGCAGGCGGTCGACTGCGGAACCGTTCGGATCGCGGTCGCGGGCGAGCCCGAGATCGTGGCCGCGCTGGCGTCGCTGGCAGAGCTGTCGGGATCTGAAGCAGCCAGGGAGCAGCTGCTCGCCGGGCGACCGCTGCTGGTGAGGGTCTTCGGCTCGACCGCCGTGATGGCCGCTGACGGCGCCCATCTGACCCTCCCACCTGGGATGCCGGGTGAGCTGGTGCGCATGCTGGCCCTGCATGAGCATGGACTTCCAGTCGATGTCGTGCTGGAGACATTCTTTCCCGACGCAACGGCCTCCGCCGCCAGGCAGCGTCTCAGACAGGTCCTGACCCGTCTGCGGGCGAGCGCCGGCGAGCTGATCCTCCGCGACGGCGAAACCCTGCGTCTGCTTCCTGCCTGGGTCGATGTCAGGGAGTTCCTGGCTGCTGGCAACCGCGTCCGCGGGGTGCACGGCGCGCGCGCCGTGCAACTGGCCTACGGCGCACTGGCCCTGCGAACTGGTCCGTTGCTACCTGCCGATCCCCATGCCGATTGGGCTGTCGAAACACGTGACCAGGTCAGATATCGCCATCTGGAACTGCTCGACCTGGTGGCAGGTGACGCCGCTGCCCGCGGGTCGCACGATGAAGCGCTGACGGCCATGGAGCTCGCCTACGAGGAGGATCCCGAGGGGACCGGCCGTCGCGACGCGATCAGTATGCAGCTGCGAGCGCTGGGGCGACCGGCGGCCGCCGAATACCGCGCCCGCCGCCACTCGCCGAGCTGACCTGGCCGTAGCGTTTCGGGCCTCGACTCGGCCTCAGGGTTTGCGCAGCGCGCCGACGACCAGTTCAGCGCGCTCGAAGCCGATCGATTCGTAGATGTCGATCGCGTGGTAATCCGGGTCGGCGGCCATAACGAAATGATCAATCTGCTGCGTGGCCGCGGCATGTGCCGCAGCATCCACCACCAGACGCGTTGCGACGCCGGTGCCGCGATGTGCCTCGATCGTGTCGACGGTCTGATATCGAGCCCGTCCACCCGTGACCACGATTCCCAGCGCTCCCACGGCCTCACCGTTGAGCAACGCCAGATACCAGGTGCCGCGATCGCCGTCCTTGAACAGTTGCCTGAGGCCCGCCTGGCGCCTCTGCAGAAAACTGACGCGGTAAGCCGATTGGTCCTGCGGCGGCGTCTGTGCGAGCCAAACGTCCATCGCGGCCTGCCACAGATCCCCATCGTGGCCGGGCCGCGGGTCCAATGCCCTGATCTCGACCTGGCTATTGGCTCGCCTGTGCGGGCAAATCTGATCCGGGCTGGCCACCAGCCCGACGGTCCGCTCGAGCTCGTATCCGCGCGGCAGTAACTCCCAGTCAGCGTCGCCGATTCCGCCGTCGGTGCGATCCCAGGCGAATGAGCGGTGCGTCACCTCCGGCCTGCCGCGGTTCTCCACCTCGAACAGGGCCTCCCACCGGGCACCATCCCCTCGGGCCGGCGGTTCGTCGAACAGCAGGAAGTTTCCCCACCAGAATGTCGGGTTGCTCGGCGACTGCACAACCCAGTACCCGTCACGGCGTTCGAGCGTGTGGTCCAAGCTCAGAACATCGATGTCGGTGGCCCAGACGAGGCTGTCGATCGCACGAGCCATAAAACAGAGCGTCGACCAACAACAGCTGGCGCGAGCTGGACGAACATGGTACCCTACTTCGTCTATGCGTTGTCGAAGTGGAAGTCACTGCCAGGAGCCGGCCCTCAAGGGTCGTCGCTTCTGCGCCACGCACGCGGCCGAACTTGACCGCATGCGTGAAGAGCTGAAGGACGCCGCCGCCGCCCGCATTGGCCGGGGTAGGCCCAAGCGGTCGTCCACCTGCTGTCGTCCGGGCTGTTACGAGCCCCGGGTGCCCCCCGCCGCGTATTGCGATGCATGCGCTGCGGCAGGGTACGTAGAAGAAGCCGCTTAGCGGCTCTCTGAATCAGTCTAGGTCTGCGCCACCTCGCGCACCGGAATTCCGGCGTCTGCGAGGTGGCGCTTGACCTCCGCAACCGTGTGCTGGCCGTAATGGAAGATCGAGGCGCACAGCACAGCATCTGCACCCGCATTGAGGGCCTCGGCAAGGTGCTCCAGCTTGCCGGCGCCGCCTGAGGCGATCACGGGAATCTCGACGGCCGTTGCGACGCCGGCGGTCAGCTCCAGGTCATAGCCGGCATTGGACCCGTCCCGGTCCATGCTCGTGAGCAGGACCTCGCCTGCCCCGCGGTCGGCTGCCTCGCGCGCCCACTCGACCGCGTCGCGACCGGTGGCACTGCGCCCACCGGCTACGTATGCCTCCCAACGCGTCGCGCTCTGGTCCCGCTTTGCGTCGATCGCCACGACGACGCACTGTGCGCCAAAGCGGGCGGCCAACTCGTCGATGAGCTGTGGCCGTGCGAGCGCAGCCGAGTTGACCGACACCTTGTCTGCGCCTGCGTCCAGGACGTCCTGGGCGTCTGCGATCGAGCGGATGCCGCCGCCGATCGTGAACGGAATGAACACCTCGTCAGCGCTGCGTCTCGCGAGCTCAACGACCGTGTTGCGCTGGTCTGAGGTCGCCGTGATGTCCAGAAACACCAGCTCATCGGCTCCGGCGAGGTCGTAGCGGCTGGCCAACTCGACCGGATCGCCGGCGTCGCGGAGATCCACGAAGCCAGTGCCCTTGACGACACGCCCACGATCGACGTCCAGGCACGGGATCACGCGCTTGTAATGCATCGTGGTCAGGCCACCGCGAGGCGATCCAGCAGCTCCTGGGCCTCCCCCACGCCGAAACGGTGCTCGTAGATTGCCTTGCCGACGATCACGGCATCCAGCTTCGACTCGCGTAGTCCCGCCAATGCCTTCAGGTCATCGAGCGTGGCGACACCGCCTGAGTAGACGAAGCTGTCGTGCACGGCCGCTGCCACCGCGCGCGCGCCGTCCAGATCCGGTCCGGTCAACATTCCGTCACGCTCGATGTTCGAGTAGACGAATCGCCGGACACCCGTCGCCTGCAGTTGCTCAAGCGCATCGCCGACACGGAGATCCGTCTCCTCGGTCCAACCAGCGGTCGCCACGCGTCCGTCCCGGACGTCGACGGAAACCATCAACTGCTCTGGATAGGCCGCGACCGCGGCCTCGAGAAAGACTCGATCACGGAAGGCGGCGGTCCCGAGAATCAGGCGCGAGGCTCCCGCCTCGGCGACGGCCCTGACGGCCTCGAGCGACCGCAGCCCTCCGCCAACCTGCACCGGTACGGTGAACGCTTCGGCAATGCGACGGATGTGCCCGACATTGACAGGTGAACCGTTCCGAGCGCCGTCCAGATCGACTACGTGCAGCGCCCGCGCGCCGGCATCGACCCACCGCCGAGCGGCCTCGAGCGGATCCTCGTCGTAATCGGTCTGTTGGGCAAAGTCGCCGCGGGCAAGGCGAACGGTCCTGCCGTCGAGAATGTCGATCGCCGGCAACAGAATCATGCGTACGCGCCCCGGCTGCGGGCTGCGCGTGCGAGCTCAGCGAAGCAGCGCAGCAGTGCCAGCCCATCGCGAGAGGACTTCTCTGGGTGGAATTGCGTGCCGTGCACGGCGCCACGCCGGACGATCGTCGCGAAGCGCTCGCCGTACTCAGCGGTGCCGACAACCTCGTCCGGCTCCGCGGGATGGGCGACAAACGAATGCACGTGATAGAACGGCGCGCCCCGCTCCGGCAGGTCGAGCGTGAGCGGCGAGTCGTGCTCGAGGCGAACCTCGTTCCATCCGATGTGAGGAACTCGCCTGCCGTCGGCATCGATCCGTCGTACCTGGCCCCTGATCAGACCCAGCCCTGCCGTGGTCGTGGCGAGCTCGGTTGAGCTATCGAAGAGCAACTGCATGCCAAGACAGATACCGAGCAGCGGGGTGCCCTGCTCCACCTGCTCAGCCAGCAATGTGTCCAAACCGAACCTGCGCAGGTTGGCCATGCCGCTGGGAAAAGCACCGACACCCGGAAGTACCAGCGCGTCCGCGTCCCGCAGCTCCGCGGGATCACGGGTAATGACCGCCTGGGCGCCGACGTGCTCAAGTGCCTTCTCCACCGAACGGCGGTTGCCCATGTCGTAGTCGACAACCGCGATTCGCGGGCGCGAATCGTTCATGTCAGCGTGCCCTTGGTGCTCGGTACGCCGACCTCCGTCGGATCGACCGACACCGCGGCGCGCAGCGCCCGGGCAAAGGCCTTGAACACGGCCTCGATCATGTGATGCGCATTGGTTCCAGCCTCGACGGTGACGTGCAGGGTCAGCTTCCCATTGGCGGCAACCGCGCGCAGGAACTCCTCGGTCAGCTCATGGTCGTAGTTGCCGATCGCACCGGGCGGCAGGACCGCCTCGAACGCGAGCAGGCCACGCCCGGATATGTCGATGGCACAGGCGGCCCGCGCCTCGTCCATCGGCACGGTCACGTCGCCGTAGCGCACGATCCCGGCGCGGTCCCCGAGCGCCGCGTCGAGTGCCTGACCGATGCAGATGCCCACGTCCTCCACGGTGTGATGAGCGCCGGTCTGTAGGTCCCCGGAGGCGGTTACATCGAGGTCGAGCCTCCCGTGACGCGCCAACAGGTCGAGCATGTGGTCGAGGAACCCGACGCCCGTCTGGCGCGTGCCACCGCCCTGTCCATCGAGCGTCAAGGTGACGCTCACCTGCGTCTCCCCCGTCCTGCGGTCGATCGTTGCCGTTCTGGTCATCTGCCCTGATTGTCCCTGATCCGGATCTCCATCGACAGCGCATGAAGCTCGAAGCCCTCAGCGCGGGCTACAGGCGCGGCCGCGCGCGCCAGCCCGTCGGGCTCATCGATGCGGACCTCAGTGAAGACCCGACGGAAGTGCTGGGGCCCCAGCGATGACGCGAACCGCGCTGCGCCGCCCGTCGGCAGCGTGTGGTTGGAGCCCGCGATGTAGTCGCCAAATGCGGTGCCGGTCCCGACAAACAAGCAGCCCGAGCGCGTGACGCGCGCGGCGAGTTGCTCGGCAAGCGGGCCGAGCAACTCGAGGTGCTCCGGCGCGAACTGCTCTGCCAGATCGAGCGCGAACTCACGTGACGGCACCAGGACCAGCCGGCAGATCGCGTCCGAGTCCGGCAGGTCAAGTGACAGCCGCGTAGCGAGCGCGCGCAGCATGCCTGCGTCGGTCGAGACTCCGACGACCAGGGTCCCGGCGCCGTGCTCGGCCTGTGCCAACAGGTCAAGCGCGAGCGGCTCGAGCGGAAAGTCTGGGTCAGCGATCGCCATCAGGTCGCTTGGCCCCGCGAACGAGTCGATTCCGACCTGTCCGGAGACCTGACGCTTTGCCTCCTGCACGTACAGATTGCCGGGACCGACGATCACGTCGACCCTCGGCACGGACTCCGTCCCGAACGCCAGCGCGGCGATCGCCTGAGCACCTCCGATCGCGTAGACCTCGTCGACGCCGGTGATCTCGCAGGCCGCAAGGATCACCTTGTTGACCGCGCCGTCGCGACCGGGCGGGGAACAGACGACTACCTGCTCCACCCCGGCTGCCCTCGCCGTGGCCACGCCCATGATGACCGTGCTCGGGTAGGGCGCGCGGCCGCCGGGCACATAGACAGCCGCCCGACGGACGGGGGCGTCGCGAATGATCACACGGTGCGTGCCGAACTCGACGACGGTCGGCGCGTTCAGCGCCGCGGACGCCACTCGGCCGACATTGGCGTTGGCCAGTACCAATCCGGCGGCGACGTCAGCGTTGAGCTGCGTCAGCGCTGACGCCAGATCGGAGCGGTGCACGCGCAACGGTGCCATCTTCCGGGGCCCGATGTCGTACAGGATCGTGAAGCGCTTGACCGCTTCATCACCCTCAGTCCGCACGGCCGCGATGATCTCGGCAACGCTGGCGCCGACGGCGGCGCCGTCGGGGACGAGGCTGCGTAACTGCGCCGCGACATGCTCAGCGCTGCCTGAAACTGTGAGGACCTCCGCTTGCATCAGACGGTGATTCTCGAGACGAGCGCGTCGATCGCCTCGGCCTTGAGCTTGTCGGCGACCGGATTGGCGATCAGCCGCGCGGTGCACACCGCGATCCGCTCTCTGATGACGAGGTTGTTCTCGTGCAGCGTCGTTCCGGTCGCAGTCAGGTCGACGATCGCGTCAACCATGCCGGTCAGCGGCGCCAGTTCGACCGATCCCTTTACTTCGACGATCTCAGCCTGGCGGCCCGTGGCGAGGAAGTGCCGCGAGGCGATCCGTGGGTACTTCGTGGCGATCCGAATCACACCAAGATGCCTTAGTGCTTCGGCGGCAGGGTCCTCGCCGGCTTCGGAGGCGACCACCATCTCGCAGCGTCCGTAGGCGAGGTCGGCAAGCTCGTAGAGCTCCCGCTCGGATTGCTCCATCAGCACGTCCTTGCCGGTGATGCCCAGGTCGGCCGCGCCGGCCTCGACGTAGGTCGGCACGTCGGACGGCCGCATCGTGATGATTCCGGCGTCCTCGAACAGGAGCTTGCGGTCGTTCTCGCGAACCTCACATGTGTCGAGCCCAAGCCGGTCGAGCAGGTCCAGCGTGTCGTGCAACAGCGCGCCCCGTGGAACGGCGATCCGCAGCCGCTTGTTGTCGGAGTCACGCACCGGCGCGCTCCTCAGCGGTGAGCGCGATGTGAACTCGCTCAACGTCCAGCGCGAAGCCCACCGCCGGCAGCGGCCGTCCAAAGCTCCCGAGCAATTCGTCGTAACGGCCGCCACTTCCCAGTGGCATGCCGTGCGCCGGGTCGTAGACCTGGAAGACGGGTCCGGTGTAGTAACCGAGGCTGCGCACGAGACCGAAGTCGAAGATCACACGGGCCGCCACGTACGGCGGCAGCTGGCTGAGCAGGGCTCGCATTCCGGTACCGGCCTGCTGCAGCGGCCCGTCCAGGTCGGCAAGCACCTCGGCCCCGCCGCGAATACGCGGAACGCGCAGCAGCAGCGCCGTTTCCTGCTGCGTCAGGTGGTCGACCGCTGAGAGCTCATGCTCGACGCCCACAAAATCCCCGCTCTCGAGCTCGGCGAGGATTCGCTCGCTGAGTCGGGGATCGATGCTGAGCGTCTCCAGCAGTGCCGGGTAGAGGGTGACGTCCCCTACGCCGATCCGGAAATTGCGCAGCCCGGCGGCATCCAGCGCGTCGCAGAGCACCGTCAGGGCCTCGGCCGTGCCGTCTGGGCCGGGCGCACCGACCAACTCGACCCCGGCCTGCATGAACTCGCGCGAGTGGCCGCGCCGGGGCCGCACGCTGCGGTACGCGTGAGCGAAGTAACAGAAGCGCAACGGCGTCGGGGCTGTCGGGTAGCGGCTGGCGACCAGCCGGGCGATCGGCACGGTCATGTCAGATCGCAGCACGAGGACGTTGCCGTGTTCGTCGAACAGTTTGTATGAGGGCGTGATCGGCGCGCCCTCATGCTCGAAAGTGCGCTCGAACTCGAGCGCGGGCGTGTACACCTCGCCGTAGCCCGCGCGCTCGAATACGCCACGCATCCGCTCCATCAGAGCGCGCAACTCGCGCATCTCATCTGGCAGCACGTCGCGTGTGCCGCTGGGAGTACGGTCGATCATCGGCGTCAGAGTCTGTCGAAAAAGAGCCGCGAGGACTTATTCACGTGCCGAGTTGTCCTCGACCCGCTCGATTTGGGCACCAAGCCCTCGCAGCCGCTCGTCGATCCGCTCGTAGCCACGATCGATGTGGCGAACGTTGCCGATCTCAGTCGTGCCGTCCGCGCAGAGCGCCGCGATCAGCATCGCCATTCCGGCCCGGATGTCGGGCGAGTCAACACGTTGGCCGCGCAGCCTGCGCGGGCCCACGATGATTGCTCGATGTGGATCACAGATCGTGATCGCCGCACCCATCATCTGCAGCTTGTCAGTGAACACGAGACGGCTCTCGAACATCCACTCGTGAACGATCACCGATCCCTCCGCCTGCGTAGCCAGGGCCACCGCCACGCTTGTGAGGTCAGCCGGAAACGCGGGCCACGGTCCATCCTGGATCTTCGACGTATAGCCGCCAGAGTCGGAGTGGATCGTGAGACGCTGGTCGCCCGGCACGATCACGTCGTTACCGTCGAGGTGGCTGCGCAGACCCAAACGTTCGAACACCAGACGAATCATGCGCAGATCCTCCGGCACAGTGTCCTTCACCACCAACTCACCACCGGTTACACCGGCCAGTGCCATGAACGAGCCGATCTCGATGTGATCGGGGGCGATCATGTGCGTGCAGCCGTGAAGACGCTCACGACCGTGCACGAGCATCACGTTCGAGCCGATGCCGTCGATCTGCGCGCCCATGGCAACCAGCATTCGCGCCAGATCCTGCACGTGCGGCTCAGAGGCAGCGTTGCGGATCGTGGTCGTTCCGGGCGTCAGCGCTGCTGCCATCAGCGCGTTCTCAGTCGCCATCACTGACGGCTCGTCCATCAGGAAATCACACGGCCTCAGCCCGCCGCTTGGGGCTGTCAGCTCAATGTCGCCCTCGAGCTCGACACTCGCGCCGAGCGCGCGCATAGCGTCAAAGTGCGGATCAAGGCGCCGGCGCCCGATCACGTCCCCACCGGGGGGCGGCATCGTCGCGCGGCCGAATCGTGCGAGCAGGGGACCGGCCAATAGGAACGACGCGCGGATCCGCTCGCCGAGTTCCCGGTCAACGTCGGTATTGATGACGTCGGCGGCGCTGATCTGCACTTCACCGGCTGCCGTCCAGGTCACGGTCGCTCCCAGCGACGCCAGCAGTGCAAGCATCGCGTCCACATCGCTGATCCTGGGAACGTTGCGCAGCGTCACGTCTTCTTCCGTGAGCAGGCACGCAGCCAGGATCGGCAGCGCGCCGTTCTTGTTTCCGGCCGGGAGCACGGTCCCGGAGAGCGGAACGCCGCCCTCGATCACAAACTTCTGCATAGACCCTGGTTAAGGTAACGACATGACCGCAAACATCTCGCGCAGCGACGCTTGGACGCTCGTCTGCGAGTGGACACAGAGTGATTCTCTGCGCCGCCACATGCTCGCCGTCGAAGCGGCGATGCGCGCGTATGCCCCCCATTTTGCAGGGGATATCGAGCTCTGGGGCGCCACGGGCCTGCTCCATGACCTCGACTACGAGCGCTATCCGGACCTGAATACCGGCCACCCGCGTTACGCAATGGAAGAGCTTCGTGCACGCGGCTACCCCGACGAACTTGTCCGAGCGGTCGGTTCGCACGCGGACTTCCTCGGAATCCCGCGGGAGACGCCAATGGAGAAGACGCTATATGCGGTTGACGAGCTGTCCGGATTCGTGCTGGCGGTGGCCTACGTGCGTCCCGACGGGCTACACGGCATGACTCCAAAGTCAGTCAAGAAGAAGATGAAGCAGCCAAGCTTCGCGGCCGCCGTCAGCCGCGAGGATCTGACCGCCGGCGCGGCCGAGTTGGGAGTCGACTTCGACGAGCATGTTGCAACGGTCATCGCTGCGCTCGAGGCGTGCTCTGAGGAGCTCCTGCCGGCCGCCTGAGCTGGCTGAGCGGTGGTTCTTCGCGTCGGTTATCGTCCCGGCCGATGGACGATCCAATCAAGATCGTCGTTCTTGACGGCGACGAGACCGGCCAGGAGTTGCTCGAGCAGTCGCTGCGCGTGCTGGATCCGGAGTTGCTCGGGTTCGATGTCGAGCTCGAGCGGTTCGACCTCTCGCTCGAGCATCGCCGCACCACCCAGAACGGCGTCGTCCATGAGGCTGCCGCTGCAATGAAGGCAGCCGGTTTGGGCATCAAGGCCGCCACGATCACGCCGGAGGGCAAGGAGGACGTGGGCACACCGAACGCGATCGTGCGGGAGGGCATCGGTGGGAAGGTGATTGTCCGCACCGGCCGGCGTTTGCCAGGGATCTCCCCGATGGCAGGGGTCCACTGGCCCATCTCAGTCGTGCGTATGGCGGTCGAGGACGCTTACGGTGCCAAGCAATGGCGTGCCGGCGAGCCCGGCGCCGATGACGAGGTCGCCTACCGCGAGGAGCACATCACGCGCTCGACCTGCCGCGCCGTCTCCGAGTACGCCTTCCGCACCGCCGAACGGCTGGAGGCGCGCGTCTACGGCGGCCCGAAGTGGACCGTCTCAGCGATCTACGAGGGCATGCTCAAGGAGGAGATGGATGCCGCCGCGGCCCGCCACCCGGACGTCGACTATCAGCCGGTCCTGATCGACGCCACCTACGCCGGTCTGCTGTCGGGAGCGACCGACAAGACGCTGGTCATCCCAGCGCTCAACCGCGACGGCGACTGCCTGTCCGATCTGGTCCTGCCGATGTTCGGATCGATTGCGGGCGCCGAGTCGATCCTGCTTGCGTTCGACGACAGCTACGACACCACCGTCGCAATGGCCGAGGCGCCACACGGAACCGCGCCGGCGCTGCTGGGCAAGGATCTCGCCAATCCGCTCGCGATGATCCTCGCCTGCGGTGCGGTCATGCACCACGCGGCCGACCGCGCCGGCGTGCCCGCCGAGCGCGCATCCCGCGCGATCTACGAGTCGGCGCTCGAAACCATCGCGTCCGGCGTCAAGACCTTTGACCTTGGCGGCGCTGCCGGGACCACAGAGTTCACCACTGCCGTGGTCGATCGCATCCGGACCAAGCTCGAGGTCTGGTCGGCGCTCGGCTGATCTGCCGCTGCCGGAGGTCGTTCGAGCAGGGGCGTCCCGAGCCAAGCCGAGGGCGCCTCAGTTCAGCTGCAATGAAAATTGCAGGAAAACGGCGTATTCCGTCCGACGCCGGACGTACTCTACGAACATATGTTCCGTGAAGCCATCATCCGTCTCGCCACTCTCTTGAGTGCGCACATCGACGACATCCTCCTGGGCGACTTCGATTACGTCGCCGACGGTCACAACCTGTACGCCGACGTTGATCACGAGAGACTGCGCCGTCAACATTCCGCTCAGCTCAGCTGGACGCCGGCAGCTGGTCGTGGCTTCGGGCCACAGCGGCTGGCTGTTGCCGGACCGGTGTCTCGTCGTCCGGGATCTGTCCCGGAGCGGCCGGCGGTCTGTGCCTCGCCGGCGCGCACGGCCGCCTCGAAGCCGTCGACCGCTGCCGGACGGTCGCGCACCGCTCATTGAGCGGGCCTCTGTAACCGGGACCGGCCGCGCCTCGCCACGGTCGCAGCCAAGGCACTCGCTTTGGCTGCGAGCGCCCGAGCTCTGCCTAAATGACTCGAGCCGCCTGACCACACTGGCCAGACGGCTCGAGACTGAAAAATAA
>CAWJPB010000004.1:0-110783 GCA_963844665.1 uncultured Conexibacteraceae bacterium
ATACGCACCCTATGGCGCCGGGGCGCTGGTCGGCCGCCGCGACTGGCTCGACGCGACTCAGCCACATCAGCGCGGAGGCGGCGCGGTGATCAGTGTCGGTATCGACGACGTCCAGTGGAAGCCCTCCCCCGCTCGTCACGAGGGCGGGACGCCCAACCTGGTCGGCGCGGTCGCGCTGGGGGCAGCCTTGCAGTCGCTCGAGCGGATCGGCTTCGACGTGATCCGCGAGCACGAGCTGGAGCTCTACGGGCAGTTGCTCGATGGCCTGGCAGGACTCGGAATCGAACCGCTGCGGATCTGGCGCGAGCACAGCGATGTCGTCGGCGTGGCCAGCTTCAACGTGCCGGGGTACCGCGCTGATCTGGTTGCCGCCTACCTTTCCGCCGAGCACGGGATCGGCGTTCGCGGTGGCAAATTCTGCGCGCATCCGTTGCTCGCGCGGTTCGGCCTGGCGGACGTCGGCGCGGTGCGGGCGAGCATCGGCCTGGGCACCGGCAGTGACGACGTCGACGCGATCATCCACGCGCTCGATCAGCTGCTGACCACCGGTCCGCGATGGCAGTACGCGGCGGTCGACGGGTACATCTCGCCCACGCCTGATCCGCGGCCCCAGCTCGAGCAGCTGTTCTTCAGCTAGCCGCCGGCCGCACCCAGCAGCACCGCTCCGAGCAACGCGATCGCGACACCGATCGCCTGCGTGCGGCCGGCCCGGGCCCCGGTCAGCACCCAAGCCAGCGCGATCGTCATCACCGGATACAGCGACGCTATCGCGGACACGATGCTGAGTTCTCCACCGTGGTGGGAAGCCGTGACATAGGCCAGGTCGCCTCCGGTCCCTGCAAGGGCCACCAGCGCGAGCGCTGGAAGCTGCGCGCGTCCGATCCCGGACGACTGCGATGGGCGCGCCGCTGCGTCCCGGCGGGCGCTGCTCGGTCGAGCCCGGCCCAGCGGGGCCGCCCCGCGTGGAGTTCCGCGCCGTCGAGTCCCGCTGACCACCGCCACCAGCCCGGCTGAGACGGCGGTCGCCAGATGCTGGGTCGCCGTCACCCAGAACGGGTCGAGCCTCCCAGCCGCGTGCAACAGCGTCAGCGTCGCGCCTACACCGAGCGCGGCCGCCACGAGCGTGATCGCGTCGCGGACAGGGTCGCCGCCGCGGCTGCCGCTGCGACTCCCACTGCCGCTGCGACTGCCGTTGCCGACGCCGTCAGGTGAGCTCCGGTTGCTGATTGCGCCGCCGGCCAGCGCACACGCCAGGCCCACACCGATCACCAGCGACACCGGGTCGCCGGAGATGATCCCGACCGTCACCGCGGCAGCCGCTCCGAGTGATCCGACCGGCGCGGTCGCAAACGCGTTGCCGCGGCTCAGCGCTCGGTAGATCAGACTCAACTCGAGGGTGACCGACACTCCGGCGCCGGCAGCCAGCAGCAGCCGCGGACTCAGCGGGGGTGCGACGCCGCGTGCCGCCAGCACCGGAACCAGCACCACCACCCCACCGAGCTCGGTCAATGCCACGATCTTGAACACCGGGGCATCACGCCGCGACAGGTGCCCGCCAAAGTAGTCCGACGCACCCCAGCCGATCGCGGCGGCCACAGCCGCGACGATCACCATCTCGCGCTACTCGCGACGGCCACGGATGCGACGATCGAGCGTGAGCCGGAACGGGCCGGCGAGCAGCCGGCGCTGGTGCGCGTAGACGAGATCACGGACCTCGCGCGCCTCGAACGGGCTCAGGTCGACGAACCGCAGGCCGGTGTGATCGTCGGCGATCGTGACCGTTTCCGCGACCAGTTCAAGCTCACTCGCCTCTGGGCTCTCTCCGTAGTCAGGCAGCTGCAGCCGGAACGTCACCTTGGTTCCGTGCAGGCACGGCAGCGTTCGATCGACCCGGAGGCCCAGTACCGAGATGTCGACCAGCTCGCAGGTGAGCCGGACGGGCGAATCCACCACCACCGGCACCTTCATGTGCAGGCGGAATGCCTCACGCCGCTGGATCGGGGCTCGCCGCTCGGGCGGCCGCCTGTCCCCACCATCCCTCTCACTCATGGTGCGCAGGATCGCGCATCCGGCCGACGGCGTCATGCGCGACGCGAGTCGACGACCCAACCCCCCGGTCTTCTGTAGTTGCCAGCCGCCGGCCGCCAAGTTCGTTAGCTTCGATCCCAGATGACGAATTGGGGTGTGTTGCTGCCGACCTTCGACCCGCTGCGGCGCGGCGAGCCGTTCCCGGTGGCCGAGGCGGCCCGGCTGGCCGAACAGCTCGGCTTCGCGTCGGTGTGGGCGGGCGACCATCTGAAGTGCCCGGCGCCGGGGCTCGACGCGCCCACCTGTCTCGGCGTCGCCGCCACCGTCACCATGCGTGTCCAACTCGGCTTCAGCGTGATGCTGCTGGGCATGCGCCCACTGGCTTGGGCGGCGAAGCAGATCGCGACGCTGCAGCTGCTCTCAGGCGACCGGCTGCGGCTGGGTGTCGGCGTGGGCGGTGAGTTTCCGCAGGAATACGAGGCGGCGGAGGTTCCGCTGACCAAACGCGGTGCGCGCCTCGACCACGCGCTGGAACTGCTGCCTCAGTTTCTCGCCGAGGGCACCGAGCACTCACTGGCGCCCCCAGCGCGGATGCCGCCGGTGCTGGTCGGCGGGCGCAGCGACCGCGCGGTCGAGCGGGCGGCCCGCTTTGGTGACGCCTGGCTGCCGATGTGGGTATCACCGGAGACACTCGCCCAGCGGGGCGAGCGTCTGGCAGAGCTCGCGCAGGCGAACGGCCGGCCCGCTCCGAGCATCTCGCTGCTGGTGCTTGCCCACGTCGACTCAGATCCCGCGGTCGCCAGGGCTGAGGCGGACGCGCATCTTCGTGGCCAGTACGGGATGGAACTCGATCGCGTCGAACGCTGGACCGCATGCGGCGCCACTGATCACGTCGCCGAGTTCCTCGAGCGCTATATCGATGTCGGGGTCTCAGAGATCCTGCTGCTGCCGCTCGGCTCGCGCCCACTTGAGCAGACCGAGCGTCTGGCCGAGGCCGTCAGCGCAATAGCATCGCTGACCGACGCAGCCTGACCGCAGGAGGAGACGGATTGAGCAGTTCAACGCAGTCGCAGTACACGTACAGCCCCGAGCAGTTCAGGCGGGTGTTCGAGCACGAGTTCGGGTACCTCGCCGGCGTCCGGCGCAACAGCCTTCGGTTCGGTTCGCGCCCGGCGCTGCACGACCCGGTGAGCGGCCGTCGCTGGACCTATGCCCAGCTCTGGGAGGACACCGGCCGGCTCGCAGCCGGGCTCCACGAGCGAGGCGTCCAGGTCGACGACGTGATCGTCTTCGATCTGCTCAACGGTCCTGAATTCGCGCTGACCTGGATCGCGGCCCAGCGCCTCGGCGCGATCGCGGCTCCAATCAACTTCCGGCTCGCATCCGGCGAGATCGCGCACGTGCTCGATGACAGCCGCCCGAAGGTGTTCATACTCGACGCGAGCCTCGGGGCCGCCGGTGCCGAGTCACTGTGGCTCGCAGATCATCAGCCCGAGCTGGTGGTTGGCGTCGATCCGGAGGATTGGAGCAGGCCGGTCGGCGCCGCCCTGCCGTTCGGCGAGCTGATCGCCGATCAGGGCGCGCCACCACCCGCAACACCCGACCGTGGAATCTACGCCGAGACGACGCGGCTGTACACCTCTGGAACCACCGGCCTGCCGAAGGGGGTATCGCTCCCGGACGTCGTCGAGGTGCTCTCGGCCCACGACGTGATCATGCACTTCCCGCTCACGCCGGAGGATCGCACCCTCAACATGACCCCCTGGTTTCACCGTGGCGGGCTTTACTCGGGTGGACCCAACCCCACGTTCTATGTGGGCGCCGAGGCGGTTCCGATGCGAACGTTCGACGCCGCGACCGTGCTCGACTGGGTGCAGGAGCACCGGCTCACCTTCCTGATAGGGGCGCCGACCAACCTCGCGCTGCTCAGCGCCGAGCAGCAGCAGCGCCCCCGGGATCTGTCGAGCCTGAACGGGATCGTGACGATGGGCGCGCCGCTCGACCGCGAGGCCTGCCTGCGCTACCAGGAGCTCCTGACACCACGGATCTTCAACGGCTACGGGACGACCGAGGCGTTCTGGAACACCTTCCTGCGCCCCGCCGACCTGCCTGAGCACGCCGGCTCTGCCGGCCGCTCCTGCACCGACGACGACGTCGCCGTGGTGAAGGTCTTCGAGGACCGCTTCGCCGCGCCCGACGAGCTCGCCTCCCAGGACGGCGCGGAGGTCGGCGAGGTGATCGTGCGCTCGGTCAAGTCCGGCTACGCGTACGTCAACAACCCCGACGAGCAGGCCGCCCGCTTCCGCGACGGTTGGCTCTACATCGGCGACCTCGCCACCTGGGACGCGGACGGTTACGTGACGATCGTCGGCCGCAAGGACGACATGATCATCTCCGGCGGCGAGAACGTGCACCCCGCTCAGGTCGAGGCGGTGCTGAACGAGCATCCGGGCGTCGCCGACTCGGTGGTCGTCGGCCTACCGGACCCGCAATGGGGTGAGCTCGTCGTCGCTTACGTCGTTGCCTCCGGCGGCGTCCCGCTGGACGCCGCCGAGCTGGAGCGTCACAGCCGCCAACACCCGATGCTGGCCGACTACAAGCGCCCGCGCGCGTATCGGTTCGTCGATCAGATCCCGCTCACGGCGACCGGCAAGAAGCTTCACTACAGGGTTCGCGAACAGGCGCGTGAGGATGAGGCCGCCGGGCTGCTGGTGCATCCGTGAGCGCCGTTGGTTCCCAGAGCGCCGATCCGGTCGTAACCGGGATCGGCGCCGTCACCCCGCTCGGCAACGACGTGCCCACGACCTGGCGCCGGCTCGTGGCCGGCGAGTCAGGCATCGGCCCGATCACGCTGTTTGACCCCACAGGACTGCCGACCCGAATCGCAGGCGAGGTCAAGGGCTTTGACCCGGAGGCACTGCTCGGAACCAAGCGCTCGCGCCGCTCGGCGCGGTTCTCGCAGCTGGCCGTCGCGGCGGCGCGTGAGGCGTTCGCCGATGCCGGACTCGAGCCGGGCGCCGGGATCGAGTCGGTCGCCGACTACGAACGAGTCGGCGTGATCGTGAACACAGCCGTCACCGGGATACCTGAGACGCAGGCGAACGTCGAGGGGCTGCTGGCCGAGGGTCTGCGCGGTGTCAGTCCCTACTACGTCCCGGAGATGATTCCGAACATGCCGGCCTGTGAGGTCGCGATCGACCTTGGCTTGCACGGTCCGGTCACCGCCAGCGCGTTGGCCTGCGCAAGCGGCAACGCGGCGTTGCTCGAGGCCCGCCGGCTGATCCTCGCCGGTGAGGCGGATGTCGTGATCGCCGGCGGCACCGACGCCGGGATCGCGCCGGTGATGTTCGCCGGCCTTGCCAACATGGGCGCGCTGTCAGCCCGCAACGACGAGCCCGAGCGCGCCAGCCGGCCGTTCTCCGCTGACCGTGACGGTTTCGTCTACGGCGAGGGGGCTGTTCTGTTCGTGATCGAATCCGTTGAGCATGCCCGCGCCCGCGGTGCGCGCACCTATGGGACGGTCGCGGGCGGGGCGCTGACCACCGACGCGTTCCACATCAGTCACCCGGACCCGACCGGCCGGCAGCCACGACGCGCGATCAAGCTCGCGCTCGACCGCACCGGCACCTCCCCGTCGGATGTCGACTACATCTGTGCACACGGGACCGCCACGCGGATCAACGACGCCGTCGAGACAAGCGTGATCCGCGACGTTTACGGTGCCGCGGCGGACGAGCTGCTGGTGAGCTCGCCCAAGTCGATGGTCGGGCACCTGATCGGCGCCGCCGGCGCGCTCTCGGCGATGGTCTGTCTGCTCGCGATGCGGGACAGCATCGTGCCGCCGACGATCAATCTCGACACGCCCGACCCTGCCTGCGACCTGGACTACGTGCCGCTGGTCGCGCGTCAGGCGACCGTGCGAACCGCCGCTGTGAACGCATTCGGGTTCGGCGGTCAGAACTGCGTCGTGGTCCTGAGAGCCCCGGAGTGAACGCGGACTGAGCGAAGTGAGTCACTTGCCCCGCAAATAGTCGGTGACTCGTTGCATGGCTACAGGCGGATGCTGCCGTCTTCAAGCAGCGTCCAGCCCGGGTTGTGGGCGACCTCCCAGACGTAGCCGTCAGGGTCGGCGAAGGCGCCGGTCGTACCGCCCCAGTCGGCCCGATGCGTGTGGCGCACGATCGTGCCGCCCGGGCATCGAGCTGGCGCACAACGTCCGTTCTCCGGAGGCAGTTCTACGAAGCACTCGGCTGGGAGGGCGCGTAGCAGCCGGATGACGAGGTCTGCTTCTTCCAGGCCGGAGGGATGATCCTTGGGCTGTGGACGGCGCTCGGCGGTCCTCCGGACAACCCGAATGCTTCCAACGCGCAATGTCCGCCGAATCGGTGCCGACCGGCATTCCACGCACTCATGCCGGGTGGTCCTGAACCGCCCGCCACGGGAAAACGCGGATAGGATTCGGCTGTGACCGATCGTCTCTACTTCACCGGCGACGACACCGCCAACGAACTGCTGGCAGAGGATCCGATGGCGCTGCTGATCGGCTTTTTGCTGGACCAGCAGGTCACCGTGCAGAAGGCATTCTCGGGACCGTTGGCGATCCGCGAGCGACTTGGCTCACTCGACGCAACCGCACTCGCGGACGCCGACCTTGACATGGTCTTCCGCGAGAAGCCCGCGATCCATCGCTTCCCCGGCGCCATGGCGACCAAGACTCAAGAGCTCGCCGCGATCGTGCGCGACGAGTACGGCGGCGATGCGTCCCGCATCTGGAACGAAGCCACCGGTGCGTCCGACCTCCGCGCGCGCCTGTCGGCACTTCCCGGTTTTGGCGACATGAAGATCAAGTCACTGGGGTCGGTCCTCGCCAAGCGCTTTGGCGTGAGCGTCGCCAAAGACCTCATACCTTCCCATCCAACGCTCGGCGACGTTGACTCAGCCGACGCCCTCGCCCAATACCAAGCCGCGAAGCGAGCTCATAAACGTTCGCTGCGAGAAAGTGCCGCCGCCCGGAACAGCGGCTAGATTGAGGTATCGGGGCACGGATGCCTCGGGGGCGACTCCGGTTGCAATATCGACAACCAGTTGGAGGCAAGGGGCATGAAACGAAGCATCTTCGCGATGGCTGCTGTCATCGCTTGCGTGGGCGCCTGCGCAGGCACGGCGGCAGCCAGAACCGCAGATACATCCAAGGCAACTCAGGCGTGCAGCAAGGTGAGTCCTTCATCAGTATCGGCGATCGTGGGTTACAAGGTTCCAGCCGCGACCGGCCTGATCATCAAGGAGAAGGCCTCCAAAAGGAACTTCGGCATCTCCTTTCAGACGCTCGACTGCACCTTTGGATCGCCGAAGAGTCTCGCTGCGCTCAAGAAATCGGTCTCCGTGTCCATCGAAACACTCTCCCGACCGCTGACAGCTTCAGAGCTGAAGACACTGACCCAGCGGCAACTGAAGGCTGCAGGGCTGAAGATCGAGCCATACTCCGGATTCGGAGGCACGTCGCTCTACATGACTGCTTCGGCGGCCGGTATCCACATTCAGAGCATCGTCACGACATCCGGAACCAAGGTCTACGGGGCCACGGTCGAGAACAACCTCGCGAAGTCGAAGCTCGCGAGTCTGGTGAAGCTGGCCCAGAGCCTCTAGAGGAACCGGTCGAACGCGGCGGGACGGCGATAGGCCGCCCCGCCGTCCTGAGGTCGCATCGGCGCAGCACAGGCGGCACCCGGACCGTGGTGTTCCCTTTCGGGGATGTCACACGTGTTGCAAATGTGTGTCAAATCTGTCGAAAGTGTGACAGCGCGCTCGAAAATTGTGCGCTTGTAACGGTTCCGTGACACCACGTCACGCTCGTCACACGTGTGAGTGGTCATCCAAGGGACCCAGCGACCAGAACGGCGGACGCCGGGGGCGGACAAACGTTGGAGGCGGACAAACCCTGCGGGCGGACGGACGCTGGGGCGGTCAGCGAGCCGGGTCAGCGGGCCCAGCGGTCTAACACCATCAGAGTCTTGGTGCCGGTCACGCGACCGGTGCGGCGCAGCCGGTTGACGACCGCCTTCAGATGTTCGACGTCGTTGACGCGGATGCGCAGCAGCGCGTCCGGATCGCCGGCCATCGTGAACACCTCGCGGATCTCATCGATCTGCTCGACGGACGCGAGGATCTCGTCGATGTCGGCGTCGCCGGCGAACCGCAGCTCCGTGAACGCATCGATCGACGGGCCGAGCAGTGCGTGATCGACTGTGACCGTGTAGCCGGTGATCACGCCGAGCCGCTCGAGCCTGTCGATCCTGCGCTTTACAGGCGCCGGGAGAGGTTCACACGCGACGCGATGTCCGTGATCGTGCGCCGGGCGTCGTCGCGAAGCAGCTCGATGATCTGCTGATCGATGTGATCGATCTCCACGTTCTCCAGCGGCATCCGTTCACCATAGCCAGTTTTCCTGCGCGGTCGATACCTATTCCGCCACAGAGCCGGCCAGAGGCGCAAGATTCTTGCGTGCTGCGCTGGATCGCTGCGACTTAGTTGCGCACGTCTCTTTCGTTCACATGCTTATGAGATTCTCGAGTATTGACGGAGGAGGCTGGTGAGATGGAAGAGGTGTCTTGGGATCCCTGGCACGGTGAGCAGCTCGAGCTGTGTCGGGACGACCGAGTTGAGCTGCGCGCAGCAATCGCAGTCGACGACACGACATTGGGACCTGGACTCGGCGGCGTGCGCTGCGTCGCATATCCGACTGACAAAGCGGCGATCATCGAAGCGCAGCGTCTGGCTGCGACGATGACCCTGAAGAACGCGTTTGCGGGCCTTCCCTACGGTGGTGCAAAGTCCGTGATCCTTGCCCCAGCGGGCGAGGTCAACCGATACGAGCTGATGCGACGCTTCGGAGAATTCGTGCTCCGCACCGGCGGCGCTTACCTGCCTGGAGTCGACATGGGCACCACGGTTGCCGACCTGCAGGCGATGGGCGACGCCGGCGCCGAGGTCTCCTGCAACCAAGAGGATCCGTCCCCATGGACGGCCATCGGCGTGGCTGCTGCAGCCCGCGCCGCAGTTGAGCACACCGATCGCCGTGAGGGCATCGAGGGCACGCGCGTTCTGATCCAGGGGGCAGGTCATGTCGGCGCGGCGTTGGCGCGCGACCTGGCCGCTGACGGCGCTGAGATAGTGATCTCCGACATCGACACCAAGCGAGCCGCCGCCGTGGCTGCCGAGGTCGGCGGCAGCACCGTCCCCGCTGACGGCGCCATCACTACGCCGTGCGATCTGTTCGCGCCCTGCTCGGTCGCGAAGGTCGTAACGCCGGCGACCGTTGGACGGCTGCGCTGCAGGATGCTCGTCGGCGCCGCCAACGACACGCTCGCCGATCCTGGCTGCGCCCCACTGCTGGCAGCGCGCCAGATCATCTATGTGCCCGACTTTGTTTCAAACGCCGGCGGCGTGATCCAGATTCACGCGCTGCGTGCCGGCCACGGCGAGGCGCGGCTTCAGGACGACGTGCTGCGAATCGGTGCGCGGACGCACGAGCTGCTCGAGACGGCGTCAGCCACGGGCGAGACGCCGCTGACTGTCGCGAAGACCCGTGTTCGCCGGATCCTGGAGGACGCACGGAACGCTGCAGACGGCGCGCGAAGCAGCGGCGCCGCGCGCCGTGAACGGACGCTTGTGCACGCATGACAACCGCGACGCCATTGCGCGAGCTGACGCTCGACGATCGCTACACCGCCGCATCCGAGCGAGTGCTGCTCGACGGGATGCAGGCGCTGGTCCGGATGATGCTCGACCTGCGCCAGCTCGATGCGCGCCGCGGTCGCGACACCGGCGTGTTCGTCAGCGGCTACCCGGGTTCGCCGCTCGGGGGCCTCGATCTCGAGCTGCAGCGAGCCGCGCGGCACCTGCAGGCGGCGGGCATCGTGTTTCGGCCAGGACTCAACGAGGAGCTCGCAGCGACGGCGGTCGCAGGAACTCAGCTGCTCGGCGAGCTGCCGGGCGCCACCAAGCAGGGCGTGACCGGATTCTGGTACGGGAAGACGCCAGGGCTCGATCGCGCGATGGATGCGATCAGGCATGGCAATCTTTCTGGCACCGCTCCGCTCGGCGGTGCCGTTGCTCTGATCGGGGACGATGCGATGGCAAAGTCATCGACGGTCCCGGGGGCGTGCGAGAGCTCCTGCCGCAGTCTCGTGATGCCGCTGCTGGCACCGGGGACAATTGCGGAGATTCTCAGCCTCGGGCTGCACGCGGTCGAGCTTTCGCGGCACGCCGGGGTGTGGTCGGGGCTGAAGATCGTCACTGAGCTCGCTGACTCAACTGGTATGGCGCAGGCCGGCTCGGCCTTCGCGGAGATCCCATCGTTCCCGATACGCGAACAGCAGCGCCCGCCGGTGCTGCTTACGCCCACGAACCTCGAGGCCGAGGAGGACCTGCTCGGGACGCGGTTGCAGCGTGTCCAGGAATACGCGCTCGACGCGTATCTGAACCGCGTCAAGTTCGAACCGCGACGCCCACGGGTCGGCCTGTTCGCCTCAGGATTCGGGTACCAGGCGGTGCTTCGCGCGCTCGCGGACCTCAGGCTCGGTCCTGATGAGTGCGAGGAGATCGGGCTGCGGCTCGTGCAGATCTCGATGCCCTGGCCGCTCGAGCCTGCGCAGCTGCGATCGTTCGCGTACGGGCTCGAGACCGTGCTGGTGGTCGAGGACAAGCTTCCGTTCGTCGAGTCGCAACTGAAGGAGGCGCTCTACCGGATGCCGGACGCGCCGTGGGTCCTGGGCAAGGAGGACCGTGAGGGGCGGCCACTGCTGCCGCTGCGTGGTTCGGTGTCGGCCGATGACGTCACCTGTGCGCTGGCCCGGGTCCTGCCGTCGGAGATCGCCGGTGAATCGCTGGCGGCGCGCTTGACCGCGGTTCTCGACGATCGTTCCCACCCACTGGATCGACTGGCTGTTGAAATGAAGCGCACGCCGTACTTCTGCTCGGGCTGTCCACACAACAGCTCGACCAGGGCGGCGCCCGATCAACTCGTCGGCGTCGGCATCGGCTGTCACACGATGGTTGCGCTTGATCTTCCCGGGCGTCGCGGCCAGCTGCTGGGGATGCCGCAGATGGGCGGCGAGGGTGGCCAGTGGCTCGGTCTTGCGCCGTTCGCAGGCGAGCAGCACTTCACACAGAACATCGGTGACGGGACCTACCACCATTCCGGCTCGCTCGCGATCCGGGCGGCTGTCGCGGCCGGAGTCAACATCACCTACCGGCTGCTGTACAACGAGGCGGTCGCGATGACCGGAGGCCAGCAGCCACAGGGCAAGATGGCGGTTCCGCAGATCGTGGCCGAACTCGAGGCCGAGGGCGTCCGGCAGGTGGTGATCACCACCCCCGAGCCCGAGCGCTACAGCGGCGTGGAGCTGGCGGCGATCGCCTCAGTGCGACATCGCGACCAACTGGACCAGGCGCAGGCTGAGCTCGCGGCGGTACAGGGCGTGACCGTGCTGATCCACGACGATCGCTGCGCCACTGAGAAGCGCCGGCTGCGCAAACGCGGCCAGCTGGCTGAGCCGGCACAGCGCGTCTGGATCAACGAGCGCGTCTGCGAGGGCTGCGGCGACTGCGGCGAGAAGTCGTCGTGCCTGTCGGTGCAGCCGGTGCAGACCGAGTTTGGTCGAAAGACCCGCATCCACCAGAGCTCCTGCAACCTCGACATGAGCTGCGTGAAGGGCGACTGCCCGTCGTTCCTGGTCGTGCAGTCAAGCGGGTCGCAGCCTGAGACCCGCGCCCCGGTGCGGGCCGCTCCGGACCTGACTCTGCCCGATCCCCAGCTGCGCGTGCCTGAGGACGCGCTGATCCGGATGCCTGGTGTTGGCGGCACCGGCGTGGTGACGGCGGCCGCGATTCTGCGAACCGCCGCTCACCTCGACGGGCTGTTCGCGGCGGCGCTGGATCAGACCGGGCTTGCCCAGAAGGGCGGCCCTGTGATCTCCGACCTGCGGATCTCTCCTGCGCCGATCGAGGGACAGGTGCGGGCCAGCCGCAGCGGTGTCGACGTGCTGATCGGCTTCGACCTTTTGGGTACCGTCGCGCCGCCAACACTCGAGGTGCTGGACGCGCGACGGACGGTGGCCGTCCTGAACACCGGTGTGGCGCCCACGGCTTCGATGGTGCTCGACCCCGGCGTGCTCGGCCCGGAACCGGCACGACTGGTCAATCGCGTGCGGCGGCTGACCCGCGGTGGCGAGGCGCTTGCTCTGAACGCCGAGGTGCTGGCCGAGCAGCTGTTCGGCAGTCACCTGCAGACGAACATGCTGCTGATCGGTGCCGCCTACCAACATGGTTGCCTGCCGGTTCGGGCGGACGCAATCGAGCGCGCAATCGAGCTCAACGGCGCGGCGGTCGAGGCCAACCTGGCGGCGTTCCGCTGGGGGCGCGTGACGGTCGCGCGACCGGAGCTGCTGCCCGAGACAACTACACCGGTGGCGGCCGGATCAGGCGTCGCTCGGGACCCGGACGCGACACTGGCCGAGCTGATCGAGCGATACGCGGCCGAGCTGGTCTCCTACCAGAGCAGGCGCTACGCCAAGCGGTTCGTCGATGACGTTCAGACGCTGGGCATTGCTGTCCAGGAGCGCCTTGGCGATGGCGGCGGCGAGCTTGTGAGCGCCTACGCCGATGGCCTATTCAAGCTGATGGCCTACAAGGACGAGTATGAGGTCGCGCGCCTGCATCTGGACCTCGTCGAGCAGGCCCGGCTGCGCAGCGAGCTTGGTGACGACGCTCGCGTCAAGGTGCTGCTGCACCCGCCGCTGCTGCGGAGTCTGGGGATGAAACGCAAGCTCGCCCTGGGTCGCTCGGCGACACCGTTGTTCAGGGCGTTGCGCGCATCCAAGCGGTTGCGCGGGACCGGCCTCGATCCCTTTGCCCATACGAAGGTGCGGCGGACCGAGCGAGCGCTGATCGGCAAATACCGGCAGCTGGTCGCGCAGGCACTGGAGCAACTTGTCCCCTCCACGGCGGCCGTCGTGCTCGAGGTCATCCAGCTACCGGACATGGTGCGCGGCTATGAGGACGTCAAGCTTGCCAACGTGGAGCGCATGTGGGCGCGGGCGCGGGAATTGATGGGTGACCTGGATCACCACGCACCAGATGAAGCGGGCGACGGGAATCGAACCCGCCCTAGAAGCTTGGAAGGCTTCGGTGCCACCACAACACTTCGCCCGCGGTGAAGCTCGCAGTTTAGAGTCGCGACCATGGCTCGTGTAGCTCCTCCTACAATGGGCCAACCGAAGGGGAGTAGCACAATTGGTAGTGCACCGGTCTCCAAAACCGGGGGTTGCAGGTTCGAGTCCTGTCTCCCCTGCTTCGGGAAAGCCCGTAAACAAAGGCTTTTCAGGCTTCTAGGGCCAGCGGATCGAGCGATCTGAAGTTAGGGAGTAACACTAGGGAGTAACAAACGACTCCCCCAACCGCGCTGAAGCGGTCGCCACCGGCTGGAGCCGAAGCACATGACGACGTTTTCGACTGTCGATGCGGAGGGTTTCAGGGAGGCGGTCCGGCCAGTGGTCGAAGCCATCGGAACACTCACGGAAGCGGTCGACGCCGTCGCTCCTAGGTTTGGCCGCCAGCCGCACGTTGATGCCCCGGCGATGAGGGAGCTCAGCGACGAGCAGGACTACGCGCGCCGCAGCGGCATGGATGCCCCGATCACGCTCACGCATTCGCTTGGCGGTCTGACTCTCACTGCTGCGACCGACTATGTGCGCTCCTTCGCGGCACCTTTCACGACCGAGCGGATGCCGCTCTACGGCCATCTGGTTCAGGCGCGAGCGGCCCTCGAATCCGCGATGGTCTGCTGGTGGCTGAACGAGCCCGGCGTCGCGCGAGACGAGCGCGTGAAGCGCGGGCTGAGCGAGTTCATTTACTCGGCCGTTGAGGTCCGACAGTTGAAGCTGCAAGACAAGTCAAAGCAGCACCTCAAGGACTGGCTCGGCTTCGCCGCCAACCTCGGATGGGCGGTCACGGACTGGGACGGCAAACCATGGGTGCGCCACAGCCGAGGAAAGCCGCTCGTTGGCGACGTAGGACGGCCCGCGCCGGCCGCCGGGATACGAGGCTTGCTGGTCGACGACGAGACGAGCAAGATCGGCAAATTACTCTGGTCGCGGCTGTCGGCCGTTTCGCACGTCACGTACTTTGGCCTTGAGCACGCGCTTGAAACCGCACCGCCGAGCCGGACCCGCTCAGTGGCCTCTTCACCGTTGCGATCGCTACGACGAACCATTCGGTCTACCAGCAGGCAGCCTGCATCCTGAAGGGCCTACGCCGCGCTGCGGACGCCAGGTTTGAGCTGATGGGCTGGCAGGACGAGGCGTGGAAGGCGGCGCAGCTTGAGTCGGTTCGCCAGGAGCTTGCGATGCTAAAGGCCGCTGGAGACTGAGGCACGGCCCCGGACCTCCCGTCCCGGGCGCGATCGCTCGCGATGTGCAAGCGTATGGTGGCATCACATCCGTGGGCGCCTGTGACCTCTGCCTCACCAGGAGCTACCGGATGCTCGCGTGAGTAGCCCGCGCAAAATCAACGATCGAAAACGTCGTCTACCCCCAGACGTCGCTGTTGCGATAGTGCAAGCGGTCGCTCCCTGGGAGCAAAGCGATCGTCTCCCGCCTACGCATAGAGCACCTCGCCGCGGGACGTGCTGGTGTTACTCGGCCCCGACCGTCACGGGAAACGGGTGTCGGCGCGGAACCCGGACGTGTTGGAGAGCGGCTGGCGAAAAGCCAGGGCTCGCTCGTTTGGCGGCTCGACGACCTCCGACCAGGTTCCCGAGGCAACCTCTTCGACGGGACATCGTGCATCGTCAGCACAGTCGGTCCCCTCGTTCAGATGGCGAGCGTGATGGAACGCATCGAACGGGGAGTCGGCACGGAGGAGCAGCCAACTCCCAGACCTCGCGGCTCCTTCGAGTCCCGCAAGCACCTTCGGGCGCCGGGGCAGGAAGACCTTGTCTGCGTCAAAGCGGATGGCAAAGAGTCTGTCTAGAGCGATCGACCACGTCGCCGACCGGGCCGACCTTCTTGAGCCAAGCGAGGCAATCCTCGCGGTTACCAGGGCCCCAGATCAGATCACAAGGGAGTGTGGTCATCTCGAAATCCGCATCGAAACGGAACAGTTCAGGATCTTCCCATACGCCGCGAATGACGATGTACCGCCAGTCGTCTCCGTTATCCGCTGTGCCTTTGAGATGACCTGCGTGCATGACTTCGAGGGTATGATGGGAGTGCTCCCCGTCGCTTGGCTGCGACCAGCCAATCACTAGGACTTGGCGCTCGATCGGTCCCGGATAGAGACGCCCACGAGAGGTTGTCTCACCCCAGAGTCGGTTGATGATCTCGGCCAGGTCGGAAATCCCTTCTGCTGACCGGTTAGGCATCCCGATAGAGAATGCGGTCCCGTGTGCAAAGTGATTGCGGAGGTCTGGAAATACCTGCTCCTCGAGGTAACGGTTCCGCTGTCCCGCGAGCAGAGCCTCGCCTCGAGCCCATCGCAATAGGGGCGCCAAGGTGAGCGGCACCGGAACCGGATTCCTTGCCGCATCCCGGGCTAGCTTCCAGCCGCGAGCGTGCGTACCGCCCTTGCGGAAGGCTTTACCGAGCTCATAGAAGCTCGACGTGACAAAAGTGTCGGTGTGTCCCGCCCGGTCAATGATCGGAATGCTCCCCGAGTAGTAGCCGATGAAGCGCTCTCGTAGCGCCATCTCGAGTGTGACCCAGCGAAGTTCGCTGGTGAGCGTGAAGGCGTCGTAGAACAGAACGCCGTAGGAGTGGAGCTCACGGAGTCGTTCATAACTGTCACGGACCATTTCAGGGACGGTCTCGCTGAGCTGCAGCACCCGCGACGGCTCGCTGCTGGAACTCTGCGGCATCTTCGGGAGTTAGTTTGCCGTCGAGCAAGAGACCGAAACCGCCGAAGCGCAGCGTGCGCTCATCGGGCGAGGTGAGTTCAGAGAAGGGCTTGATTTGCACTACCAGCCACGACGAATCGGATGTACTAGGCGATCAACGAAATTTGCGTGTACAGCGGCTCTCATGTCGCTGTCTGCGGTGGTCCAACCGAGTGCGGCCATCCCGGATACAGGCCAGGTGAGAAGCTGCTCACCTGTCAGGGCGAATCGAGGACTGGCCGGGAGCGCTCGCACGCTTTTTTCCCAGAGATCCGGACAATCTGCCCCCCAATCCAGAGTCGCCACGAAGCTCCACGGGGATTCCAATCGTTCGGTGAGCTTCTCGAGCTTTGCGAGCTCGCTTTCCGTGAGCCCGTTCCCTCTCCTCTTGCATTCTCCCGGGACAACTTCTCCGCTTGCGAGGATGAGGAGAACGTCAGCTTCTCCTACGCACTGGTCGGAATCGCTGTCGTAGATGTCGACGCCGGGGTACCCGCCGTAGAGATATGACGGGTTGTCGTATGAAGGTCTGAAAAGATCGAGGAAGAACCGAAGCGCGAAGAGGTGCGAGAGCACGTCTTGTCCGACCACTCTGAGCAGCGGCTCTCCAGCTCGGTAGCGGAACTTGAGCTCACCGTCTGGATATGGGTGGTCGATTATCTGACCGCAACCGCGGCACCTCACGGGCGGCGCGAGATCGGAAACCGGAAGCCACGGCTTCGCTCCACAGTGCGGACATATGATCTGGACCCCGCGAACTATGAGTGCCGTCGCTTCGGCCCATCTGAGCCATGCGGAGACGGCTTCTCGGCTGCCCCCGAGAACGCGGCGAACCTCGTCGGCCGTAGCGATCGCCTGCTCCTCGTCATCGGGCCTCACAACGACCTCGCCCAGCGAACGCTCGACGGCTTGCAGAGCTGTTTCGCCTTCGGCTGGATCAGCTGCCGCGCGGGCGATGTCGCGTGCGCGGTCTCGAAACCAAGTCATTCCCCGGGCGGTGGCGAGATCATGGAGCCAGTTGAGAATCTGCGAGTCTTGGATCATCTCCAGCCCCTGCTCAGAGCCCATCCTTCGGAGCAGTGATGCCGCACTTCGACCAGGTGTCGAGGGTTCGGCCCGCAGCCCGCGTTCGTTCAAAGCAGCCTGAAGAACTGTCCAGCCTGTGGGCCATCTGGCGCTCGCGAGCTTGTTCGGTCCCGGATCATCTAGCTGGTAGCCCCAATCCCAATACCCGGGGTGGGTGACCCATTCAGGCCTGAGAGACTTGAGAGGCGGAATGCGTCGCGTAGTCACCGACACGGTGAGCTTCATACCAGGCCGCCGGTCATCGCTCGCTCGAAGTTGGATGCGATCCTGATCAGTCCAAGATGGAAGCCTCGCTACACCGTCCTTGAACTCGACCAGCCGCAAGCCGAGTCGAGTAGGTCGCCGTCCTACGGCGCGGAAATCCCGCCACTCTCCCGCGACGTAGCCCGAGGCCGTCTCGGCGATCTCTGCCAGAACCGGCGACGCGACGGTAGTGCTGACGAGGCGAGGTTCCCTCTGTCCGCCCGCCCCGAACGGCGTGTACGCGTACTCGTCCAACCAGCTTCGCAGTACAGCGGGAACATCTACGGACGTCGGGACCGCCAAGGGAAAGCCGGGGGGAAGACCGTGCGCCGCTCGCAGGTTCCACAGCAACGCCAGGTCGGATACCAGCCGGGCTCGTAGACAACAACAATGTTAGGACCGACAAGTGCCCTCTCTGCCCAAGGATTTGGGAGGAGACCAGGGGCACGGCCGAAGGGGCCAGAGTCCCGCGGGGCGAGGGGCAGATTGAGCAGGCTGCAGGAAAAGCGCGCAGGGACCATCAGGTTTGGGTCCCTAAGTCGGCTCAGCAGATCGGATCCGCCTGGCGGCGAAGGTTTCTCGGCTCGCATGTCGATGACGTCGTCCCACTCGACATCTGGCCTCAGACGAAGACGCTGCAGGAGGTGCGGTGGGAACGCCTCACGTTGCAGGTCTCCAAGAACGCCGTAGTACGCAACTGCCCACGGATCGTCTAAGTCAACGTCCACAACTCCGACGGAGACACCGTCGAAGGCTCCAGAGTCTAGGAGTGCGGCGAATAGTGATGTACCGACGCCGTTTTCGTCGTAGATATGGACATCGCGCCGAGAGTCGCGCTGAAAGCTCATGTCGAGCACAGCGGACCCGCCGACTGAGGTTGGCACACCAAAGACGGTGTCCTCGTCGAAATCCGCGGGTAGCTGGTCGCTGCCGGCCGTCACCGGGTACAAGCGGTGCGTTGCACCACCCCACGCGTCACACAAGCCCCGCACTGTCGCCATCGCCGTCTCGAAGTTGTCGGCGGCCACGAGCTCCGCGTACAGTGCCGGACCCAAACCGCAGCGGACATCCACCGCCCCGTCAAGGGATCGGTCATCCAGCAGGCCAATCAATGGAGGCTCTGACACCGTGCCCATCATTTCAGTTCCGGGCGCTGGATCCGGGCGTTGTCTGGCTGACCCACGACCGAGCCTCCACGCGTGACGACGTCAATCGGCCGGATACCGTCGTCGCCGCCCCGCCGGTGCGATCGGATGGTTGCCCGGGTCACTCCGGGTTCGCGCCAGGCGAGGCTGAGGCGCACGATCTCGAGCGGAAGCGGCCAGATCGAACGAGCACTTTCGTTATCGGGTCAATGCGAGACGAATCGCTACATATGCTCGGGGGGCGCCAATCGCAACTTCCCAAGCAGGGTCTGCGGAACGCCCGCCACTCCAAGTCGAAGATCCCTCTGTGTCGGGCACTCGATGAAGGACGGAGTGCCCGACAGGGAGCATCAGGCAGCCAGGCTAAGCACCTGCACGCCCCAGCGGAACGTGCCGGAAGCACCGCCCAATCTGCGGCCACGTACCAGTGGCCAGAGTGAGGGATCTCCAGACGCACGGGAGACCGGAGCGCCTTAACGTGGATGCCAGTCGCATTACCACCAGAACGCCACCGCTGAAAATTGGCCGAATCGAGCAAGCGAACGTTCACCTGCGTATCCACAGTCACGACTACAACGCTGCCTGCATCCTGGTGACCCAGGTCACTGTAAGGAAAAGGCACTGCTGCTCCTTTAAAAGTTGTCATCAACTCGACGGCATCGTTCCTTCCAGCGCCGGCACCACACGGTGCGAGAGCGACAGGACTAGTAGACCAGGCACGTCGGAACTCAAATCTGGCTCCGCTGGAGGAGGATGGTGAGGTCCCTCCAGCGGAGCAATATCGAGTTGTGACGAGTGGAATTCTATAGACCGAGGCGGTCGGATGTCACCAGGGTCCACCCCCCAACCCTGAGATCGGCCGGACCCCGTCGAGCCCGTTCCGCGGGGCTCTCAACCATTGCCCGAGTTCCGCGAGAGGTCGAGACGGGGAGGCGGGGCCTCGGGAAGCCGCCTGGCTGCAGGGCCGCAACGACGACGGCTAACTCCCTCTTCGGTCTCGCAGAACCGATCGAGACGCCCGGCGATGGCCATGCGCGGCCTCCTCGGGCTGCTGCTGTTGCATTGCGACTCAGCACTCGAGTCGAGCATTCCGACATGCTCCGCGCCACGTCAGGCGGGGCCGCTTCCCCGGCTCCGCTCGGCGTTAAGACTCAGTGGGTAAGGCGAGGAAGTAGGGTGTGGTGCAGGTTCGTCCCACTGCTCGGCGGCCTAAGAGTTCCGGCCTCGACACTCGGCTCGCCTGCTGCCCGGCTGGATGCAGAATCTCACTCCGCCAGGAGCTAGCGATCTGACCTAAACAGACCAGGGCGTGGTGGTCGGGCCTGGACGCTCATCAAATCAGACGCCGTAGCGCTGCTTGCGGGAGGAGCAGGGCTTTCTCGCCGCCTTCCATGATCTTGATGATCTCCTTGCGAACGGCCTCGATGTCGATGGCACCGGTAAGGCTGATCTTCCCGCCGGATTGATCGCCTTGGATCCTGTAATCGCAGACGACAACTAGCTCTGCATCGCCGTGCACAACAAGGTTGGCGTTGTGGCTCGCGAAGATCAGTTGGCGAGACGTCTTTGATGACCGGATCTGCTCGACCACCTCCTGTACCACCTGGGTATCGAGATCTTCTTCAGGTTGATCGATGATGAGCGGCATTCCGCCTTGGGCCAGAAGCACACGAAGGAGCGTCGTCGCCTGCTGACCGGCGGAGGCGGCACTGAAGGCGATGTACTCCTGC
Source organism: uncultured Conexibacteraceae bacterium (assembly GCA_963844665.1). Classification (GTDB taxonomy): domain Bacteria; phylum Actinomycetota; class Thermoleophilia; order Solirubrobacterales; family Solirubrobacteraceae; genus Palsa-465. Next base: position 20,163 of record CAWJPB010000004.1, read on the forward strand.
TCCTTTCGCCGGTACTCGAACCGTTGGCTCATCCTGAACAGGGGTCAGCACCAGATCCAGCCAAGCGTCGGCTGACAGCCTTCCTTGAATTCGCTGCTGATCAGCAGTTCCGAAGCCAAGCCTGCTCAGGGTGGGAGTGAGTTCAGAGGTCAAAGGTTCATCTTGGCTGAGAAGCATGAGCTTCTCGCGTCGTCTCAGCGTCGTCTCCCACGTTTCGCAGTGGGTCAGTTTCCCATCCGCAGGGCTCGAAACAACTCGTCGATTCGGTGCTCCACGCACGCCAGAACCTTGAACAAATGCCCGAAAGCGTTGCTCGACACCATCGAGACCCTGACCACGATTAATCGTCGCCTTCAAAAGTCCGTCGGAGAGAGTGGTCAAGTCGGTCGCACTCATTTGTAAGCAGTACTGAGCGCTCGCGGTAAAGCTCGACGAGTTCTTTCCGCAGCTCAGCGTGTCGAGTCAGGGGGTCGCCGAGCGCCTTCCTGTCACGCTCATGAGCGGCGAGCAGCTCGCCGGCCTCCTTACCACGACGCTGAGCTCGACGCCGCCAAGCTCTGTCAGGCGTGTCTCGTGGGCGGTCGATCGTTTCTTGACCTCTTCGTACTGCGCGTTGAACCCGTTTAGAGCCGAAGTAAGAGCAGCCTGCGCGTTAGTGAGAGCCGACTCTGGCGCGCGCGCATCCGCGAGTTCCGTGATTGCCGCCGCAGCCTGCTTTTCAATCGCGCGCAAGATGTCGAGCCGCGCATCTCGCACGGGCTTTGGTCTTGCGTTCTTGAATCGATTCGGGTGTTGGTAGTAATTCGTGTTCAAGCTCCGCCACGGAGTGCTGGATGGTTGTAAGCAGATCGTTCGCGGCTGTTTCGACTTCGTCTAGGTGCTCTGCTGGGTGCTTGTCTCTGCGACGCCAACCCCGGAGGTTGTCCCGTAGCTCGTAGAACTTTGTAGGTGGCGGTCCTCCCGCCTCGTCCGGTCGTGTTGGGACCTTGGCGAGTGCGAAATCAGTCCATCGAGACAGGAGGACCGCTGTGAAGACCGTATCGCCGTGGCAGGACCGCACGGACATCGTGGAGTTGGAGACCGCGGAGTTTGCGTTGCCGGCGCGTGTGCAGGCCGCGCTGGGCGAGTCGTCGGCGCCGCGCAGGAAGGGCTGCTGGCGCTCAGCGTCGGCGTCGGGCTCGGCGTGCTGGGCGAACTCCTCGAGGAAGAAGTGACCGAGGTCGTCGGGCCGAAGGGCAAGCATGATCCGAACCGCACCGCGAAGCGACACGGCCGCGAGCCCGGGGAGGTCACGCTCGGGGGCCGCCGCGTTCAGGTTCAGCGGCCGAGGGTCAGAACCGCCGACGACGAGAGCGAGGTCCAGCTGCGGACCTACCGGCATTTCGCCGATCGGGATCCGCTCAGCCGTCTGGTGTTGGAGCAGATGCTCGCCGGCGTGTCGACCCGCCGGTTCGTCCGCACTCGCGAGCCGGTCGGGCAGGAGGTGACCGACAGCGAGCGGTCGGCGTCGAAGTCTGCTGTGTCCCGCCAGTTCATCGCACGCACCGCCGAACATCTCAAGCAGTTGATGGGCCGCCGGCTCGATGACGTTCGCCTGGCGGTGCTGATGCTCGACGGGATCGACCTCAAAGGCCGGACCAACATCGTTGCGCTCGGGATCACCACCGACGGGGTGAAGATCCCGCTCGGCCTCTGGGAAGGCAGCTCGGAGAACGCGACCGTCGCGACCGCGCTACTCGCCGATCTCGTCGACCGCGGTCTGGATACCGAACAGGGCGTGCTCGTCGTCCTCGATGGTGGCAAGGCGCTGCGCAAGGCCGTCCGTGACGTGCTCGGCGTCCACACTCCGGTCCAACGCTGCGTGATTCATAAAGAGCGCAACGTGCTCGACCACCTCGCCGAGCTGACCGGCCGCTGGTCAAACGCCGGCTCCGGGCAGCCTGGGCCGAGACCAACCACGAGGCCGCGATCGAGAAGCTGCAGCTCCTCGCCGACGAGCTCGACCGCTCTCATCCCGGCGCGGCCGCCTCGCTGCGAGAGGGCTTGGAAGAGACCGTCACGATCACCCGGCTCGGGATCAAAGGCACGCTGAAAAAGACGCTGCAGAGCACCAACCCGATCGAGTCGATGATCGAGTGCGTCCGACGCTCCAGCCGCAACGTCAAGCGCTGGCAGAACGGCGACATGGCCCTGCGCTGGACCGCAGCCGGGATGCTCGAAGCCGAGCAGCAATTCCGACGGATCGCCGGTCACGCCAGCCTCGCGAAGCTCGCGATCGCTGTCGAACATGACATCGCCCGCCGCCGCGCTGCTGACCGCCACACCGCCATCGAGGAGGCGCCTATCCTCGTTGCCTGACAATCAACCCCGGACCGCCACCGCGAAATTCCACGGCGACCGGGACATCCTCCAACCCCGTCGTACCCTGGCTTAGCCTCAAGCGTCTTGCGATCCGCCTCAGATAGATCGGTCATCGCCTGACGCAAGTTGACCGCCTGCTCGGAGAAGAGCGACGAGACTGCAAGGCGCTGGCGGACGAGTGCCGCGTCGACAATTCCTGCTCGCTGGACTCGCGCGTAGTTCTCACGGAAGCGGCCAGACACCTCGACGATCTTCTCGTCGATCCCATCGAGGTCGCGCCTTATCGGAGCCGTCACAAAGCGGGTGAGTTCATCTAGCGGCTGTAGGGCAACGCTGCTGAAGCTGCTTCTGGCTGTAAGCGTGAATCGGGAGGAGAGCTCGGATGTCGTCTTCGCGAGCCTTGGAGTACTCGTTTGCCCCTACCTTGAGGAGGATCTCGCCCGTCTCGGAATTGCGACGAACGACGTGCGGTATGTCGTTGACGGAGAATTGCACTTCTACCTGACCTTGGACCGATCTCAAGGTGTCCTCAATCAGTCGTTCGCGGCGAGTTGTGGGGTTCGCCAAGTCGTCATCATCCGCTTCCGCGGCCTGGTCGCACAGGCCCCAGCGGAGATAATCGAGGATCGTCGATTTGCCGGTCCCGCGGCCACCGATGAGTGCTGTGTATTGGGGGTTGAGAGCGAGATCGATCGGGCCTAGGTACCGACTAGCCGACACCGATATGCGCTCGATCGTGACTGATGGGATCTCTGGCTGAGAGTGGACGATGCGCGACTGGCGGCCTAGTAAACGCCCGACGCAGCGCCTCGGCCGTAGGCTCGGCCCATTTGACCCACGTATCAGCTACCAAGGGTTGCGAAGTCGTCCGAGCGACTATCGGACGTCTGGAAGACCCCGAAGCGGTTCTTGCCCCATGCCGCGTCTTCGCCGGCAAGTTTCGTCAGGTTGCCTGTTCCGAGATTGCTTACAGGTCCGTCTACGTATCCACCGACACAGGGCATTTGCTTGTACTCGGCCTGCATGCCCTTACGCAGGATGGTTCCGAGTCCGCCATCGGTGACATTCGGCAAAACGATGTAGTGGTCTTTAAGCCACAGGTGCTCGTCAAGCTTTTCGTGAAGCTCGGCAAAGGATTTGATGTGTTCAAGCGGCACAACGTCGGACAACGTCGACTGACGATCGTCGGTTACGGTGATAGCTAACGCTTGGATGACGCCCGCTAAGCGGTCATCCGGAAAATGTGCGTCAAGAACAAGGAGAGCTTGTCGGCCGAGCGCCAGCGTTAGCTCGACTCCGGGAAAGACAATGAGCTGCTGCGGGGCCGGCGGATTACCGGCCGCGTCGCGCTCGTCCTGCGCTGCCTTTCTGATGATCGGGGCGAAGAGAAGGTCGTGGTGATCCGTTATCGCGAGGATGTCCCGGTCGCCGTGGAATTTCGCGGTGGCGGTCCGGGGTTGATTGTCAGGCAACGAGGATAGGCGCCTCCTCGATGGCGGTGTGGCGGTCAGCAGCGCGGCGGCGGGCGATGTCATGTTCGACAGCGATCGCGAGCTTCGCGAGGCTGGCGTGACCGGCGATCCGTCGGAATTGCTGCTCGGCTTCGAGCATCCCGGCTGCGGTCCAGCGCAGGGCCATGTCGCCGTTCTGCCAGCGCTTGACGTTGCGGCTGGAGCGTCGGACGCACTCGATCATCGACTCGATCGGGTTGGTGCTCTGCAGCGTCTTTTTCAGCGTGCCTTTGATCCCGAGCCGGGTGATCGTGACGGTCTCTTCCAAGCCCTCTCGCAGCGAGGCGGCCGCGCCGGGATGAGAGCGGTCGAGCTCGTCGGCGAGGAGCTGCAGCTTCTCGATCGCGGCCTCGTGGTTGGTCTCGGCCCAGGCTGCCCGGAGCCGGCGTTTGACCAGCGGCCGGTCACGCTCGGCGAGGTGGTCGAGCACGTTGCGCTCTTTATGAATCACGCAGCGTTGGACCGGAGTGTGGACGCCGAGCACGTCACGGACGGCCTTGCGCAGCGCCTTGCCACCATCGAGGACGACGAGCACGCCCTGTTCGGTATCCAGACCGCGGTCGACGAGATCGGCGAGTAGCGCGGTCGCGACGGTCGCGTTCTCCGAGCTGCCTTCCCAGAGGCCGAGCGGGATCTTCACCCCGTCGGTGGTGATCCCGAGCGCAACGATGTTGGTCCGGCCTTTGAGGTCGATCCCGTCGAGCATCAGCACCGCCAGGCGAACGTCATCGAGCCGGCGGCCCATCAACTGCTTGAGATGTTCGGCGGTGCGTGCGATGAACTGGCGGGACACCGCAGACTTCGACGCCGACCGCTCGCTGTCGGTCACCTCCTGCCCGACCGGCTCGCGAGTGCGGACGAACCGGCGGGTCGACACGCCGGCGAGCATCTGCTCCAACACCAGACGGCTGAGCGGATCCCGATCGGCGAAATGCCGGTAGGTCCGCAGCTGGACCTCGCTCTCGTCGTCGGCGGTTCTGACCCTCGGCCGCTGAACCTGAACGCGGCGGCCCCCGAGCGTGACCTCCCCGGGCTCGCGGCCGTGTCGCTTCGCGGTGCGGTTCGGATCATGCTTGCCCTTCGGCCCGACGACCTCGGTCACTTCTTCCTCGAGGAGTTCGCCCAGCACGCCGAGCCCGACGCCGACGCTGAGCGCCAGCAGCCCTTCCTGCGCGGCGCCGACGAGCTCGCCCAGCGCGGCCTGCACACGCGCCGGCAACGCAAACTCCGCGGTCTCCAACTCCACGATGTCCGTGCGGTCCTGCCACGGCGATACGGTCTTCACAGCGGTCCTCCTGTCTCGATGGACTGATTTCGCACTCGCCAAGGTCCCAACACGACCGGACGAGGCGGGAGGACCGCCACCTACAAAGTTCTACGAGCTACGGGACAACCTCGTTATCGCGACGGCTTGCAAACCGATCTGACGACAGTGAGCAACGAACCGTTCGGCGTAGGCCTTGCGCTCACCGGGCGTTGTTGCTTTCGGGCCCTTCCAGTTTGCGTCTCGGGGAGTATGGACCTGCAGATCGGTTGCGTAATAGTGCGCCCCGTTGTCAGTAGGTGCGCTCATGCCGCGGCTCCACTCAGAGTCCTGGACTTTGGGGTTCGGGCTACACGACGCATTGTTAGACGCTCTCTGCTTTACGCACCTTGTTTTACTATTTTGCGGCAGCCGCAAGTCAGATCTCCGGCAGCGACGCGCAGCCTAACCGCTGCTCCGGATCGCGCGGGGGCTCCCGACCATGCGCGCGGGTTGCAACAGAACTACCGACCGAGCTGGTCCAGCTCGGTCGGACCGCGCGCAATCCGGCAGCCCACACATCGGTCTTCAAGGCAGTGATCTGGCACCCGTGCGAGCCGCTGTATTCGGAGACTCAAACTAGGCTGGCCTGCTCGAAAAGCTCCTACGGCCGAGCTGAGAGCACGGTTCGCCCTGCCGGCGCCGCAGCAGCACGTCGCATGGTTCGACCTTGGGCAGGAAGCCGTGCAGGTCGCTCGCGCCCCGCACCACCAGCCCGTTCGTTTTCTTCGCGCGCTGGCGCTCATCGTGTCACCGCCCTGCGCGCAGCAGCGCCAGCTTGAGCTGCTCGGCCGCTTCGAGGTCGGCGAGTCGTCGGCTTCTTGACGTGCCGGCAGTCGGCGCGCCAATCGAGCAACTCAGCGCTGGCGATAAGCCCGAGCTGTTCGCACCCGACCAGCCGCTCGAGCGCCAGGTAGTCGTCGTCGACCACTCCCCCGGCCGCGACCTCGGCACGGACGAAATCGTGCTTTTCCCGGTCGGGCTGGATCAGGACGTGTTCGTTCAGCGAACGTTGCGGGCTACCGACCCAGAACCCGAGGCCGTGCTCGTCGCACCATCGCGCGAGGCTCGCCCACTTCATCCAGTTCGTGAAGTCACCGAGAAACTCAGCGGGCTTGGCTTCCACGACGAATGCGCGCCCGTCCTCGAGCTGCACGATCACATCGGGCGTGTACTCGTGCGCTTCGCCACCGACGATATAGGGGATCGTGAAGGGCTGTTCCTTGTAGTCGATGATGCGTGGGTCGGTGTCGAACTGGCGGAGCATGAGCAGCTCGAGTTCTGAGTCGAACTGCACGAGCCGCCCGAGCTTTGCGCTGGGGAACACTCCGGACTTCGCCGGGGCCCACGCGGGCAGCGGCCGTTGCATCGAGAACGCGTCCAGATCGTGCAGCTGGCGTGGTGCTTGTCGGCCAGATGACCTGGCCGAGGATGCGGTCGACCGCGGCTTGGGCGGCATCGGCTTGCGCTGCGCTGGCGTAAGTGGTTTCCGCCACCGTGTTGCCTCGCCGCATTCCCATCTCGCGCATGTGCTGCCGGGCATGCCGATGCGCCTCGGGTACGTCAAGTCCGCCGGCGGCGAGCAGCAGGACGGTCTCGGAGAAGTGTCGATTCCTCGTTGCCCCACCGCCGCTCAGCCTGTTGCCACGCCCGCGCGGCCCACTCGTCGCGGTCCTCACCAAGCAGCGTCTCGGATCGCCGGCAGTTCATAGGTGTGCGCGAACCGAGCGACGTTCCAGAGGCAGCGGGTGAGCATCTCCTCCGCCGTCCCCTTCGGGATCTCGAACTTGCGCGCGGCCTGGCTGGTCAGGTGCGGGAAATGCGTGTCCAGCCCCCAGCGGAAGCGGAACACCTCCGCGTATCGCTGCGGCATCAACTCGGCGAGCCGGTTCAGCTCCTCATAGACGAGGTCAGGTCCACGATGGATCGGGATGGGCAGCGCCATCGGGTCGCTGCAGACGAACAGCTCATAGCTAACTGTGTTCTCAGAATCGGACACGGTTGGCTCCTTCGGAGTCGGGGTTTGCGAGCCCCGTCAAAACGGCGCGCAGCGCCGTACCATCGGGGCGCAAAACCGAGACGCCGAAGGAGCGACCCGGACCTGTACAAGGAAGAGCGGCTCCGGTTCACATGGGTCAGCTCAAGCCGTCCACGTAGGGCCGTGCTCAATTAGCGAAGGCCGGGCGATGTCGCCTTGATCCGGCTTGTCCCGACGGCAAGCAGGCGCCGATAACTGAAGGCTGGCGGGTGGGGTGCCGCTGCTCTCGGCGAGAGCGATGCCGAGCTCGCGCCGTTCGGCGCTAGTTCATGCCCAAGCTCTCGTCGTTTCCGGTTCCCTTGAACGGATCGGGACCGATGTCTAGCCCCTGGTTGGCCCGGTAGATGCTCAGCTGCGTCCAAGGCCGGTTGACCTGCTTGATCAGGCTCCCGGTTCTTCGGGTCCGTGGCGTCAATGCCGTGGCTGTTCGGATCGGTGATGCCGTGTTCGACGCGATGCTTGCCGATCGCGACCGCCGCGCGATTCCACGTCTCGCGCTCGCGCGTCCCCGGCTCCGGGCGCGGTCCAAGGGTCTGCTCGAACACTGGAGTGCCCATCTCGATCTCGTCGATAGCCGCATCCTCGGCGGCCCGCGCCTTGTTGCGGCGCGACTGCTCCCCGAAAGCGATGAACTCGGCGAAGAGCCTGTCTGGGTCCGCCGGTGTGCCGAGTTGTGCGCGTCGGCGGCGAGGCGATCGAGTTGTTCCTGGCGTCGGCTTTGACGTGCGTCGAGCTGATCGCGATGTCGCCGTTTCGTCGTTATGTGCGTCGTCGTGTGCCTCGCGCTTGATCTGCCGGATTCGGTCGTCGAGCTCGCGGATTGCGTCGGATGGTCTCCTTCGGCCGCTCGGCTGATGCGGTTGAAGGTCTCGGTGCCGCGCTCGTACCTCTCATCAATTTCGGCGATGGCGGCTGCGATGCTCTGAGACACGGCCATTCCGGTGCGCGGAACGACTTCGGGCGCGTCGGCATCTGCTCCGCGACCTCAAACTTCTCATCGGTGGTCTCTGACGTTACCTGGGGAAGGCTCGGGTTCTTGCGCCGCCTGCATCTGAGGGCTGGGCTCTTGCTCGTTCTCCAGCTGCTCGATCGCCGGCTCAACGACCGTCTGCGGTTTCATTGCACGCGTCGGTGGCTCGCGTCTCGGCCCGCCTCGGCTTCCGCAGCTTGCATTTGCGTCGTTGCGGTTGGCTCGGCCCCTTCGAGACGCAGCCGTGCCTTCAGGTTCTTCCACTGCGGATCGGGTTCGCTGAGCACGAACATCGTCGTCGTGTGCTTCGCGCGACTCGCCGCCACATACGCAAGTTCGGCATCCAGGTTCTTCACTGGCGTCACCACGATCGCGTGATCAGCTGTCGCCCCCTGGCTGTCATGGATCGTCACCGCGTAACCGAGGCGCACATAGTCGGCGACGTACTCGTTCGGAAGCAGCACCTGCCGCTCACCGACTTGAACCAGGAGCCCGTCGAAGTAATGGCCGAGCGCTGTCGCGCGCGTCCCGTTGTCGACACCGAGACCGCGGTCGTTGCGCTTCAAGAGCAGCTTGTCGCCCTCATGGATGGTGTCGCCTTCGCTGGTCTGAACGCCCAGCTCCGGCCCGGTCAGACGCCCCGTTCTGCACATCTCGCGCCTGCGCGAGAACGTTCAGGTCCTTGCGCAACTGGTTCGTCGGCGAGATCAGCAACACGTTGTGCTCGGGGTCGTGCTCCATGAGCGTGGCGACCGCGTCGATTGTCGCCTGGTGGCGCTCCTGCGCCGACAGTCCGTAGCCGCGCAGTCGCCCGTGCTTCTGCTGGTACTCCACCCACTTCTGTGGTGTTCGCGCGGCGAGCTCGTTGAGCGCCTTGGCCTCCGGCTGGTCCTTCTGCCGGATCACCTCGTCGAGGCGCAGGAGCGCTTCCTCGAGCTCGTCGGCGTGCTGATGGGTGACCTGCTTGAACCACCCTCCGGCCTGCACCGACTGCAACTGCGCGCTGTGCCCCATCCCGCGGATCGGGAAGCCTTCCTTCACCGCTGTGCGGAGCACAAGTTCCGCCTCACGGGTGTGCACCATCGTCAGCTCGTCAGTCAGGAAGATCCCCGGCACACCGCCCGTCAGCTCAACGAGTTTCTTGTCCTGCCGGATGTGGTTCGCGAGGCTCGCGTACGTACGGCTCATCTCAACGCCCGCCGCCTTCAGCTCCGTCACCGCCTTTCCTGTCGGTGCGGCGCCGAGCACAGGGATCCCCTCGCGCTGCCCACACCTTGTTCGCCAACCCAGCGACATACGAGGTCTTTCCGGTGCCGGCGTTCGCCTCCACCAGAATCGTCGGGCGCGACGACGTAGTGAACGCTTTGATCGCGGCAAGCTGACCCGCGTTCGGTGTCACGCCTTCCTCTGCGATCACACTCGCCACGACCTCCGGCTTCGACCACCGGAACCGTCACCTCGGGCTGCGGTTCGCGTGAGCAGCGCGACGATGCTCTGCTCCGCCTGCACGAGCTCAAGCGTCGTCCACATCACGCCCTTGTTGGTCTCGATCCTGATCGCGCGCGGAGTCGCTCAGGATCTCCTCGACGTACGCATCGATCTTCGACGCCGGCACCCCCGCGCGGCTCACCGCCAGCTGCACAGCCGGCAACCGGAACGTCGTGCTCATGCGCGTCAGGCCCTTCGCACTGAGCGCAGCGTCCGCGATCTCAGCCGCTGGCACGTACTCGTGCTGCTTGGCCGGCGGCGCCGCGAGGATGTCGTACTGGATGGTGAATTCGTCGAACCCGTGCTGCAACGCGACGGCCTCGACTTGTTCGCGCGTCATGACCGCGACGAGTTCCTTCCGCTGCCGCGTCTGCTTTGCGATCATTTCCTTCACGGCCGAGGTCGCGCGCATCCCGTTCTCGCGCTCCCACTCCGCGACCTTCGGCTCGATGTCACGCCGCGCGCGTGTGCTCAACGCGTCGACCAACGCCTCCGGAATTTGCTCCACATGCGCCGTTCCGTTCTCGCGCAACCGGTGTCCACTGGAGGCCCCGAACTCCTCGCTGATCGCCTCGCGCAGTTCCGCCTCATGGCGATGCCCGAGCGCTTCCTGAACCTCCCCCCCGCGCACGAACAGCGTCTTTGACCACAACCTCCGAAACGCGCCGTCTTGCCGCTGCACGAGCGTGGAGAGGTGCACGTGATCGTGGATGAACGGCTCCCCTCGCGGTTGTAGGAATGCTCGTAGCGAATCGCGACCCACGACGCCGGCGCCTCCACAAACCGGTTGGCCTCCTCACGGCCGTTGCGTATCCGCACGCGCATGTAGTCGCGCTCCGCGACCGCCATCGTTCGCTCGATCGCACGCGTCCTCGCACGATCAATCCGCGCACGCACATCCTCATCACCGAGCGCGTACAGGATCGACAAGTCCTTCCCGATCGAGAACGTGAAATCGATCCCGACCTCCTTCGTGACCAGCGCCAGCCGTTCGCCATTGCCCGCTCGTCCTCGAACAAGCGCCATCGCCGCGTCCTGCGTCGGCTCACCGCTGAAGCCGAACCCTTTCGGGTTGCCCATCCAATGCACACGAGCACGACCCTGCTCGCGGAAATACATCTCACGAAGGATCGCTTCCTCGATCTCCTCCCACGGGTAGAGAACCATGTCGCGCTCGAACCCGAACGGCGTCATGTTCAGCCCCAAGACACCGTCCCCCGTCCCGGCGGCCCACCGGTTTACCGGATTTATGACCCTCCGTGATCACAGGCGAAAGCCTATCACACCACTACGTGGGTAGATAGCATGTAGTTTTTGCGGTTGTCGTTAAGCCGTTAAGCTGGGCATAGGCCGGCATAACGGCTTAACGACACGACGGAGGCCGCGGTCTTTCTGGTCGCGGGCCGGCGTGGGGTGCGCCCGAAGGACGGCCGCCTGGGCGTGTGCTCTGAGCTTCGGAGTCGAGCGGCAGGGCTTCCAATCGGACCCCCGATCAGTGCTAGAGCCGAGGGAGGCGGCAAGCCGTAAAGGTGGGAGTCAGTGGCGGCTGGCCTCGGTACCGTTCGCGACATGGAACGAATGGACGAGAAGTACTTGATTGCCGCTTTCGAGAGAGCGAAGGCTCATCAGAAGCGAGCACTTGCTGCGCTCGGGCATCCGACTTCCGGCCGGGGAAACGCGCAGACCGCGGCGACCGGGGATGATCTCGACGCCAGCGATCGTCACGTAGCGAACGCGGGCGATTCCGTTGCGCCGCGGAGACGCGTGATGCCCTCGCCGGCGCGTGTCGAGTCTGCGGTGGGTCGCGTGAATCCGCGCTGCGTGGTGATGCAGTGAACGGCGTTGAAGCGACGGCCGAGTCCTACGCGGCAGTGATCGGTTGCCGGTCGAGGCGGTGCGCGAATTCTGGTCGGGGAGCGCGAAGCGGCAAAGGCGAGCGCTCGCCACCATGAGCGCTCTCGCGTTCGGTTGAAGCTGAGGGCCTGGATCCGTCCGGGATCGTTGGGGGCCTGCACGCGTGGGTCATCGGCGAGGTGACGATCGATGCGGTGATCGCCGGCGAGCTCGAGCAGGCCGCCGGCGATGTACGGGCCACCCAGCGACGGTCGGGCAACGTGAGCTAGACCGCTATCAGCCGTGGCAAGTCCGGAGTCACGATCGAGCGCAGGAAGAGGGGCGCCGGACGGCGCCCCTCCTGCGTGTCTTTGGGTTGTGTGGGCGGGGCTTGCGCCCCGCCCTGTGGTGTTAGGCGGCGAGAGCCATCTGTGCGCGGTTGCCGCTGCGTGGTTCGGTCTTTGCGCCGAACCGGACGCGGTCGCCGATGACCTCAAGCCGGTAGATCTTGTCCTGCCCGTCACCGGGGTCATAGACGTTCTGTGAGAGGTGTCCTTCGACGAGAACCGCTGCGCCCTTCTTGAGGTACCGGGCTGCGTTCTCGGCGGTGGTGCCGAAGACGGTGACGTCGATGAAGTCGACCTTCTGGTTCTCGCCGTGCCCGTAGTTGGCGGCGATCACGAGACGGGTGCGGGCCTTGCCGGAGCTGTTGAGCGGCTGCGCGTCGCGTGCGAGGTTGCCCTGCAGGATGATGCTGTTCTGGCTGATCATGTTCTGAGCCCTCCAGTGGGTCAGTGGTTGTTTATGACGCGCGCATAGACGCGCAACCGCAGGAGGGGTCAACTTGGACTCGCGTTCAGCCCGCCGCTCACCGCCGAGCGGGTTGCGCTACGAGCGCGAAGCGCGTTCCCGAAGGGCCTAGCGCAACCCACTCGGCGGTGACGTAGCGAGCGCTCGCGCGAGCGCAGAGGCGGGCTGGATGCGCGTGCTGGTTGAGCACCGAGAAAGGGGCGCGAGGATGCAGCAAGACATGAACGAATCCGCTGTCGCACTGGTGAGCTCGAGACACCACGATCAGTAATCCGCGAGACCTGTTGGGTGCCCGCCAAGGGCACTGGTACGGTTCCAGCAAGCCGTCCGCCGACCGCACCTTTCGACGTTTCAATGGGCCGGCGGGGGCTCTGGTCAGTCCTACCGGACAAAGCAATCCCGCCGACCGCCTCTGGGACGCTCGAGGGTCGGCGGGACCTAAGCGTGGCGCCGGACCGCGTGCTGCCTAGCGCTAGCTGGATTCGCGCGTGGCTGACTGCTGTTGTATCTGCCGGTTTGCGAACTCGAGCAACTTCTCGATGTGCTCGGGCGTAAGGCCTGTTCGCGAGCCAGGACGTATAAAGAGATACGGGAGCCCAAGCGTCCGGAGCGTCGACTGCGGATGGGAAGTCACGGGTCAGGAAGTCATCGCACCACGCGAACGGACGGGGATCCTGTGTCAGGTGGTCGGCTATCGCCTGCGCCTTGAGGCCGAGAGGACCGCTGGTGTCCGGATGTGAGTCCTCGCTGGCGGGCGGGATCGAAAGGATTGGCCAGTGGTCGAGGCCCAGCGGCGTCGCAACGACCGGCAGCAGTGTCTCGCCCCACCCCGTGGACCACACGACGTCGAATGCGCGATCCAGCTGCGCGGCCCAGTCAAGCAGCCGTGCATCGACATACATGTCATAGATCGCGCCCGACCACGTCCGGAAACCTCTGGGCGGACCGTTCTTGCGGATCTGCTGTTTGCGTGTCTGCGACGGGACCGGGCTGATCACCCCGTCGAGGTCCATGAACAACCAAGGCTTGCGCGACGAGGGGCCCTCGCGCGAGGACCGTACCGAGCTACCCGCCGGTTGCATCGGTCACGAATCGCGCGCGGGGACGCCGGCAGCGGAGTTCGACTGTGCGTCGCGTGAGCGCAGCGGTCTCCGCCAAAGCGGCGGGTCGGGCACGAGTAGGAAAACCGCGAGCACCGTTCCGATGGCGACCGTCGCAGTCTCGTCGATGTCCAGCCAGGCGCTGGCGGCGTTGGTCGCGATGAGAATCGCGAGGAAACCGGCGGCCTTGTAGCGGGCACCCCAGGCGTTGCGGGCGATGTCCTCCCAGGACTGAGCTGGTGTCGTAGCTCGACCCTGGTCTAGGGGCGTGCTCGAGGAAGACAAGGGGTCCCTTGGCCCACAGTGGGGGTCGACTGCCCAACCGCTCGTGATGGCGTTCTGGCGGAGGTCTGCGTATGAGCCGCTCACGAATCTTGTGGTTACGTCGCCCACGTCCTGCGTCCACCAGCCCCCGGCACGTTCCACGAGCCACGCGAACGTGCCGGTTTGGGTCTCGTCATCCCAGCTCACGAGCGCCTGCTCGAGGTCGTCGAGCCAGCCGGCCGCCCAGCGTTCCTGGCTCCAATGCCGCATGTAGCTGAGCAGCGCCGCGCGCGCGGCCGGTGCCGTCTCAACGGCGTCTTTGCCCGACTCGTTCTGCATTTGGTTCACCTTTCCGTGGCCGCTTTCTTCTTGCCAAACACGCCCGTCGACAAACGCTGTTACACCGTAAGAAAAACCTGCAAAATCGTGCAAGTCCAGAAGAGGTGTTGGCCCGATTCGGATCCGACCCAGCCGCAAAACGCGCCGATAGCACCGTTTTTCTGTCTGGGCGAGGTGCTCTCATAACTTTCGGAATGTCAGTGCCAGCGATCATCCATCGACTTCTCTCAAGGGCTGCGCGCCAGCGCCACCGCCAGCTAGCGTGCTACGGCGATCTGCTGCTGCTCTCAGAGCGGCCCGCTTCTCGGACGGGCACAACCTGGTCGTGGCAGCGCGACCGGCGCTACGTCAAGTCGCTCGAGCGCAGGGCACGCAGGACGAATAGCCCGCAGACCGTTGAGAGCTGGCTGTTCGCTCTCTCGGTCTCCACCTGCCCGACGCGCTTTGCGTCGTGTGCGACCGGAGACTGGACCGAGGCCGAGCGGCTTGCTCGAACGCCATGGCAGCGGCACCTCGTCAGGCGCGGAGCCGCACTCCGAGCGCGTATCAACGTTGTCCGGGACATCAGCGAGCGACGACAGATCGCACGAGACTCGACGGGAGGCAAGTTCTTGCGTCGCTTGGGCGCCGACAACGATCGGCTTCGGCTGATCCGCTTCTACACGGCTATCGCTCGCAGAATGCTTGACCTGGTCCAACGAGCCGAGCCAGAGAGTCCGAGCGCCACCGCGGCAGCCCGTGGCGTTGCTTCACACGAGCGCGCCCGCTGTCAGCGTCGACGGCACGCTCCCGCGTCCGGTCCACCGCCGTCGCGCGCTGAGAACCGTCCGTGTAACAAGGGCACGCCGTGGTGGTCACGGTGGTTCCTCGCGTGCGCTCAGGCGCGCGACTGTCAGCTTCGTGCCGGCGACATCGCGCCGCTAGCCGTCACCAAGCCGTCGCTCGACTCCGGCTGTGCAGCCGCCGCGCAGCGCGGGGTCCGCCCCAGCACCGCTTCATGCACGCGACCGCGCGTGGCGATCGCCTCGATCCGCTGCTGAACGACCCTTTTGGAGAACCACCACGGCCGCGGCGCCAAACAATGACAACTATTACCCAAGCGGCCTCTCACGCCGCGATCTACTCACACCCGAGGAAGTGGCCCTGCTGTTTAACGTCAAACGCAAGTGCGTGATCGATTGGGCCAGGACCGGGTATTTGCCTGGAATCAAACTCGGCCGCTCGTGGCGATTTCTTCGCAAAGACATCGACGAGTTCCGATTCTTCCTCCGAAAAGCCGCTTGAGTCCCAAACGATCCCGGCCGAAGCGATGCCGGCAATGCGCGTCGCGAGCTGAAGTTGGCCGGCCGGGAGTACGACAGGCGGTCCCTTTGCCTTACGAATCATGAAGACCCGCCGGTCGCAGCATCCCGGTCCACCCGGCCTGGCTCAAGTTGCCTGCGAGCTGTCTCGCCGTGACCCCGTCCTCGCTTTCGGCTATGGCGATAAACAGGCCGAAGCCCGGCTGACGGATTGGTTGCGGGTCTGTGACACGGGTTGGGTACCTGGCTCGCTCATTTCGCCATGCTAGCCTCCTGGGAGCGTGAACTTCGGCGAGAACGTTGTCGGCTTGAGAAGGCGGCTCTCCTGGCTCACTAGCAGTGGCAAAGCAACGTCGAGAAAGGCCTGCCAATTGGGGTCCGCGGCGAGGGCGGCGCGTCGCAGGTCGCGATCCGCGGCGTCGGCGTAGCCCCATAGGTGCACGACCTGGTTCAAGGTGCCACTCTCGGATGTGAAGTAGCCGATCAGCGTCCCGCAGTAGCGAGTGTATAGGGGCAGGCCCTTGGCGGTGAAGGTTTCCACGAACTCCTGCAGGCGACCAGGACGAGTGGTATAGGTCCGTTGATCGACGATCATTGCTGTTCCTCAAATCTATAGGGCGTCAGTATCAATCGTCCGACTGGGCGGGGTATCCGAGCGCTGTGCGCACCGACGTTGACTCGCCGGATTGTGCGTGGGCTTGCATCCTCACCACCATCCCCCTGACTTGGGCGACCCATCAAGCTAAGGCCTCATAGATGGCGGTGATGTAACTGTCAGCGGTGGGCGACGAGATGAGCACGCCATCGGCCATCTTGTTCATCATGTAGGAGATCGTCAGCCTGCGGTCGGGGTGAGCGATGACCATCGAGCCGCCCCACCCGCCCCAAAAGCAAATGCGTCCCTCATCCGGGATCACAGGCACGGTCTCAGGCGTTGGAAGGCCGTAGCCGATGCCCCACCGCATGGGGACACCCATGTTGAGGTCGATTCCGTTTGCTTGTTCCTGGAAGATCAGGTCGATGGTGCCGGGGCCGAGGAGCCTAACGCCGCCGACCGTTCCACCGAGCGAGATCGTGGACAGGATGCGAGCCATCGACCTGGCGTTGCCATGACCGTTTACCGCCCCAAGATCGGCCCGGCGCCACGCCACGGTGTTCGCGGCGTTGGGGTCTCCCATGGGACCGTGAACAGTCTTCCACAATACGCTGCCCGGTTCGATGGCGCTGAGATCGAGGCCCCGCTTCTTGAACGGGACGATTTCAGCGACGCGATCGTCGTCTTCGGGCCGTACCCCGATCTGGAAGTCGGCTCCCAGCGGCTCAGCGATTTCAGTGCGGACGAATCCTTAAAGTGTCTTGCCGCTGACGCGCCGCACAACCTCTCCGACCAGATGTCCCATGTTGGAGGCGTGATACCCGGAGGCGGTACCCGACTCCCACCACGGCGCCTGGGCCGCCAATAGGCTCGTCGACCGTTCCCAGTCAGTACATGTCCTCGATCGCGAACGGGACGTCCCATCCGGAGACACCGGATGTGTGGGAGAGAAAGTGACGGACCTCGACCGCCTCCTTGCCGTTTGCCGCGAATTCAGGCCAGTACTTCGCGACCGGTCGGAACACGTCGAGTTCGCCGCGATCATGCAGGATCAACGCGGCAAGGGAAGTGACTGTCTTTGTGCTCGACCACATGTTGACGATCGTTTCCGAGGTCCACGGTTTGGTGCGGGCCGCGTCCGCGTGCCCCCCCCATAAGTCAACGATCATCTCGCCGTGAAGGTCGACGGCAATCGATGCGCCAACCTCCTCGCCGGAGAGGATGTTGTCGCTCAACAGTGAGCGCACCTTGTCGAAGCGGGAGTCCGCGGTGCCATGAACTACGTCTGTCATTGCGAACCTTTACCTGAGAGTCTAAATAGTTGACGAGCTGCACTGCTGGTGTTGTGGCTTTGAAGGTCGGGGGCGCGCTGCGCCTCCCGACGACAGCGCGGCCCATTGGGTTTAGGCGGCCCGATCACCGACGGACTGCGACTCCAGCAGTCAACGAGCGTGGCCGACCTGGGTACTGATCTATTCGGCATAGAGGCCTCAGTGATCTGTCCGCGTCTCGCTGGGACGCCGTCGCTTAGGAACCTCGATCGCCTCGAGGTGTATCGCGAAGATGTCCTCGAAGTCGAAATAGGCGAAGCCGCCGTCGCCATCGAGGCCGTAGCCGCGCCCCGACTGGAGCGTCGGGCGGCCCGCGCGCTCGAATGCGCCAATGGCGTCCGCGATACGCGCAACGTAGAACCCCAGATGGTGCATGCCGAACCCGTGTGCAGCGATCCAATCGTGATAGATACTGGGACCGTCGAGCGGCTCGACCAGTTCAATCTGCGGGTCTCGTCCGATGAAGGCCAGTCGCATCGAGTATCGGCCCGGTCGCCCGAGGTAGCGTAGGTCGACCACGTCGTCGGGTCCGTAGGTGTAGATCGTCCACTCCTCCCCCGGATAGAAGGCACTCCACCGGCCCATCGCCTGATCGAGGTTCTCCACGATGAAAGCCACCTGGTCGACCCTTACGCCGCCACCTACGGCTTCCTGCAGGGTCTGGCTGAGATTCCCCACGTCAATGTGCAACGTTCTCGTTCCTCCTGCGGCTCGGGCTTGAAAAGGCCAGCACGCGGTCCTGAACCCCCAAATCCACGGCGACTGAGCCCAACATGTTCATGAGGAGCATCAGTCGCGACCCGACCGAACCGTCCGTCTGTGCCCCGCGCAAGTACGAGGACCCACCGACCTCGATACGCGCTCGGACCTCATCAGGGGCGCCGCTGAAGGCGATCTCACCGTGACTCATCACGATTGCGTGGTCGCAGACGCCCTAGTGCGACACAAGCGTGCCGCTCAACCAGTAGCACCCCCGTACCGGTCCCAAGTCCGCCCCTGTCCTGACCGTCGCGGTCGACGGCGATCGCCGCGCCGACTCCGCGTCCGCAGCGAGATCGTCGGCAAGGATCCGCTTCACTCCACTGAAAGCGGCATCGCTGGTTTCGTGCACGCCCGCGACGAACGTGTTTTGTGCTGGGCATTAGACCTCTCCTTGACTGTGTCGGCAAGCTCATAGCTCGGCCTCAGGCGTTTTGGATTACCGATCGATCAGACCAACTCGCTCGGGACGGTGAAATGGCAAAAGCAGCACTGCTCAAGCCCTCCGGTTGGCACGAACGGCCAAGGAGACGGCGAGGATGAGGGCCACTCCGTCGAACAGATCAGTGACCCATAGACTGAAAGCCGGCGAGCGTCAGCCCATAGATGCCGGTCGCGAGCAGGATGACGGCCACCACGGTGCCCAGTACGTTCGCGCGCCCGTTGGTCTTGATCTGGGTCGTTCCCAGCAGGACCGCCGAAAAGGCGGGCAACAGGTAACCGGGGCCGATGTCATACGTCGCCGCCCCGAGCTGCGCAGCGAGGATCGTTCCGGCGAGTGCGGCGGAGGAAGCCGGAGCTGATCAGCGATCCGAACATGATCCGATTGACGCGGATACCGACCAGCCGGGAGGCTTCGAAGTTGCCGCCCATGGCGTAGGCGTATCGGCCTGACTTCGTCCACTCCGTGATGTACAGGACGACGAGGATGACGACAATCGCGTACCAGACGGGACCGGATCGCTGAGGAAGTTTCCTTGGCCGAGGTTCACGAAGCTCTGGTTCCGAGGGGTGGTGACGAGTTCGTTTCCGTCAGTGATCATGTAGGTGACCGCCGCGAGCACGCTGCTCATCCCCAGCGTCGCGATGAACGAGCTGACACCGAGACGGACCACGATGAAGCCGTTGACGACGCCGACGGCCGCTCCAGCGGCGAGGCACGCCGCGATCGTGAGCACCGGATCGACGCCGTGCACTTGCAGGTCGAGCGCCAAGCAGCACGCCATTCCGAGAGTGGCTGCGACGGAGAGATCGAATAGCCCGGCAGCAAGAGGAAAGATGAGTGCGATCGCGCTAAGGATCGCATCTACCGCTTGATTTGACCCGATGACCCTCGCCGTGGTCGAGGTGAGGAACGTGCTGGGCTCCCAGATCGAGAACAGGATCATCAACCCAACCCAGCCGTAAACGCCACTCAGCCGGTCAATCGCGAGGTATTTGACAATCCTGTAGTGCGGGCGGCGCTTGAGAGCACCGGCTCGTTCGTGCCTAGCGAGCTCGGAGGGTTCGGTCTTGAGCGTGCTCATCGGTCTTCAGTCCTTCCGCTGGCGAGACAAGCCGCCGTGATGCGATCGCTTTCCAGAGGGGCGGACAACTCGCTCGAGATGCGACCTCGGACAAGCACGACGACCCGAGTGCAGACCCGAGCGAGTTCCTCGCTGTCAGTCGAGCACACGAGCACCGCACAACCGTCCGCTGCTGCCGCCTCGATCCGCTGAATGGATGTCCTCCTTGGCCCCGACATCGACGCCCTGGGTGGGCTCGTCCAGCAGCATGACCTTGGGCTGAAGGCAGCCACCGAGCGAGGATGACCCTTTGGGCGTTGCCACCAGAAAGCTGATGCACGCGAGGCGCGGCTGCCGGGGCCGAACGTCGAGCTTCTGGATCCACGTCATCACCTCGCGTGACTCCGAGCGCTTCTGCAAAGTCCCGTGTCGCACGAAGTCGCTCAGACTGGCGACGGCGATGTTCTCACCGACATCGAGACCTTGAATTGACCGCGTTTCTCGGGCGGTCAGCGGGAATCAGTCCGATTCCGGAGGCGATACTGAGATCCGGCCGGTTCGATTTCAGGGGCTTACCTCCGATCGTGACCATTCCTTCTCGAGGCGCTGCTCCAAAGAGCAACGGTGCGACGGCTTCACGTCCTCAGCCGGTGATCCCGGCGACACCAAGGACCTCGCCGGCGGCAAGCTGAAGGTCGACGCCGCGAAGGTTGCTCCGCCGAGTCCGGACGCCTTGAGCACCACGTTGGGGTTAGCCGGTGTGGACTGACTCGGTGCTTTGGTGATCGTGCGTCCGACCATCATCTCGATCAGTCGACTCCTCGGTGACCTCATCGACGGCTCGTGTGGCAACGAGACGGCCGTCGCGCAGGACCGAGACCACACTCGGTCAACTCGAAGACCTCGTTCAGATGATGGGTGACGATGAGCACCGCGACCCCGGATGCGCTCACGCGGCGAACGAGGCGAAACAGCCGATCGATCTCGTGGCCGGGCAAATTTGCGGTCGGCTCGTCGAGCACGAGAACCCTGGGTGGGCTGCGATGTTCAGCGACGGCGCGGGCGATCGCAAGAGCGGTACGCTCGCTCGCCTGGAGCGTCGCGATCGGCCGGTCGACGTCGAACTCGTACCCAAGCAGCTTGATGGCTGCTTGGGCTTCTCGGCGGCGTTGAGCCCAGCGCACAGGCCGTCCCCACCTGCTCGCGTAGCCGAGGCCCAGCCCAAAGTTCTCAACTGCGCTGAGCGTGTCGACCAGAGCGAGATCCTGGTGGACAAACCGCAGGCCCGCGTCGTCGCTCTCGCCGGGTTGCTCTGGAGCGACCAGCTCCCCCGGCGATTCTGATCGTCCCAGTGCCCTCATCGGGCAGGTAGTAGCCGGCCAGGATCTTGACGAGGGTCGACTTTCCGGAGCCATTCTCCCCCACCAGCGCGCGGATCTCCCCCGCGGCGACGCGGAGGTCCACCTCAGAGAGGACACGGCTGCCACCGAAGGTCTTGCACGCGCCGGTGACTTCCAGGGCCGGAGGTCCCCCGCGGGGACCTCCGGTGTCGTGTTAGGAACCACGCTCATCAGATCAGCGAACGTGCCAGAGCTTCGCGTACTTCGCCTGGTAGCCCTTGATGCCGATGTAGTAGTCGCCGCTGATCACCGCAGTGTTGATGTTGCTCTTGGTGAGCGGCTGTGCCGGGAGGTTCGGAACCAGGTCCGGTGCGATGCTCGCATGCTCGAAGTGGCGGGCGAGCAGGTCGATCTCACGCCACGCGGTGACGTCGACCGGGTAGCCGACCCACATCTGCTCGGTGCCGTTGCGGATGCCAACGAAGTCGCCCTGGTCGGGAGTCTCCCCGATGATGTGGGTGCCGCTGACGCCGGCCTCCTTGAGCGCCGGGACAACCCCGGTCGCGAGGTCGCCGTTGCCGAATACCAGCCACTTGACGGACGGGTTCTGCTGCAGGTACGCCACGAGATTGCTCGGCGTCTTGGTGCCGATGTCGGTGATCTGCTGACCCTGGACGCTCACGCTGCAGCTCGGGCACCACTGCTTCACCGCCGAGGCGAACGCTCTCTCGAACGCACCAAAGATTGGGAAGGCAGGAATGGTGACCACCGCAGCCGTGGCGTGAGGGCCGGCGTGAAGGACGAAGTACGCCGCAAGGATCCTTCCGTACTGCCGCTCCTGGGAGGGACCGCCAATGTTGGCCAGCACGCCCGGTGTGTTTGGGGGGTCGTCAGTGACATCGCTGAAGACCGTGATCCCCTCAGCGTTGGCCTGCTTGATCTCCTGGGCGAACACCGTGCTCGGATCGCCGGAGAACTGAATGGCGCTCGGATGGCGCGCGATCGCCGCCTGGAATGCCGCCACTGCCGATGACGTCGTCGCGCCAGTCGCGATCGTCGTGTACTTCCAACCCAGCAGCTTGGCCGCTGCAGCGTGCGCATTAGAAGCGCGGACCGAGAGCGGCTCGGGTGCCGAGGAGATAGATGAACGACTTGCCGGTCGGCGGCTTTGACGGCAGTGGCGGCAGCTCGACCGAGGTCGGGTTCTGCGTGAACCTCGCGAGATACGCGGCGGCCGCCGCCTCTCCGGACGCCTTCGCTGAGGAGGCGCCGGAGCGAGACGATCCTCCCCTCGAGGACGACGACCAACCGCGTGCGGCCAGCGCGAAGCACGCGACCGCGACGACCAAGGACACCGCGCTGAGGCGGCGCAACATTTGAGCCATGACTTCCTCTCCTCTCTCTCCAGCACGCGACACATGCTGCATGTCACGCCTGTCATACATCATTGAACAGTCCGAAATACGTGCATCTAGCAACTGGAATTACCAGCGAAATTGCATCTCACGAATGTGTCGTCAGCCCATTCGCCCCTTTCCGGCTGCACAGCCCGAAGTGCTGCATCAGGGTGTACACATCGCCAACGCTGCCTGCACGATGTCTGTCGCTTGAGGCATGAGTGCGTCTTGCAGTGCCGGCGCTGAGGGGATACGCGTGTCGGGCGTTGCGATCCGCGTCACCGGTGCGTTGAGCTGCGAGAACAGTCGCGCGTGTATGCGCGCGGTGACCTCGGCGCCGAAGCCGCCCGTGAGGTTCGCTTCATGGACGACAATGGCGCGGCCGCCGCTGCTAGAGACCGCCTCGACGATCGCCTCCTCGTCGAGCGGCGCGAGCCAGCGAAGATCGAGCACCGTCGCGCTGACTCCGTCGTCTGCGAGTTGATCGGCAGCGGCTTGTGCCTTTTCGCAGGAGGTGCCCCAGCTGATGATCGCCAGGTCGCTGCCGCGGCGCCGGAATGCCGCCCCGCCAACGGGTGGCACGTCCTCGATCAGATCTACGGTCCCGACGGTCTGATAGAGACTTCGGGCTTCGATCACGACAACCGGGTCAGGATCGTTGATCGCCGCGCGCAGCATGCTATAGGCGTCATCCGGCGTCGAGGGCAAACCGACCCGTAGCCCTGGAATATGAGCGAGGCAGGGCCTCCAGGCTCTGCGAGTGCTGTGCGCAGGAGCCTGGCGTCACCCCCTGTTGCGTTCGCAGGGTGAGCGGGACTGAGCTTTTGCCGCCGGTGACATAGCGGACGTTGGCCGCCTGGTTGACCAATTGGTCCAGCGCGACCAGAAGGAAATCGCCCCACATGACCTCTACGACCGGCCGCATCCCGTCGATCGCGGCGCCGACCGCGGAGCCGAGAATCGCGCTCTCGGAGATCGGCGTGTCGAACACCCGCTCTGATCCGAATTCCCTCTGCAGGAGGCGAGTGCAGCCGAAGGTGCCGCCACCTAGGGCGATGTCCTCGCCATAGATGACCGTCTCGGGCGAGGCTTCGAGTTCGGCGCGCAGCGCTTCGTTGACCGCCTTCCAGTAGGCCATTTCGCGCGTCTCTCGTGGCTGAGACGTCTTGCCCGTCTTCGGTTTGGCGACCACATGGTCGCGCGCAGTCGCTGGATCGGGTGTCGGCATCGGCAGGACCCGGTCAACCAGCGCATCCAGCTCTTCGCCGACGGCGGTCTCGACACCTATGATCTCCGCTTCGGGTGCCCCGGCGTCCAGGAGTTTCTGTCGCAGCCGTGGCAATGGATCACGCTCTTTGGAGCGGTTCTTGTCCTCGGTGGTGCGGTAGTGCTCGATGTCGCGGTTGTAATGGCCCATCAGACGCACCGTCTTGGCCTCGATCAGACTCGGCCCCAGACCTGAGCGTGCCCTTGCCGCCGCGCCTGAGACTGCCTCTTGGACGGCGAAGGGATCATTGCCGTCGACGGTGGTTCCCGGCATCCCGTACGCCGCCGCCCGGTCGGCGAGGTTGTCGAGCCTGGCTGTCTCGCGGATCGGGGTCATCTCCGACCAGTCGTTGTTCTCGACGACGACCACGACCGGCAGCTCACGAACTGCGGCGAAGTTCAAGCCCTCGTGTACCGCGCCCTGATTCGTCGCACCGTCTCCAATCGAGACGATGCACACCCGCCCACTCTTGGCCAGCTTGGCCGCCAGCCCCACCCCGGCTGCGATCGGCACGCCCGCCCCGACGATCGAGTTCTCGCCGATGAACCCGAAGTCGGGCGCCATCAGGTAGGGGCTGCCTCCCCGGCCGCCGTTGATCCCGCCCCTCCGCTGGCAGACCTCCGCCAACAGTTCATCAAGCGGCACGCCGCACTCGATCGCCCAGCCGTGCCCGCGATAGGTCGCGACCACCCGATCGCCCGCCTCGAGCGCCGCCAACGCTCCCGACCGGCACCGCCTCCTGGCCGGCACAGAGGTGAACGGAGCCCGCGACCACCCCGGCGCGACTGAGTTCGAAGCATCGCTCCTCCACCAACCGGATCATGAGCATCCGTCGATACGCGTCGAGCACTGTCAGTTCCCGAGCGGGGGGCGCAGCGGCTGTCATCGGTTTTCGCTGACTTGACCGGGCATGGCTGCGCTCACGACGGTGCAGATGGCCTGTCGCTGTCCCGTCAGCTGCATCCAGGAGTCGAGCCCGCTGGACGTCGCCGCACCGTTCGTCTTCGCTCCTTGGAAGTCGGAGCTGAGAAACCTGATCGTGAGCATGGCGGGGTTGTATATCACTCTCACAATAAGATTGCAAACCTGCTATATCTGAGAGCAGATGGTCAAATCCACCTTGCTATAGATCGATCCCTCGATGACCTCGACAACGGCCGTCCCGCGTCACCAGACAGTCCGCTCCGTCGTCAAGGCGACGCACGTCCTGCTGCGAATCGCCGACAGTGACGGGCTGACCGCGGCCCAGACGGCTGCGGCAGTCGAACTGCCGCTACAGACCGTCTACAACCTGCTCAACACGCTGTTGGCCGAGGGCATGCTCAGTCGCGATGGGAGCCGGCGGTATCGCCTCGGACCGAAGATCGCGTCCCTCTGCGCTGGATACGCTCGCATCGCCCCGTCGGAAGATCTTCTGCAGACTCTCCGTGATCTGGCCGAAGCAACCGGAGAGACCACGTATGTCTCTGGCTGGCAGACCGGTCAGGTGGTCGCATTGGCAACCATGGAAGGCTCTAGCGCGGTGCGGGTTGGGCGAATCCACGCAGAGATGCGCGGGGCCGAGCACGCGCGCGCCTCGGGGAAGCTGATGCTTGCTTTTCTTGCGCCCGAAGCCTTGGACGCGTATCTCGCGTCGCATCGACTGAAGCGGCTGACCACACGGACCATCGTTGACGAGGATGAGCTTCGGTCAGAACTGGTGGCGATCCGGAAGCGCGGGTGGGCCTCCGATGAGGGCGAGTTCTTCGACGGAGTCGGTTGCGTCGCTGCTCCGATCATGGATGACGGGACTCAGCGTGGCCTGTATTGGTCTCTCCGCGCCATTGGACCGGTTCCGCAGCAATCGCGAGCAGCTCACTGAGGCCATCATGACTGCCGCCCGGCGCGCCTCGCATGCCTGATCGTGGATGCTCGGAGGAGCCGGGCTCTCGCGACATCTATGCAGGTGATCCGGACCCGCCGTGGATGAGCGTCGAGGTGACGGGCCTGGCAGCGCACCCGTTGGAGGCTGAGCCGACATGAAGACCGCGCTCGTAATGGGTGGTGGGAGCGGAATCGGATTGGCGGCGGCTGACGCGCTCGGCGAGGAGGGATTCTCCCTGGCACTGGTCGACCGAAATCATGAGGCTCTGACGAACGCCGCCTCCGCGTTGGAGGCGTCAGGTCACCAGGTGGAGACCCATCAGGCGGACGTCAGCGATGCTGCCGCGCTCGCCAGGATCGTTGACCATCTCACCGACCTCCAAGTGCTGATCAACGCAGCGGGAATCTTGCACCTTGGAACCATCCAGGACATTTCGGAGGATGACTGGGACCAGCTCGTCGAAATCAATTTGAAAGGGGTGTTTCTCGCCTGTAAGGCAGTGGTCCCAGCGATGATTCGCACCGGCGGCGGCACGATCGTTAACGTGGCGTCACAGTCAGGTCGCACAAAATCGCACTTCAGCGCCCCCGATTATGTGGCCTCAAAAGCCGGGGTCATTGGCCTGACGATGGTGTTGGCGGATCAGCACGCGAAGAACGGCATTCGGGTCAACTGCGTCGCGCCCGGACTGGTAGAGACGCCTATGGCCAACTCCTTCACCGTCGAGCAGCGCCAACGGATGATGGAGACAATTCCACTTGGTCGATTCGCGCGGCCAGAGGAGCTTGCGAGCGTGATCGCGTTCCTCGCTACCGACAGATCCAGCTACATCACCGGTCAGACGATAAACGTCAACGGCGGAAGCTTCATGCTGTGAACAAGCGCTCACTGTCAGATCGCTCATCGACGACGAGCGCGAGTGTCGCGATGTCTGCGGTCTTTGGTGGTACCGCCGTCGCGGCTACAGCCGGACATGCCGGGTGTCGACGCCACCAGACACGCGGCTGCGTGGTCAGTGTTCGGCCCGGCGGCGGTACCGCCTGACGGGGCGCAGATCAACCTGGGAGACGGGAAAGCGGCATGCCTCAACGACGAGCACTCAAGACCGGAGTGTCGTGGGTCCAACTCACGACGACCCGAGACGACTGGAAGAAAGCCGACCCCGAGCTCCTGATCGGGATGCTGGTCGAACTGCACCTGATTCGCGCGTTCGAGGAGGCTGTGCTCGAGCTGGCCTCTGAGAACCTGGTCCATGGCCCTGCCCACTCAAGCATCGGCCAGGAGGGCGGTGCGGTCGGTTCTATCATCGGGCTCCGCTCAACCGATGGCTTCGCCGGATCCCACCGCGGCCATCACCAGTTTCTGGCAAAGACACTGGGACACGTCACCCCCGGCTACTTGACCCTTGCAGACCCCGTCCCGGAGGTTGTCCGAGGGGTACTTCAGAGAACGCTGGCTGAGATCCTCGGCCTTGCCCAGGGCTTCTGCGGCGGGCGCGGCGGCTCAATGCACCTCCAATGGCTCGAGGCCGGCGCTCTTGGCACGAACGCGATCGTCGGCGGCGGCATCCCGTTCGCCGCGGGAAACGCCTGGGCACAGAAGCACGCGGGCACTACGGACGCAACCATCGCCTACTTCGGTGACGGCTCCGCGCAGATCGGCTCGGTGCTGGAGAGCCTCAACCTGGCGGCGGCCTGGAAGCTCCCCATCGCCTTCTTCATCGAGAATAATCTTTACGCCGTCTCGACCACCGTCTCAGAGATCGCGGCCGACACCCGCCTGTCTGTCCGCGGACAGGGCTTCGGCGTTCCCTCGTGGAAGGTCGACGGGATGGACCCGCTGGCTGTCCACCTCGCAACGGAGGAGGCATTAGAGAGGATGCGATCCGGTGAGGGACCCGCGGTCATCGAGGCCGACGTCTACCGCTTCTTCCACCAGAACGGCCCCTACCCAGGCAGCGCATTCGGCTACCGGACCAAAGAAGAAGAGGCCGTCTGGCGGACCCGCGATCCGCTCGAGCGTGTCGCCACCGAACTCAAGACCTTGAAGCTGATCACCGAACAGGACGAGCAGCATCTGCGCCGCGCGACACAGTCAGCGATGCACGATGCGGCCACCGCGCTCGTGGAGGATGACCCGGACGCAGAGGGTAAGCGCCGTATCAAACCAGCCCTCTGGCCGGAGCCGGGCTTTGTCGACTTCGGTGTCCGCAGCGACGGCCAGGAGCTGGACGGCCTGCAAACGCTTGAGCCCAGCACGTATCAGGGCGAGTGGCGCGACACACGGTTCGTCGAGGCGGCAGCGGCCGTGATGGACCGCCGCATGGACCAGGACCCGCGGATCGTTGTGCTCGGTGAGGACGTCCACCGCCTCAACGGCGGGACCAACGGCGTCACCAAGGGCCTCCTCAAGCATCACGGCGCAAACCGGGTCCTGGGCACGCCGATCAGCGAGAACGCGTTTGTCGGACTCGGCGGCGGGCTCGCGCTCGACGGTCGGTTCCGGCCCGTCGTGGAGTTCATGTACCCCGACTTCATGTGGGTCGCCGCCGATCAGGTCTTCAACCAGATCGGCAAGGCGCGGCACATGTTCGGCGGAGAGAACACCGTCCCGCTGGTCCTGCGCACCAAGGTCGCAATGGGATCGGGCTACGGCTCCCAGCACCTAATGGACCCAGCCGGAATCTTTGCGACCGCACCCGGTTGGCGAATCGTCGCGCCGTCCTCCGCGGCCGACTATGTGGGGCTGATGAACGCGGCACTGGCATTCGAATGACCCCGTCCTGGTGATCGAGCACATTGACCTCTATCCACTCCAGGATCGCGTGCCGGTCGGAGAACTGGACTACATCATTCCGCCGGGCAACGCCGTGATCCGCAGGAGCGGTGAGGACATCACCGTGCTCTCGTATCTCTCCATGGTTCACCGATCGCTTGAGGCGATCGACGAGTCGGGCGTCGACGCCGAGCTGATCGACCTACGCTGGCTGGACCGCGCCTCGGTCGACTGGGACACGATCGGCTCCAGCATCCGCAAAACCAACGCGGTGCTGATCGTCGAGCAGGGCGCCCGCGGAACGTCGTATGGAGGTTGGCTGTCCGACGAGCTCAACGCCGGTTCTTCGACTGGCTCGACCAACCGATCCGTCGGGTCACCGGCGGCGAAGCAAGCCCAAGCATCTCCAAGGTGCTGGAGCGAGCGGCGATAGCTGGCACCGAGGAGATCATCGCTGATCTGCGCGCCGCGCAGGCCGCGATGGGAGCGATGGCCTGATGCCTGCGATCGTGAGGATGCCGTCCGTGCTGGCCGACACCACCCACGCCGTTCTAGCTGCGTGGCTCGATCGAACCCGGCGCCACCATCGCGGTCGGGGACGCGATCGCCGAGATCGAAACCGACAAGGCCACGGTGGAATACGCCGCCGAGATCGAGGGCACGATCGGGCGCCTGCTGGTCGAAGCCGGGACCGACGTGACGGTCGGCGAGCCGATCGCCGTCGTGCTTGCCGAGGGCGAGGACCCCTCCGTCGCTACCGAGGACGAAGCTGACGCGCAGGTGGCTGTGGGCGATGAGCCAGACCCGGCACCCGCAGCGCCGGCGGCTCAGCAGCCAGCCGCAGAGCCAGCGCTGCCCTCCCAGGTCGAACCAGCTCAGCAGTACCTGAAGCCCGCCCGACCGTCGGCCCGTGTGTTCGCGAGCCCGATCGCCCGCAGGGTCGCCGCCGAACGCGGGATCGATCTCGAGGCGATATCCGGCACCGGGCCAGGCGGACGAATCGTGCGTCGTGACGTGGAGGCCCACCCAACCGCACCATCCGCCGCTGCTTCCGATGCGCCGTCGCGAGCCGACTCAGAGGGTGGGTTCACCGACGTCCCGCTCAGTGGAATGCGTCGCGCGATCGCGCGACGGCTGACCGAGAGCAAGATGACGGTCCCGCACTTCTATGTCACCGCGGATGTGCGAGTCAACAAGCTCCTGGCCCTGCGCCAGGAGGTCAACACCGTCGCGACAAGAAAGATTTCTGTCAACGACTTCATCGTCAAGGCGGTCGCCACAGCGCTCGTCGATGTACCCGCCGCGAACGCGATCTGGAACGGCGACTCGATCCGTCGCTTTGAGAACGTCGACGTGGGGGTCGCGGTCGCTGTCCCGGACGGGCTCCTCACCCCCGTCCTGCGCGCGGCGAACACCCTCAGCCTCAGCGAGCTGAGCTCTCAGCTTGCTGAACTGGCCGAACGTGCCCGCGCGGGCCGGCTTCGCCAGCACGAGCTGGAAGGCGGCAGCTTCGCAGTCTCCAACCTCGGCATGTACGGCGTAGACGAGTTCTCCGCGATCCTAAACCCCCCGCAGTCCGGGATCCTCGCAGTGTCCGCAGCAAAGCCACAACCAGTCATCGACGACACCGGGCAGCTCACCACGGGAACGGTCATGACCGTGACCCTGTCGGCAGACCATCGCGTCATCGACGGCGCGGTGGCAGCTGAGTGGATCGCGGCGCTGTCCGCCAAGCTCGAAGAGCCCGTCGCGCTGCTGATCTAAAACCCGCGGCCGCGGCGCAAAATCCGTTTGCAACCTGCCCGTAGGCTGGGGTTAGATCCTCAGCCTACGAGGCCGGGTTCGGATGATCGCGCTGAGTGCTCGTTCGCGACGACCAGCTCCTGTGCTGGGAAGCGGGTGAGGATCTCGGCGCCGCACTCGGTAACGACGACCTCCTCCTCGATCCGCGCGGCGGAGATGCCGTCGCTGGCGGGACAGTAGGTCTCCATTGCGAACAGCAAGCCTGGCTTGAACTCGATGGGATCCCGCATCGAGTTCAGTCGCGAGATGATCGGGCGCTCGTGCAGGCCCAAACCGAGACCGTGCGCAAACTGCAGACCGAACGCGGCGAGACTCGTTCTCAAAGCCGAAGTCCTGTGCCTTGAAGAGAACTGCCGCGACCTGGTCGCTGCCGACCCCCGGCTTGATGGCATCGAGGGCGATGTCCATCCACTCACGGGTCTGCTTGTAGGTGTCGCGCTGCGACTCGGTGGCCCAGCCCACCCCGAAGGTGCAGTAGTAGCAGGTGCGGTGCCCCTCGAAGGAGTGCATGATGTCGAAGAACGCCTGATCCCCGGGGCGGATGATGCGGTCGGTGAAGTTGTGCGGGTGGGGGTTACAGCGTTCGCCGGAATCGAGTTGATCGCCTCGACCTGATCGGAGCTGTACTTGTACAGCCGGGCGCTGTCCAGCGCGACGATCTCGTTCTCGCGCACGCCCGGCTTGAGCTGCCTCTGGACTTCCCCGTTTCGGCGGACAGGGGTAGATTCCCCGACTCCATATTTCCCGGGGTAGATCGCCCGCCTACACAGTTCCCGGACGCCCTCGGAAAGTTCAGCGCCCGGTTCGCCCCGCGTAAGGACGTCGGCGCAACGACGTGATGCGACGCTAGCCCACCGTGGGGCCTCGGTCCCGTGAACGTGGGGGTAGCTGTGCGATGCAGTCGCCTCGTAACGGGGTGAGGACGGCTTCAGCAAGATCTTCGAGTTGTTCTCTCTGCTGATCAGTCAACAGACCGAATACTCGTTGGCGGATCTGGTCGGCGTATCCGGGTTCGACGTCAGCGACGAGTTGGGCACCGGTCGGGGTTAGCCGCGCGAAAGTTCTGCGCGCGTCCGATGGGTCCGAGCTGCGCTCGAGGTAGTCGCGACGTGCGAGCCGGTTGACGATTCGTGAAAGGTGCGACGGGGTCACGTTGGCGGTGGCCGCGAGTCGGCTCATATGGATCTCTCGGTCTTCGCTGAGCGTGAGACATCTCAGCACGCCGTACTCGGCATGGGAGAGGCCGGTTGTGTGCTCAAGGTAGGTGTCGAGCTCGGCGGGCAGCCACATGATCACCCCTACCAGCAGCGCCCACGTCCGCTCCTGCTGAGGCGAGAGGCGATTGTCGGCGGGAGGCATACCCTGCATTTTACTTACTTGCTGCGGAAACAATCCCATGCTAGTTTTGTTTCTGCAGCAAGCATCCGCGTGCTGTCAACTGCGATGAAGGAGACTCATGCGTGCCGCTCGCTTCCATACCTATGGCCCCCCGGATGTTCTCGTCGTCGAGGACGCCCCAGAACCTCACGCCATTGAGGGGGCGGTGCGGATCAAGGTTCAGGCGACGAGCGTCAACCCAATCGACTACCTGTTGCGCGCCGGCGCCTTACAGCAGTTTTTCGCCCTCGACCTGCCCGCCATTCCTGGACGTGACGCGGCCGGGGTGGTCGACGAGGTCGGGCCGGGGGTAGCCGACGTGCACGTCGGGGATGTCGTGTTCGGCCTCGGCGGGGTAAGCGACACCAACGCGCAGTTCGCGGTACTCACCGCATGGAGTCCCGTTCCCAAACAGTGGTCCGCGGCGCAGGCAGCAGCGGCCGGGCTGGCATCCGCCACGGCCGCGGCCGCCCTGGAGGGATTGGGCGATCTTTCTGGCAAGACGCTTTTGATCGAGGGCGCGTCGGGCGCGGTGGGTAGCGCTGTCGCCGCGTTCGCGCTCGCCGCTGGTGCCACTGTCATCGGCACGGGACGCCCGGCCAGCCATGAGCGCCTTCAGACCATTGGCGTGTTGCCGACCACATACGGTCCCGGGCTGCGGGAGCGCGTCGCGGCCCTCGCGCCCCAGGGCGTCGACGCCGCCGTGCACGCAGCGCCATCCGACACGCTGCGCGACCTCGTGAGCATCGTCGGCGACCCGTCGCGCGTTGTCACCGTCATCGATGCTCAAGGCGCGGCACAGCTCAACGCCAGCAAGGTCGATGCGCGCAACGACTCAGCACTGCTGCAACACGCCGCCGCCCTCGGCCGGCAAGGGCTCTACACGCCATACGTCGCGCACAAGCTCTCCCTCGACGACGTCGTAGAAGCACACACCCTTGCCGAGCGCAGCAGCGACAAAGTCGTAATCACGCAGTAGACAAATCGCGACGCCGTCCGCGAGCGCGCCGTAAAGCGTGCCTGGACCGAGCTTGATGTGAGCGAACCTCTCGATGTCTTGCATCACCGCGTAACCGTGCTTCTCGCCGCCGGCGAGGCTGGTGAGTACGAGGATCGCGCGCGGACCGAGACCACCGCTGTCCATGCCCGCATGCTGACAGGTGAACCGGCCGGCGAGGGCTCCGCGGTCGTGGTGGGTCGGGACAGGCCCGAGAGTCCATCCGAGGCGCGGCCATAATCCGGTGTGACGAACATGCGCTCCCGGACACCACGGACCCGTTGCCGCAGCCGCATCGCCGGCGACGCGGGCCGAGTTGGGTGTCCAAGAGCAACGTCACAAGCTACTTCGCGGTGCCCGTACGCGTTCTACCTGATCGACTCGGGTGCGTTGTCCCCCGCCGATGCGATCGACGCGCTCGACGAGCGGCTGATCGAGGAAGGTGTGGCGTTTGAGGCGTCGATCACGGCTCAGGCGGTACCGCTGCTCGGGCGGACTTGTAACGTTCATCGGCCGCGAGCGCTGCCGCATAAACGTAAAAAGCGTTTCCGAGCTTTTTACGTTTAGCACCCATCGCGTCGGCGAAGGGGCCCCGGCAGGCCTGTGCGCCACGGCCACACGCTGGAGCCGGTATTCGAGGCGTTGCATCCGACCGAGCCGCGCACCGCGGGGGATATCGAAAAGGCGACCGGTGTCGGGGGCGGGCCGTCGCGGGAGCGACGCTCACACGCCTGGGGAAAAAAGGGGCGGGCGACGAAGGCCGAGCGCGGGTACCTGCGAGCCCGTAGGCTTCGGTCCGTCCACGGTGCTGCGTCGCGGCTAGTCGGCTAGCGGCTCCACGTCTACGCCTGGTGCGTGAGCCGCGAGAGCAAGCATGTCGTCTGGATCGGCGGTGACCACCAGGCCGCCGCCAGCGGCCAGCGCGACGGCCACCACGGTCGCGTCGACGTGGTGGTCTGAGCGCATGCCTGCGGCCGCGAGCAATGTCCCAATTTGGCGGGCGAGTCTGCGATCGGTCGGCACGATGATGATGTCGTTGTGGGCGCTGAGGGCGGCATCGACCGCGTGCTGCCGCTTCGGCCCCCGATAAAGCTCGGCGAGAACGGCCGCGGGCACGACCACATCCCATTCGTTGTCAAGGGCGGCGGTCAGCGCGGCTAGCGCGGGGCTGGTGGTGGCACCGGGTCGTCTTGTGAGTGACCACATCGCCTCGGAGTCGAGGACGAGAACTGTCATCTTATGTGTCGCGCGAACCGCTCGACCTCGGCGGGGTCGGGGGGACCGAACTCGGCCTCGAGCTCGGCGATCCTGGCGGCGAGAGCCAAGCGCCGCTTGGCGCGCGCCAAGTGCTCGCGCAGCGCATGGTTCACGGCGGCCGAGAGTCCGCCTTCAACGCCACCGAAGGCCTCGACGAGGTCGGGGTCGAGCGTGAGGGTCCTCCGAACCTTGTGGCGGCCTGGGGCGCGGCTAAGTGTGCGGGGGCCGGCCTTCGGCGCTGTCGCGCTGCCCGATGTCGCCTTCGGGACCGGGTGGCCTGCCGCAACGACTCCCTTGGGCGAGCTGCGCGCGGTCGGGGCGGCGGCCTTGGTTCCCGCGCGGGCCGCGGAACCGAGCTCATTGGATTGGGACGCGGGCGATGTAGTCATGCGGGGCGGCTGTGTCATACCTTGATCATACCCGGCGCCGGAGCGGCCGATCTGGTGGCATCGCCGGACGCAGGCCATTGTTGAGCGCGGAAGGCAGCTCCTATCTCGAAGCTCCCTGAAGTGTCTTGAGCAGCCGGTCTCTGGCCCCTGGTTCTAGAGACAGAAGCTGCGATAGGACTTCTTGCTCTTGGTGCGGCGTCTGAACGGTAAGGGCGTCGGTGACCTTGTCGACCAGGTCTGAGGCCCGTCGGGCATGGAGGTAGCGCTCGGTGGTCTTGATGCTGGCGTGACCCATGATCGCCTTGACCTCAGCGGGTCCATCTTGCGGATGAACAGTGACGCCGCGGTGTGCCTCAGGCCATGGAACGTGAGCGCGGGCGCACCGGCAGCGTCGCGGGCTTGGTTGTAGCGCCGCCGCAGGGCCGAGGCGTCGGGCCTGTCTCCCGCAGGGTGGCGAACACATAGTCATCAGGGCCTGTGAAGTTGCGGGCGCGTGCTTAAGCCGCTTCAGCGCCGCGAGAGCCGGGCGCGCCGAGCGGGACCACCCGGATCTTTCCCGACTTGGGCGAGGTGATCGTCGCTGCCCGAGAGCGCCCGCTCGACCGTTGCGGTCTGCTCCCCGAAGTTGATGTCTGACCATTGCAAGACGACGAGCTCGCCCTGCCGCAAGCCCGGTGTAGGCAGCAAATCGGATCAGCTCGGCGAGCTGGTCGTTTTCCTCCTGCTCCTGCTCGACGGTGAGCGGTTGCGGCGGTACGTCGCAAGGGTCTGCCCCCGCCAGGTGCCCGCCCGCCGCGGCCGCGGCGATCGCTTCGACCTGCTCGATCTCGAAGTACTTGACCCCACCCGAGCTATTGACGCGCCTGCGGTCGGTCAGCGCAGCCGGGTTGCTCTCGAGATGCCAGCCGCGGCGCGGATCGCAGCCGTAATTGAAGATCGCCCGGAGCTGCTCACGGACCTTGTTGATCGTCCGACCTGATCGCTCCAGCTCGTCGTATTCATCGAAGACCTCTTCGATGTCGGCCGGCGGTGATCTGGTGAGCTGGGCGTGTCCCCGAGCAAGCGCATCACGAGGCCGTGCGACTCCCCCTCACGGCGCTTGTACATGACGCCGGGCTCGACGAGCGTGCAGGCGACGTCGTAAGCGGTGCTCGGCTTGTGCTTGCCGATCTTGACCATGTGCGCCTGCCACTCACGCGCGAGCGCCCGGAAGGTCCTGGTGCGCCGCTCGCGCTCTCGCTTCTCTGGGTCGCAGCTGCTCAGCCCAGCTCGGCCTCAGCTCCTCCGCCAGTCCGGCGCGCCGCCGTTCGTCCAGCACGCCTCCGGCACCCGCCCCTTGCGCTCGACCCACTGCCCATGCTGGCCGAACGTCCTCGACCGTTCGGCTTCGCGTCAGCCGATCCCTCAGCGCCAGCCACGCCGGGCCGAGCCGGCGCTTGACCAGCTGGCCGCCCTCGCGCCAGGTCGCCGCCCAGTACGGCAGAGCGCCCCGGCCTTCTTGGCCGGCTCGACGACGAAGAAGGCGGTCTTGCTGGAGGCATCCAGGCACCAATTTACACGGCCCCTCGGACAGGGAGTACCACGATTTCGGCAGGGAGTAACAAATCTGAGGGAGTAACAAAAGGAGGAACAAATCTCCGCGGATCGCCCGTGTATATTGGGGTTTCAGGGCTCTAAACGCCTGAAAAGGACCCGAAAAGATCGGTTTGTACCGGTCTCCAAAACCGGGGGTTGCAGGTTCGAGTCCTGTCTCCCCTGCTTCGGGACTCCCGTAAACAAAGGGTTGCAACCCCTAAAGGCAACCAGGCCAGTTGACTTTAGGCTACGGAGGACCACCGGGAGAGGACCAAACGGCCCCGCGAGCTGAGAGCCATGCCCGCCCGTGTTCCCGGTCACGCCAGTTTCTAGTGCCTCGACTGGAGCGAGCGGATGCCTCCAGCCAACCCTAAGTCTCGGAATTGACGAGGAGGGGCTCGCTTCTGGCTGTGGTCGAGAGACCCCCTTTGTGTTCCTGCAAGCGTCTGGTCCGCTGCCGCTTGATTTCGGCACAAGCCTGGGCAGGCGATCAGGGGCTCCTCACTGATCGTCTCGCTGAAGCGACTCCGCGAGCTGTGAGGGTGTCGCGAGAGCGGAACTCGGACGCCAACGCCAAGAGTCCGGCCCCAAAAAGCCGAACACCGCAGCCGAGGCTGCGCTACGCAAATGCCGAATCTGATAGTAGTGGCGTGTCCCGTCGTGAGCAGCTTCAACATTAGGGAGGCCTCTGGTGTCTGAGATGAGAGTCCTGGCCGTTCTAGGAGCGGGCGCCCTCGGTGCAGCTATGGCGGCGCGGTTGGGTGAAACGGGACATGAGGTTAGGTTGTGGAACCGCACGCCGGAGCGGGCTGAAGCGGCTGCGGCGCAGGCACGCGGCGTCACGGCCGTCGGTACGACAGTTGAGGCGCTCGAGGGCGCGTCTGCTGTGGTCACGGTGCTTCGCGATGGCAATGCTGTCGCTGAGGTGATGACCGATGCGATTGCCGGGCTTGATAAGGATGCGGTGTGGATACAGGCAAGCACCGTTGGCCCGCGCAGTGCGCAGGCGCTCGGCGACCTGGCTCAAGACCACGGCGTGGCCTACCTCGACGCGCCAGTCTCTGGCAGCACAGCACCTGCGCGCGAGGGACGGCTCGTGTGGCTGGTCGCTGGAGAGGACGCCGCCCTCGACCGTGCACGCCCCGTGCTTGACAGCCTGGGATCCTCGGTGCTGCACGTCGGCCCGGGGGTCGAGGGCAGTGCCTTGAAGCTTGCGGTCAACGCTTGGATGACGGCAGCGACCGTCGCGATGAGCGACGTCCTCGCACTCTGTGACACGCTCGGGATCGATCACGCAACGTTCGTAACGGCGCTTGAGGCTGGTCCGCTGGCGATGCCCTACGAGCTGCAGAAGGTGAGTTCGATGGATGCCGGGCTGTATACCGCCGGCTTCGCCGTGCAGCTCGCCTTGAAGGACATCGATCTCGCCGCGGAACTGGCTGCCCCGAGTCCCCTGCTGCAAGTCGTCCACGATCGTCTAGCGCGAGCGGTCGCCGCTGGACACGGCAGCGATGACCTAGCTGCAGTCGACTACCTCCGAAAGAGCGCCTGACTGAATGCCCCGAGCGCCAAGCCGCTAAGCGTGTGGCCCGGCGGGGGCCGGATCGCCCTCAGGGCGCATACCTGCGACGGAACGATCGAGACGAGAGATGTGGCGCGCCGCGGGGAAGCAGGCTGTTCAGGCGGAGTCGATACGTCGAGGACGTTGGTGCACGATGTCGCGATACATCCCATCTGCAGGTCGATATGAGTCGATGCAGTATCGGAGGTGTGGCCGCAGCGGGCTGCTGCTGCCAGAGCTGTCGCTCAGGCTATGGCACAACTTCGGTGAAGACGTGCCGCTCGCCACGCAGCGTGCCGTTGTGCGCCGCGCGTTCGATCTCGGGATCACACACTTCGATCTCGCGAACAACTACGGGCCGCCACACGGCAGCGCGGAGACGAACTTCGGATCGCTCCTGCGGACGGACCTCAAGTCCTCACGTGACGAGCTGATCATCTCCACCAAGGCTGGCTGGCACGTGTGGTCCGGCCCCTACGGTGACCACGGGTCGCGAAAGTACTTGCTCGCAAGCCTCGACGAGCCTGCGTCGGCTGGGTTCTCCGCGCCCGCACAGGGTCTACTGACCGATCGCTACCTCAACGGGATCCCGAGGAGGATGTCCCGGTCGCCGTGGAATTTCGCGGTGGCGGTCCGGGGTTGATTGTCAGGCAACGAGGATAGGCGCCTCCTCGATGGCGGTGTGGCGGTCAGCAGCGCGGCGGCGGGCGATGTCATGTTCGACAGCGATCGCGAGCTTCGCGAGGCTGGCGTGACCGGCGATCCGTCGGAATTGCTGCTCGGCTTCGAGCATCCCGGCTGCGGTCCAGCGCAGGGCCATGTCGCCGTTCTGCCAGCGCTTGACGTTGCGGCTGGAGCGTCGGACGCACTCGATCATCGACTCGATCGGGTTGGTGCTCTGCAGCGTCTTTTTCAGCGTGCCTTTGATCCCGAGCCGGGTGATCGTGACGGTCTCTTCCAAGCCCTCTCGCAGCGAGGCGGCCGCGCCGGGATGAGAGCGGTCGAGCTCGTCGGCGAGGAGCTGCAGCTTCTCGATCGCGGCCTCGTGGTTGGTCTCGGCCCAGGCTGCCCGGAGCCGGCGTTTGACCAGCGGCCGGTCACGCTCGGCGAGGTGGTCGAGCACGTTGCGCTCTTTATGAATCACGCAGCGTTGGACCGGAGTGTGGACGCCGAGCACGTCACGGACGGCCTTGCGCAGCGCCTTGCCACCATCGAGGACGACGAGCACGCCCTGTTCGGTATCCAGACCGCGGTCGACGAGATCGGCGAGTAGCGCGGTCGCGACGGTCGCGTTCTCCGAGCTGCCTTCCCAGAGGCCGAGCGGGATCTTCACCCCGTCGGTGGTGATCCCGAGCGCAACGATGTTGGTCCGGCCTTTGAGGTCGATCCCGTCGAGCATCAGCACCGCCAGGCGAACGTCATCGAGCCGGCGGCCCATCAACTGCTTGAGATGTTCGGCGGTGCGTGCGATGAACTGGCGGGACACCGCAGACTTCGACGCCGACCGCTCGCTGTCGGTCACCTCCTGCCCGACCGGCTCGCGAGTGCGGACGAACCGGCGGGTCGACACGCCGGCGAGCATCTGCTCCAACACCAGACGGCTGAGCGGATCCCGATCGGCGAAATGCCGGTAGGTCCGCAGCTGGACCTCGCTCTCGTCGTCGGCGGTTCTGACCCTCGGCCGCTGAACCTGAACGCGGCGGCCCCCGAGCGTGACCTCCCCGGGCTCGCGGCCGTGTCGCTTCGCGGTGCGGTTCGGATCATGCTTGCCCTTCGGCCCGACGACCTCGGTCACTTCTTCCTCGAGGAGTTCGCCCAGCACGCCGAGCCCGACGCCGACGCTGAGCGCCAGCAGCCCTTCCTGCGCGGCGCCGACGAGCTCGCCCAGCGCGGCCTGCACACGCGCCGGCAACGCAAACTCCGCGGTCTCCAACTCCACGATGTCCGTGCGGTCCTGCCACGGCGATACGGTCTTCACAGCGGTCCTCCTGTCTCGATGGACTGATTTCGCACTCGCCAAGGTCCCAACACGACCGGACGAGGCGGGAGGACCGCCACCTACAAAGTTCTACGAGCTACGGGACAACCTCGATCCCGAGGGCTCCCGAGCCACGCAAGGCACGTCATTTTCGCGCGAGATGCTAAGCACCCAGAACCTCGATCACGTGCGCGCCTGCGCACCATCGCCCAAGAGCGCGGCCAGCGAGTCTCCCAGCTCGCGCTGGCGTGGGCGCTGCGTGACCCTCGCATCACCTCGGTCCTGATCGGGGTCAGCAGCGTCGCCCAGCTCAAGGAAACGTGGCTGCCCTCAATAACACGAGCTTCTCGACCGAAGAGGTCGACGCGATCGATCAACACGCCGTCGAGACCGGTATCGACCTCTGGCGCGGCCCGGCAACCAGCTGACAACACCCCGAGACTGACCGTTCGGGAACGAGCGAATACTCAGGATTGGCGGCGATGCATAAGCTTGACGGGTCCCGCTAAGGCGTATCGTGAGTTCCTTCCTGGCGCCGCGCAGCGGGCGGGTAGGCGAGGAATGTGGTGAACGCGAGCGCGGCCGCGAAGGCCAGCGGTAGGAACAGGCTTGTCTTCAGCAGCAGCGCCCCAGCCAGCGCTCCCAGGAGCATCGCAAGAACGGCGGTCGTTCTGCGAATAGACCCCTTCCCGGAGCCGCCGAACAGTTGCGAGTCTGCGGCCAGACCGGTCAACGTCATCGTGAGCACCGTCGTTGTCAGATCTGGTACCGCCACCCGCCTAATCGTCGCGTTGCGAATGCCCATCGCGAATGCCAGCATCGCGATCACGGCATCGCCCGATACGGCGTTTGCGCGGATCGTGACTGTCGCGGCGAGGACCGCGGCGAATGCGAGCAGGAGCGCCTCGATCAGGAGCGCCCGAGCCATGTGCTGAGCGTGGCGCTGTGCTAGCCGTGACGCGAGCACGCCGCCGGTGCCCGCACCTGTTAGGAATGCAGTCAGCGAGATCAGTGGTGCAACGACCGGGAGCCCGCCGCTGCCCGCGATCCCGAAGCCGAGGAACACGATGTTCCCGGTCATGTTCGCGGTGAACACATGACCGATTCCCAGGTAGCTAACTGCGTCCACTAAGCCGGTTGTGAACGTCAACACGAGCAGCGCCCGCGATAGCGGGTGCCGGATCGTGCGGGCGGCTCGTTGCGGCAGGGACGATTGACCAGTAGCTGCTGATGGCGTCGCTCCGATTGCGCTCATGCGCTACCTCCAGGATTGGCTAGTTCGCGTGAGCGACATCATCTCGCATCGCCGCGGCGTCTGAGACGAGCGCGCGGCAATCGTGGCGTGGCCGTGGTATGGCCGCTCAGTGCGGTCGCGGCGCTGATTGCCCCGGTCACGTACGTGCTGAGGACGGGATGATCCCGCTTGTGTGGTGCGGTCCTACGGACAATGGCCTCGTGCGATGGAAGCCCATCCCCCGCGAGCGCCGTTGGTGCTATCGCGACGGCGTGCGTACTGTCCTCGCGGCCGTCTCAGTCCCGAGAGATCAGCGGACATACGAGCACTTCTGCACAGCTAGCTCCCCCGTGACCGCAAATGCGACGCGCGCTTCCACGGCACCGACGACGACGTGCGCACACGCGCGACAGGTTGGGGCCCAGGCGCGTATCGCGCGATGTCTGCGGAGCGGCCGTAATCTCCACGTACATGGAGCGCGTCGGAGTTCTGGTCCACCCCACTCGCCCGGCGCAGAATGCCGTGGACATCCTCCACCGCTGGACGGAGGAGCGCTGCCTCCAGTTAGTGCAGATTCCCGCTGGCGAGCAGCCCTCGGTTGCGCCCGCCGGCGGAGTCAGTGCGTGCGACCTCGTTGTCGCGCTCGGCGGAGATGGAACCACCCTCAAGGCGCTGCACGCAGCCGCCAGAACCGCTACACCGGTACTGAGCATCGCCTGCGGCAGCTTGGGAGTGCTGACGAACGTGCCCGAGAGCGAGCTGCGGGCGGCCCTCGACCGCTTTGCCACCGGCAGCTGGCTGCCACGTCACTTACCGGCGCTCGACGTCAACGCCGACGGGGAACACGCTGCCTGGGCGATCAACGACCTAGTCCTGGCCCGGCGAGGGGGCACGCAACTCATGGTCGAGGTGTGTGTCAATAGCGACCTCTACGCTCGGATCGCGGGTGACGGGATCGTGGTCGCGACCCCGATGGGATCGAGCGCGTATTCGATGGCGGCCGGCGGCTCGCTACTGGCGGCGGGCACCAATGCGTTCGTGTGCACACCGCTGGCGATGCATGGCGGCTGCGCCCCGCCGCTCGTCGTTTCAGACGACCAAGAGGTCACAATCGAGATCCACGCGGGACACGGCGGCTTCGAGCTAGAGGTCGACGGCTTCCTCGTCGAGACAGCGGCGCATCGGTTTTCGGTCAGCAGCGAGCACTCATACGCCACCCTTGTGGCGCTCGATCGTTCTCATGACGGCCTCCAGTGGCTGCGCGACCGCGGGCTGATAAGCGACAGCCCCCGCGTGATCGCACAGGAGAACCAGGAGCTGGCCGTCAAGCAGGAAACCTGATCGCTCGACCATAGAACCAGACACATCGGACGGTCGATCCGGGAGACCTTCGTAGACCGTAGATCTTGATCAGCGCGGTGATGAAGCCGAGGCACCCGCGCTGGGTTAGCACGAACTCGGCACGCCAATCGATTCTGGATTGTTCTTGGTGGTCGAGGCTTCCGGTCACCATCCGTAACGCCTTATCTGCAGGTCGGCGTTCGCGGGGGAAGGTAGGGCCGACGACGACCCGTCACAACGGCCGCAGAGGCGTTCTTTGCTGGAGAGGTATGCGACTTGGGGATGACGTCCTGACACGATGGGCCACGGTCGCCCGCTCCGATTCTTACGCGGATGTCGCGT
Source organism: uncultured Conexibacteraceae bacterium (assembly GCA_963844665.1). Lineage (GTDB taxonomy): Bacteria > Actinomycetota > Thermoleophilia > Solirubrobacterales > Solirubrobacteraceae > Palsa-465. The sequence goes on from CAWJPB010000004.1 coordinate 62,168, forward strand.
GCCACGGGGAGTAGCCACGTCTGCTAGACGGCCTAGTAGCCTCCCCCAATGTCGTGCGGGCCGATCAATGCTTGTATGGCTATCGCAGAGGTCGCCGCTCAGCCGCGGTTCCGGGCGGCGCTCCAGACTGAAACGCTGAGCATCACTATCACCATCGTTGGCGGTAGCCACCAAGCGGTCACGCCATTGTTGGCGAGCACGAGCGTCAGTACCAGAGCGATCGTGACGCCAGCGGCGATGCGCCAGTCATCGCCGATCACAAATTCCCAAAGGAACTTGAGCAAGCCCCGAACGCGGGTCATGCGTTCGCCGGCCCTTGAGCGGTGGCCCCCGCCCGCCCGCCCCTCGAGTACCTGTCGCAGCCACACGACCAGGCCGACCGCGAAGACCGCCACGACGGGGATGATCGCAAGCAGCGCCGCATCACCGCCGGGCCAATGGGCGTGTACGCCCTCACCACCCCAGAACACGCCGAACGAAGTCAGCATCACGCCGACGACGAACTTCAGTGCGTTCTCCGGCACTCGCGCAAGCGGGGCACGCAGCGCGAAGCCGATGCACACCACCATCAGCACTGCCGCGCCGGCGGAGGCTGCCGCCAGTGGAATGTCCTTCTGGTTGGATCCGAAAGTCAGCGCGATGAAGACAACCTCGAGCCCCTCAAGGAACGAGCCCTTGAACGACACCAGGAACGAGTAGCCGTCGAATACGGCCTGAACCGGCCCGGCCTGGCCTGCGGCCCTGGTCTGCTCGGCGAACGCGGCCTCCTCGTCGTGCAGCGCCTTCAGGCCGCTGGCACGAAGTATTGCCTTGCGCAGCCATTGCAACCCGAAGATCAGCAGCAGCCCGCCCACGACGGCGCGAAGCACGTTGATCGGCAGTTCCGTCAATGACAGCCCGAGCCCGGCGGTCAGAGCCGCAAGGGCGAGTAGGGCCATGCCGACGCCGATCATCGCTGAGCGCCAACTGCGGGTCGCGCCGACTGCGAGCACGATTGTCAGCGCCTCAACCGTTTCGACCGTGCAGGCGATGAAGACCGATGCGAAAAGCCCGACTTCAGTTCCTCTCATGGTTGGCTATTTGTTCTCACCCTTGTGTCTGGGGCTGATGGTGACACGCGGCAGCACGGGTAAGACGTCCGCTTGACACGACCGATCGTGTGTTCGTACCCCCCCGGCAGGGCGCAGCCGGAGGCAACTACCCGACGGCTCGTAGGCGCGACTACGACCTAAGTACGAGGCGGAATGGTCAAGATCGTTCGGACGGCGTATTGACGGCTCACGGCCCGCGGGTACGGTGAATTTTGAATGATTGAGGGTGATCGGCTGACGAAGCGCTGCGGCTCCAAGCTCGCGGTCGATGACCTGGGCTCGTCGTCCCCTGGATGAGTGCCAGACCCTGCGGATAGAACGCCCATGAGCTCTGCTTCAGACCGCCCGTACGCACGTGACCGCGTGCCCGTCCTGGGGCGGTTCATTCCTGCGCCGGTGGCAGCGAAGGTACCCGAGATCATCCTGCTCTTCTGGATCGTCAAGATCCTGACCACCGCGGGCGGCGAGGTCACCTCTGACTACCTGAAGACATACGGGAATTTCGGTGGCGGCGGCACCGAGATAGCGCTATTCGTGATCGGACTTGTCCTGCAGTTCAGGACTCGCCGTTACCGAGCGTTCGCGTACTGGTTCTTGGCCTACGCGATCGCGATCGCGGGCACCGGAGTCTCGGACTTCCTGCACCTCGACGTCCATATCCCATACATCGGAACGACGCTCATGTGGGCCGTCATCCTCGCAGCCGTGTTCTGGACCTGGTACCGCAGCGAAGGCACGCTCTCGATCCATAGCATCACGACCCAAAGACGTGAGGCGTACTACTGGGCCACGGTGTTCGCGACCTTTGCCCTTGGAACCGCGCTAGGCGACTTCACTGCCACGTCGCTCGGAATGGGCTACCTGGCCTCGGGACTGTTCTTCTTCGGCGTCATCCTGCTCCCGGCGCTGGCGCGGTGGCGGTTCGGTCTGAACAGCATCGCGGCGTTTTGGATGGCCTACATCGTCACGCGACCGCTCGGTGCCTCGTTCGCCGACTGGGTCAGCAAGCCGGCGAACCTCACCGGACTCAACTTCGGCAACGGTCGCACGGCGGTGTTGTTTGCGGTCGTGACCGTGGTCCTGGTCTCGTACCTGGCCATCGCTCGACCTGACATCCAGCCCATTGCCGCCACCACGCAGGACGGGCCGGTGAGCCCGATCCCCGAGAACGCCGCCGTGGCGTCCGAGCTTGAGCTCGGATAGGCCACTCGCGAGGCGTGGGCGGAGCAGTCGTGAGTACTGCCCTCATCGCAGTCTTCGTAAATGGCGATGGCCTCGGCGGTCAATCGCGCCGTGCTTGACGCCTAGCGATGCTAGGTATAGCATCGCTAGGTATGGACGCTGAGCAGCTCAAGGGACATCTTGACGGGCTCGTGCTCGCCGTAATCGCGGACGAGCCGAAGCACGGCTATGCCGTGATCGAGGCGCTCAAGGCGCGGAGCCAGGGGCGGCTGGATCTGCCCGAGGGCACGATCTACCCAGCGCTGCACAGGCTGGAACGCGACGGCCTGCTCGCGAGCGACTGGTCGGATATGGGTCGCCGCCGTCGCGTCTACCGGCTGACGGCCAAAGGCAAGCGGGAGCTCGGAACCCGCCGGCGGGGATGGCGCGAGTTCGTCTCGACGGTGGACGCGGTGCTGGCATGACCGACACCAAGCAGTATCTGAGCGATTTCGGCGGGGAGTTGGCTCGCGCTGGCATCCGCGGCCGCCGCCGAACCAGGATCGTTGCCGAGTTCGCCGATCATTTTCGCTGTGACCCGGACGCCGACCTGGGTGATCCGGCCGCGCTCGCCGCGCAGTTCGCCAACGAACTCGGCTCCAGCTTCGCGCGGAGCGCAGCGTTCCAGGCGTTCGTCGCTCTGTCGATCGCCGGGATCCTCGTCTTCGTGCGTGCCGTGGCGCTGGTGCCTCGCGCGGCCACGTTCGGAACCGCTGACACGGTCGCGCTTCTGATCTCGGTTCTGGCCGCCCAGGTGGCGCTCGTCGCCGGCGGCCTCGGTCTGCTCAGGGCCCTTCAGCTCCGCCGGCGCCGCACGGTCCCGGAGCAGGAGGCCTCAGTTCTCGCGCGCAGGGCGGGCGTCGGGCTTGCAGCCGGCGCGCTTACGATCATCGCCTTCCCGATCACGCAGATCTATCGGACCTATCCCGGCGCGGTCGCGATCGGTGGCCACCCAACGAACCTGTGGTGGCCACTTGCGTCGGCGGCCGGTCTTCTCATGCTTGCCGCGGCGGTCCCCGCCGTCGTGCGCTCGGCCCGTGTCCGCCCGCAGATACCAGGTTCTGCCGGAGACCTGCTTGCCGACTTAGGGCCGCTGCGGCCCGTCGCGACGCGGCTCACCAGCGGGTCAGTCAACCGACTCGCTCTCATAACCGGCGCCATCCTGGTCATCGTGATCGCGCTCGCTGGAGTCGCAGCCGACGACCCCTACGACGGCATCGTCCGCGGGCTACTGGAAGCGGGCGCCTTCACGGCTGGATACGCAGGCGCGCCTCGGCAACTGTCTGCCTTCCGCGATCCTGTGTCGACGAGGTCCGGCCCCGGATTCTCGGGTGAGCGCGGGCGGCCACCGCGTGGCTGAATGGTCAAGATAGGGTTGTTCCAGTTACACAGCGCTGACTATTTGAATGGGACCATGACCGGGCCCTGTGCCTTCGTGAAGACAGCCATGAAGTCGCGGTCGTCGGGGATGAGGTAGCGGTCGCGGGACTGCTGGGGCTGGGGCTCGACCATCGTCGGCCCGAGACCGCCCCTGTGGGAATACGTGATCAGCGTGTGCCACTCCGGATTGATGTCGAACTCCATGCCGCGGACGGCGCCGATGTGCTCGAGGATCTGGGCGAGCGAGATCACCGTCGCCTCCGACACGACGACGAACATCACGTTGCCATGCGCGTCGACGCCGACGCCGGTGCGGGGGGTGAAGGTGACACCGCCCAGGGTGTAGCCCCACTGGATGCTGTTCGGGTCGGTGTTTAGCTCAGCGTTGAGCTTGTCGTCCCAGAGGATCGGAGTGAGACTCTGGCGCGCCCACGCGACGTCGGCGGGTGCATTGGGGCCGCCGGCCCACCTGACGATGCTGACCCTTCCGTCGCGGTAGCCGACGAGTGTGGCGTTGCCGTCGAAGAGCGGCTCGTTGGTGTGACCGTTGACCGCCGAACCGTTATTGGTATCTGCGTGCGTGAAGCCGCCGTTGAAGGTGGCGAGAAGCCGGTGGCGTTGATCGATGGGAACCATCATCGGCCCCCGGTCCGCCGCACTCGGCGGCTCGTAGCGGCCGGGATAGTAGGCGAGGTCGGTGCGGGTGTGATCGATCCAGAGGACGTAGGCGATGATCGATGGGTACTCGGTGCTCGGCCGGTAGGTCGTCACCAGCACCGGCGGCCCGCCATCGACGGATGGACCGGTTTGGCGCCAAACGCCTTCGCCAGCCAGCGGTGTCGCGAACACTGGTTGGATCGGCGCCGGCGCGTACGTCAGCGGCGTTGCGTGCTTGACGGAGGGGTGTAACTCGCCGATGCCGACGCTGGGCAGGATTTTGAGCCCAGGGCCACCCCTGCGGGGTGTCTTCGCTGTGTAGTGCTCGGCGGTGTCGATCATCAGGTTGCCGAAGGGCACGTCGTCACGCACCCACTCCGCAGAGCGCTCGGCGAAGGTCTCGCTCGTCGGCTTGAGCATGTAATTCGCGTAGGAGATCCCGAAGTAGAGGACCACGACCAGCAACGGAGCCAGCGCCCCGAGCAGGATCCGCCGCCGCCGAACCCGCCGCCGCTCCTCGCCTCGCGGCGCGCTGCACTCGCGACGGTCAAGCATCGACCCCGCGGACGACTCAAATTTCCGTTGTGGACTGCCCGCCCCGCCGTGTCGGTTTCGGATCTTCATCGTGACTGGAGTCCGACCATATGTGCGGAGATAAACCGGTCGGGCGGCGATCGATGAGAAAACGCTCACACGTGCAGCCATGCGACTTGAGACGAGGACTAACCTCCGTTGCGCGGAATCGTTCGGCGCTAGCGACCTGGCACGCTTCCCCCCGAGTGAGCATTGTGGTCACGCTGGAGTGTCAGCGCGACCACGGGACAGGCAGCGACTGCTCGCCGTGCGTGCGCGAGCAGCTCAGGTGGCAAACGCGGATCCTCAATCACGGGATATCCCCATTCGTCGAGCCAGATCCGCTCGGGCAGGAGTTCTGCGCAGAGCCCGTGGCCAACGCATGCGATCGGATTCAGTCGTAGGTTCTCCCTCACGCCGCCACCGCCAGATCGGAGGTCGGCAGCCAGCGCCGCTCGCGACATACATCGCACGCGCCGTATTGAGCGTGATCATCTAGCTCGGCTCGGAAGACTTGCAGGGCGCTGGTCACGAAGTTCGCCGCGCCGTCCGGCAGCGCACAGGCACCCCTGCGCGTGATCAGGTCACACCAGCGTTCGATCTGTCGGTAGCCGCCATCGCGATCGCCGTGCTCGCAGAGGCTCTGGAGCGCGTCGGCGATCGCCGCCAGCCCGTGGATGCATGGCCCGCACTGACCTGCGCTCTGGTGCTGCAGCCAGCGTGTCGCCACGGCGACCTCTGCTACCGCGCAGGCGGACTGCGGCAGCGCGAACACGATCCCGGCGCCCACGCCGGCGGAGCGCTCGCGCAGCGCCCCGGCGCCGATCGGAGTCTGGATCTCTTCTGGGCGGACCCAGGTGCCTGCGTAGCCGCCCAGCAACAGAGCCTGCAATGGCGCCGTCGTCCCTCCGGAGGCCTCGATCAGTCCTCGGAGGGTCGTCCCGCCCGTCGCCTCCACCACGCCTGGAGCCGAGACGGCGCCGCTGACGGTGACGAGCCTGGTTCCGGGGGCATCGTCGGTACCCAGTGACCGCCACCAGGCGGATCCGTACCGCGCGACCAGACCCACCTGGGCAAACGTCTCCGCGTTTGAGACCAGTGTCGGTCGGCCCTGCAGCCCGCGCTCGAACGGATAGGGCGGAACTGCCGTCGGCAGTGCCGGCCCGCCGCCGAGGACGTTCAGCAGGGCGGTCTCCTGCCCAGTCAGGTAGCCGCTGGGAACCGCCGCAAGGCTGACCTGAGGTCCGCGTCCGCGCGCCGAACGCGGCCGCTCGGCCGCGGCGTGCTGGACCGCCCAGAGCGCGGGCTCGTTAGCCTCGTCCACTGCGACCACGATCCGATCGCTGCCCAGCGTCCCGGCCGCAGCCATCGCCCCGTCAAGCACCAGGTGCGGCATGCGTCGCGCCAGCAGCCCATCTTTGTCACTGAGCGGCTCGCCTTCACTCGCGTTCACGACCACCACAGGTCGAGCCCGTTGTCTGGCCACCGCATGGAACTTGGTGGCGGTCGGGAAGGCAGCACCCCCGTAGCCACGCAGTCCGGCCCGCTCCAGTTCCTGGATCAGGCGACAGCTGCTCCGCTCGCGAGGGAACTGGGGCAGCAGGTCGTGCAGGGCCTCATGTGTGCTCCAGGACATCGCACCGCCACTGGGCAGACCAGCCAACAGCCGCGGAAACCCGGTCGCCTCGAGGCTCACCGCGCAACCGCACGATCGGCCGTCGTCAGGTTCACACCCGCTCGCATCCGTATCGCGACCGCGATCAGCACCGCCGCCACACAGACCACGTCGGTCGCGACCATCCACCACCGGCGCCAGTCAGTCCCGGTTCCGAAACCGTGGACGACCGCCAACGGCCAGCACGCATACGAGACCCAGTGAACGCCGCGCCACGCCCGCACGCCGATCCGTGCACGGAGGACGCTCGTGACCATCACGGCCAGCAGCAAATCGAACGCGGCCGCGCCAAGCCCCAGCCAGACCGCGCGGTAGGTGCCGTGAAACGGGATCACCGCGTCGAGTGGGCCGATCGTGACGTAGGTGTCGAGAAGCGTCGTGACGATGTGTACGCCGACGAACGCCACCGCCAGGAACGAAAGGCGCCGGTGCAGCCCGTCGGTCATGAAACGCGGCCAGTGCGTAGACGAGAAGCGGGTGACGTTGAGCACGCCAAGCACAACGACCGCCGTCAGGAGGACCAGCGCGACCACACCGGTCGCCCGCGTGAGGTACCAATAGGTCGTCGAGGAGGATCCGAGCGCCGCGATCTGCATCGCTCAACTACCTCCTGAGACGACCACCGGGGTGCTGGGGGCGTTGGGCTGGACAACAGTCGCCGGAGCCGGGGTCACTGCGGTCGGTGCCGAGGAGGATGCTGGGCGCGCGCTGCCCACAGGCTTCGGCGCGCCTGAGCTCCGCAGCCGCTCGGACCTGCGCGGCCGAGTCGCCGCGGTCCCCGACGCGCGGCCGGTCGTCGGCGGCCGTGCGGAGACGACGTTGGCCGTGTTGCTCTTGGCGGTGTGTCCCAGCGGCTTGCGCGCGATCATCTCGACCAGGACGCCTGTGGCGAGTAACGACGCCGCCGTCAGCCAGCGACTCGCGCGGCTCAGGCGCCGCAGAGCCACGTCGCGTCGTTGCTGTGCCCGGGTTCGCATCGGCGCAGCTTTAGTGCTCGCGAAGATGGTGGTACCGGTGCAGCCCGCCGGAGGTCCACGAGTGCACGTCCGGAAGCAGCAGCAGTGCCAGCGCCAGGCCGGCGACGAGCGACAGGGTCAGGGCCAGCACACGCCCTCGCGATCCCGCCAGGGTCCGCGCACGCACGTCACTTGCGCCGATCACTCGCTTGGTGACCGGCAGTTCGAGCAGGTGCCCGAGCACATGCAGGCCCATCGACCCCAGCCACAGGAAGAAGCTCAGCTTGTGCGCCAGCCGCAGGGTCCCAGGCGCGCCTGGCCCATCGAGCAGCAACAGCAGGCCGGTGAAGAACACCACCAGGGTCGACAGGATCACGACCGGGCCGAGCGCGCGCAGGAGTGGATGCGGCGGGCCCTTGCGCCGGTATGCAGGGTTCGCCGTGTAGTAGCGCGTGAAGCGATAGCCGGTGCTGGCAAGCTTCAGTCCAACTGGGCCGACAAGCAGCACACCCAGGAAGAGGTGCAGCCACAGCAGCTGACCGATCCGGACAATTGTGATGCCGAGCACCGCGAACAGGATCAGCAGCACCGTGCCGGTCAGCGCCGTCAGTCGAGTGTTGCCCTCGGTTCCGCCGCCGAAGAGGCGTCGCCGTCGCCCACGGCCCACGACTTTCGCGCGCGGCACATGTGTTTCCGTAACAGCCATCCATCGAGTCTTCTTGGGGCCACTAAAGGACGGCTTGCCCCACTGTGAGAAAACTCTCGTAAACCGGTCAGAGGACTTCTGCCTTCCCTGCCGTGAGCCCTAAGATCGCGGCATGATCCTCGCGATTGAGGACGAGCCGGGGATCGTCGACTTCCTCGAACGCGGACTGCGACGCCAGGGGTTCGACGTCACGTCGGTCGCGGACGGTGTCGAAGGTCTGGAACGTGCGTTGGAGCCCGACATCGAGCTTGTCGTGCTTGACCTGATGCTGCCCGGATTGGGAGGCATGGAACTGCTGCGCCGCCTGCACGCCCAACGTCCGGTGCTGCCGGTGATCGTCCTCACTGCACGAGGCGAGGTTGCCGACCGCATCGCCGGCCTCGACACCGGAGCCGTTGACTACCTGGTGAAGCCGTTCGCGGTCGCAGAGCTGGCCGCACGGATCCGGGCTCAGCTGCGGTCCACGGGTCAGGTCGCGCCGACGATCGAGACCGAGTCGCTTCATATCGACCTGCTGACCAGGCAGGTTCGCCTCGACGGCGAGCCGATACGCCTCTCGAACACCGAGTTCGAACTGCTCGTCTTTCTCGCCCGCAACCGCCCGCACGTGCTCTCGCGCGATGAGATCCTGCGAGCAGTCTGGGGCTTCAACCACGATCCTGGGACCAATCTGGTGGAGGTCTACATCGGCTATCTTCGCCGCAAGCTGCGCACCCTGAGCCGTCGTGCTCCAATCGTCACGGTCAGGTCGGTCGGCTACCGATTCGACGAAGCCACGCGCATCAACGAGGACACCCGCTGAGACGGCTGCATCTTCCCACCAGTCTGCGTGCACGGCTCACATGCGCAGTGGCGCTCGTCGTCGTCATCGCCATAGCGATCACATTCGCCATCGTCTACAGCGTCACGGGGTCCCAGCTACGGGCCCAGATGGATCGCTCGATTCACGGCAGCGCAACCCAGCTCGCCCGAGCAATGACACAGCAGCCGGTCGCCTCACCACACGAGCTCCTCGTCAAGGCACGTCGGTACGCAGCCTCCCAGCCCTACAGCAGCTCAGCGGTGCTGCTTTTCGTGATAGTCCCCGGAGCCGGCACTGCCAGCAACCACCCCGAGCTGTTCGGCGCGCGCAGGACCGACCACGACGAAACCCCCGCCGAGCAGGCGCGCGAGAATGCGCAGGGCAGGCGACTCGCCCGGCCACAGGTCGGCTACAGCATCAAGCCAGCGCCTGACACCGGGATGCTGCGCCTTTACCAGATGCGGTTCACGGCCGGAGGCCAGGTGGGGTACGCCGGCGCCGGCGAGAGCCTTGACACCGTCGAACACGCACAGGACGTGGTGACACACTCGTTCGTGGTCGCCGGTGCAATCGCGCTGGCACTGGCGACACTCGCCGCCTACCTGGTCGGCGCCCGCGTCACCGACCCGATCCGACGCTCTGCCGCCGTCGCCGCACGCGTCGACGCCGGCGACCTCACGCCGCGGATCGAGCTACCCAGCAGCGTCAGCAGCGAGTTGCAAGTGCTCGCGCAGGCGCTCAACCATATGCTCGACCGGCTCGAGGCCGCATTCGAAACGCAGCGCGAGTTCGTCGCGGACGCATCTCACGAGCTGCGCACGCCGTTGACGGTGCTGCGCGGCCAAGTCGAGGTCCTGGCCACCGGCGATCGCGATGACGGCTCCAGCTCGGCGGCGGAGCTCAAACGCGTCGAGGCGCTGATGCTCGGTGAGATCGCCCGCCTCACACGGTTGGTGGACGACCTGCTGCTACTTGCCCAGTCCGACCGCCAGGACTTCCTGTACACCGGCACGGTGGCACTGGACGAGCTCGTGCGCGAGCAGTGGGACGGGCTGAGCCTGATCGCGGAGCGCCGGTTCGAGGTCGGAGCGCTCGCGCCCGTCAGCATGCTCGGGGACTCGGACCGCCTCGCTCAGGCGCTGCGCAATTTGGCCCGCAACGCGATAGTTCACACCAGCGCACCGAACGGTCTGGTGCGGGCCGATCTGACGATCCCCCGGCCCGGCACCGCACGCATCACCGTCAGCGATGACGGCGGCGGCATCGCACCTGAGGCTCGCGAGCACGTCTTCGAACGCTTCTACCGCACCGACCGCGCACGCACCCGTGCAGAGGGCGGCGCGGGACTGGGACTAGCGATCGTCCGTGCGATCGCCGACGCCCACGGCGGCTCTGTGCGTGTCACCGACTCCCCCTCGGGTGGCGCCGCCTTCGAGCTCGACCTGCCGACACTCCGTTAGGCAAGGCCAGACCGAAGACGCGAGTTCCGAGACGACGCCGGAGTGTCGTTCCAATTGGTTGCTGCGCCCGTTGGGACGCGAACGCGGTTATTAGGCCGTGTTGCTTGATGGCTGCGCTTCGGCGATCCAGGCTTGGGCGCCGACCTGGAGGGCGTCCCACGGGGACCCGAGCGGGGGCGTGTAGGAGAGGTCGAGGCCGGAGATTTCGTCGATGGTCATGACGTTGTGGATCGCGGTCGCTGCTATGTCGACGCGTTTTGCGATCTCTGAGCCGAGGTGGCCGAGAAGCTGGAGGCCGAGCAGTCTGCCGGTGCTGGTGTCGGCGGTGTAGCGCATTTGGATCGGGTGGCTGCCGGGGTAGTAGGCCTTGTGGTCATCAGCTTGGGACGCGAGGGTGAGCGGGTCGAAGCCGGCGTGATCGGCTTCGTGGTCGCGTAGGCCGGTGCGGGCGATCACCAGGTCGAAGACCTTGACGACCTGGGTGCCGAGGCTGCCGGCGAATTCGCGCTCGTGCCCTAGTGCGTTCTCGGCCGCGATCCGCCCCTGCTTATGCGCGGTCGTGCCGAGCGGCAGGTAGGTGGTGCCGATCAGTTGGTGGTGGGTGACGGTGCAGTCGCCGGCGGCGTAGATGTTCGGGAGGTTGGTGCGCATCCGCCGGTCGACGTTGATCGCGCCCTTGACGCCGAGTTCCGCGCCGGCGGAGGCGGCGAGTTCGGCGTCGGGGCGGACGCCGACGACCACGAGCACAATCTCAGCATCGTATCGCCGAGCTTGGCCGCCGGGGCCGGTGGCGTGCACTAGGAGCTGCGCGTCGGAGCCCGGAACCGTCTCGATGGCGTCGACGCGGGTGTCGCACGCGACGGTCACGCCGTGGCGTTGGAGCTCTGTATGCACGAGCGCGCCGAGTTCTGGGTCGACGGTTGGCAGGACCTCGGGGAGCTGTTCGATCTGGGTGACCGATAGGCCGCGTGTGGTGAGGCCTTCGGCCATCTCAAGGCCGATGTAGCCGGCGCCGACGATCACCGCCCGCCGGATCCCTTGTCGTTCGAGTGTTTTGGTCACCGCGAACGTGTCATCCATCGAGTGCAGGAGGTGGACGCCGTCTTTGGGACCGAGCGTGTCCAGGCCGGCGATCGGTGGGCGAACAGGCACGGCGCCGGTGCCGATCATTAGAGCGTCATAGGGCAGCGCCTCTTCACCCTCAGCGCCAACGGCGATGAGGCGTCGATGCTCGACATCGATGCCGGTCGCGACCGTGTTCAGCCTGAGTTGCATGCCGGTCGCTTCGAGGTCTTCGCGGGTGCGGTGTGCGAGGTCGCGCCAGTGCGTGACCTCCCCGGAGATGTAGTAGGGGATGCCGCAGATCGAGAAGTTCGGGTACTCGTCGGCGACGACCACGGTCACCTCGGCGCTCGGGTCGAGTTCCCGGGCGCGGAGTGCTGCGCTGATACCGGCGTCGCTGCCACCGATCGCGACCAGTCTGGTCATGTCAGTCCTTCCGGTTGGGCTTGGTGAGGCAGCATTACTTCGGCGGCTTCCTCAGGCGCGAAGTCCGGGTAGAGGTACCTGATCAGTCCGATGGCGACGGCTCCGCCGACTATCTGCGCGACGATGAAACCTGGCACTGAGGCGGGTGCGATGCCGGCGAAAGTGTTGGAGAACATTCGCCCGATGTCGATTGCCGGGTTTGCGAAGCTGGTGGAGCTGGTGAAGAAGTAGGCGGCGCCGATGTAGGCGCCGACGGCTCCTGGGGCTGTCGTGCCGCGTTTGGTGCGCGCGAGCGCGAAGATCACGAGCAGCAGCCCGACCGTCGCGATCACTTCGGAGAAAAGGTGCGCTGGGGAGGCGCGGTGCTTGGTTGCGATGCTCACCAAAGCCTCGGAGAACATCGTGTTGGCCACGAGCGCGCCGAGGATGCAACCAGTGATCTGAGCGGGTGCGTAGGAGAGCGCGTCACGCCAATTGAGACCACCGAAGCTTGCGTCGACGAACGAGACGACCGGGTTGAAGTGCCCGCCGGAGACCGGGCCGAACATCAGGATGATGACGAACAGGCCCGCGGCGGTCGCTGCCGCATTCTCGAACAATTGAAGGCCGACGTCACCTGGCGAGAGCTGGCTGGCCGCGATCCCCGAACCGATAACCACCGCAGCGAGAAACGCGGAGCCGAGTAGCTCGGCGACCAGGCGCCGGTGCAGAGGAGCCTGTGTCACGAGCGCTCTACTTCGCGGCAACTGGGGCAAGCGTGCCCAGCAGTTCGGTGAAGCGAGCCTTGATCTCGTCGCGGATCACTCTGACGGCCTCGATTGGTTGCTCTGCCGGGTCCGGGATATCCCAGTCCTGGTAGCGCTTGCCGGGGTAGACGGGGCATGAGTCGCCGCAGCCCATCGTTATGACCACGTCAGCGGCACGGACGACGACGTCGGTGAGTGGCTTGGGGAACTCGTGGGTGATGTCGATTCCGATCTCGCTCATCGCTTGGGTCACGGCCGGGTATATGTGGCTCGCCGGGCTTTGAGCCCGCGCAGCGCACCCCGACCCGGTCGCCGCCGAGTTGATGCGCGAGACCGGCCGCCATCTGGCTGCGCCCGGCGTTGTGCTCACACACGAACAACACCTCCGGCAGCAGCTTTGGAAGCAGCTCCTCCACCTGTGCAGCCGCGCGTAGCTGGTCGCGGGCGAAGCGCTCAACCAATGTCGGGAAGAACGGTGGGATCAGCGTCGCCTGTGAGGTCAGCTGCTCCCAGGAGTCTTCGACCGCTCGCGCAACCGTCTCCTCCGAGAACACGCCGTGAAACTCGCTGGCGAGCCGCTCGACGGCTGACGCGAGCGCGCTGCGCATCGGTGTGTCGTATCTGACCTGTTCGCTGCTCATGACTTCCTCCCTAATCCTGATGGTCATAGTCTAAGCATTGACAGATGTGAGTTCAATTGATATTTGTAGATCGATGAGCGTCGATCTGCCTGTACTTGAACTCACCCCGAAGACCAAACGAGCGCCCGGAGAGCCATGCTGTGAGCCGGTCGTGTACCCCGACGTCCAGCGCGAGCAGGCGATCCGGATGGCCGAGGTCGCCAAGGCCCTTGGTGACCCGATCCGCCTGCAGCTCGTCGACGTGTTGCGCAACCACGCCGGCAAGGTCTGCGTATGCGAACTCGTGCCGCTGTTCGACATCGCCCAGCCCACGCTCTCGCATCATTTGAAGAAGCTGCGAGAGGCCGGGATCGTCGACTCCGAGCGACAAGGCCTATGGGCCTACTACTACGTCATCCCTGAGGCACTCAAGGAGCTATCCGCATGGCTGAGCTGACCAACCCCCTCACGACAGTCGGCGAGCCGGCAGCCTGCTGCAGCCCAACCGAGCAGGCGAGCTGCTGCGAACCGAGCGACAAGACCACGTGCTGTGACCCAAGCCACGGTGACGGCTGCGACTGCGCTGCCGGCCAGACGACCAACAGCCCAGCGACCGACATTCGTGAACAGGTCCGCGAGCGCTACGCCGCAGCCGCGGTGCAGGTCACGACCACCGACCCAGGCGCCGGCTGCTGCGCTCCGAGCGACACGTTCGACGGTGGCAGCGAAGTCTTCGGTGCCGCGCTCTACGCGCTCGGTGACCGTGAGCAAATCCCCGACACCGCCGCACTCGCCTCGTTGGGATGTGGCAACCCGACAGCGGTCGCGGAGCTGCACCAGGGCGAAACAGTCCTCGACCTCGGCTCAGGCGGCGGGATCGACGTGCTTCTCTCCGCCAAACGTGTCGGACCCACGGGCCTGGCCTACGGCCTCGACATGACCGACGAGATGCTCGCACTCGCGCGTGAGAACCAGCACAAGGCCGGCGTCCAGAACGTGCAATGGCTACGCGGACACATCGAAGCAGTCCCACTGCCCGCCGACACCGTCGACGTCGTGATCTCAAACTGCGTGATCAACCTCTCAGGCGACAAACCCCGCGTGATCGCCGAAGCCGCACGCGTGCTGCGCCCAGGCGGACGCTTCGCAGTCTCGGACGTCATCGCCGACGAAGACATGGACGAAGAAACCCGCGGCGACATGCAGGCCTACACCGGCTGCATCGCCGGAGCGCTCACCCGCGCCGAGTTCGCACAGATCCTCACCGACGCCGGCTTCCAAGACGTCCAGATCCAAGAAACCCACCGCGTGCACAAGTCAGCCGGGTCAGCGATCATCCGCGCCCGCAAGCCTGTCGCAGAATCAGCGAACACGTAAGCGTCGATCTGGGGGAACGGTCCGAGCCGATGAAGTCTTGGGCTTGGACCAGCGTGCTGGGCGTGGTGACGATCGCCGCTTCTACTCCTTCGGTGCGCTCATCGACCCGGTCAAACACAGGACCGGCTGGAGCACGACTGCCCTCGAGGCCACATCGGCGCGCTTGATCAGTAACCATTGCGGTTTCTCACCACCACGCGTTCGCTGGAGGGCGAAACCGCCACGCAGCTTTTCACCGTGGAGCACGAATACCCCATGGCCGCGCTCGAGCGCTTCCGGCCACGGCACGCGTCCGCCCTGCTCATAAGGGCCCCGATCCCACAGGATCACGCCGCCAGAACCTGCGCTTCCTTCGAAGGCGTTGTGGGCCATCGAATGGTCTTGCACCTGCACCGCTAGGCGCTTCACGGCAGGATCCATGGACGGCCCCTTCGGAACTGCCCAAGAGCGCATCACGCCGCCGACCTCAAGCCGGAAATCGAAATGGTGTGCCGTCGCCTGATGCTCCTGTACCACGAACACCCCGGCCGGAATGCCACGGACCATGAACTGCTCGTGTCCCTCAACGCGAGCAGGCAACTCCGTAAGCGTGTCGATCCCGTCAAGGGACCGCAGCCACATCGCAAGATCGCGGATCGACTGCTGCTCTCCCTCCAGGTGGGCGCAGACGGCTCCCGCCTCGTCGAGGCGAACCCAGCCCTGCAAACCCAGTTGGACCGCATGCGCGCACACCCGATCCCGGAGCGCCTGCCCAGCCCCGGTGCCGCCAACACTGATCCGTTCGGCTTCTAGCCTCGCCACGCTACAAGCTTGCCGTAACGGCGTCACGGCGCGGCGCCGCTCGACTGCGAGAATCGGGGTCATGGCGGCTGAGTTGAGAGCGGGCAGCCGCATCGAGCGTGACCATCGCAATCTCGCGCTG
The DNA here is from genome assembly GCA_963844665.1 of uncultured Conexibacteraceae bacterium. Classification (GTDB taxonomy): domain Bacteria; phylum Actinomycetota; class Thermoleophilia; order Solirubrobacterales; family Solirubrobacteraceae; genus Palsa-465. The sequence continues at coordinate 77,842 of CAWJPB010000004.1, forward strand.
TTGGTGTCGGGCTGTGCGTTTATCGAGTTGTTGGACGGCACGATCGTCACGACATCGGCGCCGAGGATCGCCGGTGCGTTGCATGTCTCGGTCGGCAGCATCGGGTTGTTGATTACCGCCTATCTGGTGACGGTCGCGGTGCTGATCCCGCTGAGTGGCTGGACGGCGGCGCGGCTTGGTGGCCGAACGACGCTGCTTGCCGCGATCTCGGTATTTGTGCTCGGGTCGATCGGCTGCGCAGCGTCAAGCACGCTGACGGTGCTGGTGCTGATGCGGGTGCTACAGGGAGCCGGCGGCGCGATGATGGTTCCGGTCGGCCGGCTGCTAGTGGTTTCTCGCGCGGACTCCTCGAACCTGATGAGAGTGACCGCGTTTCTGGTCTGGCCGGCCCTGATCGCACCGGTCGTCGCACCGCTGCTCGGCGGTTTGATCACGACCTATATGAACTGGCACTGGCTGTTTCTGATCAACGTTCCGCTCGGCATCCTTGGGCTGGTCATGGCCGTGCGGATCGTGCACCCGGCCCCGCTGCCGGATGCCGGCCGCTTGGACGCGCTCGGGGTTGTGCTCACCGGAGCGGCGCTGGGCGGGACCACGGTCACAGCCAACCTGCTCGCGACTGCTCATGACAAGTGGACGCTGGTGCTGGGCGTCGGAGTCGCGTCTGTCGTGCTGCTGCTCGCGGCCGCTCGTCATCTCCTGCGGGCCGCAGCGCCGCTCGTGAACCTGCGGCTTCTGCGCATCGACACGTTCCGCTCGGCGATGACCGGCACGGCGCTGTACTTCACGGTGATGAGCTCAGGCCCGTTCCTCGCGTCGCTGATGTTCGAGGAGGTCTTTCACTGGAGCGCAGTCAAAGCCGGCTCGCTCGTGCTGTTCCTGTTCGTCGGCAACATCGCGATCAAACCCGCTACCACACCCCTCTATGGACGCTTTGGCTTCAAACGCGTGCTGATCACCGCCACCGCGACGATGGCCGTCGCGATGGTGTGCCTCGGACTGACCGACCCCTCAGTGCCGGCGCCGATGCTGGTCGTGATCCTGATCGTGATCGGCGCATCGCGCTCAACCGGCGCGACCGGCTACATGACCATCACGTACGCCGATGTTCCGCAGGCCGAGATGCATCACGCCACGACTCTGCAGACCACGCTGCAAATGCTCGCCGCCGGCGCCGGCATCGCCGTCAGCACGATCGCTCTGCGCATAGGTCACCTCTTCACCACTGCGAGCGAAACTCACACCGAATACCTCGTGGCGTTCTCGCTGATGGCCTGCATCTCGCTGCTCGCCACACTCGAAGCGAGCCGCATGCACTCCGGGGCAGGCGACGCGTTACGCGACCGACGTCACCGCCGAGACCAAACCCAAGCCGAGAGCGTGTAACTCACTTCTTTGGAGAAGGCGCGTGCCGGAGTCACACCGCTCGTGCGGGTTGCCCGTCCGTCGGTCTCGTGTGGAGTCCGGCGGACGGGCGATTATCCCACCTTTAGTGGTTTGGGAGCTACTTGATCCCGTACTTCTTGCAGTCCGCCGCGTACTGCTTGGCGCACAGCTGGCTGGCCTTGATGAACTTGTCAGCAACGACAGTCTTCTGGACCTTGCTGGCGGTGACCCATTCGGGGGTCAGCAGGACCGAGGGCACGTTCTTGTGGCTGCTCGGGTCCTTGGTGGTGGTGTTCAGAAGGCCCTTCGGGGCGCTCTTGCCGGCACGCAGATACAGCGCGAGCGCGACGGCCGCTGAGGCCTCCTTGTAGATCGGCTTGTAAACGGTGCCGCACTGATAACCCGAGATGATGTTGTCAATCCCGGTCAGGGTTGCGTCCTGGCCAGTCATCGGGAACGTGTGCGGCTTCACGCCCTGGCTCTGCAGGTACGTGATGATCGGCGCGCCGTTCTCATCGTTCGGGATGACCGCCGAGTTAGCGGTCGGGTGCGCCTGATAGGCGGCCTTGAACTCGTCAAGCGCGTCCGGGGACGGCGAGGTCGGGTTCCAGGTGCCCGCAGTGTTGTCAAGCAACTTGATCTTGTGCTTCTTCTCCAGCGGATTCAGAACACTGTTGTACCCATCGGTAAACAGCGTCGCGTTGTTATCCGTCGGCGAACCATGCATCTCGATGAACTGCGGCTGCTTGCCATGCAGCCACGAAGCCGCACACGAAACGAAGCCCTGACCGATCAACTTCCCGACCGTAACATTGTTAAACGACACATACGGATCGGTATCAACCGCCCCGGTACCAGAACTCAAACGGTCATACTGAACGACCTTCACGCCCTGCTGCTTGGCGTAATCCATCGCCTTCACACCAGTAGCCGGATCCTCCGGGTCAACCAAAATGACCTTCGCACCATTAGTGATATCCGACTTCACATCAGTCATGAACGTCGTATCCGAATCCTGACCGTTCTGAACAATGATGTCCGACGACGGCAGACCCGCAGCCACAGCAGCCTTCTTGATATCAGGCTGATCAAACTCCGTATAACGCGTCGAGCTCGTACTGTCCGGCATGATCGCCGCAATCTTCCCAGTACCAGCATTCGTAACCGACTTCAACGCCTTCATCGCACTGAAGCTGTTATTGAACGAATTGACCGAGACCTTCGCGGCGCGTCCGCTCACCGTGGGCTGGGTCTTCTGGGGTGTGCTCGAGCCTCCGCAGGCGGCAATGCCGATTGCGGCGACTGCGCCGATCAGGACCATCACGGCGAGGCGTGCGTGCATGCGGCGCATGCTGCCTCCCTTCTCTGTTTATGTCTGGGGTTGTTCGGTCGGCCTGGATCGACATTGCCAACGTGGTGATCACGTAGTCCCAGATGTCGTGGCAAGCCACCGATTTACAACGATAGGACGGTCCCCATCCCCGACGGGAACACATCATCATCTCCTAACACGCGCCGTCAGTCACTTACTGTCAGCCGATCTGCACGGGGCGATGCATGTGTGGCGCTATGCGGACCGAATCGCACCGAAGTGAATACAAGTGACTGCCATGGAGCACCTTGGACTGGCCGCCGAGATTGTTCGCGTTCGCTGGTCGGGACCAAGGTTCTGGTCGTGTCTCCCTGCGCCGGAAGTTCTGCGTGGCCGGAGGCTCATAGTCGCGCGACCACGAGCGCCAGCGCCAGGATGACCGTCGCCATCGCCAATGCGGACAAGGCTCCTTCCAGAGGAAGAAGCAGGCGCTCGCTCGTGAGCTCCCGTACCTGGCCGTCACCCAGGGTCTGGCAGCCGGTGACCGAGGCGGTTCGCCGTCGCAGTTCCCGAGCCGGCGTCGACAGATGACGCTGAGCGACGCTCATCAGGCAGCAGGCCAACGCAACCAGGAGGCATTCGATCCGCACGTCCAGCGCCTGCACGAACCAACCGGTGAATGCCGGGAAGCCGCCCCAGGCCACGGCGAACCACAGGTCGGTGTGAAAGCGGCCTCCGAACAGCTCCAGGTTGTAGGCCAGGGCCAGGAACGCTCCGAGCGCCACCAGCGGTAGCAGCCACAACGACACGATTGCGGCCCCCACGAGCCCGATCGCGACCGCGCCGCCCAGCCCAACCACCGCGAGCCCGATCAGAGCCGACCGCGACAACCGAGTTTGCAACGGCCGTCCCTGCAGCTCGTCAAGGGCGTGGCAGGCTATCCCGAGCGCCAGGAAGAAGGCGCCCAGTGCCGCGCCCAGGCGCCACAGCACGAACGTGGGGGCAAGCGCTGCGCCGATCGCCACGTAGCTGAGATGCCACGCGGTATATGGCGGATGCAGGATCGTCACAAGGTCGCGCCAGCCACCGGGCGACAGCGCATAGAACGCGGGCCGCGGCGCCGCGGGACGATCAACCCGCAGCGACGTCTCGCACCCCCGTGACGACGACGCCGGCGCCGAAGCTCAGATCAAGCTGCACTGCCTGGTCGATCCCGGCATCGCGCCACAGCGCGGGCAGGTCCGGCGTAGCGGCGTGGAACTGCTCGATATTCGGGCCGAGGAACCGGCCAACCACATACCAGTCCTTCGACACGGCGCGGCCCAACAGCGGAAGTCCGAGACCTGTGTGAAGCCGCCACAGCCAGCGCAGCGCCGGGTCACTGGGGACTCCGAACTCGACCATCCCGATTCGCCCGCCGGGCGTGACCACGCGGGCCAGTTCGCGCATCGTCGCCGCCCGGTCGTCGACGTAGCGGAGCAGGTACGTGAACGACAGCGCGTCGAACTCACCGTCGGCGAACGGCAGCGCCTCCGCCTCCCCGAGCACGAACGAGAGCCGACCAGCCAGCTCGGGCGTGCGCTCCAGTCGGGCGCGGGCGCCGTTCAACATCGCTTCGCTCTGATCCAGCCCGACGACCTCAGCACCCCGCGCCGCATGCGCGAAGGCGACCATCCCGGTACCGGTGGCCACGTCGAGAATCCGCATCCCCGGACGAGGGTCGATCGCATCGACCAGCGCCCGACGCCAGCGCGTGTCCTGGCCGAAGCTCATCACCGCGCCAACCCGGTCGTACCGATCAGGGAGCCGCCGGAACAGTTGCAGCGCATGACGCTTACGCAGCGAGGGCATCGGCATGGTCAGAGCCTACAAGTGGCAACTGTCTCCTCCGAGGTCGGAAAGTGGTTCAGTACCTGAGACGCTCAGATCCAGCAATCCTTCCTCGAGACGACGCATCGGCGAAACGGGGCCGACCGACGCCCGCCGCTGGGTGGCGGATCGATTGATGTCCGACCCTGCTGAGAAGGTAAGTATCGATGCTTGAGATGACACCTACTGAGAGTGAGCGTCGGTGACAGCCGTCGTTCGGGCAGAGGCGCTGACCAAGCGCTTTGGCGAGGTTTCAGCTGTCAGCGATCTGTCGTTCGCACTCGAGGCGGGGACGATTACAGGATTCCTTGGGCCAAACGGTGCCGGTAAGACGACGACGCTCCGGATGGTCTTGGGCCTGGCGACACCGACGAGCGGACGCGCGCTCGTGTTCGACCAGCCGTATGCAGAATTGGCACGTCCGGCACTGCGGATCGGTGCCGTGCTCGAAGCCACCGACTTTCACCCGGGTCGCTCGGGCCGGGATCACCTGCGGATGCTCGGGCGCGCCGTGGATGTGGCGGACTCGCGCGCAGACGAGGTCCTGCGCTCGGTCGAGCTCGGTGACGCCGCCGGCCGGCGAGTGAAGGGGTATTCGCTCGGAATGCGGCAGCGACTTGGGCTCGCCGCCGCGCTTCTGGGGGACCCCGAGTTGTTGATTCTCGACGAGCCTGCCAACGGCCTGGACCCGGAGGGCGTCCGCTGGCTGCGCGATTTCCTACGTCGGCTCGCGTCGGAGGGGCGCACGGTGCTGGTCTCGAGCCATGTGCTGGCAGAGGTCGCGCAGACCGTCGACCAGGTGCTGATCATCAGCCGCGGCCGGCTCGTGATCGAATCCCCGCTTGCAGAGTTGACAGCGCGGGCGGGCGGCGCGGTTCGCGTGCGCAGCGCCGACCCGGAGCGACTCGCAACGGCACTCCGCCACGAGGAACTACAGGTCACTGCCGGGAGCGATCAGGCGCTGCTCGTCAACGGGGCATCGAGCGACCGGGTCGGAGAGATCGCGTTCGCCGCCGGTGTCCCCGTCCACGAACTCATGACCGCCGGCGCCTCACTCGAGGACATCTTCCTGCAACTCACGTCGGAGGAGCCGGCATGATCGCCCAGACCAGGGCTGAGCTGCTGAAGATTCGCTCAACTCGAACGACGATCGGGCTGGTCCTGGGGATGATCGCGCTGATCCTGCTGTTCACGTTGCTCACCGGGCTGCTCAGCCACCCAGCCGGGCTCGCCGGCAAGGAGAACCAGCGTCAACTGCTGAGCCTCGGAAGCCTCGCGGGCGTGTTCGCGGCGCTCGCGGGCGTGTTGCTGGTGACCAGCGAGTTCCGCTACGGGACGATCCGCCCGACCGTGCTGTTCAACCCGGCACGCTCGCAGGTTCTGATCGCCAAGGTGATCGCCGGAGCGCTCGCCGGTCTCGTGTTCGGGATCGTCGGCGAGGCGATCGGCTGGGCGCTCGGCTACGCGATCCTCGAGGGGCGCAACATCACGATCGTGCTCAACACCAGCGACGTCCTGCTGCTCGCGCTCGGCGGCCTCGGCGGGGTGGCGCTCTGGGGAGCGATCGGCACGGCCCTCGGGGCAATCATCCACAACCAGGTGGGGGCCGTCATCACGCTTCTAGCCTGGGGATTTGTCGTCGACAACCTCCTGTTTGGCCTCGTCCCCGCCGTTGGGCGGTTCACGCCGACACGCGCGTCGGACGCGATCATGGGCCTGAAGGTCCAGCACCTGCTCTCCCCGGGAGCGGGGGCGATCATTTTGATTGCCTGGGCCGTCGTCCTGGCCGGGATCGGCATCGCGATAACCGCTCAGCGCGACATCAACTGACGCCATAGACTCTTGAAGGACGGTATCCTCGGGGGCGGCCTGTGGACCCGCCCGGTGACCGTGAGAGGAGTTGACACGTCCAGGTCACTTCCGTGCCGTCCAGATCTCCGGTTGCTGCGCGACGAGGCAAAGAGACGTCGCCGCAACGGCGAGTTCCAATCGCTGGCACGCGCCCATCTGATGATTGCGCGCGAGTACGGGTTTGCGTCGTGGCCCAGACTGAAAGCCCGCATCGATGCAGTGACACTGCCGGCGGATGAGCGCGCCGCGATCCTGGTCACCAGTGCGTGCTCCAATGACCCGCGCCGGGCCGCGACGGTTCTCGAGCTCGACCCGGCGATCGCCCGGCACGACCTCGCGACCGCCTGCGCGGCGGGTGACGCGGACGAAGTCGCGGCACGGCTCAGGGCTCACCCCAACGCAGCTCGCGAGCCGGTCGGTCCAAATCGATGGCAGCCGCTCCTGTACGCGTGCTTCTCGCGGCTGTCGCGAACCGATCAACAGCGAGCGGCGGGGATCCGCTCGGTGGTGGCGGCACTGCTGGCCGCGGGAGCCGATCCAAACGCCTCGTTCATGCACGGCGACTGGTTGCAGGCACCGATCTACGGCACGGCCGGAATCGCTGGGGACGCCGAGCTCACCGAGTTGCTGCTCGAGGCCGGTGCTGATCCGAACGACGCCGGCCCGAATCACCGCGTCGGTGAAGCCCTATACCACGCCAGTGAACATCGTGACCCGACCTGTGCCCAGCTTCTGATCGAGGCAGGCACCGATCCGGAGGTTGTTGAGTACTGCCTCGGACGCGCCCTGAACTTCAATAACCACGCGATGATCGCAATGTTCTGCTCGCACGCCGTGCGGCCATGGCCCGCTCACCTGCACCAGGCATTGTGGCGCCGGCGCGCCGTCGAGACGATCACGCTGCTGCTCGATGCCGGCGCGCCGCTCGACGCAGCCGATGAGCATGGGCTGACGCCGCTGCAGATCGCGCAGCTATGGGGCGACGAGCCAGTCATCGCACTGCTGCGGAACCGCGGCGTCAGCGAACCGGCAGGGATCTCAGCAAGCGACGCCGTCGCACCTGAGCTACTCGACGAGATGCTGGTCCTCGCGGTCCAACGCGGGGACCTCGCTGCCGCTCGAGAGCTGCTTGGCGTAGGCGCCCGAGTCAACGGCAACCCCGACCGTGAGGATTACCCACTGGGCCAGGCATGCTGGCGTGCGCGGGTGCCGGTCGTCGAGGAGCTGCTCGCTCGCGACGCGGCGACCGAGTTCCGCGATGGTGGCTGCGCGATCGGTGCCGCCCTGCACGGCTCACGCCACTGCCAGGATCCTGAGGGTGGGCCGACGATGGCGCCGGCCTCCGAGATCGAGCCAGAGCCCTACGCCAGGATCGTGCGGCTGCTGCTTGCCGCGGGCGCCAGAGTGCCGAAGCGAATCGGCGGCGAGCACGGGCCGCGGGCGGAGACGCTGCTGGGCGAGCTCGGGATCGGCGCCCAGGAGCTCCTCGACCCAGCTCGCGGTTGAGCATGAGCGTCGTGCGCCGCGCCGGATCCTCCTCACTCGCGCCCCGAACAGTTCCACCGCGCCGTCCGCACACCCTCCCCCGCTACCGTTGATCGTGATGTACAGGAAGGGATCACTCGCGGCGAGCGGAGCAGCTGTGCTGATCGTGGCGTTGCTCGTCTCTGGCTGTGGTGGCTCGTCGAAGGCCGACAAGTGCAACGGTCCGACGATGAGGATGTCCAACGGCGAGGTCATGTGCGCGTCCGCGATGACCGGTGGCGGCGGCTCGAGCAGCTCCAAGGCCAGCTCGAGCACGATCACCGGCAGGCGCACTGCCGGCATGAACGTGAGCTCGACCGTCTCAAGCCAGGTGCCAGAGGTCAACGGGGTCAGGCCAGTCCCGATCCAGACGCTGGCCAGCGCCTCATGGCAGGGAATGAAGATCCAGGCGCAGACGATGACGCCGATCCGTTTCGTGGTCTTCAACGGTGCCAAGGAGAAAATGGTCTATCCCCCGAAGAACGCGAGCTTCCACCTGATGATCATGCTCACCGACGCCCACACCGGCGAGCCGATCCCGTACTCGAGCAGCGTGTGGGCAACGATCACCAACAGCAAGGGCCAGACCGTGTTCGACAGCACGCAATGGCCGATGATCTCGGCGTACATGGGGCCGCATTACGGTGATGACGTGCCGCATCTGGCCTCGGGCCGTTACAAGTTGAGCGTTCTGGTCGGCCCACCGCAATCCGCACGGGCGAGCGAATACCAAGGCGTGTGGCTGAAGCCGCACGACCTCACGGTCAGCTTCGGCTGGAACGCCAGGACCTCGACCGCGACCCTGATCGGTGGGGCCACCAAGAACACCGGCTCCTCGGCCTCGATGAGCGGCATGAGCGGTATGAGCAACATGAGCACGCACGCGAGCGGGTCGGTGAACGGCGTCAGGTCGACCCCGTCGCGGCTGATCGCCACGGCCTACTGGCAAGGCATGAGGATCCAGACGCGAACGGCCAGCCCGAGCACCTTCTACACCGACGAAGGCAAGGTCATGAAGCGTGTCGCGCCGCCGGCCCGCTCGAGCGCGTACATGATGGTGATGCTGAACGACCGGCACACCGGCGAGCCGATCACGTACGTGCCGGTCTCCGCGACCGTCGAGGACTCCTCCGGGAAGGTCGTCTACGACGGTTCGATGCGGCCCACGATCTCAGCGTTCAACGGTCCTTTCTACGGCAACAACGTCGGCCTGCCGGGTCCCGGCAGGTACACGCTCAGGTTGCGAATCGACCCGCCTCATCAAGCGCGACACCTCGAGTACCAGCATGTCTGGCTGAAGCCGCACACGGTGATCGAGCGTTTCAGCTGGAAGCCGAGCACATGAGCTGCGCGGCGTGATCACGCGCCGCCGATTCCTTGCGGGAGCCGGGGGCCTTGCGGCGGCGGCGCTCGCGGCGGGGGTTGTCATCGAGCAGTCCGCCAAGGGCTCGGATGTTCCGCTCGCGCACCTACCCGCAATGCTGGCCGGGCTGCCCGAACGCCAGCACGCCTGGGATGCAGCACTCCGCCGTGATCAATACGGCAACCCCACGCCGCCGCGACATGATCGGCTCCTGTTCTTCGACGTGCGCGGCACCCCGAGCCCGCGCTACGTGAGGCTGCTCGAGGCAGAGCTACGACTGATCGAGCACGCGCATCCGTGGAACCCGGACGGTGTGCTGTTCACCGCCGGTTGGTCGCCTGACTACTTCACGCGGCTCCTCGGCGTGCCGTCGCCAATCCCGCGTGCGCGCCGGATGTCCGATTTCGAGAACCCGACGATTGACAGCTTCCACGTCTGCCTGCATCTTGCCTCAGACCACGAGTCGCTGCTTGAGAGTTGCGAGCACAGACTGAGATCGGCGCTGGCTCCGATTCTGCGCTGGCGCGAGACCCGCGCCGGCTTCAGCGGCGCGGGTCTGCCCGCAGCGAACCAGCGCATCGACGGAGCGCCTGTCGAGGGCATCCCACCAGGTCACCATGTGAGCCCGTCGGCGCCGATGTTCATGGGCTTCAAATCCGCGCTGAAGAAGAACCAGGCGAGCGAAGACGCGATCACGATCCCAGACGGTCCGTTCGCTCAGGGAACCACCGTGGCGATCAGCCACATGACCCTCAGCCTTGGCGACTGGTACGAGAGCCTGACCTACGGGCAGCGGATCGCACGCATGTACTCGCCGCAAACCAGCCCCGAGCAGGTCTCACGCTTCACGACCGACGCAGAATCGAATCCGAACCTGATCGGCCGGTCGATCAAGGAGGGCGTGATCGGGCATTCCCAGGCATCCGCGCGCGCACGACGCCACGGCACGCCGATCATCCTGCGCCGCGACTTCAACACCGTCGACGGGGGTCGAGCCGGCCTGCACTTCGTTTCGCTGCAGCGCACGATCGCCGACTTTGTGGCGACCCGCACGGCGATGAACCAGGCCAATGCCCAACTTCAGAATCCGGAGATCACGGCGACGGTCAACAACGGCATAAACGAATTCATCCTCGTGCGGCGGCGCGCGACCTACATGCTGCCGCCCCGGCCACAGAGGTCTTTCCCGCTGCTGCCGGACCGTCAGACGTTGCTCTGACCGCTCAGCCGGTTCCGCCGAGTGCGTAGGTCTGTACGTCGGACTCGAGCGCGCCGAGTGACAGGTAGGGGTCGAGGTGCACCCATGCCACGCTGCCGTTCGGACGGATGAAGACCGTGGTGGGCGTGCCCTGCAGGCCGCCGGTCACAATGTTGTCGAGCTGATCGGTCTTTGTCTCGTAGCTCGGGTAGCTCACGTGGTGCTGTCGCATAAACGCCTCGGCGTCGGCCACGGAGTCGCCGTTATCGGCGCCGACGAAGGCCACACGTCGGCCGTACCTGATCGAGGCCTGTGCGAACAGACCGAACTCCTTCTGGCACGGCCCGCACCAGGAGGCCCAGATGTTGAGGACGATCGGGTAACCGTGCAGTGACTTGATCCGTGCGTGCAGCGCGGCCTCCCCACCGCTGACGATCCTCGACGCCTGGTCATGCAACCTGGCGAGCGGCGCCGGCGAGCCAGCCAGCGATTGAGTCGTCTGCCTGCTCGTCCCCGATCCCGATCCGGGCGCGGCCAACGACGCCTTCACCTCCTGTTCGAGGCGGGCGATGCTCTCGGGGAACCCCTGGGTGTAGACCTCCTGGAACCAGACGATCTTTCCGGCTGCGTCGGTGAGCACGAACCACGGTTCGCCTTCTACCCCGTAGCCGTCTGCGACGCGGCCACTGCGGTCGATCGCGACCGGATAGGAGAGCGGATGCTGGAGCGTCGCGATGAACTCGGGCAGGGCTCGCGCCGAGGGTTCGACGCTGCCCTCGTCGATCGCGGTCAGCGCGGGGAGGCCGTCCGCTTTGCTGTCGCGCTGGTAGGCGTCGAGCTGGTCGAGCTCATACGCGATCCGGGTCGTGCCACGGTCCCACGTGTCGAAGAACAGGTAGAGGTGTGGCTTGCCGGGGCCGAGCTGAACACTGCCGCCGCCAGGCTCCGACAATGTCGCCCGCTGCGTGGGCCTGATCCCCGGGATCTCGTCGTATGAGCGAGCTGCCCTCACCGTCGGATGGTCCGGCAGCAGGCTCGAGATGTCGTGTGCCAGCAGCTGCCCGACCTGCGGGATCGACGCGTACGAGGGGTAGGTCGTGAACACCTCGCGACGGCGGCCCTCGGGGTCGATGAGGTACATCGCGGCAACGTGGTCGATCTCGTTGTCGTTCTTGGCGACGTAGGCCTTCTCATCGACCCCGTAGTGCTTCCAGACGCGCTGAAGCTGTGACTCGGTTCCCGTCAGGAATTGCCAGCGGCCGCTGAGACCGTGAAGCTGCGTGTAGGTGAGGACATCCTCGACCTGGTTGGATTTCCAGTTGGCGTTCACGCCGAGCAGCTGCACCTGGCTGCCTGCTCTGCCAAGCGCTGCCTTCGCATCGAGCATCGCCTGTGTCGTCAGCGGGCAGATCGTCTGGCACTCCGCGTCCACGAACGCAAGCAGCACGACCTTCCCGCGATACTGGTCGAGGCTCACCTCGCGACCGGTCTGGTCGGTCAGCCTGAAGTTCGGCGCCGCGCTGTTCGAGCTGATCGGTGTTCCGGGATCGATGTGCGGGTTGGTGGCCAGCGCGACAGCGCTCGCTGACGGCGAGCTCTCGGAACGACTCTGGTTTACCAGCAGGGCTGCCACCACGACCCCCACCAGTGCGACCGGGAGCAGTACCGCCGACCTGACCCCCACGCCGCTCAGACCCCCACGCAGACGGGTCCTCCCCACCCCCGCCCACAGCTTCCCGAGGCGTCCCGACCGCCAAGCCACGTACAGCAGCCCCAACAGGGCCAGCAGTGCGAGCAGCCAGCCCGTGGGCGCGTGATGCCGCGTCGAATCAACCGGGCGGCTCGGTCCTGAGGGGGCGGCAGGATGCGAGCGATCCCCGCTGGCGGCTCCGCTCGAGGATCCGCCGCTGCCACCACCGGAGCCTGCGAGTGCGGATCTTTTGACTCCTGCGGCCGCCTCGATCTTGTAGACCGCGGCCTCGGTTGTCTCGGCAAGCGCGGACGGGCTGTCCGAGCTCGGCTTGAGCGAGGACAGAAGCGAGGCGAGCTTGGTGGCGCCGGCTGGATTGGCGTGCCAGGAGACGCCCAGCCCGTTGGGCATGACCACGAGCAGCCGGCCGGGGAAGGTGTCTGACAGCTCGATCCCGAGGTAGGAGGCGGCGTACGCCTGTGGCTTCCTCCAGAGCACTGTGGCGGTGCCCAGATCGTCCTTGTGGGCGATGATCGCGACGCGGACAGGGGCACCGGCCGCGGCTGTCGCGTCGAGCAGCCTGCCGATCTGCAGCTGCTGCGCCGCGGACAGGTTCGCGTCCCAGTAGGCGAAGAGGTTCTGGTTGAGCAGCACGTCGCTGCCGGGATCACCGTCGGCTCGAGCGAATGCGGGCAGCCAGGCGCAGAGCACAAGCGCGAGCAGCAGCACGACCGGCGCTCGCCTCATCTGTCGAGCCCTCTTCGCAACTGCAGAGGCCGGGCCCGCAGGCTCGCCATCCAGGCGAGCGCTATGAGAAGCAAACCGCCGATCAGCGTGGCGATCACCGCGACCGAGAACGTGTCGTTGGGCGGTGCGGTGTCAGCGACCGTCGCCGACTGCGAACCGAGGACTGCCGCACGCGGGATCGGGTGGCCATCGGCGGCGGCCAGCAGCGGCACCGCTGCCATCGCTGAGGCTGCCAGTTGATCGCCCAGGCCTGGCGCGGCCGCCCGCACGCGCAGCTCAGCGGCGGTCACCTGCTGTGAGCCGCTGCTCGGTCCCCAGAGCCCGAAGCCGTTGGGCATCACGACCAGGATCTGGCCACCGTACATGTCCGAGAGCTCATCCTGCAGGAAGGACGCGTACCTGACCGGTTGCTTCCACAACGTCGTGGCGGTGCCGAGGTCGCTCTGCGACGCGATCAGCGCCACGCGGATTGGGAAGCCGGCCCGGTTGCTGGCGGCAAGCAACGCGTCGAGCCGCGCCTGCGAGACCGAGGAGACACCGGAGCCGATCGGGTTGAAGGCGGGGTAGTCGACGAGCACGTCACTCGCGGGGTCGCCGTCGGCCCGCGCCGCCGGCACCGCGATCAGCGCCGCGCTCGCCAGAATGACGGTGATGACAGCCAGACGCACGGGTCTTGAGTGTAGGCGTGGGGTCGCGATCGCGACGCTGCTCGTCGCGGTCCTGGCCGGGGTGCTCGCGCTGCCGCACACGGCCGCCGCCGACGGTCCGGTTGCTCCCACCGCGACGAACTACTACGCGCGCGTGACCCACGCCCCGCCCGGGATCCAGGCACAGGTCGTGGACGAGTACCTGAACCTGTGGATGAAGGTGCCTGCAACCGGGCGCGTGATCGTGGAGGACTTCGTCGGCAACCCGTGGGTGCGGTTCACGCCACGCGGCGTCGCGGTCAACACGAACTCCGAGGAGTACTACCTCAGCCAGATCCCCGTGCCGGCAGTGGCGCCTGAGAGGCTGACCCACCCCCCGTTTCCACCGCCCCATTGGGTCATGGTCTCCCGCGGCCACTCCTACCAGTGGCGCGACGGCCGCCTGCACGCGCTCGCAAACATCACGCTGGCGCCGGGGCGCAGCTACGTCGGCAACTGGAGGATCCCGGTGATCGTCGATGGCCGCGCCGGCGCGATCGCGGGAACGATCTGGCACCACGGCGCACCCTCGATCGCCTGGTTCTGGCCCGTGTTCGTGCTGATCGCGTGCGCACTCGCGGCCTGGCGTGTCCGATCGACGGAGCTCGACCGCCGACTCGCGCGCTGGCTCGCGCTGCTGCTGCTCGCACTGGTGGCCGTCGGGATGGGTGCCAAATACCTGCACGGGAGCCCCGGGGTCAGCCCCACCAGCGTCGTGCTGCTTGCGATCACCCTCGCGGTCCTGCTGGCCGTAGCTAAACGGCTGCTGAGCGGGAATTGGGGCGGCCCGCTGCTGCTCGTCACAGCTGTCTTGGCACTGTGGGCAGGGCTGACGCTGCTGCCCACGCTGACACACGGCTATGCGCTCGTGGCGCTGCCACTGTTCGTCGTGCGGCTGATCGCAGCGGTGTTGCTCGGAGGCGCGCTCAGCCTGACGCTGTTCGGAGTCCGGATGCTGGACCGCGTGCGGACGTGAGGGCACGAGTTGGGTGCGCGGTGGCGGCGTGCCTGTTGGTCGCCGGTTGCGGTACGGCGACGCCGGCGAAGGAGCGCCGAGCCGGCGGAGGGATCCCGGCATCATTGCTCGCGGGGGAACGGCCGATCGGTCGGGGTCCACGGTTCCAACCGGCGTTGCTCGGCGCCGTCACCGGCACCTGCGCTGCGCCGCTGGGACGACGCGATCAGGTTCACGTCGAGGTCTTCGGTGCCGACCGCGTCGTGCTGTTGCCCGCGGGGATCGGCACGCGACCGCCGCGAAGGCTCACCGACGGGCGCGTGGTCACGGCTGGCTGCTTCGGCGATCTCGTGACGCTCGACCCGACCGGCACCGTGTATGTGCGCGCGGGCATGGACGCGACGCTCGGGCGCCTTTTCGATGCCTGGGGGCAGCCGCTCACCCAAACACGGATCGCTTCGTTCACGGGTGGTCACGTGCGCATCTACGTGAACGGCAGGCGCGATCGCGGAGCGCCACGCCGCGTGCCGCTAACGAACAGATCAGAGATCGTGCTCGAGATCGGGCCATACGTGCCGCCGCATCGCCACTTCACCTTCCCGCCGGCACCGGCGCCGGAAGAGCACTGAACGGGACCGCTCGGTGGCGTGCGACCGATCAGCAGACCTTCGAGCTTCGTAGACCCGGCGATGTCATCAACATCGGAACCCGACCGCATTGACCTGACCACTGCCCGGGCCACCGCTGAGGAGGCGGCGCGTCACGTCTGCTCGATCGGTTCGGACAGGCCCTGCTTGAAGAGCGAGCGGTTCCCGGCACTGATCTCTCAACGCTCGACGAATCCGACGCCACCCGCGTGGCCGTCGATCTGTCAAGGCGACTCTGGCGCCCGGCCCAGCCACCATTCCGGTCGGTGCTTCCCGTCGTCCCCGAGTGGATCGCTCATGCCGAGCAGCAGGGGAGCGAACTGGCGCCGCTGGCGCGTGAGCTCCTGCGGGAGCTGAGCCCGTCGGCGGACTGGGTGGTCCACGGGGACTTTCATCATCACAACATCCTGCGGCACGGGGACGGCTACGTGGTGATCGATCCAAAGCCCTACACCGCCGACCGTGAGTACGACATTCCGTCGTTTCTGTGGAACCCGCTCAGCAACCGATTCGACGATCGGGACGCTACGTTCGAGCGTCGGCCGGGGGCCTCAGGGCGCGTAGCGTCGATGCAACATCAGCGAGTTGCCCTCGCTGTCGCGGAAGAAGGCCATCTTGCAGACGCCGGTGTCGTGCTCGCCCAGGAAGTTGACGCCGCGCCCCTCGAGCTCCCGCTTTGCCGCGGCGACGTCTGCCACGCGCAGCGCGATGTGGGCGCAATGGGGCGTGAATTCAGTCCCCATCGCCACAGGATCGACCAGGTAAAGCGAGACGTTGCCGGCCTCGATCTCCGGGAAGCCGTCCTCCCAATTGGGGCTCCGCATGCCCAGGATGTCACGGTAGAAGGCCTTTGCTCGGGGCATGTCCTGGACCGGCACCGACACGAAATCCGTCCGCTCAACAAGGTTGTCCATGCCCGTAGTATGACCCGGGCTTCAGCCATGGAGACCCTCAAACCCGTCTCCTGGGCCATCGACGAGCCGCGCAGACACGGAGACGACCTCAACGCGAGTCTGCAGGTTTGCTTGCAACGACACGAATTCGAGGTCATCGCTCCGAAATCACTCTCATGTCGACGAGCAGCGACGAGCAGATCCAGGCGCAGCAGCGCACCCAGGACGAGGAGCTGGTCGGGGCGGCCAGGCGCCGTCATCACCGGATCAAGACCGACTGGTGGGTTCGCGTCAATGTGCCATGGGAGGTCTCGACTCAGGTCGTCGACATCTCGCTCAGCGGCGCCCGGTTCAAGGGCGAGCTCCCCTGCACCCCCGGCGTCCCGATCGCGTTCGCGCTCGAGGTGCCCGGGGTTGGCGATGTCCCATTCACGGCTGACGTCGTCTGGGTGCGACACGGCGCATCCGGCGTCCAGTTCACGGGCGTCACCGGCTCGCGGGCCAAGATGCTGCGCGAGGCTCTACTCGAGGAGGAGCGGCGTGTCCTACGTGAGCGCTGCCATCCCGTGTCCGCGATGTGGGAGGCCGTCGAGGACCTGGAGATCGTCGACGAGATGACCGAACAGAGTGCGGGCGGAGGGACTCGAACCCCCAAGGCCGAAGCCACCGGCACCTAAAGCCGGCGCGTCTACCAATTTCGCCACGCCCGCCTAAGCCGGCTGACCGTGGTGCGACAGCCGGAGATTGTATGGAGCCGTCCGAGGTTGAGGCCGGTGGGGTTCAGAGGTTGACGATCACGCCACGATCGCCGTACGGGAAGGGTTTGCGCTGAACCCAGCCGCCGATCTTGGCGAACAGCTTCGTGAACTTGGTCCAGAAGCCGTACTTGGCCACCACCCTCTGGCGGATCGCCTCGAGCTCCTCCCCAGTGACGAGCCGGGCCACCGCCGTCACCGGCTCGCTGCCCGGCTTCACCACGCCCCGCATGTTGCACGGCTGGACCGTCACCTTCTCTGTGTGCGCCAGGCGCTTGGCCTTGCCGGACGCTGAACTCGTCCAGAAGCCGAATCTGTCGGGCCCGAGCTGCACCCACCAGACCGTGGTCGAAACAGGTGTGCCGTCGCGCTTGAAGGTCGTGAACAGCACGTACTGCTCATCCGCGAGCGCCATACTCGGACTGTACGCCTGTTCCAACGCGTACCAGTCGAGCGGGTCCGAGATATCCGGAAGCGTCTCATCAATTCGGGCCTCCATCGATAGCTTGGACGCGATGACGACACATGCCCCGACACTTCCGGACAGCCTGGCCGGCATCGCGGAGGCGTTGCGGGACGCCGAAGCGACGGCCCAGCCGATCGAACCGCCCACCTCGAGCTTTCCGGGTCTGGGGGTCGAGGAGGCCTACGCCATCGCCCAGCACAACGTCGCGCTTCGCGTCGGCCGCGGCGCGAACGTTGTCGGCCACAAGATCGGCCTGACCGCCACGGCGGTCCAGCGGCAGCTGGGCGTCGACGAGCCCGACTACGGTGTGTTGCTCGATGTCATGGAGATCCCCGACTGCGGGACTGTTGAGATCGACGACCTGATCGCGCCGCGCGTCGAGCTTGAACTCGCGTTTCACCTGGGGAACCGGCTTTCCGGTCCGGGAACAACCGCCGCAGACGTCCGAGCGGCAACGGCGTTTGTCCAACCAGCGATCGAGCTGGTTGATAGTCGCGTCATCAACTGGCAGATCAAACTCGCCGACACCGTCGCCGATGCGGCGTCGTCAGCACGGTTCGTGCTCGGAGGCAGGCGCGCTGAGCTCGACGCGATCGACGCAGCCGACCTCGCCCTGGAGCTTGAGTGCAACGGTGAGATTCTCGAGCGCGGCAACACGAGCGCCGTCCTGGGCGATCCGTGTGCGTCGATCGCATGGCTGGCGAACGCGCTGGCGACGCTTGGGGTGTCACTCGAGCCCGGTCACGTGATCCTGTCGGGCGCCGGAACACGCATGGTTCCCGCATCCGGCGGTCAAAGCTTCGTTGGGCATTTCGGCGAGCTCGGCACGGTCTCGCTGAATTTCGGCGGCTCAGAGCGATGAGCGAACTCACGGCGGCGATCGTCGGCTCCGGCAACATCGGAACCGACCTGATGGTCAAGCTCCTGCGATCAGAACTGGTGCGCCCGATCTACATGATCGGCATCGACCCGCAGAGCAAGGGGCTCGCCCGTGCACGCGCAGCGGGGCTCAGGACCAGCACCGAAGGTGTCGACTGGCTGCTCGCGCAGGATGAGCGTCCCGACCTGGTGTTCGAGGCGACCTCGGCACAGGTGCACGCCGCCAACGCCACTCGCTACGAGCGGGCGGGGATCACGGCCGTCGACCTCACGCCGGCTGCCGTGGGTCCGTACGTCGTACCACCGGTGAACCTGACCGCACACCTCGACGCAATCAATGTCAACATGGTGACCTGCGGCGGGCAGGCGACCGTGCCGATCGTGCATGCCGTCAGCCGCGTCACGCGCGTAGCCTACGCGGAGATCGTCGCGGCGATCGCCTCGCGCTCGGCCGGTCCCGGCACCAGGGCAAACATCGACGAGTTCACGCAGACGACCGCCCAGGCTGTCTCCGCTGTCGGCGGCGCCAGGCAGGGTAAGGCGATCATCATTCTCAACCCAGCCGAGCCGCCGCTGCTGATGCGCGACACGGTGATCTGCTCGCTCGAGCCGGACGCAGACACGGAGGCGATCACGGCTTCCGTGCTCCGAATGGTCGAGGAGGTCGCAAGCTACGTACCCGGCTACCGGCTGCGCGTACCTCCGCAGTTCACCGATGACCGCGTCTCCGTGTTTCTCGAGGTCGAGGGGCGCGGCGACTTCCTGCCTCCGTACGCAGGCAACCTCGACATCATGACCGCCGCCGCCGTACGCGTGGGCGAGCAGCTTGCGCTGGCCCGGACTGAGGTGGCGCCGGCTGAGGTCGGGGTGGTGACACCTTGAGCGACGGCGGTAAGGCACCCCCGGCAGCTGCCCGCAAAGTCCGGGTGACCGACAGCTGCCTGCGGGACGGCTCCCACGCCGTACGTCACCAACTGACCGCCGAGCAGGTTCGCCACGTCGTCACCGGACTCGACGCCGCGGGCGTTCCGGTGCTCGAAGTCTCCCACGGCGACGGGCTCGGCGGCAGCTCGTTCACCTACGGTTTCTCACATACGCCCGAGCGTGAACTGATCGCCACAGCGGTGGCGAGCGCAAAGCGCTCGCGCATCGCGGCGCTGCTGCTACCTGGGATCGGCACCGCCGAGGACATCCACGCGGTGCACGAGCTCGGTGTCTCGATCGTGCGAGTGGCCACCCACTGCAGCGAGGCCGACGTCTCGATCCAGCACTTCCAGATCGCACGCCAGCTCGACCTCGAGACCGTCGGCTTCCTGATGATGTCGCACTCACAGCCGGCCGCGGTGCTGGCAGAGCAGGCGAAGATCATGGCCGACGCCGGCTGCCAATGCGTATACATCGTCGATTCGGCCGGCGCCCTGGTGCCGCCGGCCGTGACCGAGCGAGTGACTGCCGTCCTTCAGGCGCTTGACAGCTCGGTACAGGTCGGGTTCCATGGGCACGAAAACCTCGCCTGCGGCATCGCCAACACACTCGCTGCGATTGACGCCGGCGCCGAACAGGTCGACGCGAGCGCGCGCCGGATGGGGGCGGGAGCCGGCAACACGCCGACTGAGGCGCTGGCCGTGGTACTTCAGAAGATGGGGCTCGAGACCGGTATCGACGTCACACTGCTTGCAGACGTGGCCGAGGACGTGGTCCGACCGATCATGGAGCGCGAGTGCACACTTGACCGGATGTCACTGATGATGGGCTACGCAGGTGTTTACTCGAGCTTCCTCGAGCATGCACGGCGAGCCGCCGACCACTATCAAGTGTCGGGGACCGAGGTTCTGCTCACCTGCGGTCAGCGCGGTTTGGTGGGCGGCCAGGAGGATCTGATCCCTGAAATCGCCTACGAGCTACGTGAGCGGGCCGCGGCCGGGCTCTGACCCCGCTCCGCAGCCGCTGATGGCCACGTACAGACTGGACACCGAGCAACTGGCATGCTAGTATCCCGGCTCAGAGGGAAGGGAGAGTCATGCTGGGAACCGTTGGGAAAGCCAGCCGCGTGCTTGACCTGTTCACGCACGAGCGTCCTGAATGGGGCGTCACAGAGACAGCCACCGCGCTCGACATTCCGCGCTCATCTGCGCACGACCTGCTCGCCACGCTGGCCGACACCGGCCTGCTGCGTCACGCCGAATGCAACCGCTACCGGCTCGGCTGGAAACTGCTGACGCTGTCAAGCACGATGCTCGATACCTCCGATGTCAGGACCCATGCGCGCCCGGTCATGCGCCAGCTCGTCAGGAAACTCGGCGCCACGAGCCACCTGGCGATCCTCGACGAGGGCGAAGTCATCTATCTCGACAAGCTGGCGCCGCCGGACGGTATGCCCGTCCCCGTGTCCGCGGTCGGCAAGCGGCTTCCGCCCCACTGCAGCGCCGTCGGCAAAGTGCTATTGGCGCACCAGCCACGCGGAACCGTCACCAGCGCCCTGGACCGTTGTGGCATGCGCCGGTACACCGAGCGCACGATCAGCTCCGCCGACGCTTTCATGTTCGAGCTCGACTCGGTCAAGCGAGCAGGCACCGCACGTGACCGTGAGGGTGCTGTCGAGGGCGTCTACTGCCACGCCGCCCCGATCTTCGATTCCGGCAACGTGATCGCGGCGATCAGCATCAGCGTCGACGCGCCGGCAGAAGAGCGTCTGGGAGACCGCTACGACGAGATTGCCCGGGCCGCCGGTGTCGCGATTTCAAACCGGCTCAGCACCGCGGCCAGGCTCGCGAACGAGTTCGAGCGGGACTGCGCCACTGTCAGACATGCCGTCGCTGTCTGAATCGGCGCATGCCGGCGAGGCGGCCAGCGGGCCGCTCGCCGGAAGACGAGCGCTTGTCACCGCGGGTTCGCGCGGGATCGGGCTTGCGATCGCGCGTGCGTTGCATGAACAGGGCGCCACGACCTTCATCACCGGCACCGGCGAGCACACCGCAGGCTCAGCGCGGGAAGTCGGAGCAGCGGGTTACGCGATCGCCGACTTCACCGACCCCGGCGCGGGACGGGAGTCGGTTGAGCAGGCCGTAGCAGCGATCGGCGGCGTCGACATCCTGATTGTCAACACCGGCGGGCCGCGACCGTCGAGCTTCATCGACCTGACTGAGGCCGAGTGGCTGACCGCTTACCACCAGATTCTCGGTAGCGCGCTGGCGCTGACGCGCGCGGCGCTGCCAGGGATGGTCGATGGCTCCTGGGGCCGACTGATCTACCTGACTTCGACCGCCGGCGTGGTCCATCCGATCCCTCAGCTGCACCTCTCCAACGTGATGCGCGCCGGTGTAGCGGCGATGGCGCGCTCGGTCGCGGCCGAGGTCGGTCCGCACGGCATCACCACCAACGTGATCGCGCCCGGACCGACCGATACGCCGAGGCGACGCCAGATAATGGAGTTCCAGGCCGAACGCAC
The DNA here is from genome assembly GCA_963844665.1 of uncultured Conexibacteraceae bacterium. Lineage (GTDB taxonomy): Bacteria > Actinomycetota > Thermoleophilia > Solirubrobacterales > Solirubrobacteraceae > Palsa-465. The sequence continues at coordinate 99,511 of CAWJPB010000004.1, forward strand.
CGGCGTCGACGTCGAGCGAATCGAGGCGCGTGAACTCGAGCGCGTTCCCATCCGCCGGATGGTCGGCCCAGAGGAGATCGCCGACCTCGTCACCTTCCTGTGCAGTGGGTCGGGCGGCGCAATCACAGCAGCCACGCACGTCATCGACGGTGGCCTCACCGGCGCATGACCCCGTTTGAGGAGTGGCTCGAGAGGGCAAGGCGGGCGAAGTGCTACGAGCCCGAGGCGGAGCTTCCGGCGGGCCTTGTCTCAAGCGACACCGACGCCGATTGGCTGGACCCGAAGATGACCGGCAACCCCAGCCGAATCGGGGTGCTGCTGAAGGTTCCCGCCAAGACGATGGAGTTCTACGTGCAGGAGCTCCCGCCCGCGACGGCCGGCGACATGCAACGTCACGCGCACGAGTCCGTGCATTACGTGATTGAGGGCTCGGGCTACTCGGAGATCGGCGACCAGACGCTGCGCTGGCGTAGCGGCGACCTCATCTACACCCCGCCGTGGGTCTGGCACCGCCACTACAACGACAGCCACACCGACACCGTGAAGATGCTCCTGGTCGAGAACTCAAGGCTGCTCGAGCTGCTCGGTTTGCACCAGCGCGAGACCGTGGGAGAGGTTTCTCGTGCCGAGCAAATCGGACACAAGCCCGACTGATCCGAGCATCTCGGACGCTCATTGTGGGCTGATCTGGGGGCGCGTAGCTTCGCCGCATGATCAACCGCCTGAGCCACGTCGAGGTCGCCGTCAGCGATCTTTCCCGAGCGCGAGAGTTCTACAACCAAGCGCTTGGACTACTCATCTACGCCGAAACGCAGGACGCGATCTGGCTGCGCGCGCCCGACGAGTTCGACGTCTGGTCACTGAAACTCACGCGTGACCAGGGCCGCGGTCTGCTGACATTCGGGTTCCGTGTGAACAGCGAGGAATCGCTGGACGCCATGCAGTCGCAGCATGCCGCGCTGGGCATCCCCAACCGCTGGCTGGCCTCCGGCGAGGAGCCTGGACGCGGTAGGACGCTGCGTGTGCTGGCACCGAGCGGACACGTCGTCGATTTCCAGCACGAGATCGACGAGGTCGAGATAGAGGGACCCGAGGGCATGCGCCTGCCAATGCGCAACCTGCACAAGGTCAGCGGTGTGAACCCGACGCGGCTGGACCACGTCAACATCCGAACCGCCGACATGGGTAGCTCGCTCGCCTACTGGCGAGACGAGCTTCAGTTCTCGATCTCCGAGATGGACGTCGAGGACGGCCGCATCTGTCATGCCTGGATGCGGCGCGCGCAGGGCAGCCATGACGTTGCATTGGGCGCAGATACGGCTCCGGGCTTTCACCACGTCGCCTACGCACTGCGCGACGCGTACATGCTCTACCGCGCAGCCGACGTCTTGGCCGACGGCGGCTGGCGTGTGGTCGAGTACGGGCCCGGCCGCCATGGGATCACCGACGCGTGCTTCATTTACGTGCTGGATCCCGACGGGAACCGCGTCGAGCTCTACTCGGGCGACTACGTGCGTGACCTCGACCGGCCTCCGGTCGTCTGGAGCGCCGCCGAGTTCGAGGCCCGAGGCCTGCTCTGGTGGGGCCACGAGCCCCCGGCGTCGTTTCGACTCGCCGGGCCGGTGCTCGATCGCGGCCTCGTACCGTCGGCGGAGCGTGTCTAGGTGAGTGCCACCGCGACCCTCGAGCCGACTGAGCGGGTCGGCACGCCGGCGCTGCACCTGCAGGGGCTGGTCAAGCGCTTCGGCGGCGTCGCCGCGGTCGATGGAATAGACCTTGAGCTCGCGGCCGGCGAGCCGCTTGCGGTGATCGGACCCAACGGCGCCGGCAAGTCGACGCTGCTGCGGCTGATCGCGGGCGAACTCAAGCCCGACGAGGGGAAGGTGCTGCTGTCGGGTCGCGAGCACGCCGGAGCGCAGGCTCATCAGATCGCCCGTCGCGGCGTCGGTCTCGCCCATCAGGTCCCGCTTCCGTTCGGGCGGCTCACGGTCCGTGAGAACGTGCGGGTCGGTGGACTGAGCCGCCGCCACGGCCATGAGGAGTACTCGGTCGATGCGATCCTGGCGCGCTGCGGGATCGAACGCCTCGCCCACCGGACGGCGGGCAGCCTCGGGCTGCTCGACCTAAAACGCCTCGAGCTTGCTCGGGCGCTGTCACTGCGGCCTCAGATCCTGTTGCTGGACGAGGTCGCCGCCGGGCTCGCCGGCCCGGACCTGGATGCGATTATCGGCCTCGTCTCCGGAATCCGCGATGACGGCATGCCGCTGGTCATCGTCGAGCACGTCGAGCGGGTTGTGCGAGAGCTCGTCGAGCGCGTGGTGGTGCTCGATTGGGGTCGCGTGATCGCTCAGGGCTCACCGCGCGAGGTCGCCGCTGACGCGACCGTCAAAGAGGTCTATCTGGGCTCGGGCCATGAGCCAAGGGCCGCCGGCAAACGCCGCGCCAACGCGCCCGGCCCGCTGGCCGGGCGCGACACCGGCCTCGCGCTGAACCTGTCAGGCGTGAGCGCCGGCTATGGCTCGGTGACCGCCCTGCGGGACCTCGACCTCGAGGTTGGCCCCGGTGAGACCGTCGCCGTGCTCGGCGCCAACGGCGCCGGCAAGAGCACGCTCGCACGCGTGATCAGCGGTCTCGCGCCGGTTCGCACAGGCGCGGTCAGGGTCGACGGTATGGAGGTCACCGGTCTCCCGGCTCACCGTCGAGTGGAATTCGGGATCGCCCACTGCCAGGAGGGTCGGCGTCTCTTCGCCGGGATGACGGTGCAGGAGAACCTGTTGCTGCCCACGCACGGCTCCGATCGAGCCCGGCAGGGCATCGACGAGCGGCTGGCCTGGGTCGAGTCGCTGTTCCCGATCCTGGCCGAGCGTCGTTCGCAGGAGGCAACGAGTCTCTCCGGCGGGCAGCAGCAGATGGTCGCAATCGCACGAGCGCTGATGTCCGCGCCGCGGTTGGTCGTCTTCGATGAGATTTCACTTGGCCTGGCGCCGGGGGCGATCGACGTGCTCTACACCGCGGTCGACGCGATCGCCGATGCCGGGGTCTCAATCCTTCTGGTCGAGCAGAACGTTCACCGTGGACTCGCGTCCGCGGATCGTGCGTACGTGCTGGACAGGGGCGAAGTCACGTTCTCCGGAGATCCCCAGGAGCTGATGGATGAGGAGCGTCTCAACGCCGCCTATTTCGGCGCTGATGAGGCGGCCCTCGGGTCATCCGCCACTGGCGACCCGCGATGAACACGAAAAGGAGAGAGCAGCCTTGCTAAGCAAGCGAATATTCGCCGCGGGTTCGGGACTGGTCGCGGTGGCCTTGGCCACGGCGGCAACCGCTGGTTCCGCCTACGGCTCAACTGGCAGCCCGATCAAGATCGGTGCGAGCCTTTCACAGACTGGACAGCTGGGCCAGTTCGGCCCACTGATCAAGGCCGGTTATAACCTGGCGATCAACAAGGTCAACGCCGCCGGTGGTATCAAATTCGGCGGCCAGTTCCACAAGGTGCAGCTGGAGACGCTGGATAACCAGTCCGATCCGAACACCGCGGCCGAGCAGATCAAGACTCTGGTCGACGGCGGCGCCGTCAGCCTGCTGGGTGCAGCCTCACCGGACATCAACGTCCCGGAGGCGTCGGCAGCCGAGTCGCTGCACACGCCATTCGTCACGTCGTTCACACCGGTGACGCCGTGGAAGATGGCGACCAAGTCCACGTGGCATTGGGCGTGGGACCTGTTCCTCGACGTGCCGCCCTCGGTGCTGGCCGAACTCGGCACGGCCAGCATGACCCACACGAACAAGAAGATCGCGCTGTTCACCGACAACGAGGCCGACGGCGTGGCCTGGGGTCAGGTTGTTCAAGCGCTCGCGCCGAAGCGGGGCTACAAGGTCGTCATGCACGCTTCCTTCGCCCCCGGGACGACGAGCTACCAGAGCTACATCAACAAGGCGGCGAGCGCCGGCGCTCAGATCGTGATCGCTGTGATGGCACCACCGGACGGCATCACGCTCTGGAAGCAGATGAAGGGCCTCAGCTTCAAGCCCAAGGTCGCCTTCTGCGAGAAGTGCGGTGATACCGGAGCGTTTGCGAAGGCGCTGGGTTCGCTTTCCAACGGAACCAGCACGGTCGGGCTCTGGACGAGCTCCGAGGGCTTCCCGGGAACCGCCGCGATCAAGAAGGCGCTCGGCCGCAAGTACCCGGACGACCCCGACCTGGCTGTGGCGGTCGCCGCGGACACGACGGCGTCGGTCCTGCTCAATGCGATCAAGCGGGCCGGATCCACCAGTCCAGCGGCGGTCGATGCGGCGCTCGGCAAGACCAACAAGGTCTATACGTTCGGCCCGATCAAGTTCGGTGCTGACGACGTCGCGGAGACGCCCGCGTTGATGGAGCAGTGGCAGAACGGCAAGGCCGTGCAGGTCTATCCCAAGAAGGGCTCGAACGGCAAGCTCGAGCTCGCCGTGGGGCTCCAGTAAGGGCCTCGGGTAACGCGATGAACGCGCAGGACGTCGTCAACGGGCTGGTACAGGGTGGGGTGTTCGCGATCATCGCGCTCGGCCTCTCGCTCGTCTTCGGCGTCCTGCGCCTCATCAACTTCGCCCATGGCGCGCTGCTGATGGCAGGGGGGTATCTCGGCTACGAGATGCAGCGTCTGATCGGGATCGATCCGCTGCTGTCGCTGTTGATCGTGGTCCCGGTCATGTTCGCGATCGCATATCCGGTGCAGCGCTGTCTGCTCACCCGGTTGATGGGTCGGGGCAACGAGGTCGCGCTGGTCGGCACGTTCTCGATCGCCCTAATGATTCAGGGTGTGCTCGAGCAGGCGTTCAGCACCGACGGCACCTCGCTGAACGCGTCCTACGCCACCTCCGGCATTCAATTTCTCGGCGTACACGTTGAGGTCGTCGACCTGATCACGTTCGCGGTCGCGGTCGTACTGGTCCTCGTCGTACATCTGACCTTGTCTCGCACTCACGTCGGTGCGACGACGCGAGCCGCCGCGATCGACCCGACCACGGCCACAACGATGGGAATCGACGTCCAACGTGTCTACGCCACCACCTTCGCCGTGGGTGCCGCGCTGGCCGCGATCGCCGGTGTGCTGATCGGGCTGGGCACCAGTATCACCCCCGACGGCGGGCTCAGCTGGCTGGTCATCGGGTTCGCGGTCGTTGTCCTCGGCGGAGTCGGCAACGTGCCTGGAACGCTTGTGGCGGCACTGGCGCTCGGCCTGATCCAGGCGATTGGTGCCGGAATCTTCGGCAGCCAATACGGCGATCTGATCGTCTACGTGACCTTCTTCCTTGCTCTGTCTCTGCGTCCCGCACGACTCGGAGGGGTGCGACTCACATGAGCGCGATCGCTCCCACCGGGACCGACCTCACCCGCCGCGCGGACCGTGCCGCGATCGCAGCGACCTTGCGGACCGCATCGTGGCCGATCATCTGGGCGGCCGCCGCAGTCGTACTGCTTGTGACGGCGAGCAGCGTCAGCCTCGGCCAGATCAACCAGCTGACGACGCTGTTCGCGCTGATCGCGATCTCCCAGGCCTGGAACATCCTGGCCGGCTTCGGCGGGCAGACCTCGCTGGGTGTGGCCGCCTTCACCGGCACTGGCGGCTACACGGTGGCGCTGCTGATGATCCACGCCGATATGACGCTGTTTGAGGCGATGTTCCTCGCCGCGGTGGCAGGCGGGCTGCTGGCGGCGATCTTTGCGCCAGCCGTCTTCCGCCTCCGGGGCCCGTACTTCGCGGTCGGCACGCTCGGCCTCGCGCTGGCGATTCAAGCGTGGATGCAGAACTGGTCGTTCTCCGGGGGCAGCCAGCCGTTGAGCCTTCCGTTCACGGGCATGCCGAGCCAAGCCGGCGTCTACCGGATCGCGATCGTGATCGCCGCATTGGCGATGTTCGCGGCCTGGGTCGTGCGCCGCAGCGAGTTCGGGCTGCGGCTGATGGCGATCCGTGACAACGAGCGGGCAGCCCGCGCGCTCGGAGTCAGCGCCTTCCGAGTGAAGACGATGACCTTCATCCTGAGCGGCGCCCTGACCGCGCTGGCGGGCGGACTGATCGCGATCCAGAGCTCGAGCATCGAGCCGGTCTCCGCTTTCGGCCCGGGCTTCACGATTGACGCCGTCGTGATGACGGTCGTCGGCGGACTCGGAACCCTTGTCGGTCCCGTCGTTGGCGTGATCGTCGTCTTCTACGGGATTCAGCAGCGGCTTCAGAGTTCCGCGGACCTGAGCCAGCTGCTGACGGGGGCCGCCCTGCTGGTTATCGTCGTGCTGTGGCCACAGGGCCTCTGGGGCGCCGCCTCGCAGCTGTCGCGCCGAGCGTCCGCCGCGGCGCGCAGCCGCTACACCACCTCGAAACATGACCGAGGATCAGGGGTATGATGCTAGTATCCCAGTCGCTCGTTTCATCATTTGAGGGGGTCGAAATGGAGCTCTCCGGACGGTCTGCAGGGCGGTCAGATGTGCTACCCCGCCAACCGGTCGGCACAAAGGCCGACGGCGTCTTTTCGGCGCTGAAGGAACAGCTCGTGGAGGGCGAGCGCGCTTACGGCGTGACGCTCAGCACAGCCGAGTTGGCGCTCGAGTTCGGCGTCAGCCGCCGGCCCGTCATGGACGCGATGATGCGGCTCGAAACGATCGGCATTATCGAGATCATCCCGCAGGTCGGCTGCCGGGTCGTCGTGCCGGATCGCCGTATGGTTCGAGAGCATTTCTACGCCGCCGGCGTGCTGGATGGCGCCGCGGCGCGACTCGCGGCCTCGCACGCCTCAGCCACCAGTGTGAGTCTGCTGAGGGACGCCCTTGGGGAGAGCGGCGCGAGCGCCGAGGCCGTCGATCAGCACGCTTTTCAGCTGGCGAACAAGCACTTCCACATGGCGCTGCTGGTGGCGGCCGAGAATCGGCGGATCGCGGATCTCGCCTACAGCTCCTGGGACCTTTCAGACTTCTACCTGCAGCGGCGCTCACCGCAGGACCTGCGCCGCTCGCACGAGGAGCACGAGGCGATCTACGACGCGATCGAGCAACGTGATCCCGACCGTGCACGTGACGTGGCCGAGGCGCACCTATCGCGGTTCGGCGATGAGGCGACCCTGCCTGATGAGACGCCTGAGAGGTGACTTCGAGTGAGTCCGAATCTGACCGACACAAGGCCGCACGTAAGCATCTGGTCTGACCTCATCGGCGTCGACGGTCTGCGTCAGCGGACCGTCGACGTCGATGGCGTCAGGACGCGCGTGCTCGAAGCTGGAGAGGGCCCGGCGCTGATGATGGTGCACGGCACGGGCGGTCACCTGGAGGCCTACGCGCGCAACGTCCGCGAGCTCGCCGCCCACTTTCACCTGGTGCTGTTCGACATGGTCGGCCACGGCTATACCGACAAGCCCGACCGCCCTTACACGGTCGACGTGCTCTCAGACCACCTGCTCGGCACGCTCGATGCGCTCGGGGTCGAGCGGGCGAGCCTCTCCGGAGAATCCCTCGGTGGCTGGGTCGCCGCGTGGACGGCCGCATACACCCCGGAGCGCGTCGAGCGGCTCGTGTTGAACACACCCGGCAACATCACCAACAAGCCCGAGGTGATGGCGACCGTTAAGAACTCGAGCCTGAAAGCGGTCCGCGATGCGAGCCTCGAATCGGTACGGACGCGCGTCGAGTGGCTGTTTCACGACAAGTCGATGGTCACCGACGAACTCGTCGGTGTGCGCTACGCGATCTACACCCAGCCGGATTTCGAGCGGGCAATGGAGAACATCGTCGCGCTGCAGGACTGGGAGCACCGCGAGCCCTTCGTTTGGGGCCCGGAATGGTGCAGCCGCATCCGGGCGCCGACTCTGCTGCTGTGGACGGACAACGATCCGACCGGTGGCCTGGACGAGGCGCACCTGCTTGAGCAATGGATTCCCGGCGCGCGGCTTGAGGTGATTGAGGGAGCCGGCCATTGGCCGCAATGGGAGAAACCCGCCGAGTTCAACGAGGCGCATGTGCGCTTCCTGAACGAGGCAGTCTGAAACCAGGAGAGAGTGACTGTGGGCATTACGCAATGCGCATACGCCGAGCTGCTTGTGGACGACCTTGATGGCGCGATCGCGTTCCACAAGGACGTCATCGGGATGGTCGAGCTCGGCCGCGAAAACGGAACAGCGGTACTGGGTTGTGGGACCGATGATCGCCCCGACCTCGTGCTCACGCGCGGGGGAACCGGTGTGAAGAGGGTGGCGCTCGAGGTCGAGTTTGAAGAGGACCTCGATCAGTACGAGGTCAAGCTCAAGGAGCGCGGGGGGACGCCGGAGCGATGCAGTGACCCGCGGGTCGGGATCGGTAAGGCGCTGCGTTTCACAACCCCCGGCAATCTCGAGATCGAGCTCGTGGTGACCGCTGACGGACCGGCCTACCTGAACCCCGGTCAGGGGGAGCGCCGTGGCGGGATCGGACCGGTCGACTTCGACCACATCACGCTCAAGGTGCCGGATACGGACGCGATGGTCGACTTCCTCACCGGGGCGCTTGACTTCTCCGTCTCGGACGAGATGAGGCCGGCCCCGGACCTGCTGGCGGCGGCCTGGACACGAGCCGGACAGCAGCATCACGACATCGCGATGTTCAAGGGGCCACCGGCGCAGTCGTTGCATCACTACGCGCTGCGGCTCGAGTCCTTCGAGCATCTCAAGCAGGCGGCGGACCGGCTCGCGCAGGCGGGCGTAACCGTCGAGACAGGTCCTGGGCGGCACAGCGTGGGAGGCAACGTCTACCTGTTCTTCTGGGCGCCGGGCGGCAACCGCTGCGAGTTCTCGGCGGAGATGCCGCGTGTTGGCAAGGGTGAGACCAAGGTCTGGTCGGAGCTGCCGAAGGCCTTCAGCGCGTGGGGCGCCACACCGCCCCCCACGTTCGCCGAAGGCTCATGAGCATCGAAGGAGAAGAGCCATGTCCGTTTCTGAGAAGACGCTGCCGGCGCCGGTCGACGAGTTCACGCACGATCAGCTGATCGAGCGCGCCCGTGAATTGGGTCAGCTCGCCTGGTCGCTCAACGACCAGACCGAAGCTGATCGCCGCCTGCCCGACGCCGTGATCGAGGGCCTGTTCGAGTCGGGTCTGCTGAGACTCGCGACCTCACGGCGTATGGGTGGCCTCGAGACTCACCCCGCGACACTGGTTGAGGTCGGCCGCGAGCTGGCCCGCGGGTCTGCCGCGCTGGGCTGGATCTATGGGCTGACCTGTGGTCATCAGTGGTACCTGTCGTTCGCACAGGAGCGGCTGCAGGAGGAGGTGCGGGACTCAGAGCCCGGCCTGATCGTCGACTCGCTGGTACCGGGCGGCAAGGCGGAGATCGTCGACGGCGGCTATCTGCTGTCTGGCCACTGGCGCTTCGTCAGCGGTATCGAGTGGGCATCGTGGGCCGGCCTTGCCTTCGTCCCGCCAGACGCCGACCCTCCGCGTCCTGTCGTGGCCATGGTCCGGGCCAAGGAACTGAAGATCGAGGACACATGGCGCACCGTGGGCCTGCGCGGCACCGCCAGCAACGAGGTGACGTTGGAGCGGGCGTTCGTGCCATCCCACCGCATCTTCGAGCTGGCCAAGTTCGCCGCCGATAACCAGGCCCAGGGCGAGGTGGTCGAGGAGGGAACCGTCTTCAAAATCCCCTTCATGGGGATGGCGGCGATCCACCTCTGTTACACGGCGCTTGGGACGGCACAGCGGGCGATTGACGAGTTCACCGCTTGGACCAAGCAGCGTGTGCGTGCCTACGAGCACACCAACGCCCAGGAGGCCCCGTACTCCCAGCTGACGATCGCCGACGCAATCGTGAAGTGGGATGCCGCCCACGCGCTGATGCTTCAGTACGTCCGCGATATGTGGGACCGTGCCGAGGCCGGCGGTGGTGCTCTCTCTCCTGAGGAGCGGGGTCGGATGTTTGCTCAGCGTGCGTTCATCGCACGTACCTCGGCTGAGCTCACCAACCAGCTGTTCCTCGACTCCGGTGCAATGTCCCTGTTCGAGACCTCGATCATGCAGCAGCTCTGGCGTGACGCCAACGCCGCTTCTATGCACATGGTGCTCGGACGCGGTGACGCCCTCACGAGCTTCGGACGGACGCTCATGGGTCTGCCGGGACACCCGTTCGCTTGAGATGAGCGTCGTCGTGACGGCGAATGAGCAGCGACGTTTTCGCGACGCCCTTGGCACCTTCGCCACGGGCGTCACAATCGTGAGCACCCGCCACGGTTCGCAGGTTCACGGGATGACCGCCAACGGCTTCATGTCGGTGTCGCTCGATCCCGCCCTGGTTGTCGTCTCGATCGCGACCCGTGCGCGCATGCACGAACTGCTGATCACAAGCGGCCGCTACGGGGTCAGCGTGCTCGGCCACGAGCAGGAGCACGTGAGCCAGCATTTCGCGGGTCGCCCGAGTGAGGCCGTCGAGGTCGAGCTGGCGGAAATCACTGGTGCGCCGCTGATCGTCGGTGCACTGACCCACGTGGTAGCACGTGTCGTCGACGCACACCCGGCCGGCGACCACACCCTGTTCATCGGCGAGGTCGAGTACTTCAGCCACCGCGAGGGTGAGCCGCTGATCTTCCATTCGGGCGCCTACCGGCACCTGATCAACTCCACCGAGGATCCAACACAATCCGACGAGTGGAGCGGCGAGCTACACACCTGGAGTCTCGGAATCGGTTAGCCGGTCGGGCTGCCCGTGCGGATGATTTGACCCGAGGCGTCTGTCGCCCGCAACAGCCACGGTCTACACGAGGGGCTGATCGAGCCCGGGGGCGCGCTCGCGATCATGACCATGGTCTCGAGCGCGCTTGGCTGGCTGGTCGCAGGCCGAGTCCTGCGACCGCTGCGCAGGATCACGGCCACAGCGCGGCAGATCTCCGAGCGCAACCTGAACGAGCGCCTCGCGCTGGCCGGCCCGCGCGACGAACTCAAGGACCTCTTGGCCACCAACCTCGTACAAAACGCGATCGTCCACAACCTGCCAGAGCAGGGCACCGTGTCGGTCATAACCAGCGCTCGCGCCGGGAACGTGAAGCTCACCGTCGAGAACACCGGCGAGCAGCTCGACGCACAGATGGTCGCCACGCTCGACGAGCCGTTCCAGCGCGGCTCAGACCGCGTGCACACCGACCACGCGGGCGTCGGTCTCGGCCTGACGATCGCCATGGCCGAATCTTTTGTGGACTCGTTCAAAACGGAGCTGATCAAAGACCGCGTGTGGCAGACCCGCTCCCAGGTCGAGCTCGCCGTCCTCGAATACGTCGACTGGTTCAAC
>CAWJPB010000005.1:0-1110214 GCA_963844665.1 uncultured Conexibacteraceae bacterium
CTTAGCTACAAGCCTTTCTCATCGCGTTTATCCATCAGTCTCCACGACTCTGTTGCCAGTGCCGGGCTGAGACGGACGCCTTCGCAAAGCGCGGCAGACTTCCATCGGCTGCGGGGTAGCTGTCTGTTGGCGCCACTACCGGAGCGGCGTTGCATAGGAACTGTTCAAGGGCCGCGACGAGGGCTGCGGCCTCTGCAGGCGGGGCACCGCGCGCGAAGCTCCGCTGTTCCTGGCGCTGTTGCATCGCCGACCTAGAGGGGGATATTCCCGTGCTTGCGCCGGGGTCCTGGTTGGCGTTTGGTCTCGAGCATTCGCAATGCAGCGATCAGCTTCGGGCGGGTCGCCCGCGGGATGATCACGTCATCGATGTACCCACGTTCGGCCGCGACATAGGGGTTCGCGAAATGCGCCTTGTACTCGTCGATGCGCTGGGCGCGTTGGGCTGCAGGGTCTTCAGCGGCCGCAATCTCGCGGCGGTAGATGATGTTCACCGCACCTTCGGCGCCCATCACCGCGACCTCAGCTGTCGGCCACGCGAAGTTCATGTCAGCTCCCAGGTGCTTTGAGCCCATTACGTCATAGGCGCCGCCGTAGGACTTGCGGGTGATGACCGTGATCTTCGGCACGGTCGCCTCGGCGTAGGCGTAAAGCAGCTTCGCCCCGTGGCGGATGATCCCGTTCCACTCCTGGTTGGTGCCCGGGAGGAACCCGGGAACGTCGCAGAAGGTGACGATGGGAATGTTGAACGCGTCACAGGTGCGGATGAAACGCGATGCCTTCTCCGAAGCCTCGATGTCCAGTACCCCGGCCATCTGCGCGGGCTGGTTACCGACGATGCCGACAGCGTTGCCGTCCATCCTCGCGAATCCGCAAATGATGTTTCTCGCGAACAGCTGTTGGACTTCGAAGAACTCGCTGTCGTCGACAACGCGGTGCACGATGTCCCGCATGTCGTAGGGCTTATTGGGGCTGTCGGGGACGATCCGGTCTAGTTCTTCGTCCATCCGCGATGGGTCGTCACCGGTATGTACGTGCGGCACGGGTTCGAGATTGTTTTGCGGCAGGAACGACAGGAGATATCGTAGCGTCCTCGATGCACTGGTCCTCGTCTTCTGAGGCAAAATGAGCGACCCCGGATTTTGTGTTGTGCGCCGCCGCGCCACCGAGAGCCTCCATCCCAACGTCCTCGCCGGTAACGGTCTTGATCACCTCGGGTCCGGTGATGAACATGTGCGAGGTCTCCTTCACCATGAAGATGAAGTCGGTGATCGCCGGTGAGTAAACGGCGCCTCCGGCACACGGGCCCATGATCAGACTTATCTGCGGGACCACGCCCGAAGCGCGGACGTTGCGATAGAAGACATCCCCGTAGCCAGCGAGCGCAACCACACCCTCCTGGATCCGAGCCCCGCCGGAGTCGTTAATGCCGATGATCGGACATCCGATCTTCTCGGCCAGGTCCATCACCTTGCAGATCTTGTTGGCCATTGCCTCGCCAAGCGAGCCACCAAACACCGTGAAGTCCTGCGAGAAAACGCAGACCCGGCGACCGTCGATCGTGCCGTGTCCGGTCACGACCGCGTCGCCGTAGGGCCGGTTGGCGTGCATCTCGAAATCCGTCGCTTGATGGCGGATGAGTACGTCGAGCTCCTGAAAGACCCGGGGTCGAGCAGCTTCTCGACCCGCTCGCGCGCTGTGTACTTGCCCCTTCGCGTGCTGCTTCTCGACAGCAGCCGCGCTGCCGGCGTGGGTCGCCACTTGCTTGAGCGCCTCCAGCTGCGCCAGCTTCTCAGTGAAGCTCTCGGGTGCCTTTGTGAGTTCGGCCGGGTCTTGGGAGGCCTGGGTCGTGGGTTCGAGGATTTCTGTCTCTAGTTCAGTCATTTGCATCTCCGCCCGGAATCCGTTGGATGAGTTCGATCGTCGGTCCGTGGGCGAACCCGTTGAGCATAGACCACCCGGCTGCCGTTCCCCGGGGACGTGGCGTCCAGGACGAGCTCAGCGCAGGTTGGCTTGAGCCGCTCCAGATACGAGTCGATGTCGTCCACGACGTAGGCGAGGTGATGGACCCCGTCGCCTTTGCGCTCTTTGAGGAAGTCTGAGAACGGTGAGTCTGAGAGAGGTTGCGTGAGTTCGAGTGCTGAAGCGCCAGACCAGATCAGTCCTCTCCGAAGCGAGATCGTGGTTGGCCGGTCGTGGTACAGAGCCTCATGCAACGTGATATCGGTGATATCGGTAACGCGCGTTCCCCACCTGCGCTCGAAGTCCGCAGCGGCCGAGTTCAGGTCAAGGACCACGATCCCCACGTGGTGCAACGCCGGCGGATCGAGTTCGACGTACGCGGCGGCGCCGGTCACGCGATCGCTCCGTGGATGAAATCGACGATGGCCTCGGTCGAGGAACCGGGAGTGAACACTCCGCTCACCCCGATACGTCGCAACTCGGGGATGTCCTCGGTCGGGATCGTGCCGCCGACCATCACGACGACGTCGTCGAGGCTCTGGTCGCGGATCAGCTCCAGGATCCTCGGGACCAGCGTCATGTGCGCTCCGGACAGGATTGAGAGTCCAACAACATGGGCGCCTTCATCGACGACCGCTTCGACGATCTGCTCCGGGGTTTGATGAAGCCCGGAGTAGACGACGTCCATGCCGGCGTCGCGCAGAGTGCGAACAATGACCTTTGCGCCGCGATCATGCCCGTCCAGTCCGGGCTTGGCGATCAGAACGCGTGTGTGGTTCGCTCGACGAAGCTGCCATCGCGGAGCTCAACCCGCCGCCTTATAGCTGCCGAACACTGCCTGCATTGCCGCACAGACCTCGCCCACCGTGCAGCGGTCCTTGAGTGCTCGGCGCAGGACAGGCAGCAGGTTCGCGTCGCCTCGCGCGGCGGAGCGGATCATCGTTAGCCGCTCGGCGACCAGATCCGGGTCGCGATTCTGTTTGAACGCCCTGAGACGATTGACTTGTTCGCGCTCGACTGCGGGGTCGACGCGCATGATCTCCGGCACCTCGACTTCGTCCTCGACGAAGCGGTTGACCCCGACGACGATGTCCTGCCTAAGGCGGTAGCGCTCGTGATAGCCGTAGGCGGACTCCTCGATCTCAGCCCTCATGAAATCGATCGCGTTGATGGCGCCTCCGAGCTCATCGACCTTCGCGATCAGTGCGGTCGCGCGGGCCTCAATCTCGTCCGTGAGGGCCTCGATGTAGTAAGAGCCGGCGAACGGGTCAACGGTCTCAGCGGCCCCTGACTCATAGGCGAGGATCTGCTGTGTGCGCACCGCGATCTTTGCGGCATTCTCAGTTGGTAGGGCGAGCGCCTCGTCAAAGCCATTGGTATGTAACGACTGAGTGCCGCCACACACGGCCGCGAACCCCTGCAGCGCGACCCTGACAATGTTGTTCTCCGGCTGCTGCGCGGTCAGCGTCACCCCCCCGGTCTGCGTGTGAAAACGGAGCTTCAGCGAACGCTCATCCTGCGCCCTGAAACGCAATCGCATGATCAGGGCCCACATCCGCCGTGCGGCCCTGAACTTCGCGACCTCCTGGAACACGTTGTTGTGCGCCGTTGAAGAAAAAGGCCAGCCGGGGCGCGAACTCATCCACCTTCAAGCCCGCATCTAACGCCGCCTGCACATAAGCGATGCCGTTGACCAGCGTGAACGCGACCTCCTGAACCGCTGAGCAGCCCTTCTCGCGGAAGTGGTAGCCGGAGATCGAGATCGTGTTCCAGTTCGGGATGTTCTCCTGACAGCTACACCGAGCGCCAGCGCGACGGCATCATCGGGATGGCCGCCTCCTACCTACAGATGTACGCGCACCCCAGCGCGCGACGAGCCTCCCACGCCAACGGGCACATCACCCCGGAGGCGCTGTTCGCACCCGGCGAGGCCAACACGCTCTACATCGTCGCCGGGCGCGAGTACCAGAAGCTGCTCGCACCGCTTGTGGTCACGCTCCTGTCCTCGATGCTGCACTACCTCTCCGAGCAGGAGAACCAGGGTCTGCCGCAAAAACCACCGGCTCTGTTCGCGCTGGACGAGATGGCGAACATCGCGCCATTGCAGAACCTCGCCGCGATCCTCTCGACATCGCTGCCGTCGGCCAGATTCATAACGGTCTGGCACTCCGTCGCGCAGATGCACGCCACCTACAAAGACGATGTGGCCAACGCGCTGCTCGGCCTCTCACTGGCAAAGGTCTTTCTCGGCTCGATAACCGACCAGTACACGATCCGCGAGCTCGCTGGGCTGCTTGGCGAGCAATCGACGCAACCGGGCGGACATGTCCCCGCACTCGATCACCGCGCAGGCGATGCAGCGCACCAGGTCAGGGCAAGGGCTGCTCATTCACACCGACTTCGCTCCCGTGTTCTACAAGCAGCGCCGCTACTACGACGACCCACATCTTCAGCAACTCGCCAATGCCGCGAAACCGAAAGCGGATCGTGCGAGGTCGGAGTCGGCACCACGGCGGAGCGTGCCCGACCCGCGTCGTTCTGGGAGAGCTTCAGGCCGTGTCTGACCACGAGCCCCAAGCCCTCTACCCCAAACCGACCAGGTTCGCGGCCCTGTTTGCCGCTGCCCGTTCAGCAGGGGATCCGGCGAACCTCGCGATGCTGCCGGCGATCCTCGGCTCGCTACTAGTCATCGCCGTCGACACCAGCGTGCGCTTGGCGATCGTGCTGACGCTCACGGCCATGCTGTTGATCGTCGCGAGACTCCGGCACGCAGTCCCCATCTCCGTGCTGCTGCTCACAGGATTCGCGATAGCCGCACTCCTCCACCCGCCCATCGCTTCGGCCCCGCCGCCAGTGCCGCCGTCACACCACGGCTCCTAGCCGTTAGCTCCGGATCTATCCACGCAAGGAAGCTCGATGTCTGAAAGAGAGCCCACCACCGGACAACTCCGCCTGATCCGCGACCTGCACGTCGACCGCAAGCTCGCAGCGATCGGTGCCGAGCAGGCAGCACCAATTCTCGCCGAGGTAGGCCTGCTCACGCCCGAGCGGCTCGACGGCGCCTCCGGGATCCGTCGTGACGACGACGGCCTCCTGCTGGGCGACGGTCGCCAACTCGCGTTCCGGCTATCGCGCAGCGAAGGCCTCGATCGCGCCGCCATGAGCGGCGTGTACGCACGCTTGGCCGACCGGCTCAACGTCGAGTTCACCGCCCCCACCAGCTACGAGGCCGCCGACCGACAGATCGCGCGCTTGAAAAGCATCGTTCGCGGCCAAGCGCAGCCAGCGCCTGAGGTACCGCGCAGCGTCGAACGCTGTTGACCGCGACGTGATCGCCGACCTGCAACGCGAGGCCAGCGAGGACGACCGCGTCCGAGCTGCCTACGCGCCCGACACCGTCGAGAACACCCCGAGCCGACCTGAGTCAGAGCAGGCCGGAGCGAGCGCATCATGGGGGGCCGGGCACCAGATGGCCCAGCAATACGTTCCCGGCCGCGCGTCCGCCAAGCAGATACAGCTCCTCGGCAGTCTCGCAGCGATGGCCGGCGTCGAGGTCGACGCCCGGTGAGACCACGCAAGACGTCGGCCGGCAGATCGACTCGATCGTCGAGTCGATGAGCGCCCAGATCCACGAGATCCAGAAGTTCCTGCAGGTCGAGCGCACCGACACCGAAGAGATGAAGCCGTGGGAACTCGGACGGCTGCTGAAGGACTCAAAGGTGGCGGCGATGAACGAACTGCGGACCCTCGAGCAAATGGAAGGTGTCGCCGAGCCCGCCGCCCCGACCTCGTGGGCCGACGCCCGCGAGCGGATCGAGGAGCTGCGCGAAAGACAGAACCTCGGCGGCGACTCGCTCTACAGCTTCCGGATGCAGAACACGGTGCCATTCCACAACAGACCGTCTCACCGCCACCAGCGAACAATCCGAGCGACTCGGTCCACCACAGCCCAGCTCGCTGACCTACGCCGGGATCGGCTCGCGGCGAACCCCCGGACCAGCGATGAACGCGATGCGCGCCACCGCGGAGCGGCTCTCCACACTCGGGTACACCATGCGCTCCGGTCACGCCCCCGGCGCAGACACCGCGTTCGAAGTCGCCTCACAGCAATCGGAGATCTACCTGCCCTGGCAGAGCTTCGAGCAGGACCGACCCGTCATCGGCTCCTACGTTCAGACCCAGGCCACCGAGGCGGCGATGCAGCTCGCGTCACGCATCCATCCCGCATGGGAGCGACTCGACCGCGGACCGCGCGCCCTGCACGCACGCAACATGCACCAGATCCTCGGACGTGACCTGCAAAGCCCCGTCGACTTCGTCGTCTGTTACACGCCAGACGGCTCGCTGACCGGCTACGGCACAGACACCGGCGGGACCGCCACCGCGCTACGACTCGCGTACCGCAACAACATCCCCGTCATCAACATCAAGCGACCCGAGCACGCCGCCGCGGTCGCGAACTACCTGCAGGAAACCGTGCCCGAGCGGCGGCTGCACCACTGCCGCGGATGGCTCGAGCACCACCTACCGGCCACGCGAACAGCAACTCACCGAGCTCCTGGAACTGCAAGTCGACGAGCGGCTCTCGCGCATGCTCCCGTCCCAAGCGCTCGCCGCGATCACGACCACCCCACTGCACGAGATCGCTAACGGCACGACCGACTTCCCGTTCCAATACGACGAGCACGGCAACCAGACCGGCACCGGACTGGACCTCATGCGCTGGTACGCCGAACAACCCGGCGCCGACGTCGCCCACGCCGCGGCATACAACCAGCTCGCCAACCACTGGAGCCTCGGCATAGCGGTCCCGGAAACAGCGGAACTTACTCGCATGAAGATCGCACAGATGCGTGAAATGGTTTGGGGCTCCCACTCCGTCGCACCTGCTCTTGACGCCCGCCCAGATGTTGGGGTCGGTGTCGGCTAGGACCGTTCGACGCATCGATGCTATTGCCCAAATCGAACAAAACCTGCCACGGATGAGTGTCACCCCTGACGAGAGGCATCGGCTGACGGCGACCGACGTGATGACGGTCGGCGAGGTAGCAATTTGTGCACGTTCCTCCGTCGACTGTCGGCGACTGGGCGCGGCGCTCCATCATCCCGAGCAGAAAGCTCGGCCGGCGCCGCATCTTTATCCGCTCAAGGATCGAGGCGCTGGTCCTCGCGGACGATGAGCAGAACCAGCACGCTGAGCCGTAGGCGATGCCCCAGCGACGTCGTAGAACCTGGAACGATTACGACGCATGACTAGAACAGGTGGCATCCCAAGTAGCAAGCAGCTCTTGCGGAGTCCGGGCGTAATTGCACCGTGAGGATGCGAACCTCGAACCCAGCCACAGAAGGACTGAGGATCCCGTACGTGGTGCGCCTGGCGCCGGTACGGCCCGCGATCCCAGAGCGCAACGGCCCGTCCAGGAGCGCCCTCTGAGCGCTCCGTCGAGTCCTGGATCTCGGCAGGGCGGCTGGGCGCAAAGCGCTCGACATGATGTCTGGATCCGGCTTGATCGCTTGGGACAAATCAGCGAGTACCGCCTAGATCGGGAGCTGGAGCCAAGTGACGTCCTCACGCTGACCGAGGCGGCAGCGTTCTTACGCAAGAGCACGCAAACGCTGCGGAACTGGGCCGTCAACGAGCCGGCTTTCCCGGCGAAAAAAATGGGCGGCCACTGGGTCGTCATCCGTCCCTATCTCGATGCATTTCTACTTCATGCCCGGCACCTGAACCTCGCGATCATCATGCGTAAAGTGTCGACGCCGCTGCCCACTCGCACCGCGCCTAGCTCGAAAGCCACCCGTTCCGCGTAAACCGGAACCGTCGACCGGCCACGAAGAGTCGCGCCGTCCAACGGAAAGAGGGCAACGGGGTCACCTGCGCGCTGCACACACTCGGTCGGTCTTCGGTTTCTGGCCACTCGTTGATCGGGCTACCCTCGTCACTCCGCATGCGCCGAGAATTCCCTGTTGAGGAGGGAGGGCACTAGCGCCGTCGAGACGGACCCGGAAATGTCGGGGACGTTCGCGTACGGCCTCTATCCGGCTGATCGCGCGAACCATCTCACGCTGTTCCTCGATCGGAGGCAGGAGCACCCTCTGCGCGAGAACTGACTCGACTGGGACCCGCTGGCGGCGGACTCCGAGACCGACGCTGGCGGTGCCGAACTCTTCCCAGCGCTGGGGCGACCTTAGGTATGCGGCAAGCCATGCCGCATCCAGGAGCTTCCCGTCCGCGTCAAACGACGGAAAATCGGTTGGACACGTAGTAACCATCAAACCGGTGCTGGCATGACGGCGTACGCGCCCTCGAAGGCAAACAGGCGGCTATAGATGACTGGCCCGCACGGACACGCCAGAGCGTCTTCGCGGAAGTCGTGCTCCCGTCGATGGGCCGCTCGAAAAGACGCCGCGTCCAAAGCTGCAGATGCCCAGGTTGGGGACAAGCCGTCCGCGGTCACTGAAATTCGATCGTCGGATTGAGTCAGCACCTGTTCGAGTCGACCGTGTGCCAGCCACGGCGGAGCTTTTCGGCGTCCGTGAACTGTTGAGCTGAAGCGCACGAATGTGCGAAGGCTGTTACGAGACACTCGCGTGCTCGCGCTTCAGTGACAGTCGTCGGGTAATCCCCGAAACGCAGTCCAGTGCTTCGCCACGCGGCGTTGGTCAGCGACAGCCGGGAAGCGGAATGACGAGGTTCTCGAAGCGCTGAACCGCGGAGTCCGGTTGCAGACGCCGTACCCGGGGCAGCCTGCCTGATCAACGCCATCCCGGGCTCACTCAGAGAGAACCAGCGCGCCCAGTTGGGATCGATACTCCCGTCAACCGGCGAGTACGACAGGAATCGATGCGTTCCGATGGTTCCGTCGTCGTGAGCGCCGGCGAACGCGATGGCTCCCTCCCGACGCCTGATGTTGCTTAAGAACAAGATCACCGGACTGCACACGGAAGAACCGGTAATCGCCGAGCTCAGCGCCTGTCTTCGCGCCCCCGGTGGAAGATGCCCTTCCCGAAGCTGTATATGCCTATGAGCGTGTACTCATCGTCGGGTTCGATCGTCACCTCGTCTCGACGCAGACGCAGTACATCGCCGACGCGTACCCCCTCTAGCGCATCACGCTCCAGCCACCTCCTGTTCCAATCCTCGGAGCAGCGACAGGATCTCCTGCTCCGCTGCTATAGCTCGGAGATCAGCTCCTCCGGCGGGCGGTGCGCCAGATCGTCTGGGCGGTTCGGGTTCCGCAGGTCGAGGTTGTAGTCGTTGGCCTCCAAGTCGGCGACCGGCACGCGCCAGGCCCGCTCGTTCTCTGCCTCGGCGTCCACCAAGCCTGGCAGTCGGCGAACTCCTCGAAGCGCATCGGCTTCGTCTTCGAGTACTTCTTGCGGCCCTCGGGCGGCGGGATCTCGTAGAACCAGACCTCCTTGGTCGGCCCGGTCTTGTCGAAGAACAGCAGGTTCGACGGGATATCCGTGTAGGGCGCGAACACGCCGTCGGGCAGCCGGACGATCGTATGCAGATTGCACTCGGTGAGTAGTTGCTTCTTGATCCGCGCGCCGACGCCGCCGCCGAACAGCAACGCCGTTCGGCACGACGATGCCGCATCGGCCGCCGTCCTTGAGCTGGCGGATCACGAGCTGCAGGAACAGCCAGGCCGTCTCGGCCGTCTGCTTGTCGGCCGGGAAGTTGGCCTGGATGCGTCTTCTCCTCCTCGCCGCCGAACGGCGGGTTGGTGAGGACCACGTCGACGCGCTCGCGCCTTGCCGATCTGAGTGATGGATCGGCGAGCGCGTTGCCGCGGATGATGTTCGGCTGGCCGACGCCGTGCAGCACGAGGTTCATCATCCCGAGCAGGAACGGCAGCGGCTTCTTCTCGATGCCGCGAAGGTTGTCGTGCAGCGTCGCGCAGCTGCTCGACGGTGTCGACCTCGGGCTGCAGGTGTTCGAGCGCTTCGACGAGGAACCCGCCGGTTCCGCACGCCGGGTCGAGCACGACCTCGCCGAGCTTGCGGGTCGACCTGCTGGACCATGAACCGGATGATCGGCCGCGGCGTGTAGAACTCGCCTGAGTCGCCGGCAGCGTCGCGCATTTCGCGCAGCATCGACTCGTACAGGTGCGCCATCGTGTGGATGTCGTCGGAGGACGCGAAGTTGATCTCGTTGACCTTGTTGACGACGTCGCGCAGCAGGTAGCCGGACAGCATCCGGTTGTTGGTCTCCTTGAACACGGCGGCGAGCACGTCACGTGGATCGTGTGCTGCCGGTGCCGGTGAGGCCGCGCAGGTACGGCAGCAGCTTGCCGTTGACGAAAGTGAGCAGCGCGTCGCCGGTGCGTCCGTTCGGGTCGGCCGCCCAGTCGCGCCAGCGGTACGGCGCCTCGATCGCGGGGCGGAAGTTCGTCGTCGGTGACCTCGCGGTTCTCTTCAAGCCCGTCGAACGCTTTGAGAAACAGCAGCCATGCCAGCTGCGGGATGCGGTCGAGGTCGCCGTTGAGGCCGGCGTCCTTGCGCATGGCGTCGCGCGCGGATCTTGATCACGGCGGCGAGCTTGCGCCTGCGGCGACGTCGCGGTCGAGCGCTTCTTCGTCGGGCCATCTAGTCAGGTCTCCTCGGTTGGGAACATCTGGTGCCACAGCGCCTGTCACGCGGCGATGCGCCGCGGGAAACGTGCGCGGCTCGATGTCGTGTGTCGGCCGCGAGCCGCTCGTAGCGGTCGGGCCAGCGTCTGGGAAGGTCGGGAGCGGCCGCGGCGGGTCGCCATCGCGTTCGGTCCACACCGACTGGACGTGCGGCGTCAGCGACAGGCCAGGATTGAGCAGGCCTTGCTCGATCAGCAGGACAGGTCGACGAGGTCGCGGACGCGCGTGTTCTCGCGGTCTCCGAAGTCCGAGTCATGGCGTGGAACTTCTCGGCAGCGTGGCGGTGGACGTCGACGATTTCGACTTCGATCGTCGGGATGCCAGCGAAGTCGAGCGAGTTCGGCAGCGGCGACGCGCTCGGTCGCCTCAGCTCGTGCTGCTCGCGGTGAGACGTCGAGCTGTGAGCGCCCCGAACGGCCTGCCGGCGAGAGCTGGCCTCGACCGGAACGCGCCAGGTGACGGTCGTCCGCCGCTCGTCCTCGCGCAGTGCGTGCGGCTCGCTGACCGCGAACGTGAACCGGTCACTGGCCGTACGATCCGGACAGCAGCGTCGATCAGACGCTCGCGAAGATCCGTCGGCGTCCGGCGACGTCGTCGCGCAGCCCGAGGTCGATGTCCTTGGTCAGGCGCGCGCGGTCGCCCAGGCGGACCTCAAGGGCCATGCCGCCTTTGAGCACCCAGAGTCCCGGTTCGGCGACCTGGAGGCGCGCGACGATCCGTTCGAAGAGCACGCCGTCGGCGAAGCCGGTCGAGAGCGATCCGGTCTCCTCCGACACGTTCGCGAGTCGGTGCCTCGAGGCCAGTTCGCAGCGCCTGCGGAGTGTCGTAGGTCATCGGCTGTCGCTGCGATCGAGCGCGCGCTCGATGTAGAGCGCTGCGCGAGCATCGACGGCCTCGGCTCGTGCTCGCAGCTGATCGGAAGCTGACGAGGCCCGCTGTCGAGCGCCTCCTCGATCGCCCGTGACCGAGTTGATCTTCGTCGGGTGCCAGTCGCGGCGACGTCGATCAGCGACCGTGCAGGGCGTGGTGACGCGAAACCCGCGTCGCTGCTCGCACGTCGTCTGTCGGCGAGGTCGGCGTAGTGCAGGACGACGGCGTTGTCGCGCATCGTGAAGCCGGGGGGCACGGTGAGATGGATACGCGGGCGACTCGAACTCGCCGATGCCGTGGACCGCGAGCGCCGTCTCATGCGAGACGACGGCTCGTCCCTTCGACCACAGCGTCCAGCGGACGAGATCGTCGTGGACGTCGGCGACCCATTCGGCCAGCCGGAACAGGCCGCGGTCGATCCGCAGCCAGTTGCCGGCTGCGACATGGTGAGCCTGGGCCTGGTACGAGTAGCCGACTCCTTCGCCTGAGCCGCGGTGAAGTACCCGGCCTGTTCGGAGGCCAGGGCAAACAGGCGTCGTCGGAGGTCCCGACGGTCGGTGGGCATCGTCTGATCCTATATCGAAACTTGAGTTTCAGCGACGATGCTATAGCTAAACTAAAGTTTTAATTGAGTATCAGGCAGCGTAGAGCAGCTCGCCGAGGCGCTCGACTGGCCTCCCGCAGCTGCGTCTGCCGAGCCGAACCGACCGGCAATCTCGACCGGCGTACCCAGCGACGAGAGCGGCGGGACCTGGAGCACATCCGGATCGTCGAGCTGGCTGATGCCGTGCTCGGCGTACTTGTCGAGAAGGTAGTCAAGCACCTCCCGGGCGGCGGTTGGAAGGCCTCGAAGAAGTCGGCGTGTTCCTTGCGGACACGGCGCGCGCGTTCGGTGCGGGTGGCGAGCGGCTGGTTCCAGGCGAGGTGGACGAGCACGTCGATCGGGTCGGCGTCAGCCAGGCCGGTGCGTTCGGCGAGGTCGTCGAGCGTCGATGCCGCGTGCGCTCGAGGGCGTCGAGCACTTCGTGGCGGCCGACCCGGCTGCGCCCACTTCGCTCGCAGCTCGTTCGGGCTCGGAAACAGCGACCGAACGGTCTCGGTCACGAAGTCGCGGTACTCCACCAGCCGCAGCCGCTGGGTCTCGGGATCGAGATGGTAGATCGCCTCCGCGGTCACCCATACCTCGACATCGTCGACGTAGAACTTTGCTCGTCGGCTCGTCGAGATCGTCCGGGTCGACGATCCGTCATCGTCCATCGGCGTCAGCGTCGGATTCGAACGCCGGCTCAGGCTCCTCGACCACGTCGTCGTCGACGACATCGCCCTCCTCGTCGATCTCCTCCTCGACGACCCGCTCGGGCGGCCCGTCGAACTCCGGGTCGCTGAACAGGGCGGTCGCGCCCGAGTAGTCGATGATGTCGAACGAGAGCTTGTCTTCGTCCGGGAACAGCCGGGTGCCACGGCCGATCATCTGCTTGAACAGCGCCATCGACCCGATCGGCCGGAAGAGCACGATATTGCGAACCGTCGGGAGATCGACGCCGGTCGAGAGCATCTCGCGACGTCGTCGCGATGACCGGGAACTGTGCTCTCGGTGTCGGCGAAGTGGCTCGAGATGGCCTCGCCGATCTCACGCTTCGTCGCTCACGATCCGCACGACATAGTCCGGGTGCTGCTGGCGTGAGGTCGGAGTTAGCGTTGTGCAGCGCACGGCGCATCTGGTCGGCGTGCTCTTGGTTGACGCAGAACACGATGGTCTTGGCCCATCGATCGGTCGCGCGCAGGTACTCGGTCAGATGCTTGGCCGCGGCCTCGGTCCGGCTGAGCAGCGACACGACCCGCTCGAAGTCTTGCGTCGTGTACAGGCCCTGCGGGGATCTCCTTGCCGAACAGGTCGAGCTGCCCCTGATCAGGTGCCCAGCCATGGGCGTCGGGGCTGAGCACCACGCGACGCACCCGGTACGGCGCCAGGAACCCATCCTCGATGCCTTGAGCGAGCGAGTACTCAAGAGCGGGCGCCGCCGAAGTACTCGTAGGTGTCGGCGGTCTCGTCGCGCTTCGGCGTGGCCGTCATGCCCAGCTGCGTTGCCGGTGCGAAGTGGTTGAGGATCGCCCGCCAGGACGACTCCGCGCGGGCACTGCCGCGGTGGCACTCGTCGACGATGACGAGGTCGAAGAAGTCGGGGCGAAGTCGCGAAACATGCCGTTCGGCTCGTCGCCGCTGTCGGCGAGCTGTCTGGTAGAGGCGCGAAGTAAATCTCACGCCCTGCCTTGGCCTCGCCGCTGCAGCTTCCAGATCGGCGACCCTCACCGCTCCGAAGGCCGGCTTGAACTCACGCTCGATCGGCTGGTCGATGAGGATGTTCCGGTCGGCCAGGTAGAGGACGCGCGGGTTGCGGCCCTGCCGCCAGCCGCTCTTCCAGAGCTTCCAGACGATCTGCATCGACACGAACGTCTTGCCCGTGCCGGTCGCCATGCGTGAGCAGCAGCCGCTTGTCACCGCTGAGGATCGCCTCGACCGCGCGGTTGATCGCGGTCCGCTGGTAGTAGCGCGGCTCCTTGACCGTGCCGTCGGAGTTGCGAAGCGCCCGGTTGAACGGAAGCAGCAGGCCATCGGCGACCGAGTCGTCGCCGATGCCCTTCCAGTCCCGGTACCGCGCCCACAGCTCGTCGGGTGACGGGAAGGCGACGCAGGTTGTCGCGTCTCGATGCCCGGTGTCGCGGTCGTCCTCGACGATGCCCTTGCCGTTGGTCGAGAAGGCGAACGGCACGTCGAGCAGCTGGGCGTAGTTCTTGGCCTGCTGCATGCCCTTGCCCGGGATCGCAGTACTCGCGCTTGGCCTCGACTACCGCGATCGCCAGACCCGGCTCGGTACTCAAGCACGTAGTCGGCGCGAAGCGGCATCGGCTCGCCGATGCTTCTTACCGACCGTGACGATCCGTCCGTCGGTGATCGCGGTACTGCTCGATGATCTGGTCGTCGTTCCAGCCCGCATCCTTGAGCCGCGGCAGGACGTAATCGCGGCACGTGTCGGCTTCATTGGGACCCCGATTCACACGCGCAGACTATCCGGGACGCGCACCGGCAGGCGTGGGGGTGCGAGGCACCCGCACCCCCACGCCTGCCCGAACACGCGCTGTGTGGTAGCCCCGAGTGGTAGCCCCGGCCAAAATCACGCCGCATCGGCGTCGAAAAACAGAAAAGGCCCGGAAATCCGGGCCTTTTTTAGTAGCGGGGGCAGGATTCGAACCTGCGACCTTCGGGTTATGAGCCCGACGAGCTACCAGACTGCTCCACCCCGCGGCGGACTCATAGTGATAGCAGGTTCTTCACAGCTGGCGGCGTTTTAGAGGGTCTGGCGAAGGGTCCGCTTGCAGGCCGTAAGTCCAGTCGGAACCACGGTGGGGCCGCCCAAGCCGGGCGGCCCCACCGCAGCCATCGGATCAGCTCAGGTTGAACGTCGTGTGCAGACCCGGGGAGTTCAGGCCGGTGCCGACGGAGCTGTCGCCGACCCAGAGGTCGAACGGTCCCGGCTGCAGTACGAACTTCCCGCTGTTGTTGTAGAAGCCGAGGTTCTGCGGACCGAGCTTGAACGTGACCGTCTTGGTCTGGTTCGGCGCCAGCGTCACGCGCTGGAAGCCCTCTAGCTTCTTGACCGGCTGCAGGATCGTCGTGTCGCTCTCATGGATGTAGAGCTGGGCGACGTCCGTTCCGGCGACTGAGCCGGTGTTGGTGATGTTGGCCTTCACGGTCAGCGTTCCGTTCTTGGAGACCGTGCTCGGCGCGGTCAGATTCGAGAATGAGAACGTCGTGTATGAGAGGCCGTAGCCGAACGGGTACTGCGGGGCGTTCGGCGCGTCCAGGTACTTGGACGTGTACTTGTTGTTCGGGTCGTAGGGGCGGCCGGTGGGCAGCTCGTTGTAGGAGAGCGGCACCTGGCCGACGTTGACGGGGAACGACATCGGCAGCTTGCCGCTCGGATTGACCTTGCCGAACAGCACGTCAGCCACGGCATCACCGCCCTCGGTGCCCGGGTACCAGGCCTCGAGTAGCGCCGGCGCGTTGTCAGCCAGCCACGGGATCGTCAGCGGGCGTCCGTTCATCAGCACCACCACATACGGCCTGCCGATCGCAGCGATCTGCTGCACGAGCGCCAGCTGCTGCCCGGGCAGGTCGAGCGAGGTCCGTGATGAGGCCTCACCCGTGTCACCGGCCGGCTCACCCACGACGACCACCGTCAGATCAGCCGTCTGCGCAGCCATAACCGCCTGGTTGAAATCGGTGGTCTCGTTACACGGATCTGTGACCGTGAACGTGGTGCAGCCCGACACGGTGTTCACCGTCGCGCTCGGATCGGCGTTCTTGATCCCGTCGGCGACCGTGACGATCTTGTCCGTGGTCTTCAGATCGGCCGGGGTTGTGTCGTAGCCGATCGGGACGTCTGGACCGAGCTGATCCATTGCGTCGTCGGCCAGCGGGCCGACGACCGCGATCTTGGAGGCGGCGGTCTTGAGCGGCAGGGCGTTGTTGCTGTTGTTCAGCAGCACCATCGACTCATCAGCGCTGGTGCGTGCCGCCGCCAGATGCGCCGGGGTCAGCTCCTCCTTGGCAACACGGGCGTCGCTGCCCTGATAGGGGTTCGAGAACATCCCCGCCAGGTACTTGAGCGTGAGCACGTGGCGCACCGCCGTGTTCAGCTGCTGCATCGTGATCTTGCCCTCGCGCAGCAGCTGCGGCCCGTAGGTCGCGTACGTCGAGTAGATCGGGTTGCCGGCGCTCGGGCCGATCGTGACCGCCATCTCAATGTCCTCACCGGCGGTCAGCGCAAGGCGGGCGGCATCGGCGCCATCGGACGCGTAGCCGAAAGCCTCGAGTTCCTGAACAGCCTGGTAATCGCTGATGGTCGCGCCACCGAAGCCCCACTCGTCACGCAGGATCTTGGTGAGCAGGTACTTGTTGGCGGTATTGGGAACGCCGTTCAGTGAATTGAACGAGCTCATCACCGTGGCAGCACCCGCGTTGACGGCAGCCTGATAAGGCGGCAGGTAGTCGTTGAAGAGCTGCTGGGTTGACATGTCGACTGTGTTGTACTCGCGGCCGGCAACCGGAGCGCCATAACCGCCGAAGTGCTTGATCGTGGCTGCGACCTTGTCGGGTGCCGAGAAGTCGGAGCCCTGGTAACCCCGGACCTTGGCGGCGGCCACCACTGAACCGAGGTATGGATCCTCCCCGGCTCCCTCAACGACCCGGCCCCAACGCGGATCGCGCGTGATGTCGACCATCGGGTTGAAGGTCCACTTGATGCCGTCTGCGCTGGCCTCATCCGCTGAGACGGACTCGTCATTGGCGATCGTCGCCGGATCCCAGCTCGAGGCCTCACCGATCGGCACCGGGAACATCGTGCGGTAGCCGTGGATCACATCGAGCCCGAAGATCAGCGGGATGTGCAGACGCGAGTTCTGGACCGCCGCCTTTTGGACGGCGTTGATGTTGTCGACGCCGGTGAGGTCCAGGACAGAGCCAATCTCGCCCTTTTCGGCCAGCGGGATCAGGTCGCTGCCATTGGCGGTGCTCGGCCCGGCCTGCTCCAGCTGGCCGAACTTCTCGGCGACCGTCATCTCACCGAGCAGATGGCTGACCTTCGCGTTGATCTGCATTGCGCTCATCGTTGATGTGCCGCGAGACCCGCGAAGGATCGGTCCTCCCTTCGCTGTCGCGCCTGATGCACCCGAAAGTGAACTCGCTACGAATATTGCGATTGCGGCCAATGCGGCCAGGGCAAGCGCGATACCAAGACCGCGCCGATGCTCGCCGTGGGTGACGGCGGCTATTCGGTCTGACATTTATCTCTCCTCCTATGAGCTGATCGCTAGAGACCTACCCCGGGGCGAGTGGGCAAAACAGAAGGCAGGAGGTCCGGCGCATCGACCAGGTCAATGCGAGTGCCAGCCGGTCACCACGGCAGACGACACAGAGTCGTCACAAATTCGCCGCACAGTCGTGACAAACGTGTCTTGTTCCGTCACATGTGTTGGCCGCATTCTGTCGGCATGGCACCAATCGATCGAAAGCAGTTGGCTGAGCGCCGGATGCTGGCGTTGTTGGAGGACAGCGGGCTGCCGCTGCCGGATGAGGTGGAGTACGGCAGCAATTGCGTTCGCTTCCTCTGGCTCGATCGGAAAGTGGTCGTCGTGGTCGACCTCGAGGAGTTCGGCGAGGGCGACGCGAACGGCGGCTACACGCGTGAGGGGATCACGGCGTGAGCATGGAGGCTCGCGCCGTGATCCCGGTGTCGTGCGCGTCGAACTCAGCGGCCGGCGCTGGACGATGCAGCCGACATGCCGTCGCCGGTGTAGCCGGGCACAGTCCAGGGCGCAACGCAGTGGCAGTAGCGGTACTCCTCCTGGAAGCCGAGGCTGGTGTAGAGACCGCGGCCGGCGGCGTTCTCACTGAAGACCTGGAGGTAGGCGAGGGTCGCCTCGTGCTGGGCCAGCATGGCCCGCACGAGGGCCTTGCCCAACCCCTGGCGACGAGACTCAGGCGCGACCGCCAGACAGAACAGGCCGACGATACCGTCGAACTCGACACTGATTCCGACCGCGCGGTTGCCGTCGCGGCTGAAGCGAGCAGTCCCCGCCATCTTTGGGAACACGCTCTGCACGTGCTCCTCGACGTCCTGGCGCTGATCACAGTGTGCCCAGGCGGCCACCCACTCGGGCGTGGCCGTCTCAGTGACCTCAAGTTGGTACTCGGGGTCGGCGTCGTCGGCGAGCGACTCGGTGTCGACGGTCATCACCAGCACCGCCTGCTGGATATTCCAGCCGCGGGTCGCAACGTCCTCGAGCAGCGGCACGTGCAGTTCGATCGGGCTGACCTGGATGCCGCAGGCAATGTCGTTGAGCGCAGCGAACTCAGCCACCCGGGCGACGGCCGGATCGAACTCGCTGCGATCCAGCGGACGAGTCGGAGTCAGTGCATGATTTGAGCGTCCCCGGGCCGGGAGCGCCGGCGTGGCGCGCAGCACCCAACCATCGTCAGTGCGGCGCACATCGTCAGCTGGCCAGGCGGCGACGCTGTGGGCCTCGATCCGGGCGATGCGCTCGAGTTCTGGTGCGGGCGCCGGCGCTGCGCTCACGCGTCGCTCGCCTGCAACACCGCGTTAAGGAGACCGGGGAAACGCAGTTCGAGCTGCCCGCGGCGGAGATGGTTGAAGCGGCACTTGCCCTCGACTCGTTGGGCGACAACACCGGCCTCGCGGAGAACGCGGAAGTGGTGAGAGCAGGTGGACTTGGCAATCGGCAGGTTGAAACTGCCGCAGGTGTGTTCACAGTCGTCGGCGAGCTCGATGACGATGCGCAGGCGGATCGGGTCGCTCAGAGCCTGAAGGATCGTTGCCAGATCCAGATCCTCAAGTGCGGGAACCAGCGGGTCGACCGAGGTGATCGGTCTGATCCAATGTCACAACCCCGGCCCCGAGGTCCGTTACCTCACTGGTGAGCGACGACATGTTCGGAGCATAGTACGACAAACATCGAACGGAGTGATACAGTTCGATGAACGTCGTACTGAGGACTGTTGCGACGACACCGATGATGACCGGACCGACGACCGGAGACGCTGCATGAGCACCAAGACGCTGCCGAAGCCACACTTGACCGCCACCCTGATCCTCGCCTGCCTGGCGCAGTTCATGGTGATTCTCGACGTCTCAGTCGTGAACGTCGCGCTGCCGTCGATCAAGCACGCACTCGGTTTCACTGAGGACGGCCTGCAGTGGGTCATCAACGCGTACACGGTCACGTTCGCGGGCTTCCTGCTGCTCGGCGGCCGCGCCGCCGATCTCCTCGGGCGTCGCCGGACCTTCGTCTTCGGTCTCCTCCTCTTCTCCTTCGCATCGCTGGCAGGCGGTATGGCGGACAGCCGCACCGTGCTGATCGCTGCCCGACTGGTCCAGGGTCTCGGCGGCGCCGTGGTCGCACCCGCGTCGCTGTCGATCCTTACCAGCACGTTCACCGAGCCCAAGGAACGCCACCGGGCGGTCGGAATCTGGGGCGCGATGGGCGGCGCCGGCGCGACTGCGGGCGTGCTGCTCGGCGGCGTGCTCACCGATCTGCTCAGCTGGCGCTGGATTCTGTTCATCAACGTGCCGATCGGCCTGACCACCGCGTTCCTGTCGCATCGACTGCTGGTTGAGGGCCGTAACCACAACGCCTCACGCAACTTCGACCTGCTCGGTGCGCTGACCGCCACGGTTGGACTGTCGGCGATCGTGTTCGGAGTCGTCCGCACCGACAGTGCCGGCTGGGGCGACCCCACAACGGTGATCGCGATCGGCGGCGGGGTACTGATGCTCATGATCTTCCTGGCGGTCGAGGGCTGGGTCGCAAAGGCGCCGCTGATGCCGCTGCGGCTGTTCCGCTCGCGGCAACTGTCGGCGGCCAACCTGACCATCGCCGTGGTCGGTGCGTCGACCTTTGCGATGTGGTTCTTCCTGTCGCTGTACCTGCAGGACGTGCTGGGGTACTCGCCGCTGAAGGCCGGGGTCGTGTTCCTGCCGATGACGATCGCGGTGGTGATTGGGTCGGCCGTGGCCTCGAGGCTCACAATGCGGGTCGGCGCGCGACGACTGCTGATCGTGGGCATGGTGATGCTCACCTCCGGGCTGGCCCTGTTCACGGACATCGGTGTGCACGGCGACTACCTCGGCGAGATGCTGATCCCAGGCCTGCTCGCTTCCTTCGGCATGCCACTGGCGTTCATCCCGGCGACGATCTGCGCGACCTCAGGGGTGAAGCCCCAGGAGGCCGGGCTCGCGTCCGCCGTTGCCAGCACGGCGCGGTTGTTCGGCGGCGCCATCGGCCTGGCGGCGCTGAGCACGATCGCCACCACCCACTCGAACAATCTGTTGCACAGCACGACAGCGTCCGCCCACACGGCCAACCAGGCGCTGGTCAGCGGCTTCCAGCTCGCCTTCCTGGTTGCCGCGGGAATCGCCGCATTCGGGATTCTCGTGGGGATCTTCGGGATGCCGAAGCCCCGTACGGCTGCGGTCTCAGAGGCCGCCGATGCGGGCGCGGGCGAGCTCACGGAGCCACTTGGCTCCGTCGCAGCCGAGTTCTAGGGACAATGCGCGCATGGCGCGCATTTTCGTAACGCGCGAGCTGCCGGGACCGGCCCTCGCGAAACTCAAGGCAGATCACGAGACGGTTGTGTGGTCGGAGCCGACCCCACCCAGCTACGAACAGCTGCGTGAACACGCCGCTCAGTCACATGCGTTGCTGTCGCTGCTGACAGATCGCGTCGACGCAGACCTGATCGCGTCAGCGCCGCAGCTGCGCGTGATCGCCAATTACGCGGTCGGCTACGACAACATCGATGTCGACGCCGCGACCGCTCACGGGATCCCGGTCGGTAACACGCCCGACGCGCTCACCGAGGCCACCGCCGACCTGGCGTTCTCACTGCTGATGGCATCGGCACGCCGGATCACTGAGGCAGCCGCCTTCGCTCGCAGCGGGCAGTGGCACACCTGGGACCCGGGCGGGTTCCTGGGCGCCGATGTCTACGGGGCCACGCTGGGGATCATCGGACTGGGCCGGATCGGACAGGCCGTTGCCCGGCGCGCCGCCGGCTTCGGGATGGACGTCCTCACGACTGAGACGCGCGACGAGCACAACCTCAAGCATCTGCTGAGCCGCTCTGATTTCGTCTCGATCCATCTGCCGCTGACCGAGGGCACACGTGGGCTGATCAGCGCTGAGGCGTTCGCATTGATGAAGCCGACGGCGATCCTGATCAACACGGCACGTGGGGCGATCGTCGACAAGGAGGCCCTGGCGCAGGCACTTCACACCGGGCAGATCGCGGGCGCCGCTTTGGACGTGACCGTGCCGGAGCCGTTGCCGGCTGACGATCCGCTGTGGAACGCGCCGAATCTGCTGGTGGTGCCGCACATCGGCTCGGCAACCTGGAGCGCGCGTGAGCGGATGACGGAGATAGCCGTGGCCAACGTGCTCGCCGGGATTGACGGCAGGACTCTCCCCTACCAGGTCCCCGCGCAGCTGATCGACTGAGCTTGCGGATCGCGGTTGTTGACATCGGCACCAACACCACCCGCCTGTATGTCGCGGAGGTGGCCGAGGGTCGCGTCCGCGACGAGCTGATCCGCGTCAGCCGTGTCACCAGGCTGGGCGCCGGCGTCGACGCCACCGGTCGCCTCGGCGATGACGCGCTCGAGCGCGAGTACGCGGTCCTTGAGGATTACCGCCGGCAGATTGACACGCTCGAGCCAGAACGTGCGGTCGCGGTGATGACCAGCGCTGTCCGTGACGCGGCCAACGGGGCCGATTTCGCGCAGACCGTGACGAACCGCTACGGCATCGAGGCCCACGTGATCAGCGGTGACGAGGAGGCCACCCTCACGTATCGCGGCGCCACCGACACGCGGGAGGAGGCGTCAGCCGACGCGTCCACGCTCGTGTTCGACATCGGCGGGGGATCGACTGAGCTGGTCATCGGCCACGGCACGACACTCGACTTCCACGTCTCCACCCAGGCGGGCGTCGTTCGCCAGGCGGACCGCCACATCAGGAGCGACCCAC
This sequence comes from uncultured Conexibacteraceae bacterium, assembly GCA_963844665.1. Classification (GTDB taxonomy): domain Bacteria; phylum Actinomycetota; class Thermoleophilia; order Solirubrobacterales; family Solirubrobacteraceae; genus Palsa-465. Next base: position 22,065 of record CAWJPB010000005.1, read on the forward strand.
CGACCGCACGCGAGCTCGACGCTGTCGCCCAGGACGTACGCGCGATCCTCACAGCCGCCGTGCCGCCAACCCGGCGCGGGCCGGTGGAAAGGGCGATCGGTGTGGCCGGCACACCCACGTCGCTTGCGGCGATCGCACAGGCGCTCGACCCCTACGACCCGACCCGTGTCCACGGCTACGAGCTGACCGCCACCGAACGCGATCAGATCTTCGCGACGCTGGCGGCGATGCGGCTCGAGCAGCGCCGCCATGTCACCGGGCTGCACCCGGACCGGGCGATCGCGATCCTGCCCGGGATCGTGATCCTGACGGAGATCATGAACCTGTTCGGCCTCGACGCGATCGAGGTCTCAGAGCACGACATCCTGCGCGGCGCAGCGCTCACCTACTCGTCCTGACAGCCCGGGCAGTCTGTCCGCCGTTCCTGTCTGAGACCGGGCAGGGGAACGACAAGAACGCGTTCACATGTCCAATTGCATCTTCAGTGATCTAGTGCCGTTGCAGCGGCACCCCAGACAGGCGTAGGCTCGGAGCAGCCACATGCGTCTCGTGGCATGGCCAGAGGAAGGAGCACCCGATGCTCGAGCATGAGCAGTCCCAGACGGAGTCGGCGTCGCCGATCGCACCCAGCCCCGAGCACTTCCGTGCGCTGTGCGCGGAGCTCGATGAATACCAGCACCTCCCCGAGCTGATCCCGGGCGCCACGCCCTCAGCACGGCCGATCACCGGCCAGAGCCCCGAGGAGACGCTCGATGCGTCAATCCTGGCGGGACTGACACTCCCGTAATCAGCTGAGAGCCGCTCAGCTGGCGGGTGCTGGGGGCGCCTGTGACTGCGCCCGAACACTTGAGAACGTGAGCGCGGCGATCACGGCGTCAGGCCCGTCGAACCAGCTGTGACCGAGGTTTATCGCCGGCGGTGAAGCGATCCCGCGGGCCCGCAGTCCGCGACTTGTTGCGTCAAGGCTGAGGTCATAACCGTCGTCGTTGGCGGCGGCGAGCGCCTCGGCGGGGTCGAGCCCGGCACTGGCGGCGGCCTCCTCGATCACGGTTTCACTGGCGACGTCGAAGCCTCCGCAGAACGCCATTCTGGCCACGGCCAGGGCGAACCCGGGGCCGGCGCCCGCCTCGACGGCGAACGCAGCCGCCCGGGCGGCCTTGCGGCTGTTCATCGGGAAACGGTGGGGCGCGACCAGCGGGATCTCAAGGATCCGAGCTTCGCGCTCGGCCAGGCGCATCCAGTCGCGCGCACGCTGCGCGCGTTCTGCCGGCGTGGCAGGACGATCTGGCTCTGACAGCGGACCCATCACGGGCACCCACTCGATCGCCCCAAGCGCACGCTCGACTCGCTCGGCGGCGAGGTATGAGAGTGGACAGTCGAGCGCGAAGAAGAACCGGGCGCCGTCGACGCGAGGTCTGGATCTGTCAGCTCTCCACCTTGATAGGAACACGAGTTCACCCACGCCCCCATTATCGGCATGCAAATCTCAAAACCTGCTTATCTGCGCCGGTTTTTGGCCGGTTTAACGAGCTTCCCCCCGCGCCTTAGTCAGTTCGAAACCTGGCTACTTGAACCCCCAACACTTGGTGCGACTTCACAATTTCTTTCGGCACGTGGAGGTGCTCCCGCGTAGACTCCCTGTAAGAGTTGTGGGTTAATCGACCGGATTGGAGGCGCAATATGCCCCAAGTCCCACCTCCAAAGCGTCATCCGTATGACCAGTGGTCACCGGATGCGCGTGCGCTGGACCTTGTAGGAGACAAATGGACCCTGCTGATCGTGCGGGATCTGGCAGCAGGGCCACGCAGGTTCGTGGAGCTTCAACGGGTACTGCCAGGAATCTCCACGGAGCAGTTGCGTTCGAGGCTGAACCGCATGGTTGCGGACGGCATGTTGACCCGCAAGCGCTACCGCGAGGTGCCGCCGCGAGTCGACTACGAGCTGACGCCACGGGCACGTGATCTGATGCCGGTGTTGGCTGAGCTCGCGCTGTGGGGATACCGCTGGGCATGGAGTCCGCCCCGAACCGGCGAGCGCGTCGATATGGGTGCGATCTTCCGGCTCGCGCCAGGGCTCGTCGATGGTGATGAGGCAACCGGGCAGAGCGGTGAGATCGAGTGCACGATCACCGACGGACACCGCGAAGGTGGTCCGCTGACGATGACTGTGATGCTCGAGGCCGACGGAAGCCAGGTCGCTGAGCAGCCGGCTGAGCAGCCGGCTGCCCGAATCACGGGTGACACGCGCGGCTGGGTCGAGGCGTTTGCGCCAGGCGGAAGCATCGCCGCGCTGACGATCACCGGCGACGGTGACCTCGCCAAGCACGTGATCAGCCAGCTCGGGCGAGCAGAGACCCAGACGATGGAGACAGCCGACCGCGCGGTGGCCTGAACCAGAGGACATAACCTGAACGGCACAGAAGCTGTTCAGGCAGTACCAGAAGGTTTGATACCCGGGGCGGGGATCGAACCCGCAGGGCCCTTACGGGCAGCGCTTTTTAAGAGCGCCGACTTTGCCAGTTTGTCTACCCGGGCTCCGGGTACGGTTACCCGTGCGCTGATATTACGGACCGCAGCACACGAAAACAGCGCAAACATGGGCGTTTCATCACGTGGCACACACCCAACCGCAACTTTTGGATTGGTAGGTTGTTGGAGTGGATCTAGAGGCGAGAATGGAAGTCTCAGCACTTAGATACTCCGGGAGCGGCGGCCTCAGCGCGCGCTCTCCCCTGCTCCGGCTCCAGTCCGACGAGCGACTCGTCACGGCGATCCGGCGTGGCAACCAGGGCGCCTTCGAGGTGCTCGTCTCGCGCTATCACAGCCGACTGCTCGCGTTCTGCCGCCACCTGCTGGGCTCGCGTGAGGACGCTGAGGACGTGCTTCAGGACGTCCTGACCGCGTCCTACAACGCGATGCTCGCCGACGACCGGCCGATCAACGTACGTCCGTGGCTGTATCGGATCGCGCGCAACCGCTGCCTCAACCATCTGCGCCGCAACAAGGCGATCGGCGTCGACTCGATGGACATCCACTACTCAGACCATGGCGCCACGACGGCCGACAAGGTCCATGAGCGCGAGGAGTTCCGCCAGCTTCTGGATGACATCCGCGACCTTCCTGAGAGCCAGCGCACGGCCCTGATCCTGCGCGAGATGGACGCGCTCTCCTACGAGCAGATCGCTGAGACGATGGAGACCACCGTCTCCAGTGTGAAGTCGCTGCTCGTGCGCGCTCGGGTCTCGCTGACCGAGGCCGCTGAGGCGCGCCTGCTGAGCTGCGATGAGGTCCGCGAGGAACTTGCCGAGATCGCTGAGGGCCTGCGCCGTAAGACCAGCGCCCCGGCCCGGCGCCACGTCAAGAACTGCACGCGCTGCGCCGTCTTCCAGGGCGAGATGCGCAAGACCAACAAGGCGCTCGCAGCGCTTGCCCCGCTCGGAGCGCTCGGACTCTTCCGCAACTTCCTGCTGGCCCACCTCGGCCACTCGGCGGCCGGATCGGCCGGCGCCCATGCTGCAGGAGCAGCCGGCGCGGCGGGCAGCGCCGGTGCAGCCGGAGCCGCAGGCGCCGCTGGTGCGGCAGGCGCAGCCGGAGCCGCCGGCGCTGCTGGGGCCAGCGCCGGTTCGGCCGGCCTGATCACCGCCGGCGTCAGCGCCGTCGCGACCAAGGCAGCGGCCGGTCTGGCCGCCGCGGCGCTCGTGACCGCCGGCACCGTCGCCGTGAGCCAGGACACCTCGAGCCACCATCACGGCCCAAGCTCGAGCCTGGTCGTCGCCCGCTCCCTGGACAGCGGTGTCCAGCGCGCGGCCAGCGGTAGCGCCCAGCTCGCCGGATCCGTCGGCCTGGTCAAATCGCCGCAGCGTGCGCTGGTCAAGCACGTCGCAGCCGCGACCCCTGTCACGCCGGCGGTCACGCAACAGCCGAACCGGCAGCCCACAGCGAAGGTCGCCTCCGTCGTGAACACGCCGGCGGTCACGCCGCAGGCGCCTGTGACTCAGTCGACCGCAGTCCCGAGCACGGCGTCCCCGAGCGACGGGATGACGCCGCCGACTGACGTCCAGATCACGACGACCGCCACGGACAGCACCACCGCGGCGTCAAGCTCGACCACCACCGGTGGCATCAGCCCAGTGGCGCCCGGCACCGCGACCACGCCTGGGATCGTTTCAGCGACCACGACCGCTCCGCCCACGACGGCAACGGTGCCGTCAACAACGACCACCCCGGCAGCCACCACGACGGTCCCGCAGGGCACGACCACGACGCCGGCCCAGACGACCACCACGCCGGCCCAGACGACCACCACGCCGGTCCAGACGACCGCAACTCCAGTCGATACCACCACCACGCCGGCGTCAACCACCACCACCCCGGCTGACACCACGACGGTCCCGGCGACAACGACGTCGCCCCCCGGCACCACGCCGCCGGCTCCCTGAGCAACACGGTCCGGACCCGGGCGCGCGCCGGAGCGGGAGCTAGTATTCCGCCCCCTTGATCGACTTCGATCACTTCATGGCGGTCGACATGCGCGTCGGCCGCGTGACCGCCGTTGACGAGTTTCCCGAGGCTCGCAAGCCCGCCTGGAAGTTGACGATCGACTTCGGTGCCGAGGTCGGCGTCAAGCGCTCATCGGCGCAGATCACGACCTACCCGCGCGAGCAGCTGCTCGACACGCTGGTCGTGGCCGTCGTCAACTTCCCGCCGCGCCAGATCGGTCCGTTTATGTCCGAGGTGCTCGTGCTGGGGGCGCTCGACGATGAGCTCGGCGTCGTCCTGCTGAGACCGGACCGGGACGCGCAGATCGGCGACAGGATCGGCTGAACACGGCCGGGCGCATCACTCCGCCCGCAGCGGCGGGGGCGGCAAAGCGCAGCCGCCCCCGGCAGCGCAAACCTCAGGCCTCGTGGATCTGCCCCGGATCGAGCACCACGACGTTCGAGGTCGTCGCCGACTCAACGTCTGACCTGAACGCCTCCGCGTCAGTCTCGATCACCGGGAAGGTGTTGTAGTGGCAGGGGATCACGGTCTTGGCGGCGACCAGGGCCGCCGCATCGACCGCGTCGACACGGTCCATCGTGTAGTGGCCGCCGATGCACATCAGCGCGAAATCGATCGGGTTGCGCTTGCCGACCAGCTGCAGGTCGGAGAACAGACCGGTGTCGCCGAGGTGGTAGACGATCGTGTCTTTGAAGTTGATCAGCAGCCCGGCCGGCGTGTTAACGGTGCCCTTGGGCGTCGTCGAGGTGTGCCAGGCCGGAACCATCTTCGCCCAACCCCAGTCGAACTGGACTGTCCCTCCGATGTTGATGTCCTGGGCGTTGGCGCCATCCTCTCCCAGCTCGGCTGCCAGCTCGACGATCGCCAGCACCGGAGCCCCGTTTCGCTTGGAGATCGGCACCGTGTCGCCAACGTGGTCGCCGTGACCGTGGGTCAACAGGATCGTGGTCGGATTGAGGTCCTCAGCGGCGATCGTCGCCTTCGGATTCCCGGTCAGGAAGGGGTCGATCAGCACCGATGAGTCACCGTCGGCGAGCTCGAATGTGGAGTGGCCGTAGTACCTGATTTCCATCTAATCCTCCTCGATGACTGTGCCGGGCACGGTCTCAGATGAGCCGTGCCCCAACTCTCGCGAGAGTTCAAAACCGACAGCCACACCGACGAGCATCGTCAGGCGCGTCTCCTCGGCAAACAGGGTCCGCACCGCCACCAGGCGCTGGTGCGGATCGGACACCTCCAGGGCCTCCCTGAGGGCTGCCTCATGTGCGGTGTCGAACCAGCCGCCCTCATGCAGGGCGCTGCCAAGCACGCGCTGCAGGTCCGGGGCGGCGCGGGTGACGACGTCCTGTGCGGCGGCGAGGCGGCCCGGCTCGCTGAGCGCCGTGACCGCGGCGTCGATTTCGGCGTCGGAGAAGCTCACTCGCAGCTCAGCTTCGCAGATTTCGGCGCGAGCGGGACCGCGCAGGACGCGAGCTGAACCGGGCGTGGGGACGCGCGCAGCGGTTCCGGTCGCGAGCGATGCTCACTCGTGATGGATGCGCGTCAGCAGGAAGCCGAACACGAGGCCGACGACTGCACCGACCCCCGCCGCCACCCAGCTGGCCTGCGGCGCAGCCACGGGCATCAGCGCGATCACTCCGGCGAGTACCGCGGTGCCGAGCAAATCACCGTCGTAATCGCGCTTTCCGGTGAGGAGGATCAGGTCCGGAACGGCCCATGCACACAGCATCGCGAGCGCGGCGCCGTTGCCGCCCATGATCAGGTCGCTGCTGGCCTGGCCGGCGATCGCGATCCCACCAACACCGCCCAGCAGCATCAGCGCGATCACAATCACGGGTCCGTGGCGACGCTCGAGAAGCGACCCGTAGATCGCGATGATCCCGAGCGCCACGAACGCGTAGCCGGTGTTCTCGTAGACAAATGGGGCGGTGAACCACCGCCACCACTCGCTCACCGGGTTGTTCCACACGACTATGTCGAGCATGCTGATCGCGCTCGTGCGCCACACCAGACAGCCGGCGACGCCCAGCAGCACCAAAGTCAGGGTGGCGTAAGGGCGCGCCTCATGACGGATGCCCGGGATCTCACCGCGGCGCAATCGCGGGAGCGACGGCGTCGGCCGCCGGCCGCGACGCTCGGTGATGCGTCCGTTGCGATCGATTTTTGGCGCCCGCTTGCGCAGCCGGGTGCCGCAATACGGGCACTCGGTTATGTACGGGCTGACCTCTGATCCACAGTTCTTACAGACGACGAACAGATCTGGGCCACCGGTACTCACAGATCAAAGTGTAAAGCGGTGTAAGAACCGTCGCGGAAGCCGCACGCAGAGCGAGCCGAGCGTGTTTAGACTCGCCGAGAAACGTTTCACAGAACCCGGCACAAGGGGGCAAAGTGGCTTACGGCTATCAAGGCAAGCTGTACATCCTGGCATTCGATCATCGCGGCTCGTTCCAGAAGAACATGTTCGGGATCCAGGGCACCCCCAACCCCGAGGAGACCGATCACATCGCCGACTCCAAGCGCCTGATCTTCGAGGGCATGCTCGAGGCCGTTCAGCGTGGCGCTGAGGCGGGAGCGACCGGTGTACTGGTCGACGAGCAGTTCGGCTCCGATGTGCCGCAGCGCGCTCGCGAGGCGGGCCTGCGGCTGGCGATGCCGGTGGAGAAATCGGGTCAGAACGAGTTTGACTTCCAGTACGGCCAGGACTTCGCCGCACACATCGAGCACTTCAACCCGGATTTCTCCAAGGTGCTGGTGCGCTACAACCCGGACGACCCCGACGCCGAGATGAACGCGCGCCAACTCGGGCGCCTCAAGCAGCTGGCCGACTGGTTGCACGACAACGACCGCAAGTTCCTGTTCGAGCTGCTCGTACCCGCGACCGACGACCAGCTCGCATCGGTCGACGGCAGCGCCGACCGCTACGACGCCGAGCTTCGGCCGGAGCTGATGCGCCGCGCGCTCGAGGCGATCCAGAACTACGGGATCGAGGTCGACATCTGGAAGATCGAGGGCCTCGACCACCAATCGGACGCAGCGATGCTCGCCGAGCAGGCGCGCACGGGCCCAGGCCGCAAGGGAGTCACCTGCGTGCTGCTTGGTCGCGGCGCGTCGAGGGCGAAGGTCGAGCAGTGGCTCGAGCAGGCCGCTCCGGTAGAGGGCTTCATCGGCTTCGCGATCGGACGCTCGATCTGGTGGGACGCGCTCAAGGGCTACCTCGACCAGGGCCTCACACGTGACCAGGCGGCGACGCAGGTCGCCGACAACTACCTGCACTTCATCAGCGTCTACGAGGGCAAGCGCGGCAACTGATCGTTGCGGTAGGCGCAATCACTGAATGCAGATTGTGGCATCGCACGCAGCCTTAAGTTTTTCCCGCTAGGGTTTCTCTCCGATGTCCGCGATGAAGATGCGTCAGAGCCTTGCTCAGATCGAGCAGGAGTTTCTTCACCACACAGAGATCGAGGAGCAGCGTCGCCAGCACATGCAGCGCCGGGCAGCGGTTCGCTCGCGCCAGCGCTGGCACGCCCGCGAGCGCAAGCGCGGCTCGATGCGCTTCTACGTGCTGGCGTTCTCGCTCGTGCTGACCGGCGTGTTCGTCACCGCGGCGATGTTCGCCACGCTGTACCTGCTGCTGACCTAGCAGACTCGCCGAGCACTCTCTGGGGCGCGTCCAGCGCCCTGCTCCTCTGAGCGAGCGCTACTTCTCTGGGTCGGGCGGATCGCCCAGGCCCTGCAGGGCGGCGTCGACGGCCGCGATCACGTCAGGCTTGGCCTCTTCGGCGCGGTGCTCGTCCTGGATCTCCAGGTAGACCTCCTTGCGGAAGACCGGCACGTCGCGCGGGGCCTGGATCCCGATCCTGACCTTCTCACCGACGATCGCGAGCACCGAGACCTCGATCTCGTCCCCGATCATGATGCTCTGGTTTGACTTCCGTGTGAGTACAAGCATCCTTCAGTTCTCCCCGGTGAAAAAGGGCCGCGTGTGGGATGCCCTCGCCCGGCTGAAATCCCTTCCAGCCAGGGCAGACTGGCCAACCCCGAGGCGGAGCATAGCGATCGGAGCACTCCAGTTTCAATTATTTCCGCGTTATGACGGAGGCCTTACACAGACTCGGTTTTTTAGCGGGAAGGGGTGAAGGCGGCTGCCACTGTATCCTCGGCGCCGTATGCCTAGAAGATCTTTGCGACCCGAGCTCAATCGGATCCGCGGCTGGGTGCGTCAAGGACGCACCGACGCCTGGATTGCGCATCAGCTCGAGGTCACAGTCCAACAGATCCAAGCCTTCAAGCGCGAACAGGCGCTGGAGCCAGACGCTGACCCAGACACGACCGTCGCGCTCGTCGACTTTGATGACGAGATCGACCTTCGTGCCGAGGATGACGCACTGATCGCCGCCGAGCTTGATGCTGAGGCGGCGGCGGCTGCCGAACAGGAGTCCGAAGAGGACGACGAGGACGGCGACAAGCCCAAGCGCCGGCGTGGCCGGCGTGGCGGGCGCAGCACTCGTAGCAAACGTAAGAGCGACGGGCCGGTGGAGGCCACCTTCGACCACGGCGATGAGGGCATCGGGCTATGGCTCGACCCAGCCGTTCAGGATGACCCGGTTTACGCCGAGTACTGGGCCGGACACCGGCCGGTCGAGGTCTCGATCGAGGAGGATCAGATCGTGATCCGCCGCGCGGGCGCTGAAGAGTCCGAGGACTCGGAAGGTTGAGGCGTGCCGGGGTTGGTCGGCGCGTGCGCCGACCAACCCCGGAGCGTCACTCGCCGTCGTCGCCGCGCCGCACGCCGCCACCGTAGTCAGCTGCCTGCCTGGCGTAACGGGCGAACGCCGCACCGGCGACGATGCCGGTGTCCCAGGCCTCAGGCGAACTCGGTGCGCTCGCGATCGCGATCTGAAAGCACCAGTCGGTGCCCTCGCGCAGGTAGTACTCGGCCAGCTCGTCGGTCAGGAAGCGGCCGCCGAGCCGACGTCGCAGGTCGAGGACGATGTCATCGACCACACGTTCCAGCACGCGACGCTCGGCCGGCTCGGACTCGGCGACATGCCGCTGCCCGTCCTCCCACAGACCGATAAGCACGTCGAAGTCTGAGGTCATCAGCAGGCTCGTGCCGGCTTACTGTGGTAGCCGGCGCTCAGCGGGTGACCACATACGAGTACGAGCGCTCCGTGCTCCGCACCATCCCGAGCTGGCGCGCGTCACGTACGATCGTGGCCGGCTGGTGCAGCGCCTTCTCCTGCGCGACCAGCCTACGGTGCTGGGCCTGCAGCGAGCTGACCAGGCTGACCTCCTGAGCGGACTGGCTGCGCGCCGCCATCAGCGCCAGCCCGGCCTTCAGGCCGATCCAGCCCACCAGCGCAAAGACCACGATCATCGCCAGCCGGAACTTCTTGTCCCAGCCGATTTTCGACATCGGCAGGCGGCGAGCCACGACCTGCGGCCGGGGACGCGGCTGCTGCGAGCGGCTGTTCGCACGTGCACGCGCTGCGGAGCTTTGAGCGGAGGGCGGCATCCCTTGCTGCCTTTCTTCGACGGCCCAGGATTCCTTCCTGCCGCAAGCGAACATTCACGCGCTGCAACGCGCGTGTCGCCCGCCAACTACCGATTGGCGGCGGTGAAGGCCTTGCGCCCCGGGTACTCGGCGTCGGCGCCGAGCGCCTCCTCGATCCGCAACAGCTGGTTGTACTTGGCGACCCGGTCCGTGCGTGAGGGCGCTCCGGTCTTGATCTGGCCACAACCGGTGGCGACCGCGAGGTCCGCGATCGTGACGTCCTCGGTTTCGCCCGAGCGATGCGACATCACCGCTGTGTAGCCGGCCTCGCGAGCCATCCGGATCGCGGCGAGCGTCTCAGTCAGGGTGCCGATCTGGTTGACCTTGATCAGGACCGAGTTGGCCACGTGGTTGTCGATCCCGCGCTTGAGCCGCTCGGTGTTGGTGACGAACAGATCGTCACCGACCAGCTGCACGCGCTCGCCGAGCGCCGCGGTCAGCGTCGCCCAGCCTGCCCAATCCTCCTCCGCCATCCCGTCCTCGATCGAGACCACGGGGTAACGGTTGACGACATCAGTCCAGTACTCGGACATCTCGTTGGAGCTCAGCGTGCGATTCTCGTGCTCGAGCTTGTAGGCCCCGTTGTCATACAGCTCGGAGGTGGCGGGATCCATCGCGATCGCGATCTGCCCACCGGGCGCATAGCCGGCGGCGCGGATCCCGGCCATCAGCATCTCGAGCGCCTCCTCATTGGAGCCGAGATCCGGAGCGAAGCCGCCCTCGTCGCCGACCGTCGTACTCAAGCCGCGCTCCTGCAGCGTCTTCTTGAGGTTGTGGAAGACCTCTGCCCCCATCTGCAGTCCCTCGCTGAACGAGCTCGCCCCCACCGGCACGATCATGAACTCCTGGAAGTCGACGCTGTTGTCGGCGTGCGCGCCGCCGTTGAGCACGTTCATCATTGGCACCGGCAGGATGTGCGCCATCTCGCCGCCGAGGTAGCGCCACAGCGGCAGGCGCTCCTCCGCGGCCGCTGCATGAGCTGAGGCCAGAGACACCGCCAGGATCGCGTTGGCACCAAGCCGTGACTTGTTCGGAGTGCCGTCGAGGCTGATCAGCGTGCGATCGAGCGCCGCCTGCGCCGCGGCGTCCATCCCGCGAACCGCGGTCGAGATCTCGCCATTGATGTTCTCGACCGCTTGACTGACGCCCTTGCCGAGCCACGCGGTGCCGCCGTCGCGCAGCTCGGTCGCCTCGAACTCACCGGTCGACGCGCCCGAGGGAACGGCCGCCCTGCCCCAGGCTCCAGACTTCACGCTGAGCTCAACCTCAACTGTCGGGTTGCCGCGGCTGTCGAGGATCTGGCGGGCGTGTACGTGCTCGATCTGGCTCATGTGTCAGTCGGTCTCCTCGGTGGGTCCGTAGGGAAAGTAGCTTCATATGGAGCCTGGCTCGTTGAGGCGGCCCTGCGCGTAGTACGCGAGCTGCTGGTCAGGCGCCAGATCGTTCCAGTTTTGGCCGTCGGATGCGGCGAGATCGATCCCGGCCTGCACGCGGACCCGGAACCGCTCGGCTGAGGCTCGCAGCGCCAGCTCGGGATCGAGATGCATCTTGCGCGCCACATTGACGGCCGCGAACAGCACATCGCCGAGCTCGTGGAAGCGCTCCTGGTCATCGCCGGCCGCAATCAGCTCGTCGAGCTCGTCGCGGACCGCCTGCAGCGGAGTCTCGACACCATCGAAGTCAAAGCCACTGGAGGCGGCGCGGCGCTGAACCTTGCGCGCGTACAGCGGCCCGGGCAGGTTCTCCGGCACTTCTCCGAACACGCCAGGCTCGCGGCCGGTCTCCGTTGCCTTGATCGCATCCCAGTTGCGCAGGACCTCGGCCGAATCGGCAACCTCGGTCTCGCCGAACACGTGTGGGTGGCGGCGGATCAGCTTCTGAGTCGCGTGGCGCGCCACCTGCGCGAGGTCACCGGCGCCGCGCTCCTCGAGCAGCAACGCCAGGAAGTGAACCTGGAAGAGCACATCACCGAGCTCGTCCAGCAGCTTGCCGTCGTCGCCACGGTTGGCGGCGTCGGCAAGCTCGTATGCCTCCTCGACCGTGTGGGGCACGATCGAGCGCTCATCCTGCTCGCGGTCCCAGGGGCAGTCGCGCCTGAGGCGGCGCGTCACCTCATCCAGGCGCCCCAGCGCTGCCGTGATCTCCGGGTCGCCGGAGCTCACGGCCTCACTTGGTGGTCGTCGTGGTGCCGCTGGTGCTCGTCGCCGTCGCTGTACCCGTGTCAGCCGCCGTGACCGTGCCGGTCTGCGACGTGGTTGGCGTCGTGGTCGGCGTGGTGGTCGTCTTGGGCTTCACGTAGTTCGAGCAGACGTTGACGATGTTGTACGTGTCGCGGCAGGTCGTCTGGCTGTGCCAGTTCTTCTTGACCAATGCGTTGACCTTGGCCTCGGCCGCAGTCTGGGCCGTGCTCTGGAGCGTCGACTTGATCGTCGGGGTCGCCTTGGCCAGCGACTCGTGGGTTGCCGGAGTCTGACCGGTGACCTCGAGCACGTACCAGCCGAAGATGCCCTTGACCGGTCCGACGATCTTGTTCATCGGGCTCCCGAAGATGGCCTTGTTGACGGCGGCCTCCTCCTCATTGGGAGTGATCCCATTGAGCTGGCCGCCGTTGGCCTTGGCTGAGGCGTCCTCCGAGTACTTCTTGGCGACATCATCCCAGCTCTCACCGGAGTTCAGCGCAGACAGCGCGGCCTCGGCGTCGGCCTGGGTCTTGGTGCGCACGAGGTGAAGATCACGCGACGCGGCCGTCCCGAACTTGCTCTGGTGAGCCTTGAAGTAGGCCGCGATCTGGGCCGCGGTCACGGGCTTCTCGTACTTCTTGAGCAGCTTCGTGTAAATCTGGTTGACGCGAATCTGGAACAGGATGTCCTGCTTGGTCTCACCGCTGGTCTTGAGGTAGGCATCGAACTCAGCGGTCGTCGGGAACTCCGACTTCATCGCCTTGTTGAAGTCCCTGGTGAGGTCGGCGGCCGTGTAGCGGATGCCTTCCTTGTAACCCTGCGCCTGATACTGGTAGCCCTCGAGCAGGAATGACATGACCTCGGCGGCGTACTCGTTGAAGACCTCCTGGCAGTCGGTCTTGAGCTGAGCCGCCGGCGTATCCGCATAGGTCGGAATCTGCTCGCGGATCTGCTTGATGCAGCCCTTGAACTCCGGCGGATCGTTGGCGACGATGACGGGCTCAGCCTCGCCTTCCTGGGCGGCCTGGGAGGCCTGATCCTTGGCGGCGATGTACATCCAGTGGTTGAACGCCTGGAGCGTGACCGGATTGCCGGCCATCGTGGCAACGGAGTTACTGGGGATCGACGAACTGCCGCATGCAGACACGGCGATCGCGATCACAAAAAAGGCGGCAAGCGCCGCGAGCTTCCGAGAGATTCGCATCGGCGGAGGATGGTAGCGGCCCGCCCCGGTCGAGGCGGTGCGGTCGCGTGTTACTTACAAGCTTCTTCGACTGAGTCAATCACGCGCCAACAAAGCGCAGCTCAGCGCACGCGTCGGCGCACTCGGGCCCGACCGGCTCAAACTCCCGCGGGCTCCGGCTCCACGGCCTGCATCACCGACAGCAGCGCATCGGCCACCCTCACCACCTCGCGGAATTGCGAGCCGGCGTCAGCGGCGACCCGCACCGACAGCTGCGACTTGCCCGACTCGTACAGCGCCTGCGGAATCTCAGCCCGCAGCGTCTTGGCACGGGTCGAGTCGAGTTCGATTGGCGTCACCGCCAAGCGTCCGCCCTTGAATGAGACCGCGGTGGCGCCCGCCTGCCCAAGCTTGATCCGTGCGATCTGAAGCAGCAGCAGGTTCTCGAGCGGCTCCGGCACGTCTCCGAAGCGGTCGATGAGCTCCTCACGCAACAGCCCGATCTCGGCCACCTCGCGCGCGCCGGCGATCCGGCGGTGGACGTCGACCTTGGCCTGTTCGTAGGGGATGTAGTCGGCCGGCACATAGGCGTCGACGCCGACCTCGAGCCGTACCGGCTCCCACTCCTCCTCGTCGGGGTCGGTACCGGACGCAGCGGCCTGGGCGGCCTGCACGGCCTCGTCGAGCATCTGCATGTACAGCTCGAATCCGAGTGCCGCGACGTGGCCGGACTGCTCGTCGCCGAGAAGGTTGCCCGCCCCGCGGATCTCCAGGTCTCGCATCGCGACCTTGAAGCCGGCACCCAGCTCCGTGTAGTCACTCAGGGCCGACAGCCGTTGGGCCGCCTCCGAGGTGAGTGCCGCAGACGAGGGATACAGCAGGTATGCGTAAGCGCGCTCGCGGCTGCGGCCGACGCGGCCTCTGATCTGGTACAGCTGCGAAAGACCGAACATGTCGGCGCGCTCGACGATCAGCGTGTTGGCCTGCGGGATGTCGATCCCCGACTCGATGATCGAGGTAGCGACCAGCACGTCTGAGTCGCCGCGCAGGAACGACAGCATGCGCTTCTCGAGCTCAGAGTCCTCCATCTGACCGTGAGCGACCTCGAATCGCATCTGCGGCAGCAGCCCCCGCAGGCGCTCCGCGGTCTCGTCGATCGACTCGACCCGGTTGTGCATGAAGAACGCCTGGCCGCCACGCGCGTGCTCGCGCAGCAACGCCGCCTTGACCAGCTCCTCGTCGTACTCACCGACGTAGGTCTTCACGGGCCGCCGGCCCTCCGGTGCGGTCTCGATCACGCTGATGTCGCGGATCCCTGCCAGCGACATCTGCAGGGTGCGCGGGATCGGCGTGGCGCTCATCGCGATCACGTCGACCTTCAACTTCATCTGTTTGAGCAGCTCCTTCTGCTTGACGCCGAACCGCTGCTCCTCATCGACGATCAGCAGTCCGAGATCCTTCGCGCGCACGTCCCGGGACAGCAGCCGGTGCGTGCCGATCAGGATGTCCACCTCGCCGCGCCCGAACGCCGCGATCGCCTGCTTCTGCTCCGCCGCCGGCCGGAAGCGCGAGACGTGCTCGATCCGGACCGGGTAGTCCTTCAGCCGTTCACTGAAGGTCCCGTAGTGCTGCTGAGCGAGGATCGTCGTCGGCACCAGCAACATCACCTGCTTGCCGTCCTGGGCCGACTTGAACGCCGCGCGCAGCGCCACCTCGGTCTTGCCGTAGCCGACGTCCCCGCAGATCAGCCGGTCCATCGGCCGCGGCGCCTCCATGTCGGCCTTCACGAACTCGATCGCGTCACGCTGATCGGGCGTCTCCGTGTATGGGAACGATGCCTCGAAATCGACCTGCCACTCGGTGTCCGGCGGGAACGCATGACCTTCGCGGCGCTTGCGCTCGGCGTAGAGGTTGAGCAGCTCGCCCGCCATCGCCTGCGCCGCTCGACGGGCTCGCGCCTTGACCGTGTCCCAGCGCGTGCCGCCGAGCTTCGAGAGCGTCGGGCCGTGCTCCCCGCCCCCGCCCACGTAGCGACTGATCTTGGCGAGCTGCTCGACCGGCATGAACACGCGGTCAGAGCCGGCGTATTCGAGGTTCAGGTAGTCACGCGTGACCCCGGCGACGGTCTTGGTGTCAAACCCGGCGAAGCGCGCAACGCCGTGATCCTCGTGCACGACGATGTCCCCGGTGCGCAGCTCCGCGAACGAGCGCAGCGCCCCGCGCCGCCCGACCCGCACCGGCCCCTCGGGCGCCCGGCGGCGGCGGAACAGCCGGTGCTCCGGGATCACCGCCAGATGGAACTGCGGGGCGATGAAACCCTCCCTGAGTCGGGCGTGTGCGAACACCAGCTGGGCCGCTTGCCCGCTGGTGTTGCCAAGCCACTGGACCTTGAGACGCCCGAGGTTGTAGGCAGCGCGTTCCCCCTCCCCGCGCACCGCGAACGCCACCACGGTCTGATAACCAGAGCGCGTCAGCTTCTCGAGCTCAGGCTCGGCCTCGCGGATGTTGCGGGCACCGACCTCGGCCGATTGGCCCCGGAACTGAAACGGCTGGTCCTGGTCGATCGAGGAGAGCATGATCCGAGCGCGGGTGTCGAGCGCTGCTCTGACCGCATCGGGAGCGACGTAGAGGTGGTGGGCCTCGGCATCGTGGAAGGCGGCGGTCACGTCCTGCCAGTTGTCGGCCAGCGCTCGCGGCACCTCCTCCTCAGCGGCGAGCAGCACGCTGGCGGACGGGTCGATCAGCTCGAGAAAGCTCTTGAAGTCCTCGACCGGCAGCAGCTCGGCAATATCGGGGCGGTCCTCCTCCTTCTCAAATGCGGCCACCTCTGCCAGCTCGCGGTATTCCAGGGCGAGTTCCGCAGCCGGCGCGACCTCGACCTCCTCGGCCTCACCGAGCGAGCGCTGCGTGAAGGTGCTGAACCACCGCAGCGACTCGATCTCGTCACCGAACAGGTCGACGCGGACTGCACGGTCCTCGGTCGAGGGGAACAGATCGAGCAGGCCGCCGCGGATCGCGAACTGGCCGCGATCCTCAACCTGGTCGACGCGCTCGTAGCCAGCGGCGGCCAGATCAACGGCGGTCTCGTCGAGGTCGAGCAGTTCGCCCTTGCGCAGCGTGAAGCCGTGCGGACGCAGCGAGGGGTCGGGAACCTTCTCTGAGAGCGCGACGGCGCTCACGACCACCACGGCCGCGTCATCGCCGGGATCAAGCAGCGCATCGAGCGCCGCGATCCGCTGCCCGATCAGGTGTGCAGGCGGTGCCAGGTGCGACTCGTAGGTGACGCCACGACTCGGGTAGTAGCGCACGCGCCGCGGCGCCAGCCAGGCGCGCAGGCTGGAGGCCAGCTCGCGTGCCTGACGATCGTCGCCGGCGACGACGATCGCCGGCGTGTCCGTATCGCGCTCGAGCAGCGCGGCGATCAGGAACGGCCGCAGCGAAACGGACACGAACGCGCGGCCGCCATCGGCGTGCAGGCGCGCGGTCTGCGGATCGTCGTCCGCGTGGTGAAGCAGAGAGGAAAGCATCGCTGCTTCGAGTCTAAGAAGTCCGACCCAAAGCGCTTCTAAGCAGCGCCGGGCGTGGGCTCGGCGGCGCCCGTCACCAGTAGCTCGACGGCGTCTGCCGCCGAGTCGATCAGCGCCTGGACCTGATCGCGCGGCTCGCGGAATTTGCCCAGCACGAACGCCGCCACCAGCTCGGGATCAGTCGTCGGCGGGCGGCCGACACCGACCCTGACGCGCTCGAAATCGGTCGTGCCGAGCGCGGCTCTCACGGACTTGAGACCGTTGTGGCCGGCCAGCCCGCCACCGAGCCGAGTACGGATCTCACCGAACGGCAGATCGATCTCGTCATGAATGACGAGCACGTGATCGGGCTCGACGCGCAATTCGCCGCGCGCGGGGCCGACTGACTTGCCGGCGTCGTTCATGAATGTCTGCGGCATCAGGATCGCCACACGGGGGCCACCGATTTGGCTGCGCCCATCCACACCCGCCACCCGACCGTCGGTGATCAGCCCCCTGTACTTGGATTTGGGCTTGCCCAGATCCCAGCGCGTGCGCAGACGCTCAGCGACCTCGAAGCCGATGTTGTGCGGGCTGCCGTCGTAGGCGGCCCCGGGGTTACCGAGGCCGACCACCAACCAATCGACAGGTGCGCTGCGGCGGTGCAGCAGCGACATTCAGCGGGGTGAGCTACTCGCCGTCGGCGCTGTCGCCGTCGGAATCGGACTCCGACGAGCCCTCGCCGACGACCTCGGTCTCGAGCTCGATCTCGGCGGCATCAGCAGCAAGCATCCCGCGCGAGGTCCGGATCGCAGCGACCACCTGGTCCGGGTCGCCGATGATCGTCGTGCCCTCAGGCGGCTTGATCTCACCGAGCGTGACGCTCGAACCGGTCTCAAGACCGGCGATGCTGTGCTGGATCACGTCAGGAATCGCGGTCGGGACCGCCTCCAGCGTGACCTCGCGGATGGTGTTCTCGAGAACGCCTCCGGTCTTGACGTCCGACTCGTCGATGTCGATCAGCTCGAGTGCGACCTGAGTCTGGATCGGCTTCAGGAGATCGACCCGCAGCAGGTCGATGTGCATCGTGTTACCGCTGACGGGGTGACGGACGCGCTCCTTGAGCACGACGGGCTCAGCGGCAGCACCGTCGATCTGGAGATCGAACACCGCGCTTGAGTGCGCGAGCGTGTTGCGCAGCACGCGAGCGTCGATCTGGAAAGAGACCGGATCCTTCCCACCGCCATAGACGGTGCCGAGGACCAGGCCATCGCGACGCAGGCGGCGCGCACCGCGCGAGCCAACCGGCTCACGGCCGGTGGCGAGAAGGTTTGTGGACTGTTCAGGCATAAGTGCGATCGATGGTAGCGAGCCGCAGGAGTTTCGGATTTGCCGCTCAGCGCGACCCACAAATAACTTTCCGCATTACCCCTAGACGAGACATAAAGCAGCGGTAACCTAGGCCTATGACGGAGTTCCAGATGATGTTGTTCCTCGTCGGGGTTCACATCTTTGGGCTCGTCGCTGTCGGTTTGCTGATGATTCCGGCGCTTCGCGACGACAACTCTGACGCGGGCGATGACAGCGGCAGCTCAGATGACGGCTGGGGCAACCGGCCCAACGTCAAGCCTGATCCGAGTCGCTGGCCCGGGGGCGGGATTCCGCTGCCGGACGCCGAGCAATCGTCGGTGCGGTTGCGCGGTCCAGAGCGCTTGGCGGACAAGCTTGGCCGCCCCGAGCGCAGGCCCATTCGCGAGCCGGCACCGCGTAAGCCGGTCCGCGCCAACGACTGAAGCCGCCGGGACTGTCGGGTACGCTGCCGCTTCATGAAGCTGCTCTACAAGCCGTTCTCGATCTTCGCCGGAATCCTCGGCGCCCGCGCCGGGAAGCAGATGTTCGAGGCGATCTGGAGCAGGCTCTCAGACTCTCCCAAGCCGTCCTACAAGGACGCCGATGGGAACCTCGTCAAGATCCTCATCTCGGCCGGGCTCGAGGGCGCGACGCTGGCCGCCTCCACTGCGTTCGCCCACCAGCTGACGTTGCGCCTGTTCCGCCAGCTGTTCGGCGTCTGGCCCACGGAATCCAAGTCCGACACGACGGCCGAAGCGGCCTGACCCGGGGCTAGCCCCGCCCCTGGGAGAGCCCGGACCGGGGCTAGCCGCTCTCCGGCAACAGCGCCGCGATCTGGGACGGGGGCGTCGCGCCGCGGACGCTGCACGCGGCCGCTGCCAGCTGTGAGGCAAACGCAGCCGCTTGGACGGCAGCCTCGTGCGTTTGTACCGAGCGCAGCCAGCTGGCGAGCAAGCCGGCACTGAACGCGTCGCCGGCGCCGATCGTGTCCACCACATCGACGTTGACGGCCGGAACCGCCGTCTCGCCGTGCGTCGTGAACACTGTCGCGCCATCGGCGCCGGCGGTCAGCACGACGACGGTCGGGCCGCGCTGCAGCAGCCTGCGAGCCGCCGCTTGCGGCGGCTCGCCCGGCCACAGCCAGGCCGCATCCTCAACGCTCAGCTTGAGGACGTCAGCCTGATCAAGCACTCGTTCGAGCCTCGCCATATACGCCGAACGGTCATCGATCAGTGAGGGACGCACGTTCGGGTCGACCATCACCAGTGCTCCACGCTTCCGTGCAGCCTCGACCACAGCCACGACCGCCGCTGCGACCGGTTCGAGCACCAGCCCGAGGCTGCCGACGTACAGCGCGGCGAGCGCCTGCGGCAACCGCGCCACGGCGCGCTCGCGCGTGAGATCGGCACTAGAGGTCGAGCGCATGTAGAAGCTGTAGCTCGCCGCGCCGCTCGCGTCGAGTTGTGCCAACGCCAGCGTCGTCGGCAGCTCCGACGCGACGATCTGATCGAGTGAGACCCCGGCCGCGACCAGCTCCTCGCGGAGTCGCTGACCAAGCGGGTCAGCGGCGAACGAACCCAGGAAGCCAACGTCCACTCCCAGCCGCCCGAGCCAGCGAGCGGTGTTGAATGGCCCGCCGCCCGGGTTGACGCTCAGATCGCCTGAGGGCGACGGGATCAGGTCGATCAGGGCTTCTCCGGCGACGACTATGCGCCCAGCGGTCACGCCTCGAGCGTACGTGCCGTCGCGCCGTACTGCAGCCGCAGCACCACGGCCGCGGCCACCACCGCGATGCAGACGATCGTCGGCGCCAGCGCCCACAGCGAGCTGCTGTCGGACCCGGTGACGATGCCATGTACCACCGCCAGTGGCCAGCTCACGTACGCGAACCAGTGGACGAACCGCCAGGTCCGGTAGCCGAGCCTGCGCCTGATCAGGCTTGTGACCGCAATCGCGATCAGCAGATCGAAGGACAGCGCGCCGATCCCGACCCAGAAGGGCATGAAGGACGAGCCCCACGGAAGGATTCCGGCGGTGAGCGGGATGTGCACGTAACCGTCGAGCGACAGCACCACGACGTGAATCGCGATCACCAGCAGCGTCAGCAGTGACACGTCGCGGTGGACCGTCCGGATCGCAAAGCGCGGCCAGCTGTTGGACGCGACTCGCAGCGGGCCCAGGATGCCGAGCACAAGCACGGCGGTCAGCAACACGAGCGCGACCAGCCCGGTCGCACGGCCGAAGTACCAGGCCCAGGTGGAGGCGTTGGCGGCGGCGATCGTCATCGGTTCGCGGCGGCGATCGTCATCGGTCCTCGGCGGCGATCGTCATCGGTCCTCGCCCTCCTGCGGCCAACCACCGAGGTGACGGACGCTGCCGTCATGCGCAACCAGGCGGGCCGGCAGACCGTGGGCTTCAAGCCAATCGGGAGCCGCGTCGCCGAGGATGATCGCGGCGGTGCTCGCGGTGTTGGCGTCAAGGCAGCTGGCGGCGGTGACGCTCGCCGTCCGCCACGGACTCTCCGCTGGGCACCCGGTGGCAGGGTCGATCAGATGGTGGATCGCGTCGGCGCCGTGGCCCGATCGGCGCACGCTGACGCTCGAGGTAGCAAGTCCACTTTCGGCGATCGCGACGGTCTGCCCGGGATCCTCGGCGCGGCGATGGTCGTCGGTGACGCGGATCTTCCAGCCGTCCGGCGGTGCGGCACCGGCCACGGCGATGTCGCCGCAGAGACCGACCAGCACGCCACATCCGGCAGCGCTCGCCGCCGCGTGCGCGGCCATGTCGGCGGCCAGTGCCTTGGCGGTGGCACCCAGGTCGAGCGTGACTCCGGCCGGCAGCAGGATCGTCGACGCGGCCTCGTTGAGCCTGATGACCGTGTGAGCCGGCACCGGTGCGATCCGTATCGAGCGACCGCCCAACGTTGGGTTGATCTGGCGCGCGATCAGGGGCGGGTTGATGCGATTCACGACCAGCGCCTCGCCGACGGTCGGGCTGACGGCGCCGCCGGTCAGGTTGGCGGCCCGCAGCGCCTCGCTGACGGCGGCGAACAGCAGCGAGCTGACAACCACCTCCTCGCCGGGCGAGGCATTCAGCAGCGCCAGCTCCGAGTCCTCGCGGAAGCTCGAGCAGGCCATGTCGAAGGCGGCGACGGTCCGCCTGACGCGGGCGAGCGCGGCGGTGAGACCGCCGCGCTCGCCCACGGCCACAACCGCCCGTCCACCCCAGGTCGCGAATTCCGTCCGACCCAGGGTTCCCGGTGCGGTGGCCGTCGTCATCACGAGCCTCCGGACACGGCCGTGCTGCTGCCCGAGGATGAGCTCGGCGCCGACCCGCCGAACAGGCTCTGCGAGCTCGAGCGGTGGTCACCCGACCCGGAGCTGCCAGCCGAGTTCGAGCCTCCAGCCGAGTTCGAGCCGCCCGCCGACCCCGAACTGCCCGCTGACCTCGAGCCGCCCGCCTTCCCCGAACTGCCCGAGGAGGAGGAAGAAGAGCCGCCCGAGGTTGAGCGGCCCGAGGTTGCGCTGCTGCCCGAAGTTGCGCTGCCGGACACTGAACTGCCGGTGACCGAGCGGCTCGGGGCGTTCACATCGATCAAAAAGGCGAGGCCGCAGGTCGTAACCGCGGCCCCGCCGATGATCGTGCGGCGAGCCGCCGTGATCCTGTCGAGCACCGCCTGCCGCCGTCTGATGGCCTGACGCCGCAGCTGGTCGCGCTGCGCGGCGGTCTTAGGAGCGGTTGCTGACATGACCTCAGAATGAGGCCCGCCTTTGAGAGATCGCTAAGACTCGGTGAAGAAACGGAGAGCGACTTGACGCCGAGACGACACCGGCCGGATCGGGCGCCAAGCCGGGTCGAGCGCCGCGGCAAGTTCGGGCCTCGCCGGATTTAGGGGCCGAGCCGGATTCGGCGCTCAGAACAGCTGGTTCTCGCCGCCGAACACGTCGCTGACGGACCCGTCGGTGAAGATCTGGCGGATCGAGCTGGTCAGCAGGTCGGCGCAGGACAGCACCTTGACATTGTCTGGGGCACCGGGCGGCAGCGGCACGGTGTCAGTGACCACCACCTGCTCGAAGCCGGAGGCAATCAGGTTTTCAAAGGCGTTGCCGGAGAACTGGCCATGGGTGGCGGCCGCGTAGACCCGGCTCGCGCCGGCGTCCTTGACGGCCGCGGCGGCAGCCTTGAGCGTGCCGGCCGTGCCGATGATGTCGTCGACGATCACCGCCGTCTTACCCCGCACGTCACCGATCACGTAGTTGATCGCCGCGACCTGCTGGGCGGGACGCTCCTTGTTGAGGATCGCCAGGTCTGCGCCCATCTTCGACGCGAACAGCTTGTTCAGCTTCACGCGGCCGGCGTCTGGCGCGACCACGATCAGATCGTCGAGCCCGAGGTCCGTGAAGTACTGCGTGAGGATGAACAGCGCGGTCATGTGATCGCAGGGCTTCTGGAAGAAGCCCTGGATCTGGCCGGAGTGCAGGTCCATCGTCAGGATCCGGTCGATGCCGGCCGATTCGAGCATGCGCGCGACCAGCCGGGCGCTGATCGGCTCGCGCGGTGCCGACTTCTTGTCCTGGCGCGAGTAGCCGTACCAGGGGGTGACCGCGATCACTCGGTGGGCCGAGCCGCCGACCGCCGCATCGACCATCACCAGCAGTTCCATCAGCGCGTCGTTCGTGCTGAGCCCCTCCTCGGGGTTGCCGCACGTCGGCTGCACAATGAACACATCGGCTCCGCGAACCGACTCCTCGTAGCGGCAGTACACCTCACCGTTGGCAAAGGTCTTGGTCGTCACCTGACCGAGCGCAACCCCGAGACGGTCTGCGATCCGACCCGCGAGCGCGCGATTGGCGCGGCCGGAAAACAGCATCAGACGCTTGCCCGGGTCGGCTCGTAACTGGCTGGACCCGATAGGCATTTCGGCGAGGCTCATCGCTCACCGCATGGTACGCGGAGATGTGGATGAAATGTTTCCGAGCCGACTCAGGCGTCGGCCGGGTCGCCCGCCTCGGCGGACCCAGACCCGTGTTCAGATCCAGCCGCTTCATGACGGGCGCGGGCGCGTTCGTCGTAGCCCTCGATCGTGCTCTGGCGCGGTCGTGCGATGCCGAGTGCGCCCTGGGGAATGTCGTCCGTTATCACCGAGCCGGCGCCCGTGTGGGCGTCGTCGGCGATTTGGACCGGCGCCACGAGCGTCGTGTCGACGCTCGTGTGGACACGCGACCCAATCTGGGTCCGATGCTCTTTGCACCGTCGTAGTTGGCGGTGATCGTGCTGGCGCCCAGGTTCGTGTCCTCGCCGATCGTGGTGTCGCCGATGTAGCTCAGGTGCGGCACCTTGCTGCCGGCGCCGACGTCGGTGTTCTTGAGCTCGACAAAGGTCCCGGCTTTGGCTCCGTCCCTCAGCACCGTGCCCGGACGCAGGTAGGCAAACGGGCCAACGTTCACATTCGCCTGGATCTCGGCGCCGACCGCGTATGCGTGGATCACCTTCGAGCCCTCGCCCACCTGGACATCGATCAGCGTCGTGTGCGGTCCGATCGTGGCGCCATCGGCGACGCTGGTCGCACCGTGCAGCGCGCTGCCGGGCTCGATCAACACGTCCTGGCCGAGCCGCACGTCGATGTCGATCACGGTGCCGGCCGGATCGACGATCGTCACGCCGCCGCGCATGTGTTGCTCGTTGAGCCGCGCCTGGGCGATCTGGCGGACCTGGGCCAGCTGCACGCGGTCGTTGACCCCGAGCGTCTCGTCGACATCCTCGACCTCTAGCGCGGTCACGAGCTGACCCTGCTCGCGCATGATCGGAAGCACATCCGGCAGGTAGTACTCGCCCTGGGCATTGTCATTGCCGACACGCGCCAGCGCCGGCAGCACGGCCGCGCCCGCGAACGCGTACACCGCGCTGTTGACCTCATGGATCTTCAGCACTTCCGGCGTCGCATCCTCCGGCCGCTTGGTCTCCACGACCCGCTCGACGCTGCCGTCCTGGGCGCGAACCACACGCCCGTATCCGCTTGGATCCGCGAGCGTCGCGGTCAGGATCGTCGCGGCCGCGTCGGCCTCCTCGCGCGCCTGCACCAGCGCGATGATCGTCTCTGGCCGGATCAGCGGTATGTCGCCGATCAACACAACGACAGCGGCGGCCGGATCGATGTGGGCCTCTGCCGCCTGCAGCGCGTGGGCGGTGCCGAGTGGCGGATCCTGGATCACGGTGATGACGTCTGCATCCATCGTCGAACGCAGCGGCTCACCCGGCGAATCCACGACCACGATCTTGCCGGCCTCGGCCCGCTTGGCCGCGGCCACCACCCAGCCGATCATCGGCCGTCCGCAGACCGGGTGCAGCAGCTTCGGGGTCTTCGAGCGCATCCGCGTGCCCTGACCGGCCGCGAGGATGACGACGACGGGTCCGCTCACCGGGCGGATGCTAGTGGGTCGATCGGCTCGCTCCCGTCCGGCCTGAGCCGGGCCACCCGTCCGGCCTGAGCCGGGCCACCCGCCCAGCCTGAGCCCGTAAGCCACGCACGAGCCGCCCGCTCGAGGCCAGCCGCCCGCCCGAGCCCCCATGCCTCCGCGCGCCATGGCGGTTTGGGGCCAAGGGCGTTCCTATGACACCCGAACTCCCGCAGTCCGCGCCCGGCGGGCGCCTTGGGGCTTCGAGAGCGCAGATCCTGACCTAGCGGCGCGATTGCAGCCTCAAACCGGATGCTAGATTGGGGCGCCCCTTGGGGGATAGGACAACTGGTTAGTCCGCCGGGTTTTGGTCCCGGACATCGGGGTTCGAGCCCTCGTCCCCCAGTACTCGCCGGAACGCGCCAGCTACCGGCGCCCGAGCGCCTTCGCCACCGGCTCCGGCAACAGCGGGTCCGCCAACACAGCGCGCACGTCCGCCGGACGATGCAGGGCGCGCTCGCCGCCAAGAACTCCGATCTCCAGACCTGTGCGGGCAGCGGCCGTGAGCACCTGGTTGAAGGAGTCCGGTCCGCGCCAGACCTGCTCGGGCAGGGCGAACAGCGAGGGTAACGGCCGGGCCAGGGCGATCATGTAGTAGCCGCCATCGAACACCGGCCCGAGCACCAGGTCGGCTCCGTCGGCGAGATCCGTGGCCGCAGCCTCGGCGTGTGCTGAGCGGAATCGCGCCAGGTCAGGCCAGACGATGAAGGTCGGACCGGGCGAGTGCGAGGACACGCGGGCGGCGGCGTCCGCGACCCGACCGGCGATGCCGTCGCCGTTCTGCGGGAACAGCACCACGTCCTCGCCGATCAGTCGCTGCAGGTCACGGCCGGCGTCTGCGGGCTCGTGCGCCAGATAGATCGCGCGTGGCTCGAGCTCCCGGGCCCAGCGCATCGCCTCCGCGATCAGCGCGGTCTGGAGCGCGACGCAGCCATCGAGCCCGATCAGCGACTCGAGCGCGTGACGCACCTCGCCACGGCGCGGCGCGCGGGCCATGATCAGAACTGCCGGTCCCTCTCCGGGATTGACTTGCTCCAGAGTCATCCGACCTCAGCGCGGAACGCGGCCGCCCTCAGCACCCGGCTCAGTCGCCGGGCCACGTGGAGCCGCGATCCCCAGTACTCGCATCGCCTTGAGGCCGAGCGACAGCTTCTCGCGGCCGTCGGTCGACTGAACGTCAAGCCCGGTCAGCTCCCGCACTCGCTCGAAGCGGTAACGGACCGTGTGCCTATGCGTGATTAGGCGCGCCGCTGTCGCGTTCACGTTGGCGTCGCAGTCTAGGAACGTCGACAGGGTCCCGAGCAGGTCGGTCTCGTACTGCTCGTCGTAGGCCACCAGCGGCAGCACCGTGTCGCTGTAGAAGCGGCGGAGCTCAGCCGGGTCGCTCATGTACGGCAGCAGCAACTGGTAGGTGCCGGTCGACTCGAACGCGAGCTCCACCTCCGACTCGCCCTCCACCACGTTCACCGACAGCATCGCCTCATTGCCGGCGCGCTGCAGGTCGCGAGGATCCTCGACACGGCGCGAGCGGCCGATCGCGAACACGAATCCCGACAGCCCCGACTCGACCTCGCGCAGGATCGCCGCGGACACCCGCCGCGCAGTGTCACCGTCCGGATCCGGGATCAGGACGAGCACCGCGTCAGGGTCGACCTCGCTGGGGGCGGCGATCACGCCTGGCGCGATCGAGCGCGCACCACGTGCGGCGACCGCCAACAGGCGCCGGCGCCAGTCGTCCTCCGTCGTTATCCGCGGATGCGCTCGCGCGACCAACACGGAGGCGCCTCTTGAGAGGTCCGTGCCGAGCTCCTTGCCGCGGGCGATGAGGTCGTCGGCCTCCTGGATCTGGCGCCGCAGCACCGCCCGCAGGAAGGCCGTGGCCGCCTCTTCGGAGGCGCGCTCGGGTGCGCGGACGCGCTCCACCTCTGAGGCAATCAGGGTCGCAACGAGGCTGAGCATCGACGGATCGGGTGTGTGCTCCCGGTTGCGCATGCGCAGTTGCCCGACGCTCGTGTCAGCGACCTTCAGCTCGACCGTGACCACGTCATCGGTGTCGCGCATCAGCGAGCGCTCATCCGCCGGGGAACGAGCCGCCACGGCCAGAACCGAGGCGGAGCGATCGATCAGGATCAGGCTCGCATCGAGCGCCCGGCTGGCCGCCCGAAGCACCTCTGGCAGGCCCGCACCGGCCTGAACCGCCTCGGTGATCGCAGCCAGCGCGGACAGATTCGGTCCGGTTCCGACCGGACCCACCGCCTCGCTGTCAGCCATCTCGGTCGAACCGCCGGCCGTCAAAACCAGTTCGGCCATTGCAGGACGATCCACGCGCCGAGCACCAGGCCGACTCCGACGAACGCCGCCAGAAGGTACCCAGACAGCACGATCACCACGGCGCGCTCCCAGACACGCCGGTGGCTCTGCAGCGCCGGCGCCACCACGAGCGTGATGAAGAAGGCCATCGCGATCACCGCGCAGCCGGCTCCAACCAGATATGTGACGTTGTCGTTGCTCACGCGATTGGCCCTCAGATTAACGACGGGAGCGCAAATTGCACATCCACCGGCTCGGCGGCGACTGTTCCGGGGAACATCTCGACCAGTGTCTGGGCGGCGTCAACTGCCCGTGGCCGGGCGTCTTCACCCCACCAGATGCCGACTACGGTAGGCCCAGACCCGGACACGATCGCGTGGTCGGCGCCCGCCGTTCTGACGGCCTCCATCGCCACCCCGCACCACGGACAG
This sequence comes from uncultured Conexibacteraceae bacterium, assembly GCA_963844665.1. Taxonomy (GTDB): domain Bacteria; phylum Actinomycetota; class Thermoleophilia; order Solirubrobacterales; family Solirubrobacteraceae; genus Palsa-465. Next base: position 49,536 of record CAWJPB010000005.1, read on the forward strand.
AGTGAAACCGCCGCCGGTTCAAGGTCGTTGACCACCAGCTCGTCCGGCAGTCGTCGACCCCCACCGAGCGCAGCCACCAGCTCGGCGTATCGCTGTTGCAGCTCCGCGGCGTCGCGTGCCAACCCGAGCCGATCGGCCTCCCGGAACACGTCGGGCGTCGGCAGCGCGAACTCAGACGACGGCACCACCACGAACGAAACCTCCCCCACGCCGCCGAACTGCTCGACGATCTCTCCAGCCCCGGTCCCCAGCGCCAGTCCCGGCAACAGCTGTGCCGGCACGTCGGCTCCCAGCCCCGACGCGATCGACTCGACCTCCTCGGCACGGCCCGGGGCGATCGCCATCGCCAGCCGCAGCGTCGCCGCCGCGTCCGCCGAGCCGCCGGCCATGCCGGCCGCGACCGGAATCACCTTCTCGATCGAGACCCGCACCGGTGGGCCGTCCCAGCCCCGCTCCCGTAGCGCCGACAGTGCACGCGCGGCCAGGTTCTCACCGTCCACGCCCGGGCATAGGACCAGATCGCGGGCGCCGTCCGGCGCCACCTCCAGCTCGAGCACGTCGGCCAGCGACATCGACTGGAACACGGTCACAAGCTCGTGCCGACCGTCTGATCGCGTCGGCCCGAGAAACAGCGACAGGTTCACCTTGGCGGGCGCCAGCACACGCAGCCTCATGGCGACAGTCTGCCCGCCAGCTCGACGAACTGCCCGGGCGAGAGCCGCTCCGCCCGCGCGTCCACAGGAAGCCCCATCTCGACCAGCGCCTCCCGCGCCCGTTCCCGCAGCCCCGGCTGAGCGCCCGGCGCGAGCGCCAGGGACCTCGCGAGCGCCTTGCGCCGGTGACGGAAGGCGTCATGGACAAGCCTTGTCACCGTCGTACTGGCTCGCTTGCCAGTACGACGGCTGAGGCCGAGCAGGACGGAATCGACATTCGGGACTGGGCGGAATACCTGCCGCGAGACGGGCCTGAGCACCTTCACGTCGCACTCGAGCTGAGCCAGCACCGATGGGACCCCATAGGCGGCCGTGCCTGGAGCTGCCGCGAACCGCTCCCCGACCTCGCGCTGGACCATCACAACCCAAGACTGAATGCTGGGAAGCTCCGCGACGGTCCGCAGGATCACTGTCGCGGCGACTCCGTACGGGAGGTTGGCGACCATCTTGTCGGGCGCCGGCTGGAAGGCGGCGAGGTCCAGATCGAGCGCGTCGCCGATGTGCAGCTCGACGTTGTCGAACGGCGCGAGCAGCCCGCGGAGGTTGGCCTCGAGCGAGGCGTCGAGCTCAACCACATGCAGGAATCTCGCCCTGGCAGCGAGCCGCTCAGACAGCACACCTGGCCCACCGCCGACCTCCAGCACCACATCCTGATCGGAGAGCGCCGCCAGCCGCTCAATCACGTCGAGGATATTGCGATCGACGAGGAAGTTCTGACCTAGCTTGACCACCCGCGATCACCAGCCAAAGGCTGCGACCGCTGCCGCCTCCACCTCCAGGTTGAAGTCGTGGTAGCTGACCCGGCGTTCGAGCGCGAGCGCCTGCGCTGTCTGCACGACGAGCGCCGGAGCGTTGGGTTTGCCACGCAACCCCTGCGGCGCCAGGTAGGGCGCATCAGTCTCAACCAGTAGGCGGTCGGCCGGAACCTTCAGCGCAGCCGCGCGTAGATCGTCGTTCTTGGGGTAGGTGACGTTGCCGGCGAACGAGATCCACCAGTCGCGATGCGCAAGGCACTCATCGATCCGTGGCCCCATCGAGAAGCAGTGCAGGATCACCTTCATCCCGCCGGCGTGTTCGATCAGGATCGCGAGCGTGTCATTCTCGGCATCGCGAGTGTGGATCACGACCGGCTTGCGGACCTCGCGTGCGATCTCGATCTGTGCCCGGAAGGCCGTCGCCTGGTCCTCACGCGGGGCGTGATCGCGGTAGTAATCGAGCCCCGTCTCCCCGACCGCGACGACGCGCGGATGCTGTGCCATCTGCGTGAGCGCCGCGTAGTCAGAGTCACCGAAGCCGGTCGCCGAGCTCGGATGGATCCCGATCGCAGCGTAGACCTCGGGGAAGCGCTCGGCTGCGGCGATCGCGAGCTCTGAGGTCTCGATGTCGGTGCCGATCGTGACCATCCGGGTGACGCCCGCCGCCACAGCGTCGGCGACCAACTCGTCGTCGGATGGCTTGCAGATGTGGAGGTGTGTGTGGCTATCGATCACGTTTGGGGAACAGCGGCGGAATCGGCACGAGCGGCTCGGCATCCAGTGCGATCAGCACGGTCGCCGTCGCGTCGGGCATGTATGGAGCCAGTTCCAAGGTCACCGCGCGTAGCCCCTGGTGCAGCGACGCGAGCACCATCTGCAACTGCGCAGCGGCAGCGGGATCGCGAGCGAGTTCCCATGGCTTCTGCTCCTCGACGTAGCGGTTGAGCCGTCGAACGCCCTGCCAGATCAGGTCTAGCGCCTGGGTGAGCTCGAAGTGATCGAAGCGTTCTGCGACCTGCGGCGCGAGGCCGTTGAACTCGTCCGCCAGCTCTGGGTCGATCGCGCTCGCGGGCACGATCCCATCGGCGTAGCGAGCGATCATCGCAATCGTGCGGCTCGCGAGATTGCCGTATTCGTTGGCGAGCTCGGTGTCGTAGCGGGCCTTGAGGCCGTCGAAGCTGACGTTGCCGTCCTGGCCGAACTGGACCTCGCGCATCAGATAGAAACGCAGCGCGTCAGTCCCGAACTCGTCGATCGCCTCGAACGGGTCGAGCACGTTGCCGAGTGACTTGCTCATCTTGCGCCCATCCTGCGCCATCAGAAACCCGTGCGCGAACACGTGGTGCGGCACCGCGATTCCGGCTGCCATCAGCATCGCGGGCCAGTAGATCGCGTGGAACTTGACGATGTCCTTGCCGATCAGGTGAAGCTGCGCCGGCCAGTAGCGGTCGGTCAGATCCTCACCCGGTCGGGCGTAGCTGAGCGCCGTGTAGTAATTGAGGTCCGCGTCGAACCACACGTAGAAGACGTGGCTGGGATCCCACGGAACCGTGACACCCCACGTCAGCTTCGCCCGTGACAACGAGATGTCCCTGAGGCCCTGCGCAACAAAGGCCTTGGCCTCATTCAGCGCCCGCACCGGCATCACAAAGTCGGGCTGCTCGGTGAACAGCCGCTCGAGCGGCTCCTGGAACTCCGACAGCTTGAAAAACCAGTTCTCCTCGGACTCGCGTGTCAGCACGATCTCATGGATCGGGCAACGATTGCCCTCGAGGATCTCCGTCTCAGTCTTGAAGTCGGCACAGCGCGGGCAGTACCAGCCTTCGTAGAGCCCCTCGTAGACGTAGCCGTTGTCATAGATCTGCTGCATGACCTCCTGGACGCGCGCCTCGTGCTGGGGATCGGTCGTGCGGATGAAGAAGTCGTTGGAGATGTTCAGGCGCGGCAGCAGCGCCTTGAAGCGCTCGGCGTTGCGGTCAGCCAATTCCTGAGGCTCGATTCCCTCCGCGTGCGCAGCGTCAGCCACCGGCTCACCGTGCTCGTCCGTGCCGGTCAGGAAGAACACATCCTCGCCACGCTGGCGCATGTGCCGCGCGATCACGTCGGCCGCGATCTTCTCGTAGGCGTGCCCCAGGTGCGGCACACCATTTACGTAATCAATGGCCGTCGTGAGGTAGAAGCTCATCGCGCTGCAGACTAGACGGTCTCCAGTCGGCGTCAGGGCTGAGCCGGGTGGTCCGGCGAGACCGAACCCCGACCCACGTCACCGACCACCCGAGCCCCCTCCCACGGAACGCGCGTGCCGAATCTGACAAATCGTCGCCTATCGAAGTGATTTGCTCGGATCTGCGCGAAAAGCGAGCGCTTTCGAGCAAATCGGCCCGGCGCCTGGTGATTTGTCAGATCCAGCAGGGAGTCGAGCGAGCCGTGTGCTCAATCAGCGGTCGGTCGTCGACCGGCCATGTGCTCAATCGGCGGTCGTCAGTGCCTTGTACAACGTGTTGGCCGACGCTCTGGTGAGCTCGGCCACGACGCTCGCGGCCACGCGCGGCTTGGCGCCGGATTCGACCAGTCGGCGGACGGCCTCGAGCGCGGGCTTGAGGTCACTCTCACTCGGCCCTGAGGCCGGTCCCACGACGAGCACGACCTCGCCCTTGGGCGGATCGTCGGCGTAACGGGCGGCGAGCTCCTGGGCGCTGCCTCGCACGACCTCCTCGTGGATCTTGGTGAGTTCGCGGCAGACCGCGACCCCCCGCTGAGGGTCACTCTCCGCGAGCACGGCGAGCGAGGCGGCGACCCGGCGCGGCGACTCGAACGCGACCAGCGTCTCCCGGGTTGCGAACGCGGTCTCAAGCTCAGCGCGCTTGCGCGGCAGGAACCCGGCGAAGCGCCAGTGATCAGCCGGCAGGGCGCTTGCCACCAGCGCAGCGAGCGCGGCGCTGGGACCGGGCAGCACCTCGACCGCGAGCCCGGCGGCGACACACGCGCGCACCAGCACGAAGCCCGGATCTGACACCAGCGGCATGCCGGCATCGGAAACGAGCGCGACGGTCTCGCCGTCGTGCATGCGCTTGACCAGCTCGGCAGACCGAGCCTTCTCGTTCTGCTCGTAGTAGCTGACGAGCTTGCCGGAGACGCCGTAGCTCTTGAGCATGGCCCCGGTGCGGCGAGTGTCCTCGCAGGCGATCAGGTCGGCCTCGCGGAGCGCCGCCAGCACGCGCAACGTGATGTCCTCGAGGTTGCCGATCGGGGTCGGGCAGACGATCAGCTTGCCGCTCATCGCTGCGCCTGTCTCGCCGCCAGACCGTCGAGCGCGAGCGCTGCCGCACCGACCATCCCGGCCTCAGCCCCGAACTTCGCCGCCAGGACCTGGACGTCGTGCGCGGGCGGCAGCGCCCGTCGGGTCATCTCGGCGCGGGCCGGCGCGAGCAACATCTCGCCAGCAGCCATCACCCCGCCCCCGAGCACGATCGCCTCCGGGTTGAAGATGTTCGCAAAGCTCGCCAGTGCGACGCCGACACGCTCGCCGATCAGGTCCAGGACGCCGAGCGCCGCCGCGTCACCGTCGTGGGCCAGCTCCGTCACCAGCGCGCCGTCGATCTCACGGCCGTATGTCAGTGCCTGACCCAGGCCGGAATGCGGTTGCTCAGCGGCGATCCGGCGAGCCTCTCGCCCCAGCGCCGTGCCGGAGGCCATCGCCTCGAAACATCCGTGGTTGGGACAGTTGCCCTGGCAGCGAGGACCGTTCATGTCGATCACCATGTGGCCGAGTTCCGCGCCGGCGCCGATCGAACCGCGGTAGAGCTCGCCGCCGATGATGATGCCGCCGGCAATCCCGGTCCCGAGGCCGATCAGCAGCATGTCATCTAGGCCGACTCCAGCGCCCGCGCGGTGCTCCGCCAGAGCCGCGACGTTGCCGTCGTTGTCAACAAACACGGGCATATCCAGGCGTTCAGCCATCAATGCACCGAAGCGGACATCAGTCAATGGGAGGTTGACCGCGACGATCGAGGTTCCGGTGCGCTGATCGATCAATGACGGGATTCCGAACCCGACCGCATTAACCTCGCCTTCAGCAGTGTTAACCAGTTCTTGAACCGACGTGGCAATAGTGTCCAGGAGCTCGGCTGTGTCTTGGCCGAGCATCGAGCGTTGCACCCGGTTGTGGATCTGGAGTCGGTCGTCGACCACCCCGCCCGCTAGCTTGGTCCCACCGATGTCAATGCCGAGCACGAGTTGCGGAGGCATGCCGCCACTATAAGGAGCCGGTCTCAAGACTCCGGCAGCAGTTGCATCGATGTCCGAATTCCCAGAAGACAACCGCGATCAGGCCCAAGGCGAGCCACGACGGAGACCCAATCAGGGTCGTGGCGCGACCTATGCCGCAGGCCGCTCCGGATCACGAGCCGGGTCACCTGACGCCGGGTCCGCCGGCGCCGGGTCTGCGGGCGCCGGCGCCCGGGGCGGCGGGTCCCCAGGTGGCGGGCCCCCAGGTGGCGGGCCCCCAGGTGGCGGGCCCAGGTGGCGGGCCCCCAGGCGGCGGGTCCCGAGACGGCGGATCCCAGGACCAGAGCCGTCCCTACAAGCTCTACCGCTCGACGCCGCGTGGTGTCGGCGCGCGACTGCGTGGCGAGACAGACGCCGAGCTGCAGGACCGCGCGGTGCAGCGCTCGCGCCAGCAGCCGCCTCGAGCCCCACGAGCAGGCGGCGCCGGCGGTGGTTTGCCCGGTCCGGGAGGACCGGGCAAACCACCGCGGAGCGGCTGGCGCCGGATCCCGGGGCTCGGGCCCTCGAGCCGGCCGCGCCTGCATCCGCTGCGGCTGCTCAGGTACTTCGTGGTGGCGTGCGTTGCCTGGGTCCTGTTCTCAGCGGTTTTGTTCTTCCTGAGCGCGTCGACGCACTCGAACTCGTTGCCCGGCGGTAGCGCCACAGAAGCTGCGCTGAGCAGTGCCGGCCCAATGCTGTTCACGCCCAACAACATCCTCGTCGTCGGGCTCGACAGCCGTCCGACCAGCGGCTACAGCTCACACGAGGGCGGCGCCAACTACAGCGAAACTGACGCGAACACAGACACGCTGATGATCTGGCGCGTGGGTGGCGGGGTGTCTCGCAAGCTCTCGATCCCACGTGACACCCTGGTTGACCTGCCCCCGCCGTGTGGTGAACAGAAGATCAACGCGGCGTGGGCATGCGGAGGACCGAAGGAGACGATCCGCGAGGTCGAGAAGCTGACCGGGACCAAGATCAACCACATGATCGTGGTCGACCTCGGCAACTTCGTGAAGTTCATCGACGACATTGGCGGCGTGACCGTCACGACGCCGCGAATCTGCTCGAACATCTCCGGCGGCGCGGCCGACGGCGGCTACACACTCGATCTGAAGCCCGGCACACATCACCTCACCGGCACCCAGGCGATCACGCTCGCTCGTACCCGTGAGAACTCCTGTAATCCCGCCTACGACGACATCCAGCGCGAGAAGATGCAGCAGCAGATCATGAACGGGATCAAGTCACAGCTCTTCTCCGCGCACGCGTTCCTCCACCTGCCGTGGGCATCCTGGGACGCGCCTCGGGCGATCCAGACCGACATGGGGGCGCTGGATCTGATGCAGCTGTTCATCGCCTCTGAGATCGGTGGCTCCTCGCCGTCAGAAACGCTGCATGAAAGCGGTAGCTATTACAACGGTGAGGACGTGCTGGTTCCCAACCAGGGCGACATCAATCGCAAGGTCTACCAACTGATGCACGGCGGCAGGTAGCACCGCCGGCCGGCAACGCTGTTCTGTGACCGCGCCAGCGGGCGCAGGTCACAGGCTGAAAGCTCAGGAGCTGGTGCTGCTGGGCGCCTTGTCGGAACTCGAGCCCGAACTCGAATTCGACGAGGACGAGTTTGACGACGACGACTCTGACTTGGAGCCGGAACTCTCCGATGACGAGCCGGAGCCCTCGGATGACGAGCTCGACGAGGAGGACTCCTTGTTGTTCTCCTTCTCGCGGGCGCGCCGCTTGGTGCCGTAGTCGGTGTTGTAGAAACCCGAGCCCTTGAAGTGCACGGAGACCGGGTGGAAGACCTTCTGGACGGCCGCGCCGCAGATCTCGCACTTGGTGAGTGGCTCGTCGCTGAAGCTCTGCATCACCTCGAACACGTGGCCCTTCTTGCACTTGTATTCGTAGATCGGCATCGCACCAAACTATAGCTTTCCAGCGGTCAGCGGAGCCTGGCACTCCCGTGCTCAGAGTGCCAGGCGCCGGCCTCGGTACCATGCGCCGCCATGGCTGAAGACGTCGTCACGATGGACAAGGTCGTCGCGCTCTGCAAGCGGCGCGGCTTCATCTTCCCAAGCAGCGAGATCTACGGCGGGATCGGCTCAAGCTACGACTATGGCCATTACGGCGTACTGCTGAAGAACAACGTCAAGGGCGAGTGGTGGAGATCTCTGCTGCAGGAGCGCGATGACATCGTCGCGCTCGACTCGGCGATCATTCAGCACCCGCGCACGTGGGAGGCCAGCGGTCACATCGGCGGTTTCACCGACCCGCTGATCGACTGCCGCACATGCAAGCTGCGGTTCCGTGCCGACAAGCTCGAGGACGCGCGATGCGGGCGCAAGCCGTCGCTGCATCCCGGCGAGGGTCCGGACTGTGACCTGACCGAGGCTCGCAACTTCAACCTGATGTTCCAGACCACCGTCGGCCCGGTGCAGGAGGAGGGGTCGACCGTGTTCCTGCGCCCGGAGACGGCGCAGGGAATCTTCCTGAACTTCAAGCATTACCTGCAGTTCTCGCGCAAGAAGCCGCCGTTCGGGATCGCTCAGGTGGGCAAGAGCTTCCGCAACGAGATCACGCCCGGGAACTTCGTTTTCCGGATGCGCGAGTTCGAGCAGATGGAGATGGAGTTCTTCGTGCCGCCGGCGGAGGCTGACGAGTGGTACCGCTTCTGGAAGCAGGCGCGCTTTGACTGGTACGTGAAGCTCGGCATCCGCGCCGACCACCTGCGGTTGCGCGAGCACGATGCCGACGAACTCTCTCACTACTCGAGCGGCACCAGCGACGTCGAGTACCTGTACCCGATCGGATGGCAGGAACTCGAGGGGGTCGCCAACCGCGGCAACTTCGACCTCACCCAGCACGCTGAGTTCTCTCGGCAGAACCTCGAGTACGTCGATACCGCCAGCGGAGAGCGTTATCTCCCCTACGTGATCGAGCCGGCGGCCGGAGCCGACCGCGCGACGCTGGCGTTTCTGTGTGACGCCTACGACGAGGACGAGATCGAGGGCGAGACGCGCACGGTCCTGCGGCTGCACCCGCTGCTGGCGCCGGTCAAGGCAGCCGTCCTGCCGCTCGTGAAGAAGGACGGTCAGCCCGAGTTCGCGCGTCAGCTCCTCGCGGAACTGCGTGAGCGGATGCAGGTCGAATACGACGAGGGCGGCGCGATCGGCCGTCGTTACCGTCGCCAGGACGAGATCGGGACGCCCTGGTCGATCACCGTCGACCATCAGTCACTCGAGGACCGCACCGTGACCGTACGTGACCGCGACAGCCTCCAACAGGAGCGGATCGCGGTCGACGCGCTGGCGGCTCACCTCGAGCAGTTGCTGCGGCAGCCTTGGCAATCGCCGAAGCCGCCGCAGCACTGACCACGCCGTGCCACAGCACTGAATGTCGGCGCCTGGCGCCAACCCGCTGGTCACGGCCGGCCGTGGAACTCAAGCCGACCGCGACCGTCGAGTCTCACCAACCGCCGCTCACCAACCGCCGCCGCCCGAGCCGCCCGAGGATGAACCGCCCTTGGCTGCGGTGCTCGCGTATGCCGCACCGCCGGCCGTGAGCAGTTCCCAGGTGCCGCCGAAACTCTTCTGGCCCTGCCCAGCGGCTGAGTCCGCACTCGAGTCTTCCTTGAACGTGTACAGCGGGTGGCCGTTCAGCACTAGCTGATGCATCTTGCTGTGGGTCCACACGGTCAGCTTCCCCTTCGCGCCCGAGCCGAGCGTCGGCTTCTTGGCGCTGCTGGTTACCGCCGGCCAGTATGCGAGGCAAGTGGAACTGGTGCACTTCGGGTGACTCATACTGTCACCCGTGAGCAGATACACGGCATGACCGGTTGATGTCACAAGCACGGAATGTTTGCCGTGGCCGCTGACGCTCACACTCGCGAGCTTCAGCGAGCTCGAGCTCGCGGCATGCCCCGAGGCCCCGAACGCCGCCTGACTCACGACTGCCGATACTGCCGCGGCGCCGATTGCAGCCACTGCCACCATCTGCCTGAATCTGGACACTGAAACCTCCTGTTGTCGAGTTCGCGTTACGTGGACGCGTAATGTCCCTTCACGACAGAAGGACGCCGCCCGCGTGAATTCCTTCCCGAGCACATGACCGAAGGACACAGGCTCGACCCCGAGCGGCTTGGCGACCACGTAGATCGGCTGTATCGCGCGGCGTGGAGTCTCTGCGGCTCGCGCGAGGAGGCCGAGGATCTGGTCCAGGAGACGTTCGCTCGAGTGCTGTCCAAGCCCCGGTTTTTGCGGTCCGAAGACGACATCGGCTACCTGCTGCGGGTGCTCCGCAACACGTTCGTGAGCGCGCGGCGGACCGCGGGCCGGCGCCCGGTGACAACCCCGTTGCCCGACGATCTGGCGATGCTCGAGGACCGACGCGCACGCCGTCCGGACACTGAGATCGAGGTGACGGAACTGTACGCGGCGATCTCGGCGCTGCCTGAGCCTTTCCGGGACGCGCTGATCGCCGTGGACGTAGTCGGCCTCTCCTACCGCGAGGCCGCGCGTGCGCTGCGAGTGCGGGAAGCCACGCTCACCACGCGGGTGCATCGCGCTCGCGGGCGCGTCGCGGACGCGCTCAGGCTCGATTGAGCCGTGCCGAGAGGTCTGCGCCAGCCGGTGAGGCCCCGCTGGGCCCACCGGCTGAGAGGCCTAAGCCACGGCCGCCAGCCGCCAGAGCTGGGGAGCGCTCAGGCCCTTGGCGGAGAGGATGCAGGTGTGATTGCGCTTCTCCCAGATCACGACGGTCCGACCGTTCTGGGTGATCGTCGCGTAGGGCTCCCCCCCGGTCCGGAGCCTCTTGAGCGCCGGTGCGGAGACGATTGAATAGGCGATCTTGTGCCATCTGTTGGCGTAGTAGACCGTCGCGACCGTGCGGCCTCCGAGGTGGTCGATGCGCTTGCCGCTCGCCTTCCAACCCTGGTGTTCCCAGTTTGGAAACTGGAGATCGCCGACACTGAGCTTCAGCAAGCTCGCGGGTGCCAGCGGATCGGGCGCGGGTGCGGGCGCCACCGGCCCGTGGGCGGCCAGCGCGGCTGCCTGGGCGATCGATGGCGAGGCACCGCCGCCGAGTGCCAGCGCGAGGACGACCGCCAGACCGGCGACAGCCGCCGTCATCACAGCTGCGTAGCGAAGCATGAATGCGGGCGCAAGCGAGCGCCCGCGCCGCTGCCCGGCTTCGGCTCGCATCCGCTCGATGTTCTCCCGCAGAGACATCGGCGCCCGCTCGGAGTCGGCCGCGCTCCGCAGCAGGCGCGCGACCCGCTCGTCGCGCTCGGAAGGTGGGTCCTGGGGAGTCATCAGCGATCAGTAGACAAGGTTAATGACGCCACGCAGGGGTGGATCCTTCCCGCGCCGCGGTCGCTCGCTCAAAACATCTGTCGGAACGGACCCTGACTCGCCGGCCAAGGTCGAGGCGGCGGCGGCCAGCTCACCTCACGAGCTATCGGTCCAAGCTATGCAGCGCTGTCGCCGGGGCTGTCGCCTGAGGGAGACGGCGGCGTGTACTGGAACTCCTCCTCAGACCCGAACAGCGCATCCAACAGCTTGTTGCGAGCGGCCTCCGAAACGGCCAGTGCGACTCCGGTGCCGACCACCAGCAGGAACAGCAGCTTCTTGAAGCCGCCGCGCTTCTTCTTCGGCGTCTCCTGCGTTTCAGCCTTCTTCGCTTTGCGCTTTCCGAACATCTGCTCTCCTGTGGTTGGACTCGGTGATCCAGCGAGGATAGACCCCCGTCACAGCTCGTAGCACGCGCCTTCCACAGCGAGATCCAGCTCCCCACCGAAGCCCGCCTCGGCCGCCGCACGTAGGGCCACCGCGTCGAGCTCGTCGGAATAGTGCGTCAGCACCAGACGTTTGGCGCCGGCGCGGCGTCCAAGCTCGCCGGCTTCACGCGCGGACATGTGTCCGCGCGACTCCGCCGTGTGGGCGGCCAGTGGTTCGGGACCCTCGGTCGCCTCGAGCATCAGCAGGTCGGTGTCCCGCGCCAACTCCGCGATCGCGTCATTGGGCGCGCTGTCAGCGCCGAAGGTGAAGCGACGCCCGCCCGTCTGAATCTCACATGCCCATGCCGGGATGAAATGCGGAACCCCTGCGAAGCGGACCTGGAAGGGACCGATCTCGACCTCAGCGGCCGGGTCGTACTCCTCGGTCGCGAAGGTCTCCTCGAGCAGAGCGTCGAAGCTGAGTGCCTCTCCGAGCCGCGCGAAGAGCTCGCGAGCGCCGGGCGGGGCCACCAGGCGAGGGCGGACCCTGGCGTCGCGATACCAGTACCCGAGCGCGTGCGCGTACGGGATCAGATCGAGCATGTGGTCCGCGTGAAGATGCGTGATCAGCACTGCGTCGACCTCGAGCGGGCTGCACACCGCGCGCAACTTCGAGAACACGCCGGAGCCGCAGTCGAGCAGCAGCGTGAACTCGCCCGCACGCACCAGGTAGCCGCTGTTTGCCCCGTTCGCATCCGGCATCGCGGGCGACTTTCCTAGGACCGTGATTTGCACGGGCGCGGACACTAGATGATGGGATTGTTGGTCACTGTGAGACTCGCCACAGTGACCCGCTCAGCGGCTGTACGGGCCACGGACGGGCCTAGCGATGCAGAGCCAGCTGCTCACTGGCGGACGGGAATGCCCATGCGACCTGCAATCTCCGCTCCTGGCGAAAGTTGAAGCGCAGCTGGGTGGGCGGCCTGAGCCCCTCAGGACGGTTGGGCCGATAGGTGGCACAGGGCCCGCCCTGGCTCACCGCACAGAGCATGTTCTGCTTGAAGAAGCAGCCTTCACACGACACTTTCCCGCCGCCCTGAGCGCGCCCGTTAGCCATCCGACCAGATACCTCTCTTGCTGTGGAATCGACCGAGGCAACCCCCGCCTCGGTGACAGCCATCAAAGCGCTTTGACCCCCCCGATGCGAATCCGATTCCCGGAAAACGCAACACTTTCGTGACTTCCAGTTTTGCCTGGTATTAGCGGGACTTTTATTGTCTCGAGCCAGATTCGCCCGCATTTTCCGTAGCTTTGGTGGTGATGCGGATCCTCGTCACGGGCATCACCGGCGGGATCGGAAGCCGGCTCGCCCCCGAACTTCTGAATGCGGGCCACGAGGTGCGCGCGCTCACCCGCGGAAGCGACGCCTCCCAACCGTGGGAGGTTCCGTCCGGAGTCCAACTCGCGCTCGGAGACGCCGTATCCGGTGAAGGACTGCGAAAGGCACTGAGCAAGATCGACGTCGCCTACTACCTGATCCACTCGATGGAGCCGGGCGGAGATGAGCGCTTCCCGGTGCGTGAGCACCGTGCTGCTCAGAACTTCGCAGACGCGGCGGTGCGCGCACGCGTCGGAAGGATCGTCTACCTGGGCGGACTGATGCCGCATGGCCCCGTGCAAACCCCGCCCTCCGAGCACCTTGTCAGCAGGCTGACGGTCGAACGCACCCTGCTCCGCGCGGTGCCCGACTCGGTGGCGCTTCGAGCCTCGATCGTGATCGGCGCGCGTTCGCGCTCATTCCGCTTTCTCGTTCGCCTCGTCGAGCGCCTGCCGATTCTGCTGGTCCCAGCATGGGGCGAGTACAGAACCGCACCGGTCGACGAACGCGACGTGCTCAGCTGCCTGGTGAAGGCGGCCACGGCAGCCGAGGTCGCGGGCCGCTCACTCGACATAGCCGGGCCCGACACCGTCACCTACGCCGAGTTGATCGATCGCATCCGAGAACAACTGCTGGTCGCCAGAACCCAGATTCAGCTGCACCGTTTGATGCTGACGCCGATCGCGAGCAGGCTGGCGGCAGTGGTCGCCGGTGAGCAGCATGCGGTGATCGGACCGCTCATGGAAAGCCTCACGAGCGACCTGCTCCCCCGCCCGGACCTCGCCACTGATTTGCTCGATGTACGCACTCATGGGCTCGACGCGGCGATCGCCCGAGCTCTGCGTGATTGGGAGTCGACCGAACCGCTTCGGGCGCACTGACCGAACCGCTTCGGGCGCACGAACCGAATTCTCGTAACCAAGCGCCCCCGCCGAGCCGCGCCCCCGTAGCCGCAACCCGAGTACCGTCCGACGCGGATGAGCACCGTTCACGTCCAGATTGAGATCGACGCCGAACCAGCGGCTGTGTGGGACACGGTGATGGACCCGAATCAACTCGAAAAATGGGTCACGATCCACCGCTCGGTCAAGGTCAAGTCACCCGACCCCCGTGAGGAGGGTGCGCGGATGGATCAGGTGCTCCACATCCTCGGTGTCTCATTCAAGGTGCATTGGACGCTTGAATCAGTCATCGCACAGCGTGAGGCGGAGTGGCACGGTCGGGGCCCAGCCCTGTCAAGCGCGCTGATCCGTTACAAGCTGACAGGTCAGTCCACGGGTCCGACCCTGTTTGATTATGTCAACGAGTTCCACCCACCCGGCGGTGCGCTCGGAGGCGCTGCGTCACGGGTGGTTATCGGTCACATCCCCGAACGTGAGGCGCTCGACTCACTTACACGGCTCAAGCATCTCATCGAGACACGTAACACTCGATATGGTTAGGTTCTACTGACCAGCAGTTCACATGACCAAAGGAGTGCGCCTATGGCGGGCTTTATCGACGAAGCTGTCCGGGACATCGACAATCGCCTGAAGGAGCTCAAGCAGGAGGAGGAGCGCCTGCTCGCAGCTCGGGCAGCGCTCGCCGGAACCGGAGCCGCAACCGCACGCCGCGGACCGGGCCGCCCGCCCCGCAGCACCTCGGCAACATCGTCACCCAAACGTCGCGGGCCGGGCCGGCCGCGCGGCCAGCGCGGTGGCAAGACCCGCTCGACGCAGGCGCTCGACCTCGTCCGCAAGCAGCCCGGGATCACGATTCCGGACATCGCGACGACGATGAAGATCGAACCGAATTATCTCTACCGAGTGATGCCGAAGCTCACCTCAGACGGCCTCGTCCGCCGCGAGGGTCAGGGCTGGTTCGCGGTCGACAAGCCGGCCGCGTAAGGACACTGCTTGGGTTCGGGGTCGTGCCCAGAGGCTCGACCCCGAACCTTCCGGTTACGCGATCAGGCCAAGGCCACGGATCGCCTCTCGCTCCTCGGCCAATTCAGCAACAGACGCGTCGATCCGCGCGCGTGAGAAGTCACTGACCTCGAGGCCCTGAACGACCCTGTACTCACCTTCCGCGGTGCTCACCGGGAAGCTGGAGATCAATCCCTCCTGCACTCCGTAGGAACCGTCGGACGGGATCGCCATCGATACCCAGTCACCCTCCGGGGTGCCGAGCACCCAGTCGTGAACGTGATCAATCGCCGCACTCGCGGCTGACGCGGCGCTCGAGGCACCGCGCGCGTCGATGATCGCGGCACCGCGCTTCTGAACCGTGGGGATGAAGTCACTCTCGAGCCATGCCTGATCGTTGATCTTCTCGGCCGCGTTTTCACCGGCCAGCTTTGCGTGGAAGATATCCGGGTACTGCGTCGCCGAATGGTTGCCCCAGATCGTCACGTTGGTGATCTCCCGGACCGGCGTGCCGGACTTCCGCGACAGCTGCGCCAGCGCACGGTTGTGGTCAAGCCGGGTCATCGCGGTGAACCGGGCCGCGGGAATGTCAGGTGCGTTCTGCTGTGCGATCAGCGCGTTGGTGTTCGCCGGGTTGCCCACCACCAACACGTGAATGTCAGACGCTGCGTGCGCGTTGAGCGCCTCACCCTGCGGCTTGAAGATGCCACCGTTGGCCTCAAGCAGATCGCCACGCTCCATGCCGGCCGCGCGCGGCCGCGCACCCACCAGCAGTGCGATGTTGACGCCATCAAATGCCCTGTTCGGGTCGTCGCTGATGTCGACACCGGCGAGCAGCGGGAAGGCACCGTCGTCGAGCTCCATCGCTGTACCCTCGGCCGCCTTGACGGCGGCAGCGACCTCGAGCAGCGACAGCTGCACTGGGGTGTCGGGTCCGAGCAACGCACCGCTCGCGATCCGGAACAGAATGGCGTAGCCGATCTGACCGGCGGCACCGGTCACAGCCACTTTCACAGGTGTCTGGGTCACTGTTTCATCTCCCTGGAGGGTTCAATCGGGGCGATGCTACGCCAACGCCACGCCATAGACATCGGCGAGCTTTGCGGTCAGATACTCGATCAGCGGTGTGACCTGCACGGGTCCGCCCACGACCTGTCCGAGCAGCTCGCTGTCGCTGTACCGGGAGCCGTGGCGGTGGACGCGCTCCCGTAGCCAGTCGCGGATCTCCGCCAACTCACCGCCTGCGACCTGCTGATCGACATCAGGCAGATCCGCGCGCAGCGCCGCCCACAGCTGAGCCGCGATCAGGTTGCCGATCGCGTAGGTCGGGAAGTAGCCGACCAGGCCGGCGGACCAATGCACGTCCTGCATCACGCCATCAGCGTCACTCGGGACCTCGACGCCAAGGTAGTCGCGCATCCCGGCGTTCCACGCCTCCGGCAGATCGGCGACTGCGAGCTCCCCCGCGAGCAGTCGTCGCTCAAGCTCGAACCGCAAGACGATGTGCAGACCGTAGGTGGTCTCGTCGGCCTCGATCCGGATCAGCGACGGCTGCACCGCGTTGGCGGCCCTGAAAAGGGTGTCCGGTTGCAGCCCACTCAGAGCCCCGCCCGACAGCTCGGCTGCCGCGGGCGCCAGCACCTCGGCAAACGCGCGGCTGCGTCCGATCACGTTCTCCCATAGCCGGCTCTGCGACTCATGGATCGCACTCGACTTGATCGTGCCGAGCGTCGTGCGCTGCAACTCCGGAGCGATCCCCGACTCGTAGAGACCGTGTCCACACTCGTGCATGGCGCCGTACAGCGCGGTTGGGAAGTAATCCTCCGCGTAACGGGTGGTGAGGCGCACATCCGTCACGGAGAAGGCCGACTCGAACGGATGCACCGTGTCGTCAATCCGCCAGCTGTCATCGCTGAAACCCATCCGGCGCAGAACCAGGTCGACGAGCTGTCGCTGTCCGCTCACGGGGTATTGGACGTTCAGCGGCGTCACATCGATCTCACGGCCGCGCAGTTCGGCAATCAGCGGCCGTAGGCGATCACGCAGCTCACCCAGCAGGGCCGCGACCTGCGCGGTCCGCATGTCCGGGGCGAAATTTTCGAGCACGACGTCGTAAGGATCCTCGTAGCCGTCAAAGCAGGCAACGTATTCGCGCGTGAGCTCGAAGTTGCGCTCGAGCGCCGGCCTGAACAACGTGAAGTCGTCGGCTTCACGCGCAGCCACCCAGATCTTGTAGCCGTCAGACGCCGCCCGCGACCGAGCCACCGCCAAATCGACCGGCACCTGCCGCTCCTTCTCGTACAGCCGCAGTGTCTCCGACACCTGACGCGCGTCGATCGAGTCCGGCGCCACGCCGTCCAGCTCCGCGGCCGCGGCCGCAATCAACTCGCCGGTGCGCTCGCAGGTGAGCCGCTCGTGGAGGATCCGCTCGAGCGTCCCGAGCTGCTCCATCCGCTGCTCCGCGCCCAACTTCGGCATGAATGTGCTGCGGTCCCAGTCGAGCACGGCGCAGGCGCGCCGGACGTCCTCGATCGTGGCGACCCACTCGCGCAGCTGCGCCAAGGCTGTTGCCATCTTCCACTCCAATCGCGTCTCTCAGTGTCTGTGCGACCATTGCAGCATGTTCAGGCACGCCCGTTCGATCAAGCTCGTCTCGATCGCCGGGATCCGGATAGGGGTTGACGCCACCTGGTTCGCGATGCTGTTCGTGCTGATCTTCCTGCTGTCGGGATCGTTCAGAGACGCGCTGCACTCGTCCGCTGACGTTGCCTATCTGACGACGGTCATCACCGTTCTGCTGTTCTTCGTGTCGCTGATCGTGCACGAGCTGGGCCATGCGATCGCCGCCCGCCGCGAGGGTATCGAGGTCCAGCGCATCGAGCTCTTCCTGTTCGGTGGTACGACCTACATGAGTCGCGATACGCAGACTCCGGCAGAGGAGTTCAGAATCGCGGCCGCCGGTCCGCTCGGGACGCTGCTGTTCGTGGCGATCTGCCTGGGGGTCGACATGGCGTTGGTCGGCCCGCACCGCCTGATCCACGCGGTCGAGCTCGACGGAACGGTGCCGATCACGCCGGTGCTGCTGGCGCTGAGCTGGTTGCTGCCGATGAACGTGCTGATCTTTGTTTTCAACATCGTCCCCGCCTACCCGCTTGACGGTGGCCGAATCGCACGGGCGCTCGTCTGGCGCACGACCGGGGACAAGCTGCGCGGCACCCGCACGGCGGCCCGGATCGGCGAGGGCTTCGCGATGATGCTCGGCGCCTTCGGCCTCTACATCACACTCCGCCACCCCAGCTTCGCGGGCTTCTGGCTGCTGCTGCTCGCCTTCATGATCTGGCAGTCCGCGCGGATGGCCCTGACCGGCACCGACGCGGCCTCTCGCGTCCAGGGAGTCAGCGTCGCCGACATCATGGATCACGAACCCGTGGTCGTGCACGGGACAACCAGCGTCGAGCGGGCGCTGCACGAGTCCTTCCTGCGCTACCAGACCGACTGGCTGCCGGTCATCGACGGTGACGGCCGCTTCATCGGAATCGCCCACCGCGAACGCGCGCACCAACTGGTCGATGCCGGTGAGGGCTCCTCCACGGTCGGCTCGATCCTCGAGACCGACGAGAACGCCAAGCTCCAGATCGGCGAGCAACAGCCCCTCACCGACGTGCTGATGCTCGAGGGTCTGGGACGTCTGGGCGCGGTGGTCGCGGTCGACGACGCCGGCACATTGACCGGCATGGTGACGATCGACCAGGTGCGGCGGGTGCTGCAGACGGTGCTTGCTTCGCCGGCGGCCCGCTAGCCGCCGGCTCCGACCGCCTCGCTCGGCGACGCCGACACGATGCCGTCGCGGATCAGCAGCTCGGCGATCTGCACGGCGTTGGTCGCCGCGCCCTTTCGCAGGTTGTCGGCGACGACGAACAGCGCCAGCCCATTGGGGTGCGTCGGATCGCGACGGATGCGACCGACATATACCTCGTCACGCCCCTCGGAACGCAACGGCGTTGGCACGTCCTCGACGACCAGGCCGGGCGCCTGCGACAGCAGATCGACTGCCCGCTGCACCGGGAGGTGCTCCCGGGTCTCGATGTTGACCGACTCCGAGTGGCCGGTACGGACGGGCACACGCACGCAGGTCACCGCGACGGCGACGGAGTCGTCGGCAAGGATCTTGCAGGTCTCGAACATCATCTTGCGCTCTTCGTCGGTGTGATCGTCGCCAGGGGCGAAGTTGCCGGCCGCGCCGATCACGTTGAAGGCGATCTGCTCGGGATAGATGCCCGTCTGCGGTACCGGCTCGCCGTCAAGTGCCGCGCGCGCCTCAGCCTCCAGCGCGGCGATCGCCTTTTGCCCGGTGCCGGAGACCGACTGGTAGGTCGACACGATCAGCCGCTCGATCCCGACCTCACGGTGGATCGGTGCGAGCGCGACCATCAGTTGCATGGTCGAGCAGTTGGGGTTGGCTATGAGGCCGTGGTGACCATGCAGCGCATGTGGGTTGACTTCCGACACGACCAGCGGCACCTGCGGATCCTGGCGAAACGCTGACGAGTTGTCGATCACGGTTGCGCCAGCCTGCACGAACCGCGGCGCCCACTGCTTCGCGGTGCCGCCACCGGCGGAGAACAGCGCAATGTCGATCCCGCTGAGATCAGCGTCATCGTCGAGCGCGAGCACCGTGCGGCCGTCGATGACCTTTCCTGCTGAACGGGCGGTCGCGAACAGGATGATCTCGTGATCACGATCGAGACCGCGTTCCTTGAGGCACTGCAGCATCACGGTGCCAACGGCTCCGGTCGCGCCGACGACGGCGATGCGATAGCTGTCGCTCATCGCGACTCCTGCCCCAGCGGAAGCTCCTCGTGCGCATCGCCTGCCGACAGCCCGAACGCCGCGCACAGCGCGATCACGGCTCGCTCGACGGAGGCTGCGCGGATCACGCAGGAGATCTTGATCGGTGAGGTCGAGATCATCTCGAGGTTGATGTCCTCGTCGGCAAGTGTCCGGAACACCTTGGCGGAGACGCCCGGATGCGACTTCATGCCGGCACCGACGATCGAGACCTTGCCGATCTGGCTGTCCGTCTCGAGCTTCAAACCCTGTTCGGCGATCAGCGGCTGCAGAGCCTGTTCCGCGTCGTGGAGATCCTCGCTGGCGAGCGTGAACGAAACCTCGGCCTCAGCGCCCTCGGTGCGCGGCTCGTTCTGGATGATCGTGTCGAGGTTGCATCCGGCGGCTGCCAGCGCCTCGAAGATCTCGGCCGCGGCGCCGGGCCGGTCGGGGACGCCGACGAGCGTGATCCGAGCCTCCTCGGTCGAGTGCGTCACAGCGGTGATCAGCGGATGCTCCATCGTCTCGTCTTCTCCAATCACAACGGTACCGGGAGAGTCTTCGAAGCTGGACCGGCAGTGGATCCTTACGCCGTGCGTACGCGCGTACTCGACCGAGCGCAGCTGCAGCACCTTGGCGCCTGAGGAGGCCATCTCGAGCATCTCCTCGAAGCTGACCATCGACAGTTTGCGAGCGCTGGGAACGATCCGCGGGTCAGCGCTGAACACACCGCTGACATCGGTGTAGATCTCGCATACCTCTGCGTGCAGCGCAGCGGCCACCGCCACCGCGGTCGTGTCCGAACCGCCGCGCCCCAGGGTGGTCACGTCGCGGCTGGTGGAGACACCTTGAAAACCGGCGACCAGCACGATCATGTCCTCGTCGAGCGCCTGCACGATCCGTTCGGCGCGGACGTCGATTATCCGAGCCCTGGTGTGCGATGTGTCGGTTACGATGCCGGCCTGCGAGCCGGTCAGGCTGATCGCCCTGTGGCCAAGGTCGTTGATCGCCATCGCGCACAACGCGCAGGAGATCCGCTCGCCGGTGGAGAGCAGCATGTCCATCTCGCGCGCGTCGGGATGCGGCGAGACCTCCTCGGCTGCCTGGATCAGCTCATCTGTTGTGTGCCCACGGGCCGACAGCACCGCCACGACCCGCTTGCCCTGCTCACGCTGGGCCACGATCCGGCGCGCAGCGCGCTTGATCCGCTCCGCGTCGGCGACGGAGGTGCCGCCGAACTTCATCACCACTGTCGGCTGGGGCAACATCAGAGGTGAGGTTACGTGCTCGCGCGTCTGTGCAGCGCGGCGCTCAGACTGCGCGACGGCCCGAGAAGGCGCGACCGAGCGTGAGCTCGTCGGCGTACTCGAGGTCCGCGCCCACCGGCAGCCCTGAGGCGAGCCGCGTAACCGTCACGTCGGGCGCGATCGCGCGGATGCCGGCGGCGATGTGATGCGCGGTCGCCTCGCCGGTGGTGGTCGGGTTGGTCGCGATCACGACCTCACGCACGGACTGGGTCGGGTCTGCCACGCGCGCGTACAGCTGCTCGATCTTCAGATCCTCGGGATCGATCCCATCGATCGGCGAGAGCGCACCGCCGAGCACGTGATAGCGACCACGGAACTCGTGCGTGCGCTCGATCGAGATCACGTCGACCGGCTCCTCGACCACGCAGATCAGGTCAGCTTCACGGCGCTCGCTCTCACAGATCCCGCAGCGCGGTCCCTCGGCGAGGTTGAAGCAGATCTCGCAGAAACCGATCTTCTGCTTGACCTCACGGATCGTCTCCGCCAGCGCGAGGGCGTCCTCCTCACTGGCACGTAGCAGGTGGAACGCGAGCCGCTGCGCGGTGCGGCCACCAACGCCCGGCAGCTTCGAAAGCTCGTTGATCAGCCGCTGCAGCGGCGGCGCGTAGGTACTCACTGCGGCTCGGCAGTCCTCAGCTCAGAATCCCGGGAGGCCCAGACCGCCCAGGCCCTCCGCCCCGCCCAGACCGCCGGTTGCTGCACCCAACTTCTGCGCTGCCAGGTCCTGCGCGGCCTGCAGGCCCTGGTTGACCGCGGCCAGCACCATGTCGGAGAGCATGTCGGGGTCGTCAGGGTCGATCGCCTCAGGCGCGATCGTCAGCGACTTGAACACCAGTTCGCCGGTGACCTCTACCGTCACGGCGCCACCGCCGGCGGACGCCTCGACGACCTCGTTCTTCAACTCCTCCTGGGCCTTGGCCATGTCGGCCTGCATCTTCTGGACCTGCTTCAGCATCTGCTGCATGTTCGGCTGGGGCATTCAGCTCTCCCCCTCTTGGTCGTCTTGCAGAATCTCCTCGGCGCCGAACTCGTCGACGAACCGTTGGACCAGCTCCTCGTCGCTCATCGGCGTCACCGTGGGCGGTGGCTCTTCCTCGCCCGCCTGACCCGAAGCCTCGGCCAACTCAAAGCGCAATGCCAGGGACAGGCCGGTCGCGTTGCGGACCGCCTCGGCCGTCGCGCGCCGGTAATCGTCCTGCTCGGCCTTGCGCTTGTAGAACGCGGCCTCCGCGGGAAAGCTCACCACCAGTTCACGCTCGGTGACGGCGCTGGGCCGTGCGCTCTCCAAAATCACTCCCAGCATCGCGTTGCCGCCACGCACCAGCTCGACCACAGCCGGCCACATTCGGGCCATGTCCTGCAGGTCTGTCCCTGTGGTGATGGTGTTGTCCCGCGCCGATGTGTCGTCTGAAACGGCAGCGATCGCCGTTTCAGACGACTCAATCGCCAGGGGAGAATCAACCGGATCAGGCTCTGAAGCCGAAAACGGCTCCGCGACTGTGGCCGGGTTGGTCGATGAGGCAGCGGGCTGATTTGAAAGCTCCTCAGCGAGCGCGCCGAGAGCATCGGGCTGCCTCCGCTGGAGGCTGGGCGACTCCGCAAGGGCCGCCGGCTCCGAAGCAGCCTCACCGCTAGCAGCAGATGCCGCTTGCGGCCGCAGAGAACCTTTCTCCAACCTCTCAATGCGAGCCAGTAGGGCACCGACAGACGGGTCCATCTCCGGAGCCGCAGCCTTGATCAGGACGAGCTCGAGCTGGATGCGGGGATGGGCGCCGTTCGCCGTCGCCTCGAGGGCGGCGGAGACGAGCTCCAGCAGCCTCACCGCGTCGGTCTGGGAGAGCGTCGAGGACTGCTCGATTAGGCGCTGATCACGCTCGGGCGTCACCCGCAGCTCAGCCGGGACCTCGCCGATGATCTGGACCGTCAGCAGTTCGCGCCCGTGAACCTCCAGGTCGCGAAGCACCTGACCCGGATCGCGCCCGGACCCCGCCAGCTGCGCGGCCGCGCGCAGCGCCGCCGCTGGGTCGCCCGCAACGACCGCGTCAACCGCGGCGAACAGCTGCTCGGCGTCTGCCACACCCAGAACGGCGAGCACGTCATCGGGCTTGATCGTCTCGTCCCCGGCGTAGGTGACGAGCTGCTCGAGCGTGCCGAGCGCGTCGCGGAATGAACCGGTCGCGTGGCGTGCGACCAGAGCAACGGAACCGTCATCGATCGAAATCGATTCGGCTGCCGCGACCCTGCGCACCACGGTGGCGACCTGCTCGGCGGAGGGCCGGCCGAAGTCAAAGCGGTGACAGCGGTCGACAACCGTCGGCAGCACCTTCTGCGCCTCAGTCGTGGCGAGCACGAACACGGTTCTCGGCGGTGGCTCTTCGAGCGTCTTCAGAAACGCGTTCCAGGCCTGGGTCGAGAGCATGTGCGCCTCGTCCAGGATGTAGACCTTGTGGCGGCCGGAGACGGGTGCGTAGGCGACCTTCTCGCGCAGGTCACGGATGTCGTCGACCGAGTTGTTGGAGGCCGCGTCCATCTCGATCACGTCGAGTGAGGTCGCGGCGGCGATCGCTACGCACGAGTCACAGACACCGCACGGTGAGACGGTCGGCCCGTTCACACAGTTGAGGCAGGCGGCCAGGATCTTGGCCATGCTGGTCTTGCCGGTCCCACGTGAGCCCACGAACAGGTACGCGTGATGGATCTGGTCGCGCTCGACCGCGTGCGAGAGCGTGCGAACCACGTGCTCTTGGCCAACCACGTCAGCAAACGTTCGTGGCCGGTGACGCCTATAGAGAGAGGGACCCGCAGACACCAAGTCGAGTCTAGGTCAGAAGGCAGCGCGACCGTTCTCAGCAGCTGTCACGGGCCATGGACCCCTGACGGGGCTCCGCCGCGATAAAAGGATCGTGCACCCTCCTCTGTGGTGTAAACCCGCGGCTGGGTCGCTTTGGATGACTCCGATTCGGCACCCCCTACGCGCCTGGAGGTGACCGCTTAAGGCTGCTTCCTTCCGGACCTGACCTGGTTCACGGGCCTCCATCGCCTTGGGACCGGATCATCACCGCCACACCAAAGGACTTCGACCGCGGGTGTTCACCCCTCGGGAGGGGATTCAGCCCCGCTTGAGCGGATTGCGAGTTACAGGGCACCGCTAGCGCCCCGCCTAGCACGATCCACGGTGATCGTAGAACGTTCGTCTCCTCGGTGATGGCTACCCCGCGGCTTCCGGCTACTCTCCCGCCCTATGTCAATTGGTGTCGTAGGTCTCGGATACGTAGGTTTGCCTCTTGTCGTCGCGTTTGCGGAGGCGGGCGAGGAGGTGATCGCGGTCGATGTCGACCAGCGCAAGATCGATGCCCTGATCGCGGGTGAGTCATACGTGGAGGACATAGCGTCCGAGACTCTGCAGGCGGTGCTGCCCAGGGTGCACGCGAGCACCCACTACGCGCCGCTGGCACGCACCGAGGCGGTGATCGTGTGCGTGCCGACGCCGTTGACGGAAAACCGTGAGCCTGACCTGGGGCCATTGAAGGCCTCCGCCCAGGCGCTCTCACACGTCGTGCAGGCAGGCCAATTGGTCGTGCTGGAGTCCACCACCTATCCCGGAACGACCCGGGAGATGCTCGTGCCGATCCTCGAGGAGCACTCGTCGTTGACCGTTGGCACGGATCTCAACGTTGCCTTCTCCCCCGAGCGAGTCGATCCTGGCCGCACCGATTACACGCTGAAGAACACGCCGAAGGTCGTCGGCGGGATCACCGCGACGTGCGCCGAGCGTGCCGCCGAGCTCTATGGCCGAGTGTGCGATCAGATTGTGCGCGTCTCGACGCCGGAGGCGGCCGAGATGACGAAGCTGCTCGAGAACATCTTCCGGTCGGTCAACATCGCGCTCGTCAACGAGATGTCGATGGTCGCCGAGCGCATGGGCATCGATATCTGGGAGGTCGTTCAGGCCGCCGGCACCAAGCCCTACGGGTTCATGCGCTTCGAGCCCGGGCCGGGCATGGGCGGCCATTGCCTCCCGGTCGACCCGTTCTACCTGACCTGGCGCGCCCGCGAGTTTCAGATGTCGACCGAGTTCATCGAGCTCGCCGGCAAGATCAACCAGCAGATGCCGCATTACTGCGTGGAGCGGATTGAGCTCGCGCTCAACGACGTGACCAAGCCGATCCGCGGTTCGAAGATCGCGGTCCTGGGTGTCGCCTACAAGGGCGGGATCAGCGACATCCGCGAGTCGCCGGCGTTGCGGATCGTCGAGGTGCTGATGGCACGGGGAGCGGAGCTGGTGTACCACGATCCGTTCGTGCCGGAGCTGCAGGAACTCGGACTCACCAGCACTGAGTTGCATGAGGCCGTCTCCGGCGCAGACGCGGTCGTGCTGGTCACCGCGCACCCCGGCATTGACCATCTGCAGATCGCGCGTGAAGCATCTCTGTTCGTCGACCTACGCGGCATCACCCGCGGTCTCGACGGCGATAACGTCGTGCGGCTGTAGCGCTGTTGCCGTGCTGCCCGGCCCGCTGGCCGGCAGCACGGGCTGTCGCGTTTCAGTCGGCGATCACACGGTCACGACCGGCGCGCTTGGCTTCGTAGAGACGATTGTCCGCGAGCTTGACGAGCTGCTCGAGATCGTCGGGATCCTCGACGGTGGCAACGCCGACGCTGGCCGTGAGTCTGGCGCCGGCGGCGATCGCGCCCCACGGCTCCTCCCGCATCGCTTCGAGCATGCGGTTGGCGCAAAGTGCTGCGGCAGGCGCGTCGGTCAGCGGCATCAGCACCAGGAACTCCTCGCCGCCGCTGCGAACGACGATGTCCGTCGTGCGGAGAACCTCACAGAGCACTGCCGCCGCGCGCACCAGAACCTGGTCGCCGACGTTGTGGCCATAGCGGTCGTTGATCGCTTTGAAGTGATCGAGATCGACCACTGCGACACTCAGCGTGCGACCGAAGCGCGTGGTCGTCGGTTGCTCCAGTTCGCGTGCCAGGAACCGGCGATTGTGGACGCCCGTGAGCCAGTCGCGCTCCGCCTGCTCACGCAGCTGCTCCTGCAACGCCTCGAGCTGGCCTGTGCGCGTCTCGAGCTCCGCGTGCGCCTCCGCCAGCTCGCGGTTCTTGAGGGCAAGCGCGTCGCTCTCATTGCGGGCCAGGCGCGCCTGCATGACCGCCCGTTCGAGGCTCAGCTGCAGTTCCGAGATCTCGGTGAATGCCTGTCGCTCCAGTTCGGCAGATCGCTGCAGCGCGCTGTAGGCGTCCTGCAGCCTTCCGGCGCTGCGCATCGCTTCCGCGACGGCAGCGAGAATTACGCTGCGCGTGTGCGGCATACGTTCACCGAGCCAGTCCAGCGCCGCCTGACCTGCCTGCTGGGCATCGTCGAAGTGGCCTAGAGCGATCCGCGCCTGCACCTGTGCCCGAACGCTGGCGCCCAGCACATAAGGGTTCGGCTCACGGTCCTCTGCCAGTAGCGACAGCGAATGCTCAGCATCGGACAGCGCCTGCGCGGCGTTGCCTTCGCGCAACTCGATATCGGCTCGAGTCGAGTGGATCACCGCCATCGCGAAGCGGTTCGGGCGGGCGCGCCTCGCAAGCTCCAGCGCCCGATCGATCTCTGTGCGCGCGGCCTCGGCGTCGCCGGTCTGCTCCAGGTGACAGGCGATGTCGTTGTGGGTGATGGCCTCCTCCCACTCATCGCCGGCCTCCCGGGTCAGCACCAGCAACTCCTCCAGCCGCACCGAGAGCTCCCGAACGCTGATGTTCCCGAACACCAGGAATGCAGCGCGCCGGGCGAAGATCCGCAGGTCGATGTCACCGGTCGCATCGGCAAACTCGATCGAGCGCTCCGCGTTGGTCAACGCCTGCGCGTAGGCACCCGTGAAAAAGCTTACGTTCGCCCGGAGCGCTGCCACCTCCGCCTGGGTCAGGTGGTCACCGCTGATCGTCCCAAGCTGACGCTCCGACTCGAGCGCCAGCGCCAGACCACTGCGCACGTCACCTCGGTGCAGCGCGACCTGGCCCTCCAGCGCGAGCGCCCTCGCGCAGAGCCCGGAGTCGCCGAGTGCCACGGCGACCTCATGACAGCGGACCGCGACCTCGAGCGTGCCGGCCGGATCCTCGCGGAAGCCGGTGCGTGCGCCAGTCAGCGTGGCTGCGACCTCAGCCGCACCGCCGGTCTGAGTGTCATGGCTGTTGCGATCCTGCGTGGAAGACATCGTCGAACCTGCTCAGCGCACCAACTACGGCGCCCCACAAGAGTAATCGCCCGCGCGGGCGCACCGACCGACAACCGGTGCCGGCCCCACCCTCAGAACGCTCGCCAGCTTGCGCGCGACTAGAATCAGGCCAGCTTTGGGCGCGTAGCTCAGCGGGAGAGCGCTCGCTTCACACGCGAGAGGTCGGTGGTTCGAAACCACCCGTGCCCATCAATTCCTGCGGTCTGAGCAGTCTCGCAACACCGCGTAAACCCCAGTGTTTATGGCAGTTACGCTCGGCGGTGCAGAGCTGTGCAGGGGATGAGTGTGACGCAAGGTCTGACGCAGACCAACCGAGTGCGTCACAGCTGGCATGGTCGAATGCTTCTAGCCCGATCCATGCGCGACATGCGAGCGGCGCGAGGCTTCTGGTTTCGCGTGGCCTTCGCGCACTTTCAGGCGCGCCAAGCGCCGTTGTCTGCGTGGCAAGGCTCGGCCAGTTGCGCGACTGGAGTCCCGACTCAGCGTGGCTTGTTACAGGTTGCGGCAGCCAACTCCACCTTCGGATCGCTCCTGCTGTAGGGGCCGCCGCCCTGCATGATCCCGCCACCTGGCGGGAAGGTCGGGTCAGCCCATCGCTTGAGGCCGTGGCGGCGCATGCACTCGGCGAAGTCGATAAACGTCTCCTTCTGTTGTTCGGAGATCGGTGGCCGCCCGCCACTCAGACCCAGTGGATTGCAGACCTTGTCGGCACGCGTGAACGCAGGGCCGCTGAACGTAATGCCGTCGACCGTAATCGCCGCGTTGCCCGGCGTCTGGCCCACGCTAAAGCCGCCACCCGCCTGAGGGTCGGGGAAATTCGAGACACCGTGATTGCGCATACAGCGGGCGGCAGCGTACTGCTGTCTGTATCCGTCGGTGTGCTTTTTGCTCGCCTCCGGCTTCGACGAACCGCAGGCCGCCAGCACGGCGGCGCAGCCTGCAGCCAGTATGAGCAGAGCAAGGAGCTTCACGTGGCCAAGGCTCGCACGTGCGCGGTTACATGGCGGGAACAACCGCCAGTAATTCAGATCGACGGAAGGCTCGACGGTGTGTCGCAGTTTGAGCGTCACCCGCCGCGGACCGCCATCGGCATTGACAAACTGTGGTCGGACCCTCGTCGGTCCGGAAAGCAGAAGCCGAACGCAGGGACGCGAGAGTGTCAGTTTGATCGGTGACCACTGAAAAAGTGCCGGTCGCGGGTCTCGGTTTTCTCGGCGGCTGGCGCCTGATGCGGCCTGATTTCACCGGCTCGCGGTTTCGGGTTGGGCTGGGTCTATGTCGTTTCGGCTTTGAGGGCGGTTCCGATTGGGTGGAGGTTGACCAGAACGGCGGTCCAGACGGCCTGGAGCGTCGATTTTCGGGTTCCGAGGTAGCGGCTCTTGCGTGCGTGGTAGCGGTGAACGAAAGTCGTAGTACTGCGCGAGGATCCCCCCAGGCCAGCGGATCGAACCCGTATAGACCTGGTCCTCCAAGTCGCTCAGAAACGACGGCCAGAAGCTATCGGTGCTGGAATCGAAGCTGCCCATGCCGCCAAACGGCGGAAGGTAGGTGCTGCCCATGACCGCGGGTGAGATCGTGACGTCAGTCAGGTTGGCCTCGACCTCAATCGTCGACTGCGCAGCCGGAGTCGCGCTGGCGGCGACCGCAGCCGAGCTCGCCGGAGCGCTGTCCCGGTTGGTGAACGGGTCCCCGCCAAAAGGACCGGATCCGCTTTTACCTGCATGAGGCGACGCGAGAGCCTGCGCCGCTGGAGACGGGAGCCCTACACCAAACGCAAGAGCGCAGCCAAGCACCGCAACGGTCGCAGTCGCAATGCTGAGAGACGACGCCCGAGAGCGATCCTCGGCTCCGTGCGACCTGACGCCCCTCAACCTCATTGGTCAGCCTCCTCCCAGGCCGCAATTGCCCACAGGATAGCCCGGATCAAGGCATCACACCGCTATGTGGCAAAGCGCTCGCTCTCGCCCGGGTCGTTCAGTGATAGGCAACTCTCTGGCCGGGTGCAACTTCTGTCCCGCGCGGGGGTTCTTGCTGGCACGTGCGACGGATATCGACACTCCTACCTTTCCTGGCGACTGCCATCGCGCTGCTTGCGCTCCTCTCCACGACTGCTTCGGCGGCCTCGCTGAGTTGGTCCCCCGGACGGCAGATCGACCGCTCCGGCGGAGTGGGGCTTGACGCACTCGTGTGCCCGTCGGGGAGCCAGTGCGATGCACTCGATGCCGACAATCGGCTCGTGCAGTTCGATCCGGCTTCTCCGGGGCACACGACGCGAGTGCAGATCGCGACGCCTGCGCGGCTGGTGGACCTCACGTGCGCATCGGCCACGCAGTGCATGTTGATCGACGAGACTGGCGGCGTAGCGACGGTCAACCCGAGCTCACTGCCGCCCACGCTGATCTTCTCGAACGTCGATCCGGCTGTCAGCTCGCCCTCCAGTTCAGCGCAGGCGGGCGCCGCCGACTGCCCCTCGGGCTCCGAGTGCGTGCTCGTCGACGGAGCCGGCAATGTCGTCGTCTTCGACCCGGCTTCGCCTTCCTCGGCGGTGACGACTTCGCTCGAGCAGGGCGAGGACTTCGGCCTGGTCGCGGTCACGTGCGTGTCGAGCACCCAGTGCACGGCGGTCAGCCAGACCCGGGAGTGGACGTTCGACCCGACCGACCCAGCAGCCGCGACATCGGTGACGATCGATGCGGCTGCCGGGTTCGCCCGATCGGTCACCTGTCCCTCAGCGACGCAGTGCACCGCCGTCGATCAGTCCGGACATGAGACGACCTTCGATCCGCAGACCGCCACGACGACGGGGCCGGTGTCGCTCGCGACGAGCCCCTACACGGAGTTCAACGACGTCGCCTGCCCGTCGGCGGGGCTATGTGTCGCATCCGATCTCGCGGGCCACCTTACGAGCTTCGACCCCGATAACGGCCGCGCGGTGTCCACCGTGGCCGCCCGCGGCGTCCACGACGTGGCGTGCCCGGCCGCAAGCGAATGCATCGCCGACAACGGCGCCGGCCGCGTGCTCACGTTCACGCCGGGCAGCGTGGCCGCGCCGGCCACCACTCTGATCGACGCCGGCGCGCCGCTCCTTGGCCTGGCCTGCTCCGGTCCCACGCAGTGCACAGCCGTCGACTCCCAGGACGAGCTGACCTTCAACCCGCTCTCAGCGAGGGGGCCGATTCACCTGGGCACGCTCCCCGGGCCGTCGTCCTCCTCGGTCTCGGCGGTTGCCTGCTCGTCGCTCACGCTGTGCAGCGCAGCCCGGGTCGACAGCCAGATCTCGTTCGATCCACTCGCGTTCGGGCGTCCGAAGCTGCGCCTGACCGACCATAACCGCGACGCGTCGATCCTGGCTGTGCGCTGCCCCTCGCGCATTGAGTGCGTGACGATCGACGGCGACGGGACGGGCGTCACCTATGACCCCGCCAACGGTCGGATCGTCCGCCGCGACATCAACATCGAGCAGGTCGAGGCGCTCACAGCCCTCGCCTGCCCGAACCGCTCGCAGTGCACGGCCACCGACAACGACGGCACGATGATCACCTTTGACCCGCTCACCGGCGACAGGCTGCTGGCGGCGAAGATCGACAATAGGGTCGGACTCGACGCTCCGTCGGGCGACTCCGACAACGAGCTGGACGCGATCGCCTGCCGCGGGACTGCGGTGTGCGTGGCGGCCGACACGCTCGGCAACGTGATCAGCTTCAATCCCCGCTCGCGCCATGACGCCCATCTGCACGCAATCGATGCGGGCACCGCCCTGACCAGTGTGGCTTGCCCGTCGCTCGGGCTCTGCGTGCTCGGCGATTCGTCGGGCCGCGTCTGGACCGGCGGCCCGAGCGGGTCGCGCTGGACCGCCACGCGGTTGCCGGGAGCAGCGACGCTGACCTCGGTCACGTGCGTCACGAGCAGGGAGTGCGTCGCGGTCGACGCGGCCGGCGACGAGTTCACCGGCCGCTAAGCCGCACGCCACGGCGAGGCCGTGATCCAGATTCGATTTCAGTCGAGTTGAGTCCCTCAGATTGCCCACGACACCGCCGACAAGCACGCGACGCGCCATTGCGATCAGCCACTAGGCTGAATGAATATTCATTCAGCCCTGGAGTTCAGGCATGAGTTGGAACGCGACCGATATCCCTGACCAACGCGGCCGCACGGCGGTCGTCACCGGCGCGAACGGCGGACTCGGACTCGTCACTGCGAGAGAGCTCGCGGGTAAGGGCGCGCATGTCGTGATGGCGGTGCGCAATCAGCAGAAGGCAGCCGCTGCAGTCGAGCAGATCCGGGCAATCGTCCCGGACGCTTCACTGGAGCTGATCCCGCTCGATCTGTCGTCGCAGGCATCCGTCAAGCGAGCTACGGAGCAGATTCTCGTGGCCCATGATCAGCTTGACCTGCTGATCAACAACGCGGGTGTGATGGGCATCAGCGAGGCGCGAACGGTCGACGGGTTCGAGATGCAGTTCGGCGTTGACCACCTGGGGCACTGGACGCTGAGCGCGCTCCTGCTACCAGCGCTGCTGCGCACGCCCGGATCCCGCGTCGTGACCGTGACCAGCACCGCGCACCACATCGGCCGTGCCGTCAACGTAGCCAATCCTCACCTGGAGGGCCGCTACGGCGCCTGGCGTGCCTACGGCCAGGCGAAGCTGGCCAACTTCCACTTCGGCCTCGGGCTGCAGCGGGAGCTTGACCGGAAAGGCGCCGTGACGGTCAGTCTGATCGCGCACCCTGGGCTGTCCAACACCGACCTGCAGGCGGCAAGTGTGGCGGGGTCGGGCGGTGGTGCCTCCCAGCGGTTCTTCCACTCGATGGCCCAGCGCACCGGCATGTCTCCGGACGACGGCGCCCTGCCACAACTACGCGCCGCCACCGACCCAACAGCAAAAGGTGGGGACTTCTACGGCCCAATCTTCGTGAACAACGGTGCTCCAGTCCGCAAGCCGGTCCTCCGACGGTTCGGAATGGATCACGCCATCGCAGGGCTCTGGGAGGTGTCCGAGCGAGAAACCGGAGTCGCTCTCGACGTATCACCATCAGGAGCGTGACGGCGGCGCCTACGGACCGGGCAATCACCTTCCCATTTTGTGAAAGGCTCGGGTGTCTCTGCCCATCGCGCGGGTCAGCGAAGAAGGTGGAGGACCTCTGTTTCGAGCTTGCGTCGCCGCTTTGGCGCAAGTGCCTCGAGTGAGTCATGCGGATCGACGTTGAGATTGATCGTCGCGCCGGCGAGGTAGCGATCGAACACGCGAGGGTCGATGTAGGAGCGTCGTGCGACCGCAGGAGTGTTCCCAAGCAGATCGGAGACTTCGCTGGTGACGCGGCGGATCACGCGCTGGCGGCTGGACTTTTCACTCGAGGTCGCCAGTAATGCGGCGGCCCACACAGTCGCATTCCAGGTGCGGAAGTCCTTGGCGCTGAACTGAGCGCCGGCGGTGGCCTTGATGTAGCCGTTGATCCCTTCGCCCCCCAGAGGGTGCCACTGTCTGCCTTGGTGGTAGGCGATCAACTCCTCAGGCCCGGAGCGGCGGCGACGCAGGCGGCGCAACAACGCCACGCTTCCCGCATCTGAGATCACGATCACGCGTCGTACGCCGCTTTTCGCCGGATAGTCGAAGACGGCCTTGCCATCTTCAAGCTGCAGATGCTTGGACGTGAGTGTGGCCAGCCCGAAGTGTCCGAACTCGCCAGCGGATTCTTCACCACCAACTCGGAACAGACCGATGTCTAGTAGCCGTACGGCACCGGCAGCCACGTGTTCCTTTGTCGGCTCGTCGCTTCCACGGAGTTCGTCTTCGACGTACCTGCGCACCCGCGGGAGCCGCCGCGCGAATGCCTCCATATCTCGGAACTTTTGGCGATCCCGTTGTTCGCGCCAGACCGGGTGGTAGAGGTATTGCCTTCGGCCCGCGGCGTCGGTTCCGGTCGCCTGCAAATGACCACGGTCGTCCGGGCAGATCCAGACGTCCTCCCAGGCGGGAGGAATCGCGAGCGACACGATCCGATCGAGGGTCGCTGAATCGGTGATGCGCCTCCCGCCCGGGTTTCGGTACGAGAACCCGCGACCATGACGCACACGGCTCATCCCGGGGGCAGAGCAGTCGGCGTGACGCAGCCGCAACTGCTCTACACCTGAGTCCGTCCGCGCGAGCGCATGACGACAAGCTACCCGGACCACCTGAGGGCAAGCAGGCTCACCAGACCAAGGTGCTATCCCGACGGTTGGTCACGGTGAATCGACAGACAGTTGCCGGTTATGGGTAGGACTCGATGTGATTTGGATCCTCTGGCACCGATTAAGAGCTTTGACCGCGTGCAGCAGCGTCACGCGCTGCTGGCGATCCCGATGGCGGTGATCCGGAAGTTCGGCAACGACTCGGCAGCCAACCTGGCGGCGCTGGTCGCCTACTACGCGTTCTTCTCATTGTTTCCGTTGTTGCTGGTCTTCGTGACGGTCCTCGGCTACGTACTGCAGCACCACCCCGGCACTCTGAACTCGATCGAGAACTCGGTACGCAGCAACTTCCCAGCGGTCAACAAGGTGCTCGACTTCACTGCGCTGCACGGACATCTGTTGCCATTGGTGATCGGGCTGATCGGTGCCTTCTGGTCTGGTCTGGGAGTCACAGGCGCCGCCCAGAACGCTTTCGACACCATCTGGGCGGTCCCACAGAAGGCGCGGTCGAACTTCATCAAGTCAAAGCTCCGCGGTATCGGACTGCTCTTCGCGATCGGGCTGCTCTTCATCATCGCCACCGGAGCATCCGGTCTGGTCAGCGGAGGGCTCGGTGGCGCCGGCGCAAAGATCGCCGGGATCGTCGTGGCGCTGCTGGTCAATGTGTGCCTGTTCCTGGCCGCGTTCCGATTGATGACGGCCAGCGCGGTACCGACCCGCAAGCTGCTGATCGGCGTCCTCGTCGCCGCTATCTTCTGGACGATCCTGCAGGCGCTCGGCGGCCTCTACATCGGACACGTCACCAAGCACATGTCAGCCGCCTACGCGACGGTCGGGACCGTGATCGCGCTGCTCATCTGGCTGCATCTCGGGGCCCAGCTGACCCTGTACGCGGCCGAGCTCAACGTGGTGCTGGAGCGCAGACTGTGGCCACGCTCGCTGATGGGGCCGCCGGTAGCGCCTGCCGATCAGCAGACCTTCGAGGCGCTGGCAAAGGTGGAAGAGCGCCACCCCACCGAGCATGTCGACGTCACCTTTACGCCTCCTGACTTGTGAGAGCCCGCGAACTGCTTCGAGCCATGCGAACACGTGCCGCCGCGGGGCTACGTGGTCACAGCTGAACCCAATTGCCCGTCTTCTTGCTGGCGAGACCTGCCCCTGATAGACCCGTCGACGCTCCTGTGTTGTCCGCGGAGATGTCGCCGATGATCACAACACACTCGCCGCTCGGGTCCAGAACATACGTCGCAACTGTCGCCGCATCGGATGTGGCGATAACGAGGTTGCCGTTCTCATCCGGCGTGAACAGCGGGACGACGTCGTATGTGGAGATGCCGCTGGGCGCGGTGCCAATCAGTCCATTAGTCATTGTGAGGCCTCCTAGGAGAGTGCGCTCCGGACGGATACGCGCAGTTCGACGTGGGAGAGCAACGTCAGGGAAGAAGGACCAGCGTAGTGGCCGGGTGGCAGATCCCGGTCGGGAGTGCTCCCGAATGCTGATTGGGCACAATATCGCGGCGATACCGCTGCGATATTGTGCCCAATCAGCTTAAAAGCGAGGGTGCCTTCGCCCCGACCCGCGCAGCCGGCGTCGTCAGTGGGCGACCGGGAGCTTTCTGGTGGTGCCGGTTCCGGCGTCCCAGATCTGCTCTGCCATCGTCTTCACCGAGAGGTCTTCAGACAGCTCGCGGTGAATACGACCGTGACCGAGCACGATGACCCGATCGCACACCTGCGCGAGGTCCTCCGGCTCGACAGAGCAGATCACGATCGCCGCTCCTTCCCGTGCACGACGGCGCAACGCCATCAGTAGGTCGCGCCGCGCACCCACGTCCACGGCCTGCGTCGGCTCGTGCAGCACGAGCACCGTGGGCACTCGCAGCAGCCATTTTCCGAGCAACACCTTCTGCTGGTTGCCACCGCTCAATCGGGCCGTGAGAATGTCGGAGCGCCGCGGGCGGATGTCAAGGTCCTCAGCCACGGTCTTGAAGTCCTCACGCTGGCGTTTGCGCGAGATCCAATGCCAGGGGTGTGAGTCCAACGTGCTCAAGGTGATGTTGTCGAGCACAGAGATCGGCATCGCCAGCCCGGCACCAGCGCGGTCAGCGGGAACAAGCAGGATCCCCGCATCGAGCATTTGGTGCAGTGCGTCGCCGCGTAGGTCGATTTCGCCGCCGGCTCCGATCGTCGCCGTGCCGCCCCTGGCACGCTTGGCGCCGCTTATGAGGTATGGCAGCTCACCAACGCCTGAGTCGGTGAGACCGGTGATGCCGAGTACTTCCCCGGCCTGAACCTCGAAGTCGAGATCATGGACGTTGGCACCATTGAGGCCGACGAACCGCCCTGCGACTGATTTGCGGTGGGCCGGGTGTTCGGCACGCATGTCGACCTCGCCGAGGCTCGCTCCCAGCATCGCCCGGGCGAGTTCGTTCGACGAGGTGTGCGCGATGTCGAGGCTCGACTCGACAACTGATCCGTCACGCAGCACGGTGACCCGGTCGGTCATACGCATGATCTCGTCAAGGCGGTGGCTCACCACCAGGAACGCCGTCCCCTCGGCGGACAGTTCGCGGATCATGGCGTAGAACTCCGGAAGCGTCTCGCGTGGCAGGACCTGCGTTGATTCGTCGAGCACGATCAGCCCGCGTCCTGGCTGGTACCCCTGTAACGCCCGTGCCAGTGCCAGCACCGCCTTCTGGGAGGTGCTGAGCAGCGAGACCGGGGCGTCGAGCGGGATGTCCGCACGCAGACGCTCCAGCGTCTCGGTGACCGCGCGACGCTCAGTGCGCCAGTGCACGTGGCGGCTCCAGCGACCAACCTCGAAGCGTCCCACCCGCACGTTCTCAGTGACACTCAGGGTCGGTACGAGTCCGAGGTCCTGGTGCACGAATGAAACGCCGTACTCCTGCAGCTGCTTGGGGTTGGCCGGCAACCTCAACGAATGACCGTCGACGGAAACCTCACCTCTGTCCGGCACATAGAAGCCCGACAAAAGCTTGATCAGGGTCGACTTTCCAGAGCCGTTCTGACCAATCAGGCCGTGGACCTCACCGCCCTGAACCGTGAGATCGGCGTCTCTCAGTACCACCGTCCCACCGAAGGACGTCGTCAGCCCGCGAACCTGAAGTCGCTCGGTCATCGGGGCTAGGTGACCGCGTTGCGGCGGATGTGCTGGGATACCGCTACGGCGATGATCAGGGCGCTTCCGAAGAACACGTCCGTTATCCAGCCCGTGATTCCCAGCAGCTGCAACCCAACGATGCCGGTCTGCAGGAAGTAGATAGCCAGGAACGCTCCGATCGGGTTGAAGCGTCCGGGCACGATCATCGCGGAGCCCAGGAACGTCGCGGCGAACGCCGGCAGCAGATAGTTCTGCGACGTGGTCGGGTCATATCCACCCAGTCCGGAGACCACAATCACGCCACCGAGGCCGGAGACGAATGCGGTGGTAACGAATGCGCCAACGCGCATGCGGTTGACGCGCACGCCCGCGAGTCGCGCAACCTCACGGTTGGCACCTACGAACATCATGTGCCGGCCGGTCCTGGTGGCGAACATTCCGTACGTGGCGATCAGGGTCAGGACGACGCCGTAATAGAAGGAGATCGGAAGTCCCAAGACCTGCGTGTTCACAGGCGCCGCCATGCTGTCGGGCAGGCCGCTGACACTCGTAAGGTTGCTCTGCTGAAGGGCTAGACCCGTCAAGAGCGTGCTCATTCCAAGCGTGACCACGATCGGATTGATCATGCGGTAGACGACGAGGTAGCCATTGATGAAGCCCACCAGCACGCTAACCCCGAGTGCGATGGCGATCGCAGCCAGCGGCGAATAGTGGTCCGCCACGACCAGCTGGGCCACAAGCGTTGCCGCCAGCCCAAGTACGGCGGCAAATGACAGGTCAAACTCACCTACGCTCTGGATCACGACAAGACCCATGGCCAGGAACACCAGTGGCTGCTGCCCGGCGACGATCGCCTGAATCGTTCCGGACGTCGGAAACACGTTGGGTGAGGCGATTGAGAAGCCGACGATCATCGCCGCCCAGACGAACAGGACGCCGAAGCGTGACCCGATCTGCCACTGCTTCAGCTGGGCGACGGTCGCAGAGGGTCCCTGGATACTGGCCGGAGCGGTCGCCAACGGAGAGTCAAGCTCCGTTGCCGGCGGCTGCTGCTCGACCTCGGTCGACTGTGGGGGCGTGTCCGCAGACCGGCTCATTGGTGAATGCCCGCTTCACGCAGCAGCGGCATCACCTCGGAGTTGAAGCGAGCGAGCCCCTCTTCGTAGTCGAACCAGCTTAGGGCCACTCCCCCCGCTCCTGCCTTATGCATCTCGACCAGGTCCGCCGCGACCTTCTCCGCCGTGCCGACCAGCGGCATGCCCGCCCACCCCGAGATCAGCGCACGGGCGACGGCGTGCAGCCGCTCAGGGGGAATCTCGAGACTCTGGTTACCTCCTGAGATCATTCCTCGAGCGAGGCCCTCAGCGGCCTGATAGTCGCCCATGTCATCGACGCACCAGTCGTAGTAGCGCTTCGCCTCGGCGTCGGTATCGGCCACCACCACCGGTGAGTGCGAAAGGATCTGAGTCGAAGAGCCACCAACTCTCTCCTTGGCCTCATCGATCTGCTGACAACGGACGCGCAACTCGTCCATGTCCTGCCCGCCGACGAAGATGAAGTCGGCGCGTGTCAGCGCGAACTCCATGCCGCGCCCGGATTGACCAGCCGAGATGATCAGTGGGCGCGGCTGCTGAACCGGCTTGGGTTCAAGGTAGCCGTCCTCAATCGAGTAATACCGACCCGAGAAGTTCGGATCGGCGTCCTGGGCCCAGACTCGCTCCATCACGGTCAGCCACTCGTCGGCGGCGTCGTAGCGCTCGTCGTGTGGACGCTGTTTGATGCCGAACATCGCAAACTCGGCGCCATTCCATCCGGCCACGATGTTCATGGCGAAGCGGCCAGCGCTGATCTGGTCGATCGTGGCTGCCTGTTTTGCCGCGAACAGCGGTGGGATCAAGGGAACGTGAACAGTCGAGAGCACGCTGATGCTCTCCGTAATCGCGCTGATTCCAGCTGCCCATGTCAGGCCCTCGAACTGCCTGCCGTTTGGATTGGTCTCGCCGCCAAGGCCACGCCAGCGACCGAGTGGGAGCAGAAAGTCCCAGCCGGCCTGATCGGCCTGCTGAGCGAGACGCTTGTTGAACTCCCACGTGAGGGTGCCGGTACTGGCTTTTGACATGCTCGCGCCGCCACCGATGTTCAGGCAGAAGATTCCGAGCTTCAGGGGGTTGTCACTACGCAGCCCCGTCGCCTTGGGTTCCGTCATCTCGATGCCCTACCGCCTCTCAAAAACGCTGATTACCTGGATTTGCGGTGCACCGGTTAATTCACCCTGGTGCTACGAATGCGCAAGCCCGCCGTCGACGACCAGCGTCTGCCCCGTAATGAAGGCGGCATCTTCTGAGGCCAAGAACGAGATCACGCCGTCGAGATCGTCCGGGACCTGCGTTCGCTTGATCGCCTGAACCGACGCGACCCGCTCAAACAGTCCTGCGCTGTCGTGGTAGCCCTTGGACGTGCCGGCCGATCGCACGAGGCCCGGCGCGACAGCGTTGACGGTGACGCCCTCGGTCCCGACCTCAGATGAGACCCCGCGGACGAATCCGATGACTCCCCCCTTGCTGGCCACATAGTGCGAGGCGCCGGGGGTCGCGTTGTGAAACATGCCCGACGAGACGCAGATGACACGGCCCCAGCCCTTTGCCCGCATAGCGGGCAGAAACTGCTGTGTCACCAGGAACAGCGAGTCAAGGTTGATCGACAGCACCCTTCGCCAATCCGCGAAGCTCATTTCGCTGAACGGTGTGAATGGATAGATCCCGGCGTTGTTGATCAGAATGTCGACTTGCCCGAACTCCTTGGCCTCCGCCCCCATCGCGGCGACGGAGGCCTCCTCTGCGACGTCACAGAGGATTCCGGTCGCGCGCCCGCCCCCATCGGCGATGCGCGCGACCGTCTCCGAAGAGTCCTCGATATCCACGGCGAT
This sequence comes from uncultured Conexibacteraceae bacterium, assembly GCA_963844665.1. Taxonomy (GTDB): domain Bacteria; phylum Actinomycetota; class Thermoleophilia; order Solirubrobacterales; family Solirubrobacteraceae; genus Palsa-465. The sequence goes on from CAWJPB010000005.1 coordinate 88,845, forward strand.
GACATCTGCACCATCAGCAGCAAGTCGTAGGGCATACGCCTGACCGATGCCTGTGGCGGCACCTGTCACAAGCGCGACCTTACCTGCATGACGTTGGGTGTCAGTGCTCATCCCGTGGCTCTCTTCCTTTTTTGACTTGGGTCTGGTCGTCGTGGATCAGGCGGCCTTGCCAGCCCATAGCTTTTCGAACACCTTCTGGAAATTCTTTGTCCCGTACCACGCCCCGTCGGCGAAAGCCTGCTGGGTCAGCGCGAACGAGCCGATGTTCGATTTCGTGAACAGCCGTACCGGCATCGGCACCAGCGTGTTGGGCTTCTGATGACGCATCATGCGAAGCAGCTGGTCGACGATTGCCCACCCCGCGTAGGCGGGGTTGGTACCGGCATCCGCAACCTCTCCGCTACCGGCCTTGATGCCCTCAAGCCCTGGGAGCAGGCCGGTCGTGCCGTAGATCGGGATCTTCTTGTCCAGGTCCCGTAGGGACGCCTCGACCGATGACACGTCGAAGTCGAAAGCGACGAGTATCGCGTTGATGCTCGGATCCTTCTCGACCGCCGCCGACACCTGAGAGGTCAGCTGCGACAGCTGGGCGGCATTGGTGTCGATCGTGGTGACCTTGCAGCCTCGACAGTCCTGCTTGATCTGAGCGAGACCACCCTGATCCATGAACGCCTCGGTCGCCGGTGAGTCGGTGTGTCGCACCACGAGAACGTGAGCGTTGCCCTTGGTGTTGGCGATCAGTGCGTCCGCCGCCAGGCTTGACTGCAGGAAGCTGTTGTTCCATGCGTAGGCAACCTTGTCATTGCCGTTGCCCTGAGTCAGCCCACCCTCGACGAACGGGATGTTCTTGGCGGAAAGCGCGTTGACCGACTGCTGCACCTGGCCGACCGTGATCCCATCCTCGGCCACACCGGCGGCACCGCCCGTGAGCGCCTGTGAGAAACAGCCCGCTTCAGTCGAAGGGTTGCCGCCTCCGTTACACACATCGAGCTTGAGTCCGGCGGCGGCCGCCGCGCTCTGCACTCCTGAGATGACGGCTGCCTGATACGGGATCAGACTCGATTGGGGAACGAAATAGATCGTCTTCCCCTTCAACGACTTGATACCGCCCTTGATTGGCGGACCGGCGACCGGAAGTCCGGTGTGCGCGCTGTATGCCTTGACCTGGGCCTTCGCGTCGGCGAGGCCGTTGGCCTTGCTCAGATGATCGGCGTGCGCGGCGGCAAGGCCGCAGCTCAATAGCGCTGCACCGGCGACGAGCGCCGGTATCAACCCTACGCGGGTGGTGACCTTCGACATTGACCTCTCCTCCTCGTTGGAGCGCGTCTCCCTCAAGACGCCTGAACCTAAGCCCTTTACGATGTACGGAACAATATGCGATCTGCAACACGAACTTGTACCCTGTGCATCTGCGCTTGTCAAGCGGGACCGAGTGCCTCCACCGCGCCCGCCTCCGCTGCGTACGCACCGCTCAATCTGGTCGCACCGAGGAGCCTGCCGAACCCTTCGAATCGGTCACCGACGCCGCACATGCGCAGGCAGTTGAACATATTCGCCTGCTGAGTGCCGACCACCGGAATCCCGATCATGCGCTCGAGCTGGTCGGTGATCTCGAGTGTGCGGAAGCAGCCTCCGACCACGAACACACCCTCAGCCTCAGGAAATGCCCGCCTCAGCTTGACGATGTCCGCGAGGATCTCATGGGGGGATACGCGGTTGATGTCCTCGGCGTTCTCGAATCTGAGGTTCTTGCTCCCCAGAACCTCAAAGCCTTGGTCGTCGAAATACCGGTTGGTGAGCTCCTGTATGTCCTTGAGGTAAGGCGTGTACATGACGATCTTGCTGGCGCCGACGAAACGAAGCGCCTCGGCTACCGACCGTCCTCCCGCCGTCGCTTGCACGCCGGTGCGCTCGCTGATCGCGGCGATCAGAGCCGCCTCCTCGGCGACACCCGCGACGAAGCAGGGAGCGGTCGGGATGAAGTCGATGATGTCGGGGCCCGCATGGTTCAGCGTGGCCGCCGCGTCAACGGCACTGTCGAACATGGTTCGAAGCTCGGACTGGACGACTGTGCGCCCCGGCACACGCTGCTCCAGCGTGACCACGCCGTCAGGCGACATTACGCGCGTCTCGTACGAGCCGTAACCGCTGTCGTGTGAAGGAACAAGCAGGCCAATCTTGGCCTTCCAGCCGATCGGGTACGGCGCCAGCTGCGCAGGAATCGTATGCATAGCTCTCCCTCTTCTGATGAACCGCCAAAGGCTCGCCAAACAATGTACGGAACAATATGCGATCCTTGCGTCGTTCTACCTCGCGCCCACGTCGGTGTCAAGCCCGCAGCCACGGATCTAGCCCAAGATCTGGGACGCGCCTGAGGCTCAGGCGGACCCGAGCCGCGCGGCGCGAGCGGATCGGCCAAGCGACGTGACCTCGTCATGTTCGAGACGCCGCGCCGTGCGAACCGCGGTGCCGTGCGCCCATCCAGTCGTCGTCAGCCAACCCACAGCGGCCACGAGCAGGCCGAGCGCCGCAACGATCCACCATCCAGGCCGGGTTGCCTGCGCCACGGTCGTGCCGAATCCGCCCTGGGTGCCGGCGACGGTTACGGCTCCGAGACTCGCGACGCCGAGCGTGAGTCCCACCTGCCGGCTTGTGGTCGAGATGCCCGCGGCGAGACCAGCCTGGGCCGGCGGCATCGACGAGACGGCTATGACAGCGACCATCGGGCTGAGCAGGCCGAATCCGGCGCCGAACAGTGCATAGGCGACGAGCAGCGTCGGCACAGGCATGGCAATCGTGAGGTCGGTCAGGATCAGACCTGAGACAAGAATGCCGATCCCACCGGCCACCATTGAGGGTCGGGTGCCGAATCGGCCTGCCATGCGGCCGGAGAGCGGGCCCGCCAGAGTCATGGCGACGGCCGTGGGGAGCACGTAGAGGCCGGCGTCGAGCGGGGAGAGACCTCGGCCGTCCTGGAGATAAAGCGTGTTCATGAACAGAAAGCCGCCGAACGCCACGCAGATCAGCACTGCGATCGTCATCGCGCCGGCGAACGGGATGCTCCTGAAGAAGCGGATCTCGATCAGCGGCTCGGGGTGTCGCAGTTCGTAGAGGACGAAAGCGATCGCGCTCACCGCGGCGATCGCGAGCAGCACCTCGATCCGCGTCTGCCCGAAGCCCGAGCGCCCCCCCTCGATGATCCCGTAGGTGAGACAGGTCAGGGTGCTGATCACGAGCAACTGACCAACGGGATCGAACTTCCTCGCACGTGGCGCACGAGACTCGGGCACGAACAAGGCCGCGAGCACGATCGCTGCGATCCCCACGGGAATGTTCACAAGAAAGATCGCCCTCCAGGAGGCCATCGAGATCAGGAGCCCCCCCACCACCGGACCGAGCGCCATCGAGATCCCGTAGGTCGATGAGTACAGCCCGATCGCATGGGCACGTTCGCGCGGTTCCTCGAAGGTGTTGCGGACGATAGACATCGCCACGGGGTTCAGCATCGAGCCGCCGACGCCCTGCAGCGCACGAAACGCGATCAACATCGGCAGGCTCGTCGCCACCGCGCAGAGCAGCGAGGCGGTCGAGAACAGAGACAAACCGATCATGAACATTCGCTTCCGGCCGATCCGGTCGGCGGTCGAGCCGCAGAGGATCAGCAGGCTCGCCAGCACCAGCGTGTAGACGTCCGCGATCCATTGCAGGTCCGCCACCGAGCCGTGCAGTGAGCGCTGGATCGAGGGGAGGGCGACGTTGACCACGGTCACGTCGAGCCCCGAGATCAGCAGGCTGAGCGAGCAGACACCCAGTACGACCAAGCGCCCTCGTCGATCAAGCGGAGCTTTGAGCTGATCCGGAGCTCGGAGCCTCACGGCCGGATGTACTGAGGACTCAGTGGGCAGAGAGATAGTCCTCAAGCGTCTTCGGAGCCGCCGTCAGCAGCGGCTCATTGACAGGCTGTCCCTCAAATTCACTTGCCTCGAAAAACCACCGTGCCGACGCGGGCATTCCCCAGAGCTGAGCACGTCTGGTATTGCTGAGGTCCCAGCGGATCGGCCTCTCCTCCAGATCGATGAACTGGTAGTGCGTGGTGAACAGCTCGAGCCGATGCTGATCCGGGTCACGGAGATACAGAAACAGCGCATTGCTGATCCCGTGGCGGCCCGGCCCGCGGTCGATCTCGTCGCCGAAGCCGAGGCTGCCGGCGACGTCGGCCGCGTGGATCAGCGATGTGGCGTCCGGCACCGTGTAGGCGAAGTGGTGGAGCCTGGGGCCACGGCCGTTGGTGAAGACCAGGTCGTGAGTGTTGCCCTTGACCTCCATCCAGGTTCCCCACAGTTCCTCGCCGGCGCCGGCTGTGTACTCGGAAATGCGCATTCCCAACGAGACCCAGAAGTCGGTCGCCGCCCGCACATCGTGCGTGACCACCTGGAAGTGATCGAGACGCTGCGGCGCGCCCGCGCGAAACTCGTGAAATTCCTGCATGCGGCGATCGGCGAGATCCATCGATGAGGTCAGCTCGATGCCGGTTCCGACCACATCGTTGAACTGCAGCGTCGGTCCCTGGTGCGGTCTCTGCACTCGGCGGCTTGCGATCCCGATGTTCGCGAGGTATTCCTCCGCGATGTCGAGATCCTCCTCGGTGCGGACGCGGAAGCCGATTTGCTTGGCCAATGCACCACCGTGGGTGGCCTCGAGGATGAGGCTGTGGTGCGCCGACTCCTCAAGCCCGCGCAGAAACACCGCGCCGTCGGTTTCCTCCGTGACCACGAGCCCAATCACGTCGCGATAGAAGTCACGGCTCTTCTGAAGGTCGCTGACGGTCAGCGCAACGTGACTGGCGCGCGTGACCCGGAAGGGAGGATTCGGATTTGTCTGCGGAAGCATCGTCAGGCTCCAATCGGCCGGTACCTATCTCACAAGGCCGCACGGCCGACACTGCCACGATTCTGAGAGCGCCGGCTGGGGGCCTGCCCGTGCCGCGTCAACCCCAAGTGACGCGGCACGCATCCATCCCACCTACTGATTGATCCCGAAGTAGGGGTACGTCGAATACTGCACGCAACCGTCCGCGGTCACGTAGAGCTGATCCTCGTAGTGGATGCAACCCAGCTCGGGTGAGCCGATGTTGGTGGGCGTCCCGATCGCGAAGGTCATGCCCTCCTCGATCACATAGTCGTCCATGGGGACGCGCAGATGCGGGGCCTCGAACGCTGCGATCCCGAACCCGTGTCCGAGGTGGTTCTGACCGACCTCCTCGGCGATCTCCGCCGGTCGCCTGCCGGGACGGATCGCCGCGACGACCTTCATCTGCTGCTCGTAGGCGCGGTTGATCATGTCCTGCTGCTTCGGGTTGGGCTTGTTGCCGCAGACGAAGCCGCGGCAGAAGTCGCCGAAGTAGCCGTTGAAGCAGGCACCGAAGTCCATGTTGACCACGTCACCCCATTGGATGATGCGGTCAGTGTGAAAGCGTCTGTACGGGAAGCTGCCCGGACCCGAGTTCACGTTCTCAGAGCACTGAACCGTCTCCGAGGCGAAGTCCCAGAAGCGCTTCAGCGCGATGCCGACGAGCTCTGACTCGCGCACGCCGGGGCGCAGGGCCTCGAAGGCGTCCTGCATCCCGGCCTCCGAGATGATGTAGCCCATCTTCAGGCACTGAATCTCCTCGAAGGTCTTGGTCTTGCGGGCCTCGAACATGACGTCCTGACCGTTGACCAGCTTCGCGTTGGGGAGCAGACCAGGCATCAGGTCGACCATCGTCGGGGACCAGACGTCGACGCCGATCCTCTGCGTCGCCGCGTCCGGAAAGAACTCGAGCAGCTCGCCGACGAAGTTCTGAACGTCGACCGCGACCTCCATTTCGGGACCGTCCCGGAAGCGATCGGCGGGGACCCAGGTGAGCGTCTGCGCCGCATAGGACGGATCGGTGATCCAGATCGCCGGATCGCCCTCCTGTGGCAGCGCAACGATCGGGCCAGCACCGAGTCGGATCGTTGGCCAGTACAGGCGCTTGATGCCGGTCGTGTAACGGGCGTTCTCGAGCCTGTTGAGGATCAGCAGGTCGACGTCGGCGGCACGCATCGCGTCCTGCGTTCGCTTGAGACGATCCGCGCGCATCTTCACGAAGTCGATACGTGGCTCCCAGTCGACCATGCCGATTCCGAAGCCCAGCCGTTCGCTTGCCTTCCAATCTTCAATCGCCATCTTGTTCCTTTCTCTCCAGAGACTCGTTTGGTGGACGGTCGGCTACTCAGCCGCGACCGGATTCGAGAGCATCCCGACCTCCTCCAGCGCGATGCTGACCGTGTCCCCAGGGGAGAGGTAGCGACCGTCGACATCGCCGACGCCCTCAGGGGTTCCGGTGGCGATGATGTCCCCGGGCAGCAGCGTCACCCGTGCGCTCAGGAACTCGAGCAGCTCGCCGAGCATCGTGATCATCTGAGCGGTCGTGGCCGACTGGCGGACCTCGCCGTTGACGGTCGTCTCGATTTTCAGGTCCTCCGGATTCGGCACCGTTTCGAACAGCGCGACGGCCGGCCCCAACGGGGCAAAAGTCCGGAAGCTCTTCGCCATGCTGATATTTGACCTGACTCCCTCCCTGCCCTTCTGCAGGGTACGTGCGGACACGTCGTTGCAGATGGTCAGCCCGGCGATGTGGTCGCTCGCGTTCCCAGCCTTGATCGACTCCGCGCGCTTCCCGATCACCAGCGCCATCTCGCCCTCGAAGTCGACCTCCGACGCCTCGACCTTCGGAATCAGAATCGGGTCGTTGGGTCCGACGATCGCCGTGGGGGCCTTGGGGAAGATGAAGGGCTCCTTCAGGCTCATGCCCTTGATCTCCTCGACGTGGGCCCGATAGTTGAGGCCAACGGCCCAGATCTGCGGGGGCATCCGCACCGGGGCCAGAATCTTCACCTCCGCGAGAGCAACCTCACCCGCGATCGGTGCGTCCGCCAGTGCAGTCAGAGACTGACCGGCGGCGAGTGCAACCCCGAGGTCCGAATGGGGTGTCTCCAGCAGCCTGACGTGATCATCTTCCAATCGCCCGATTCCACGGTCGCTGACGACGAGACGAACTGACATTTCTCTCACTCCTTGACGGGTTCGTTGCTACGACAGCGCCCGCTGAACGGGCTCGAGCCGGTTGGTTCTGACTGACTCGTAGACGGCCTGGATGACCTCCTGACAACGCAGGCCGTCGAGACCGGAAGCATCAGCTTCAGCGCCCGACCTCACCGCCTCCACGAAGGAATCGCTCTCACCGACATAGACATTGTGGGCGGGAGCGGACCAGGTTTCCTCGCCTTCGGGGTTGATCAGCGTGAGGCTGCCCTCGCCGATGTTCCCGACCGAGCCGCGGCAGATCACGGATCCAAGCGTCCCGCTGACGACCGATTCGTTGACCGGGAACGGCAGGTCGCCGCCGTGCACCGTGCCGATCACCCCACCGCTCATACGCCCGGTGGCCACGAGGTTGTGCTCACCCATCTCCTCGGCGTCAGCACAAGCCTGGACGTCGAGCAGATCTTCGCCGGTCAGGAACCGCAGGATGTCGATCGCGTGCGAGCCGGTTCCGACGAACGCGCCGCCTCCGGTGATCGCCGGGTCCCTGCGCCAGGCCGCGACCTTGGGGATCTCAGCGGTACCCGGCCGCGGCACGTCTGCGCTGGCACGCGGGGCCGTGCGATGTGCATAGCGGACACTCGCAAAGCGAGGCTGACCGATCTGCCCGTCGCGGATGAGGTCACGTGCACGTCGGTGCACGAGGTTGTGGCGCAGATGAAAACCCGTGCCGAGCTTCACCCCAGCGTCGCGACAGGCCCTCACCATCTCCTCGGCGTCGGCGACACTGGTCGCGAGCGGTTTCTCACAGAGAATGTGCTTGCCCGCCTGCGCGGCGGCAAGCACCTGCTCGTGATGGACGTCGTTGGGGCTCACAAGGAAGACGCCATCGACGTCAGGGGCGGCGAGGACGTCCTCGTAGGACTCATAGATCCTGGGTACACCCCACCGCGAGGCAAACCGCTCTGCACTCTCAGGCTTACTGGTCACAAGCGCGGCGAAGGCCCCGAGCCGGGATGCCGCGATCGCCGGGATCACATAAAGACGGCTGTGACGCCCGACACCGACGACCGCCCAGCGAAAACGCTCGTCGGCGCCGGCTTCCTGCGCCGCGGTCATGAGCTCAGCGCCTCAACACGGCTCTCGAATGCGGGCCAGCAATCCGGATTGGCCAGGCCATCGGGCCGCTGCCCGGCGAAGACCTGGAGCACGCGTTCTGCGAAAGCTGTCGCGCGCTGCACGTTCCACTCGTGCGTTACGCCGGCTATGTGCGGCGTGATGATCAGGTTCGGCGCGCCGAGCAGTGGGCTATCGCTTTGCAGGGGCTCCCGTTCGAACACGTCGAGCGCGGCACCCGCGATCGTGCCGTCCCGGAGCGCCGTGACCAGGGCGTCCTCGTCGACGACGCCGCCGCGGGCAACGTTCAGCACGAAGGCCGTGGGCTTCATCGCCCTGAGTACCTCGGCGTTGACGAGGTGTCTGGTCTCCGGGGTGAGCGGGACATGCAGAACCAGGAAGTCGACCTCGGCTGCCATCTCGGCCAGGCTTTCGCGCTTGCCGATGCCCTGAGACTGCATCGCTGATGACGAGACCATCGGGTCGAACCCGAGCAAGGTGGCGCCTAGCGCAGCCTGCATCATGCGCGCCAGCTCTGATCCGATCATGCCGACGCCGGCGATTCCGACGGTCGAGCCACGGACCTCGCGACCAAGCTGGAGGTCAGGCTCGGCGTAGGTCCTACGCGTCTTCCAGCCCTGCTCGCTGCGCAGGTCACGATTGGCGGCGTCGATCCGCCGTGACAGCGAGATCATCAAACCGAGGGCGAATTCGGCGACGGCGGTCGCGGCGAGCCCCTGGCTCGAGATCACAGGAATCCCGAGTGCGGTCGCGGCTCTCACGTCGATGCGGTCATAGCCCACCTGTGGCGTGCCGATCACGCGAAGATTGGTGCCGGCCTCGATCACGGCGGCACTCACGTCCATTCCGGTCGCGACCAGCGCATCCACCCCTGGGACGGCTGCGATCAGGTCCGCTTCGGACTCGCCCGTCGCTGAGACGATCTCATGGTCTCGCCCGAGGATCTCCGCGATCAGGGGCAAGTTCGACAACGGCGTGGGTATCAGAACGCGCAAAAGTCTTCCCTCCTAGGTACGGCACGAGCAGCTATCGTAAACGAGGTCGTATATTATTGCCGTGCGGGGTTTCGTGCGCTCTTGGGCTCATCCACGCCAGTTCGCTGCCGGCTATGGGGTCAGCTGGGAGTTGATGAAGTCCTTGGCGACGATCTTCTGACCGTTGATCTCTCCCGCCGCATCCGAAGCCAGCCAGCACGCCGGGGGGCCCATTATCGACGGGTCGAGCAGCTGTGAACGGAAGCCGGGTGTCGCCTCGTCGGTGATCATCGCCGTACTCACTGGCCCGCCTGGAGCCAAGAGGTTCGCGGTGATGCCCGTCCCCTCCAGTTCCGCAGCCATCGCGTAGGTCATCGCGTCGGTCGCCGCGCGCGTCGGACCGTAGGGGATGAAATGCGCGAACCGCATGGTCGCCTCGTTGATCGAGATGTTGATAAGGCGACCGCGGCCCGCCTTGAGCATCTCCGGGACGCCGCGAGCGCTGCAGAGGAAGTATCCGTCGACGTTGGTCGCCCACAGATCCCGGAAACGCGAGTGGTCGATGTTCCAGAAGCTCTCCGGTTGCGAGAGGTAATGCTCATTGATGTGACGCACACCGAGGCCCGCGTTGTTGACGAGCACGTCGATCCCGCCCAGCTCCTCGACCATCCAGCCGATGCCTGCATCAATCGAGGTCGCATCCCTGACGTCGAGCTCGACCCCGGTGGCGGCGTACTTACCGCCAGGAAGCGCCGCGGCAGCATCTCGCGCGCGTGATCGGTCGCGTCCTGCGACGATCACGCGCGCGTCAGCCTCCACAAAGGCTGCGGCTATGGCTCTGCCGATGCCACCCGTCGCACCGGTGACGAGCACCCGGGAGCCCTCAAGTCCGTTCATGGTTCCGGGCGCCGTCATCAACGAGACACGCCGGCTAGATGCCCCAGAGCCGTTCGAACATCTTCTGGTAGCCGCTGGCCCCGTACCACGCACCATTGCCGAACGCGGCGTTGGTCAGCGCGAGACCCTTGACATCCGCCGGGGTGAACAAACGCACCGGCATCGGCACCGTGTTGTTGACCGGCTTCTTCAGGACCATGCGCATGATCTGGTCGATGCCCGCCCAGCCCATGTAAGCCGGATCGGTGCCGCCGTCAGCAACCTCGTCCGCGCCCTTCGCGATGTCCTGCAGACCTGACAGCTGAGCAGTGGTCGAGTAGATCGGGATCTTCTTATCCAGGCTCTGGAGGGCACCGAGGACCGACGGAACCTCGAGGTCGAACTCAGCGTATATCGCGTTGATGCTCGGCGTCTTCTCGAGCGCTGAGGAGACCGCCGAGGTCAGCTGCGAGAGCTGCTCGAAGTTTGTCTCGATGATCGTCGTCTTGCAGTCGGGGCAGTTGTTCTTGATCTGCGGCAGGCCTGCCTGGTTCACGAACGCCTCCGTCGTCGGAGAGTCCGTCTGGCGGATGACCAGAACGTTGCCCTTGCCCTTCGTATTCGCAATCAGGTCGTCCGCGGCGATCTTCGCCTGCAGGAAGCTGTTGTTCCACACGTACGCAATCGAGTCGTTGCCCTTTGCCTGCGTGAGGTCACCCTGCACGAACGGAATGTGGTGGGCCTTCAGAGAGTTGACCGCCTGCTGCACCTGGCTGATGTCAAAGCCGTCACCGACGACACCGGCACCGCCCTCGTTGATCGCGTCATTGATACACGCTGACATGGCACTCGGGGTTCCGTTGCCGTCGCACACCTCCAGCTTGATGCCCGCCTTCGCGGCTGCGGCCTTGGCGCCTTGGAGCACTGCGGCAAAATAGGGGATCGCGGAAGAGTCGGGGATCCACCAGATCTTCTTGCCCTTGAGTGACTTGATGCCGCCCTTGATGGCGGGACCGGCTGTGGGCACCCCGGTCTTCTTTGAGTACTGGGCGACCACAGACTTCGCGTATGCGAGCCCCGCAGCTGCCGACTTGGTATCCGAGGTCCGCGCCTGGGCGGCCGCCCCTCCGACCACGGTCGCGCTGGCAAGGACGGCGATACCAACCCGTATGGGCTTGGTGACGTTCAACACTGTTTCTCCTCTCCCAAGGACTAGTGCCGCCGTTTCAGTGGGATTACGAACCGGCCGGCCCCATCGTCGACATCTCCAGATCACAGAAGATGTACAGAACAATATGCGATTTGTCGGCGGAGTCTTTCACCACCAGCGGTCTGTTGTCAAGCTCACGCCCGAGCCCGCTCAACAGGCCCGGCCCGACCCGGCACGGCCTCAGTTCCGGCGGTAGTTCTCGCGAGCGAATTCGCTGTACGGCGATGGCTGGACGGTTGCGCGCAACCGCTGATAACCAAAGTCCGCGTTCGGGTCGTTACCCGAGCCAGGGTGGTTGCCGTAGATGACCTCGACCTCCGTCCCAGGCTGCGCAAAACCTCGATCCACCAAGGACAGAGCGAGGATTGTCCCCGCCGGGTCGATGTTGCCCGTGTAGAACGTGATGCCGGCCAGCTCGCCGGCGGCTTCCACCCGATAGCGCGCGTAGCTCAGGAAGAAATCGGGGTCGTCGCCGAACACCCGACGCGTCTCCTCGGGGTCAACAACGACGGTCGCGCGAACCCGGCGCACCTCGTCCCTTGCTCGCGCCAGGGCGTCACGTCCGAGGAAATCATGCCCGAAGGAGATCGAACGCCCGTAGCCGAGCTCCCACGGGGAGACGTAGTAATCCTCGACCTGTTCCGAGAAGAACGTGCCCTGAAGCGGCGCCTGCCCCTCATACGTGAAGGCTCCGAGCCATCGGCGGTAGGGCTCGAGCTTCGCATCGCTGTAGATCGCCGGGGTCGGGGTCGGGATCCAGCCGGATTCGATCCCGTTGGTCGAATACGCCCTGGCTCCGATCTGCTGAAGCCCGAACTGTTCACCCGCCTCGATCAGCGCCTGTTTCAGCGCCGCGCCGTCCGCATAGTCTCCGATGAACTCGTAGCCGGGTTGACCCGCCATGCCGTGCCGTAGGGCCCGGTAGCGCCGTCCGTTCCACTCGATCTCGCTGGAGTGGAAGAAGCGAGGGACGTCAACCTTGCCGGCCCCGAAGACCTCCTCGACCAGCTCAAGCGCAAGCGGTCCCTGCACCTGGTAACGGCACAGAATCGGGTCACCCGGGTGAAAGGTCTTCTCCGGATCGTCCTTGAACTCGACGTCGTAGGCGCCTTGCTGGGCCTGGTAGATGATCCAGTTGTGGGCGGCGTCCACGCCGGTCAGCGTGAAGCTTTCGGATGCCGTTCGCAGCAGGATCCCATCCGTGACCAGGAGGCCGGCTTCGGTCACCGGTATGAACTGCTTGGCCTGCCCGATCTCGAACTTCTCATAGTTGTTGGCGCTGAAATCCGAGAGCAGGCGCACAGCGTCTGACCCGGTGATGAACAGATCGCGCATGTGGTAGGACAGATCGGAGAGCGCGACCGTCTTCGTCGCTGCGGCCTGTTCCTCTCGCCACCCGACGTATTCAGGCGGCAGCACCGGAGGCTGCCACGGCGGCGCGCCGGGCTTCCACAGCAGCTTCATTGGCGAGCCGGCGTGATCGACTGCCTCCTGCAGGCTGGTGATCGCTGCCCGGCCCTGAACGGGTGTCGCCATCAGTTCAGGTGCTCTGCCAGGAAGTCCAGGGTGAGCCTCCATGAGTCGGCGGCAGCGACCGCCTCGTGTTGACGCGGATTCTGATCGTTGAAGAACGCGTGCCCGGCGTTCTCGTAGATCTTGAAGGTCGCGTCGACGCCTGCCTCCATCATCTGCTCGCGCACGGCCGGCACGTCGCCGATCAGGTGCTCGTCCTCCTCGCCGTAGAACGCGAGCACCGGGCAGCGGATGTTCTTCATCTGCTCGGGACTGGGTGGCGACCCGTAGAACGGGACGGAGGCCTTGATCCGCGAGTCCGCGGCCGCGAGCGCGAAGGCGAACGACCCCCCGAAACAAAAGCCGATGACGCCGATGCGCCCCTCGACTCCGGGCTCCTGCTCCAGCGCGTCCACGACCTTGACCAGGCGCGCAACGGTCGCCTCACCGAACTCGGGGCTCTGATTCGGGGCGAACGCGGCCCGCAATCGCGGCTGAGCATCTGAGCGACGGGCGTCACCCTCAGGACTGTCGTCGCCCATGATCGCCATCAGCTCCTCACCGATTTCCGGGGTGGTGCCCGCGTTGCTGAGGAGATCGGGTGCATAGACGACATAGCCTTCGGCCGCGAAGCGGTCGGCCACGTCGCGTGCGTGATGGACGAGCCCCCAGATCTCGTGGTTGAGAATCAGCCCGCCACGGGGCTTGCCCTCAGGCGCGGCGCGCCAGACATTGAACTCGTCGATCTCGATGAACTCACCCACTGCATCCTCCTCGATATCAGTCGCCAAGAGACGTCAGGCCGCAGCCCATCCGAGCCGGGTGTGCCGGCACGCCCGCGGAGCCGGACCTGAGCAACCATCGTAAACGAGGTCGTATACTATTCCAGTCGCTTCTCACGCGTAGTGGACCAGTTCAGCGCGAGAGTCGAGGAGGAAAGATGAATTCACCGCTGCAAAGCCTCGGGGTACCCGCGGATCCAAAGCTACTTGCCGACAAGCTCGCGATCATCGAGCTCGTGAGCCTCGAGCGCTACTGGCGCGACACCGGGCTGTGGGACAACGTCGCCGCGTGCTTCACCGATGACGCCGTGATCACGACGACCTGGTTCAAAGGAAACGCGAAGGACTTCGCGATGCGCTCCAAGGAGATGGCCGAACACGGCCGCCACAGCAAGCACCCGATCCACCCGATCTTCGTCTCAGTCAACAGAGACAGGGCACTCGTTGAGAGCCGCGCCGAAATTCAGAACCGCGACGTGCTCGAGGGTGTTCCGGTTGACACCAAGCAATACGTGCGATTTTTCTCGCGCGTCCAGCGGACGCCCGAGGGCTGGCGGCTCGCGAGCTTCGAGGGTATTTACGAGAAGGGCACGATGGCGCCGGTGAATCCGAACGACGAGATCCCGATCGCGTGGTCCGCGGTTGAGAGCAGTACGCACCGGACCTCATACCAGCTCTGGTACTGGTCGATGACCAGACGCGGGTATACAGTTCCCCACGATCGAATTGGGGATGACGATCCTGACCAGGTTCGTGCCTTCTATGAGGCTGAAGAGGCCTGGCTGAATTACACGGGAGACTGAGGTGGGTGTTCACTCTCCCATCCGGCGTGGCGCCGTTCTATCGAATCCGAGCTAAAGGCAGCATCGTGGCCGACATCAGCGACATAGCAAAGCAAGCTCCTGAGGATCAGAGCAAGGCCGACCTGGCGTACTCGATCCTCAAGCAGCGCCTGCTTGATCAGACCTACGTCGCCGGCTACCGACTGGTGATCAACCAGTTGGTTCGCGAGACCGGGATCAGCACGATTCCCTGGCGCGAGGCGATCCGCCGCCTGGAGGCTGAGGGCTGGCTGGAGATCGTCCGTAACGTCGGCGCGCGCGTGGCGACGTTCGACACAGAGACCTACGAGCACACTTTGGAGGTTCTCGCGCGCCTTGAGGGGTACGCGACCGCGGCCGCCAGCACGCGCCTTGACAAGTCCGACCTCGTGGCAGCACGCAAGATGAACACGGAGATGGTCCGGGCGCTCGAGGACTTCGACCCGATCCGGTTCTCCACGATCAACCGTGAGTTTCACTTCGTCTTCTACGAGCGCTCCGGCGACACTCATCTGTGCCGGCTGATCTCGAACGAATGGCACCGGTTGGACCTGATCCGCCGGACCGCGTTCTCCTCGGTCCCCGGTCGCGCACGCAAGTCGGTTCAGGAGCATGAGACGATGCTCGAGATGCTGGAGAGACAGGATTCGTTCGAAGCGATCGAGAGCTTCGCCCGCCAGCACAAACTGAACATGCTCCACGCACTGCACGAGCACGACCAAGGACACGACACGGACGCCGCGGCGGTCGCCTGAGCGGCAACGCGCCCTTGCCGAAGGGGCGGCTGCCCGGCTCAGGCCTGACGCGAAACAGGCGGGCTGTGGGCAGCCTTCATTGTCTGATCGTCCACTACCGGCATCGCGCCGTAATGCTCGATCATGCCGTCGGCGGCGACGATGCGATTCGTGAGGCGGCCGGTCGAGAGCTCTCCGGCAGTCACTTCGACCTGGACGACACTCCCCGGGTTCACCACCGAAGAGCCTGTGGGCGTGCCCATCAAGATCACGTCACCCGCCAGGAGCGTCATCATGCGCGTGAGATCGGCGATGACATAACCGGGCTCGAACAGCATGTCCTCGGAGGTCAGCGCGTCCTGGACGAGCTCGCCGTCGACCCAAGCGCGCAGGTGAAGTTCGGAGGGATCGATCGCTGAGGCCTCAAGCAGCTTCGGGCCCACCGGTGTGAATCCGTCCCAACCCTTGGAATGGATGTTGGAGCCAGGGTCGGCGTAACGCAGGTCGTAAACGCCATAGTCGTTGGCCGCGGTCACGTAGCCGACCTTCGCCCAGGCCTGGGCCGGCGTCACGTCACGGCACTCCGAGCCGATCACGATCGCGATCTCACCTTCGGATGCGAGGAGCTTGCAGCCAGCCGGTCGGATGACATCGGCACCGTCCGACGAGAGCGTGCTCGGAGCCTTCAGAAAGTAGGACGGCTCGGCCGGCAGGCGGCCGCGCTCGTTTGCGCGACTCCGGTAGTTCAGGTGAACGGCTATCAGCTTCGAGGGTTCAGCGATCACCCGACTCACCTGGAACCCCAGCGGTCATCGAGCTATGTCCGGTGAGCCCCTCGTAGCGCAGGACAGCTTCGGCCTCGTTCGCCAACTCGCTGATTCGCGCCTCCCCGGCCGCAGTTATTTCGCATAATGGCGGGCGCACATGCGCGGACGGTAGCCGCCCGGCCCTGTGAAGCAGCCATTTGGCCGGTGCCGGGTTGGTCTCCACAAACAGCAGATCGGCCAGCGGATGCAGTTCGTAGTGGACGTCGCGCGCGTCATCCAGGCGTCCGGCGACCCAGTGCTCATACATCTCAGACAGCGACCGGGGCGCAATGTTGCTGAGCGCGCTGATGAAGCCTGCGCCGCCCAGAGCCAGCAACGGGATGCAGAGCAGCTCAATGCCGGACCACATCATGAAATCGCGGCCACAGAGCTTGAGCACGTAGGAGAAGTGCTCGAAGTCCTTGGTGGTCTCCTTGATCCCGACGACGTTGGCGTAGCGGCTGCGCAGTTCGTAGACCGTGCTTGGTGCCATGTCGACAGCCGTCCTCGTCGGGACGTTGTACACGACGATCGGGAGATGCGGGAATTCCGTGGCGATTCTCCCGTACCACTCGAGCAGGCCTTGCTGAGTCGGCTTCGCGTAGTAGGGAGTGATCACGAGCACGGCATCCGCACCCGCGGCGTCGGCAACCGCCGTGAGCTCGAGCGTTTCATCGAGCCTCGCAGAACCGACCGCGGGAATGAACGGCACCTCGTCGCCAGTCACTCTGGAGATCGTCTCGATCGTCGCGGAGCGCTCTGCGAATGTCTGAGCGCTGGGCTCGGCCGTCGAGCCACCAACCGAAAGACCGTGGCATCCGGCCTTCAGCTGCCAGCTCGCGAGATCGACGAGCGCATCCAGATCCAGCTCGCCCTGATCGTCAAAAGGGGTTATCAGCGCGCCGAATGAGCCGCGCAGGCTGGATGGGTCACTGCGAAACCTCATTTGGCGTTCTGTTCCTTCCAAAGCTCGAACTCTTGGCGCCATCTGTTGCCAAGCGGATAAAGACCATCCACCGATTCGCCGGCGCTGACTCGGTCGGCTATGAATCGCTCTTCAAGTTCCTGCGCGACCGCACCCGTGGCCACCTCAGCCGCGAGGGCTCGGGGAATCACTATCGCGCCGTCCTCATCGCCACGCAGGACATCGCCGGGCATCACGAGCACACCCGCGCAGGTGATCGGCAGATCCGTGTCCATCGGGACGTGACGCTCGCCCAGGACCGCGGCGTGTGCGCCGGCGCAGTACACCGGAAGCTCCATCGCCCGGATCGCCGCGATGTCACGAACCGCGCCATCTGTGACAACCCCCACCCCTCCGCGACGCTGCAGCCGCAGGGCGAGTATGTCCCCGATCGTGCCCGCCCCCCGCTCGTTGCGGGCCTCCATCAGAAGCACCTCGCCAGGGTTGATGCTGTCAATCACGCGCTTCTGCGCATTCATACCGCCCCCATAGCGCTCGAACATGTCTGACCGGAACGCGACGTAGCGCAGCGTGCGTGCGACGCCCAGCATCGGTAGATCCGGCCGAGTCGGAACGAGGCCGCGGAGGAATGTGCCCTGAACCCCGATACGCCGAAGCTGGTAGGAGATGGTCGCCGTCTGGACGCTGAGCAGCTGCCGGGCAACGGTCGGCTCGAGCGGTTCAAGTTGCACTCTCTCTGACACCCTGTCGTTCACTCTCTGTCGGTTCAGTCGGGTTGGGCGAGCCGAAGGCTCAGATGCCGATTGCCGGGTTGATGAGGAGAGGCACGCCATCGAGAATTCGATAGGCGGCCGGAACCGGATTCGCCCCATAGGGCTCGAGCTCCGCGCCCAGCGTGTAGTCGAACAATCGCGCAAGCGCATCGACCGACCAACCCTCGGGATTCGCGTAGGACTTGGTGGTGCCCGGGTGCGACATCAGTGCGAGGTCCAGGTAGGGAGGCCGTGAACGTCCCATGCGGATGACCTGCCCCGTCACCAGACGCGAACGATCGGAGAGCAGATAGGTGATAAGCGGTGTCATGTCCTCAGCGGTCGGCTCTCCCGGCCGTGTCGTCGCGGGATTGCGCGTCGCGGTTCCGCCGGCCTGCGGCGCAACCGCGTTGACACGCACGCCCAGCGATTGCACGTCCAGTGCCCAGGAATAGGTCAGTGAGGCGAGCGCTCCCTTGGTGGCAGAATACGTTGCCGACGCGGGGACGCCGCTCTGTGCTCGCGATGAGACGTTGATCACTGAACCCGAGCCCTGCTCGCGCATAACCTTGAGCACCTCGATGCCGCAGAGCAGCGCTCCCAGCAGGTTGACTTCGACGGCCCTTCGGACGAGTTCGGGATCCTCCTCCCAGGACAAGCCGGTCGGCCGAATCCCGGCGTTGTTGATCAAGCCGTCGATCGAGCCGAAGTCATGCCTGGCGAGGTCCGTCAACTCGACCACGCACTCATGCCGTGAGATGTCGCCGATGTGCACGCGGACCCTGCCGCCGCGCTGCGTGATTTCGTCAGCCACCACGATCGCCGCATCCTCATCGATGTCGTTGATCACGACGCCCGCGCCTGCTGCAGCGCACGCGCGCGCGTAGGCGCTCCCGAGGCCCTTGGCCGCGCCGGTTATCACGACGACCTTGCCGTCGAGCTCCGACCCAGGAGACATCGAGCCCCTAACCGATGCAGTCATCCGTCATCACGGCTACGGCCGCCAGTGCGGTCGCAGCCGCGGCCGCTGGCTTCCTGGTATCGATCACTTGCCCTGCCCCTCTCCCAAAGTTGAGGCGTCTGCCCCGTAGTCCTAGCTGCGACTCAGCACCCCAAGAGGGACCGGACGCTGTTCCGGAATAATATGCGATCCCGTGCAGCAAATTTTTATCTCGTGGGTTTTGGCTTGTCAAGCGCCTGCGAATTCGCCTGAAGGCGCCGTTTGCACGTCGACCTAGCTGCAAATTCGCCGTAGGTTCGACTTATACGCGTGCAAGCTGCTCGACGAAGCGGCTTCGACGTCGATGGATCCTCCTACGTCGTGAGTACAGTCATCAGCCGATGAGAGGGGCTGTCTTCAATCACTCTGCACCGGTCCAGAGGCCTGTGGCCGCGGCGCGTCACCTGCTGCGAACGAGCCGCTGGCTCGGCGTGGGAGCGTTGGTCATTGCGCTGGCGGCCGTGGCTGCCGCAGCTGCTCCGCAGGCGACCATGGCGAGGCTGTCTCGCGGCACAGGCAACGCGAACGGGCCGTCTCGCAGCGCGACCACGGCCGCATCCACGACTCAGCTTCCCCTGCCGAAGCTGATCGGCCAGCTTCTCGTTGGATCCTTCACCGGCGGCGTCGCGCCGCAGTCACTGCTCACGCGGATCAGAGCGGGGCAGCTCGGCGGCGTGATTCTGTTCTCCGACAACACGACTGGCGGTGTGGCCGCCACACATACCCTGGTGATCAAGATGCAGCGGGCAGCAAAGGCGGGCGGCAACCCGCCGCTGCTGATCATGACCGATCAGGAGGGCGGCGAAGTGCGGCGGCTCCCCGGGGCGCCGACGATGAACGCGGACCAGATCAGCTCGACGGCGATGGCCCGCAACGAAGGTGTCCAGACCGGCAAGCTGCTGCGCTCGGTCGGTGTCAATCTGGACCTGGCTCCAGTTGCCGACGTCGAGTCCTCCACACCTTCGTTCCTGGGACCCCGGTCGTTCGGGACCGACGCGCCGAGCGTCGGCGCGCGTGCCTGCGCCTTCGCCGCCGGTCTGGCCAGCCAGGGCGTTGGCTACACGCTCAAGCACTTCCCGGGCCTGGGCCTCGCAAGGACCAGCACGGACATTGGCCCGGTGACTCTCAGTGCGTCGTCGAGCACCCTCGAAGCTGACTGGGACGCCTACCACCGCTGCGGCGCAACCCGAATGGCGATGGTCATGGTCAGCAACGCCATCTACCCGAACCTCACAGGACCGCTGCCTGCGGTCGAGTCGCCCGAAACCTACTCGAGCGCACTGCCCCAGGCCGTCGGGCACGGAGTCCCGGTGACCATCAGCGACGACCTTGAGGCGGGCGCGTTGACGAAGCAGCCCTCACCCGCGCTCCATGCCCTCAACGCCGGGCTGGACATGGCCATGTACGCCGGATCCGCGGATGCGTCGCAGCTGGCGTTTACCAAGCTGCTTGCCGATGCCCGAGCTGGGCTGCTGTCTCGCAAGCGGATCACGACCGCCGAGCAGGCGGTCGTGACGTTCAAGAAGGCCGTCGCGGCATCAAGTCTGTAGTTGGCGCTCGATTAGCGCCCAGCTTCTGCCGCCGTCTGGCTCTTGACACAGGCAGTCTGCTGTGGGACATTCCGACTTAATGGTGTAGACCACTAATGGTTTAGACCAGTGATGGTTTAAGCCACTAACGGCACGGGCGGACAATCGTCTTCGGAAGGTCGGAGATTGTCGGCTCGCTCGCGTCGAGGATAGGAGGACGATTTATGAGGTATCGGGGTATCGCGGCGTTATCCGCCGTACTCGCAATGGCGTTCGGGGTGGCCATGGCGTCGACCGCGTCGGCCGCTTCGAGCAACACGCTCACCGTGTGGCTTCAGGTCGATGCCCAGAACGGCTGGCCGGGCGTCGTGAATGCCGCGAACCAAGCGTTTGAGGCCAACCATCCGGGCTGGACGGTCAAGGTTGACTACCAGCAGTGGAGCGGCCACCTGTCCAACTTCGACGCCACGATCGCCGGCAACGACACGCCGGACGTGATCGAGATGGGCAACACCGAGATGACCAAGTACATGGCCGAAGGCGCGTTCGCGAACATCAGCGGGGACAAGTCTCAGTTCGCGAACTCCAGCCACTGGCTCTCAGGTCTCACGGCGTCCTCGACGTACAACAAGAAGCTGTATGGGGTTCCCTACTACGCGGGCTCACGCGTGATCACCTACCGGTCGGATCTGTTCAAGAAGGCCGGCGTGAAGAGCGCACCGAAGAGCCTCGCGCAGTTTGAGTCAGATCTCGTCAAGGTCGGTAAGAAGGAGAAGAAGGTCAAGGGCTTCTCGCCGATGTACGTCGGTGGCGAGGATTGGTACACGGCGCTCGGATTCGTCTTCGACTACGGCGGATCGATCGCCAAGCAGGAGCACGGCAAGTGGGTCGGCACGCTTGACTCGAAGAACTCGATCAAGGGTCTGACCGCGTTCCAGCAGTTCTTCGACGCCACTCAGCCGAAGTCGAGCGCGTCGCTGGACGGGACCAACCCGTTCCCGTACACGGTCTTCTCTGAAGGCAAGACGGCGGCGAACTACGGTCCGGCGTGGTACACGTGCTGCACCGGCAAGAACTACACAAAGGTGACAAAGCAGTTCGTCATGCCGAGCCACACCAAGGGCAAGCCGATGCCGGGCTTCCTCGGTGGCTCCGATCTGGCGGTGCCGGCGCAGAGCTCCAACCAGGCTCAGGCGCTCGCTTGGATCGCCGACTACACGAGCACAGCCAGCGAGAAGGCGTTGGCTGCCGTGGGCAACATCCCCAACGCGACGAACCTGCTGGACGGCAGCGTCAACGACAAGGCCGCCGCGCGCAGTTGGTTCGTGCCGCAGGCCGTCAACTGGGTCGACGTCGAGAACGGCAACATCCTCAAGACGATGCTCTCCCAGTTCCTGACCGGGCATCTGACGGTTACGCAGGCTGCCAGGGTGGCTAGCGAGAACATCGCGCAAACCCTCAACCAGCCGGCCTCCTGACCGGTAGCGAAACCACGACGCAGTCAGCCGCCGCGACCTCACGGTCGCGGCGGCTGTACGTCGCACGCCGCCGCCTGACCCGCGGCGCCACGCCGTACCTGCTGCTTGCCCCGACGATCATCGTGCTCATAGCGGTGCTCGGGTATCCGATCGTCGACCTCGTAAAGCTGTCGTTCCAGCAGTACGGCCTGTTCCAGCTCATCACCCATCACGGCACGTATGTCGGGCTGGCCAACTACAGCAGCGTCCTCTCCGACCCGGTCTTCTGGCACACGCTGATTCGAACAGTCGTGTTCGCGGTCGCGAACGTCGGACTGACGATGCTGCTCGGGTCGCTGATCGCACTGCTCCTCGTCCAAGTCTCGACCTGGGTGCGGCTGATGCTCACCGGGGCGCTGGTCCTCGTATGGTCGATGCCACCGGTGGTCGCCGTCCAGGTCTGGAGCTGGATGACCAACGTCCAGAACGGAATTCTGAATTACGCGCTCACCCAGCTCCATCTCGGCAACTACTTTCAGCACAACTGGTACCAGTCGACACCGTCGCAGTACCTGATGGTGACCTCACTGATCGTCTGGGGTGGGCTGCCATTCGTCGCGATCACGGTCTACGCGGCGCTATCGCAGGTGCCGCACGAGCTCATCGAGGCCGCCCAGATGGATGGTGCCCGAGCCTGGCGCGTGTTGAAGGACGTGACACTGCCTGTCCTCAAGCCCGTGCTTCTGATCCTGACCAGCCTTTCGATCATCTGGGACTTTGGAGTGTTCACGCAGCCGTGGCTCCTGATCGGCCCGGGCCAACAGACACCGAGCAACTACCTGATGAGCATCTACCTCTACGTCGAGGGCTACGGGCAGACCAACTTCGGCCGCGGCGCAGCGATCTCGATCCTGATGCTCCTGATCGTGGCCGCACTCAGCTTTTTCTACGTGCGAAGCATGCTGCGGGTGGGTGACGAATGAGCCGCAGAGCTCGCCGCCAGGCCGGCTGGAACACGATCGGGCTGATCCTGTTCGTCGTAATGGCGTTCCCCGTCTACTGGATGATCTCGACGGCGTTCAAGAGCGACGGTCAGATCAACAGTTTCACGCCGTCCTGGTTTCCCACCCAGCTGACGCTGCAGCACTTCCGCACCGCCCTTGCGCGGCCGTACTTTTGGACGGACGTCAGGAACAGTCTGATCGTCGTGTCCGCCACCGTCGTAGTCGCACTCACGGTCTCGTTCTTCGCGGCCCTTGCGCTGGCGAAGTACCGCTTCACCGGGCGCAAGCTGTTCATCGTGCTGGTGATCGGGATCCAGATGCTCCCTCCGACGGGGCTGGTCATTCCCCTCTACGTGGTACTGGCCCGCTATCACCTCGTGAACAATCTCACCGGTCTGATCATCGTCTATCTGACCTTCGCCCTGCCGTTCTGCGTATGGACGCTGCGCGGCTTCCTGATCGGGATCCCGAAGGATCTCGAGGAGGCGGCGATGGTCGACGGCGCTACCCGGCTCGGCGCGTTCGTCCGAATCCTTCTGCCGCTGGTCGCACCCGGGCTGGTCGCTACCTCGGTGTTCGCGTTCATCACGAGCTGGAACGAGTACATCTTCGCGACCACGCTCTTGCACAGCGGGAGCACCCAGACCATCACCGTCTGGCTCGCTGACTTCTACGGCGGCAGCCGCGCCGTCGACTGGGGCGCCGTGATGGCCGCGTCCACGATGATCTCGATTCCGGTCGTGATCTTCTTCCTTCTCGTCCAGCGTCGAATTGCGTTCGGCCTCACCGCCGGCGCCGTAAGGGGTTGAGTTGCAGCACACAACTAGAGCCGGATGTTCGTATTTCGGAGTGCGGATCCCGCGCCACGTGCGTCGGGACATGGCTGACCTGGCCGAGCGCGGCTATGGCGGGGTGCTCCACACCTTCTCTGAGAACGACTTCGCCTACTACCGGAGCACGATGGCGGAGATCGTCCAGATATCTCATGAACAGGGCCTGTTCGTTGAGGCGAGTCCGTGGGGGCTCGGCCGGACGTTCGGCGGTGAAGCCGAGAGCCGTTGGGTCGCCTTTCACCCCGAGGAGTGCCAGGTCCTCGATGATGGACGCCGCGTTGCGGCCGCCTGCCTGAACAGCGAGGCCTACCGTGCGTTCTGCAAGGCGTGGGCCGACTGGGTTCTCGAGTGCGGAGTCGACATGGTCTTCTGGGACGAGCCGGCATGGGTCGTGCCGGCGCACGTGGGCGTCGACGATCCGACGCGCTGGACGTGCCGCTGCGAGCGCTGCGCCGAGCGGTTCGGCGGGCAGATCCCGGACGAGCTGACTCCCGAGGTACAGGCCTTCCGTCAGGCGTCCGTGGTCGGCTTCCTCCGCGAACTGGTGGCGCACGTCTCCGAGCGCGGCGGAGCAAATGCGATCTGCCTGCTGCCGGCGACCGAGGGTGCTGTTGGCATGGCCGATTGGGATGAGGTTGCCGCGCTACCTGGGCTCTCGATCCTCGCAACCGATCCGTACTGGAAGCACTGGAATGAGCCGGCCGGGCCGTTCGTGGCGCGCTTCGCGCGGCTGCTACGCGAGGCCGCGGAACGCGCCGGGGTCGGGGCGCAGCTCTGGCTCCCCAGCTTCGGACTCGATGAGGACGATGTACCCGAGCTCGAGGCGGCAATCGCCGGGGCCCGCCAGGAGGGGGTCGAGGACCTCTGGACCTGGGGCTATGAAGCCTGTGGGCACATGACGCATCTTGCGACCCCGGCCTCGCCGCTGGTCTGGCAGGCTGTGAGCGCGGCACTCGTCAGCTAAGACCGTCGCGCGCGCCTGTGGGCCGGTTGCGCGAGGCCTGCCGGCCGTCGCGTCTGCGACGGCCCGTCGCGGATGCACCTGCTGGACGTGCCCCCGCGAGGGTCAGCGGCGCTTTGACGCGAGACGGGTCACGAGCGTGACCCGATCGCCGCGAAACCAGGTGACGCCAACCTCGACAGGGGCTCCTTCGGTGTCGAAGTTCTCGCGGCTTACGACCAGCATCGGCGTTCCCACGTCCACCCTGAGCGGGCCAGCCTCGCGCGGCGTCGCCGGGGCCGTCGCGATCGACTCCTCCCCGGCACGCAGGTGCGTGTTGTAGTGGTCCGAGAGGATCGCGTGCAGCGAGTCGCGGGTGCGGATCAAGCGTGTCAGCCCCTCGAAGCGCTCGGCCGAGAGCCATGAGGTTTCCACCGCGATCGGCCACGCGTCAGCAAGCCTCAGACGCTGGATCTTGTAGACCGGAGAACGCTGGATGACACCCAACTGCCTGGCCAGCTCAGCGCCGGCGGCCACGCGCTGAGTACCGAGCACCTGCGAGGACGGTGTGAAGCCGCTCGCGTGCACCTGCTCAGTGAAGCTGGCGAGGTAGAGCGGCCAGGTGATCTTGGGCTCGGCCACGTAGGTGCCCGAGCCCTGACGGCGGACCAACCGTCCCTCAACCACCAGCTCAGTCAACGCCTGACGTACCGTCGTGCGCGATGTCTGCCAGCGACTCGCCAGCTCTCGCTCGGTCGGCACCGGCGATCCCGGCTCGAGCGAGGCGATCAGCTCGAGCAGGTCCTGCTTGACCGTGTAGTACTTGGGTTCGGTGGTAGCGCTGTGGTCGGTCCTGGTGACCATCGCTATTGGTCCTGCTCAGTCAAGGCGCTCGCCGGTCCCGGGATTGAATAGGTGCGCGGCCTCGGTATTCAATGTGAAGCTGAGGCTCTCGCCTATTGCGGGTAGCTGCCGGCCTTCACAACGAAGCACCCACGGGCGCGCGTCCGGCGGATCGTCCGGGAGCTGGCCGTAGACGTAGGCGTCGGCGCCGAGCTCCTCAACCAGCGTGACCGTGAGCGTGAGCGCGCCGGCCGTTCCGGGCGACACCGCGGCGCCCGCCTCGGGTCTGATGCCCAGCGTAAGCGTGTCCAACCCTGCCGCGTGGGCCACGCCGATCGTCGCGCGCGACAGCGGCAGGACGACTCCGCCCAGCCGTACACCGTCTCCGTTCAGAGTCGTTTCGCGCAGGTTCATCGCCGGGGAGCCCATGAAACCGGCAACGAACAGGTTGATTGGGTGGTCGTAGAGGTTGCGCGGGGTATCGACCTGCTGCAGACGGCCGTCCTTCAGGACCGCGACGCGATGACCCATCGTCATCGCCTCGACCTGATCGTGAGTTACGTAGATGGTCGTGGTACCGAGCCGGGCCTGCAGCCCAGCAATGTTCGCGCGGGTCTCGACACGCAGCTTCGCGTCGAGGTTTGAGAGCGGCTCGTCCATCAGAAAGGCGCGCGGCTCGCGAACGATCGCGCGCCCCATCGCGACTCGCTGGCGCTGACCGCCGGACAGCGCCCTCGGCTTACGGTCGAGCAGGTGCTCGAGATCGAGCAGTCCCGCTGCCTCGCGCACCCTGGCGCGGCGCTCTTCCTTGGCGACGCCGCGCAGCTTGAGCCCGTAACCGATGTTCTCGCCGACCGACATGTGGGGATAGAGCGCGTAGTTCTGGAAGACCATCGCTATATCGCGGTCGCGCGGTGCCTTGGTGGACACGTCGGAGCCGTCGATCCTGATCTCACCAGAGCTGACCAGCTCGAGGCCGGCGAGCATCCGCAGGGCAGTCGACTTGCCTGACCCAGACGGCCCGACCAGCACCATGAACTCTCCATCGTCGACTTCGAGGCTCAGCTGATCAACCGAGGGAGCCTCCGCTCCCGGGTAAATGCAGGTTGCATCGATATAGCTGATACTCGCCATCACTTCTCCTCTTGCGGGCCCCTCCCGGGCGAACAACTGGTCTAGACCAGTCGCAGAACGGTATAGCAATCATGCGGAGTCCGTCAAGCCGCCGCGCCCCAGTTTTGCCACATCCCCACGATCGGTGCTGTTGGACGGCGACAGTTGCTCTCTGCAGCAGGCCTTTCCCTAATCGACTGCCAGCGCGTAAAGCTGGCGCAAATAGTGCAGGTCGCTACCGAAGCCCTGGGTTTATGCGGTTCAACCATGTATCCATTCGTGTCTGAGACCGCAGCACGGCGGCATATCCGAGCGTGCTCCTGGTTTCAGTTGGATCAGTTCGGTTTAGAGGAGGTAGCGATGCGGGCCGCGGTTGCGGAATCGGTTGGGAGCGTGTCCGTTCAAGAGCGTTCGGAGCCGGTACAGCCGGGTTTCGGCGAAGTTCTGCTGGCGCCGGAGGTAGTCGGGATCTGCGGTTCCGACTACCACTTCTTCCTCGGTGAGCTGTCCGCGGAGGCCGGCGGAGACCAGTTCCCTCGAGTGCTCGGACATGAGATCGGCGCACGGGTGCTGGCCGTCGGCGAGGGATGCCGTCGTGGGCTGGCGGTCGGATCACTGGTTTCGGTCTGGCCGCTGATTGGCTGCGATACCTGCTACCCGTGCAGCATCGGCCGTCCGAACGTCTGTGAACGCTTCAACCTGATCGGGATCCATCTCGACGGCGGGCTGCAGCAGCGCATGATCGTGCCGGCCCGTCAGGTCTTCCCGATCAAAGTCGAACGGCCAAGTGTGGCCGCACTGGTCGAGCCGCTATCGATAGCAGTCCAGGCGGCACGGCGCGGTCGGCTGGCGACCGGCGAGCGCGCGGTTGTATTCGGCGGCGGGGCGATCGGACAGTGCATCGCGTTGGTCGCCAGGGAGTACGGTGCCTCTGCCTTGGTCGTAGATCTGCAGGAGAGCCGGCTCGCGGTGGCACGATCAAATGGCGCTGACACGCTGCTCTGGGAATCCGGCGCCGACGGAGGTGACAAAGTAATAAGTGCGGCGCGCGATTGGGCTGGCCCCGGCGGACCACCAGTGGTCTTTGATGCAACCGGCGCAGCCACGGCCGTGGCAACAATGCTTGAGATCGTCTCGAGCGCCGGTCGTGCCGTGCAGGTGGGCATGTCGAACCAGCAGCTCCCATTTCGGCTCGGTGTGCTGACAGAGAAGGAGATCGATTTCCTCGGTGTCAGTTGCTGTACCGGCGAGGTGTTCGGTGAAGCGGTCCGGATCGCCGAGCGAAATGTATTGGAGCTGGCGGCGTTGGTCAGCCACGAATTCGAGTTGGAACGCTTCCCTGAGGCACTCCGCTTTGCGATCGACAACCCCACGGAGGCTCTCAAGGTCGTCATCCGGGGCGCGTGAGCGGCGCCGTGTCGACGCGCTTGAAACACCGCGAACCCGCGACCTGCCCGACCGATTCGTCGGCTCGGAAACCAGTGTTCTGCATGCAAAGCACGAGTATCATTACGACTCGGGACTCGAATCACGATGGATGCTTCGAGAAATAGAGCTAATGATGAGCAGCACCCGTGAGTAGGAGGCGTCAGGACCCGTGAGCACACTGCCCGCGGCGCGCGTTTCTCGCGTACATGCCGGTCACCCGGAGCGAGCCGGCCAAGCTGACTACGCAGAGAGATGGGCCACGCAAGGCCACGACGTCTCGAGCCAGCTCGACTCGTGGTCGGACGTTCTGGCCACCACCCACCTGTCTTTCGACATCACCGTCACCGACAGAACCCCCGGAAAGTTCAGTGGCGGCGTCGTCCGCCGAGCGGTCGACGACATCATGCTGGTCGATTGCATGGCAGCGCCCTTCAGGGGGCTTCGTGATGCTTCGAGGATCGGTGTCTCAGGCCCCGTCGGTAGCGAGGACGTGCTCGGATTCCAATTCGTTCACAAGGGCGTCGAGATGGTGCGGGAGGGCGGCCGAGAGCTGACGCTCACGCCGGGCCAGATCGCGATCTGGGACGGAACCCAGCCGACCGAGATCGAAATCATCAAGCCTTTCCATAAGCGCACGCTCCTGTTCCCCCGCCAACGTGTGCTCTCCGTCTGCCCGCGCCTGGGCGAGCTGAGCAGTCTGCCGTCGCTTGACCGGAGCGGGCCTGCACGACTGCTCGTGCGCTACATGAACGCGCTCGCTATCGAGTCCTCAGAGCTCGGCGCGTCGGCTTCAGTATCTGCCGCTAACGTCGCGCTGGAGTTGCTCCGTGCGACGGTCGAACCGGAGCTGCCGACTGGTAGGGCGGCCGAGCGGGCCGCCCTACGGGCCGAGATCCGACTCTATGTGCGCAACCATCTACAGGACTCCGACCTGGGACCCACAACCATCGCCTGCGCCTTCGCGATGTCAGTCCGTGCGCTCCACGCCCTGTTTGAGGACGGTGACGAGTCTGTCGCGGTAATGGTCCGGAACGCGCGGCTACGCCGCTGCCTTGAGGACCTGAAGTTGCGCAATGGCGGGTCTGTCACCGACATAGCCTTCCGCTGGGGATTCTGCGATTCCGCCCATTTCTCACGTATCTTCAAACGGAAGTTCGGTATCTCCCCGAGCGAAGTACGGCACATCGCACTTGCCGGCGGCGAGCTTCCGAAGTCGCTCTGACACCAACCTCATTCCCCGCGCACCGACGATCGGAAGCCCGCAGCAACGATCGCTCGAGCGAGAAACCGAACCTATGTCTTTGCCGCAGCCTCAGCGCGCGCTGGCGCACCCAGCGGGAAGTGGCAGGCGACTCCGTGCCCGACCGTCGCGAGATCCAGGAGCGGCGGCTCCTCCTGGGCGCAAACTGCCTGAGCCTTCGGGCAGCGTGTGCGAAACCGACAGCCGGAGGGCGGATCCACCGCCGACGGCAGCTCCCCCCGAACGGTCGGTTCTATGTTCTTTTCTCTCGGGCTCGCCGTCACCTCCGGTACCGCACCCAGGAGCCCCGATGTGTATGGATGCGCCGGGTTCTCGTAGACGCGTTGGGCCGGACCCACCTCCACGAGCTTGCCCAGGTACATGACACCGACTCGGTCGGCGAGGTAACGAACCGCGCCGAGGTCATGCGAAATCACGACATACGTCAACTCCTGTTCTCGCTGAAGCGAGCGCATGAGGTTCAGCACCTGCGACTGAATCGAAACATCCAACGCAGACGTCGGCTCGTCCGCGACCACCAGCTTGGGTGATACCGCCAGAGCGCGAGCAATCGCGATCCGCTGGCGCTGGCCCCCAGAGAACTGATGTGGATACTGCCCCATGGCCTCGGCGGGCAGACCCACGTCCGAGAGCAGGTCACGAACTCGGGTGTTCTGAGTCTTTCGGGTCCCAACGCCCTGAGCCGCGAGTGGCTCCCTCACGATCGGCGCGACGCGTAGGCGGGGGTCGAGGGACGCATAAGGGTCCTGGAAGACCATTTGGACGCCAGCCCGAAGTCGTCGCAAAGCCCGTCCACGCAGCCGGGACACGTCCTCCCCACCAAAGCGGATACTTCCGCTGTCCGGGAGTTCTAGTCCCAGGATTACCCGCGCCAACGTGCTCTTGCCACAGCCGGACTCGCCGACAAGGCCAAAAGTCTCCCCCCGCATGACGCTGAGGCTGACATCCGATACAGCTTTGACGGAGTTGGATCGCCGACCCAACACGCCCTCTCTGACGGGGAACTCCTTCGTCACGTGGTCGATGACGAGAAGCGGCTCCGCGTCCACGCGGGGAATCTCTGTCGCGTTCGATGCCTTGTGAGCTCTCGAATCAGCACCGGTGACCGGGCCGTCCACCGGATAGAAGCATGCGAAGGCATGCCCATCCGTGTCGGTGAGTACGGGAGCCTGCGTCCGACACTTGTCCTGAGCGTGCTGACATCGGGCGGCGAATCTGCAATGCGTAGGCGGGTTCACCAGGCTGGGCGGCTGCCCCGGAATGCTGTACAGCTCTTCGGCGTGCCCGGCATGAAGATCGGGGATCGATCCCAGCAGCCCCTGCGTGTATGGATGGCGCATTCGCACGAACAGGCTTGCGGACGCGGCAGATTCGATCACCTGACCGGCATACATGACTGCGACGCGGTCGGCGCAGCTCGCGATTACACCCATGTCGTGGGATATCAGGATCAGACCCATCCCAAGTTCGGTTTTCAGGTCCTCGAGCAAACGCAGAATCTGGCTTTGGATGGTGACGTCGAGAGCCGTTGTCGGCTCGTCAGCGATCAAGAGCTTCGGATCGCACGCAAGCGCACTCGCGATCACGACCCTCTGGCGCAGCCCTCCGGATAGATGATGCGGATACGCGCGCATTCGATCTCGTGGGCTCGGTATTCCGACGAGATCGAGCATCTGGACGGCCCGCGCGTTCGCTTCCTTACGTCCCACTCGTCGGTGGATCCGAAGCGTCTCGGCGACCTGGTCCCCGACTGTCATCGTCGGGTTGAGGGAAGTCATCGGGTCCTGGAAGACCATTGCGACCTCTGCGCCACGCACGGCACGCATCTCCCCCTCGGACATCTTTGTCAGATCTCGACCGGAGAGGACGACGCTGCCGGCGACGATCCGGCCGCCCGACGGGAGCAGGCGCATGACCGAGAGACCTGTCATCGATTTGCCGCATCCTGACTCCCCGACCACGCCGAGCGTCTCCCCGGCATGAACCTTCAACGACACACCATCGACCGCTCGCACGGTGGCATCGCGGGTTTGGATCTCGGTCGTCAGCCCATCTATCTCAAGCAGCGCGTCCATGTCCCCTGTCACTGCTCCTTCAATCGCACTTCCAGTGCGTCTCGTAGGCCATCGCCCATGAAGTTCACGGACGTCACAGTGAGGACGATGATTGCCCCCACCGGCACGATCAGCCACCAGTAGCCATCGGCGATGTAGTCGAGGCCAGATGTCAGCATCCCGCCCCAACTCGCCGCAGGCGGAGGGATACCAAGTCCCAGGAAGTCAAGTGCAGCGAGCAGCAGAATCGCGTCCGCGACCTGAAATGTTGTCGACACTACGATCACGCCGACCGAATTGGGCAACACGTGCTTCAGGATCGTGCTCCGGCTTGATGTGCCCGATACCCGAGCAGCATCGATGTATTCGAGCTTCCGTATCCGCAGCGTCTCGCCACGAACGAGCCTCGCCGTCGTGAACCACGAAAGCCCGCCGATCAGGAGAATCAGACTTGTCCTCGACGGAGTCACGATGGTCGCCACAACGATGACGACAAACAGCTGGGGGATCGCGATCAAACCGTCGGTGAAGCGCATCAGGAGCGTGTCGAGCACACCGCCGACAAATCCGGCAAACGCTCCGAGCATGCTCCCGACGCAGGCGGCGAGAAGCGCAGCCGTGACACACACGATCAACGAGGTTTGGCCACCTGCCATCAAGCGTCCGAGAACGTCGTAGCCGCTGTCGTCGGTGCCCAACGGGTGCCCCTGGGTGCCGGGGGGCAGGTCCACGGCTGAGAAGTTCACGTGCACCTGATCCGTGTGGTAGAAGACTGGCCCCAGAAAGCAGAAGAGGATAATCAGCAGGAACAGGCCGGCCGATATGACGACCGTCCGGTTTCGCCCGAGTTGGACCAGAACCCTACGGCTCAGGGGGGCAGAGACGCGAGCGGCCAGCCCTGACTCAAGCGGCCCGCCAGCTCGGTCGGACGCGGAGGTCGGGTCGGCGGCCAAGTGGTCCCCAGGGTCGAACTGACTGGATGGCACAGGATCAAGCACGGTCGTACCGGATTCGTGGATCCAACACCGCGTACGCGATGTCGGCCAACAGCGAACCGACGACGGTCGCCACCGCGACCACGAGCACTACGCCCAGTTCGACAGGATAATCGCGGGTTGTCGCAGCGTTCCAGAAGAGCAGGCCCATGCCCGGATAGTTAAAGACCGACTCCGTGATCACGGTGCCGGCCAGGAGTACAGGCAAGAACAGTCCGAGCTGCGTGGCGATCGGTCCAAGCGCATTTCTCGCCACGTGGCGAAACATGATTCGGGAGCGTGTCGCGCCCTTGGCCTGCGCGAAGCGAACATAGTCCTGCACCAGATTCTCGGCTGTGGATGACCGCATGTACCGACTGAACACCGCGGCCGACCCCAGCCCCAGCGACAGGACCGGCAATACCAGGCCTGCGGGATCCGACAAGATCTGACTGACTGATGTGCCCTGGGGTGCCTCGGCTGGCAGTAATGGCCACTTGATCGCGAACAACCACACGCCCAGGACCCCGACCAGGAAGATCGGGATCGAATAAGCCGTGAGGCTCACGATCGTCAAGCCCCGGTCGATTGCCCCGCCCCTTTTCGCGGCCTGATACATGCCGAGCGGTACGCCGACGATGAGTGCGACTAGTAGCGAAAGCGAAGTCAAGACAAGTGTCTTGGGTAGCCGCTCCCCGATCAGGGAGGCAACGCTCTGGTTCTGCGTATAGGAGTAGCCCAGATCGCCATGCAGGACCTTCCCCAGCCAGAGCACATATTGGACAGGCAGCGGCCGGTTCAAATCGTTGGCCTTCTCGAAGGCGGCGATTTCAGCCGCATTCGCCTTAGGACCGAGGATCGCCCGCGCCGGCCCGCCCGGCAAGAAATGCAAAAGGGCAAAGACCACGAGCGTAACGACGAATACCACCGCAAGCCCTTGAATACAGCGTCGAATTATATAGGCCGTCATGGGTCAACGCCTTTCAGCGAATCCGGTGCGCAGCGAGCGCGGCGCCCGGCGCAAACCGCGAGCCACTGCCCTCATGACAAGCCCGAGCCGGACCACAGGATCCGGCTCGGGCTATCTGTCAGGAACGTAGCCTTACTTGCTGCTCAGCCTCCAGTTTTCAGGCTCGAGCACCTCAGTCGGACTTGGCGTGAACCCCTTGAGGCTCGGGCTCGCCTCGTACAGAGGCCCAGCCGGAACCGGAGCCCATAGGAGCGCCGCGGTCTTGGTCAGGTAGTTGTCGAGCGTGTCAAGCGCCTTATTGCCTGGTTGCGTGTAGATCTTGTTGAACAGCGACTCGACGTACGGACTGCTGTAGTTCGACACATTGAAGATGGCATGCGTCCTGAAGACCACGCCGGTCTCCGGATAGAAGTTGGGCGTGTCTGTCTCATCTGTGCCCAGGTAGATCATCTGCCAACTGCATGTTGGCTGCTTCGCAGTGCAGCCGGCGAAGTATTGAGCAAGGTTCGACTCGGGCGTTGACACCGGTGTGATCTCGATCCCGACCTGTGACGCGGCTGACTGCAGACTGCTCATCTCCAACGCCCAGGCCTGACTGCCTACCGCATATTGAAGCTTGATGCTCGGCATGGCGGCGCCCTTCGCAAGGCCTGCCCCACACTCGCCGGCACCGTTGCCAGGACGAACACACTTAGCTGGCTTCCCGGACGAAACCGACCAGCCATTCGAGGTCAGATATTTCTTCGCCTTCGCCACGCTGAAGCCATAGGGAAGGCTCTTCTCGTAGGGCGTTTCGAACTGATTACTCGGCTGTGGTGGGTTGGGCCCGGCGTCCGGGAATCCGTATCCGCGCAGCGCAGCGTCGATGTCGCCCTTCTGGTCCACCAGGGACTGCATAGCCTGACGGAAGTACTGCTGATGGATCAACGGCCCTATCTGCGGGTTGTTGTAGTTCCAAAACAGGTCGTTGTAGGACCAGGTTGCTGTGACCGGCTCGAAGGTATAGCCGGGCACCGGGTTGATCGCGGGCGTAGCCGCGTTCGCCGCCTTCTTGGGCGCCGAGTTGAACGGCACGTATCCGATTGTCAGCGCATGCGACCTGAGAAGCGCAAACTCCGCAGCGTCTGACGTCGCGATGCTCAAATCGAGCGAGGAGATCGACGGCTTGGGCTGCCCTGAGTAGTCCTTGTTCGGGACCAGCGTCACCGACGTTCCGCCTGGACCAAACTTGCTCAGACGGAACGGCCCGTCCACTATCTGCCAAAGCGGATTGGTCGCATAGGTTGTGGTGCTGCTCGCCTGGCTCGTCAGATACTTGTAGACGGCCGGGCACGATTTGGCCGCCACGGCATGATTCTCTGATGCACAATCACCCTTCTTCCCAGCACCACTCAGGTCCCACGCGAGAGGCAGCGGCGTCGTCAGTGACAGCTGGTTCTCCAAGAACCACGGCGGGTTCACCTTCGTCTTCATATGCAACGTGACTGTACCGGCGGCATTGTTGTATGCCACAGAGGCCAACGTGTCCGGGAACGCACCTGGCAGATAACCCCAGAACTTGGTCCGCTCGGCCTGCAGCATGTTCAGGAAGAACGCAAGGTTCTGCGGTCCGATGGCTTCGCCGTTCGAGAAATGCCAGCCCGACTTCATCTTGATGATGACCTCGCGGTCGCCGTCTTTGAACTGCGGCTTATCGGCAAGCGACTTGGCCGAGTTCAACTGATACGGGCTCCCGTCCCACCAATAAAGTGGCCGATACATAAGATCTTGGAACGGATACATGTTCGTCTGACTCACGTACTGTGACGTCATAAACGGGAATATGTAGTTAATCGGTTCACCAGCCTGCAGACCAATGGTCACGGTTCCGCCGGAGCCCGCCGCGGAGGCCGCGCTTACTCCTGTAATACCGAGGACAGCGACGGCCAGTGCAGTCGTCGTTGTTGCTAACCCCGCCCAGCGCTGGGCGCTATTGCGTATCGACCTCATCACA
Organism: uncultured Conexibacteraceae bacterium; assembly: GCA_963844665.1. Classification (GTDB taxonomy): domain Bacteria; phylum Actinomycetota; class Thermoleophilia; order Solirubrobacterales; family Solirubrobacteraceae; genus Palsa-465. The sequence continues at coordinate 123,838 of CAWJPB010000005.1, forward strand.
ACTCCTCTACGTCAGTTGTTCCACCACGTCAAATTGTTCCGCTTACCCCGCCGGGCTCGTACCCGACCGGGTAATCCATCTCGCTCATCAGCTTCAATCGCGCGCCGCACAGCGTATGCACGTGACCACCATCATCCAGACCGTATAGAACACCAACGTTCCGCATGGCGTCGTAATCCAATAACAACGCAGCGCCAACGGCCTGCCACTCCTCGACCCAGGTCAGCAGGTACAGCTTCTCATCCACTTTCCACAGGGTCGAGACATCGCACTCCGAGCCTGAGTACTCAAACCGCCCGAGCCCCTGCCAAACGATTCGGCGCGGATTGAAATAGACATGCTCGACGGCATGGCCATCCGCGTACTCGGCATATGCCCGTTTGCCGACGAGTTCCGTAGTCAAGCCCGGAGCGGTCCCCTCCTCCCCGATCACGCATGGATAGAGCTCCTGGCGAAGATCCGCGCGCGCGTTCCCGCGAACGATCGTGTGCCGAATCACAATCGCGCCGCCCGTACGAAAGTTCAGCACGACCGAGGTGATCTTGTCCTGATCACTGTGGCCAAAATCGACGAAATAGACATCCGGACGCGATTCGACGGCGTCATAGCTGGCGGTGATCGGCGAAGACGACTCGGGTTCCCGCCACGAGAGCTCCGCTTCCCCGAGCGAAAGGGTGAAGACCTCGCCGTCGTCCCTGGTCAGCACGACTTCACGACCTGTTAGCACCGTCGTTGATGGGATGCGATTGTCACCCCACGGGCTGCGCAGATCGTACGGTGTCTGTGGGCGGATCCCTCGGGTCTCCAACACTTCCATGAAGCGGCCTCCTGTCGGTTTCACACGTTGACTGGCAGCGACACAGCTCCGACTTGACGAAACAGAACGCGATCTGATGGAACTGACCGCGTCGGTCGGCGTCGCTCTATTTGTCGCCAATCACCCCTATCTACGCGGTGGCAGCCGGGGCCAGGCCCGGGGGTTCATACCCAGCCGGGTAGTTGACGCCGCCGAGCTTGGCGAGCCTTGCTCCACAGAGCGTGTGGACCTTTCCCTTGTCATCTCGCCCGAACAGGATCCCTGTGTTCCGCAACTGCTGGAAATCCAAAAGCAGACATGCAGCAACGGCCTGCCATTCCTCTACCCAGGTGAGCAGGTAGAGCTCCTCACCGATCTTCCAGGTCGTGGAATCATCCAGCTCAGACCCGGAATAATCGAACTTCCCGAGACCCTGCCAGCCAAACCGGCGCGGGTTTACGTAGATGTGCTCCGCAGTGTGCCCGTCGGCATATTCGGCATATGCCCGCTTTCCAACCAGTTCCGCGGAGATCTCCGGAAGGACGCCGGCCGAGCCAGTGAAGACGAACGGCCAGATGACCTGCCGCAAGTTGGGCCGTTCAAGGTCATACACAAGCGTGTTCCGGACCAGAACGCCTGACTCGTCCGCGAAATTCAGGACTAGCGAAGTCGTCGACTCAAAATCCTCGGTCGGGATCTGGACAAAGAAGACACCGGACCGGAGTTCAGTCGCATCGTAGGAGGACTCCTCGACCTCGTCGATCCCGTTCGTTCGACTCAAAACCGTCGTCTCTTTGAACTCGTAAGACGTCTCGGTGCCGTCGTCGAGTGTCACAGAGACCTCTCGGCCCGCGAGGTCCGAGGACGAGTCGATGCGATAGTCGGCCCAAGGACTGCCGAGGTCGTACGAAGGCTTGGGGCGCAGACCCCTCGTTTGCAGGACTTCCACCAGTTCACCACCAAATCTCAAGCTGAGCGCTTGTGTTTAGTTGCCGAGCCTGGACACCCGCGAGGATCAAGTCGTCCGACAGGACCCGATCCCATCGCACCGGCTTGGCCGCATCGCAAGGTTTCTCCAGTTTCGCCAGACCGTACAGCCGGATATCGGCCTGAGCTTGTTCGTTTCGGCACGATGCATTGCGTAGCCGCGCACAGAACGTTCACAAATGTTGGACGCGGTCAGCCGGACCGGCCGCTTTCGAAGCGCTGGATCTCGACGCCAACGCAATCGCCGACCGCGCCGGTCGCGCCCGCGGGGATCATCGCTACTCGCACATCAGGTGTCCACGACCCGGCCCCGCGCTCGTACGGAGCGCGCATCGGCAAGAACCCCGGCACAAGATTGCTTGCTCCTAGGCGACTGGCGCGGGTACCTTGGCGGTCATGATTGATCTGGTCGCCTGTTATTGGACCGTGGCCGGTCCGGTGGAAATTCACCACGGTCGCGAGTGGAGCCTGTTTGATTGGCGAGACCGCTGCGACCAGGCTGCTCGCGTGGGGCTCTCGGGTATCGGCTTATGGTCAGCCGACATCTTCCATCAGCTCGAGCTGCGAACACTCCCGGAGATAGCGAAGATCTTCTCTGATGCGGGACTCATCCACACCGAGATCGAGTTCCTGCAGGACTTCTTCATGCCTGAGGGCTCGCCAGAGAAGATCGAGTCGGACCGCGTCAAGAACGTGCTGTTCGATACCGCAGCCGCATTCGACGCTCATCACATCAAGGCCGGCAACATCCCGGCTGCGACGTGTGAGATAGACCGTCTGGCTGAAACGCTTGCCGACATCTGTTCCGAGGCCGCCGAGCGCACAGACGCGACGATCGCCTACGAGATCATCCCGTCGGATCCGCAGGTCGCCTCGCTGGAGGCCGGACTCGACCTGCTAGAACGGGCCGGCTCGCCAAAGAACCTCGGCCTAGCAATCGACACCTGGCATATGTCGAAGCTGTCGATTAAGCCAGAGGTCCTTCGCCAGGTGGACATCTCAAAGATCGCCTGGGTCGAACTCTCCGACGGTCACTTTTACAACCTCGCGGATTTCGTCTACGAGGTAACCTGCGACCGGCGCCTGCCCGGTGAGGGCGAGTTCGACATTCGGGGCTACGTGCGGGCACTGCAGGCTGCCGGATACCAGGAGCCGTGGGGAGTAGAAGTGCTTTCGAGTGACCTACGTGCGCTCCCGATAGACGAGGCGTTCACGCGCACATACGCGACAACAATCGCGCAGTTCGAGACGGTATAGGAGAGATCCGATGACGGAGTTGGATAGCGACAAGCTGGTCTGGATCTACACCCAGATGGTGCGGATTCGGGAGTTCGAAGAGCGTGTCAAAGGAACGTTCGAGGAGCACCCTGGGGTGATCCGGGGACATACACACCTTGCGGATGGCGCGGAGGCATCGATCGTTGGCTCACTAGCGACACTGATGCCCGGTGACCAACTGACCGCGACGTACCGCTGCCATGGCTACCCAATCACGCTCGGGACACCCACAAACGCGATCATGGCTGAGATCTACGGGCGTCGCGACGGGCTATGCGGCGGTTACGGCGGATCTATGCATCTGGTCGATCCGGAGCGGGGATTGCTGGCCACCTCTGGAATCGTCGGCCAGGGGATCCCGCACGCCACGGGGGCCGCGCTGGCAGCTCAGCTTGACGGGGACGGCCGCATCGTCCTGTGCTTTTTCGGGGATGGAGCATCCAAGCAGGGCGCGTTCCACGAGTCGCTGAATCTCGCGTCCGTGTGGAAACTTCCCGTTGTCTACATCATGGAGAACAACGACTACAACGTTGCGACGCGTTCGGACCAGGAGGACGCAAACGCAGCAGCCGGCGAGCCGCTCGCAACGAAGTCGAGGGCTTACTCGATGCCCGGCGTGACCGTGGACGGTGGCGATCCCTTGGCGGTCCACGACGCGGTCAAAGCTGCGGGCGAGCGCGCGCGAGCCGGGGACGGTCCGACGCTGATCGAGTCGAAGGTTTATCGCCTCAGCGCCCACGGTAATCTGATCGCCCCTCCGGGCGTGCCGCTGCATTACGAGGAGCACGAGGCGGTCAAGGTATTCGGGAACCGCGAGGAGTACGAGTCAGCACTACGTGGTGATCCAAACCCGCGCTTCCGTCGGCATCTGATCGAGGGTGGCGTCATAAGTTCCCACGACGCGGACGCGATCGCGCAAGAGGCCAAGGCTGAGATGGAAGCAGCGGTCGAATTCGCCTTGCACAGCCCACTGCCTGATGCTGATCGTGCACTCGACAACGTCTACGCCTAACGCGGTTAAGGAGCATTGCGAAATGTCACACGAGATTCCATACATCGCGGCGGTGATGGAGGGGATCGCCGAGGAGATGGCGCGCGATCCCAAGGTTCTCTACTACGGCCAGGACGTTGCCCCCAACGACGATCACGAGCTGGTCCAGGCATTCGGACGAGACCGGATCCGCGTCTCGCCAATCTCAGAGACGGCAGAGATCGGGATGGCAATCGGCGCCGCGCTGGCCGGCTACCGACCAGTTGTCGAGCTGCTCATGGCCGAGTTCATGCTGGTGGCGATGAATCAGGTCACCAACGAGGCACCCCGCTTTCGGTACATGAGCGGTGGTCGCGTCAAGGTTCCTTTGGTACTGAAGTCCGGCTACGGCTTCACAGCCGGCTGGTCCGGCCAACACACAGGCACGATCTACGGGATGTTCACGGGCATTCCGGGCCTGAAGGTTGTGACCCCGGCAACCCCGGCTGACGCCAAGGGCCTGATGACCACGGCCATTCGCGACGACAACCCGGTCGTCTACCTGCTGCACTACCTGCTGACGCTCGAGCACGGCGACGTGCCGGATGGCGAGTATGCGGTCCCGTTCGGGGTGGCAGACGTGCGCCGCGCTGGCTCAGACGTCACGATCGTCGCGATCGGATATGAAGTGGGTCTGGCGCTGGAGGCGGCCGAGGAGCTCGCGGCGGCAGGCATCAACGCAGAGGTGATCGATCCACGGACGCTTCAGCCCCTCGATCTCGACACGATCATCGGCTCCGTGGCGAAGACTGGGCGGTTGGTCCTCGTGGATCAGGCAACTAGACATGGCTCGTTCTCTTCACGGATAGCTGCGGACGTGGCGGAGTTCGGGTTCGAACACCTGAAGGCTCCGATCAGACAGGTCACGGCACTCGACGCGACGATCGCCTACAGCGAGCCCATGGAGCAGTACCTGCTACCCAACACGGAGAAGATCGTTTACGCGGTCAAGCAGGTAGTGGGCGAGGCTTCGGTCGCCACCCAGCGTTGACGGCCTCCTACGTGCCCCACACCCTCGGCTCGAACGAGAGACCCACCCGTGGCGAAGCTGGGCCCTAAAACAGCGCGCGACCTTCTCGAGACGATCTGGCGCATCCGTCTCTTCGAGGAGCGGGTCGCGCAGCTGAAGCGCTCCGTCCAAGTCCACGGTCTGATCCACCTGTCAACCGGGGGCGAAGGCGTTGCAGCGTCAGTCTGCCGGCAACTCCGCGACGACGACGCCGTCTACAGCGGACATCGGGGACACGGGCATGCGTTGGCGAAGGGAGCGCCCATGCCGGGGACGATGGCAGAGCTGATGGGTCGCGTTGACGGGCTCTGCCGTGGGCTCGGAGGCTCGATGCACCTCGTCGATCGGGCACACGGGTTCATGGGCGCAACCGGTGTCGTCGGCGGAAACCTGCCGATGGCCGTCGGCGACGCTCTCTGCGGACGTCTTCAGGGCGGGGATCGTGTGGCCGTGGTGTTCTTCGGCGATGGTGCCGTGCAGGCCGGGACCTTCCACGAGTCGGTCAACCTGGCTTCGCTCTGGAAGCTGCCCGTGATTTTCGTCTGCGAGAACAATGGCATGGCGGAGTTCACCTCCCGCGAGGAGCACTCAAATGTCGAGCTGGTTGCCGACGTGGTCGCTCCGTACGGGTTCGGTCGCGCAACAGTCGACGGAAGCGACGTTGAGGCGGTCTGGAGCTCGTTTGGTGGATTCCTCCGGGGGGCGAGGCGTGGTCAAGGACCATTCCTACTCGAGTGCCTGACATATCGCCGGCGCGGTCACTACGAGGGCGACGCGCAGGATTATCGGGACGAGCTCGCAGAGCAGGAATGGGAACGGCGAGATCCGCTGACACGATTCCAGAATCTCTGCCTGGCACGGAAATGGATTCGCCAGACTGAAGTCCTGCGGATCGAGGAAGCGGCCCGTTCAGAGGTCGAGGCGGCAGTCTCACTCGCGCGCGCCAGCCCGATACCGTCCATGGAGCTGGCGCAGTCGCTGGTGTACGCGGGCGTAATGCCTGAAGTCGAGCTGAATACCCCTCTGTGATTGAGACAGTGGAGACCACTTTCGTTGAGGCGATCGCCTCGACATTGGCCCATGCCATGAGGGCAAACGACCAGGTTATTGTGATTGGCGAGGACGTTGCCGAGGGCGGTCCGTATCTCGCTACGAAAGGGCTGAGCGAGGAGTTCGGACGCGAACGAGTGCGAAATACCCCGATCAGTGAGAGCGCCGTCTGTGGCGTCGCGGTGGGCGCGGCCCAGGCTGGCTATCGACCGGTGATCGAAATCATGTACATCGACTTCATCACGCTCGCACTCGATCAGCTGGTCAACCAGGCCGCAAAGGCGCACTTCATGTCCGGAGGGCAGCTGACGGTGCCGATGGTGCTCCGCACACAGGGGGGAGCCAGCGGCAGAGGCGCCGCACAGCACTCCCAATCACTCGAGGCCTGGCTGACTCATATCCCCGGCCTGAAGGTGGTGATGCCATCGAACGCGGCGGACGCCGCCGGATTGATGCTGTCTGCGATCGCCGATCCAAATCCGGTGGTCTTTGTGGAGAATAAGGCGCTGTACTTCGCCAAGCAGCAGGTACCTGTCGAGCCTGAACCGATCCCGTTCGGCCTCGCCAACGTGGCTCGAAGAGGCAACGACGTGACCGTGCTGGCTACCTCGCGTATGGTCCGCGAGTCGCTGACGGCAGCCGTCGGTCTGGCGGCAGCGGGGATCGACGTAGAGGTGGTCGACCTGCGATCGCTGGTGCCACTCGACCGCGACACGATCGCGGCCTCAGTGCGGAAGACCGGACGCGCGGTGGTCGCCCACGAGGCGGTCACGATCGGGGGACTCGGCGGCGAACTGACCGCGCAGATCCACGATCTCGCGTTCGACTATTTGCTGGCTCCAGTCGGGAGAGTTGCAGCGCCGTTCATGCCGGTTCCACTCGCCCCAGCACTCGAGGACGCCTATCGACCCAATGCAGAGCGAGTCGCCCAGGCGGTGCAGTTCGCGATCGAGTGGGACCAGCCGGTCGGGGCGTGAGGCATCCGGAGCCACGGCGTTGCCGAAAACAGCATCAGCGTCGGCCAAGCACACGGGTTAGGATCGGCCGGAACCGTGCCCACAGGAGTTGAGATCTTGAACGGGAGGCGTGATGGCGTACGCAGTCGACTTTGAGAATGTGTACACAGTTGGCCTCGAGTCGTCCCCGGTGGCCCAGGCCCTGGCTGGGCTGCGCGCGAATGAAGCCCGATACTTCAAGAACAAGTACGACCACGTCTTCACGGTCGTGCCGCCCGCGGAGGATCCGGAGGCGCTCAGCTGGCTGAGTCGGATCCTTGCCGACGAACGCGACATCGTGATCGGTTCCCCGGCACTCGAGGTGTCGGGCTTCGAGGTTGACGGCATCAAGATGGTCTATGCGTTCTACGAGTCCGGTCTGTCGATCAACGTCATGTATGGCCTCGATGAAGCGGGTAAGCGTGCAGTCGGCTTCAAGCTGTCTGAGGGCATGGAGATTCCTGAGGAGCTTGCGAGTTTCAAGTTCGCGCGTCAACGATCGAAGCTGGCCGGCGTCATCCGCGGCTCTTACTTTGTGATCAAGGGCGAATACTGATCGTCCTGCTGGACGAAGGCACGGACCGCTAGGCGATCTTCAGAGTCTTCGACATCGTGTGCTTGACGCCCTTGTCGTCGGTGACGACGAAGTGCAGCGTGAGCTTTTTGCCGTGATACTTCACGGCCAGCTTCTTCGAGAGGTGGAACTTGACCGTCGCCTTCCCTGCGTTGGAGGCCGTGGCCTCGAACGCGGTCAGCGTCTTGCTACCGAACCGGATCGTGAGCGTCACCTTCGACCTGCCCTTCGCGTTCGAAACCGTCACGGCGATGCCGCCCTCGATCGTCTGCAGCGTCGCCGACGAGTCGAGCGATCCGAGCTTCGGCGTCGGCGCCTGCTTGGAGGTGCCACCAGCCGAACCACTCCCTGAACCGCCACCCACGCTCCCACCCGAACCACTCCCGGAACCGCCACCCGCGACAGAACCCGGGGCGGTCGCCGTACCCGCGGATGTCGTCAAGGGAACGTCTAGCGTCTGCCCGACGGGAACACCATCGACCGTGGCCGTGACATGGGCGACGCCATTGGCGCCGGCCGGATAGAGAGTCGCGAACCAGCGCCCCGGGCCGGCTGCCGAGGTGGACTGCGCAGCGCTGCTCGTGACCGATCCGTTGCTGCTGAACGAGCCGAACGTCGTCTGCAGCTCCACGTCGTGGTCGCCGTCGTGCGTGAGATTGCCGAACGCATCCACCGCATCGACCTCGATCGGATCCGGGCCGCCCGAGGAGGTCGGAGCGGTGTAGCTGAGGCGCGAGTCCGCCGGTACGGTTGGGCCGGCCGTGAATGAGACCGAAGGCGTCGCAGACAGCGACTCGTTCTGGACGCTCGCGCCGAAGGTGAAGGTGCCCGCGTTGTCTGACGTACAGCTGGTGGAGGCATTGCCGGCGGAATCGGTCGTCACGGAGACGTTGCCGGACGGGCAGCTGATCGAGATCGGCTGCCCGATCAGCGGATACCCGTCGGACCCCTCCGCGTGGACGGCGAGCGTGACGCTCTGACCCACCACTGCCGAGCTGGCAGACACCGTGAACGCGGACGCCGGATCCGCCGGCGGGTTTGAGAAGTAGGCGACGGCCGTCTGCGCTAGGACGACGCCGTTCACGGTTCCGGTGATCGTGGCCGTCCCCACCTGCGAGGACCCCAGGATGGCGGTGTACGTGCCGTCGCCGTTGTCCGTGACCGTGCTGAGCGTCCCCAGTGTGCTCGCCAGGCTCACGGTCGCGCCGCCCGTCGTCTCGGCACCGCCGTTCGCGTCGCGGGTCGTGACCGTCACCACCACAGGACGACCGACCTGCTGTGCTGTCGATGGCAGGTCGGCGTCCGTGTCGACAGTCGCGGCGGACGCAACAAGGGGCCCGGCGACGAACGTCACGCTGGCGGAGCCGTTCAGCGTGATGTTGGCAGTGGCCGTGTCCGCCGCCGCCGTGACCGTCTCGACCCCCGTCACCGCTGACAGCATGTCCGGCACCTGAGCGGTCGCGTCGCCACCCGAGTCGGTCGCGGCGGTTGCGCATGGCATAGCACCGCCATTGCAATAGAAGTCGACGGTCGCGCCTGGGATCGGATCGCCGTTGGCATCCACCACGCTCGCACCAACGCTCGCGGCGGCCGCATCGGAGACGTTCTGGGCGGGAGTGGTCAGGGTCGATAGCGACGCCGACGCGGCCGGCAGTACGAAGTTGACGGTTCCCGACCCGCTGAGCGGATCGTCCGGGTGGTCGGCAAATGCAGCGGCGATCTGCACCTGCTGGACGATCGTCGAGGTCACGGTGGCGGTGTAGCTGCCGTCGCCGTTGTCCGTGACGGAGGAGATCTGCGTTCCGAGCTCACCGGTCGTGAAGTCGATCGGCCCCAACGAGCCGGTCAGATCGTTGCCATCGCCATCAGTCAGTCGCATCGTCACCGTCGTGCTGCTGCGTCCGTCAGCCCCAGTCGGTCCGGAATCACTCCAGCTTGTGCCGACGTTGGCGGGGTCGACAAAGTGGACGGTGATCGGCGTCAGCGGCTCATACTGCAGCTGACCCGTGATCGTGACGGTGGACGGCGACGTTGGACTCTGGAGCGGCGTCGTGTAGTAGCCGCTGGAGTTGATGTAGCCGGAGAGCGGCACGGATGCTTGGCCATCGGAGAATGTCTCCGTCAGACCCACCTCGCATGTGCAGCCCACCTGTGCCGCTGTGAGCGAGCTGCCGTCGGAGTCGGCCGCTTGGACGGTGACCGTCGGCGAGATGTCCTCGCCCAAAACGAGGGTGTCACCCGGACTCACGGAGATCGGCGACATCGATCCGTCCAGATACCCCGGCGCGAAGCTGTACGTGGGCTGCGCGGCCAGCTGCATTCCGTCGACCGTAGCGGTCAGCGTCGCTGTCCCGGCCCGATTCGGCGTCAGCGTGGCCGAGTATGAGCCGTCGCCGTTGTCCGTTACCGCGGACACGGTGCCGAGCGTCGAGCTGATCCTGACGGTGTCGCCGCCGTAAGGGATCTGCTGGCCCGCGCTCGTTTTCAGCGTGACCGCCAACGGGATGCTGTAGGTGTCCATGATCGTCGGCCCACCACCCAGGTTGGCCGTGAATGTCGACTGCCCGGGGTCAGGTGTCAGCCGCGGAGTCGTGAAGGTCGTGGCCGCCCCGGTGGTCGAGCTGGTCCCATTGCTCGCGCTGAAGTCGCAGCTGTAGGGCTCGTTGGAGGTGAGCCCGGTCACGGGCAGCGACACCAGCACCGGCGTCGCTCCACCGCCGAGTGGTGAGGGTCCCTGGCTGGATGCGTTGGCGCCCCCGCTGGCCTGGCAGTTGACCCCGTAATAGGTCGTCGAGCCGTTGGCGTCGATCAGGGCGTTGATCGTTGCGGTGCCGGAGGTCAGCGCCGTGACCGGCTGCGGAGTGATTGTGGGCGCCGCCACCACGGTCTGGAACTCACTTCCTGAGACATAGGACGCCCCGTTGCCTGGCACCGTGACCGTTCCGTATGTGTTGGTCGCGACCAGCTCCCAGAAGTAGTCGGCCGGCGGGCTGAGGCCGTTGATCGTCGCTGAGACGTTCACGGCAGAACCGCCTGAGCCGGCGGACTCCGTGGGAGTCGTCAGGTCCAGATTGGTCGGGCTCGGGCCGTACTCGAAGTGGTAGGAGGTCAGGTATCCGTTCGGGTTGATCTCGCCGTTCAGGGCCGCGCTCACGGCGCCCACGTCAGTCGCGGCACCGGTCGTGACGGTCGGCGGCAGCGTCGGCGTGGTGAAGGTCTCGTCGCCGCCGTATGTCGTGCCCCGTGCGCTGGTCGCCACCAGCTGGTAGTGGTAGGTCGTTCCCGGTGACAGCCCACTCAACGACGAGGCCACGGGCATCGCGCCGACCCCCGCCGCGACAGCCACGGGTACCGTGGCGGTGCCGTAGTCAGTCGACGTTCCCCATTCGAAGTAATAGGTCGTGGCATACCCGTTGGGGTCGAGGGTGCCGGTCAAAGTGGCGCCGGTCGACGTGGGCGAGCCCGCACCAGTCGTGCTCGTGATCGGCGATGATGGCACGAACGTCGCCGTCACGGGCACGGGCGCGCCGGTGATCGGCGGCGAGCATGTGCCGGTGCCAGCGCACGGGATGCTGCCGCCACCGCTCCAGCCCGCGAACGTCCAGCCGCTTGCCGCTGCGGCCGTGAGCGTCGGGGTCGAACCGAGCTGGAAGCTCTCAGAACAGGTTCCGGGGCACGAGATCCCCGCCGGGGAACTCGTGATCGATCCCTGGCCCAGGACGTTCACCTGGAGGTCTGACGCGGGTTCGTAGTTCGCCGTTATGTGTGTCGTGTCGCCGGAGTCGAGGAAGGCACCGATCGTCGTCTGGCAGGTCGTCTGTGTGCCACTGCAGCCACCGCCGCTCCAACCGCTGAACGCTCCGTCCGACGAGGGCGTCTCCGTGAGCGTGACCGGAGTCGCGGCGTCGTAGGCGACCGAGAAGCTGCCCACGCCGGTCGTGTCGCAGGTCCCGCCGGACGGACAGGGCGTCATCGTGACGCTGCCATAACCGTCGCTTGTGACCGACACATCAGCGAAGTACTGCCCGGTGAACGTGGTGGTTACGGTTCGCGGCGCGTTCAGGCTCAGCTGGCACTGAGCCGGGTTGCCACTCTGAGCGACAACGTTGTCGCATCCGCTGAACGAGCCGAAGCTGTACCCGGCAAAAGGCGTCTGCGAGACCTGGATGGCGCTGCCGGGCGCAAACGCCTCACAGCTCGTATCGGACGAGCCAGAGCTTGGTGCTGACGCACACGGGACGCCGCCGCTCTGGGTGGCGGTTGTCTGCACCCCACCAGAGCCCACCACCTGCGTCGTCAGATCCGGGTAGAAGCTGGCGCCGAAATCCCGCGGCGAGTGGTCAAGCGTGTCCGTGCAGGTTGCGCTCTGCCCTGCCGAGGCGCACTCGCCAGTGCTCTCCGCCTCCGGGATTCCCTGATTCCATCCACCGACCGTGTAACCAGGCGCGGCGGTCGCGGAGAACGTGACGGTCGAGTCCGTCGGGAATGTGGCGCTGCACTCGTCGATCGCCTGGCCGTTCGCATAACCGCAGTCGATGCCCGCGGGCGAACTCGTCACCTCGCCATTCGCCTCCTGATCAACGGCGACGGTCCAGTAGTCGTTGTAGCTTGGCACGACCGTTTCACCACCGTTCATCGTCAGGTCGCATTCGTAATCCGAAGCGGGATTGGCGGTGCAGCCAGACCAGCCGAGCACGACGCTGTAGTTCCCGTCGTTGGACGCGTACTCCACCTGGCGATCGAGCTGGACGCTGTCCCCGGGCTGCAGCCTGTAGTGACATTCAGACGCGCCGCAGTCGCCGACGTACTGGTCGTTGACGGTCACGACCACAGCCAATTCCCATGCCGGCTTGTTGATGATCAGGGGATAGTCGAACGCCGCGTTGACGCGGTCGTTGCCGTTGACGGTGATCGTGCAGGAACTGTCTGTGGACGACGACTGACAGCCTGTCCAGTCATCGAACTCGGCGCTGCCGGCCGCCGTTGGTACCAGCGTGAGTTGTGTACCCGGCGAGACCTGGTATGTGCACAGCCCGTTGACGCAATCGTTCGGGCTCGGAATCACCGGGCCGGTCTCAGATCCCTGGTGAACCGTGACCGAGCCGAGCGCTGACGGCGATGTGCTTAGCGTAAGGCAGGAGGCGTTGTTGGGGCACCGACTGAACTCGGCGCTGATGTCAGCGTCCTGCAGATACGAGATCTGACAGGTCGGGCTGGTGCTGCAGCCACCGCCGCTCCAGCCGTTGAAGTAGTAACCCGGATCGGGGACGGCCGTGACAGTGATCCGGTGGTTCGGCAAAAAATACGGACGGTTGATGGTCGCGGAGATGTCGTCGAACGTCTGACTGAAGGGGACATCGATCTCCGTGTCGCTATCGGGCAGGTTGTGGGGAACCGAGTTGTCCGGGGTTGAGCACAGACCGGGCGTGCTCAGACTGCCGTTGTCAGAGCATTCGCCGGTCAACTGCTGCTCGGGGAGTTCACCGCTGTCAGATGCCGTGTCGTCCTCGTATTCGATGTAGTGGTAATCGACGACCTCATCCAGGCCGAGCGGGTCGAGAATCGTCTCCTGCATCACCGGGACCTGGCTGTCCACCTGGATCGTCCCGAACGAGGGCTGCTCGAACTGGACCGTCCAGAAGCCATTTGAGGCGAGCGCATTTGAGGTGAACAGCAGCGTCACGATTGCGGCCCCAACCGCTATCAGGAATGTCCTAACCGGCCGGCGATCGAGCACAGACGTCCCCCAGCAGTTGGACCCCAAGCCGCGCGAACGTCCGCTCGAGGGCGCTGCGCAATCAGCTCATTTCAGTCTCGCAATAGCGCAAGACGAATAGATCATCGGCAGCCGGCGGCGTACAGGCGCAATCGCGCCGTCACCGCTGGACGGATCGCGTAGCGCGGTTCAGAGACCGAACCAGCGCGCCCGCCTTGTTGCCCCGAACTCCGCCTTCTCGGCCGCGGACTCAACGGACGGGTCGCTGCGCTGTGCGGCCGGCGATTCACCGCCCAGGAAGTTGACCTCGACCTTGCCAACGAGTCCGTCGCCGAACTCGGCGTAACAGATACCCGCGCCCTCATAGGGAGCCGGGCCCGGCACGCCGGCGATGGACGCAACGATGTCAGCGGCCACGACCCTCGCGGCCCCCTCGGCGAAGATCCCGGCCTTGGCAACGGTCCGCGCTCCGGAGCAGACATCCCCAAGCGCATACACATCCGGGAAGCTCGTCCGCAGGTTCGACTGGTCGACCGGGACCCAGCCATTGACCACAAGACCCCCGCTCACCAGTGGCTCGGGGGCGCGGTGCACCGGGACGCCCACGAACAGGTCATATTCCAGTTCCTCACCGGACGCCAGATGGGCCACGCTTGCATCCGGATCCAGCGATGTGACCAGCGTCTCCGCGCGCTCCACGATCCCGCGCGCGGCCAGCCCGTCCCTGAACATCTGGGAAACCTCGGTCGTCACAGGCACCGGCCGCTTCATCGGAAACGCCGCGGTGAGCTCGACACGCTCGCGTATCCCGCGCTGCACGAAGTACTCGTGCATCAGGAAGACGGCCTCAAACGGTGCCGGCGGGCACTTGAACGGTTGTCCAAGCACGGACAGCACGACGCGCCCACCGTCGAACTCGGTCAGCGCGTCATGCAGCCGCTCGGCTCCGGCGAGCGAGTAGAACTCGTGACCACCCTCCGCGAACCCGGGGGTCGCCGCGAAGTCATAGTCGGCGCCCATCGCGATCACCAGCACGTCAGCGTCGTGGACACCACGATCGGTTTCGACCCGGCGCGTAGCCGGATCGATCGCGGTGACCGCCTCCTGCCGGAACTCGACCCCAGGCTTGTCGATCCTGCTGTAAGGCATTCTCACGGCATTGGCCGACTGCCGTCCGAGCATCACCTCGAGCTTGGAGAAGCCGAAGTAGAAGGAGTCATTGCGATCGAGCAAAGTGACGTGTACCTGGTCGGGCGCCATCTCCGACAGGCGCGTTGCCAATTCAAGGCCGGCGAAGCCGGCGCCGAGGATCACCACATGTCGTCTCATGATCGCGATCCTATTGATAGGCAGAGCGTCCCGCCGGCGCTCGCTGCACCCATGTGCTTCAGACCTGGGTGGACAATAGAGTGCGTGCCTCGTCAGAGGGCCTGGGAGGACTGAAACGTTGCCGGCCACAACTGGAAGCAGACTGATCCCCGCCCTGCGGCAGGTTGCACCGTTCGCCGTCACGGCGATTGCTGCCTGGGTGACCGCACCAATCGGGTCAACCATGCTCTGGAACCAGTACGCGCTGTCGATCGTGCTGCTGCTCGCCTCCTGGACCTTTGGGCTCACCATGGGAATCAGAGGCCACATGCGCTCCGGTACCGTGATCGGGTCGCTCGGTTTTCTTGTCGCGGTTGGCTTCCTGCGCAACTCCGCCGGCGGCAGCATCTCCGGGGTCAGCGCGGTTTCACTGCTCGCTGTCTTCCAGACCGCGCTTTACGTACGTGACCGCCGCGCTCTCTGGATCGTGCTGGCCGGGCTGCTGGCCTTTTACCTGGTTCCGCTGATCGTGATCGGACCGCCGACATACCCGCCCAGCGGCTACCGGTCCGCGCTGCTGGCGGTTGCTGTCGGCTCGATCGTCGGACTCGTAACCCACGGCCTGGTCGCGAACATTCGTGAACGCGCACACGAGGCACGTCGCCGCGAGCAGATGCTCGCACGCGTCAACGAAACCGTGCAACAGCTGTTCAACAGCCCCGACCCACGCCACGACGCCTGCGTCACGACCAAGGAGATCAGCGATGCGTTGACCGTTGGCATCTACGAGCCCGAGCCGGGATCACGCACCCTGCGACTGAGCACCTCGACCGCTGACCCAGCAACCGCCCCCCTGCACGGGGCCGCGGATCCGGGCAGCGCCGTCTACGAGGCGCTCCGTAACGGGGAGCCGATCCTGGTCACCAAGGACGTCGCGGCCCGCGTCGGCGATGTCGAACACTGGCGCGCTGTGGGCGCTCCCGACTCAGTCCTCTACCAGCCGCTGCTGAAGGGCGACACCGCGGTGGGCGTGATGTTCGTCGCCTGGCAGGGTGTCGTCAGCCCGAACGGACCACGTGTGATCACCGCCTCGCTGCTCGCACACGAGATCGCAAGCGTGATCGACCGCGCTGACGTGATCGATCAGCTCACAGATGAGGCCCTGACCGACGCCCTCACCGGTCTGGCCAACCGCCGCGCCTGGGATGAGCGGCTCGCGCGTGCAATCGATTCTGAAGAGACGCTCGCCGTGGCGATGTTCGACATAGATCACTTCAAGCGCTTCAACGACACCCACGGCCACCCGGCCGGCGACCGACTCTTGCGCGAGGCGGCGGCGGCCTGGAGAGCTGAGATCCGCTCCGGCGACTTCCTCGCGCGACTTGGCGGCGAGGAATTCGGCCTGCTGTTGACGGGCGACCAGGTGAACACCATCCACTCGATGGCGGAGCGGGTCCGCGCACGGATGCCCTCTCACCAGACCTGTTCCGCCGGTATCGCCATACGGGAGGACGGCGACACAGCCGAGTCCGTCGTCAGTCGAGCCGACGGGGCCCTCTACGCGGCCAAGACCGGCGGACGCAACCGCACGGTGTTCACCGGACAGCACCAAGCTCGGGCGTCCGGGGCGTAGGATCCTGGCGCTGATGGCCCGCTGGCCACCAGCGCCACCACAGCGTCACTCAAAAGGGAGGTCTCATGCCTGGAACCGGAATCCGTGAGATGAGCCTGGTGATCGTGCCGGTCACCGATCAGGACCGCTCGATCGACTTCTATGTCGACTCGCTCGGGCTCGAGAAGCGCACCGACATCCCGTTTGGTGAGGGATACCGTTGGGTCGAGGTGTACGCGCCAGAGGGCACCGCGGGCATCGCGCTTGCGCCACCACCGCCAGGCGACGAGGTCACCTCGCAGATGACCGGTATCACGCTCACGAGCGAGGACATCGACGCCACCCACGCAGAGATGAGGGCGCGTGGGGTCGAGGTCGACTCCGAGGTCTCTCGCATGGGTGGTCCGGTGCCGCCGATGTTCTGGTTCCGCGACCCGGACGGCCACACGCTGATGGTTGTCGAGGCCGCCGCGAGCTGAGACGCGCGGCTGCGCCTCAGCGCTCGCCAGCGGCAGAGCGCTGAGCGTCAAGCCCAGCCAGGCATGGGCCGAGGTACTCGGTCTGGAGCTTGCCGACGGGGTCCCACAGCGGCGAGTGGCTGATCTCGAGGTCAATGCCGTGGTCGCCAAGGCTCTGTGAGCGGATGAACAGCGGCTCAGCCGCACCGAGCAGCATCACGTGCAGGGCCGGGCGCATTGGCCGCGGCTCGACCGGCGCACCTGCGAGCGCCGCGATCGCCTGCGCAGCCACGTCGGCCTGCTCGGCTGAGAGCCCACCGTGCTTGACCGGCGTGTCCGTGATATCACCGGCGGCATAGACACGCCGCAATCCGTGCACCGTGCCGTACTGGTCCACGGTGATGAAACCGCGCTCGGCGCTCGTCGGCACACCGGGGACAGCGGGCGCGTACAGCTCCGGCAACGAGACGATCTCGTCGACCTCGATCGAGCGCCGCAGCGGGTAGATGTCGATCCGCCCGGGTTCTCGGATCTGGCAGCTGGCCGATGTCACGGTTGTCACGCCTGCCTCGGCCAGCATCCGCCCCACCTCGGCGTTGGCGTTGAGGCCGAGCGCCGCCAGTGGCGCATCCTCGGGCGTGATCAGCATCACGCTCAGCTCGTGGTTTTGAGCCTTCGCCCGGTTGGCGCTCATCAGCGCGAGCTCATACGCCGGCAGCGACCAGATCGGAAGAGACGGCACCACGAACGCGACGCTCCTGATCGTGCCCTCGTCGATCCTCGAGACGAATGGCGCGAGCTGCTCACCAAGCCGGCTGTCATCGAGCGTGAGCGCGTCGCGAAAGCGCGGATGCTGACGGGCGCCGAGCGCCAGCAGCACCGCGTCGTAGCGCAGCCTGCGGCCGTGTCTGGTGTGCAACGTGCGTCCGTCAGGGTCAAGCCATTTGAAGCTGTCAACCACCAACTCGGCGCCGGCGCACGCGGCCACGTCGCTCAGTTGATACGTCGTCGTCCGGGCCGAGGTGAACGGTTCCCGGACGGCTAGTGGCCTGTACCGATACTCAGTGTTCGGAGCCACCAACGTGATCGCCACTCGCGACTCGGCCAGCGCGCGCAAGGCCAGCGTCGCCTCGAGCGCGGCGACCCCGCCGCCTGCGATCAGGACCTCGAACGCACCGCTCGGATCGCCGTCAGCGGTCATAACTCAAGCTTACGAATGGACGCTCACGCCCGCCTGCCGCTCATATTCCTCGAGGAACGAAAGCCACAGCTCACTGCGGGTCGGGAACGGCGCGATCGCGTGAGCAAGCTTCGCCAGCGGCACCTCCGCCGTGACCGCAATCGTGGCGGCCTGGAGAAAGTCATTGACGCCGGGACCGACGAAGGTGACGCCGACCAGCACCTGACGTGCCCGGTCGACCACGAATCGCGATGTACCAGACGACCCGCGGCCGACGAAGCTCGCGCCGGCCGAGCTACCGGTCGGCAGGTCGATCGCGATCACGTCGAGTCCGGCTTCCTGCGCTGAGGCCAACGTCATACCGACGGCCGCCACCTCCGGGTCCGTGAAGACGACCTGCGGCGCTCTGCCGCCTGTGTCTGCGAACGCCCGCGCGTCGCGCGAGCCGAGGATGTGATCGGCTGCGATCCGCGCCTGGTACTTGCCCGCGTGGGTCAGCAGCGCGCGTCCGTTGACATCACCGACAGCGTACAGCCAGGTCACCCCGGGCACCTGCAGATGGTCGTTCACGTCGACGTATCGGCCCTCCTGGAGCCCCACGCTGTCCAGGCCGATGCCGGAACTGAGCGGGCGCCGGCCGACCGCCAGCAACAGCCGATCACCGACCACAGACGATCCGTCCTCGAGCTCGACCGTGACCTCTTCACCGTCACGACTCGCAGCCACGGCTTTGACTCCGATGCGGAGAGCGATGCCGGCCTCCTCCAGTGCCTTCGCAATCTCCTCCCCGACGAAGGGCTCCTCACGGCCGAGCAACGTCGGCGCTGCCTCTATCACAGTCACCTTCGAACCGAACGAAGCCCAGGCCGTGGCCATCTCTACTCCGACGAAGCCGCCGCCCAACACGCTCAGACGCGCCGGCACCTCCTCGGCAGTCGTGATCTGCCGGTTGGACCAGGCACCGACCTCGGCCAGGCCAGGGATGCCCGGCGTCACGGAGGTGCTACCGGTCGCGAGGATCACCGCCTCGCGTGCGATCAGCACGTCGTCACCCACCACCACCCGACGCTCCCCGTCCAACCGCCCGGCACCGCGGAACAGTGGAATTTCACGGTCCGCCAACCACGGCAGCTGGGCCGAGTCATCGAGCCCGTGGACCACCTCGTCGCGTCGCGTCAGCGCAGCCCGAACGTCCAACCCACCGGTGATGGCCTCGGCGGCGCCGGGCACGCGCCGGGCCTCGTTGAGGGCCTCGGCCGGTCGCAGCAGCGCCTTCGAGGGCATACACGCGTAGAACGAACATTCACCCCCGACCAGGTCGCATTCAACGATCGCGACACGCCGGCCGCCGCGGGTCGACAGACGCCCTGCGGCGACCTCGCCGGCCGGTCCGGCTCCCAGCACGACGACATCGAATTGGCGTTCCACGATTGCCTGGAGCCTAACCCGCCTGGGCGTGATGCGAAACCCATGGTGACGTCAAGCGTCGGCCGGTTCGCCGATAATCAGGAAGTCTTGTCTTCAACTCCTCTCCCCGGAAGCCAGCTCTGATGACCACAGTCGCCTCCCCTCCGCGCCGGCTCGGCGCGACCATGCGGCGCGATGAATGGTGGGTGCAGCCGGTGGCGATCGTGGTTGCGCTGTCGTTGTTCGGGATGTACTCGATCCTGCGCGCGGTGCTCAGCACGCACTACGTGATCACCGCAGACGGCGCCCACATCCAGTCGCCGTTCTTCTCCCCGGACCTGCCCGGCATCTTCGGGTTCAACGCGTTTCGCCCGTGGGCGTTCTTGGTGTTGTGGGCCCCGCTCGGGATGCGGACCACGTGTTACTACTACCGCAAGAGCTATTACCGCTCGTTCTTCCTGGCGCCGCCCTCCTGCGCGGTCGCGGGCGTGGCGCGACGCAAGTACAACGGTGAGACGAAGCTGCCGCTGGTGCTCAACAACCTGCACCGCTTCTTCTTCTACCTGGCGGTGATAGTTGTCCTGTTCCTGTGGATCGACGCGATTCGCGCGTTCTTCTACAACGGCGCCTTCGGCATCGGCGTCGGCAACATGTTCATGCTCGTCAATGTGCTGTGCCTGTCAGGCTTCACGTTCGGCTGCAACTCGTGGCGCCACATCATCGGCGGCAGCATGAACTGCTTCTCCTGTTCGGCCACCGCACGCACGCGCCACACCGCCTGGCAGAAGGTCTCGATCCTCAACGGTCACCACCAGTTCTGGGCCTGGATCAGCATGTTCACCGTCGGCGGCGTCGATCTCTACATCTGGCTGGTGTCGAGTGGCGTGTTCAACGACCCCCACCACGTCTTCTAAGCGCCATGGAACATCACGATTACGACGTACTCGTCCTCGGCTCCGGCGGCTCCGGCCTGCGAGCCGCGATCGCTGCCGCCGAGGCAGGCGCAAAGACCGGCCTGGTCTGCAAGTCGCTGCTGGGTAAGGCCCACACGGTGATGGCGGAGGGCGGCCTCGCCGCCGCGCTCGGCAACGTCGCTCCGGAGGACAGCTGGAGCATCCACTTCCAGGACACGATGTTCGGGGGGAAGTACCTCAACAATTGGCGGATGGTCGAGCTGCACGCCAAGGAGGCCCCCGAGCGCGCGCGCGAGCTCGAGCACTGGGGCGCCGTGTTTGACCGTACGCCAGAGCGCGTGATGTCGCAGCGAGCGTTCGGCGGCCACACGTACAAGCGCCTGGTCCACATCGGCGACCGCACCGGCCTGGAGCTTATCCGCACCCTCCAGGACAAGACGGTCCACTCGGCCGTAGAGATCTTCATGGAGACCACGATCACGCAGCTGATCAAGGATGGCGACCGCGTAGTCGGCTGCTTCGGTTACCGCCGGGCGTCCGGCGAGCAGATCACCTTCAGTGCCAAGGCGCTGGTGTTGGCGACCGGGGGCAGCGGCCGCATCTTCAAGATCACCTCGAACTCTCAGGACTGCACGGGCGATGGGTACGCGCTCGCCTATGAGGCCGGAGCCGAGATGGTCGACATGGAGTTCGTTCAGTTCCACCCAACCGGCATGGTCTTCCCACCCGGTGTCGCAGGCCTTCTGGTGACCGAGGCGGTCCGCGGTGAGGGCGGCATCCTGCGCAACAAGGACGGCGAGCGCTTCATGGAGCGTTACGACCCCAAGCGCATGGAGCTCTCAACCCGTGACGTCGTCGCCCGCTCGATCTACACCGAGGTCAAGGAGGGACGCGGCACACCCCACGGCGGCGCCTACCTCGACGTCAGCCACCTCGACTCCGATTACGTCAAGCGCAAGCTCCCGAGCATGTACGACCAGTTCCTGGAGCTCGCCGGCGTCGATATCACCAAGGAGCCGATGCAGGTCGGCCCGACCTGCCATTACTTCATGGGTGGCATCAGGGTCGACGCCGACGACGGCCAGACGCGCGTCCCGGGCCTGTTCGCCACCGGCGAGGCGAGCGGCGGCATGAACGGCGCCAACCGCCTGGGCGGGAACTCGCTTGGCGACCTGCTGGTCTTCGGCCGCAGGGCCGGCATCGGTGCAGCGGAGGCCGCGAACCGTTCCGAGCCGATCTCGCTGCCAGCCGATGCGGTCGCGTCCGCGGAGGTCGATGTCGATCGCTATCTCAACGGGGGCGGGAGGGAAAAAGCCGAGAACCCGTTCGAGATGCACAAGGATCTCCAGAAGATCATGGGCGACGGCGTCGGAATCTTCCGCGACAAGGAAGGCCTGACCGATGCGATCGCAAAGCTCGAGCAGCTCGAGGTGCGGGCCGGCAACCTCGCGGCACCATCCGATCGCCTCGATTACAACCCCGGCTGGCAGCTCTGCCGCGAGGTCAAGAACATGCTCACCGTCTCCCTGATGGTCGCGCGCGCGGCGCTGCTGCGCGAGGAGAGCCGCGGCGGTCACAGCCGCCTCGATCACACGGGCTACAGCGACTACTGGGGCGAGCACAACATCGTCATCCACAGTGATGGCGACGACATGACCCTCACGCCGACGCCGGTCGTCACGCGTGACGAACTGGCAGACCTCGTCGAGGCCCGCAAGGAGGCTGAGAAAGCAGCATGAGCGAGATGCCAATGGCGGTCGGGACCCGCAGGCTCAAGATCTGGCGCGGGGACCTGAAGAGCGGCGGTCTGGTGGATTACGACCTCGACACGGAACCCGGCATGGTCGTGCTCGACGCCGTGCTCGAGATCCAGCGCAGCCAGGCGCCCGACCTGGCGGTGCGCTGGAACTGCAAAGCGGCCAAATGCGGCTCCTGCAGCGCCGAAATCAACGGCAAGCCGCGGCTGATGTGCAAGACCCGCCTCGACCACCTGCCCCCGTTCGAGCCGATCACCGTCGAGCCGATGAAGGCCTTCCCGGTGATCCGCGACCTCGTCACCGACGTCTCGTGGAACTACCGCGTCAACGAGCAGATCACCCCCTTCACGCCACGCGAGGACCTCAAGGAGGGCGTCGACCTCAAGAACGGCGATTACCTCATCGACCAGGCTGACACCGATCGCATGAGCGAGTTCCGCAAGTGCATCGAGTGCTTCATGTGCCAGGACGTGTGCCACATCCTGCGTGACCACCGCATGCATAACCGCTACTACGGGCCCCGTTTCATGGTCCGCATGGCGAGCCTCGACATGCACCCGCTCGATGGTGTCGACCGCCTCGATCAGGTCGCCGATGAGGGTGGCATCGGCCTCTGCAACATAACCAAGTGCTGCACCGAGGTCTGTCCGGAGGGCATCCACATCACTGACAACGCGATCATTCCGATGAAGGAGCGCATCGTCGATCAGCGCTTCGACCCGGTCCTGAAGATTCTCGGGCGCAAGCCGAACAGGGGCCGCCAGAAGCCACCTCCGCGCACCAGCGATCCCGAGTTGTGAGGCAGAGGCGGCCCCGCTTGGCCGCCTCTACTCCCCGCGACCCGAACGAACCCTGCGCCATGACCTTCGACGGACGTTTCGCCCCCAGTCCCACCGGCCCGCTGCACCTCGGCAGCCTGCGGACGGCCTTGGTCGCCTGGCTGATGGCCCGCTCGGCTGGCGCGCGGTTTCTGGTACGGATCGAGGACCTCGACCCACAGCGCTCGCGACCGGAGTTCGAAGCCTCCCACCTGGCTGACCTGGGGGCGCTCGGGATCGACTGGGGCGAACCACCGCTTCGGCAATCCGAGCGCGCGTCGTTATATGACGACGCGCTTGGAAAGCTCCACGCGACTGGGCGCCTGTACCCGTGCTTCTGCACGCGCGCGGAGATCCGCGAGGCCGCCTCTGCTCCGCACGGGAAACTGCCCGAGGGCTCCTATCCAGGGACCTGCCGTGAGATCCCACCCGCCGAGCGTCGTCGGCGGATCGAATCGGGCGAGCGGTTCGCGTTGCGGCTGCGGGGCGAGGCCGAGCGAATCACGTTCGACGATCGGATTCTCGGCCTGCAGTCGGGCGTCGTCGACGACTTCGTCGTCGTCCGCGCGGACGGCGTCCACGCCTATCAGCTCGCGGTCGTCGTCGACGACGCCGCCCAGGACATCGGTGAAGTCGTGCGCGGTGCCGACCTGGCGGAGTCGACTCCGCGCCAGATCCTGTTGCAGCGCCTGCTCGGCCTGCCGACACCCAGCTACGCACACGTTCCGCTCGTGCTTGGCCCCCGGGGCGCCCGACTGGCCAAGCGGGACGGAACCTCCACGCTGGCCGACCGCGACGAGCCCATAGCCGCGACGCTGACGCTGCTTGCACACAGCCTCGGACTCGCCCACAGCCGGGGACTCGTAACATCAGCCGCCCAGTTGCTACCGCGGTTCGACCCTGCGCTGATCCCCCGCGAGCCGGCCACGCTGGCCTGATTTCTGGACGTTTGTACGAGGCTGAGCCTAATGTGAAAGTTGTCACACAACTTTCCGACCACCGGTGCGTGTACCTGGCATGGAAAGGATCACTCTTCCGCGGGTGCCACGCGAGCGACAGAGCGTTGTCGTGGGCTTGGCTCACCGTGAGCGAGTGCGGGAGCTGGCCAAGTTCCTCGGCTTGGATGCCGAATCTGTTGCTGAGGGGTTGGTTGAGGCGGTCGAGCGTGACCCGTTGCTACGACGGAGTCCTGCTTTGCACCACGCGGCCTAACTGGACCGTCTTACCGCACGTTTACGAAGTCGATTTGGGTTTAAGGTCTTCTTCGGCGGAGAGCCGCCGTATGGTCTACCTTTCTGCGTAGGTGGTTCGTGGTGAACCCCTGCAATGAAGCCATTTACAGACCGTTTTGAGGAGCAACTGAATGCCCACTTATGAACAACTCGGGTTCGGCCAAGGCGCCGCACTGACCGGGGACCGTGCGCGCGCGGTGTTCGGGCAGGTGATGGGCCTGGTCGGGTTCTCGCTCGTTTTCACGGCGCTCGGTGCCTACATCATGCGCAACGCGCACGGCGGCGCCGGCATCTTTTTCTTCCTGGGCGCCTTCGCATGCATCTTCGGGCTGCAGGCAGCGTCCGCCCGCGGCCGCGAGCAGCTGGCAGTCGGTTTGCTGTTCCTGCTCGCGCTGTTGCTGGGTATGGCGATATCGCCGATCATCGTCTACTACCTGGATACCAATCCCGGCGTCGTCTACCAGGCAGCCGGCTCAACCGCGCTCTTCATCGGAGCACTTGGGGCGTTTGGCTACTCGACGCAGCGCAATCTCAACCAGCTCTACAAGTGGACACTGATCGGATTCGGTGTCTTCTTCGTCTTTGGTCTGATCACGCTGTTCGTCTCGGTGCCCAACTCGAACATCATCTACTGCCTCGGCATGCTGGTCGTGTTCGGCGGCTTCACGGTGATCGACTTCAACCGCCTCAAGAATGCGGGCAAGTACACCAGCGCCGTGCCGATCGCTGCGGGCATCTACCTGGATGTCCTGAACGTCTTCCTGCTGCTGCTGAGCCTGTTCGGCGGCGGCTCGCGCCGCTGACCAGCTGAGAGCCCCGGATGCTGATCCTGCCTCCGGGGCACAACGCTGCGTCACGCGAGCCTCGCCGCCGCGGCCCGCGTGACCGCTTGGTTCCGGCATTGGGCATGCTGCTGATCGTGGGCCTCGTTGCCGTGACGCTGTTCTCGCTCACCTCGCATGCGGCCAAAAGCGCTGATGGCTGCCTGAACTTCCCGTACACGACGGTGATGGGCGGCGAGATTGTCCACGAGTGCGGAGCGCCCGCGCGAAAGCTCTGCGCCGACCCTGAGCGTGTGACTCAGGCCCAGGGTCACATCGCGGGGCTCGAGAACGACCTCGTTGCGAAACTGCCCGAGAACTGCCGCCAGGCCGGCCTTCCGTACCGGACAACCTGAGCGACCTGCCCACGCACCTGCGGTAACTGCGCAAACTGCGCCTGAAACTTTGAAGCTGGCGCCGTGAAGCTCTGGGCTGCGCCTGCCCCGGAACTACAGCCGTCTGAGCGACGCTTATCCAAATGTCCAGCACCCTCGGGACAAGGCTGGACCGCTGGATATGGATCGCACCTGTCGATTCCTTGACGCTGCGAGGGTCAGCTTGACCAAGGGGTCAAGCCACCGGCCGTTTGCCGGTTCGGTGCCCTCGACAACAAGGAGATACGTGTGCCTCATTGGCTAGATACGGGAGACACCGCCTGGCAGTTGACCGCGGCCACATTCGTCGGACTGATGAGCGTGCCGGGCCTGGTGGTGCTCTACGGCGGCGTTATGCAGAAGCGCTGGTCGATCAACAGCATGATGCTGACATTCGCGACGTTCTCCGTTGTCCTCATAGTGTGGGTGCTCTGGGGATTCAAGATGGGCTTCGGGATCCCTTGGTTCAACTCGGGCTCGCACCCTGCCACGGATGGTTTCCTGCACGGATTCATCGGAACGCCGGGACCAGTCCTCAGTCACTGGGCTGAGGGGATGCAGGGGGTCGTGCCGGGCGGCTATGGAAACACTGTCAAATTGCCGTTCCCTGAGGCCGGGCTGATCTACTTCCAGTTCGTCTTCGCGGCGATCACGCCGATCCTGTCGCTTGGCTCTGTCCTGGGCCGCGTCAACTTCAAGGCGTGGATCCCATTCGTGGTCCTCTGGATCACGTTCGTCTACGCGGTTAACGCGTTCCTGATCTGGGGCGGCGGCTTCTTCGCCCTACATGGCGCACTCGACTACTCGGGCGGCTATGTGATCCACCTCTCAGCCGGCATCTCCGGGTTCGTAGCCGCGGCCGTGATCGGGCCGAGACTCCAGCGAGACAGAGAGATCGACGCGCCGAACAATGTCGCGATGGTGGCGGTCGGCGCCGGTCTGCTGTGGCTCGGCTGGAACGGGTTCAACGGTGGCGACCCGTACGCGGCCAACCAGTCCATGGCCCTCGCGATCCTGAACACGAACCTCACGACAGCGGTCGCATTCTGCACATGGGTCGCGCTGGACTACCTGACCGGTCGCAAGCCGTCGCTACTAGGAGGCGTGAATGGGATCATTACCGGTCTCGTTGCGATCACGCCTGCGGCCGGCTTCGTCAACGGCTGGGGCGCGATGGCGATCGGCGTGATCGCCTGCATCATCGTCTACTACGCGATGAACTACCTGAGTTCGATGCGGCCGTTCCGAAACGTGGATGACACGTTGGGGGTGATCTACACGCACGGCTTCGCCGGCCTGGCGGGCGGTTTGCTGGTCGGTGTGTTCGCCGATCCACACGCCAGCGCCTACGATGCGATCACAACCGCGGGCGGCCTTGTCCACGGCAGTGCCGAGCTGCTCAAGTGGCAGGTCTTCACGGCAGCTTGGGTGATCGTCTGGTCGGGTCTGCTGACGTACATCCTGCTCAAGTTGGTCGGCATCTTCATCCCTCTGCGGATGTCGACGGAGAACATGGAGATCGGCGACATCGCCGAACACGGTCACGAGGTGTACCCGTCCGACATTCCGTCGCTCGGGGTCTTCCAGGAGTCATCACCGGCACCGGCCACCGTCTGATCAACGTCCAGAGGGAGAGCGCGGTCACGACAGCGCGCTCTCCCTCCGAGACCGGCACTTGTGACAACCGACGGGTTGGGGCGGTCGCTGCCGCCCCAACCCGTCCCTATTTTCTGGACCTTGATCCGCTGGCTCCCGCTGGTGTCTCCGCGAGCCAGACCGCCAGGCAGCCAGGCTGCCATGCCCGCAGGTTCGAGCGCTCTCGGCCACCCGCGATCTCGCCGCCGAAGCACGCAGGGTCCCTAGATCACACCCTCACACGTGTGCCGAAAGTGTGACGCCGTGTGACGACTTTGCAACCGGACGGCGCTCTGGGGGCCGCCAGTCCACACTCTCGTGACGCCACGAGACACTCTCGTGACATGTGTGGACCCTTTCTTTTAGGCATGCCGCCGAGGATGAGGCTTCAGCCTTCATCCCCGGCGCATAGCAGCCGTCAGGCTAGTAGCGGTAATGGTCGGGTTTGTAAGGGCCCTCGACCGGAATTCCGAGGTACGCGGCTTGACTCTCGGTCAGCGTCGTGAGCTTTACGCCCAGCGCGTCGAGGTGCAGGCGCGCGACCTTCTCGTCCAGGTGCTTGGGCAGGGTGTAGACCCGGCGCTCGTAGAGGTCGGTATCTGCGAACAGTTCGATCTGGGCGATCACCTGGTTGGTGAACGAGTTGGACATCACGAAGCTGGGGTGGCCGGTGGCGTTGCCTAGGTTCAGCAGCCGACCCTCGGACAGGACGATGATCGAGTGCCCGTCAGGGAAGACCCACTCGTCGACCTGGGGCTTGATGTTGGTGCGCTCGATGCCGGCGGTCTTGGCGAGGCCTGCCATGTCGATCTCGTTGTCGAAGTGACCGATGTTGCCGACGATCGCCTGATGCTTCATCGCCGCCATGTGCCCGGCGGTGATGACGTCCTTGTTGCCGGTCGTCGTGATGAAGATGTCGGCGGTGGCGACTACGTCCTCGAGTGTGGCGACCTGGAAGCCGTCCATCGCGGCCTGAAGCGCGCAGATCGGGTCAATCTCCGTCACGATCACGCGCGCGCCCTGCCCGGCGAGCGACTCGGCGCAGCCCTTGCCGACATCCCCGTAGCCGCAGATGACCGCGACCTTGCCGCCGATCAGCACGTCGGTCGCGCGGTTGATGCCGTCGATCAACGAGTGCCGGCAGCCGTACTTGTTGTCGAACTTCGACTTGGTGACGGCATCGTTGACGTTGATCGCCGGGAACAACAGCTCTCCAGCCGCGGCCAGCTGGTAGAGGCGATGTACGCCGGTGGTGGTCTCCTCGGTGACGCCCTTGATGCCGGCCGCAATAGTGGTGTAGCGCTGCGGATCCTCGGTCAGTGAGCGGGTCAGGAGCTCGAGGATCACCTTCTCCTCCTCTGAGTCGGCGCCCGCGGGATCCGGCACCACACCGGCCAGCTCGTACTTGCGGCCGTTATGGACCAGCAGCGTCGCGTCTCCGCCGTCGTCGAGGATCAGGTTCGGGCCACCGTCAAAGCCGTTCAAAGCCTGCTCGGTGCACCACCAGTACTCCTCCAGCGTCTCACCCTTCCAGGCGAACACGGGCACGCCCCGCGGATCCTCCGCGGTACCGTCCGGGCCCACCACCACCGCAGCAGCGGCGTGATCCTGGGTCGAGAAGATATTGCAGGAGACCCACCGCACCTCGGCGCCCAACGCGACCAGCGTCTCGATCAGCACAGCCGTCTGGATCGTCATATGCAACGAACCCATAATCCTCGCGCCCGAAAGCGGCTTTCTCTCACCGTACTCACGTCTGGTCGCCATCAGACCCGGCATCTCATGCTCAGCCAGGCGGATCTCCTTACGACCGAACTCCGCCAACGACAGATCGGCGACCTTGAAGTCCAGGTTGCCTGCGATTGGCGGCGTGATTTGACTGGTTGTGCTCATACGACTGTCTCCTCTACCGATGGGTGCGCGAATTGGGTCATCCGATGCAGATCACTGACGCGGGCGTCCACCTCGTCGAACGCCAACCGCGCCACGCGCTCTGTCCCAAACTCCTCAACATTGAACGATGCGACCGCGGTGCCGTAGGCCATCGCTGTCGACAGCAGCGCGTGGTCGACCTGCCGACCGTGCTGCGACGCGATATAGCCCGCCACTCCGCCCGCGAACGTGTCGCCGGCGCCGGTTGGATCGACCACGGTGTCCAGCGGGTAGGCGGGCAGCGAGAACACCGCGTCTCGCGAAATCAGCAGTGACCCGTACTCGCCCTGCTTTGCGATCACCGCCGAGGGGCCCATCGCCAACAGCTCCCGTGCCCCAGCGACCAGTGATGCCTTGGCGCTCAGCTGCCTGATCTCCGCGTCGTTGAGCATCACGCAATCAACCCGCTCGATCACCTTGACGAGCTCGTCACGGGCGATGTCGATCCAAAGGTTCATCGAGTCCAGCGCCGTCCAGCGAGGGCTGTGGCACTGGTCCAGCACGGAGGCCTGCAACGTCGGCTGGATGTTGGCCAGAAACAGGACATCGCATTCACGGGCGGCCTCGCTCAGGTGTGGGATGAAGTCCTCGAAAACACCCAGCTGCGTGTAGCGCGTCTCACGCGTGTTCAAATCCCAGCCATATTCGCCGGACCAGAAGAAGGTCTTACCGTCGGGGATCAGCTCGACATCGTCAGTCAGCGTGCCGCGTGTCTGCAGCACCTGCAGGTCAGACTCGGAGAAGTCACCACCGATTGGGCCGACGGGCCGAACCGTGTCGAATAAGGAGGCTGCCAGTGCGAAGTACGTGGCCGCGCCGCCGAGCATCCGCTCGCGCTCACCAAACGGGGTCTTGACCGCGTCGTACGCGATCGATCCGACAACCGTGATGCTCACGCCGATACCGCCTCAGCCGAACGTAGACCCGCCGCGTCGCGTAGAACCGCAGCCTTGTCCGTCCTCTCCCATGTGAAGTCTGCCTCGGTCCTACCGAAGTGGCCATATGCCGCCGTCTGCTGATAGATCGGCCTGTGGAGATCGAGCTCGCGCCGGAAGGCCCCCGGCCGCAGATCGAAGTGCTCCAGGATCAACTCAGCGATCCGCTCGGGATCGATCTTCTCGGTATCGAAGGTCTCAACCATCACCGACACCGGATGCGCGACACCAATCGCATAGGCGATCTGTAACTCGCAGCGGTCGGCCAGGCCAGCGGCCACCACATTCTTGGCGACCCACCGAGCCGCGTAGGCGGCGCTGCGATCAACCTTCGACGGATCCTTCCCGGAAAAGGCGCCGCCACCGTGACGGGCCATGCCGCCGTAGGTGTCGACGATGATCTTGCGGCCCGTGAGCCCGCAATCGCCGACCGGGCCACCGATCACAAACCGACCGGTCGGGTTCACGAGGAAGTTCGCACGCAGCGTGTGCTCGTCGTAGAGATCAGGTGGCAGCACCGCCCGAACCACCGTTTCCCAGACATCATCGGGAATGCGTGTCTCCGAGCCGTCCGTGTGCTGCGTTGAGATCAGCAGCTTCTCGATCTCGACCGGGCGTCCCTCGCTGTAACGAACGCTCACCTGCGTCTTGCCGTCGGGACGAAGGTAATCGAGCGTGCCGTCCTTGCGAACCTCCGCCAGACGCCGCGCCAAGCGATGTGCAAGTGAGATCGGCAAAGGCATCAACTCCGGCGTCTCTCTGGTCGCGTAGCCGAACACCATTCCCTGATCGCCGGCGCCGGCGGCCATCAGTTCGTCAGAAGCCTGGCCGTCGCGCACCTCAAGCGCCTGATCCACGCCCTGGGCGATATCCGCCGACTGCTTGTCGATCACGTTGATCACAGCACAGGAATCAGCACTGAAGCCGAGCGCCGCATCCGTGTAACCGATCTTGCGGATCGTCTCCCGCGCGACCTGTTGTACATCCACGTACGTGGTCGTGGTGATCTCACCCGACACCACCACCAAACCCGTATTCACGAGCGTCTCGCACGCCACACGGGCAAACGGATCCTCAGCCAGGACAGCATCGAGCACACCATCGGAGATCTGGTCGGCGATCTTGTCCGGATGGCCCTCCGTGACGGACTCGGACGTGAACAGGAAATCGCGTTTACTCATCGGATTGTGTGTTTCCTCTCGTTGCGGGCGCCACCCGGACGGCGTTGCCTCGTTGCGATCCCGTGATCGGTCGCACGGGCTTGTGGATGTACGTGAGTGACTCTCACAGGCTTTCAGCCGGCCGCAAATCTCGAAGGGCCGGGCAACCGCCAGTCTCATAGGGTACGCATTCAGATCTCAGAATTCGCAGGACCGCTCCGCGTGCGTCCGGTCGGGCCCCGCGAACCGAGCGGGCAGGCCCGTGTACGGCGGCGCGCAGACCGCGCGCAGCCGACAGGATCAGCGTTTGAGTGAGCTCCCCTGGGTGTGGCTCGCGAACGGCTTGCCGCCAATCGTTGCTCGAATCCGAGTCTGAGAGTGACGCTCGACCGCCCAGTTCGCCGAGCCGCCGTCAGGCTCGCCCCACACGAGTGAAACCTCGGCACCGTTGACCAGGTCGGGCGTGTTGATCATGCAGAGTGAGAGGAAGCTCCTCGCATTTGACGAGTAGATCGCGGTAGTCGAGAGACCTATCAGCCGACCGGTCGATTCGATCCGGTCGAACTGCATCGAGCCGTACCAGGCTGCCGGCATCTCGATGTGCTTGAAGCGACGTTCGCCTGGTTCGTAGAGGCTCGCGAAGATCCTCGCGACATCGTCGCGGTGCCAGTAAAGCCAGGCCTTATCACGATGCGGCTCGCCGGCACGCCGCTCGAGCGCCTCGCGCCCGATGAATTCGTGGTCGAAGTTGATCATAAATCCGTAGCCGAGGTCGTAGGGCGTCGTGTAGTAATCCTCGATACGGTCTGAGACGAAGCTGCCGCCGAGGATCAGGTTGGCCTCGAATCCGGTGGCCGGCAACCACTCGCGATACGCGCGCATCTCCACGCCGCTGTAGACCGCAGGAGTGAGTCCGGGGATCCAGCCCGACTCGGTTGCAACGGATGCGTAGGCCCTCGAGCCGGCCTGCACGAGCCCATACTCCTGACCGGCCTCCAGCAGCGTCTCGCGGACGCCGTCCTTGTCCGCATACGGGCCCCAGAACTCGAGGCCGGGGAACCCGGACATGCGGTGATTGAGCGCAGTGACCTCGTAGGTTCCGACCTTGATTCGGCCGATATTGAAGAACGGGATGTCCGGAAGGGGACCGCCGTTGACCTTCTCAAGGATCATCTGCGCGTTCGGCCCCTGAACCTGAAAGCGAAAGAGCTCGCGAGTCCTGTTCCGGTTCTGTACTGACCGGTCGTCGCGGCGGCAGGAGACGTCGTAGTCGCCCATCGCCGCGTTGAACTCGATCCAGTTGTGTGCAGGCGGCCGCCCGACGATGCGCACGTGATTCTCACCTAGACAGAAGGCGATCGAATCCCCGATCACGTAACCGTCGTGATTGCAGAACACCAGCTGTTTTGCCTTCATCGGACCGAAGCCCTCAAAGCTGTTGATCGCGAGATCAGACAGCAGGCGATGGGTGTCGGGACCCTCGAGCGCCAGGTCGGTCATGTGCTCTGACTGATCGAACAGCACGGCCGTGCGATACCAGCTCTCCTGCTCATCCCGCCAATTCGTGAACTCCGCCCGGATCGGGAACGGGAAGATTCCCGACCGGGGGTAGCGCAGCAGCGCGAGCGGTCCCCCGAGCTCCGCCATGCGCGCTTCCAGACTGGTCACCTGTAGCTGCTCTTGAAGATCGACCGAACTCACAGACCCACCTCTCCTTTGCGCTTCTCCATCCGGTACGAACAAGACCGCAAAATCCTTGCCCTCCCGTCAGCCCGCCAGGCACGGCTCTGTCACCCACGGCCGCTGTTAAGCCGCGATCAGCTCAACGTCTTGAGCGAGCTGCCCTCGGTCACGTCGGAGAAGGGCTTGCGCCCAACGGTCGCCCGGATCCGCGTCTGCGAATGCCGCTCAACCGTGAAGTTGGCGGATCCCCCGTTGGGCTCGCCCCAGACCAGCTCGACCTCAGACCCGTGAGCGACCGCGCCCTCGCCGATCGAGCAGAGCGAGATCCAACCGCGCACGTTGGCCGAATAGGCAACCGAGCGCGACAGGCCAATGAGCTCGCCGCCGAGATCCTCGATGCGGTCGTAC
Source organism: uncultured Conexibacteraceae bacterium (assembly GCA_963844665.1). GTDB lineage: Bacteria > Actinomycetota > Thermoleophilia > Solirubrobacterales > Solirubrobacteraceae > Palsa-465. The sequence continues at coordinate 156,907 of CAWJPB010000005.1, forward strand.
TGCATCGAGCCGTACCACCCGGCGGGCATGTCCAGATACTTGAAGCGGCGGTCGCCCTGCTCATACATGCTGGCGAAGATCCGGGCTACGTCGTCACGATGCCAATAGAGCCATACCTTCTGACGGTGCCTGCGCTCTCCCAGTTCGCGCAGGGCGTCGCTGCCGATGAAGTCATGGTCGTGCTTGACGATGAAGCCATAGCCAAGATCCCAGGGCGTCGCGTAGTAATCCTCGACCCGATCCGACACGTAGCTTCCCGCAAGGTTGACATTCGCCTCGAAGCTCGATGCTGTCAACCACTCCCGATACGGACGCAGCGCTTCACCGGTGTAGACCGCCGGCGTGATCTGTGCGATCCAGCCGGACTCGACCGCCGTGGTGGAGTAGGCCTTGGCACCTGCCTGGGTCAGGCCGTACTCACGGCCGGCCTCGAGCAACAACTCGCGCACTCCGTCGGATTCCTCGTACGGGCCCCAGAACTCGAGCCCGGGAAATCCGGACATCCGGTGGTTCAGTGCGGTGACCTCGTAGGGACCGACGTTGAACCTGCCCATCGAAAAGAACTTGATCTCCGGCAGCGGTCCACCGTTGACGCGCTCGAAGATCTCACGCGCGTTGGGCCCATTGACCTGGAAGCGGTACAGCTCGCGGCCGGCAGGGTTGCGAACCGTGCGTTCGTCGCGGCGATAGGAGACGTCGTAGTCGCCGGTCTCGGCGTGGTACTGAAGCCAATTGTGGATTGGCGCGCGCCCGACCACACGCACGTGATTCTCCGCTAGACAGAACGCAACGCCATCGCCAATCACGTAACCGTCGTGATTGCAGACCACCAGCTGCTTGGCCTTCATCGGAGCGAAGCCCTCAAAGCTGTTGATCGCGAGATGCGCCAGGAAGCGGTAGGTGTCGGGGCCCTCGATCGTGGAGTCGGCCATGTGGTGAGACTGATCGAACAGGACCGCCGTGCGGCGCCAGCTCTCCTGCTCGTCGCGCCAGTTCGTGAACTCCGACCTAACCGGAAACGGGAGCACGCCGGCACGCGGTGCGCGTAACAGACCGAGCGGACCGCCGGCGGCCTCCATCGCTTCCTGCATGCTGCTGACAGCCTGGGTCTGCGTCTCGATCATGGATGCCATTACAACCTCCCTCACTGCGTGCGGTAAACTGTACTAAAGCGCTTTAGCACGCTAGCACAGGAGTCCGACCCACCGCCATCGCTCTATGACTCAGACGAACCAGCCCGCCAGACGCACGGATAGGATCCGATCTGGTGAACGACGGGGTGCATCGGTGAGCAGGGTCACGTTGAGAGATGTCGCTGAGGCAAGCGGTGTCTCACAGTCAACTGTGAGCTTCGTGCTCAACGAGGTCCCGAATCAGACGATCTCAGCCGGGACCCGTGAGCGCGTGCGCAACGCAGCTCGCGATCTGGGTTACGTGCCGCACGGGATCGCGCGGGCGCTGATGGAGGGAACCTCTAGGATCGTCGTGCTGAACATCGAGCGCGCGAAGGAAGGCAACTATTCGCGCAACTTCATCCGTGGCCTCGACAAGGAGCTGGCGCTGTATGGATTCACGCTGCTGGTTCGCCACGGCTACTCATCCGCAGGCAGCATCAAGCAGGTGGCCGACATGATTGCTCCCCGGGCGGTGGTGCAGTTCGGCGAGTCGTACCTGAACGGCCATGAGCTCGAGGACTCCGGTGGCGGCTGGAAGAACGGGATGGCCGCACACGTGCTTCTGCAGTTTCGGTACCTGGCCGACCGCGGTCACAGACATATCGCGTTGGCCTTGCCGGAGGGCGAGCCGCTGGCCGATATCCGGCTCCGGTTCGCAAACGAGGTGGCCGGCATGCTGGATCTTCCAGACGTGGTTCCGATCAGTATCCCTCGGGCCCGCGACGCGGTGGCGCCCGTTCTGACGGCCCTCCGCGAGCAGCATCCGGCGCTCACAGCGGTTGCTGGGTTCGACGACATCACGGCATTACGCGTGCTCTCGGCGATGCGCGAACTCGGCCTCAAGTCACCCGCCGACCTCGCCGTGATCGGCTTTGACGAGTCCGAGTACGCGGCAATTTCCACACCCAGTCTCACGACCCTGACCTCAGACGCCGAGGGCCACGGTCGGCTGGCTGCCCGGCGCGCGCTCGGGCTCGACACAAGCGACGTCAAGACGACGCTCGGGCGCGTGATCGAGCGGGAATCGACCTGATTGCGTGTCGCTCGCGGCCTCGATCAGCCTCTCAAGCGCCGCCACCAGGGACGCCGCCGCCCCTCCTCAGGACTCGTCTGAGTCTGCTGCCATTCGTCACGTGTGAGCAGGCGGCCCGCCGCTCGTTCCCGCATGACACAGGCGGTGTGAGCATGGCGACGGCGACCGTGGTCGCCCTCCGGGAACAGCAGCATGTGCTCGCTCATCGACGGCAGCAGCTGCCCACAGATCGGGCAGCGGTAGGTGGCAGGCTTGCGATTCTGAGCCCTTCGGGCTTCCCACCATTGTGGTTTCGCGGTTCCTGCTGAGCGATTTCGCGCCATGCTTTGGGTATCCTAAGTTGCAGTGCCCGCACCGCACCCTGAAGAGCTTGCAGGACTCAGTCGCTCCGAGGTTCTCCGGGCTTCGCCGACGATGTTCGACACGAGGTGGCTCGACAAGGTGTCGCGCGTGCATTGGACAGTGCCGCTGTTCGTCTTCGTCCCGACGATCGTCGTGCTGCTGGTGCTCGGGTTCGTCAACGGCGTCGGCGCCTGGGCGATCGCCTGGATCGCCGGTGGCTACCTGATCTGGACGCTGACCGAATACTGGTTGCACCGGATCGTCTTTCACTTCGAGCCCGACCACGGCATTGGCGCACGCCTGCATTGGATCATCCACGGCGTGCATCACGACCACCCGAACGATCCGATGCGGCTGGTCATGCCGCCCTCGGTGAGTGTGCCGCTGGCGGCGCTGTTCGTGTTCGTCTTCTATTTGATCTTCGGCTCGCCGGGCTTCTTCCCGCTGAGCGCCGGGTTCCTGGCCGGCTACCTCGGCTACGACATGCTGCATTACCACGTGCACCATCACCGGGCGACGACCCGCCCGGGCAAGTGGTTGCGCGAGTTGCACATGCGCCATCACTTCCAGGACCACGATCGCGGCTATGGCGTCAGCGCGCCGTTCTGGGATCACGTCTTCGGCACCGCGCCGAAGAAGCCCGTCGCCCCGAACTGAGTCGCGAGCGGCCGGAGCGCGGCGCATAGATCACAGACTTCCGCCGACTGGCATCGTGTCGAGTTTTCCGTGCAAGCAAACAGTGCAGCAAATGCGAGTCACGGCGCGCGAGAATCGGAGCTCATTCCGCGACAGGAGATAGTGCGTGAGCAATAGGCCCCATTCCATCCACCACACCAACTTTCCGATCCGCGATCCGGAACGGACCAAGGAGTGGTACTCGAAGGTGTTCGGCATGCGCGAGGTGCCGCGGCCGTTCAAGCAGGGCGGCGCACCCGGCGTCGAGGAGGTTCTGCTGCTCACGCGCGGGAACTTCGACCTTCACTTCACGATCCACGACAACCCGCCGGATCTGAAGCCGCACCACTTCTGCATCGAGCTCGAGAGCTGGGACGGTTTCATGGAGCACCTCGCCGCGCTTGGGATCGAGCACACCGAGGTGTTCGTGCGCCCGCACAACAACTCGAAGTCGACCTACATCTACGACCCCGATGACAACATCGTCGAGCTGATGTACCACGAGAACTGGAACCACGAGTCGCCGATCCAGCCGGACTGATCAGACGTTATCCGGTAGGGCGCCGGGCCGCTGGCCGCGCCCGGGCCAACCCGGATACGGGTGCGCGACTGACCCGAGTGCGCTAGGCGGCCCGAGTACCGCTGAACGTTGCGTGGACGATCGCGTCGGCATCAAAGTCGCCGGTGAGCTCCTCCGCAATGCTGCCGTCACGGAGCACCAGCACTCGGTCACACAGGTGAGCGAGCTCCTGCGGATCGCTGCCGGCCACAACCACCGCAGCTCCTGATGCCGCAGCCGCGCGGATCGCTTCGATGATGTCCTCACGGGCGCTGATGTCAACGGCCTGCGTGGGCTCGTGCAGCAGCAATAGTCGCGGCCCGCCCGCCAGCCACTTACCGAGCAGCACCTTCTGCTGGTTGCCACCGGACAGTGTTCCGACAATCGCATCCGGGCGCGGTGGCGTGATCCCGAGCGTGTCGATCATCCGATCGGTTTCCGCCCGTTGCCATTCGATCCCTGTCCAGGCCGGCGAGCCACGCCGCTGGACCCGCGGAACCGTGATGTTCTGTTCGACGCTGAGATCGAACGCGAGCCCCTCCTCGGCGCGCCTCTCAGGCACCAGCGCGACCCCGGCGTCCGCGAGCCTGCGCACACCATCGCGCAGCTTCGCAAGCTCGAACCGTCTGTCGCCGAGTGTCAGCACCCCGGTCCGCGCCGGCGCAGCGCCGGCCAGCAGGTAGGGGAGTTCCTCGAAACCGGATCCGATCAGCCCGGTGAAACCAACAACCTCGCCGGATCCGACCTCGAACTCGAGGTCGTGCGCGAGCGCTCCGGTCAGCCCGGACACCGCGGCCCGCTGGGCGGCGTCGGAGCCCGCGACAGGCCCCGCGGAGCGCCTCGGGCGTCCCGTCAGGCGCTGCAGTTCACGCCCCAGCATCAGCTTGATCAGGGCCGCCTCATCGAGCTCGGCGGTAGCTACGCCTGCGCCGGTGACGACGCCGTCACGCAGCACCGTGACCCGGTCGGAGACCTCCAGCACCTCCTCGAGGCGATGGCTGATCAGCAGCACCGAAGCCCCGGCACTGCGCACCGTGTCGACCATCCCATAGAAGCGCGTATACGAGTCGGCAGTGAGCGCACGGGTCGACTCGTCGAAGATGATCACGCCACGCCCGGGCTGATGATCCTGAAACGCGCGCGCGATCGCCACAGTCGCGCGGTCCTCGGCCGATAGCTTCGCGACAGGCACATCCAGATCAAGCGTCGCACCCAGGCGATCGAGCACGCTGCTGACGCTCTCGCGCTCGCGCTTCCAATCGATTCGCCGCAACCAGCGGCTGGCGATGTGGCGGCCCGCGCGGACGTTTTCGACCACGGACGCCTCCTCGATCAATCCCAGCGTCTGATGCACTACCGAGAGGCCGACCGCACGCATCTCGTCAGGCTTGACCATCGGCCCGATCTCGATCCCGTCGACCTGGATCTGGCCACCCGCGTCCGGCGCGTGCACACCGGACAGGATCTTCACGAGCGTGGACTTACCGGACCCGTTCTGACCGACAAGCGCATGCAGCTCTCCCGGCTCGAGCCGGAGTTGCATCTCGCTGAGGACGCACTGACGACCGAAGGTCTTTGAGACCCCGGACACGACCAGGCGGGGGAGCGATGCTCCCCCGCCTGCTGCCGCGTGAATCGCTTCGCTCACAGCTCGAGCTACTTGATGACGCCCCAGAGCCGCTCGAACGACTTCTTGAACGTGTTCGGGTTCCCGTACCAGACACCGGAGGCCTGCGCCGCCTGTGTCAGTGAGATCGTCTTGATGTTGGCCCGGTCGAAGATCCGTTCCGGGATGTTCTCCTGAACGACCGGCTGTCCGACGATCATCCGCAGGATCGAGTCGGCGTCTGCCCAACCCTGGTAGTTGACGTCGTCACCGATCTCCGCATACAGGGTCTGGTGCTGCTTCATCTTGGTCAGGCCGGCGATGGTCGCGGTCGCGAACTCAGCCCTGATCGAGTTCGTCTTCCCGGACTCCTGGATGCCCTGCAGCGCACCCTGGAGCTCATCCTCGAACTCGCCGTAGTAGTACTGGGCGCCGGGATCCGAGTTCAGTCCGGCCGTCACAGACGACGCCGCGCCGGTCGGATCGAGCGGAATGTCGATGACCTTCACGCTGCATGCTGGACAGTACTTCTTGAACTCCGGCTGCAGTCCGTGCGTGATGTAGTAGATCTGTGACGGGCCCTGGTTCTCCTCGCCGACGACGACGTTTGCCTTGCCCTTGGAGTCCGCGATGATCCAGTCGGCGATCAGCTGCGGCTGGTTGAGGTTGCCCGGCATGTATTCGAGCTTCTTCGCCTTGATGGTCGTGGGGTCGGGCACCTGGTCGGTGATCAGCACGGGGATGTTCTTGGCCTCCGCGCCCGTGAAGGCATTGGCGGCCAGCTGGAACGGGATCGAGTCGGTGATGATCCCCGCCACGTGCTGACCCTCGCCCTGACTGACACAGGCTGCGACTGAAGTCGGATTGCCGGCACCGTTGCAGATCGTCAGCTTCGCGCCCACGGTCTTGAGCGCTGCCTGCAAGCCGGAAGCCGTAATCGCGAACGCCGGCACCTGCTGGATCAGCGGGATGTACATCACGGTCTTGCCCTTGACCTTCTTCAACCCCTTGACCGCCTGCGCTGGCGTGTGGTACCCGTTGGTCGGTCCCAGGTAGGAATCGACCACCTGCTGCGCGTGCGTCACACCCTTGGATGACGCGATCGTCGCCTTGACCCTCGCAGAACTGGCTGAGGCACCGATCAGTGCGGCTGCGCTGATGGCCGCCAGGCCCATACTTACGGTTGCGACCCGACGCATACGCGCAATCGGGGTGCGGGCAGAGCCGCGTACCTCCGGGTCGGTGATTGGTTCTTGCACCTGATTCTCCTCTCTCATTGCAACGTAACTCGCTTGTGTGTGCTCAGTTGCTGGTGAGCACACGGCTTACGAATGTCGAGATCGCCACTGCGATCACCAACACCCCTCCGTAGAAGACATCTGAGACCCACTCGCCGGCGCCGAGCAGTTCCAGCCCGAGAATTCCCGTGGCCAGGAAATAGATCGCGATCAGCGTGCCCAGCGGGTTGAACTTGCCGGGCTCCACCGCAGCGGTCCCAAGGAAGGTCGCCGCGAACACCGGCAGCAGGTAGGTGGTCGAGACCGACGGATTGAACCCGCCGAGGCCGGCCGATGCGACGACACCGCCGACGCCCGCGATCAGCGCGGCCGCCACGAATGCTCCGATCCGGATCCGGTTGACGCGAATCCCGGCGAGCCTACTCACCTCACGGTTCGATCCGACGAATCGCATGTGCCTGCCGAGCGGTGTGAACACCAGGATGTAGGCAAACACCAGCATCATCAGGATCCCGTAGTAGAAGGAGATCGGCAGTCCGAAGATGTTGAGCAGGTCGATCTTTGCAAAGTTCGGCGGCAGGCCGCTGATGTAGTTGTTGTCTGAGATCAGCAGCTCGATCCCGAGCAGGAAGGTGCTCATCCCGAGCGTCACGACGATCGTGTTGACGCCCATATAGACGACCAGCGCGCCATTGATCAGGCCGACCGCCACGCAGGCGAGAATCGCGACGAGGCTGGCGATCCACACGTTCCAGCCGTGTTGTGCAGCGAGCGCCGGCAGGATCGTGGCTGACAGCGCCATCACAGACGGAACCGAGAGATCGACGAACTCTCCGACGATGATCGTGCACAGCAGTGCGCACGACATGAACACGAGCGCCTGCTGCGAGCTGAAGATACTCGTGAACGTGCTCGAAGTCAGGAACTCGTCCGGCTTCAGGATCCCGAACAGGACGATCAGGAAGATCCAGACGCCGACCAACGCGAATCGACTGACGAGATTACGTGCGAGTTCCCCTCCCGAGGACCGGCGCTCGTCGCCGCGACGCTCGCCACCGCCAGGCACTTCCGCTCCCATTTCCGTCTCCTCTACGACCACGATCGCGCAGGAACTAAAGCGCATTAGTTCCTGCGCGTCAAATAAGCCAACACGTCCCTAACGGACCCTCCCATATCCACCAACCTCTCGTCGACTCGGGTCGATGGTCCGACCACTGCGACCGCGGCCGTGGGCGCCGTGATGCCGCCCCCGGGCGGCATCGCATCACCGCCTGCGCCTGCGGTCAGCCAGACCGGCGCAGCCACCGCTGAGACGTCCACGATGAACTCACCCACATCGGTGGCGTAGCCCCGCTGCCGACAGCGGTCAATCTCAGCGAGCAGCGCACTCCACACACCGATCGTCCGATCGGTGTGTGCCGACAGATCGACGCGTGAACTGACCGATTCCAATTGCTCGGGTGCCAACCCCATCAGCAGCGCCTTGCCGAGCGCGCCAGGCGCGAGCACCGATCTGCGACCCACCCGTGACGCGACCGATAGCTCATGTGGACTGTCGACGCGATGCACGATCATGATCTCGAGCGTGCTCCACTCGACCACCCCGAGCAGCACCGTCTCGCCGGTCTGCTCGGCGAGACGCTCCATCGCCGGGGCGCACACCTCGATCAGATCGAGGTCAGCGCGCGCGATCGAACCCACCTCGATCAGCCTCATGCCCAGGCCATAGCGTCCGTCCGCGTGCTGAGTCATGAATCCGGCGTCGACGAGCGTCGAAGCCAGCCGATAGGCCGTCGGCTTCGGCAGGCCGGCACGTTCGGAGAGGTCGGCGAGCGTGAGCCGCGGCTCCGCCGAGCTGAACGCGATCAGCAATCCGCAGGCCCGTTGCACTGACCGGATCAGGTCCATCGACGCGGCCCCATCAACACCCGCCCATCAATACGGCTCTGCCAGCTTCTGCAGCGCAGACAGGCGCATGCCCGCCTCCTCCTGCGGAGGGCGGCGCTCCTGGTGGGTCCGCATCAGCGTCGCGCTTGTCTCGACGACGAGGCGGGTCCGCGCCTCTCTGCGCGCCGCGTAGTTCGTTAGCACCAGATCGAGATCGAGGCCTGAATCCAACTCCTGCCCGAGCACCACCGCATCCTCGACGGCCATGCCACCGGCCGAGCCGATCGTGGGGGCAGTGGCATGCGCCGCGTCGCCGACCAGCACCACGCGACCACAGTGCCAGGGCGGCTCGACGAAAATCCACTCGTACGGCGCGACGATCACGTTTACGTCCTCGGTGAGCATCTCAGATGCCTCTGCGAACATCTTCGACGGCTCGTAGTCGCTAAGGACCGTGCGCACGATCTCCCGCGCCTCGGCCTGCTCGACACGCCGGCGCTCCATATGGTTGGGGACCGCGAGGTAAAAATGGCGTCCGGGCAGCATCGTCGACGCACAGGTTCCTCCCTTGGCCACGTGCAGGCCACTGAGCCAGTTCTCAGGAGCGTCGCGAAACATCATCCGGAAGCTCATCGAACCGGTGTAGACCGGCCCCGCCAGCTCCGGGAAGAACTGAGCGCGCAGGCCCGAGTTGATCCCGTCCGCAGCCACCACCAGGTCAAACCGGCGCCGCTCGCCCGTGGTCAACTCAACCTCCACTCCATCCGCGTCCTGACTGAGGGTCCGGTAGCTCTCACCGATCAGCACCTCAGCACCGCACTCGACGGCGGTGCGGGTGAGGATCTCGGACAGCAGCGGACGGTAGATGAAGACCGTCGAGGGCAGTGACCAACCATCCTCGAGCACCGGCGCCGGCACCGGCAGGCGCTCACCTTCGGCGTTGAACACGTAGGTCCACCAGGACCGCTCGGAGGGCAGGATCTGACGTCCAACCTCGAGGATCCGGTCGAGCACGCCAAGCTCCTCCAGCGCGTACACGGCACGGTGCGTGACCAGGATCGAAGCGCCAACCGCCGCGCCGGCGTGGTCGATCACCGTCGTCCTGATGCCCCGCCGCCCCATCGCGATCGCCGTGCTCAGGCCGGCGATGCCCGCACCCACGATCAGGACATCATTGACGATCCGATCCGACTCTCCGCGTTCCGCCACGCTCTCCTCCTCATTTCATGGTGCGAAATGCGTTTCGGCCTGGATAGAATAGCCGAGTGCAAGGCTCGGAGCTCGACAGCCAGACGCCCGTGTTCGTCTCCGCCGAGGCGGTCGCGCAATCGATTGATCTCGATGAGGTCCTCGCGACCCTACGCCGTACCTATATGGCGCAGCCGGCCGGCTGGCGCAGCGCTGGCCGCGTCGTCGTCCGCGGCTCGAGTGGCGCGCGGATTCGTGCGCTCGCGGCCGTGCTGCCCACCGGTGACATGCTCGGTGCGAAGCTCCACGCCCAGCCAGCTGACGGGAACTCCGCGTTTCTGATCGCGATCTTCTCGCAGAGCGACGGCCGGCTGCTCGGGCTGATGGACGGCCGCGCGATCACGCAGCTGCGAACGGGCGCCACCTCAGCGCTTGCGCTCGATGCGCTGGCCGCCCCGGGCTCGCTTGACCTGGCGGTGCTCGGCAGCGGCGCGGAGGCGCGGGCCCATCTGCGCGCGGTGGCGGCGCTGAGGCCGCTCAACTCGGTCCGCGTGTTCAGCACGACCCCGGAGCGGCGCGAACGGTTCGCGGCCGATCTCTCGGCGGAGCTCTCCGTGACGATCAGATCCTGCGACAGTGCCGAGGACGCGGTAATGAGCGCCAACACCGTGATCGCCGCCGCGCGCTCACACGGCGAGCGCCCGATCTTTGACCCGGCGGCGCTCAAGGACGGCACCGTGATCGTGTCGGTCGGCTCGACCGTGCCCGAGCAGCGCGAACTGGACGAGCGCGTGCTCGAGCGGGCGGCACTGATCATCGCCGACGAGCCGGCTGAGCTGCTCCAGCAGAGCGGCGACTGCATCGCCGCGGCCAGGGCAGACATCAAGCTCGCTGGCAAGACGCACTCGCTTGCCGAGCTGATCCAGGGGACGATCCCGGCTCCGATCGACCATGGCGCCATCAATGTGTTCAAGTCCGTCGGCTCGGCGCTCCAGGATGTGGCGGTCGCCGGGTCGGTTCTGCAGCGAGCGAGCGCCCGGGGCAGGACGATCCCGCTCGGCATCACGCTGACGCCAAAGGAACATCACCCTACGCCCAAGGAGCGGCTCGAATGAAGCCGGATCAGCATGGCTGATTACCTGAAGTCCGAGGCCCGCGAGTGGGCGCGCGCTCGCCTGCGCGGCTGCGCGAATGTGATCATCCCCTCCTATTCCGCGGACCTAAAGACCCTTAACGAACAGGCGATCCGCCACGACGTGCGCCGCTGCATCGAGCTCGGCTTCACAGGCTCGCTGCTGGTCTCCGAGGTCAACGTCACACTCGAGGAGTACCGGCGGTTCGCCGAGTGGGCGCATGACGAGGCCGACGGTCGGCTGCAACTCGTCCACCACGCCTCCTTCAACACGCTCGAGGAGAATGTTGAGGCGGCCAAGCTCACGGCGCCGTTCACCGATTACGTGCTGCTGTCGTACCCGGCGAACTTCTACCCGCAGTCGGAGGAGGATGTCTTCTCCTACACAGAGGCCTTCTGCCGGAACAGCGAGTTGGGCGTGATGCTGTTCGTCGTGCCGCTGTGGAATTTTGGCCGCCTGCACCCGGCCGACATCTCGCCGCGGCTGCTGCGGCGGATGGTCGACGAGATTCCCAACGTGATCGCGATCAAGGCCGAGGGTGCGCGCAACACCGGCGGGATCATCGACGTGTACCGCCAGCTCAAGGACGATGTGATCGTGACCACGCCCCTGGAGCGGGAGATCATCCCGCTGATGGCGCTGGCCGATTTCCAATACACCGGCACCAGCAACACCGAGTACTACGGTGACAGCGTCCCGCGCATGTTCGAGTTCGCGTCGAGCGGCGACATGGACGCGGCGATGGAGGTCTACTGGCGGATCCAGCCGGCACGCGCGGCCAACGCCGCGGTCGGTCAGATCACGCAGACGACGGGGTTCATCAACCGCATGCAGTGGAAGTTCCAGGGCTGGCTGAACGGGATGAACGGCGGACCGCTGCGTCAGCCGACGATGAAGGTGCCCGACCGGACGATGGCGATCCTGCGTCGCGGCCTGATCGACTCAGGACTGCCTTGCGAGCAGGCTGACAATGCCGAGTTCTTCGTCGGGCGCCACCCGCTCTGAGCCCGCGCCTCAGAGCGGCCGTGCCCGAACCACCGTGCGGCTTTCGAGCCGCGGCCACGCCTCGGCCTTGATCAGGCGCTCAAAGTGCGGGCTGTCGGCGTGCGCCCGGTAACCCTGCTCGTCGGCGTACTCCTCAAACAGCAAGAAGACGTTCGGGTCCTCAACTGACGCGTGCGCGCGGTACTCGAGGCAACCCGGCTCCGCACGCGTCAGCGGAACCATCGCCTCGAGCGCCGCGCGCACCGCGTCGGCCTCGCCCTCCTTGACCACGTAGGTGGCCGCGATCACGTAGCTCATAACTCGATCCCCCAGGACACGTAGTTAGCCGCGATCGTCAGAGCTCGATCCCCCAGGTCGCCAGGGCCGCGTCTGAGACGAGCTGGAGCTTCGCGTACTGCTGATCCTGCGTCATCTCATTGCCGCCCTCGGCAACGGACGCAAAGCCGCATTGCGGGCTGATCGCGAGGTAATCCCAGTCGACGTACTGGGTCGCCTCGTCAACCCGCGCCTGCAGGTCGTCGAGCGTCTCCAGTTCGGGCGACTTGCTGCTGACCAGACCAAGGACCGCCATCTTGCCCTTGGGCATGAACCGCAGCGGTTCGAAACCGCCGGCGCGGTCGCTCTCGTATTCGAGCAGGAAGCGCTCGACCGGCAGCTCGCTGAACATACGCTCGGCGATCGGCTCATAGTCGCCCTCGCCCAGCCACATGCTGGACTGGTTGCCGCGACAGATATGAAGGCCGACCGAGTAGGTCCGGTGAGGCCGCTCGATCCCATCCAGCGCAAGGATGTCGGTGTTCAGCATCTGCTCGAACGCCTGCTCGCGCGTGAGCCCATCGCTGCGCTCGCGGGTGTAGTCGCCGAGGAAGGCGGAGTACCCGGGGTTGTCGAGCTGGACGTACTGCACGCCCTCCGCGAACAGCGCTTCGATCTCAGCCTTGGTGATCGCGGCGACCTCAGCCGCGAGCTCCTCACGCGACTCGTAGAACTCGTTGGTGACGCCCTCGATCCAGAAGCGGTCGACGAGGAAGCCGGGAGCGATCAGCGTGACCTTGATCGGATCCCGGGTGAGCGTGCGGAGGAACGCGACATCGCCCTCCGTCATGCGCTTGACCTGCTTGAGCCGGCCGGTGATCAGGTACTGCTTGCTGGGCAGAGTGACGACGCCGCCATCGGTCTTCCACGGCATCTCGACGGTGCGCATCTCGACGCCGTCGACCGCGTCGGCGAAGCCGGAGCGGAAGTCACGGCGACGGAACTCGCCGTCGGTGAGGATGTCGATGCGTGACGCCTTCTGGCGCTTGACCGCCTCAGCGATCTCCTCATCCTCGACCTGACGCAGCTCGTCTGCGTCGATCATCCCGGCCTCGAGCCGGCGACGTGCCTCCAACAGACGCTGCGGACGCAGCAGACTGCCGACCTGGTCCCCACGGAACTTGCTTGAGTTGGCCATCGTTAAACCTCCTAGAGCTTTCTCCGGCCCGCGGGCCGCTAAACCTTCTTCTGGCCCCAGACCTCGAACTCGAGCTCGTAACCAGCCGCCTCCAGCGCCGCCTTGGCGATCTGCTCGTCCTCGTCCGCACGGCCGCCGGCGATCCCGAGGCCCCCAATGATCTCGCCGTCGCGCTTGATCGTGATCGCGCCGTCAGTCGCCATGATCGGCCAGTGGCCGAGCTGTGACACGGCCGAGAAGAACACCGGCTCGTGCTCGGCCCAGCCCTTCAGCATGCTGGCGGGGCGCTGCATCACGGCGGCGGTGTACGCCTTGGAGATTGCGATCAGGGGCGTGATCGGCCGGGCACCCTCCTGGCGCTCCACCATCACGATGAAGCCGCCGGCGTCGACAACCGCCGCCGAGATCGACTTCTTGAACTCGGCGGCCTTGGCCTGTGCCTGCGCGATCAGCTCGCGCGCGTCATCGGCTGTTATTGGCATCTGATCCTCTCTCGGGAGCGTTCAGGCGTAAACGGTCTTGAGGAAACGCTCGACCGCGGCGTTGAACAGGTCCGGGCGCTCCCAGTACATCGAGTGCGGTCCGTTCGGAACCAGCTCGAGCACGGCGCCGGGCAGCAGTTCCTGCGCCCGCCGAATCGTCGCCGGCCGGATCACGGCGTCGTTCTCGCCGGCCAGGAAGCAGATCGGCACGCCGAGGTTGGCGAGCGTGTCGAGCGTCGGACCACCGACCGTCAGGTTGCGGAGATCCTGCATCTTCGCGCGGTTGAACGTGCCCATCTGGCGGAACAGGAAGGTCAGCTCGGGGCTCGACTCCTGGAATGACCTGCTCATCAGGCGGTCGAGCACAGGCAGCTTCTCCGCCTGCGCACGGTCGGCCTTCACCAGTTCAGCCAACTCTGGATTGTCGAGGCCGCCCAGCGAGTGCGCGAGCACGACACCGGCGACACGATCTGGGCGGGAGACCGCCACCTTCAGCGCGGCCGATGCGCCAATCGACTGGCCGACCATCACGGCCTTCTCGATCCCGGCGTCGTCAAGCACGGCGAGGATGTCACCGGGGAATTCAAGGCTGTCGTACTCGTCGAGCTCTGAGGTCGAGCGTCCGAACCCGCGTAGATCGACGGTCACGACCGAGTAGCCCTGCCTGGTGAAGTACGGGGTCTGCTGCCACCAGGCAGCGTGGTGTCCGCCGGAGCCGTGTACGAACAGCACGGCCGGACCCTCGCCGTGGACCTCGTAGTAGATCTCGGCGCCGTCTGATTTAGCGAATGGCACTTTGTTACCAGTCCCGGTTGCCGTGGTAGACGAGCTCGATCATCGTGCCGTCCGGGTCACGGATGTAGCAGAACTTGGAGTTGTTCTGCGGGCGCTCAATCGGCTTGGTGTAACGGATCTTCAGCTCGTCGAGATGCTTGAGGAAGCCGTCCCACTCCTCGACCTCGATCGCATAGTGGTAGGGGGCCATGCGGTCCATCTCTTCGACCGGGGTGAAATGCAGGTCGAACTTGCCGCGGGTCATCAGCAGCACCTTGGTGTCGCTGAAGCGGCTGACGTCCTGGTGTTTCATCCCGAAGACCTTCGTGTACCACTCCCTGGTCCGGTCCGGGTCGGTGGTCGGGAAGTTCACGTGGTGGATCGAGTACGGCTCAGACTCGCTCACTTGATTCCTCTTTCTGGGTGGATGTCTTGCGCGACCGAGCACGCGAACGCGCCACAGCCTTGGCCGTCGCCCGCTCAGGCGACCTCTCCAAGACGACGCTGTTGCGCAGCGCGCCGATGCCGCTGATGTTGATCTCGACCGTGTCGCCCGGGCCGATCGGCAGGGTGCCGTCGGCCCCCATCCAGAGCACGTCCCCCGGCTGGATGGTGATGTACCTGGTGATCTCGACGATGTAGTCGAGCGTGTCGAAGATCATGTCGCCGGTGCTGAAGGTCACGACACTGTTGCCATTGACCCGCATCGTCGTGGTCGCGTCGGCAGGGTCGACATCGGTCGCGATCCAAGGACCCATCGGCTTGAAGGTGTCGCAGTTCTTGGCGCGCCAGAAGGTGCGGTCGTTGCGCTGCCAGGTGCGGGCGCTGACGTCGTTGCCGATCGTCCAACCGAAGATCGCCTCATGCGCCTGGTCACGAGAGGCGTTGCGCAGCTGTCGGCCGATCACGGCGACGATCTCCGGCTCGGCCTCGAGCGAGTCGTCGAGGTCTGCCGGTACCACGATCGAGTCGCCGTGAGCGATCAGTGCGTTGTTGGCGCGATACCCGATCTCTGGGCGATCGGGCAGCTTCGCGACCGGATTGCCGCGGGCCTTTGCGTGCTCGATGTGGCTGCGGTAGTTGAGCCCGACACAGAAGAAAGTGCTGGGGATCACCGGTGGCAGCAGCCGCAGGCCCGACAGGGCGCGATGCCTTCCGGTGACCGTGTGCTCGCCCCAGGGCTCGCCGTTGACGACCTTCACGCGGTCTCCCTCGACGATCCCATACTTGGCTGAGCCGTTGTCCTGAAAGCGACACCAGTTCATCTGAGGCGACACCGGTTCATGAGAGCTTGTGGGAGACCCGCTTGGTGATCATGTAGTCGTGGAGGCCCTCGGCGCCGCCCTCCTTGCCGTAACCGCTCTCCTTGACGCCACCGGACGGGGCCTCCGGCACGGAGCCGCCGCAGTGGTTGATCGAGAGGATCCCCGCCTCGAGCCCGTACTTGAGGCGATTGGCGGTCGCCGAGGAGCGCGTGAAGCCGTAGGCGGCCAGGCCATAGGGCAGGCTGTTGGCCAGTTCGAGCGCCTGATCCAGGTCGCTGAAGGGCACCACGGGCGCGATCGGGCAGAACGGCTCGTCGCTCATCACACGTGCGTCGAACGGCACCTCGGTCAGCACGGTCGGTTCGAAGAACCAGCCTGGCCCCTCGATCGGCGAGCCTCCGGCAGCGACCAAGGCCCCGCGCTCGCGGGCGTCGGCGACGAGCTCAACTGCGGCCTCGAGCCGTCGCGGGTTCGCCAGCGGCCCCATCTGCACCCCGTCGTCCAGTCCGTTCCCGACCTTCAGGGCGCCCGCGGCCGCGACCAGCTCATCGACAAAGCGGTCGTACAGCGACTCGTGCACGATCAGGCGGCTCGGCGAGGTACAGACCTGGCCTGAGTTGGCGAACTTCGCTGCGGCGGTGCGCACCGCGGCCTGCACCGGGTCGGCGTCCTCGCAGACGACGACCGGGGCATGCCCGCCGAGCTCCATCATCGCCGGCTTCATCTGCTTGGCAGCAAGCGCGGCGAGGTGCTTGCCGACGGGGATCGAGCCGGTGAACGCGACCAGCCGCGTGATCGGCGAGGCGATCAGGTGCTCGGAGATCTCCGCGGGTATGCCGAAGACGACGTTCAACACGCCCGCAGGCAGCCCGACCTGCTCGTAGCAACGGGCGATCTCACAGATCGTGGCGGGCGTCTCCTCGGAGGGCTTGATGATGATCGAGCAGCCCGCAGCCAACGACGCCGAGATCTTTCGCATCGGCGAGCCGGACGGGAAGTTCCAGGGCACGAACGCCGCCACCGGACCGACCGGCTGGTGGATCACGGTCAGCTCGGTGTCGTGATCGAACGGGATGATCCGCCCGTAGTGGCGCTTGGCCTCCTCGGCGTAGATATCGAGCAGCTTGGTAGAACCGAACACCTCGCCGCGAGCTGCGGCGAATGGCTTGCCCTGCTCGAGCGTCATCGTGCGGGCGATCGAGTCGCCGCGCTCGCGGATCAGCGCCGCGGCACGGTGCAGGATCGCGCCGCGCTCATCGACCGTCCTTGCGCTCCACTCCTGAAACGCGCGCGAAGCAGCGGCGAGCGCGCGGTCAAGATCGGCATGGCCGGCGTGCGGCACGTTCCCGATCACGCCGCCGGTCGCGGGGTTGTAGACCTCCTCGGAGCGACCACTCGTGCCGTCGGTCCACTCGCCGTCGATGAACAGTCCCACGTTCGGGTACTCGACGCTCACAGCTCCTCCTTCTGGCCGTTCGTGGTCAGCATCCAGAGGTGATGCGGGGGACGCTCCTCGTAGATGTTGGGCCCGTAGCTGTCGTCGACGCGGTCCATGTCGGCAGCAAGCTCGACGCGACCGCCACACGGCGCCTGGAAGAAGCGGAACACGTTGGAGCCGACTGTGTGGCGACCGAACCGGCGCGACTCCTGCCAGCCGCTCGCGACCATGTGGTTGCCACCCTCGACCACCTCGTCGAAGCCTGAGACCTCGCATGCGATGTGGTTGATCGCGACCCGGTTGGCACGGTGACCGAGTAGCAGCGTGTGCTGGTCGTCGTCGCCCTCGGCCTGCATGAACGTGCCCATGTCCAGCGCCTGGTCGGTGACCCTGAAGCGCAGTCGGTCCGTGTAGAACGCGACCGCATCGCGCCAACCTTCGGCGGGAATGAAGTAGGCGAGATGGCAGACCCGCAGCGGGTGCGCCCGGCCCAGGCGATCGAGCGGCTCGTTCCAGCGTCCCTCGTGTCCGGTCGAGTTGACATCCCGGTGGAAGATCTCCGCACCCGTCGGCCGCATCAATCGAAGACCGACGCCGAAGCCGGTGTGGTCGTGGGTGTGCAGCCCGCCATCCTCGTCGCTGGTGACATCGCGATCGACGGCAAGCGCCTCGCCGAGCTCACGCAGGTCGTCAGCATCGGCAACTCCCCAGACCGCCTCGCGCAGCGTCGAACCCTGCTCAGCGGCGGGCGCCAGGCCGGGGTCGTCAAGCGGGCGCATGTGCAATTGCTGGCCGGCGGGGGTAACGAACATCGCCCCGGCGTGCACCGGCTCGGCCTGCACCAGCCCATAGTCATTGAAAAAGCGGGCGCATTCCTCGACGTCCTCGACGCCGTAATGCAGCTCCTCTACACGGCAGATGCCCATGTCAAAGCCTCCTGTCGAGGGAGGCTAGCGGACACCTGAGGCCGCTCAGGAACGGCCGCTGCAAGGTTACGTTGCGGCTTTTGCATCGGCCACGACGGCCTCCGCGGCGGCGCCGTTGGGGCTGGCCTCGGCTTTTGCGATCGTGACCGGCCCATCGATCGGGAAGCGCTTGAACCAGTCGGCGATGTAGTCAAGGAAAACCCTGAACTTCTTGACCGACTGAAGACCCGGCGGGTAGACAACGTAGAGCGGGCGGGACTGCACCTCGTATTCGGGGAGCACGACCTGCAGGCGCCCGCGACGGATGTCGTCGAAGATCGGGCGCAGCGGCAGCAGCGCGATCCCGAGCCCCTCCAGCACCGCCTTGTTGAGCACGAGGTATGTGTTGGAGCTGAAGCCGCCGGGCGGCACCTTGTAGTACTGGGTGCGGCCGCCGTGCTCGAAGTGCCAGACGGGGTCCTCGGTGTGGACCAGACAGTCGTGCTCGGCCAGTTCAAGCGGCTCGGCCGGCATCCGCCGGCGCCGCAGGTAGACAGGGGCCGCGCACAACACAAATGGCAGCGTCGCCACGCGCCTCACCTTCACCGACGAGTCGCGCAGCTGCTTTGTATGGAACGCAAGGTCATAACCCTGATCGATGAATCCATAGGTTCGGTCGGCCATGCCACCGACGTCGAACCGCACTCGGATCTGCGGGTGGTCGCGCGCGAACGCGGCGATCGCGTCAGACAGATCGAGGCTGCCGATCCACTTCGGTGAGATCACTGAGAGCGCGCCCTCGGCCCGGTCATGCTCACCGCGGATCGACGCATCCTCGCGGTCGAGCTCCTCGAGCAGCCGCTGCGAGAACTCGAAGTAGCGCTGGCCCTGCTCGGTCAGGCTCACGGCGCGGGCGGTGCGGTTCACGAGCCGCACGCCGAGCTGTCGTTCAAGCTCTGAGATGTGTCGCGAGATCAACGAACCCGAGACACCGAGCGAGCGCGCGGCCGCGCTGAAGCTCTCGGCTCGAGCCGCGGCGACGAAGCTCTTCATGACTGTTATGCGGTCCATGCGTCACCTTGCTGACCCCCGCTTGCTGTTCGGGGGTCAGCTCCAACGGTAGTCCCTAGACGCCGGCGACGTGGGCGTAACCGCGGATATCCGGGTACGGCGGTTCGCGGTCGGGCTGAAGATCGACCTGGAAGGCGTTCAGGCAGAACGCGAGCATCGAGTAGTTGCCGAGCGTGCCGATGATGTCGACGCAGCCCTGCGAGCCGAACAGCTCGTACGCCTCCGAGAAGGTCTC
Source organism: uncultured Conexibacteraceae bacterium (assembly GCA_963844665.1). GTDB lineage: Bacteria > Actinomycetota > Thermoleophilia > Solirubrobacterales > Solirubrobacteraceae > Palsa-465. Next base: position 176,371 of record CAWJPB010000005.1, read on the forward strand.
GTCGCTGACGAAGTGCTCGGTCAGCAGTTCGGTGCAGAAGCGATAGATCACATCCTGGTCGCGGTGCTCGCCGAAATCGGGGCGCTCCTTGCGAGCGAGTTGCTCGAGCGCCTGGCGGCTGACTCCGGCCTCTACGCAGCGGTCGATATGCGCATTCCACGAGTATTGGGCGTCGAAGTTGCGCGCGGCGATCAGCAGGATCAGCTCGCGCAGACTCAGGTCCAGGCTCGATTCGAACCGGGCGAACGCACCCAGCGCCTCGACTCGGTCACACAGCTCGGGGCTATGCAGCCAGCAAAGGAACGGCCCGCGGGTGCCACCGCGCTTGCCGCTGATGCGATCCGACAGTTCCTTCTGGCGCGGAGTCATGTCCTCCGGCGTGAGCTTCGGCAGTCTCATGGGTCCTCCCTCGCGTCTTCTCGGTCCGCAGGACGGTAGCCGCGCCTGATGCACCCCGCGCGCAACTTAAGCTTGCGCGCCGGAAGCCTGAGCGCGGTGTGGGCCTTGCGATACTCGCCGCAATGCCAGCACTTCTGATGTTCAACGAGATCCCACGGATCAGCCGCGGCAGCGGCATCTGGACCGTCCCGCTTGCGACCGGTCCCACGACCGGCGACATCAATCAGTTCGTCACCGGCATGAGCGCCTATCCGGTCGGCGAGGGCGCGCCGTTCCACAGCCACAACTGCGACGAACAGGTTGTGATCCTGTCGGGCAGCGGCGAGGTCGAGGTCGACGGCGTCATCACACCGTTGGGCCAGTATGACGGCGCCTATATCGAGGCGGACAAGATCCACCGCTACCGCAACACCAGCGACAGCGAGCCGATGGTGATCGTCTGGGTCTACAGCTCGAAGGTCGTGACGCGCACATTCGCCGACAGCGGTGAGACGGTCGAGCACCTCTCGGCCGCTGATCTGATGGGCCAGGACGAGGACTGAGGCTCGCCTCCGTGGACCTGGTCAGGGTGGCGAGCCGCGCCGAGTTACTCGGCGGCGAGCGCAGAGTGATCGAACAGGGCGAGCACGAGGTACTCGTGCTCGCGATGGGCGAGTGCATCTACGCGATCGGCAACATCTGCACCCACGACGAGGTGTGGCTCGACGACGGGACTCTGCACCCGGACACGTGCGAGATCGAGTGCCCGATGCATGAGGGCCGCTTCGATCTGCGCACCGGCGTGGCGACGCGCGAGCCGGCGGAGACGCCGGTGCCGTCCTACGCGGTCCGGATCGAAGGCGATGACGTATTCGTCGAGATCCCCTGACCGTAACGTGCCACACGAACCCATCTAGATCGAGGAGACGGAACGCCAATGGAGAGCAGGAGTGCGTTGGTGGTGGGCTGTGGTCTGGGCGGGCTGGCGACGGCAACCGCGCTGCGACAGCGAGGTTGGGCGGTGACCGTTCTGGAGAAGCAGCCCGATCTGCACTCCTCCACCTACGGGGTGGGGATCATCCAGCCGATCAACGCGCTGCGCGCGCTGGACATGATCGGGTGCGCCAGAGCGTGCCTGGAGCAGGGTTACGCGAGCGAGGGCTGGTCACGCTTCCTCGATCTCGACGGCAACATGATCGGCGAGGCGCAGGGCGCCCGTATCGAGGGGTCGGACCTGCCGACGATGAACGGCATCACACGCCCGAAGCTGCACAGGATCATGACCGACCGTGCACTCGAGGCCGGGGCGTTGATCGAGTACAGCAGTACGTTCACGGATCTGCAGCGCGACGAGTCCGGCGTCACCGTGGCCCTGGCCGATGGTAGCTCTCGCCGCTACCAGATCGTGGTTGGTGCGGACGGGGCACTATCTGATGTGCGCAGGTACGTGATCGAGGTCGAGCCGGAGTATCTCGGGCAGTCCGCGTTCCGCATCAACATTCCGCTTGAGCCCGAGATCGATCGCATCGTCCTGCAGAGCGGGCCCAACGGCATGTGCGGCTACGTGCCGATTGGTAAGGAACTCGCCTACCTGTTCCTCAACGTCACCTGGCCCGAGCGCAATCGACGAATGAGCCAGCAGCAGCTGATGCAGTTGCTGCGCGATCTGCTCGAGCCCTACGGCGGCCTGACCGCGCGCGTGCGCGAGACCTATCTGACCGACGAGCACGCCGATGAGATCGTGTTCCGCCCGGAAGACTGGCTGATCGCCGACAGGCCCTGGCACAGGGGCCGGGTGGTCCTGGTCGGCGATGCCGTGCATGCGGTCACCCCGCATCTGGGCCAGGGTGCCGCGCAGGCGATCGAGGACGGCGTCGTCCTGGCTGAGGAGCTCGATCACCATGACGCGGTCGAGGACGCGTTCGCCGCCTACACCGATCGGCGCCATTACCGCTGCAAGCTGATCGTCGACACATCTGTCGCGATCGGCCGCTGGGAGATGGATCACTCAATCGAGTTCGACCACCAGGCCGAGACTCAGAAGGTCATCGAGGAGATGGTCAAGCCGCTCTGAGGAGTTCGGGTGCCGTCAGCGGAGCTGGTCGACGACGTACTCGCCGATCGCCAGTGACGAGGTCGCCGCCGGCGAGGGCGCGTTGCGCACCAGCACCAGCCCGTCGACTCTCGTGATCCTGAAGTCATCCACCAGCGAGCCGTCCGGGTCTATTGCCTGGGCACGAACACCGGCGGGCGCCGGCTCGACATCGGCCGGTGTGAGCGCGGGGATGAAGTCGCGTGCGCGGTCGATGAAGGCTCGCTTGGAGAACGACCCCCACATCTCGGTCGCGCCCATGCGCCAGTGCTTGCGCGCCAGCCGGCGGAAGCCCCTGGACCTGAGCACATCGACCAGATCCGCACAAGAGAAATCGAAGCGCCTGTAGCCCTCGCGCTTGAACGCCAGCACAGCGTTGGGTCCGATGTCGACCCCACCGCTGACGCGGCGAGTGAAGTGGACGCCCAGGAACGGATAGGCCGGATCGGGCACCGGGTAGATCAGGCCCCTGACCATCTCCTCGCGGCCGGAAACCAGCTTGTGGTACTCGCCGCGGAACGGCACGATCCACGGTTCGCGATCCTCCCCCGCCATCTGGGCAAGCCGGTCGGAATAGAGTCCGCCGCAGACCACGAGGCGGTCAAAGACGAGCTCCTCCCCGATCTTGCTGCGCACCCGCAGCTCGCTGCGGCGACGATCGATCGCGGCGACCTCGAACCCGAGCTGCACGGTGCCGCCGGCGTTGCGCACGTCATCGGCGTATGCGCGCGCCACGGCCGGAAAGTCAACGATCGCGGTCTGCGGAGAATGCAGCGCGGAGACGCCGCGAACGTACGGCTCGATCTCAGCCATCTGTGAAGGTCCCAGGCGCCGGAGGCCCGGGACGCCGTTGGCGGTGGCACGCCGCTCAATCTCGTCGAGCCGGCCGAGCTCATCGGGGTCGCGGGCGACGATCAGCTTGCCGCACTCCTCGTAGGCGATGCCGCGTTGCTCGCAATAGGGCTTCAGCAGCTCGATCCCGCGCCTGCACAGCTGGGCCTTCAGCGAACCGGGTGTGTAATAAACGCCCGCGTGAGCGACGCCGCTGTTGTGCCCAGTCTGGTGAACCCCGACCCGATCCTCCTTGTCCAGGACCGTCAGCTCGATCCCGGGCTCGGTCTCGACCAGCCGCCGCGCCACGGCCAGGCCGACGATCCCGGCACCTATCACCCCGACTCGTGAAGCAGCCATGAGGAGCCCGCCGGCGAGCTAGGCCGACTTGACCGCGACGGTCTTGACGCGCGTGTAGAAGCGCAGCGACTCCAGGCCCTGCTCCTTGAACGCGGAGCCGGAGTCCAGGAATCCGCCGAACGGGTGGTGGATGTCCCACCCGGACGTGGGCAGGTTGACCGACACCTGGCCGGTGTTCACGTACTCCTCGAAATAGGCAGCCGCACCGATGTCCTTGGTGAATACCGCGGCCGACAGCCCGTACCGGGAGTCGTTGACGAGCTCGACCGCCTGCTCGACACCGTCACATTCGATCACCGCGATCGCCGGGCCGAAGACCTCGTCGCTCCAGATCGACATCTGCTGGGTCACGCCGGCTATCACGGTCGGCTCGACGTAGCAACCCGTGGCCAGCTCTGGGGCCGACGGGGCGCCGCCGCCGGCGAGGATTTCAGCGCCCTCGCTGCGGGCGCGCTCGAGGTGCTCGATCACCTCGGACTGATGCTTGCGACTGACCACCGGTCCGATGTCCGTCCCAGGCTCCAGGCCGGGCCCGAGCTTCGGACGCTTGGCGCCCGCGACCAGTTTCGGCAGCAATTCGTCCGCAACAGCGCGATCGACGATCACGCGGCTCGTGGCCGTGCAGCGCTGACCGGCCTGCCCGAACGAGGCCGCCACGATCGTCTCCGCCGCCAGGTCGATGTCGGCGTCAGCCAACACCGCGCTCGCGTTCTTCCCGCCCATCTCCGTCTGCAGGCGGACGTTGCGCCCGGCCAGATCCCGGTGGAGCTGGAGTCCCACAGAGGTACTGCCTGTGAAGCTTACCGCGGCCAGACGCGGATCACCCAGTAGCGCGGCGGAGATTCGAGAGGCACGACCGGTAACGGTGCCCAGCACGCCGGCCGGCAGGCCTGCATCATTCAGGGCCTGCGCGAGGCGCAGCGAAACGACCGGGGTCTCGCTCGCCGGCTTCAGGATCACCGCGTTGCCGGCGAACAGTGCCGGTGCCAGCTTCCGCGCCGGCGTCAGTAGCGGGTCGTTCCAGGGTGTGATCAACAGGACGACACCGACCGGCTCGTTGCGCACCGCGACGTTCACGTTCGGCCGAGCATCTGCAAGTTCGACGCCCAGGGGCAACCGCGCCAGCGACGCGTAGTAATCAAGGAAGTCAGCCGCCTTGCCCACCTCGCCGGTCGCCTCGGCTAGCGTCTTGCCCATCTCCGACACGAGCTCGCGTGCGATCGAGTCGCCGCGCTCGCGCAGCAACCTTGCGGCGCCGGTCATCACGGCTGCGCGCTGCAGCGGTCGCGTGTGGCGCCAGATCTTCGCGCCGCGCTCAGCCGCGTCATAGACGGCGGTGATGTCGGTTGAGCTCATCGACGGAACGACCGCTACGGTCGAGTCCACGTTGCTCGGATCGGTCACGGGCAGATCGCCGTCACCGCCGACCGTAGCCCACTCCCCGTCAAGCAGATTTCCCAAAGTTGCTGAAGACATGGTGTTGATTCTCACAGCAGCGGATAAAACGGAGTTGCACGCAATGTTTGCACCGGTGGCATGAACATGGCCCAGTTCGCGTGTCACGATTGACGGCAGTCAAAATGGGTTCAAGACGGAGAGAGCAGGGGCTACAAGTGTTTATTGCCGATTCGCAGGTTCACATTTGGAAAGAGGAGACGCCGGACCGCCCGTGGGTTCCCGGTGCGCGTGAGCGCATCCGCCTGAACGGTCACCGTGAGGAGGCCTTCCTCTACGAGGAGTGCCTCGGCCTGATGGACGACGCCGGCGTCGACCGCGTCATCATCGTCCCGCCGTCCTGGGAGGGCGACCGCATCGACTACTCGCTGGAGGCGGCAGAGGCCTACCCCGACCGCTTCGGGATCATGGCTCGCGTCCCCCAGAACAAGCCCGAGGAGGGCAAGGCATTGATGCGCGAGTTCGCGTCAATCGACGCGATCAAGGGCATCCGCCTGACCTTCCACCGGCCGATCGACCGTAACTGGATGATCGACGGCACCTGCGACTGGATCTGGCCATATGCCGAGGAGCTCGGCATCAAGATCATGGTCCACGCCCCGATCTGGAAAGCGGAGCTGGGCAAGATCGCCGAACAGCATCCGGGCCTGAACATCATCATCGACCATATGGGCATCATGGCCCGCTGCGTCGATGACGCGATCGGCTACTGGGTGCAGGAGACCGCTGACCTTCACGTTCACCCGAACATCTCGGTGAAGGTGTCGGCGATCCCGGGTTACTCGACGCAGCCCTTCCCGAACGAGAACATCTTTCCGTACGTCCGCGAGATGATCGAAAAGATGGGTCCCGAGCGCTGTCACTGGGGTACTGACATCACGCGCCTGATGGGTCACGGCCTGACCTGGAAGGACACGATCGAGCAGTTCACCGTTCACATGGGCTTGACCGACGCTCAGCTCGAGGAGGTCATGGGCAAGAGCCTGTGCCGCGTGCTCGACTGGCCGGTTCCCGCGTCCGTCGAGGCCTGACCCGCCCGATGCCCGAGGCACTCGACGGCGGCGAGGCGCTGCTCGAAGCTTTCCGCGCACTCGATCTGGAGCATGTCTTCTCCTCGCCGGGCTCCGAATGGGCCCCGGCGTGGGAGGCGTTCGCGCGTCAGCGCCGTGACGGTACGGCTGGCCCGCGCTACCACGATCTCACACACGAGACGCTCGCAGTTGCGATGGCCACGGGCTACTGGCTCGGCAGCAAGCGCCTGGCAGCCGTGCTGCTGCACACCGTGCCGGGCCTTCTGCAGGGGGGCAACGCGCTGCACGGCGCGCTGCTGGCCGGCGCGCCAATGCTGGTCGCTTCATCTGAGTCGATCACCTACGGCGAGGGCCCCGGACCGGATCCCGGGTCGCAGTGGTACCGCAACCTCTCCTTCGTCGGCGGACCGCACCTGGCCGCGACGTCGTTCACGAAGTGGGCGAGCCAGGTCGCGGATGTCTCGACGCTGTACGAGTCTGTCGTGCGGGCGGCGGAGCTGTCGCAGCGCGCCCCCGCCGGGCCCGTCTACCTGAACATCGCCCTGGAGGCGCTGCTGGCGCCGTGGCAGGCCCCCACGGTGCGCAAGAAGGTCGCTTCCAGCGGCGGGCGGCTGAGCCCACCCTCGGAGATCGAGGCGGTCGCCGCAAAACTCGCGGAAGCCAAGCGCCCGGTGATCTTCACGGAGTCCGCGGGCCGTGATCCGGAGGCGTTCCGGGCGCTCGTCGAGCTTGCTGATCTGCTTGCGATCCCCGTGATCGAGCCGCAGTCGGCGGTCTGCGCGAACTTCCCCAAGGACCACCCGCTGCATCTCGGCGCCGACGTATCGCAGGCGGCCGGGGCTGACCTCGTGTTGTTGGTCGCGTGCCGCTCGCCCTGGTATCCGCCCAGCAACGACCTGGCTGCGAGCGCTGAGGTCGTCGTGATCGACGAGGTCCCGCAGCGTCCGCACATCGTCTACCAGGTCCTGCACGCCGACGTCTATCTCGAGGGTGCCGTCGCCTCGACGCTGAACGGGCTGGTCGAAGCGAGCCGCCGCAAGCTCGACACGAGCGTCGTGGCCGAGCGTCAGCTGCGCTGGAGTGAGGTTCACGACAAGCAGCACGCGGACCTGCGTGCTGCCGAGGAGCTGGCATCGGCCAACACCGAGAAGATCACGCCCGTGCTGCTCGCCAAGGTTCTGCGCGAGGAGCTCGACGCGGACACGATCATCGTCGATGAGACCATCACCCACAGCCGCATCGTTCAACAGCACCTGCGATGGAACGAGCCCGACCGCTGGTTCTACGTGCAGGGCGGGCTGGGTCAGGGGACAGGCGTCGCGCTCGGCATGAAGCTTGCGCGCCCGCAGCAGCCGGTCGCGTTCATGGTCGGCGATGGTTCGTTCCTGTACAACCCGATCGTCCAGGCGCTGATGGCGTCAAAGGACGAAGGTCTGCCACTGCTGATCGTGATCTTCAACAACCGGCAGTACCTGTCGATGAAGTTCAACCACCTGCGGTTCTACCCCGACGGTGCGGCTGTTGCGGGCAATGACTTTGACGGCGTCGACCTCTCGACCCAGCCGCCGCTGTCCGAGTTCGGGGCACCGTTTGGCCTCCCCGGCTGGGAGGTTTCTGACCCGGAGAAGCTGCGGACCGTGATCGGCGAGGCCAAGGCCGCCGTCGCCAGCGGCACCACCGCGATCGTCAACGTCCTCTTCTAAGGAGTCCTGCCGTGCCACCACAGAGAGTTCGCCTCGCTGCCGATGACCTGCGTTCCCTCGCGACCGGCGTGCTGACCGCCGCCGGACTCAGCGCTGATGACGCCAAGGTGGTCGCAAACGCGTTCATCTGGGCGAATCTGCGTGGCGTCGATTCGCACGGCGTTTCCCGGCTGCCGCGATATCTCGAGCTGTTCGAGAAGGGCGAGGCCAACGCGCGCCCGTCGATCCGGATCAAACACGTGCGTGAGGCGGCAATCGTGGTCGACGCGGATCGCGCCCCGGGCCCGCTCGCGCTCACGCTTGCAATGAGCGAGGCGATCTCCGCGGCGCGTACGACCGGCGTGGCCTGGGCCGCTGTGCGCGGCACGGTGCACACCGGCGCAATCGGCTATTACGCCAGCATGGCCGCGACCGAGGGAATGGTGGGAATCGGGATCGTCGCCGGCGTGCCGAATATGGGGTATGAGGGCGCCCGCGGGGTAGGCGTCGCGACCAGCCCGCTGGCAATAGCGGTCCCGGCCGCGAAGCACCCGGACTTTGTGCTTGATATGGCGACAGCGACGATCGCGCTGGGCAAGATCGCTCAGTACAAGGCACGCGGCGAGTTGCTGCCGGAGGGTGCGGCGGTAACGGCCGAAGGCATGCCGACCGTCGATCCGGCAGAGGCCAAGATCCCACTGCCCGTCGGTGGCGCCAAGGGCTCAGGCATGTCGCTGGCCTTTGAGTTGCTGGCCAGCGGCCTGGCCGGCAACCCGATCGTGTCCGAGTTCCATGCCGGTAAGAAGGGCCACCGGCAGAACGCGACGCTGATCGCGGTCGACGTCTCCGCCTTCCTGCGGCTCGACGACTTCAAGGCGATCGTGGACGACACGATCGATGCCGTGACCGCCCTACCGGCGTCCGGCGATGCGCCAGTTGTGACGCCCGGCGCGCGCGGCGCAGCGACTCTGGCCGAGCGCACGAGTGACGGCGTGCCGCTGCCGCCGAAGATCTGGAACGAGATCATCGAGGCCGCCGAGCGGCTCGGGGTGCCCGTCCCGGAGCCGATCGCGACCGGCTGATCCGCACCCGGGCCGTCTCTGTGGATGCCGGCAGGAGCGAATCTGACAATCGGGCCGCCCAATCTCGATTTGCTTAAAGACCGTCGATTTTCAGGAGCGATCGTGACAATCCCCGGCGGCCTGGCCGATTCGCACAGATGCTCCCGCTGGGCAGGGTGGCCCGGCTTGTCCGATTCGCACAGATGCTCCCGCTGGGCAGGGCGGCCCGGCCTGGCCGATCCGCACAGATGCTGCGGCTAGGGAGGGCCCATCCCGGCGATCGTGCCAACCTGCCGGCGCTCCAACCCGTGGCTTGCGGACGCCACCGCGTCTACCAGCGCGCCCCTCTACACTCCCGCGGACGCTCGGCCGCGCCGAGCTTCCCGGAGAGGTGGCCGAGTGGCTGAAGGCACTCGCCTGCTAAGCGAGTAAGGGGGGAAACCTCCTTCGCGGGTTCGAATCCCGCCCTCTCCGCTCCGGTTCGCCCACCTCGGAACGGATCGGGCGACGCCACCAGCTCAGTTCAGACCCGGCCAGTGCAGCGGCGGCAGCGCGCCGTGTTCCTGGAGGTCGATCCCGACCTGGATCGAGTCGGCCTCGCGACCGCGTCGTGCGATCAGTTGGATGCCGGTCGGCAGGCCGCTGACAGCGCCGAGGCCGGAGGGCAGCGCCACGCCGGGATGGCCGGTGACGTTCCAACCGAGCGTCATGTCGGCCAGCGGGTTGTACTCGGTGTAGTCGTAACCGTCGCCGCGCGGATAGGCTACGACGCGGGCCGCGGGCTCGACGATCAGGTCCACTCGGTGAGCGTCGAACCATGCCTCCCATGCCTGGGCAAGTTCAGCCCGGCGTAGCTGGATGTGTGCGTAGTCGGCGGCAGACACCGCCTCGCGTGCAACGCCGAGCAGTTGGCGAACGTAAGGCCGGTAGGCGTCTTCCCGATCGACGAGCGAACGATGGTAAGACCACATCTCGACCAGGACAGCGGCGAACTCGTGCGATTCGAGCGTGAACGCTCTCATCGGCGCCGGCAGTTCCACGACCCGCGCTCCGAGCGCGTCGAGCGCGCGCTGCGCGCGCTCGTAGCCGGCACGCACGTCCTCACCGAGCTCCAGCTCGGAAAAACGATCGGTGACCGCAACGGTCAGGCCGGCGAGCGGCGCCGGACCAGGACGCGCCACCAGCGGAAGCGCTCCCAGCGGCCCCGCCGGAATCGCGTGGGCCACAGTTGCCGACGGACCGCCGGCCATCACCGCAAGCACCGCGCTGCAATCGGCGACGCTGCGCCCCAACGGCCCCAGCGTGTCGAAGGTCGGCGCCAACGGGATGATCCCATCCAGCGGTATCCGCCCGGTTGTCGGCTTGATTCCACTGACTCCACAGATCGCCGCCGGGGCGCGAATCGAGCCGGCCGTGTCAGTCCCGGTCGCAACTGGAACCATGCGCGCCGCCACGGCTGCGCCGGAGCCCCCGCTCGAGCCGCCGGGCGTGAGCTCACGTCGCCACGGGTTTCCGACCTGGTCGGTGGTGCCGCCGCAGGCGAACTCATGCGTGTGCAGATGGCCGACCAGCACCATCCCCTCAGCACGCAGCCGCGCCCACGCGGTGCAGTCCTCGTCGGGCACGTTGCCCTCGAGCACGGCGCTCGACGCGGTCAGCGGCAACCCGCTGACGGCGTAGAGATCCTTGAGGCCGATCGGGACGCCACACAGCAGCGGAGCGCCGTCGCCCTCGACGGCCAAGCGCCGGTCGGCCTCACGGGCCTGTTGCTCGGCCAGCTCCGGGTACAGACGGACCCAGGCGTTGATCGCATCCGGCGCGCCGTAAGGGCTGGGCGGCCCCCCGTTCACGGCGGCGATCTGGTCCTCGAGCGATCCCAGCACCTCCAGTGCTGAGAAGCTGCGATCGCGCAGCCCCGCGGCGATCCCGAGCACACCCAGCTCTGATAGGTCCGTGGGCAAGGCGCAAACCATATAGTCAGCCGCCGTGCGCTTCGGCATCTTCGACCACATCGACGACTCCGGGCTGCCTCGCGCCGATCAGCTTGAGCAGCGACTCAAGCTGATCGAGCAATACGATCGCGACGGCTTCTACGCCTACCACGCGGCGGAGCATCACGGCACCCCGCTTGGCATCGTCGGATCGCCGAATGTCTTCCTCGCCGCCGTGGCTCAGCGAACTCGCCGGCTGCGGTTCGGCGCACTGGTCAACGTGCTGCCGCTCTACCACCCGATCCGCCTGGTCGAGGAGTGGTGCATGCTCGACCAGATGAGCGGCGGCCGGCTAGAGCCCGGGATCGGGCGCGGCGCCTCCGCGATCGAAGCATCATTCTTCGGGATCGACGGCGACACGACCCCGGACCGCTTCACTGAGGCCTTCGAGGTGATCATCAAGGCGTTCACGGATGACGTCGTCAGCCACGACGGCGCCTACTTCCAGGTCGGCGAGATGCCGATGACCCAGCGCCCGCTGCAGACCCCGCGCCCGCCGCTGTGGTTCGGCGCCTCGCGACCCGATCGCGCCGGTTGGTGCGCTGAGCGCCGCATCAACGTGATGTCGCTGGTCAGCGCCGAGCGCACCCGTGCGACCACCGACGGGTTCCGCGAGCGCTGGGCTGAGCTGGGACGTGACCCGGCCGAGCTACCGAGGTGCGGCGTCAACCGGCACATGGTGATCGCCGAAACGGAGGCGGAGGCACTGGGTATCGCCGAACGGGTGTACCCACGCTTCAAGGCCTCAATCGATCATCTCTGGGTACTGCGCGGGCACCAGGCTCCCGCGATTTACCCAGCGACGATGGCGGAGCTGATCGACCTTGGCAGCGCCTTCGCCGGCACCGCTGAGGGCGCCCGGCAGTTCGTCGCCGAGCAGATCGAGACGGCGGGAATCAACTACATGACCGTCGATGTTGCGTTCGGCGGGATCAGCTTCGAGGAGGCCTCGCGCACCGCCTCGCTGTTCGCAACCGAGGTGATGCCGGCGTTCGCGGGCGACGAGGTGACGCAATGAACCACACCGTGAACACGGTCTCTGGGATCGAGTATCGGCGACCCGACGGACAGGCACTGTGCCTCGACCTGCACCGCCCTGAGACGGATGCCGAGCCGCCCTGCGTGGTCTACTTCCATGGCGGGGGCTGGGCGCGCGGGTCGCGCGACGCTCACGCCCATGAGCGGCTGCGGGCGCTCACGGCATACGGGGTCGCGGTGGCGAGCGTCAGCTACCGCCTGGTCGACGTCGCCACGCACCCGGCGCAACTCGATGATGCACGCGCGGCCGTCGCCTGGCTGCGTGCCCATGGCCGCGAGCATCGGCTGCGGACCGAGCGGATCGGCGCCTGGGGTGCGTCCGCCGGGGCCTGGATCGCGCTGATGCTGAACCTCACGCAGGGCGAGCCGGCAGGCGCCGTCCAGGCCGTGGCGGCCTGGTTCCCGCCGACGGACCTGACGAGCGTCGCCAGCCAACGTGCCGCGGCCAGGAGGCCGGTGCCCGCCTTCATGGAGGGTCGCCCGCTTCCTGACATGGCGGCCGGCCTGCTCGGCCTCGAACGCGTCAGCGACGACCCCGCCGCCGCACGCGCCGCGAGCCCGACCACACACGCAGCATCCGCCAGCGGCCCAACGCTGCTGATCCACGGCGACGACGATGGCCTGATCAACGTGCAGCAGAGCATCGCGCTGCACCACGCGCTGCTCGACGCCGGTCAGGACTCACAGCTGATCCTCTTGGCGGGCGCCAATCACGAGGATCCAGGCTTTCACACGCCCGCCGTGCTTGCTGCTACGGCGGGCTTCTTCAGCGCCCTGCTCTGAGAGCTGGGTTGCTAGTGCTCGATGGCGATACGGATGCCGACGCCGACCAGTACCAGTCCGGAGAGCCGGTCGATCCGGGCCTTGATGCGCGGACGACTGAGGACGTCTGACAGCCGGACCGCGGCCAACGCGTAGCTGGACATCCAGACGATGTTGATCGCGATGAAGATGCCGCCGAGCAGCAGCATCTGCGGCAGTGCCGCGCCGTGCGGCGAGATGAACTGAGGCAGCAGGCTTGTGAAGAAGATCCCGACCTTGGGGTTGGCCAGGTTGCTGATCACTCCCTGTCTGAAGCCGCCGCGACCGTCGATCGTGCGGCCGGACCCCGCGGCACTCGCAGGCGCATCACCGGGGTGTCGTGAGTCCCACAGCGCGCGGGCTCCGATCCAGATCAGATAGAGCGCGCCGAGCAGCCTGAGCAAGTCGTAGACGGTCGCCGAGCTGCGCAGGATCGCGGCCACCCCGAGCGCCGTGGCCAAGGTCCAGGTCGCCAGGCCGACATTGACGCCGATCGCGCTGCCAAGCGCGGCCTCGCGCCCATGAACGAGCGCATTGCGGGTGACGACCGCGGTGTCAGGCCCGGGCAGCAGAGCGATCGCGGTCACGACGCCGATGTACACGAGCAGGTGGTTCGGCATCGGCGAATTATCCCATCAGCCGCGCGTGCCTGTCCGACGTTGCCCTCCTTGGGCGCCCGCCCTGCGGCTCGGCGATCGCCCGAACCCCCAAAGGCCCGGGCGATCGCGGGTCTTGGGAGCCAGGGCGCGTGGAGCACGCCCGAACCCCCAGAGGTCCGAGATTTTGCGTAACTCGGTTGAGTGAGCATTTCCGGATGGGCTCGGGGTACCATGCCACTAAAGCGGTTTAGTAGAGGAGAGAAGCCAATGCCAGCGCCCAGCCTCCAGGAAGGCATCGACAACGCCGGTTCGCCCGTCAATCTGCTGTGGAAGCCCGACGCGCCGCCGTGGAATCCCCCGGTCGTGCCCGCACAGTTCGTCGGCTGGCGCGTGGAACAGACGGCAGCGTTCGAATCGGTGGCGCTGTCAGACCTCTCTCATCACATGCGCGACCTGTTCATCGAAGGACCGGACGCAACCCGCCTGCTGGCGGATGTCAGCGCCAACAACTATGAGAGCTTCGCGATCGGCCAGGCCAAGCAGTTCGTACCGGTTACCGCCGAGGGCAAGATGGTTCAGGACGGGATCCTGATGCGCGACGCCGAGGATCGATACACGCTGACCGGGCCGCCGGCGTCGCAGTCCTGGGTGCTTTTTCACGGCGAGCGCGGCGACTACGAGGTGACGTTCAGGGATGACCCCGATTCCGAGTTCCGCCCCGGTGACCCTGTCCTGTTCCGCTATCAGGTACAGGGCCCGAACGCGCTCGCCCTGGTCGAGGCGGTGTTCGGCGGACCGCTTCCGGATACGAAGTTCTTCCATACGGCTCCGGTGAGCCTCGATGGACGCAGCTTCCGTGCCCTGCGCCATGGGATGGCCGGCCAGGCCGGATACGAGTTCATCGGCGACTACGCCGACGGCGAAGCAGTCAAGGCGGCGCTGCTCAAGGCCGGAGCCGACTTTGGCCTCGTCCAGGTCGGAGCGATGGCGTATGCCACCAACGGCGTCGAGAGCGGGTGGATCCCGACCCCGACGCCGGGGATCTACACGGCGACTGAGCTGCGCGAGTACCGCGAGTGGCTGAGGCTGTTCTCATTCGAAGGTCAGAAGCCGCTGTACGGCAGCGCCTTCTCGCCTGAGATCGAGGATTACTACGTCACTCCGTGGGAGCTGGGATACGGGCGCTCGGTGGCGTTCAACCACGACTTCATCGGCCGCGACGCGCTCGAGGCCAGTCGCGACAATGTCTCCCGTACGAAGGTCACGCTTGAGCTCGACGAGGATGACGCTCGCCAGGTGTTCCCGGACCTCGATTACCTGCTCACATACGGTCGCCACCGCATCGAAGTCGACCGGGAGCTGATCGGCGTCACGTTCTACACGACGCACATCGCTCGGCTGGGGCGGATCCTGGCGCTCTCGCTGATCGACAGTGAGCACGCGCAACCGGGCACTCCGGTGGAGCTCGTGTACGGATCTCACCCTGGCGGCGATGTCGCACCCGACGCGGACCTGGGCTTTCCGCGCCTGCGTGCGACCGTGCAGCCGTCGCCTTACAACGAGTACGCTCGCACCAAGTACCGAGCCGATGCACTCACCAGCTGAATGAACCCCGTCGTCGTAGGCGTCGATGCCGTCGGCATCGACGAGCTGGTTGCCGTTGCGCGCGGGGGCGCGGGCGTCGAGCTGTCCGAAGCCGCGCTGGCGGCGGTCCGTGCGGGACGCGCAATCATCGGCGCGCTCGCCGACGATCCCGATCCTCACTACGGCGTATCGACCGGGTTCGGCGCCCTGGCGACACAGCAGATCCCGCCCGAGCGCCGCACCGACCTGCAGCGCTCGCTGATCCGTAGCCATGCGGCGAGCAGCGGCGCGGAGGTCGAGCGCGAGGTCGTGCGAGCACTTATGCTGCTGCGCCTCTCAACGCTCGCGACCGGCCGCACCGGAGTGCATCAACGCACGGCGATGACCTACGCAGCGATGCTGTCTGCCGGGATCACCCCGATCGTCCGCGAGTACGGCTCGCTCGGATGCTCGGGTGACCTGGCTCCGCTGGCCCACTGCGCACTGGCGCTGATGGGCGAGGGCGAGGTTCGTGACGCGGATGGTCAGCGACTGACCGCCGCAGAGGCATTGGCCGCCGCCGGGATCGAGCCGGTGGTACTGGCGGAGAAGGAGGGTTTGGCGCTGATCAACGGCACCGACGGCATGCTCGGCACGCTGGTGCTGGCGATCCACGACCTGGAGCGGCTGTTGAAGGTGGCTGACATCGCCGCCGCGGCCAGTGTCGAGGCGCTGCTCGGCACCGACCGGGTGTTCGCCGCGGACCTGCAGGAACTGCGCGGGCAGAACGGTCAGATCACGGCGGCCGCGAATCTGCGGGTGCTGCTGTCCGGCAGCCCGATCGTCGCAAGCCACCGCGGCGCCGAGGACACCCGAGTTCAGGATGCGTATTCGTTGCGATGCGCGCCGGCCGTCGCCGGCGCAGGGCGAGACACGCTCGCGCACGCACGGCTGATCGCGACGCGCGAGCTCGGCGCCGCGATTGACAACCCGGTGATCACCGTGGACGGACGACTCGAATCCAACGGCAACTTCCATGGCGCCCCAATCGCGTACGTGCTCGACTTCCTGGCGATCGCGATCGCCGACCTGGCAAGCATGTCCGAGCGCCGGACTGATCGCTTCCTCGACACCAGTCGCAACCACGGGCTGCCCCCGTTCCTGGCCGATGACCCCGGCGTCGACTCGGGGCTGATGATCGCCCAGTACACGCAGGCCGGAATCGTGTCCGAGCTGAAGCGCCTGGCGGTACCGGCCTCGGTTGACTCGATCCCGAGTTCGGCGATGCAGGAGGATCACGTATCGATGGGCTGGGCTGCCGGCCGCAAGCTGCGGCGCGCAATCGACGGGCTCACGCGCGTGCTCGCAATCGAGCTGCTGACCGCCGTTCGCGGCCTCGACTTGCGAGCTCCGCTGCAGCCGGCGGCGGCCACGGCGGCGGTACGAGATTGCCTGCGCGCTGAGATCGCGGGACCTGGGCCCGATCGCTACCTCACGCCCGAGATCGAGGCCGTGGTCGAGCTCGTTCGTGGTGGCGCCGTGCTCGCCGCCGCCGAGTCGGTCACCGGGCCCCTGAGCTGACGGCCAGCGGGCCGTCAGCGAGCAGCAGCCACAACAACAGCTGCTGAGGTGCTGGTCACCAACGCGCGCTGGAGATCCTCGGGCTCGACGCCGCGCAGGTCGGGGTGCTCGGTGTCGATCGTCACCGTCGAGCGGGAATCGATGCCGAGGCTGCGCTGTCCGTTGCGGCAGAGCTCCCACCAGAGGTCATCGGTCTGGGCGAGCAACCCTGCCCGCAGCTCGCGCTCGCGACGTGAACCGGTCTCCAGCTCTCGGGCCTCCTCGAAGGGGTCTATTCGCACCTGCGAGTCGCTGCCAATCGCGATCGCGACGCCTGCGTCGGCGTAGCGCATCGCGGGGAAGTACCCGTCACCGAGGTTGCCTTCGGTGGTCGGGCACGATGCGACGATCGTGTCGCTGCCGGCGATTCTGGCGACGTCATCCGCACTGACGTGGATGCCATGAATCACGGTCGTGCTGGGACCGAGAAAGCCGGTGCGGTCGAGCAGCTCGATCGGGGAGCAACCATGCTCGGCCTGACACTCTTCGAGCTCGCGACGCTGTTCGTGGGCGTGGACGTGTCGAACCAGCCCGTGTATCTCGGCGTAGGCGACGATCGCTTCAAGCCATGAGGCTGGCACCGCGCGAACACTGTGCGCGGCGATCCCGACCTGCACCCCCGGGCGACCGTCAGCCCACATCCTCAGGGCATCGATCCGCGTCAGGAAGGTCTCGACGTCCGGGTCGCAGAAGCGCCGCTGTCCGCCGGTCGGTGGGCGGTCGCGACCGTCCCAGCCATTGCGGTTGTAAGCAGCAGGCAGCAGCACGATCGGCAATCCAGCCGCCAGCGCGCCCTCCGCCACCGCGATCGCGAGCTCGTTCGGGTTCTCGTAGGGCCGTCCGCCGGGCTGGTGATGTACGTAGTGAAACTCACCCACGACGCCATACCCGGCGGCGCGCATCTCGGCGAAGCCCTGCTGCGCGACATCAGCCATCGTCTCCGGGGTGAGCGCCTCGGCCAACGCGAACAGCTCGGTTCGCCACGTCCAGAAGTCATCGTGACCGGCCGGCGTGACCCGTTCGGCGCGGCCACGCAGGCCGCGCTGAAACACGTGTGAATGGACGTTGGGCATCGCCGCGATCTCGAGGTGGCGTGCGGCGGTCACTCGCGCCGCTCCATGGCTTCGGGCGTGGCGATCAGCCCCGCCAGCGCCCGCTCGATCACGGTGGTTGCAAGCTCGGCGTCCGTGAGCTCGATCTGCTCCGCAGGAGAGTGGCTGATACCGCTGCGGTTGCGGACAAGGATCATCGCGGCAGGCAGGCGTGCCGCCAGGACGCCTGCGTCATGGCCGGCGTAACAAACGCTGTCGGGCAGGGAATGACCCAGCAGTTCGGCGCCGGCCTCGCGCAGGTGGTCCTGGAGCATGCCGGAGAATTCGGCGCCCCGAGACCTGGATGCGAGCTTGATCTCGATTTCCACACCGGTTCTGAGAGCGAGGGACTCTGCCTCGCTGACGAGTGCGGCGCGCCAGCGATCAGGCCGGTCCGGATCGGCTGAGCGTGCGTCCATCCACAGGCGAACGTCCGCTGCGACCGTCGTGACGGCGTTCGGAGCGACCAGGATTCGTGAGCTCGTGACCGTCATCGCGCCAACTTCGCCGGCGACAGCCTCGGCCGAGACGATCAGGTGGGCGGCGGCGCTGAGCGCGTCGCGGCGCTGGTGCGGCGGGGTCGTGCCCGCATGGTCGGCCTGCCCGCTGAGGTGTGCCTCCAGTCGCATCCGGCTCGCGAGCGCGGTCACGATCCCGAGCGGCGATTTTGCGTCCGCCACCTCGGTGCTCTGATCGATGTGCAGTTCGATGAAGCCACTGAGTCGCGACAGCCAGTCGCTGGCCGTGTCAACTCGACCGGGATCGATGCCGTCGGCCTGCATCGCCTGCGCAAGGGTCATCCCCTGCTGGTCTGCCCTGGCGAGTACTGCTGGAAAATCGAGCGCTCCGGTCAGTGCCTTGCTGCCGAATGTGGGGGTGTTGAAGCGTGCTCCCTCCTCGTCGGCAAACGAGATCACGGCGATCGGAAGCCTGGAGCGCTGCGCGATCTCGAAGCCGCAGGCGACCCCGAGTGGTCCGTCGAACAGGCCACCGCCGCGAACGCTGTCGAGGTGCGAGCCGACACCCCACCACGGCGGTGGGGTGTCCGGGTGTGCCCAGAGGTTGCCCGCCGGGTCGCGCTCGACCGAGAGGCCCGCCCGGGCCGCCTGGTGCTCGAACCAGGCGCGCGTCTGGCGGTCTGCATCGGTCCAGGCGAAACGGTGCGTGCCGTCGGCTCGCCGGCCGACGCGGTCAAGCTCTCGCAGGCGCTCGGCCAGGCTCACGCCGTGATCCGCCATTCGCTGCCGCGACGGACATGGACGATTTTGCCGTCGGAGATCACGATCTGCACGGGGTTGTGGCCCAACCGGTAGGGGATCTGCTCGAGTGGCCCGTCCAGCACCAGCAGGTCCGCCCGCTTGCCCGGCTCGAGCGTTCCGATCCGGTCGTGGCGCCCCAGCACCCAGGCGGCGTTGAGCGTGCAGGCCAGCAGTGCCTCAGCCACGGTCCAGCGGTAACGGCGGACCGCCAGCCCGATCACAAGTGGTAGCGACAGCACCGGTGAGGTTCCCGGGTTGAAGTCACTGGCCAGGACGCAGATCGCGCCGGCGTCGGCAAGCTCGCGCGCAGGAGCGACGCGCTCGGCGCCAAGAAACTCCGCACCGGGCAGCAGCACCGCGCCCGTTTCAGCAGCGCTCAACAGCGCGATATCAGCTGCGCCTATGCAGGCCAGGTGATCGACCGACCGCGCCCCTGCGCGGATCGCGACGGGCACAGACCCGTTGGCGTTGAACTGTTCGACGTGGGCGCGCAGCATGAGTCCGTTGCTGTGTGCCAGCTCGCCCATCTGCTGCAGGTGGGCATTGGTGAAGGCGACGCTCTCGACGTAGATGTCCAGAGCCGTGATCGGGACCGACTGCGCAGCCGCAAGCACGTTCGACAGCGCCTCGCTGATCGCCGCCATCCAGCTGTCCGCGTCGTAGCCATCTGGCACGGCGTGAGCCAGCAACGCAGTGGCCGACACTGGCTGGGTCGCCCGCTGGTCGAACGCCGCGATCAGGCCGGCCGCACGCGTTTCAGCGTCGATCGACAACCCGTATCCGGTCTTGCACTCAAGCGTGGTGGTGCCGTGCTGCAGCATCTCCTCCGTGGCTCTCAGTGCCTGTTGGAGCACCTGGTCGTCGCTCGCGTTGGCGAAAGATCGTGCGGAGGATCGGATCCCACCGCCCGAGCGGGCGATCTCTTCGTAGCCGACGCCGGCGATCTTCTGGGCGTATTCGGCCTCCCTCCAGCCGGCGAACGGCAGATGCGTGTGGCAGTCGACGAGGCCCGGCAGCACCGCGCAGCCGGATGCGTCGATCTTGATCGTGGCGCCGGCACTGGGCTGCAGCGTTGCGATCTCCGAGCCCTCGATGGTCAGTTCCCCTCCCTGCGTCCGCAGCTCGGAGGCGTGATCGTGGCGCAGGTACGGCAGGCCATCCTCTGGCGGGCGCAGGAGCTGGGCCGCACCGTTGAGGGAGATCGTCGTCCCGGTCATGCTGCTGCCGTCACGTCGAAACGTTGTCGAGCATCGGCACACGCACGCCGTGCTGCGCAGCGAACTCGATGGCGTCCTCGTAGCCCGCATCGGCGTGACGGATCACACCCATGCCCGGATCCGCCCTCAGCACGCGCTGCACGCGTTCGCCAGCCAGGTCGGATCCGTCAGCGACGACCACCTGGCCGGCGTGGATCGACTTGCCCATGCCGACGCCGCCGCCCTGGTGAACAGACACCCAGCTGGCGCCGCAGGCGGTGTTCAGAAGCGCGTTCAGGATCGGCCAGTCCGCGACCGCGTCAGACCCGTCGAGCATCGCCTCAGTCTCACGCTCCGGCGAGGCCACCGAGCCGGAGTCAAGATGGTCACGGCCGATCACGATCGGTCCCTTGAGCTCACCGGAGGCGACCATCTCGTTGAACCGCAGACCCGCCCGATCACGCTCTCCATATCCGAGCCAGCAGATTCGGGCCGGCAGTCCCTGGAACTTAACGCGCTCACCGGCCAGCCGAATCCAGCGCGTGACGCTCTCCTGATCGCTGAACAGATCGAGCATCGCCTCATCGGTCTTGCGGATGTCCGCCGGGTCGCCGGACAACGCGACCCACCGGAACGGACCCTTCCCCTCGCAGAACAGCGGCCGGATGTATGCCGGAACGAACCCTGGATACGAGAATGCATCGCTGTCTCCGTACTCGGCGGCCAGACCGCGCAGCGCGTTCCCGTAGTCAAACGCCTCCGCGCCCTGCCGTGCGAGTTCGCGGATCGCCGAGACGTGGGCGACGGCGCTCTCACCCACGAGCATCAGATAGTGGTCCGGATCCGAATGCCTCAGCACCTCAGCCTGCTCGACCGTGAGTCCGGCCGGGACGTAACCGTTGAGCGGGTCGTGCGCCGAGGTCTGGTCGGTGACGACATCGATCGGCTCGTGCCGGTGCGCCAGCTCGGGCAGGATCTCGCTGGCGTTACCCAGCAGCCCCACCGACAGGGCGCGCCCCTCGCTTGCCGCCCTGCGCAGACGCCTGAGGGCGTCGTCGAGGTCGGAGGCGCGCTCATCCAGGTAGCCGCTCTTGATCCGTCGCTCGATGCGGCTGATCTCGACCTCGATGCAGAGTGCTGTGCCGCCGCACATCGTGACCGCCAGCGGCTGGGCTCCGCCCATCCCGCCAAGGCCCGCGGTCACGACCAGACGGCCCTTCAGCGATCCGTCGAAGCGCTTGCGCGCGACCGCTGCGAAGGTCTCATAGGTGCCCTGCAGAATGCCCTGGCTGCCGATGTAAATCCACGAGCCGGCTGTCATCTGCCCGTACATCATCAGGCCGGCGGCGTCGAGCTCGTTGAAGTGCTTCCAGGTCGCCCACTGGGGCACGAGGTTCGAGTTCGCGATCAGCACCCGCGGGGCGCGCTCATGCGTCTCGAACACCCCGACAGGCTTGCCCGACTGCACCAGGAGCGTCTGCTCGTCGCCGAGCACCATCAACTCCCGTCGGATCGCCGCCAGGCTCTCCTGGTTGCGCGCTGCCTTTCCCATGCCGCCGTACACGATCAATTCGCCGGGCTTCTCGGCAACGTCCGGATGCAGGTTGTTCTCCAGCATCCGCAGGGCCGCTTCCTGTTGCCAACCACGGCAGCGCAGCTCGTTCGGGTTCATCCCGCTCCCTTGGAAGTTGTCGGCGGCGATTGTCTCATTCGGGTGAGCCCAGGGCGGCCTCGATCGCGGCGACGATCCGGTCGTCCTCGGGCTTCACCTTCGAGCCCCAGTGGTCAATCAGCTGGCCATCGTCACCCACCAGATACTTCGTGAAGTTCCAGGTGGGCGGCGCCGAGCCCGGCTGACTGATCAGGTCGTGCCACAACGGATCAGGGTCCCCCCGCACGGATGTCGGCTCGGTCAATGGGAACGTCACGCCGTAGTTCTGTTGGCAGAAGGCACCGATCTCCTCCGCCTGCTCGTACTCCTGGTCGGCGAAGTCGCGAGACGGCGATCCGAGCACGTTAAACCCACGTTCCCGGTAACGCTCATACAGCGTCTGCAACCCCTCGTACTGCGGGGTGAACCCGCATTTGCTGGCCGTGTTGACGATCAAGGTCGGATGCCCGCGCCACGCCGCGAGGTCAAGTTCATCGCCATCGAGCAGCTTGACCGTGTGCGTGTACAGGTCGGTCGCGTGGTCGGGTTTCGGCGACCGCCGGAGGTAGAGCTTCAGTGTCGAGAGCTTGCTCATTGGCGATCGGCGGTTCGTGGATTCCTGATCGCCGCCTGCGCGGCGGCGACGCGTGCGATCGGAACACGGAACGGTGAGCATGAGACGTAATCGAGCCAGGCGTTGTGGAAGAAGTCGATCGAGGCGGGGTCGCCACCGTGCTCGCCGCAGATTCCGAGTTTCAGACTCGGGTTCGCCTCGCGACCGACCCAGGCCGCGAGCCGTACCAGCCAGCCAACGCCGGGCGTGTCGATTGTCTCGAAGGGATTGCGATCAATGATCTTTCGTTCGATGTAGACCGGAACGAAAGCGGACTCGACGTCATCGCGCGAGAAGCCGAGTGCCGTCTGGGTGAGATCGTTTGTGCCGAAGCTGAAGAACTCCGCATGACGGGCGATGCGGTTGGCGACAAAGCACGCTCGGGGCAGCTCGATCATCGTGCCAACGGTGTAGTCCAGGCCGACCGTCAGGCCTTCCTGATCACCGATCCGGGTGACCAGTTCGCGCATCAGCTCAAGCTCTGACTCGTAGTCGACCAGCGGGATCATGATCTCGGGGTGTGGTGGCAGGGCAGCGGCCTTCGCAGCCCGGAGGATCGCGTGCACCTGCATCTCGTAGATCTCGGGGTACAGGATGCCGAGACGACAGCCCCGCGTGCCGAGCATCGGGTTCTCCTCTGAAATCTCCTCGACCCGCGCCTGAATCAGCTCCAGCTCACCCAACCGCGGATCGTCCTCGAGCCGTGCGCGCTCGACCTGCGACGCCAGCTCCGCAAGATTCGGCAGGAACTCATGAAGTGGCGGATCCAGCAGCCGAATCGTCACCGGCAGGCCTGCCATCACCTCGAAGATCCCTTCGAAGTCAGCCTGCTGCAGTGGCAGCAGATCGGCGAGCGCCGTCCGCCGCGACTCGCGATCGTGAGCCATGATCATCGCGCGCATCTTTGGTTGGCGGTCCTCTGCCATGAACATGTGCTCTGTGCGGCACAGACCTATCCCCTCCGCCCCAAGCTCGCGGGCCCTGCGAGCGTCCTCAGGTGTGTCCGCATTCGTGCGCACGCCCAGGTCACGGACCTCATCGCACCAGCCAAGGACCTGCTCAAAGGCCTCGCTGACCTGCGCTGGGATCAGCTCAACATCGTCGACCGTGACGACACCGGTCGTACCGTCGATCACGATCACGTCGCGTTCACGCAGCACGGTCCCGTCGACTGACGCCGTTCTCGCGTTCAGGTCGACTTGCAGGCCCTGCGCACCGACCACGGCCGGTCTACCCATGCCGCGCGCCACCAGGGCGGCGTGCGATGCCTTGCCGCCCTCACTGGTCAGGATCCCCCGTGCCGCGTGGAAGCCGGCCACATCCTCCGCGTCGGTGAACGGTCTGACCAGGATCACGTCGACCCCGGCTGCGGCAGCCTCCACGGCGTCTGCGGCTGTAAAGACGATCTGACCCTTCGCCGCCCCTGGGGACGCATTCACACCTCGCACCAGCACCTCGAACCGGGCAGCCGGATCGAACGTGGGATGAAGCAGGGCATCCAACGTCGATGGATCGACGGTCGCGATTGCCTCCCGCTTATCGAGCAACCCCTCCGCCACGGCGTCGACTGCGAACCGAACCGCAGCCTGCGCCGGGCGCTTCGCGTTGCGCGTCTGCAGCATGTACAGGCGACCATCCTCGACCGTGAACTCGGTGTCCTGCATGTCCTTGTAATGCGTCTCGAGCGTGCGGAGAATCTCCAAGAGCTCGGCGTAGGCCTCCGGAAGCCACTCGCGCATCTCCGCGATGTCTCGCGGCGTCCGAACACCGGACACGACGTCCTCGCCCTGCGCATCTGGGAGGAAATCCCCGCTCGGTGTGGGCTCGCCCGTGACCTCATCGCGCGAGAAGGCCACGCCGGAGCCCGAGGTATTTCCCTTGTTGCCGAACACCATCTGCTGCACGTTCACGGCGGTTCCCCAGTCATCGGGAATCTGGTTCATGCGCCGGTACGTGACCGCCCGCTCGCCGTTCCACGAGTCAAACACGGCACGGATCGCGACAGACAACTGCTCTCTCGGCGCCTGCGGAAACGGCTCTCCGGTCCGCTCGAAGTAGATCTCCTTGAATCGCTCCGTCAGCTCCCTGAGCGCACCCGCATCGAGTTCGGTGTCGTCTCTCACACCCCGGGCCACCTTTGCCTCGGTGATTGCGTCCTCGAACAGGTCTCCAGGAATCCCGCGCGCGACGTTTCCGAGCATCTGAACGAACCTTCGATACGAATCCCACGCAAACCGCTCGTTGCCCGTCGCCTGGGCCAGACCCAGCACTGCCGAATCGCTCAAGCCAAGGTTCAGCACCGTGTCCAACATGCCCGGCATCGACTCACGCGCACCGGACCGAACCGAGACCAGCAGTGGATCGGCAGCCGCGCCGAGCTGCTTTCCAACACGCGACTCGAGCCGCGCCAGTGCCGCATCGACCTCGGCGAGCATCCCGGCTGGCGGCTGTTGCACGTTTCGCAGATACTCGACAGACGCCTCGGTCGTGATCGTGAACCCGGCAGGCACACGTTCAGGGCCGAGCAGACGTGTCATCTCCGCAACGTTCGCGCCTTTCCCACCCAACAGGTCGCGCATCTCACGCGAGCCCTCGGCGAACTCATAGACCCACTTCGTCATGTCTTCTTCCCCGGATTCATCAGCTCGTGAGGGTCGAGCACCGCCTTGATCGCACGATGCCAGTCGACGGCAGCGGACGACCATTGCAGGTGCAGATGCCCACGCTTCACCCAACCGACGCCGTGCTCCCCGGAGATCGTCCCGCATTTCGCGGCAGCCGCCCGGAACAGCTCCTCCGCCGCCTGCTCGGCCCGCTCGATCATCGCGTCATCGTGCGGGTCGATCTTGAACGTCGAATGCAGGTTCCCGTCGCCGGCGTGCCCCCAGCTACAAGCCGAGAGTTGGTGGCGAGCGCCGATCTCACGCGTCTCGACGATCATCTCCTCCAGGCGATCGAGCGGCACACCAATATCCTCGCTCAGCTTCCCGCCGAGCTCGGACTCGACCGCCGAAGACATGCCGTCACGCCAGCGCCAGAGCTGAGCAATTTCCTGGCGATTATCGGGTGCGTACAGATCCACCGCTCCGTCAGCGAAGACCTCCTCGAGCTCAGCGATCAGTGCGCGCACGACTGCCTCGTCGCCATCGGCATCGGCGAGCACCATGAACCTGGCGTCAGAGCCGAGGCCCGAAGGGAACGCGGCCCGCGACGCGTCGAGTGCGCCCTCATCGAGAAACTCAAGCGCAGCAGGGCACAGTCCCGAGGCCACCACGTTCAGAATGGCGCAGCAGCCTGAGGCGATATCAGGGAAAGTCGCCACGATCGGCCGCGCCACCGCCGGAGCTGGAACCAATCGCAACCAGGCGTCGGTGATGATCCCGAGCGTTCCCTCGGATCCGATCAGCAGGCGCTTGAGGTCATAGCCGGCGACGTCCTTGCGCACAGGTCCGCCGACGGTCATAAGTCGCCCGGGAGGAACAACCGCCGTCAAACCAGTCACGTAGTCGCCCGTGACCCCGTATTTGTAGGCATGCGGGCCGCCCGCATTGGTGGCGATGTTGCCACCGATCTGCGAGTCCTCAGCAGCACCCGGATCTGGTGGGAACATGAGCCCGCTCTCCCGTGCCAGCCGGCGAAGGTTCGCAGTGGTGATCCCCGCCTGAACATGGATCCGCCACAGCTCAGGCTCGAACTGCAGAACGCGATTCATGCGGGAAAGGTCGACGACCACTCCACCGTTGATCGGGACGGCCCCGCCGGCGAACCCGGTACCACCGCCACGAGGCACCAAGGGCACACGCCGCGCATCACTCCAGGCAACCAACGCAATTACCTCGTCCACGTCGACCGGCTGCACCACCGCGTCAGGTGGCCCGCCGATCCCGCGACTCTCGGTCGCGTCCCGAGCAAACGCTGCCAAACCATCCTCTACCAGCCGCCCTGGCAAGAGCTCTCGCAGCGAGCTGTTCGCGTTCATCGAGCCTGCCCCTGAATCGTGTTGGTCAGCCTCCCCAAAAGGATGGACTGAAACGGACACTACAGCCCTGTCTTCAGGAGCTGCCGCTGCATCTGAACAGGCGGGCGCTGGTCGCCGCGGCTTGAGGCTATGCGGGTTGCTTTGCGACGCTGACGATCGCCGCCGCCGCATCCTGCGGCGTGAGCATGTCAGTGTTGACGACGACGTCGTAATGCGTTGGCAACTCTCGGTCGATGCCGTAGAAGCGCTTCAGATAGTCGGCGCGGCCGGCATCGCCCTTCTTGACCATGCCCTCGCCGTCCTTGGTGCTCACCTGAAGAGACTCAGACAGCCTCGCGCTGCGCGTGTCCGGTGAGGCCGTGATGAAGACGCGGAGTACGTGCTCGCGACCGGCAAGCGATTGAGCTGCGGCGTGCGCGAGGATCACCACATCGCCAGCGGCCATGAACTCATCGATCGCGGAGCGGATCAGTCCTCGCAGTTCCTCGCTCGGTCGCTTGGCGCCGGAGTTGCCGGCGAACGCAACACCGATCATCCCGGCGGTGATCTGCGCATCGGCCGAGCGAAGAAACTCGGGGTCCGACGCCGCGCCAGCAGGCGCGAGCCGATCCATGATCTTCGACAGCGCGGTCCTGCGCTGTTCCACGTCCTGGATCGCCCGCTCGTCAACGCCAGCTTCCGCGGCGGCACGAGCGACGATCTCCTCGTTCACCACCCGGAATCCCAGGGCCGTGCCGACTTCCACCGCGACCTCCTCAGCGCCCGCCCCGTCACTACCAGAAATGCAGATAACGCTTGAACTCACGGTTCGGCAGGTTATCCAGCGGCGTTCTGATCAGTCAAGGCGTTCACAAGTCGGAAACACGTGCTCATGACTCCGGCCCCGGTTAGCAGGCCTTTTGTGCCGGCCATTTTGGAAAGTCGAGTCCGTGCACGATGGTCTCAGCCACGGACCATCTTGGTCTCAGCGGTCGTCGCGTGTCGATGTCGACGCGAACTTCGAAGTCGTAGAGGTGTCGGTAGCGGCCGAAGATTCGGAACTCTTTGACGTGCGGCGCTGCGTCGAGCGTGTCCACGGTGGTCTTAGGAAGCGACAGCGGTGGGCTCAGGCGGGGGTATTGCGACAGCGTTGGGGCGCTGTCGCAAAGGTCGACGCGGCCGGATCCGTAGGTCCGGCTTCGCAGCAGCGCCACGCTGATCATGATCCCTCCCGCCGGAATCTCAGACGCGGGGCCCTCTGTCGAAGGTCGGTACCTCCAACTAGTGATCAACGTCTGGACCTGCGTGCCGCTTGGGCGGAGATGCTGGGAACTGTCTGCCACGATCGTCCAGCCGGCCGGGAGCGTCGGCAGCGTCACTGGTCTGACAACGGTCGGAGATGATTTGAGCACCAGGTACCCGATGGCAAGGGCCGGTGGCGCGAGCGCAACAGCGATGCCGATGACCAGAAGGACCCGGCGAGGAGTTAGCGCCGCTTTTCGCAGGTGTGGTGAGACCCGCGTCTGTGGTGATCGCACCGTCCGCGCCAACCGCTCGACCTCGCTCCAATCGTCCGCGACCGAAATGCCCACGGCCCCGTTCAGGCGTTCTCTGAGCCTTTCATGTGACGCCTCATCCATGTCTTGGCCCTCCTTCAGCTGCTTGATCTGGTGATTGCTCGTCTGCGAGCAGAGCGGCCAGAGTTCGTCTGGCCTTCCACAGCGACGCGCCCACGGCCCCTTCGCTGATCCCGCACGCTCGCGCCGTGTCCTCATAGCTCAGGTCGGCCAGGTAGTGCAGAAAGATCAGCAGCCGCTGGCGTTTGGGAAGTTGACGAAGAGCCTCGCTCAGTGCCGCGTCGAACTCATGGGGCAGTTCGAGTAAGAAGACGTCTTCGAGCGGCTGTTCTCTGGGTCGTCGTCGTGTGTCTGCGGCGGCGTTCAGCGTGATGCGCCAGATCCACCCCTCGACCGATCCGTCACCACGGTAGGTTTGGCGGGCGGCCAGGGCTCGGGCGAATCCCTCCTGCACGGCGTCGCGCGCGTCGTCGGGGTTACCGATGATCGCGACCATCGCCTTCCAGAAACGCGTGAACTGCTCGCGATAGACGCGCTCAATGATCTCGGAATCAGTTCCAGGCACCCTCTTCATGATCGAACGACGGGTGTCGCCATCGGAATCTTTACTTTTGCCGGGCACTCCGCCGACTCATCGGCCGCCAGGTCGCCGTCGACTCTCGATCATTCCGCGACTCTCGGGAGTTGGGCACGGGGTGCTCTCCCCGTCGACGGCGGGTCCGCGAAGACCGGCCGATCCGCTAGCCGCACCCTTGACGTGCGGTAGGCCGCGTGGGAGGCTCGCGCAACCGGTGGCAAACCTCTCGAGAAGGCGGTAGCAATGGGAAACGTGGAGATCCTGAAGGGCGGATATGAGGCGTTCGGTCGAGGCGACCTTCCTTCTGTGCTGGGACTCTTCGATCCCGACATCGAGTGGCACGAGGCTGAGAGCAGCCCATACAACCCTGACGGAAAACCCTGGATCGGCGGCGACGCAATCGTGCAGAACCTGTTCATGAGGCTTGCGACGGAGTGGGAGGGGTTCGCTGTCACCCCCAGCGAGTTTCACGACGCCGGAGACACGGTTACCGTCGAGTGTCGCCAGACCGGAACGTACAAGGCTACGGGCAAGACCATCGACGCGCAGGCCTGCCATGTCTGGAAGCTGAGTGACGGTAAGGCCACGAGCTTCCAGCAGTACGGTGACACGGCGCAGATGCATGAGGTGATGGGAGCGTAGGACGCCGGAAGCCTGCCCAAGGCGAGTCTGGCGTAGCGGTGACCGGCGTCGACCAGGTGTCGGCGCCGCATTCGGGCGGTAGGTCAGCCGAGCGGGCGGTAGCTTTTGCAAATGGCCGAGTTGCCGGTTCCCGATCCGCCGCTCACGGACGGTGTCGTCGCGCTCCGTGGCTGGCTGCCGGGCGACCTTGGGTTCGTGGTGGGCGCATGTCAAGACCCCGAGGTTTCCCGCTATTCGCCCGTTATTCCGTTCCCATATTCAGAATCAGACGCGCGCGGCTGGTTCAGGATGCACGAGCCGACCCGATTGGCGGGGGAAGGCATCGACTTCGCTGTTACTGACCCCGGCACCGGTCAACCGCTCGGCGCGATCAGCTTCAACAAGATCAATCCCACGCTGAGCTCAGCCGAGGTCGGCTACTGGCTCGCGGCCGACGCCCGCGGTCACGGGTACATGACTCGCGCCGTTCAGCTGCTGGCCAAGTGGGGATTCCACGATCTGGGACTGGCGCGACTGGAGTTGACGACCGACCCGGACAACATCGCCTCCCAACGCGTCGCAGAGCGTTGCGGCTTCCAGAAGGAAGGCCACCTGCGATCGCACATGCTCGTCCGACACAGCGGCCAGAGACGCGACTCGTTCATGTTCGGTCTGCTCCCGGGCGAGCTTCGCCAGGAATGAACTTGCAGTGCCGTCGACACAAGTCGTGGCCGCCACACTGGTTAGTGGTTATTCAGGCACGTCAAGCCCGAACAAGCCACCCGGCCGCCGGCGATGGATGCATGGAACGCGGGTGTCCTACTGCTAGCCTCGGGCGTCCACGCCTCGGAGGGGTGGCAGAGCGGTTGAATGCACCGGTCTTGAAAACCGGCATGGGTTCATAGCCCATCGCGGGTTCGAATCCCGCCCCCTCCGTAGTCTTCACGGCGTTTCCGCCTCACAGACGGATCGTGCGAAGCGTCCCCCCCGGGCCGTCTGCGCTGTTCTTTGCGCCTGGCCTTAGCTGCTGTCGCGTTAGGCGGCAGCGGCCGTCCCGACCTTCCCCAGGAAATCGAGCACCCTCCGCCAGGCATCTGCCGACGCTTCCGCGTGCTCGTCAAACGAGCGATCGAAAAAGGAGTGAGGCGCCCCCGGATAGACATGAATCTCGTGCGGGACATCATTCTGGGTCAGAATCGCGTCAAAGGTCGAGATGTCATCCGCCGGAATTCCCTCGTCTGCACCGCCGAAAAGAGCGAGCAGAGGTGTCCTGATTTCGTCGGCGTTTCGAAGCGGGGCCGGGAAACCAGGTGCGTCAATTCCGTGCCGGCTCGGGTCCAGCGTTCCGTAGAAACTCACCACCGCGTCGAGTCCCAGGTCAGTGTTCGCGCCCGCGAGATCTGACTGAGCGCCGCCGAAGCAGAAGCCAAGCGTCACGAACCTGGTGGCACCCGAACGCTCGGCCAGCGCAGCACGTGCTGCGACGATGTCCGCTTGAACCCGCTCGACGGTCGTCGCCAGCGTGTGTGGCCAGAAGTCGAAGTCCTCATCGCGCTCCTCAGCGCCCGCAGTTCGACCGAAGTAGTCAATGGCGATCGCGTGATAACCCGCTGTCACAAAGCGCTCGGCCAGATTGACGTAAAAGCGGTACAGCCCCCGAACATCGGGCAGGATAATCACGCCGACATCACTAATCGGCTCCGGGCAGACTGCCAGCGCCGCAACGAACTCAGTGCCATCGGCGCTAACGAGCGTAAGCCGTTCCGCCGCCGAGCCTCCAGCGATCCGATGGATCACACGGTCTGCGGGTACGTTTGGCGGCAGCGCATCAAACTCAAAGCACACAGGTGAACCTCCCGGGTAAGAAGCCGGTTCGGGGGACGAGCGCGTCAACCAGTCAGCCGACGCGCTGAACGTGAGCCAATCCTTCCACACTCCGAGGCTCGCTGGTGCTGCCAATCTCGGTGTCCCCCGAAGGACCTCGGCATCAATTGTTTGTGCGACCGCCCTCGGGATCGGCGAGTATCGCGACAGACACCAACCAACCGGGAGGCAGCCGCGTCTGTAATCGTGACGATCCGCGTCGAGGCCAACGCTGGCAAGCTGGAGGAGTGGGCAGCCTCGAACCCAGGGGCGATGGCGTCAATCAGAGAGCAAGGCGGTGGCCGGCGGTCTCATCGCACACCGGTTCTACGCGAGCGACGGCAGTCTCATGGTCCTCGACGAATGGCCGGACGCCGAAAGCTTCCATGCCTTCTTCGGTTCCACACAGTCTGAGATCGGACCGATGGTCGCGGCCGCAGACCCACAGAGCGAGCCAACGATTGAGGTATGGCGGGAGCTTGAGACCCACGACCGATACGGCTGGGGAGCCTGACCGCCCTTCAGCTTAAGCGTGCCGTCAGCCGTGAACTGTGTCCGGTACTCATCGGTGTCCGTTACTCATCGCTCCACTCGATGCGATCGAACTGCCGGCGGAGGCGTCGGCCCCGCTCGGAGTTGAGCGAGGAGACCCAGGCGATACGTCCCAGCAGGTGGGCGCGGAAGTCATCGATGTCGGCCCTGTTCTGGGACACCGGCCCGTGTCTGCAGGCGTTGTGAAGGATCGCCTTCAGCAGGTCATATTCGTCGCGTGACACATTGAGCCGCTCGTTGACAACGATGCCGCAGACGCGCTGTCGGCCGGCACTGGTCGCGAGCGTGGACTTGAGCTCGTTGATACGAAATCCCTCCTCGCGCGCGATCTCAGAGACGGTCTCACGCAACCTTTCAGCGCCGCGGACAAGCCCGACCGGGCCAGAGAAGGTGAGGTCGTCCGCATAACGCGTATACGCGGCATCGCAGGCAGTAGCGAGCCCTGCCAGACGCCGGTCGAGCCGGAAGGCTGCGAGGTTCGCGAGTGCCGGAGAGGTCGGTGCGCCCTGCGGGAGGTGCGGGGTGGCGAGCTGCCGGCCCAGGCGATGGTGCACGCTGATGCATGCCGGATCAGTCGGCCGCCGCAGCGAATGCCAGAAACTCCAAGGCACGGCGTTTGTGGTGAGGGCTGTGAGCGTGTGAGCAACCGACTCGGGGTACCCGGCAGTGCGGAAAATGCCGTAGATGCGACCAGCCGCGATCAACGCGAAGAAATCCTGGAGATCGAACCGCACGACGACGAACCTGCCGGTGTGCCGGCCGGCGTGTGTCCGCACCGAGCGACTCCGCGTGAACCCGTGCGCGGCATCGTGTACCGGTATCTGGTCGAGGATCCCGTGGAGGATCGACCGCTGAATCCGCTTGAGCTCCTGCTTGGGCTGCTCGATCACACGTACCGTTCCGGAAGCTCGCGATCGCGTCGTGTACCGGTAGTGACGCAATTGCTCGGCTGAGACGCTGCGTTCAAGGCCACGCGTGTCCGCCATCCAGTCCAACTGCCCGTCGGTGACTTCCAGGAACTCCGCAAGGTCAGCGACGGTCGCGAGCTCAGGCACCCGCCAGCGCGCGCGACCGATCGCCGGCGCGGCGAACAGCCGCCGCCGCACCGTGACTGTCGGCAACTCCTGGTCTTCGGTCTGACCGCGCAATACCAACTCGATGAAGCTCGAGAGTTCGCGCGCACGGTCCGCCGGCGGGCGGTGATACCCGAGCAGCACCTGATCCACCACCCGCACCAACCACCGGGGATTGCGGTCCAGAATGCCAGTTGCGCGATCGAGCAACTGCTGACGTTCCCACGGTCCGGCCATGAAGGCGCTCGCCAGTGCACGTGAGAGATGAGCGCGAGTGGCCTGGTCGTACCCGTCCATCTCACAATCATCGCGACGTCACGCGCCGACTGCACTGTGTCGTGCGCGCCCCGATCTGCACCCAGAGGGTGCAGCCTAGGGCTCGCGATGCGCTGGCCTGGTCAAACGGTGTCCCCGGGGTAGCCCCGGAGAGGGATCCGCGCCCTGACGGACGCTTTCACCCACCTCGGTCGCGCAACGCCGCGACGCGCGACGCTAGCGCAGGCTGCCCTCAGCCGCTACAGGGCGGCGCGGAGCATGCCCGCCAGGTCCCCACGATCGGTGACGGCGACGCCACCGGTCAGACCGAGCCAGCCTGCACAGAGCTCGAGCTCGGCGGCGAGCTCGCTGGCTACGTGCTTGCGATCGACCCCATCCTCGGCATGCGCGCTCTGTACACGGAGCACGCCCGCCTGGCGATCGGATTTAAGGTCGACGCGCGCGACCAGGCGCTCATCGAGCAGGAACGGGAGGACGTAGTAGCCAAACGTCCGCTTGTGCGCAGGCGTGTAGATCTCGATGCGGTAGTGGAAGTCGAACAGGCGCTGCGTGCGGGGGCGGAAGAAGACGAGCGAGTCGAACGGCGAGAGCAGCGCGCGTGTTGAGACAGATCGGGGGCGTCCGGCGTCATGCCAGAGATACGCGGGCGCATCCCAGCCAACCACGGCTGTCGGGATCAGCTCGTCCGAGGCAACCAGCTCGGCAACGCGCGGAGCAAGCTCGGTCTGTGTGATCCGCCAGTAATCGGCGAGGTCAGCGACGGTCGCGACCCCGAGGGCGCGTGCCCCCAACCGGGCCAGCTCACGGTGTGCGTCCTCGCGAGTGGGCACGGGCTGAAGCGCCTCGGCCGGCAGGATGCGCTCGATCAGGTCGTAATGGCGCTCGAAGTTGATCCGCCGCCAGGCACCCACGACGCCTATGAAGAACAGCGCCTCGAGCGCGACCTTGCCGTCATGCCAATTCCACATCTCCCCTGGCGCCGCATCCTTGCGCGCGTGACCGGTATCGCGAGCCCGAATCGGGCCCTGCTCACTGACCAAAGCGAGCGTCTCAGCGAGTAGCTCCTGGCGCTCAGCGAGCACGCGTCGCATCCCGCCCCAGATGCGGTTGCGTTCGTCCATGCGCCAGCGGAACAGCCGGTGGTGTTCGATCGGGATCAACGAGGCCTCGTGTGCCCAGTACTCGACCAGGCGGCGATCCACACGGCCGCTGCCGTGTGCGGCGATCCGATCGAGCAGTGCGGTGTCATACGGCCCCAGCCGCGAGAACAGCGGCATGTAGTGCGCGCGACAGAAGACGTTGACTGAGTCGAGCTGCAGCAGACCCAGGCGGTTCACGGTTCTGCTGATCGCTGCCAGTCCGGGCTCCCGGCCAGCGGGCCGGGAGCCCGAGGCAAAGCCCTGGGCCGAGAGAGCGATCCGCCGCGCGCCCTGCGTGCTGATCTTGATTGGAGTGTTCGCCACGGTCCAATATTTTGCGGATCTGCCTGCGCTCTGGATAGGCTCCTGCCCAATATGGTTTCCATCGCGCGCGACCCTGCGTCCGAGCCGCAAGCTGCTGCGGCCCACGCCGGTCCTCCACCTGCTGTTCCTGACTTTGACATCGTCCCTCGGGGCGGGCTGATATTTGCCGGCCTGGTCCTGGTGGCGCTGGTCGTCGTAGTGATCATCAACAAGGTATGGCCGCTCGTGTTCATGCACGTGGCGTTCGGCGCAGGCTGGACGATCATCGACCTGTTCCTCGGATTCGTGATCGGTCCGATCCTGGGCAGCATGTCGATCCCGGCGCGGATCGAGTTCTCGGTCAAGTTCATGCCGAAGATGGTCGTGCTCATGCCCGCGATCGTGACCGCGACACTGGTTGCGGGCTGGCAGCTATCGACGAACCTCGGAACGAATCTCACTGCCTATCCAGACCACGGATGGGTGGTCGCGAGCTTCATCGTCGTCGGCGTGATGGGAATCGTCGCGCTGGGACTGCTCGAGCCGGCCAACATCGCCGTGCTGATCGAACTCAAGAAGCCACGGCCGAACCCACAGGTGATCGAGCGACTGATGAAGCGCTTCATCTACGCGGCTGGGATCACCGGCATCATGCAGATCGCGACGCTCGTGATCATGACCAAGATCGGGAGCTGAGGAAGCGATGGAAGAGAAGCACTACCCGCCCGTCACTGAGGTCGGCATGGCGTCGCTCGGACTGATCGTCGCGGGCGGGATCTACCTGTCAGCGCACCTGCCCGAGCAGGTCCCGCTCGGTCCGGCCGTGGTCCTGCTGGCCCTGTCCGCGCTCCTGCTCGTCTTCAACCTGGTCTCGTTGACCCGCGTCGAAGGTTTCCCGTGGCGTCGCTTCTTCGAGGTCGCGCGTTGGGCATTGCTGGCCTACTGCATCACGGCCGGTTTGATCGCGTTCGTTTTCATCCGTAACCACGTCAGCGGCGACACGCTCGTGGTCCTGCTGCTGTCGTTGGTGGTGTACGCGCTGCAGGTGCCCGTGCTGATCGGGTTCACGGTCGCGCGGTATTACGACCCAGCTGAGGCCATGCCCGGTTGATCCGGGTTCAGACGAGCACCGCCTCGTCTAGCAGGTTGCGCTCCCGCAGCACCGGCAGCACCCCCTCGTCGAAGGCGTAGGCCTCCTCGACGTGGGGATAGCCGGAGAAGATGAACTCGTCGATGCCGAGCTCGTGGTATTCGGCGATGCGGTCTGCGACCTGCTGATGGCTGCCGACCAGCGCCGTGCCGGCGCCGCCCCGCAATAGGCCGGGACCCGCCCAGAGATTCCGAGAGACCTCGAGATTCTCACGACTGCCTCCGTGCAGCGCCTGCATCCGCTGCTGCCCGGTCGCGTTGGCGTGGGTCATCTTCGTCTGCGCGTCCGCGATCGCCTGGTCATCGGCGTCGGCGATCAGCGCCTCAGCGGCGGCCCAAGCCTGCTCGGCCGTGTCACGGGTGACCACATGCAGGCGGATGCCGTGCCGCAGGCGGCACTCGCGCGATGCCTCGTCAGCCATGGCGGCAGGGAGCTGGCGGACCTGTCTCGACTCCGAGCGCCGCGGCATCGTCGGCCCACAGATGCTGGCCATGGAACGTGAACGGCTCACCGCTCCAGGCACCACGGAGGATCGTCAGGAACTCGTCGGTTCGGGCGTAGCGAGCGTCCTTGTCGAGATCATCTCCGAAGCGTCGCTGCTCGACGTCGTTGCCGCCGGTGACGATGTTGAGCAGCAGCCGGCCCTTGGTGTGGCGCTGGAAGGTCGCGGCCTGTTGGGCCGCGAGCGTCGGGCTCACGCTGCCCGGGCGGAACGCGACGAGGAAGCGCAGGCGCTCGGTCAGCTGGCTGAGCGCCGCACACGTGATCCAGGCGTCGTCGCACCACGTACCGGTCGGCGTGAGCGCGGCGTCGAAGCCAGACTGCTCGGCCGCTCGGGCCACCTGCCCGAGGTAATCCAGCGTGGGCGGTCGATGCCCGGGCCGTGCGGGCCCGCTGTGGGTCAGCAGGTCGGTCTGTGACGAGTCGCCGGCCAGCATCAGCGTGCGCCCGTCCCCATGTGTCGGCAGGTACCAGTGCAGCTTGACGGCCATAGACCCTCCGTGTTCTCAGCGGTTGCGTGGTTCCCGAGTAGGCCCGTGGGAACGGACCCCTACCCCATTTGGGGATGGATCGACTTTCATCGTAAAGTCTATCGAAACAGTTGACTATCGTCGACCCATGCACACTTCCCGCACTCTTCACCTCAACGCCTTCCTCCACGACATCGGCCACCACGAGGCCGCATGGCGGCTGCCTGAGTCGAACCCGTTCGACACCGTCAGGATCGAGCATTACATCCGGCTCGCCCAGATCGCCGAGGCCGGCACGTTCGATTCGATCTTCTTCGCGGACTCGCCCTCGCTCCAGAATGACCCTCGGTACCGCCCGATCGGGATCCTCGAGCCGACCACGCTGCTGGCGGCGCTGGCCGTGAGCACAGAGCGCATCGGACTGATCGCGACTGCGTCCACCACTTACGGGGAGCCCTACGACCTGGCGCGACGATTCGCTTCGATCGACCACATCAGTGGTGGACGTGCGGGCTGGAACATCGTCACCACCGCCAACCGCGATGCCGCGCTGAACTTCGGACTCGACGACCGCGCGCTGCACACAGACCGCTATGAGCGGGCCGAGGAGTTCGTAGAGGTCGCCAAGAAGCTGTGGGACAGCTGGGAGGACGACGCACAGATCGGAGACAAGGACTCGGGAATGTTCGCCGACGGGTCGAAGATTCACTCGATCGATCACGAAGGCCGGTATTACCGAGTCGCCGGCCCCCTGAATGCGCCGCGGTCGCTGCAGGGTCAGCCGCTGCTGGTCCAGGCCGGCCAGTCAGAGTCCGGTCGCGGCTTTGCTGCGCGCCACGCCGAGGCGGTGTTCACGACGCAGCGCTCGCTCGAGGACGGCCAGGCGTTCTACGCCGACATGAAGCGCCGGGCGGTCGAGGCCGGCCGCCGCCCCGAGCAGATCGTGATCCTTCCCGGGATCGTGCCGATCCTGGGCTCGACCGAGACCGAGGCGCGCGAGCGGGAGCGGGAGTTCGACCAGCAGGTCATTCCCCAGTACGGCCTGCATCAAATCTCGAAGTACTTCGACGAGGATCTCACCGGCGCAGAGCTCGATGCGCCGTTGCCCGAGGTTCCGTCGGAGGACCAGATCGAGGGATTCAAAAGCCGCTCCAGCCTGGTGGCGAACCTCGCGCACGGCGAGAACCTGACCGTGCGTCAGTTGCTCGCCAAGCTCGGCTGGGGTCGCGGCCACCGATCCTTCGTCGGGACGCCCGAGCAGATCGCCGACACGATCGAGCTGTGGTTCAACAACGGCGCGGCCGACGGCTTCAACATCATGCCGCCGGCGCTGCCGCGTGACCTCGAGACATTCGTCGATCACGTGATTCCTGAATTACGGCGCCGCGGGCTCTTCCGCCACGAATACGAGGGCAAAACGCTAAGAGACCACTATGGGCTGGAACGCCCGCAGAGCCAGTACGCGCAACGTGAGCTTGCCGGAACCGCCTGATATCCAGATCGATATCGCAAGACAGTCGGCGCAGGCGCTTGTGCTCGAGCGCCATCCGGCCGCGAGGATCGGCTTCGGCCTGCTGCTCAGAAGCCAGCCATGGATCGAACGCTGCCTGTTGAGCAGCGACCGTGAGGACGCGGTCGCGATCGCCCGGCGGTCGAAGCCGGACGTCGCGATCGTGGACGTTACCGATGCGGGCCCGTTTCTCAGCTCCTATCTCGCGCCCCTGCGCCGAGCGCATGCTGGGATGTCGCTGTTGCTCAGCACCCGCGATCGCGCGCCTGCGACGGTCAACGTGCCGCTGGCCGACGGTATCGCGGGCGTGATCACCCCCGCCTTCAGCGTCGAGGAGGTCGTCCGGGCGGTCCGATCCGCCCTGGTGGAGGCACCGCCAGAGCCCGAGGAGGCCGCTCAGAACGGCTCTGCGCTGAGCATGCGGGAGCGCGAGGTGCTGATGCTGCTCAGCACCGGGGCGACGAACCGCGAGATCGCCGACACGCTGCATGTCAGCGCCGAGACGGTCAAAAAGCACGCAGCGGCGCTGTACCGGAAGCTCGGCGTGCGCAATCGCACCGAGGCCGCGCAGCTCGCCCCGGACGCCTAGACGAAAACCGGCGGCGTGACAATCTCCGAGTAGCGCGAAGCATCGCCCTTGAGCGCAATGCTCGGAATCCCGTCGGTGCCGATCGGTACATCTCCGGCCAGCGTGATGCGATGCATCATTCGGGGATGGTCGTCGTAGTCGGCCACAGCGTAGTGTTGCGTCGAACGGTTGTCCCAGATCGCGATGTCACCTGGTTCCCAGCTCCAGCGCACGGTGTTCTCGAGGCGGACGATGTGCCGCTGGAAGACCTCGAAGAGCGCGTTCGAGTCGGGCGTCTGGAGACCCACAAAGCCCCGGACGAAGTGCCCGAGCACGAATGCGAGCTCACGGGTCTCCGGGTGCACACGCACCACGGGGTGCTCCGCGACGAACTCGAGCTGCTCGAACTCTTCGCGGTAGGAGTGTTCCTTGACGTCGACGCCCCCGATCTTCTCGCCGCGGTGGCCCGCGTAGTCGTAGCGGTTGGAGTGCACGGCCCGCAGGCGCTCGGCGAGCGCCTTCAGTGGCGTCGGCAGCGTCTCGTATGCCCGCACGGTGTTGGCCCAGACGGTCGTGCCGCCGTACGGCGGCAGTGTCACGGCGCGCAGGACGCTGATTGCGGGAATCCGGTCGACGAACGTCACGTCTGTGTGCCAGCTGTTGGCCTTGCCCTGCTCTGAGTCGATCGGCAGGACCGCGCGGCCATCGCCGGACACGGTCGGGTGTGGCTTGGTCGGGGTGCCGAGCAGGCTCGCGAAGGCGACCTGATCGTCCGCGTCAACGCCCTCCTGGCCGCGCAGGAACACAACCCTGTGGCGTAGCAGCGCCAGGCGCAGCTCGCGGACGACTTCGCCCGCGAGCTCGCCCGATGCCACGACTCCACCAATTTCGGCCCCGATGTTCCCACCGACCTGACGGACGGTGAGGTGCTCGTAGTCAGACACTTCCGGTGCATATACAGCCATCAGTCACCTCGGTGGTTGGTCGTGTCGGTCTGGTTCGTTGACCGCGGCTACTTCTTCTTGTTCTTCTTCTTGGTGGTCGCCGGCCACTTGCCGGTGACCGAGCCCGAGAACGCACTGGTGATGAAAGGCGCGATGTTGTACTTCGCAGGGATCTCCCCGGTCGAGGCAAAGCCGTTGACCACGCCCTGTTCCTGCTTGACTATGTTCGCGTTCACCGCGACTGGCGTGGACGGGTCATCGAGCGTCGCCGCCTTCATCACGTTCAACGGCAGACCGGTCACGTCAGACCACGCGTTGGCCCAGTAAATCGGGTGCTTCTGCACCCACAGGTACGCCTTGTCGAGCTCCGTCAGATAGTCCCTGATCGCCAGCACCTTCGCGGAGCTCTTGAGCGCCTTCGCAGAGGCGACCTGGTACGAGTACGGGCTGCCGTAGGCCGGCGTGGAGTCGATCGCGGTGTAGCCGTTCTCCTCGGCGTCCTCGACCCACGGTGACCAGGTCTCGAAGGCGGCGACGGAGCCGCCCTCGAGCGCCGAGAGGCCCGCCGCGCCTGAAAGGCTGACCGCCGTGAACTGCTTGGGGCTGAGCCCGGCCTTCTCCACCTCAGTCAGAAAGTGGTAATCGGCCGACGTTCCGGTGCCGACGGCGATCGTCTTACCTTCAAGCTGGCTGACCGAGGTGATCCCTGACTTCTTCGGCACCAACAGGGCCGCGTTCGTGAAGCTGGTCCTCAGCGCGCCGACGATGATCTCCTTGGAGGCCGGATCGGCGAACACCGGCGGCGCGTCGCCGACACCACCGATGTCAAGCGCGCCGGCGCCGATCGCCTGCAGAATCGGCGGCCCGGACGTGAAGTCCGCCCATTGGACGCGGAGACCGTCCTTGAGCACGTTGTCACTATTGATCAGCCCGGCAGCCTCCAAGACTGCTTCGGCGCCCGTGCCCGCCTGGTCGCCGACATTTAGCACCACACCGTTGAGCTTCTTGGCCGGGGCGACAGCCTTGGCCGACGGTGTGGTGGATGCTGGGTGCGCGACCGTCTTTGCGGTCGCGTCCGATACACCGAGCGCGCCTACGGCCATCGTCGTGCTCGAGAGAGTCGCTCCGATAGCTACCGCGATACGACGAGAGAGTTTCGATCTCACAGATCTACGCCTTTCTGCTGAACGCCCAGCTCGACGAGCAGGCGGTTTCGTTTTTCGACTTGGTCCCGGTGATCCCGCTGGCGCGGGCGTGGGAGCGAGATCCGCTCCTCATGGGCGATGCGCCCGTCTGCCAGTAACACGACCCGGTCGGCGAGCGCGAGCGCCTCGTCGACGTCGTGCGTCACCAGCAAGATCGCCGGCCGGTGCCGCTCCCAGAGCGACAGCACGAGCTCGTGCATCGAGAGCCGGGTGAGCGCGTCGAGCGCGCCGAACGGCTCATCGAGCAACAGCAGCTCCGGTTCGTGCACGAGTGCGCGTGCAAGCGACACGCGCTGTGCCTCACCGCCTGAAAGAGTCAACGGCCAGGCGAGCAGGTGGTCGCTGAGACCGACCTCCGCAAGCGCCGCTTCGGCTACTTGGATCCGCCGGTCCCCACGGAGGCCCAGAGCGACGTTCTCTCGCACCCGCTTCCACAGCAACAGGCGCGCGTCCTGGAAGGCGACGCTCACGCGCCCAGGAACGACGACTTCACCTGTCGTGCCGCCGTCGAGGCCTGCGAGAACACGCAGCAACGTCGACTTGCCCGAGCCGCTGCGGCCGATCAGCGCAACGATCTCTCCGCTCGCGATCGCCAGATCGGCACCATCAAGGACGTTGCGTCCGTTGAATGAGCGCGTCAGCCTCGTCACTTCGACGACGGAGGCCTTCGCCGCCGGGTGGGCGGGATCGAATCCGGCGGCTCGCTCAACGCCAGTGGCCGTCTGCTGGTCCGTGGTGGCGCTCATCTGATCACCAGATCCGTCCGCCAGGCGAGCGCTCGCCGCTCGAACATCCGCACGATCCAGTCGGTCAGCAGGCCAAGAATCGTGTAGACGATCAGCGCCACGAAGATCACGTCATTGCGAAGAAACGCAGCGGCCTGGTTGATCATGAAACCGAGACCTGCGCTGGCGGCGATCTGCTCGGCGACGACGAGTGCGAGCCAGGCGGCGCCGAGGCTCTGCCGCAGGCCCACGAGCGCCTGCGGCATCGCTCCGGGCAGCACGATGTTGGTCAGAAACTCCCGACGGTTAAGGCCGAGAACGCGGCCAAGCTCATACAGCCGACCGTCTATCGACCGGATCCCGGCGTAGGTATTGAGATACAGGGGCACCGACGCGGCGATCGCGACCAGCAGGACCTTGGGTAGCTGACCGATCCCGAACCAGACGATGAACACCGGGATCAGCCCGAAAAGCGGCACGGTCCTGAGCATCTGCATGAGCGGGTCGATAGTCGCCTCGCCCAGCCGGCTGAGGCCGGCGGTCAGCGCCAGCAGGATCGCGATCGTGGCACCGAAACCGAAGCCCAGAGCGAACCGCTGGCACGAGACCGCGAGCGCACCCTGCAGACTGCCGAACGCGGGAGTCGGGTGCGCGATGAGTTGCCACCCCGTGCTGACGACGCTCGTTGGCGGCGGCAGCTTAGCGACCGAGATCAGGCTGAGGACATGCGTTAGCTGCCAGATCACCAGCACCACGAGCGGGCTCACGATTCGCCGCCAGCCACGCAGCCGCCAGCGGCCGCGTGGCCGCGCCCCTGACGATGGGCCATACGCGACGGTCGGGACATCGGGTACTGCCTCAGCGGTACGCAACACACCAACCACCGGCGGTTCTCGTTCGATCGCACTCATAGCGAGCTCCTTGTCTTCCTGTGCACCCCCAGCCGGCCGCCTGGGGTTCACCTTGCGACCACGGTCTATCAGGAGCCCAAGAAACTCAATAGATTTAGTTAAGATCAGTACCCGTTCGGGGCATCACCCGCCCTCTGGGCCCGGACCTCCGAGCCACCCGGGGAGCGCTACCATCGTCATCCGCATCTGCGCCCGTAGCTCAGCTGGATAGAGCGTCGGTCTACGGAACCGAAGGTCAGGGGTTCGAATCCCTTCGGGCGCGTTCAAAGAGTCTCGGATTCCCCCCGCGCGGGCCCTCAGGCGAGTTGGTATGCGCCTGGCGCGAGCTGAGAGGTGCGACGACGGTAGGTACTCGAAGTCCAAGGCCACTGGTTCGGATCGTTGCCATTCTCATCGACGTACCAGTTGGTGCATCCCGTGTGCCAGACGGTTGTGCTGAGCGCTGCTCGCAGCTGTTGATCGAAGGCGTCGGCAATGTCGCGTCTCACCTCGATCGTCCGGGCGCGGTTGCGCTCGAGCTCGCGCGTTGCTGCGATCACGTGCTGCATAGCGGCCTCGATCGTGTAGATCACCGACCCGGTCCCGCCATTCGTGTTCGGTCCATAGAGCAGGAACATGTTCGGGAACCCGGGGACGCTCAGCCCGAGGTAGGCGCGCGCGAGCGGAGACCACTCCTGCGCCAAGCTGCGCCCCCCGGCACCGATCACCTCCATCGGTGCGACGAAGCCGTGCGTCTTGAATCCGGTGGCGAGCACGAGCACATCGGCTGGATGGGCGCTTCCATCCGCCGTCAGGACCCCCGTCGGCGTCACAGCTTCGATCCGATCGGTGATCACGGAGACGTTCGGCCGCGTCAGCGTCGGATACCAATGGTCAGTGAGCATGATCCGCTTGCAGCCGATCTCGTCGGTCGGCTTCACTTTCCTGCGCAGCTCGGGGTCCTTGATCGCCTTCGTGATCTGCCAGCGCCCGGCCGCGCGCAGCGCCGGTCTCAACCAGGGCCGGCTGGTCAGCGCGAGCGCGCCGGTCTCCATGTAGTAGAAGTTCGCCTCACGGTCGATGCGCTGAAGGATCGGCATCCGCTTGAACGCTCTCTTGACGT
Organism: uncultured Conexibacteraceae bacterium; assembly: GCA_963844665.1. Classification (GTDB taxonomy): domain Bacteria; phylum Actinomycetota; class Thermoleophilia; order Solirubrobacterales; family Solirubrobacteraceae; genus Palsa-465. The sequence goes on from CAWJPB010000005.1 coordinate 219,708, forward strand.
GCTCGCCGTAGGCGGTGTCGAGCTTCGGCAGCGTCCACCCCGGCGATCGCTGATACACGTCGACATGAGCAACGGTCGGCTGGATAGCCGGCACGATCTGAATCGCGCTGCAGCCGCTCCCGATCACCGCAACGCGTTTGCCGTCGAGCGGTACGTCGTGGCGCCAGCGGGCCGAGTGAAAGGCCGGACCGTCGAAGCTCTCAAGCCCCGGTATCGCCGGGATACTCGGTGTCGACAACTGGCCGCATGCGGTGATCAACATGTCAGCCTCGTGCGTCCCGGCGTTCGTCTCAAGCACCCACCTGGCACGCTCATGATCAAACGTCGCTCGCGTGACCTCGGCGCCCGTTCGAATCCGGTCGATGACACCCTCGCTGCGCGCGACATCCTCGAGATACGTTTGGATCTCCGCCTGCGGTGCGTAGCGACGCGACCAGCCCGGACTAGGCGCGAACGAGAACTCGTAGAGATGCGAAGGGACATCACACGCCGCGCCGGGATAGGTGTTATCGCTCCACACGCCCCCGATGCGCTCCCCGCGCTCGAACACGGTGACATCGCTGTACCCCGCCCGGCGGAGCAGCACCACCGCTCCGACGCCGCCGAAACCCGCCCCGACGACCGCGAAGGAAGTCATAGCGACGACCCTACCGAACCACTGTGACCCCGACCAGCGAGGACGTAACGCAGGAGCCCCGTTTCGTGTCGGAAGCGGCACCTGCCATCGGCGGTTGTGCCTTCGGTTTGATCGGGTCGGAACCCGCGGCGGACACAGGGGAGATCTCCTACAGCCTCAATGGCTTTTCGAGTCGCCCCCACTCTTCAATCGGCTCAATCCGCGCCAGCGGCGTTCCCCTGTGCGTCATAGGTTTCTATGAAGCCGCCTGGGCAGGACGATCGCCGAGGGATTGGTTGCACGGGCAGTGGTCTGAACCGCGCGAGCTGGAGCACGTGCGAGGCTTGGTCGGTCGCGTCGGCATCCCGCCCGTGCTCCAAGTGGTGATCTACGACCAACAACTCGCGATCCAATTGATCGGACACGAGACCGAGGACGAGATCATGAGCACAGTGAGCAGTCTTCGTCCAATCGCTCCGGACTAGCTGGTCCCGACAGGGCGGCCTCATTGAGACGCGACGGTAACCGGCCAGTAACCGATGGACCAGTAAACCCGGGGCGATGAAGAGGGTTTCCTTCCTGTTCGCGGCCGCAGTCTGCATGCTGGCGCTCACGGCCTGCGGAAGTTCCGCCAAGAAGCCATCTGCCGGCAAGATATCTGGTGCCACATTCGCCGGTTGCATGCGCGCCCACGGCGTGACGAACTTCCCAGATCCGCAACCCGGCGGCGGCTTTAACTTCTCTAGCAACATGAACGTCTCATCGCCCGCCTTTCAGTCCGCGAACAAGGCCTGTGGAAATGAGGCCCCGGGCGCGATCGCCCCGCCCAGGGCGAGCGAACATCAGAAGGTGCTGGCGGTGGAGGCCTCCAAGTGCATGCGCGCTCACGGCATCACACAGTTCCCCGACCCTTCTGTGAACGCGCCCAATCCAGCTGATCTCGGTAACGGCGAGGTTGCCTTCGGACGCGGTGGCATGTTTTGGGTCATCCAGGCCAGCGATGTCCACTCACCGGCATTCGACGCAGCGGCAGAGAAGTGCGGAGTGCTTCCCCGAGGCCTGCATCCACCGTCGTCATCGGCTGCATGAGCTGAGTCGCCAGAGCAGCCAGGCCGAGGGAGCCTCGAGCAGATCAAAAGAGGTCCAGAACAAGCATCACTCGAGCCCCTCGGCCATCAGCGACTCTCTGGAACCCGAGATGCTCGTAGAAACCAATGGCGTCGTCATTCTCCCCGTCGACATAGACACACGCGACCCGGCGTTGCTGCTTAAGCGCCCACCCAACGAACGCGTTGACGAGCGAGCGGCCGATGCCATTTCCGCGTATGGCTTCCCGGACATAGAGGGCGTGGAGGTGGGCTCTTCGCGGTTGCAGCTTGCCCAGGATCACGGCATCCGGCTGGCCTGCACCAACCCAGAACAACACGAGCGAGGAGGGGTCGCTTAGCATTCGCAGATCCCGATCAACGGGATGATGATCAGTGCGCCCCTGACGCTCTTCCCTGAAATCCTCAAGGGCCGTGAGAAGGTCTCGTAGCCAGTCCTCGTGAACCGACGAGCTCTCGCCCGAGACAAGGTGTTGATGGTCTTCTGACCCCACGACCCGCTCATCCTATGCCTCGAATACACCGGCAGGCCCCAACCACGGGGAGCCTGCCTTCTGATCGAATGTCAAGCGAGCGTCTGGTTCCTCGCGTACTAGAGCGGGTCCTTCCTGTACCCCACCGCGGCAGTGATCATCTTGATCAGCCCGTTTAGCCCAGAACTGCCCCTCTTGGGATGCGCGGGGCTGCGCCCGCTGGCCCCCAGGGCCAGCGGAGCCCGATATCACCTTCCGGACCTCTCGGGTGTACGGGCGCGTAGTCACCCGCGGTGGGGAAGTTCCTTATCCGGGCTGTGGCTCCGTGGCCGGCGAGATCGGAGTATGGCCAGGCTGACGTGCCGCCCCACGGCCCCGTGGAGAACGGAACCGAGGCCGAAACCCCGTCCAGATTCACGAGGTTGAATGCACCGCCGACGGTAGCGCCCGTCGGTGTTGTGCCCGGGGGCGTCGACCCCAGGATCTCACCGGTGAACAGAGCGTGGAAGGTCACGCCGGGTCGTACCGGGGTGGTGATCACGCTGGTCACGTTGCAGTAACACCCGTTCCCGAGCCGGCTCCAGGACTGAAACCCATTGAGCGTGAAGTGATCCACCGTAGGTGCCACAGCCAGGGCCGGGTAGCCGTCGAAGTGAGCGTTCATCTTCCACACGTGAGGTTGGACACCGATCTCACTCGGAGTGTCGAACGGAACGGTCAGCGGCCGCTCATTCTCAATGAACGTCACGTTCCCGTATTCGCCGTTCCAGGTCATCTCGGTTTGCTTGAAGTGCTCAAGCCAGATGCCTTGCCACGTGTCGTGGTTCCCGTTCACGACGGCACCGGTGTTGCCACTGGACGCTGCCCAGTTGGTGGTGGTGTAGCCGTCTCCGGAATTGTTGTTGGTCTGGATCTCGCCCTGGTTCAGGATCGTGTAGTTCTGGTTGAGTAGGAGCGCGTTTGTAGCTCCGCTGACTGTGCTGATGTCGTTCAGCGCTGTCGGGTCGGTAGGGGAGCCGGACCCGTGAGGCGTAGAACCGATCACGATCTGGTTGTCCGCGAATGGTCCCATGTCACTGGGCTCGAAGGCGCGCCCGTCTGCGTTGAACTTGGAGAGCATCGTGCCCGTGGCGGAATCCTTTACAACGATGGTCGCGGTGTTGTCGGCCTGCAAGATCGGATCGCCGAGACCCATGATCACCCTGTTGGGCTGGCTCACCGTGACCGGCTCGTCCAACACATAAGTGCCCGGGCCGATTAGGAGGTTCTTCCCGCGCTTCAACGCGGCGTTCATGGTTTCAGCGTTGTCTCCGGCTGCGACGGTCGCGATGTAGAAGCTGCTCAGTGGAAGGGAATCGCCCTGCCTCGCGTTGGTGCTCCAGTTCGGGCCGCGCACGTTGAACTGCGCCGATGGGCGGAAGACCCGGAACCGGCCGCCGTCGTAGTAGACGAAGGGCGCCTCACGGATTACCGGCGTGAAGGCGACGTTGGTGATGTCGCCAGGCGCGACGTACGGCGAAATCCTGCCCGGTCCGAAGTTGTCGGGCGGAGCGCCGATGGTGCCGCTGAACACCATGTCTGAGCCGAACCCTGAGTAGCCACCGATCTCGTCCTGCTGGAAATAAATGTCTGAGTTTCCGCCGTTGCCTTCAACGCCCGGACGGTTGAGCCCGTCAGCATTGATCACATCTCCGGTGATGACGGAGTTCGTGATCACAAACCCGTTAGCGACACCAGGAATGATGTTGATCTGGAAGCCCTGGGTCACAGGGTCGCAAGGGTTCTGGCAGCCTCCCGGAGTCTGGATGACGGGGGAGACATACAGATTGCCCAGGATGTTGACCCGTCGCAGAGTCGCGGTCTGGGACGTGTACCACAACATTCCGCCAGTTGGAACGTCGGCCTGGATCGGGTTGATCGTCAGATTGGACATCTGGCTGTCCCGGATCGCCAACGATCCGTTGTTAATGCTCAGAGATCCATTGATCACCACATCACACGGTCCACGACCAAGACCCCCGACGGTTGTACCGGGGGCGACTTCTGCCTGGATCACGTTGTTGGTCGTCGCCGTCGAAGGCGTCACCGACGGGTCACCATACGTGCCCGGCAGAAAGAAGAACTGCCGCTTGCCGTCACCAGCCGGTGGACTCGCGTTGAGCGCCGCGTTGATCGAAGCGACCGACATCGACGGGTTGAAGATCGTGACGTTTGCGCCGAACGGATTCGCCGAGACGCTTGTGACCGGCGTCGGGGCAGAGGTGCACGGGTTTGTCGCCGCTGAAGCTGTAGCGACGCCGGTTACTCCTGCCATCTGGACGATGGTCGCTACAAACGCGACCGCGAGTGCTGCACGCACCACTCGTGATAACCGCGCACCCAACGCGCGCCTCTGCTGCATCAACACCGTACGTCCCCTCCTCTGGCGAGATGTGCGTGACCAGCAGGCATCTCGTCCCTTGTCGTGGCAAGTGGACACGCGTCCGCTTCGCCTTCTCCCTCAAGAAGGTGGGCGCCTCGCGTGGCATTCGGCCTTATCAGGCGCCACGCTATAGGATCGCAATTGATCGATACAAATTGATCTTGCGTGCGTGATCCATCGACCTGGTCTATGAATGACACCAACCCACTGGCGGGTGTGGACCTGAACCTCTTGAAGGTCCTTGACGTTCTGCTCCACGAGCACAGCGTCACTCGCGCAGCCCAGCGCCTCTCGCTCACGCAGCCAACGGTGAGCGCGTCCCTTGCGCGGCTTCGTGTCCTGTTCGACGACGAGCTGCTGATCAAGACCGGACGCACGATGCGACCGACCCCGTTCGCGGACGCCCTCACTTCGCGGGTCCGAGCCGCGCTTGTGGAAGTCGAGAGTCTGATCGCTGCACGCGCCGAATTCGACCCATCGACGGACGTCCGCACCTTCCGGATCCTCGCCACCGACTATTCGACGATGATCCTGATTCGTCCGCTGATCGCGCGTCTGGCCAGAGCTGCGCCGCACGTCCGGCTGATCGTTGACGCTGGGGATCCGACCGTCCACGGCGAGCGGCTCCAGCGCGGCGAATTAGACGTTGCGATCGTCCCACAATGGTTCACGCAAACCAACGAGCTCCCGAGCGAGGCGCTCTTCACAGACCGGTTCGTTGCTGCGGTGTGGTGCGACAACGACGCCGTGAGCGACCCGATGACGTTCGCCGAGTTGGCGGACCTGCCGTATCTGGGCTACAACCTCGGCCCGTTCGACCCAATCGTCGACACGGTGCTCGCCGAGCTCGGAAGTTTTCACGAGCCAGACACCACAGTGGAGAGCTTCGTGATCGGGCCGATGCTGCTCAAAGGCACACGACAGGTAGCGTTTATTCAGGAGCGGCTTCTGGAGCTCCTGGGAGAGTTCGCCGAACTGAAAGCCGTGGCCCCACCGTGCGAGTTTCCGCCAATAGTGGAAACCCTCACCTGGCATCCTCGCTCCACCGACGATCCCGCTCACGCATGGCTCCGTGCCGAACTGCAGACTGTCGCTGCTTCCCTTGCCTCGGTGTCTCACCCGGGACGGGTTCGATGAGCTGGTCGAGCATGTGAGGGCCCGGATCGTCATGATTGAGTGTTCAACAACACTCTCTGATGGAGGATGCCCTCATGCCCGATCCCGTGAACTTGACTGGCGAGATCGCTGCCGCGATCGACGGCGCGGTGCTGCGTGGCCACCCGCTCGCGGTGTCGTTCGTCCGAGACGATGGCAGCCCTTCGGTTTCTTTCCGGGGAAGCGCATACGTGTATAGCTCAAACCAGCTCGCGATCTGGGTCCGTAAGCGGGACACTGGACTGGCCGCAGCGATCGTCGACCGTCCCCGGGTTTCGCTTGCGTTCCTGGAGCCGGATGGGCCTGGCGCGCGCTACCTGGCGATCGAAGGCCGCGCGCGAGTTGCTTCGGAGCTAGATCAAGAGGTGTACGACGGGATCGTCGAGCCCGAGCGTCAGCAGGACCCTGACCGCAAGGGAGTCGCGGTCCTGATCGATGTCCACAGCGTCAACGGTGCTGGCGGGGGCGGCTTCTTCCAGCAAGCCCGCGATTGAGCATCACCTCGAATGCCACGGTACTGACTCCCGATGCTCAGGGAAGAACGCGCCTCGCGGCGCTGAGGCGGCCGCGCTCAGGCCGGTGCCCCCTCTTTGAGCCAGCGCTCGAACAGCTCGGTCTGCTGCTCAGGCCACGCACCGTCGCAGGGCATCGCGCCTGAGCCAAGTGCCTTCGCGATCGCATCGCCGTTGGCCGCGACATCGGCACGATCCCACAGGTCAAAGGCCTTGCGCATCGCGTCGCGGTCCTTCTCCCTGAACAACGGCTTGATGTCGGTAGCAAAGCTGATCTGATTTTCTGCCATCGAATTCACGGCTCCTCACGGGTTGTTCTAGACGAGGACGCCTACATTCTCACGGTCGTGGCCGGTCGTCGAGGGCGGATCGTCGACTATCAGGGTTCGCCAACAGTCTTCGGGCGTTGAGCGGACATCGCAAGGCGAACGCCGGCCGGCCCTGGCGCAACCCAGGACCGGCCGATGTTGAGAGGAGAGAGGATCGGCAGACAGCTCATAAGACCGGCCAAGGAACCGCTCGGCTCCCATTCGGTCGCTCGCGGTACGGCATCCGCGTCGAACGTCACCATGCCGCGATCAAGCTATCTTCATAATCTTGATCGAGATTATCTTATTCGCTGCGTTCGTCAAGGTCGAGATGGAATCTTTACTGCCGAGGACCGATCAAACTCTGCGCTGAGCGATGCGATCACCTCGAGCGCGTCCTCCTCGATCCCATAGATGAACGTCGACTTTCGGCGGCGCAAGACAGGCAGTCCCAATGCGTAGAGGCGCGGGCTGTCGACGGCTCCACCGTCATGACGCAGGCGCCCCCTGGCGTCTAGCACCGGGAGATCCAGCCAACTGTAATCAGGGCGAAACCCCGTGGCCCACACTGTCGCGCCGAATTCACCGCTACCCAGATCAACTTGCCATCGCGGCGCTCGCGGTGCTCGAGTGGGCGTGAACCGCTCAGGCGGCTCAAGCGCCATTCGTCCCGCCTGATTTGCGGCCCAGTCGTCGAACGCATCCAACAGCCGTTCCATCTTCAGGTCGGCGAGTGAGACGACGTTTCGCAGGCCACCGGAGAAGAGTGCGTGCCCGTCGCGGACTGAAGCCCAGCGGCCGACCAGCTCAACCTCCATGTCAGTCAGCGCATTGAGATCAAGCGTCACTCTTTCCGCGGACCCGACAAGTTGCGGCGACGGCAGTCGTCTCGCGCGTGTGAGGTCTTCGACCTCGTCGTAGCGCTGATCCCACACGCCTGCGGCATGCATCCACCAGAGAATGTCACGGCCGCGGTAGACCCTGGGTAGGCGCACGTGCTCCCCGACTGACAGCGTGACTGGTCTGCCGGTTCGCCTGATTTCGGCAGCGAGCTGCACGCCGGTGGCCGATGCCCCGACCACAAGCACCCCAGCGTCAGGCAGCTGATCTGGGTTGCGATATTCGGACGGAGTCAGCTGCAGGATGCCGGCAGGCACCTGGTCTGCGAAGGCCGGGACGGTCGGCCGGTTGCAGGCTCCGCTTGCGATCACAACCGCGCGCGCGCCGATCTCACCGTGGCTCGTGGTGACTCGGTAATCGCCTTGCGCGTATCGCAGCGAGGTCACCTCCGTCCCGGTGCGAACCGGAGCGCGAATGTCTGCCGCAAATCGCTCCACCAGGTCCACGACATCGGACGTACTCATGTACCCGTCGGGGTCGGGGCCTTCATATGGGGTTCCGGGCAGACTGTTCGCCCAGTTGGGGGTGAGCAGCCTGAGCGAGTCCCAGCGCTCGCGGCGCCAGGAGTTGGCCAGCTCGCCGCGCTCGAGGACGACATGGTCGAGCGACGCTCGAGTCAGGAAGTGACTGGCGGCGAGCCCTGCATGCCCGCCGCCGATGACGACGACTTCGACGTGCTCGACGGATCAGCCCTCGTTTACCGCGACCGAAACCTCGGTCGGGTTTGTGAGTGCGTCGAACACGGCAGAGCGCTTCTGCGACTGGGCGACCAGGCCCTCGATCTCTTGCTTTGAGGCATCCGCATCGATGTTGAACGACACCTTGATGTCGTTGTAACCGTTACGCACATCGCTGTCGACACCGAGGATTCCCCGAATGTCGTGGTTCCCCTCCACGGTCGCCTCGACGGAGCGCAGCTGGATGCCGCGATTCTGCGCGACCGACGCCACGCCAGCGGTGAGACAGCTCGCCAGACCCACGAGCAGATATTCGATCGGCGTGATCCCCTGATCAAGAGCCGCGAACACCTCTGGATGATCGGCGTCGAAGACGGCCTCAGTCTTGTGACTCTGCTCCTCACCCAGCCCGAAGAAGTTCTGGATCTTTGTTGTGCTGTGCACGCCGTTGGTCCAGGTTGAGGACGCCCTCCACGTGAACTGAGCGGCTTCGGGCGCACCGGCTAGGACTTCGCGCGCGTCTAGTAGCGCCTGGACGTTGACACCATTGTCGATCGTGGCCATTGCTCAAGGACCTCGCTTTGTCATAAGCTGGTTTTTCGACTGGAAAAGCAGAGAATACAGGCGTGCGGTACCCATCACGAAGAGAAATTGATGATCTCGTCCATGGCTCTTAAGTCCGGCTCGGTCGGTGCGGTCGAGACCTCCTACGTCGATCTCCCCGCGCCCGTGGCGCTCGATTGCGGGCGTGAGCTGTACCCCGTGCGCATCGCCTACGAGACCTACGGTGAGCTCTCGTCTCAACGTGACAACGTGATACTCGTATGCCACGCGCTCAGCGGTGATGCCCACGCTGCCGGCTTCTCCAGTGAAGCGGCGGCGAGGAGCACCCGCGACGGCTTCGGTGCTGATGACCGCGATGGCCATCGCGGCAAGGGCCTCGGCTGGTGGGACGGGATGATCGGCCCCGGGAAGGCGTTCGACACCGAGCGCTTCTTCGTCATCTCCACAAACCTGCTCGGGGGCTGCAGAGGAACCACCGGACCGTCATCGTTGAATCCGGAAACCAACAGGCCCTACGGCTCTGACTTCCCCGTCATCACCGTCGCCGACATGGTCCGTGCCGAGCGCGCGTTTCTCGACGTGCTCGGGATCGATCGGCTTGCGGCGGTCGCCGGCGGCTCGCTCGGCGGGATGCAGGGACTCGAGTGGGCGATCACCCATCCGGACAAGGTCGATGCGGTCGTGGCGATCGCGAGCACACATGCGCTCCAGCCCCAGGGTGTCGCCTGGAACGCGATCGCGAGAGAGGCGATCATGCGCGATCCCGCTTGGCAGGAGGGCCACTACTACGGCACCGGCGAGATCCCGAGTGCGGGAATGGGCGTGGCTCGTATGCTCGGACACATCACATACCTGTCCGCTGAGGCGCTCAGCGATAAGTTCTCCCGGCGGCTGCAGACAGGTTCTGAGATCCACTACACGATCACCGAGCCTGAGTTCGAGGTCGAGAGCTACCTCCGACATCAGGCGGAGTCATTCGTCAACCGTTTCGACGCCAACACGTACCTGTACATGTCACGCGCACTCAGCTACTTCGACCTGGCACGCGATCACGGCGGTGGCTCGCTAGGGCGCTCTCTGGAGACCGTCAAGGCGCGGACGTTGCTGATCTCGTTCAGCTCCGACTGGCTCTATCCGCCATCGGGATCACGAGAGATCACCAAGGCGCTTGCGGCGCTCGGCAAAACCGTCGAATTCCACGAGATCGACGCACCCTACGGGCACGATTGCTTCCTGCTTGAGGAGGCAAGGCAGGCACCGATCATCCGCCACTTCCTGGAGAGGACTCGATGACAGCGGAGCGCCATCGCGCTGAGGAGACGCGAGATTTCGGGTTCGAGACGCGTCAGCTTCACGCGGGTCAGCGACCGGATCCCAACACCGGTGCCCGGGCAGTGCCGATCTTCCAGACCGCGAGTTACGTCTTTGAGGATCCGGAGTCGGCCGCCGCCTATTTCAACCTGCAGGAGTACGGGAACACGTACTCCCGGATCATGAACCCGACGGTCGCCGTGTTTGAGGAGCGGATGGCGAGTCTGGAGGGTGGCGTTGGAGCCGTGGCGTTCGCAAGCGGCATCGCCGCCCAGGCCGCGGCCCTGTTCACGCTGCTCGAGCCCGGCGATCATCTTGTCTCCTCCTCCGCTCTCTATGGCGGCACCGTCAATCAGTTCAAACACATGCTGCGCAAGATGAACGTCGAGCTGAGCTGGGTGGATCCTGACGATCCGGATGCGTGGCGTGACGCACTTCAGCCGAACACGAAGGCCTTCTTTGGTGAGACGATCGGCAACCCGGCCGGCAACGTGCTCGACATTGCGACGCTGTCCGCGATCGCCCATGAGCACCAGGTGCCGCTGATCGTCGACAACACCTTCGCCACGCCGTACCTGTGCCGACCGATCGAGTGGGGCGCGGACATCGTGATCCACTCGGCCACCAAGTTCATCGGCGGCCACGGGACCAGCATCGGCGGCGTGGCCGTGGAGGCCGGGACGTTCAACTGGTCTAACGGCCGCTTCCCCGTGATCGCGGACCCCTCCCCCGCCTACCACGGACTCCAGTTCCATGAGACTTTCGGAACCTACGGCTATCTGATGAAGCTGCGCGCGGAGACGCTGCGAGATCTGGGCGCGACCCTCTCGCCTTTCAACGCGTTCATGTTCCTACAGGGCCTCGAGACGTTGTCATTGCGAATGGAGCGTCATGTCGAAAACGCACGTGCCATCGCCGCATTCCTTGAAGCTCACGAGCTCGCCTCCGAGGTCAGCTATGCCGGGCTGCCCCACAGCAAGTACGCGTCGCTGGTTGCGAAGTACCTGCCGCGCGGGGCTGGTGCGGTCTTCTCCTTCGACTGCGCGCGTGGACGCGAGGGCGGACAAAACCTGATCCGTGCCGTGACGCTGTGGTCCCATCTGGCAAATGTCGGCGACGCCAAGAGCCTGATCATCCACCCCGCCAGCACGACGCACCGTCAGCTGAGCGATGCGGAGCTCGAAGCCGCAGGGGTCCGGCCCGGAACGATCAGACTCTCGGTGGGTATCGAGTCCGTAGGTGATCTGATCTGGGATCTCGACCAGGCCCTGTCCGGCGTGAGGTAGGGAGCGAGCCATGGCTGAACTAGAGCGATATCAGGATCCACTGACGATTCAGAGCCTGCTCAATACGTCGCGGACGATCGCAATCGTCGGCCTGTCCTCAAACGAGTTGCGTGCGAGCAACTTCGTCGGCTTCTACCTCAAACGCCACGGCTACCGAGTGATCCCGGTCAATCCGCGTGAGACCGAGATCTTTGGTGAGGTGAGTTACTCCAGCCTCCTTGATGTACCGGAGCAGATTGACATCGTCAACGTCTTCCGCGCTCCGGATGCAGTGCCCGCGATCGCCCGCGAAGCCGTACAGATCCACGCTGGTGCGCTCTGGTGTCAATTTGGAGTGATCAACGAAGAGGGCTCGCAGAGCGCCAAAGCCGCTGGCTTGGCGGTGGTCGTGGATCGCTGCCTGAAGATCGAGCATGCGCGTTACGTCGGCCGTATGCACTGGCTTGGTTTCAACACCCAGCGGATCACGTCCGTTCGACAGGGTCTTCAGTAACGACGCCACCGGGACGCCCTGACCGGTGCTGGCCAACTCAGCCGCGCAGTGCCCGGCGCAGATCAGCCGAGCAGTGCCCGGCGCAGATCAGCCGCGAGGTCGGCAGGGTCCTCCACACCGCAGCTGAGCCTGACCAGGTCAGCCGGCACGGCGGCCTCCGAGCCCTCGACGGACTGATGCGTCATCGCCTGCGGAACCTCGATCAGCGACTCGACGCCGCCAAGCGATTCGGCAAGGGTGAACAGGCGTGTGCGGGTCACGAGCCCGACCGCATCGGGGTGACGGAAGCAGACCATGCCGCTGAATCCCGGCCACCGGATCTCGGAGACCTCCGGCACCGATCGCAGCAGCTCTACCACGGCCTCTGCTGAGGCGGCGTGGGCGGCCATACGCAGGTGCAGGGTCCTGATGCCCCGGTGAACAAGGAAGCAGTCAAGCGGCCCGGGCACCCCGCCGACCGCGTTCTGGACGAACCGCAATTGCTCATACCAGCCCTGATCGCGCGTGATCGCCACGCCACCAACGACGTCGGAATGACCACCCAGGTACTTGGTGGTCGAGTGCACGACAAAGTCTGCGCCAAGCTCGAGCGGGCGCTGATTGACCGGGGTCGCGAACGTGTTGTCGACCGCAACCAATGGCCGACTGTCGGCGCGGCGCGCCACCTCCAGCACGGAAGCCACATCGACTACATCAAGACGCGGGTTGGTAGGAGTCTCGACCCAGATCAGCTTCGTCTTAGGACCGATTGCCGCAGCGAGCGCCGCCGAGTCGGTCTGATTAACCAGCGTGTACTCAAGACCCCAGCGATGGAGGACCTTGTCGACCAGCCGGTAGGTGCCGCCGTAGAGGTCGGCCGGCAGCACGACGTGCTCTCCTGCCCGCGCGACCACCGTCAACAGCGCGTGCTCAGCCGCCAGCCCTGACGAGAACGTGACTGCGAGGCCGCCCTCAAGCTCGCCCAGCGCGTTCTCAAGAGCTGATCGCGTCGGATTGGCCGAACGCGAGTAGTCGTAATCGCCGACGAACTGCCCGGGAGCCGGCTGAGCGAACGTCGAGGTCTGGTGGATCGCCGGTATCACCGACCTGAAGGTGGGATCAGGGGTGAGGCCGGCGTGAACCGCACGCGTGCCGAACCCGAACTCTGGATAATCGTTGGGACTCACGGGAGGATTGATAGCGACCCGATCAAGAGACCAGCGCCTCCAGCAGATCCGTGCGCGTCACCAGACCCTCGGGTGCACCGTCGTGCACCACCAGCAGAGCCTGCTTGTCCCCAACCAGCAGCTCGGCCGCTTCGCGCGCCAACACATCAACGGCGACTGTGGGGAACGCCGGCTCAAGTACCGAGGAGACCGGCTCATCGAGCAACCCGGGGTCGGCAGCCGCGTGCCTTAGCAATCCCCGCTCACCGACTGAGCCGATCACCTTTGAATCGTCATCCGCGTCGACGACCGGCAGCTGGGAGACCTGGTGGGTGTGAAACAGAGAGACCGCCTCCCGCACGGGGTGGTCGGCGGCAAGGCTCAAGAGCGTCGGCGTTGCGCCTGCGATCCGCTTGTGCGTCAGCACGTCGCCGACTGTCAGCGCTCCAGCCGGCTCGACGAATCCGTACTGGCGCATCCATCCGTCCGAGAAGATCTTCGATAGATATGCCCTGCCGCCGTCAGGCAGGATCACCACGACCACTGCCTCCGGGTCTTTGATCTGCGCCGATACCTCAAGCGCCGCGTGCAGTGCCATCCCGCCTGAGCCCCCAACCAGGATCCCCTCCCGATGGGCCAGCCGCCGGGTTGTCAGGAACGCGTCACGATCGGACACGACGATCCAGCGGTCGACGGTCGAACGATCGAAGTTGGGTGGCCAGAAGTCCTCACCCACACCCTCGATCAGATACGGATGAACATTCTCGTCCCCGCCGGAATAGATGGACCCTTCAGGATCGGCTCCGATCACTTCCAGGTCCGGCTTCTGCTCGCGCAGGTATCGGACTGTTCCGGAGACTGTCCCGCCCGTGCCGACACCCAGCACCAGGTGAGTAATGCTTCCCTCGGTCTGCTCCCAGATCTCGGGACCGGTCGACTCATAGTGCGCCTGCGGATTGGCGGGGTTGACGTACTGATTTGGCTGAAAGGCCCCGGGGATTTCCGTCGCGAGCCGGTCGGCGACGCGATAGTAGGACTGCGGTGATTCGGGGGCGACGTCAGTTGGAGCGAGTACCACCTCAGCCCCGTATGCGCGCAAAAGGTCGATCTTCTCCTGCGACATCTTGTCGGGCATCACAGCGACGACGTTGTAACCCTTCAGGCGGGCGGCGATCGCAAGCCCGGTGCCCGTGTTGCCCGACGTAGGCTCGACGATCGTGCCGCCGGGCTTGAGCTTGCCGTCGCGCTCAGCCGCCTCGATCAGCGCCACGGCCACGCGGTCCTTGATCGACCCGCCTGGGTTGAAGTACTCGACCTTGGCCAGCAGTTGCGGCGTCAACCCGGCTCCGATCCGCGAGAGACGCACCAACGGCGTGTTGCCGATCGTGTCGAGAATTGAATCCTTGATCACCGATGTAGCGGGCGTGGTTGGCATAGCGTCTCCTGTGAAGTATTCGCCTAACCGGCCGAGCACAGAGCATCGCCCGATGGTCAACGATAGCCAAGCGGGCTAGTTGACTTTATGCCTGATCAACCCGGCGCGGCCTCCACGACCGGCGCAATGTCGTGTCGCTCAGGTGCGCGTCGCACCGTGGCCAGCAGACAACCGCCGAGAATCAGCGCAAAACCGAGGCCCATGCTGGCGGTGAAGCGCTCGCCGAGCAGCGCGACACCAAGCACCGCCGCGACCGCAGGGTTCACATAGGTGATAACGGTGGCCCGAACCGGTCCGACCTCAGCGATCAGTTCGAAGAACAGCACGAACGCCAGCGCCGTGCAGATGAGCCCGAGCCCCACAACGGACGCAGCCACGTCGAACCGCACGTGGCTCGGTATCTCAAATGCCGCGAAGGGCAGGTACACCAGAGCGGTGACGGTTACCGACGCAGCGATCACCCCGAGTCCTGGTAGGTCGGAAAGATACCGCGAGAGCACCAGCGGTCCGGCGGTGTACCCCAGGACAACCACGCAGATCTCAAGCAACGGGACCACGCCCACTTGACCGAAGTTCAGTCCGACCAGCGCGGCGACTCCCAGGATCCCGACGAGGAGTCCGGTCCAGCTGCGGCGGTCCAGACGGTGGGCACTGCCTGTAGCCACTGAGACCACCGCTGCAACAAGTGGCACAGCGGCGATGAGCAAACCTGTCAACGAGCTTGCCAACCGCTCCTCAGCCCTGGACAGCAACAACCACGTGATCGCAATCTCAACGGTCGCGAACAGCAATACCGCACGCCACTGGGGCCGCAACACGCGAAGCTGGCCGCGCTGGGCCGCGAGCGGCAGCAGGATCAACGCGGCGAGCCCTGTACGCGCAAACACGAGGAACGCCGGCGAGAGTTCGCGCACCGCGACACGGATCAGCAGATATGGGATACCCCAGATGACGCACATGGCGCCGAAGAGCAGCAATCCGCGGCGGCTCACCCCCGGCCGTCCTCCACGACAGCACGCATCCAGATACGCCGACTGAGCACGAAGAAAAGGTAGGGGCTCAACAAAGGCGACGCGATCATCGCGTCACGACTGATCTGCTCCCACCCAATGAAATCAACGAGCGCCAACCAAAACTAAAGCAAGCACAAAGAACCTTCGACTACTTTGAAAGGGCGGCCGCCTTGGGGCTCGCCTTGCGCTAAGCCTTTTGTATGCGCCGCACTTAGCTGACTCCTCTGAGGGCGACGAGGAACGCAGCGAGAGCTTCAGATCAACGCGGGACCAGATCCCGCCTGCCGGTACAGCGTCGGCATGAACCGGCGCGGAACAACGATTCAGGAGGTGGTGAGCCACCGCTCAGCGACGGCCCGCGACGTGCTGCGGGCGAGCGAGTAGGACGTAGTTGGCGTTCGCTGGGCGCGGTCAACTCTATGCAGTCTCTTAAGCTCCGGGCGCTCGTGGCGTTCGTTACGGTCATTCTCGTACTGGCGGTCTCCGCGGCTGCCCAGGCCAAACCACGACACAATCGTTCCCACTCGCGAAAGCGCGCCGGTCTCGAACTACCAGCGGACTACGCGCAGTGGTCACGGGTTGCAACCTGCGAGGAAGGAGGCTGGGTCGTTAGAGGCTACGGCTATCCCGACAGCATTGGAATCAACCGCACCAATTTCCTGGCCTTTGGTGGCAGGCCGTTGCCACCGGGACCCGTTTCGCGTGCGAACCGGATCATGGAGATCCGGGTCGCCGACAGGCTGATCGCGCATTACCGTGCTGCGATCCCCGACCGCTATGGCTGCGCGGCATGGTGACGGTTGCAGAAGCTGGTCCGGCTCGGGTGATCCGGACCAGCTCTCTCAGCTGAGCGCGACTCTCAGCCGATCCGGATCAGCTTCTTATTGACGAACTCGTCGGCCCCGTAGCGGCCGAGTTCGCGTCCGAACCCCGAGGACTTGACACCGCCAAAGGGCAGCTCCGCGCCATCAGCACCGACGATGTTGACGTAGACCATGCCGGCCTCGATCTTGTCGGCAACCCGCTCTGCCTGCTGCGGATCAGTGGTGAAGAGATATGAGCCGAGCCCGAACCTGGTGTCGTTGGCGATCCTGACCGCTTCATCTTCAGAACCTGCGCGGTAGACCTGCGCGACCGGTCCGAACAGCTCCTCCTTGTATGCCTGATTCTCGGGCGAGATGTCGGTCAGCACGGTGGGTGGGTAGAAGTTGCCGTCGCGACCGCCACCGCCGGCGGCGACCTTGGCCCCCTGGGCAACCGCGCTCTTGACCTGCTCATCCAGTCGCTCGGCCGCTGTGCTCGAGGAGAGCGGGCCGATCGCGCTGTCAGCTGAGGTTGGATCACCCGGTGTCACAGCCGTCATCGCGGCGGTGAACCGCTCAAGGAACGGCTCGTAGAGCTCGTCGATGACGATGAAGCGCTTTGCCGCGTTACAAGATTGGCCGGTGTTGTCCAGCCGAGCCGCGACCGCAGCCTCAACGGTGCTGTCCAGATCATCGGTCGAGAGCAGGATGAAAGGGTCAGAGCCACCAAGCTCGAGGACGACCTTCTTCAGGTGCTTGCCGGCCAACTGGGCGACGGCCGCACCGGCACGCTCGGATCCGGTCAGCGACACACCCCGGACACGCGGATCCGCGATCACCGACTCGATCTGCTCAGGGACGGCAAAGATGTTCGTGTAGGCACCCTCCGGGAAGCCCGCGTCCGTGTACATCTGTGCGATCGCAAGCGCGGATTCCGGGCACTGCGGCGCATGCTTGAGCAGGATCGTGTTGCCGATGATCAGGTTCGGCCCGGCAAAACGAGCGACCTGGTAGTAAGGGAAATTCCACGGCATGATGCCCAGCAGCACGCCGTAAGGGCTGCGCCGGATGATCGCGGAACCGTCTCCGTCAAGCAGCGTGATCGGCTCGTCGGCAAGCAGCGCCTCAGCGTTGTCGGCGTAGTAGTCGTAGATCGCCTGGCAGAAGTCCACCTCGCTCAGCGCCTGCTCGATCGGTTTGCCCATCTCGCGCACGATGATCTCCGCGAGCTGCTCACGCCGCTCGCTGTGCAGTTCGCCGACACGCCGAACGAGAGCAGCGCGCTCGACCGTGGTCGTGCTCGGGATCCACTCCTGCTGACAGCGGTACGCGCCCGCGATGGCATCGCGGAGCTCGGCATCACTGATCCGCGCGTACTCCTTAACCGTCTCCCCCGTTGCGGGATTGACCACCGAAAAGTCCGCCATCAGAGGCTCCTCCTAGTAGCTCGTCGACTAACAGCACCCGTGTGCTCGGGCTCTCAAGATCCTAGTCTCACACATGCCAGCGGGCCGGCCGGCGGCAACAACGACCACTCTGGCCATCCTGCCGCCAGCCGGATGCTGGGTCACTGTGGCGCTGTTCGTGAAAACCGGTCAGGCGCCCCCACCGGCCTGACCGGACAGGCCCAGCTGCAGCTCCCCGCTGCTGCCGCAAAGAAGCTACGCCAGGGGCGTGAGATCAACGTCACACCACTTCAGCTTATTGGCCGCCAAGCGAGCCGTAGCTGATGACATTGGTGGTCGGAGGCGCGGTTACGGTTACCGGCTCGCCCCAGCGGCTGAACCGAACCGTTTGTTTGTAGCCGGACGTCGTGGTCGTCTCCTGCAGCGGCAGGGGATGAGGACCGGCGGTGAGTTCAAGCGTCTCGATTAGGTCCTTGGAGGAGTTCTCGACGTGGGCGCGCCAGGTGACGGTTTTCACGAGCCGGCCATTTTCGAACTTCGCACCGACCGTGACATCGTCTGACGACCCCGGGACCAGGCTCGAGGGCAGCGCGCTGATCGTGTTCTCGGCGGCGAGATCGCTGTACTCCTTCGAACCCCTGGAGATTTCGACCCAGCGGGCGCCGGCCTGCTTCGCCTCGGTGGCGGAGAGGCCGACCAGTGTCGTGAGGCCCCTTCGATCACCTGAGATGTAGGCACCATCGCTGGTGACCGTGATCGCCGCATGAGCGTGCGTCTCATGGATCCGCTCCGATGAACTCTTGCCGTCCATGTCGACGACCGTCTGCTCGGCCGGTGCCTTCTGACCGTTCTTGCGGCCCACCAACGTCGCGCGCACGCTGCCTTGCGAGAGTACGGCGCCGGAAACGGCGTTCAGCAATGCCGCAGCCGAGACCGCGGCCTTGCTGGTCGAGACCGGGGTCGTGGCGTTTCCGACCTGGATTCCCCAGGAGCGAAGCACACTTGCCAGCGTCCCCTCCGAGTCGAGTGAGCCGTGAACATCGTCAGAGGCGTACGAGAATAAATCGTTGGCGAGCTTCGTCGCCGCAGGCACCTTGCCCTGGGTCCCGTAGTGATAGAAGTAGAAGATCAGCGGTGCGCATGCGTCAAGACGGCTCGTCTGCGCGTTCACGTTCATCTCGGCGGCGCCGCCGGAGGTGCAGGCGCTGAACACGACCTGGCGCGAGTGCGCGGTGTAACCGGTGTTCTGCACCACATAGGAGCTCAGGTGCGGATGCGCACGGTAGAGGTTCGCGATTTCCGCCGCCAGCGCACCCACCGAGGCAGCCGTCTTGGATGCTTGCAGGGTCGATCCGGCGATGACCCTGCTCGCTGAAGCGGTCGTGCTCTGGGCCGCATCGCTCGCCGTCCTTGTTGCCGTGCTGCCACCGCACGCCGCCAGCAAGAGCGCGGCACAGATCGCGACGCCCGTCGCAGCGGGCGTCGCGATCACGGACCCGCAACGACGACAGCGGGATGACTGTGGCGAACGAGCCTCGCTCGCCACAGTCGCGCTTCGTCGTAGGGGTCGCTGTTGCTTCCGGGTCAGCGGTCACCTCGCTTCCCGTGCGGGCGCCCGCGGTCGCTCCGCTGAGCCCAGGTCCCCCGGTCCGGACGACGACGTCCGCCTTGGCCACCGCTGGTGCATGTGGCCGTTCCGCTCACCGTGTTGCCGGTGGTCGTGACCGACCCGTTTGCCCTGCAGCGGAACCCGCCACCAACAGTGTTGCCGTCGATCGTGCTACCGGCGGCAGTGTTGTGAGTGAATACCAAGCCCCCTTGGATCGTGTTGCCACCGCAGAGCCCAAGGCTCCACGGGACGCCGCTCCCGCTGTCAGCGATCTCGACGTTGCCGCCGACAGTCGTGTTGCACAGCACGTCGGCATTGGAACTCAACGGGTCAGAAGCGACGTCGTTGTCGGAGGCTTCGACGCTGCCCGAGACCGAGGAGTCCTCGACCCTGATACCGGTGCTGCCCTTGATCACGAGGTCGCCCTTGACCCTGGTGTCAATGACATCGCACCAGTGACCCTTGGGCACCACGAGGTTGCCGCTGACGACCACGGCACTGAGCTGCTCGTCGGTGCAGGTCAGATCCTGCCCGTGCGAGGAGCCGGCAGACCCACGGCGATCAGCGATCTCCATCGCGTGGATGCCAGCCCCGACCGCGCCGTCGCTGCCCACTTGGATCCTGGTCTGCAGCCGCAGGCTGGTTGGTGCGCCGGGGTCCCCTACGGGAGCCTTGATCGCGTCAGCGTCGCCGACGTAGACCGTTCGTGTACCGGTCGCCGCCATCCACTTCTGGGTCTGCGGATCCCAGTACTGCAACTGCCGCAGCGTCACATGCATAGTCACGGTCCGGCTCTGATGGGCTCCCAACGCCACGCGGTCGAACTGTGCGAGCTGCCGCACGGCGAACTGGATTCCAGCAGGCTGGTTGCTCGGTGCGCCCAGGTAAACCTGTGCTACCGCGGCACCACCCACATTGCTGGTGTTCCTCACCGTGACCCTGACATCGACACCACCGTCGGAGCTCGGCGTCAGGTGGAGACCGGAGTATGTGAACTTGGCATACGACAGACCCCAGCCGAACGGGAACAGCGGGTTGATGCCCTCCTTGTCGAAGAAGCGGTAATCGGTGTAAATGCCTTCCGTTTCCTTCGTCGCGGAGTCCGCCGGGCAGCCTGTGCCGCTGCAGCCACCGTTGCCGTTGAGACGCTCAAGGTGCTGTCCGAGAGTGTCGCCCGGATACAGCAGCTTGGTCTCGTTATAACCCCAGATCGTGTCTCTGGCGTTGGCCGGGAACGTGATCGGAAGGTGCCCGCTCGGATCGGCCTGGCCAAGCAGCAGCCGGGCCGTCGAGGTGCCGCCCTCCTCACTCGCGTACCACATCTCCAGCACGGATCTGACGCTCTTGATCCACGGCATCAGCACCGGGTTCTCGCTGTTGATCACCACAACCGTGTTGGGGTTGGCCTTGGCGACCGCCTCGACCAACTCCGTCTGGTTCTGTGGCAGCGCCTCAACCGATGAGATGAACGGCACGTTCGTGGCGCTGATCGGCTCGGACGAGTTGTATTCCGGGTTTGCGATCTCCTCCGTGGTGCTGCTCGCGGACGATCCCGAGGTACCGAACTCGCTTGCCGCACCGGTGTCGTCCAGGAACACGATCGCCATCTTCTCGCCCTTGGCCGCGGCGGCCGCGTCCGCGATGTCACCGCTGGCTCGGTTATAACCGAACCGGATGCTCGCCGGGCTGCCGGAGGTGTTGTAGAAGTTGATCGTGATCGGGTAATAGCCGGGGGCAAGCGTTCCGGCCGAGTACTGCAGGTTCGTCAAGCCGGCCTCTGTGTAACCGGCATTCGTCGGCGAAGCCGGGGTGCCCGTGCCCGTCGAGTTGATCTCGGGCGGAGTGCTGAGCGTCACGGGTGAGCCATCGAAGCTCACCTGCACCGCGCCCATCGCGACGTTGCCGGTCTCGGTGGCGGCGATGCTGCCTCCGCTCACATAGGTCCCGGGATCGGTCGAGAGGCTGTAGGTCACCGACGTCGCCGTCGACGCGGTCACCGTGAACGTTCCGTCATACGTCGACGGATTCGCTCCGGAGATCGTGATCGTCGAGCCAACCGAGGGCACCGATGTGGTGCTCGCGAAGCTGAGCTTCTCGCTACCGGGCTGGCTGAATGACCCGAAGCTGAAGCCCGCCGTGTAACTCGCAGCCGTGATCGCGTGCGATACCGGTGAGCATGCGCCCGGATCGGTGCTCAACGCGTACGACACCGACGTCGCCGTCGACGCCGTCACGGTGTACTGACCGTCATATCCGGACGCGCAGGCGCCAGAGACAGTCACCGAGCTGCCAACCGCAGCGGTTTCCCCGCTCGGCACCGTCAGCGTTGCCGTAC
The DNA here is from genome assembly GCA_963844665.1 of uncultured Conexibacteraceae bacterium. Classification (GTDB taxonomy): domain Bacteria; phylum Actinomycetota; class Thermoleophilia; order Solirubrobacterales; family Solirubrobacteraceae; genus Palsa-465. The sequence goes on from CAWJPB010000005.1 coordinate 241,277, forward strand.
CACCGGACCAGGACTGGCCTGTAATCGACTCGCTGGCGGGCTTCGGCAGGTCGCCGCTCATCTGGAAGTCCAGGCTGTAGGTGTCAGACGTCGGCACATACAGGTACCCGGACCACGTGTACTGGCCGGCGGCCAACTGACCCTGTGACGAGACCGTCGTGTGATCTATCGAGCTGGCCGTGCCGGTGGTCGTCGTACCGCCGCTCGGGGTGCTGGTCAGCGCCAGGTTCCCGGTGACGTGCGTATTCGATGTCGACAGGGCGCTGGACGGGACCGGCTCACCAACCGGGTCCAGAGCCGGGTTGTACGTGAACCCGCTGGCGTCGCCACTCAGTGCTTCCAGCTGCTGTAGCGGGCTGATGTCGTCCCGGTCCTGGAAGCCAATCGACGCCTCACTGGTCGGGTCGGCGATCAGGTACTGACCGGTCGCGCCGGTGACCAACACGCCGCCCTTCTCGTCTGACTTGGTGATCGGCAGAGCGCTGTCGTCGTTCTTGAGCAGCACGCCGCCCTCCTCCGACTCCCTCTCGACCATCGCCTCATCGCCGGTCTTGGTGCCGAGATCCTTGGCAGGAGTGGCTCCCGACGTCGGGCCATTGGGCAGCGTCTCGTCGTTCGAGCGGTTGCTACCGATGCCACCGGCATCGGTGCACATCGAAAGCACCGGCGTCTGGTTGCAGCCGAGCATCCCGAACCGCTGCTCTTGATAGAGCTGCGTCGCGAGGTCCTGATTGAACACGGACAGCGGCTCGTACCCGTCGAGCACCGCGTAGACCAGCGAGCAGCCGTCGGACGCAACCGGGCACTTCGCGCCCGGGATGCCGGCGATATGCGTGGCGCCTGCAGTGGTGCACGACTCGGCATTGCCACTCGAATCGATACAGGTATCACCCGTCGGGTCACCGCTCGGCCCGAAGCTGAACCCGCCGACACCGGGCGTCGTGGTCGCATTGAAGCCGAGCGACTCGGGCATCTCCTGCTCCTCGCCCTGGTTGATCCCCTCAGTGCTATAGGCAGCGCCGAAGTCGGTCGCGACCATCGCCTTCGAGCCCCACAGGTCGCGCAACGCGTAGGTCAGCGTCAACGGCTGTTCACACGCCTGATGCGATTCATCGAGCGGCCAGGTCTGCAGATCCGAGGTGCCATAGGGGCTCGTCGGATATGTGCTCGCCAGGGTCGAGACCGATGCGGGCAGATTCCCACCCGTGTCCTGGAACAGCTGATAGGAGCACATCGTCGCCGCGGCTCCGCCGTTGACGAAACCGGCCTCATAGGGGGTCAGGTAGACCTGATGCATCGCCTGATCCTGCACGACGGCATTGGTCGAGTCATCCTCGCCGTTATAGGCGGCGAAGTGCTTCATCTGAGACATCGTCCCGGCGCCCTGGATACCGTTGATCTGAGCCGCCACCATCTGCCCGCTGAGATACGGATCGGCACCTGTCGTGGTCAGGTTGCGGCCCCAGTTCGGCAGGCGATCGATGTCGGTCTGTGGGCCGTACAGCCCGGTGACCATCTCCTCGCGGGCCTCGGTGCCTTCCGTCTGGCCCCAGATGTTGCCGATCCTCCGGTCAAACGTCGCGCCCAGCCCCATCAGATTCATCGGACCTGTTGTGTTGGCCTGCTGGGTCGCGTCGTTGGCCGCGTTCGGGCCTGCTGTCAAGTTCACGCCCTGAGCGTCTGTCCAGCATTCGGGCATGATGCTCGGGTCGGTCGCGGACGCGTTCTGTGTCGGGGTGCCCACCGGGCCGGTGCTCGGGCAGGTGCTGTTGGTGCCGCCATAGAACAGCTTGGAAGCGTTGGTCAGGTTCGCCAGCGTCAGCGACGGCTCGAGCTGCGCGATGATGTTCATGACGGCGGGTGTATACGGCGCCTGAGCTGTGACCGACGGTGAGCTCTTGGTGCTCGGCAGCTGTGTGACCGGCAGTGTGTATGGAATATCCGAGTTGGTCGAACCGCTCGGAGCGCCGAAGGCCGACGCAACCTGCGTCGCCGCCACGCCCACACACGCAACCGCTGTGACAGCGAGTGCGCAGACAGCAGTGCGGCCGCGGGGTACAGACCCGGCGAGCCGCCCGAAATTCGGTGATCTACGCATGTCCTCTCCTCGATCCGCCCCGTTCCTGGGGCACCCAGCCGCTCATCCGAACGACTCCTGGGAAACGCAGGGCCACAGTTACCGGTCGCGACTGCGGGCCATCCGACTGCCGGTCGGCGCCACATCGCGGAGTCGCCAACGCAACTCGCGTTCATCACTAGACGACAACCAATTTCCCAGAAACGCCGTTAAAAGCCCATAGACACTGCTGATTGTCAACTGCACGTGACACTGCTACCGCCGCGTGGAAAACGTGGTACGCGATGCAGCCCGACCGTAACCGGAGAGGCAGCACATCGCTGGAAGGCTTACCGGGTTGAGATCAGAGCGATCTGCGTATGACCGTCGAGCGCACGCTGAACGCCGAATACGACCTGACCCAAGAGTGTGCCGCCACCCTTCACCGTGAGCGTGTAGTCCGCCTGGGCGCGGCCGGCCCAGCCCGGGGTCACGCTCAGGTGACGGATTGTGTAGCCGGTGGGCAGCGGTTGGGTGTCGAACTGCTGCTTGTACTCGGTGAGCACGGCGCTGCGACCGTGCTGGATGCTCGACGGGTCGACGCGGGTGACGTTGGGCGCGAGCAGCCGCGACAGCGCTCCCAGGTCGCGATTGCCGTAGTCAGTCGCGAATTGACGCACGGCTGTGGTGACCTCAGCGGGACTGAGCGGACCTGATGGCGCTCGGGAACCGGAGCCGCCCGCGAGGATCACAACCGCGATCACAGCGGCGATCACCGCCACCAGCGCCGAGATTGCGGCCGCCCGCTGACGCCGGCGTTTCCCGCGGTCGGCGTCAGCAGCCGCAGCCGCTCCGCCCGGTCCGCGGTGGGTCGCGTCGAGCGGCATCACCGCCGTCTGGGCCACGCGCGTGCGCTCCTCGCCACGGACCACCGTCTCCTCCTGCCCCTGCACGACCGTCTCGGCTTGCCCCTGCATAGCCGTCTCCTCCTCCTGCGGTTGCGGTTGCGCCCCGGGCGCCGCTTGCGCCCCGGGCGCTGCGCCCGCCCACAAACCTCCGCCCGACCGAACTCCCGATCCCGGGTGCCTCGCCTGCTCGCGACGGCTCTGCGCAGCCGCCAGCGCTGCGGCCCCGAGCTCGCCGGCACTCTGGAAGCGTTCCTGCGGGCGCTTGGCCAGCGCCCTGCCGATGACCTCGTCGAATTCCTTAGGAACGCCGGGGAGATCGGACACGGTCGGCGGCTCATCGTGAAGGTGAGCCGTGATCGTTGCCGGGGTCGTTTCACGTCTGAACGGAGGCGTCCCAGAAAGGCAGGCGAACAGCAGGCAGCCGAGCGAGTACACGTCGCTGAGCGGTCCGACGCCCTCGCCGCGGAGTTGCTCGGGCGACATGTAGTCGATCGTCCCGACCCACCTGCCAGCGTCGGTGGAGCGGGTGCGCTCGTCGACAAGCCGCGTGATGCCGAAGTCGGTCAGATAGGCGTGCTCATTGCTGAGCAGCACATTTGCCGGCTTGATGTCGCGATGAACCAGGCCGCGTGCATGGGCGGCGTCGAGAGCGCGCGCCACCTGGTCGGTGATCTGGGCCGCCTGTGGGGCCGGCAGCCTACCCTCGGCGCGCAGCAGCTTCTGCAGGTCGGTGCCGTCCACGTAGCGCATCACCAGGTACAGGTGTCCGCGCTCCTCGCCGGCCGCGTACACCGGGATCACGTTGGGGTGATCGATCGCCGCCATCAGCCGGGCCTCACGCTCAAACCGCCGATGCGCCTCCGTATCTCCTGCCTGGTCGTCGTTGATCAGCTTGATTGCGACCGGACGATCAAGCGACAGGTCGCGGGCGCGATAGACGACGCCCATCCCACCGCGACCCAGCACCGACTCGATGCGACATCCTGCGAACTCGCTTCCTGATGACAGATCGGACACGCTGACATTCTGCCCGTGCCGCCGCGGTCCCGTCCCAAATGCGCTCGAACGGGACGGCCCGCGCTACCGTCGGCCGCATGCACAGTGGTGCAGGGAATGGGCAGATGCCCACAAAGATCGGAGCGCTTGCAGCGTTGGCCGGAGTCGTGCTGCTGCTCGCGGCGTGCGGTCAGACCGCCACCCCACATGCAGCACCGGTCGAGCTGACTCTGAATGGCCCCTCCGACAACAGTCGGGTTGAGACCGGGACCGCCACCATCTCCGGTGTCGTCACGCCCCACGGTGCGCGTGTCCTGGTACTCGGGCGTTCGGTCTCTCCCGAGGCCGACGGCAGCTTCTCCGCGACGGTGGCGCTGAGCCCCGGTGCGAACCTGGTCGACGTGATCGCCAGTGCGCCACACGCACGCCCGGCGATGCTGTCGCTGCGCGTGATCCGCTACGTGCTGATCACCGTCCCAGATGTCACCGGCAAGAGCCCCGACGCCGCCGCCACTGCGATCCGCGCCGAGGGCCTCCAAGCCCGCGTCCACGGCGACGGCGACCCCCTGGCCTTCCTGATCCCGGTTCCCGAGCAGGTGTGTAGCCAGTCACCCGCAGCCGGCCATCAGGTAGAGCCTGACACCGTCATCACGCTCTACCTCGGCAAGCTCTGCACGTAGCCGCCACCCGTCAGAACCAAAGCGCGCCTCAGAACTCGAGTCGGGTCTCGGCAGGCAAAACCAGCACAGAGCTGCGAGCGCTGTTGAGCTCGTTGCGGACCTCGCCTGCAACAACCACACGACCTGCGGGCGCGCCCTCACGCGAGCCGACGACGATCATGTCGACCCCTTCCGCTCCGGCATCGACCACTTCGGCGCCGAGCGCCGCAGCCAGCGACGCGGCCGTGGCCCGGGCGTCGTCGTTGATCGGACCCGCGAATGGCACGGCGATCGACCGGATCGGTGCAACCGGCTTGGCACGCAGGCCGGCCGCGGCGACAGCGATCGCAACGGTGCCACCGTCGAGCAGGCGCTGGGCGGACGTTCCTGGCTCGGCGCGGCCGACCGGCGTGCGGTAGTCAGAGCCGAATACGACGATCCCGGCCTGTTGCTGCTCGGCCAGCCCGCCCAAAACATCGGCGGTGCTCGCGCCGACTACGACGTGTTGGGTCACGGGCATCTCGATCAGCGTGGCGCCGTGCTCGAGGCGCTGCTGAGCGTCGTACTGAGCGACCTCCTCGCGCCGCGGGTCGAACTCCCGCGAGTGGCGTACATACGCGAGCGCGACTCTGGATCCGGTCTGTGACAGGAGCTTTCCCAGGGCCAGGGCGTCGTCGTCATTGGGGGTGCCGTCGTAGGAGACGATCAGGTCAGTGGTCATGGGACGTAATCCTCCGTGAGAGCGCACACCGGGCGCCTCGGACATGTGGACAAGGTTGTGTGAGTAAGTTCTATCCACAGGGCGGACGGACGCTGCTTAGACTCCGCGCCGATGCGCTTCGTCGCCAACGTCATCTGGTTTGTGTTCGCCGGATTGTGGCTGTTCATCGCCTATGCGTTCGCCGCCGTGATCTGCTTCGTCCTGATCGTCACGATCCCGTTCGGTGTCGCCGCGCTGCGGATCGGGGTCTTCGCGCTATGGCCATTCGGCCATGCCGTCGTACCGCAGCCCGGCAAGGGCACGGGCTCCGCACTGGGGAACATCATATGGTTCGTGCTCTGCGGATGGTGGCTCGCACTCGGACACCTGATCACCGGCATTGCCCTGTGTCTGACGATCATCGGCATCCCGTTCGGGATCGCAAACTTCAAGCTGATCAACGTGTCATTGAGGCCCTTCGGACGCGAGATCGTCTCGGCTGACGAAGCTCGCAGACGAGCCGCCGCCGGCACCGTCGCGTTCTGACCTCCATGCGTTTGGATCCCCGTTTGGATCCTTCGCTTGCATCCGGAGGCATCCTCCGCTACTGTTCCGGAGGCAGCCTCCAGATATCGGAAGGAGACCAAATGTCAACCGCCACGACAGATTTGACCGCCCGCCCAGCCCCCCGCACTCGCATCGAACGCTCCAGCGCAGGCGTGATCGCCGCCTACATCCACTCACATGCCCAGCTGCTCCGGTCCGAGCCCGAGCAGACCGCACAGGACCCTCCACCTGCATCAGCGGTCTGGAATTGCCGCGGGCGGTTGCACCGCGCCCCGCGGCTGACCCGCCTCGCCGAGGCGCTGTAGCGAGATCACGCCCCCTCGGCGACGGCGGTCAGGGGCTTGGCGATGCCTTCCAGCTGTCGCCTCTCAGCCTTCACGCCGAACGCGATCTCTGCGATTCCGCCGAGGATCATCAGCACCGCGCCGATGACCAGCGCCGTGAACACATCAGACGTCTTCCCAGTGGGGATCAGCCGGCCGAACAGCTGCGGACCGATGATGCCGCCGACCCCGGTCCCGACGGCATAAAAGATGGCTATCGCTAGGGCCCGAGTCTCCAGCGGGAAGATCTCCGACACGGTCAGATAAGCTGCGCTGACCCCCGCAGACGCGAAGAAGAACACGACTGTCCAGGACAGGGTCAGCGTCGTGGCGTTCAGCTTGTGCTGGTCGAAGAGGTAGCCGGTGATCAGCAGCAGCACACCCGACAGGATGTAGGTCCCGGAGATCATCGGCTTGCGCCCGACCGAGTCGAACAGTGAGCCGAGCACGACCGGACCGAGGAGGTTGCCCAGCGCGAACGCGACCAGGTAGTACGGCGCGTTCGAAGTGGACACGCCGAAGAAGGTGCTCAGCAGCGTCGCGTAGCCGAACAGGATGGCGTTGTACAGGAACGCCTGACCGATGAATAGCGAGAGCCCGAGGATCGTCCGCGTTGGGTAGGTCACGACGATCGCGCGCGTGATCTCCCAGAGCGGAATCGACTTGCGTTGGTGAATGCGGATGGTGTCGTCCGGGTCCGGATCTGGAAGTTGCTCTCCGGTGGATTCGACCACCTGGCGTTCGATGTCGCGGGTGACCTCCTCGGCGTTGTCCTCATAGCCGTGGATGAACAGCCAGCGTGGGCTCTCCGGTACGTGGCGACGGACGAACAGGATCGCCAGTCCGAGAATGAATCCGAGCCCGAAGCAGACACGCCACGACAGCAGCGGGGAGAAGACGTGAAGAGCCACGACCGACAGCAGTGCGCCCGCGGCCGCACCGGCCCAATAAGTGCCGTTGATGAGAATGTCCACCCGGCCGCGGTGGGCAGCGGGGATCAATTCGTCGATCGCCGAGTTGATGGCGCTGTACTCGCCACCGATTCCCATGCCGGTGACAAACCGGCACGCGAGGAAGAACAGCGGTGTCCAGGCGAACGCGGTGGCCATGGTGGCCGCCAGGTAGACGCCAAGCGTGACCATGAACAACCGCTTGCGGCCGAACATGTCGGTGAGTCGCCCGAACAACAGCGCGCCGAAGCACGCTCCTGCCACGTACATCGACGCGGCCCAACCGGCAACCTGCGCCGCAGAGATGTCGATGCCACTGCCCTTCGCGGAGATCGCGCCGGCAATCGAGCCCACGATTGTGACCTCGAGGCCGTCGAGGATCCAAACGGTTCCCAGGCCGATCAGGATGCGCCAGTGCCAGCGTGACCAGGGCAACCGGTCCAAACGGGCCGGAATGTTGGTCTCGATCGTTCCGAGGTCGGCCTTCTCGGGGGTCAACTGTGCGGTCGACTGTGGGGTCATGGTTCAACCTCAGGGTGCGAGTTGCTCAGGATGCGAGTTGGTCACCTCCTCTACCCAGGTTGGGGCTGCGTCACCCATCGCGTAACGCGAGCGTGCGACCAGGATTCTCGGTGAGCTTCACGACTGGATGGCTCGTGAGAACGCGACGATCATGGCTGTTATCTGTCTGATCATCGCCGCCAAGCTGATCGGTGACGCGATCACCGGGCTGGCGAGCTAGGGACCGTCGGCGCCGCCGCTGCCTCAACGCCCTCTGCAGGCTCTTTCATAGGCAGCCGTGCCCGGCTGCCTCGCCTGACCTGAGTTGCGGTTGAGCATCAGACAGCCCTCGTCAACCGCCTGAAAGGCGCTGGCCGGGATCGCCTTCAGCTGATCGACCACCGTGTAGGTCCAGCGCCGATCGGCGGTGCCCTGGAAGAACCAGTTACTGCCGTTATCGGCGAGGATCAGGCCATAGGTCTTCATCGCGGCAATCACGACCTGACACGCCCGAGCGCAGCGCGCCGCCGGCAGGTTGAAGCCGGCCCGGAGGCGGAACCGTGCACCCATCGGCGGGTAGCCGGGATCGGCGGTCGAACCAGCCTCGTGCCTGGCCGGCCACAGGTAGCCGGTGCTGGTCATGGCGGCGGTGAAGCGGATCGCGTGATCTATGTGACCTGACCTGACCTCGTCGTAGTCGACCAGACCGGGCAGGATCGGTAGGCCCGCCGCGTCGGCGGAGGTCCAGCCCGCCGGGCGCAGCCGGTTGGACCTAAGGTTCCAGATCGCACCCGAGCCGGCAGTCGAGCGGCTGTCCGCGCGGTAATGCGCGTCGTAGAGCTCATAGAGCCGGCACGTCGTCGGGTCGATCATCAGCGCGTGCCGGTCACCGGAGGCGTCCGGCCCGCCTTCGATCGGCGTTCCGGCTGAGAACGGATATGGACCGGGATCGCTCTGGTCGCCGTACAGAAAGTGGATCCGCACCAGCTTCGGGTGCCGCGACGTGACCTGCCACGGGATCCCGTATGGGCCGCTTGCCCCACCTCCCGGTCCGTAATCGGGATGTAGGAATGTCGAGCCCGCATCCATGTGAGCCAGCCAGGTCGACGAATGCGTGTCGACCGGAAGACCGGTGACGGGCGTGTTCCAGACGTTGTCTGCCGGAAACATCGGACAGCTGGTTCCCGGAAGGGTCCCCTGCGAATCGGCAGTCGCGCTGGCCGCCCGCGCTGCCCCGCACCCGATCATCGCAACCACGACCGCGAGCCCGGCAAGCAACAGTGGCGGTCGCAGAGCACCTCGCGAACCGATCGCCGCCCTGAACCGGTCGGCGGGATTGCTCGCCATCAGCTGATCTTAGGCCGCGGCGCCCCTGCCGACCAGCGTCGCCTCGGGCGGCTTCGCGATGTGCGGCACCAACCGCACGAACACCGACTTGGATGTGGCGTACCGCTCTCGTCGGCCTGGCTGTCAAGCGGGACCAGCGCGTTGGTCTCCGGGTAGTAGGCGGCGGCGCACCCGAGCGCGGTCGGATAGGAGACGACGCGGAAACGCTCGGCGCGCCACTCGACGCCGTCATCCGCGACGCCGATCAGGTCGACCACATCACCGTCGGCGACAGCCAACGCCGGCATGTCATCCGGGTTGAGCATCACCACGCGCCGCTCGGCATGGATGCCGCGATAGCGGTCGTTGGGACCGTAGATGGTCGTGTTGTACTGGTCGTGCGAGCGAAGTGTCTGCAGCAGGATCGCGCCCTCAGGAGTATCGCGCCCCTGCAGGTCGTTGACCGTGATCTGCGCCCGTCCGGTGGCCGTCTTGAACTCGCGCGCATCTCGTGGCGGATGGGGCAATGTGAAGCCCTGTTCGATCCGCTCGTTGAAGCGTTCGAAGTGGTCGCCACGTGGACCGTGACGCGGCAGCTATGCAGGGCCGCGGCAGTGGCTTCGGTGTCCGGCGCCGCCGACAGAAAGTTGCCGCCCATCGCGATGAACACCTGTGCCTTGCCGTCGCGCATCGTGCGGATCGCATCGACAACATCGACACCGTGTTCGCGCGGCATCGGGAAGCCGAGTGCCTGTTCGAGGCGGTCAAGCAACGCCGCCGGTGGCCGCTCGAAGATCCCCATCGTGCGGTCGCCCTGGACGTTCGAATGCCCGCGTACCGGACACACGCCGGCGCCGGGACGCCCGATGTTGCCGCGCATCAGCAGGAAGTTGACGATCTCCCGGATCGTGGCACCGAGTTCTTGTGTTGCGTGAGCCCCATCGCCCAACAGACGATCGTGCGCTCGGACGCGACCGCCAGGTCGGTGAACTGCCCGATCCCGTCATCGCTCAGCCCGGTCGCCCGCGCCACGGTATCGGGGTCGAGCCCCTGCAGGTGCTCGCGCAGTTCCTCGAAACCGGCGCAGTGTGTGTCGATGAACTCGTGATCGACGGCGTCACGGTCGATCAGCCTGCGGTTGACCGACTGGAAGAACGCCAGGTCGCCGTTCACTCGGATCGGCAGGTGGAGGTCTGAGAGCTGCCGGCCCAGGCCGAGGATCCCGTGTGGCTTCTGCGGGTTGTTGAAGCGCGTGAGGCCGGCCTCCGGAGGCGGGTTGATCGAGACGATCTTGGCGCCACGCTGCTTGGCGATATCAAGCGCGGTAAGCATCCGCGGATGGTTGGTTCCCGGGTTCTGACCGACGATCACGAGCAGGTCAGCCTCGTGGATGTCCTCGAGCGTGACACTGCCCTTGCCGATCCCGATCGTCTGCGTCAGCGCGGTTCCGCTGGACTCGTGGCACATGTTCGAACAGTCCGGCAGGTTGTTGGTCCCGCACGCCCGGACGAACGCCTCGTAAACGAACGCCGCCTCATTGCTCGTGCGCCCGGCGGTGTAGAAGATCGCCTCATTCGGCGAGTCGAGAGCCTTCAGATGACGCGCGATCAGGTCATACGCGCCCTCCCACGAAATCGCCGGGGGTGTGTCGCCGGGCGCCAGGTGCATCGGCTCAGTCAGCCGACCGAGCTTGCCGATGAAGTAGTCAGAGTGAGCCGCGAGCTGCTCGACGCTGTGAGTTGCAAACACGTCGCGACCCAGGGCAGTCGAACCCGTCCTTCTGGTTGAGCTCGGTCAGCGTCTTGAACGTCCGAACCGCGCCCATCTGCGTCAGCGCGTGGTTCATCGCGGTCGCGACGGCAGGCACCCCGGCCGCGTGATGCTGAGGCCCGGTGACTCGCTTGGGAAGGTCGTTGCCGTGGTCCTCGCGCTCTGCCATCTCCACCACCTCCGACCGTTCGTGGCCCTACAGGCCAGGATACTCCGACGACAGCCCGCCGACGTGGGCCTCGGACCGCGAGCACACTCGCGCCCCAGTCAAACGTTAAGGACCAAGTAAGAACCTTTGAGCAATACGCCCAGACCTCTATCTTTGAGACCCCGGCGCCGATTCATGTTCCACGTGTCCAATCGTCACCGAACCAGTTCTTTGCGTCGCCGCAGCCGTTTTTGGCTGATTCCGCTGGCGCTTGTTACGACCTGCGCGTTCGCGATTCCAACTGGAGCTTCAGCCGCGCAGCGACGGACGGGGATCAAGGCAGCCCCCGCAAACCCGGCCACCATCTCCGCGGATCTCAAGGCTGCGACCGGCTACAGCGCCTCCCAGCTCGGAACCAAGCAGGTCTGCGCCGAGTCGCCGAACAGGATGAGCTGTCAGGCCCAGCTGGTCGTTGTCAAGAGCACGGGCCGTCCTGTGAGGTTCCTGCATCCCCCGCACGGGTCCTCCATGCAGGTCGTTCGAGCAGCAGGCGCACATGCTTCCCCCGGGGTCAGCCACGCGCAGAGTGACGACGCGACCGCGACAACAACTCCTACGGAGGGAACCCCTGCTTACCTCCAGTGGGCCTATGACCTCACGGGGCTCGCCGAGTCGGGCGGCGCCGGCGATGTCGTGGCGGTCGTCGACCCGTTCGACGACCCTACCGCCCTCGGCGACCTCGCGACCTTCCGATACACGTACGGAATCTGGCCCTGCCAGACGGCGAGCAACGCTGCGGACTGCAAAACGCAGATCGCCGACAACGGCATCTTCCAGCAGTACAACCAATCAGGCCAGCAGATTGACCAGACCGGCGATAGCGGCGTAGCCCCACCGACGGAGAGCGCTACCGAAGAACCCGGGGATCCGAAGCCTGGAAGCTGGGAGGTCGAGGAGTCACTTGATATCGAGGCTGTGTCGTCGTTCTGCAACCACTGCACGGTTGATTTGGTGGAGTCCGACCCGGGAGACTGCACTCCCAACCTCGATCAGGAATGCACCTATCCGGACTTCGACTCCAACCTGCAGACTGCCGTCGAAACTGCCGCAGAGATGCTGAATGCGAACCAGATCTCGATGAGCTTCTCCGAACCTAACGACGCCGGCTCCACGCCGGCCGGGCCATGGGCGTTTGCCAATGTCGCATCGCTCGCCGCTTCCGGAGATTCCGGATTCCTCGGCTTCGACGGGCACAAGGCGAAGTACTACGTGAGTTATCCGGCGGCGCTCAGCGACATTACGGCCGTGGGCGGGACCTCGCTCAGCACCGCCAGCGGCGCACGTGGTTTCGGTGAGTCCGTCTGGAACGACAGCGCTGGGGCCACGGAATCCGGATGCGACACCAGTCAGGCCGAGGCGGCGTACCAGGTGGCTGTCTCGACGACCGATTGCTCGGGTCGAGCGTACAACGACGTCTCAGCGGACGGCGATCCAGAGACTGGCCTAGACATCTACGACTCGTTCGGCGGCGCGGACGGCGTTTCTGGTTGGGAGCTTGCTGGTGGAACCAGCCTGGCCACACCGCTCACCGCCGCGTTCGACGCTTCCACCGGGATCGACGACGCTTCGTCGAACGACACGGATCCGGGAACCACCACGGGCAGCGTGAGTGGAACCCTTTGGCCCGCTTGGCCCTATTCCGTGGCGAGCCTACTCAACGATGTGACGTCCGGCTCGGACGGATCGTGTGGGCCCAATCTATTGCTGATCTGCAATGCCGCCGTCGGTTGGGATGGGCCGACCGGCGAGGGTTCGATCAGTGGCGATGTGGTCAATGGTCCACCGGGTATCGGGGCTAGCAATGCCGCATACGCGAACGCCACTGATGTCACATTCAGCGGCGGGGTGTACCCCAACGGTGCTGCCGCCACCTCGTACTGGCAGTACTGGCCGGATGCAGCGGGCCTTCCCTCCGCCGCGACCACCCTGAGTAACAGCACCATTGGGTCCACAGTCGAACCCGTCTCGCAGACCGTTTGTGGCTCCCTGCGGGCAGACACCCTGTACGACTACCGCCTCGTTGCCACTAACAGCTACGCGGGAGACCCGGTATACGGTTATTACGGCTCCTTCACGACGCCCGCGACCGAGGCGGCGCCCAGCACGTCGGCGAGTCCGACGATCAGTGGGTCGGTGGCGGTGGGTCAGACATTGACGGCTCAACCCGGTACGTGGAACGACCAGACCTGTAACTCGTCGCCCACTTACCAATGGCAGAAGGCGTCGAGCTCAGCTGGGACGTTCAGCAACATCACAAATGCAACATCGGTCACTTACGTCCCCACCAGCCTCGATGCGGGACAGTGGGTAAGAGTGGCTGTGTCGGAAACGAACAACGGCGAGGGCGGCACCGCATCGGTCTACTCGAGCGCGGATGGCATACCAGCCGTGTCGACCACGACGACCACATCCACGACAACCTCGACCACCACAACGACCACCAACACCGGCTTGCCCGCGATGATGCTCGTGGCACCCACGGTCGCGGGAACTCTGAACGTGGGTCGAACACTGGCGGTCAGCCCTGGCACGTACACAAACGCAACCGCGATAGCCGTCCACTTCTACCGCTGTGCGCACACGTGCGTCGAGCTCCGCAGCACCGGCGCCTATCGCTACAGGTTCCAGCGAGCGGACGAGGGCAAGTACATCAAGGTGGTGGTGACCGCGGCGGGCGCGCCCGGGACCGCACCGGTCGTGACCACGCGGTGGGAGGGGCCGGTCAGGGCCTCCACCGCCGGGGTCGTGACGATCGGAGCGGCTGCTCAGGTCGCGGCGGTGGCGACCATCAGGGGTAGCTCGCAGGCGGTGCTGGCTCACGTGCTGGTCGTCAAGCGTCGGACCACGCGACTGACACTCTCGATCACGCGCGTGGGTCGCACCAAGACAAGCGCATGGGCCTACATGGTCAGCAAGGGCGCTGTCGTGTCATGCACGACTTCCCGAGCCGTCAACGGCCACCTGACACTGACGCTGCCTACACTGAAGCGCGGTCAGAGGCTCAAGCTGGTCACCGTACGCGGCTAGCGGACGCGTCTCGGCGGTAGTCACACCCCGAGCGCGGTGAGACGCTCAGCCGCCTGCGCGATCACCTCAGGCCGCTTGCAGAACGCAAACCGGACGAGCGTCTCACCGGCCTGCTTGTCGTCATAGAAGACGCTCGTGGGGATCGCGACCACGCCGCAGCGCTCGGGCAGCCGGGTGCAGAAGCTCACCGCCTCGACGTTGACGTCGGCGTTTATGAAGTAGGTTCCGGCCGGGACCAGTGGTCGCCAACCGGCCGCTTCGATCGCGGTCGCCAAGGTGTCCCGGTTTGCACGTAACTCGTCGCGCAGCATCTCGAGCTGCGTCGGCGGTAGCGAGAGCGCCGCCGCAGCGGCGTACTGCAGCGGCGTTCCGCCGGCGAAGGTGAGGTACTGCTTCACCTTGCGGACCGAGGCGACCAGCTCTGCCGGACCTGAGCACCAGCCGATCTTCCAGCCAGTGAATGAGAACGACTTGCCAATGCTCGAGATCGTCAGTGTCCGCTCGGACATGCCCGGCAGAGTCGCGATCGGGATGTGCTCGCCGTCATAGACCAGGTGCTCGTAAACCTCGTCGCTGACACACACCAGGTCGTACGCGATACAGATCTCTGCAACGGCTGCCAGCTCGCCGCGTGTCAGCACCCGCCCGCTCGGGTTGTGCGGGGTATTCAGCAGCAGCACTCGTGCCCGACCGCGAGCGGCCTCGGCCGTTGCTCGAAGCGCATCAGTATCGAGCGCGAAGTCCGGCGGCCGCATAGTGACCGACCGCCGCCGAGCTCCGGCAAATGCAACACAGGCCGCGTAGGAGTCGTAGTAGGGCTCGAACAGGATCACCTCATCGTCCGGGTTGCACAGACCGAGCAAGGCGGAGGCGATCGCCTCAGTTGCCCCGAAGGTGACGAGCACGTCCTCCGGATCGAGGCCATAGTAGCTCTGTTGGTGGCTGCGAACGGCTTCACGGAGCACCGGCACCCCGGCCAGCGGCGCGTACTGATTGGCGCCCCGCCGCAGCGCCGCGACCGCCTCGTCCACGGCCGCCGACGGGCCGTCGGTATCAGGGAAACCCTGGCCGAGATTGATCGCGCCGACCGAGTCGGCCAGGGCGGTCATCTCGGTGAAGATGGTTGTACCCAGCCCCTCGAGCCGGTGAGAGCCGAGCTGCATCCCGCCATCGTTTCACTCCGGTCGCCCGCGATCCACCAGGCGCAAACCGGAAAATCGGACGCTCTCATTCCGATCTGCTTAAAAAGTGCCGATCTGCGGGAGTTTTCAGGACAATCGCGTCCCGCTCGGTCGATTCTCCGATTTGCGCCTGCTGCTCGCGGCCCGCCTGCTGCTTGTCGTCCGCCTACCGAAAGCCGAGCCGGCCCCGCTCAGCGGCAATCGACACAGGTGCCACGCAGCGTGACCTCGTGCCCGCTGGTCTCAAATCCCAGTCGTTCGCTGAGACTGTGGATCGCAGTCTCGAGCTGATCATCGTCGAACGCGATCAACAGTCCGCAGCGATCACACAGCATGTGGTGATGGTGGTGCTGACCGGCATCCTGCGCACGCTCGTACCGCACCACGCCATCGCCGATATCGACACGGACGATCAGCTTCAGATCCTGGAGCAGCTCCAGCGCTCGGTACACGCTCGCGCGTCCCACTCGGCGCCTGTCCTGGAGCGCCCGCTCGATCTCGCGCACACTGAGCGCACAGTCCTGCTCAGCCAGTAGATCAATCAGCGCGTCGCGAGCGGCGCCGCGGTTGTGACCGGCGCGCCACACGGTCGCGCGCGCCTGCTGCGGCCATGCTCCGACTCCGCGGCCAGCCTCAGTCGTCAAGGTCTCCGTGTCCACCCCGACCAGCATAGCCCTCTCAAAATGAATATGAGAATGAGAATGAGAATCAGACTCATTCTCATATAGTTCGAAACATGGCCCATCGATTCGCCGCCCGATTTCCGCGGGGTATCTCGCGCAGGTCCCTGCGAGCAGCGCTTGCCGTCGCCACACCGTTGGCCGCCGCGCTGCTCTCTGGCTGTGGCAGCTCGGGCGCGCTGAGCAGTAGCGGGAGCGGCCGGATCATTGCCGTCGGCGCTGAAAACGAATACGCCAACGTGATTTCACAGATCGGCGGAAAGTACGTGACGGTGACGGCGATCATGAGCAACCCCAACACGGACCCACACAGCTTCGAAGCAAGCCCGAGCGTCGCTCGGGCGGTGAGCTCCGCAAACCTGGTGGTGCAGAACGGGGCGGGTTACGACGGCTTCATGAGCAAGATCGAGGCTGCGTCGTCGAGCTCCGGTCGCAAGGTGATCGACGTCCAGGCGCTGCTCGGCCTACCGGACACCACCAGTAACCCACATCTCTGGTATTCGCCAAGGACGATGCCCAGGCTCGCGGCCGCGCTGGCGAAGGACCTGACGACACTCGATCCCTCACGCGCCTCGTACTTCAGGGCCAACGCCCGCAGATTCGACGCCTCTCTCGGACCCTGGCTCGACGCGTTGGCCGCGCTGCGTCGCCAGTTCCCGCATACCCCGGTGGCGACCACCGAGCCGGTCGGCGACTACATGCTGAAGGCCCTCGGTGCGGACAACCGCACCCCCTGGAACCTGCAGGCCGACATCATGAACGGCGTCGATCCAGCACCACAGGACATCGACCTCCAGCACAACCTGTTCAAGGACCACGCCGTCAAGGCGTTCCTATACAACCAGCAGGTAACTGACACGCTGACACAGTCGTTCCTCAAGCAGGCGGTCGCGGAGCACGTCCCGGTCGTCGGTCTCTACGAGACCATGCCGCGCGGCTACACCTATCAGGCCTGGATGCTCGCGGAGGTCGACGCACTCCGTCGGGCACTGGCCAGCGGCAGATCGACCACCAAGCTCTCGTGACCGCCGCGGATGCACTCGAGCTTGAGGGTTTGACCGTCGAGCTCGGCGGGCGCACGATCCTCGACCAGGTCAGCTTTTCTCTTGTGCCCGGCGAGCTGACCGGATTGATCGGCTCAAACGGCGCCGGCAAGACGACGTTGCTGCGTGTGATCCTGGGGCTGCTTTCCCCCAGTCGTGGGACCGTGACGCTGCCTGAGGCCGGAGAGCGTCACAGCGTCGGGTACGTGCCGCAGAAGTTCCTGCTCGATCCGGACATGCCGCTGCGTGGCCGTGACCTTGTCTCGTTGGGACTCGACGGCAATCGTCTGGGGTTTCCGCGACCGACACGTGCCCGTCGCGAGCTGGTCCAGCAGATGCTCGAGGCAGTCGACGCCACGGCGTTCGCAGACGCGCGCGTCGGTCGCCTGTCCGGCGGCGAGCAGCAGCGGATCCTGATCGCGCATGCGCTGATCAGCCATCCGAAGCTGCTGTTGCTCGACGAGCCGCTTGCCAACCTCGACCTGCGCAGCGCGCGCGAGGTGGTCAGTCTGCTCGCCCGGATCGCGGGTGAGCAACAGATCGCCGTACTGGTCTCTGCGCACGAGATGAACGCCCTGCTCCCGGTCATGGATCGGGTCGTTTACCTGGCCGACGGACGCGCCGCCTGCGGGACCGCCGACGAGGTCGTGCGCTCCGAGGTGCTCAGCCGCCTCTACGGTCATCCCGTCGAGGTTCTGCGCGTGCACGGCCGCGTGATCGTTGTGGCCGGTGACAGTGACGACGCCGAGCCGACCCATCCCCATCATCACGGCCACGAGGACGACTGAGCCACAGATGAAAGCCGTCATGCACGCGATTGTCGAGCCCGGATTCTTCTCGAGTCCAGAGGTGCAGCTGGCGATAGCCATCGGCGGCCTTGTCGCAATCGTGGCCGCCGGAGTCGGTGTGTTCACCGTGATCCGGGGCCAGTCGTTTGCGGGCGAGGCACTGGGCGACATCGGAGCCGCGGGCGGAGCCAGCTCATACCTGATCGGGATCGGTCCACTCTGGGGATTCGCCGGGGTCTCCGTTATCGCAGCCGCGGCAATGGAATTGATCGGGGTCCAGCGCGCACGGGGACGCGACATCGCGACAGGAGTCGTGCTCGGAGCGGGCTTCGGCCTGACCGCCCTGTTTCTCTACCTCGGCACGACCTACGACAACACAACCGGCGCGGCCGTCACGGTCCTGTTCGGCTCGATCTTCGCGCTGTCCACGACGGAGCTGCCACTGGTCCTGACGCTCGCCGCGATCACGGCCGCGATCGTGGCCGCTCTCTACCGGCCACTGATGCTCGCGAGCGTCAGCCCGGAGCTGGCGGCCGCCCGAGGGATCCGGGTGCGGCTGGTGGGTGCAACCTACCTGCTGGCGATGGCGCTGACGGTTGCGCTCTCCGCATACACGGTCGGGGCGATCCTGTCGACCGCTTTACTCGTCGGCCCGGCTGCAACCGCGCTGCGGCTGACCTCCCGTCCGCACCGCGCGATCCTCACGGCCGCGGCGATCGGGCTCGGTTGCACCTGGCTCGGGATCCTGCTCGCCTACGACAGCTACCACTGGCCGCCGCTCGGGCACGGCTGGCCGGCCAGCTTCTTCGTGGTCACGCTGGTGCTGGCCGCATATCTGCTCTCAGACCGGCTCGGACGCCACCTGAGACACGCATAGCGATGTTCAGCGGCTTCATGGTCAACAGCTGGATCGCTGCCACGCTCGTGGCCGTCGTCGGCGGCTCGGTCGGCTTCTTCGTCGTGATCCGCGGCTCGGCCTTTGTCGCCCACGCGATTCCCAACGGCTCGTTCGCAGGTGCGGCGGCTGCCGGCCTACTCGGTGTATCGATCCTGCTCGGCTTGGGAGTGTTCTCGGTCGGAGGGGCCCTGGGCATCGGGCTGCTGAGCAAACGCGGGCGCCGCGACACGGCCACCGCCCTGACGCTCGTATTCATGCTGGGGCTGGGCTGGCTGTTCCTCAGCTTCAGCAGCCAGAGCCAGGACGCGCTCACCTCGCTGTTGTTCGGTGAGGTGCTCGGCGTCAGTGGCGCGGAGCTGTGGCCGACGGTCGCGCTCGCGGCCGTGTGTGTGGTGGCGCTCAGCATCCTGTGGCGCCCGTTGCTGCTGGCCTCGGTGCTGCCGGAGAGCAGTCACGGACTCAGTCCGATCAGACTCGATTTGGCGTTCCTGTTGCTGGTCGCGATGGCGACGACGGTCACGGTGCCGGTCGTCGGCACCACGCTGATCTTCAGCCTGATGATCGGCCCGCCGGCCGCCGCGCGCGCTTTCACCGTTAGACCGGAGGTGGCGCTGGCGCTGTCCATCGTCCTCGCCGTCGCAATCGTGTGGGCCGCGATCGCGCTCTCGTTCACCACCAACTGGCCGGTCGGCTTCTTCGTGGGCGCCTCCGGCGCGTTGGCCTACACGGCCGGACGGCTCTGGGGCCGTTTCAGAACAGCCGGGTGATCGCGCTACCGAGCAGGTACAGGTTCAGGCCGGTGATCACGACGGTGACCGAGATCATCAGTACGACGATCGTCGGCCGGTTGACCTGGTCGCCCATCACGCTGCGTCGCGAAGTGAACAGCACCAGCGGCATCAGCGCGAACGGAATCCCGAACGAGAGCACGATCTGGGACAGGACCAGCGCGCCCGTCGTGTTGGTGGCAAAGGCGAGCACCAGCAGCGACGGCAGCATCGTCACGAGGCGGCGCACCGCTACAGGGATCCGCCAGTTCATGAAGCCGCTCATCACCACCTGGCCCGAGTAGGTCCCAACACTCGACGACGAGATGCCGGAGGCGATCAATGCCGCGCCGAACGCAAGTGCCGCACCGCCGCCGACGACCTCAGCCATGCGCGAGTGCACGAGGTTGAGCGAGACTGTTCCGGTCGACTCGACGCCGGCAAACAGGGCAGCGGCAACGCACAACATGGCGAGGTTGACCACGCCGGCGAGCCCCAGACCAAGTAGGCAGTCGAGCTTGTTGAAGTTGAGCAGCTCGCGCGCCTTGACGCCGTGCTCAGGACGCAGCCTGTCCTTCTGAAGGTCCGAGTGCAGATAGATCACGTGCGGCATCACGGTCGCGCCGACAATGCCGACGGCAAGTGGCAGCGCGTCGACGTGTCCAAGGTGCGGCACCAGGCCGTGGGCGATCCCGGAGTAGGACTGGTGGCCGACGGCGAAGACGTCGACCACGAGTCCGAGCGATACCAGCATCAGCAGCGCGAAGATCACCAGCTCGAACGGCCGGTAGCCCCAGCGCTCGAGCGCCAGCACCGCGAACGCGACCACCGCCGTCATCAGCCCCGCCAGGAACAGCGGCGTCCCAAATACGAGGTTCAGGCCGATCGCGGCCCCGGTGAACTCGGCCAGGTCGGTCGCCATCGCAATCGCCTCCGCCTGCAGCCACAGCAGCAGGTTGGCGTGCTTGGGGAAGTGCTCCCGGCACAGCTCCGGCAGGTTGCGGTGCGTCACGAGCCCGAGCTTCGCCGTCTGGTACTGGACAAGCATCGCCATCAGGCTGGCCATCACCACCACCCAGACCAGCAGGTAACCGTGCTCAGCGCCTGCCTGGAAGTTGGTAGCGAAGTTGCCGGGGTCGACGTATGCGACGGCAGCCACAAACGCCGGCCCGAGCAGTGCGAGCGACCTGCGCACGCGCCTGCGCGTGAGTGGGCGCGGTGCAGGAATGCTCACGCCGGCTATGCCACCGACGCCACCCCGCCCGACAGCCGCCTCGCCTGCTTCGTCAAAACTCATCTCACAACGAGCGTATCAGGCAAAGTTCACTGGACCAAAACTTCAGCCAAACACATAGTTGGAGTTACTCTTGGTGAAGTGCAGGCAACGATCAATCCAAGTGTCTCGGCCCCCGTCGAGGACTACGTGAAGGCGATCTACGCGCTCACCATAGGACCTGAGCACACCGCGTCGACAAGCCAGATCGCGGAACGACTCGGTGTCACGGCCGGCTCGGTCTCGATGATGATCAAACGCATGGACGCCTCAGGGCTCGCTGAACACGTGCCCTACAGGGGTGTCCGCCTGACACCGGCAGGCCGTCAGTTGGCGCTGGGCGTGATCAGGCGCCACCGCCTACTAGAGCTGTTCCTCACAACCAGCCTGAACATCCCCTGGGAGAACGTCCACCGTTTCGCCGACGCTCTCGAGCACGCCGCATCCGATGAGCTGATCGAATTGATCGCCGAGAAGCTCGGAGATCCCGTTGCCGATCCGCATGGTGACCCGATCCCGAACCGACTGCTCGAGATCGATGAGGCACCGCAGCCGACGATCGCCGACCTCGAGCCCGGGCAGCGCGCACGGATCGTGAGAGTTTCCGACGCTCAGCCTGAGATGCTCCGCTACCTGACGCAGCAGTCGATCGGGATCGGGGACGAACTCGAGTTGATCGGCCGCCAGCCGTTCGATGGGCCCTGCGAGCTGCGCCTGGGCGACGCTACACACAGCCTCGGGCTCAGGTTGGCCCAGGCGATCCAGGTAGAGCGGCTCTGAGCTCCTGCGCCACCCGCTCAGGGTGGTTGATGACGAACAGGAGCGCTGACTCGTCGGTGACCACCCGCAGCCGGCGGCGCAGGCCGCCGTTTCGCTGTGATCCGATCGCGATCACGGGATCGATCGTGTCCGCGTGCTGCAGCCGGTCCAGCGGAATTCGAGTCGAGACCATGTAGCGCCGGCGGTTGAGCCGGTTGGGCATGAACAGCACGGCAACCGACGTCAGGTACAGCGTGCCGGCAACCGCACGGCTGTCAAGTGACTTGGCCGCGGGCCGGCGCCAGACAACCTCTTCGCCCTCATGCAGCGTCGGTTCGAGATTGATCAACCCCATGTTCTGCGTCCCAGCCGTGTCGCAGCAATGACAGCAATTGCTCCGGCGGCTGCGCACCAGAGGCTCCGAAGGCCCGGTCGACGACGAACATCGGTACGCCGCTGATCCCGAACCGTACCGCGGCGGCCTCGTCCGCTCGAACAGCATCCGTGAACTCGTCGCCGGCGAGCATCGCTGCCACCTCGTCGCCGTCGAGCCCCACCTCTCGCGCCAGATCCACAAGCGTCGCGTGGTCGGACACAAGCAGCCCTTCCACGAAGCGGGCTCTGAACAGTCGCTCTTTCATCGCGTCCTGCAGTCCGTGGCGCTTGGCGAGCTGGACCAGACGGTGCCCGTCGAAGGTGGAGCCGATCCGAGCGTGCTCCAGGTCGTAATGGAGCCCGTCGCCGGCGGCGATCTCAGTCACGTTCTGCTCCATCGCCAGCGCGCGCTCGATCGGCACTCCGTATTTCTCCGACAGCATCACAGCGCCGTTGCCCGGCTGCTCGGCCGGCGCGTCGGGGTCGAGCTCGAAGCTGCGCCAGGTCACATTGACGGCTTCGGCATGCTCAAACTGACCAAGCGCTGCCTCAAACCGGCGTTTGCCGATGTAGCACCAGGGGCAGTTGATATCAGACCAAATCTCTACGTCCACTGATGCTCCTCACGGGCTCGTGGGCGCGTGCGACATCCGCACCCGTGGTTAGTTGATTCCGCAAGTAAGCGTAGCGCGCAGCCGCTGAGACCGTTTTGGGGGGCAGCCGTTGCGACCGATGGGGGTCGTGACCGCCGGGCAGCTTTCAGGCTGCCGAGCGATGCTGTTTCGCGGCGTTCAAATACAGCACTCGGCGAGCCGTAACCGCAGCCGATCTGATGCACATATGACCTCAATATCGAGGCGTTAGGTTTGCCTTTATGAGTCAGCAACACCGAGACGAACTCTGCATCGCCCGCAACTGCCGCGAGCCGCGACAGACAATCAGCGCCGAGTTCTGCCCGCACCATGAGAGGCAGCTCTATGAGTTCCAGCATTGGCTGGACGGACTTGACGCCGATGGCTGCCCGGTTGCGCGCTCATTCGATTTCGAGCGGAGCACCTGGAGCGAACCGCGCCACTCCGCCTGACGGCGGCCCGCGTCCCGCTCATCCGACGTCGCTCACGCCTCGGCCGGGGACAACCGGCCGAGGCGGACGCCGACTCGGCCGATTCGGCCGGCTCAGCTGACTCAGGCAGCCATCTCGGCCGGCGCCGATGCGAGTGCGTCCTCAATTGCCCTGACGAGGGCGCGAGCTGAACTCGCCGTCAACTCGACGGCGACTCGGGCAGACGGGCCGCGAGCCGGGTCCGTGAAGTCGATGTTGAGCGTGTGCTCGGCCATGGCGTGAACCGGGTGATCGAAGTAGACGGTGCCATGGCTGACGTGGAACCACTTGCTCTCCGGGCCCTTGGCGCTGCCATCCAAGTCTGTGTTCAGAGTCGCGTAGGTGCACATGCTCAAGCCCCCAGGTAGGTGCCGTAGAACGCTTCGATCCGCTCCCAGCCGTCATTGGCGGCAGCCACGTTGTATGAGGGCCGGTCGACTGCGAAGAACGCATGCCCAGCGCCGTCGTAGCGGTGGAACTCATAGCGCTTGCCGTCGGCCTTGAGGATCTCCTCGAGCTCGTCGACCTGCTCCGGGGACGGGTGCTGATCCTCGTTGCCGAACAGTCCCAGCAACGGTGCATTCAGGTTCGACAGCTGGTCCTCGAGCCCCGTCACCTTGATCGGGAAGCCCTCCGGCGGATTGCCGACCACGAATGCGCCGTAGCAGTCGACGGCGGCGTCGAGATCGAGATTGCAGGCGGCAAGGACGCTCTGGCGCCCACCGGAGCAGTGGCCGATCACGCCCACTTTGCCGTTGGAACTCGGCAGTGATCGCAGCCACTCTGCGACGCCGCCGACGTCCCCGACAAGCCGCTCATCGGGAGCTCCCCCCTGGGCTCGTGCTGTCGCCGCGGCGTCGTCCGGCGCTGCTCCGGGCGCCTCGCGCCAGTAGAGGTTCGGCATCGCGACGTCATAGCCGAGCTCGGCAAGGCGCCGCGCAATCTCCTTGGTGCCGCGGTCGTAACCGGGCATGTGGTGGATCAGTACGACGCCGCCGCGCTTGGCGTCACCGGTTGGGCTGGCGACATAGGTCTCAACCTCGTCGCCCCCGTATCCCTTGATCTTGATTGTGTCCGCGGTGAGAGAATCGCTCATCGCGCGATTGTCCCAGGAGCAGCTCGGCTACGAGCCGGTCAGTGCCATCTCGTCGCGCAGTTCCTCCTCGCCCTGCTGGGAGACGCGCAACAGCTCGCCATCGTCACCCAGGGCGTAGGCGCCAGTGCGCAAGAGCGGCGGCGAGTACGCGTGGATCGTGATCGCGGGGCCGGTCCCGGCGTGGAGCACCCGGTGGATCGCGTTCGGCGGAACCACGAAGGTCTGCCCCTGGCCATAAACGGTCTCGCGTGCGGGACCACCGAGCCGCAGCCGGTCCTCACGGACCTCTCCACCGATCACCGTGATCGCCGCGGACGAGACGTCATGGTCGTGGAAGCCGGTGTCCTGGTCCTCGCTCCAGCAGAGCAGCCAAGCGTTGACCTCGGCGTCCTCCCAGATCAGCCGATAGGTCCGCTTGTTCGGGTCGTGGTCGACGTAGCGTTGCCAACGCTCGGTGTCAGCGGCCAGTTTCAGAGCGAAAGCCTCAAGTTGTTCGGCGGTCAGGGTCATGCGTAATTCACCACACCGAGTAAGTCGCCTGCGTTTATCTGCAACAGCCGGTCCCGTCCGGTCGTCTGCGGCTCGACCACGGGTCGGTCCGACCCATAGACGAGTTGGGTTTCGCCGACCCGACGGGCCATCATCTCGACGGCGTCGGGCCCGTAGCTCGACGTCTCGTAGTACGTATTGCGGTCCATAAGGTCGATCGCCGGACCACCGCGGGCGCTCAGGCGCTCGCTCAGCAGCGGGGCACCGCCAGCCAGCATCGCGAACATGACGTCCAGCTGCGGATGCTCACGCCGGCCGAAGCTCGCGAACGTCAACCACGCAGCCTGCATCTGCGACACGTAGTCCGTCAGTGGCCGCCACCAGAGCGGCTCGTCGAAGTCGAGGGCCGCCGCGCGCTGACCGAGAGCACGACCGGGATGAACGAACAGCGGCACCCCGCAGCGGGCAACGTGTTCCAGCACATAGCCGAGCTGGTTCAAGCGCTCAGGACCGGCGAGCGCACCGGCCGGCACGGAGACCCCGATGCAGCCACGCGCGATCAGATCATCAACGTCGTCGGGCTCCGCCTGATCGGGGATGATCGGCCCCCATGCCGCAAACTCCCGCGGCAGCGCCTGTACTCCGTCGAGATAGGCCTCCACCAACGGCGTGGCCTGGGCTCGTGGGAGCGCCTCGATCCCGATCGGGCTCGAAATCGCGATCGCCGCCAGATCCAGACCATCCGCGCGTACGAGCTCGGCGCGTCGCTCGGTCGATTCGGCTGCGACGTTGATCGCGTAAGGGAGCTCGCCGGCGCTGTGCAGCATCGTGAGCCCGTCATCACGACGGACGAATGGCAGCGTGCGGCGAGCCGCGAGCGCATCGAGCAGCGGCGTCGTCCACAGATGTTGGTGGGCGTCGATTCTCATCATGACCCCCATACTACACAAAATCGATGCTATTTCTCGACAAAGCCCCGGAGGCTAGGCTCGTACCATGACCGACGCGCACACCCAGGTGACTCGCGAGTCGTTCTCGCAGCAGGCGCCGGCGTTCGAGGACACGCGCTTCAACCGCGTACTCACGACCGACTCCGATTGGTTGTTCACAGCGCTTCCGCGCGCCGGAGATGAACTCGTCCTCGACGTCGCCGCCGGTACCGGCCTGGCGGCCCGGGCTCTGGCGCAATCGGTCCGTGCGGTACTGGCGGTTGACACGACGATGGCAATGCTGGAGGCCGGCCGCCAGCGGGCGGCCGCAGACGGCCTGCCCAACATCGTCTTCCAGCACGGCGACGCGGCAGCGCTCCCGTTCCTGGATCAGAGCTTCGACATAGTCGTCTGTCGCTACGCGCTGCACCACTTCGAGGTACCGGCCGCGCAGCTGGCGGAGATGGTGCGCTGCCTGCGCATCGGCGGATACCTGGCGCTCGCCGACCTCGTCAGCGACGAGGATCCGGCGACCGCCGCGCACCACAACGTGCTCGAGCGGCTGCGCGATCCTTCACACGCCGGCGCGCTCCCGCCGACCGAACTGACTGCGGTCGTGACAAACGCCGGCGCGGAGCTTGTGAGTGTCGAGACCCGCCCCGTCCGTCGCCCGCTCGGCCCGTGGATGGAGCAGACGGAAACGCCAGACGAGGCGGCGCGCGCGATCGAAACCGCGCTGCTCGCAGAGCTGAACGGTTCCGGTCCGGCGACTGGTTTCGACCCGCAAAACGACGAACCTTCTAGCCTCACGATCGTTCAGAACATCACCTCGATCATCGCAAGGAGGATCGTTTGACCCAGCGCCAGACTCCCCCGTTCCGCGCCGACCACGTCGGCAGCCTGCTTCGACCGCCCGCTCTCACGCAGGCGCGCGCCGACTTCAAGTCGGGCAAGATCGACGCTGATGCGCTGATCGCCGTCGAGGACGCCGCGATCATCGAGGCGATCGAACTCCAGCGCTCAGTGGGCCTGCAGACCGTCACCGACGGAGAGCTGCGCCGCACCTCGTGGCACATGGACTTCATCTACCAGCTCGAGGGCATAACCCAGGTCGAAGGCGAGTCGCTGCACGTTCAGTTCAAGAACGCGCAGGGAACCTACGACTACGCGCCGCCGGCAATGCGCGTATCCGGGAAGGTCGGGCTGCCCTACACGATCTTCGCCGACGCCTTCACCTTCCTGCGCGACCAGGCCAACCCCGGACAGATCCCCAAGCTGACCATTCCCTCGCCGAGCATGGTCCATTACCGTGGCGGCAACGCCGCGATCGACCGTGAGGTGTATCCCGACCTTGACGCCTTCTGGGACGATCTGGCTGCGGCCTACGCCAAGCAGGTGCAGGGTGTATACGACATCGGCTGCCGCTATCTGCAGCTCGATGACACGAGTCTTGCCTACGTGAACGATCCGGCGCAGCGTGCCCACATCCAGGCGATCGGCGGTGATCCGGCTCATCTTCACGAGCAGTACATCCGCGTGATCAATCACGCGCTCGCCGGGCGGCCCGATGACCTCACGGTCACGACGCACCTGTGCCGCGGCAACAACCAGTCGATGTGGGCCGCGGAGGGCGGCTACGACTTCGTCGCGGAGGCGCTGTTCAACGACCTCGAGGTCGATGGCTACTTCCTCGAGTTCGACGATGAGCGCTCGGGTACGTTCGAGCCCCTGCAGTTCGTCCCCAGGGGCAAGCAGGTGATCCTGGGAATCGTCACGACCAAGCGCGCGGAGCTGGAGGACAAGGACATGCTCAAGCGGCGGATCGAAGAGGCGGCGCATTACGTCGACATCGATCAGCTCGGCATCTCCGGTCAGTGCGGCTTCTCCTCGACCGAGGAGGGCAACAACCTCACCATCGATGAGGAGAAGGCCAAGCTCGAACTCACCGTCCAGGTCGCCGAGGAGGTCTGGGGCTAGCGTTCCAGCCGGTCCGTGGCCCGCTGGCCACGGACCGCGGCAGCGCAAGGTCGATCCATGCCCAGAACCACAGACAAGGAGCGCAAGCCACCGCCCCCGGAGGCCTGGGAGAACGCCCCGACGTTGGAACCGAAACTGGCCTCCGCGGAACCGGAGCTGATCAGCGATGGGGGCGGCCTGCCGTTCGCGCCCGGGGCTCCCTTCGCCCCGTTCGACCCGCTCGATCCCGAGGAGTCCTCGGTGCAGGCGCTACTCGCGCAGATCGATCGCGGCCGCCGGCAGGCTCAACCGACGCGGCTGTTGCGATCGCGGGCAACTCCGCCGCCGCTCGATGCGGCGGCAAAGCTCGCCGGCTGGCGAACACTGGCAACGAGCGACGAGGAGATCCTGTTCGGCCGGGGGCGGCCGCCGCATCTACTCACGGTCTCGGTGCGACGCGGAAAGCGGGGACGCTGGGAGCCGGTCGGCGTCTCGAACTCGCGGCCGCTGCGGGCAGTCCGCAACGACGTGCGCGCCTCCTCGTGGCGGCTTGATCCCAACTTCACCCCAGCCCCCGACGATCTTGAACTGCGCGTCCTCATCACCGAGCAGACCATGGCCAGCGGAGCGTTGGCAGGGGACCGCCTGTTGAGTCCCGATCTGTACCTCGATGAGAGCCGCGCGCTGCTACGCGTCTACGTCAAACCGCTCGAGGGCTACGTCGGGCGTAGCTTCAGGCACGAGACGCCTGTGATCGTCAGGCTGCCGGAGCCTTTGGGCTCACGCACGGCCACAGACGGCGCGTTGTACGAGCCGCCCCTGGGTTGAGCGGCGTGGTCAGCTGCTGGTTAGCGGACCAGCAGCTGGACTGAACACTTTCGAATCGGACCAGTGCCAGCACGCCCAGGCGGTCAGGGCCGAGACCAGCAGCACTGACGGCCAGGCGCCGATCACCAAGCCGAGGAGATGCGAGGCCGCGAACGCAACCAGGCCCACGAGCGTGAGCCGAACCGCCGTGCGGGTACCGTCGCGCCTCACCCAGAAGTAGATGCAGCTGAGACCGAACGCGGCCATCACCGCACCCCCGAGAGGGCGCGAGCCACTCGCGAGTGCCGTGCCGAAGCCGGCGATCAGGCCCGCGGCGGCGAGCAGCGAGGTGGGAGCGCGTTCGGTCATGTGATCAGGCCGCGTTGTGGCGGTCGCGCCAGGCAATCAGTTCGCGCAGCTCACCAAGGTCGTAGCCCGAGTCGCTTCCGCCGATCTGGACGGTCAGCTCAGCCACGCCCGCGTCCGCGAGGTCGTCGGCGATCCCCCCGATCCCGTCGAAACAGCCCCAGACGTGCTCGATCGTCTGCGGCTCGCGCCCGACCTTGGCGCAGTGTTCTGTGAGGATCGCAGACTTCCGCCGATACGTGTCCAGGTCACCGAACGCGTGCCACATGTCGGCGTGCTGCGCGACCAGTCTCAGCGTCACCTTCTCGCCGGCTCCACCGATCAGGATCGGCATCGGCCCGATCGGCGGCGGGTTCAGCTTCGTCAGCCGGTGCTTCATCAGCGGCAGGTCGCGGGCCAGTGCGCGCAGACGATCGGGGGCTGTTCCGAACTCGTAGCCGTACTGGTCATAGTCACGCTCGAACCAGCCCGCGCCGATCCCGAAGATCACGCGTCCACCGGAAACGTGATCGATCGACCGGTGCTCATCGGCCAGCAGCTGCGGGTTGCGATACGAGTTGCAGCACACCAGTGCACCGATGCGGGCGCGTTGCGTGCTCATCGCCAGAGCGGTGAGCGAGACGATCCCCTCGAAGTGCTTGCCGTCGGGCTCGCCGTAGAGCGGGTAGAAGTGATCCCAGGTATAGATCGTGTCGACGCCAAGCTCGTCGGCATCGCGCCATGCCCGCTGCATCGCGGCGAAGTCCGCGTGTTGCGGCTGAATCTGCACTCCAATGCGAATCGGCACCTGCGCACCTCCGGTTAGTGGTTCATCTTTCAGGTCGCCCGACTCGCCTCGCGCGCGCGCAGGTCGAAGTACAGCAGACTCATCATCAGCGTCCCGAACGAATGCACCAGGATCGCCAGCGCGATTCCGAGCATCGTCCTGCCCAGGTGGTTACCGGTGCCGGTCACGTCGGCCGGTATCTCGTTGAGGACCCCGACCGTCACAAGGATCGCGAAGATCCTCCAGTAATTGCGACGCGCCAGCTGCGCGCTGCGGCGCAAGGCATTGGGCCAGTTTGTGCGCTCAACCGCCGCCACCTGCGCCACCACGGCCCAGCGCAGGGCGAGAATCACGCCGGGGATGATGAAGAACAGAACCCCGACCGCGATTCCGATCCCGGCGATGATCTCCGCGGCCGCGACAACCGGCAGCACCGTCAGCCCACGACGGATCACATCCTTGACCTGTGGGTGTTCGCCATCGCCCAGGTCAAGCAGTGCCTGCACCTGCACGGCGCTGATGCTCGGATCGATCAGCGCCAGCTCAACCAGCATCAGTACGAGCTCCGTCCCGATCGGAGTTCCACCCTTGCCGTGCTCCAGCAGCACAACCACGACCTCATACGGCACGACGACGATGCCTGCCAGGAACAGAAACAGCAGTGGCAAACGCCCGTACAGGCGCAGCGCGGATCCGACGATCTCGCCGATCGTCCGCGGGCTTCTGAGGTCGAGTTGGGTTTCTAACCGAGGCGTTCGCGCACGATAGCCGCAGCGGAGGCCAGGGCGCCGGGAAGGCGATCGAGCAGGTCGTTGAATCCAGGCCGACGGTCGATCGCCTCGCGAACTCGCTCGAGGCCAAGCTCGACGTCACCGTCCTGAACGTTGCCGAGGCCCGCCCAGAACATCAGCTCGTAGCGCTCGGGCGCAAGCGCCAGAGCCTGGGCGTAGGCGCCTGCCGCCTCTGCCGTGTGGGACTCGGCGAGCAGTTCGTCACCCTGGTTCGCGAGCTCGTAGGCGTTGTGGAGGCGCAGCAGATGACGGATCTGCACGAGCGGCTCGGGGTCGTCGTCCACACGCAGCGAGACTGTGGCCTGCCAGGGTTCGCCACTTGCCGGGACTATAAGGATCGCCGCAGATTGGCGTCCGCGAAGATCGCCGCCAGCAGCCTCGGCTGCCTCGAGTGCGATCAGTAGACGCTCTGCCAGCGGCCCGGATGCGGCCCGGTACGCAGCGAGCATCCC
Organism: uncultured Conexibacteraceae bacterium; assembly: GCA_963844665.1. Lineage (GTDB taxonomy): Bacteria > Actinomycetota > Thermoleophilia > Solirubrobacterales > Solirubrobacteraceae > Palsa-465. Next base: position 271,786 of record CAWJPB010000005.1, read on the forward strand.
TTCCCAAACAGTGGTGTTGGCCATCATGTTCGCCTGGCAGCTCACCTGCCGCAGTTCATCAACGACCTGGCCGGCACACGCGATCGTCTCCGCGCCGGTGTATGCGGCCGCGCGACCCCGAGCGTCGACGATCGCCGCCTGGCGATGGACCGCCGCGTCGTCGGCATTCGTCAGCTGCTCGAGTGCCTCTGCCGGGCTCCTGCCCTGCTCGAGCAGGTCGAGGGCATGGGGCCCGTAGGAGATGTTCGCGGACGCCTGCGTCACGACAGCCCCGACCCCCGGTCGAGCCCAGGGCACCACCGCCCCCACCGCGAACCAGTGCGACTGCACGGCCACGCCCAACTCCCCCGTCTCCGGATCGCGCGCAACGATCGAGTAGGTCACCGGAGCAATACTAAGTGCGGCTCGATCAGCCGGCGAGCGGGTGCATGGCACGCTAACCTGACCAGGCCTGCCCTCTTAGCTCAGCTGGTAGAGCACTTCCATGGTAAGGAAGGGGTCGATCGGTTCGAGTCCGATAGAGGGCTTAGCAGGATTTGCAGAGGTTTTGCGACTCACCGGTCTGACCTCCGCGCCGCGATTTCGCTCAAAAGAACTCAGGAAGAACACCTGACCTGTTCGTTGTTTTCGCCGAGGCGTAGAGCGCTTCGAGGTCTGGGTGCTTCTCGTTCTACTCGATCGCGTTGATGACGTGCGCGTAGTGCCGGAAGTGCGCCTGCGCACCGTGCCCTAGCCGCCCGAGGATTCGAGGCAGCGTCGTCTGCGTGTGGTGGTGCGCGCGAGACGACGACGTCCCACGGATCTCCCGAAGCTGGTACGACCAGCAGCGCCGCTGATGCAGACAGACCCCGTATGGACGGCGACCTCACCGCGTGCATCGACGACCGCGACCTGTCGTGACTCCGCGCCCGGGTCGGCCGCGACCACTGCGTGAGCGCCTGCCCGGCACTCACACCACCCGCAAGGCAAGGCGAGCGCTTCAGGCCCGTAGGCCACGCGCGCGTTCGCCTGGATCGCGATCGCGCCGACGCCGGGACGCGCCCAGGTCACGATCGAGCCGACGGGGAGCCAGTGCGACTAAACGGCGACCCCGAGCTCCCCGGACTCCGGATCTCGCGCGACGATCGAGTAGGTCACGCACGCACCCTACGTCGAGGACAACCCCGTCAGCGTTAGAACGAAGGTCCCGTCATTCTCGGGGAGCGTCACCGTCCAAGGCCCTCCCGGGGTCGCCCGGGCCCAGCCCGACACGACATAGTGGACGTTGTCGGACAGCATCTTTACCGGCACACCTCCTGGACCGTAGAAGTCGATCGGCTTGAACAGCGGGTTGAGCTGGTAGGCGTAGTCCATATCGTTGTTGGCGCTGTCGCACGTGTCGGCGACGTTGACGGTGTAGACCGGGTCGGTGATCGTGAACTCGACCGTCAGCGACGGCGAGGTCGTGATCGAGGTCACCGAGAGCACGCCCGGGTGTGGTGCCCACGGCGGTGAAGACGAAGTTCCCGGTCATGCAGTTGCCGACGACCGTTCCGCTGTTGGAGTAGCTCGTCCAGTTGAACGGTGCGCTTCCTTGGCCGGACTGGTTGATCTGGATGTCGGCTTCCAAGCCGAAGTTGTAGATGTTCCCCGGCCCGACGTTCCCGCTCTCCGAGTCGATCGCGGTCACTTGCAGCTGCCCCGTGGTCGCATCCAGCGTGTCGAGTAGCGCGCCGCGATCGGTCGTCCCCTTCACGATCAGCACCGAGGTCTGATTTGGATCGTCGGACACCGTGAAGCTGAGGTTGGCCGGAGAGCCTGGCGCAACATCGGCCTGTTCCGGATCAACCGATCCAGGAGTCGCGCCTGCGGTGATCGGCATCGTCATCTGCTCGCCATCGGCAACATCGGCCACCGACACTTGAACGTCGTGGGCGGACCCAACCGGCACGCTCTGCAGTGACGACGGATCGAACGTGGCCTTCAGGCACTTCGCCGAGGTGTCCCAATGGGACTGCCCGCTCCGGTAGGCGGTGTCGGCAGACATCCGCACGAAGCCGGTGGCTGCCGCGATCAGAGCCTGCACTCCCGCGCCCGACAGGGCGTCCGCACCTTCGCCCGTAAGTCGGACACCCTGCATGTCCGCGGAGTTCACCTGCTGACTCTCGGGCGCACCCGGGACGACGTGGACCAGCACGACGTGGATGTGCACTGCGTTCTGAACGGTGAACACGCTGTGGCCGAGCACCCTGTAATCCGCCGTAGCGGTGATCTCGGCGTCGATGTCGGCGTCGTAGTACTTCAACTTGGCATCGTCGCCGTCGTACCCGGTCAGCTTCGCCGAGGCCTCGAAAGCCGCCGCTGCCGGCCCCGACGCCGAGCAGCGGGAGCCCGGGCGCGTCAAACGACTGCCTGTAGAGACTCGTCGCTGTTCCCGTCGAGATGCCCTTTGGATCCGGGCACTCGTCGACGAAGCCAGTGTTTCTCATCTCCAGCTTGACCGTCACGTGATGCCCGTTTGGGCCTGGAATGCTGGTCGACCCGCCGCCGTCAACGCCGGCGCCGACCTGACCTGCCGGCGCTGGGATCTCGGTCAGGTTCGAGTTCGCAGCAACAGTCGCCATCGCCTTTGACTGTGCCGCCGAGAGCCACCGCCCAAGCACGCCCTTGGCTGCCGGCTCGGCACTGCCCAACGCATGCTGCACCGCTGGGCCGCCCTTCCGGAGATGACCCGCGGAAGCCTCGATGTAGTTGATCAGCATCGTCTCGAGCTGGGAAGCCTGGGCCTGCGGCTTCGTCGCGATGTCGTGCTTGATCCCATCGATCGCCACACACTCATGTCGAACGCCAGCAGCAATCGGCAGCGCACCGGACTTGCACGCCTTCCCGTGAGAAACAGCAGCCAAGGCGCAAGAGGACGACGTTGCGACCGTCGCCGCAAGCGTGATGGCACCCACCGAGAGGATGCGTCGCAGTCTCACCTGAGCCCCATGGTCACGGCCCTCATGGCGAGTATCTCCAGCCGGGCTGCGACCTGCCAAATTCCATGAATCCGGTGCAATAGCCCGTGTGACATAGCGCGCATAGGACGCTGTTGCGAGGCTTGCTGTACCAGTACGCGTGATCGCCGAGGTACGGGTAGCGGTTCGTCATCGGTCGCCGATTGCCGGCGCTGTAGACGCCCTCGGGCGGCGTCCATTCCTCAACGCAACCATGCTCGCGGATGGTGTCGACGACCTGCCAGCACCCGGCGTTGCTCACGTCGTCTTTCGACCAGCCAAGCACGTTGTACTGGTGCGGCGCAACCTTCTCGACGCTCTTGGCACGTTGCCAGTGCATCCTTGCGATGGGGTCATGCACGACCGGTTCAGCTAGGTCGCTGTGATCGGGGAATGTGAGGGCGTGTTCATCCGATCCCCCTGTGGGTAGGGGCATTGGTCCTCCTGTGTATCGGTGGGTGCTAGCGGGGCGCACACGGCGTCCCGGAAGCACTCAGGCGGGTAAGAATCCTTGCCTGGTTGTCGGGGTCTGTGCGCGAGTTGTGCGCACAAGTTGGGAAGTGGTCGCCGGGGTCACTCGGCCCCGAAAAAAGAACACACAGCGAACAACGTGTGCGTTTTCAGGGCTGTTTTTGCCTCACCGGCTCGGAGAGAAAGGCCCGTTTTGCAGGACATTCGCGGACACCGAGAGGCACTTGGGTGTAATGGTAAGGAAGGGGTCGACGGTTCGAGTCCGTCAGAGGGCTTCCCTGCAAAGCGGCGTTTAGCTCAGTCTTCAGGCGGGCGTCACCGCGAGCTAACGCAGCAGCGTGAATCGCGCGTGCCGCGCCACCGAAGCGTGACCGGATTTGGTCCGTGCGACAAGCGAGAGCACGTAGGTGCCGGCCTTGAGTCGGTGGCCACCTCTGAGCACGCCTTCAAAGCGGAGCTTGACGTGCCCGCGCGGCGCGTTGAGGCTGACCGCACCGGTCGTACTAGCCGAGCGTGCGCAGAGAGAACCCGATCGGAGCGCGACCGTGGCCGTCTCGCATTCGCGGTGAGCCGCTCGCTTCGGCAGGACGCGGGCGAAGGTCAGTTTGATGCTGGCCGCAGTGGATAGCGTGAAGGAGATTGTCGTGCCGATTTTGCCGGCGCGGCCCAGCTTTGTTATTTGCTTCCCAGGGCGGAACCGCGATGGCGTCAGCTTCAGGCCGCTGACAACCGGTGAAGCGCCGGTCCCGGCAGCAGAGGCGGCCGTCAGGAACGACACGGCCGAGCCGCTGGCTGTGCCCTGGGCGCTGGCCGAGACCAGGGTGACGGTGTACCTCGTGCCACGGGAAAGACCTGCCAAAGTTGCTGAAACCGGCACCGGGGAACTGGCAATAGGAATCTGCTGCGCGCACGGGAAGGTCGCGCCACCGGAAGGTGCCGGGCTCACCTGGAAGTAGCAACTCGTCAGCTGGTACGCGTTCGGATTGACCGTGCCGCTCACCGTCGCGGTGGTCGTCGTAATCCCCGTCACGGCGCCGGTGATCACCGTCGGGGGTGGGAGTACCCATGTGAACGTGACCGATGGCTGCGCTCCCGTCGCGGTCGGCACTAGTGAGAAGCCGGACACGCCCCGGGCTCCGGCCGGAACGCCCGACGCTCCACCACCACCGCCACCGGCTCCGGAGGCATAGACCGTCGGCGTCGGCGTCATGTTCGTGTAGTCACCGCCGCCGCCACCACCGCCGCCGTAGATCCCGCCGCCGCCACCACCACCACCGCTGACTTCGGCCCCTCCATTTCCGCCGAGACCCAGCGCTCCGGAGCTCCCAGCCTCGCCCCTCCCAGGCGCGCTGCTCCCAAGCGCGCCACCCCCGCTCGCCGTGCCCTGGCCGCCCCCACCGCCGACGGTGTCGTGGGCGGTGTCCTCCTGGCCGACGCTACCGGCCTGATCGGCCGAACCGCCGTTGCCGCCGGTAATGCCCCCGGCGGCGTTGCTCTCGTCGCCGCCGCCTCCGCCACCGCCGCCACCGCCGGCGACGACGAGCCGCGTCGCCAGCGAAGCGACGCCGCCACATCCGCCCGAGGCGTCGACCGAGCAGGTGCGCACGTCAGAGGCGCCCCCACCACCGCCGCCACCGGGAGCAGCGAAGAACAACGACGGAACTAGGCCGGCGTTGCCACCGCCGCCGTATCCGCCGGCCGAGCCGCCGGACGTGCCGCCGCTTGTGCCGTTGCCTGCAACCTCGGCGTAAAGCGTCTGGCCGGGCGCCACCGCGAGCGTCGCAGTCACCGTCGCAGGGATCCCGCCGCTACCACCGTCCTGGCCATTGCCGCCGTTCCCGCCGACGAGCGTCACCTGCACGCTGGTTACCGCGGCGGGGACTGTAAAGCTCTGCTCGCCGCTGGTCGTGAACGCCTGTGTGCCGATGCCGGCGGCGTCGGCGGAACCGGGGACCGACAGCGCGAGCGCGGCCAGAGCGCCCACGGGCCAAGTCACTCTACAAAATCGCGCAGCGGTATCCCGCCCGGTTCTGAGCGTCACCGGGCGGACAGTAGCGACGAACCAGGACCGAACGCCAGTTCAGTCCTGGTTGCGCGCTCGCGATGCGCGAGCTTGTCCGAGGGGCGTGCCCCTCGATTCAGTTCCTGACGGCGTCCTTTACCTTCTCGCCGGCGTTCTTCAGATCGCCTGATACCTGGTCCTTCTTACCCTCGGCTTGAAGATCACGGTCGTCGGTGTGCTTGCCGACAGCCTCCTTCGCCTTGCCCTCCATCTTCTGTGCGGTGTTCTTGGCCTTGTCAGTGACGCCCATGATGGCTCCCTTCGTTGCGTTGGCGCTTCAGAGCTATTCAAGGGTCAGATACCCGCGGTTGAGCAGCGCTAATCAAGGCCACAGTCGCAGGGGGCTCCGATTGAGGCCGCCTGGCCACGGACCTCGGCGCAACGTCGGACTCCCAGGCGCGTGAGCGCACCGCCTGGGAGTCCGTGAATCGCCTACATCTCGCGCTCGCGCTCTACGTAGCCGCCGCGACCATCAGTCGTGACTCGGCGTTCGCGTCCACCAAATCCGCCCCAGCTGCCCCAAAAGAACAGGGAGATAACCAGTCCGACGACGCCGATGATCATCAATATGAGGCCGATCGTGTGGAGGTTGAATCCACTCGTTGTCACCGACACGGCAAAACGAAGAATCGCGCCGACTGCGATCAAAACCAAACTTGTTCCGACTCCCATCAGTTCCTCCTCTCCCCGAGCAGCGGTTGCATGCTCCGGATGACCCCTTCAGTACCCAGGGCCATAAGAGGCAAACTCATACTTGGGTCTAGTCTCGCTTTTCACGGACGGGCACAATTTCCCGATCGCTTTGCGTCAGGTCACGCCCGCGAGGATTAGCCAGCACCTAAACCGGTTAGTGAACTCCCCAGAGCATCAAACGTAAACCGGAGGCACAATTGATAATTCTGGGAATCATCCTGCTGATAATCGGCGCCGTCGCGGCGATCCACATCTTGTGGGTGATCGGCGCCATTCTGCTGATCGTGGGGCTTGTCCTACTCCTGATGGGCGGCATGGGTCGAGCGGTCGGCGGTCGCAGCCACTACTTTTAGTCGCAATGGCAGGGGGCGCACCCCGACGAGCATCGTCAGGCGCGCCCCCTCCCCTTCCCGCTTCGTGCAGACGAGCACGGCAACCGATCAGCCTCTCGCTCGGATCCTCCGCCGACGCGGCCCAGCCGACGCGGCATGCTCGACCGGAGGTCGGTCCGTTGACGAGCGTCAACTCGGATCGTGGTTGTGGTCCGGTTCGTTTGAAGTTGCTGTCCAGTCGGCGCCGGTTTGCCGACGGAAGCTCTCGACTGCCGCATCGAGGGTCGGAAAGAAGTGAGCGGGGTCGAGGGACCCGATCAGTTCGTAGCGCTCGAGCTTCGCGCGGACGGGATCCTTCAGCTCGGCGAACACGAGAAAAGTCCCGGCGGCGTTGAGTTCCGCGTCGAGTTCCGTGAGCATGTCGGCAGCGGTCGTGTCGACGTCGGTGATCGGCTCGGCGGCGATCATGATCCACTGTGGCCGTGGCTCCGCGGTGGCGAGTCGCCTGACCTGGTCTCGGAACGTTCTGGCGTTCGCGAAGATCAGCGGGCCGTCGAACCGGAAGACCACGACGCCTGGGAGCTGCTCGGCGTCGGGATGCAGCTGGCGATCATGGAGTCCTCGCACCTCCGGCACCCGACCCAGCGTCGTCTGATATGGCCACCACGTGCGCCGGAACACGTTGAGGATCGACAGGGCGACTGCCACCGCGATCCCTGCGAGCACGCCGAGCAGAGCCACACCGAGGAAGGCCGTCATCGACACGAGGAACTCCACACGCCGCTGACGCCACAGTCGAACGGTGCCGGGTATGTCGGCGAGCGAGAGCGATGCGGCGATCACGACGGCGGCGAGCGTGGGATTCGGGAGGTTTCGCAGGAGCCCGGGAACGAGCACCAACATCAGGATGATCGCGCCAGCCCCGACGATGCCGGTCAACTGTGTCTTGGCTCCCGCCTGCTCGGCGACTGCCGTCCGTGAGCCGCTTGTGCTGACCGGAAATCCCTGGAAGAAGCCGGCCGCGATATTGGCAGCGCCGATCCCGATCATCTCGCCGTTCCCATCGATTTCCTGGCCCGTGCGTGCGGCGAAGGAGGAGGCCGTTGAAATCGTGTCGGTCAGGGCAACGAGCGCGATTCCGAGCCCTCCAGCGACCAGTAGCGGCAGATCGGAGACCGGGTTCGGCCAGGTCAGCGGCGGGAAGCCCTTGGGGAGCGTTCCGACGAGGGACACGCCATGCTCGGCCAGGTGGAACACGCTCGTCGCTGCAATTGCGGCGACGACGGCAACGAGGATCGCCGGGACACGAGGCAGCCACCGCCCGAGGGCGAGAATCACCACAAGGCTGAACGCTCCGACCGCGACGGCAGCGCCTACGGCCGCGCCGTTCGTGAGCCCCTGCACGAACCTGCGGGCCTCCTCGATCAACCCGTCCGCATGGATCGAGAAGCCACAGAGCTTGGGTAACTGTCCGACGAGGATCGTGACCGCGAGGCCGTTCATGTAGCCGATCTGCGTCGGTTTTGACAGCAGGTCAGCGACGAACCCTAGCTTTGCGGTGCCCGCGGCGATCATGATCGCGCCGACTATCAGCGCGAGCATCGATGCCAACGCGATCGCCCGTGCAGGACTACCGTCAGCTCCGATGATCGGAAGGATCGTCGCGGCGATCATCGGCCCAAGCGAGGAATCCGGGCCGAGCACCAGGATCCGCGAAGGCCCGAACAACGCATAGCCGACGAGACACAGGATCGATGTGTAGAGCCCCGTGATCGCCGGCAGGCCGGCGAGCTCCGCGTAAGCCATCCCCTGCGGGACCAGCAACGTCGTCAGCACGATCCCGGCGACGATGTCGCTGCGCAACCATGAGATCCGGTAGCTCGCGAGGGCGCGCGCTCCCGGGATCGAACGCAGCGATCTCACGCACGCCACATTATTGGAGTCACCAGATGCGCGACCGGAATCTGAGCCTCAGGAGTGGTGCTCACCGCCGGTTTCACGGGACAGACGCAGCCCGTCGGTCTGATAAGAAAGGAGCCGCCATGGCTATCGCTGTTCGCTCGCTGCCTACCTCATGGAAGCATCCTGGGTGTTCGCGCTCTCGTGCGCGATGGGTGGCGACCGGTGGCGGATGACGCGACCGTAGGCGCCTCCAACGAGGCAGCTGGGAGCACGCGCCTGTCGCTGCTGCTGGCGATGGCGATGTTCGTGCTGGTCGTCGACACGTCGCTCATGAACGTGTCGATCTCAAAAGTCGTTCACGATCTGGGAACGACGGCTCGCGACCCTCTCGGTCGCTCTCACGAACACGGTGAACACCAGCTCCGTGATCCCGTCAGCCCAGAAGCATCAGATCTCACACACCATGGAGCACGACGCGGAGGTCGTGAGTAACACGCAGCTCGAGAGGATCGTTGCAGAGGAACCGCCCGCGGTCCAAGTAGAGATCCTGAGGATCAACACACACGCGACCAACATCGCACTGCAGGTGGCGTTGCTGATTCCGATCCTCGCCGGGCTGCTGGGGCTGCTCAACTCATTCCGCATGATGCGCCTGCCTGAAATCGAGCCGTCATCGGCTGTCGGAGGCGGCGCCCTGGGCTGAGCGCCGGCTGAGTTGCGAGTGCGCCGACTGTCGGTGCCGGGAAGCGGCAGCGTACGGTGTGCCAGACGAACTTCGCCGTGTCACGCGTTGGCGCGACGACTGTCGCCGCGCCAGCCGTGTAGCTTCTCACCCTTGGAATGAATGAAACGCGCCCAGCGCTTCCGGTAGGTGCGGCCTGAACGGTTTGAACGCGTAGGTCGTGGTGGTGTCAAAGCCCGCCTTGCCAGCAGCCGTCTTATCAGCGAACGGAGTCAGGGCCGAAACCGCCTGAGTGATACTCGTCCAGCTCAGGGTCCGTTCGTAGCCGTTGTTGTTCGGCGGGGCAACGGGCTCGGCGTGTCCCTGAACGCCAGTGATCTTGGTGATCGGTCCGCCATCCCTTGCTGCTACATCGGGCCCCAGGACGCGCGCGAGTGTGCGGTGGTCGCTCTCAATCCCCATGATCCGGGCCGCAAGGACCCGCAGATCGGGCGTGCTGAAGTAGCGCACGCCGACGAGATAGGCCGCGATGAAGGCGTCCTCCAACGTGACGAGCACGTCGAGCGTCGTCTGGGCGTCAGAGAACATCTTCGCCGGGTAATAGAAGGCGGTAAACGGCGATGGCTTGCCGGTCACGCTCAGCTCGAGCGCGTAGTGCGACATCTCCTCCTGCCGCGCGGCGACCAAATAGCCCTGATCGTCGGGCGGCAGCCGCTTGAAGAACGGCGCGCTGTCGATGATGTTGGTGTAGGTGGTAACGGCTAGCGCTTCTGCGATCTGCGCAGCACCGACGATCGCCAGGTCGCCCTTTGTGACACCGCCACTCTTGGCGGCTGCGAACGACGGAACAAGCGCGTCAAACGCGGACGCACCGACAAAGATGCCCGCGCCCGAGGAAGCCGTCCTGCGGAGAAACTGCCTGCGGTCCGTCCCCACTTCCTCATGCTCTTGTGACATGGACAACGTCTCCTTCAGAGAGTTTGGCTTGACACAACTCCCTACGCAGCACCGACCACAACGGATCACTCGAGCGCTGATCATCCGCGCGGCGACCGTCGGCGCGATCGGAGCCCGCACGCCCAGCCTTGCACTCGTCGTTGGCGCCACAGCATGCGGCACCGCGGCGATTGTTGGAGCGGGCATTCTCGCTCACGCTCGGACTCGAACCGATTCCGTGCACCCAGGCGTCGTGAGAAGTGTGCGACCTGGGTGGGGGAGGCTGTGAATTTCGCCTGCAGCTAAAAGTTGGGGGGTGGGCCCCGCTTGGGCCCACCCCCCTTTCGCAGCGGAGTCTGCGCGCGTTCAGTGTGGGTTCTTGACGCTGAACGAGAGCGAGGTGGGCTTGCCGGTCGTGTCGGTCGCTGTCACGCCGACAGACATGGACTTGATCTTGTGCTGCTTGGCCTGGTTCTGGATGCTCTTGGTGACGGTGATGCCGCCGGCCTTGATCTGGAACGAGACCGTCTTCTTGCCGGACGCGAACGTGATCACAAGCTGCCCGCTCTTGACCGCATAGGTGAAGACGTCGTTCTTGCAAACGATGTCCTTCTTCAGCGCGCTCTTGTTCCAGCTGACGTTCTTCGGCAACTTGATCGAGAACGACTGCAGGTACCCGGCTGGCCCTGATCCATGGGCGAGGTTGAATTTCAACCCGACCTTGTTGCTCGACAGACCCGTGAGTGAGCCGCCTGAGACCTTCGGTAGGCCGGCGAGCGTCGTGCTCTCTGCCATCACCGCCTCGTTGATGCCGGTGACCGACTGGCCGGCGGTCACCTTGACTGCCTTGGAGTTACCGAGCGTTCCCTTACCCAGGTAGTACTCGGTTGCGTAGTACTGGCCGTTGTATGCCCGGCCGCCCACGAACTTGACGTACCACGTGCCGGCCGGCACGCCGGTGAGCGTATAGGTGCCGTTGGGGTTGGTGACAGCCGTGGAGATCACGTTGCCCTGTGCGTCGAGCAGCTGAACCTCGAGACCACCGACCAGCGCGCCACCCTGGGCGGCTGTCAAGACACCACTGACTGTCCCGGCGGCGCCAAGCTGGCCGTTGATGCTCGTGACAGTCACGCCACTGGCTACCGTCACCTTGGTCGCCGCTGCGAGGGTCCCGCCGCCATAGAAGCTGGTGGCGAGGTTCGATCCCGAAAGACCCAGGAACTCGACCTGATACTGGCCTGCGAGCACGTCAGGGACCGTGTAGGTGCCGTCACTCGCGGTCGTCGCTGTGGTCGGCAGCTCAGTGCCTGCCACGGAATACACAAGGACGGAAACGCCGGAAAGCGGCGCACCGGTGGCGCTGGTCACGGTCCCGCTGATCGCACCCACCGCGGGAACCGTGAAGTTCACCGAGGTTGAGCTTCCTGCGGCCGCGACGTAATTCGTCGCAGAACCGTAGTCATATGAGAGTCCGGCACCGTCGACGTACACGTCGGCCAGGCGAAACCCGCTGCCGGTGGCTCCGTATCGCAGCGTGTAGGTGCTTGGAGGCAAGCCACTGATCGTGTACTTGCCAGCCGTGACCGTCGCGGCAACCGCGCCGAGCCTCGGGTCCTTGACTGAATTCGGGTCCGACAACTCCGCGTATACGTGGCTCGAGGTCTCCGCCGCCGCGTTGTTGTCGGTCACGGTCCCCGTGAAGGTCGCGCCGGCCACCAGATTCTGGGTCGCGAGCGTCTGCCCACCGCCCGTTGCCGGGACGGTCACGAGGGTCGCCTTGTAGATGTTGTCGGTGCCACCGTCGCCGTAATAATCACGTGAGACGTTGTCCCCGGCGGTGGTATCCGAGAAGTAGACGTAGTACTGGCCGGGATCGACGTCAGCGATCGTGAAGGCCGCGCCGGTGCTGCTCGCATCGGTGATTGTCACGTCTGACGAGGTCACGGCGGTCACCGCATTGCCGTTACGGTCGACAAGCTGGATCGTCACGTCCTGAGGATCGTGAGTTCCGGCCGGAACCGTGAACGACCCGGCGATCGTGCCGGTGGTGGCGGCCTGCGCGGCCGCCGGCATGGCGACGCCGATTGTCAGTGCCGCCAGCGCTGGAGCGAGCATTGCCAGACCGAGTCGTTGCATGCGACGCACTCCGCGCCGACGCGTCGATCTGCTGTCACTCCGAGGTATCTGTACCTCTGACATTGGTGTTTCCTCCTCGTGTTCGGAGTCGGACGGTTCCGGGCATCCGTACCGCCGGCCGACCCATAGCCCTTCAATACATCGTTAAGACCCCTCCCCGAGCGGAAGTTGCGGCCCGGACCGCGGGCTTGACGTCAGCCGATCCGTCTCCCTCATATGCGAACATACGTTCGTGCGCTGGGATCAACAGCTGATCGACCACCAGACCGGTGCCAGGTTGCCCGGCTACCGGGATGTGACGATCCGGCATTTTGACGTGCCCGAGGCGATCGGCACTCGCTTCTACGAGGTCCACGCGAAGTCGATTCTGAACCGAGTACCCCCGGCGAGCCAGATGCCGTTCCGTTGGACGATCAACCCGTTCCGCGGGTGCACGCACGCGTGCACGTACTGCTTCGCGCGTCCAACGCATGAGTTCCTCGAGTTCGATGCCGGCCGGGACTTCGAGCGAGAGATCGTGGTGAAGGTGAACGCGCCCGAGCGGCTCCGAGCCGAGCTTGCCCGCCCCGCTTGGTCAGGTGAACACATCGCGCTCGGGACCAACACCGATCCGTATCAATGGGTTGAGGGTCGCTACGAACTGATGCGCGGCATCTGGGAGGCGCTGCGCGACGCGCGCAATCCCTGCTCGGTGCTCACCAAGTCCCCGCTGTTGCTGCGCGACCTCGACCTCATGCAAGAGCTGAACGCGGTCACGGAATTCAGCGCCGCGCTGTCGATCCCCACGCTTGACCAGACGGCGTGGCGGGCAACTGAGCCCCGCAGTCCGAATCCGGCGGCTCGACTCGATGCGCTCGCGAAACTGACTGAGGCCGGGATCAGGACGGGCGTGCTTGTCGCACCACTGATGCCGGGCATCAACGACTCACCGGAACAGGTGCGCGAGGTCGTGCGCCTCGCCACGGAGGCCGGCGCCGACTACATCATCGGCATCGCCCTGCATCTGCGACGGGGAGTGCGCGAGGTGTTCATGGAGTGGCTGACGCAGCAGCGACCCGAACTGGTGCCGCAGTACGAGAAGCTCTACCAGCGTCGCGCCTACATGCCTGTGGCTGAGCGCCAGCGTCTGACGCGACTGGTCGAAGGCCCCCGCACGACCCCACGGGAGCGATTCAGTCGAGCAATCCGGCCAGACACGAAACCGGATCGAGCGCCGGAGCTGACGCGGCCACAGCCGGTTCAGACGCGCCTGTTCTAAACACGCCTGCTCTGACACACACCCGGAACCGCATAGGCTTCGCAGGATCGTGCGCGCGTTGGTCACCGGTCATCGAGGACTCGTCGGAAGAGCTCTGACCACACACCTGCGCTCCACCGGGTGTGAGGTCGTCGGCTTCGACGCAACCGACGGGGATGACGTGCTCGACCTGGAGGCCGTCCGCCAGGCGTCGACCGACTGTCAGGCGATCGTCCACCTGGCCGCGATCGCTCACGACTCCAAGGGCACCCCGGAGGCGATCATGAGCGTGAATGTGCTCGGCACGTGGAACGTGCTGCTGGCTGCCGAGCATGTCGGCGCGTCGCGAGTCATCCACTTCTCGAGTGCACAGGTATTCGGTACCGCCGACGGAGAGCGCATGCCCGATTACTTCCCGATCGACGACGCACATTCGCGGCGAGCGATGCGACCCTACGGTGTCTCCAAGAGGTTGTCCGAGGACATGTGCGAGGCCTGGTCGCGACGCACGGGCATCCCATCGGTGTCGCTGCGCCCCGTGGCGGTCTGGGACGACGAGAAGCGGAATGTGACCGAAGCCCCGTGGAAAGCCGAACGATCACTCGAGGGCGACCCCTTCTGGGAGTACGGAGCCTGGGTCCACACCGATGACGTCGCGGCCGCGGTCGAGCTGTGCCTGAGCGGCCAGCTCGAAAGTCACTCCCGGATGCTGCTCTGCTCAGATCACATCTCAGGCAGTTCCACGACCCTTGAGCTTGCCGCGCGCTTCGCCCCGGACGTGCCGCTCCGCAACCGGGAGGCCTACGTACTGCGACCCGACCTGACGCTCTGCGACTGCTCGTCGGCGAAGCAGCGCCTCGGCTGGCAGCCGCAGCGTTGACGTGCAGGGCGATCGCGGTGGGGGCTACTCGATGAAGCCGCCCGACTGATGCCGCCACAGCGCCGCGTAGGTGCCGGTGCGAGCGAGCAACTCCGAGTGCGTCCCGGAGTCCGTGATCGCGCCGTCCTCGACAACGATGATCCGATCCAGGCGGGCAATCGTCGAAAGGCGGTGGGCAACCACCAATGAGGTGCAGCGCTCCATCAACGTCCACAGGGCTTCCTGCACGAGCCGCTCCGAGTTCGAGTCCAGGGCGCTCGTCGCTTCGTCGAGAATCAGGATGGGCGCGTTCTTGAGCATCGCCTGAGCGATCGCGACCCGCTGACGCTGCCCGCCGGACAACTTCAGCCCGCGCTCGCCGACGATCGTCTTGTACCCGTCGGGCAACTCAGACACGAACTCATGCACGTGCGCTGCGTGACTGACCTCGATGATCCGCTCGAGATCGGGCGGCCCATCGAACCCCAGCCAGATGTTCTCAGCGACCGACCGATGCAGCATCTGGGGATCCTGCGGCACATAGGAGATCTGGCGGCGGAGCGAGTCCTGAGTCACCGCGGTCAGGGACTGACCGTCGAGCCGGATCTCCCCGCCGGTCACGTCCATGAACCGCAACAACAGCCGGGTCAACGTCGATTTGCCGCCGCCGGACGGCCCCACCACGCCAACGTGCTCACCTGCGGCCACCGTCAGGTTCAGGTCCTCGATCAGCGGATGCTCGGACGTATAGGCGAACGCGACCGAGCGGAATTCGATCTCACCGCGCCCCACGACCAGCTCGCCTGCGTCGACCGCATCGTTGACTTCGGGCTCGGAGTTGATCAGGCCGACGAATTTGGTGCCGCGCCCCAGCGCTCGTGACAGCGATCTGACCGTTTGAAAGCTCTGAATCACCTGGTCTGCGACCAGAGCCGCGTAGAACAGGATCAGGTAGACGATGCCGGCGGAGAGATTGTGATGCAGAGCCAGGATCACGCCGATCAACAGCGCGCCCCAACTCATCGTGTTGATGATCACGGACATCCACGTGCGCGTCACCGTGAACACGCGACGGGCCCCGAGGTCGGAGTCGACTGAGTTCCTCAGCTTCGCCGCCAGGCTGGCGCGCTCGAGTTCCTCGCCGCTCTGGGCCTTGACGGTGGCGATGTTGCGGATCACGTCAAACGCGGCCCCCTCAGCCTCCGTATGTGCTGCGGAGAAGCGAGCAGACGCCTCCGAGACCGACTTCGACTTGACCACGATCAGCCAGATGAACAGCGCCGTGAACACCATCAATATCAGTCCGACAGGCCACGCGACCACGAGCAGCACCACGATCGCGGCCAGGACACCGACGACGATCCGCAGCATCCCCCAGGTGAGCTCGTCGATCGACTGCATCAGCGCCCACGAGAAGGTCGAGAGCGTCGAGGACACCTCGCCCGACGGATGATCGACGTGCCAGCGATAGCTGAGTTCGAGCAGCCGGTCGAACGCGACCGCGATCGAATTGGCAAACGCCTTGGTGCACCCCTCCCACTCGAGCCAACCCGCCAATCGCCAGCAGACCGTGCCGACGATCAGCAGCACCGCGTAGAGGATCACGAGCGTGCCAAATGTTCCCCACAAGCTCGAGTCGGGCGTCAGGTTGACGATTCGTTCCAGCGCGGCGGCGAACACCAGCGGGGTCGCGACACCCTCGACCAACACCCCGAGGGCCACGAAGATCCAGCTCGGTATCAGGAGGCGGGCGTACGGGCGCGAGACCTCGACGCAGAAGCGCAGGGTCTCCTTGGTTGTCGCCTTGGTATCGATGGTCATCCTGAGCAGGTCCTCTCCCGGAACTGGATTCTCTCCCGGAACTTCCCGCGCGCGGCGGGCGGACGCTGGGCATTCGGGCTCTGGGCATCCTGCGTCAGAGCCTGGGCACACCCCACACCGTCGTCCGCTCAGTCGGCGGACGGCTCACTCCATGTTAAGGGCGCTCAGATCTTGGGGACCCTGACCGCCGTGCCATACGCACAGATCTAGGTCCAGGTCGAGCCCAGCTCAGAGGTATCGAAGCGGAACGCGACGATCGACACGCAACCTCACGGCCGGTTGCCGATCGGCGTTAATTGAGTGGTGAGCGCCACCACCGATGCCATCTCAGCCGTGCGTGACGGCGAGCGCGCCCGCATTGCGGGCGCGCTCGCCGTCACGCTGCTCATGTGGGCATCCGCATTTGTCGTGATCCGCTCCGCCGGCAGCCATCTCTCCCCCGGTCCGCTGGCACTGACCCGCATCACCATCGGCAGCCTCGCCCTGGGCATCGCGATGCTCGTTCGCAACCAGCGACCGCCCGGAGCGGGGGCGATCGGGCGCGCGGCGCTGTCAGGTGTGCTCTGGTTCGGGGCCTACATGGTGGCCCTCAATGCCGCCGAGCGCTGGGTCGACGCCGGAACCTCGTCACTGCTCGTCAACACCGGCCCACTGATCATCGCGCTGCTGGCAGGCTGGCTGTTGAACGAGGGCTTCCCGCGGCGTCTGATCGTGGGTTGCCTTGTCGCCTTCGTCGGCGCCGGGCTGATCGCCCTCAGTGTCTCGGGCCGCGGCTCGCACGAGCTGCTTGGCGCCGGCCTCTGCCTCGTGGCGGCCTTCTCCTATGCGCTCGCGATGATCGTGCAGAAGCCCGCACTCACATTCGCGGGGCCTCTGCCGGTGACGTGGATGGCGAGCGTCGCCGGGTTCGTGGTGCTGCTCGCGTTCGCGCCTCAGACCGTGCATGAGCTCGGCCACGCGTCCGCCGGGACGATTGCCGGCGTCGTCTACCTCGGCATTGGTCCGACCGCGATCGCGTTTCTGCTTTGGGCCTACGTGCTCTCGCGGATGGATGCCGGGCCGCTAGGCGCGACCACCTACGTGGTGCCACCGCTGGTCATGCTGATCAGCTGGATCGCGCTCGGTCAGGTGCCGCCGGTGCTCGCCATACCCGGCGGCCTGCTGTGCCTGGCGGGTGTGGCGATCGCCCGGCGACGCTGATCCGAAGCGCCCGGCTTGACGCGATTGAAATGCTGAGGGTATGAGCTTTTGCACACATTTGGATTCAGTGAAGGTCAAGCAACTGCCGGATGCGGTCGACGGCTGCGAGGAATGCCTTGCGACCGGAGGCGTCTGGCTGCATCTACGAATATGTCTGGAATGCGGCCACGTCGGCTGCTGCGACGATTCACCGAACCGTCACGCGACCAAGCACTTTCACAGCACCGGACACCCGATCATCCGCTCGCTCGAGCCCGGTGAGGTCTGGAGCTGGTGCTTCATCGATGAGATCGCGATGGAGCTTCCCGAGGTCACCGGCAGCACCCGGATCCCTCGATCACCGATGCTGTACCAATGACGGCAACCTCCGAGCAACCGGCTGCCGGCGAGAGTCGCGCCCATCGCCCCGCGATCCTCGCCGTCGACGACGAGCCGACCGTGCTGGCCGCGGTCGCGCGTGACCTGCGCCGCCAGTTCGGTGAGGGCTACCGGATCGTCCGCGCCGGCTCCGGAGGTGAGGCGCTCGAACTGCTCTCCGAGATGCGGCGACGCGGCGACGCGGTGGCTCTGATGATCGCCGATCAACGGATGCCGGGCATGGAGGGCACGGATTTCCTGGCGCGGGCGCGTGAGGTCTATCCGGATGCCAAGCGCACGCTGCTGACCGCCTACGCAGATACGCAGGCGGCGATCACCGCGATCAACGAGGTCGGGCTCGACTACTACCTGCTGAAGCCGTGGGATCCCCCAGAGGAGGCGCTCTACCCGGTCGTCGACGACCTGCTCAAGACCTGGGAGGGCAGCGCGGCGCTGCTCGAGGGTGGCGTGCGCGTGATCGGACACCGCTTCTCCAAGGACACCCACGATCTGCGTGACTTCCTCGCCCGCAACCGAGTCCCTGGCCGCTGGCTCGATGTCGAGCGTGACGCGGAGGCCCAGGAACTGCTGGTCGCCGCGGGCGTTCCCGCCGATCAGCTGCCCGTCGCGATTCTCGAGGATGGCAGCGTGCTCGAGCGACCGACAGTGCTTGAGCTCGCCGAGCGACTGGGTGTCGCTGCCGCCCCATTGACCGATCACTACGACCTGGTGATCGTCGGCGGCGGCCCCGCTGGGCTCGCCGCCGCGGTTTACGGTGCCTCGGAAGGTCTGCGGACGATCATGGTCGAGTCCGAGGCGACCGGCGGGCAGGCCGGCCAGAGCAGCCGCATCGAGAACTACCTCGGCTTCCCAAATGGGCTGTCCGGCTCCGACCTCGCCAGCCGCGCCACGACGCAGGCGCGGCGGCTCGGCGCCGAGTTACTCACCGTCTCCGACGCGGTGGCGCTTCACGTCGAAGGTGCCGGTCGGATCGTCGAGCTGACCGGCGGAGCACAGCTCAGCGCCAACAGCGTGCTGATCGCGAGTGGCATCTCCTACCGAATGCTCGAGGCTCAGGGCTTCAGCGACTACACCGGAGCCGGCATCTACTACGGGGCCGCGCTGACCGAGGCGCGCTCCTGCATGGACCAGCACGTCGTCGTGATCGGCGGTGCCAACTCCGCCGGCCAGGCGGCCGTCTACTTCTCCGATTTCGCTTCACGAGTGACGATGCTCGTACGGGGCGACTCGCTGACCAAGTCCATGTCGTACTACCTGATCGAGCGAATCGAGACGCTCGCCAACGTAGAGGTGCTGACCAACACGCAGGCAGTTGCCGCCGAGGGCGCCGACGGTCACCTGACGCAGTTGCGCCTGAGCGGCCCCGGCGGTGAACAGGACGTGGCGGTCGACGCCTGTTTCGTGTTCATCGGAGCGCTGCCGCGAACCGAGTGGCTCGACGGCGTCGTCGCGCGGGACGATCGCGGCTTCATCCTCGCCGGCGCCGACGTCCGCGACCACGGCTGGGCGCTCGAGCGCGAGCCGATGGCGCTCGAGTCGAGCGTCCCGGGGGTGTTCGTCGCCGGCGACGTGCGCTCGCGGTCGGTCAAGCGCGTCGCCTCCGCAGTCGGCGAGGGCTCGATGGCCGTCTCCCTCATCCATCAGTATCTGGCGGAAGCATGAGCACCGCTGCGACAAGACCAACCATCGAAGAGCTCCGACCGATCGACCTGTTCGCGGAGCTGGACGACGATGCCCTGTCCGAGTGGACCGCACGCAGTGAGATCCATGAGGCCGCAGCAGGCGAGGACCTCTTCGTCGAGGGCGAGATGACCCGAGGCGTGATCCTGTTGCTGAGCGGCACGTTGCGCGGCACGATCAACTCGACCGGGATCGAGGAGCCGATCAGCGACCAGGTCGCCCCGACCTGGATCGGCGCAACAGCGGTGCTGACGCAGACGGCGAGCTCGCTGACGCTGCAGGCGCTGACCGCAGTGCGTTATGCGCTGGTCGAGTCCGACGACTTCATCGACCTGGTGACCTCGCACCGTCCGGTGTTCATGCGTGTGATGGCGCGGATCCGGCCGGTGATCGGCCGGATCACAGCACAGGCGCAGAACCACGAACGCCTGGAGGCGCTGGGGACGATGGCCGCCGGACTCGCGCACGAGCTCAACAACCCCGCGGCGGCAGCGAGACGGACGGCTGCCGACCTGGCCGACGCGCTCGAGGTGCTGGCAGGCGCGTTCGGCGTGTTCATCGAGTCGGGACTCGACCACGAGCACAAGCAGCGACTGCTGGCGTTGCAGACCCGAGCGACCGAGACCTGCTCAGTACGGAGGTCATCGCTGTCAGCGCTGGATGCCGCCGACGCGGAGGATGCGATCACCGATGCGCTGACCGACGTGGGAGTCGAGCAACCCTGGCGGCTGGCCGAGGCGTTCAGCTCGGCCGGGCTGGACGTCGGCTTCGTGCAGGAGGTTGCTGATGCAGCCGGCGGTGTCGCGCCGACCGCGCTCCGATGGATCTGGGCGTCGCTTTCCGCCCGCCAGCTCGCCGCCGAGTTGGTCGAATCGACCGATCAGATGGGACAGCTGGTGAAGGCGATCAAGTCCTACGCGTACATGGACAGAGGCGAGGTCGTCGAGATCGACCTGCACGAGGGGCTTGAGACGACGCTCACGATCATGCAGCACAAGCTCAAGAAGACGGAGATCAAGGTCGAGCGTGACTACGACCGCTCGCTACCGAAAATCATGGTCCACGGAGCTGAGATGAATCAGGTGTGGACGAACCTGCTTGCAAACGCGATCGACGCGCTGGGTGAGACTGGCACGATCACGATCACCACCCGTGCCGACGGCAACTGCGCGGAGGTCTACATCGCCGACGACGGCCCGGGTATCGCTCCGGACATCCAGTCCCACATCTTCGATCCGTTCTTCACGACCAAGGATGTGGGTCAGGGGACGGGTCTTGGACTCGACACCGCGCACCGGATCGTCGTCGACCGCCATCACGGCAGCCTCACGGTCGAGTCAGAGCCCGGGCGCACCGTGTTCCGCGTGCGCGTGCCGATTCAGGCCGTCAGCTGACAGCGAGCGTTTGCACCAATTGGTGCAAACGCTCGCTCAAGGCTTCAGCAACCGCGCCGCGGCGCCGAAACAGAGCCAGGGGGGCGGCGTGGGGGCGGTCCAGCGTGGCCGCCCCCACCCACCATTCAGTCGTCGAAGAAGGGATCGCAGCGCACCCCCAGGAGCGCCACGTCGTCCTCGAGCGGTCCGTCGTTGAGGGCCTCGACCTGGTCGAGTAGCCGGTTGGGAATCGACTCCCAGATCGCGTCTGCGGAGTCCGAGGCGAGCAGCTCCAGCAGTCCCTCGATCCCGAGTCTCGTTCCGCGCGAGACGACCTTGCCCTCGTAGATGCCGTCCGAGTAGAGCAGCAGCGACCAGCGGTCGCCGAGCTCAACCTCGTGCAGTTCCCAACGTGGCGGCAGACCGATGCCGAGCGGCGGGCCGCCGACGTGCTCCGTCAGCAGCCGCGGCTCACCGCCGGTTGCCACCAGAGGCGGCGGGTGCCCAGCCAGGCCGACGCAGGCGCGGCCGGTGCCGAGGTCGACCTCGATGCTGGCGAGCGTCGCGTAGACGTGCTCGGCATGACGCTCCTGGTTCGTGAGCCGGTCGAGCGTCTCGAGCAGCTGGATCTGCTCGACGCCGGCGAGAATCAGCGTCCGCCAGGCGATGCGGAGCTGCACGCCCAACGCAGCCTCATCCGGACCATGTCCGCAGACATCGCCCAGCACCAGCTTCAGGCATGTCGGCGAGCTCTGCACCACGTCGAAGAAGTCGCCCCCCAGTACCTGCCGACGGTCACCGGGCCGGTAACCCGACCGGACCCACACTCGCGGGTCGTCGATCAACATGCGCGGCATCAGACCGCGCTGAAGACGGGCGCTCTCCGCGCCGCGGAGGCGCAGCAGCGCGAGCTCTCGCGCGTAGCGCTCCGCGCGGTTGCGCTGAACCGAGTGGCGGATCGCCCGCGCAATCGAGTAACTCTCGGTCACGTCCTTGGCGATGCAGTCATGCGCGCCGGCTGCGAGCGCCTGATCACTGACGTCGTCGTCTGCCGACTCGGTCACCGCGACGATCGGGAGTTCGGGGTGCAGATGTCGGATCCGCATGACCGACTCAAGCCCGTCCTTACCGGGCAGGTCGATGTCGACCAGTACGCAGTCGAACTCGGGCCCGAGCGCCGCCTCGGCTTCGAGCAGACCCGAGGCCCGGATGATCCGCAGCTGCGGCCAGGTTTCGCCGAGCCTGCGTAAGAGCAGATCCGCGGCCGGGCCGTCATGCTCGACCAACATCAGCTGGCTCGGCTCGCCCGCCGGCTGTCGCGGCGGTGTGATGGATCTACCTGCGCTCACAGCTCACCTCTGAATCAATGCAGGCCGTCAGCGCAGGATAAAGCACGCAGCGAACACCAGGCTCCGGCAGGCCACGCCGGCATCAGCCCTGGGTTGTAGGCTGGGCTGATGGCGCCTGGCCTGACCGTCGACATGCGCGAGGACGGCGACGCATGCACGCTCGCCCTCATCGGCGAGCTCGCGCTCGCCGATGCCGCCACGCTCGAGGATCAAATCAACATCGGCCTGAGGTCCGGCGCCGCAAGGATCATCGTCGACATCGCCGGGGTCGAGTTCGTTGACTCCACCGGACTCGGCGTCCTGGTCCGTGGCAAGCAGCGCGCCGGTGAGATCGAGGTCGAGTTCGGCATCATCAACCCGACCGCGCAGGTCTCGCGGCTGCTTGATTTGACAGGGCTCGCAGAGCGGCTGACGCTCCAGGGTCCGACTGCGCCGGCTCCCGGGTCTTCGGACGACTGACGCCTCGGTCTTCAGACCGCTGAGTCAGATTCATCAACATCGCCTGACCGACCGACCGACCGTGGCTTGACAGGGACCCTGGTTGGGTATCGGTCAGAGAGCCCCCGAAATCGGGATCTGAGAGGAGTCGGAAAATGGTTGCGTTAGTGGCATTGCTTTTGATTCTGGTCATCTTCGGGGGACTCGGGTTTGCCGCGCACATCCTCTGGCTGATCCTGATCGCCGCTCTGATCCTCTGGATCTTCGGGTTCTTTGTCGGCGGAGTCGAATCGGGCGTCGGACGACGACGCTGGTACGGGCGCTGACACACGGTCAGCGCCCCGTAAACCACCAGGCACCGGGACGCTGACGGGCCGACTCCCGTCGACCTCATAGGCCCCCGGAGTGAGCAGTCAGTCCGACACCCAAACCGCCCGGGACGCGCTACGATTCCGGCACCGGTGGAGGGAGATTTTCAGTTCGATGTGAGGCATGAGGCCCGGGCTACCGTCATCACGGTTGCGGGGGAGCTTGACTTGGCCTCAAGCGGCGCTTTGGAGCGCGAACTAGGGGCCCTGACCGATGTGGGCCTGACGATCGTCGATCTGAGGGAGCTCACGTTCATCGATTCGACAGGACTCGGGGTACTCATCCACGCACATCAACAGGCGATCGAGCGTGGCCATCGGCTGGCCTTCGTCCGCGGGAACGGTCAGGTGGCCCGACTCCTGAACCTCACCGGGCTCGACGAGCGACTCGTCGTCGCGGACTCGACCGAACAGCTGCTCGCGAGCAGCTGATCCGGCTCACGCCGGGACCGTGTCGGCGCCCCGGCTGGCGCTCAATTCATGACTCGGCGGCCGCGATCCCGGAGCAACAGATGCAGTAGCTTCGTGCCTTCTCCGTCCACTTCTTCAAGACTGAGCTGATCGACAAGCGGAGCCAGTGCGGCCGTGCGCATGTCGTCGCCGAACGGTCCCAGATCCAAAGCCAGCTCGTGGGCGGCGGCTGATATCGCGAGCACGACGTGCCCGTCGGCTGAGGCCTCCGCGTACTCGGCGACGGCGTCGTTGATCGCATGCAGATCCGCAGCACCGGTGATGGTGAAATGAGACGATGCCGCGATCGCGCGGGCCACCCGACCAAAGACGTGGCGCAGCAACGCAACCGGCTCGCACCACAACACCACGTCTCCCTCGAGCGCGTGCTCTCGATCCGACCACTCCCCGTCCTGCGGAATCCCGGCCTCGGAGGCAAACTCGCTGCGGCGGAACCGCATCCTGACCTCAGTCCCACCGTCGGCCGGGCTTCTAAACTCAGCCTGGTCAGCGAGTGCGCTGATCAGCTGCAGGCCGAGGCCCATATGGTCCGGCGCACTCGACAGGCGCTTGATGCCCGTTCCGTGGTCGGTGACGACAACATCGACTCGGTCCCCGAAGTAGTGCACGGTCACGTACATCGCGCCCGGCCCGCCGTTGTAGGCGTGAAGGACGACGTTGTTGCAGGCCTCACTGACCGCCGTCTTCAGGTCGGTGGTGAATTCCTCATCGAACTCTGCCGCCTCCGCCAGCCCCGCCAGCACTGCTCGAACCAGCGCCACATTGTGGGGCCGATTCTCAAATTCGAGGCGAACGCACGCAGGTTCTTGAATCACGCCTATGTCCAAAGTACTGCACCCTAAGTTCATGTGCTCAAGACGAGACTTCACCATTCAGCGCGCTGATAACCGTCTGGTCGAGAATGAGCGTCCAGTCCGCGCCCTGCGGTCAATACCGGGGCAACGCCATCGGGCTGGTTCAGCCCCCAGCGTTGCGGCCTGGCTCAGCCCACAGCGTTGCGGGCTGGGGCACCTTCGGCGCCCCAGCCGATCGGCTTATTTCGAGCAGCCGGGTTGGCTACACGACTCGCGACGGTTGGCTACTGGACTCGCGACTTGGCGGCGCGGACGGGATCACTGCCGTCCAGCTCGATCGCAGCCGAGAGCTTGCGCAGCGACTTGCTGAGGATGCGCGAGACCTGCATCTGTGAGACACCGACCGCTGCGGCGATCTCACTCTGCGTCCGGTCCTCAACAAAGCGCAGCGCGAGCACACGACGATCGCGGTCCGAGAGGCTCCGCGCGGCCGGCGCGATCGAAGCGGTCAGGTTGACAAGACCGTACTGCTCATCGATCTGGCCGATCGAGTCGCTCAGCGTCCCAGCCTCACCATCGGCGTCGTCATGGGGCGTATCGAGCGACACCGCGTGGTGGGCCGCAGCCGCCTCGGCCGCCTCGAGAACCTCCTCGATGCTGATCTCGAGAAACTCTGCAACCTCGTTGTAGGTCGGCTCGCAACCCGTCCTTGCGGAGAGCTGCCGCTGCGCCTGCGAGACCTGTAGTGCCAACTCCTGGATGCCACGTGGCATGTGCACGGCCCAACCGGCGTCACGGAAGTAGCGCTTCAACTCTCCCAGGATCGTCGGCACCGCAAAGTGCTGGAACGCGATACCGCGGCTGGCGTCGTAGCGGTCGACAGCCTTAACCAGGCCCAGGCTCGCAACCTGCTCGAGGTCGTCGAGTGGCTCCCGAGCGCCGCGATAGCGGCGAGCGAGCTTCTTTGCCAGTGGCAGGTACCGACTGACGAGCTCCTCACGAGCCCGCTGATCGCGCTGTTCCTGCCACTGACGGAACAGCTCCTGTACAGGTGCGTCTCGCTGCTCAAGTTCATGTGACTCAGTCATGGTCTGGCTCCTTTCGGTTCGCCGGCCGCCATTAAGGCTACTCCGGGCGAGCAATCACCATCGAAAATCTCGTCAACCTAGATTGACGCTCTGAGTTTGCTCGGCGAGCGCAAGCAACCGCCTGGCACTCGCAACATGCAGGTTCTCGATCAAGCGCCCATCGAGTGTGGCGACGCCACGCCCGTCGCTCGCCGACTGCTCGAACGCGGCAATCACGCGCCGTGCCCGATCGACCTCGGCAGCCGACGGCGAGAACATGCGGTTGCACGCCTCGATCTGTCCTGGATGGATCAGCGTCTTGCCGTCGAACCCATGGGTCCGCCCTTCATGACACTCGGCCTCGAACCCGTCCTGGTCGCGCACGCTGTTGTGAACACCGTCGAGGATCAGCTTTCCCGCGGCGCGGGCCCCCAGCAGACACAGTGCGAGGCTGGTCTGAAGCGGGACCCGCCCCGGTACGTCCTGGCCCCCGAGCTCGCTCAGGAGGTCATTTGTGCCGACCACAAGCACCTCCAGCCGCTCGCTCGCGGCCGCAATCTCGTGGGCATGGATCACCGCGGCCGGTGTCTCGATCATCGTCCAGATCCGCGTGTGCTCGGGCGCACCCACAGCCGCCAGCCGGCGCTCCACGGCGTGCACGTCGTCGGCACCATCGACCTTGGGAACGAGGATCGCGTCGGGTCCGACCGCAGCGGCCGCTTCCAGGTCTCGCTCGTACCACTCGGTCTCGATCGCGTTGACGCGAATCGCCACCGTCCGATCGCCGTAGCCGCCTGAGCGAACGGCATCACATACCCGTCCGCGCGCCTCCACCTTCGCCGCCGGCGCGACCGCGTCCTCAAGGTCGAGGATCAGTCCGTCGGCAGCGAGCTCACCCGCCTTCTCGAGCGCTCGCGCATTGGCGCCCGGCACGTAGAGCACAGAACGCAGTCGCCAGGGGTCGGGCATGCGCGGATGCTACGCGTCAGCCGCTCAACCGCGAGAATCAGTGACATGAAAATGCGTCAGCTCGGATCACACGGCCCCCAGGTCTCGGCGATAGGCCTCGGGTGCATGCCCATGTCAGGCACCTACGGAAGCGCCAGCGACGCCGAGGGGATCGCCACGATCCATCGCGCGCTCGACCTTGGCATCACCCTGCTCGACACAGCCGACGTGTACGGCCAGGGACACAACGAGACGCTCGTTGGTCGCGCGATCCACGACCGTCGCGATCAGGTCGTGCTCGCCACCAAGTTCGGAATCGTCAGGCCAGACCCCGAAACGGGCGCACCCGGCGGTTACAGCAGCCGCCCAGAGTACGTGCGCGCCGCCTGCGAGCAGAGCCTCAAGCGCCTCGGCGTCGATCACATCGACCTCTACCAACAACACCGCGTCGACCCGGAGACGCCGATCGAAGAGACGATCGGTGCGATGAAGGAACTCGTCGACGAGGGTAAGGTGCGATACCTCGGACTGTCGGAGGCGCTGGCCCCGGACCTGCGCCGCGCCGCTGCTGTTCACCCGATCACCAGCCTGCAGAGCGAGTATTCGCTACTTGAGCGCAGCGTCGAGGGCGAGATCCTGGACGCCTGCGAGGAGCTTGGGATCGGCTTCCTGCCGTTCTCGCCGCTGCTGCGCGGCCTGCTGGCCGGCAGCCTGACCACATCGACCGAACTCGAGCCCGGCGACTTCCGCGCCGCGGACCGATTCCCGCGCGTCGGGCCCGAGCATCTCGCCGCCAACGCCGCGCTCGTCCGGGTGGTGATCGAGATCGCAGAAACGCATAAAGCCAGCCCCAGTCAGGTTGCGCTCGCGTGGCTGCTCGGTCGCCGCGAGTGGATCGTGCCGATCCCGGGCACCAAACGCACGGCCTATGTGGAGGACAACGCCGGCGCGCCCGAGGTCCAACTCACCCCAGATGATCAGGCACGCCTCGACGCCCTAGCCGCGGGCGCTAAGGGAGAGCGCTACGGCGCTGGCCAATGCACACCGACCTGGGTATCGCCTCCACTCGGCCACCGTTCTGTGGGAAGCTGAGAAGCGATGAGGAGCTGGGATCTACAGATGATCGCGCTGAGCCCCCACTCGCCGGAGATTCTCGAGAGCGGCGACGACGGCCGGGCGATCGCACTCGAGATCCCGGCCGGTGGGAGCCTGCGTGAGCATCAGGTGCATGAGCGCGCTTGGGTGGTCGTCATCAGCGGTGAGATTGCGATCAGCGCCGACGGCAACCAGGTGCAGGGCGGACCGGGGTTCATGGTCAAGTTCGAGGCGGGCGAACGCCACCGCGTTGACGCGCTCACAGATGCTCGGATCCTGCTGCTGCTGACCCCGTGGCCGGGCGATGGCCATCCGGGCACGATGACGCTCGAGGACAAGCTCACGGTTCGGCAACGGGCTGCCGAGCACCGCCAACCCTGAGACAGTCTGTAAGCGCAGCGCTTCAGTCAGTCCAGGTCCGGCAGCAGATCGGCGATCGAGTCGACCACGCGCGAGGCGCGGTAGGGCTCGCGCTCAGCCTGCTCGCGCGTGGTCAGACCTGTGAGCACGAGAATCGTCTCGAGGCCGGCCTCCATCCCGGAAACGACGTCGGTGTCCATGCGGTCCCCGATCATCGCGGTGCTCTCAGAGTGGGCACCGATCGCATTCAGCGCCGACCGCATCATCAGCGGGTTCGGTTTGCCCACGAAGTAGGGGTCGACTCCGGTCGCGCGGGTGATCAGCGCCGCGACCGAGCCGGTGGCGGGGATCGGGCCGCGGTTCGAGGGACCGGTCGCGTCAGGGTTGGTGGCGATGAAGCGAGCACCGCTTGCAATCAACCGGATGGCGGTCGTGATCCGCTCGAAGCTCAACGCACGCGACTCACCCAGGACCACGTAATCAGGGTTGTTCTCGGTCATCGTGTAGCCGGCCTGGTGCAGCGCGGTGATCAGCCCCGCCTCACCGACGACGAACGCGCTGCCGCCCGGGCGCTGGTCGTCGAGGAAGCGCGCCGTCGCCAGCGCCGAGGTCCATAGGTTGTCCTCGGCGATCTCAATCCCCAGCGCACGCAGCCGGGCCGACAGGTCGCGCGGCGTGTAGATCGAGTTGTTGGTCAGCACCAGAAACGGCCGCTCGCGCTCGCGCAGTCGCGCGATGAACGTGTCCGCTCCTGGGATCGCGTGGTCCTCGCGGATCAGCACTCCGTCCATATCCATCAGATAGGAGCGGATCTCGCGCCTGCGGGTCACACGCGAACCGTAGCGATCTGAGCTGAGCTACGCTCGGACCAAGCATGCTGGCGGCGCATTACGAGAGCTCCGGAGGCTCGGAGGTCCTGAGGGTGAGCGAGGTCGAGACCCCGGAACCGGGACCGGGCGAGGTGCGGGTCAAGGTCGCGTTTTCAGGCGTCAACCCAACCGACTGGAAGCGGCGCAAGATCAGAGCACCCGCGGCCGGCCGGATCACGATCCCGAATCAGGATGGCGCCGGCACGATCGATGCCGTCGGCGAAGGTGTCGATCCGAGCCGCGTCGGAGAGCGCGTCTGGGTGCTGATGGCGGCCCATCACGACGACTGGGGCACCGCGGCGCAGTACACGGTCGTTCCCAGCGAGCACGCGATCCCGCTGCCCGACGACGCCTCATTCGAGCTCGGTGCATCGCTCGGGGTGCCCGCGGTGACCGCCGCCTACTGCCTGCACACTGACGGCCCCATCGCCGGCCGGACGGTGCTGGTCTCCGGTGGTGCCGGCGCTGTTGGGCACTACGCGATCGAGCTCGCCAGGTTCGAGGCGGCCGGCCAGATCGTCGCGACCGTCAGCGGGCCTGAGAAGGCCGAGCTCGCACACGCGGCTGGAGCTGGGACGGTCGTCAATTACCGCAGCCCTGACGCCGCCGACCAGATTCGCGCCGCCGCTCCGGAAGGCATCGATCACTTCGTTGAGGTGGCGCTCGACCGGAACCTCGAACTCGACCTCTCGGTCGTCGCGCCTCACGCCTCCATCACCTCCTACGCAGGCACCGATTCAAGCGTCGTGCAGGTGCCGGTGCGGCGGCTGATGGCGCCCAACATCACGCTCCGGTTCATGCTGCTCTACACCGTCGCGCCAGCTCAGCGCCAGGACGCGATCGCGCACACGACCGCGGCCGTGGCCGCCGGAGCTCTGACGCCGCTGCCATTCCACCGCTTCACGCTCGACCAGATCGCCGAGGCACATGACGCGGTCGAGCAGGGCGTGATCGGCAAGGTCCTGATCGCTCTCTGATCGATGCGGAGCCGGCCGCGCGCTCGCCGGCCGACTCCGGCTCATGGCTCGACGACCGGATGCCGCTCACAGCTCGACGACCAGCTCCGGGTCGAACCCGTCGACCGGCTCGTGCGGGTAGCCGCGCTGATTGCTGATCACGCGTGTCCCGTTGACCACCGTGTTGACGGTTCGGTGAATGTGGCCGAACACCCACAGCGCGGCGGCGTCACCGTCCATCATCTCACTCAGGTCGCTGGCGAAGGCTCCCCCAATCGCCTGCAGCACGGGATGATCAGGGCGGCTGCGCACGATCGGCGCATGGTGCGTGAACACGACCGTGGGCCCGAGGTGGGTTTCGGCAAGGCACGTCGCCAGCCAAGCGCGGCTGGCGAGGTGAATGTCGCGCGTATCCTGCGGCCGCAGCGGGCGCCCGAGCTCTGACACCTCGATCTCCTTGTAATCGTTGACCAGGCGCGCGCAGATGCGCATCGAGTTCGCGCGGTTGGCGGTCCCGGCGAAGTCGAAGTCGCTCCACAGCGAGCAGCCGAGGAAACGCACCCCGTCAATCACGACGGCCTCGTTCTCGAGCACATGCACGTTCGAGCCGACGGCCGCCTCGCGCAGGCGGCCGATCAGGTCCGGCAGGTCGTGGCCGTAAAACTCGTGGTTGCCGGCGACGTACAGGACCGGACGGCCGCTGAATCGTCTCGCGGCCCATTCGATTCCGGCCGTCCCAGGAGCGATATCACCCGCGAGCACGACCACATCCGCGTCGACCGACACCGGCTCAAACGGCGCGTGCTCGAGGTGCAGGTCGCTGAGTACGTGGAGCTTCACGCGGTGTGGGCGCGTGAAGCATATGTCACGTACGGCAACTCGAAGTGGGCGCGTCCGGCGAGCTGAGGGTGGCGCTCGAGCAGCTCCACGATTGCGCTCTTCATCGCCGCCTGCTCGGTTTCGGAGGCGACGATGAAATAGCTGCGCGAGGCGACCAGTTCGAGCAGGCCAGCCGGAGTCATCGGTGAACTCCACTCGGTCACGAGGTACTCGACCTGTCCGAACTCGGAGCCGAAGCGCGGGTTGCTCGGGTCGTAACCGGCGTGATCGGCACCGGCCGAGACGATCTCAGTCAGCTCACGCACCCAGTCGATGCGCTCGTCACGGTGATTCCAGATCAGTCCGAGTCGCCCTCCCGGTCTGAGCACCCGCGCAGCCTCGGTGGAGGCGCGGTCCGCGTCGACCCAATGCCAGGCCTGACCGACCAGCACCACGTCGACCGCATGATCGTCCAGCGGTATCTGTTCGGCGGTTCCCTCCAGCGTCGGCACGCCTGGCAGCATCCGGCGCAACTGCTCGAGCATCCCGGAGGATGGATCGACCGCCGTGACCTGGACGCCGCGCGCGGCGATCAGGCGCGTGAGCTTGCCGGTGCCGGCCCCCAGGTCGACGACCCGCGGGGAACCGCTCGGCAGCAGCCAGTCGACGGCCACGTCCGGATACTCTGGCCGCGCGCGCTCATAGACGGAGGCGGCGGCACCGAAGGAGTTCGCCTGGGCGCTGCGCCGGTCTGCGCCTGAAGCACGGGGAGTTTCAGCCACACACTCAGGCTAGCGCCGGCGCCTGGGGGTGCTGCGGCCTTATCAACGAACCTCCGAGCGTCTCCCATTTGGGCACACCTCCGCCGACCACGTGCAGCACGTCCGCAGCGCCGGCGCGCTGCAGCAGGCTCGCGGCGGTGCCGGCGCGCTGACCTGATGCGCAGATCACCAGCACCGGATGGCCCTCATCAATGCCCGCCGGAATCCCGTCCAGGTCGTGCCATGGGATGTTGATCGAGCCTGGGATGTGGCCGGTCTCGAACTCGGCAGCCTCACGCACGTCCAGAACCTGCGCCTGCCGTGCGCCGTCGAGGTGCGGTCCGATGTCCTCCACCCTGATCCGGTGCAGGGTCGCGAGCTGACGCCCCTCGGCGTTCCAGCTCGTCCACCCGCCCGCCAGCAGCCCGCCGCGGCGGACGGAATCGGCCAGGCCAACGGCGGCGGCGAGGTTGCCCGCCCTGCGGCCGTCCTCGTCGTCGCGCCCCACAAACACGACCTGCGAAGCACCGGCCGCCAGCCAAGCGAGTTTCGTGCCGAAGCCGCCACGATGCAAGGGGATCGAGATCGAACCGGGCACATGGCCTTCAGAGAACTGCGTGTCGGTGCGAACATCTACCACGAGGGCACCGTCGCACAGACGCTGCTCGAGCTCACCCGGGTGCAGGCGCGCCAGGACGACACCGTCCGTCAACAGCGGCCCGTGGTTGAGCGCGACGATTGCCTTGAAGTTGGGCGGCTGGGCCCCGAGCTTTGCGATCGACGCGTCCACGAACTGCTGCTCGTCCTCGATCGCGAGCATGTCGTTGTGGCGGCGTTCGAAACCGATCGTTGATGCGACCTTGAGGTCCATGCCCGGCCCGCCGCACATCGAGCCGCCCAGATGGCCCGGCCAGACCTCGACATGGTCAGGCAGGGTCAGCAGACGATCGCGGAGCGAGTGGTAGATGCTCCGCGCGCCCTGCGTCCGCTCGACCGCGAGGTCCGGGCGCGCAACGTCGCCGACAAACAGGCTGTCGCCGGTGAGCACAGCCCATGGATCCGGGCCACGCCGCAGGTCGGTGAGCACGAAGCAGGTGTGCTCGGGGCGGTGGCCAGGGGTGTGGAGCGCTTGGATTCGAAGGGCGCCGAGCTCGAACTCGTCGCCGTGATCGAATGGCTGGTGCCGGAACTCGGGTTCCACCAAGCGATGGATGTGGATCGTCGCGCCGGTCGCGGCTGCCAACCGACCGTGACCGGAGACATGGTCGGCGTGGTTGTGGGTCTCGAACACGTCGGTGATGTCGACTCCCAGATACCGAGCCAGCTCGAGATACTCGTCGATCTCGAAGCGCGGATCGATGACGGCCGCCACTCCCGCCTTCTCGTCGCCGACGAAGTAAGACGCACACCCCAGGTCGTCGTGTACCACCTGTCGGAAGATCATCGCTCGACGCTCCGCACTGACCAAAGCGTACGCCGCGCTCCCACGTCCCTTTTGTTGGGTAATTCAACTCGCATAGTCGGGAATGTAGTGCACGGCGCCGATGCTCAGCGCTCCAACTTGCGCGGGTCGCGCCTGACCAGCGAGGACCCGACACCGCGTCCAGCGAGGACCCGACACCGCGTCCATCGAAAGTGGCGGGAGAAGGATTCGAACCTTCGAAGGCTGAGCCAACGGATTTACAGTCCGTCCCCTTTGACCGCTCGGGAATCCCGCCAGGGAGCGCTAGTTTAGAGCCTGTCTTGATACAGGCTGTTAGAGCTGCTAGTCAACCTCGCGCAGGCGCTGGGCCTCGGGCAGCGCCTCCAGCTTCTTCAGCGTGTGATTCTCGATCTGGCGGATTCGCTCCCGCGTGACGTTGAAGGCGCGCCCCACCTCCTCCAGCGTGTAAGGACGTTCGCCACTCAACCCGAAGCGCATCTCGATCACCTCTCGCTCGCGCTCCGGCAGTGCCGCGAGAGCGCGTCGCAGGTTCTCGCGGCGTAGGCGCTCCGCGGCCTGCTCGAACGGCGACTCAGCGGTCTGGTCTTCGACGAAGTCCCCCAGCTCCGAGTCCTCCTCCTCGCCCACCGGCTTCTCCAGCGAGATCGGCTGCTGCGCCATCCGCAGCACGTCGCGCACCTCACGCACGGTCGTGTCCAGCTCCGCCGCTATCTCCGCCGGCGTCGGTTCACGCCCGAGCTGCTGAACCAGCTGGCGCTCGACGTGAATCACCTTGTTGAGCTTCTCGACCATGTGCACTGGGATCCGGATCGTGCGACCCTTGTCGGCGATCGCGCGGGTCACGGCCTGCCGAATCCACCACGTGGCGTATGTGGAGAACTTGTAGCCGCGTCGATAGTCGAATTTCTCGACGGCGCGGATCAGACCCATCGACCCTTCCTGGATCAGATCCAGAAACGTCAGGCCACGCCCCAGATACGACTTGGCGATCGAGACAACCAATCTCAGGTTCGCCTCGATCATATGCTGCTTGGCGGCCATGTCGCCACGCTCGATCCTTCGCGCGAGCATCACCTCCTGTTCGGCCGTGAGCAGACTCACACGACCGATCGAACGCAGATAAAGCCGGAGGGAGTCGAGGCTCGGCTCGACGGTCAGATCGACCTCGACAGGCTTGTCGCGACCGCGCGGCGCGTCCGGATCGTCAGCCGCCGCGGCGCGCGCCTCGACGCTGCCCAGTTCAGAGCGAGCGAGCTTCCCGTCCGACTCGACGACCGCGATCCCCTGATCGTCCAGGTAGGCGTGAAGCTCCTGCACCTGTTCCTTGGTGACCTCGGACTCCTCGAGGCACGCCGCAATCTGCTCGAACGTGAGAAACCCGCGCTCCTGACCATCCGCGATCAGACCGCGGAACTCATCGAGTTCCGAGATCGGTGCCTCATCACTGAGCAAAGCGGTTGCGTTATCGCTCAACCTCCGACTCCTTCCGGATTCCGGACCAAAAGCAACGTAGAGCCCCTGATGCAGCGGCCCCCTTCTCTAACTCTCCCTCAAAGAGCCTTGCCGAGTGATACCACAGTTTTCCGCAAGTTCGTGCGTTCTGCCACTACATCGTTTTCCGAACGAACCCTTGCAGCGCCTCCATGAGCTCGCTGGCCCCCCGGTTCCGAGCCGGATAAACGCCTGCTCTAACCTGTACCTGAGATGACCAGCGGCCCGATCACCTCGGTTCATGCGCCCGACGTCCAGTCACAGCTTCCTCGTGTTCAGCTCAGCCTGACCCAGGTCGGTGTGGTCAACGTCGAGAAGGTCATCAGGCTCCATTACGACGGCATAGACCACCTGTTCTGGGCGCGATTCGAGTGCGTGGTCGAGCTCGGCTCTGAGCAGAAGGGTGCTCACATGTCGCGCTTCGAGGAGGTCGTCAACGAGGCGATCGGCGAAGTCGTCCTCGGCGAGTCACCGTTCCGGGCGGAAACCCTCGCCGATCACATAGCGCAGCTGGTCCGCGAGCGCCAGGGGGCCAGGCGCGCCGAGGTTACGGTCGAGGCGCGCTTCCCGGAGCACAAACCAGCGCCCATCTCCGGGATCGAGACACAGGAGCTCTATACGCTTCACGGCTGCGCGGTCAGCAGCGAGTCGGGCACACGGCGCCTGATCGGCGTGGCGGCACAGGGCATGACGGCCTGCCCCTGCGCCCAGGAGCTTGTCGCCGCCGGCGCCCGCACGCGTCTGCATGATGAGGGGTACGCGAGCGATGAGATCGACCGCATCCTCGAGCTGGTCCCGGTCGCGACCCACAACCAGCGCGGCCTCGGCACGCTCCACATCGGTCTGCCCGAGGGCTCTGACATCCAACTCGACGCCCGCGTCCTGTTGGAGATCGTCGAGCAGTCGATGTCCTCTGAGATCTACGAGCTGATGAAGCGTTCCGACGAGGCGCATGTGGTCGAAAAGGCCCACCGCCGCCCGCGATTTGTCGAGGACTGCGTGCGCGAGATGGTCAAGGGTGTCGTCGAGCGCCTACCCGAGCTGCCTGATGATGCGTTCGTCTCGGCGCGGCAGGAGAACCTCGAGACGATCCACCAGCACAACGTGATCGCCGAACGCTTCGGCATGCTCGGTGAGATCCGGGAAGAGCTCGCAACCGGCGAGCCGGACCCGCGGCATATGAGCCGCCGCGCATGGCTGGACTCCGCCGACTGAGCAATTCGGTAGCGTCAGAGACATGCCTCTAGTCCCAATGGTCATCGAGCGCACCGCCCGCGGCGAGCGCGAGTTCGACATCTACAGTCGCCTGCTGAACGAGCGGATCGTCTTTCTCGGCACGCCGATCGACGACATGGTCGCCAACCTGATCGTCGCGCAGCTCCTGCACCTGGAGTCCTCGGACCCGGACAAGGACATCTCGATATACATCAACTGCCCCGGCGGTTCGATCTATTCGGGCCTGGCGATCTACGACACGATGCAGTTCATCAAGCCGCAGGTGCAGACGATCTGTATCGGCATTGCGATGTCGATGGGTTCGCTGCTGCTGATGGCCGGTGCACCGGGCAAGCGCTTCTCTCTGCCCAACAGCCGCATCCTGATTCACCAGCCGTCGTCCGGCTTTGAGGGTCAATCAACTGACATCGAAATTCATGCCCGTGAGGTGTTGAACATTCGCCGGCGGATCGACGAGATCTACGCTCATCACACTGGGCAGACGGTCGAGAAGGTTCACGCCGATATGGAGCGCGACCGCTTCTTCAAGGCAGATGAGGCAGTCGAGTACGGCCTGATCGATAAGGTCATCGCAAAGCATTGACGCCGCCCGGCGGTCCGTTTCACCGGACCGACCAGATCGACTACTCTGCGCCGCATGGCCCACGATGACGATATCGACGACGAGGATCCGTTCGAGGACGACTCCGAGCTCGACGATCCCGAGGCGTTCGACGACCTCGAGTTCGAAGAGGACGAGGACGAGGACGAAGACGAGGACTGAGCGCCGCGTCAGGCGATCGGATGTTCGATCGAGCCCAGGCTCTCGATCTCAATCCTGATCACGTCACCTGACCGCAGAAACCGCGGTGGATCCATGCCCTGCCCCACGCCGGCCGGCGTGCCGGTGAGGATCAGGTTCCCGGGTTGCAGCGTGCAGGTCTCAGAGATGAAGTCGACGATCCGGTCGATCCCGAAGATCAGGCGCGCAGTGCTGGAATCCTGACGCAGTTCGCCGTTAATCCAGGTATGGATGGCCAGGTTCTCCGGATCGGTGACCTCATCGGCCGTGGTTATCCACGGGCCGAACGGGCAGAACGTGTCGGCACCCTTGGCCCGCACCCACTGGGGCTCGCGCTTCTGCAGGTCTCGAGCGCTGATGTCGTCGGCGACGCAGTACCCAGCCACCGCACCGCCGGCGCCGATCACGAGCGCGAGCTCGCCCTCGTAGTCGAGCCGCTTGACGACCGCCGGACAGACGACCGGTCCGGACGGCGACACGACCGATGTGCTGGCTTTGATGAACACCATCGGCCACTCGGGGACATCGTTGCCGAGTTCCGCCGCGTGCTCCTCGTAATTGCGGCCGATCGCGAAGATCGTGCGCGGATGCAGGATCGGCGCCAGAAGCTCGACCTCTTCCAAGTCATGCATACCGAGCGTGGTGTCCACCCCGAGCCGACCGGCGAGCACCTCGCGAACGGCGTCCGGGCCGGTTCCGAACGCCCGCACGCGCCCGCCCTCGACGACACCAGCGAGCAGCTCTGAGTTCCCCTCAGCGGTGAAGGTCGCAAGCTTCATGGTCCGGCAGCCTATTGCAGGCGGAAGTGTCCGTGCGCCACGGTGACGGCGCTGCCACCGACGGCGATCCGAGTGGGATGCTCAGCGGTCCCATCGACCTGCGCAATGAGCTCGGATGACCGCTGCAGCTCGACGCCCTGGATGATCGTGAGCGCGCGGCCACAGGCCGCCCAACCATGGCGGACCAGGTGCAACGCCAGCGGCCCGGCGGCAGAACCGGTCGCGGGGTCCTCAGAAATGCCCATCCCGGGACAGAAGACACGGCATTTGATCCTCGTATGTGAACCGGGCGCGGTCGCGTCAAGACTCGCGAAGCAATCGATGCCGATCGCACCGAACTCGGCGAGTGCGCCGAGTTCGGGCGCCAGCGCCGCGACCTGATCGGGGCCGTCAAGTCCGACCATCACGTGCGAGGGGCCGTTCGTGTAAATCTCAATCGGCAACGTGGTACCGCTTATGCCGAGCGCATCGAGCAGTTCCCGCTCGCGCTCGAAAGCGCGCACGGTCGGTAACGGCTGCTCCATCTCGCCGGAGACGATCTCCCCGTGCTCGCGGGCGAGCGTCACGGGAACCACCCCGGCTCCCGTCCTCAGCCGCACTGTGGCGAGGTTCTCACGCTCGCCCACGACGAATGCGGCCCCCAGAACGGGATGCCCGGCGAACGGCAACTCGGAGTCGGGGGTGAAGATTCTCACGGTTGCGTCCGCGTCTCCGTCACCGGGTAACAGGAACACGGTCTCCGAGAGGTGGAGCTCGCGCGCCGCCGAGAGCATCAAACGGCTCGGCACCGCCTCGCCCTCGGTGAAGACCGCCAGCGGGTTGCCCTGGAGCGGTGTGTCGGTGAAGACATCGAGGACCGTGTACGGATGGCTGGGTTCAATCGGCATCGTTCGTCACCATCTCCAGGAGTGTCGTGACCGTTGACCAGTTTCGAGCGGTCGCCGTCACGCCCAGACGGCGATCGCTGAGCTCGCGCGCGAGCTTCGAGACATGGATTCCCGCGGGGTGCCATCCGTACACATCTCGAAGCGATATCGCGACAGATATCGCCTCGACATCGACTGAGAACTGATCAGAGGAGAGTCCACGCACCCGCTCGGCAACGTCGTCGACCAGACGATCTGCCAGGAATGTCACCTGCAGGCGCTTGGGATCGGCGGCAGCTGCCTCCGGGAACGGGTTGCGGGCGACAATCTCCGCCAACTCGTCAGCGTCGCGCACAACGACCGGCACGCTCAGATCGAACTGCTCCAGGATCAGCTGCCGCAAGCGGTCCGCCAGCGCCAGATCGTCGAGATCGCTGCTCACAACGAGGTTCCCGGACTGCACGTAGGTGCGCGCGTTCGGGAAGCCATCCTGAGCCAGCGCCTCACGCAATGCCGGCATTGCGATGCGATTGGCGGCACCGACGTTGATCCCGCGCAGCAGTGCAACCTTGCCGTGCGGTCCCACTGCGCCGGACCCCATCAGCCGCTCCGCCTCACCCCAGGATCAGGGCCAGTCGCCGCTCCAGCACGGCAGCGAGGACCTCGCGCACGGGGCCCTGCTCGAAGCGCTCGACGAGCGCGGCGAGGAAGCCCTCGATCACCAACTGCTTGGCCTGGTCCTCGGGCACACCATGGGCCCGTAGGTAGAAGAGCTGCTCCGGGTCGACCTGGGCGACGGCCGCGGCGTGGGTGCAGCGCACATCGTTGGCCTGAATCTCAAGACCCGGGATCGAATCAGCGTGGGCGCGCTTGGAGATCAGCAGGTTGCGCGAGTCCTGGAACGCGTCCGTCTTCTGTGCCCCGGGGTCGACGATGATGTTGCCCTTCCAGACGGCACTCGAGCGGTCCTGTAGAACACCGCGGAACGCGAGGTCCGAGGTGGTGTTGGGCGCCACGTGCTCCTGCGTCGTATCGAAGTCGATGTGCTGTGAGCCGCGGGTGGCGTAGGCGCCGGTGACACGGGCGTCGGCACCCGCGCCGGCGAGCCTGGTCTCCATCAGCACGTGACCGGACCGCGATCCGAAGCCCAGAGCGACCCAGTCGAGCGAGGCGTCACGACCGACGGTCGCGCGCTGCGCGCCGAAGATCCAGGCGTCCTCTGACAGACCCTGCCCGCAGACGTAACGAAGCCGCGCGTTGGCGCCGACCTCGAGTTCGGTGGCGACGTTCAGCACGCAGTCGCCGTCGGAGAGGTACTGCTCCCAGACTTCGGCCTGGGAACCTTCCTCAAGCACGATCCGCACCCTCGTGTTGGCCAGCTTGCCCTTCGGCACGACAGTCGTCAACGCGATCGGCTGCTCGACGGTCACCCCGCGCGCGATCGAGACGACAGTCTCCGCGTCGCTGAGTCGCACCTCGACACCGGTCGGAAGCTCCGTGATCGGGATCTCCCAGAGCGTGCCCGCTGCAGCCGAGCCCAAAGCCGGCTGTAGCGGCGTCAGCTCGTAAGCGTTCAGGTCCAGTGCTGTTGCGTCGGTGAATTCCCAGCCGGCTCGGCCTTTGAAGGTCGGCAGCTCCAATGTGGCGCTAGCCAATTGAACCCTCCATCTGCAGCTCGATCAGGCGGTTCATCTCGACCGCGTACTCCATCGGCAGCTCCTTGGTGATCGGCTCGATGAAGCCGTTGACGATCAGCTTCGACGCCTCCTCCTCGGGGATGCCGTGGGACATCAGGTAGAAGAGCTGGTCCTCGCCGACCTTGGAGACGGTGGCCTCATGGCCGACGTTGACGTCGTCCTCGGAAATGCGGATCGTCGGGTAGGTGTCCGAGCGCGAGTTCTCGTCGAGCAGCAGCGCATCGCAGACGACCTTCGACTTGGAGCCGTGGGCACCCTTGGCGATCTCCAGCAGGCCGCGGTAGGAGCCGCGTCCGCCGTCCTTGGAGATCGACTTGGCGAAGATGTTCGAGGTCGTGTTCGGCGCGGCGTGAATGATCTTGCCGCCGGCATCCTGATGCTGGCCCTTACCGGCGAACGCGATCGAGAGGATCTCGCCATGGGCACGCTCG
Source organism: uncultured Conexibacteraceae bacterium (assembly GCA_963844665.1). GTDB lineage: Bacteria > Actinomycetota > Thermoleophilia > Solirubrobacterales > Solirubrobacteraceae > Palsa-465. Next base: position 311,546 of record CAWJPB010000005.1, read on the forward strand.
CCCATCAGATAGACGCTCGGGTACTTCATCGTCAGCTTCGACCCGAGGTTGCAGTCGACCCACTCGACCGTCGCGTCGGTCTCCGCGACAGCGCGCTTGGTGACGAGGTTGAAGACGTTGGCCGACCAGTTCTGAACGGTCGTATAGCGGATGCGGGCGCCCGGCTTCGCGATCAGCTCGACGACCGCCGAGTGCAGGGATGAAGCGCTGTAGGTCGGGGCGGTGCAGCCCTCGACGTAGTGCACGTATGAGCCCTCGTCGGCGATGATCAGCGTGCGCTCGAACTGCCCCATCGACTCGGTGTTGATGCGGAAGTAGGCCTGCAGCGGCATCTCGACGTGGACGCCCTTGGGCACATAGACGAAGGAGCCGCCGGACCAGACCGCGGAGTTCAGCGCCGCGAGCTTGTTGTCGTTGGGCGGGATGATCGTCGCGAAGTACTCCTTGACGATGTCCTCGTGCTCGCGCAGAGCGGTGTCCATGTCCGTGAAGATCACGCCCTGGGCCTCAAGGTCCTTGTTGATCTGGTGGTAGACGACCTCAGACTCGTACTGAGCACCGACACCGGACAGGAACTTGCGCTCGGCCTCAGGAATGCCCAGGCGGTCGAACGTGTTCTTCACATCCTCGGGCACGTCGTCCCACGAGCGCTCGGCGCGCTCGGAGGCGCGCACGAAGTAATGGATGTCGTCGTAATCGACCTCCTGCAGCATCGGCGATCCCCATGTCGGCTGGGGCTTGGCGAAGAAGTGCTCGAGCGCCTTCAGGCGGAAATCGCGCATCCACTGCGGCTCCGACTTGAACTCGGAGATCTTCTCGACGATCTCGCGGTTGATGCCCTTCGGGGCCTTGTACAGGTAGTTCTCGGCGTCGTGGAACCCGTAGCGCTCGTCGTAGTCAGAGTTGATCTGGGCTAGCTGCTCGTTCTCCGTCAGCACTCCGCTGACATTCGGCTCGGTTGTGGCCATACCTAAGTCACCTCCAACTTGATCATGTTCTGGTCGATGACCACCGGGAAGGTGTCCACCGGTTGATATGCGGGCAGCGTCTTGGGCCTACCCGTCGTAAGGTCAAAAAGCGAGCCGTGTCGTGGGCACTCGACCGTGCATGTCGCCTGATCGAACTCGCCCTCGGCGAGCGGCCCGTCGTCGTGCGAGCAACGATCCTCTATAGCGTAGAAGCTCCCGTCGCAGTTGAACACGCCGATCTCGATGTTGTCGTGCTCTATCAGGCGCATCTGGCCGGGCTCGAGCTCGCTGACCGGGCAGACGTCAACGAGCGCCATCAGGCCGCCCCCGCTTCCCACTCGACCTCGTGTCCGAGCGCTGCGGCCTTGACGACCTTCAGCGACAGCATTGCGCACTTCATCCGCGTGGCCGAGATCTCGATCCCGAGCAGGTCGAGCACGGTCTGACGGTCGAGTGCCAGCAGTTCCTCCGTGGTCTTCCCCTTGATCTCGTCAGAGAGCATCGAGGCCGACGCCTGTGAGATCGCGCAGCCGTGCCCGTCGAAGGCGACCGCTCCGACGCGACCGTCCTCGTCGAGTGCCACCTGGAAGGTGAGCTCGTCGCCGCACAGCGGGTTGAGGTCGTGGGCCTCCATGTCGGCCTGCTCGAGCGACCCGTGATTGTGCGGGTGCTTGTAGTGCTCGAGGATGTATTCGCGGTAGAGCTGGTCGTCCATCGTGGTCTCGTGTCTATAGCTGCAGTGTCCGGCGGACGCTCTCGAGGCCGGAGATCAGTCGATCGATGTCGGCCGAGGTGTTGTGTACGGCCAGCGACGCGCGGGTCGTTGAGCCGAGCTTGAAGCGCCGCATGAGTGGCTGCGCGCAATGGTGTCCGGTTCGCACGCACACGCCCTCGCGTCCGAGGATCTCGCCGATGTCGTGCGGGTGCGCACCCTCGATCGCGAACGACGCCAGTGCTCCGCGTGCGGTCGCATCCAATGGGCCGTGAATCGTCAGGCCCGGAACCTCGGCCAGTCGATCGAGCAACTCGAACGTCAGCGCAAGCTCATGTGCCCGGATCGACTCGATGCCGAGCTCCTGGATGAAGTCGACAGCCGCACCGAGCCCGATCGCCTCAGCGATCTGCGAGGTACCAGCCTCGAACTTGCCGGGCAGCTCCGTCCAGGTGGAACTCGCCTCGAAAACCTGCTTGATCATGTGGCCGCCGCTGATGAACGGCGGCATCTCCTCGAGCAGCTCGCGGCGACCATGCAGGACGCCGATGCCGGTGGGCCCGTAGGCCTTGTGGCCGGTCCACACATAGAAGTCAGAGTCGATCTCTCGGAGGTCGACGGGCAGCTGCGGGATTGCCTGGGTGCCGTCGATCACGACCAGCGCGCCGGCCAGATGGGCGCGGCGTGTGATCTCAGCCACCGGGTTGATCGTGCCGAGCACGTTCGAGACATGCGCGACGCACACGAGCTTCACAGAACCCCGCTCGAGCAGCCGATCGTAGGCGTCGAGATCGAGCGTGCCGTCGTCGAGCACCGGGATGTACTCGAGCCGTGCGCCACGTTCGGCGCAGATCAGCTGCCACGGCACGACATCGGAGTGATGCTCCAGCTCGGTGACAATCACGACGTCGCCCTGGTTCAGGTTCGAGCGACCCCACGAATGCGAGACCAGATTGACCGACGCGGTCGCATTGGCGGTGAAGATCGTCTCTTCAGGCGTCGAGCCCAGCCACGCGGCGATGCGTTCGCGCGCGCCCTCATAGAGGTCGGTCGCCTCGACGATCAGCGGGTACACCCCACGGTGCACTGAAGCCCGATGGTTCGTGTAGTAGTCGACGATCGCGTCGATCACGACCTGCGGCGTCTGCGAGGTCGCAGCGGAATCCAGATAGGTGAGCGGCCGTCCATCGACCTCCCGGCGCAGGACCGGGAACTCCCCCGTGAGGTCGCGGATGCCGACCGTGGGGTCGCTGATGTGGGCAGCGCTCGTCGCCATCAGACCGCGGCGGCGTCGACCTCGTCGGTGATCCAGCCGTACCCCTTGGCCTCGAGCTCGCCGACCAGCTCAGGCCCGCCCTGCTTCACGATCCGCCCCCTGTAAAGAACATGCACGTGACTCGGCTGCACGAGGTGCAGGATGCGCTGGTAATGGGTGATGATCAGCACGCCCAGGTCAGAACCCTGCTGACCGGCGACCGTGTTGACACCCTCGGCAACGGTTCGCAGCGCGTCGATGTCGAGGCCGGAGTCGGTCTCGTCGAGGATCGCCAGCGAGGGCCTCTGAACTGCGAGCTGCAGGATCTCGAGCTTCTTCTTCTCGCCGCCCGAGAAACCGTCGTTGAGGTAGCGGCGGGTGAACTCCTCCGGCACGTTGGTCAGTTCCATCGCGGCCTGCACGGTCTGACGGAACTCCTTGAGCGGGATCGGCTCCTCGCCGTTGGCGGTGCGATGTGCGTTGAGCACCGTGCGCAGGTACTTCGTTACCGTGACGCCGGGGACGGCGACCGGATATTGGAAGGCCATGAACAGACCCATGCGGGCGCGCTCGTCGGTCGCGGTTTCGGTGATGTTCTCGCCGCCCCAGAGGATCTCGCCCTCGGTCACCTCGAGGCTCGGGTGGCCCATGATCACGTTGGCGAGCGTCGACTTGCCGGAGCCGTTCGGCCCCATCAGTGCGTGGATCTCACCGCCGCCGACGGCCAGGTCGACACCGCGCAGGATCTCTTTGTCGGCTGCGCGCACGTGAAGGTTTCTGATCTCTAGGTCTGGCATCTGACTCTCAGGTTCGTTGTTGAAATCATTCAGGCGGCACGCGTCTAGGCGATGCTGCCAACAGGCTGCGGCTGGTTGCGCCGTGAGAACTCGACCAGCTCGGCAAGAGTGGTGGTCTGCAGTGAGCGGATGATCCCGCCCTGCACCCGCGTCCACAGCAGCTTGGTCGCGCACGGTCCGGCGCTCGTCTGCGGCATGTGCGAACACACGATCCGCTCCATCTGGTCGTGCACGAAACACTCCATCGGCGCGATCGGCCCCTCCAGCGCCGCGACCACGTCGTACATCGTGATCTCGGCCGGGTCCCTCGCGAGCCAGTATCCGCCGTGGGCTCCGCGCGCGCTCATCACCAGATCAGCCTTACGCAGTCGCGCCACGACCTGCTCGAGGTAGGCGAGCGGCAGGCCCTCGGCATCCGCGATCACCTTCAGGCTGGTCGGCTGCTCCGGCGTCTGCCGCCCGAGCTCGACCATCAGCCGCACGCCGTACTCAGCTTTGGAGGAAAAGATCATCAATGTAAATCCTACCAACTGGCTAGGTGTTCCAAGACCTGAATCCGCGCGTCCGTTGCTCGCTGCCGATACCGTCCCTGCTCAACCGATGTCAGGCGTAGACAAGATGACCCTCGCCGGCTCTGCTGAGGTTGCCCGCTCCGCGGAACTGGCGCTCGCCAACGGACGCTTCGGGATCGACACCGAATTCATGTCCGAGGGCCGTTATCGCGCGCTCCTCTGCCTGACCCAGATCGCTGTCGAGGATCCGAACGAGCCGACCGGCATCCGGACGATCCTGATCGATGGGCTCGACGAGACGGTCGACGTGCGGCCGCTCGCACAGCTGCTCGCCGACCCCGGCGTTGAGGTCGTTCTGCACGCCGGCCGTCAGGACGCGGCCATCCTGCGACGTGCATGGCGGACCGAGCTCACCAACATCTTCGACACCCAGATCGCAGCTGGCTTCGTCGGCGAGAGCGCACAGGCCGGATACGGCAATCTGATCGGTTCGGTGCTGGGGCTGCGGGTCGGCAAAACCGCCAGCTACACCCGCTGGGACGCGCGGCCGCTGACGGCCGAACAGCTCAGCTATGCAGCGGAGGACGTGGCCCACCTGTTGCAGCTCGCCGACCAGCTCCAGCACCGGCTGCGCGAATCCGGGCGGTTTGACTGGGCGCTCGAGGAGTGCCGCCGACTTGAGGGCGCCAGCGACGAACGCGACCCTGAGACTGTCTGGGAACGACTTCCACGCGTCGGTCAACTGGACCCACAGTCTCGCGCGGTGGCCCAGCGCCTCGCGGCCTGGCGCGAGCGCACCGCGGCCAGTCAGGATCGTCCCGTGGGCCAGGTGCTGCAGGACCCGCCGCTACTCGAACTGGCCAAGCGTCACCCGCGCCAGCCGGGAGCGCTTGCACAGATCCGCGGTATCCATCCGTCGTTTATCAAGCGACGGGGCGCCGAGCTGCTCGAGGTGATCAGCGCCGGCCTGGCCGACCCGCCGATCCCGCGCGAGCCACGCCGTGGACACTCGGATTCGAACGACACTCCGCTGATCGCGTTGGCGGAGGCGCTGCTGCGCGCCCGCGCAATGGAGGCCGGCCTGGCCTACGAGCTGATCGCTTCGCGTAGCGACCTGGAGCAGATCATCGCCGCAGCGCGCCAGTCCGCGCCCGAACCCGATGTACGCACCCTCGGCGGCTGGCGCCGGGAGCTCGTCGGCTCCGACCTGGAGTCGCTGCTGAGCGGTCGCGTGGCGGTTGCCGTAGGCGGCAACCGCCGGCTTGAACTGCACCCGCTGCAGTAACCTCGCCCCAGATGCCAACGGCCGACGAACTGCTCGCAGATCCCGAACTGCTCGGGAGCGCCTGGGACCTCGAGCCGATCGTCGATGGCGAGGGCGCCGCTGGGGTCGAGCGTCTGCTCGACGAGGCGCTCGAACGCGGTGCAAGGTTCGCGCAGGCATACACGGGCAGGGTCGCGACGTTCGACGGCGCCGGGCTGCGTGATGCGATGATCGAGCTCGCCGCGATCCTGCAGCTGGTCGACCGTGCGGGCAGCTACGCGATGTTGCGCTTCACAACCGACTCAGTCGACCCGGCACGTGGCGCACTCCTGCAGAACGTTCAGGAGCGCGGAACCGAGCTTGAGACCCAGCTCCTGTTCTTCGAGCTCGAGTGGGCGGCTCTGGACGATGACGCCGCGGAGGCACTGCTCGACAGCGGCGCTGATCTCGAATTCTGCGCGCACTACCTGCGCAGCGCCAGACGCTACCGGCCGCATCTCCTGACCCAGCCCGAGGAGAAGCTGATGGCCGAGAAGAGCCTCACGTCGGGAGCTGCCTGGACGCGCCTGTTCGGCGAGCAGGTCGCCGCGATCCGAGTCGAGCTGGACGGTGAGGAGAAGCCGCTCGATCTCGCGCTGAGCGCGCTGTTGAGTCCTGATGGCGAGCAGCGCCGACGCGCCGCTGAGGCGATCAACGTGGCACTCGAGCCCGGTCTACGCACACGCGCGTTCATCTTCAACACCCTCGTCTACGACAAGTCCGTCGATGACCGTCTTCGGAGTTATCCGCACTGGCTGGCGGCGCGCAACCTCGCCAACGAAGCCTCCGACGAGTCAGTCCTTGCCCTTATCCAGGCGGTCCGGGCGCGCTACGACATCCCGCAGCGCTGGTACAGGCTGAAGGCTCGCCTGCTCGGCGTCGAGCGGTTGCGGGATTACGACCGCAGCGCAACCATCGCCGCCACCGAGCCGCTGTTCTCCTACGAGCAGGCGCGCGAACTGGTGGTCGACACCTACGCCGCGTTCTCGCCGGAGGCGGGCGCGATCACGCGCCGGTTCTTCGACGAGCACTGGATCGACGCTCCGGTCCGCGAGAACAAACGCGGCGGTGCTTTCTGCGCGACCGTGTCCGGGCTGCATCCGTACGTGCTGCTCAACTACACCGCCCGACGTCGCGACGTGATGACGATCGCGCACGAGCTCGGGCACGGCCTGCATGGCGCACTTGCAGCCAAGCAGGGGATCTTCCACCAGAGCACGCCACTGACGGTTGCCGAAACCGCGTCGGTGTTCGGTGAGACGCTCGTGTTCGAGCGGCTGCTTTCGCAGGCCGGCGGAGACGACGAGCGCCTGGAGCTCTTGTCCGGCCGTATCGATGACGCGATCGCAACCGTCTTCCGGCAGATGGCGATGAACCGCTTCGAGCACCTCGTGCACACGCGGCGACGTGACGAGGGCGAGCTCTCGGTCGACGACATCTCGGCAGCATGGGTCGAGAGTCAGAGCGAGATGCTCGGCGACGCTGTCGAGATCACCGAGGGCTACCACCACTGGTGGTCCTACGTCCCGCACTTCATCAACACTCCCGGCTATGTCTACGCCTACGCGTATGGGCAGCTGCTCGCGCTCTCCGTCTATGGGCGCTATCGAGAGATCGGCGAGTCTCTCGTCCCCGGCTATCTGGAGATGCTGGCCTCCGGTGGCTCGCGGACACCGGAACAGCTGAGTCAGATCGTTGGCATCGACCTGGCCGACCCCGGCTTCTGGGACGCTGGGCTCAAGCTGGTCGACGAGAAGCTGATCGAGGCCGAAGCGCTCGCCGAGCGCGCGTTACCGGCGGGCTGACGTTCCCGGAGCCGACCCGCACCATCCGCGGCTGGGCTCAACTGTCGCCAGCCAAGCGACGATAAGAGTCGCATGCTCTCGAATCTAAAGCGACGGCTGCGCCTGATCGGCCGAGCGCTCACCGCTCCGATCGATCTGGTCGACACCGACTCAGAACTCGAGCGGCTGCGCTAGCGTGCGCGCAGTGCAGATCGGGAGCATGACTCGATGCTGCAGCTTCGGGCGCAGACTGACCAGCTTTGCGAGACGCTCAACAAGCTCGATCACGGTCGTCGCCATCCACGCCGGCGATCTGATGGTCGGGATCGATCCTGCTGAGCTTCACCCAGCGGTCGGCAGCTACAACCGGGTGCGGGAAGCGCTCCGCACAAAGCTCGGTGACCACGCGAACCTGAGAGCGCTCGCCGACCGGCTGGAGTCGCTTTCGGGCCACTGCCTGACCGACCTCCGGAAGGCGCTGAGCGCCATGAACGACGCCGACCTCACGGTTGCGGTGACGCCGGTCACCAGGCCGCTTGAGGCTGAGCCCGGCGAGAGCCTCGGCCAGCTGCCGGAGGTCTTCAACGTGATGCTCGATGATGCCCGCGCCACGATCGCCAACTACAACGCGATGCGCGTGAAGATCGCCTCGATGATCGGCGAGATCTCACACAGCTCAGAGAGTCTCTCCGCCGCTTCAACGCAGATGGCCTCGACCAGCGAGGAAGCCGGCAGGGCAATCGCCGAGATCGCGCACGCGGTCGGCTCGGTCGCGGTCGGCGACGAACAGCAGGTGCGTGAGGTCGACGACGCCAAGCGCATCACCGACGAGCTCGCTTACTCCTCACGGCTCTCGGCGGAGGCCGCGGACGAGACGGCCGCAGCCGCAGACGAAGCGCGCTCGCTTGCACGGGAGGGTGTCGCCGCAGCTGACAACGCCTCAGAGGCGATGCGGGCTGTGCGTGACTCGAGCGACGGCGCGAGCGATGCGATCCGCTCACTCGGACAGAAGAGCCACCAGATCGGCGGCATCGTCGATACGATCACCGGGATCGCCTCGCAAACCAACCTGCTTGCGTTGAACGCCGCGATCGAGGCCGCACGCGCCGGTGATCACGGACGCAGTTTCGCAGTTGTCGCTGAGGAGGTCCGTCACCTCGCGGAGGAGTCTCAGCGCGCCGCCGCCAACATCGCAGGCTGGTCGAGCAGATCCAGCAGGAGACCGCTCGTGCGGTCGATGTGGTCGAGCTTGGTGCCGGCAGGACGCGTGACGGAGTCCACATCGTCGAGCAGGCCCGTGACGCGTTCCTTCAGATCGGACAGAGCGTCGAGGACATGAGCTCGAGAGTCGAGCAGATCGCCGCCTCGATACGCCAGATCGCTGCCCGCGGCGCGCAGATGCGCAAGACGATGAATTCCGTCGCCGCAGTGGCTGAGTCATCGAGTGCATCGACCCAGGAGGTCTCAGCCAGCACCGAGCAGACCAGCGCCTCAACCGAGCAGATCGCGGCCGGCGCCCAGCAGCTCGCCTCGACCGCCGAGGAGCTCGAGCGCCTTGTCGGCCAGTTCGTTGTGGCCTAGTCTCATGCCGAGCGCTGGTTGCCGGTGCCGAGCGCTGGTCGCTGGTCCCGGAACGCCACTCGCTAGTGCCGAGCGCGACGAGTGCGGGAGCGTTCCTCTTGCGCCTCGACCACTTTGGTGATCAGCTTCAGGTACTGATCGACCCCGGTCGCTCGAGCCTCGCCGCGTTCGAACGCCTCGCGCCAGTCCGCGAGGTGACCCTTGGTCGCCAGCTCGTTGAAGCGCTCGCGACGGATCTCGAGCGTCACCTTGGCATCGGTCGGGAGCGCCTTGGTCACGGTCTGCGCCGGCATCTCGACGCGGTACAGCTGTACGTCGCCGCGTCCGTGCAGCTCGAGTCCTCCCACGATCTTCAGCGGAGCCAGGCCGGGCACCTCCTCCAGGAAGCGGCCGATCGCCGTTTCGATGAGGGACTTGGTGTCGGACGGAGCGGACAGAGCAGCCAGTCTATCCGGGCAGCTATACCAGGCCGATCTCCAGCAGCGACGCTGACAAGAGCGGCTCGATCAGCTCGGGCGGTCCAGGCCGACCAAGGTGATAGCCCTGCGCGTACTCGCAACCAAGCGCTCTGACGACAGCCAGGGCAGCGCCGTCCTCGATTCCTTCGACCACGACGTCGAGCGAGTAGGCCCGGGCCAGATCTGCAATCGCCCTGATCACCGGTGTTACCGCTGGATCATGTCCGAGCCCCAGGACGAAGCGGCGATCGATCTTCAGCCCTTGGATCGGCAGCTCGCCCAACCGGGCGAGCGATGAGTAACCGGTGCCGAAGTCGTCGATCAGCACCCGCACACCGAACCGATCCAGATCCTCGAGCACGGCGCGCGCGGTATCGAGCTCCGCCATCAGAGCCGACTCCGTCACCTCGAGGATCAGCGCTGCGGGCTGGAGGCCGGATCGCATGACCATGTCCTTGATCTCGTCGCCGATGCCGGGATGGGCAAGCTGCACCACGGAGGCGTTCACGGCGATGTGCAAGTCGGACAGCGCCTGCGTCCAGACCTGCGCACGCTCACAGACGAGCTCGAGGACACGCGCACCCAGAGGCACGATCAGGCCGGTCTCCTCAGCGAGCGGGATGAATGCATCGGGCCCCAACAGCCCTCGGTCGGGATGCTGCCATCGGACGAGCGCCTCCACGGCGCTCCAGCGACCCCGCCTGACGTCGAGGATCGGCTGGTAGTGCATCATCAACTCACCGCACTCGATCGCCTGGCGCAGCTCGCCCTCCATACGGAGGCGCTCGACCTGACGCGTTCGCAGTTCGCGGTCGTAGATCTGCTGGCGGCCGCGGCCACCAGCACGTGCGGCCTGAACTGCTGCATCGGCGTCGCGGACGAGCCCGAACGCGTCAGTCCCGTCCTCGCTCGTGGCGATCCCGACGCTCGCGGTCAGCGACAGCTCCACACCGTCGATGCCGAACGGACGTCGAGTCGTGCTCGCGACGCTCGCGGTCAGATCGCTCATCGCGGCCTCATCCAGATCAGAGGCCATCAGCGTCAATACGTCACCCGCGAAGCGAGCCACCAGAGCCCGATCGCCGAGTGCCTCGCGCAGCCGGTCCGCGATCTCAACAAGCAGTCTGTCGCCGGCCATGTGACCGAGGCTCTGGTTGACCTGCTGTAGGCGATCGACCTCGACCATCATCACCGTCACCTGCCGCCCGGGCGTATTCAGCTCTGTGGTCACAAGCTCGAGGAAACGGGCACGGTTGGGCAGCCCGGTGAGCGCGTCGAGGTTCGCTGCAGCCTGCAATGCCCGCGCTGAACGGTCACGGTCCACTGCCAGTGCCGCGAGGTCGCCCGTATTGGTGACGAACGCGATCTCCTCGCGCGTCGGCGCGTGCCGCACGGACCGGTACACGGCGAACGTACCGAGCACCTCGCCGCCCACGCGACGTAGTGGGTGGGACCAGACCGAGGCCAGTTCATAGCGCTGCGCCAGATCGAGGAATGGGGTCGTGAGCGGATCGGCGAGTACGTCAGAGACGGCCACCAGCTCGCCGCGCGCAGCCGCGGTTCCGCACGCACCCATGCCCTCGGCGGCCGGCAGTCCGTCGATCTGGCGGCTGAAGGCCGCGGGCAGCGAAGGCGAAGCGCCATGCCGGAGCACTCCCAGCGAGCGATCGAGCAGCAGCACCGTGCAGTGCGTGCCCGGATAGCGCTCCTCCACGTGCCGGCACAGCATGTCCAGCGTCGCGTCCAGCGGCTCACCATGCGCGATCCGCGACAGCACCTGCTGCTGCTGGAGCAACTCGGCTTCCAGAACACCAGCTGTGTGCTGGACGCGCAGTGGCGTCCTCCCGGCCGGCGATCCGTTGTGCCCATCGCCGCTGGTCTCAGACTTCCTTGAAGCCACCGACGCCTCCCATCCTGGGAAATGTCCTCGCGCCCATTATGGTGGACCCTCAAACCCGCCCGCAAGCGGTTGGTCGTGGCGCGCGCCGAGCTCAGGCTTCCGTATCCACGTTGGTGTCGCCCGCGCGCACCTTCACGACTCCGTCGATGCCCTCCAAATCAGCCGCTAGCGCCGCGATCTGGCCGCGACCATGAAGACCCAATCGGACCGTCACCGTGGGCTCGCCGGCGCGGACACCCTCGCGCTCAACTGCGAGACCGGCGATTGCGAAGCCGTGAGCCGAGCACTCGGCCACCAGTCGACGCAGAACACCACTGCCGTCCAGATAGGTGACACGAAGCGGCGATATCTGGCGTGCCGCCGGCAGGCGCCTGCTCACATAGGGGTATCCCACTGAAACCAACAGGTAGACGAACGTCCCGGCCGATGCGATCACCGTCAGACCGGCGCCTGCCGCGAGGCCAATGCCGGCAGTCGCCCAGACCCCCGCGGCCGTCGTCAACCCTCGCACGCTGTTGCGTTGCACGAAGATCAGGCCGCCACCGATGAAGCCAATCCCCGATACGACCTGGGCGGCCATACGCGACGGGTCGAGCACGACCACCTGCCTCTGCAGCACGTCTGAAAAGCCGTATGTGCTGACGAGCATGATCACCGCTGCGCCGGTGCCGACCAGCGCGTAAGTGCGCATACCAGCGTTCTTCTGACGGACTTCCCGCTCCAGCCCGATGATGGTCGAGAGCAGCAGGGCCAGCCCGATTCTCCAGAGCAGATCCCATTGTGAGAAATGCATATCTCGTCCTCTCTACCCGCATTACCGCAAGCCGCCGGAGGAGTGGCTCAAATGCTCAGCGCAACCCACAACCTTCGAGGAGCGGCGATCTCTGATTCGATCAGGGCATCGGTCTCAGAACGGCGAACAAGCAGCCTCACGCGGCTTCCTCTGAAAGCGCCTCCGGGGGCGGCGCCTCCCCAGGATCGGAAACGGCCACCGACTCGGGGAGGATGCGCAGGCCCACGCGGTCCCCAACCGCCACTCCGGCATCCTGACTCGAGGACTCGACCAGCACCGTCTGACCACCATCCAATGTGATCTGGAGTCGCACCGATGCTCCGAGGAAGCTGCGCCCGGTCACCTCACCGGCACCGGCGGCGTCGCGGACGATCGCGAGCGCCTCCGGTCGGAGCATCGCCTCGACCTCGGTGCCGGGCTGCCGTTCACCCACGTTCATCGCGGTCAATCGCTGACCCAGCACCAGGACATCGCCGGCATCACCCAGGCGCCCAGGCAGCCGGTTCATCGCGCCGACGAACTCGGCGGCGAAGGCAGTCGCCGGGTGTCGGTAGACGTTCTCCGGGGTGTCGAGCTGCTCGAGTCGGCCCGCCTGCATCACACCGACGCGGTCGGCGATCGACAATGCCTCGGACTGGTCATGCGTCACGAACAACGTCGTGATCCCGAGTCGTTGTTGCAGATTGCGGATCTCGACGCGAAGCTGCGTGCGCACGCGCGCGTCAAGCGCCGACAGCGGCTCGTCGAGCAACAGCACCTTCGGCTCGATCGCCAGGGCGCGCGCGATTGCGACGCGCTGCTGCTGGCCGCCCGACAGCTGATGTGCGTAGCGGTCAGCCGCCTGCGTCAGGCCGACCAGCTCCAGCACTTCGTCGGCGCGTTTGAGCCGTGTCGCCTTGTCCTGATGGCGCATGCGCAGCCCGAAGGCGACGTTGTTACGGGCATCCATGTTCGGGAACAGGCTGTAAGCCTGGAAGACCATGCCCATGTCACGCTTGTTCGGCGGGATCCGGGTCACGTCCTCGCCGTCGACCAGCAGGCGCCCCGCCGTTGGGTAATCGAAGCCGCCAAGGATGCGCAGCGCCGTGGTCTTGCCGCAGCCGGAGGGACCGAGCAACGCGATCAGCTCCCCGTCCTGGATCTCGAGGTCGAGGCCCGCGAGAGCTGCCACGTCACCGTAATGGCGTTGGACACCTTCAAAACGAATCATCAGATCACCCGGACCGAGTTGGAGCCGCGCCTACGGCCGGCGAGGAATGAGAGCAGAAACAGCAGCAGGAACACGAACAGCAGGCTGAGAATCGAGAGCGCCACCGACACCCCTGGATTCGACGCGCCGAACTGCACCAGCTGAACCGGCAACGTCACGTACAGCAGGATCGTCGCGATCACGACCTCACCCAGGCACAGAGCAACGGTCAGGAAGATCCCTCCGAGCACAGCCGTCTCGACGTTGGGCAGGATCACACGTATGAGCGTCGAGAACCAGGAGGCGCCAAGGCTGCGCGAGGCATCCACGAGCGTCCGCAGGTCGATCGCACGCACACCGGTGTCGATCGCTCGATAGGTGAACGGCATCGCCAGGATCACGTAGATCGGCGTGAGTCCCGTCAAGGGGTGGTTGAACCAGAGCGAAACCATCCACGAAGGCGCGCTGCCCTGCATCTGCGCAAGCCCGGCCGCAATCACGATCGGCGGCACCACCAGCGGCAGGATCGTGACTCCCTCGAGCAGCAGCGTCAGCTTCGGCAGCCGCAACCGCACCAGTACGACGGTCGGCAGCATCAGGGCAACCACCACAATTGCTGCGATTCCGGCAATCTCGAGCGAGGTGAACAGCGAGTCGCGCAGCGCTCCGTTGCTGATGATCTGGGAATAATTGTTGAAGCCGTAGTGGCCGTTCTGCTGCAACAGGCTGTACTTGATCGAGGCGATGATCGGACCGAGGAAGAAGATCGCCGCCACCACCAGGATCGCGACCCGCCAGATGCGTGGCCGCCCACGACGTCGGGGGGTGAACACCTGCGGGGCGTCCGGCCCCTCCTCGATCTCATTGATCAGGCTCCCGGCGCCGAGACCGCCCGGGGTGCCCGGAGATACCGCACTCATTGCAGCCACCTGCGGGCCCGGCGCTGGACAGCCCAGTAACCGATCATGATGACCATCACGATCACGATCATCTCGACACCGAGCGCCAAGGCGATCCGGTCCTGGTTGACGAGCACGTTGCCATTGATCGCCTCGTTGATCGCCGCGGGGACCAGCGGGATGGCCGCACCGACCAGGGCAAGCGCGGTGGCGTAGGCGGAGAAGGCGTTGCCGAACAGGATCAGCAGTGAGCCGACGAGCGCCGGCGTCAGCACCGGGATCGCGACGTGGCGCATGTACGACAGACGGGAGGCACCGAGGCTCTCAGCCGCCTCGCGCCACTGGGGACGAAGCCCCTCGAGCGCCGGCGTGATCAGGATCACCATCATCGGCACCTGGAAGTACACGTAGACGAGCCCCACCCCGAACAACGACGAGATGTTGAAGCCATGGGCATATAGGTCGACGCCGATGGTGTTCAGAAAGTTGGTGACGACGCCCTCACGGCCGAGTGTCGCGATGAACGCGAACGCGAGCGGAACGCCGGCGAAGTATGCGAGAACACCGGACGCGCTCGAGGTGGTACGGCGCAGCATGCCGCCGGGCTTGCCGGCGACAACCGCGGCCGCCAGCCAGGTCCCGAAGAAGGCGCCGAGCAGAGCCGTCCATGCTGACAGGATCAGGCTGTTCTTGAGCGGGATCCAGTACTGCGATCCGCTGAAGATCGCCTTGAAGTTCTGCCAGGTGAGCGCGCCGGAGTCAGAGGTGATCGCTCCATGGATCACCTCGTAGAGCGGCAGCCCCAGGAAGATCAGGACGTACAGAGTGAACGGCAGCATCCCCAGCCAGGCGAGACCGTTACCCGTACGCGAACGACCGGTCCCGCGGCGCCGAGGCGCCGCGGGACCCTTGCTTACTGCGATTGCTTCTGATCCAGTCGTCAAGCCGGGAAGGCCGCGGCGATCGCCGTGGTGGCCTTGGTTGACTCAGGAACGGTCGGCAGTGCCACCTTGCCAGTCACCTTCGGCAGTGCGGCAGCGGCCTTCTTGTTGGCGGTGCCAGCCTTCAGCATCGCCGGCAGCTCGATCGGACGAGCGCCGCCCTTCAGCCAGATGTTCTGACCCTGGGCCGAGTACAGGAACTCCTCCCACAGGCGCGCGGCCGCCGGATGCGGGGCGTACTTGCTGACCGCCTGGACGTAGTACCCGGCGAATCCCGTCCCGCTCGGATCGACGACCTTCCAATGCGCCGCGATGTTGGCCGGCAGGCCGTATGCCTTGGCGCTGTTCAGGTAATCCCAGTTGATCAGGATCGGGCAGCTGTGAGCCTCAATGGCGGCCGGTGAGTTGCAGTCGAACGAGTTGAAGTTGCCGTCGGACTTCAGCGTGTTGAAGAAGCTGATGCCCGGCTGCACGTTGGTCAACGACCCACCGTTGTTGAGCGCGGCCGCGTATACGGCATCGGTCGCGGCCGCAGCCTGCCCGATGGCGCCGTTCAGCGTCACATCATTCTTGTACTGCGAGCTCTCGAGCGCCTTCCACGAGGTCGGGCAGGTCTTGACGATCGTCATATCACAGCCGAACGAGATGTCTCCGCCGTAATCGTTGAACCAGTCGCCGTTCGGAGCCTTGGCGGCTGCCGGAATGTCCTTCCAGGTCGAGACCTTGTACGGCGTGACGTATGACGAGCCGAACCCGGGTGTGACCGTGTAGGCCTCGCCGACGTCGATCGCGTCCGGCTCCGAACTGCGGCCCTTGTCCTGCTTGATCGCCTGGATCTCCTGGGCGCTCGTGCCATCGGGGTTGAAGCTGTGGATCTTGATCCCGTACTTCTTCTCGAACGTGGTGATCTCGACGCCGTAGTTCGCCCAGGTGGGCGGCAGCGCGATCACGTTCAGGGACTTCTCGGCCTTGGCGGCCTTCACCAGCGCGGCCATGCCGCCACCGGCCTTGGCCGACGTCACCGTCGACCAGTTGGTGCTCGCGTTGGCAGCTGCGCTGACGCCCAGGCTGCACGCGGCAACCGCTGCGACCGTAACGGCCGGTACGACAACGCGTACCTTGGCCGATCCGACCGAGCGACGATACCGACTAAGCATAGTTCTCCTCAGATCTTGCTTTGACTTGCTCTGCTCGAGACCTCCGGCCAATCAACCCGCAGGCCCTGGTCGGAAAGTAAGGCATTGCTGGGTTGAAATTGTGACGAAGCTGTCAAGGACTTGTGACTAGTCCTTTATTAGGCTTCGGCGAGCATTGCGTGGGTTCGTGTCGCCGGCAGCAGGCGCTTGGCCGAGCGCAGCTCTCTCGTCGCCCACAGCCAGTGCCAACGCGCGTTCGAGCCCGCGGTTGCCCACCTCTCGCACCTCCAGCGGCAGCCCGATCCGATCCGCTGCCCTGCCCGCCGCAGCGCGGTTGGCCGCAGTGGGCCGCTGCGCGAGCCAGACGACCCGCGTGTAATTGCGGAAGTACTCCTCGCACAGGCCGGGATGACGGTCGAGGCCCAGCTCCCGCACGACCGTGTGCTCGAACGTCCGCGCGAGGAAGTCGGTCAGGAAGTAGGTCCCAGGCTGCTCGCCCATCGCCTCGCGCACGTCGTCGCGCGCGAACAGGTCGTAGCAGTGATCACCCTCCAGCCGCTGCACGCCAAGTTCGGCGCACAGCTCGTCGAGGCCACCGTACGTGCCGCAGTCGCCGTAGGCGATCACGACGCGGTCGTGTCCGGCCCGCAGGCGGTCGATCTCCTCGCGCACCGCGGGCGGGATCCGCTCGGGCCGGTTGTGCAGCAGTGCCGGCACCGGGTGCACATCGAGCTCCCAGCCACGACGGCGGGCGATCGAGCGAACGTCGAGCGCGAGCGCTCCGCAGGCGATCACCGCCAAGCGCACGCCGTCACCGCCACGCCCACCCGAGCGCCGCACCGCTCAGCCCGGGAACGCGAGCTGGTCGATGAACAGATCGTTGAAGTCGCTGCGGCCGGACAGCTCGACGTACTCAACCTCGCGCAGGATCGCGTCGGCCTCAGCGCGCTCACGTGCCGACAGTGCAGCGATCTTTGCGCCCTCGCCCGCGACGTTGCCGGCGGAGACGATCCGCGGCAGCGCCAGCTTCGGCACCAGCCCGATCCGCACGGCGCTGAGCGGCGTCAGGTAAGCGCCGAAGCTGCCCGCGAGCAGCACCTGCTGGATCTCACCTGGCTCGACGCCGAGGTCGCTCAGCAGGATCTGCCAGCCGGTCGCGATCGAGGCCTTGGCGAACTGCAGCTCGCGGATGTCGCGCTGAGAGATGAACACCGAGTCCTCGGGAGTGGTCCCCCTGCGTTCGAGGATGAAGATCCGTTCCTTGCCGATCTTGGCGAAGCGGTCGACGAGCGTCGGGTGCGACTCGGCGGCCAGATCCTCGTCGATAAACCTACCCGAGCGGTCGAGCAGCCCGCTGTGGACCAGCTCGGAGACGACGTCGACGAGCCCTGAGCCGCACATGCCGACCGGCGCCACGTCGCCGATCACCTGCAGGCGCACCTCATCGCCATCGATCTTGACGCCCTCGATCGCACCGTCGGCCGCACGCATGCCGCACTTGATCTGTGCCGCCTCGAACGCGGGTCCCGCCGGAGCCGCTGTCGCAAGCACGCGTTCGCTCGAACCAAGCGCGATCTCCGAGTTGGTGCCGACATCGATGAACAACCGCAGCCGCTGGTCCCGGGTCATGCCCGTCGCCAACATCCCAGCGACGATGTCACCGCCGACGTAGGCGCCCAGCGACGGGAATACAAAGGCATGCGCGCGCGGATGCAACTCGACGCCGAAGTCGCTCGCGCACACGTCAGGAAAGCTGTTGGTTGTGACCACGAACGGCACCATCGAAAGTGGCTCCGGGTCGATGCCAAGCGCCAGCTGAGTCATGGTCTGGTTGCCGCAGACGGTGATCTCGTAAACCTCGCGCGGGTCGACCCGGGCCTCTTCGCAGACCTCAGCGGTCAGCTCAGCGAACGTCTGATGCGCGAGCTCGCGCAGCTTGCCGAGCGCGTCCGGCTCCATCATCGTCGCGGAGATTCGCGTGATCACATCGGCCCCGAACGGCTGCTGGCGGTTGAGCATCGAGCGCACTGCCAGCGGCTGCCCCGAGTCCAGGTCAAGCAAGGTCGCCACGACGGTGGTGGTGCCGAGGTCGTAGGCAATCGCGTAACGCCGGGCAGTTGTGTCGCCGGGTTCGACGTCGATCAGCTCCTCGTCGACGACCACGGCGGTGACGTCGAACCCGGATGATCGGAGCGTGCCACCCAGCGTGCGCAGGACCCCCAGCCGGGCCGTCGGCTCCAGGTCGTCGATCGCGTCCAGGATCCGCTTCAGGTCCGGACGCTGATCCTCGAGCGTCGGCTCGGGCACAACGACGTGGCGCTTTTGAACTGACGGGCGCAGGATCACATGCCGGCCGACTCCGGCCAGAGCCGCCTTCGGCCTGGTTTGGAGCGGCGGTACCTCCACGATCAGGTCGGTGCGTGCAGCGGCGCGGCAGGCGAGTCGCCAGCCGGCATTGAGCTCGTCCTGGGTGAATGCGCGCGGATCGATCGGTCCGACCGGCAGCTCGCCGGAGACGACCCGAACCTTGCACTTCTTGCAGGTGCCGTAACCGCCACAGGTCGAGTCGATCGCGATCCCGTTCCAGCTGGCCGCATCGAACACCGGCGTGCCGCTGGGGACCCGGACCTCGGCGCCGTCTGGGAGAAATCGCAGTTGGACGCGCTCCGAGCCGTCCGTCGGCTCGGCCCCAGCCCCGACCTCGCGCAGCTCCGGACGACCGCGGGCGGCACGCTGCGGCGCGGCGCCACTCACGATGCAGCAGCCTCCTGGGCCGCCGTCAGCTGTGCAGCGGCGACGCGAGCACGGTGTGCGGCGATCCAGTTCGCGCCCCAGGCGTCGTGACCGAGCAGCAGGTCCGCGGCGCGGACGCTCTGGACGCAGACCTCAGCTGTCGACATGATCGCCGAGGTCAGCCCCGCGTCCATCGCCACCGGCAGGAACGTCGCGTTGAGCGCATGGCGCTCGGGCAGCCCGAACGAGACGTTCGAGGCGCCGACGCACATGTTCACGCCAAGCTCGTCACGGATCATCCGCATCGCCCTCAGCGTCGTCTTGACGGTCTCTGTGTCGGCTCCGATAGGCATTGCCAGCGGGTCGATCACGACGTCCTCCGGCTTGATCCCGTAATCCTGGGCGGCGCTGACGATCTTCTTGGCGTGGCGCAGGCGCTCCTCGGCGGTGTGCGGTATCCCGGTTTCGTCGTTGGTCAGGCCGATCACGGCGGCGTCGTGGCGAGCGACCAGCGGCAGCACGACCTCAAGTCTCTCGTCCTCGGCTGTGACCGAGTTGACCAGCGCCCGGCCCTCGTAGACCGAGAGCCCGGCTTCCAGTGCCTCAATCACGGACGAGTCGATGCAGATCGGCGAGTCGACGGTGTCCTGGACGGTGCGGAGCATCTGCTTCAGCAGCTCGGCCTCGTCGACCAGTGGGATCCCGGCGTTGACGTCGAGCATGTCAGCGCCGGCAGCGACCTGCGCCAGCGCGTCGGCCTCCGCCCGTGACAGGTCGCCGTCGCGCAGCTCCTGTGCGAACTGCTTGCGGCCGGTCGGGTTGATCCGTTCACCGATGATGCAGAACGGCTGCTCGGCGCCAATCGTGACGGTCTTGGTCCTGGAGCGCAGGACGGTGTCCATTAGGCGAGCACCTTCTCGCGCCGCAGCTCGATCAGTTCCTTGGCCTTCCTGACAGCGGTCGAGGCGTCGGCCGCGAAGCCGTCAGCACCAACCGCATCCGCATACTCCTGCGTGACCGGCGCGCCGCCGACCATCACGATCACGCGATCGCGCATGCCGGCCTTCTCGAGCGCGTTGATGTTCGCCTTGAACATCGGCATCGTCGTGGTCAGGAACGCGGAGAACCCGACAACGTCCGGCTTGTGCACCTCGATCTGCTCGATGAACGTCTCCGGCGCGACGTTCACACCCAGGTCGATCACGTTGAATCCGGCGCCCTCGAGCATGATGTTGCAGAGGTTCTTGCCGATGTCGTGCACGTCGCCCTTGACGGTGCCCATCAGGAAGGTGCCGACCTGGGCAGACTCGGTGTCGGCCAGCAGCGGCCGCAGGATGTCGAGCGCGCCCTGCATCGCGCGGGCGGCGATCAGCATCTCCGGGACGAAGTAATCGCCGCGTTCGAACCGTGCACCGACCTCCTCCAAGGAGGGGATCAGCGCGTCAAACAGCAGCCTCTCCGGCTCCATTCCCTGTTCGAGCCCCTGGTTGACGCCGTCTGCCACGGCCGGGGCGTTGCCCGTCAGCGTCTCCTCATACAGCAGCTGCAGGATCTCCTCGTCGGTCATGCCGCGTGTGCTCCTTCCTCGATGTGGCCGAGCCGCCGGCTCAGCGTGTCTGCCTGTTCGACCAGCTGCGGTCTCAGCTCCTCGATCCGCGCCGCCGTCATTCGCACGGTCGGACCGGTGATGCTGAGCGCCGCCACGACCTCGCCACTGGCGCCGCGTACCGGCGCCGCCATCGCCGCGAGCCCGACCTCGAGCTCGTCGACCGCAATCGACCAACCGTCGCGCCGGATCCGAGCGAGCTCCAATCGGAGCAGCTCCGGATCGGTGATCGTCGCCTGAGTGTGGGCGACGATGGTGCTCGCGCCAGCGGGCGCGAGCACACGATCAAACGCCAGAAAGACCTTGCCGTTGGCGGTGCTGTGAAAGTCGACGGTGCGCCCGACCCACTGGCCGACGCCGAGGAAGTGGAGACCGTCGACCTGCAGCAGGTGCTCGACGCCGATGCTTCCGGGCACCGCCAGGTTGATCGTCTCACCGCTCAGCTCCGCCAGCGCGTCAAGCGCCGGACGGGCGACCTCCACGAGGTTGCGCTCGAGCATCCCGCGCTCGGCCACGCGCAGGATCGCGGGACCGGGGCGCAGCCGTCCGCGCTCCCCGTCCTGGGCGACGAGTCCGCGCCGTTCGAGTGCTGAGAGCAGCCGTGAGGCGGTGCTCTTGGGAAGCCCAGCAGCGTTGGCGAGCTCGGTCACGGCGACTGGCTGCTCAGCTTCCAGCACACGCACGAGCAGATCGGCGCCGCGGTCGATCGCCGCCGTGCCCCCGGATCGGCTCGCTCCCGAACCTACTTGAAACTGCTGTTCCATAGTGGTTAGGATACGCCGGAGCCCATGTTCGTCAACTCGATGCCCCGTTACGAGATCCTTAGCGAAGACGCCCTTGCGCTCCTCGATCGCGGCTGGCGCCGGATCGTGTCGGAGATCGGAATCGAGTTCCTGCTTCCGGAGGCCGTAGAGCTGCTGCGCTCGGCCGGGCAGATCGTCGAGGACGAGAACCGCGTCCGCTTCGATCCCGAGTTCATTCTCGAGCAGGTCGCCAAGGCGCCGAGCGAGTTCGAACTGCAGGCGCGCAATCCCGCCAACTCGCTGATGGTCGGCGGCAACAACATGGCGTTCGCGCCCGTCTACGGCTGCCCGTTCGTGCGCGAGGGTGACGTCCGCCGCGACGCGAAGATGGCCGACTTCGAGAACCTCGTGAAGCTCTCGCAGGTGTTTGACGAACTCGACTCCCCCGGCGGCACGATCTGCGAGCCCGAGGACCGGCCGTTGGATTCGCGCCATCTCGACATGGTCTACGCGCTGCAGACGCTGAGCGACAAGCCGTACATGGGATCGGTCACAAGCGGCCCGAACGCCGCCGACACGATTCGCATGGGAGAGATCCTGTTCGGCGGGCGTGAGGCGATCGAGCGCTCCCCCGCCTCGATCAGCCTGATCAACGTGAACTCGCCACTGCGCTACGACGACCGCATGCTCTCGGCGATGTTCGAGTACGTGAAGGCCAACCAGGCCGTCGTCATCACCCCATTCCTGCTGATGGGCGCCATGTCTCCGGTGTCGCTGCCGGCCACGCTCGTGCAGCAGATGGCAGAGGCGCTCGCCGGGGTCGCACTCGCACAACTGCTGCGCCCGGGCTGTCCTGTGGTGTTCGGCTCGTTCCTGTCCAACACCGACATGCAATCCGGCTCGCCGTCGTTCGGCACCCCGGAGTCGGGCATCGGCGTGCTCTGCACGGGACAGATCGCGCGCCATTTCAACCTCCCGTGGCGCGGTGGCGGAGCGCTCAACTCCTCGACTGTGGTCGACGCCCAAGCGGCTTATGAGTCGCTGATGACGTTCCTGCCGACGTTCCTGGCCGGCGCCAACTTCGTGATGCACTCGGCCGGCTGGCTCGAGGGCGGGCTCGTCTCGTGTTATGAGAAGTTCATCGTCGATATCGAGCTGCTTCGGGAACTGCGTTACGAGTTCACGCCGATCGAGTTCGACGAGGCATCACTGGCATGGGGCGCGCACACGGAAGTCGGCCCCGGCGGTCACTTCCTCGGCGCCGCGCACACGCTCGAGCGCTTCCGCGAGTGCTTCTACCGGCCGATGCTGTCGTCGACTGACAACTTCGACCGCTGGACCCGCCGCGGGGCCCGTGACGCGAACGCGCGCGCATCCGAGCTCTGGCGTGAGAAGCTCGATTCCTACGAGGCCCCGGCGCTCGACGATGGCATCCGCGAGGAGTTGCAGGAGTTCGTCAACCGGCGCCGCACCGAGCTTGGGGACTAAGGGTCCGCACCGAGCTTGGGGACCAAGGGTCCACGGCGTTCCGCAGCCCGGGGATTGACGGCCCGGATAAGCTCCAGATCCATGAGTGATATATCAGCGCTCCGGGCTGCCTCGAATCAGCCACATGCGCTGCTCGCCGACCGAGCCTACGAGGAGTTGCGCGACCGGCTCGTCACACTCAGGATCAGGCCAGGCGAGCCGATCGACGAGGATCAGCTCGGCCGCGAGCTGCAGATGGGACGTACGCCGATCCGTGAGGCGATCAAGCGCCTGGCACTGGAGAACCTCGTCACCGTCTTCCCCCGCCGGGGCACCTTCGCCGCCGAGATCAACATCCAGGACCTTGCCCAGATCGCGGACGTTCGCGAGGTGCTCGAGGCACATGCCGCCGGGCTCGCAGCCGCGCGTCTGACCGATGCGGGACGCGCCGAGATCGATGCGCTGATCGCCGAGTTGCGCGGCAGCCGCGGCAGTGAGGACATGTCGGCGTTGATGGCGCTCGACACGCGCGTTCACCGCTTCATATATCGCGCCTGCGACAACCCGTTCCTCGAGGAGACGCTCTACCGCTACTTCAATCTGTCGCTGCGGATCTGGTACCTGGTGATCGATCGGCTACCGCATCTGTTCCAGCGGGTCTACGAGCACGAGGCGCTACTCGAGGCGATCGCGGACCGCGACCCTGAGCGCGCCCGGAAGATCGTCACCGGCCACGTCACCACCTTCGAGGAAGAGATCCGGAGCGTTCTGTGAGCGCCGGCACGGCCGAGCGCTACGACCACGTGATCGTCGGCGGCGGCGCCGCCGGTTGCGTGCTCGGTGCGCGGCTGTCCGAGGATCCGTCGACCCGCGTGCTGGTCCTCGAGGCTGGTCGTCCGGACTACCTCTGGGACGTCTACATCCACATGCCGGCTGCGCTCTCCTTCCCGATCGGCAACCGCTTCTACGACTGGAAGTATGAGTCTGAGCCCGAGCCGTTCATGAACGGTCGCAGGATCTACCACGCGCGCGGCAAGGTGCTGGGCGGTTCGAGCTCGATCAACGGCATGATCTTCCAGCGCGGCAACCCGCTCGATTTCGAACGCTGGGGCGCCGACCCCGGCCTCGAGTACTGGGACTATGCGCACTGCCTGCCGTACTTCAAGCGGATGGAGACATGTCTGGCGGGAGCTGATCAGTGGCGCGGCGGCGATGGCCCACTGCAGCTCGAGCGCGGACCGGTCAGGAACCCCCTCTTCCACGCCTTCTTCGACGCGGTCCAGCAGGCAGGTTACGAGCTGACCAGTGATGTCAACGGCTACCGCCAGGAGGGATTCGCGGCGTTCGACCGGACGATCTACAGAGGACGCCGTCTGAGCTCCGCGCGCGCCTATCTACACCCAGCGCTATCGCGCCCGAACCTCGAGGTCCGCTGTCGTGCGTTCGTCTCCCGAGTGCTATTCGACGGCACTCGCGTGACCGGCGTCGAGCTTCTCGAACGCGGTGGCGCCCGCACGATCGCGGCCGACCAGGTGACCCTCTGCGGCGGCGCGATCAACTCGCCCCAGCTGCTGCAGCTCTCCGGCGTCGGCAACGCTCGGGACCTCGAAAAGCTCGGGATTGGGGTCGTCGCCGACGTGCCGGGTGTCGGCGAGAACCTCCAGGACCACCTCGAAGTCTATGTGCAGTACGCCTCGAAGCTGCCGGTCTCAGTCGCGCCCGCGATGAAGTACCGGAACCGACCCAAGGTGGGGCTTGAGTGGTTGCTGCGACGCACGGGGCCTGGCGCCACCAACCACTTTGAGGCCGGCGGCTTCGTCCGCGGTGACGATCAGGTCGCCTACCCGAACCTGATGTTCCACTTCCTGCCGCTGGCGATCCGCTACGACGGCTCTGCGCCCCAGGGCCACGGCTACCAGGTCCACGTCGGACCGATGTACTCGGACGCTCGCGGCTCCGTCAAGATCGTCACGACCGATCCACGCCGCCACCCCGCGCTGCGCTTCAACTACCTCTCCACCGAGCAGGATCGCCGTGAGTGGCTCGAGGCGATCAGCGTCGCCCGCCACATCCTCAAGCAGCCCGCGTTCGACCAATTCAGCGACGGCGAGCTCTCACCGGGCCCAGCGGTCCAGACCGACGAGCAGATCCTCGACTGGGTCGCCCGCGACGCCGAGACCGCGCTGCACCCGTCCTGCACCTGCCGGATGGGCACTGGCCCAGGCGATGTGCTCGACCCGACCACGATGAAGGTGTGGGGCGTCGAGGGTCTGCGCGTCGTCGACGCCTCCTCGATGCCCTACGTCACCAACGGCAACATCTACGCGCCTGTCGCGATGCTCGCGGAGAAGGCGGCCGACCTGATCAGGGGCGCGACGCCGCTTGAGCCGCTGGTTGACGTGCCGTTCTATCGCGCTTGAACCTGGGCGGCCTCCGCCTCCGCCTCCGCCTTGCCGACCGCAGCAAACAGGAGCGGTTGGGAGAATCACCAGCGGCTGCGGCGATTCTCCCAACCGCTCCCGTATTTCGGCACTTTTTAAGCCAATCGCCCGACGGGCAGGCGATTGGCGGATTTATGCCCGCTCGGGCAGGGCAGGGCCCGTCAGGGTCGCACAGGGCGGCTGACCGGCTGGCCGCAGCCGCAGCCGCAGCGAATACACGGTGGAGCCCTCAACGAGAGCCGACGGTGCGGCAGCGGTGCGGCAACCGACTCAGCCGATCACGACCGTCTGCAGGTCGGTAAGCGTGTCGAACGGGTAGCGACCGCCGACCCGGCCGACCCCGCTGAGGCTGCCCGCGCGACCGCCGAACGGCAGGTGGTTCTCCCAGTAGTTCGTCGTCTCGTTGATGTTCACCAGACCGCTCCGGACCGCGTCGGCGAACCTCAGACCGCGCGACAGATCCGCCGTGAAGATCGCAGCGAGCAGGCCATACGGGGATTCATTGGTGAGCGCGATCGCGGTCTCCAGCGAGTCGATCTCGACGATCGGCGCGATCGGGCCGAAGGTCTCCTCCGTCACCGCCAGTGCCTCCGGCGCGACGCCGTCGAGGATCGTGGCCGGCCAGTACAGCGGAGTCGCGAAGCCGGCGGCCCGCTGGCCGCCGGCCACCACCCGCGCGCCGCGAGCGACCGCATCGTCCACGTGCTCGTCCATCTTCGACGCAACAGCGTCGTTGTTCAGCGGCCCCAGCGTCGTACTGAGCTCGAGTGGATCCCCCAGCTGGGCACCCGCGGACGTCCGCGCCGCCAACAGCGCGACGAACTCCTCGCGCACCGCCGCGTGGACTAGCAGCCGCTCGCCCGCCGTGCAGCTCTGCCCCGCGCACAGGAAGCAGCCCACCACAGCCGCATCCGCCGCCGCCTCCAGGTCCGCATCCTCAAGCACGACCAGTGGGCCGTTCCCACCCATCTCGAGCAGCAGCCGTTTGCCGGCGGCGCGCTGCGCGATCCGAAGTCCGGTGGCGGTCGAGCCGATGAACCCCACCGCCGCAATCCGCGGATGCCCGACCAGCTCGTCGCCCACGATCGATCCTGGCCCCGTGACGAAATTGAAGACACCAGGCGGCAGGTCCGCGTCGGCAATGCAGTGCGCCAGCAGGCCCGAACAATGAGCGGTGCTTGGTGCAGGCGTCCAGACCACGGTGTTGCCGGCGGCCAGCGCAGGCGCAACGATCTCAGCCGGCATCGTGTAGGGCCAGTTCCACGGGGTCACGACCGCCACCGGACCGACCGGGCGACGCAACACGAGGACGCGCTTACCCGGAGACGAGCTCTGCGGGATCGAGCCCTCGATGCGGATGCCGTCCTCCGCGGCGGCCCGCCACATCGCGATCAGCTCGTCAACCTCGTCGTAGGACTCCGCCAGCGGCTTGCCCTGGTCGAGCGTCGCCGCCCGGGCCAGCTCGTCTCGCCGGACGGCGCAGCGGTCGGCGACGCGATGCAGCATCCGCCCGCGGGCAAAGGCGGTCTCCCGCTCCCAATCGGTGAATGCAGCCGCAGCTGCAGCCACGGCCGAGTCGGCGTCGACCCGGGTTCCCTCGGCAACCGGGCCGAGGTGCTCACCGGTGGCCGGACTCGTGGCGTCGAAGGTTGCTCCGGCCTCTGCGGAGCACCACCTGCCGCCGATGAACATGCGCGTGCTCGAGCTGTCAGCTGCCATGGCTCCCTCGTTGTTGACCTGGCTGGGGCCGGTGATATATAAGTCTAATAACAGGTGCTGACTGGATGCCCGCCACCACGGATGAAGGACCCGATGTGAGGTCGCACGCAGGGCTTCAGGGCGAGTAACGGATGACCGAGATCCTTCCCGACATCGTCCAGGAGGGTGAGCGGCTGCTCGCGGTCGCGCACGACCAGAACGTCACCTTCGCGCTGCTCGGCGGCGTCGCGGTGCGGCTGCGCGCGTCCGATGTGCCGGAGGCGCTCGACCGTCAGTACAAGGACCTCGACTTTGCCGTGCCCAAGGGCGGCAGCGGTAACGCCGGCAAGCTGCTGAGTGCGGCGGGCTATGAGCCGCATGTGATGTTCAACGCGATGAACAGCAAGGAGCGCCTGCTCTTCCACGACACTGAGAACGGCCGTCAGATCGACGTCTTCGTCGGTGCGTTCCGCATGTGCCACGAGATCCCGTTCTCAGACCGGCTTACGACGGAGAGCAACACGGTGCCGCTGGCCGAACTGCTGCTCACCAAGCTCCAGATCATCGAGCTCAACGAGAAGGACATCCGCGAC
Source organism: uncultured Conexibacteraceae bacterium (assembly GCA_963844665.1). GTDB lineage: Bacteria > Actinomycetota > Thermoleophilia > Solirubrobacterales > Solirubrobacteraceae > Palsa-465. The sequence continues at coordinate 339,055 of CAWJPB010000005.1, forward strand.
ACGGTGCTGCTGTTGCACGGACATGCGGTCGCCGACCACGACGGCGACGCGGTCAACGCCGAGCGGGTCGCGCAGCTGTGCGCCGCCGACTGGGGGTTGTGCCGAACGATCACAGCCAACCTCACCAAGGCCGCGGCACACGTGGACAACTACGCGATCGGCCAGCCTGAGCAGGCCCGCGTGGCCGAGCGTCTGCAGCAGCTGCTGGACCGAATCGAGGCAGAGCCCAAGGGCCGCTCCTGGAGACTGCGCGCGAAGGTCGGCGACAAGAAACGCTGGTATGACCTGCCCGAGGAGGTGGAGCAGTGAGGATCTTCTTCGCGACCGACGTGCACGGCTCGGAGACCTGTTGGCGCAAGTTCCTGAACTCCGGTAAGCACTACAAGGCCGACGTGATCATCCTCGGCGGCGACATGACCGGCAAGGCGCTGGTCCCGATCATCGCCGACGGCAACGACAGCTGGCACTCGACGCTGCTCGAGAACCGGGAGACGCTCGTCGGCGAGGAGCAGGTCGCAGCGTTCGAGCACGCCGTCAAGCGTCGCGGCTACTACCCGTTTCGGACCGACCCCGACGAGCTCGCCGAGCTCGCCAAGGACGAGGTCCGCTGGCACGCCCTATTCGATCAGCACATGCTCGGGACCGTCGCGGAATGGATGGATCTGGCGGACGAGAGGCTCGCGGGCACCGGCATTCGCTGCTTCGTGTGCCCGGGCAACGATGACCAGCTCGAGGTCGACGACGTGATCCTGCAGGCAAAGACGGTCGAGCTCGGCGAGGGCCGCGTGGTCGAGTTCGAGGGCTACCAGATGGTCTCGAGCGGCTGGGCCAATCGCACGCCCTGGGACACCTACCGCGAGGAGGACGAGCCGCAGCTCGCTGCGCGCATCGCAAAGATGGTCGACCAGGTCACCAACCCGCCCGAGCGCACGATCTTCAGCCTCCACTGCCCGCCGCACGGGACCGGGCTGGACGATGCTCCCGAACTGACCGCGGACATGGACCTCAAGGATGCCGGCCACGCGGTCGTGCCGGTCGGCTCAACCGCGGTCCGCGAAGCGATCGAGCGGTTCGAGCCCGCGCTTTCAGTGCACGGCCACATCCACGAGTCGCGTGGCACCAAGCGGCTCGGCAAGACGCTTTGCGTGAACCCGGGCAGCTCGTACGAGCAGGGACAGCTGCTGGGCGCCGTGATCGACATCGAGGACGGCAAGCAGGTCAAGAAGTTCGTGCTTACGAGTGGCTGACGGGTCGCTCGAGGTGGATCGTGTCGCTGGGCGCCGGCCCAGCTGAGAGGAGAAGGGGTACATGTCGACAGAAGCGAGGGGCAAGCTATGAGTGCGACTACAGGTGGAGCGTTCGAGGAGCAGGCGGTCTTCGTACGCAAGGCCACAGGGCTTGTGCGTGGCTGGTCGGTGCGCGACGCGTTCATCTATGCGACGTTCGCGATCAACCTGGTCACGCTGGGTTGGTACATCTTCACCTACGCGCCGTTCGTACCCCACGGCGGGCTGGTGTGGGCCGTGGTGATCGCCTGCGCCTGGCTGATCTTCCAGGCCATCACCTACGCGTCGCTAATCTCAGTGATGCCGCGCGCCGGCGGCGACTACGTCTGGATGAGCCGCATCCTGGGCGGCGGCATCGGCTTCGTGCTGGCGGTCGCAGGCTGGTGGTTCATCCTCTGGTACTGGGTACCTATCTACGCGAACATCCTCAACGTCGAGGTGCTCGGCCCGCTGTCGGCGATCGTGGGCTGGCATGGCGGAGTCACCTTCTGGGGCAGCCACACGGGCGTGTTTGTGGCATCCGTTGTCACGGCGCTGCTGGCGTCGCTGTTCATCGCCCTGGGAATCCGCACCTACGGGCGCATCCAGAAGCTCTGCTTCTACGGCGGCGTCTTCGGGCTCGTCGTGACCGGAGTCATACTGCTGGTCAGCTCGAAGGCCGGCTTCATCCACCACTTCAACACCCAGTCGGCCAAGCTCTACGGCACCACCGGCAACGCCTACGCGCAGACGATCAAGGCCGGCACCTCCGGCTACACACCGACCAGCGTCGGCTCGTTCAACCTGAATGGCGTGCTGATCCTGATCCCGATGATCCTCTTCTTCAACCTCTGGTCGAACTGGGGGGCGACACTCTATGGCGAGGTGCGGGGCGCCTCTGACTTCCGCAAGAACATCTATGCGATGGGCGGCGCACTGATCTCGACGACGATCGTTGCCGTGATCTTCTTCCTGCTGTTCGCCAAGACGTTCGGCTGGACCTTCTACATGGCTTCGAGCAACGCCTACTGGGCCGGCACGATCCCGACCGGCGCGTTCGCGTATCCGGCGATGCTTGCCGCGATGATGTTCTCAAGCCCGGTGCTGCAGTTCCTGCTGATCCTGATCATGTCGCTGTGGTTCTTCGGCTGGGTCGGATCGGTGTTCCTGTCCTCGACCCGTGTGGTGTTTGCCACCGCCTTCGACCGCATCCTGCCCGAGGCCGTGGCCGGCGTGTCGCGCAACGGCGTTCCGTACTGGGCGTTGGGGCTGATGCTGCTGCCGTCGATCCCGTTGGCGGCGCTCTACGCCTACAGCCCAAAGTTCGCGTCGTACACGCTCGACGCGACCCTGGTGATCGCGATCACGTTCCTGGGTACGACCGTCGCGGCGGCGATCCTGCCCTGGCGCAAGCCCGAGATCTACAACGCCTCGCCGATCGCTAAGTACAAGGTCGCCGGCATCCCGCTGATCACGGCGGCCGCGATCGTGTTCGGAGCGCTCCTCGTGTTCGCGCTGGTCAAGTGGTTCACCGACGACGCTTACGGCGTCAACAACGTCGACTCCTACTACCTGATGGGCGGCATGTACGTGCTGGCGATTGCGATCTACGTGATCTCACAGGTCGTCAGAAAGAGGCAGGGGATCGACCTCGGGATGGTCTACGGGGAGATCCCGACCGAGTGAGGTTTTGCCGTCGCCGCCCGCCCCGCTTGGCGGGCGGCGACCTAACGTACGCACGTGGGCGATGACAGACCGCCGCCGCCGGAGCTCCCGTATCCGTTCAGGAGCGCGGCCGAGCTGATCGCCCATGCGGAGGCCGCCGACCTCACGATCGGCGAGGTCGCACGAGCCAACGAGCTCAGCATCCGCAGCCAGGTCGACCTGGAGGACCGCCTGGATGTGATCTGGACGGCGATGCAAGACTGCGTCGCGCGCGGACTCACGCAGGAGGGGGTGCTTCCCGGCAGCCTGAAGATCCCGCGGCGAGCCTCGAAGCTGCACGCGCAGTTGAGCGCGGAGCCGACCAACGAGCCGCTGTGGGAGCTCGAGTGGGTCAACCTGTTCGCGCTGAGCGTCAACGAGGAGAACGCCGCGGGCGGGCGCGTCGTCACAGCTCCCACCAACGGCGCCGCGGGGGTGGTGCCAGCCGTCCTGCACTACTACGTGCGGTTTGTGCCGGGGGCCGATCTGGAGGGCGTGTACCGGTTCCTCCTGACGGCCACGGCGGTCGGCTCAATCGTCAAGGAGAACGCCTCGATCTCAGGCGCCGATGTCGGCTGCCAAGGTGAGATCGGTTCAGCCTGTTCGATGGCCGCCGCCGGGCTCTGTGAGGTTCTGGGCGGCACGCCGCGACAGGTCGAGAACGCGGCCGAGATCGCGATGGAGCACAACCTCGGCCTGACCTGCGATCCGATTGCCGGGCTGGTTCAGGTGCCATGCATCGAGCGCAACGCGATCGCCGCGGTCAAGGCGATCAACGCCTGCCAGCTGGCGCTGCGCGGCGACGGCAACCACAACGTCTCCCTCGACGCGGTGATCCGCACGATGTACGCGACCGGCATGGACATGAGTGATCGTTACAAGGAGACTTCGCTCGGGGGCCTTGCCGTGAACGTGGTCGAGTGCTGACCGTGCCGCTTCTGCCGAACGTAAAGCTCGTGCCGCCGGTGAGGCTGCTGTCGCCCGTGCCGCTGTTACCCGCGCGTTACTCGCCACGCGATAGAACGCCGGATGTCGAGCGGATTGCCTATGTCAGCCTTCATCACTCTCCCACGCGGTCAGCGAGTGCTCGCAGCTCTCGCGGTCCTCGCCTGCATCGCCGCGATCGCCGGCTGCGGCTCGTCGGACCACGAACAGAAGACTTCGTCGGCCGGGCACTCGATGCTGGCGTTCTCGGCCTGCATGCGCAGCCACGGAGTTCCGAGCTTCCCCGATCCTTCGACCGGCGGTGGCGGCCTCAACCTCAACGGCACCGGCATCAACCCGTTCTCGCCGTCCTTCAAGACCGCTCAGGCCACCTGCCACAAGCTGCTGCCTGGCGGCGGGCCGGGTGCTCACCCCGCCTCCGAGCAGCAGAAGGAGCAGCTGGTGGCCACTTCAGAGTGCATGCGGCGCCATGGTGTCTCCGGTTTCCCTGACCCGACGTCGACGCCGCCCACCAGCCCGAAGGGCTACTCGATCATGGAGGGCCTGGCCAGCAATCTGTTCCTGCTGGTGCCGAGCACGATCGACGTCCGTTCGCCCGCGTTCAAGCGGGCGGCCAAGACCTGTCACTTCGCCTGAGTCCGATCCGCTCGCCGGGCGACTCTCCGACCGGGTCGCTGCGCGACTCGGGGACGAGCCGGGTGACCGGCTCGCTGACCGCGAGCTTGCAGAATCTGACAAACCTCCGCGGCCGGCGTTGATTTGATCGGATCAGCGTCAAAATCGGGCGCTTTCGAGCAAATCACTGGGGTGCGTCACGATTTGTCAGATCAAGCACGCTTGTCCTCCCAGCCAAGCAGGATCGCCCTTCCCCAACAGGCCCGGATCCCCTCCCACCCAGGCCCAGCCTCTGATATATAAGTTGTATGAGCAGCTCTAGCGCACCCCTGCCCGCCTCCCAGAGCATCGTCATCATCGGCGCTGGGATCGTCGGGAACAGCCTCGCCTACCACCTCACCCAACTGGGCCAGCGTGATATCACCCTGATCGACAAGGGGCCGCTGCCCAACCCCGGTGGCTCGACCGGTCACGCCTCCAATTTCATCTTCCCGGTCGATCATTCCAAGGAGATGACGCAGCTGACGCTCGAGAGCATGCGCCAGTACAAGGAACTGGGCGTGTTCATCGAGAGCGGCGGCATCGAGGTTGCGCGCGGCCAGGACCGTATGCAGGAGTTGCAGCGGCGTGTCTCCTCGGCGATCTCATGGGGGATCGAGCCTGTTTCGATCATCACGCCGCAGGAGGTCAGGGAGCTCGTCCCGTTCATCAACGAGGAGCTGATCGTCGGCGGCTTCTACACGCCGGGGGCCGGCGTCGTCGACTCGCTGCGGGCCGCGACGATCATGCGCGAACGCGCGCAGCAGGCCGGCCTGACGGTCTCTGCCAACACGGAGGTCCTGGGCCTCGACGTCGAGGGCGGTCGCATCCGCCGCGTGCGCACCGATCGCGGCGACATCGAGGCCGAGCGCGTGGTGATCGCCTGCGGCTGCTGGAGCCCGAGAATCGCCACGATGGCCGGCGCCTCGATCCCGATCGCCCCATCCGTGCACCAGATGATCGACATCGGCCCGGTGCCGCGGTTTGCCAATGCCAAGGGCATGATCGAGTACCCGATCGTGCGCGACGTCGACACGAACATGTACGAGCGCCAGGAAGGCACCGGCCTCGAGATCGGCTCCTACGCACACCGGCCGATCATGATCGATGCCGACGAGATCCCCTCGATCGCGGAGTCGGCGCTGACGCCCACGGAGCTTCCGTTCACGCAGGACGACTTCGACCCGCAGATGGAGATCGCGCTCGAGCTTATGCCTGAGATCGTCGGCGACGAGTCGGTCGGTGTGAAGTACGCGATCAACGGACTGCTGTCAGTGACCTACGACGGCCTGCCGCTGCTGGGCGAGACTCCTGAGGTCAGGGGCCTCTGGTCGGCTGCCGCGATCTGGATCAAGGAGGGCCCCGGCGCCGGCAAGACGGTTGCCGAGCTGATGGTTCACGGCGAGTCTGAGATCGACGTGTTCGAGTCCAACATCGCCCGCGCCTACCCGTCGCAGAAGACCCGCACGCACGTATTCGCGCGCGCCGGCGAGGGTTTCAACAAGATGTACGGGATCGTCCACCCGGGCGAGCAATGGGAGTCCGACCGCGGCGTGCGGGTGCCGCCCTTCTACGAGCGTGAGCGTGCGCGCGGCGCCGTCTTCTACGAGGCCGCCGCCTGGGAACGGCCCGTCTGGTACGAGCAGAACGCGAAGCTGCTCGACGAATATGGCGAGCGCATCCCCCGTCGCGAATCCGAGTGGGATGCGCGCTGGTGGTCACCGATCATCAACGCCGAGCACCTGGCGATGCGCGATCGCGCTGCGATCGTCGACCTCACCGCGTTCGCGATCTTCGACGTGTCCGGGCCCGGCGCACTCGACGCGGTTCAGCGAATCGCGATGCGTCAGATGGACGTGCCGGTCGGCCGCGTCGTGTACACGCCGCTGCTGACCCCGAGCGGCACCTTCAAGCAGGATCTCACGATCATGCGGATGGCCGACGACCTGTTCCGCGTCGTCACCGGTGGCGCCTACGGGATGTCTGACCTCAAATGGTTCAAGGACAACCTGCCGCAGGACGGTTCGGCCCAGGTGCATGACCAGACGAGCGCCTGGACGACACTCGGCCTCTGGGGTCCGCGCGCGCGAGACATCCTGTCCTCCGTGTCGCGCGGCGACATCTCCCACGAGGGCTTCCCGTTCGCCAACTGGCGCAGCATCGAGGTCGGCCCGATGCAGGTGCTCGCGTCCCGCATCTCTTACGTTGGCGACCTGGGCTGGGAGTTGTACGTGCCGATCGAGCAGGGCGCACGACTCTGGGACATCCTGTCCGAGGCGGGCGAACCGCACGGCATGATCGCAGCCGGGAGCGGCGTCTACGGCACGACCGGCCGGCTCGAGAAGGGGTATCGCGCCTACGGCGCCGAGCTGGACGGTGAGTACAACGTCGTCGAGGCAGGTATGGCCTGGGGGAAGGTCAAGGACCAGGACTTCATCGGCAAACAGGCGCACGTCGCCCACCGCCAGGAGCAGCCGGCGGCCTTGATGTGCACGCTGACCGTCGATGACCACACCTCGGCTTCCGGTGTCAAGCGTTACATGCTCGGTCGTGAGCCGCTGCTCACGACCGATGGCCAGCCGCTCATCAATCGCAAGGGGCGGCGCTCGTATGTGACCAGCGCCGGGTCCGGTCCGTCGCTTGGCTCCTACATCCTGATGAGCTACCTGCCGCCGGAGCACGCCACGGTCGGGAACCGGCTGCAGGTCCAGTACATGGGCGAGCGCTATCCGGTTACGGTTGCGAGCATCGACTCGACCTCAGTCTTCGATCCCGCCAACGAGCGAATCCGGCGGTAGCGGCAGATGGACATTCTCGTCTGCGTTAAGCGTGTCCCGCTGACCGGCGGGAAGATGGTGCTGACCAACGATCAGCGCGCGATCTCGACCAAGCACCTGGGTTTCACGGTCAGCCCACACGAGGAGTGCGGCGTCGAGGAGGCGGTGCAGATAGTCGAGCGCGACGGCGGCTCGTGCACGGTGCTGACGCTCGGTCCACCGGAGGCCGAGGAGCAACTGCGCGACATGATGGCGATCGGTGCCGACCGCGCGATCCATCTCGTCACCGACGGCGGCGAGTGGGATCCGCAGGCCACAGCCGCAGCGATCGTCGCGGCGATCCAGGAGGACGAGCAGTCCTACGACCTGATCCTGTTCGGGAACGAGTCGGCAGACGCAGGCAATTATCAGGTCCCGATCCGGGTGGCGCACGCGCTGGGCTACCCCTGTGTGACCGCGGTCAAGCGGATCTCGTTCGATGGCGGGATCGCCCGCTGCGAGCAGGAGGTGCCCGGCGGGCGTGACGTCTACGAGGTGCCGCTGCCCACCGTGGTCGCGGTGCGCGAGGGGCTGAACCTGCCGCGCTACCCGTCGGTGCCGGGCCGCCTGCGCGCCAAGCGCAAGCCGATCGTCAGCTCCTCGCCAATCGCCCCTGCCGCGCGGCTTGAGATGGTGCGACTGGTGCTCCCACCTGATGCGGGCAAGCAGTTGGAGGTGCTCGGTCAGGGCGCCGACGCCGCACCGGCAGTCGTCGCCATCCTGTCGGATCTGGGGCTCGTCTGATGGACGTCCTGGTACTGATCGAGGACGCCGGCGACGAGCTCTCACAGCAGGCGATCACGTTCGCTCGCGGTGTCGCCGACGGTGGCCGGCTGACCGCCATATCGATCGCTGGCACCTACGCAGCCGCCGCCTGGGGACAGACGGTGGCCGACCTCGTGAGGGCCCGCCAGCCCGGAGCCGTCGTCGGCCCGGGCAGTGACCGCGGCGACGAGGTGCTCGCCCACACCGCGGCGATCCTGGATCTGCCGCTGTCCGCGAACACGACCGCGTTCGAAGCCGGCGACCCACCAACCGTGACGCGCGTGCGCTGGGGCGGCAGCCTGCTCGAACAGGCGCTGTTGCGGGCGCCGACCCTGCTGATGACGGTCGCGCCACACACGGTTGCGGCCGATACGTCGGCCCTGGCCGAGGTCGAGTTCGTTGCGGCCTCTCAGAACGATCTGGCAGTCGCCGCGAGCGAGCGGGTCAGCGCATCGGCTGGCGGCGTCTCGCTTGAGGACGCGAAGGTCGTGGTCTCCGGAGGGCGCGGAGTCGGCTCGGCTGAGGGCTTCGCCGTGATCGAAGAGCTCGCCGCACTGCTCGGCGGCGCCGTCGGCTGCTCGCGCGCGGTGACCAGTGCCGGCTGGCGACCGCACTCCGATCAGGTTGGCCAGACCGGCACCAAGGTCGCGCCCGATATTTACATAGCGTGCGGAATCAGCGGCGCCACCCAACACATGGCCGGGTGCAAGGGCGCTAAGCGGCTGCTCGCGATCAACGAGGACGGTGAGGCGTCGATCTTCGCCCACGCCGATTACGGCGTGATCGGCGACCTGCACACGGTGCTGCCCGCGATCGTGGCCGAGCTGCAGAAGGCGAGGGGGGCATAGTCTCCCTGCCGGAGGTGATCGCGCTGGCGCTTGCGCTCGCGGCCAGCGGCCTGATCTTCAGCCGGCGGCTGGCGCGCCTGACGCAGCTGGTCAGGGACGCGCGCCCCACGGAGCGTCGTGGAGACACGCCGATCCGTGTCCGCAACGAGGTGACGATCGTGCTGGGCCAGCGTAAGCTGCTGCAGCGCTTCTGGCCGGGACTGATGCACGCGTTCGTGTTCTGGGGCTTCCTCGTGCTCGGGCCGACGATCGTGATCGCGATGATCGGGATCGTCGACCGCCACCAGACATTCCCGTGGCTCGGTCATCAGGGCTGGTACGCATTGCTGGTCGACATCTTTTGCGTGCTGGTGCTGGTGGGGGTCGGCTCCGCGTTCTGGGTGCGCCACGTGGTCCGGCCGCGCCGCTTCCAGGGCAGCCACATGGGTGAAGCCGACCTGATTCTCGCGCTGATCGCGACGATCGTGATCTCGCTGCTGCTGTGGCACGCATCGCGGATCGCGCTCGGCTGGAACGAATGGCCCGCCTCCTGGTCGCCGGTCTCCCATCTGCTGTCGCATCTGTTCTCAGACGACGGCGCCACACGCGTACTGGAGCGGGTGTTCGTCTGGATTCACGTGGGCACGATCCTGGCGTTCCTCGCGTATCTCCCCTACTCCAAGCACCTGCACATCGCCACCGCCGCGATCAACGTCTGGTTCGGGCGCACCGCAGGCCGCGGCCGGCTGGAGCCACTGCGGTTCGAACCAGAGGAGGGCGAAAGCGAAGAGGATCTGCGGTTCGGCGCCGGCACCGCGGCGGACCTCACCTGGAAGCAGGTGATGGATGCCTTCTCGTGTACCGAGTGCGGGCGCTGCCAGGACGTCTGTCCCGCCAACCAGACCGGCAAGCTGCTGTCGCCCAAGCTTGTGATCATGGGCGTGCGCGACCAGCTGTTCGCCACCACCGACGGCGCTCGCGAAGCGCCACTGGTACCCAGCGCCGTCCCCGAGGAATCAGTCTGGGACTGCGTCACCTGCGGTGCCTGCGTCCAGGCGTGCCCGGTCTCAATTGAGCACATCGACCACATCGTCGACCTTCGCCGCCACCTCGTGATGGTCGAGTCGAGCTTCCCGTCGGAGGCGGAGCCGATGCTGCGCGACATCGAACGCAGCTCCAACCCCTGGGGTCACCCACAGGCGCAGCGTGCCGACTGGGCATCGGGACTCGATATCCATGTGTTGGAGCCCGGTGAGAACGCGCCCGAGTACCTGTACTGGGTCGGCTGCGCATCGTCCTTCGACGATCGCGCCAAGCGCACCGCGGCGGCCACCGCCAAGCTGCTGAAGACGGCGGGCGTCGAGTTTGCAATCCTCGGCCCGCGCGAGAGCTGCACCGGCGACCCGGCGCGGCGCATGGGCAACGAATATGTATTCCAGGCGCTGGCCGAGGAGAACATCGCGACGCTCGACGGGGCCGGCGTGCACAAGATCATCGCCAACTGCCCGCACTGCTTCAACACGCTCGCCAACGAATACCCCGACTTCGGCGGGAACTACGAGGTCGTCCACCACACCGAGCTGCTGGCGACGCTGGTTCGTGACGGCCGTCTGACGCCCGCCCGTGCCGATGACCTGAGTGTCACCTACCACGACTCCTGCTACCTCGCGCGGCACAACGATGTGCTGGAAGCGCCACGAGAACTGGTCGCCGCAGTCGGCGCACCACTCCCGATGGCCCGCTCCGGCAAGGACACGTTCTGCTGCGGGGCCGGGGGCGCTCACATGTGGATGGAGGAGCGCGCCAGCCCGATCAACGTCGCGCGCGTGCAGGAGGCAGCCGGCACCGGTGCCGGCACGCTCGCGGTCGCCTGCCCGTTCTGCACCGTGATGCTCGACGACGGCGTTCAAACGACGGGCGAAAGCCTCCGTGTGGCTGACGTGGCCACGCTACTGCTGGAGTCGCTCGAGCGGTCGGGTGACGGGTGACGGGTGACGGGTGACGGGTGACGGCCCAGAGACGCACCCCTCAAACTGCCTGTTGCAATTATAACCTGATCGTTATAATTGCAGATGGCCTCGGAGAGACCCCAACCGCGCCTGGCGAGACCCTAACCGTGCCTGGCGAGACCCCAATCGCCCCTGGCGAGACCCCAATCGCCCCTGGCGAAGCCCCGATCGCGCCTGGAGCAACCCCGTGTCAGATCCGCTGGTGATTGCGCATCGTGGCGTCCACGACACCGGCGCCACCGAGAACACACTGGACGCGTTCGAGTTGGCTGTGACGGCGGGCGCCGACATGATCGAGCTCGACGTGCGTCGCACGGGCGACGGGCAGCTCGCGATCCTTCACGACCATCAGCACGGCGGGGTTGCGCTCGACTCCTGCACGCTCGACGAGTTCGAACGGTGCACCGGCTTGCGCCCACCGCTGCTGACGGAGATCCTCGAGTGGGCTGACGGACGCATCGCCCTTGACGTCGAGCTCAAGGAGGATGGCTACGCCGAGCAGGTCGCGTCGTTGCTGGCCGGGTTCGCACAGGCAGGCAACGAGCTGATAGTCACATCGTTCCAGGACCCCCTGCTGTCGCGGTTGGCGCGGCTCGCGCCGGAGCTGAACCTCGGGTTGCTCGTGATGTGGACCTCCCAACGCGCCTCAGAACGCGCGCAGGAGGTCGGCGCCGGGACGGTGCTTCCGGAGATGAAGCTGGTGAACGAGCTACTGATCGAGTCCGTGACCGCGGCCGGCCTTGACCTGATCGTCTGGGATTTCCTCGCCGCAGAGCACGCGGCACTGCTCGTCGACCCCCGTGTCAGTGGTGTTATCACCGACGATGTCCCCGGAGCGATCGCGGCCATCTCTTAGACTGTGAGAAAACCCGATAGAGGAGGTCGTTCGGTGGCCGCAAGAAGCGCTGTCGCACGAGATCTGCGGCGAGTGAACCGCAGAAGTGTGTTGCGTCTGATGTTTCTCGACGGTCCGCTCAACCGGGTTGAGCTGGGACGACTGACCGGCCTCTCCAGCGGCAGCGTGACCAACCTCTGCGCTGCGATGCTCGACGAGGGATTGATCGTCGAGGCCGGGCACGAGCAGTCGGAGGGCGGCCGCCCGCGAGTGCAGCTCGAGGTCAACCCAGAGTTCGGCACCCTGGTCGGAGTCGAGGTTGGGGAAGGCGGGATCAGGGTCGAGAGCTTCGACTTCACGCTCGGCGTGCTCGGCGTGGTCGAGAGCGACCTACGCCCGCAGGATCACGAGCCCAGCGTGATCGCGGACGCGATCGCGGAGATGATCACCCAGCTCTGCGACGGTGAACGCGACCTGATCGGGATCGGGATCGCGGTGCCAGGCGCGGCCGAGCGAGAGGACGGCGGTAGCCGGGTACAGGCGCCGAGCATCGGCTGGCGTGACGTGCCGCTCGAGCGTCTGATCCGCCACCGCCTGGACGTACCCGTGCGCGTCGAGAACGGCGCCAAAGCACTGGGCCAAGTCGAGATGTGGCTCGGCGCCGGCCGTGGCAGCCGCAACACCGTCGTGACGCTCTGGGGAACCGGCGTCGGCGCGGCGATCTTCGTGGATGGAGCCCTGTATCGTGGCGCGAGTTCGAGCGCCGGGGAGTGGGGACACACCTGCATCAACGTCGGTGGCCGCGAGTGCCGCTGTGGCAGCCGCGGCTGCCTCGAAGCCTATATCGGCGCCTCGGGTCTGCTCGCCTCCTGGCACGAACTCGATCCCGACATCCCCGCGGCCGATTCGGAAACACCGGCGGGCTGGGCGGATGAACTGCTGCACGCAGCGGCGACGCGCGACGGCGCGGCGCGTGCGCTCGATCAGGCCGCGACCTGTTTCGGCGTTGCCGCCGCGAACCTCGTGAATCTATTCAACCCCGAGCTGATCGTCGTGGGGGGCGTACTGGGCCTCAAGTTCGGCCCGGCGCTGCTGGAGCGCATCCGAACGGTGATGACTGCACAGTCGCTCGGCTACGCGGTCGGCGACGTCGAGCTCGCGATCGGCCGCTTCGGCGCGGACGCTGTGGCGCTCGGCGCCTCGACGCTCGTGGTGGCGGAGCTGCTGTCCGGCGGCGGGATCAGCTGGGGACGTGCTCGCCCCGAGCCAGGCCTGCGTACCAACGGCCGCTTTGCTTGATGACGCGCTCCTGCGTCTCGTAATCGACGTACACGATGCCGAAGCGCTTCGCGTAGCCGAACGCCCACTCGAAGTTGTCCAGCAGCGACCACACGAAATAGCCGTCGACCGGCACGCCCTGTTCGCGCGCATCGAGGACCGCGCGGGCGTGGGCCTCGATGTAGGCCAGACGCTCAGGGTCGTCGACGGTCGAGCCGTCGCGATGATCCTCGAAGGCGGCCCCGTTCTCAGTCACGAAGATCGATGTGAGACCGTAGTCGCGATGGGCGCGCGCCAGCAGCTCATGTAGACCCCGCGGGCGGATGATCCAGTCCATCGCGGTGCGCGGCTCCGCAGGCTCGTCGACTGAGCCGACCCCGAGCCAGTCAGAGTCGTCCCTGCAAACAAGTCCGGCGAAGTAGTAGTTGATGCCGACGAAATCGGGAGCCAGCTGGATCTCGTCGAGGTCGGCCTCATAGCCGTCAGGCATGTAGGGGCGAAGGCGCTCCTCGATGGCGGCCGGATAGCGACCGTACACCAGCGGTTCCAGGAACAGCGGGAAGTTGCTCCAGGCATGAGCGGTCTCCGCGGCGACGATGTCCTCAGCGCTGTCGCTCGCCGGCTCCACGTAGGAGTTGCTCAGCGCGATGCCAACGGCCGCCCCCGGCAGCGCCTGCTTGATGATCCGCGTCGCCGCGGAGTGAGCGCGCAGCTGGTTGTGGATCGCGTCGCAGGTCGCGTAGATGTTCCGGATCCCGGGAGCGTGCTCGCCCGTGAGATGGCCATGGCTGGCGACCACCCAGGGCTCGTTCAGCGTCGTCCAACGGCGGACACGGTCGCCGAGCACGTCGACGACGGTCTCGGTGTATTCACCGAACCAGCTGGCGACGTCGCGGTTGGACCAGCCGCCGCGGCGCTGCAGTGCCGCGGGCATGTCCCAGTGGAAGAGGGTCGGGAACGGCTCAATGCCGGCCTCCAGCAGGCCGTCGACCAAGCGATCGTAGAAGTCGAGTCCCTTCCGGTTAACAGCGCCGGTTCCGTCCGGCAGCACTCGCGGCCAGCGGATCGAGAACCTGTAGGCGCCCAGACCAAGCTCGCGCATCAGCGCGACGTCATCGGCCCAACGGTTGTAGTGGTCACACGCGACAGCACCCGTCTGCCCGAGGTGCGTGTTACCCGGCGTCGCGGAGAACTCGTCCCATACGCAGCGTCCAGCGCCATCAGCCTGCAGAGAGCCCTCGATCTGATAGGCGGCCGCTGCCGCGCCCCACAGGAAGCCGATCGGACGGGGCTCGTCCGCCCGCGCGGTTTGGTCGAGTTCTGTGGCCACCTATCCGAACCTTAGCTTACGAAAAAAGAAAAGGTCAAGACATGCGCCCGATATGCCAATCACCGACGCGATACCCTCACCTATATGAGTGACCGTCGGCCGGTGATCGGAATTGCCACGGCGCTCGAGCGTGCCCAGTACGGGATGTGGGATGGGCCGTGTGTGTTGCTGCAGGTCTCCTACATCGAGGCCATCCAGCGCGCCGGTGCGATGGCCGTGATGATCCCACCCGATCCGGTCCTGGTCGAGAACCCGGACGAGATCCTGGACCGCATCGACGCGTTCGTGCTGGCAGGCGGCTGCGACATCGATCCCGTTCGCTATGGCCAGGAGCAGGATCCGGCGACCACCGGGATCGTGCCGTTCCGTGATGAGGCGGAGCTGGCCCTGCTGACGCGCGCCGTCGAGCGCGACATCCCGACACTCTGCGTCTGCCGCGGCATGCAGCTGCTCAACGTCGCACGTGGCGGCACGCTGATCCAGCATCTCCCGGACGTGGTCCACAGCGACACGCATCGTCGGCACGCCGGCACCTTCGACGGCAACGAGCACGACGTTCTGCTGGCGCCGGGCTCGCTCGCCGCGCAGGCCGCCGGCGCCGAGCTGACGGTGACCCGATCCCACCATCACCAGGGCGTCGGCGAGATCGGCGACGGGCTCGTGGTCACGGGCCGCTCGACGACGGATGACCTTCCAGAGGCGATCGAGCTTCCAGACAGCACGTTTGTGCTCGGGGTTCAGTGGCATCCGGAGGCGGACGCCACCAGTCAGATCATCGGCGCGCTCGCAGACGAGGCGCGTCAGAGGATCGCCGTCGCCTCCTGATAGCCACCGGCCTCGATCTCGGCCCGCACGGCCGCTGCGTGCTCCGGACCGCGGGTCTCCAGCACCAACTGCACCGCGGTCTCCTGAATATGGAGGTCAAGACCCTCGCGGATGTGTTGGACATCGAGCAGGTTGGCGCCGCTGCGACCAACGAGCGCCAACAGCGTCGCCAGGGTGCCCGGCAGATCCGGGATCCGCACCTGCAGCACGAGGCGTCTGCGCGACTGCGTCTCGTGGCGTCGCGCAACCTCACCCAGAAGGCCGGCGTCGACATTGCCGCCGGACAGGATCAGCACGGTGGCTCCGTGAACCGGCCCTTCGAGCTTCCCGGCGAGCAGCGCCGCGACACCCACCGCGCCGGCGCCCTCAACGACCAGCTTGGTGCGCTCGAGCAGGAACACCATCGCCTCCGCGACCTCATCCTCGTCGACGACCACGAACTCATCCACCCAGGTTCTGATCAGGCCGAGTGTGATCTCACCGGGACGCTTGACGGCGATGCCGTCCGCGATCGTGCGGGCGGACTCGACGCCGATCGGTACGCCGGCCTCGAGCGATCGGCGGAACGGCGCACATGCCTCGACCTGAACCCCGATCACCTCTGCCCCTGGCAGCTGGGACTTGATCGCTATCGCGGTCCCGCTGATCAGACCACCGCCGCCGACGGGCACGACGACCCTTCGCATGTCGGGCACCTGGCGCAGCAGTTCGAGCCCGAGCCCGCCCTGCCCTGAGATCACGTCGACATCGTCGAACGGATGGATGAATGCGAGCCCTGCCTCAGCGGCTCGCTCCTGTGCGGCGGCGACTGCGTCGTCGACCGTGTGGCCGACGTAGTGGAGCGTCGCTCCCAGGGCCTGGACCGCCTCGGACTTGGCGATCGGGGCGGCCTGGGGCATGAACACCTCACACGGCACCGCACGCGCACGGGCCGCGTAGGCGACCGCCTGCGCGTGATTGCCGGCACTGCCGCACACCACCCCATTGGCGGTGGCGTCGCCCAGAGCCGAGAGTTTCGAGACGGCCCCCCGCAACTTGAAGGAGCCGGTGCGCTGGAGGTTCTCGGCCTTCAGAACGACCTTCGTGCCCGCGCGCTCGGAGAGCGTGCGGGTGGTCACGACCGGCGTTTCACGAACGAGGTGCTCGCCGGCGCGAGCGGCGCGCTCGATGCTCGCGGGCGTGACCGCGTTCGCAAACCCGCCTGCAGCCGCCTTCCTCTCAGTCGACAAGCGCAGCCACCTGGCTCTCAGTCGCCAAGCGCCACCACCGCGTCGATCTCGACCAGCGCGCCCTTGGGCAGCGCCGCGACGGCCAGGGCCACACGTGCCGGCGGATCGCTCTTGAAGAAGCCCGCGTAGACCTCGTTGACCTCCGCGAAAGCCTCGATGTCGGTCAGGTAGACGGTGACCTTGACGGCATCCTCAAGCGAGCCGCCGACGTCTGATGCGATCGCGTGAAGGTTCTGCAGGCACTGGCGCGCCTGTTCGCCAGCGGTAGCCCCCACGAGCTCACCCCTGACCGGATCGGCTGCGATCTGGCCGGAGATGAAAAGCAGCTCGCCCTTGGCGCGCACCGAGTGCGAGTAGGGGCCGATCGCCGCCGGTGCGGCGGGGGAGTTGGCAGCGACTCGATACATGAAAGGCCTCCTGTGGATCCTGAAACATTGTTTCGCGCCTACGCTGCGCAATCGTGACAGCAACCGGCCGAGCAGGTATCCAGGGCGGACCGTTCGCGGCGCTGACCATACGTCCCTACCGGTGGTGGTTCGCCGGGCAGGTGCTGTCTGCCTCCGGGCTGATGACGCAGATGGTCGCGACCGCCTGGCTTGTGCTGAGCTGGGGCGGCAACGGTGTCGAGTTGGCGCTGTTGTCCACAGCCGGACTCGGCCCGATGTTGCTGTTCGGAGCCTGGGCCGGCACCCTGGTCGACCACCACGACCGCCGAAAGCTCCTGATCTGCACGCAGGCGCTGCTCGCCAGCCTGAGCCTGGTGCTGTTCGTGCTGATCTCAGCCGACGTCGCCACCTACATCCTGCTGCTGACGATCACCGCCGCCAGCGGAACCGTCAACGCCGTCGACGGGCCTGCGCGGCAGATATACGTGCTGGACCTGGTGGGAGAGGAGCGGCTCGCCGGAGCGGTCAGCCTCTACGAGGTGATCCTCAACCTCTCACGCGTGCTCGGCCCCGCGGTTGGCGGAGTGCTGCTTGCGGTCTCCGGGCCGTCCGCATGCGTGCTGGTGAATGCGGTCACGTTCGCGGCGCCGCTCGCGGTGCTGCTGCGTTACAGAACGGGGCGAGTCGGGCGGCCGCGCCAAGCGGGCGCAGGCCGCCCGCGTGCAATGGACGGCCTGCGCTACGCCTGGTCGCGGCCGTTGCTGCGTTCATCGCTGCTGCTCGCGGCCGCGTCTGGAATCGTCTTCAGCCCGACGCTGCTGCTGCCGTTGCTGGCGACGCGGGTGTTTCACCTGGGCGGCAGCGGTTACGGACTGCTGCTGGGGCTCTTCGGGATCGGAGCGCTGCCCGGCGCGCTGTTGGCGGCGCGCCAGGCGCCCACCGGCGCTCAGGTGCGACTGCTGGCGACGCTCACAGGCGTGTTCATGGTGATCGTGGCGACCGCGCCTGACCTGCCGATCCTGTTCGCCGGGATGATCGCGGTCGGGACCGCCTCGATCTGGATGATCGCGGCTGCCAACACGCTGGTGCAACTGCGGACCGCGCCGGAACTGCGTGGCCGTGTGATGGGCGCCTGGACAATGGCGCTGCCGGGCACGATCCCGATAACGGGCCTGATCGCCGGCGGGATCGCCGATATCTGGGGGCCGCGCACGGCGTTCGCGACCGCCGGGATCGTGATCGCCGGGATCGCGCTCTGCTGCTGGAGCAGCTTCGGATCTGGTTGACCCCCCGCTGGTCCGCCGGCCCGGTAGCGTTGCCGACGATGAACCGGCTCGCGCAGGAAAGTTCGCCTTACCTGTTGCAGCACGCGGATAACCCGGTGGACTGGTATCCGTGGGGCGCGGAGGCACTGCACCGTTCGCGTGAGCTGGAACGCCCGCTACTGGTCTCGATCGGATACTCCGCCTGCCATTGGTGCCATGTGATGGCGCACGAGTCCTTCGAGGATCGGGAGATCGCGGCGCTGATGAACGAACGCTTTGTCTGCGTCAAGGTCGATCGCGAGGAGCGGCCGGACGTGGACGCCGTCTGCATGGCCGCCTGCCAGGCGATCAACGGCCACGGCGGCTGGCCGCTGAACGTGTTCCTGACTCCGGACCAGCAGCCGTTCTTCGCCGGAACCTACTTCCCGCCGCTTCAGCGCCCGGGTCTGCCCAGCTGGCGGATGGTGATCGACGCGATCGACGGCACCTGGCGCCAGCGGCCCGAGCAGGTGCGCGAGCAGGGCGCGCGTCTCACCGAGGCGGTGCGGGCAAGCGCGGCGATCGAGCGCGGGGACCAGCCCAGCGTGCCACACACGGTGATCGCAGATAGCGTCTCCGCCCTGGCGCAGATGTTTGATCGCGATCATGGCGGCTGGGGCGGGGCTCCGAAGTTTCCGCCGCACTGCACGCTCGAGTTCCTGCTCGCTGCCGGCGACTCCGAGCTAGCTCCCGCAACGCTGCGGGCGATGGCGGCAGGCGGAATTTACGACCAGGTCGGCGGCGGCTTCCACCGGTACGCGGTCGACGCGACCTGGACGGTCCCTCACTTCGAGAAGATGCTCTACGACAACGCGCTGCTGGCGCGCAGCTACCTGCACGGCTGGCAGGTGACCGGCGAGCAGCACTTCGCCGAGGTCTGCACCGAGACGCTCGACTGGGCGCTGCGTGAGTTGCGTGGTCCCGAGGGTGGGTTCTGTTCGGCGCTCGATGCCGACTCCGAGGGCGTGGAGGGCAGGTTCTATGTCTGGGATTCGACGCAGCTGAGCGATGCGGTTGGGCCGGAGCTCGCCGGGCTCGCGATCGACCACTACCTCGGCATCCCCCCCGGCCCGCCGAACTTCGAGGGCAACGCCTGGGTGCTGGAAGCCCACGGACCACCCCCCGCCGAGCTCCCGGAGATCCGCGCGAGGCTGCTCGAGGCGCGCTCGCAGCGGGTCCGGCCGGGGTTGGACGACAAGCGTCTGACCGCATGGAACGCGCTGATGGTCGCGGCGCTCGCCGATGCCGGCTCCGCCCTGCAGCGCGACACCTACCTGCAGGCGGCCGCCGATTGCGCCACCTTCCTGCTCGATCAGCTGCGCGACACCGACGGCAGATTGCTGCGCACCTGGAAGGACGGGCGCGGCTCGATTCCCGCCTACCTCGACGATTACGCCTACCTGCTGCAGGCGCTACTGGCGCTTTACGAGGCCACCTTCGACGAGCGTTGGTACATCGAGGCGGTCGCGATCGCGGACGCGATGATCGAGCGCTTCGGCGACCCGGCGCAGGGCGGCTTCTTCACCACCGCCGCCGACCTCCCACACCTGGTGGGCCGCCGCAAGGACCTGGAGGACACACCGACCGCGTCCGGAAACTCAGCCGCCGCGCTCGGCCTGCTACGGCTCGCGCGCCTGTCCGGCGACTCCGAGTACGAGCGCTGGGCCACGGGCGTGCTTGCATTGCACGCGGAGATCGCCGCGCGTCACCCGATCGCCTTCGGACAGCTGTTGCAGGCACTCGATCTGCACCTTGCGACGCCGGTCGAGGTCGCAGTCGTCGGCGCCGGTCCGCTGACCGGCGCCCTACGCACCCGGTACCGCCCCCACGCCGTGCTCGCCGGCACCGAGCGCGACACCACCGATGGGACCGCCGTGCCACTGCTGCGTGGTCGCGGCACCGTCGCCGGCCGCCAGGCCGCCTACGTCTGCGAGCGCTTCGCCTGCCAGCTGCCGGTGACCGACTTGGAGTCGCTTGAGGCGTCGCTCATCCCCGGCGGCTGAGAGCCCGGCGCGCGCCTCACACCCAGCCCCGCGAATCGGCCCTGCGAAGCATAGGTCGCTGATATAATTGAAGTGTCAATTTTTCGGGTGGAGAGGGCAGAATCGTGCTGAGGTTCCTGGGAGCCGTGACGGGTCGCGAGAACCGTCACGTGCCGGTCGTTGTATTGAGTTCTCTCGCAGTCGCCGTGGTCACTGCGCTCGGGGCCGGTTCGGCCGTCGCGCACGTCACCAAGGCGCACGCTTCGAAACCCTCGGATTCGTGGTCGCTGCCGGGGGCCAACCTCCAGAACACCCGCGATGTGGGCGGTCCGATCACGAGCTCCAACGTGTCGCAGCTGACGCAGGCCTGGTCGGTGCCGATCCGCGGAGCCGGCGCATTCGGCACCTACGCGACAACGCCCGTCGTGGTCAACGGCGTCGTCTACACGCAGGACATCGATTCGAACGTCTACGCGATCAACCTGGCGACCGGGAAGCTGCTGTGGTACACGCCATACAACAGCGCTGACGCCGGACCCAACGGCATCACGGTCGCAGGCGGCGTGGTCTACGGCGCAACCGCACAGAACGCCTTCGCACTTCAGGCGGCGACCGGCGAGCAGCTCTGGAGCAAGCGGATCGTGAACTCCAGCTCCGGTATCGATATGGCCCCGGGCGTTGACGACGGCACCGTGTACATCTCAACCGTCCCGGGCAACGTCAAGCACTTCTCAGGCTCGCAGGGCCAGGCGATCCTCTGGGCACTGAACGGCAAGACCGGCAAGACGCTCTGGAAGTGGAACGAGGCCCCGACCAAGCGGTGGTCGAAGAAGAACGAGCCGATCAACGGCGGCAGCGGCCAGTGGTATCCGCCGTCGTTCGACGCCAGCGGCGATGTCTATCTGGGGACCGCGAATCCGACTCCGGTCCCGGGCACGAACGCCAAGCCGTTCGGCTCCAGCCGACCGGGACCGGACCTGTACACGGATTCGATCGTCAAGCTCAATCACAAGACCGGCAAGGTTGAGTGGTATTTCCAGCTGACACCGCATGACATCGACGACTGGGACCTTGAGGACTCGCCGGTGCTGACCACGGTTAGGGGCACACAGGTGGCGATCGGTGCCGGCAAGGCCGGAATTGTCGTCGAGGTCAACGCTGCGACCGGCGCGCTGATCTGGAAGTCGGCGGTTGGTGAGCACAATGGACACGACAAGGACGGACTGTTGACGCTTGCCCAGGCCAAGAAGAAGCTGAAGTTCCCGTTCACCGTGTATCCCGGCATCCTCGGCGGCGTTGAATCACCGCTGGCCTCAAACGGCAAGGACGTCTATGCAGCCGTCAACAACCTCGGCTCCACCTACACGAACAACCTCGAGACCGGCATTCAGACCGGCAACGTGTTCAAGGGCACAGGCGTGATGGTCGGCCTCAACCAACGCACGGGCAAGCACATCTGGACGCACTCGTTCGCAAGCTCGCCGTACGGAGGCGCGACGATCGCCAATGACGTCGTATTCACCACGACCTTCAACGGCGTGCTCTGGGCGCTCGACACTCAGACGGGCAAGGTGCTCTGGCAGCAGCAGCTGAGCGCCGGAACAAACGCTACGGTGGCCGTCTCCGGCGGCTACGTGATCACAGCAGCGTCGTTGCCGCTGACCGCGACACAAACGGCTGCGATCGTCGCCTACAAGCTGCCGGGTTCCTGATGTCGAGCCTCCGTGTTCATAGGCTGGCCGCGCTCGGGGTTGCGGTGTGCCTGATGCTGGCTGTTCCAGTCGCTGCGTCAGCAACAACTGGGACCTCGACAGATCTGCACGAGAAGATCACGATCACGGCCAAGGGCACGTCATGGTCACCGAAGATCGGTAACCGCTCCGCGAGGACCGGCACGACCGTGAAGTTCACGATCATCAACAGCGATTCGCATTCTCACTGGTTCCAGTTCGGCAAGCACCGGACCCCGCTGCTGGCACGTGGCCGTTCGTCGAAGTTCTTCTACAACTTCACCAGGCCGGTGGCGGTCAAGTGGCTGGTGGGACCAGGCAAGCCAGTCTCCAGCACATCCAGCGGCAAGATCCCGGTCGAGTTTCCGCCAACTTTCCATTAGCCGTCATGCTGAGAAGGGCGGTACGCCCGGCGTATGCCGCCCTTCTCATGTTGGCAGTAAGCGGCTGCGGATCCGCCGCCGGTGCCGCCGATTGGGCGCTTCCCAACGGGAACCTCGCCGGGACGCGTGACGTCCGAGCCCCGGCGATGAGCGTCGCGGCAGTGCGGAGGCTCCATCGGATCTGGCGCTTCACGATTCCGGAGCAGCCAACCTACTCGGGCGTCATCTCCGCAACGCCGCTCGTCGCACACGGCGCCGTCTACGTACAGACGCTGCACAGCAACGTGTACGTGCTGAACGCTCACACCGGACATCTGGAGTGGGCGCGCCGATTCAACAGCACAAGCGGTGGTCCGAATGGGCTCAGCCTGGGCTACGGCCGCCTCTACGGCGTTACCGACACCGCTGTGTTCGCACTGTCTCCACTGACGGGGCAGGTGCTCTGGAGGCGACGCGTGACCACCACGGCCTCGCCGCTCGACATCGCGCCCGCGGTTGGCGATGGGCTGGTGATCGTCGGCACCTCGGCGCAGGCGCCCGGTGGCCGAGGGTCGTTGCTAGCGCTGGCAGCCCGCTCTGGGCGTCTGGTCTGGCGCCGCAGCACGATCCGCGGCGCCTGGGCGCATCCGAGCCGCGCCTCAGGAGGAGGTGTGTGGTGGACGCCGACGATCGACTCAAGCGGCGGCCTCTGGGTCGGAACCGCGAACCCGCTGCCGTGGGGCGGCACCAGGGCGCTGCCGAACGGGGGCGCGTACTCGGGCGCGGCGCTGTACACCGACTCGCTGCTGTCGCTCAACACCGTCGACGGCAAACTACGCTGGTACTCCCAGGTCACCTCGCACGACGTGCGTGATTACGACTTCACCCTGCCCCCGATGCTGACGCGAGCAAGAGGACGTCCGCTCGTCGTCGGCGGCGGTAAGGCGGGGATGGTGATCGCCTGGAACCGGCGAACGCACAGGCAGCTGTGGACCACATCCCTCGGTCTGCACCGACACGACAAGGGTCCGTTGCCAACGAAGCCGGTCGAGGTCTGCCCGGGGCTGTTCGGCGGCGTACTGACACCGATGGCTGTTGCGAACGGGCGTGTCTTCGTGCCGATTGTGAATCTCTGCATGCGCGGCAGCGCGACCGGTTACGAGCCGCTCGCCGGTGTCGACATAGAGAGCCGAGGTCGCGGCGAGTTCGCGGCGCTGGACACCGCGACAGGACGTCTGCTCTGGGAACGGCACTTACCTTCGCCGGTCTTCGGGTGTGCGACGGCAGCCGGAGCCGCGGTCTTCACCACCACCTACAGCGGCCGTGTCTACGGCCTCGACCAGCGCAGCGGCCGCACGCTCTGGTCAGTTCAGGAGCCGGCCGGGAGCAATGCCTGTCCGGCTGTTGGCGACGGGATCCTGGTGGTGGCGGCGGGCGCGTCCCCCACGTCGATCAGGACGCCAACGCCGGTGGTCGACGCCTACGCCGTGAGGTCTGGTTCCTAGGCGATCCGAAACCTCGGGCTGGATGGACCGCGGGCTGATGCCCACGGTCCATCCGTTACGTGGCGTAGTTCCTGCGTGCCCTACCGCTTACGGCGTGGGCAGAGCGAAGGCCTCAATCTCAGCCTTCTGACCCTTCCCAAGCACGAAGCTGCCGGCGGTGACCGCCATGTTGCCGTCGATCGAGACCGGCGCGTTGGTGCCCGCGGAGAGCTTCTTGTGCCACAGCACCTTGCCGTTCTTGGTGTTCAGCGCCCAGACCGTTCCGTCGAACGTCGTCGTGAACGCCACATTGTTCGTGACGGAAACGGCGCCATAGGCGGAGTGCGCGAAGTGGTGGTCCCACAGGATCTTCCCTGTGTTCTCGTTGATCGCCACCATCTCACCCTTGGCCTTGGTCAGTGGGACGGCGAAGTTGACGCCACCGCTGAGCGCGGACTGGCCCGTGTACTTGACGGCCAGGTCGTTCACCGCTGCGAACACGGTCGAACCGTTGGATGCCAGCTGGGACTCGATCCCACCCAAATCGCCCGGCTCCACCACGAGCGGCAACTTCACGTTGGTGTTCTGACCATCCTGGGTCAGCAGGCCGTCGTCTGCGTTGTTGGTGTGCACGCCGACTGGAGTCTTCCAGATCAGCTTGCCGGTCTTGGCGTTCACGGCGATAACGATGCCTGCCTTGCCACCGTCGACCACTGCCTGCTGTCCCTTCACGGTCGTCAGGATCGGGGAGTTGTTTATGTCCCAATCGAAGATGTCGTGTGGGGTCAGCTGGTAGTACCACATCAGCTTGCCGGTCTTGGCGTTGAGCTTGACGATCGAGTCCGTATAGAGGTTCTTACCTGGACGGCTCGAGCCGAACGGGTACTTGTTCGTTCCCAGGAACGGAGCCGGGTTGGCCACGCCGATGTAGAGGTTGCCCGCCGCGTCGAAGCTGGGCGGATCCCACTGGCCGCCACCGGAGTTGATGTCCTGCAGGCTCTTCTTATTCGACCAGAGGTTCTGGACCTCGTCCCACTTCCACTTGACCTTGCCGGTCGCGGCGTTCATTGCCCACAGGGTCGCCTTGCCGTTGCCGGCGTAGAAGTCCTTCGTGTTGCCGGGCACTGTTGAGACGTAAACGGTGCCGTTGTTGTAGCCGGGGGCCATGTCGATGCCCTCGTGGTTGTTACGAATCAGCTTCTTGATCCAGAGCTGCTCGCCGGTTGCCGCCTGAATCGCAAATGCCGAGGTCTCAGTCGCCCCGTAGACGGTGCCGTTGATCACGGTCACGCCGTTGGGACCGCTGTCCGGCGAGTTGTACTTGTGTTCCCACAGAAGCGCGCCCGTGCTCGCCTCGATCGCCAGGACGTTCGAGGCCAGGTCCTGCTCGTAGATCACTCCGTGAGAGATGACCGGCGTCGTGGCCAGCACGCCGAATGAACCGGCAGCTGTGATCGGCAGTTCCCACGAAAGCCCCAGCTTGCCGACGTTGGAGCTGGTGATCGCACTGGATACGTCACGAGTGTTGTGCAGATCTGCGCCCGGAAGCGCCCACGATGGTGCTACGGCGCTCGCGCTGGCGTGCGTGGCCGCACTGGCGGCTCCCGCTGAGACCAGCGCAACCGCTCCGAGCAGCCCCAGGCTGCCGGTAATCGCTTTCGCGATTTTCATTCGTTCCTCCTCAGTACGTGTACCGATGGAGGGCGGCGACCCCACCAAATTTCCGGCCCATGCGTCCGCACTCCACGGTGCTCTCTCTTACAGAACACATATATTAGTCTTTGATGCTGTCGGGCGCAGTTTTGACTCGGTTAGCGAGCAGGTTCGGGGTCGGGCAACGACTCGGAACCTGCGCTGCGAGCCGCGGTTGGTGCATGCTCCGGGTCGACCTCAACCCGTCCGGAGCGAGCGGGCATGAAGCGCACCGCAACCCCGGACAGGAAGCACAGGGTCGCTAGCAGTGTCAGCAGTTGAGCCAGGTCGTGATCGTGGCCGAACACCGCGCCGGCCCCCGACGGATCGACGATCCTGCCGCCGGTCTGCCTGACGAGCTCGCCCATCGGAGAGACGCCCGCCGTTGACGGCGAATACTCGCTGGCGTACGGAACCGCGATGGCACCGGATCCGGAGATCGGACTGCTGCCCGAGCTGGTCAGATCGAAGGCGTATACACCTGGCCGTAGATCAGGAACGTGGGCGGTGTAGATCGCGGAGCCGCCTGGAACGAAACTGACCGTGCGGCGCTTCCCCGTGCTGCTGGTCAACGTTCCCGTGATGCCGGTCGTGCCGAGTGCCGCGCTGCCCGCACTCGCCAGATTGATCTCGAGCTCGCCGCTCGATGCAGGGTCCGCAACCGGAGTCAGGGCGGGGACGTCCACCCCGCGCTCTAGCCACCTGACGGTGTCGTTCCAGAGATGCGTCTCTGGAAGCCAGCTCGCGCCCCACGATCCGTCGAGCCCAGGCGTCCACGTCACCACGCGCCCGACCCCCGTCTGCCACTCCGCCAGTGCAGGGTTGGTCGTCGACTTCTCACCACTTGCAACAAGGTCCGCCTGGGCACCGGGCTTGACCGTGACGACGACGTTGCCGAGCACGTTTGGCAACGACTTCCCCAGCAGCGACCTCACAACCGTGCTGTCCGAGCCCAGGCTGACGCTCAACTTGCCGTGGACGCGAACGGGCTTCGCGCTCAGCTGCGTTTCCTTGGCGAACACCTTCGGCAGGTCATGCGCGTTGTCTGTGATGTAGGCATGTCCGCCCGTCTTGCCGGAGATCTGTGCCAGCAGGCTTCGGTCGGCGTCGGCGCCGAGAGCGACGGTCGCGACCGATATGTGGGCTGCGCGAATCTTTGCCAGCAACGGTCCAAAGTTCTCAGGCTGGGTGATGCCGTCGGTCATCAGAATCATGTGACGCTCCTGGGCATGACTGCGGCGCAGCTGCTTGAAGCCATCCTTCAGGCCGAGGTAGATATTGGTGCCACCGTCGGCCTGTAGCCCATCGATGGTGTGATCGACTCCGTTGCGCACGGCCGCGTTGAGCCGCTCGAGCGCAATCAGCGTGTGCGGCACGATGTCGAAGTCGATGATCCCCAGCTGGTCATCATGCGTCGCGATGAACCCCGCTGTCTGCCGCGCAGCCTGACGTGCCATCACGATCTTGGCCACACCGCCGGCCTTGTCGACCATGCTTCCCGAACGATCGAGCACCAGCTCAATCGCGACGTTGCGCCGCTGGAGGTTTCCCGGAACGAGGCTGCGCACCGGCAGCACGTTCTGTAACGGCGACGTGGCGTAGCGCCCGAGCGAGAAGCTGTGAGGACCACCCAGGACGAGCATGCCGAGGCCGCCGGCGCTGACCGCCTCATCGAGCGCGATCGTGCGCGAACGACTCAATGAGGTCGCAGGCACATCATTCAGGACGACGGCATCCTCGCCGCTGTATCCGCTCGCATCGACCGGAAGCTGATCGGCCGCCACCGTGTGCACTCGCATCCCCAGTCTGCTGAGCATCGCCGGAACCTGTGGGCTCGTCTGTCCAGGCCCGGTCACAACCAGTACGCGAGGCGCCGGAAGGACATCAGTGACGGCGCTCAGCGAGTCGTTGTGGTGATCGGTGTCACTCGGGCTCGCCACCGTCGCCTTGAAGGAATGCCAACCGCGCTTTGCGGCCGTGTACAGCAGCACGAGCGGGTTGTCACCTGCGACCACCCTGATTGTCTGACCTCTGGTCGACAGGCCGTCCGAGCTGACCTTCAGCAGCGCGAAGCCGGTCCTCGTGCTGTGAACGGTAACTGCGACAGGGACAGTGTCTCCAAGGTGCACAGCGGCCGGAATGTGCAGCGAGGTGATTGACACATCGGGCTGGTCGCTCGGCTTGAGCTGGACCCAGTTCACCTGAACCCCGCGCTCCCTGGCAAGTGGCACGTCCGCCAGCAGATCCCCGGTGGTCTGACCGCCGTCGCTGAGAACCACAACCCGCCCGCCCGCCGGCGTCAGTCCGACCGCGTCCTCGATCGCGTTCTGGAGGTTGGTCTCGGTCGGGGCAGCAGCGTTCCCGTGCGTCGCCGGGGTGGCGCTCGCGCCGCCGGCAAAACGGATGACCCTGCACGGCGCCCGACAGTCGGCGACGCCGGCACCCTTGAGCAACGAGCGCTCCTGCGCAAGCTCATGCGTACCGATGCTCGCCGAGTCGTCAACGGCGACGACGGCGGGGCCTCGCTCGCCACTCTGGATCGTTGGAGCGCTGAGCGCGAGCACGGCAAACAGACATGCCAGCCCGGTCAGCACCCATGCGATCCGGTCACGACCGGTCTGAGGTCCGTAGCCCCGCGCGATCAGCGCGATGGCGATCGCTCCGAGCGGGATCAGGGCCAGCAGAGCTTCCCAGTGACGGAGGCTCACAGCGGCAGCCGAACCGGTCGAGGCCTGGTCAGAAGCCAGTAGACCCAATCGATGACGAGGACCAGGAGGGCAGCCAGCAGGAACCAACTCGACCATTGAGGCGGAGGTTCGTGAGCCACGATCCGATCCGCGCGAAGGTCGATCGGCGTGGTGGTGGCCGGAGTCAGGGTGTCGTTCACGGCAACCACCGCATGTCGGGACACGCCCCGCCCGGCCTCCGTGAGGGTGTACAGCCCAGGGGCATGCGCTGTAAGTGCAACCGGTCTGGGTCCGAGGGCGACACGCGAGACAACCTTTCCGTTGAACGCGAGCGTGGCCGAGCGTGCTCCCGGCGTCGCGTCCACCGACATCGGCTCGTCCGTCGCTGCGCTGCTGGGCGCCCACTGGCTCGCCCAGGCCACAAGGTTGGCGGCCAGCAGCGGGAAGCCCGCCAGCTGCGGGAGATTGGAATGACTCGGCTCGAATCCGAGCACCGCGACCCGCGTGCTTCCATCATCTCCGGCCGCGAGCAACGGCCCAGCCGCAGTCCAGGCGATCGGCTCGATCCACCTGGGCAGCGTGATCACACGTGCGCCGCCCCGGTCAACTGCCAACGAGGAGAGATCGACGCCATCCAGAAGTGGGCTTGCTGCGTCCGTGCCAGCCAGCACCGTGTCAGCGAGCGAGCCGCCAACGCGGCCACCGGGGATCCGCGGCGGATCGACCAGCAGAACGCTCGGTGATGGCGGTAACCCGCGCTTCGGCAGCCAGTTGTCGAGGATCACGAGTCCGCTGGAGCGGGCATCTGCCGCACGGTATTTCGCCGGCGTGAACAGGTGCAGCTCGACCCCCGGCACGGCTGCGAAGGCCTGCGCGACAGCAAGCGCCCGAGTTGGCTGGCCCACGAGCGTCACGACCGTCTTGGCCGGAAGCCCGCTCGTTTGAGGTACGGACGCCACGGCCGTGTTATCACCAGCCACCGCATCGTCGCGGTCGAGCTTGATTGTCACCTGCTCGCCCGGCACCGCGCCGAGCGTGATCGGCGCGCCGCCACCGGCGGGGACGCTGAGCCTAAAGCGCAGCGGAGCTCTGCCCGCGACCTGCGCCGTCGCGTGGTCCACAGAGGTGCGATCACCGTAATTGACCACGGTTGCCTGGATCTCGCATACGTCCGACGTACCCACCCCACAGGTGGCACCCGCGTCGAAGATCCCCTGGTCGGCACCGTTCGCCCCGATCGTGACCGTTCGCAGCTGACCTCGAGCTGCTTCGATCTGGGCCGGAAGCCTGTCTCCGGCCGCCCTGATCAAAGTGATCGTGTCCCGCGGACCCGACACCACTCCGGCCGCGACCGTCAACGCGGCAGGCAGAGAGCTGGGCGCCAAGCTCGGGGTCAGACCACGCAGCGCGCCCGCGACCCCGCTGCTCGGCCCCCGGTAAATCACGTGCGGAGCCCCCTGGGCGAGCACCACGTCCACCTGATCGCCTGACGGAACCGCACGCGCAAGCGCAGCCTTGGCCTGGGCAAGCCGCCCGGGTGCCGACATAAGCAGCGAGTCATCGAGCACCACCACCCTCTGGGGCGGCAGGGTCGCTGCCGTCGCATGCGGCTGCGCCAGCGCCAGCACGAACAGCACCAGCGCCAGGGCTTCGAAAGCCAGCAGGAGCGGACGCTGGGGCACACGCAGACCGCGGTTGCCGACCGAGCGCGGAACATCGAGCTGACGCCAGAGCACAAGACTCGGCACCTCCCGCTGCTGGCGATTGCGGTCGCGCAGGTGGAGCGCAACAAGCGGAACCAGCGCCAGCAGGCCGAGCAACGCCCAACCGCTCCCGAAGCTCATGCGTGGGTCACCAGGACCCTGGCGTCAACTGATTCGCGCCGCCGAAGTAGTTGCTCAGCAGCAGCTGTGAGGCCGCGGGGCTGCTGTTCGGTGTGGGCTGGATCGCTGTGGCACCACGATCGTCACCCGCCCCGCCTGAGGCGCCGCTGCCGGTCGCAGAGCGGGCACGACCGCCTCCGCCATTCGGCGTCTGTGAGATTCCGCCATGACTCGAGCCGTGAGCGGCGCTGGGGGCGTACCCGGCCTGAAGCGGCAGGCCGCGGTCGCCCTGGGCGAGATCCGGCTGCAGCCCGGCCTCGAGTTGGCTCGAACCACGCGTACCACCGGCCTTCTCACCGCCTGGGGGCGCCTTCTGAGATTGCGAGCCCCCCGATTGCGAGCTGGAACTGCTCGATGAGGCGGCACCGGGCGTGCCGCCTGCCTTACTTCCCTTTGGCACGGAGCCGGCCACCACGGTCGGCGCACTGCCTGGGGTCGAGAGCCCACCTGAGCCAGCCTTCGAGGACGCCTTCCCTGCCCCGCTCCCCGATGCACCTTTCACACCGCCGGCCGATGGCTTGGACCCCGCGAGCCCGGTGGCCGATCCTGGGGCTGAGATCACCCGTGTGCTCGCGGTGGCTTTCGAGAGACCAGTCTTGGTGATCTCGGAGGCGCCATGGGACTTCGCACCGTTGCCATAGGGGTCTGCACCGCCTCCCGTGCCGGCCTTCGTCGTCGATGGCGCGACCGCGAGCGCTGGTCTGTTGAGGTTGTCGTCAGCCGCGCCGACGGGAAGCGTGGCGGTTCCGCGGCGGTGCGTCTTGGCCTTTGCGAGACCGTGACCACGAACCGTGGCCGCTGTCGTCGTACCCCGGGTCGCGCTCAGCCCCGCACCCTGGCCGTGGAGCCGCGCTGCGCCTGGCAGCACCAACAACAGGGCCACCACTGCTGCTAGGCCGACCGCCACCGCCAGCACGCGACGCACGTGCCGCGGCCTCGCTCGTGCGGTGCGGAAGCTTGAACTCAAAGCCGCCTGGGACTCTGCGATCACGTAGCGCGCCAGTGGTCGTGAATCTGCAGGACCCAGTTCGAGTGCGGTTTCGATTCGCTCGAACAGACCCAGGTCGCGGTCCAGCATGCCGGCGACGGTGCCCTCTGCTGTGGGCATCCCAAGCGCGATCAGTGCGGAGACGAGCACGACCGCAGCGCCGACGAACGCCCAGATCGGAGCTGCTGTCGAGGTCACGATCCGCGCCACCGCCAGGCCCAGCAGCGCCGCAGCCAACGCGAGCGATAGATGGCGTCCCAGCACCAGCACGGCGCGAGCTCGCCAGACACGGCGGCGCCAGCGGTCGACCTGTCTGCGTACGCCGTCGTCGCTGCGCACTGTCCCGGCAGGGACTTGTCGGCCGTCAAGGGATCTGATCCGTACGGCCTCCGGAGCGGGCGGATACAGCCAACTGACGACTGCGGCCAGCCCGGCCCTGAGGTTGCGAACCTCTCCGATCCCCCGTTGTGCTCGCCTACCCTCGCGAGCAGCGGCTACAGACATCAACATGCGACTGACAAAGTATAACTTCTTGATGTGATTACCTTCGTCAGGAGAGGAAGGGCCCGGCTCGAGGCATCGCCGCAGCGCCGGGTCGGTCGAAGATGACAAGCACAACCGCACAGCCCAACCAAGTCGATCCATTGGATCCCGATCGGTTCCGCGAGACCGCGGCTGCGATCGAGGCCCAGGTCGAGCGGGCGATCGTCGGGCAGCGCGAGGCGGTACGCGGCGTGCTGATCTGCCTGATCGCGGACGGCCACGCCCTGCTCGAGGGCGCGCCCGGGCTGGGCAAGACCACGATGGTGCACGCATTTTCCCAGGCGCTGGATCTGTCCAGTGGACGCGTTCAGTTCACCCCCGATCTGATGCCCGCAGACATCACCGGAACGACGATCTTCACCGACGATCCAGTTGAGGGCCTGCGCTCGCAGTTCCATCGTGGCCCGGTCTTCTCGAGCATCCTCCTGGCCGACGAGATCAACCGTGCCTCCCCCCGGACCCAGAGCGCCCTACTCGAGGCCATGCAGGAGGCGACGGTCACCGTCGCGGGCGAGACGCATGCGTTGCCGCGCCCGTTTTGCGTCCTCGCGACCCAGAACCCGATCGAGCTGCACGGCACCTATCCGCTGCCCGAGGCCCAACTCGACCGCTTCCTGCTGAAGCTTCGGTTCGGGTTTCCGTCATCTGCGGAACTGCTGGCGATCATGGCCGACAACCACGGCGACCCTGTCGAGGTCGACGTTGTCGCGGATGCCGAGCAACTGCTTCGGATGAACCTACTGGCCAAACAGGTGCCGGTCGCGACAGCGGTGCTGGAGCACATCGCCGCTCTGATTCTGGCGTTGCAGCCGTCGCCAGGGTCGCCAGAGATCGTCCGTCAGTACGTGCGCCTGGGTCCGAGTCCTCGCGGCGCGCTCGCGCTCACGCTCACGGGTCGCATCACCGCTCTGCTTGAGGGGCGCCACAACCTGGCGCTTGAAGACATTCGCGCGGTTGCGTTGCCCGCGCTGCGACACCGAGTGGCGCTCAACTTCGAGGCCGAGCGCGAGGGTGTCAAAGTCGAGACGGTGATCGAGGCCGCCCTCGATCGCGTGAACGACTGAGCAAACGGACCAGAGCACATGAACAGCGCGCCGGCCGAACCCCTCGTGAACGGCGCAGATCTGCGCGTGCTCGAGAACCTGACGCTCGACTCGCTGGGCGCGGTGCTCGACGGCGTCGGTGGCCGCCCCGGCGGTCCCCAGCGTGCCGGCGGCTTCGAGTTCGCCGACTACCGCCGATATTTCCCCGGGGACGATGTCCGTCAGATCGACTGGAACGTTTACGAGCGCCTCCACGAGCTTTACGTCCGTGTCGCCCCTCAGGAATCACGGTTGGCGTTGTCTGTCCTGATCGACGCAAGCGCCTCGATGGACTTCGGGCTTCCCACCAAACTTCGGCATGCGCAGAGGCTTGCCGCGCTCCTCGGTGTCATGGCCCTGCTGCGCTCCGACACCGTCCAGATTCACACGCTGTCCGACGGTGACTCGGTCACGGGCAGGCTGTACGACTCGCGTGGAATGATCGATGGCCTTGTTGGCGAACTGGAAGCTCTGCCAGAGGGTCGCACGACTGATCTGGTCAAGAGCGTCCGCCGAGCCGGTGACGAGGGCACCGATGCCAAGCTTGCGGTGCTGATCACGGACGCGCTCGTCCCCGGCGACCAGTTGCGCGACGCCGTCCGTGAGCTGAGCCGCTACGCACAGACAGCCGCGCTTCTGCACGTTCTCGATCCGGCCGACGCGGACGCCGGGCCCGAGGGCTCGATCATGCTGGTGGACGCCGAGACCGGTCAGCGGATCGAGCTCGACATCTCAGACGACGTTCGTCTGGATTACGCCGAACACTACGCCCAGATGGAGACCGCGATTGAGCGCTCCTGCCATGCCGCCGGCGTCCAGCACATTGCAGCCCCAACGTCGGTCGATGCACTCGATCTGCTGCTTGGGAACGTCAGCGACGGCGCAACCGGCAGCCTCTGGTCTCGCGGCTGAGGGCTCGTTGAGCATGAAGGCTCCTGGACCAGCCCTGACTCAGGCGAAGCAGCGGAAATCGTCCGCCCAGCTCAGAGGGTCGGGAGGTAGCGAGCGAGCTCCCACGGCGTGACCTGCACGCGGTAGTCGTCCCACTCCTGGCGCTTGATCTCGACGTAACGGTTGAAGGTGTGCTCGCCGAGAGCACGCAGGACCAGTTCGGATTGGGCCGTCAGCTCGATCGCCTCGCCCAGGTTCTCCGGCAGCTGCTCGATGCCGAGCCGGCGACGCTCCTCGGGCGAGAGGTAGTACAGGTTCTTCTCCATCGGATCTGGCAGCTCGTAGCCGTGCTCGATTCCCTCGAGGCCCGCCTGCAGCAGCACCGCAAAGGTCAGATACGGATTGCAGGCCGGGTCGGGGCAACGAAGCTCCATCCGAGTCGCTCGCTCCTTGCCGGGGTGGTACATCGGCACGCGTACCAGCGCCGAACGATTGCGGCGCGACCAGGCGACGTAAACGGGCGCCTCGTAACCCGGCACCAGCCGCTTGTACGAGTTGACCCACTGGGCAAAGATCGAGCTGATCTCGCGTGCGTGGCGAAGTTGCCCGGCGATGAATGCCTTGCCGACATCCGAGAGGTTGGAAGGATCATCAGCGTCGAAGAACGCATTCCTGCCATCCCGGAACAGCGACTGATGAGTGTGCATGCCGGAACCGTTCTTGCCAAACAGCGGCTTGGGCATGAAGGTCGCGTGACAGCCGTACTTGAGGGCGTACTCCTTGACCGTGATCTTGTAGCTCATGCAGTGGTCGGCCATCGTCTGCGCATCGGCGAAGCGCATGTCGATCTCATGCTGGCTGGGGCCGACCTCATGGTGCGAGTACTCGGTCTGAATCCCGAGCTGTTCAAGGCCGAGCACCGTGTCGCGACGGAGGTCGGAGCCGGCATCGAGCGTGGTCAGGTCGAAGTAGCCTCCCTCGTCAAGCACCTCCGTGGACTTTGAGTCCCTGAAGTAGAAGTACTCGAGCTCGGGTCCCACGTAGAAGTTGTCAAACCCCATCGCCTCCGAGCGCTGGACGGCGCGGCGCAGGATGTGGCGCGGGTCGCCCTCGTAGGGCGTGCCCTCCGGCGTGCGGATGTCACAGAACATGCGCGCGACCGCGTACTCGCTGCCACGCCAGGGCAGGATCGCGAACGTCCGCGGGTCCGGGACCGCGATCATGTCCGACTCCTCGATCGCGTTGAACCCGGTGATCGAGGACCCGTCGAAACCCATTCCGCCGTCGAAGGCGTCGGCGAGCTCGGTGCTGTTGATGCTGAAGGCCTTGAGGTTCCCGAGGATGTCGGTGAACCACAGGCGGATGAAGCGGATGCCATCCTGCTCGACGCGGGCGAGGACGTCCTTGGCCGTGAGTTCAGGGGCGGCGCTCATCGCGGCGGAACGTTACTTGTTCCGGCGACTGGAGGGATATGGCCCGCTGGCCATATCCCGTGTCTGCGGCGCTCAGGCCGTGCCCTCGCGCGTGCCCTCGGGGCCGAGCCAGCGGCGCGCCCACTCCTGCAGCTCGAACAGCGCCGGACCCAGTTCGCGCCCCATCTCGGAAAGCGAGTACTCGACCCGCACGGGCGGGCCCGCGTGGACCGTGCGCTCAACCACTCCCCGCGCCTCGAGCTCCTTCATACGTGCTGACAGGAGCCGGTCCGACAGCTCTGGAACGGCCTGCCCCACTTCAGAAAAGCGCAACGGTCCGTCCATCAGCACGCGCAGGATCGCGCCCGTCCAACGGCGGCCCACGAGCTCGACCGCCTCGTGATAGAGAGGGCAGCAATTGCCCCGGGGCGCAGCCTGTTTCTGGCCTTCGTCCGGCGCCGCGCCCTCGAGCTCAGTCGCTGCCTCCATCGGCCGGAACTCTACGCGGCCTTGAGGACGCGGGACTCCTCAGAGGAGCCGTCGAGCGGAACCTCACCGGCGACGGTCACCATTGCCGTGAAGCCCTCCAGGGAGACGGTCGCAATCGCCTCCAGGAGCTGCTCGTCATCCCAGCCCGCTTCGCGCGCCTCCTCGTGCAGATGCATCGGGGGACGGCCGTCTGTCAGGAGCGCCAGCAGGTAGCGGAGCAGCGCCGCCTCACGCTCATCGCCCGAGTCAAACCGGCGAGCCAAGGCGACCTCATCGAGCCCGAGCCCGGCCGCGCGAGCTCCGCGCGAGTGCGTGATCAGTCCCTGCTCCGAGCCGTAGTGCTCTGAGACAGCCAGGCCGATGCGCTCGAGTGTCGCGAGGCTGAGCGTCCCGTGGCGCAGTTCCGAGCGGAAACGCGCGTAGGCGCGCAGCGCCGCCGGCGAACCCGCGAGCACGCCGAGCAGGTTCGGTAGCTGTCCGCCGCCCGAGAGCGCGCCACGCAACACCGGGGCGGAGCGCTCCGGCGCTGTCAGCTCGTCGTGTATCTGGAATCTGCTCATCGCTGTCTTCATGCCGGGCTCCGTTTACAGATCCTTCACTTTCGTGACCTGCTTACTGTTCATAAGTGTACGCAGCTTTTCGGGCGCGTCAAGGGCACGGCACCCAGTAGGGTTCGGCGCACCATGACCCACGTTAAGAAACGGCATCGAGCGCTTCTCATCGGCCTCGCGTTGACCGGTGTGGAGGCAGTGCTCCTGCGTCAGCGTCAGGGCAAGCTGTTCGGGACAGACATCGTCGTGCGGTGTCACAGCGGCCACCTGTTCAGCACGATCTGGATCCCAGGGGCTTCGATCAAGGCGATCCGCCTGGGACTGTGGCGGATCCAGCGGTGCCCCGTCGGCGCCCACTGGACCGTGGTGACGCCGATGACGCTGACTCAACTCACTAACGACGAGCGCCTGGCGGCGCTGGCCGAGCAGGACGTGCGCCTGCCCTGAGGGCGGGCCGCCTCCAGGTGGCTCATAGCGCATTCACCGAAGTCGCCTACACGGCGTAAAAACGTGTGGCCCGGGCATCGAGCCCGAGCCACACCTGGCGATACGAAACGTCAGACCGCCCAAACGTCAGACCGTCTAAAGGACCTTGAAGTAGCCCTTCATGCCGAGCGCCGCGTGTCCGGAGACCGTGCACTCGTAGTAGTAGCTGCCCTTCTTGGAGAACTTGACAGACAGCGTCGCGCTCTTGCCAGGCGACAGCAGCTTGGTGGTCTTGTGGTCGATGCTGAAGTCGTGGCTTGTCGCGCCCTTGTTCGTGACCTTGAAGGTGACCGCGCCAGGCTTCTTCAGAGAGGTGGCCGAGAGCTTGAACTTGAAGTCGACGGCGGTGACCTTGATGGTCGTGCCAGCGGCTGCGTGAGCCTTGACCGAGGCCTGAGCCATCGAAGAACCGGATACAAACAGGGCGCCAGCTGCGACAAGTGCTGGCAGCGCGCGATAGACGATGCGACGCATTGTTCCTCCTCGTTGGGGCGGCCCCAGCAGCGCCCGCTTAACTTTACCTTTACTCAAGAGTTCAGTTCGGGTTACCGAACGTAACTAGCATAGCAATCGAATGTTTCCCACGGCGGCCGCTACGATCGGCACGAGCCCCGGTCACCGTCATTGAAAGCCAGGATCCAAAACGTCTCGCTGGTCACGGTCTTGGCGTTTCTCCTGGTGGTGGCCACAGCATCAGCGCACGCCTATCCGATCACGACAAGTCCCGCGATCGGTGCCGTCGTCAAGGCTCCACCTACCCAGGTCTCGATCACCTACGACGAGGCGGTGACCGTGCCTTCGCTGTCGGTCTACGACGCCGCCGGCAGGCGGGTGTCAAGCGCGACAGTGACACATCCCACGCCGGCCAGGATCGCGGTGGCGATTCCGACGCGGCTCTCCGACGGCACCTACACCGTCGCCTGGCGGGTCACGTCTGCCGACACCCACATTGTTCATGGCGTCTACACATTCTCAGTCGGGAGGCGCGGGCAGGCAGGACACATCGGTGCCGAACTGCTTGCCCGGGGAAACATCCCGGAGGGCATCCTGCTGGGATTCGGGATCATCCGCTTCGTCAACCTGGCGCTGCTGATGCTCTGTGGGGGCGGCGCGATCGCGCTGCTCTGGATCCTCGGCGACGCCGACGACGCGACCAGACTGAGGCTGCTGCGATCGCTGACCATCGCCGCCGTACTGCTGGCGCTGTTCGCGTTGATTGGGCTGCCGTTCGAGGCAGCCGAGTCGAGCGGCACAGGCCTTCGTGGCGGCTTCGGACAGCTGGCGCTCGACTCACTCCGACACGAGCGGTTCGGTGAGGTCTGGCTTGCGAGGGCGTGGCTGGCTGCGTTCTTCGCACTGCTTTCACTGAGTCTTCAGATCTGGGGACGGCAGTGGCGACTCGCCCGCCAGAGCCTGCTTGCCCTGGTGGGTATCTGCCTGCTTTTGACCAGCACCGATTCTGGGCACTCGAGCGTGTCCGGCCCGGTCGCGTTCATCGCGGACGGCGTCCACATCACCGGCGCCGCGATTTGGATCGGCGGACTGACATCCGTAGTCGCCGCGCTGGTCTTCAGCGGCTCACAACATCGCTGGACGCTCGCGATGACCTCGGTGCCGCGGTTCTCCTTGACAGCGACGCTCACCGTGCCCGTGCTCGGCGCGGCCGGGATCGTCCTCGCCTACATCGAGGTGCACGCGTGGCGAGGACTCTGGGAGACGACCTACGGGATCCTTGTGCTGACGAAGATCGGCCTGGTGCTGCCGCTGCTTGCACTGGCCGCGTACAACAACCGCGTGTCGGTCAGGGCGCTGAGGACAGGCGCCGCCGATCATCTGAAGCGCACCCGATTTGTGCGCGCGGTCGGAGTCGAGCTGTGCCTGCTGGTTGCGATCCTCGGAGTCACCGCTGCGCTCGTCGACGAGGCGCCGGCCAAGACCGTGCTGGCTGCCTCCGGGGCAGCGACGCCCACCGGCCGCGCGACGACCCTCTCTGTCACCCGCTCGACGGGTCCGTTCAAGGCGACGCTGACACTCCGTCCCGGGGTGGCCGGTGACAACACCGTGGAGATGAAAGTCACGAGCGCGCGCCACCTCAAGATCGGTGAGGTCGACCTCGCCGCTGTACCACCCGGGTCAGGGCGCCGGCCGATCAATCTCGACGTCATCCAGCTCTCGCCGAGCGGCTTCCGCGTTGTGCGCGCGCCGCTGCGGGACCCCGGCCGATGGGATCTTGAGATGACGATCCGGCAGGGACTGACGGAATGGCTGACCCGTTTCCCGGTGACGATTACGAGGGCGCCCTGATGATCTCGAGGGCGCGCTGATGTCAACCAGGCGCACTCGCTTTTGGGTAGGCGCCCAGCTTGGGTTGGTTGCGCTCGCACTGGCAGCGACAGCGTTCTTCACGCTCGTCAAGCCAAGCAGCGTCAGCCTTGTCCAGCGCTTCACCCCTGCCACGCTTGGTGATCAGCCTGCGGGTGCGGTCGTGCTTGCTCATGAGAACGGCTCACTCGGGGTTGGCCTGGCCGTGGCTCCGCGCCGGCACGGTGTGCTGGTGATGGCAACGGTCTTTGCCCCAAGCGGCCGCGGTGCAACCGGCCTGAGGCTCCGGTTCACGATCACTAATCGCGATGGCGGCCGGGCGAGCGCCGTAGCGACGCCATGCACCGCGGGTTGCTATGAGGCGGTTCTACCCGGCACCACGATGCCCCGGAGGGCAGCCGTCAGCTTCAGCGATGGCAGCCACCTCAGCTTCCGCCTGCCGGCGCACGGCCCCAGTGCCCGCGCGCTCGGCCTCGTCCACCGTGCCGAGGCGGAGTACCGGCGGATCCGTTCAATGGTGACCTACGAGCGCCTCGCGTCCGGGCCCCATCAGGCCGCGTACACGACCTACTACGCCGTAGCGCCGGACCGGCTGCATTTTGTTGTCCGTGGCGAGGACGAGTCGATTCTGATCGGAAACCGCCGCTGGGACCGCGCGCTCGGCGGCACCTGGCACGAGTCCGCCAGCACGCCGATCAACCCGATCGCCCCGTACTGGACGCCGCTGGTCACGAACGCGACGGTGCTCTCGAGCTCAACCGTCGGCGGCCGACCGGTCTGGGTGATCTCGTTCGCTGACCCACAGACGCCGGGCTTCTTCACGATCCGGGTCGACAAGAACAATCACCGCACACTCGAGCTCGAGATGACAGCGGCGGGGCATTTCATGCACCACCTCTACGCGGGATTCGACGCCCCAATCAAGGTCGAGCCGCCCAAGTGACACCTACGCGCCGATTGACGCACGCGCCGGCCCGACGGACGCACGTGCTGCCGACTGCCGGAATCAGTGCGCGATGCAGACGATCAGCAGGACCACACCGAGCATCACTGCCCACATCGCGGTGCGGTCTGGATTGAACCCGGCGCGCTCATGGAAGCGCAGCTCTGAGGAACGACGGCGGCGCGAGGCGGGCACGTAACGATCATCGCCGTGGCCGGTGATGACGACGGTGCGAGGAGTGGATGAGTCCGCGATGTCTCGCTCGTCTGACAGCTCCAGGACCGCCCCATCACCGTAGGTGCGACTCCACTCCTCCATCATCTCGTCGAAGTGGCTATACGACTGCGTCGGCTGATCCCAGGACTGATCGGACTGTGCCGCAGGTTCGGGCTCGACCATATGCAGGTGGCGTGAGCTTCGCGAGCCGCCGGTTATCGGCCGGCGTGCGCGTGCAGGCGGCTCGGACCAGCTGAAGTCCTCGTCGATCAACAGCGGTCGCTGATTGTCGACCTGCTGCCAGTCGGTGAATGTCGACCCCGTCGGCGGCATATGAGATTGCGTCCTCTTTCTCGTTTGCGGTGCTTACGGGGTTAGCTGACGGGCTCGCGCCGAAAGAGCGGCGCTACGCGTCCCCTGAACGCGACTCGCCCCAAACAACCTGGGTCCCCCGTTCCCCAGCCGGCCTTCTGACAGGCGACCGAGCGGGAATTCAGCATTTGACGTAGGCGCGAGCGTACCAACGCCCCCTGACGGAAGCGTGACAGTCGTCACAAGAGACCCCGCATTTTGGGGGATTCCAGGATCGGGCGTTTAGGAGGTCTTAGGTACTAGGTGTGGCCGGCGACACGCGCTACGAATGCGGCCACGTCCTCAGCCTGGCGCCCCTGGATCAGATCCGCGGGCATTGTCCCGTACCCGAGACAGACGCT
Organism: uncultured Conexibacteraceae bacterium; assembly: GCA_963844665.1. Taxonomy (GTDB): domain Bacteria; phylum Actinomycetota; class Thermoleophilia; order Solirubrobacterales; family Solirubrobacteraceae; genus Palsa-465. The sequence goes on from CAWJPB010000005.1 coordinate 379,683, forward strand.
GTTGATCTGCTTGGCGGTCGTCTTCTGCAAACAGCCGTTCGCGATCGTGTGCACGACCAGCGACTTGGGCGGCTTCAGCGTGTCGAGGTTGGGCCCGGTCTTGCCCACTGCGTTATCTGCGGCGAGCGTGTGGCAGACAGCGCAGTGTTGGGCGAACAACTCGCGGCCGACCTGCTCCGACGCCGTCAGCTTCAGACCGCCAACCTGGGCGTTCGACTTATTGTGGTTGCCGATGATGAACAGCAGCGGCACACAGATCCCGAACGCAACATAGACGATCACCAATATCGTGTTGAGCACTCGCGATCCTGAGCGGCTCGTGGTCTGCAGCGCATTCCCGACTCCGCTGAAGCTGCCCCTGGATGCGCCATAGCCGATCGCGACGGCGAGGCCAGTGAAGACCACGGCGATGATGATCACGCCAATCATGTGACCGGACCTTATCGCGCGCGCGGGCGTTTCGTCGCGCTCACAGCCTCCGCCGCCTGTCAGCGCCGACGTCCTGACGCAAAGCTCTGCACCGGCGGCGCGACGGCACGGAAGTTGTCCACATCGCCGTGCTCTGCCGCAGCCGCCCGCTCCTCTGCGAGGACACGCTCGTCGGCGATCGAGAAGTCCTGAACCTGGGCGACCAACCCGCCCGGTGAGTCCACCTGTACGACCCGCTTGACCAGGACGTTGATCGCACCACCGGCCGCGGCGTGACGCTCCAGCTTGCCCTCCACCAGCAGCAGCGGTTCGGTCCGCACCGCCAATCGGTGACGTTCGTAGACCGCAGGCGGCACAACCAGGTTGATCACCCCGAACTCATCCTCGAGCAGCACGAACACCACCCCGCTGGCCGTGCCGGGCCGCTGACGTGCCACCACCAATCCGGCGATCCTCACGTGCGAGCCGTGAGCGTGCTGAGACAAGTCGCGGCTGTCGCACGTCCCGTCCGGCAGCCGCGGGCGCAGCAGCGCCATCGGATGCGAGGTGACCGTCATACCCAGTGAGCCGTAATCCGCCAGCAGCGCCTCCCAGCCGGAGAGCTCACGCAGCGCCGGAGCGTCGGGCAACTCGAGCGGCAACGCCAGTTGCGTCCCGCCACCGGTGACGCCGTGCCCGGCGGTGGCGACACCGAGCTGCCACAGCGCCAACCGGCGTGGCGATACGCCCCCCATCGGCAATGGGGACGGCAGCGGGCTGACCAGCGAATCGCATGCCCCGGACCACGCCAGCAGATCGAGCGCCGGCGCCCCTGCACCGGCTCGCGACGCCAGCTCCGCCAGGCTCGCGAACGGTCCGCTCCGCTCCCGCTCGGCGACCAGCGCCTCGATCTCGGCGCGCCGCACACCGCGGATGTACCCGAGCCCGATCAGCACATGCCCGGCGCAATCCAGAGAGCACTCCGTATCTGAGCGGTTGACGTCGGGGGCGACCACCCCCATCCCCCTTCGCTGCGCCTCATGTACGAGCGCATCCGGGGGGTAGAAGCCCATCGGCTGTTCGTTCAACAGCGCGCACAGGAACTCCGGCCCGTAGTGCACCCGCAGCCAGGTCGACTGATACGCCAGCAGCCCGAACGCAGCAGCGTGGGACTTGGGGAAGCCGAACCCGGAGAAGCCCTTGACCTTCGTGAACACGCGCTCGGCAAGCTCGGCATTCACCCCGTGCAGCGCCATCGCGCCCTCCACGAATCGCCGGTGATGTGACTCGATCGCCGCCTCCGAGCGCTTGCGGCTCATCGCCCGTCGCAGATCCTCAGCCTCTCCCGGCCGGAACCCGGCGAATGCCGCCGCCACCTCCAGCACCTGGTCCTGGAAGATGATCGCCCCGAGCGTTTCGCGCAGCGCTGGCTCCAGTGACGGATGCTCGTAGGGCACCTCATAGTCAGGGTCGACCCGCAGCCGCTGACGCCTCTCGATGTAGGGGTTGACGGCACCTCCCTGGATCGGCCCCGGCCTCACGATCGCAACCTGGATCGCGATGTCTTTCAGATTCTCGGGCCGCGTGCGCAGCAACGATTGCATCTGCGCGCGGCTCTCGATCTGGAAGACGCCGGTCGTCTCGGCGCTCCGGATCGCCGTATATGTCTGGTCGTCGTCGTGTGGGATGCGGCTGAGGTCGATCCGCTCGCCCCGTACCTTCGCGATCAGCTCGACACACCGCTCCACCGCCGACAGCATCCCCAGACCGAGCAGGTCGATCTTCAGAAAGCCCGCGTCGGAGCAGGAGTCCTTGTCCCATTGGGCGATGTAACGGCCCTCCATCGCCGCCGGCACCACTGGACAGCAGTCGACCAGCGGCCGTGTGGCTATCACCATCCCGCCCGAGTGCTGCGACAGGTGCCGGGGAAGGCCGTGCGCCTGTGCCGCCAGCCGTGCCAGCCAGGCCCAGCGACCGCTCATCGGCGCGCCCCCACTGGTCACCTCGATGTCACGCCCGACCCCGCGCGCATCCCAGCCCTCACTGCCGCGCGCGACCCGCTCGAGCTCCCCCGGCGGCAGTCCCAGCACCTTGCCGAACTCGCGAATCGCGCCGCGCGCCCGGTAGGTCGGGAAGGCCGCCACCAACGCAGCGCGATCTGAGCCGAAGCGCTCCGACACCCGCGGGATCAGCACCGCCCGGATGTCGCGCGGGAAGTCGAGGTCGATGTCCGGGAGCGCCTTCAGATCCTCGCTCAGGAAGCGGCCGATCGCCAGCTCGTTGGCGATCGGATCGACATGTGAGAGCCCGGTCAGATAACAGACGATCGACGACACGCTGGAGCCGCGCCCGCGACCCGGCGGCAACCCCGCACGCGGCGAATCCGACTCCCGCCCGCGCACCTCGAACGCAACCTCGCGAGCAAGTTCGAGCAGTTCGTGATGCAGCACGAAGAAGCCGGCCAGGTCGAGCTTCTCGATGATCCGCAGCTCCTGCTCGAGCCGTCCCGCCGCGATCTCACGAACCGAGGACGACTGGTCGTCGTAGCGTGCGTGAAAACGCGTGTCGCACAGACCCGTGAGCTCGCGCAGCTTGCGCGGATCCTCGGCCCCGGGATAGCTGTAGGTGAGATCCCTGCAGAGGTCGAACTCGAGCGACTCCGCCAGCCGCAACGTCTCCGCGACCGCCTCCGGGTACTCCGGGAACCGCGCCGCCATCGCCGCCGGCTCGGCCAGCACGTGTGTGAAGTTCCCACGGCGCTCAGGCTCGGAGGCGTCGAGGGTCGTGTGCAGCCGGATCGCCACCAGCGCGTCCTGCAGCGGACCCCGTGCGCGTGTGTGAGCGTGAACGTCGCCGGTCGCCACGCTCCGCAGCTCGAGCCGTCGCGCCAGCCACTGCAACCGCCGGTTGCGAGCACGGTCGCCGGGCAGATAGGGGCGCTGCAGCTCGACCCGCAGCCGCTCGCGTCCGAACGCCTCGCGCAGACGCAGCAATGTCGGCTCGTCATCCACCCCGTGCGCGTGGCAGCCGCTCAGACAGACGAGGCCCTCGTTGTGGTCGAGGATGTCTTCGAGGGCGACCAACGGTTGCCCGGGGCCGCTGGATAGCGAACCAGCGGCCCCGCCACGGCGCTCGCGAGTCCTCGCGTGCGCGCGCGTGATCAGCCGGCACAGGTTTGCCCAGCCACCCGCGTCGCGGACCAGCAGCGTCAGGTGGCGGCCGTCATCGAGGTCGAGCTCGGCGCCGTGGAGTGCCTTCAGGCCCAGCGCCCCTGCGCTCTGCGCGAACTCCATCGAGCCCGAGACCGAGTTGTGATCGGTCAGCGCAAACGCCTGGTAGCCGAGCTCGAGTGCCGTGACCACGAGCTCCTCCGGCAACGAGGCGCCGTCCAGGAACGAGTAGGCCGAGTGGGCATGCAGCTCCGCGTACATCGAACGTATGTTCGCATTAAGTTGGGGCTTGACAAGTTATTAGTTGCTGCTAAGTTACTTTCGTAGTTAGTGCTCACTAAGTACCGATTAGAGGAGTCACGCTCAATGCCACCCACACAAGCCACGGCCCCCCGCAACCGCATCGCGACGCTGGTGCTGGTCTCCGTCGGGCTGTTCATGGTCGTGCTCGACAACCTGATCGTCAGCGTCGCGCTGCCGAGCATCCACCGCGACCTGGGCGCGTCGATGCAGTCGCTCGAATGGACCGTCAACGCTTACGTGCTGGCATACGCCGTGCTGCTGTTGACCGGCGCCGCGCTGGGCGACCGCTTCGGTCGTAAGCGCATGTTCGTCGTCGGGATCGTCTTGTTCACGGCCGCCTCGGCAGGCTCCGCGTTGGCGCCAAACACGGACCTGCTGGTCGTGACCCGTGCACTGCAGGGCGTCGGCGCGGCGATCGTCACGCCGCTGACGCTGACGCTGCTGGCCGACAGCTTCCCGCCGGAGAACCGCGGCCTCGCACTCGGGGTTTGGTCGGGGATCAGCGGCATCGCCGTCGCGCTCGGGCCGCTGGTCGGTGGAGCCGTGATCCAGTTGAGCTCGTGGCACTGGATATTCTGGATCAACGTGCCGGTCGGGTTGGTGCTCGCGCCGGTCGCCGTCAGGATGCTGCACGAGAGCTATGGCCCTGAGCGCGGACTCGATCTTCCGGGCCTGGGACTCGCCTCGACAGGTCTGTTCGGGGTCGTGTTCGGGCTGATCCGTGCGCAGACGATCGGCTGGGGCGCGCCTGAGGCCGTGATCTCGCTGGTCGCCGGCGTCGCGCTGCTGACCGCCTTCGTGCTCCAGGAGCTGCGGACTCCGGACCCGATGCTGCCGATGGAGTTCTTCAAGCGACGCAGTTTCGCCGTCACGAATGTGGTGTCGCTGTCGATGTACTTCGGGATGTTCGGCTCGATCTTCTTCATGAGCCAGTACCTGCAGAACGTGCTGGGCAACTCGCCGTTCGAAGCCGGTCTCAAACTGCTGGTGTGGACCGGGGCGATCATGCTCGTCTCCCCCGCGGCCGGCTACTTCTCGGAGCGCTACGGCAGCCGTCTGTTCATGGTGTCCGGGCTGACATTGCAGGCGATCGCGCTCGCCTGGCTGGCATCAGAGGCCTCCGTCGACCAGTCCTACACAAGCATGGTGGTGCCGTTCGTGTTCGGCGGCAGCGGCATGGCGCTCGTGTTCGCGCCATCCGCCAGCGCGGTGCTCGCTTCGGTTCGGACAGATCAGGCCGGCCAAGCCTCGGGCGCGACCAATGCGATCCGCGAACTCGGGGGGGTGCTCGGGATCGCGGTGCTCTCGACGGTGTTCGCCAGCCACGGCAGCTACGCCTCGCCGCAGGACTTCGTCAACGGACTGCAGCCGACGATGTGGGTCGGCACCGCCGTATTGACGACGGGTGCGCTGGTCGCGCTGGTGTTCCGCTTCGACAGTCGCACCCAGCGGGTACAGGAGAGCGCCGGCAGCCGGCAGGCGGCAGGCGGCACCACCCTGCCCACGGGCGGCACCACGCTGCCCGCGGGCGTCTCCGCCCCCACCGCAGCGTAGGATCGAGGTGTGGCGAGCATCTCGAAACCGTCCAAACAGCGCGTCCCGGCCGCCGAGCGCCGGGACGCGCTGATCACTGCGGCGATCGAGGAGTTCGCCCAGGGCGGCCTGCATGGGACCCCCGTTGATCGGATCGCGCGCCGAGTAGGGGTTGCGCAGCCCTACGTCTTCAGCCTGTTCGCGACCAAGCGCGACCTGTTCATCGCCGCCGTCGAGCGCGGGTTCGCGATGGTCAGCGACCTGTTCACGCTCAGCGCAACCGAGTTCAAGCGCACGCACGCCGACGGGGAGTACACGCACGATGAAATCCTTGGTGCGCTCGGCGACAGCTACATCGAGCTGCTGGCGACCAACCGGCCAAAGCTGATGCTCCAGCTGCACGCGTATGCCGCCTGCGACGACGAGCTGATCCGTGAGCACGTCGGCGCCGCCTACGAGCGCCTCGGCCTGCACGTCCGCGAGCTGACAGGCGCCACCGAAGACGAGCTCAACGAGTTCCTCAGTAAGGGCATGTGGCTGAACGTGCAGGCGGCGATCGGCAACAAGGACCTCGAAGCGGCCTGCGATTGGATCCGCAGTCACCGCGAGGCCGACGCAACGTCCGGCTGAGTCTCACGACATGCGCCGCACCTGGCCCCTGGCGACGGCGATGCTCGTCGTCGCGATCAACCTGCGGCTCGCGGTCGCCGCCGTTCCGCCGGTCCTCAACCAGATCAGGTCGACGACGGGCCTGAGCTCCGCCGGCGGCGGACTGCTCACAGGCCTGCCGGTCTTCTGTTTTGGCCTCGCGGCGCTGGCGGCGCCACGGCTGATCAGGCGCTTCAGCATGGGCCCGCTGGTCAGCCTGACAATGCTGACGGTGGTCGTGGGTTGCGCGCTGCGCATGATCCCGCCGCTGTCCACACTGTTCATCGGCACAGCGGTGTTGGGCTGCGGGATCGCTGTCGGCAACGTGCTGGTTCCGGGCCTGATCAAGCGCGACTTTCCACGCGAGCGCGTGGTAATGACCGCGCTCTACTCGGTCGCATTGGCCGGTGGGGCGGCTCTCGCCTCTGGTCTGACGGTCCCGATCGAGCACGCGACCGGCCTTGGCTGGCGCGTCGTGATCGCACTCTGGGGGCTGGTGGCCGTCATCGCGATCGCGCTCTGGACGCCACACGCTCGCCGCGAGCGCAAGCAGACGGCCGGGACCGAGGGCACGCCCATTCCCGGACTCTGGCGTGACCCGCTCGCCTGGTGCGTGACCGGATTCATGGGCCTGCAGTCATTCGGCTTCTACGCAACGCTCAGCTGGCTGCCGACGATTCTCGAGGACCACGGCATGTCCGCCGCTCACGCCGGCTGGATGCTGTCCTTCTCGACCTTCTTCGCGATGTTCGGCGCGCTCACGGCACCGAGCCTCGAGCGGCGGATGCGGCGACCGAGTCTGTTGGTCGGCCTCTGCGTGATCCTCTGCGCCGGTGCCTACGCGGGCCTGCTGGCCTCCCCGGCATCGAGAACCTACGTCTGGTGCGCACTGCTGGGCCTCGGCCAGGGAGCGCCGCTCGCGCTGGCGCTCGGCTACATCGTGGCCCGCGCGCCCGACAGCAACCACACGGCACAGCTCTCGACGATGGCTCAAAGCGTCGGCTATCTGATCGCCTCCGCAGGCCCGTTCCTGATGGGCGCACTTCACGGGATCTCAGGCACCTGGACGCTGCCGCTCGCCGTGCTGCTGGTGTCACTGATCCCAATGTTCCTGACCGGTGTTGCGGCTGCCCAGGACCGGCACGTGCTGACTCGGCAAGCGGTCTAGTTTCGTTGCTGGCCGCCGTTTAGCGACCCCCGGGCAGGGCCCCCAGCAGTCTCGTTATTGCATCCTTCTCTGAAGCTGACCGTGGTTGTCGAGCTCGGGTTGTCGAGCTCGGGTTGTCGAGCTTGGGAAGGGTCGGGAGAGCATGCTCTCCCGCGGATGTTGTCTCCGACGAAGACCGGCCGCTGCGCGGCCTCCTGCTGTGCTTGGAAGGCGGGACATCTTGGAGAGCGTCGCTCTCCCTCCTGTCCGCAGTACACCGGCCTCCTAAAGCTTGACCAGATCCCGCACCGGATCGATGCTCCAGCGGCGCGCAACATCCTCCAGGCGTTCGCTCATCACCCAACCGTCGGGCTGCTCCTCGCCCTCAAAGCCGGGATTGGCGCCCTTCAGCGCCATCGAACCGGTGTTGTCGCCGATCGCGCGGATCGTCTCCAGATCCTGAGCTGTCAGCCGCTGCTCAGCCGGCAGGTCCGCGAGCTCGGCTCGCTTTTCCTCGACCGGCCGGGCTTCCGGACCGGCTTCCTGGACGAGCGTCGGCACGACGGTCCTGACGGCTGCGTGCGCGAGATTCCACTGGCAGGCGAGCTGGATTGTCGTCAGGCCGGCGCGGTCCGCAATCGGTCGCATCCGCTCGATGCGCTCACGGCCGGCCTCGATCCAGCCGGCTGCGCGGAAGCTGCGGTGATCCTGGCTGCCCAGCTCGGCGCCGGTGGTGAGGTCGCCGTAGAACAGTCCGCCGTAGTCGACGACCCGCGTGATCACGTCGATGCCGTTGCGGGCAGCCGCATCAAGACACAGCTCGCCCGGCCAGGGCTCGAGCGGGTTGAGGATCACCATCGCCCAGTCGATCTGCGGCCCGAACCGCTCGAAGCAGTCGATCAGGTCGAGCGTGAACCCGTTGGCCGGCCCCGGCGCGACTCCGATCCTGTCCGCGAGTCCGGCATCCTTGAGCGCCTGCATTCCATCCCAGACGGTCTCGCTGGTGTAGCCGGTGCGGTCAGGGTTGTGCAGCAGCAGCAGATCGAAGCGGTCAATGCCGCAGCGTTCGAGGCTGCGCTCGGTCGCCATCCGTAGGTAGCTCGCGTACTGATGAGGGCCGCGCAGGCTCGGGTCGGTGAAGCGCGGGAAACCCTTGGCACCGTTGCGCTGGCCCTCATAGAAGTCGTGGCCGACCGCGCCGACGACGCAGGTCTCCTCACGACTGAGCGCGCTGGCGCTCAGGGCCCGGCCGAGCCAGGTGTCGGCCTCGCCGCTGCCGTAGACGTCGGCCGTCAGAACGGTCGCGATCTGTTGTTCAGGGGTGATCAGCTGCAGGAAGCGCTCGTCGTCGAGCTGCTCGCCGAAGTGCATGAAGCGGCCGCCGCTCCATGTGCCGAGCGCCGTGCGGGTGGGATCGAGTGCCATCGCCTCTGATGTTACGGTCGGCAGCTCTGAGCCGGCAGCTCTGGACCTGACAGGTGTATCGACCCCTTTGCTCGCTGCGCGGTCGCAACCAGCGAAGACACCTGAGCCCTCGATGGCACCTGAGCCCTCGATGTCGCCTGAGCCCTCGATGGCGCCGGACCCTTGATCGCACCCAGAGCTCCCAATTGGCCGTGCCGCCCCCGGCTATGGGGATTCGGGTCTCCTCCACAACCCCAGGTCACCAAAGGTCGGGTCGTCCCAAACCTTTGGGGGGATAGTGGACAGGCCGGCGAAACCCGAACACCTAAGAACTGGGTGGGAATTTCAGCTGGGGGTAGTAGTTCCGAGAACGCCGCCGATAGCTACCCCAGCGCACCAGTTTACAGGGGATCTGCTGCATGCTCGCGCAGCATCGCTCCAGCTCGCGATCTGCTCTGCGCTCCCGAACCAGCCTCCAGCGGCTTATGCTCGAGCAGGCGTGGAGATACTCGCGAGTCGCATCCTCTTGCATCCGACCGACCTTGAGAGGTCGCTGCGGTTCTACGGGCAGACGCTCGGGCTTGCCATCTATCGCGAGTGGGGGACCGGACCCTCGCGCGGCGTTGTGTTCTTCCTCGGTGGCGGCGGATTACTCGAGGTTTCGGGCGGGAGTCCAGAACCGCCTTCCGGGGCGACAGCGCTGGTGCTGCAGGTGCGCGACCTGGGCGCGACTCGCAGGTGCCTTGCTGAGCACGGGGTCGTACTGGAGGCCGAGCCCGAGTTGAAACCCTGGGGCCTGCTCGAGCTCACCGTGCGCGACCCCGACGGGCTCGCCTTGATCTTCGTCGAAGTGCCGGCAGAGCATCCACGGCGTCGTGGTTGACCAAGCCAGCAGGGATGGGCGAGGCAGCCATCTGACTGGCGGCCGACCCGAGCGTGCCTGCTCGATCAAGGCGGAAGGGTTGGTAAGCGGCGGGCGGGGGTCTCAGGCGGTGTTACCGCCGCCTCCTCCCGCTGTCGCACACGTGCTTTGGCACGGCGTTTCGCAGTCGCTGGTACGCATTTGGACAGCTGCGTCCGGTGCGCAGCCGTCAAGCGATAGCCACGGTCTGTGAGTGAGGGAACTTGCGCGACACCCGCGCTAAGCATCCGCCCAGCAGGCAACAGCCCCAGTAGCGGTGCTAATGCCGCACCACCTGAATATCGCTCACCGCTGGGAGAGACAAGATGCCAGGACGCATTCCGTTCGGAGGGGGTGAGGTCAGCGAGCAGTTCCTGCGCCTCTAGGAGTTGCAGCGCCGCTGGACGCAACCGTTGCGGCCCATCCCATCGCAGAAGTAACGCGAGGAGCCAGTTACAAAAGCCGCAGTCCGCGTCGTAAATGACCGTCCACACGGAAACATGTTCCTCAGGTGTCAGGTCGCCTCTCGCTGGACCCACGAGACCGACTATAGATCCGACGGTCCCACCCACCGCTAGTGGTTCTCGATCAACTCGGCAGTCCCGCGCCCTAAGACCGGCGTCGCGGCAACGCGGTGTCTGGCGTCCAACTCGGGTCTTCAATGCAATAGGCGTTGTGAACTACCTGCGCGTATCCGATCGAGCCGTCACGAAACTCAATCGGCTGCTGTTCGACACCATCGACGGCAAGCCCGACGAGGTGAGGACCGATCGACATGATCGGCTGTCCTTTTAGACATCCATCCACCTTCGTGCCTGCTCCATATCTCGTACCCTGCTCGCTGCTGCGGACAGCTACATGTATGCCCGCGCGTCCCGGAATGGCCAGCAGGGTACGGGTGGGGCTGAGTACAACTTTGCGAATTTGGTCGAAGGCCAACGCCTTTGCAGCAAGCGGCGGAGGGTGCCCGACAGCGCCATCGTTCTCGCCTCCCACCCACTCGACCTCGTCCTCATCAAGAGGTCCGTCAGGCCCAGGTCCGGGTTCGCGGAACAGCGCAAAACGCTCAATCAGCCTTGGATCGACGCCATCTACTAGAGCATCACCGGCCATATCTCCAAGGCTATGACCGCTGTCCAGCCGTTCGCATCTGTCTTCCGCTCGGGGAATCCCGACAGGCGTCGGCTACTGCACCGGTCGATCAAGGTGAACGCATGCTGACGGGGGTATTAGAGTGCCCACGTGGCTCACCAGGTGATGGTTTTGCGTCGATTGCTTGTGGGTGTGGCGATCGCGCTGATGCTGGGAGCCTGCAGTGATGCTTCTTCAAATTCCGGACCCGCGAGTATCCACGCCCGACTCGTTCTGGATCACCGTCGCGTCCAGCCCGGACAGGCTGTCAGCGGGAAGCTGATCGTCGAGAACAGCACTGCAAAGGCGTTGGTGCTGCTAAGCGGATGCCGTATAGATGGCCTTTACGCCATCGGCCTGCGCGCCTCGGACGGCCGCATCCAAGCCCCCGCATTCTCAACGGTCGGCTGCAACCCCGAACAGAAGATGGTTGCGAAGCCTGGCACTACCGTCTATCGATTCAAGGTCAGAGCCTCATACGACGGATGCTCCCAGAACGCCAAGCATCAACTGCCAAAGAGTTCCAAGTATTGGAGTCCGCTGTGTCTCAAGGACTCAAGCGGCGAGCGCGACATCATGCCACCGCTCCCGCCCGGTACCTACACGGCGCTCTTCTTCCCAGCCGACAAGTGGAAAGGCCCCGCAGTTACGCCGGCTCACTTGGTCGTTGGCTAAGCAGCCAAATCGTAGGTTCCACCGACGGCAGCGAATCCACTCATGCTTCTCATCTCCGGCACACGAGACTGGGTCAGCGAGAGTGTCGCATCGGGCTTACTGGGCATGCTTGGTTGGTCGGCGATGTCGGGAGAGCGCCTTTCGGGCATGCCCGTGCAAAGGGCCCGTTTTAGACCAGCGCCTCCCGACGTTCCGTCGAGGTGTCCCAAGAGCGGCAACAGGAGGTCGTGCCTCACCGCGCAGCCTCAACGCTGACGCCACCATTCGCCCGCGATCAGGTCGTGGAACACGACCTGATCGCTCCCGCTGGTTGTGACCACCTCCCAGTAGCGGCGCCGCAGCGGCTCCTCCGTCCACCACCGATCCTCGAGCAGCCAAGTCTCGAGCACGCCGTCGACCTCGCGCCCGTCAACGCTCAGCGGCCGCCCGTCCGGGTCGGCGGCGACGCGTGCGCGGCGTGGCACTCCGAGCCTGCGCGTCCGGGTACTCACCGCTCGAACGGCGCCAGCACCGAGCGGCGCTCAGGGAAGCGCGAGTTCGGATCGATCTGAAGGACGCGCAGTGCGGCATCCGGACCGGCGGCGGCGCGCACCTGACGGACCGCCTCGCGCATGCGCTGCGCCCGCGCTCGCGCGGGCTCCTCGAGCAGCGACCGCTGGTCGCTGGTGGGCGGGCCGAAGCGCTCCGCCGTCAACTGCAGCGTCTGCGCGGGCGCCGGCAGCAGCTGCAGGCGTGGTGTCATCGCCAGCCGCATCCGCACCGGATCGCTGAGCGCCTCACGGAAGCTGACGCGCTCACGCCAGGTACCGCCGCGCTCAACCAGCACCGCCGACAGCACCACGACCCTCAGCGTGCGCCCACGCCGCTCTCGCCGGGCCAGCAGCCTGTCGATCAGCAGGCCGAGCGCACGCTCGAGCTGCTGGCCGATGGAGACCTCCGGCAGCTCCAGCGACTCGCGCACCAGCTCACCGGCATCGCGTGGACGCAGGGGCGTGTCAGCACCGAGCGCCAGCCGCTGGGCATCCAGCCCCGGCCGCCCGAAGCGGTCAGCCACAGCCGCCCGCGGCAGCGCGGCAAGCTCCCCGAACGTGCCTATCCCGAGTCGTTGCAGTGCCTCAGGGAGCATCGCCAGCTCAGGTATGCCACGCAGCAGCTCGACCGGATTCGGCGCCAGGAACTCACGTGCCTGTACCGCCCCACCAGTGATGATCAGCGGCCGGCCGGCGCGCGCACGGGTGGCCGCCGCCAGCGCGGCGAAGCGGGTCGGCGCCACCCCGAACCGAGCGGGCGCGCGAACCGCGCGGCGGGCAGCGTTCAGCACCGCCTCCACCTCCCGCCCGATGACCAACGACCCCGCATGCTCCTTGCCAGGAAGCCCAGGACGTCCTCCGTACAACCGCAGCAGCCCACGGACGTCAAAGCAGGCGAGCCCTGGGCGCAGCGGCTCGACGGCCGCCCCGATCGACTCGAGCCCGATCAGTACGTGCTCCCAGCGTTCCTCCACGCCGGCAGGGTCGGGCGGGATCAACGTCAGCCGTTGGCAGCGGGCAAGCGCCTCACCCAGGCGCATTCCGGGGACGATCCCGAATGCTTCAGCGGCGGCCGATACGGCACCAATCAACTGACTCCCGGGTCCCGGCGCCACCGCCGCCGCAACTCCGAGCAGGTCAGTGCGCGTGCTGGCCGCAACCGTCAGCTCGAAGCGCGGCAGCAGGATGCAGGTGATGACTTTGGCGGCAGCAGACAGAGCGAACATATGTTCGCATGCCTGCCGGGCGACCAGGGACAATCTGGGCGGACAACAGGCTTTGGGCGGCGGGGTCTGCCGACCGCTAAACGTACGTCAACAACCCGGTCCCGGGGTACAGTCCGGGATCAGGGTCGAGCCGCCGCCGCCGACGATCGTCGCGCCGATCTGGCCCAGTGTGCCGGCGAGGCTGGCTGCGTCCGTCTGATTGAAGAAGTACCCAGTGCCGGGAGTCGCAAGATCCTGCATCAGGCCCTGCGCGGTGTATGTGCTGTCGCAGCTGCCACTCGAGTCGTACGCGATCGAGAAGATCTCTGTGCCGGCCGCCTTGGCCTGGTTCGCCGCATTGATCGCGCTCTCGCACGGCGAGTTGTCGGTGAAGGCAATGTTCCCGGCCTGCCCCGGCGCGACGCCGTCCTTTGACGAGGTCGGAGAGTCGATCTCGCCGTCACTGAGGATCACGATCGCGTTCGTCATCGCCTGCCCGTTAGGCAGTGTGCGAGCCGGGGCCGAGGCGAGCATGTACTGAGCCTCCGTGATCGCACCGGCCAAGTAGCTGCCCTGGCCGCTGATGTCCTTGATCCCGTAGTCATCGCTGCCGGGATAGACACCGTTCTTGCACTGGGCCCAGTAGACGGACTTGACGATGCTCGAGCTCGTGTCGAGGGTGCTCGTGTCAGAGTCCCGGTAATCGCTCGAGAGCGGGATCGCGTCGTAGCCACTGAAGTTGTCGAAGTAGGGGTTGGTGCTGGTGTAGGGGCTCGAGGTACCACTGCTGTAGGCGGTCGTCACCCCCTGCGGGATCCCGCCGAACGACGAGCCGGAGTTGTATGTGTAGGACTGCCACGGCGGATAGGTGTCCGACTTTCCGCTCGTCAACCCATCGGTGCTGACACTGTTGCAGTCGGTCTCGTCGGCCGTGACGGCGCTCGTGGGCGGCGTCAGGTTGTATGTCGCGCTGTTCGTCGTGGTGGTGTTGTAGGTCGTCGTGGTGTTGTTGGTCGTGGTCGTGTTCTTGGTCGTGGTCGTGTTGTAGGTGGTCGTCGTGTTGTAGGTGGTCGTCGTGTTCTTGGTGGTGGTGGTGAGGTAGTTGGTGGTGGTGAGGTAGGTGGGCGGAGGCTTCGGATTTCTGGATACCGTGACCGTCGGCGTCGTCGTGTACGTCGTGGTCGTCTTGTAGACAGGCGTCGTCGTGGTCGTTGGGGTCGTCGTGTACGTTGGCGTAGTCACGTAAGTCGTGGTCGTCTTGTACGACGGCGTCGTCGACGTGGTGCTGGTGGTATGTCCTGTCAGATTCCCCGATAGCGCGGGAAATACGACGATCCCGGCCTCGTCGATGGGACTGGAGACGTTGTTCGTACCGCTCACATCACCGCCGCATGAGACATCACCCGGGGCACACGGATCCAGGCCGCTTAGCAACGAGCGCACGCCGGCCTTGGCGCAATCGAGCTTGTCCTGCTTCCCCGAGGTGATTCCGCTCACGGTCGCGGAGCACGAATCCTCCATCGACCCTGTGGTGTCGAGAATCACGACCGTGTTCTCCGGGTTGGGTGTCGTACTCGGAGAGTTCGCGGCGGACTGCGAAGTCGCGTTGATCGTGAACCTCGGTATGAACAGGCTCAGCAGCCCGGTGCTCACCGTGGCAGATTCCGACACCTGCACGGCGTTGCAGGTGTTGACACCGGCTGGCAGCGGCGAATTGGCGCCCGTGGGATGACAGCTTGAGCTGCTCGTGTCCGTCAGGCAGGTCGGAGTCGATCCCGCGCTGTAGTCCGGGCCGTGCGACAGGCACTCGAAGGTCACGCTGGCACGCTTCGCCTTGACCCCCCAGCCGCCGAGCGAGTTGTCATCGCCGGTGTAACCGGAGTAGGCGACCGCCTGGTTGTAAGCGGTGAGAGAGTTGGGAAGCGAACGGCCGGCCGCCAGGGCGGCGGCGTCGACGGCCTTCTGCAGTTCCTGCTTAGCGACCCAGACGCGGCCGAGGTCGACCGCCAGACCGGCGAACCCGATCAGCACCACGGCAGCCAATGCGACTAGCGGAAGCACCTGCCCCCTCTCACCGGCCGCCCGCCTGAAGATCCCCCGCGGCCGCATCATTCGATCGCCTGCGCGGCCGACGTACTCAGGGTGACATTCATGATGTGCATCCCAAAGACGTTCAGGTTGTAGGGGTAGTTGATCTTGACCTGCGCCTCGTCGCCGGAGGTCTCCTTGCCGTGCGTGTCACAGCTGCCTGCACCGCTCGCGTACGTGCCCCCATACACGTAAGGGCTACAGGCGACGCCGGTCGAAGGATTGCTGCCGCAGTAATCGGCGTTGGCGGCGCTGCCCGGAAAACTCGGCGTGACATCACTGGCGGGCAGTTTCACATCGGACTTGGCACTGTTGATCGTCTGCGTCACCGCGACGTCGCAGATTCCGGTGTTGGCGCCTGAGACGCCGAGCGACAGATCACGCGCGCCGGCACTTGCCGCGTTTACAAGCGACTCGTATTGGCTGTACATCTGGCCGAACTGCAGGATCGCGGTGATCAGCAGCAGGAGCAGCGGCATCGCGAGCGCCAACTCGACGATCGCCTGACCGTCTTCACGACGTCTCCGTCCACCTGTGCGTGCCCCCCAGAAACTCATATCCCATGTTCTATCGGCCGCTAAGCCCTGAAACTGGAACGCGCCTAGAACGTGAAACGCCGCTTGCAAGACCCCGCGGGCGCAGCGTCCAGGCGGTGTCCAGCCCCAAAGCCGCTGCCGAGCGGACACTCGTCCATATGTCCAGCTTTCCGGTGCATCCGTTGCGCTCGCGCGCAACTGCGGACGATGGTGGTGACGATGCACATCCCCGGTGCTCACCTGCTCAGGCGGTTGCTCTCAGACCAACACGGCCAGTCGCTGGTGATTGTGGCCGTATCTATGACCGCCGTGATCGGTGTGTCCGCACTCGCGATAGACGCCGCCACCTGGTACGGGAAGTATCACCACGACCAGGTGGTCGCCGATGCAGCAGCCTTGGCAGCGGCCAACTGCCTGGCCAATCCCGGCGGTGTGGCCGGGAACGTCGACGGCAGCTCGGTGCCATCCTGCAGCTCGGTAACCGACGCCGCTGACGCCCGAGCCGTGGCTGTCGACTACGCAACCGCGAACGGTCTGACGATCACCGCGGCCAACGTCAATGTCAGCACGAGCACGGACACAGTCAGCGTCAAGACCAGCTCCACAGGACACACGTTCTTCGCCAAGCTGTTTGGAATCGACGACACGACCCAGACGGCGGGTGCCTCCGCCGGGTATGAGGACAGCGTGCTCAACACGGTCGTCAGCAACGGGACGACCACCACCGGCGGTACGAGCACCACCGGCGGCACCAGTACCACCGGTGGCACCACCACGACCCCCGGGACCACCGTCACCACCCCCGGCGGCACGACGGAAACCGTCACCTACAGTGCCTGCACCGCGGCAAATCAGTCTCAGTGTCCAGCCATCTACGCGGCCAACACAGCCTGTACCGGCACCCACGTAGGCGTGACGATCGGCACCCCGTCAAGCGGCGGCGCCTCCGCGACCGTCACCGGCACGGTCCACACCGAGGGCGCGATGACGTTCTCCAACACGCAGGTCACCGCCTCCGGCCTGACGATCGCCGGCAGCTGCTACACGAGTCCGAATATGCCGAGCGTTCAGGAGGTGAACAGCGGCACGATCCTGCACTCGACCTCCGTGGCCAGTCAGCCGTGGCCGGTCAACTACGCCGCGACTCCGTACTTCACGGCCTGCACCACCAACTGCACCACGGTTGACGGCATCGCGAACGTGCCGGCCTACTGCACGCAGGCCACCACGAGCAGCACAGGCTTCACGTTCACGAACATCAACGGCAACCCCGAACTGCCGGCATCCAACAACGTCTATTGCTCGATCGGAAGCGGTAACCCGAAGGATCCGTCGACCTGGAACGGCCCCTTCAACTTCGAGGCGGCGATGCCAGTCAACAACCAGGACAACAGCGGCTACAGCAGCTGCCCGGGCTATCAGACGGACACGTTCATTGGCGGCACCGACACCTTTCTCGGCCAGTACGGCGGCGGCTTCAACTCCTGCATGAAGCCCGATCTCGACAACTGCTTGATCTACTCGACGGGGAATGTCGTGATCGAGAACAGCGGCGGCTTCTATTGGACCGGCGACATCTTCGATCCGGACGGCACGATCCAGCTCGGCAGCTCGAACAGCGGCGGTCTCAACACAGCTTCACCGAGCGGACTGCTCGAGGGACTGAACGTGCTCGACCTCAACGCGACCCTTAAGCTGGTGGGCGACGGGCAAATCGCCACCGTCACGACGAACACCACGACGTCGACCACCACGACCGGTTCCACCACCACCACGCCGAGCACGACGACGACAACGCCGGTCACCACAACCACGACGCCGAGCTCGACTCAGACGACGAGTTCGATCACGACCACGATCGGCTCGCAGACGACCACCACCTACTACGGCACCGGTAGCGACTCACTCACGCAGGGCAGCTAGCCCGGTCTCAGACCGGAGTACCCGAACCGTGCAGCAGAGTGTCAACCGGTACCGCGTCAAGCCCACGCCGGTAGAGCGCCCGCTCGAGCCGCTGAAACTCCTGGCGGGCATCGACAAGGTTCGTGACACGCAGCTCGATAACCTCACCCTTCCGCAGCGAGCTGGGCAGCTGCGCGGGATCGGTGATCCGCACCTTACCCGCAACCAACTTGCCGCCGGCTCCCTTGGCGAGCAGATACTGCATCAGGCTCGGGCCGCTCGAGGTGTAGAGGAAGTGCCTACCGTCACCGAGTCGCTGCTCGAGCTTGCGCAGCTTGCCCTTGGTGCCTACCCAGCCGACCAGGCCGCTGTCATTCAGCCGCGGCAACGGCTCGTCGCCGTGGTTGCTCAGCAGGTCGACCGTGGACTCGGAGGCCTTGCTCAGCGCGACCGAGACGTGTATGCCGCTGCCGGCGAGATCTCGCACGAGCCTCGGGGTCTCCTGAGCGCTCGCCTCGACCATCACCCCGACCTGCGCCTTGGGGGTCGAGACCGACGTGATCGGCCTTGCGCCGCCCAGGTCGGACACCAGTCCATAGGCAACGCTCGAAAGGAATGCTCCCAGCAGCACTACCGCCGAGGCGGTCGCCGTGGTCATGGTGCGCACGGCACGCACGCGCCACGCCGGCAGTGGCTGCACGCGCCGGCCGCTGTTCAGAATCAGTGCCGCGGTCGCGGGGCGCGCCGCGAACGAGCCGTCCGGCTCGGGGTGCTGAGTGAGCGCGCGCTCAATCGCCGGGCCCAGTTCAGCCTCCGAGCGTGCCACCTGTGCGAGCTTGAAGCGCTCGAGCGCATGGTTGGAGACACGCACATGCCCGTACCCGAAGCCGTAGGAGATCACCGGACAGCCGCGGATGATCGCCTCCAGCACGGTCAGGCCCGCGCTCGCGTGGATCAGGAGATCAGCGGCTGCAAGGATGTCGCCCATCCGGTCGGTGAATCCCAGGACGCGCACTCGCGGGTCGCCCGCAAACTGCTCGAGGACACGTTCCCGCAGCGACTCGTTGCGGCCGCACAGGCACAGAACCTCCGCATCGTCTGCCACCGCGAGGGAGGCTGAGACCGCACCGACGATGTCACCCACGCCCCAGCCGCCGCCGGAGACCGCAATCACGGGCCGATGCTCCGGTAACCCCAGCGCAGCCCGCGCCAGCGGGCGCGGGCGCGGAGTCATGAACGCAGCGGAGGTGGGCGGCCGGGCCCAGCGCACGCTCCCGGGCCCGGCGATCTGCTCGACCTCCTCCCGCGATTCGGGATGCGTGATGAAGTGCAAGTCGATGCCCGGGTGCGCCCAGAACCGCAGCCCCGCGAGATCCGTGATCGATGAGTAACACGGCACCCTGAGACGCCCGCTCCGGCGCATCTCACCGAGGATCTGGGTCGTTCCGGGGTAGGTCGAGACGATCAGGTCGGGGTCGTGGGCCCTGATCAGCCGCATCAGGCCGCGACGGCCTGCTCGGCTGAGCATCTTCGCCGCCAGCCAGCGGGTCGGCGGGAAGTCCATGAACAGGCGGTACTGGAAGTCAAACAGCCACGGCACCCAGCGGAACATGAACGCCGAGTTGTCACGCAGGACCGCGGTCGCCAACGGCCCCATTGCGGGCAGGCCGTTGACGATCGAGATCAGTGCGTCCGGATCCTCCTGCTTGAACTCACGCGCGACCGCGCGAGCCGGCAGATCGTGCCCCTCGCCGATGTCGGCCGACACGATCAGGATCTTGCGCGGACAAGCCTCTGCTTCGTCAGGCTCGCCCGCCGCTGCTAAAGGGTCGGAGAGCCCTCCGGTGGGCTCGCTGCTTTTTTTCGACGCTTGATCGCGCCGCCACTCGACGTAGCGCCGAACCCCTTCCTGGAACGGCGTCGACGCCGTCCAGCCGAGTTCGTCGCGAGCGCGATCGGACAGCACGATCTTTGACCCGAGGTCGCCCGGACGCGCGGGCCCGTAGACGATCTCCGTGTTGCCGACGAGCTTCTCGACGAGCTCAGCGATCTGCTTGATCGTCACATCCTCGCCGCTGGAGAGGTTGTAGACGCGGTTCTCGGCGATGTCGCCGAGGCCGGCCACGACCCCCTCCGCCAGGTCCTCCACATAGACGAAACGGCGCGATTGCAGTCCGTCGCCCGACAGCGTCAGCGGCTCACCCGCAAACGCCTTGTTCACGAACGCCGGAATCACCGCCGCCTCACGTGCGCGCGGGCCGTACGGGATCCCGAAACGCAGGATCGTGTAGCTGATCCCGTAGAGCTCCTGGTAGGACTTGCAATACAGCTCGCCGGCCAGCTTTGTGGCCGTGTAGAGGTGCGCCGGTGGCGGTAGCAGGGTCGTCTCGCTGACGACGGTATCCTCGGTATCCGAGTAGACCCAGATCGTCGACGCATAGACGACGCGCTTGACCCCGGCCTGGCGTGCGCCCTCGAGCACCGCCGCGGTACCACGCGCGTTCACCTGCTCCGCGTCGTGAGGGTCCGCGTGGACATCGTTGACGTCGGCGACGGCCGCCAGATGCGCGACCGCGTCGCAATCGGCCAATGCTGCGGCCAGGGCGACGGCGTCAGTCACCTGTCCGAGAACGGTCTCGACACTCTCGTGCTCAGGCCATGGCGATGGCCTCAGGTCGTAGATGACGGGCTCATGCCCATGCTCGCGCAGCTTGTCGACCACATGGGAGCCGATGAACCCGGCTCCACCGGTGACCAGGACTCGCATTTACCGGCCCCTCTCGTTCAGCTTGCCGCTGTTCACTGGACGGTAGTACAGCGGCGGACAGGAATGGTTCTTTGCAACCCAATCGCTGTTGGGAAGCTCGACGTGATGTCCCAGGACCCGGTGGCAGGGCTCGTCGTAAACACGGCCGGTCGATTTCTCGAGCCAGTCGAACACGATGTACTTGTACAGCCCTGAGACCATTCCGTCAGGCAGCTCGAGCTTTGATCCCGCGAACTGTGGATCCATGAACTCGTGCGCGGTCTCGTTCTTCCAGGTGACGATTTCCGGCATCCGCTCGGTCTGGATCACGCCGAGCGCTGCGGTGAACTCGTTCATCCGGAAGTTCAGGCCCTGGACCTCATACGACGGCTTGCCGTAGTTGCGGAAGCCGCGCGCGAACTCGAGTAGCTCGGGGCGCTTCGATACGAGCATGCCGCCCTCCCCGGTGGAGACGGTCTTGGTCGCGTACATCGAGTACACACCCGCGTCGCCGTAGCCACCCGGCTTGCGGCCGTTCCACGAGGCGCCGTGTGCGTGCGCGCAGTCCTCGAGCAGGAAGATGTCGTTCTGCTCGCAGTAGGCCGCGATCTTCTCCGACTCGAAGGCGATGTGACCGCCGATGTGGACCAGGATCGCCGCCCTGGGCTTGTATTGCTCGGCCTTCTGCTCGAAGTCGTCGAACGACATGCAGAGGTCGTCGCGGTTGCAGTCGACGAACTGCACCTCCGCGCCGGCGCGGATCGCCGCCAACGGAGTTGCCATGAACGTATTGGATGGGCACAGCACGGTCTCGCCCTGTACCTGTGCGAAATGCAGCGCTGCAAGGGCCGCACCGGCCCAGCCGTTGGTGGCGACGGCGGGAAGCTCGTTCCACGCCTCCCATGCCTGCTCGAAGCGAGCGGTCATGTCGGCCTCCGACCAGCGGTTGGAGTCGAGCACCTCGTCGATCATCGCGTGCAGCCGCGCACGGTCTCTGTGGTCGAACCCGATCGCGAAACGCCCGTAATCAGGCGTGATCTGGGTTTCAGTGGGAACAGTCGTCATGAGTCCTTCACATGTGTTTCGATTCAGGTTCGAACCAGGGCGCAAGCCTCAGCAAGGCATGCCCCCACCCTGGAGCCTCGGATCCGGCGGCCCGCTCGCGTCCTGCGTTGGGTTGCCATAAGCGCACGCCACGGTACCGAGTTCGTCGGACTTCAGCGTTTCCAACATCGCTGGCAGGGCCGCAACGGTCCTGACGTAGGAGCGCTTGGAACTGTAGAAGTCGGCATCGTGGAGCAGCACCACATCCCCGGAAGCCACGCCGTTCAGCGCCCGCTGCGCAATCCGCTCCGCGGTCGTGAACTTGCGCCAGTCCTTCCCCCATCTCGACCACAGCAGCGGCTGCAGTCCGCGCTCGCGAGCCAGATCGAGGCTGGCGGGGCTGTAGACGCCGTACGGCGGGCGATGCAGTCCCGGGGTCACGCCGGTCGCGTCCTCGATCGCGACGGTGCCACGTTCGAAGTCCTCACGCATGGCGGCGGCGTTGCGGCTCGGGTGAGGGCGATGACGGTATCCGTGCAGCCCGACCGCATGCCCTTGGTCGAGGATTCTCCGAGCCAGCTCCGGCCGCTTCACGACCTGCTCGCCGACGAGGAAAAAGGTTGCCCTGGCGTCGTGGGCCGCAAGGACCTCGAGCACCTCCGGCGTGCCGACCGGGTGGGGCCCGTCGTCGAACGTGATCGCCACCGCCCGTGGTCCGCTGACCACGGGCGTTGCTGCAGCGCACAGCTCACCCAGGGTCCGCGGGATACCGAGTTCCCGCGCGAAGGCGGGCACGTGGGGTGCAAGGACGTGTTTGATCACCTGTGACATTTTCGACACAAATCGGCCGCTCCCGCCGGATTTCGCTCTAAGTTCATTCTCATGTCTGAGTCGTTCTCATCCGAGGTGACCATCCGCCGCCAGCGATTCGCCAACGCTGAGAACGGATTTGCCGTGTTGGATGCCGAATCGGACGACGGCCCGATCGTCCTGGTCGGGCCTTTGGCGCACCTCGAGAGCGGTGAACGCGCCGAGATCACAGGGGTCTGGGTGACCGACAGCCGTTACGGAGAGCAGGTGCGGGTGTCCGCGGCGCGTCCGCTCCCTCCGGAGGACAGCGCCGCGCTGACCTCCTACCTGCGACGGATCAAGAACATCGGCGAGAAGCGCGCCAAACTGCTGATCGATCGTTTCGGCACCGAGCACGTACTCGACGCGATCGACGAGGAGCCGGGGGCGGCGTTCCGGCGTGTCGGCCTGAATCCGTTCCGGGCGCAGGAGGCCGCGGCCTCGTGGAATGAGCTGCGCACGGTTCGGCGCCTGCACCTGCTGCTGGCTCCGCATGGCCTCGCGTATCTGGCCAAGCGGATCAGTGACGAGTACCCGAACACGGCGCACCGTGTGATCACGGAGAACCCGTACGAGCTGACGCGCGTTTTCGGGGTCGGGTTTCGCGTCGCCGATCGGATCGCGCGCGCCGGCGCTGAGTCGGTTGACGCGATCCCGGGGCGGGTCAGCGCCGCGCTCGTCTACGCGCTATCAGAGACAGAGGGTCGCTCCGGCAGCACCTGCCTGCCGTCCGGCCAGCTGCTCGCGGCCGCCCGCGACCTGCTGGGGTCGGTACCGGACGAGGATGCGATCGACCAGCTCGTCGCCGACGGCGACCTTGTGCGGGAGGAGGACTGGATCTACCGCACGCCCACCTGGGAGCTCGAGCAGGAGTTGGGTGAGCGTGTGCTCGAGATGCTGGGTGCCGGCGGGGACAGGCTGAAACCGATCGAGCCCCACGAGCTCGCGCCCGACGGCGGACTCGCGCTGACCACCGAGCAGGAGGACGGCGTACGTGCCGCCTTCGAACAACGCCTGTCGGTGATCACCGGCGGCCCCGGCACCGGCAAGACGGCATCGATCCGGATGATCGCGAAGCTCGGCAAAGCGCAGCGGGCGAAGGTGCTGCTGGTGGCGCCCACGGGCCGCGCGGCGAGACGAATGACCGAGGCAAGCGGCGTCGACGCCAAGACGATCCACTCAGCGCTCGGGTGGGTACCGGGCGGGCTGCCCGAACACGACGGGGATGAACCGGTGCCAGCCGACCTGCTGATCGTGGACGAGTCGTCGATGGCCAACCTCGAGCTGATGGTGACGCTGTTGCGTGCGGTCTCAGGCAGCGCTCACGTTGTCCTGGTCGGCGACGCCGATCAGCTGGCGCCGGTCGGCGCCGGCAAGCCGTTCGCCGACCTTGTCGCCTCTGAGGTTGTGCCGACTGCGCGGCTGACGCACATCTTCCGGCAGGCGGCGGGCAGCATGATCGTGCAGGGCGCGCACGCGATCCGCCGCGGCGAGCTGCCGGAATTCAGGCCTGCCGAGGGCATGCGTCACGACCTGTTCCTGATGGAGCGATCGGGCGCGCGCGAGGCGCGGGAGCTGATCGTCGAGCTCGTCTGCAGGCGGCTGCCTGAGCACTACGGCATCGACCCGCTCGAGGACATCCAGGTGTTCGCGCCCGTGTACAAGGGTGAGCTCGGGATCGACGCGTTGAACCTGGCTCTGCGCGATGCGCTCAATCCATTGGGTCGTCCTGTGCGCGGTGGTGCCTTGCGGATCGGCGACAAGCTGATGATGACCGGTCGCAACCTGCACGAGCTGGGCCTGATGAACGGGACCGTCCTGCACCTGCAGGACGAGATTCCGGCCGCCGACGGTGATGACGCGGCGTTGCTGCTGCGCAGCGACGAGCAGATGTTCCGGCTGCCGCCGGAGGAGGCCGGCAGCCTGCGGCTCGGGTACGCGTGCTCGGTGCACCGCGGCCAGGGTATCGAGCTACCGGTGGCGATCATCGTCGCTCACGAGCAATCCGGTGCGTTCTTCCTGCGCCGCGAGATGCTCTACACCGCGGTCACTCGGGCGAAGCTGGCGACGGTGATAGTTGGCAGCCGGGCGGTGGTGGCTCGAGCGGCGCGGACGCCGGATACCGATCGGCGCTATTCGCGGCTGGGCGAAAGGCTGCTCGCTGAAGTGTCGCGGTAGCTGTGCCCGCCAGCAGGATCACTCCACCGATCGCCTCCGGTGCGGTCGGGACCTGCCCGAGCGCGATCCACGCCGTCGTGATCCCTGCGACCGGCACCAGCAACGAGAACGGCACGACCGAGCCGACCGGATATCGCGAAAGCAACGAGTTCCAGACTCCGTAACCGAACAGCGAGCACAGAACGGCCGTGTAGAGGGTGCTCGCCACGGTCACCCAGCCGATGTGGTGGATCGCGTAGCTGACTGCGTCCGGCCCGTTGACTGTGAGCGCCAGGATGAATGCAGGGATCGGCACGACCACGCCCGACCACACGGTCAACGCAAGACCGCTCGAAAAGTGGGCGCGCCGCGACAGCACGTTCCCGACCGACCAGGACAGACAGGCGGCGATGATCACGGCAAGCGGCAGCAGCGACGCCTCCGATGCCCGGCCGACGACCAGCACCGCGAGTCCCAGCAGGCCCAGTGCGACGCCCGCGAGCTGTTGACGGGTGGGGTGCTCGCCAAGCACGACGCGTGAGATCCCGATCGAGAAGATCACCTGCACCTGAACGAGCAGCGAGGCCAGCCCGGCGGGCATCCCCAGGTGCAGCGACAGGTAGAGCAGCGAGAACTGGCCGAGGCTCATGAACAGGCCGATCAACAGGATCTGGCGCCACGGCCCAGGCCTCGACAGAAAGAAGATCGCGGGGAAGACGACGACCAGGAAGCGTGCGGTCAGGAGCAGAAACGGTGGAAACCCCTTGAGGCCCTCGTCGATCACGACGAAGTTGGCGCCCCAGATGATCGCGACGAGTGCCGCCTTGAGACTGTCCTTCCGAGTCACCCTCTGATCATGACGGAGTCAGGCGTCCGCACTGACCCGGAACTCCCAGTCCTCAACCTCGACCAGATCTCCGTCACGGAGCTGGCGCCCGCGACGGGTCTCCACGGTGCCGTTCACCAGCACCGCACCGCCGGCCAGCAGGCCCTTGCCATCGCCACCGCTCTCGACAACGCCACCGAGCTTCAACAGCTGCCCGAGCCGGATCGACTCGCCGGTGATCTTCAGTTCCTGCATGTCGGGTCAGGAGATTGTGTCTACGCGCAACCGACGGACGCCTGCCGGAGTTGGGATCTCCACCTCGTCGCCGGCTCGTGCGCCGATCAACGCCTGCGCAACCGGCGAACTGGAGGAGAGCAGGCCCTCCTTGGGGTTCGCCTCGTTCGGCGAGACGATCTTGAAGCTCTGCGTGGAGCCCTTGCCCAGGTCGGTCACGTCGACATTGCTGCCATGGCGGACGTCATCGCCGGAGAGGCCGTCGACCACAACGGCGGCTCGCACCTGCTCGCGCAGCCTGAGGATCTTGGTTTCCAGGTGAGCCTGCGCCTCCTTGGCAGCGTGATACTCGCCGTTCTCCTTGAGATCACCCCACTCGCGAGCGGTCTTGATCCGCGCGGCGATCTGTGAACGGCCATCGCTCTCGAGCTCGTTCAGCTCGTCCCGTAGCCGCTGTAGCTCGGCCTCTGTCATCTCGATCGTTTCCATCTGATCGACATTAGCGAAGCGGACTTTCGACTCTAAGGGCCTGTAGGAGTATTAGCTGAGCGCCGAGACCAGCAGCGCCGCGCCGAACAGCGCGACGAAGTGAAACGCCTGATCGACGAGCGCAGCCACCGTGTGATTGCCGATCGGGTCCATCCCCTTCACGCGGCGCACGTAGATCAGCAGCAGCCGACCGTCGTCCTGGATCACGTGCGGCAGAGTCACCGCCACGAAGATGATCAGCGTCTTCCAGCCCAGGCTCGAGGAGATCCAGATGTACGCGGGCACGTACGCGAGTGAGTACGTGAACGTGTGTGAGAGCAGCGCCCGGCGCGCCACCGGATTGCGGCCCAGGCCGCCGCGTTTGTGAACGGCCTGCCAGTCCGTCTGCAGCAGGTAGTCGCCGACCTGATGGCTTACGAAGAACACCACGAACACCTCGCCCCAGGTCATTTCGCTGGAGCGTAGTGCTTGCAGGTCCCACAGTTGCACGCGCGCATTCGTGCCCACACTCGCGTTGAACCAGGAGTTCGCATGGCTAGTCGCGCGGCGATCCTGCCGGATCAGGGATCGAATAGACACGCATCCGCGCCTCGCGCCCGCGCACCTCGAACTCCTCGACGAACTCCAGATCCGCTGGTGGCTCACGCATCGCATCACGGGTCGCCGCTGACACGAACAGCATGTGCGTACCGCCCTTGGTCATGCCCTCCAAGCGCGAGGCGGTGTTGGTCGTGTCCCCGATCGCGGTGTACTCGACGCGTTGCTCGGCACCGACGTTCCCGCACATCACCGGACCGGTGTTGAGTCCGACACCCATCCGGAAACCCGACGGATAGTTCTGCTCGGCGAGCCAGGCGTTGAACGCCTGCAGTCTCGGCCCGATCATCTCGCGAGCCGCGAGCATTGCGCGGTCTGCGTGGTCATCCTGCTCCAGCGGTGCCCCGAACACGGCCATGATTCCGTCCCCCATGTACGCGATCAGCGTGCCGCCGGCGTCAAGGATCGCCTCCGTCATCTCGTTCAGATAGTGGTTCACGACCGCGATCACCTTCTCCACGGGCTGGGACTCCGAGAACTTCGTGAAGCCACGTAGGTCGCTGAACATGACTGTGCAGACACGCTCGACGCCGGCCAGCCGCAGGTCATCGTCGGTGCTCGACAGCACCTCGTCAACGACGCCGGGCGGGACGAAGCGCGCAAAGGTGGAGCGCGCATACTGGCGCTCGAACGCCTCGCCGAGGTAGACCACGGCAAGCGTGCCGACGATCCCGACCAGGAGCGCGAACTCCGGGTCGATCACGGCGACGATCCAGCCCGAGTTGAAAGTCACCTGGGTGGCGATCACGTACAGGAGGCCGGCCAGCAGGCCGCCGACCAGCGCTCGAAGCGCCCATCCGCGCAGACCCAGCAACGGCGCCGCGCAGCCGAGCACGATGATCAGGAGCACGTTCACCCAGCCGGCGCCGTCCCGCAGGGGGATCCCATGCAGGACGGTCGCAGCCTCGTTGGCGACGATCTCAGTGCCTGCCATCAGGTTGCCGTTGGCGCCCGAGCCGGACATCGGCGTTGGATGAACGTCCTGCAGGATCGATGCGGTCGCGCCGATCAGGACTGTCTTCCCGCGCACCTGTGATGCCGGGAACTTCCCCGTATACACGCGCCAGTACGGAATGAAGCTGACCGTTCCAGGCGGACCCGCGTAGTCGATCGGCACCGGCGCGGTGTCGCCGCCGAATAACCGCGGCGACACCGGCTGACCCTTGACCCGCGCCGCGATCGCGACGCCGAAGGTCTCAAGCCCCTGGTACGAGAACTGCATGCGCCGGTAGACGCCGTCGGTATCCGGCACCACGGTGGCGTTCGCAGCCACCGAGTGTCCCAGCGACCACAGCTCAGAGTTGCCGCCGAGGATGTCAGTCGTGCCGTGCGGGCCGACGGTCGTGGTCGCAAGCACGACGTGTCTGGCCCGCGCGATCGAGGTTGCCAGAGCGTCGTCATCCCGCTGGTCTGTCGGCTGCGAGAACTGGAGATCGATCGCGATCTGCTTGGCCCCGGCCTTGACGAGATTGTCGATCACGCGAGCGTGGTAGCGACGTGGGAACGGCCAGTCGGTCCGCAGGTAGCTGAGGGTGGGGGAATCGATGCCCACGACGACGAAGTTCTTGAGCAGGTTCGGCTGCGGGCCTCGCACCTGGAAGCGCGCGTCGATCGTCTCGAGCTCCGTCCGGTGGAACACCCCGGTCGCATGCGTGAGGATCCCGAGCCCGGCCGCGATCACCGCGACCACAGCGAGCAGCAGCCGGCGGCGCCGGCGCCAGCGCATTCGCCGCACCTATCCCACCGCTCTCGGGCAGCCGCGTGGCATCGGCGGAGCATCCTATTGGACCGGGCTCCCCTACTACCCAATTTGAGAAATTCGAACACCTGTACGGTGATTGCGGGTACTCTGTTCAGTCACGTATGCCAGGGGAGCGGCGTAAAAAGCTGCGCCGGTTTGCCGCGGGCGCACTCATAGTCGTTGCGGGGGGAGTTGGACCGGTGGCGTTGGCCGCCGGTGACAACCCATCCACGCCCACCGCCAAGGGTGGGTGGATCTCGGCTGTCGCGGGTGGCAACACGAACTACCTGACCCAGGTCGACACGACCGACCACGCCGACTCGCGGCCGGTGACGGCCCTCAACGGCACCGGCGACGGCGTGACCACATGGCAGGACAACATCACCGGCTACGTGATGGTCTCGCAGATCGAGCCTGGTCATGGCTGGAGCACACCGCGAGCGCTTGCTCCCGGCACACGGCCGGTCGTGGCAATCGACGCCGCAGGCAACGTCACAGTCGCCTGGGTAAACCAGCAGGGAGGCGTCAGCTACGGGTATGACGCCGCGGGTTCCAGCACCTTCGTCGATGGGCTGATCGCGAGCAGCCCCAACCCCGGTGACGTCCTCAGCCTGCGGTTGGTGATGGACTCCGGCGGCAACGCCTGGGTCGCGTGGTCGATCGGCTATGCGCCGTTCATCTTGTTCCACTCGGTCGACGGTGCCTATCTCTCGAAGACCGCTCTGGCTGCTGGCGCCGCCCCGACATGGCACGCACAGATGGCGACCGCGGCCGCCGGGGGCTCCGGAGTCAGCCTGACCACGAACCCGAGCGGCAGCGGCGTGATCGCAGTCTTCGCCACCCAGAACGTGGGTGCGATCGGAGACGAGATCGGCGTTGCCTACGCCGACTCCGGCAGCGGTTCTTTCCCGAACCCCGTCTATCAGGTGCCGGCTCCCGGCGGCGGCGACATAGAGAACCCCACCGTCGCACTGAATGACGCCGGCGAGGCGGTGCTTGCGTGGAACCACTGCAGCAGCCGTCCGATCTGCCTTTCGGGCTCGACTTCGACACTGGAGGTCGCAACCACGACCGCCAGCCAACTGGCGCAGCCCTCCGCTGTCGCCTTCACGACTCCGGTGACCGTCGCGCTCGGCACCACCGGCGACCAGTTCCACGCGCGCGTCGCGCTCAATGACGATCAGGTCGCACTGGCTTGGGATGACCTGACGCAGCCACACACTCCGACCTACACAGTTGATGGTGCGACCGAGCCGCTTGCGGACCTGACGGCCGCAAAGGCCGACTGGCAACAGCTCATCACCGGGCAGAGCGACACGATCGAGGAATC
Source organism: uncultured Conexibacteraceae bacterium (assembly GCA_963844665.1). Lineage (GTDB taxonomy): Bacteria > Actinomycetota > Thermoleophilia > Solirubrobacterales > Solirubrobacteraceae > Palsa-465. The sequence continues at coordinate 409,277 of CAWJPB010000005.1, forward strand.
ACCCAGCCTCGGTCCGCGGATTGCGATCGACGCCGGCGGCGATGTGACCCTGGCCTGGGATGGAGCCGGCTCCGGCAACGGCGACAGCACCGTCAACGCAGTGACCGCCGACGCCTGCTCCGCAACCTGCGGAGCGACTACACAGGTTGCGCTCGACTCCCAGGCGAGTGCGGCCGGCAGGTTGTCGCTGACGGCCGCACCGAATGGAGACGCGCTGCTCAGCTGGACCAGCTACGCACCCAGCGGCGGGGTGCTGCCGACAGTGGTGGCCGACGCGTACGACCCGGGTCCCGTACTGAGCGGGCTGCAGATCCCGTCCACCAGCACGGCCGGAACCGCAGCGACCTTCTCGGTACAGACCAGCGATGACTGGACGGCGCTTGAGAGCCCTGCGGTCGTCCACTGGGACTTTGGCGACGGAACCACCGCGACGGGATCCACTGTCAGCCACACGTACAGCAGCCCCGGCACATACAAGGTGACCGTGACCGCAACGAACGAGGCAGCCAGCTCAACGTTGGCCGTGAGCTCGGCTGCGAGTTCGACCGTCAGCAGCCAGGTCGTCGTCAGCGCGCCGCCGAGCGCTCCCGGTCCGACCGTCGCGACCGCACCCCTGACCGGCGTCGCTGCCTGGGGCTCGTCGACCGCCGCAGACTCGGTCACCGCCGATCTGACAGTCCCGGCAATCTCGTGCGCGGGAAACACGGTGGCGCTGACCGGCCAGGCTCTTGGCATCCGCCTCTGGGGCAGCGAGCTGACCGCGACCACGGCGACTGCGCTGGCGGACCTGGCCGGTGTGAACGTCGAGTGCAGCCACTCTACAGCGGTCTACCAGCCGACCTTCACGGTGTCTGACGTTGGCACCGGGGTCAGTAGCAGCCAGAATGCCGGCCTGGCAGTCACTGCGGGCGACCTGGTTCAGCTCTCGATCAGCGACAGCGCGACGCAGACGTCGCTTGAGATCACCGATCTGTCAACCCCCGGCCAAGCCCCAGCCGTGATCACCGGCCCCTCGCTGGCCCCGGATGCAGGCTGGCAGGTCGGCGCCTTCCCGATCTCTGGCGTACAAGGACCCTACGCGACCCTGCCGACGGGGTTCACGAACGTGACCGCCGGCGGAACCGGAATCGGCACGCTGACAAACCTTGAGAGTTCCGCGTGGGGTGTTGCGAGCGTCACGCAGATCGGTCGTACCGACAACGAGCTGAGCGTCGTCTACGCCTCGGTCCCACAGGCTCCGCCCGGGGGCAGCCTCGCGGCACCGGCAAGCGGGACGGTCAGGTATCGGCGCCCGGGATCGCGCCATTGGAAGCGACTCAGCCGCAACACTCCGCTGCCGGCCAACACCGAGCTGGATACAACCAACGGCCACGTGCAGCTGTCCAACGGCGAGCCACAGGGTCAGCACCAGTCGGTGACCGCCTGGGGCGGAGAGTTCAGCGCCAGCAGTAACAGGCACGGGACCACCAGCATCCGCGTGGTGGGGATGTGGGGCGATCAGGCCGGCAGCGCGCACGCGGGGGCAGCGCGCGCCGGCCTCGCCTCCGTGCACAAGAAGAAGACCAAGCCGGTTAGCGGCAACCTCTGGGCCAAGGGCCACGGCAAGTTCACGACCAAGGGGAACTACGGAGCGGCCGCCGTTCTCGGCACCGAGTGGCTGACCCGCAACCTGAAGCGCGGCACGCTGTTCAAGGTCTCCAGGAATCGCTACGACACCAATGACCGAATCCGGGTCACAGTCGACTATCCGCACCGCCACACGGTGGTCCTACGCCAGGGCCAGAGCGTTATCGCTCCAGCACCCAAGCCGAAGCCCAAACCGAAGCCCAAGCCCAAGCCGAAGACCGCCCCGAAGCAGCCGCCCAGCCCGGCACCGGTCGTGTTCACGATCGTGGGGGTGCAGCGAATCAACGGCCGCTACAACGTCAACGCGCCTGGCTACTACGAGATCACCCTGCTCAGCAAGGACAAGCCGTACTACGTCGACGCGGCGGTGGCGCCACAGCAGCCGAGCGGCGGCGGGGCGTGGTTCTATCGGGACGGCAGCTCGGGCGGAGAGCCCCGTTGGGAGATCCACTTTGAACTGCAACAGAGCCTGGCCACCTATCAGCTCTGGAACGTCGGCATCCGGATCGACGGCAAGCTGTACGTTGCTCCGTTGCGGTTGAAGTGACGCACGGCGCCTGAGCCGGCGGCGACACACTCCGCTCAGGGCACTAGGACGACGACAGGCGGCGGCGGAGAGCCTGCAGGCCGTCCTCGTCAAGACCATGCGCCGTCAGCCACGCGGCGGAGCCACCCTCGTGCAGGTCCAGCAGCTCGAGCACGCGTTCGATCGTCCCCGGAACCGGGGCGTGGTTCTGCGGGTCGTGGCCCTCAAGCTCGGCGCGGTAGGTCTCCGAGCTGCACAGCCGGTCGATGACGGCGGCGATCCGCTCGCCCGTGGCGAGGTAATCCTCGGCGATCACATCCCGTGACACCCCGCAGGCGTCGAGCGCAAGGGCGACGACGGTGCCCGTACGGTCCTTGCCGGCGGCGCAGTGAACGAGCACGGCGCCCTCGGCTCGCGCGATCTCCCGGATCGCCGCGACCACCGAGTCGGGGCGATTGCTCAGGTAACCCATATACGAGCGGACCACCGGAGCCTCGTCCGGGAATGCGTCGATGCGTCCGCGAGGCCAGGGCCGAGCGTTCGGGTTGATCGTCTCCGCGTCGAGGTCGGTGTTTCCCTGAGAAGGATGCAACGAGTGGTGCGCTATGCGCACACGAGGTTCACGCGTAAGCGGGCCTGGCCCCTCGAGGGCGACCTCGATATCGGTACGGAGATCGAGGACCACCTCGAGCCGATGATCCTCGACCAGACGTCTCACATCGGCTGCGGTGAGGGCCTGCAGGTTGTCCGAGCGCAGGAGTGCGTCCGGCACCACAGTACGAGCGTTCACGGTGCCGTCGAGCTCGATCCACGACGGCGTCTCACCCACAAGCGTCATCCACCCACATCCTTGCAAGGATTGCGGGTCGCAATGAGTACGGCTCGTAATCTCGTCAACCTGAGTGGCGTCAGAAAGGACTACGCCGCGCGGACGATCCTCGAGGACGTCACGCTCGGGATCGCAGACCGGGACCGGCTCGGCGTGGTCGGCGGCAACGGTCAGGGCAAGTCCACGCTGCTCGAGCTGATCTCCGGCGCGGAGCAGCCTGACGGCGGCCAGGTGACGCGCCTTGGGGCTTTGAGCATCGATGTGCTGGACCAGACGGATCGTCTCGCAGCCGGTGACACGATCCGCGACGTCCTGGTCGGAGCGCGTCCCGCACACGAGTGGGCCGGTGACCGTGAGTTTCGCGGCGTGCTCGAGGGGCTGCTTGGCGGTGTCGGACTGGAGCGCTTCACCAACGGGATCGACACCCCCGTGCACGGTCTCTCCGGCGGCGAGCGCCGCCGCGTCGCGCTTGCACGCACGTTGCTGGACCACCCGGACCTGCTGCTGCTCGACGAGCCGACAAACCACCTCGACGTGGAAGCGATCACGTGGCTCGCCGGCCACCTTGCCGCACGCGACGGAGCGATGTTGGTTGTCACCCACGACCGCTGGTTTCTTGACGCCGTCTGTACCGGCACATGGGAGGTCGTCGATCGCACGATCCACCAGTACGAGGGCGGGTACGCGGCCTACGTGCTCGCCCGCGCCGAACGCGATCGTCAGCAGGTGGCGCGCGAGGACAGACGTCAGCAACTGATGCGCAAGGAGCTCGCATGGCTGCGACGCGGCCCGCCGGCTCGCACCTCCAAGCCGAAGTTCCGGATCGAGGCGGCGAACTCGTTGATCGCGGATGAGCCACCCGCGCGTGACAGCACCGAGCTTCTGCGGTTCGCGAGTTCTCGGCTCGGCAACAAGGTGCTCGAGGCTGAGGGAATCTCTTACGGATACGGCGAACGCACCGTGATCGACGACGTCACCTGGCGCCTGGGACCCGGTGATCGCGTGGCGCTGGTCGGCACCAACGGCTCCGGCAAGTCGACGCTGTTGGGGCTGCTCGCCGGCGAACTCACGCCGACCCGTGGCCGGGTGCAGCGTGGCCAGACCGTGAAGCTGGCCCATCTCTCTCAGGAGGCCTCACCGGTCACTGGGCACCTGACCGTGCTCCAGGCCGTCGAGGAGGTTCGTGGCCGTGCGACTCTCGCCGGAGGCGAGGAGATTACGGCGGGGCGCCTGGCGGAGCGATTCGGCTTCCGCGGTGAGAAGGGGCGCACTCCGGTCAGCGACCTCTCCGGAGGCGAGCGGCGGCGGCTGACACTGATGCGGCTGCTGATGTCGGAACCAAACGTGCTGATGCTGGACGAACCGACCAACGACCTGGACATCGAGACCCTGACCGCGCTCGAGGATCTGCTCGACCGCTGGCCCGGCACGCTCGTCGTGGTCAGCCACGACCGCTACTTCGTCGAGCGTGTGGCTGACAACGTGTTCGCCCTGGATGCCGTCGGCGGCCTGCGGCACCTGCCCGGAGGCATCGAGCAATATCTCGATGAGCTTCGGGCACCTGCACGGCCCGCGCAGACCGAGACGCGCTCCCGACCCTCCGCTGGCGCCAAGCCCGGTTCGGTGCTCCGTCAGGCGCGCAAGGATCTCCAGCGAGTCGAACGGGAACTCGAGCATCTCTCTGTCCGCGAGCACGAACTGCACCTCGCGATGGCCGAGCATGCGACCGATCACGGGCGCCTGTCTGCCCTGACCGACGAGCTGAACGCACTGGTGGCTGAGCGCGACCGCCTCGAGTCCGCGTGGCTCGAGACCTCAACGTTGCTCGAGGACTGACCACCAAGGCGCCGGGCGGCCGCTTTCCTGATTAGAGTTCGGTGCCATAGCCGCCACGGAGTCGCCAACGTCAAGACAGTTGCTGTACGCGCGACCGGCCGGCGGCGCGGCGCGCAGGCTGCTTGCGGCCCACTGGCCGATCGTGCTCGTGGTCGCGGTTGGTGTGGTCGTGCGGGTCCTGGCGATGCTGGCCTACACGCCGGCACTGCTGTTCCCTGACTCCTGGGGTTACATCGCAACCGCGTTCTCGAGCGGCTTCGTACTGCCCTCGGTGCATCCAGTCGGCTACCCGCTGCTGATCAAGCTGCTGACACTGCCCGATCGCAGCCTCGCCGAACTGGTGTCGTTTCAGCACCTCGCCGCGATCGGCGTCGGGATCGCGATCTACGTGACGCTGATCCGCGCCCGGCTGCCCCGCTGGGCAGCGACCGCGGCTGCGGCGCTGGTGCTGCTCGACGGCTACACGATCACGCTCGAACAGTATGTGATGTCGGACACGTTCTTCACGGTCGCGCTGCTGGCGTCGGTCTTGGTGCTGGTGTGGCCACAGCTGGGGCCCACCGGCCGAGCGCGGCCGGTATCGCGCGCGCTGGTCGCCGGCCTGCTCGTGGCGGTGGCGTCGCTGATTCGTGAGGTGGCGCCCTTCACGGTGCCGGTCTTCGTCGTCTACCTACTGTGGCTGCGAGCGGGCTGGCGCCCGCTCGCAGCGCTGATCGTCGCCGCAGCGGTGCCACTACTGGCGTATAGCGCCCTGATCGATCATCGCTTCCACGTCTTTGGCATGACTGCCACGCCGGGATGGACTCTGTACGGACGCGTGGCCGGATTCGCCGACTGCGACGGCATCACACTCGGGCCGCAGGCGCGCAAACTGTGCGAAACACCCGCACAGCGCGCGGGTCATCCGGATGCGCCTGATTGGTACATCTGGGGACCGTCGCCTGCCCAGCGCCTGTTCGATCCGGCCAACCAGCCGGCGTCCGCGGTCGGCCCGACCAACCAGGTGCTCGAATCGTTCTCGCGCACGATGATCCGTCACCACCCGTTCAGCTTCGTGACGGTCACCCTCGCTGACTTCGCGCGCTACTTCACTCCCGACGCAACCCCATATAACGATGCGGTCAGCGCCACCTCGCTGCCGCGAACCGCCGCCACCGAGGCAACAAGCCCCACCACCCAGCAGCGGGATCTCCCCGCTCTACGGGTCGCGGTCAGGGGCCCGGAGTCCTTCATGCGGAGCTACCGCAGGATCCTCCACGTGCCGCGGCCGGTGCTCGCGCTGCTGGCGCTCGCGTCGCTGCTGGCCGTGTGTCTCCGGGTTCCGGCCCGGCGCGAGATCTTTCTGCTCGCGGGCAGCGCCGTGATCGTCCTGCTGGGCACCGCCGCTACCGGTGGCTTCGCGCTGCGCTACCTGCTGCCGGCGGTGCCGCTGTTGGCGATCGGAGGCTCGCTCGCCGTGGCACAGCTGCTGGCGCGCGGATCCTGAGCCGGCCTCTGCCGCCGGCCCCAGCCGGAGGCCTCTGCCGCCGCCCCAGGCGGAGGCTCAAACCGGCCAATCGCCCCGGCAACAGGCGATTGGCTTAAAACAGCCGATTTTCGGGACCGGTTAAGCCAATCGCTGCCAGCACGGGTGGTTGGCTCAATCACTCCTGTTGGACATGGAGTCAATGCCCGAGCGCCGATCCCGCTCCGAGAAGACCTCCGGACCGACCTCAGGGCTTGTAGGGACCACACCTAAGCGCTCTCCACCGCCGCCCGGGCCGGCGGTACCAGCCCCTCCTGCAGTCGACGCACTGCATCGAGGTGATCGCCGGTCCAGATCACGCGCACGCCGGTCGCCGTGGCGTGACCGTCACCGTCATGCAGATCGGCGGCGACCGCCTCGACAAGGCGTCCGCTGGCATCGCCGTCAGGCGGTTGCGGATCCGGCACGGCGGCGGCACCCACGAGACTCGCGGCGAAGCGGTCGTACCAGCCGTTTATGCGCTCGACGGCAGCGAGCAGCTCGCGCCGTGCGGCCTCACGCTCGCCGCCGGGGACGCCGCTGCCATCCCACAGTTCGAGCACCGCGTCGGCCGCGAGCCTCACGCCCGCGACGCCCGTCACCAGCGCCGACACCTCCGCGAGCGGGACTCTCTTGGCCCCGCGCTCGGTCAGATACCCCCTGAACGTGTCATCGAGCCGGCGCGCTGAGGCCGCCGCCTGGAGTGCCAGCGCGTGAGGAGCCGTGGCTCCCGCGCCGGTCGGGTAACAGCAGGTGGCCCCGTAGGCGACAGCCTCGGTCAGATAGCTGCTGCTGTCCACGTACGCGCGGCCGAGCGCCCGTCCAAGGTCCACGCTCGCGCCGCGCGGCCAGAACAGCAACCCGACCACAAGACTGACGGCGCCGCCGATCGCGACGTCCTCGATCCTGACCAGGCCGAGCTGCCAGCCTGCGGGAACCAGCAGGTTGAACAGCACCAGCAGCGTGACCGTGAACGCCGCCTGGCCCGCGGCGAACGACACCGCAGCAGGCGCGAGCCCGGCACAGAGCACGGCGAACGGCAGGATCACCCACAACACAACCGTGTTGGTGCCGATCAGGTACACGATCAGGCCGCCGATCACGAACCCGATGGCGGTACCGACCAGTGCCCGGTAAAGGTTCTGCCCGGTGCTGAAGGCATTGGATCGGAGCACCGCAAGCGCACCGAACACAACCCAGAACCCATGCTGGACCGACGTGAGCTCCGCGACCAGCACGGCCAGCGCCAGGCCGGTGGCGCCGCGCAGGCTGTTGTGCAGCCACGAGGAGCTCGCCTCGGCGTGGGCGAGCGCCCGCTCGCGGGCGGAGCTCCACGGTCCCGTGAAACCGCTCGGCTGCCTCCCCAGCAGGCGCTGCCACCAGGTCCTGCTGGAGGCCGCCGCGGCGTACTCGACGTTTGTCGCGATCTGCCCTGTGATATACGGCGAGCTCCTGTGCGCGAAAGCTCGGGTCGAGCGCCGAGACGACGCTCGCTGCCGACTCGCCCTGGCCGGAGTCGCGTTGATCGAGCGGCAGGCTGGTGGTCCGCGTCTCGAGTTCTCCAAGGGCGTCGCGCAGCCGCTGATGCGCGGCCGCCAGCTCGTTGCTTGCGGCCACGGCGCCGCCGTCATCCGGGGTGAGTGCGGTGGCCGCCCGTTCGAGCACATCGGCGGCGGCGAGCTTGACGCCACACATGGCCTGGTCCGGCGGCTTCGGGCGACGCTTCAGGCCCGAGCGCAGCGTCACCGTGCTCAGCCAACGCAGCTCGTCAACGAGGCGGATCTCCGCACGCGCCTTGGTCGTCAGGCCGGTCGGCCGGTAGGGCGTCGCCAGGAACAATTTGTCCAGCGCGTCGATCGCGGCATCCGAGCGTTCGCGGGCGGCGTCACGTTCGCGCTCTGACTGCTCGCCCCCGTCACCGGTGACCCAGGCGATTTCCGCCCGCAGTCTGGCCGCGATCGCACGACAGGCGGCCACCGCCCGAGCCTCGATCGGGAAGGCGACCGGTGAGGGCCACAACACCCTGGTGGCAATCATCGCTGCCACGGTCGCGATCCCCCAGCCGGCGATCCGAGCCGGGATCTGGGAGGCCGGGCCGGGGACAGTGACCGGCAGGATGAACGACAGCACGAGCGGAGTCGCGGCGCTGGCGATCACCGAGCTGACCACGCCGCTGAACAACACGACAAAGGCAACGATGAACATCGCGATCGTGGCCACCACGGTCGATTGCGAGACAAGCGTCCCCAGACAGATCAGCACGACGCAGGCCAGCCCCATCAGCGCCTGCGACCGCAGGCGATCGAGCCGCGAGCCCTGGAAGTCGACCAGCAACAGGTTCGCGAACGAGCCGAAGGCGATGAAGTACGACATCGTCGGGTTGCCGATCACCTTGTCGGCGAACGCGAACAGCCCGGGCATCAGTATTGCGGCGCGACCGGCACGGCGCAGTGCCGCGTAACCGGGGTCGTGGGCGCGAAGCCAATCGCCGATCTTCTGCAGCGACATCATTCAGCCAGGGAGCTGATCACCTGCGCGTGCTCGCGCATCGTCTCATCGCCGTCCTGCCCAGGCTGCCGCCCGAAGCCGCAGTACATCGCGACGCCGAAGTCATCCAGATAGCGCGAGGCGGTCATGTGCCGACGGCGCAGCCCCGGCGCGCCGTCGAGCGGAAGCACGATTCCGAGGAACACGCGGGCGTCGCGCGGCTCGAGGTCGGCCAGGGGACGAAAGAACGCGCGGTCCTCGCTGCGCAGGTACCGTGGTCCCGCGAGGTGCAGCCAGTCGACCGTGCGGCCGGATTCGGCGACCGCGAAGTTGGCCATTCGCACCAGCACCTGGTAGTCGCGGGCCTCGTACATCGGCCACTCCGGGAAGGTGCCGTAACAGAGGTGATAGCCGACCAGGGTCTGCTCGGGGATCAGCCGCGTCAGGCGTGTGACCGGCCCGGCGAACCGCTCCCAGGCGCCCTCGTTGGTCCAGGCGAGGACGTGCTCGATGTCCTGGGTCTCATAGGCGCAGTCCCATTGGATCGCAAGATCCACAGGCGGGATCGCATCGAACAGGCGCTGTAGCTCCCGCGCGACGAGGTCCTCATAGCCGGCCTGCGCCTTGGGGTAGTCCGCGGCGAAGTCGGCCTTGAAGGCGTTCATCGCGCTTGAGGGGAACGGCAGCCCCACCTGGAAGCGCAGATGGCGCGGGATCACACCGGCGTCACGCAGATCTCTGAACAGGCCGTAGGACTCGATCGCGACGTCGATCCGCGGCCAGCTCTCGAAGTGGACGCGGTCGACGCCGGGTTTGACACTGAACACCGGGGTCTCGTAGGCGTGACGGGGAATGCCGGTCGGAGACGCGGTCTCGGAGACGACGACGATGTCGCGGCTCGGGCGGATCAGCCGCTCGCGCTCGAAGCTGACCCAGCCACCCATCGGGCCGGTCTCGCCGTCGGGCAGCGAGAAGACCATGTCTCCAAACAGGTCAGCGCCCGACCGGAACGCGTGCTCGGCTGACTGCGCCGGCAGGCTTCCCACAAGCAGCATCCTGCTGTTGACCCGTCGCTGCGCCATCGATCCTCCTGTTGTTGATGTCCGTACGCTGGCAAGGTATATGGAAAGCGCGACGCACGACGCGGTGATCGTCGGCGGCGGCCACAACGGCCTGGTCGCGGCGACGCTGCTGGCCCGCGCGGGTAGGCGAGTGACGGTGTTGGAACGGTTGGAGCACCTCGGCGGTGCGGCGGTCTCGGAGGCTCCCTTCAAGGGCATCGATGTACGCCTCTCGCGCTACTCGTACCTCGTCAGCCTGTTCCCGCGCGAGCTGCTGGCGTCGCTGGGCGTCGATATCGAACTGCGGCGGCGGCGGATTGCCGCGCACCCGCCCAACGACGCCCCTGCCGTGTACGAGCTCACCGAGCGCGTGGCTCGTGCGGTGGCGCCGACGCTGCTCGAGCCGCTGCGATCCCGCGATCAGATGCGTGCGCTCGTGCATGACGAGATGGCGTGGCAGATGCTCTTCGAACGCCCTCTGTCCGAGCTGCTCGATGCCGCGATCCCCGACGATCTGACCCGCGGGATCGTCGCAACCGACGCGCTGATCGGGACGTTCGCGGCGTTGGACGATCCGGAACTTATCCAAAACCGCTGCTTCCTCTACCACGTGATCGGCGACGGCACCGGAGCCTGGGACATCCCGGTCGGAGGGATGGGCGCGCTGACAGCTGCACTCGTGACGGCCGCGCACGAGGCCGGAGCAGATCTGCGGACCGGCGTCGAGGTGACGGCGGTCGACGCCGGCTCCGTCCCGGGCCGGGTCACCGTGGAGACAGCGGCTGGTGAGACCCTCATCGCAGAGCACCTGCTGGCCAACGTCGCACCGGCGGTGCTTTCGCGGCTACTGGGCGCCGAACCCGCAGGCGCAGCGGCGCCAGAGGGCTCGCAGCTCAAGCTCAACATGGTGCTCACCCGGCTGCCGCGCCTGCGCGACCCGCGCGTCGCGGCCGAGGATGCCTTCGCCGGGACGTTCCACGTCAATGAGGCCTACTCGCAGCTGGCGGCCGCGTACGGCCAGGCGGCAATGGGGCGCATGCCAGAGGTGATTCCCGCCGAGGCGTACTGCCACTCGCTTACCGACGAGACGATCCTGTCCCCGGAACTGGTGGCGGCCGGCGCGCAGACGCTGACCGTGTTCGCACTGCACATGCCGGCACGCCTGTTCCGCCAGGACCATGCGCGGGCCAAGCAGCTCGCGGTCGAGCGAACGCTCGCATCGCTGAACTCGGTCCTGGCCGAGCCGATCGAGGACTGCCTGATGCTCGATGCCGACGGCCACCCGTGCCTGGAGGCGCGGACGCCGCTGGAGCTCGAGGCGGAACTCGGTTTGCCTGGTGGCCACATCTTTCACCGTGACCTCAGCTGGCCGTTCGCGGAGACTGCCGAGGAGGTGGGCGCCTGGGGCGTCGAGACCGCATGGGCGAATGTCTGGTGCTGCGGCGCCGGCGCCCGGCGCGGCGGGGGAGTCAGCGGGATCCCCGGGCACAACGCGGCAGCGGCAATTCTCGCGGCCTAGATCGCGCGTTGCGATACGCTGGCGCGCCGCCATGCGTCACCGCTGCTTTGTGTCCCATCACCACGACGACATCGAGGTCGCGCAGGATTTGATTGCCCGTTTTGGCGGGGTCTTCATCCCAACGGCGCTCGGCGTGACCAGCAGAGCCGATTTCGTCGCCAGCGAGGATGAGGACTACATCAAGCGGCGGATCAGGGAGCTGTATCTCGCTTCGACCACTGTGACGATCGTGATCGTCGGCCAGATGCACGTGGGCGCGGCAATTCATCGACTGGGAGATAGCGGGGTCGCTGCGTGACAACGCTCGCAATCGGCGCAGCGGCCTGCTGGCACTCTCAGCTCCTGACGCGCCCGACGCACGGCTGCCGGCTCGCATCGCTGACAATTGGGTCAGCGGACGGCCGGACAGCTCTTACGCGGAGTTCTGTGCGTTTCCCAGCGAGGCTAAGGAACTGGAGGCGGCGATCGGACGCGCGTTCGCGGCGAGGACGAGGATGTCGCATCTGGTCGACAACTCCCGACCTCTGCGTCGCCACAATGCGCGTTGCCGGTGACACAGCGCTTCTAGCGAAGGCCGAGCGCCCGAGACACCTGCCGGGCTAGCATCCAATACCGCCGCGACGTCATGTCCACGAGCGTGCGCTCCGACCCGGTCAGACTCGCCGCCACTCCTCCTGGGCCCGAGAGCGTGATCAGGGGCACGCGATATGTCAGCGACTCAACGAGCCGATGCTCGGCCGCGACGCCGCCGTCCCCACCGATGAAGACCGCACCCGCGATGGGCTCGTCGGTCACCATCGCGATTCGCATGAGATCAAGGTCGCGGGCACGGTCGGTGACGCTCTCGGTGAACCGGAACGACACGCGACCGGCCTTCTTCAGCCGCCAGGTCTCCGACGGGATCTGATGCCGGAATCGCTCCGACTGATACACGGTGACCGAGCCGCGGTACTCGCGCTCCTGACATAGATCCAGGAGCAGCGGGGTGACGCTCGGGTGCCCACCGGAGATCAAATGACCGCCCTTGTGAAGCACATCACGCGCGACCTCTGTGACGGCACTTGACCATTCGACGGGATTGCACGTGGCCGACCCGTTTGGCCCCTCGGAGGCTCCAGCTGGAAGGCTCGCACTGAGAAGAACGGTCAGGGACAATGTCTAGGCCTCGTTGGTTCGGTGGTAGCCGATTCGGCGCGGCATCGACCAGCAAAGTTTAGTCGACAGGATGCCTGAGCTTCAGAAAAACCTGCGGGCCAAGGGTCACGGCAACCGTCAGGCGACGATTTCGAGGACATCCGTGGCCGGCCGGATGTCGTGCATGTTGTCGACCTCCCTGAGCGCCGGAAACAGCCGGGTCCAGATGAGCGCAATCGCCATCGTGATGCAGCCGCCACCGACGACGGCGGGCACGGCTCCGAACAGCGATGCCGTCACCCCGGATTCGAATGCGCCGAGCTGGTTGGAGGCGGAGATGAACACGACCTCAACGGCGCCGACCCGACCGCGCAACGCGTCTGGCGTGGCCAGCGCCGCCGTCGTCGAGCGGATGTTCATCGAGAACATGTCGACGAAGCCACTCAGCATCAACACCACGAGTGACAGCTCGAAGCTGCGTGAGAGTCCGAATACGACCATGCACGCGCCGAAGCACGCCACCGCGGTCAGCAGCAGCCGCCCTGCGTGGTGCATGATCGGCCAACGGAGCAGGTAGACGGCTCCGAGCAGCGCGCCGATCGCAGGTCCGGCGCGCAGAACGCCGAGGCCGGTCGCGCCAACATGCAGAATGTTGGCGGCGAAGATCGGCAGCAGGGCCACAGCCCCGCCGAACAGCACCGCCAGGAGGTCCAGGAGGATCGCGCCGAGCAGCATCGGGGTTCGGCCCACGAACCGCAGGCCCTCGAGCACGGAGCGCATGTTCGCCGCCTTCCGCGGCGGCTCTGCCTGGTCGGGCTGCGCCGGAGTGACCTTCGGTTTGAGCCCAGGTCCGATCGAGGCGGCCGCAAGGGCTGCGAAGGCGCACGATCCGGCCGCGACCAGATATACCGCCGGGGGCGAGACTGCGTAGATCAGACCACCCAGCGCGGGGCCGATCACCTGTGATCCTTGGCCCGAGAACGAACGCAACGTCATCGCGCTCGGGATCAGCTCGCGTTCCACGAGCGTCGGCGGCATCGCGCGAGCGGCCGGCTGCCCAAGCGCCATGGTCACCCCGGCGCCGACCGCGAACGCCAGGTATGGACCGACTGCCTTTACACCTGCCGCCGTTATGACCGCGAGTCCGATGCCGATGCCGAAGCCCAGCACATTCGCTCCGGCGAGCACGTAGCGGCGCGGCACGCGATCGGCCAGATGGCCTGCCGGAAGCGCGAGGACGAAGAGCGGGACGAACTCCGCCAGCCCGATCCAACCCAGGTCGAGCGCGCTCTGCTGATGCGAGTAGACCGACCAGCCGATGATCACCTCGATCATCTGTAACGCAAGGCCCATGCCGAGCGTGGCGCACAGCCACCGTCTGAAAGCCCTGACCTCCAGGGCTGGAATGAACCGCCGCATCGCATCCAGACGCTAGCGGGGGCAGCGCAGCGCGGGCGCTATACGAAGTCAAGCCTAGCTGCGATCAGCAGCGCGGCGTCCTCCTGGGCCGAGTACGCGTCACGCAGGGCCTCAGCCGGATCCTCAACGCTGTCATGGCCGTCCGCCGTCGGCAGCGGATGGTCGATCAGCAATGCACCGACCCCATCGACCAGCATGTCGTCGTCGACCGCCTCAGCCAGCGCGACGAGTGCCTCGGCGCGCACCCGCGCGCCCTCCACGAAAGCTCCGATCACAGTCTCTTCAGTCAGCGGCGTCGGACCGAACACACGCGCATGCAGCACCGCCGGGTTAACCGCGTGCGGCTGCACGAGTTGATGCCGCTGCTCAGTTGAGAATCCGATCGCATCAGCCATATGGTCGATGGCCTGTGTGATCCCCTGCGCGTCGACGGGCAGCGAGGCGCCGATGTCCTCCGGCACGGCCGCCAGCAGGTTACGATGTGCCGCTTCGGCCTCCGCGAGCAGCTCCTCAACCTGGGCGCGATGCGACGCGGCCATGACCCCCAAGTTACCGATGGCGCGAGCGGAAGCGTTCGAGCAGCGACGTCGCGTCAGACCAGACCTCTCAGCGTTATGGTCAGCGGAGCCCCTTTCCCAACCAAGGAGATCCCATGTCTCGTTTCGCAAAGGTCAACCTGCTCGAGGTTGAGGACTCGGTTGGCGAGCGGGTGGACGGCCTGGAGGGCCGCTTCGGCCGTAAGCATCTGGACTCCCGCGACCTCGGAGTCAGCCTGTTTCGATACGCCCCGAAGCTCCGCAGCCCGATGGCTCACAGCCACAGGGAGCAGGAGGAGGCCTATGTCGTGGTCGCCGGCTCCGGTCGGGTACTGCTTGACGACGAGGTTCAGGAACTCCAGACCTGGGATGTGATCCGCGTAGCTCCTGAGGTGGTCCGGGCATTCGAGGCCGGCCCTGACGGTCTCGACATCATCGCCATCGGTGGTCCCAAGCCCGAGGAGGGTGATGGCGTCCGCGCGACTGCGACGTGGCCGGACGCCGCGTAGCCTGGTCGACCGCCCACGGTCGCGAGCTCGTGTCACCCGAAGCCGGAGTCCCTGCTCCGCGTTCCGACGACTTCCTCGGCATTGACCAGTTCCTGTCTGATGAGGAGCGAGCGATCCAGGAAGTGATGCGCGCGTTCGTTCGGGACCGGGTGATCCCAAATGTGGGTGGGTGGTTCGAGCAGGGGACGATCCCACTCGAACTGGCGCGCGAGCTGGGCGAAATCGGCGCGTTGGGGATGCATCTGGAGGGTTATGGCTGCGCCGGCGCAAGCGCTACCGCCTACGGGCTGGCATGCCTGGAGCTCGAGGCAGGCGACAGCGGTGTGCGCAGCCTCGTTTCCGTGCAGGGCTCGCTGGCGATGTATGCGATCCATCGCTGGGGCTCTGAGGAACAGAAGCAGCAGTGGCTCCCGCATATGGCCGCGGGCGAGGCGATCGGCTGCTTCGGCCTGACTGAACCCGACGCCGGCTCAGACCCGGGCGCGATGCGCACCCGCGCCCGCAGGGACGGCGCCGACTGGATCGTGCATGGTCAGAAGATGTGGATCACCAACGGCTCGGTTGCCGATATCTCCGTGGTCTGGGCCAGAACTGACGAAGGCATCCGCGGTTTCCTGGTGCCCAAGGACGTCAAGGGCTTCACGACCCAGGACATCCATCGGAAGCTCTCGCTGCGGGCGTCGGTCACCTCTGAGTTATTGCTTGACGACGTGCGGCTGCCGGCAGACGCAATGTTGCCTGAGGCAACCTCGCTGCGTGCACCGCTCTCCTGCCTGAACGAGGCTCGCTTTGGGATCGTGTTCGGCGCGATCGGCGCCGCCCGCGCCTGCTTCGAGGCGGCCACGTCCTACACGCTCGAGCGCGAGGCCTTCGGTCGGCCCATCGCCGCCACCCAGATCCAGCAGGCCAAGCTGGCGGAACTTGCGCTGGAGGTCAACCGCGGCACGCTGCTTGCACTGCACCTGGGTCGGCTCAAGGATGCGGGTAGACTCACGCCGCAGCAGGTCAGCCTGGGGAAGCTCGGCAACGTCAACTCGGCGCTCAACGTGGCACGTACCGCACGCCAGATGCTCGGCGCCAACGGCATCACGCTCGAGTACCCGGTGATGAGGCACATGAACAACCTCGAGTCGGTCGTCACCTACGAGGGCACCGCCGACGTGCACGCGCTTGTGGTCGGCGGCGCGCTGACCGGGCTGGACGCATTCAGGTAATGGCTAGCTGAGCGGCTGGTAGCTGCCGAAGGTGTCGCGCATCGCCGAGCACACCTCGCCGATGGTGCAGTGGTCCTTGAGTGCTTGACGCAAGGTGGGGAGCATGTTCTGACTGCTGTTGGCTGTCGCGCGGATCTGCTCGAGCCGCGCCTGCACCAGTTGCAGGTCCCGGTTGTGTTTGAACGCTGTCAGGCGTGCGATCTGTTCCTGCTCGACCTGTGGGTTCACGCGCATGATGTCCGGAACCTCGACCTGTTCCTCAACAAACTTGTTGACGCCGACAACGATGTCCTGCCCGGTGCGGTAGCGCTCGTGATAACCGAACGCGGACTCCTCGATCTCGGCTTTGATGAACTCGATCGCCTGCACCGACCCGCCAAGCTCATCAACCTTGGCGATCAGCTCGCCCGCGCGCGACTCGATCTCATCGGTCAGCGCCTCCACGTAATAGGAGCCCGCGAACGGATCGACCGTGTCAGCGACACCGGACTCGTAAGCCAGGATCTGTTGGGTGCGCACCGCGACCTTCGCGGCCCGCTCGGTCGGCAACGCGAGCGCCTCATCAAACCCATTGGTATGCAAAGACTGCGTCCCGCCGCAAACCGCCGCGAACCCCTGCAACGCCACCCTGACAATGTTGTTCTCCGGCTGCTGCGCGGTCAACGTCACCCCACCGGTCTGGGTGTGGAAACGCAGCTTCAAAGACCGCTCATCTCTCGCTCCGAACCTGTCACGCATGATGTGAGCCCACATCCTGCGTGCCGCACGGAACTTCGCGACCTCCTGAAACACGTTGTTGTGCCCGTTGAAGAAGAACGCAAGCCGCGGCGCGAACTCATCCACCTCAAGGCCCGCATCGATCGCCGCTTGCACATACGCAATCCCACTCGAAAGCGTGAACGCGACCTCCTGCACCGCCGAGCAGCCCTTCTCCCTGAAGTGATAACCAGAGATCGAGATCGTGTTCCACAACGGAATCCGCTCCCGGCAGTAGGAGAACAGATCAGTCGTCAACCTGATCGCGCCCTCAGGAGGAAAGATGAAATTCCCGCGCGCGATGTACTCCTTCAGGATGTCGTTCTGGGTCGTGCCCCGAAGCGCGTCCGCATCGACCCCCTGCTCCTCACCGACAAGCTCATACAGCAGCAACAACACCGATGCCGGCGCGTTGATCGTCATCGACGTTGAGACCCGATCAAGCGGGATCCCATCAAAGGCTGTGCGCATGTCGTCGATGCAGTCGATCGCCACGCCCGTGCGACCCACCTCACCCAAACACCGCGGGTCATCCGAGTCCAACCCCAACTGCGTCGGCAGATCAAACGCCATCGACAACCCCGTCGAACCCTGCTTCAGCAGATACCGGTAGCGCTCGTTGGACTCCCTGGCGCTGGCATAGCCCGCGTACTGGCGGATCGTCCACAGCCGCTCGCGATACATCTCCCGATGCACACCCCGCGTAAACGGAAACTCACCCGGATCAGACAAACGCCCCTCAAGCCCCTGAT
Source organism: uncultured Conexibacteraceae bacterium (assembly GCA_963844665.1). Classification (GTDB taxonomy): domain Bacteria; phylum Actinomycetota; class Thermoleophilia; order Solirubrobacterales; family Solirubrobacteraceae; genus Palsa-465. Next base: position 426,985 of record CAWJPB010000005.1, read on the forward strand.
CCAAGTCCCGCTCCGTATAGACCGGCTCGACCTCAATCCCAGAATCCGTAAACCGACGCCGATCATCAGACCCAACCACCGGAGCAACCGACAAACGCTCGCTCGCGGTCATACGGGCAACGCGGTCATCCGCGCCATTCAGCTGGTCGTCGTTGTGATCCCGTGAGGCCATTCCGCGATCATACGGTCAATGTTGATCTATTCGATGAGCGTCTCGGTGGACGGCTTCATAGCCGATCGCGACGGCAACTTTGCGTGGACCGTCCCCAGCGAGGAGCAGTTTCGTTTCCACATCGCCCAGACACGGGAGCTTGGCGGCTTTCTGTTGGGCCGACGGCTCTACGAGACGATGCTGGTCTGGGAGAAGGATCCGTCGATGCGCGAGAGCGAATCGGGGGCCGCGTTCGCGGAGCTCTGGTGTGCGATCCCCAAGGTCGTCTTCAGCCACTCGCTCATCAGCGTTGAGGGCAACGCACGACTCGCCGAGGCGTCCGTGGCCGAGGAGGTCGCGGCGACGCTCGACGCGACCGATAAGAATGTCGCGATCGGTGGTGCCGGCCTGGCGGCGGCGGCCATCAAGCTCGGTCTCGTCGACGAACTGCGCATATTCCGCCACCCGGTCGTGGTCGGTGGCGGCACTCCGCTCCTGCCACCGATCACCGAGGACCTCCCGCTCGAGATGATCGAGATCAGGACATTCGGATCGCGCGTGATCTACGAGCGCTACGGACGCAGCGGCGAGGCTTCGCAATGACGCCCCGCGGACAAGCCATCCCGGGGATGGCGCCTGCCGATATCGTGTGGCCCACGCCGATGAGACCGCAGCCCCTCAGATGACCTATTGCCTTGCGCTGCGCCTGCAGGAGGGGTTGGTCTTCCTATCCGACACCCGCACAAACGCTGGCGTCGACAACGTCGGGACCTACCGCAAACAGCACGTGATCGCCCCCGGCCCGCGGCGGTTGTTCGTCATCGAGTCAGCCGGAAACCTCGCGACAACGCAGGAGGTGCTTGATCGCATCCGTCGCGACCTCGCGGCCCCGCCCGACGTGGAGAGCCTGGCCTCGGTCAACTATCTGTTCGAAGCTGCCCTCTATCTGGGCCGGCTCAGTCGCGATGTCGTCAGCCAACATCGTGATGCGATGACCGGCGTCGACGCGACGGCCACATTCATTCTGGGCGGCCAGGTCGAGGATGAGGAGCCTGAGATCCTGCTCGTGTATCCCGAGGGCAATTACATCCGCGCTTCAGACGAGCTGCCGTTCTTACAGATCGGTGAGACCAAGTACGGCAAGTTTCTGCTCGAGATGGCGGCGACCCTCCATGTTGACGCCGAGACTGCGACGAAGATCGCGCTCGGGTCGATGATGAGCACCGCCCGGGCAAACGTCTCAGTCGGTCCACCGTACGACCTCGCCCTTTACACACGGGACAGCTTTCGGACCGAGGAATTCCGCATCGACGCAGACTCGCCGGTGCTCACCAAGCTGCAGGCGACCTGGGAGAACCAGCTGCGCACAAGCTTCGCCGAGTTGCCGAGCTTCACCCGTGAGGACCTCAACCAATCCGGGACGCCGTAGCCGACCGCGGCCTGGGATTCAGCCGTTCCCCGCGGCGGCGGGCGCCGCGCCGGTTCGAGCGGTAGCGTCTGGCGTGCATGGCTGCTGACGATGCCCGGCAGAACCCAGCTGATCCTCAACGATCGCCCGCAGCCTCTGCGAAGGACGACCCGAGCGACGCGCTGAAGGCCGCGCTTGCGAGTGCCGAGTCAGCGTTTAGTACGCGCGCGAACGGCGACCCGAGGGTGATGATCGCGTTCGCTCTCGGCTGGCAGATGGCTGAGGTCTACCGTCCTGATCGCCGCGGCGGCCCGAGCGCAGCCTCGGAGGATGACCTTCCGGGTTTATCCCGTCTGAGCACTGCCGAGCTGCAGGAGATGGGTCTGCTTCAGGTCCAGGCCGGTATCACGAAGTTGCGTCCTTCCATCTGCTCTGCGGGGCTCGATGTGCCCGACGCGCAGCGCTTCGCGAGAGCAATGGCGCGACTCTCGAGCCCCGAGGATCGACGCGAGTCCGTCCGCGAATTCCATGTCACCTTGCTGGCGACGTTGACGGCCGCCGATTTTCGGCTCGGCAAGGCATATGGGTTGGGTAGAGCGCTCGCGGACACAACGCGTCTGCCGCCGGATTGGCGTCGCGAACTGGCCAGATATCGAGTCTCCACTCTTGCCGGCTGGATCCGCGAGCTGGGCAGTGCTCTGCCTCCCCACGCGGCCCATCCGGTTGCGCAATCGCTCGAGGCGTGGAGCCGCTGGGCGCAGGCTCAGCGCGACAACGGCGGCGCAACCTCGCGCAAGCTGCCGGCCCAGGGCCGCCTCTGGCGGAGTCTGCTCTCAGGTGAGAAGCACGCGACCGATGTGTTGGAAACCAGCGATTACCTGAGAGCCGGCGAGGGCATGGTGAAGCGGACCGGCACTCTGGTCGCGAGGTTCGTATGGCACTACCTCTGGCTCGTACTGCTCGTGATCGCTCTGCTGGGCTTCGGGGTCTGGCTGATCGTCGGGCCCGGCGGCGGCGTCGCCGCCGGCCTGGGAGGCGCCTCGATCTTCACAAGTATCGGCGTGAGCTGGAAGGGCATCGGCGCATCCCTGGGCACAGCCGGGGCCCGACTCGAGGACCCGCTCTGGCAGGCCGAGCTTGACCAGGCGATCTACGAGCGCATAACCCCGGACGAGATCGTCAAGAGTCAGCGCAACGGGAAGGTCGGGCCTGATGAGCCATCGCTGGTCGAGTTGGCGCCGGAGGACGTTGCCAGGTCGTCGCTGCGATGACGGTGCCCGTGGCATGAGTGCCGGACCGCTCTTACGGCGACGCGCCGGAAGCCTGCCCTCTCCCGATCAGCCGGCCGGAACGGCGAATCCTGACCTGCCGTTCGATCACCTGATCGTCGTCATGATGGAGAACCACTCGTTCGACAATCTGCTCGGTGCGCTGCCGGTGAATGGACAGCCGCTGGCCAGTGGCCTCACCTTCGTCAATGGCAGGGCGCAAGACAGTAATCCTGCTCGAGCCGCGGTCGACGGTGAGCCCAGGCCGGTGTACGCATTCCCGCTTCCAACCACGGAGCAGGAATCTCATGTGACGCAGTCGTGGAACGCAACGCATGCCCAACTGGATGGCGGCACCATGGCGGGCTTCGTGCGCGAAGCCGGGTCGCCGCAGCCAATGGGGTACTACACCCCTGCGCTGCTCCCGTTCTCCTATTGGCTCGCGAACACGTTTGCGGTTGCAAACCGATGGTTCTGCTCGGCCCCGTGCCAGACGTATCCCAACCGCAGGTTCCTGATGGCTGGCACCGCTTACGGGGAGACAGCCACCACCAGAGCAAGCCTGCGTGATCCGCCGCCGCCGAACGGAACGATCTTCGATCTGATGACCGAGCACAACGTCTCGTGGCGTAACTACTTCACCGATTTCCCGTCGACGATGATCATCCCGGAGATCCTCAGGCGGTACCTGAGCACCAATATCCGGCCGCTCGATGAGTTCGTGCACGACTGCCGGGCCGGCACGCTGCCCGGGGTAAGCCTTGTGGACCCCGGGCTGGGAGCGATCACAGACGTCGGCAAGTTCCTCGCGCAACACGCGTTCCTTGAGGAACTGGGCGACTTTCTCGAGCCGATCGGCGGCAGCGAAGAGCCTCCTCAGGACGTTGCTTTCGGGGAGCGCTGGGCCTACGACGTGATCGGCGAGGTCATCAGATCGCCCGCCTGGCCCCGCACACTGCTGATCTACACCTATGACGAACACGGCGGTTACTACGACCACGTGGCGCCACCGCCTGCGATCCCGCCGGATGAGATTCCGCCGAACCTGGCCGCAGGAGATGCTCCAGGGGGCTACGACATGTACGGACCGCGGGTCCCGGCAATCATCGTCTCGCCCTACGCCAAGCCGCACTCAGTAAGCGACGTCATATATGACCACACCTCCGTTCTCGCGTCGATCGAGGCCAAATGGAACCTGCCGGCACTCACGGATCGCGACGCCAACGCCAACCCCGTCTGGGATCTCCTCGACTTCACGAGCCCAGCGCTCCTCAAGCCGCCGCGGATCAAGCGGCCACGCGGCATGCTCCTCGAACTCATGCTCGATCTCCTCAGGATCCGGCGGCCGAGCGGCGGTCTGCGTTGGGTCAATCTTGGAGCCAGGACAAGAGCACGCCTCGGACGCAAACGCCCCAGGCCTTGACGACCGGCGCTGGAGCGGGCCCGCGTCCGGTCCCAGGACGGGGCGCCGAACACACCGAGCGTCCCGCCCGGAGGTTCAGAGTTCTCCGTCGTAATAGTCGAGATTCTCTCCGCGCCGAACCCGCACCTTGTCCTCCGGGTTGCTGGAGTCCGTCCAGACGGAGATCTTGTTGGAATCGGGGTAGACGCAGTACCCGATGGGGTCGTTGGTCGAGAACATGACCATGCGGGCAGTCGTGGTCCCGAGATTGGTTGTTTTGTGAGCTCCTGGAGGCCCCGCCGTGAAGGCGGTGATGTCACCGGGATTGAGCACGTCCTCTCCCTCGGGATGGCGAACGAGTACCTGTCCCTGCAAGACCAGCAGCCACTCCTCCTCTGATTCATAGTGATAGGGGCAGACCGACTCGCCGGACGGCAGCTCATATACGGTCGCGCCCATGCGGACCGCGCCGATGGTCAAGCCGAAGCGATTCGCCCCGGCCGCGTAGGACTCCGGATCCGTGGCGTCAAAACTGACTGGAGCGTCAAAGACGTTGAATTTGCGCATACGTGGATTCCAGCAGCTCCTGCACCGCAGCGTCCGGCTCGAGATTCCCCGGGCTGGCCGGCGGACAGGCAGGCGCTCAGGGTACGCCGAGGCCAGGCGGCTCGTTGCCGCCGGCCATCCGTTCGCAAGGGTGTCGGTCATGTCGAGCACGAAGCTGGGCTCATTCCGGGGCAGGCTTACTCTAAAATGGAGCGAAGGGTATGGGTGCGAGTGCGCGGCTTCGTTAGAGAGCTACGGGGGTGGAGCGGTATTGCTGCGGCCTTTTGCCGTGGCCGTTTCAGCGCACGTCCATGGTGCCGCCGGCCCATAATTGGAGGATCGGTAGCCCTCGCGGCGTTCGCCGCGTCCGCGGCTGCGGCGGTGTTGAGCTTTCCATCAGCCGCACAGGCGGTCAGGTTTGCCGTAAACACGGTCAGACCGGCGCCCACGAGGATTGCATCGAAGTCGCCGATCCAGATGACGGTCGGCAGCGTGTATGCCGGCCCGCCGATCCGCGCCGGCTTCGTCGGTGTCACGACCGAATTCCGGGACATGTTCAACGAGGTCGGCACCAACCCGAGCCAGCCTGATCTTCCGTTCGAACAGGTACTGAAGAACCTCGCTCCCAGCGGCGGCTTTGACCTGCGGATCGGCGGCGATACCACCGACTGGACCTGGTGGCCGATCCCCGGAATGGCCCATCCGCCCTGGGCACGCTTCACGCTCACACCGACCTGGATGTCGGTCGCTCAGAAGCTGCTGGAGGACCTGCAGGCGCACCTGATCATCGGAATCAACATGGAGGCAGACAACCCAACCGTCGCCGCCGCGGAGGTCGCGGCGATCCAGGCAGGCATCGGTCCGACCGTGCCCACCACATTCGAGCTCGGTAACGAGCCCGAGCTCTACTCCAAGTGGCCCTTTTACATAGTCAAGGCCCCGGCACGACAAACCGTGTACGGACGTCCCAAGAGCTACTCGTTCCCAGAGATAACCAGCGAGTGGGACCGAATTGCGTCCTACCTCGGCGGCATTCGGCTCGCGGGTGTCGGCTACTCGTCGTTCCGGGCATTGCCTCACGTCGAGCAATTCGTGCGTGCCAGTCCGGATCTGTCGCTGCTCACCCTGCACACCTACGCGCTCGTACCCAAGAACTGTCAGAAGGGCGGTCGGCTGCAGGAGAGCTCGTTGTTTGATAACGGTTCATTGCAGAATCTTGGCGGCGCGGTCGGCTCGTGGACCGCGCTCGGCCGCCAGAACAACCTGGCGGTTCGCGTAGACGAGATCAACGCGGTGACCTGCGGTGGGCTTGCGAACTTCAGTGACACGATGGGTCCCAGTCTGTGGGCACTGAACATCCTGCCTCTATACGCACAGACCAGTGTGACCGGGGTCAACTTCGAAACCAGGCCGAACACCGCCCAGAACCTGATCCAGCCCACGGCCACCGCGTCCGGCTGGCAGGTGACGGTCCAACCCGAGTACTACGGCATGTTGGCCTTCGCGCAGCTCACGCCGCCGGGCTCACGAATACTCAGTGTCACGACGATGCCGAATGGTCTACTTGCCTGGGCGGTACGGACTCCCAACCGCACCGTCAACGTCGTCGTGACCAATATCACGAGCAAGGCCAAGCACGTCGCCATTCAGGCTGCCGGCGCCAGGGGGCCGGCGACCACGGAAACTCTGACGAGTTCGGCCAAACGCCTGACCACCACCGCCGGCGTAACGCTCGGCGGGCAGGCGCTATCTCCGCAGACGGGCCAGTTGACCGGTACGCAGGTCAGACCCCAGGTCAAGCCGCACAAGGGCGTCTACGACATCACCGTCGCACCAGCCAGCGCCACCATCCTAAGCGTCAACGGCTAAGGCTTCTGGTCTGGCTAGGGCGCTCACGCGCTCCCGAGTCCCAGGGCGAACACGTGCATTGGGTAAACCCCCGGGAGCGTCGCGACGATCGGCAGTGTGACGCTTGAGATCGTCTTTCCGGACTCCAGGGGGATTGAGACGGCGAACACGCGCGCCTTATGGGCGCGCTGGCCAACGACACCCTGATTGCCCGACCCGGTGGAGTCGTTGACGTAGGCCGCGGTGGCGACCACCGTGTTCGACGCGCTGTCGGGGAGGTTGAACCAATTATCGAATTTGAGCGTGTAGGGCTGGATGGTCCCGTCGGTGTACTCGATCATCCCCGCCCCCGACTCGTCGCTGCCACTCGATGCACCGAGTACCGTCAACTGTGCGGCCTCCGATGAGCCGGACATTGAAATCGTCTGTCCCTCGGCAAGCACGCTGTCAGGCGTGCCCGCCGCGACGTTGGGCCACTGCAGCGTCGTCGCCCCGAGCGTCACAGTTGCGCCGGGCGCAAGTCCTGCTGCGGTCAGCGCCTGCTCCGAGTAGCTATTGCCGTTTCCGTCGAAATTGGCGGCCGCGATATTGCCGTCATCGCTGATCGCGCTGTTGTCATACGCGGCTTGCATCGAGGCGTACGGAATGTCGACGGTCAGACCGGTCGCGGCCAGCGGATAGCTCGCGCCACGGTAGGTGAAGCTCGGGCTCAGCGGGACGTGATCAGTGGCCGGCGCCTGCCCCACCGCCACCGACACCGACGCCTTGAAACTGACGGTGTGATGTGCAGGCACCCTCACCGCGGGCGATGCCGGTGAGAACGTGACGCCGGGCGGCAGATCGGGCGTCAGGTGTACAACGACAGCTTTATTCATGTGGCTGGTCACCGTGATCGTTGCCGCAGCCGAGCTACCCGGAGCGACGATGGCCGGCGAGCTGCCGCTCACCGTGATCGGCCCGCGCACAGAGACCGTGGCGGTGGCGCTCAGGTCGCCGGCGCCGTCGACGCCCGCCGAGGAGAGCTGTGCCGTCAGGCTCTTGACCTCGCCCTCGGCCTGCTCTGGAGTGGTAACGCGGAAGTAACGCGTGGCGCTGTGTCCGGGCGCCAGTGAGAGGACTCGTGTTCGCGCGAGGCGAGTCACGGTCCAACTGGACGGGAAGCCGAGCCGCACGACACCGTCCGTAAGTGGCAGGTTCCCGTTGTTCACGAATTTTGCTTTTGCGATGAACGTCGAGCCAGGATTGACAGCCGTGGGTGCCGTCAGCCGCAGGTAGCGGTTGCCAATCGTTCTCGTAACCTTCAGCTTCCCGCGCAGGGGCAGCGAGGTCAGCGCCGAGGAGTCCCCCACGTAGAGCGAGAACCGACCGTCGGGGACGGTCCATCCGTTTGCCGTGCCGTTGAAGTAGGAGAGCTCGTGGCCCGTGATCGCGAAGCTGACGGTCCGCGACTGGTGAGGCTGCAGCGTTACGCGACGGAAGCCCTCGAGTTGGCGCGGGGGCTCACCGGCCACACTCGGGTCACCGATGTACAGCTGCACCACGTCGCTGCCGCGGACTGTGCCGGTGTTGGTGATGCGGGCGCTCACACGGGCCAGCCGAGCGCTCTGGCCACGGGGGGTATCGGGCCCGGACACCCTGTTGAGGACCGACCCGGGTGTAACCGTCAGGTGACTGAAGCCGAAGCTCGTATACGAGAGGCCGTAGCCGAATGGGAACAGCGGTGTTACGTGCTTGGCGTCATACCAGCGATAGCCGACGTCGAGCCCCTCGGAATAATCGACTCGACCGCCTACTCCCGGAAATTGAGACGGCGACGCTGTCGGGATCTCAGACAGGCTGGTCGGGAAGGTCTCAGGAAGGTGGCCACTCGGATCGGTGTTGCCGAACAGGACTGATGCGATCGCGGTGCCGTCATCCTGCCCCGGGTACCACGCCTCCAGCACCGCCTTGACGCTGCTCAGCCACGGCATCAAGACCGGTCCGCCGGTGTTGAGCACGACGATCGTGTTGGGATTGGCCGCCGCGACTGCTTCGATCATCGCGTCCTGGTTGTTCGGCAGCGAGATGCTCTTCAGATCGCTCCCCTCGCCCTCCGCATAGCTCGCGAACACGATCGCGACCTGCGCTTGCCGAGCGGCGGTGGCAGCCTGGGTCGGATCGGTGCCCGAATAGGACGTGACCGTCGCCCCTGATCCGACGCGGGCGGTGATACCGCTGAGCGGGCTGATCACCGATGAGGCGCGTGACGTGGGAGCTGCCGCCTCCGGCGGTCTCGGGATCAGTGGTGCCGTCGGGGCCGATAACGGCGATCGACTTCGTGGTCGCTGTGCTGAGCGGCAAGGTGCCTGCGGTGTTCCGAAGCAGCACCGTTCCGCGCTCGGCCACGTTCAGAGCAAAGGCGTTGTCGGCAGGGGTGCTCGCGGCAGTCGACAGGTTGCCCGTCGGCGGATTGTTGAACAGGTCGAACTGGAACATCTGGGTGAGGATCCGGCGTACGGCCTGGTTGATCGTCGAGGTCCTCACCTCGCCGTCGGCGACCGCCGCCCCAAGCTGGCCGTTGTCCCAGAAGAAGCTCCCGCGCTCCTGATCGAGCCCCGCGTTGGCGGAGTCGACGGTCGAGGCGTTGGCCGCGCTGTCAGAGCGGACGAATCCGGCAAAGCCCCAGCGATCGTCGAGTAGCCCGGTGAGCAGGCTGGGGTTCTGACACGAATACACGCCGTTCAGGAGCGGGTACGCGCACATCACCGATGCGGCGTGCCCCTGCACGATTGCGCTCTGGAACGGCGGCAGGTAGATCTCGTGCAGTGCCCGGGTATTCACGATCGTGTCGTCGTTTGGCGTGCCGCGGTTGGTCTCCTGGTTGTAGGTGACGAAGTGCTTGGGATCCGCCATCACACCCTGACTCTGAATACCTTCGACGTTTGCCGTGCCGAGCGCTGAGGTCAGCAGCGGATCCTCGCTGAACATCTCGAAGTTGCGCCCCCAGCGCGGGTCGCGGTCGATGTTGATCCCGGGCCCCAGCACCATCGCGATCCCCTTCGCGCGATGCTCCTGCCCGTTCACCACTCCGTACTGATACGCGAGCGTGGGGTCCCAGGCCGATCCGAGCGAGACCTCCGATGGCAACTGGGTCACGTTGGTCGCCCCGTAGGCAACGCCGAGCGAGCCATCCTGCTCGACAAGATCGGGGATGCACAGTGCGGGCTGGGCCGGCACGTAGCCCTCGTAGCCGGCGTATGGACCCGTCGTTGTCGGCTCGTCGATGTACATCTCGGCGATCTTGTCGGTCAGGCTCATGTGCGACAGCAGCATGTTCACCCGCTTCCCGACCGGAAGCGACTGATTCAGCCACGGGCAATCAGACGCAGCAGTTCTGGCGGCACTGCTAGAGCTGCTGGTCCGGTCGCGTGCGCCCGTCGCGCTGTTTGCGAGCGGTCCGGCAACGGCTGCGAGCGCGCACAGGCCCGCCAGAGCCAGACGCAGACGAGATCGCGCTGGGGGACGGCTTGGAAGAACTGGTGGTGTCGATTTATGGCCGGGCATTTGCTCGCTCACGCCACTCAACACATCGGCATCGCATTCGGTGTGCTCCCACTCCTGGCCTGGTTGCCTGCTGCCACGCTCCGCGCGCGGGCAACAGATTGGCAACCGCGTTGCTCGACCGCGCGTTCAAGTGCGGCGACTCTCGAGCAAGCGGCGTGGGGCCCCAAAACAGACTGGTCAGCGTGAGCTGGTCGCGAGCTTGATTCCCAAGCCGAGAAACGATGCAGCGAAGAGGCGGCGCATACGCTGAATGACCTGCGGCCGTTCGATCACATGACGGCGCAACATGGAGGCGCACACGCCGTACAGGACGAACACGCAGAAGGTCATCGCCATGAACACACCGCTGAGCAGCAGGAGCCGTTCAAGCTCGTGAGGTGCGTTGGGCGGCACGAACTGCGGTAGGAACGCAAAGAAGAACACAGTCAGCTTCGGATTCAGGAGGTTGGAAAGCATCGCTGATCCGATCACCCTCGCCGCGGAACGCCGAGGTTCGTCATCTGCGACGACCAATCCGCTGTGATCTCGCCACGTCGTAACGGCCATGAACAGCAGGTAGGCAAGACCGAGGATCCTGAGCACGTCAAACGCAACGCCGCTGGCACGCAGCAGCGCCGCGGTGCCGGTCACTGCCGCGATCAGGTGCGGAACGATGCCAAGCGTGCACCCGAACGCTGCGACGACACTGGCGCGGGCGCCGCGTGAGACACCAGCGGACAGCGTGATCAGCGCTCCCGTGCCTGGGATCGCGACGATGATCAAGGAAGTCAGAAGAAAAGCAGCGCTCACCCGCGCCAGGGTAGCGATCGCCACCCCAGCTTTCCGGACCGCCCCAGGTCGGGTGTCTGAGACCGATGTTTCACACTGGTGCCAACGTCTATTCCTGCGCTGAGGCGCGACGATCGAGGAACGAGTAGACATCGGTCAACTCCACGCCTGGATGTGAGCTGAAGACGACGGTGTCGGTTGGTAGGCCGGATACGAAGCGGCTGTGGTCGCGCGCTGAGGGCCACGCGTTTCCGTCCCATCGCGAGATCGCATCCTCGGGTGGCTGGCGGCAGCAGGTCGGGTCTGGGCAGGACGAGACGGCGCGTCGGTTGGTGTCGGAGCCACGAAACCAGTGAGACATCTCGTCGATCGTGCCGAGCGTGATCGCGTCGCCCCGGTCACGCTCGAGATCGATATGGGTTACGCACCAGAACGTGCCTGTGACGGTCTCGGTGCGCTGATAGTGCATCTCGTATGAGTCCTCGGAGCCAAATGCTTGGCGGGAGCTCCACCAGCGGCAGAGCTGCTGACCCTCGATCGTGCCGTCAACGTCGGCTGGGAGCAGGACGCCGTCGTTCTCATACGCCTTCCAAAGGATTCCTTCGGGATTGGAGCGTTGGAAGTGCACTGGGATCCCGAAGTGCCTCGTGATCAGGTTGGTCATGCGGTGGGCCGCCATCTCGTAGGAGATGTAGAACATCTCGCCGAGATCATCGACCGAGATGTCCTCCTTGCGCTTGGCCTCGGCGAGAGTCCGGACAACCGCCCGCTCCGGAGCAAGTAACGCACCGGCGAAGTAGTTGGCCTCAACCCGCTGGCGGACGTAGTCCTCGAAATCGACTGGATCAGCGTGGCCCAGGGCAAAGTGACCGAGTGTCTGGGCGATCACCGAGCGAGATGAACGCGTCCCGCCTGTCGCGTTGCGCTGTGGTACGTACACGATCCGATGCGCGGTGTCTGTGATCGATCGCGTGGACGCTGGAAGGTCTTGGACTCGAGCGATGCTGAATCCGAGGTGTCTGGCGACGTCGGTCAGATGCCTCTCAGATACGGCTCCCACGTCGGTATACCCAGCGGCATCAAGTGCGGCGCTTGCAGCCTGTTCGATCTCCGCAAAATAGTTGTCGCGTTTGCGCATCTCATCACGCATCGCAGCGTTGGCGGCGCGAGCGCCGAGTCTCCCCGTTACGGGGTCAAGCTCCGGCGCCGGTCGGTCGCGACCGCTGGAAAGTGCCACGACCCTGTCGAAGAGGGCGACCACGTGCTCTAGAGCATTGGGGTCCATGCGCGCCGAAGCCTTCAAATGCGGGAGCCCCAGCGCCTGGTAGCGCGGGTCCCGCTGGATGTGCGCCAACGCGACCTCCAGCTCTGCCCTCCTGTTCGGAGCGGCGGCGGAGAGTAGATCCGCTGGCCGACAGCCCAACGCCCGGGCGAGCTCATTGACTGTGGACAGTCGCGGTTCTCGATGTCCGTTCTCGAGCTGTGAGAGGTAGGAAGCGGAGCGACCCAGTGTCGCGCCGAGGTCATCGAGAGTCGTCCCGGATTGCTTTCTGAAATGCCGCAGACGCTGTCCAAAGACGAGCGGGTCGAAGGATTCTTGGTTCATCGGGGAAAAGAATCGCATTTCATTCTCAGAAACACAAGAGCAGCCAAGTTTAGTTAGACAAATCTTCACATCTGTGCGAAAACGTTGCTCTGCCGAATTTCAGAGGAGACCTGCGAAGAACATGAGCACGCTTTCAGACATGGCGATCGCCGCGATCGACCGCGAGTGGTCAACCGATAGTCGCTGGAGCGACGTCGAGCGCACGTATGAGGCTGCCGACGTGGTCCGCCTGCGGGGCTCCGTCCGAGTCGAACACAGCCTCGCCCGTCACGGGGCTGAGCGTCTGTGGCACTTGATCCACACGGAGGACTACGTCAATGCTCTGGGAGCCATGACCGGCGGGCAGGCCGTCGAAATGGTCAAGGCAGGCCTGAAGGCCATCTACCTCTCAGGCTGGCAGGTCGCCGCGGACGCGAATCTGTCAGAGCAGGTCTACCCCGACCAGAGCCTCTACGCCGCCAACAGCGTTCCGACCGTCGTGCGTCGCATCAACAATGCATTGCGTAGGGCCGACCAGATCGAGTGGGCGGAGTCCTCCACCATTGGCGACGGCGAATCCAGCCGTGACTGGATGGTCCCGATCGTTGCTGACGCCGAGGCAGGTTTCGGCGGTGCGCTGAACGCGTACGAGTTGATGAGGTCAATGATCGAGGCGGGCGCCGCCGGCGTTCACTTCGAGGATCAACTCTCATCCGAGAAGAAATGCGGGCACATGGGCGGCAAGGTCCTGGTCCCGACCGGTCAGCACATCCGCACCCTGGCGGCGGCTCGACTCGCGGCAGACGTAGCAGGCGTCCCAACGATCATCATCGCTCGCACCGACTCGCTCGGGGCCGAACTGCTCACGACCGATGTTGATCCGCGCGATCAGGAGTTCCTCACGGGAGAGCGCTCCCCGGAGGGCTTCTTCCACGTGGAACCCGGGATCGAGACGGCGGTTGCAAGAGGCCTGGCGTATGCCCCATACGCGGACCTGATCTGGTGCGAGACGTCCACACCGGACCTGGAAGAGGCCCGGACCTTCGCAGAGCGGATCAAGGCCCAGTATCCGAACAAGCTGCTCGCATACAACTGCTCGCCATCATTCAACTGGCGCAAGCACCTCGACCCCGACACGATCGCGCGCTTCCAACGCGAACTCAGCGCCATGGGATACGCGTTCCAATTCGTGACCCTCGCCGGTTGGCACGCACTGAACGAATCCGCCTTCCGGCTCGCCCGCGGCTACGCCAACCACGGCATGACCGCCTATGTCGACCTGCAGGAACGCGAGATCGCACTCGAGCAGCAGGGATACACGGCGACGCGGCATCAGCGCGAGGTCGGAGCCGGCTACTTCGACGACATCCTGAGCACGCTCTCCAGCGGGCTGTCCTCGACGCTGGCGCTCGCGGGTTCCACCGAGGAAGCGCAGTTCACGATCTGATGGCGCAGAGTTCGCTTCGGGATGCACCCCACCGTCTGGTCTGCTCGCTCACGTGTGTTCACGGGCACGTGGCCCCATCCGCCCTTCGAAAACGGACGACCACTTGATTAAGTTCGCCCATGAAGTCCGCGCCGACTTCCCCGATGTTTACACCCCTGAGGTCCTTGCGGCGCTAGAAGCACTCAGTCCGCTTGATACGCGTCGTTTTGAATTGATGGCCGAGCGCATCGCACGGCGCGCTGAGCGGGCGCCGTGACCGTAAGCCGATCGAGTTCCTGCGTGAGGACGCGATTATCGACGGGACCTCCATCAGAGTTGCCGACGCACGTGCGGGGTGGTTTGAGGGTGCTGTGATTCCCCACGACCTGCAGCGCCAATGGATCCAGGGCACCGGTCCCGCTACCAAGCCACGCTCGAGCACGGCGTCAGGGTTGCGCAACGTCGCGTACGCGATGCTGTCGGGGGCTGATGGCTGGATGTTCGATGGTGAGGACGCGGTCGGGCAGATCGAAACGATGTCGCTGGATAACCAGCGGAACCTGAAGCTGATGATCGCCGAGGACCCTCAGTTCCTATCGGTGGCTGAGCAGGTCGCCGACGATATGAATGACTGGGCGAAGGGGTTCTTCGGCAGGGAAACGATCACGAACTGGCGCGAGCAGCTCCGCGCGACGACGAGGATCTTCCGTGCACGCGGACTCCATCTGGACGATCGACATATCGCCCACCACGACGGTAGAGGGTTCTCGGCGTCGATCGCTGACCTTGTTCTCTACGTCACGAACAACCATGCCGTTTTGGGTGAGCAGGGGCGCTCGATCGTTCTCTACTTGCCGAAGATCCAGACCGCCGCCGAGGCGGCGTATTGGAATCTCCTGTTGGACACTTTGGAGGATCATCTCGGGCTCCAACGCGGAACCATCCTCTGTTATGTGCTTGTCGAGCAGATCGAGGCGTGTTTTCAGCTGATGGAGATCCGCGCGGCTCTCGGGCTCCATTTCGTCGGCTTCAACACCGGCCGCTGGGATTACATCAACTCGGTCTCCGACGCCTATGCGTGGGACCCGGGTTTCATCAACCCCAACATCGACGCGATCACCATGACCTACGGGTACATGCGGGTCTACGAGGACCGCGTGCGCCGGGCGGTGAACACGCCTGACATCAATGGCAATTACGCCCTCTGGCAGGGTGGTATGGAGCCCAACATTCCGGTCGGCAGCCAGGCAGGCGTGCAGGCGGCGATGAAGAAGGCCGTCGCCGGCGGTGAGCGTGAGCAGCACGAGGGCGCTTCCGGTAAGTGGGTCGCGCACTGGAAGATGGTTCACATCATGCGCCCGGTCTGGGAGCGCGTGGGCCAGGACAACCAGTTGGGCCGGGAGTTCCCGGCGCTGACCTACAACACAGAGGATGCCGACGGGCTCACGCTCCTTGAGGACGCCCCGCGAACGGTGCGCGGCGCCCGCGACCTGCTCAGCGTCGGCCTGCAGTACGGGAACGCTTTCGGGCGCGGATATCAGGCAGCGGCGCTGAAACCGGCCGACTTCTTCGGCAACGATGACGTGCTCTACCTGATGGAGGACGCCGCGACGGGCGAGATCCGGCTCTCTGTCCTCTGGGAGTGGCTCCACAAATCGGGCCGCTTCACTGACGAGGATCAGGAGACCGGCGTCCATGCCGGCGAGCCGCTCACCGCCGAACTGTTCCTCCGCTTGCTCGACGAGGAGTACACGAAGCTGCTCAGGGCCGCAAACCAGGATGTTCACGAGGACTCGAAGTCCACGACGCTGCCGATCGCCAGGGCGATTGTCAGGGAGTACGTACTCGAACCCGCTAAGGCGCCCTGGTACATCGACCTGCTCAACATCAACATCGACAACGCGGATCTCGCCGTCGGCGAGGCGCGGATCCGCGAGTACCTCGATGCGTTTGAGCGCGACGGCATGCGCATCACCCAAAACCTCGATTTCGACACCGACAGCTAAGGCGGAACAGGCCACTTCAATGACTGCTTTTGACGACAACGTCACAGAAGTTCAGGAATTCATCGACTCCGATCGGTTCTCCAACACCACGCGGCTGTACTCAGCTCGGCAGGTCGCCGAGCAGCGCGGCACGATTGCAACCGACTACCGCGTCGCCCGTGAGAACGCCGCAGCCTTCTACACGCGGCTGCGAGAACTGTTCGCCGGGAAGAAGTCGATCACGACATTCGGCCCTTACTCGCCCAGCCAGGCCGTGACAATGAAACGCCAGGGGATCGAGGGCATCTACCTCGGCGGCTGGGCGACGTCGGCCAAGGGCAGCATCACCGAGGACCCGGGCGCCGACCTCGCGAGCTACCCGCTCTCCCAGGTTCCGGACGAGGCCGCGTCGATCGTCCGCGCGCTGCTGACGGCCGATAAGAACCAGACCTACCTGCGCTCGCGTATGACGCCCGAGCAGCTCGAAGCCGCGCCCGAGCCGGTTGACTACCGGCCGTTCATCATCGCCGACGCCGACACCGGGCACGGTGGCGACGCGCACGTGCGCAACCTGATCCGGCGGTTTGTCGAGGTCGGCGTCACCGGCTACCACATCGAAGACCAGCGACCAGGCACGAAGAAGTGCGGGCACCAGGGCGGCAAGGTGCTCGTCGGCGTTGACGAGCAGATCAAACGGCTCGCAGCGGCTCGCTTCCAACTGGACATCATGGGTGTCCCGGGCATCATCGTCGCCCGCACCGACGCGGAAGCCGCGAACCTCCTGGACAGCAGCGGTGACGAGCGAGATCACCCATTCATTCTCGGAGCCACGGCACGCAACGTGCCGTCATACAAACTCGTGACCCTGGCGCTCATGCGTGCCTTCCACGCCGGCGGCCACGAGATGTTCAACGGCTTTCACCTGTATCACGTCACCGAACAGGAGTACCAGGCCGCGGACCAGTGGCTGCGCACTACCGGGTTACGACAAACAGCCGACAACGCCGCCGCGAGTGTCTCGGGCCAGCCTGAGCCGCGAATCGAGGAAGCCTACGATCGCATCCTCGGCGCGATGGTCGAGCGCTGGGAGGCAGACGCCGGCCTGATGACGATCGGTGAGGCCGTCGCCGCGGCCCTGCGCACTCAGCAGGAGGACGGCACCGACGTTGCCATCGACGCGGAGGCATGGAGGTCGTTCGCCAGGACGGCTTCGTTCTGGAGTGTGCGCGAGAAGGCCCGAGAGCTCGGCATCGGCTTCTACTGGGACGCTGAGCCTGCCCGCACACCCGAGGGCTTCTACCAAGTGCGCGGTGGCCTCGAGTACGCGATCAGCAAGTCGCTCTCGGTGGCGCCGTACGCAGACATCATCTGGATGGAGACGGCCTCAGCCGACATCCATGAGGCGCATGAGTTCGCCGAGGCGATCCATGCCGAGTTCCCTGACCAGTTGCTTGCCTACAACCTCTCGCCATCGTTCAACTGGGACTCCACAGGGATGTCTGACGAAGAGATGCGCGCTTTTCCCGAGCGCCTCGGTGAGGCAGGCTTCGTGTTCAACTTCATCACCTATGGCGGACACCAGATCGACGGTGTCGCCGCAGAAGAGTTCTCCACGGCACTGCTGCACGACGGCATGCTGGCTCTGGCACAGGTGCAGCGCAGACTGCGCCTGCTCGAGTCTCCCTATCGCACCCCGCAGACCCACGTCGGCGGCCCGCGCCTGGACGCCGCCCTCGCGGCATCCTCCGCCCGCACCGCCACAACAAAGGCGATGGGCAAGGGCTCTACCCAGGTACAGCACCTCAAGCAGACCGAGCTGCCCAAGAAGGTGCTCGAGGACTGGTTAGCGAGCTGGTCGGAGAGCAACGGCATCGACGAGCAACTGCGAGTGCGCCTGCAACCCAGCCGCGAAGGCACCGACGTGATCGAACTCGTCGTCTTCGGTGCAGACGGTGAGAAGCGCGCTGACGTCGTGTTCGCCCCCATACACGACCGCAAGGGCCGCACCATCCTGTCAGTGCGCGACCAGAATACGTTCGATGACTCGCTGCGCCGTAAGCGCATGCAGACACTCATTCACCTCTACCTATTCAGCCGCTACCAGGTCGACACAGTGCACTACGTCGCCCCCACGGACGACAACGTCGCACAGTGCGAACGGATGAAGTCCTGGGGCATCTACACCGCGGTCTCCAACGAGGTCGGAGCCATCATCGTCGCGCAGATCGATCAGGCGGCGGTCGCGGCATTCACCGAGGCAGACGCCATCACCAACCTGATTCGCCGCCAAGAGACGGTCAGCGCGGGATCCTGAGGGCTACGCGCGATGTGTGGGATGGCAGCCGCATCGGCGCGGAAGTGGCGACCGCTATTCAGCTGAAGTCCCCGGCTTCTCGACGAAGCGGAGTGAGCAACTCGAAGAGTTGGCTCGAGTCTTCGTCGGCGAGGGGCTCGGTTCCGAATCGGGCTTTGTTCAGGATCTTCGTTCCCCGCCGTGCCGTGCGCCTCCCAGCAGGCGTGATCCGCGCGAGTACTGCACGACGATCGAGGTCGTGGTTCACGCGTTCGACATAGCCGCTATCGGCAAGCTTGTCGATCACATTCGTAACGCTTGCGCGATGCACCTGGAGCCGGTCGGATATCTTTCCGAGCGGCATCTCGCCGCGGCGGCTGTAATAGAGCAGCATCAACGCTTCGTAGCGTGGGAAGGTCAGTTCGAGCGGTGCAAGCAGCTCGTTGAGACGCGCCATGACGATCTGCTGCGCGCGCATGATCGATGTGACGGCGACCATGCTGGGCGTCGCCTCGGGGCCCCAATGAACGTTCCACTGGCGTGCGGCCTCCGCGATTGGGTCGAATCGAAGCGGCTCAGCCACGCTCAGAGGCTATTCCGAAGTGGCGACACGACGCTCAACCGGTCAGTCCAGCCGGGCCAGATATCGCATGGCCTGGATCGCGCGGCTTCCGTACCAGGAGGTCATCTCGCCATCGATGAGCGATACCCGCGCCCCACCCACCAATTCGGCGACCTCTGGGATGTGATGCTCCTTGAAGTGAAACGGCTCGCTGCTCAGAAGCACGCGGTCGATCCGGCCGGCGTAGGCGCGTAGGTCGACCTCCGGGTAGCGGTCGGTCGCCTGCAACGGGTGGCTGCGCCAGTTGACCAGCTCCAGCGTGCGAGCGATGTAGGTGTCAGGCGCCACCGTCATCCACGGTTCGCGCCAGATCAGGTAGAGCACGTCCAGCGGGACGTGCTCAGCGGTCAAAAGCTTGTCACGGGCTACCTCGAACTCGCGGCACAGCCGGTCAGCCGCGTCCTCCCGCGAGAAGATCGCACCGAGCAGCCTGTACAGCTCGAGGTTGTCGGCGGGCGCCTGCGGATGGGTGACCACCACGTGCGGCACGAACTCGGCGAGCTCCTCAGCCGTCTCGCGACGGTTCTCGTCGACGTTGACGATCACGTGCGTGGGCGCAAGCTCGCGTATGCGGTCGAGCTTCACGTCCTTGGTCCCGCCCACCTTCGGCACACTCCTGACCGTTTCCCACGGATGGATGCAGAAGCCGGTACGGCCGACGAGCTGTGCGCTCAGCCCCAGGTCGCAAATCAGCTCGGTGACACTCGGGACCAGACATACGATCCGCGCCTCGCTGCCCGCGCGACCGTGGACGGTTCCCACCGCGTCACATGTTGCGCCGGTACTCACCGCCGACCTCGTACAGGGCGGTTGAGATCTGCCCGAGTGACGCCCACTTGACGGTCTCCATCAGCGCCTCGAACACGTTGCCCCGCGTCTTGGCGACCTCCTGTAGCCGCGCCAGCGCGTCGTCACGCCGATCGGCACCGCGCTCCTGGAATGCGCGCACGTTCGCGATCTGCTGCTGCTTCTCGGTCTCGTCTGAGCGCATCAGCTCCAGCTTGTCGATCCGCTCCCCGTGCCCATCCTTGGGCAGGAATGTGTTGACGCCGATCAGCGGCAGCTCACCCGTGTGCTTGAGCCGCTCATACAGCAGGCTCTCCTCCTGGATCTTCCCGCGCTGGTACATCGTGTCCATGGCGCCGAGAACCCCGCCGCGCTCGGACAGCCGGTCGAACTCCGCGTAGACAGCCTCCTCGACCAGGTCCGTGAGCTCATTGACGATGAAGGAGCCCTGCCACGGGTTCTCGTTGAAGTTGAGCCCGAGTTCGCGGTTGATGATCAGCTGGATCGCGACAGCTCGCCGCACAGACTCCTCGGTGGGTGTCGTGATCGCCTCGTCGTAGGCGTTGGTGTGCAGGCTGTTGCAGTTGTCGAAGATCGCGTACAGCGCCTGCAGCGTCGTGCGGATGTCGTTGAAGCTGATCTCCTGCGCGTGCAGGCTCCGACCGGAGGTCTGGACGTGGTACTTGAGCATCTGGCTGCGGGGCAAGGCGCCGTAGCGCTCACGCATGGCACGTGCCCAGATCCGGCGCGCTACACGTCCGATCACGGCGTACTCGGGGTCCATCCCATTCGAGAAGAAGAAGCTCAGGTTCGGGGCGAACTCGTCGATCGCCATGCCGCGAGCGAGGTAGTACTCGACGATCGTGAAGCCGTTGGCCAACGTGAACGCCAATTGCGTGATCGGGTTGGCCCCGGCCTCAGCGATGTGGTAGCCGCTGATCGAGACGCTGTAGAAGTTCCGCACGGCGTGCTCGACGAAGTACTCCTGCACGTCGCCCATCATCTTCATGGCGAACTCCGTGGAGAAGATGCAGGTGTTCTGTGCCTGGTCCTCCTTGAGGATGTCCGCCTGGACGGTGCCGCGCACCGCCCGCAGCGTCTCAGCCTTGATCCGCTCGTAGACGTCGCGTTCAACGACGATGTCGCCTGAAACGCCGAGCAGGCCGAGACCGAGGCCGTCAGTGTGCTCGGGAAGCTCGCCGGCATATGTGGGTCGTGGCCGCCCAGCGAAATACTCCTCGAGCCGCGCCTGGGCAGCTTCCACCTGGCCGCTCTGCTGGAGGTAGCGCTCGACCTGCTGGTCGATGGCTGCGTTCATGAAGAAGGCCAGGATGATCGGCGCCGGGCCGTTGATCGTCATCGACACGGATGTAGTGGGGGCGCACAGATCGAACCCGGAGTACAGCTTCTTGGCGTCGTCGAGCGTCGCGATCGAGACGCCCGAGTTGCCGACCTTGCCGTAGATGTCCGGCCGTTCGGCGGGATCTGCGCCGTAGAGCGTGACGGAGTCAAAGGCGGTCGACAGGCGTGCCGCCGGCTGTCCGGCCGAGAGATAGTGGAAGCGCCGGTTTGTTCGCTCCGGGGTGCCTTCACCGGCGAACATCCGGATCGGGTCCTCCCCCTCGCGGCGATACGGGAAAACCCCGGCGGTGTACGGATATGACCCCGGCAGGTTCTCCTTCATCAGGAAGCGCAACCGGTCGCCCCAGCCGTCCAGGCGTGGCGGCGCGATCTTCGGGATGAGCTGCTGACTCAGCGACTGCCGATAGTTATCACCGGTGATCTCACGCCCACGCACCTCGTAGCTGTAGGTCTCGGAGGTGATCGACGCGATCCGGGCATCCCAGTCCTCCAGCAGTCCGGCCGCTTCCGGGCCCAGCTCCTCCAGCAACTCCGCGTGCCGTTGGCGCAGGACCTCCACCGCCGGATCGTCGCCGAGCGCCTCAACCGCCGCCAGGTAGTGCTGAGCCCGCGCAGCCTGATCTGCCTTGTGCTCGATCGCGGCATTGATCCCGCGACCCTGATCGGCGATCTCAGCCAGGTAGCGACCACGGCTGTCCGGGATCAAACCGACCGTGGCCTGCGTGCCCTCAGGCACCGCGATCTGTGGGTCCCAGGCCTCGGCCTGCGCACCCGCGTATCGCGAGATCGCCTTGCACAGACTCACGAACATTCCCGTTAGGCCCGGGTCATCGAACTGACTGGCGATCGTCGGGTATACAGGGACCTCGTCGTCCGGAACCTCAAAGCTCACGTGGTTGCGCTTCCACTGCTTACGGACGTCGCGCAGTGCGTCCTGCGCACCGCGCTTGTCGGACTTGTTGATCACAACGATCTCCGCCAGGTCGAGCATGTCAATCTTCTCGAGCTGGCTGGCAGCCCCGAACTCGCTGGTCATCACGTAGAGCGGCAGATCGACGAGGTCGACAACCTCTGAGTCACTCTGGCCGATGCCGGCCGTCTCCACGATCACCAGGTCGAAGCCGGCAGCTCGAAGGAAGGCGACGGCGTCCTCCAGCATCGCGCTGGTCGAGCGGTTGCTCTGGCGGGTCGCGACCGAGCGCATGTAGATGCGCTCGTTACGCAGGCTGTTCATGCGGATGCGATCGCCCAGCAACGCTCCACCGGTGCGGCGACGGGTCGGATCGACGGCCACGACGGCGATTCGCATCTCAGGGAAATGCTGTGCGAAGCGGCTCAGCAGCTCATCGCTGACCGTGCTCTTGCCGGCCCCGCCGGTGCCCGTGATGCCGACGACAGGCGCGCGCTTGACCGCTCCCGCCCAGGCGGCCCGCAGCTGGTCAAGCGTCCCCGCGTCGAGTACGCCGTCCTCGATCGACGACAGCATCCGTGCGATCGCAAGGTCATCCGGCCGTCCGGGGCTTCCCGCTGGAAGCCCCGGGGCATCCGAGCCCACACGGTGCTCGCGGGCGCGCTGCACGAGGTCGTTGATCATTCCCGTGAGGCCGAGCGTCATGCCGTCGTTGGGGTGATAGATCCGCGCGACGCCGTAGGCCTGAAGCTCTGCGATCTCCTCAGGGGTGATCGTGCCGCCTCCCCCTCCGAATACGAGGATGTGACCGGCGCCGTGATCGCGCAACATGTCGACGGTGTACTTGAAGAATTCGGTGTGGCCGCCCTGATATGAGCTGATCGCGATCGCGTCCGCGTCCTCCTGGATCGCGGCGCGCACGACGTCGGCGACGCTGCGGTTGTGCCCGAGGTGGATCACCTCGGCGCCCTGGTCCTGGATCAGGCGCCGCATCACGTTGATCGCCGCGTCGTGCCCGTCGAACAGCGACGCCGCGGTGACAAACCGCAGTGGTGGACCGTCGATCTCCGCGCCAGACGGCACGTCAGCTGTGGGCAGCGTAATGCTCATCGTCTCTCCTTCGAAGGCCTCCATATATAATAGGCGACCATTCAACTATCGGAATGTCACGTATTTCTGCTGACCTCGCAGAGGCGAGAGGATGAACGCATGACGGTTAATCGATTGGCAGTGGTGGGAGCGGGTTTCATGGGCTCAGGCATCGCGGAGTCGGCCGCCGCGGCTGGGGTTGAAGTCATCGTCTACGAGCCGAGCGAGGCACCGCTGGAGCGCTCTCGAGCGCGGTTGGCGCAGTCTCTGGCGCGAGCTCAGGAACGGGGCAAGCTCTCGCCCCAGGACGCTGACGCATTGATCGGACGCATCAGTTACACGACCGATCTTGCGCCGTTCGAACACGTTGACGCCGTGATCGAGGCGGTCAGCGAGGACCCGCGGATCAAGGGCTCCCTGTTTGAAGAGCTCGACCGCCGACTGCCGAGCGCGGAGTTCATCGCGTCGAACACCTCGTCGATTCCGATCGCCGAACTTGCGGCGCGCACCGGACGGCCCGAGCGCGTCCTGGGATTGCACTTCTTCTCTCCCGTGCCCGTGATGGCGCTGGTAGAGGTTGTTGTCGGCCTTGGTACCAGCCCAGAGGCGCTCGCAGCCGCAGAGGCATTCGCCGCTCAGATTGGCAAGACCTCGATCCGCAGCAAGGACCGCTCGGGGTTCGTCGTGAACTTCCTCTTGGTCCCCTACCTGATGGCCGCGGTCCGCATGTACGAGGAGGGATTCGCCTCAGCCGAGGACATCGACACCGGCATGCGCCTCGGATGCGGTCATCCGATGGGACCGCTAACTCTGTGCGATTTCATCGGCCTCGACGTCCTGCAGGCGGTGTGCGACTCGCTGTATGAGGAGTTCAAGCGTCCCGAATACGCAGCGCCGGCGATCCTCAAGAGGCTCGTCGTCTCAGGTCAGTTGGGCCGTAAGAGCGGTCGCGGGTTCTACGACCACACGCTCGAGGGCACGAAGGTCGCAGCATGAGCGCCTACCTGATCCCACAGGAGTTCGAGGATCTGCGGGCCACGATCCGGCAGATCGCGCAGGAGCGGATCGTGCCCCGGGCACCCGAGATCGACCGCAATGCCGAGTACCCGCAGGACATCCGGCAGCTGCTCGCCGAGAACGACATCTTCGGCCTGCCGTTCGCCGAGGAATACGGCGGCACGGGCACGGGCACGCTGATGCTGCAGATGGCGGTCGAGGAGATCGCGAAGGCGGACGCCTCATGTGCGCTCATGTTGATGCTGCAGGAGCTGGGAACGCTACCGATCTCGAGGTTCGGTTCCGCAGAGCAGAAGCAGCGATTCCTGCCGAAGTGTGCGACCGGCGAGTGGCTTGCCGCGTTCGCCCTTTCAGAGGCCGAGGCGGGCTCGAACGTGGCGGCGATGCGAACGACCGCGGTGCTCGACGGTGACGAGTGGGTCATCAACGGCACGAAGAACTGGATCAGTAACGCCGGCGTGGCTGACTTCTACATCGTGTTCGCGGTGACCGATCGGGATGCTGGGCGTGTGACCGGGTTCATCGTTGAGGCTGACCGCCCGGGGTTCTCGATCGGCGGGTATGAGCACAAGCTCGGGATCAAGGGCTCTCCGACCGGCTCGCCGGTCCTGGAGGACGTGCGCGTGCCGCAGGAGAACGTGATCGGTGAGGTCGGACGCGGGATGCGTGTGGCGCTTGGCACCCTGGAGCGCACCCGTCTGGGTGCCGCCGCTCAGGCGGTCGGGATCGCGCAGGGAGCGATCGACTACGCCGTCGGTTACGCGAAGGAACGCATCGCGTTCGACCAGCCGATCATCCAGCTGCAGGGGATGCAGTTCAAGCTCGCCGATATGCAGATCGGCACGGCCGCCGCACGCGAGCTCCTCTACCGCGCCTGCTCTCTGGCCGATCTCGATCCCGCGCCGCCCGACCTTGGCATGTGGACATCAATGGCGAAGGTCTTCGCCTCCGACAACGCGATGAAGGTCACAGTCGAGGCCGTGCAGACACTCGGCGGTTACGGGTATGTCAACGACTACCCCGTTGAACGGATGCTGCGCGACGCGAAGATCACTCAGATCTACGAGGGCACCAACGAGATCCAGCGAGTCGTGATCGCGCGACATCTCGCACGCTGACCTCGTTCACGCCACCAACGAGTTGGAGCCCCGTTAAGGGGCTCCGAACTCACCACGACCAACACCATGGGAATCGCGCAACCTAGCCAGACAGTCCTGTTGCTGGAAGGCCCAGCAACGTCGACCCTGACGCTCAATGCGTTCCACAGCTTCCGCAATACAGCGCAGGCAAGAGCACCCAGATGCTGCACCACGCTAACCCCTCTCTTGAATAACTCCCTCTGTGCCTCCCGGAAGGCGGTTACCAACCGATTGGTTGTTGCCCAGGGAGCCTACCTGCAGCCACAGTGGTGTGCAACCTGTGACGAATGGTGCCGGATGCGGGTAGCGCCTCAACCAACCGACCGGTTGCTTTTCACCAGGCCAGCGTATATCGTCAGGACCATGGCGAAGGCCTACGCCAGCACAGTCGTCACCGCCTCCGCCGACGCAGTCTGGGCGCTTCTTCGCGATTTCAACTCGCTTCCACGCTGGCTTCCGCAGGCCACCAGCAGCGAGATTGAGGACGGAAAGGCACCCGATCAGGTTTCGGCCGTTCGAGCGCTTGGCGAGCACCGCATCCGCGAGCAGCTCCTCGCACTCTCCGACCAGGATCGCAGCTTCAGCTACACGATGCCCGATCCGATCTTTCCGATCAAGAATCACGTGGCAACCATGCGCGTCACACCTGTGACGAGCGTCAACCACGCATTCGTCGAATGGAGCGCGACCTTCGACGCCCAGTGGGACGAGGTCGAGAAGTGGGAGCACTTCCTGTCTGAAGAGGTGTTCGCGCCTGGCCTGGCGGCCTTGACGGCAAGTGTTGTCTGGCGCTGACCCGGCTCGAGTTCCAGGGAGGATGACTGGCATGCAAGCAGCGTCGCTCGCGGGTGCCGAAGCGGCCAGCGGCGCATTCGACGTCGTCGTCGTTGGCGGAGGCTCCTCTGGTGGAGTCATTGCGGCGCGTATGTCGGAGGAGACCGAGTGCCGGGTACTCCTGCTCGAGGCCGGCCCCGACCTCCCCGACCATCCGCGCCACAGAGGAACGATGTTCTCTAGCGGCTCGATGCTCGGCGGTTACTGGTCGGGCATTGCCGCCCCCACCGAGGAACTCGACTGGGGCCTCGAATCGGAGCAGCTGACGAGTGGCCGCCGTGTTCCGCTGATGCGCGGGAAGCTGGTCGGCGGCAGCGGGATGACGAACGGCTGCGTGTTCGTCCAGGGTCGGCCCGAAGACTTCGATCGCTGGGAGGACGCCGGCGCGACCGGCTGGGGATGGACCGACGTCAAGCCGTATTACGACGCCGTGCGGGCGCACGTCCCGATCATGACCTATCCACGCGAGCGTTGGCTGCCATTCGACGAACTGCTGCTTCAGGGCGCGCTCGAGCTCGGGTTCGAATACCGCGAGGACCTGGACGCGCCGGATGCCTGGGACGGTGTCGCGGGCCCCTGGCCTCGAAACCGGCGAAACGAGATCCGTCAGTCCAGCAACGTGGCGTACTTGGACAAGGCGCGCAAGCGTAGGAACCTGGTGATTCAGGGTCATGCGTTCGTCAATCGCGTCCGACTGGAGGGAGGCCGAGCAGCTGAGGTCGAATGGATCGATGCCACCGGTGCCTGCCGAACGACAAGTGCCGATCGCATCGTCCTGTCCGCCGGCGCTTACGGGAGTGCGCCGATACTTCTCCGCTCCGGAATCGGGCCGTCCGACGAGCTTCATCAGCTCGGGATCAGTCCCCTCGTCGACCTCCCGGTCGGCCGGGGCCTGATGGAGCACCCGGCCACGTCGATGGTGGTTCGTTTGAACCCCAAGCATGTTCTGCTCGGATGGCCTTGCTTTGCGGTGGTGGTCCGAGGCGAGGGCTGGTGGACGCTGCCGGTTCCCCTCGACGAGGAGGAGGGGATAGCTGCCCTGACATTCTGTATGGCCGTCACGGCGGGCCCCGACGGTGGCTACATTCGGCTGCGATCAACTGAGCCGACCGAGCAACCGGAGATCTTTCACGGTTATCAGCGATTTCTCGAGGAAGGCGGGTTTGATGCCGCGATGAACGATTGGCAGCGCCTGCTGCAAACTCCGGCCTTCAAGGCCGCTGAGGTGAGGGACACGCGGTCGCACATGTCGGCCAGGGAGTCAGCTCTCAACGGGCTGGGAACCGGCGCGCACCCGGCCGGCGGTTGTGCGATCGGGAAGGTCGTCGACGAGCACCTGTCGGTGCTCGGAGTAGAAGGGCTGACCGTGGCCGACGCCAGCATCTTTCCCGGGCATGTCACCAACAACCCGAATTTCACATGTTTCATGGTCGGCGAACGCGCAGCCTCGATCCTCGGAGCAGGAGTTCGCCGAGACGACGATTCAACGACGCGCGCGCCGCTCTCCGACAACGCGACGGCGATCAGATGAGCGCCTTCGAGCACGTGGCCATCACCAAACTCGACGGCGTTACCGAGGTGCGCCTGCACAGCAACGGCGACGCCCTCGAGTGGAATGCCGTCGTGCACCGTGAGCTAGGACATGCCCTGCTCGAAGTGGGCGCGGATGACGAGACTCGCGTCGTGATCATCACCGGGACTGGGCCAGACTTCTGCACGAGGATCGATGTCAAAAGCTTCATGCGGCAGCAGAGCTGGACTACGGTCTGGTCGGAGGGCAAGCGCTTCCTCAAGGCGCTTCTCGACCTGGATGTGCTCGTGATCGGTGCCGTCAACGGACCAGCTCTGATCCACGCCGAGATCCCGCTTCTCGCAGATGTCGTCATCGCGGCTGACACGACCGTCATCGCCGACCTAGCGCATTTCACTCATGGCGCCGTACCGGGAGATGGTGCCCACCTCGTATGGCCATATCTGCTCGGTCCGCGGCGTGGCAAGTACTTCCTGTTGACCGGCCAGCGGATAGAGGCCCAGGAAGCGCTTGCACTGGGCTTGGTGAACGAACTGGTCCCAGTCGGAGCGGTCAACGATCGTGCGCTGCAACTTGCACGGGAATGGGCCAGCCAACCGCTGCCGGTCATCAAATACACGCGCGAATGCCTCAACATCATCGAGCGCGAGCAGCTCATGCTGTCGACGGGCCTTAGCCACGGACTTGCACTCGAGGGGCTGGCGTTGGCGGACGCCGCCGCCGAGCGCGCATCGAGAGGGAGACCGAGTGATGGATGAAATGGCAGCCGCCGCGGGCCTCAGCTTCGAACTCACCGACGAGCAGCAGATGTTCCAGCGCTCGATCCGAGACCTGGTCAACAGCGAGTTCCCAAAGGCATACTGCCGCGAGCTGGAGGCACGCGAGGAGTTCCCGTGGGAGCTCTGGCACAAACTCGGCGAGCTGGGCCTGACCGGTATCGGCATACCGGAGGAGTACGGCGGCCAAGGCGGGACGATCATCGAGCAGGTGTTGCTCGATGAAGAACTGTCGCGCACTCTGGCGGGCCTCTACTGGCTGCTGGGGATCACGCTGTTCGACGCCAAGGCGATCGCGGTCTCCGGCACCGAGCAGCAGCGCCAGCGGTTCCTGCCGGAGATAGCAGCCGGTCGCCTGATGTGCGCGATCTCACTGACTGAGCCCAGTGGCGGCACGGATGTCCTGGGGTCCATGCGCACGCACGCCACGCGGGTCGATGGCGGCTGGCAAATCAATGGGTCGAAGATCTGGTCGACGCTTGCCCACGTCGCCGATCGACTCTTCCTCGTCGCGCGTACCCAGTCGGACGTGAAACGATCCGTCGACGGCCTAACGGTCTTCTTGTGCGACGCCAAGAGCCCCGGCATCACAGCGACCACGATCCCCAAGCTCGGAATGCGCTCGCTGGGCAGCTGTGAGATACAGCTGGAGAACGTCTTCGTCCCCGATGAAGACGTCCTCGGTGAGGTCGACGGCGGTTGGCGCGTGCTGGCCCCGACACTCAACAGCGAGCGGATCATGAACGGTGCCAACTGCACGGGAGCCCTCGCCGGCGTACTCGAGGACATGATCGCGTACGCAAAGGAGCGGATCGTGTTCGGCAAGCCGCTCGGGCAGATGCAGGCCGTGCAGCACATGATCGCCGACACGTATGCCGGCCTTGAGATCTCCCGACTCCTGACCTACCGGGCGGCGTGGCTGCAGGCACTCGGCCGGCCATGCGGCGTGGAGTCGACACTGGCCAAGGTGGTTGCCTCAGAGCACTGCTTCGCAGGCGCGGACCGCGGCATGCAGATTCTGGGCGGATACGGCTACGCGCTCGAGTACGACATGCAGCGGTACTGGCGAGACATGCGTTTGTACCGCGTGGCGCCGATCAACAACGAAATGGGTCGCAACTTCATCGCCGAGAGCTTCGGCCTCCCTCGCTCATTCTGAGTCCAGCTCCCGGCGCCAGTCTTCACGCAGGGAGCGCGGGACCTCGTCCATTTGGAGCTGGGGACGCAACCGGGTGGCAATGTGTCGAACCGCGCGCAGCCGCTGACTCCGGTCCGAGGTTGTGTGGCAACCGAAGCAACACCACGTCCAAACCCCAGCTCGCCGATTCCGCGCGGAGCTCGTCGGCCGTCAGATCCGCATCGAACGTTCCTTCATCACGACAACCAAGGAGCACGGTGCCGGGACGACGCAGACGACGGGTGACATCCCCTAGTCGTCGTTCAGCCTCTCCCCACTCCGTCGCCGCTTCGTTGGAGCGGTCGTCGATATCGACCATGTGGCTGAGTCCATATCGACGGGCCACCGAAGCCGCGTGGGTGCCGGCCAGCCACACAGGCAGCTCCAACTGGGCCGGCTTCGGCGTCACCGCGACGACCGTCTCAGGCGCCGGATCTGCCGGGATTTGCCAGTGTTCACCAGCGTGTCGGAATGCTCGCGGCCCGCTGGCCGCGAGCACCACCTCGACCGTTTCAGAGAGCAGCGACGACGGACCAGATCCGCCATCGAGTACGAGCTGAAAGCGTCCCCCGCTGGCGTTGTCCGCAACGGCTGCCTGCTCCGCGATCAGCACCGGGTGAGATCCGACAGGTGTCAGTGCAGCAAGCCGAATAGCCTCCGTGCGGGGCGCGAGAAATGCAGCCGCCACCAGAGCGTCGGCTGTCGCGCTGAAGCACGGCTCGGCGCATAGCAGCACGATGTCGAGTCCAAGCTCGTCGGCCGCCCTGCAGATCGGGCCAGGTCCTTCGGGCCACCAGCCCGTCTGCCCAACCGGCACCACCAGACCTACCCTCATAACGCGCTCACCTTTGGCAGGACGTGTTCGCCAAGGATGGTCATCTGGTCGCGATGCTCGAAGGCGAGATCATCGCGCGTGGTGATCAGAACGACGAGATCCACGCCCAGCTCCGCGAGCTCGGCCAGCGCGGTGATGAGCTGCTCCGGAGGTCCGATCAGGGCGTTATCAGATGCTCGGGTGAGCTGCTCGGCGAGCAGTTTCGGCGCATCGAAGCCGGTGCGCCCCTGAAGCGGGAACCACGCGCCGGTGTATTCACGGATCGTGCGACCGATCTCCTCGCGTGCCACGTGCCGCGCCCGCATCGTGCCGTCGGTTGCCTTGACGTAACGCATGACCGCGACCTGCCCACGAGTCCGGCCGGCTCGGACACACGCCTCGTCGTAATACTCGATCGCGCCCACCAGCTGCGAACGGTTCATCGAGAACGGCAGCAGCGAACCGATCCCCCTGCTTGCAGCGCGCTGCAGCGCCGGCTTTGAGAATCCTCCTACAAGCAACGGCGGACCATTTCCACTCTCCCAGCTCTGAAGCAATCGGTCGAGGGCGTGATCCATGATCGGGGCTCGCAGGCGACGCGGGATGCTCAGGCCGGCGTACTCCGGGTCGCGGTAACCGAGACCTACGCCGAGGTGCAGCCGAGGACCGGCCAATCGCAACAGGGTCTCGACCGCGGAGCGCTCTGTATGGAGATCCCACAGCGGCAGCAGATGAACACCTGTTCCCACGCCGAGCCGATCGGTCGCGCCCAGCACAACCGCCGCTGCCGAGAGAGCGGCAGGACACCAGCCGTCATACCAAAAGTGATGCTCAGCTACCCACAGCGAGTGAAAGCCGAGGCTGTCCGCCAATCTCGCATCCTCCTGAAGCCTGGCGTACAGACATGAATGGGATTCCGGTCGCCGGGCTGTGCTGCGCATCGTCCACAGTCCGACGCCAACATCAACCATCGGCACCGTCTTCAGTGATCATCTCGCAGCGGGCCGCCGAGCCCCAGCAGAGCTCTGGGAAGGTTGGGCGCCCACGATTCGAATCATCCTCCGATCCGGGTCACCGGAGCTGAGGTCGGGTCGGCTGACCCGATCAGGCCACCTGCCGGAAGGGGATCTACGCGAAGCCATCGCGTACGTGTGCCGGCAATCCTCCACCCCGATGGCGCACGCACATATTCGGCCTCCAGATGGCCGTAACGGACCGAACCGGACCGATCAACGAGCATCATCAACGCCCACACGGCTCTCGCTTGATCGCGGCCGAGAAATCGGACCTCCGGAGTGTGGAGGTGGTGGAGGGCTCCCCTGGCGCTCGCATCCAACAGCCGGAAATACTCGTGCGTCTGAGTCTTGATCTCGTGGAGATCGCCGAGCTCGTCGAAAGTCGGCATCACCCCTTCCGTAGGCCACTCTTCGGATGTCGGCTGCGGTTCCAGCGACTGAGGTGTCGACGGTACGAGCAGCGGATCGATCCGCAGATAGCTCAGCCGCAGCTCAGCGATCCTCCAACCGTCGTCTGTACGACGGTAACGCTCCTGATAGTGCCCGTAGCCACGGATGCCTGATGGCATCCCTCGGTCGTCGCCCGCCGGAAACTCCACGTAGTCGTTGAGCACCCAGACACCGACGGCGTTGGCCGAATCTGAGAGTCTGATCTCCGGTGCGTGCCCGTGGTGCACTGTGATGCTCCCGGCGAGATTGCTGCTGACGGCCGCGACGAATGAATCGGCGCCCGCTACATCGATGACCAGGGGCGGCACGTTGAAGACCGCATCGGCGGTAAAGACCTCTCGCCAGCGCACCCAGTCCTTGTTGTCGAGGTGCCGAAAGTAGCGAGCCTTGAGTTGTCTGATCTGCTCGAGATCGACCAATGCCTCAACCGTTGGCTGCGCGGATCCCGACAGCCAATCAGGGTTCAATGCCGCGGGCGGTCGCCCGTCTGGCAACGCCCCACATGCCGAGTCGGTCCTGTGCGGGCTCGACACGCGTCGGCCGGTGCGCCATCCATCCCCCTCGCGTATGTATTCGACCTCAGCAGTCGCGTACACATGTTGACGCGACGTCCTGCCTCCGGCCGACTGCTCTTCGTACTCAAAGGTCTGCCACTCAACGCAGGCGCTGGCCGCGCTGGTCTGTCTGACGGTGGGCATGTGAGACTGGCGGACACCGGTGCGGCAAGCTCGTGCCTCCAGCTGCTCAAGGACCTCCAGGTCCACCAGCTCCGCAGACGTCGGCATCGCCCTCAACCTAACGGGTTGACCCATCCGTGTGGTCTGCCCACAACCGCGCCCGCCAGCGCCTTTAGACGCGCGTCACGAACAGCTGATCCACGCTGGAGCGCACCTCATCGGGCGTGCCAGAGAGAATGATCTCGCCGCGTCGCATGCCATACACGCGGTCCGCGTACTTCAGCACCTGGTGCACGTGCTGCTCGACCATCAGCACGCCCACACCCTGTGACGCGGCAGCTGCCTTGACGGCATCGAGCAGGCGCACCACAACCAGCGGCGCCAGGCCCAGTGAGAGCTCGTCGGCAAGCAGAATGCGGGGCTTGCGTGCGAGTGCACGCGCGAGCGTGAGCATCTGTTGCTCACCGCCCGAGAGCAGGCCGGCGGTGCGACGTAACAGGGGTTTCAGTTCGGGAAAGAGCGCACAAGCCTCGTCCGGATCGACGCCGGCGACGCGGAGGTTCTCTGCCGCCGAGAGCCGCATGAACACCGACCGCTCCTCTGTCACGAATGACAAGCCCTCGCGTGCGCGCACGTGTAGCGGTTTCAGATCCGCGTCTCCGTCGAACACGATCGAGCCTGAGAGCGGCTTGAGTCTGCCGGATATCGCCATCATTGTCGTCGTCTTGCCGGCTCCGTTGGAACCGAGCATCGCCACGACCTCTCCGGCCCGAACCTCCATGTTCAGATTCTTCACCACCGGGTTCCCCTGGTAGCCGACCGCCAAATCCCTGGTCTCTAAGAGCGCCGTCATGTCATTGCCTCTGTGAGGTCGGGACCTGATCCGCTCTGCTGCGTGGCATCGAGGTCGGTCACTCCGAGGTATGCGGCCACCACCTGCTCGTTGCCGCGCACCTCCTCCGGCGTGCCGTAGGCGATGACATTGCCAAAATTGAGCACCACGATCCGGTCGGAGATGCTCATCACCAGATCGACGTCGTGCTCGATCATCAGGATCCCCATCCCCCACTCCTGAGCCAGCTGCTTGATCAGCTCACCGAGCTCACGGGTCTCGTGCGTGCCCAGGCCCGCGGCTGGTTCATCCAACAGCAACACGCTGGGCTCCAGGGCTACAGCCCTGGCGATTCCCAGCAGGCGGCGACGGGCGTAGGAGAGATCCGTCGGCGATCGCTCGAGGTCGTCCTCGAGCTCGAACTGCCTCACCGCGGCGGTGGCGGCACTCGTCAGCGGCCTGACATGCGGCGCTACCAGGCTCGTGGCGGCATCGGTCCGGCGTCGTGCACTGCTCTCGCTCGCAGCCTGGATGTTCTCGCCCACCGTGACGTCCTCAAAGAGTTCAAGTGACTGCCAGGACCGCGCGACGCCGCCGCGCACTCGTCGGTGTGCGCCCATGCGCCCGAGTTGGCGTCCGCCGAGCTCCAACTGTCCGTCGGACTTGACGAATCCGGTGATCGCATCGATCACCGTCGTCTTGCCGGCGCCGTTGGGGCCGATCAGGCCCACAATCTCACCCGGATTGACCTCGAAGTTGACCTTGTTGGCGGCAATAACCCCACCGAAGCGAACCGACAGGTCACGCACGACCAACTTCTTGGGCGTCACCTTCCGTCGGGCCTCGCCCTCCGAGAGCCGGACCTGGGTTCGCACTGGAGCCACGAAGCGCTTCACAACGCCGATCGACATGAACCTCTGGACCGGGCGACGCCGTCCCCAGACCCGTTCGAAGCCCTCCCGCGTGGCCGTGACAATGCCGTCCGGACTCGTCACCACGGTGACGAGCAGGACCACGCCACCGATGAGGTTGAGATACGTATTCAGGAAACCAAAGATGCCGTTGAACAGCGTTCCAACGCCGCCATCAGCCAGCACCGACCCTGCTGGTGGGCCGGCAACCGATCCAACGCCTCCGATCACGGCATAACCGACCATGTTGATGGAGGTCAGCGGATCGAAGTTGGTGTAGATGATCGACTCCTGCCGGAAAGCAATCGCGATCCCGCCGATCGCGGCGACCACCGCTGCCACGGAGAAGGCTTCCAACTTCGTTTCCACAACGGGGATGCCGAGTGACGCCGCGGCACGCTCGTTCTCACGGATCGCGATCATCCGCCGCCCCACCGGGCCCCGCCGGAGGTTGACGACAGCGAGCGACGCGATCACAAACAGGATGAACGTGAACATCGCGTAGCGAGTCGGGTGACTGATCGAATCGATATCCAGACCAAAGAGGTGGATGAACCCGACGTTCGTGCCCTGAAACCCGCCCGTGTCGTTGACGTTGTTGAACAGCATCGCGTTGATCGCGACCGCGATCCCGAGCGTGATCACCGCCAAGCTCACGCCACGAGTCCTGAGCGCAGGCAGCGAGCAGAGCGCGCCGAGTGGCGCGGCTCCGAATATGCCGATCAGGCACGCTGCCCAGAAGGGAATCCCTGTCGTCGCGACGAGCCGACCGGCGATATAGGCGCCGAGCCCTGCGATCGCGTACTGGGCCAGCGAAACCTGTCCGGCGTAGCCGGTGACGACGACGATCGAGAGAAGCACGATCGACACCGAGAACGAAACCGTAAAAGCATCCAACCAACTGAGGTTGAAAACGAGCATTACGAGCAGCGCCATGATCACCGTCAGCGCAACCACCGGACCGGGGCGCAGGGCACCCCGACCGATGCTCTGCAGGCGCTCGTAGACATGACTTCGAACCGGAACCGCCTGGCCGGTGATGATCATTACGACGATGATCACGATGAACGGCAGGGCGTCGCCCGCGCCGGTCCACGACACGTACTGAATCACCAGCGACTGCCCCACTCCGATCAGCGTTGCCCCCGCGAATGCCCCCCAGAAGGAGTCGAAGCGTCCAAGCAGCGCTGCCGCCAACGCCGGTACCACGATCAGGATGATGGTTTCGACAACCAGGCCCGAGATCGGGCAGATGAGGGCCCCGGCAAGGCCTGCCAGCGCCCCGCCGATCACCCAACTCGCACCCGCAAGTCGGTTCGGAGACCAGCCCAGTGCAGCGGTAGCAGTCTCGTTCTCGGCTGCAGCTCTGGTGGCGAGCCCGAGCCGCGTGCGTGCCTGCAGCAACCACAGACCGAGCGTCAGGACGGCGGCAATGCCATACAGGATGACGTCGTCGGCCTCCCACTCGAGACCGAGAAAACGGAAAGTACTCGTCGGCAGGAATGACGGCACCTCTGGGTTGTAGAGGCCGCCGTAGTGAAGACTTGCGGCTGATTCGATGATGATCAAAACTGCCAGCGTCGCGATCAGCCTTGAAAGCGCCGACGCGCTCGATAGCGGTCGCATAACCAGCACCTGCATCAGGAAGCCCAACATGCCGCCGGCGATCACGGCAAGAACGATTGCCAGAGGAATCGGCACTCCGTCCGCGTGCATCCCGGAGTAGACGATCGCGCCCACGAGTGCGAACGCTCCCTGGGCAAAGTTGACGACCCCGGCCCCTCGATATGTCAGGACGATTCCTGAGGAGATCAGCGAGTAGATCGCGGAGAGCCCGAGCCCCAGGATTGCAAACTGCAGAAAATTCGTCACGCGCCCGCGTCCCTATTGGCCGCGCCGCCAGCGCCAGCCGAGTCGGTTACACCCACTCGCTCCCACTCTCCTCGCTAACTAAGCCAGACAAACGCTTGGTAGGTTGTTCGAGCTTACGTGGGCCTCCGAACACTGTCAAGCCCTGGCGCACGCTGATCGGCGGCGCCTCGAGGCCAGCCAGGTGTCTCAACAAAAACCCAACCGAGCAAACATGGAACCCACCCTAGGATTGCTTGCATCCACCGATGATCTGCGGGTATGCTCGGAGGAGGAGTCAAACAATCGATTGGTCAGTTGTCCGGTTGGACCGCTGCCGTCAATTGTCTCCGACGATCAGCCGACTCGCGCTGATCTCGGGGACGGAGGGAGAACCGAGGAGATGATTAGAAGGCATCGTTCCGTAGTGCTCACGGGCGCTGCGACGCTCGCATTGGGGCTGTTCGGCAGCGCCGGTATCGCAAACGCTCGCAGCTCCCACAAATCGGCATCCAAGTCGCCGATCTTGGTTGGTCTCGTGACGCCGGGGGCGGGTAGCCCGGTCGTCAACTCGCAGGCGGCGGTGTCGGCAGATCTCGCCTTCATCCGAGCGGCCAACCGGAAGGGCGGCATCGGCGGCCGCAAGTTGAAGCTGGACTACTGCAACGACAAGAACGATCCGAATCTGACGACGACGTGCGCGCAGAAGATGATCAGCGATCACGTCGCGATGATCGCCGGTGGCGACACCCTCGATGGTGCCGAGCTGACCGCGATCATGAACAAGGCTGGGATTCCGGAAGTTGGTCAGCTGGTTTACGACAGCACGTCGCTGAACAGTCCGAACCAGTTCGTCATGACCTCGACGCTGCCTGGATATTTCGTTGTGATGGGCTACCTTGCCCTGCATCACTACAAGGTCTCGATGGTGGGAGCGGACAACTCCACTGCCGCTCAGCTGTTTCCGGTGATCGAGGGTGGGACCAAGGGTCTGAATAACCCCTGGATCAGCCAGACCTTGGTGCCGGCAACCGTTGCCGACATAACGCCCTACGTGCAGTCCGCGCTCAAGGGCGGGCCGACTGCGATTCAGAGCTTCCTGGGATCCCAGCAGGACGCACAGATCGAGCAGGCCCTAGGCAACATGGGCTCGAAGGTCAAGTGGGTGTCGGCAGCTGGTCCGTCGTCCAAGGCGGGAACCCAGGCACTTGGTGAAACCAAGGACATCAGCAACTTCATCACGTTCGGGAACCTGCTCCCGCTCGAAGATACGAGCAATGGGACGATCAAGGAGTTCCTGGGTCAGATGCACACCTACTACGAGGCAAGCCACGATTCATACGCGCTGCCTGCGCAGCAGAGCAGCGGCACCCTCTCCGGGTGGCTGAGCCTCTGGATCCTGCAGAAGCTCGTCAATAGCGGAAAGCTCAAGGCGAACAACATCACCGCCAAGACGGTGATGCACGCATTCCAGACGGCCAAGAACATCAACACAGGCGGCGTGATGCCTCCGTGGACCCCAAATGCCAAGGGTCCGACGGGTGAGACCAGGATCTCGCAGCCCTACTACCAGATCTGGACCTACACGGACGGTGGAGCCAAGGTCAAGTTCCTGACGAAGAAGCCGATCACGGCTGCTCAGGCACTGGCGGAGAAGTTCTAACCCGACCTACTAGAAATCACCAGATCCATCGAAACAGCGGTTCGTGCAGCTCAGCTGCCCGAGCCGCTGTTTTCTTTAATGTCGAATCACGCAATCCAGCAAGGAGCATCAGATATGCACGTGCGGCGCTTGTACATGGGTTCGATCGCTGGGCCGCTCGGCCCAGCTACCCCGTTCAACGGCTACCTGATCGATCATCCCAAGGGACTCACGCTTGTCGACACCGGTTTCGGCACCACCCTTGCAGTCTTCGATCCCAGCCAAGATCAGAACGCCGTGACGGGTGAGCTGGTCTTCGGCGAAATGCGGCTTCCGTGGCTGCGGAGGACCACGCCGGATGCGCTCGCAGATCACGGCGTCGAGCCCGGTGACGTCAAATACATCATCAACACGCACCTCGGAGACCATTCCGGCGACAACTACATGTTCCCGCAGGCCACGTTCATCCTGCAGCAGCCGGAGGTCGAGTGGGTTCGCCAACGCGCGCCCCACGGCCCGCAGAGTCTCAAGGAATGGGACTTCCCAGGCGCCAAGCTCGAGCTTCTCCAGGGTGAGGATGTCGAGGTGCTACCAGGCATCCGATGCATCTTCACTCCAGGACACACCCCAGGGCACCAGAGCGTTCTGATCGAGTCAGGTGGACAGACAACACTGTTTTGCGGCGACGCCCTCTACACCGGTGACATCTGGGATGACCCTGACCAGATCAAGGAAGGTCATCCGGCATTTCAGATGCAGGTGAATGAGGGAGCGCTCGAGACCTGGCAGTCATCTGCAGCGAAGTTGCATGCGCTCAACCCAGACACGATCCATTTCGCACACGACACCCATTACAAGCATCACTAGTGCGGTATCAGGACGCGGCCGGCTATCCCGCTCGGAGAGCGCGTAACCGGCCGCGTTCCTGCCGGCGTTGACCTCAGAGCACCAGACCATCGTCAGCGGTCAGGACTGCGCCGTTGAATCGGATCCCACCCTCGCCGGCGGCGAACACGATCACAGAAGCGATGTCCTCCGGACGACCGATGAGCGTGGGTATCTCGCCGCCGGTGACTCTCATGAAGCCGCGCTCACTGAATCCGACGGAGGCTTCAACCGCCCCCTTCGCGCCGAACGACGTGGCTCCGGGATTGACGCAGACGCACCTGATCCCGTCCTCGCGATAGGTGTACGCGATGCTCCGTGTCAGTCCGATGATGCCGTGCTTCGTTGTGGTGTAGGCCGCTCCGGCAAATGCCCCGCGCAACGCGGCAATTGATCCCAAATTCACGATCACGCCTCCGCGGCGTTCGATCATGCCCGGAAGGACACGCTTGGCCATCAGGAAGGGCCCGGTGAGGTTGACCGCGACCACACGCTGCCAGAAGTCGTCAGGAGTCTCATCCACGAGCATCATGCCGTCCATGATCGCTGCGTTGTTGACCAACACCGATACGGCGCCACCAGCTTCCTCGAGGATGCGGTCCGCGTCCTCAGGTAGTGACACGTTCGCGGTGACTGTCTTTATGCCCTGCAGCTCGCGGGCGAGTTCTTCGAGTCCCGCGCCATCGAGATCCACGGCGACTACACGGGCTCCGTTCTTGTGAACCGAACGCGCGACGCATCTGCCGATGCCACTGGCGGCACCGGTGATGACCCATGTCTCCGGCTCTACGGCCATGATTTCACTCTCCTCTTTCGGTAACTCTCAACCACAGAGGCGGCAGATTCGCCGGCCCTCCTGGAGCGGTCCCACGGTCTGACGTCGCGTGAGCGTGTCAGTGCGAGTGGCCGTGATCTTGCGAGCGACACTACAGACCGATACGGTCCGGATCAACCAACCATTTGGTGTTTCGGACGACCTAAACGGCAGACCGTTGTCAAAGTCAACAGCCACAGAGCCACTTGACCCCCGTTTGCGGAGGACCATTGCGATCCTCGCCGGCGGTGTGTTCATGTCCGTCCTGGACATGACGGTGGTCAACGTCGCGCTGGACTCGCTGACGACCCATCTTCACGTCTCCGTGGCATCAGTCCAGTGGGTCGTGACCAGCTACCTGCTGGCGCTTGCGGCAACGATCCCTGTCACGGGATGGCTATCCCGGAGGTTTTCGGCCCCACGCGTGTACCTCGCTGGTTTGGCGCTTTTCACACTCGCCTCGGGTCTGTGTGCGTGCGCGTGGTCATTCGGATCACTGTGCGCATTCCGTGCGCTCCAGGGCGCGGGCGCGGGCACGATCTTCCCCGTCGCCCAGACGATCCTGAGCCGCCAGGCGGGACCGAAGCGGATGGGCCGGACGATGTCTGTATTTGGGTCGGTCGCGGTCGTAGCCCCGATCCTCGGGCCGATCCTCGGAGGATTCATCGT
Source organism: uncultured Conexibacteraceae bacterium (assembly GCA_963844665.1). Classification (GTDB taxonomy): domain Bacteria; phylum Actinomycetota; class Thermoleophilia; order Solirubrobacterales; family Solirubrobacteraceae; genus Palsa-465. The sequence goes on from CAWJPB010000005.1 coordinate 467,009, forward strand.
CGAACACTGGTCATGGCGCTGGCTTTTCCTCGTCAACGTGCCAATCGGCGTGGCGAGCCTTGCGATCGCCGCCCGGACCCTGCCTCCCGGTCAACGAGAGCCTGCCGGCCGGTTCGACCTGATCGGCCTGCTGACCATCGGCACCGGCCTCCCGATGCTCATCTACGGCTGCGGCGAGCTCGGCAGCGGAGCGCCCGTCGCATCCTGGCGCACCGCCGGACTGTCTCTACTCGGGCTGGCGCTGATCGGCTGGTTCGTGTTGCATGCGTCACGAGCCGAGCGCCCGTTGCTTGACGTAAGGCTTTTCACAAACCGCACATACGCACTCGCGAGCGCCGCCTTGTTTGTCTTCAGTGCGGCCGTATTCGGCCCGTACCTCGTGGTGCCGCTGTTCTTTCAGCAGGTCCAGAATGCCAGCCCAATGCTCGCCGGCAGCCTTTTCGCCTCACAGGGACTGGGCGCGTCGGTCGCGATCTTCCTCGGCGGCAGACTTTCTGGCCAGGTACGCCCAGGACTGCTCGCCACTGTTGGAGTCGTCGTCACCGTGATCTCGTCCATTCCGTTGGCTCTGTTTACGGCGTCGACGCCCCACGCACTGGCTGTCGTGGTGCTCATCGGCCGTGGATTCGGCATAGGTCTTGTGCTGATCCCGCTCATCGTCAGTGCACTGTCGGAGCTTCAGAGTCATCAGCTTCCGGATGGATCTGCCCAGAACAGCGTCATCCAGAGAATCGGTGCGGCGATCGGGACCGCCGCGATCGCGATCGTGCTCTCGAACGAGTTGCACGGAAGGCTGAGCAGCTCCGCGACCGCAACGGCGCGCGCATACGATGCAACACTGTGGGTCGCAGTGGCGCTCGCGGCGACCGTCTTGCCGCTGACCCTGCTGCTTTTGACTCACCAACGCCGGCACGCATCCCAAGCGCCGCTTGAGCCGCAGCTTCCGTTCGAGCCCAACCAACTCACATCCAAGGGCTGACTCTGGTACACAGTCAGGCCACTAAGTCTGGTACGCGGTCAGGCTAGGTACTGGTCGCCGGATCCTCGGCGATGACACGGCGCGCGTAGGCGATGTCGTACCAGTTGCTCATCTTGCGGATCCGGCCGGCTTCGAAGTCAAAGACGTCGATCGCGTCAAAGCTGACACGCTGACCATTCGCCATGGTTCCGGTGAAGGTCACCTCCGCCACAATCGTGTCGCCGTCGCAAATCAAGCGCGTCGGTTTATCCTCGTGACTGGGCCAGGGCGCAAACAGTTTCGCGAAGTAGCCCAAGACCTCTGACCTGTCCTCGCGTGGCCTGGCTCCGACAGCGCGCAGCTCCCCGTTCTCGCACCAGAGAGCTTCCATGCGTGACCAATCCTCGGTGTCCAGGCACTCGAAGTACGCCTGCACCGTTTCGAGCCGCGGGCTGCTCATGTCTCTGCGGGAGTCGTTGCCATGTCCGCGTTCGATTAAACTACCGGACATTTGGTAGGCAAACAAGGGACGGATGAGACCCAAATGCACGATCGGCAAGCTGGATGACTGCCCCAGGCTTTGAAGACCTTCCAGGCACGAAACTCCCTGTCGGAGAGTTCACCATCCTTGAGGAGGAGCAGAAGCTCACCCTCGAGATCATCGGTGGAACCGACTCTGGGCCGGGCGTTGCCCACCCGTTGTGGGCTTACATCGCGCCGCAGCGTGGAATCGGGATCACTGTCGACGAAATCTGCAAGCTTGCGAATTTCGATATGAGCGACGGTCCCATGCTCGGCTCGTCGCACCTCGAATATCGCGACAAGCTTCGCATCGGCGTCAGCTACGAGGTGACCGGCGAGGTGATCGGGATTGAACGGAAGCATGGGGGAAGCGGCACCTTCGATGTGCTTGAGTTCCGCGAGGAGCTGCGCGAGCCCGGCGGTGAGATGGTCTGCGCCTCGACCAGCACCTACATCCTCCCCAGGCGGGGTCTCTGATGGCTTGCAAAGCGGGCGATGCGCTGAAGCCCTGGGTCATCGAGACCGTGGAGCCGGCCAACATGCGCAAGTTCGCGGTGATACTCGAGGATCCAAACCCGATTCATCTGGACCCGGCAGCGGTCCGTGCCGCAGGCCTTGGAGATCGTGTGATCAACCAAGGGCCCGCGAGTTTTGGATACGTGCTGAATATGCTGGCGGCATCCTTTGACGATGTCGAACTGGTCGACCTCAAGGTCAGGTTGGCAGCCAACGTCTTCGGTGGCGATCGCGTTGCAGCCGGCGGTCAGGTCGAGCATGTCGAGGAGATCGACGGCAGGCTTCGGCTGCTCTGCAATGTTTGGCTGGACGTTGAGAACGGCCCAAGAGCGCTGACCGGGAGCGCGGTCCTCATCGTGCCCGCGTGATCGGGTGCGGTTGAGGACAGCCGCCGGCCACGCCGGCTGAGGCCGGCCGCGCTCCTCTAGATCCGCTGGATCAGCGTGGCCGTGCCCAGGCCGCCGCCGCAGCACATCGTCACGAGCCCGAGCTCGCCGTCCTCATCTTCGAGCTCGTGCAACAACGTGGTGATCAGACGCGCCCCGGTCGAGCCGAGCGGGTGTCCCAGCGCCATCGCGCCACCGCGGGGATTCACCCTGTCCATATCGGGCTTGAGTTCGCGCTGCCAGGCGGCCACGACCGGAGCGAACGCCTCATTAATCTCGACAAGGTCAATGTCGCCGATCATGAGATCGTTACGCTCGAGAATTCGCTGGGTTGCCGGGATCGGCCCCTCGAGCATCTTCACCGGATCACAGCCGACGCTCGTCTGGTCGACAATTCGAGCGCGTGGTTTGACGCCGAGCTCGTCAGCCTTGTCGGCGCTCATAAGTAGAACCGCAGCCGCCCCGTCGGAGATCTGCGAAGAGTTTCCTGCGGTGATCACACCGTCCGGCTTGAATGCGGGCTTCAGCTTCCCGAGTGCCTCGAGATTGGTGTCGGGCCGAATGCCTTGATCCCTGACGTGGGTTTCACCGTCGACGGCAAACTCAACAATTTCCCGTGTGAACAGCCCTGCCTCAGTCGCGCTATGGGCTCGCCGATGCGACCGGACTGCCAAGTCGTCGAGCTCTGTCCGCGGAATCTGCCACTTCTCGGCGATCAGTTCGGCCCCAATCCCCTGACCTTGGACGTTGTAGAGATCAAAGTACCGATCTGTCCACGGCGACCCGAATTGCTCGCTCACCCGCTCTCCGGCAGCGAACGAGATGCGGCCCATGTGCTCGACGCCGGAGCCGATCGCGACGTCGTGAACTCCGGCGGCGACCTGCGCGGCGGCAAAGCCCACAGCCTGCTGCGCCGATCCGCACTGCAGGTCGACCGTCTGAGCCGACGTCTCAAGCGGCAAGCCCTCCTGCAACCACGCGTTCCGCGCGACGTTCATCCCCTGCTCGCCGAACTGCTGCACACAGCCCGCGATCACGTTCTCCACCTGGTTCGGATCGACACCGGACCGCTCCAGGAGCGCTCTGTACGTAGTCCCAAGGAGCACTGTCGGATGGACATTCTTGAAGTATCCCTTCTCCGCATGTCCGCGGCCGATCGGCGTGCGAACAGCCTCCACGATCACTACGTCCCTACCCGGCGAGGACCTCATCTGTGCTCCCTGACTCTCGATCAACTAGGCTCATCGAATACTACCAATCGGTCGTTTGTTCATATGATGGGTATGCGTTGGGACTAGCCGGTTCCTGGCTGACCCGAGGCCCAACGAGATTCGCAAGGAGATGAGAGTGACGATCAGACGGACGATCTTCGAGCCGGAGCACGTTGCATTTCGAGAGGCTGTGAGGGCCTTTCTCGCGGCTGAGGCGGTTCCGCTTGTTCCCGCCTGGGAGTCTGCTGGGATCATCGACCGCGACTTCTGGAAGAGCGCTGCAGCTCTTGGGCTGGTCGGCTTTCAGGCTCCCCGAAGAGCTCGGGGGTGCCGGCCTCGACGACTTCCGCTTCAACGCAGTCATCGACGAGGAGGTCGCCTACGCGAATGCCGGCACTGACGCGTTTGCCCTGGTCAACGACATCGTCCTTCCGTATCTGCTTGATCTGACCAACGAAGATCAGCGGCAGCGCTGGATCCCCGATGTCGTCACCGGAGCGTGTGTCCCCGCGATCGCCATGTCCGAACCGGGCGCAGGCTCAGATCTGCGAGGCATCCAGGCCACCGCCCGGCGGGACGGAGATGGCGACTGACCGGCTCGAAGACCTTCGTGACCAGCGGGATCCAGGCGGACCTCGTGATCGTCGCTGCCCGGATCGGAGGTGAAGACGCCGGTGGCCTGGGCCTGTTCGCGGTGCGGGCCGGTGCCGAGGGCTTCACTCGCGGACGCAAGCTGGAAAAGGTGGGCCGCAAGGCGCAGGACACCGCCGAACTGTTCTTCGACGATGTGATCGTTCCGGACGCGGACCTCATCGGGGAAGCGGGCAAAGGTCTCGAACTGATGATGCGCAACCTCTCACAGGAACGGCTGTCAATCGCCGTGACGGCCGTCGCCAGTGCGGAGCGAGCCTTGGAGATCGGACTCGCCTATGTCCGTACGCGCAACGCATTTGGACAGCCGGTCGGCTCGTTCCAGGCCAACAAGTTCGCCCTGGCCGACGCGGCGACTCAGGTCCAGATTGCGCGCGTCTACGTCGATCGCTGCATCGAAGAGGCCGTCGCCGGAAACCTTGCTGCAGAAGTTGCGGCCGGGGCAAAGTACTGGACAACGGAGCTCCAGTTTCAGGTCATCGACCTCTGTCTCCAACTGCACGGCGGCTACGGATACATGGAGGAATACGAGATTGCGCGTATGTGGCGGGACTCTCGGGTGCAGCGGATCTACGGCGGGACGACCGAGATCATGAAAGAGATCGTCGGTCGCTCACTTGGACTATGAACTGGGAGGCGGAGTTGAGTACGGAAATCAACCGTGTTGTGGTGGTCGGAGCCGGCATCATGGGCAATGGCATTGCACAGGTGATCGCCAGTTCAGGGATGGAGGCCGTGCTCGTCGATGTTTCAAAGCCGGCGCTCGATCGGGCGCAGGAACGCATCGAACGCAACCTGGATCGGCTCACGAGGTCTGAGAGGCTGGACAAGACCGAGGCCGAGATGGTGCGTGGCCGGATCTCGACATCGACCGACCTGGGCAAGGCAGCAAGCGGCGCTGACTTCGCGATCGAAACTGTGATCGAGGACCTCGACGTGAAATGCCAGGTTCTGCGCGAGCTCGACGAGTCGCTATCCGCGGACGTCATCATCGGCTCCAACACCTCACAGTTCTCGATCTCCACGCTCGGGGCGTTTACCAGCCGCGCGCCCCAGGTAATCGGCTTTCACTGGTTCAACCCGCCGCCGGTGATGGACCTGATCGAGATCATCAGAGGCCTCGAAACCTCGGAGGCGACCGTGAAGGCGAGCCTTGCGCTGGCCGGCCGCTGCGGCAAGACGAGCATTATCTGCGAGAAGGACACGCCCGGCTTCATAACGTCACGGCTGATCATCGCGCTCGGCCTGGAGGCCGCAAGGATCGTGGAGGAGGGCGTCGCCACCGCCGAGGACGTCAATCTTGCATGCGTGAAGGCTTTCAATCACGCGATGGGCCCTCTGGACACGCTCGACTTCTCTGGACTTGACACGTCACTCCACGTTGCCGAGAACATGCGTGAACAGTACGGCGACCGCTTCCTTTCGCCTCAGAATCTGCGGACGCTTGTGAGCGCCAAGCACCTCGGCCGCAAGACGGGGCGCGGATTCCGGCGATACGAGACTCCGAGCTGAGCCACCGCGAGGGTGAGCGTGGCGGTTCGCGGGACCGCAAATGGGACTGGGTGGGCGACCGCGGAAGTAGCGATGCTGAACTCGCCGAGTCAGCCCTGCTCGATGTGAGCCGCGATGCCCGCCTCGCTCAGCCACCCCTTCTCGTTCGCATACGCAAGCATCCGCTCGAGCCCGGTCTGCCACTCGCGGTCATCGGCGAGGTCGCCTGCGAGGGATTTCAATGTCTCCACCGGAATGTTGGCGTGTGGCGGCGCCAAGGTTACGACCTTGAAGCTCGTGAAGTCGTTTGGTTCGGCCAGCCGGACCAACGGCGGGATGACCGTCGGATCAACCTCTATGTACATGTGATTCGGTTCCTCGTGTCGTGGTTTCCGGAACATCCATGCCAACCAACTCAGCCGTTCTCAAACGGGGAATGGCGCACGGGCTGGCTGGACGCATCGGAGCCGTTGAAGCACTCGACCACATGCAGCGTGTCGAGGAACTCTCTCACGGTGACGATCAGTCCGTCCCGAACCTCGAAGTAGACGTGGTAGAAGTTGTTGTAGACCTTGCCGTTTCGCAGTTTCACCTTGGATGCGCCTTGCAGTGCGACGAGCGGGCCTTCCGCGATGATCGGCCCGTATGTGAACTTCTGCCAGTCGCCCGTGGACTGCTCAGCGAAGCTCGCGACGCCGGCGAAAAATTCGTCGCGACTCATCGGCTCACCCCATCGGGGCGGGATGCATCCGGTCCAATACGTCGCTTCGGGACTGACCAGGGCTTTTGCCGTTTCGATGTCCCCGGCGACCAGCGCGGCCTGATAATCACGCACGATCTGCTTGCTCTCCTCACCAGTCAACGCGCTCTCCTCTTCTTGCCTCGCGGTGCTCGAGCTCTGGCCAATCGCCAAATCCGCAACCGAAGGTTTGGTGGGTTATCGAGCAAGCCTACCCGGCGCGCACCCGCGCGTGGTGCTCGTCCCCCGCTCGGATCGGAACCTGCCCGACCGTGTCATGGTGATGGCGGCGTGATAGCGTGCCCGTTGTCATCGACCAACCGTATGGTCGAGCTGCCGTCGGACGTGCACCCGTTGAGTCTCCAGACTTCGCTGAAGAGTCGCCCATCGTCCCAAGGCCTCCCATGAGGGGGCCACTCACTGGACTCCGCGTGTTAGACCTCACGCGGCTGCTCCCAGGCGCATTCGCGACGTCGATCCTCGCCGACCTGGGAGCCGATGTGATCAAGGTCGAGGCGCCGGATACGGGTGATCCAATGCGTGGATACGAGCCGAAGATCGGGAGGGACTCCGCATTCCACTGGGTGTCAAACCGCAACAAGCGCTCGATTGTCGTCGACCTTCGCGCTCCGCAGGGCGCCGAGGTGGTCCTTCGATTGGCCGCGGTGAGTGATGTGCTGATCGAGAGCTTTCGTCCCGGCGTCGCGGACCGGCTCGGGGTCGGAGAAGACGCAGTCCTGACGAGGAATCCCAACGTCGTGTACTGCTCGCTCAATGGGTACGGCAGCGATGGCCCTCTGGCTCATCAGGCAGGTCATGACATCGACTACGCGGGCCGAGCCGGTGTGGTGAACCTCACCGGGGTCGACGGCAGGCCCGTGATACCTGGAGTTCCTCTCGCCGATCTGAGCGGGTCGCTATTGGCGCTCGTGGGCATCCTGGCAGCGATCGTTGGTCGCCACGCCTCTGGCGCAGGCAACCGCGTAGATGTGTCGTTGAGCGATGCCGCCTTCGCGTTGCAGACGCTCAACCTGGCCGCGTACTTCGCGACCGGCGACGTGCCCGGGCCCGGCACGGAGATGCTCACCGGCCGCCTCCCGTGTTATCAGCTCTACCGGTGCGGAGATGGCCGTTGGCTCGCGGTCGGAGCGCTCGAACGGCCGTTCTGGCTCAACCTGTGCAACGCAGTCGGCCGCAACGACCTCGAAGACACGCAGAACGACCCAAGCGCGGTGGAGGTCTGGCAAGAGCTGTTCGCGACCCGAACACGGCCGGAATGGCTTGCCCTGCTCCAGGACGCAGATGCGTGCTGTGGGCCCGTGAACGACTTGGCCGAGGCCATCGACGATCCTCAGCTAAGCCATCGTGAAATGGTGCTGCGTCAGAATCATCCGATCGCAGGGAGCCACCCTCAGGTCGGATTCCCGATCAAACTGCGCACCCAGCCTGCCAGCCTCTACGCGCCCGCACCGGGCCTCGGCGAGCACACCCGTGCCGTGCTCTTGGAGGCCGGATTCACTGCGGAGGAGGTCGCGGTGCTGGTTGACGCGGGCGTGATTCGTATGACGACTGCCTAGCTCCGCTCGAGGCGCTTTACCAGGTACCAGGTCGCGGGGAGAAGTACGGTCGCAATAGCAGCCTTGAGCAGATCTCCCCACACAAACGGCGTAAGTCCAAGCGACACGGCCTTGGAGAGACTCGTGTGCAGGTAGATGCCAAGCCAGGTCACGCCCACCGCATAGATCGCGATCTCTCCGACAAGCATCGCCCCTGCTGACTGCGGGAGCCTGCGATCCGCGTGACGCTCAGAAAGGAACCCGCAGACCAGGCACAAAGGATGAACCCGAGGATGTAACCGAAGGAGGCGCCCACGTATCCGCTCTGATGGTCAGCGAACCACGGCACTCCGATCAGGCCGGCGATGGCATACAGCGTCGCGGCCGCGACCCCGCGTTTCATGCCAGCGTGGTGCCGACGAGTAGTACCGCCAGCGTTTGACCGGTCATGGGCACCGGCGTGAAGGAGAGATGGATCGAGATCTGTGCCAATGCTCCGATTAGGCCGGCTCCGCCGGCCACCAGCATCATGTCGCGAACCAGGCTCCCGGGAATCAGATCCGCGAGCACTACGGGCGCAGGCCGACGTGTTGTTGCCAGACCAGAACTTGTCATGAGTAGCTCCTTGCGTTGCCGGCACTGCCGTAAGGGTTCATCCGATAAAGGCAGAATACAACCAAACGTTTGGCAGGGCAACGGTCGCGCTGCACGTACTTCCGAATTCAAACGACAGGACGCCGCGACAGCGCCTGCTCGTTCTACCGCGGCAAGCTCATTGCCCGGAGACGATTGGCGCCGCCTCCGCGATGCCGAGCGCTCCGAGCTCCTCAGCGATCATCTCGCGCAGGGCGAACTTCTGGACCTTCGTACCAGACATCGGCCACTCCGAAACGAACCTGACGTAACGCGGGACCTTGTATGTGGCGATCTGACCCCTGCAGTAGTCGATCAGCTCAGTCTCCGATGCGACCCGTCCGGGCTTGAGCTGCACGAACGCAGCCGGAACCTCTCCATAACGAGCGTCTGGCGCCGCGACTATCTGCACGATGTCAATCGCACCGTGGCTGGACATGAAGTCCTCGACCTCAAGCGCCGAGACGTTTTCGCCGCCGACCTTGAGCATGTCTTTCAACCGGCCTGAATAGATCAGGTTCCCGTCGCGATCGACACTCCCGAGATCCCCTGAGTAAAACCACCCATCCTCGTCGATCACCGACGCTGTGAGCTCCGGATCCTTGTAGTAACCCTCGAAGCGCGAATAGCCCCGGAAGCACAGCTCGCCGACAACGCCCACGGGTCGCTCATCCCGAGTCTGCGGATCGACGATCCTGATCTCGATCCCGGGAAGCGGACGGCCGAGCGTGTTGATACGAATGTCCTCGCTGTCTTCAGGAAGTGGCAAGGTCAGATTGCTCGAGCACTCCGTCGCACCGTATGACGAAACCTGGATCGCGGTGGGCAGACGCGACTGCAGGTAGGCCAAGCGCTCGGGGCTCGCGATATTCTGGATGAGCCTGAGTCGGCTCAGATCCGTGGAGCCGAAACGCGGGTGATTCAGAACCTGCAGCCAAAGCGTTTCGAAAGCCGGATACGCGACGGTGCAGCGCTCTTTCTCTATCTGTTCGAGCGCAACATCAGGGTCGAAATGACCGGCATGGACGAACGTTGCAGTCGTTGCTAGACAGCTCAGCATCGGCACGATGCCGCCTATATGAAACAGCGGCAGCGGATCCCAATAGCGATCGCCCTTCGCCAGGAAGAAGCGGCTGCGCGCCACATTGCCTCCGTGCCGTACCAATGCCTCGTGAGTGAGCAGACATCCCTTGGGCTTCGCGGTGGTTCCAGACGTATACATCAGCATTGCGACGTCCCGCAGGCGCACTCGTTCCTGGAGAACGCGAACCTCGTCCGTGTGAACCTGCCCTCTAACCTGCTCGAAAGCAGCTCGCGTCGTGAATGGGCCGCCATCGCGCGTTGCCGCCATGTCGACGATGTGCTCCAGCATTGGCGCGCCGGCAAGCGTCAGCTGCCCCGGCCTCCTGCCCGTCCAGGTCTGGTAGGACATCTGCCAGCAGCGCGGGGTAGTCAGGGGCGCCTGCGGGACCCGCCGAGGTCACGAGCACGCGTAGGTCGGCGTGCTCGATGACGTGACCGAGCTCCCTGGCCTTGAACCGACCGTTGATCGGCACCACCACCGCCCCCAGCCGGCTCGCTCCGAGAAACGCGAGGACGAAGTCCATCGCGTTGTGCATCAGGATCCCGACATGGTCGCCGCCTCCCACGCCCATTGCGCGGAAGGACTGCGCGAACTCCATGGTCCGCGCAGCCAATTCCGGGTAGGTCAGCCGTTCGTCTGGGAAAACGATCGCGTCCCATGTGGCCTGATCCGCTCCTCGATCAATGAGGTCGCCGACCGTCGTGACCTCCGTCCAGCTAAGCCCATCGCTCCGTCCGTCCTCGGTTCTCGTGCCATCTCAAAAGCCGACCAGTTCTGTGATCGGTTCGCCGTGCTGCGCAGCGAACCGATCTCACAGAAGGTGGCCCAGTTTGGCCCGCTTGGTTGTGAGATATCGCTCGTTCTCCGGCCTCGGGGCCGCGATCAGAGGAACGCGCTCGACGATCTCGAGCCCATAGCCATGCAACCCGGCCAACTTGGACGGATTGTTCGTCAACACTCGCATTCGCGATATGCCAAGGTCCACCAGAATCTGCATCCCCAGGCCGTAATCTCGTCTGTCACTCGGGAACCCGAGCGACAGGTTGGCCTCGACCGTATCGAGGCCACTGTCCTGAAGCTCGTACGCGTGAAGCTTGTGCAGAAGGCCGATGCCTCTACCCTCGTGTCCGCGCAGATAGACGACCGCGCCAGCCCCTTCGCTGGCGATCGCGTCTAGAGCCGCCGTCAGCTGTTCGCCACAATCACACCGTCTCGAACCGAACACATCCCCGGTCAGGCATTCGGAATGCACTCGAACCAGCGGAGTGCATCCTGGATCCGCGACGTCGCCCAGAACGAGGGCGACGTGATCCAGCCCATCGAGCAGATCTCGGTAGCCGTAGGCGGTGAACACACCTTGCGCAAGTGGGATACGAGCCGAACTCACACGCTCGACAAGCCGCTCACGGCTGCGCCGGTAGGCAATCAGCTCGTCTATCGTCACGACCGGCAGGGCGTGAATCTTGGCGAACTCCCTCAGATAAGGTCCCCTGGCCATCTCGCCATCGTCGTCAGCGATCTCGCAGATCACGGCGCAGGGGGCGCGGCCCGCCAGCACTGCCAGATCGACGGACGCCTCAGTGTGACCTGCGCGACGCAGCGTGCCGCCATCGCGATAGGCGAGCGGGAAGACATGACCGGGCTGGTTGAAGTCCGGGGCCACCGAGTCGGGGCTGGACAATGCGCGTACCGTCCGAGCGCGGTCTGCTGCGGATATACCAGTGGTGGTCCCCTTGGCGAGGTCAACGCCGACATGAAACGCCGTCCCGTGCGGATCAGTATTGGACGCGGTCATCGGCGGGATCCCGAGGTCGCACAGCCGGTCACGGAGCATCGGAACACAGATGAGTCCACGACCGTGGCGCGCCATGAAATTGATAGCCGCCGGGGTGACACAGTCACCGGCCATCACCAGATCGCCCTCGTCCTCGCGGTCGGCGGCATCGATGACGATCGCCATCCCTCCTGCCGCGATCGCGCTGACTGCCACGTGCAGCTCAGCGAACCCGGTCGGCTCGAACCTGGCCAAACCGTCGGTCGGCAGCCCCGGATCCAACCAGGCCGGCAATGCATCCTTCGGGCTTGGTCCCCCAAGTTTCCACGGTCAAGTCCGCACCTCAGCTCTTCCTGTCGGTCTGACAGCGTACCCCGTGGATCGATGAAAAACAACCGTGCGGTTGGTTGTTTTCTGGTTGTCTGTCCCCCGGCACACGATACGGTCCGCGTCGCTGATCGATTGACAGAGTCCTCGTTTCCAGCTCGCAGAAGGCTCGGATTGTGGACCAAGCGGTTGGTTGATAATCTGCGCTTCAGTCGGCCATGCGGTCGTACCAGCCTGTTCAGGAGCTATGGGAGAGAGGTCCACAGCAAATGGAGTTCGGGATCAACATGATCAACTCGACTCGGCGCGGGGTCGCCCCGAGTGCGGTCCTCGATCAATTCGTCAACACAGCCGTCGAGGCTGAGCAGCTCGGCTACAGGTCGATCTGGACCACCGAGCACCACTTCGCCAGCGAGCCTGACTACCGTCCGTTCGGCGTCTCCGAGGAGGAGTATCCGAGCACGGACTACGACATGGCCTCGGATCCTTGGACCCTGCTCAGCTTTGCTGCGGGTAGGACCAGCACGCTCCGCCTTGGTACGGCAGTTGCGATCCTGCATTGGGATCATCCGGTGCGCACCGCAGAATCGGCCGCGCTGTTGGACGCGCTCAGTCACGGCCGTCTCGAAATGGGCGTCGGCCGCGGTCTCGGCTTCCGAGAGGCCAAGCTGTGGGGCGTTCCCCCCGATGCAGAGGCCAACGAGCGCCGCTACTACGAGGCTGTCGACATCATTCGCAAGGCTTGGACCGGCGAATTCTTCGAGTACGACGGCGAGTTCTACAAAGTGCCGCGGCTAGCCATCACTCCGCAGCCGGAGCGAGAGCTCCCGATGATCATCGGCAGCTCTTCGGACAAGAGTGCCGTGTGGGCGGCCGAGAACGACCTGGCGTATGCGACGATCACGTGGCCGCTGGTCGACGTCGCAAGCTATCGTCGCAAGCGCGATGCCTACCTAGCGGCCGGCGCCGAACACGGTTTCGAAGTCACGCGGCACCTGTGTCCTCACTTCCTCTTCACCTATTGCGGTGAAACCGACGAGGAAGCCGCCGAGGTCTGCGAGACCTATATGACACAGTTTCAGTACATCAACGAGCAGCACTATGAGCTCGCTCGTGACCACGCGGAAAACGTGTCTGTTGCCGTTCAGCACGGCCAAGGACAGAGCACGGCGGCACTGAGTGACGACGTGGCAGCGCGGCTTCGCGCACTCGCGGTCCTCCCCATCCAATACCACATCGTCGGCAGCCCCGAGACCTGCATCGAACGGGTCCGCATGTACCAGGAGGAGGTCGGGGCGAACTACATCGTGCTGAACATGGGCTACGCGTGCATGCCGTTCGATCTTCACCAGGCTTCAATGCGACGATTCGCCGAGCAGGTCATGCCTCACTTTCCCAGCACCGCAGTGCCCGTCGGCACTCACAGCTAGGCTGCCTGCGCCTGAGTTGCTCCGGTCCAGCGGGACCGGAGCTCGTTGTGCCTGGCGAACCGGGTCTAGACCAGCAGTCCCGCGTCCGCTCCCGCGTTCACGGCGTGGACAAAATCCGCCGGCGACGAGGCATCCCCCAAGACGACGGTCTCTTTACCACTGAACTGGCTTGTCATCTCCGATCCCGTCGGGCGCCACCCCAGTGCCAGTGCGACGACGTCCGCGGGAATCTCATGCGTCCCGCCTGCGGTATCTTCATAGATGACGTGGTCATCCCCGATCATGATGACCTTTGATTTGGTCAGGATCTGAACGCCGCTGCTGGCGAGGTGCCTCAAGAGATGTCTGCGGGTGATCGGCTCGATTCCCGCTCCTACCTGTGTCGCCATCTCGATGATCGAGATCGACTTGACATCCCCGAGGAGGAACTCGGCGGCCTCACATCCCGTCGCGCTTCCACCCACGACCACGACACTGTCGCAGCCGCGTGGTTTCACGTCCCGCCGTAGGATCGCCTGGGCATCGTACACATGGGCCGAGCCGATCCCGGGAATCGGGGGCAGTAGCGGCTCGGCTCCAGTCGCAACGACAACAACATCGGGGTTCATCGCGTCCACGAGCTCAGCTGTGACGGTGGTGCCAACGTGAATATCAACGCCAAGCTCGACGAGAATCCGACACTCGTAGTCTCTGAACTCCAACACCTGGGTCTTGCTGGGAGCCGATGCTGCGACCTCGAGCTTTCCGCCCAGGCGCTTGCCGTCGTCCCAGATCGACACCTGGTGTCCGCGTAGCGCCGCAACGCGTGCAGCCTCCATGCCGGCCGGCCCACTTCCGACGACCATGATCCGGCGAGGGCGCGTCGCAGGCGTGACGCTCCAGGTCAGTTCACGCCCCACCTCCGGGTTGACCGAGCAACGCGCGCGCTCCCCTCTTCCGACGAGATCGACGCACGCGTTGCACGCGATGCACGGACGAACGTCCTGGATGGCACCGCGCTGCACCTTGAGCGGCCAGTCAGGGTCCGCGATCAAACCACGTCCGAGGCAGACGAGATCCGCCTTGCCCGAGTGCAGCGCATCTGCGGCGAGGAGCGGATCGTCGAGGCGCCCAACGGCGATCACCGGAATCGAGACCGCGGACTTGATCTGAGCCGCCCAATCGAGCATGTGCCCACGGGGAATGAACATCGGAGCCAGCGTGACCTCGAGCGTGTGCCAGGTTCCGGCGCTGATGCTGAGTGCGGCAACCCCGGCAGCTTCCAGAAGCCTCGCCACCTGCGTGGCCTCCTCCGGCCCGAACCCGCCGGGAATCCCATCCTCAGCATTCATACGCCAGAACAGCGGGGTCTCCGGGCCGAGTGCGTCGATGATGGCGCCTGCGACCTCGATCGAGAACCGAGCCCGGTTCTCGATCGAACCCCCGTACCGGTCGGTCCTCAGATTGTCCCGACCTGAGAGGAAGTTCGACGGAAGGTAGCCATGGGCTCCATGCACCTCCACGAAATCGAAGCCGGCCTCCTGAGCCAGTTTTGCGGCCTCGGCATAGTCAGCCACGATCCGCATGATCTCAGCGGCGGTCAGCTCGTGAGGCGTCGCGGCGTGTGAGTTGAGCGGGATTGGTGAAGGCGCGACGGAGGGCCCATCAACGACTTGGCGCCCCGGATGCATCAGCTGCACCCCGACGGTGAGTTCCGGAAACTCGCGCAGGGTCGCCACCAGCCGCGCGAGACCCGCAACGTACTTACGGTCGCTGATCCGCGGCTCGGGACCGACCGTATCGGCCGACACCAAGCACCCCTCGACGCAGATCGTACCTACGCCGCCAGCGGCTCGCCGACGGTAGTAGGCGATCGTGTCGTCGGTGATATGGCCGTCGTTGTCGAGGCATGTTCCCATCGGCGCCATCACCAGGCGGTTGCTGAGGGTCAGCGTGCCAACCTGGAGCGGTGCGAAGAGCGCGTCAGTCACCGCTGAGCCAGTCACCTCCGTTGGGGGCATGGCCCGAACGCTAGCGCACCAACCCCGCTGAAACCACCAATCGTCCGTTTGGCGGTTCGAGCTAGAAGCGCGACTGCCACCGTCGAACCGGTACCGGAGCCAACATAGGAAACCAACCAATCGTCTGGCAGATTAGTGCTAGTCTCCGGCGAATGCTTTCCTACCGGATTGAGGGCCCGATCGGCTGGCTGACGCTGGATCGCCCGGAAAAGCTGAACGCCCTCACACGCGAGGTCTGGTCAGAACTCCGCGACGTCGTTGACACCATCGAGCGGACGCCAGAGGTTCGCGTCGCGATCCTGTGCGGAAGTGGGAACTCGTTCTCAGTCGGAGGAGACATCGAGGGGTTCGCGGGGATCGAGGGGCCCGCCGACAGACGTGCATACATGCTCGAAGCGATCGCTGCCATGCGCGCTCTGGAGGACGTCTCCAAGCCGGTCATTGCCGCTGTGCACGGTAACTGTCTGGGTGGAGGCTGTGAGCTCACGATGATGTGCGACATCGTGGTCGCCGATGAGACAGCTCGCTTCGGAACGCCCGAGGCGGGGGTGGGATTGGTCCCCGGACCTGGCACCGCGCGTGGCGCTGCGCATGTCAACCTGCATTGGCTGAAATTGATGGTCCTGGCCGGTGAGACGCTCAACGCCGAAGAGGCACGAATCGCGGGCCTCGTAAATAGGGTGACCGCGCCTGGCCAGCATCTGGCGACAGCTGAGGCCCTCGCGCGTCGAATCGCCACCAAGGCACCGCTTGCACTCGCAGTCGGTAAGGAAATGCTCAATCAACGCTTCCCGAGTGCCTATGAGCATTCAATTGCCGCTGTCTCTTATCTCCAGGGCACGGAGGACTTCGCTGAGGGCATCAGAGCCTTCGCGGATCGAAGGGAGCCACAATTCACCGGTCGGTAATCATCTCGGAGGACGCCACCACACTTGCGGCTGTGGCCGCCCGCGACGAACTCGAGCGGCGGCGGCGGCAGGGCTTGGAGGGTGGCGGTCCTGCGCAGCTCGCCAAGATCCATGAATCCGGTCGGCAGACAGCACGGGAACGCATCGAACAGCTGATCGACGCTGACTCATGGTACGAGCTCGGCATGCTTGCCGAGCCAGAGATTCGTCGCCCCGAGCGCGTGACGACCGGCGACGGTGTCGTGACCGGCCTTGGCCGGATCGAGGGACGTCGAGTCGCGATCATCGCCGTCGACACGACGGTTCTAACTGGGACGACTGCGCCCGTCAACATGCGCAAACAGAACAGAATCGCGCAATGGGCGGGCGAGCGCGGGATCCCGCTCATCTGCCTATCGGACAACGACGGCGGGCGAATCCCGGATCTGCTCGGCTGGCGATTTTCGAGCGTTCCGTTCGACTTCGGCACCTTTCTGAAAGCGCCGGCCGCGTGCCCAGCCGTGCCACACCTGACCGCGGTGCTCGGGCCAAGCTATGGCGATGCCGCACTGCATGCGGCCATGGGCGACTTCGTTGTCATGCGAAAGGACGCCGCAGTTGCACTCTCCGGGCCGCCCGTGATCCGCGCCGCGATCGGCGAGGACGTCGACGCAACTGAGCTCGGCGGTCCTCAGGTTGCGCACGAGACCAACGGAAGTGTTCACATGGTCGTGGATACTGAGACCGAGGCGCTTGCCGCAATGCGCCGCTATCTCACTTACATGCCCGATTCCGCCGCTGAGCCGGCACCTGTGCTGCCAGCCGTGGATCCAATCCGCGATCCAGCCGAGATTGCGAGCCTCGTGCCCGGCGAGCCTCGGCGCGGATATGACATGCGCAAGGTGATCGACTGCATCGTCGATGGTGGATCCGTGTTCCAATGGGGCGAGCGGTTCGGTCGTGCGTTGATCACCGCGCTGGTACGCATCGAAGGCAATCCCGTCGGCCTGGTCGCGAGTCAGCCGATGCAGCGTGCGGGCGTTCTGGATGTCCCGGCTCTGACGAAGCTCGCGAGCTTCGCTGAGCTCTGCGACACGTTCAACATCCCGCTCGTGTTCCTCCAGGATGTCCCAGGTCTGATGATCGGTAAAGATGCAGAGCGCAGCGGCATTCTGGCCGGTTACAAGCGAGTCGTGACAGCGCTCGCGTACGCGCACGTGCCGAAGGTTGCGGTGATCGTGCGCAAGGCGTACGGGGGCGGACATATCGCGCTTGGCGGTCGGCCCGTGCGCCCCGACCTGCTACTCGCATGGCCGACCGCCGAGTTGGGCTTTATGGCACCCGATACAGGCGTCCGCACCGTTCATCGCCGCAAGCTCGACGAGATGCTCGAGCGGGAGGGTCAGGAGGCCCACGACGCACTGGCAGCCGAGCTCGAGGCCGAGTGGGCAGCCGAGTCCGAGCCATGGGAGGCTGCGGCAAACCTGATCCTGGATGACGTGATCGAGCCCGAGCGAACGCGGCACGCGATCGCAGAGGGGCTTTACTACGCCTGGCCGTCCGGTCCGCGAGTTACGAAGACAGGTCAGGGCGGCTGATCACCGTGACCGAAGTAAGGGCTCACATCACCGGAACGGTCTGGAAGATTGAGGTTGAGATCGGGGACCTGGTCGACGTCGGTGACGTGCTCGTCATCCTCGAATCGATGAAGATGGAGATGCCGCTTGAGTCAGAGGTCTCGGGACGAGTGGACGCCCTTCTATGCACTGAGGGGCAGGCCGTCAACGAAGGTGACGTCCTGGTCGTGATCGCGGCCTGACGCTGCCTCTGGCCCCCAGGGCCATGTGCCGTCGAGCTCACCTCAGTTTGAGGAAACAACCCGGAGGAGAGGATGAGATGCCGAGCGGACCACTAGCCCATATCTGCCTGCTCGTCGGCGACCTGGACCAAGCAGTTGCTCAATGGACCGAGATTCTGGGGGTCCTCGATCCTCGCCAACTCGAGGAGCGCCTCGTCCGCTATGACGATTTCGAAGGAGGCGCCGACCGCATGCGGTGGGCGACATTCGTCAATCCGGACGGCGCCGAGATCCAGCTGATGCAGCCCGACCCCGATACGCCGCTGGGCGAACGCCTGGCGAAGCACGGGGAAGGTGTACACCACATCTGCTTTACGACCGACAGCCCCGAGGACGCAAAGGAGCGCCTGGACGCGGCCGGCCTGAAGACCGGCAGTGTGTCCGCCGACCCGAACATGCCGTGGCAGCGCTGGACATGGATCATGCCCGGTTCCGCCAACGGCACCCTGGTCGAGGTGGCGCGACCATATGTGGCATCGGATGGCAGATGGAAGTCGGCGGACCCGCAGGATCCCTGAGCATTGCGACGCGGATTCCGATTCGCTGATGCTAGGTGGGGCGGATCGCAAAAGTCCCGACAGCGGTGGCGAGCAGGCGCTCGTCCTGATCCCAAACCTGACCTGTGACGGTTGCTGTCCTGCTACCGAGGTGCTCAATGGCTGAAGAGCATCGGATTTCGCCTTCGTTTGCGCTACGCGCAAACGCAACCGAGAGATGGACGGTCGCTATCACGGCTCCGTCAGGTGCAGCGTCATAGACCGTCGCCGCCATGCTGTAGTCAATGAGGGCGAACACGGCCGGACCGAGCAGCACCCCTGCCGAGTTGATCAGCTCCGCGCGGATCGACAAGCGTGTATCGGATCCGGGTCCCCAACCGATCCCAAGAAACGTTGCGAGCCCCGCACTCTGGCGCGGATCGCCTGGCACCCGCAGCGTCACCTGATCAGTGACCGCTCGGTGGCCTGCCGGTCGGCGAGGCGTCAGCGCCACCATCAATCACGATGCGCTGCCCGGTGACAAAATCGGCCGCTTCTGAAACCAGGAAGCGCACGACTTGAGCAATGTCCGACGGTCGACAGACGCGCTTCAGCGGCTGCGATGCATCCAGGTCAGCGACATCAATTCCGAGCTTGGCGTTTACAAGTCGCGTGCCCATGTCGGTCGCAACCAGCCCCGGAGCCACCACGTGCACTCGGATGCCGTTCTCGATCTCCTCCTTGGCGAGCGTTCCAGCCAGCGCCTCCAGAGCAGCCTTCGCCATGTTGTACGGCGCCCCGCCCGCTCGCATCTGGCCGATCTCGCTGCTGGAGATCACCACGATGTGCGCGCGCTCTCTGCCGCGCATCTGCGGGAGCAGGTCTCGGGCGAGGCGGGCCGCGCTGAAGGCATGGATCACCATCAACCGCTGGAACTCCTCCGAGTCGGTATCGGCTACCGAGTTGCCACGGCTGGCCACCCCGGCATTGTTGACGATGATGTCCACCTTGCCGAACGCCTCAACAGCCCGCCGGGCAAGCATGTCCACCTCCTCCAAGTCAGCCATCGAGGCCTTGACTGCGATCGCGCGGGCGCCCAGAGCCTCGATTTCCGCGATTGCGTCAGCTGCGGCAGCTTCGTCGCGTCGGTAGTTGACCACGATGTCAGCGCCATCCTCCGCCAGCGCCACCGCAATCCCGCGGCCGATCCCACGGCTGGCGCCGGTGACGACAGCCGTGCGGCCTTCGAGTGGTCGAGTCAGCGTGTCCACTGAGATGCTCAGAACGACCGCGGCAAACCTAACTGCTCAGCAATTGTGTTGCGCGCCATCTCGTTGGTAATCGGACCGATCGGCCAGAGTCGGGCGTCTCGCCAGTAGCGTTGCATGTCGGTCTCCGCCGAATAGCCCATTCCCCCGAGGATCTGGATTCCCTTGTCGGCTGCCGAGACTGCCGCCTCAGATGCCATTACCTTGACCATCGTGGTCTCCATATGCGCGGGTCTGCCCTCGCGCTGGAGCCAGGCCGAGTTGTAGACCATCAGCTCCACCTGCTTACGCTGCATTGCAATGTCGGCCACGTAATGCTGGAGGATCTGAAATTGACCGATCGGCTTGCCGAAGGCATGCCGATCATGCATATGCACGAGTGCGTCTTCCAGGATGCCGTCAAGGATCCCCAGGCAGAATGACGAAACCAGCGTCCGCTCGTTATT
The DNA here is from genome assembly GCA_963844665.1 of uncultured Conexibacteraceae bacterium. Classification (GTDB taxonomy): domain Bacteria; phylum Actinomycetota; class Thermoleophilia; order Solirubrobacterales; family Solirubrobacteraceae; genus Palsa-465. Next base: position 487,222 of record CAWJPB010000005.1, read on the forward strand.
GAGCGTCGGAAGTAACGCATACCACGCCTGACCGACTTCGCCGAGCACGAGCGAATCATCCACGAATACATCATCCATACCGATGTCGCACGAGCCGATTGAACGCATGCCGAGCTTCGAGAGCTCGGAAATCGTGACTCCATCGGCCGCGGTCGGCAGCAGGAACAGCGTCAGCCCCTGGTGGCGCTTTTCAACATCGCGATCGGTCCGAGCAAGGAGAAGGATGTAATCCGCCACGTGAGCAGAAGTCGACCAAGTCTTGTTGCCGTTGAGGACCCAACCGCCGTCGACTCGCTTGGCGAACGTGCGAAGCCCACCGAGGACGTCGGTGCCGCCACCGGGCTCGGTGAAGCCGATGGCGAACCGCAACTCGCCCCTGGCGATCCGTGGCAGGAACTCCGTCTTCTGCGCGTCGCTGCCCATCGCCGTGATGGCCTTTGCGCCGGCAAAGGATGTGATCGCCCACACCCATGAGAGACCGGCCAGCGAGCGAGCCAGCTCCCGGCCCAAGACCACCTGCGTGAGCACATCACCCCCCTCGCCGCCATAGGACTCGTCAATCCCGATCCCATGGAACGAGGCGTCGGTCATCTTGTTCCACAGCTCGAACGGATATTCGTGCTCTCTGATCTCGAGTTCGCGGGCGAAACTCTTCGGTGCCTCGCGCTCCACCCATTCGTGGACGACGCTGGCAAACATCTTCATATCGTCTGGCAGATCGAAGTCCACCGCGAGCTCCTTGCTTTCGGGCTATACCAAACGCTTGGTTGGCATCATTATTGCATCAACGCATCAGTGCCAGCTTCGCAGCCCGATGCCTCATGCCGCATGCGAATCCGGCTTGACCCAGGGCGGGCTCCTCCTCCCACCCGACCCGATGCGCCGAGTGCAACGGCAGCAAGTCAGGTCCGCCGGAACCAATCAATCGTTAGGTTGATCATGCTCGCCCGCACGAGTATCGTGACGGCCAACCATTGACGCGAATCGGAGTGGAGAGAGATGGACGAACTTAGGTTTGACGGCAAGGTCGCGATCGTCACCGGTGCGGGTGGCAAGCCAGGTCTCGGCCGTTCACACGCAATGCTTCTGGCTTCACGCGGTGCCAAGGTGGTTGTTAACGACCTTGGCGTAGGTCCGGACGGGCTCGGCCGCAAGCGCCATCACGCCGATGCAGTCGTCCAAGAGATCCTGGACGCGGGCGGCGAGGCCATCGCCGACACCAACTCCGTAGCCGAGGAGGATTCAGCGAAGGCAGTCGTCCAGACCGCCTTGGACGCTTGGGGCAAGGTTGACATCCTGGTCAACAACGCCGGCGTAGCGATCCTGGCTGAGTTCGAGGAGATCTCGTCCAACGACCTTCAGCGAGTCATCACGGTCCATGTGTTTGGATCGATCTGGATGTGCCGCGCCGTCTGGCCCCATATGCGAGAAGCGGGTGGGGGGCGGATCGTCAACACGGTCTCCGGAGGTCTGCTCGGCGCCCGATACATCACGATCTACGGAGCCGCAAAGGGAGGCATCATGTCTCTCACTCGCGGGCTTGCGATCGAAGGCCGAACTCACGGTATTGCCGTGAACTCGCTCGGTCCAGCGGCACGCACCAGCGCCCTGGAACACCTCTCACAGGAGCAGGTTCATGACCTCGCGCCGTCCGCCGACCTGGTCTCGCCCCTGGTCGCGTATCTAGCGCACGGAAGCTGCCCTGCCTCAGGCAATTACTTCGAGTCCGGCGGTGGCCGCATGGTCATGCGTACGTTTGCCGAGGCAAAGGGGTACTTCACGCCGGAACCAACGATCGAGGCGGTCGCCGAACACTTTGACGAAATCACGGACCTCTCGGCTCCAAACCTTGTACCGGAGCCGCTCGACAACGAGATGTCGGACGTGATTCAACCGAAGCCGTACGTGGCCGGATAGGGCTCACGGCTGACGCGGCCGGCACGAGCAGCTGCGGTCAACCGCTGCTCGTGCCTACGGCGCCTGACCGATGACACCGTGCAGCGCGAACCGAGCGCACAGGTCAGCGACAGCGGACCGGCTCGCGCGACCGTTTGGTCGATACCACCGATAGGTCCAGATGATCGTCGCAAACAGGCAGTTTGCCAAGATCGCCGGGTCGAGCGACGGCTCGGTGAGACCCTCATCTTGAGCCTGACGGATCAGCCCAGTGATGAATCTCTCGTGCTTCCGACGCCGGCTCACGATGTCTGCCAAGCGATCCTCACCGAGCCGGTCCATATCGTGGTAGTAGCTCGAGATCCGTTCGAGGTTCCCAAGGTTGTACAGAACCTGCAGCCGAACGTAGAGCTCGATCCGCTCGACGGGGTTCAGCCCCTCGGCAGATTCGACCTCTTCCAGGATCTCCTCGACGTCGCGGTGCACGTCCTCGAGCAACCAAAAGAGCAGATCTTCTTTGGTGCGGATGTAGTGGTACAGGCTGCCCTTCAGGATCCCGAGCTCGTCCGCCACGTCCTGGACCGACGCATCCGCATAGCTCTTTCGAGCAAAGACGCGCGCAGCCGCGTCGAGCACTTCGGCGCCTCGCTTGGGCGGACGACCGGTGGATTTCGACGCCACGTTGCGGCCCTGCCTGACCTGTCGCCTTGGTGCGGGCGAGGTATCGTCCGCAATCGGTCGGTCGCTCATTATCAAGAACGTTACATCGAAATGGAGTCGTCGCTGCGGCCGAGCGGTTTGCGCGACCGTAACAAAGGCAAGTTCAGCAACCGCTGACCGGCTCTCCGGCCACCGCGGTCACGTGAGCAGCTCAGTCGACTTAGAATGGTAGACCAACCGGTCATTTGGTCGAAGGAGGCATGGTGCCGGACCAGGATCAGACAGTTGGGGTCATCGGGCTCGGCCTGATCGGAGCCGGCGCCGTTCGTAATCTCGCTCGCCAGAAGTTCGATGTTTCGGGTTATGACGTTCGTGAGGACGCCGCTGCGGCGCTCGACGGGCTCCTGACGCGCGCCGACTCGCCGGCTGCGGTCGCGCGGCGCAGCGACATCGTCCTTGTCGCCGTCCTCAACGACGAACAGGTCCGCGACGTCCTGGCCGGCCCGAACGGCATCACGTCGGTTGTGGGCAGAACGAAGATAGTGGTGATCCTGAGCACGACGTCCCTGGCAACGATCAGGTGGGCCAGCGAGGTGTGCGCGCCAACCGGCATCGCCGTGCTCGATTGCGGGGTCAGTGGCGGTCGTGGGGGGTTCGAAGCGAGAAAGGTAACCGCGATGGTCGGCGGTGACGCAGCCGCCTTCCATGCCGCCAATCCGATCCTGACGACGTTCGCAGATCCCGTTCTCCACATGGGCGACACGGGACGCGGTATGGCGGCCAAGCTTGCACGCAACGTGCTCGTATACACGGACTGGTCGGTCGCGTGGGAAGCGGCCCGGCTGATCCAGGCCGCCGGTGTTGATCTGGAAGCCTTCGTCCGAGCGGTGGACGCCAGCGACCACTACATAGACGGTCACACGGCGCTGATCGCCGTCGGCGTCGGTTTGGGCGATGGCACCCCCGAGTCTCGAGCACGTGGCGCCGGGGTCGCGCCGTATGCGCGTAAGGATCTCCTTGCCGCTCTCGAGTTGAGCAAGGAGCTGGAGGTCGCCATGCCCGCCGCGCGGTTGGCATTGGACAGGCTGGCGGAGTTTATGGGCCTGGAGTCTGACTCGGACGCGTGACGGATCGCCTTGACTATCGACGTCCGCCGGATGGATCCGCTGACGCACGAGCAGCGACACGCCCGTTTCAGACCCTGAGAAGTACGGCGGCGACGCGAACGGTGAGGCGCTCTAGCCGACCACCGCTGCCGGAGCGGACTCCCCGGCGAAATGAGGCATGACCTCTTTGGCGAAGCGCCGCATCGACGCCAGCGCCTTCTCGTGCGGCATCAGGCCGTAGCCCATGTTGAGAACCATGTAGCGCAACCCGAGCTGCTCCTCAAAGGTCCGCACACGGTCGATCACCGTCTCGACGCCGCCGAAGATGTGGTTTTCGACCGGATACCGCGCGAGATGGTCGACGCTCTTGAGGCCCTCACGCTGCTGACCGAGCCACGACTGGTTCGTCTGCAACGACTTCGGACGGCCGAACTCGTAGTGATGCTCGTTGATGTACTGGAAGTCGGTCATGTACTTGTATCCAACCTCGGCCGCCTCCTCATCGCTCTCGCCGCAGTACATATAGAGGATGTGCGGGTTGTCTACCTGGGTGCCGTCGCGCCCGTACTTGGCCATCGTCTCGTTGTAGGCGTCGACCTTCTCGCGGTAGGTGTCCATGCCGGTGAGCGGCCACGTGATCGTCATATAGGGCAGGTTTCGCTCCGCGGCCCAGATCGTTGACCTGAGGCTCGCCGAGCCGACCAACAGCTGTAGGTCGTGCTCGACCGGTGGCGCAAGAATCAACGGAGGGAGCTTGAAGAACTCGCCGTCGAACGAGAAAGCTTCGCCTGACCACAATCCCTGAAGGATCGCGACCTCCTCCTCGAATTTGCGAGTGTTGGCGTCCTGGTCGGTCGGGACGTCGAACAGGATCTGCTCACGAAAGCCGGCACCACGGCCAACGCCGAGGAGCAGACGGCCCTCGGTGAGGTTGTTGACGATCGCGGCCCGCTCGGCTACCCGCACCGGATGATCCCAGTGGAGGATGACGACGGCCGTGCCGAGCTTGATTGTGCTCGTACGCGCCCCGACGTGGCAGAGCACGGTTCAAGGGGTCCGTCGCCATGTCGTAGTCGGCGCCGGGGTATTCCTCAACAGTCGTGCCGTGTGGTCGGTAGGCCGGGTCGCTGCGGAAGTGATGCTCCGTGGTCCAGAAGCTGTCGAACCCGAGCGCCTCGGCCTCGACGGCCAGCTCTGTCCACTGCTTGTACAACGCCGTCGCGCTGCCGCCCCACTCCAGGGACGTGATCGTGTTGACACCGAACTTCATACGTTGTCCTCCGAACGTCTCTGGTGGGCTGTACGTCAAGGCTAACCTACCATTCGTTTGGTTGTCAACCCCATCAGGCGTTGATGCGGATGTCTGGGTTGGGCAGCTCCCGGCGGCCCTCTCGGTAGTCGGCGATCAGCTCGTCGATCGCACCACGGCTCACGTCGACCGCCTCGAGCGCTGACATCATGCGCATCGTGAACTCGAGGAACGCGATGAACACCGTGTACTCAAGAACCGTTCGCTGGCTGCCGCCAAAGTATTCGAGCATGTCGTTCCAACGCTCGTCGGTGACGCCGTTCGAGATCACCGCGCGGATGAACGTGGCCAGCCGCTTCTCGTCAGAGTTCAGGTCCTCCTCGCGGTCCTGGAAGATGGCCTCGATCGCCTCGAGGCGGACACCGACCGCCAGGCCGTCCGGGATGTGGGCGGGCAGCACCCCGTAGTAGGCAAGATCCTTGCTGAGAATCATGTCTACGAACTCGCGATCTGCATGCGAGTACGTTCCTCGGTTCTCGCCCTGGCGAACCGCGCGGCCGAACTCGCTGATGATCCGCCCGAGGATCGGACTCTGCAGAAGAGACCCGAAATACGGACCGGCGACGCCTTTCGGGGTGCCCATCGCCTCCGAACGGGAGACGACCATGTCGTAGGCGGCAAGCTCGTCCGGGTCGGTGAACGTCTCGCGCGGGGGCTGCTGCGGTGCGTGTGCCATGTCGTCTCCTCGTTCCAGATCGTCTAGACGATGGCCGGCTCGCCGGACTCGGCGGCCGGTACCTGTGCCCACGGCTTGCGGTCGAACATCGCCTCTGAGATGTTTGCGGGCATGTCCGGGTCGCCGATAACCCGGCCGAACCGGTGACCCTCATATGTGGCGACTCGCAGGGTCCGCGGAGCCAGCGCGTCGCCGACGACGTAGACGTAGTCGACCTTGCCCTCGAGCTCAGCCTCGAGCGCGTGCACGGCCAGACGGGCCGTGGTCAGCACGACGTGATCGACCCCCTCGATGGTTGAGGGGGACTGGCTCATCAGCTCCAGCAGCGAGACCTCGTGATCGCCAATCTGCGTAACCAGTGTGCCGTTGTGCTGGACGACACCACTGGCCCGCAGGCGCCCTACGGCATAGCCGATCGCGATACCGATGCTCGCGGCCGGAGTCAGCTTGCGTGAGACCAGCTCGACCGTTGCTCCGCGGTTTGCGAGCAGTTCCGCGACGCCACATCCGGGGTGGAAGCCCTCGTCGTCGAACACGACGACCTTGCCCGACAATTCGAGGCCGTCGCGAACGATGTCCTCGAAGGTGTGGACCCACGGCTGATCGTGGCCGGGAATCGGGTACGGAGAGGCGCCGCCTGCGCCGCTCGGGTCGTAGACCGAGCCGGTTGCCACGACGACGATGTCGGGCGAGAGCGCCAGCACGTCTTCCGCCGACGCCTTTACTCCCGTCTGCACTTCAACGCCGATCTCCGGCAGCCGGATCTTGAAGTACTCGGCCATCTGAGCCATCGCCTCACGCCCGGGGAGCTTGGCCCAAAGCGCAGTACCGCCGCCGAGCTCGTCCTGAGCCTCCAGGAGCGTGACGCGGTGTCCGCGTAGCGCGGCCATCCGCGCGGCCTCCAGACCGGCTGGGCCGCCGCCCACCACAACGACATTCATCGTCCGGTCCGCCTCATCGATGAGGTCATCGGGCCAGCGATCCTCCTTGCCGGCAGTGGCGTTGACCGCACACCCCCAACCGACGTTGAACTGACTGACGCATTCGTTTACGGCGACGCAGCGGCGCGATTCGTTCTCACGGCCCTCGAGCGCCTTGCGAACCATGTGAGGCTCGGCGATGAGCCCGCGCACCATGCCGATGACGTCCGCGACGCCGTCCTTGAGCAGATCCTCGGCCTGCTGGATCCGATTGACGCGGCCCGGTGTGGCGATGACCGGGATGTCCACCGCCTCACGCACCTTCTTGACGCGTTCGGCGTTGTGCATGACCGGGTCGAACATACCTGTCGTCATCAGGTGGATCTGCTCGGGTTCGAAGGAGATGTCGAGGTCGACGAAATCGAGGATGTTCAGCGCGCAGAGCCGGCGCAGTGCCTCCATCGCGTCTTCCTGCCCGTAGCCGCCCGGGATCATCTGGTCCACGTTGAAGCGGATCGAGAGCGCAAGCTCCGGGCCCATGGCCTCGCGGATGTCCCGGAGGCACTCCACCGTGAATCGCAGGCGGTTCTCGAGCGAGCCGCCGTACTCGTCGGTGCGCCTGTTGAAGTGAGGCGAGAGGAAGTATTCGGTGATAGCGCCGTGCGACATGTGCAGCTGGATGCCGTCGTAGCCGGCGGCCCGCAGATTGCGGGTCGAGATCACGAACCACTCGCGCAGCTGATCTATCTCCCACTTGGTCATCTCGCGGCGGACGGTCGGCTGGTAGAGGTTTGCCGACTCGGACGGGCTGAGGCTGGGCGCCTCGGGGCCGAGCTCCTCCCACCGCTTGGGAAGCCAGTTGACGTACCAGATCTCGGCCATGATCTTCGAGCCGTGCTCGTGGACGGCGTCAGCGACCGCGGCGAAGTCCGGGATGGCTTCCTCGAGTCCGCTCGTCTCGGCTACGGGGTCCTGCACCGCGAACGGGCCGATGATGGAGCTGTGCATGATCAGCCCGGTTCCGCCCCGGGCGCGCTCGGCGAAATAGCCGACGCGGCTCTTGGACGGCACCTTGACGTCCGAGGCCATCCGCGACCCGGCGTGGAGGGCGATGCCGTGGGGGCTGAAGTAGATCCTGTTCGGGACGGTGACAGGCCCGAGGGCGATCGGCTCGAAGACGTGCGGGTACTTCTCTCGGCCAGGGGACGTGCTCATGCTGCGGGCCCTCCTCATCCATCAGATGTCAGTTCTCAACAACCTTAAGTCCGGGCGCGTCGTCTGTCAACCTACCGATTGTTTGTTAGCCCAATATGATGGGCTTGTGAACGGAAGCCCCGGACTGAGGGAGCGCAAGAACGCCCGTACCCGCGACGCGATCGAACGGGCGGCAGCCGAACTCGCACTGGAACAGGGGTACGACCATACGACCGTCGATCAGATCGCTGCTCGTGCCGATGTCGCGCCGCGCACGGTATACGTGCGCTACCCGACCAAGGAGGCGATTCTGTTGAGTCAGGACGAGGGACCGGCCTCGTTCCGTCAGTGGATCGAGGGTGAGGATGGCGACCTGGTCGAGCGGCTTGCACGATTTGTCCAAGCGCGAGTTGATGCCAGCAATGAGAACGCAGAGCTCCGACGCCTGAAGATGCGCGCGATCTGGACAGACCCCTACCTGCGGCGGATTGTGCGCGGCAAGCTCGAGGATGCTGAAGAGCTGATCGGTGGCAGTCTGTCCGCCGAGCTTGGCCTGCCTGTGGACGATTCGGGCCCGCGCGTGTTCGCCAGCGCGATCACGTCGCTGTTCATCATCATGGCCGGTCAGGCAGTCGAGCATCCGGACAACTTTGATCCGCTCGCCGAGTGCGCTCGGGGGCTGCTGTTCCTGCGCGCCGGCCTCGACGCGCTGAAGTGCGACGCCGCCAGCGCCCGCCTTTAGCTGACCCCCGGGGCCCAAAGAGCTCACTTCACCGCACTTGGCCGGTGCGACGCTGCAAGTCATGTGATTGTCGCCCGCTACTCCGCAGACTCTTGGTAGGCCTTGAGCGCCATCGTGAGCCCGGTCGAGCGCGGAAAGCCCGCGTAATACGCGAAGTGCAGCGTCAGCTCCTTGACCTCATCCACAGTCAGATCGCCGGTGTCAAGTGCTGCTTTGAGGTGCGTGTCGATCGCAGTTTGGTTAGCCGAGGCCGCGACGGCTGTCAGCGTAATAAGGCGCCGTTCCTTGCGCGTCAGCCCCGGCCGCGTCCAGAGCTCGGCGAAGACTGTCCGCAGCACACCCTGCTCGACCACGGGATCAGCGTCCCCGCTCTGCGGTGGGGCCGCAAAGTTCATCACCTCTGAAAAGGCTTGGGCGCCGCGCTCGCGGCGCTGGTCGTCGGCGGTTGGCATCTCTCCACCTTCCATGTCGGGGGCATCATAAAACAGCCGGTGTTGCAGACCTCAACCACGGCGAGGGTTGGCGGCCCACTGCCGAGCGCCGGCACCTCACAGAAGCACCGAGCTCGCCTCGCTCATATTCGAGGAGGTCTTCCGACACGTTGAGATCGAACGCCGTCGGGCGCGCACGAGAGCAGAATCACAGCCTGGCAACAGCATGAAGGCAGACATGTGGAGCGCACCGGTGCCGCGCCTATCCATGACCGACTCGGGCCCGATGCAGCGTCGAGGTGGTCCGATCGTTCGGCGGAGACAGTTGGCTCATCGGGTTGGAACAGCTGCCCGCGAGAGCGGCTATCCGCCCGAGGGTAAGGAGCGCACGAGTATCACGCTGCCTGATACTTTGACTCTATGAGCGGCAGAGTGGCCACCCCGGAGCCGGAGTTGGCGGTCACTGCGAGAACCGAGAACCTCGTCACCTTGGGCGTCAGCGCATCCGGTGCGGGACCTCACGGGTTCAGACTTTCCTACCTGATCGGGCGACTCGATCGCGCGATACGTCGGGACATGGTGGAACGCCTGCAGGTGCACCGGGTGAGCCTGTCTCAATACATCGTGATGTCGGTTTTGCTCAACCGCCCGGGGCTCTCAAATGCCCAGTTGGCTCGACGTAGTTTCGTGACCCCGCAGGCGATGAACGAGGTTATCGCCAGCCTCGAGGCCGCCAACCTCGTCCGGCGTGAAGCCGACCAGAACCATCGGCGCGTGTTGCGCGCATCGATCACGCCTCGCGGCCGCAAGATTTTGAAGGAGATCGACGATGAGATCGGCCAGCTCGAGGAGGAGATGCTCGCCTCCGTATCTGAGGAAGACCGGGCTCTCTTCGTCGACGTCGCGCTGCGGTGTGTCCATGCTTTGGGCGCAGGTCTGGACGTCTGATTAGAACCACCGAATCGGAGTAGTCCCCCTAGGTCAGATCACGCCTTGATCCCGGAGCCTCTGTAGATGGCGCTCGTCATAGCCACTGAGTCTCCCTAATACCTCGTCGGTATGTTCGCCGAGCGTCGGGGCGAGGCGCGTGAATCCGACGTTTGACTCCTTGAGCTTTAGAGGGATACCGCTTGTCATCAGATCCGGGATCGCGCCAAGCGTCGGATGCATCACTGGAACTGTTTCAAGGCGCTCCGTCACGCGCCTGTCCTTTACGGCGTCTGCGGGGTCGCGAACAGGAGCAACAGCAACGGACACGGCGCTGAGCGTCGCGACTACCTCGGTTGTGTCTCGTTGGGTGCTCCAGTCCTCTATGACCTCTGTGAGCTCCGGGTTGTGGTGCACCCGGGCGTTACGGCTGCTGAAGCGCTCATCGTCTGTGAGTTCGGGTCGACCGATCGCTGCGAAGAGTTTCTCGACCATTTTGTCCTGCGGTGCGACGATTGAGACCCATCCATCCCTGCATTCGTATAGCCCGAACGGCGCGAGTCGTGGAAGTGTTGGGCCCGTGCGGGTTGGCTGCCCGAGCGACTGGAGCGCGGCCCAGTCTTCAGTCGCCACCAGCGAAGTCACTACGCCGAGCATCGACACATCGACGTAATCGCCGGTCCCGGTGATTAGGCGTCGATGAAGGGCAGCGAGGATCCCTGTCACCGCCCAGATCGGGGTGAATACATCAGCCAGAGGAACACCCACCCTGGAGGGAGGGTCGCCTTCCGCTCCGCCGGAAAGCATGACGCCGCTCAGCGCTTGAATGATTGTGTCCATCGCGGGGACACCCCGATCTGTGTGGGCCCCGAACCCGCTGATAGAGCAGTAGACGATCGCTGGATTTGCATCTCGTGCGGTTTCGTAGCCGACACCCAGCCGGTCTGCGGTACCGGCGGAGAAATTCTCAACGACCACGTCGGCATCGCGGACGAGGTCGCGGAACACTTCGACAGCATCTGGGTGTTTGAGATTGAGCGTGATGCTTCGCTTGCCGCGGCAGCGTGTGAGCGAAGCGAGAGATCAGTCCTCCGGATCAGTGGGCGTCAGCGTGAGGCCGTCCGGTCCCACGTATGGAGCGTTTCCGCGCGAGATGTCTCCACCATCTGGGTCTTCTACCTTGATCACGTCGGCGCCGAGCCCCGCCATGACGAGTGTTGCGAACGGACCCGCCAATGCTCGGGTGAGGTCGACCACTCGAACCCCGTCGAGGGGGCCGGGTGGGCTTTCTGTGTCCAAATCGGTTTCGGTCTCAGTCGCCATTTCGTCTCCTCGCGGCTGGTCGGACTCGTTGTTCGATGAAGGTGCCGACGGTTTGGATCAGGTCTTCTTCGGTCCAGGTTCGGCGATCGACGTTGGTCGCCTTGATCGAGAGCACCGGAATGCCGGCTGCCTCAAGCCGCCTGATGCTGAAGTAATCCTCCTCACCTAGGCTCACGACGCCGTCGACGTTGTGGAGCTGAGCCTCTTTCACATGCCAGGCGCTGGACCAGGTGGGCATTCGCAACTCTTCTCCCATTGGAACGAACCTTGAGGCCAATGCGCGTAGGGGATCACGATCCCCTACGTAACGGGCGTAGCCGTCAGCGGCCAGGCCTAGGTACATGGACCAGACAAAGACGGCTCCGTGCTCCTCCTGGAAACGTTGGTATATCCCCAGGCTTGACCATAGGCCGCGGCCAAGCCACATCAATCGAATGCTTTCGGCCGGGCAAACGACCTGCTTGGTGGCTACACGGTTAGCGACTTCCGCGTTCAGCTCGGCGGCCGCGTCGCGAGCCCAGGTGCTTCCTCGGTGCCACTGAGGGATCATCACGGCCGGCCATCGTCTCGACGGCGCTCACTGGTGCCGGCGATGTGTCGGCAACGAGACTGCGCGTCGATATGTTGAATTCGGACTGTTCGTTGGCGAGTTGCATCGCCTCCGCTAGCCGGGTCTCCGAGAACCGTCTACCTGTTCGGGCTTCGAGCAACCTGATTAGCCCGGTGAGTTCATCAGTGAGCATGTCGAGGCGGGCCCTTGGCAGGAATGTGTCCCAGTTGTGAGGGAGTTCCTCCCACCAGTTCTCTGGCAGATCGTTGCGCACGTCCACAGTGCGCTCAATGGGGAAGAACAGTGCTCCCGAGTGAATCGCCCAAGCGTCGAACAGTTGGCGTAGACCGTCGGTGGCGAGTGCGGCCTGCAGCACGGTTGGTCGCGGCAGACCCCCCCAGGGCGCCGTGGCGGGGTCGTCTACGAGTAGTTCGCCGAACGCGAGCGAGTTGTACTGCTCTCGGTCGTCGGGGTATCCAGCGTCTGCGAGTCCTCGAAGGTAGGTGGCGCTGAGCTGCTTGGCCGCTATCACCGACGACCACCATTGAACGACGACATAGGGGATGTCCATCGCCCGGTAGATCTCGTGCGGAGAATCGGCACTCAGAACAGCAAACGGCTCTCCACCGGCAACCCGTTCTTGGACGCCCTTGAACCAGTCGCGCTGATAGCTGGTGAACTCCGGGGTGCATCGGAGCTCCGCCTTCCTGCGCATGTTTCTTTCAGACATCCGCAGCTCCGGTTCTGAGCAGCTCAAGCGCTGCACGCAGAGCCATTTCGTCATGCTCTCCGTACCGGAGAGTTACGGTCTCCATCGCGATGTCAGTCCCGAGCACCGCTCGGAGCTCCGGGCTCTCCCAGGGGGGACTCTCGTCGTGCTCGAAGACGATCTGCAGCACACCGTCGGCTTCGGTCACGTGTGCGCCATACGCTGTGGTGAGCGTCCGTTCTTTGAGACCACTTCGGGCCGAACCGTGTCTGCCCAGGTGGTAGTGGTCGACTAGGCCATCCCAGGGGTCGGTGGTGACGAGCACGGTTTCACGCCCGTCGTCACTCCATTCGTGGTCCTCGCCGACGACGGTCGCGTCCGCTCGCTCGAGGACGTCGTAGGTCCAGACGTCATCCTGTCCAGAACCTGTCACGAATACCCTTAGCCGTTCCGTCCGCGGCGCAATCGCCTCACCGGACGCTTTGGCCAGTAGCTCTGAAGCTGACGACGCCGGGAGGATCTGCGCCGCTGCAGCAGCCATCAGCATCTGGGATCCGGAAACGGTTGCCGGGATTCCTGTCCTGCACGAGTTGAGGTCGCGCAGGTGCTGCCCCACGCCGGTCCGTTCCTCGATTGCCGCTGACAGGCTCTGGGCGTCGATCCGTTGCGGGCCCCATCCGGCCACCACGTCGGCGAACTCGCGAACGCGAATCCGGTTGTAACGCGCAGCGTGCCGACTGGGCATGCGCAGCAAATCGCAGAACGCGAACGGGGGGAAACCTTGACCTTCACCCATCCGTGTCAGCTCCCGCATCGCGTAGAACAGGTTCGTATGGGCTTCGCTGTCGCGTCCTATGGCGATGGCGTCAACCCAGTCCAGTACGCCGCTCAGGAGCGCGCCAAGCACAAGGATCGTGCTGGCCGTGAGCTGTGCCGCGAGGTCGGGCGGCACAGCGTCGGCATGCTCGCCGCCAGCCCTATCCAGTCTCAGCGGCGACAGCCTGATCGGCAACAGCCCTGCGGCGGTGACGATCTCCACGGGAAGGTCGTGTCCGAGCACACCTACGACTTGTCCACCATTCGCGCGCCATTCATCCGCTACCGACCAGGGTCTGCGGTAGGCGTTCTCAATCGTGCCCCACGCGGTGATCTCACCACTCACCGCAGCTCCTCCGTGTCAGTTCGACGAGTTCCGTTAGGTCCGCTTCTCTCAGGTAGCCGTCGTCCACCGCGTTCTGCGCTGCCTCCTCGAACTGCTCGAGATATGCGTGCGCGGTGCCGTAACGATTTTGCAGTTGTCCTGTACTCATCAGGCGCATGTGGCCTATCAGGTCAGCCATGAGGGCAGGGTCGCGAAAGGGTGCGTTCGGTCCAGGGTCACAGCTTCCGGGACGGGGTGTGCTGTGCGGTAGGTAGGTGGCAAAAGGGGTCTCGACCCAGGGTGGCCGAAGCCCCCCGATTGCGTTCCCGTCGGGGTCGCGTGCCAGCGGTACGGCTCCAGGCATCAAGCCTCGTGGCTCTTCGGATGCGGGGTCGGCGTAAACGAAGCGGTCCGCGCTAGGTGGCGCTTCGTCATCGATGATCCAGCGGTCGACGCCAGCGTAGATTGATCGGGCGATCATGTCCATCCTCGCGCTGGAGGGCTGTTCATTGATCTCTCTTGGCGGTGCGGGAAGGCCATTCACGTGTTTCTGATAACGATTGGTGAGGAGTGATCGGACCCCGGTAGCGATGTGGCAGGTACCAGCAACCTGGTAGAGCCGGTAGAGGTCTTGGGGGCCGTTGGCATCGTCACGGAGACATGCCTGATGGGTCTCGGATTCGCACTCGCTCAGCAGCTCGACGACCGGAACACCGTGCGCACCTATGACCCGGCGTGGGTCATCGAGTGGCAGTTCGAAACCTTCGCGTAGGCTTGCGTACCCACTCCGGGAGACTCCTCCGGAGGAGATGCAGATCACATAACCGCTCAACACTGCCGCTCCGTCGACTCGACACCGGTCGTGGAAGCCTTCTCCGAGGAAGGTGCGGCAGAAGGTTCCCGTATTCGACCATCCCGACATGACGACGTGGTCGACCGTGAGGTCCTCGAATCCCGGCAACCGTCTGTCTTTTGCCGCAGCGGCGGCTAGCGCTACGATGTCCCAGCGTTGGCCCGGCTCGGGAATCGTCAGCTTTCCGTAGCGCGCTGGATCGAAGTCGATCAACTGAGGGACGACCCTTGGATCCTGAGTCACTCCGACGTGCGCGTGCCCCTCGGCGACAATCCATGGGGCGATGTTGCCCCAGGTCAGCGCCTGATCATCGTCAGGGTGCAACGGTTCGATCTGCACGCGGCCGCTGAACCGAGCAGGATCTGCCGGCCGGCGTGCGATCACGCGGCTCGTGAAACGCTCGGTCCGCGTGACGATCGGTTGCCACCCGTCATCCCAGGTCCAAACGTCAGCAAGGCCAGAGAACAGGCACTCCTGCTCGATGTACTGGTGGCGGTCGAGTTGCACGCCGCGTCCTTCCTCCGCTAGCCAGGCGGCGCCGAGTGGCTCGAACGCTTGGATGGTCGACACAGGCTCTGTGAACGAGAGCCCGTCAAGGAGCAGGTCGAACTCGGTCACGCTCTCGGAACCTCACAGGTGGCGTATAAGACAACGGTGGGGTCCATAACGAACCGGCCACAGAACTCGTCGTTCTGGCCTCCGATGCGCTTGCCCACGGTGGCGTGATATCCGCGTGACATGTAGAGCCGGCTCAATTGTCCTGTGAGAGTGCGATTCGCAGTGGCAATGAGCTCACTCCCAGACGTGGCCAGTTGGTCCGTGCCACGGTCCCGCAGATCTTGATCCATTCCGTTCGTGCCAGCAGCTCCTCGACAACGATCTGGACTTCGAGGCGTGCCAGCGGTGCCCCGAGGCAGAGATGTATGCCGCGGCCAAAGCCATGATGCCGATTCGCGCCTCGATCAAGCCGGAATGTCATCGGGTCCCTGATCGCAGTGCTGTCGAGATTCGCGGCGCCGAAGACCAGCCAGACGAATTCGCCCTGTTTGATTGATTGGCCCGCGAGTTCGGCATCCTTAGTAGCCACGCGACGCATGGCCTGCTGTGGGGCGTCGATCCGCAAAGACTCCTCGATCGCCAAGGGAATGAGGTCCGGATCGGCTCGGAGCCGCTGCTGCAGTTCTGGCTTTCTTGCGATCCGTACGACGAGGTTGCCGATTGCATTGGTTGTCGTGTTGTGCCCCGCCGAGAGCAGCATCATGATGATTCCGACGATTGCTTCATCGGCAAGCGGCGGGAGTTCTGGGTCCCCGTGGATGATCCCGCTGACGACGTCGTCACCTGGCTTCATACGTCGCTCTTCGACGAGGGAGAGCATGTACGGCCGCAGCTTCTCGCCCGCTGCGACATGATCGGGACTGCCGGGCGCCTGTGTTCCCACGGCACGGTCGGTCGCCGCCCCCCATTCATTGATTAGGTGCCAGTCCTCGTCAGGCACGCTGAGCAGCGTGCACAGGACCCGGGTCGGGAAGATGTAGCTGAAGTCGGCCACGAAATCTATGTCCCCCGCCGCATCGAGTTCGAGGAGCATGTCGATCGCCAGCGCCCGAATCCGAGGCTCGAGTCCAGCGACGCGCTCGTGCGAAAAGTAGGGGTTCAACAACCTTCGGTACAGCTTGTGTTCTGGCGGATCGCATTCAAGCGGCGGGCGTCGGGTTCCGAACATAGGCACCACGTTGCTGAACGTTTCGTTGTCGTGCGCAGCGCTCACAAGCTGCTCGTTGCCCATGACGGCCCAGAATCCTCCGAGCGTGTTGTCCACGTGTGCCACAGGACAACGAGCCATCGCATCGGCATACGCGCAAGACGCGTCCGAAGCCTCATCGAGTGTGATCGGCTTCCAGGACTTAGCGGGATCCCACTCGGGAATTGCGTGCGTTCGACGACTCATCCGTCCCCGCGCCGACGGCCTAGCTTGCGGTATTCGGTTGGCGCGCCATGTAGCCGGCCGCGAGGATCTCGTCGAGTTCTGGTCGGACCTCCGTGACTGAACCAGATAGCGCGACTCGCCCGTGCGAGAGGAGAATCACCTTGTCAGCGATACGAAGCGCCTGGTGAGCGTGTTGCTCGACCAGCACCACTCCGACTCCGTCCGTTCGTGCCGTCTTCTGCACGGTGCTCAGCAGGCGGTCGACGAGTCGCGGCGCCAGACCAAGGGACAATTCGTCCGCTAGTAGCACGACCGGCGAGGAACTCAGCGCCAGGGCGAGCGAGAGCATCTTCTGCTGACCCCCAGAGAGAACTCCAGCTCGTCGCTTCCGATGATCAACAAGCTCAGGAAACAGCTCATACGCTTTGGCTGGATCACCTGGACACAGCCTGAGGTTCTCTTCGACGGTGAGACGGGTGATCGCCCCTCCCTCGTCGCGGACGTATGAGAGCCCCTCGTGCACACGTTTATGAAGCGGTGTTCTCCGCACCTGCCCGGCAACCAGAACCTCACCGGCCAGCGGCCGCAGCGCACCAGCAAGAGTCAAGAGAGTCGTGGTCTTTCCAGCACCATTGGGCCCGAGGATCAGGGTCACCTGGCCCGGCTCGGCCGAAAACTGGAGATCCCGTGCCACGACGAGCTGCCCGTAGCCCACGGTCAGCACCCGAGCTTCCAACGCCGCAGTCATGAGGTGTGGTCCGCGGCCACGGCCTGACCGGCATCCTCGCCAGAAGCGTGGGCTGGCCCGATGAACGCGGCGATCACATCTTCGCGCTTGACCACCTCCGCGGTCGGTCCCTCTGTGAGAACGGCACCTTGATCAAGTACCACCAGTCGATCGCAGATCGACTGAACCAAGCCGAAGTCATGTTCGACGATCCCGATCCCCATCCCCCAGCTGCGTGCCAGTTTGACGACGACCTCTCCGAGTTCACGAGTCTCGCTCTCGTCAAGGCCGGCGGCAGGTTCGTCGAGCAACAGGATTGAAGGCGAGCTGGCAACAGCTCTCGCGATCCCCACGAGGCGCCGTTGCCCGGTCGACAGTGTCTCTGTTCGGGCATCAAGAAAGGGTTGTAGCCCGAGATCACGGACGGCTGCCTGAGCGGTCGGGCTCAGGCTCCGCTGACCGGGACGCACGATGGACCGTGCGTACTCGGGAATCGTGCCGCGCTCGGACGCGACGAGAAGGTTCTCTCTTACGGTCAGATCATCAAAGAGCTCGAGTGATTGGAATGATCGCCCCAGGCCGGCACGAGCCCGACGGAACGCACGCCATTCGCCGATCGGCGCCGAACCAAGCTGGATGGTCCCGGTCTGCGCGGGCGTGATGCCAGAGATCACGTCGATCAGCGTCGTCTTGCCAGCGCCGTTCGGCCCGATGAGCCCAACGATCTCGCCGGTCTTCACGGTCAGCGAGACATCTCTCAACGCAGCAATTCCTCCGAAGCTCACAGTGGCACCGACGACCGTTAGCTCGGTGGGCTCTACGTGCAGCGCGGTGGCAGACAGGACTTCAGGAGGCGCCTTCGGCCTTCTCCTGTCGATGATCGCGATGATCGGTGAAAGCGGATTGCCCTTGGCGGCGACTCCGTCAGGTGTGAAAACGAGAGTCACTAGTAACAAGAACCCAGACGCGAGCAAGACATAGTCGGAGGCGTTTCCGAGACCATTGAAAATCTGTGGCAGGAAGCCCTCTGGGTAGCCAAAGCCGCCCACGACGGCTGCCTGCAGGAATCCGATCCCGATGATCACTGTTTGGACCAGCACACCGATTGATGCCACAACGTTGAACTGATTGAACTGAACGACGGGGTTCTGATAGGCGAGTAGGACGCCTCCGAGCGCCGCCAACCCCGAAGAGATGACGAAGGCGACAAGTTTGATCGCGCGTATGTTGATCCCCAACGCGGCTGCGGCCCGCTCGTTTCCGCGGACCGCGAGCATCTTGCTACCAAAGACGCCGCGCCGGAGGTTCGCGATCAACACCATTGCGACCGCGAGGACGATCACCGCCATGATCGCGAAACGTCCTGGATGTTGGATCGGGTTCACGCTGAAGCCGAAGAGTTCCTCGGAGCCGATCGTGGTTCCGTTAAAGCCACCGGTGTAAGTCGCGCTTCCCAAAACTATGTTCTGGACTGCGACACCGAGTCCCAATGTGACAACGGCCAGACTGATTCCGCGAGTGCGCAAAGCGGGCAGCCCGAACACAAAGCCTGCGCCCATGGCGGCTGCTGTGCCGCAGGCCGCCGCCGCGATCATCGAGAAGTGCTGTGCCTCGCTGAGTCTGCCGGCGACCAGCGCACCGATCCCGGCAAGCGCGAACTGCGCCAGTGAGATCTGTCCGCAGTACCCGGTTAGCAAGACCAGAGAGAGACAGATGAGGCCATACGCCGCGGTGACGCTAACCGAGTTCTGTGTGGTTCCAGAGCCCAACGCGACGACAACGAAAGCCACGACAAGGCCGAAGGCGAGAGCGGGAGCACCGAGTCGCGGGACTCCAACCCTTGGGAGCCGCTCGAGCAAATGCCCGCGCAGCGGCAACGCCTGACCCCGGACCAGCATCCAGATCGCTATCACGATGAAGCCGGTAGACGCTGCCCACCCAGGAGCCGTCACGTAATTCGTGAGTTCCGATTCGATGATCCCGATGATCAGCCCGCCGACCAGCGTGATCGGGAAGGAGGTGAACCCGCCGATCATCGCAGCGGCCAGAGCCGGTACCACGAGCAGCGATGAATTCTCAGGGCTGAGTGCCACGATTGCCGAGATCAGTGCGCCAGATACGCCGGCTATTGCCGACGCGATGGTCCAATTGATCAGCGCGACGCGGTCGGGAGAGATTCCCATCGCGCCGGCAGAGAGCTCATTTTCAGCCACGGCCGTTGTCGCCAAGCCGAAGCGTGTGAATCGGTAAGACACCCAAAGGACGGCAGTTAGCACCAGCGCGAGCCCCAGCAGAATGAACCGATCGATCCCGACCGTCGCGCCCCCTCCCAATGAAACGATCGTGTTCGGGAGAAACGGCGGAACGAATTCCGTGTCGCTTCCGTATTTGAGGAAACCGATCTCGACAAGGATCGTGAAGATCCCGGTCGTCGCGATCACCCGCGTCAGAGGCGAGGAATGTCGCAAAGGCCGCATGACGGCGACTTGGGTCACCGCACCGAGTGCGACTCCGACGAGTCCCGACACCACTAATGCCGCAACCCAGCCCCATCCATGATTCACATGCAGTTCAAAAAAGAAGTAACCACCGAGTGCCGCCGTGGCGCCTTGTGCGAAGTTGATCACGCCAGACGCGCGATAAATCAGCACAATGCCCTGGCCAAGTAGCGCATAAATCGCGCCCGTGCCCAGACCCACGGCGGCAAACTCGATGAAGGTACTCACTCCATTGTTCTCCTACGACTCAGAAGCAGCCGCTCACGAAGCGAACGGATTGAACGGATTCCCGCCGTTGCGTTCAACCAGCTTCCCGTTCTCATCCTGCTGGATGTACACCCACGGACTGTAGATATCCGGAGCGATGCCGCCAAGGCCCTTGAACTTGGTCGCGGTCGTGTAGGGCGGAATCAAGCCATACGCATATTGGTTCTTCAGGTGCTGGAAGGCATGCAGAACGGTCTTGCGATTGACGACCTTCAGCTTGTTCGCGACGTCGGCGAACATGTGCACTGCCAGCCATCCAGGCAGCGTGAACACTGTGCGCGGGATGCCGGTCGACTGGTAGGCGTTGAGCTCCTTATTCATTTGCTTCAGGCCGGGGGCGGATGCCGTTGGAAGCTGATAGGGCTCGATCGACCAGACTCCGTTGCCAG
This sequence comes from uncultured Conexibacteraceae bacterium, assembly GCA_963844665.1. Classification (GTDB taxonomy): domain Bacteria; phylum Actinomycetota; class Thermoleophilia; order Solirubrobacterales; family Solirubrobacteraceae; genus Palsa-465. Next base: position 507,470 of record CAWJPB010000005.1, read on the forward strand.
CGCTTCCGATCGAATGGACTTGCGACGGTTGCAGCGATGAGACAATCGGGAGCGTCACGCCGTTCTGGCGAGCGGCGACGATGACCTGATCGACGATCGGAGTGACGGCTGCGATCACTTGAGCGCCGCTGTTCTGGGCGGCGAGCACCGTCGAGGTGAGGTCCGAACCTGGAGCGGCGTCCACAGTAGTCGTGACGGTAGCTCCGAGCGCCTGGGCCTCGGCTTTACCGGTCGCGAAGTACAGGCTGTCAGCGGGAGGCGTTGAGATCAACGCGATCTTCTTAGCGTGCGTGAACTTGACAGCCGCATAAACGGCATCCGACATGCCCGTCTCGCCGACGGCGAAGAACGGGAACATCGCCGGCAATGCGAATTCCCCGGGTGTGAAGCCTGGCGAACGTCCGATCATTGCCACGCCGCCCGCGTTCAGGATTTCCGCAGGGGTCCCGACGAAGCTGAACCCGCCTACGTCCGCAACCGACCCGTTCTTGACGGCGGCGTTGGCGCACGCGTTAGCAATGTTGCCATCGCCCTTGGAATCGCAAACTGTCAGCTTCAAGGGATGTCCATGCACCCCTCCGGCGCGGTTGATGGCCTTAATTGCCGCAAGCGCCGCAAGATCGGGTCGCGCTGTCTGGAGCGAGATCCCGGCGGGCGGGAAGTCCATGTCCGCGATCAGGTCAAGCTTGATCGGCGAACCCTTCGCCGCGTGACTTTTGGCGCTTGCACTACCACAGCCGACCGCAACTATCGCAGCAACAACCAGCGATGCTGGGAGCGCTTTGTACCTCATAACTCACCCTCTCCTCGTGTATCCGGGAAATCGGAACCAGGCTAAGTTATCAGGTGGCCTGATGCTGTCAAGTCTGGTTCGTTAGGGATCTCATGCCGCTCTGTTAGTGGTTTGTTCGACGCTTTCCATGGCCATTCAGGCGCCCCGAAAAGCCGCGCGCACTTGACGAATCTCAGGTAGGCTGATACTTCTAACCCGAGAGCTTGGAGAGAGACGACCCGTCTCGTGACACAGCCGATACAGAGATGATCGAAGAGCCGACCCGCGCCAACGATTGGGATCCGGTCGGTCCCGCCGCGAGTGCGGACCCGATGGCGGTGCAGGCCGAACTCCGTGAACGGTGCCCAGTGGCGTGGACGAGCAGCATTGGTGGTGGCTTTTGGGCTCTCACGAGGTGGGACGACGTTGCAAGCGCAGCACGAGACACATCAACCTTTAGCAATGCTGGCAATCCTCGGTTCGGCGGAACGCTGTCACCTCCGATTGAGGTAGATCGTCCCGAGCACACGGTCTGGCGCCGGCTCATCGCTCCCTATTTCAGCCGCCAGAGGGTCGCCGATCTCGAGCCCGTTGCGAGGCGAAGCGTCGCCGAGTTATTGGAACCGCTGCTGTCGGCCGGTCGTGGCGATGTCGCAGAGCACGTCAGTTATCCGCTCCCCGCAAGGGTGCTGTGCGGATTGCTTCTCATCCCCGACGAGGACGCAGCCCAGATCAAGAAATGGTCGGAACAGGTTTTCCAGGCCATGGAGGAACGCGACAACGATCCCTCCGCGCTCGCCGACGCGGAGGCAAAACTTCAGAAGTACGGTCGTGATCTGATCGAGCCAAGGAGAGCAATGGATCTCGATCCGGATCGGGATCTGGTGACCGGTCTGATAACCAATCGCGTCGAAGGCCGAAACCTCACCACAGACGAGGTGGTTGCCATGATCCGGTTGCTGTTATCGGCAGGCCACAACTCGACAACAAGTTCGCTCGGAATCTGCTTTCTGCGCGTCGCCGAGGATCCCGAGCTTCAGAACCGCCTCCGTGCGACGCCAGAGCTCATACCCCGGGCGATTGACGAGTTCCTACGTCACGAGAGCCCGGTGATGGCGACAAAGAGGTTCGCGAAGCAGGGTGTCGAGATCGGTGGGCGCAGCATTCGCAGGGGCGAAGAGGTCTTCCTCGTCTGGGGTTCCGCGAACCGTGATCCTCGACATTACGCGGACGCCGCCGACTGCCTGATCGACCGTGACGCATCAGATCACATGGCCTTTGGTCGGGGCATCCATCGTTGCGTCGGTATGCCCTTAGCGATGATGGAGATCCGGGTCGCGCTCGAGGAGCTCTTGCGTAGCACGCGCTCCATCGAACTGGACGGAGAAGTAATCCGAACGAACTGGGAGCGTTTCGGAGTGAGCTCACTTCCGTTACTTCTTTCGGTGTGAAGGAGGACGCTATGGCAACGAACAGAACGCAACCTGACCAATCGGGTCCAGGCAGTCTCGCTGACTGGGATCCCTTAGAGCCCTCCACAGCGACAGATCCGTTCGGAAAGTTCTCTGAACTGCGCGAGCATTGTCCCGTCGCTCGCAGTGATCGCTGGGGCGGATTCTGGAGCTTCGTTCGCCACGACGACATCGTGGCCGCAGCGCTCGACACTGACACCTACATCAGCGGTCAGAAAACGACAATCCCCGACTCCACCGGCCCCACCAGGCCACCCCGCCCGCCACTTGAGAGCGACCGTCCCCAGCACACGCAATACCGACGGTTGCTCGCGCCTTACTTCCTGGCACAGAATGTCCGGCAGCGTGAGGGGCAGATCCGAGAAATTGCTGGCGAGCTGATTGACGCAGCGATCACGCAGCATGAATGCGACCTGGTGTCGACCGTTGCGTTGCCGATGCCTGCCCTCGTCCTTTGCGCTTTCCTCGGCTTGCCCCCCACGGACTGGACTCTGCTCAAGCAATGGACTACGGCTGTCATCGACGCTGCGCGTGCCGGCGACGCGGCCGCTCATGCTGCCGCGAACGACAAGCTCTATGCCTACGTCCAATCTGTCGTCGAAGAGCGGCGAGCGGCTCCTCGACCTGTTGCCAGCGATCTCATAACCGGCCTGCTCGAGCTGCGTGTCGAAGGCGAGCTGCTCGGGGACACCGAGGTCACAGGAGTCATACGTCTGCTGCTCCAGGCCGGACATAACACAACGACAAATGGCATCGGCAGCGCGTTCCGCTACCTCGCATCGCATCCAAAGCAACAGACGATGCTCCGCAACGATTTTTCTCTGGTGCCCGCCGCCGTGGAGGAGCTGCTGCGAGCATTCACACCGGCTCAGCTCCTTGCACGAACCGTAACGCGCGATGTCGAAATCGAGGGCCGTTGCCTGCACGCCGGCGAGAAGGTGGGGCTGTTCTGGGCGTCAGCCAACCGGGATCCCGCAGCGTTTGACAACCCGGAGGAGATCGACCTGGCGCGGAGCCCAAATCGGCACGTGGCGTTCGGCTACGGAATCCACCGATGCATCGGGGCACCGTTGGCTCGTGCGGAGATGGTCGTTGCGATCGAAGAGATGCTGAGCCGCACACGCAATATCGAACTCATCGGTGAGGCACCCGAGGTTGGGTGGCCGCATATCGGCCCGCGGTGTGTCCCTGTGTGCCTTGAGGCTCGCGACGCTGAGCTCACTCAAACGGCTTGAGCAGGATCGCAACGGATATCGAGCCGCTCGGGTCCATAGAGGGGCCATTGCAGCGGAGTCTCAATTTCCCCGAGCTCAAAGCTGGTCGTGGCACGCAGCAGCTCTTCCAGCGCGACGAGCATCTCAATGCGCGCGATCGGCTGACCAGCGCATTTGTGTGCGCCATGACCGAACGCGATGTGCGGATTCGGATCGCGCCCGAGCATGAATTCATCCGAGCGCTCAAACACGGACTCATCACGGTTGGCTGAGGTCAGCACCAGCGCGACCTGCTCGTCGGCTTCTATCTGCTGGCCGTGTACGCAGGTCTGCTCCACCGCGGTGCGTGAGAAGCCTTGATTGGGCGTGTACATCCGCAGGAACTCTTCATTGGCCGATTCGATTAGGTGGGGACACGCCCTCAGTTTCGACTGAAGCTCGGGATCTACGGCCAGATGCTTCAGCGCAGAGCCGATCACCGCCGTCGGCGCGACGTGCGCGGCGATCAGCAGCTGCCGTAGGCTGCCAGCGATGAACTCGTCGTCGAGCGGGCCTCCATCGACCTCCAGCAAGAGCAGTGAACTGATCATGTCGCGCCCCGGGTCGAGCGGGCTGGCTCGGCGTGCAGCGACGATCTCGCGACACCGCGTATATAAGTGAAGGTTCTCCTCCTCGGCGATCTTCGAGTCCCGATGTCCCTGGGCCCACTCGAACCGCTCGCTGTGACTGTTCAGCTCAAGCGCCTCCGCCATATCGATGCCGATGAACAGACCGAATACGGCGGCTGTAAGAGGGGAGCTGAGCCCACCAACGACATCTCCCTCGCCGGCTTCGACCAGTTTCGAGACCAGTTGACGCGAGATTGCTCGTATCTCGGGCTCGAGCTCGGCAACGTGGTCTTCAGAGAACACGACGTTCAGTGGCCGACGGTAGAGCGGATGTTCCGGCGGATCAAAATGCAGCGGTGCTCGCCGTCCGGAGACCGGATTGGTCGGCACGGTAATCCCCCGCGAACTCGTGAACGTCTTCGGTTGCCGGCTCACCTGCTTGATATCGGCATACCGGGTGAGCGCCCAGAAGTTCCAACGAGCTCCGCGGGCGACTGGCGCCGATGAGCGAAGCCTTTCCCAAGTTGGATATGGATCCTTCGCAAACTCAGGGTCGAGTGGGTCGAAATCAACAGGTGGTCGTTCTGCGCTCATGATCGAGCCGCCGTCAGGACGCTAGCCGTGCCGGGACTGAGAGTGTCCCGATCTCCGGCCAACCGCTCATACGAATCTCGCCGGTGACCTCGATCGTGCTCGTCCTCGACGCGAGCTCTTCGAGTGTGATCTGGATGATCTCGGTGGCCAAGGGCGCGCCGGCACATCTGTGGGCACCTGCGCCGAATGCGAGGTGACGGCCGATGTTCGGTCGGTCAATGATGAACTTTTCAGGATCCGGGAACACTTGCTCATCACGATTGGCGGACGCATACGCAAACGCGATCGGCTCGTCCTTCCGGATCATCCGGCCCCTGATCTCAACGTCATGAGTCGCGGTACGTGCAAAGCCTCGATACGGCGTGAACAGCCTTAGGTATTCCTGTACTGCGGCGGGAATCAAGTCCGGGTCTTCACGCAAACGCTGATGAAGTTCGGGATGCTCGCCCAGGTGGGCGAGCACGCTGCCGAGGAACACGATCGGCGCGACCATCCCCACCACGATGAACTGTCGGAGGGTCCCGAGGATCATGTCCTCCGGAAGCGGTTCCCCGTTCCATGTCGCCGCCAGCAAGGCACTGGTTGGATCGTCCTCGACAGGAAGCGGATGAGCTTTGCGTTCGTCGATCATGGTGCGAGCAATCGCATACAGCTCAAGGCTCGCCTTCTTTACGACCTCATCGGAGAACTCGTTCAAGGCTGCCGTGTAGCCCTTGGTAACCTCCCGGATCTCCATCGACGTCTCGACCGGCAGGTTGAAGAACTTTGCGAACACGAGGCCGGGAAGGGCGTGAGCAAAGTCGACACAGAAGTCGATCTCACCAGCGTCAATCAAGGGCACGAGCAGGTCGACGACGCACTTGCGCACATGCGGCCTGAGGGCGTCCACCTTGGCCCGAGTGAAGAACGGGTTGAGCGCGCTGCGGTAGGGCGTGTGCTCGGGCGGGTCGAGATGCAAAGGAGGTCTGCGACCCGTGAAGGCGACTTTCGGCACGACGTTCTGCACGGATGTGACGAAGGTCTCAGGTTCGTGCAGCGCGTCGGCGATGTCGTCGTACTTGGTGAGCAGCCAGAAGCCTCTGAACGCGTCGGAGTGAGCCACCGGACACTGTGAGCGCAGCTCTCGCAGCTGAGCGTGCGCGGTGCCCCACTGCTCGGGTGCGGTCGCGTCGAAGTCCTCTGGTATCACCGACATCGGGTGCTCCTCCTTAGTTGACACGTCTGACGTGACCCTCCCAGAAGGGTTCGCGAAGCTCGCCCTTGAGGATCTTTCCCGGTCCGGATTTGGGCAGAGGCTGGTCGCGAAACTCGATCGATCGCGGAATCTTGTACCCGGCGATGAGTGTGCGGCAATGCTCGATCAAGTCCTCTGTCGACACGCGCGCCCCAGGGGCCATCCTGACCACTGCGTGCACGGCTTCCCCCCACCGCTCATCGGGGATTCCGAACACCGCGGCCTCCAATACGCTGCAGTGCTCCGCGAGCGCTGCCTCAACCTCGATCGAGTAGACGTTCTCGCCACCGGTGATGATCATGTCCTTGAGTCGGTCGACCAGAAACAGATAGCCGTCCTCGTCCATGCGGACTGCGTCACCGGTGTGGTACCAGCCGCCGGCCAGAGCCGCTTCCGTAGCGTCCTCACGGTTCCAATACCCCAGCATCACGTTTGGGCCTCTGACGCACAACTCCCCGACCTGCCCGGGCGGCAGCCACTCGCCGTCAGGTCCCAGCACCGCGGTCTCGACCCCGATTACGGGCGTCCCAACCGAAGCAAGCCGGCTCGCGGCCGGCTCGGTGCCACTTGCGCCAAGCCGATGCGCGGCGGGCGACAGGTGTGTGACTGTTGGCGCCGTCTCAGTCATCCCATAGAACTGCGCGATGTCGCAGTCAAAGTATTCGAGGACCCTGCGCTGGAGCGCCGGGGTGATCGGTGAGGCGGCGTATTGGATGTGACGTACGGAGGGCAAACCCTCGCCCTCCGGATCGGCATCCAGCTCGTCCATCAGCATGCTCAGCATCGTGGGAACGAGCACGCAATGAGTGATCGACTCGCGACGGACTATCTCGATGAACCCCTTTGGCTCGAACCTCGGCAGGATCACCTGCCGGCTGCCCGCCCAGGTGCACCCGAACACGTTGGCCATACCGGCCACATGGAACATCGGTGGCACATGCAGCCAGCGATCGTGTTCGCTGTGACCGGTGGCGACCAAGTTGTGCTGCGCATTCACGAGCAAATTTCCGTGGCTGAGCATCACGCCTTTGGGAGCGCCCGTGGTCCCACCGGTGTAACAGATGCCCGCGAGTTCGTCCCTGTCACCCTGACGATAAACGGCGTGTTCGTGATCGATCAGTTGCTCATACGGCAGAGCGTCGTCGCCTCCATGCGGCTCACCGACGACCACAAGGTCCGTCAGTGCTGGGCAGCGGTCACGCAGGACTCGGCCGACATCAAGCCGCTCAGGGTCGACGACAAGCAACTGAACCCCGCAGTCATTGACGATAAACTCGAGCTCGGTATCCGCCAGCCGCAGGTTCATGTCCACAAGCACCCGCCCGGAGGCCGGCACCCCGAACCAGCACTCGAGGTGAGCGAGAGAATTCAGGCCGAGAAAGCCGACGCGACCGCCCTCTTCAATCGCCGAATCTCCGAGCGCGCCAGCTAGAGATGCAACTCGATCACTGAGCTCGCGGTAGTCGACGCGCCGCTCGCCGTCGGCCACGGCCTCAGAAGTCGCAAACAGGGTCACGGCTCGCCGGAGTGGCCACGCCAGGTCGCCTGTTGCACCGCTTTGCATTAGGGGCTCTCCAACCCTCATTTGACGAGACGGTAACATTCGGATGCCTGATAATCAAGCGGCGACCGGGCGCCGCGCAAATGGGAGAGAGAGCATGAGCAGTGTCCAGACAGCAGGTCTCACGACGGACATGGCGGGACTCGAGCAGAGCGTCGGGCGCCGGCTCGGCCCGGCAGAGTGGGTCGAGATGACGCAAGCGCTCGTGAACGAGTTCGCCGATCTGACCGGCGACCACAATTTCATACACGTTGACCCAGAACGGGCGAAGCTGACTCCGTTTGGCGGAACGATTGCACACGGCTATCTCTCGTTAGCACTGTTGGCGCCGGTGACTCAGCTGCTTGAGGTCCGTGACGCCAGTACCTCCATCAACTACGGCCTCAATAAGCTCCGGTTCCCGGGACCACTTCAAGGTCGGCAGCCGTTACCGTGGTTTTGCGGAGATTGTGTCGGTGTCCGAGGTGCGTGGCGGCTTGGAGGCGACCATGACGGCGACTCTGGAGGTCGAGGACGCAGAACGGCCAGCCGTGGTCGCTGAGTGCCTCGTGAGGTTCTACGCATGAGCGCGCTGTCGCTGGACGGCAAGGTCGCGATTGTTACCGGCAGCGGCCAGGGCCTGGGCCGCGCCTACGCCACAGCCCTGGCGGCTGCCGGGGCAGCGATCGTGGTCAACGATGTCAACGGGCAGACCGCAGCCGAGACGGCGCAACGTATCGTCGCCGCGGGGGGTCGCGCTGTCGTCGAGATAACGGCCGTCGGTCCCAGCGCGGCTGCCCAGGCGCTCGTAGATCGTGCTGTCAACGAGTTCGGCCGTCTCGACATCCTCGTCACCAACGCCGGCGTCCTTCGGGATCGCGTGCTCTGGAAGATGACCGACGAGGACTTCGACCTCGTCATCGACACGCACCTGCGTGGCACTTTCACATGCGCCCGCGCCGCGGCAGTCCAGATGAAGTCCCAGGGCGAAGGCGGCCGGATCATCGTGATCGGCTCGCCAGCCGGTGAGTTCGGGAACTTCGGGCAGACGAATTACGCCGCGGCGAAGGCAGGGATCGTGACTTTCGCTCGTGTCTGGTCGATGGAGCTGGCGCGTGATCGCATAACCGCGAATGCAGTGGTGCCGACGGCTTGGACAGAGATGACAGCGACCATTCCGATTTATAGCCCGCTGGTGCCCGGCGCAGCCGAAGGCGACGACTTCCCGTCCGACGTACGGCGCGATCATGCGATCGGCTGGCCCGAGGAGTGCGCACCGCTCGTCACATTCCTAGCCTCCGATGCCGCGGCCGAAATAACTGGTCAAGCGCTTGGCATCGGCGGCGACCGGCTCACCATTTACTCACATTCTGGAGAGCTTGATCACCGGCTCCGTGACGGCGGTTGGGACGCAGAATCAATCGCAACCGAGTGGGAAACGTCATTCGCCGCGCAGCGGCAACCATCCGGCGTGGTGCTGCCACCCCTGAACCTCGAGCGGGCGGCGGAAGCATGAGTCAAGCTCTCGGAGACATCGTTGCGATCGACATTCACGTTCACGCCGAACGCAACGACGGACAAGCCCAAGACCCGGTCACCACCGAGGTGCTTGATGCCGCTGCCAAATATTTCGGCGGACATCCGCCCCAGCCGACTGCACAGGAGGTCGCCGACTACTACCGGGAGCGCAAGATGCTCGCGGTCATATTCAACGTCGACGACGAGGCAGGAATGGGCCGAAAGCGGCTCGGCAACAGCGAGGTACTCGAAGTAGCCAAAGCGAATCCGGACGTTCTGATCCCCTTCGCCAGCATCGACCCACACAAGGGCAAGCTGGGAGTTCGCGAGGCGCGCGAAATGATCGACGCCGGCGTCAAGGGATTCAAATTCCATCCGAACATCCAGCGCTTCTGGCCCAACGACATCGAGTTCTATCCCCTGTACAAGGTGATCGCCGAGGCTGGCCTGATCGCCCTGTTCCACTCCGGGACGACCGGAATCGGAGCGGGAATGCCAGGCGGTGGTGGCGTCCGGTTGAAATATTCCAACCCAATGGCCGTCGACGATGTGGCAGCCGACTTTCCGGACCTGAAGATCATCCTCGCCCACCCGTCATTTCCGTGGCAGGAAGAGGCACTCGCGGTGGCGGTGCACAAGCCGAACGTTTACATCGACCTCTCAGGCTGGGCGCCGAAGTACTTCCCGGAGATCCTGATCCGCTATACGAACACGCAGCTCAAGCACAAGATGCTTTTTGGCTCTGACTACCCGCTGATCACTCCGGACCGCTGGCTGAAGGAGTTCGCCGAACTCCCGATCAAAGACGAGGTCCGCCCGCTCGTTCTGAAAGAGAACGCAATTCGGCTACTCGGTCTCCACAGCTGAGTTGCACGGGCACAAGACCACTCTTGACACCTAGCTCCGTGACCGTTGACTGTCTGGGTGCAGACGCTGCATCGCTTTGATCATCGCTTCCAGCACCACCCGGCGGTCGCCTTGGGACACGCCCTCTAGGAGCTCCTCCTGGATCTCATCGATCACAACTTGGGCCGCACCGACCACACGGGTCCCCTCATCTGTGAGTTCCGACTTGAGGATGCGTCCGTGATTGGGATCAACCGTCCGGGTTACCAGCATGCGCGCCTCCAAACCGGCCAGAATCTCAATCATCGACTGTGGTGTGACCATGGTTCGGCGCGCCAACTGAGCGTTCGATAGGCCCGGACGCCGGCGCAGTATCGATAGCGCAGTGAACTCGGGGACGCTCAGATCCCACTGTGCGAGCGACTGACGCAAGTCCCGACGAATACCGTGATTCAGTCGGCCGATCACGTAAACCAACGAAACCTCACTGACAGGCCCATCCGCGCTCGCCATCGGCTAACCGTACCCAAACCGTCGGCTATCGACGGACGTGCTCGGATGGCAGTCCGGGCAAGCCGCTCGGAAACCCACAGGCGACCGTGTCCGCCCGGGGTGGAAAAAGCCGGCTCGCGATAGCTGTAGCCACACCAGACGGCGAGCCGGCCAGCCGAATGATCCGCGACGGTGGTTACGCCGGTGGGTCGGATCGAGATGCCAGGCTCACAATCGCTGCCGCGCCTGCCTCAGGCGTGAGGTCGTCAGTGTTCACGACGATGTCGTAATGCGTTGGCAACTCGCTCTCAATTCCGTAAAAGCGCTTGAGATAGTCGGCGCGTCCAGCGTCGCCTTTCTTGACCAGGGCGTCAGCATCCCTGGCATCGATCTGGAGTGACTCGGCGAGGTTCGCGCTCCGCTTTCGTCGGGACGCGGTAACCAGCACCCGTAGTACCCGACTACGCCCAGTGAGCGACTGTGATGCGGCGTGCGCAAGGATGACGACATCACCCGCAGCCATGAACTCCTCGATGGCAGAGCGGATCAACCGGCGAAGCTCTTCGCTCGGGCGCATCGAAGCGGCGTTCTGAGCCAAGTCCGCATCCGCGTACAACATGAACTGCGGATCCCCGGCGGCGCCCCAGCTCGACAGCACACCGAGGACCTTTGTCACGGCGGTCTTGCGCTGCTCCACATCCTGTATCGCCTGCTGATCGACGCCTGCCTCGGCTGCCGCACGGGCGACGATCTCCTCGTTGATGACGCGAAAGCCCAGCGCCTCACCGACGGCGATCGCGACGTTTCGGGCGTGTGCACCATCGCTGCCCGAAATGCAGATGACGTTTGAGCTCATCGGCAGCGAGCCTATCCGCCACAACTCTGACCGGTCAAGGACAAGCCCATGCCACCGGCCACGGTGGCATGGGCTGCGTCAGCAGGCGCGTACTCACCTTGCTGCGAACGGTTGTGGTCCCGACCCCGTTTCTCGCCGCAACCTTGCAGAGGATCTGGTGACCCGGAGTGACGCCGCGGGCGTGATATCGGCCGCGTACGGAACCTGCCTGGGCCGCCGACCGTGCTCGACCTCATGCCGTCAGGCTGCTGCAGAATCCTTAGAGCCGACGGGGAGACTCGAACTCCCGACCCCTTCATTACGAGTGAAGTGCTCTACCAGCTGAGCTACGTCGGCCGCGCTGCAATCTGCAGGATCCTCTGACTCTGATCAGCAACGCCTCAACGCCGCCCGCCAGAACCTCATAGGTTCCTGCTCGCGGCAAGCGTAGTAGAAGTGAGCCTTCGCTATCCCGCGAACGTCGCGAAGGTCCAGTGATTCCCGTCCGGGTCTGCCACCGTGAAGTCACGCGACGGGTAGTCGGTCTGATCCACCAGCGGGTGCACAAGCGTGGCGCCCTGAGCCATTGCTCGCTCCAGGACGGCGTCGGGGTCAGCGGTGACGACATGCAGCGAGCTCGTTCCCGGCCGCACGGGCGTCTCGCGCTCGCCGGTGCTCGAGAGCAGGACACGACCGCCCTCAGGCCAATCCAGCTGACAGTGATGGATGCGGTCGGCCTCGTCTCCCGGGATCAACAGGTCCTGTGTGAACCCAAGACCGAGTAGCCAGTCGCGTAGCGCCGGCGCGTCCTCGCTGACGACGCTCGCCCAGATGCTCGGCTGCCGAACTCCGCTGGTTCGCACGGTCATGGTTCGTTCTGCCATTTCCGGTAGATGTCTGAGAACTCTCGCTGCATCTCGGGCGTGAGGTCCTCCGGAACCAGGCGTCCGGTGAGCCTCAGAGTCTCGCGCATCTGCTGCAGGTATGCAGTGCAGTGCGGGCAGCCGGCGAGGTGGTACTCGAACCGGCGCCGATCCTTACGGGATAGCGCATCCTCGAGGTAATCGGTCACGAGCTCGACGACCTGCTGGCACGGGATCTCGGCGGGACGCAACAGGCTCATGCGGTTGCCCCATCGATCTTGCTCTCAAGCGCCTGGCGCAGCCGGCTGCGACCACGATGCAGCAGGACGCGCTCATTGGCGGCCGTGAGTCCCAGAACCTCACACACCTCGTCCGTGCGCAGACCGTCCACGTCCCTGAGCATCACGACGGCGCGCTGGCGGGCCGGCATCTGCCCCAAGGCGGCAAGGATCTCGGTGCGCAGCGAGGTGGCGCCAATGCGGTTCTCGACCGCCTCCGTCCATGGCTCGGGCGGTGTGCTCCACGCTCCGGAGACGTCGAACCGGGAGGCATCGACAGCCGGCACGAGTTGCTCGGGATCACCGATCGGTGTCGTACGGGCCTCGCGTGAGCCTGCGGTGCGCGCGCGGTTGACGAGGATCGCCAGCAGCCAGGTGCGCAACGAGGATCGGCCTTCGAAACGGTCGATCCCGCGCAGCATCCCGAGCCAGGTGTCCTGGACAACCTCCTCGGCGACGGCATTGCTGGGGACGAATGTTCTGGCGAGACGGAGCATGGAGTCGTTATGGGTGGCGACAAGAGTTACAAACGCCTGCTCGTCGCCTAAGCGCAGACGCTCGAGTAGCTGCACATCAGCATCAACCGCGCCGGAGCGGCTTCTCAACCAAGGGAGACGGCGAAACTGGATGACGGACATTGATCCGGGTACCGGTGGCGGCGCGGCCGGGACGGCCGCACCACCACAGCAGTATCCCGCCCTTGGTCAGGAGACGGCGATCCCCTCTCCGCCGACCGCGTTCGGCACCGTCACAGTGCCCAGCTCGGCCAAAGTCCCGGCGAAGCCGACGTGGAACTCATCGACGATTCCCTCACCACCGGTCTGGACATACAGGTAGCGACCATCAGGCGAGGGCGTCGCGTCGACCGTGCCCGGATCGGTCGCCGTGGTCGCCGTCAGCACCAGATCGCCGAACGGCGAATCCAGGACGGAGCTCTCGGTCGCGCTGCCGGCGTTGCCGGCGAACAGCACTCCGCCGTCCGCCACGATCCAGCATGTCGCCGAACCGCCGGTACCGAGTGAATGCAGCGGCTGCAACGCACCGTTGCCACGCAGCGTGAAGCTCGCCACGGCATTAACGCCGGCCTCGCCGACGTCCACCTGATTGGCACCCTCGAACGCCAGCGCGAACGGCACGTCCCCTGGCTCGCTGTTGACGACCGGGGCCGCTGACGGAACACCGAATCCGTTGACGGCGAATACGTCGATCGCGTTCGTGTTGGCCTTGGTGGTGACCAGCAGCTGACGACCATCAGGCGTGAAGGCGATATCGCCTGGGGTCGTGGTGTACTGCGGAGTTGCGGTCAGGCTCAGCCCGAGCGGACGTGACGAGCCGTGGATCGGCGCCAAGAACCCGTCGATCAGCCGGTATCCCTGGATCGTGCCGCCGTTCAGAGCGTTGAGCACGTAGACCAGGTTCCCGTGGACAGCGATGCTCACTGGGAAATCGCCGCCGGACGGCGCTACCTGACGCAGGTGCAGGTGATCACCGTTCACGTCGAACACGGACACCGTTCCACTGCCGGCGTTCACCGCGAACAGCTCCCCCTGCTGGGCGTCGTAGACCAGCGAGTTCTGCGACGCGAGATGATCGACCACCGAGCCCTGGAGCACGCCGCCGATGCCTCCTGTCGCGTATGTGCCGGCAGACGACAGGGTCCCGTCGTGACCGCGGTCATATACGGCGATCGCGTTACCTGCGGTGTTGTCCGTCTGCACGAACAGAGCTCCCTGCGGACCGCGAAGATCGTGAGCACGAGACGATGGTCGTGCGACGGCTGATCCAGCCGCCAAGGTCAGCGCGGTCGCGGCGGTGGCCACGGCAATCGCACTCAGGCTACGAGGACTGAGCATGTTCCCTCCAAGGTGGTTTACGTTCCACCCGTTCAGTCCCGGCCGCGCCCGAACCGTTACAGCCCCCTCAGCGCTTCTTTCGCCTGGTCGCCTTCTGGTGATGCTTGACCGGCCCGGTGCGCCCCTTGTGTTGCTTGGGCGACGGCTTCTTCCTCCGCCGCTTCGTCTTGGGTTTGGGCTTCTTCTTCCTGGTCTTCAAGACGATCCGGGCGCCGGTGCTCGAGCCCGACGTGCCAGGGCTCGAGGTGGTTCCGCCGGATTCCGACGAGGGCGGCTTGTTGGAGCCGGTGGCGGCCGCCGCCGGCGACACCGCAGCCGGCACGTTTGCCGCGAGAATCGCGAAGACCGCGCCGAGTGTCGGATGCGCCTCGATCCCGGCCACCTCCACGCCCGTGCTGGTGTTGTAGCGGTCGCCGTAGGGCACGAGCGACGTGGTGTCGTTGATGTAGGCGACATTGCAGCTCATCAGCTCGCCGGCGATCGCATACCCGGAGAGCCAGGCGGGCACGTAGAACTGCCACGCGACCTTGTTGATGGCGCTGTTGTTCGGAGACGTCTGCAGCGGCATCCCGTACGTGGTGAGCTTGGTCAGATACAAGCTCGCCTCGTCTGGCGGCGACCGTGCTCCGGCACCAGCGACAGACCGAGCAACGTCTCGTAATAGGCGTTGTAGATCGTCGTCCAGGTGCCGGTGGCACCCTGCTCGAGGTTCAGGTAGCTGCCAGAGGGGTCGGTCGACAACTCGACCCACAGCCCCACGTTGCCGGTCGCAGCCTCCGACCAACTAGCTGCGTTGGTGGTGTCACCGATGATCGTCGCGATCTGCCCGGCCGCCGCGAGACCGATGATCGCCTTGATCCCGAGGTTGACGCCGGCCGTGGGCGTCACATATCCGGTGGCCCAGTCGTCGGTGGTCAGCTGCGTGGCCGGCGTCGGCACCTGGGTCATCAGGTACTCAGCCCACTGCGTCCACAGCAGTTGCCATTTCGACAGGAACGGAGCCGCTGTGCCGGCACCCACGACGCGGGCGTACGCGGCCGCCATGATCAGCATTCCCGCCGATTCCTCGATCGGCATCTGCTCACCGTTGCCCGGCACGCGCCCTGTCGCGTTGGGATAGACACCGAGGTCGTGGACGCAGTAGTAGTACTGCGAGGCATCCGATCCGACAGCGGACCAGGCGGCGGCGTTCTGCCAGGCCTCCGACGCGCACCAGTCGAGGATCGGCGCCATGATCAGGGGGATCAGGTCCGGGTCGAGGTAGAGCCAGGCGAGGAATGCCTGATCGAAGATGTCGACCGTGTTCGTGTCACCGTCTGAGGAGATCTCCTTGCCCAGCAGCCAGGGACTGCCGTCGGGGCCGATCGCGAGCTCCGTACCTCCGTAGCACTGCCTCAGCGCGAGCGCGCAGGCCGCGGCATAGCCTGATCCGACGTTATCGGCCGCGGCCGCCGTCGCAGCGTTTTCGATCTGCGCGTCAAGCGCCGCCGCGCGCTGCCGCGCAGCCGCAGCATCTGAAAGGAAAGCGGCCGTCATCGACTGCCACCCTGATGGCCAGTACTGCGTCCACAGCGGCTGCAGTGGCACGGCCGACTGGCCGTAGCTGATCAACGGCGTGCGTACATGCCCGAGCACGAAGCTGGCAGAACCGCCGCTCGAGCTCGAGCCAAGGTCGACCGCGAACGCGAACGCCGGCTGGTTGTCATCGGTCGCTCGCGGATCGGTGTCGGAGCTGTCGGCCAGTGTCGTGTCGCTGAGCACAAACGTGCTGCGCACGTCTACCGAGTAGCCGGATTGGTAGGTGAGCGACGGACCCGCCTGCGCCGCCCAGACGAGCGTGCCCCAGTTGGCCATCTGGTCTGTCTCGCTCAACGGACTTGGGCCCTGGAGCCCCACACTCCAGTACCGGCCGGTGGCATCCGACGCCACATCCCAGGAGATCAGCGCCGTCTCATCCGATGAGACCCACTCGCCGGTGATGTCCGCGTAGATCTGGACGTCGTGGGAGTTGCCGTCGGTGGGGCTCGCCGAGACGGTCAGCAACACCAGTGGCGCCGATTGCCGTTGCAGGTCTCCGGGCTCGACCGGCGAGAGCCACTCCGCCACCAGCTGCACGCCGCCGGCGCTTGCGGTGAAGATCGAGCGTGTCGCCGTCACGTCGGTGGAGACAGCTGTCATCGGGCTGACCGTGGCGCCGTTGCTCAGCACCGGCTCGCCGGCCCACGCATAGGGCTGCCCGTCGATCATCGCCAGGCCGACGAACCCGCGCGCGGCACCGTTCCAGAACTGCGGCGTGACCGAGGTCAGCTCCGTCGCCGGCAGCCACGTCGACAGGTAGGGGGAGCGGACCGCCAGCGGGATCGACGGCGGCCGAACGTCGGCGCCGCCGAGCGTCACCGTCGCCGCCCCCGCCGCCGCAGCCGCATCCGCGCCGCCCCCGTCCGCGGCCCGCGCAATGCCACCGTCTCCGACCAGCCCGCGAGCCAGCGTCAGCGCCGGCGCCGCTGCACCCGCCAGCCCAAGCGTCTTCAGCAGTGAGCGGCGATCGATTTCAAGTCCGCGCTTGTCCACAGCGGCCCAGTCTTCCAGACGCCGCCGCCCCGGCGGTCATGACAGCTCGTGTCGCGCCCGCCAGTCGTCGGCCAGCAGCGCCCAGCGCTCATGGTCGCGCCAGCGCCCGCTGATCTTCAGGTATCGCGGCGAGAAACCCTCGCGCTTGAACCCGGCACCGCGCGCCAGAGCGATCGACGCACTGTTGCCCGGCTGGATGTTGGCCTCGAGCCGATGCAGCCGCAGCCGTGTGAACGCCTCCGCCAGCACCAGCTCGATCCCCTGACGCATGTACCCCTGCCCGGCGAAGCGCTCGCCAATGGCATAGCCGAGGTAGGCACTCTGCAACGAGCCGCGCGTGATCTGGGAGACGTTGAAGAAACCGATGACCTGCTCGTCCTCGATCCGAACCACCAGGAACGCCTCGAAGTCGGGCCGGACCGAGTCCTCGAGGTAGGTGGCAAACCGGGCCGCGTCGGTCGGAGCGCTCGCCCAGGGACGATGAAATGCGCGGCTTTCGCGCATCAGCGCGACGAACTCACGCTCATCGCTCTGCCGCGGCGCCCGCACGTGCACGCGCACCGGGCCGTGCTCGACCGGCCGCTCCTGTTCGGACCTGGTGGTGCGCCGCCAACGACCAACCATCTAGATGGTTGACTCCCATCCGGCACGCGGGGTCGTGGCGCCAACCATCTACGCCGCCAGTACGTCGCCGAGTCGATACGCCAGTGCCTCCAGTGCCAGATCCTCACTGACGTTGAGCTGGAATCGCCGGCGCGTGTCCTCGACCAGCTCGACCGCCCGTCGCAGCGCCGCGGCGTCCGCGCCACGCCCGCTGCTTGCATCTGTCTGAAGCTCATCGGTTCGGTCGGTGTTGCGCACCAGGTCGTCCGCTCCGAACGACAGTGCGCAGAGGTCCAGGAGCCACGCCTCGACAAGGTCGAGTGCCAGCTCGAGCTCACCGGTCTCCACTCGCCGCCGCACGCGCCGGATCCGCTCCCCCAACTCGGTCTCCGCGCGCCGGCGGTCACGGCTCGGAAGCAGCTCGAGCTCGAGCGCGCCACGCTCCTCAAACTCGACCCGCGTGCGCTCACCGCGAGCGCGCACGGCCGCCAACAGCCCGTCCCACGGAGCACCGGGCTGACCCGCGAGCGCACCGCGAACGAGCGCCTCGGCACAACTGCGCAACTCGGCCCCCTCCGGCTCGGCCAGTGCCCGCGCGCGCCCCGCATCGCCGAGGCTCAGCCGTGCGTAGGCCTCCGACGGTCCCCGTTCGACGCCACCTGTGACCAGCTCGTCGGCGAGTTCCGCAAGCGACGGCCCCTCGAACCGAACCAGTTGGCAGCGCGAACGGATCGTCGGCAGCACGTCCGCGAGGCTGTCGGTGATCAGGATCAGGTGCACGAACGCCGCAGGCTCCTCGAGCGTCTTCAGCAGGCGGTTGGCGGCCTCGTCGCCAAGCTGGTCAGCGCTTTCGATCACGAACACGCGCCGCGCCGACTCAAACGGTGTCTTGGCTGCTGCCGCGACCACCGGCTCGTCGATGTCCGAAACGAGCACCTCATGAGCTCCACTGGGGACGACCCAGGTCAGGTCCGGGTGTGTCCCGGCCAGCGCGCGCGCTTGCGCACTGGCCGGATCGGGCGCGCCGTGCGCCAGCAGCCGTGCAGCCACCTGCCGCGTGATCGCCCGCTTGCCGGACCCGCCGGGACCATGGAACAGATACGCGTGCGAGGGACTGCCATCGGGCTCAAGCACCGGCCCGAGCGTCGCGAGCGCGTTCGGATGTCGTCCGAGCTCAGTCAGCATCACGCGATCGTAAGCTACGCGACACCCCATGAGCGCGCGCGGACGACTGATCACGATCGAGGGGCTCGACGGCACCGGCAAGACGACGCTCGCGGCCGGCCTCCAGGCGGCGCTGGCCCGCGCCGGTGTCCAGGTGCGACTGCTGCGCGAGCCCGGCGGTGTACAGACCTCCGAGGCCGTGCGGGCGCTTGTCAAGGATCCGTCGCTGACGGTCGGCTCGCGGGCCGAGGCGCTGCTCTACGCCGCCGCTCGTGCTCAGCTCGTCGAGCAGGCGCTGCAGCCGGCGCTGGCGACCGGCGAGTGGCTGCTGCTTGACCGCTTCGTCGATTCCTCACTGGCCTACCAGGGCGCGGGTCGCGGACTCGGCGTGGAGGCGGTGCGGGAGCTGAACATGTTTGCGACGGGCGGGCTCACGCCGGATCGCACCCTGCTGCTGACGCTTGACCCGGCGTCCGCGCAAGCGCGCGCGGACGCCCGGGGGGAAGCGCGCGACCGACTCGAACAGGAGGGCGTCGAATTCTTCTCGCGGACCTCCGCGGCCTACCTGGAGTTGGCTGCGGCGGAACCGGAGCGAATCCGCGTGCTCGATGCTTCGCTGCCGCCGGAGCAGGTTCTCGCTCAGGCGCTCGTGGCGCTCGCTGATCTGCTGTAGCCGTGCGGGTGCTCCTGGGCAAAGGCCCACGCGTCGGCGATCATCGTCTCCAGGTCCGGCTTCTTCGGTGCCCAGCCGAGCTCCCCGTACTGGTCGCAAAACTGCGTGCACGTCGCGCACGAGCGCTTAGAATGGCTGCGCTGTGACCGAGGGAGACCCGCAATTCAAGCTGCTGGAGTTCGAGCAGGTCGAGGCCGCGCCGGGGACGGCGCTCCTGCGCCTGGCCGGGCGCGCGGCAGCGACGATCGGCTCGGGAGCGTTGACGCTGATCATCACCGACGCCCGCGGTGCCCACCGCCACGACCAGCTCCCTGCGCTACCAGGACCGCCCGGCCTGATCAGGGCCGCCTTCTCCGCCCCGCTTGAGGACGTGGGCCCCGAGTCGACGTACGCGCTGGCGCTGCCCGACGACATCGTCGTGCCGCTGCCGGCGCCGACGCGCCGGCATACGGCGCTCAGTGCGGTACCGGCGGCTGGGGTCGACCCGGCCGGCCCCTCCGACGCCGAGCCGAGCGAGCAATCCGAGTCATCCCGCCTCGTCGACGCCGAGCGCCGGGCCGAGTCCCGTAGGCTGGCGATCACCGAGCTCGAGCACCGGCTCCAGGCTGAGCGCGAACGGCGCAGCGCCACCGAGTCGGAGCTGGCCCATGTCCGCGCCGAGCGCGAGGAGGCGCGCGCCGAACGCGACGCCTCGATTGCTGAACGCGACGAGGCGATCGCTGATCGCGACCAGGCGGAGGCGCGAGCCCGTGCAGCGGCTGCCAATGCCGGCTCGCTGGAGGCACAGCTTCGAGCCGCAACCGATTCCGCAACCCGCGCTCAGGGCGCGCTCGAGACGCAGCTGACCGACCGCAGCGCCGAGTTCGAGCGGCTGCGGACCGCAGCGGAGCTCGCCCATTCGCGCGCTCACGCGAGCCGTCGCGAGGCAACCGAGCTTGATGAGCAACTGGCCCACGCACAGGCGCAGATCACGGTGCTGCAGCAGACGCTCGACGAACGTGAGAGCGAGCGGCAATCGATTGCCGCGGCGCACGAGAACTCGCTCGCAGCAGCGCGAGAGGAGACCGCCGCCGCCCGGGAGCAGGTGATCTCGCTCGAGGAGGAACTCGCGTCGCACCGTGACCTCGCCCCAGACGCCGACACCCAGCACGGTTACGACCTCAACGCCGAGCTTCAGGCGAGGCTGGCCGACCGCGACGCCACGCTCGCCGCACGGGCGGCGGAGATCGACGTCCTGCGGACTCAGGTACACGAGCACGCCGACGCAATCCGCGACGAAGCCGAGAGACGTTCGCGCGCCGAGGAGGCACTGGTCGCCGCCACCGCGCAGCAGGCACTCAGGGATGAATCACTGGCGCTCGCGGCGCAGGCTTCGCGTCAGAACTCCTGACTTGCTCAGAGCGCCTCGACGCGGTCTGAAACGCGCGCGCGCTCGCTAAAATTTAACTCGCTGCAACGGCGCCGTTTTGGCGCTTCCGACGGTCGTCGGCAGGCTGGCTGAGGAGCGGTTCCGTCCGACCGTGGCGGGATGCTTCTCGACCCCTCAGCGACCCCGCGCAGAGGCATCACGCAAGCAGCGACGGAGCACGAGAAGGAGTCGTAGGTATGGAGAAGAGCTCGCAGACCCCAATTACAGATAACACGACCGGGCAGGGCCTGTCGATCGAGCGGTACTTCACCGAAGCCGGCCAGGATCCGTTCTCGACGGTCGAATGGGAGCTGCGCGACGCTCGCATCGGACACGGCGGCAGGGTCTCGTTCGAGCAGAACGACGTCGAATTCCCGAAGACCTGGTCGCAGAACGCGACCAACATCGTCGCCCAGAAATACTTCAGGGGGAAGCCGGGGTCGACCGAACGTGAGCGTTCGGTCAAGCAGATGCTCACGCGAGTCGCCGGCACGATCGCCGGCTGGGGCGCGCAGCGCGGTTACTTCGCGAGCACCGAGGATGCCCAGGCGTTCGAGGACGAGCTGACCTACATCCTGCTTCATCAGATGGCGGCTTTCAACTCACCGGTCTGGTTCAACGTCGGCTGGCACCCGGAGGGCAGTCCCAAGATGCAGGCGAGCGCCTGCTTCATCCTCTCGGTGGACGACACGATGGAGTCGATCCTCGAATGGAACACCAAGGAGGGCATGATCTTCCGCGGTGGCTCGGGGTCCGGGATCAACCTCTCGCGGATCCGTGGTTCGATGGAGCACCTGAGCCGTGGCGGCACCGCGTCCGGTCCGGTCTCGTTCATGCGCGGAGCCGACGCCTGGGCCGGCTCGATCAAGTCAGGAGGCGGCACTCGGCGCGCCGCCAAGATGGTGGTGCTCGACATCGACCACCCGGATGTGGTCGAGTTCATCGAGTGCAAGGCCAAGGAGGAGGACAAGGCAGCGGCCCTGCGCGACGCCGGCTTCGACATGTCGATCGACGGTGACGGCTTTCACTCGATCCAGTACCAGAACGCGAACAACTCGGTGCGTGTCACCGACGAGTTCATGCGCGCTGTCGAGCGCGACGAGGACTGGAATCTGATCGCGCGAACCACCGGCGAGCCGACCGGCGAGCCGGTCCCCGCACGGGAACTGCTCCAGAAGATCGCGCAGGCAGCGTGGCGCTGCGCCGACCCGGGCCTCCAGTACGACACGGTCATCAACCAGTGGCACACCTGCCCGAACTCGGGCCGGATCAACGCCTCGAACCCGTGCTCGGAGTACATGCATGTCGACAATTCGGCCTGCAACCTCGCTTCGCTGAACCTGATGAAGTTCCGTCGCCAGGACGGCAGCTTCGACGTGCGCTCGTTCGAGAAGGCGATCGACATCGTCTTCCTCGCGCAGGAGATCGTGGTCTCGCCGTCGAGCTACCCGACCGAGGAGATCTCGACCAACGCACGCGCGTTCCGTCAGCTCGGCATGGGCTATGCGAACCTCGGCGCCTATCTGATGGCCAACGGTTTGCCCTACGACTCTGACGAGGGTCGCGGCATTGCCGCCGCGATCACGGCGCTGATGACCGGTCGTGGATACCTGCGCTCGGCCGAGGTCGCCGCCGCGATGGGTCCGTATGACCGCTACAAGGAGAACCGCGAGCCACACAACGCGGTGATGCGTATGCACCGTGACGCGGCCTACGCGCTCGGCGACGAGTCCTGCTCTGACACGGGGCTGCTCGAATCCTCGCGCGGCGTCTGGGACGAGGCGGTCGCGCTGGGCGAGGAGCACGGCTACCGCAACGCGCAGGCAACGGTGCTGGCGCCGACCGGGACGATCAGCTTCCTGATGGATTGCGACACGACCGGCGTCGAGCCCGACTTCTCGCTGGTCAAGTTCAAGGAGCTGGTCGGCGGCGGCCAGATGACGATTGTCAACAAGACCGTGCCGCTGGCGCTCGAGACACTCGGCTACAGCGACCAGCAGATCGAGCAGATCGTCGCCTATGTGAACGAGCACGGCACGATCGTCGGTGCCCCGGACCTGACGGCCGATCACCTGCCGGTGTTCGACGTGGCCGTCGGTGAGCGCGCGATCTCGCACATGGGCCACATCAAGATGATGGGCGCAATCCAACCGTTCATCAGCGGTGCGATCTCCAAGACGGTCAACATGCCCAGCGAGGTGACGGCGGCTGACATCGCCGATGCCTACACCCAGGCATGGAAGCTCGGGATCAAGGCGCTGGCGATCTACCGGGACGGCTCCAAGACCGCCCAGGCACTGCGCACCGACGCGCAGCAGGACGCCCAGGCGCCGGTCGACGTCGAGGCCGCGATCGAGAAGGCCGTGGCTGACGCGATCGCATCGGCGCCGCCGCGGCGCAACCGCATGCCGCGTGAGCGCGAGTCGATCACGCACAAGTTCTCTGTCGGCGGCCACGAGGGCTACATCACCGCCGGCAAGTACGACGACGGCACCGTCGGCGAGATCTTCCTGACGGACATCGGCAAGGAAGGCTCGACGATGCGCGGCATGATGAACGCGTTCGCGACCTCGATCTCGATCGCGCTGCAGTACGGCGTGCCGCTGGAGACGCTCGTCCGGAAGTTCAGCTACATGCGTTTCGAACCGGAGGGCATGACGAGCAATCCGGAGATCCCGTTCGCAAAGTCGATGCCTGACTACATCATGCGCTGGCTGGCATCGCGCTTCCTCGATGCCGACACCCAGGAGGACCTCGGCATCCTCACGCCGGCCGTGCGTGCGCGCAAGGCCGCTGAGGACGCGCTCACCTCGCATTCGAGCGACACCTCGCTGCCCGCGCTGGACATCCGCCGGCACGAGCACAGTCATGACTCGGACGGCTCCGCCTCATCCTCGAAGCCGGCCGCGCCGACGCAGCCGCCCACCGCGGGCCTGACCGACACTCCGCCGGTCGTGCCGGCCGCCTCGGCCCGGAGCCCGTTCGGCCTCGACCTCGGCCCGGCCTGCCAGCAGTGCGGCGGCATGATGCAGCGCACCGGGGCCTGCTACACGTGCTCGAGCTGCGGGTTCAACACCGGCTGCGGTTGATCGGCCTGCGGCGTGCCTGACCCCGAGCCGTATCGGTAACCGGGGCGGCCGTACCGCGCGCCAACCTAATGCGAGAGGCCCCAGCGCTGGGGCCTCTCGCGCGTTCAGGAGCTCCGCCGATCGGCTGAACCGTTCAGCCGATCTGACGGGTCCAACCTCTCGACAAACGAACGAGAGGATCTCAGAGATGATCTACAGAGACGGACAATCGGCACCGCTGGACTCGACCGTCGAGGGCACGGAGGTCGCGACCTTCGCGGCCGGCTGCTTCTGGGGTGTCGAGGCGGCGTTTCGCGAGATTGAGGGAGTTGTCGGCACCCGGGTCGGATACACCGGTGGGCAGACGACCGACCCGACATACACGCAGGTCTGCTCGGACTCGACCGGCCACGCCGAGGCGGTGCGCGTCTGGTTTGACCCCGAGAAGATCCGCTACGAGGAGCTCGTGGAAGCGTTCTGGTCGATTCACGACCCAACCAGCCGTGACCGCCAGGGATGGGACATCGGTAGGCAGTACCGCTCCGCGATCTTCTTTGAGGATCCTGAGCAGGAGCAGCAGGCGATCGCCTCACGCGACGTGCTGCAGCAGACCCTGAGCCGCCAGATCGCGACCGAGATCGTGCCCGCCGTCGAGTTCTACGAAGCCGAGGACTATCACCAGCTCTACTTCGAGAAGCATGGCGGCGCGTTCTGCGCCACCACCGTGAGGTAGCGGGTCGGCCCCCGCCCCCGAGCATCAGCGCCAGCCCTCCCCGAGCATCAGGTATGGCTCGAGGAGGGCGCGCAGCTGCATTCGCCCACGGTGCAGCCGGCTCTTGAACGCGGCCTCGCGCACTCCGACGACCTGGGCGGCCTCGTGTGTCGAGAGTCCCTCGATATCTCGCAGCACGACGGCTGCGCGCCAGTCCGCGGGCAATTGGTCCAGTGCACGCTCGAGCGTGCGCTCGAACTCGCGATCGAGCGTCTGGGCCTCCGGGCTCGCGTCCGGCGATTCCGGCAGTGACGCGATCACGTCGTCATCACGGTCGGGGTTCGGACCGAGTGATGGCGGCGGACGGCGAGATAACCGTCTCTGGGCCTCGTTGAAGGCAATCCGGAACAGCCACGTTGAGAACTGTGACCGCTCCTCGAACCTCGGCAGTCCTCGCCAGGCTCGCAGAAAGACCTCCTGAGCGACCTCGCCGGCTTCAGCGGGTGTGAGGCCGAACCGCCTCAGGGAGCCCTGGACACGGTCGGCATGGGCGATCACGAGTTGGGCAAATGCATCCTTGTCCCCGCCGCGCGCTCTCCGAACCAGATCCTGCTCGGCTTGCGCAGCGTCGGCCATGGCGCCGTTATAGCGCCTCGCCCGCCCGTCCCGATGGCCGACGCGCGCGACCGGCGCCGGCCGGGCGGCAGCGTCACGCGGTGCCGCCCGGCCGGAACTGGCGTCAGTCCTCGTCCGCCGTTAGTGCTCGTGCAGCGCCAGCGAACAGGAGTTGATGCAGTAGCGCTCTCCTGTCTCACCGGGCCCGTCAGGGAAAACGTGCCCGAGGTGACCGCCGCAGGCCGCGCAGGTCACCTCGACGCGGTGCATGCCGTGGCTGAAGTCGTCCTCCAACTCGACGTTGACACGGTTCGCGGGCTCAGTGAAACTCGGCCAGCCCGTGCCCGAGTCGAACTTGGTGTCCGAGCTGAACAGCTCCGCGCCGCAGCCTGCGCAGCGGTAGGTACCGCCACGCTTCTCGTCGAAGTACTCGCCGGTGAACGCCCGCTCAGTCGCCTTCTGACGCAGCACCGCATAAGCCGCAGGGCTCAGCTGCTCACGCCACTCCTGCTCGGACCTCTGAACGCGAGGCCGATCGTTGTTGCTCTGGGTCTCAGTGTTGTTGTTCATGCCAGGTTGGACCCGGCACCGGCTCAGAACGGTTCAGAAGGCGCACGGATCAGGCGGGCTGGTCGAGCCGGGCACGAACCAGCCCGGCGATCTCGTACGCATCGACCCCGCCGGCGGGCGACGAGACACGGCGCAGCGCCTCGACCGTCCGAGTCAGGCTCTCGAGCAGCGCCCGGCACGGCTCGCACTCAAGAAGGTGGCGCTCCATCCGCTCCCGACCAGCCGAAGCGAGGTCACCGTCCAGGTAGTCCGACATGTGGCCGGGAGCCCACCGATGGTCCTCCATGAAACGCTCGCCCAAATCACTCATATTCATCCACTCCGACCCGCGTGTGAGGCTCAAAGGTTCGCAGACTCGTGCCATCGACGGCAGCGCTCGCCGTCGGCCCTGATACCGCCCCGGCCTGCTAGCCCCCTGGCCTGCTAGCCGCCTGGCCTGCTACCGCCCGTCCGCTCGATAGACCGTGCGCGCGTAGTCGTGATAGGGGGCGGGCGCGACGGTGGCGCGGATGATCATCTGCCGGTGAACAGCGTCCACCTGCGGTTTGGCGGAGATCGGGTCCTCGCCCCAGACGACCTCCACCTCTGTGCCATCGGCGACATCGACGTCGACCGTAGCCAGCGACATATAGAGCTGATCGTGAGCGATGTAGCCGGCGTCGGTCGAGATCCCGACTCGTGCACCGTCGCGGCGCACCTCGTCCATCTGGAAAAGCCCGTAGCGAGACTTGGGGAAATCGAGGAATTTCCCGGGGACGCCGGGCTCAAGCTGCGAGCGCACGACGTCTGCGACATCACCTGCGTTCCAGAGCAGCGTGACCTTGCGACGCCGTGGCGACTCGGCAATCCGTTCGAGTGCCTCGCGACCGTGGAAGTCGTGATCGAAACGCACGCTGCGGCCAAGGCCCAGGTCGTACGGGGTCATGTAGTAGTCGTGGATGTCCGGCGAGTAGAACGACCCGCCGATCGAGCCGGCGCGCGCCGCCGGCAGCCACTCGCGGTATTCAGCAAAGTCCTCGTCAAAGATCGCCGGGAACGGCGTCGGTACCCAACCCGACTCCAGCGGCGTGGCTGAGTACGCCTTCGCTCCCACGCGGACGATCCCGTATTCCGCTCCGGCCTCGAGGATCGCATCCAGGATCACCTCGTTGTCCTCCCACGGCCCGTAGAACTCGAAGCCGGGCTGGCCGGCCATGCCGTGCCTGAGCGCTTTCACGGGTCGGCCGGCGATCGTGACTTCGCCGATGTGGAAGAACTTGATCTCCGGCGGCGGGCCGAAGATCTTCTCCATGACCGCGTTCGCGTACGGCCCCTGAAGCTGGTACCGGTAGAACGTCGGCGGACCCGGGCGCATGTGCGAGTTGCCCTCAAGGCGCTGATGCACGTCCTTGCCCGCAGCTGCCGCCCCCTCGATGTTGAAGCGGACCCAGTCGATCAGGAGGTGGTGTCCGATCAGAACCAGGCCCTCCGGGCCTTCGGAGTTGTAGAACAGGATCCCGTCGCCGATGATGAAGCCGTCCTTGTTGACGGAGATCAGCTGCTTGCCGATGCCGGGCCGGAAGGTCTCGAACGTATTGGGAGAAATGCCTGAGAGCATCGGGATCAGGTCGCTGCCGTGCAGGAACAGCTGCGTCATGTGGTGTGACTGATCCATCACAGCCACGGATCCGCTCCAGGCGCGCTGCTCGTCACGCCAGTTCGTGAACTCGGGTGCCACCGGGAACGTGAATGCGGGCCAACTCTGATTGCGCAGCACCTCGACCGGGTTCCCCACACGGGCGATCGCTTCGGCCAGTGATTCAGTTGCCATCCGGCTCTTCTCCTCTGGGTGTGGTTCTCGCCGCAAACGTACCGGCTATCGACAGCCGCGGACCAACCTTCGTTCGGCCCAGCCGAACGGCGCCCGGTTATCGTTCCAGCCGTGAGTAACACCAGCGATTCCGCTCTCGCCGACCTCAGCCCCGGACAGCCGCGTAGCGTTTCGATCGCGTTTTCTGTGATCGACGCCGTCGCGGCCAACCCGGACATCGGCCCCAGCGCGGTGGCGCGCCGGGTCGGAATCGCGAAGAGCACAGCCAGCACGGTGCTGAGCGCGCTCGCAGACCGGGGCGTGCTGTCCCGCAGCGGCGCCGGTCGCTATCGCCTGGGCCTGAAGATGTTCGAGTACGGGCACCTCGCCCTCAGTCACGTGAACCTCTTCGAGGTCAGCGTGCCGGTGCTCGAGCGCCTGCGCGACCGTGTTCGCGACCTGGTGCAGCTGGGCGTGCCGGTCGGCGCCGAGGTCCTGTACCTGGACCGCCACGAGGCGCAGACGCTCGACACCCGGTTCCATGACGAGACCTGGCGGCGCCTTCCCGCGCACTCGTCGAGCACCGGTCGCGCGATCGCGGCCTTCAACCCCGCTGTGACCCAGGCGATCCTGGCCGCCGGCCTGCAGCGCTGGACCCGCTACACGCTGATGAACCCGCAGCAGCTGCTCGGCGCGCTGAGCGAGATCCGCCGGCGCGGGTACGCGTTTACGGAGGATGAACTCGAGGAGGGAATCGCATCGGTCGCTGCGCCGGTGCTACTCGGAGGCACGGACCACCGCCGCGCGATCGCAGCGGTCTCAGTCGTCGGGCCCACGTCCCGACTGCGACGAACGGGGATCTCGAGTCTGGCGGTCCACGTGAGGCGCGCGAGCGATGAGATCAGCGCACTTCTGGTCAGCGCCTGAGCCGGCCCGCACTTCTCAGAGACGCATCGCAGTGTTGAATTCGAGCGCCGCCTGCTGGTGATCGAGCTGGGTGAGAAAGTCGCGCGCCGAATCATCTGACAGCTCGCCTGACTTGAGCCCGTCGAGGATCGCCTCACGCTGGGATTCGAGCACCTTGCCGCGAAGCTCGGTCGAGACCACGGCGAAACGGTCCCGGCTGGTCGCGTTACGCAGGACGTCACTCTCGGATTCTCGCGCCCGCTCCACGCGGTCGGCCACGGCTTGGACCAGCGACGGATCCAGGCCATCCGGCGGGTTGGCGAGGAAGTCCTGGTAGACCCCCACGGCGGCCCTGCGAGCAACCGCCATCGTCTTCTCCTGTTCGGCGTGCTCGAGCTCGGATTCGTTGTGGTCGGCGACCCCGAGCCGGCTGATCAGCCTCGGCAGCGTCGTGCCCTCCAGCAGCAGCGAGCCGACCGTGACGATGAATGCGACCGCCTCTATCTCCGGACGGCCCGGGAACGGGTGGCCGTTGGCGAGCGTCGCGGGAATGCCGGCCGCGGCGGCAACCGTTACGACCCCGCGCATTCCGGTCCAGGCGACGACGACCGCTTCTCGCCCCGTGAGCTGCTCGGGATCGGCCGCCGCGTGCCGCCTGCCGGCACGCTCCTGCACCCGGGCGCTGTGTGACCTGCGGCCGTGGGCTCGCGCGCGGATCTCATCAGACAGGAGCTGGCGCCCGGAGGAGAGCGCAACCCAGAGCGACCGCACAACGATCACGACGAGCAGGATCAGCAAGCCGGCGGCAAAGACCGTTGACACCGACTCGCCGGCCGCCTGTACATCATCAAACACCGCCCGCAGCTGCAGCCCGACGTAGGCGAACACGAACGCCTCCAACAGCACGTTGACCGCATCCCACACCTGAGCCTCCTGCAGGCGCGTCCGGTAGTCAGCTCGCACCGAGAGCCGACCGACCAGCAGACCGGCTGCGACCGTCGCCAGCACGCCTGATGCGTCGAGCTCCTCCGCGATCGCGTACGCGACGAACGGCGTCACCAACCCCAGCACGGTTTCAAGTCCCGGGTTCCGCAGGCGTCGACGAACGAGGAGTGTGAGCGCCCCAACTGCCAATCCCACGCAGATCCCGGCGGCCGCGTCATACAGGAAGAGCAGAACCGGACTGTGGACCAGCGTGTGGCTGCCGGTCGCCGCGGCGATCGCGACCGCGAAGATCGTCAGCGCGGCCGCGTCGTTGACCAGGCTCTCACCGGTGAGCAGCGTCAGCACCCGTTTGCGCAGACCGAGGGCCCGGCCGATCGCGAGCGCGCTGACGGCATCGGACGGCGCGATCACCGCGCCGAGCACCAACGCCGTGGTCATCGTCAGCCCTCCCATCACCGCGTTGCCGACGAACCGGACCACGACGGCGGTGACGAGCACGAGCCCCACACCCAGCCCAAGGATCGGCCAGAGTTTGCGCATGAAGGCAACCACCGATGCGTCCAAAGCGGTCGCGTAGAGCAGTGGCGGGACGACGACACCGAGCATCAGCTCGGGTTCGATCTGCAGGCGCGGCACGCCCGGTATGTATGACACCCCGAGACCCACGGCCGTGATCACCAGCGGCGGCTCTAGCTCTAGCCGCTGCGCAAACGCCGTGACCGCGACCGACCCGATCACGACGAGCAGTATCTGCAAGCCGTTCACCGGGCGTAGCGTCGCACGCGGATCCTGATCGCGTCGCCCAGCTCCGCACGCCTCGCTTCACTTAACTGCTGCTCAGTAATCGGCTTCTATGCTTGCCCGGATGGCTGCAGAACCCACGAGCGGCACGGTCGAGGCACCCGCGCCGCAGACGGCGCGCAAGAGCGGTCTCGCCAACGCGATCGAGCTGGTGCTGACCGTCGGAATCGCGGTCGGCCTCGCCTTGTTGATCCAGGCGTTTCTCGTGAAGCCTTACAAGATCCCGAGCGGATCGATGAAGCCGACGCTGGAGATCGGCCAGCGGATCCTCGTGAACCGCCTTGACACCTCGCCCTCGCTCGGAAACGTGGTCGTCTTCCACCCACCGGCCGACGCTGACGCCGCCGTGTGCGGCGACCCCAACCAGGGAGCGAACCACTCGCAGGCATGCGATGAACACGGCGCGACCGAGTCGACGGAGACCTTCGTCAAGCGCGTCGTCGGCTTGCCGGGCGACCATCTCCGGATTCTCAACGGACACGTCTGGCGCAACGGCGTCGAGGAGCACGGCTCATACGTTCAGTCCTGCAGCGACGGGCCCGGCAACTGCAATTTCCCAAAGACGATCGTCGTCCCCAAGGGCGACTACTACATGATGGGCGACAACCGCGGCAACTCGGATGACAGCCGCTACTGGGGCCCGGTACCCCAGAAATGGGTCATCGGTACGGCCTTCGCGACCTACTGGCCGCTCCATCGCATCGGCTTCTTCTAGCACCGGGCGCGACCCGATGGCTGAACGCGCCCGGACGGTCGGACAACGTCCCGCGCGACCGGAAACGTGTGAGAATCAGGACCGTGCTCGGCTTGCCCGCCGAAATCGATGCGCTCCTGTTCGACCTCGACGGCGTGCTGACCCAGACGGCCAAGGTGCACGCCGACGCGTGGAAGCAGACGTTCGATCAATTTCTGGGGAACCGCGTTGATCATGCCGGCGGCCAGTTCGTGCCGTTCGACAAGGTCGCTGACTACGACGAGTACGTCGACGGCAAGCCACGCGAGGACGGGGTACGGTCGTTCCTGCAGTCGCGGGGAATCGAACTGCCGGAGGGAACACCGGACGACCCCCCAGACGCTCTGACGGTCCACGGCGTGGGCAACAACAAGAACAAACGGGTGCTCAAGTTGATCCACGACCACGGAGTCGAGCCTTACGAGGGATCCGTTCGCTACGTGCGCGCGGCCGCCGATGCCGGGGTCGCGCGGGCGGTCGTGTCCTCCAGCGCCAATGCCCGCGACGTGTTGAAGGCCGCCGGCATGGCCGATCTCTTCGACACGATCGTCGATGGAGTCGTCGCCGACCATGAGCACCTGCATGGAAAGCCCGCGCCGGACACCTTTCTGGCAGGCGCGACGAAGCTTGGGATTGAGCCGTCCCGCGCGGCCGTGTTCGAGGACGCGCTCGCTGGTGTGCAGGCTGGTCGCGCCGGAGGTTTCGGCTACGTGATCGGCGTCGACCGTGTCGGCCAGCGCAGTGCGCTCATCGCACACGGGGCAGATCGCGTCGTCGACGATCTGGCGGAGCTGCTCGACCGGTGATCCGACACCCCGCGTACCCGGTCGAGCCGTGGGCGATCCGGGAGACCGAGCTCGACCTCACTCGGCTCGCCCAGAGCGAGTCGGTGTTCGCGATCTCCAACGGCAATATCGGGCTGCGTGGCAACCTCGACGAGGGTGAACCGAACGGTCTTCCGGGAACGTACATGGCCGGATTCTGGGAGGTGCGGCCGCTGCCCTATGCCGAGGCAGCCTACGGAGATCCTGAACAGGGCCAGGCGGTGGTCAACGTCACCAACGGCAAGATCATGCGCCTGCTGGTGGGAGACGCGCCGTTCGACGTTCGCTACGGGATGTTGAACAGCCACGAACGCGTGCTCGACATGCGCGAGGGCGTTCTGCGACGAAGCGCGGACTGGACTTCACCCTCGCATCAGCGCGTTCGGATCAGGTCGACCCGGCTGGTCTCGTTCACGCAGCGGGCCGTGATCGCGATCGCCTACGAGGTGGAGCCGGTCGACGCTCCGGTGCGAGTGGTGATCCAGTCCGAGCTCATCGCGAACGAGAGGTTGCCCCAATCCGCATCGGATCCACGGGCGAGCGCGGGCACGATGCCACCACTCGAGTCCGACCTTCAGGAGAGCGCCGATATGCGTGCGGTGCTGGTCCATCGAACGGCCGCCAGCGGCTTGCGGATAGCAGCGGCGATGCGCAATGAGGTCCAGGGACCTGAGCAGACCGACGTCTCGATCGAGGCGTTCGATGACATGGCCCGGCTGATCGCTGCCGCCCAGCTTGAGCCGGGTGAGACGCTGCGCGTGGTCAAGTACGTCGGCTACGGATGGTCACGCGAGCGTTCCACGCCCGCACTGGTCGATCAGGTTTCGGCCGCGATATCAGAGGCGCACGCGACCGGATGGGACGGTCTGCTGGCAGAGCAGAAGCAGTTCCTCCAGTCCTTCTGGGAGCGCGCGGACGTCGAGATCGAGGGTGATCCGGAGCTCCAGCAGGCGACCCGTTTCGGTCTCTTCCATGTGCTGCAGGCCGGTGCACGCACGGAACAGCGGGCGATCGCCGCCAAGGGACTCACCGGCTCGGGGTACGATGGGCATGCGTTCTGGGACAGCGAGGCCTACGTCCTGCCGGTGTTGACCTATACGATGCCGCGCGCAGCCGCGGACGCGCTGCGCTGGCGCCACCGGACGCTCGATCGAGCTCGAGCTCGAGCACAGCAGCTGCAGCTCGCCGGCGCAGCATTCCCCTGGCGGACCATCCACGGTGAGGAGTGCTCCGGCTATTGGCCGGCGGGGACCGCGGCATTCCACGTCAACGCCGACATCGCCGCGGCGGTGCAGCGTTATCAACACGCTGTCGACGACGAGTCTTTCGAACGCGACATCGGGATCGAACTGCTCGTCGAGACGGCCCGACTCTGGCACTCGCTCGGGCATCGTGACCCCAAGGGCGGCTTTCGGATCGATGGCGTCACCGGCCCTGACGAGTACAGCGCGATCGCGGACAACAACGTCTACACGAACCTGATGGCACAGCGAAACCTGCGTGCCGCCGCCGACGCGGCGGCGAGACATCCGGACATCGCCCGCAACCTGGGGGTCGAACAGGAGGAGACGGCCGCGTGGCGCGACGCCGCGGCGGCCATCGTCATCCCTTACGACCAGGAGCGCGGCGTCCACCCGCAGGCTGACGAATTCACACAACATGAGCTCTGGGACTTCGATGCCACCAAGCCCGAGCAGTACCCGCTTCTCCTCCATTTCCCGTACTTCGACCTGTACCGCAAGCAGGTCGTGAAGCAGGCGGACCTGGTGCTGGCGCTGCACATGTGCGGGGACTCCTTCACGCCCGCGCAGAAGCTCGCCGACTTCAACTATTACGAGCCGTTGACGGTTCGCGACTCGTCGCTTTCGGCCTGCACCCAATCGGTCATCGCAGCCGAGGTCGGCCACCTGGAGCTCGCATACGCCTACTGCCGCGAAGCCGCCCTGATGGACCTGGACGATTTGGAGCACAACGTGCGCGACGGCGTACACATCGCCTCGCTTGCTGGGGCCTGGATCGCCGCGGTCAGCGGCTTCGGCGGCATGCGCGACCACGGCGGAACGCTCGGCTTCAAACCGCAGCTGCCCGACCAGCTGACCCGAGTCGCGTTCCGACTCAGTTTCCGTGACTCGATACTGAAGGTGGACATCGAACCGAGCCAGGCCACCTATCGCCTGCTCGGAGGGCCAGAGGTGAAGGTCGCGCACTACGAAAGCTCAGTCCAGCTCAGCACCGATGGTGCGGCCACGCTTCCGATCCCGGCGCGGGAGCGACTCGATCCTCCCAGCCAGCCGGCAGGGCGTGAGCCCCGGCACCAGACTGATCTCGGCCTGTCAGAGCGTCGGTAGCCAGCCGTGCGGGCCGCGCACGTCCTGGTAGCCGCCGCCGGACTCGGGAACAGGCAGCTCGTGGGCGCCGTAGATCCGCAGATCCGCGACACCGTCGTCGCTGGAGCGGAGGATTATCGCCCGCTCGAACGGCCCTCGCCGGCTGAAATCCGCCAGCTCGTAGATCGCGATGACCTCAGCGATCCAGAGCCCCCGCTCCGGATTCCACTCGCTCAACACGGTGTGCTCTGTTGCGCGCAGTCCATGGAGCAGATCGGCCAACGCACCGCGGATCTGCTCGATCCCGGTCGCGTGCTCACCGAACGCCGTCATCAACGTGGCGTCAGCAGCGAACAGCGCCACGGCCGCGTCGAGGTCGAGCGCGTCGATGACTCCGAGGACCGTGCGGATCGGCGAGTCACTCATCGCGCCAAAGCCTAACCCGTTCGGCAAGCGTCTCGCCGGAGATCGTGCGCTAAAACGTCTCAGGAACGGCGGCCCGATCTGACCACCTCCGAGTCGGCACCTCAGGCGTACACACGCAGCCAGCGGCTGACGCTGCTGGCCTGCATCCTGGGCTCGTCAGCCGCATTCCTCGACGGTACGATCGTCAACGTCGCGCTGCCCGCGATCCGCGCGAGCCTGCACGGCGGCTTGAGCACCCAGGAGTGGGTCGTCGACGCCTACCTGCTGACACTCGGGTCGCTGCTGTTGGTCGGCGGCTCGCTGGGCGACATGTTCGGTCGCCGACGCATCTTCTGCCTGGGTGTTGGTGGCTTCGGCCTGGCGTCGCTGGTATGTGCGGCCGCGCCGGATGCTCCGGCGCTGATCGGCGCGCGAGCGTTGCAGGGCGTCACCGCGGCGCTGTTGGTACCCAGCAACCTGGCGCTGATCATCGACACGTTCTCAGAACGCCAGAGGGCCGGCGCGATCGGTACCTGGACAGCCTGGACCGGAATCGCAACCGTGGCCGGGCCGTTGCTTGGTGGCCTGCTGGTCGAGATCGGATCCTGGCGCTGGATCTTCGTCGTAAACGTTCCGCTCGTACTGGTGACCCTCTGGATCGCCCGGCAGATTCCCGCGCGGCCGCCGGCCGAGCGAGCACATGTCGACTGGGTGGGTGGTCTGCTCTGTGCATTCGGGTTGGCGGGCCCGATCTTCGCGCTGATCGAGCAACCGAGTCACGGCTGGGGCGATCCGCGCGTTCTGTTCTCGCTCATGACGGGCTGCATGTTGCTGTTGATCTTTGTGCTCTGGGAGCGAAGATGCAAGGCGCCGATGCTGCCGTTCGGCATCTTTCGCTCGCGAAACTTCAGCGTCGGGAATCTCGCGACCTTCGCGCTCTACGGCTCGCTGAACGTGGCGACCTTCTTCGTGGTCGTCTTCCTCGAGCAGGTCGGTGGCTACCGGCCAATCGCGGCAGGACTCTCACTGCTGCCGATCTCGATCGTGATGTTCCTGCTGGCGGGGCGATTCGGCGCGCTCGCCGATCGCTTCGGCCCGCGACTGTTCATGGGAATCGGGCCGCTCATAGCGGGAGCCGGCCTGCTCCTGCTGTCGAGGATCGGCCTCAACCCGCAATACGCCACCGATGTCTTCCCCGGCGTGATGCTGCTCAGTTTCGGGCTTGCCATCACCGTCGCCCCGCTCACCGCAACAGTGCTCTCATCGGCGCCGATCGAGCACGCGGGCCTCGCCTCCGGCATCAACAACGCGGTCGCACGCCTGGCCGGTCTGATCGCGATCGCAGCCGTCGGAGCAGTTGTGGCAACGCACTTCTCGAGTGAGGTGAATCAGAAGCTGACCGTCCCTCAGCCGGCACCGGCATACTCATCTGCGGTCGCCAGGGCAGCGCAGGCGCCGCTTCAGACCAACGTGCCGGACGCCTTCAGCGACCGGCAGCGACCACAGGTCAGGGCCACGCTCGAGCACGCCTCGGTCGACTCCTACCGCCTCGCGATGGTGCTCGCCGCGGCACTAGCGTTCATCAGCGGGATCCTCAGCCTGGTCGGGATCAGGCGCGTCGCTCCCAGCGACGAACGCGTCAGTGCGCCGGCGCCAACGCACGCGGCTCGGACGTGAACTGCGCGATCCGTGAGGCGAAGTCGCCACTGTGAGTCAGTGGAAACAGGTGGCCGCTCCGTACCGTCGCGAGACGCGCGCCTGGAATGCCCGCGGCCAGATCCTTGGCGAGCCGGTGCGGGACGATGTGATCGTGGCGCCCGTGAATCACCATCGTCGGCGTCCGCAGGTCGCCGAGCCGGTCGGTTCGGTCGTAGCCGTCACTGGCCCGGCGCTGGTGATTGAACGCGTAGCGCGGCTGCGGATAGCGACCACGGAATACGGCTGAGACAAGACCGAGGATCCGCGTCGGCCAACGGCGCGCCACACGGGCGCAGGTGCTGGCGAGCACCAGGTCGCTCACAAGTTCCGGATGCGACAGCGCCAGATCGAGTGCGATCCTGCCACCGAGCGAGATACCGACAACGTGCGCGTGGTCGATCCCCAGCGAGCGCATCAAACCGGCCGTGTCCTCGGCCATCTGCTCGACCGAGTACGGCTCATCCGGCTTATCGGTCCGGCCGGCGCCACGGTTGTCAAAGGCCAGCACGCGATGGTGCGAGCTCAGCGCCTCGATCAGCTGCGAGCACTCGGACACGTCGATGCCCAGGCCACCGATCAGCACCAGCGGCTGCCCGCTGCCACTGAGCTCGTAATACATGCGCAAACCGCCGACATTGACTGTGGCCATCACTTCAATGTAGGTGCAATGGGGCCACCGGACCAGCTTGTACACCGAACCACAACACACTCCACACCGAACGGCTCATGCTGCACGTTCGCGCCCGCGCAACTCGGGGATCTCAGCCGATGTCTCTAGTAGATATGGCCAGTTCGTCCGCCCCAGTACTCACGATGTGCTGATCTGCTGGATTCGTCCGGATAGATCGTCATGACCCTGCTGGGACCCTCACCAACCGCGGTTTACCGCGGACCATTCACTGAGGAACAGGCCACACGCCTGCTCTGGCGAGCCGGTTTCGGGCCAAAGCCCGGCGACGCCGAGCGCGTGGCCCGCACGGGCATGGACGCAGCCGTCGCGTCGCTGACCCGACCGAAAGGCCGCGCGCGACTGATTGGCAAGGCTCCACACGACGACAAGGGCAATCCGCTGGATCCGATCAACGTCTGGGGTGACGATCACTGCTGGTGGCTGGACCGCATGGTGCGCTCGGATCACCAGCTCATCGAGCGCATGACGCTCGTCTGGCACAGCTGGTTCGCCACCTCTGAGTCCGCATCCAGCGCGCAGCTGATGATCAACCAGAACCAGATGATGCGACGCAACGCCCTGGGGAACTTCCACAAGCTGCTGCTGGACGTGACCGTCGATCCCGCGATGCTGCTGTGGCTCAACGGCAACACCAACGAGAAGGGCTACCCGAACGAAAACTACGGGCGTGAGATGCTCGAGTTGTTCACGCTCGGGCAGGGTCGCGGTTACGGCGAGGCGGACGTCGTTCAGAACTCACGGGCGCTGACCGGGTGGACGAATGATTGGAGCCCCACGCGCGGGCCGGTGAATTTCCGCTTCGACCCCAAGCTGCACGATTACGGGCGCAAGAAGATCTTCGGGCACGTCGGCCGCTGGAACTGGAAGGACAGCGCCCGATTGGCCATCTCTCACGACACCCATCCGTCGTTCTTTGTGCAGAAGCTCTGGGGATATTTCGTCGGAGGCGAGCTACCGAGGAAAGCGGGCCGCGAGCTGGAGCGCGCCTATGTGAGCAGCGGCCATGAGGTGCGGCCGATTATGGAGGCGATCCTGCGCCACCCACAGTTCTATGAGGGACCGCGGCTGGTGACGCCTCCAGTCGTGTGGACCGCCGGGCTGCTGCGCGCCAGCAGTCAGACGATCACGACAACCGATTGGGCCTGGGTTGCGTCTCTGACGGGGCAGGTTCTGTTCCAGCCGCCGAACGTGGCCGGCTGGAACTATGCACAGTGGCTCGACACCTCGCGCTGGGCCGGGCGTTTGCAGGCCGTCAACACGGCCCTCAACAAGCGCGTGCTCGAGGGCAAGACATACCCGTTCGGACTCGAGGAGACCAGCAGCGCAGCGTACGACCACGCGATCGCATTCTGGGGTGGCCGTCCACTGTCCGACATAACGCGCAACCACCTGCTGGACCTGGGCCGCCGGATCGCGCACGGCCAGAACCAGAGCTGGGAGCAGGTCGAGTTTCGCAACCTGCGACAGAACGCGCTTCGCAACCTGGTGCCGATGACCCCGGATTGGATGACCGCATGAACGAACCTCGCGTTACGCCGGACCAGGTGCATTGCGATTCGTTCGCGCGGTCGCAGGCGATCCGGCGGGTTCTCGCGAGCGGCACGCGCCCCGTGATGCGCGAATGGGATTCGCGCATGCCGATTCCTGCTGGAGTCGGCATCGACCGGCGCCGGTTCCTCGCCGGGGCCGTCGGCGGGCTGGCATTGGTCTATGGCGCCGGTCGCGCCGGCCTGACAGACGGGATGCTCGGGGACGGTGTCGCGCGCGCGGCCACTGTGCAATCAAAGCGCAGCCCAATCCTCGTGTCGCTGTTCCTCCAGGGCGGGATCGACTCGCTGTCGCTGCTGGCGCCTGCAGGAGATCCCCTCTACGAGAAGCTGAGGCCGACGCTCGCGGTCGCTCCGGGTTCCGGGGTCCAGTTCCGCGAGGACCCCAGCCTCACCTGGCACCCGTCGGCTGCGTCGATCGCGAATCTCCACAACGACGGCAAGGTGCTCGTGTTTCCCGGGATCGGCTACGCCGACGAGGATATGTCGCACTTCACCTCGCGCCACTACTGGGAGGTGGGGGGCACCGACGCATCGCTGAATACCGGCTGGCTCGGCCGCTACATCGACGTCGCCGGCGACGAGAGCAACCCGTTGCAGGGCCTGTCGCTCGACGGGCAACTGAACCCGACGCTCGCAACCGCCAAGAACCCGATCGCCGCGATCGATCAGCCGGACAACTTCGCGGTCTGGCTCAACGGCGTCTGGGGCAACGCGTCCGAATGGGCGCTCGAGTCCGCCTCGTCGCTGGGGGACAGGCTGAGGAACGCTCACGACCCCGCGATCAAACAGGTGGCGAGCGCTGCCTCTGAGGTCGGAATCGTTCGGCGCACGCTTAAACCATGGTCGAAGCTTTCGGACAGCTCCTCGAGTGCGTCCGCCAACCCGGCCGCCGTCTACGGCGGCAAGGTCACCTACCCCGCCTCATCGAGTGACGACCTGCCGGCGCGACTGGCCGGGCTCGCGTCGATGATCGCCGCCGGCGTGCCGCTCAAGTGTGTGGCGCTCACGACCGACGTCGAGTTCGACACCCACTCGAGCCAGACCTCGACATTCGACAGCGGTGTGCAGCTCGTGTCCGATTCGTTGGCCGCGTTCCAGTCTGAC
This sequence comes from uncultured Conexibacteraceae bacterium, assembly GCA_963844665.1. Lineage (GTDB taxonomy): Bacteria > Actinomycetota > Thermoleophilia > Solirubrobacterales > Solirubrobacteraceae > Palsa-465. Next base: position 546,746 of record CAWJPB010000005.1, read on the forward strand.
CTCGAAGCGAGGGGCGTCGACGATCGCGTCCTGGTGCACGTGTGGTCCGAGTTCGGCCGGCGCGCGCAGGAGAACGGCTCGGACGGCACCGATCACGGAGCCGCCGGCACCTCACTGCTGATCGGCAGCCGCGTGAACGGCGGCATGATCGGCGAGTTTCCGGCGTTGAACAAACTCGACGTCAACGGCAATCAGGTCGTCAACGTCGACTTCCGTGGCGTCTACGCGTCGCTGCTCGAACAGTGGTTCGATCATGATGCCGGAGCCGTCATTCCTGAAGCGCATCGCTTCAAGCGCTACACCCTGCTGGCGTGAGACGACTGCTGCAGCTCTGCCTCTGTTGCGGCCTGGTTCTCGCTGCCGCGGCCGGCTTTGCCGCGGCAGCGACCAAACGCCACGCGCCGGTGCATCTCCTGATCGATGCGCAGGAGTGGTCGCTCTGGCCCTCACGCAGCACCGTCCCGGCTGGGACGGTGCTGGTCGAGCTATGGAACCGTGGCCAGGATCTGCACGACACTGAGGTCCGGCGCCTGAACTCGTCCGGCCAGATGGTCGGAGGAGTCCTGGCACGGGTGAGGATCACTCGGCCCGGGCAGATCAGCGAGGCGACCTGGCATCTCAGAGCAGGACGCTACGAGCTCTTCTGCTCGATGCCAGGCCACCTCTCGCTCGGCATGCACGCTCGGCTGACCGCCACTCGCACCTAGCCCCAGCTCCCGCCGGCGTGCGATTGTCAGGCTGCGACCACGGGCGCCAACAGCGCGTCGATCTGGCCCATCGCACCGCGCATCCCCTCCTGCATACCCATCGCGATCATCTTCTCCATCTGCTCGCTGTCGACAAAGCTGGTGATGACCGTCATCCGCGTACCGCCGGCGGTCGGCTCGAACGTGACGACGCCGCCCATCGGTTGGACTTCCGGCAGCGGTTCACCATCGTCGCCGGCGAGCCCGTTGACGAACTCGATTCGGCGGGGCTCGTCGAGCGCATCGATACGCCACCAGCCGTGCGGCCGGTCACCGCTCGGACCGGTCATGAAGTACCGGCACTGACCCCCGACCCTGAACTCATGGCGCCCGAATGTCGCCGGATAGGTTGGCGGCCCCCACCAGCGCTCGAGCTTACGGGGATCGGCCCACACTTCCCAGACCCGTTCCGGCGCTGCCTCGAACTCGGCGACGATGGTCATCGTCAGAGTGTCCGGGTCGGTCGTGCTGTTGATCACTGTCATCGTGTTTCTCCTTCTTCGTCGGCGAAGATCTCTGCGATCTGCACGGCGCGCTGGATCCATAGCTGCTCGTACTCCGCGAGCAGCGTGAAGGCACGCCGCAGCGTCTCCTGGTTTGCTCTGACGAGCTGCTCCCTGCCCCTGCGCTGTTTGGCGATCAGGTTCGCGCGCTCCAGTACCCCGACGTGCTTCTGCACCGCTGTGAGACTGATCTCGTAGCGACGGGCAAGCGCTGAGACCGACTGCTCGCAGACGATCGCGCGGGCCAGGATGTCGCGCCGCGTGGAGTCGGAGAGCGCCTTGAACACCCGATCGGCGTCAGCGGCCGAGAGCGCGTTTCGTGGCTGATAATCTACAACCATCTGGTTGTAGATTATCAGACCTCCGCGGAGCGAGGGCACCGTCGCCAACGACTGCGAAACTCGTCCGCGATGTTGCTCCTGGCGACAGACTGGGTGACGATCTCGTCGTTGGCGACCGCAACCGGCACGCTCGTGCTGGCGCTCGCGACGTTCGCGGCACTGCGATCGGCCAACCGCTCGGCTCAGATCGCCGAGGTCGCCCTGCAGGAGCAGCGACGACCGATCCTGGTGCCATCGCGGCTCGACGACGCCGCTCAAGCGCTGAACTTCGCCGACGGCCAGTGGGCCCACGCCGAGGGCGGACGTGCTGCGGCATTGCACGTCAACGGGCGGGTCTATCTCGCGATCAGCCTGCGCAACGTCGGCAGCGGGCTCGGCGTCTGCCAGGGCTGGGCGGCATCTGTCGGCGCCTCCTTTACGAGCGCTGAGCCGCGCCCGATGCCCGACAGTGCGTTTCACACACAGAGCCGCGACCTCTACATCCCGGGCGGGGATATCGGCATGTGGCAGGGCGCGCTGCGCAACCCCGACGACCCACTGCGGGCTGAACTCGCACAGGCGATCGACGAGGGTCAGATCATCACGATTGAGCTGCTCTACTCGGACCTCACGGGGCGCCAACGTGCGATCACACGCTTTAGCCTGCTGCCGAAGGACGAGGGCCGGCTGACCACCATGAGCCGGCATTGGTTCCTGGACATCGACGGGCCGCGGCCTAACAGTCAGGCACTCAACGAAGCGATCGCGAGGATCACGGACGAGACCGGCGGGGCCGGCGATCAGCACCTGTCAAGATAAGTAACGGTGTGTTCGGGCGCCACCGGTCAATGGGCCGGCGGGGCTCATCCGGCGTGCTGGGAGGCACGAACACCGAGGGTGCATCGACCCGACCACGGCCAGGAGATGCACATGACACTCAACCGACTGTTCAGCACGCGCCCGATCGAGTGGCGGGGACCGCTGGCCGGAAACTATTGGGCCGCGGTCGCGATGGTGCTGTGCGCGCTGACACCGTTCCTGGTTCTGAGCGCAGCCGTCTCGCCGTTGCAGATCATGATCTCGCACAGCGTTGGACTGGGCAACGCCGCCATGGAGATGAGCGCCGGCATGGCAGACGCCGCCTATTGCTTCGGCACGATCCTGGCCGTGCAGCTGACCTCACGGCTGCCGGGTCGTCGGCTGCTGCTCGTGTACGCGGTGGTGTTCACGGTAGCGACGATCCTCACGGCCTCGACCTCCTCCCCGGCCGTGTTCTTCGTCGGTCGAACCCTCCAGGGCCTCACCACCTCGCTGATGCTGATCACCGCGGCCCCGGCGCTGGTCCTGGGTTTCCCGGTCAGGCGCATGCGGTCCACGGGAATGGTGATGAACATGGGGATCTTCGGAGCGGTCGCGCTCGGGCCGGTGATCGGTGGCGCGTTCGCCGGCCTCGGCGATTGGCGTCTGCTGTTCTGGATCGCCGCCGCGATCGGGGCCGCAGCGGTCGTGATCGGCCTGCTGACGTTCGCCGATCAGCCTCCCAGTGACCTCGAGCTCGAGTACGACGTCGAATCGCTCGGACTCGCGTCAGTCGGTTGCACCGCAGCCTTCTTTGGCGCCTCCAGCCTCACCGACCATGCGTTCATGTCGGCGATCGTGCTCGGACCGCTGCTGGTCGGGATTTGCTGCCTGATCGGGCTGATCATTCACCAGCTCTACGTCAGCGATCCGATCATGCCAATCCGCCAGCTTGGTCACACCGTGCCGATCGCGGCGATCGCGCTGGCGATGTTCGCCGGCGCCGGCTCGATCGCGCTCGTCGGCCTACTGCAGCTCACCGTCAGCACACAGCACCTGTCGAGTGCGCTGTTCTGGCCCGAGTTCGCCGGTGCGGTGGTCACAGCCTTCCTGTTCGGGCGGCTGTTCTTCACCCGCTACACACCGGTGCTCGCCTTCGCCGGGCTGGCCTTGCTGGCCGGCACCGGCCTGCTGCTGGCCGGCACCGGCGGCGGTGACACGACCCTGGTCGCGATCGGCGCGCTCGGCCTCGGCCTCGGCGTCGGAGCATCCGTGGCGCCGGGATTGTTCGTGGCCGGCTTCGCAATGCCGGCGCTGCAGCTGCAGCGGATCTTCGCACTGGTCGAACTGCTGCGCGGCGTCGCGGCGTTCCTGACCGCGCCGCTGCTGATCCATCTCGCGGAAACGAGCGGCTCAAGTCTCCAGGACGGGGTCCGCAACGCGACCTGGGCGTCGACCGGCCTGCTCGTGCTCGGCATGCTCGTGGTCTGCGCGATCGTGGCCGCCGGTGGCCTGCGGCTATCCGAGCCGCGGTTCGCGGCATGGCAAGCCGGCGAAGGCACAGCGATCGAATCGACGCCGCTGTTCGCCCGGCTCCGCAAAAAGCGAGTACCGATGGGTGTTTAGCGGTAGAAGTACCGGATGAGCAAAAAGACATTCGTGATCGTCGGTGGCAGCCTCGCCGGTGCCAAGGCCGCCGCCGAACTGCGTGAACGTGGATTCGACGGGCGCGTCGTCCTGATCACCGCCGAAGATGAACTGCCCTACGAGCGGCCCCCGCTCAGCAAGGACTACCTGCGTGGCGAGTCGGATCGCGAGAGCATGCGCGTTCAAGACCGCAGCTTTTACGACGAGCAGCAGATCGAACTGCTCGTGGGAACAACCGCCAGAGCGGTCGACACGAGACAGCAGAGCGTCGAGCTCAGGGGCGGCGAGCTGCTGCGATTCGACGCGCTGCTGCTGAGCACTGGGGCGAGCCCCCACAGGCTGCGGATACCCGGCGCGGAGCTGGAGGGCATCCATTACCTCAGGACGATCTCCGACTCTGACGTGCTGCGCGAGCGATTCGCACATGGCGGCCATGTAGCAGTTATCGGCGGGGGCTGGATCGGCTCAGAGATAGCCGCCAGCGCGCGTCAGAAGGAGCTCGCGGTAACCATGATCTCCGACCAGAAGCTGCCGAACGCAAACGTGTTCGGAAAGGAGATCGGCGAGTTCTACAGGGACGTTCATGCGAGCCACGGAGTCGAGCTCGTCCTCGGCGACGCAGCCGCCGCGTTCGAAGGTGACGGCTCGGTGAACGTCGTCCGCACGGCCTCCGGTCGCACAGTCGAGTGCGACTTCGTGGTCGTCGGCGCAGGTGCGATACCCAATGTGGGGCTTGCCAGCGGGGCTGGACTCGAGGTGGACAACGGGATCATCGTCGACGCAGACCTCCGCACTTCGGCGCCGAGCGTGTTCGCCGCGGGCGACGTCGCCAACCACTGGCATCCGTTCTATGAGCAGCGCGTTCGCGTCGAGCACTGGGCCAACGCGCTCAACCAAGGCCCGGCGGCCGCCCGGTCGATGCTCGGTTCCAGCGAACCCTACGACGCGCTCCCGTACTTCTTCTCCGATCAGTTCGACGTCGGTATGGAGTACTCGGGGCTGCCGGAGTCGTCAGATCAGGTTGTGTTCCGCGGCGACTACGACGGCGGTGAGTTCATCGCCTTCTGGCTGCGCGACAACGTCGTGACAGCCGGGATGAACGTCAACGTCTGGGACGTCAACGAGCACGTGCAGTCCCTGATCCGCTCGCGCAAGCGAATCGAAGTTGCGGCGCTGACAGACCCCGACACGCCGCTCGAGTCGTTGGTCTGAGAGCTACGGGATGAGCACGATCTTGCCGCGCGTGTGCCGCCGCTCGAGCTCCGCAAACGCATCCCGCACGCGTTCGAGCGGATAGGTGGCTGCGATCGGCACGTCCAGCCTGCCGTCGGCCGCAAGCTCAGCAAGTGTGGCCATCACCTCGCGCGTCGAACCGGCCTGACTACCTTCGGTCCTCGCACCCACCTCCGCGGCCCGCTGGAACGCGGTGATCGTGTCGATCCGCTCAGGAGCAACCCCGAGCGCCAGCGCGAGGTCAACGTACTCTGGCCCGAACGTGTCGACGAACGCGTCGACCCCCGCGGGCGCAGCCTCACGGATGCGCTCCTCAAGGCCATCGCCGTACTCGACTGGAATTACCTCGTGGGTCCGCAGCCACTCGTGGTTCGCCGCTGACGCTATGCCGATCACCCTGGCTCCACGCAGGCGCAGCAATTGCACGGCGATCGAACCGACGCCACCAGCCGCCGCGGACACGCAGGCCGTCTCTCCCGGCTGCGGCGCCACAGCGTCGACCGCGGCCCAAGCCGTCGCGCCGGCCACGTTGAGCGAGCCGGCAACCTCCCAGCTCAGGGTGGGCGGCTTGGGCACCAGCTGTGCGGCCGGCACGGTCACGTATTCTGCGTGACTCGAGCGCTGCCACGACCAGCCGAGCACCTCGTCATCACGTTGGAAGGTGGTCACGTCATCACCCGCAGTGGTGACGACCCCAGCGAAGTCCGTGCCCTCGCCGGACGGGAAGGTCGCTGGAAAGCGGTCATGCAGCAAACCCTCGCGGATGGCGGCTTCCCCCGGATTGATCGCCGCGGCGCGTACCCGCACGAGCACCTCATCCGCTGCGGGCTCGGGGATCTCCACCTGTGCGATCTGGAGGACGTCGCGTCCGCCGTATCGATCAAATCTGACCGCGCGCACTGCTTGGAGCGTACACGGCGAGCCGAGGTGCTCCCGAGGCGTCTCGCGAGACAGCGGTTCAGCCGTCGAAGTCGGCGCTGATCCGTTCCGGATTGGCGACACCGCTCTCGATTGCGGCCTGCCGCACCGCTTCGGTCACGACCTCGTGGACACGGCGATCGAGCACCTCCGGGATCAGCTCGGACGAGACCGTCAGCCCTGCCAGCGCCCAGGCCGCCGCGCGCTTCATCTCGAGGTTGATCTCGCTGGCACCGGCGAGCAGCGCACCCTTGAAGATCCCTGGGTAGCCCAGCACGTTGTTGATGCTGGTGCCATCGGCCGCAAACGCGGCGCCGGCCTCGAGTGCGACCTCAGGGTCGATCTCCGCTGCCGGATTGGTCAGTGCGAAGATCACCTGGCCGCTGCGCACCATCTCGGGCTTGATCAGCCCCGGGACGCCGCTCGTCGCAACCACGACATCAGCCTCGCGCATCAGCGTGTCGAGATCTGCGACCTCGATCCCGCGCGCACGTGCCGTCTCCTGGGCCGCAGGGTTCGGGTCTGTCGCGAGCACTCGCTTGACGCCGGCGTCGTGGATCAGAGTCGCGATCCCGAAGCCGGCCGCCCCAAGTCCGATCTGGCCGACAACTGCCTCATCCAGGCGGATGTCCGCCTGGCGGCAGGCAGCGATCAGCGCCGCCAGCGTGACCACCGCGGTCCCGTGGACGTCGTCATGCATGACCGGCTGCGGCAGCGCCTCGATCAGCCGTCGCTCGATCTCAAAGCACGCCGGTGTGGAGATGTCTTCGAGGTGGATGCCCCCAAAGCCGGGCGCGACCCGGATCACCGTTTCGACAAACTCGTCCACGTCCCCGGTGTCGATCAGGATCGGCACGGCGGTGATGTCGACGAGCTGCGAGTAGAACATCGCCTTGCCCTCCATCACCGGCATCGCGGCCACCGGTCCAATGTCCCCAAGGCCCAGCACTCGGCTGCCGTTGGTGCAGATCGCGATGCTGCGACCGATCATCGTGAAGCGCGATGCCAGCTGTGGGTACTCGTGGATGGCGGCTGACACGCGCGCGACGCCCGGCGTGTAGACGTCGCGTACCTCCTGGTTGGTGGTGACCCGCTGGCGCGCGCGCATCTCGATCTTGCCGCCGACGTGGGCGATGAAGGCGCGGTCGTGGTACCAGACGACGCTGACGCCGGAGAGCCGGCCGAGCGCCACCGCCAGCTGGTCGGCATGCTCCTTGTCGTGCAGCTCAACGGTGATCTCACGCAGCGCTTCGCGTCGCGCGACGGTGATCGTCTGGACGTCACCGATCAGCCCACCCTCCTCGCTGATCAGCGTGGCGACGCGCGCAAGCTGTCCTGCCTGATGCGGGATGCGCAGGCGGTAGGTGCAGTCCATCGGCATCGGCGCCCTATCGTACGGCGGCCGCGATCACGATGCGCGCGTCAGCGAGTCGGGCACCGGTGCCCTGAGAATCGGCGCGATCCGCTCAGCAGGACCGGGACGACAGAGGTGGAACCCCTGGCCGAAATGGCACCCTCGAGCGACCACAGCGTCCAGCGCCTGCCCGTCCTCGATTCCCTCCGCGATGATCAGCAGACCGTGGGCACTGACGATATCCGCGATAGCACCGAAGATCGCGCTCGCACGTGGATCGGTGCCGAGGCCGACGGCGAATGAGCGATCGATCTTGACGCCCGTGATCGGAAGCTCACCCAGTCGCGACAGCGACGAGTAGCCGGTTCCGAAGTCATCGAGCGCGGTGCGGATGCCGGCGTCGAGCAACTGGCCAAGGATCGCCTGAGCACTGGCCACGTCCCGGAGGATCGCCGACTCGGTGACCTCCAGAAGCAGCGTCGCGGGAGAGAGCCCGGCCGCCTCGAGCCTCGAGAGCAGGCGGTCACCGAAGTTCCGAGCACTGAGCTGGCTCTCAGAGATGTTCACCGACAGCTGCACATCAGGAAGCGTCTGCGACCACTCCTGGGCCTGAGCGATAACCATGTCCAAAACCCGCTCGCCGAGCCGGTTCATCAGGCCCGAGCGCTCGGCGATCGGGATGAACTCAGCGGGCCCGATCAGTCCGCGCGTGGGATGCTGCCAGCGCACCAGCGTCTCGGCACGGTCCCAGACTCGATCCGAGAGACGCAGCAGCGGCTGGTAGTGCATCGTCAGCTCGCCCGACTCGATCGCGTTTCGAAGTTCCACCTCGCGGCCGATCCGATCGAGCAGCTGGCCAGCGTTGTCGTGGTCATAGGACCGCCGGCGTCCGAACCCATCGGCCCGCGCCGCGTGCATCGCGGCAGCCGCCTCCCGCACGAGGTTGTATGCGTCGGTGACAGCATCGCTGTAGACGAGCCCCAGGGAAACCGTCACAAAGAACTCGCCGTCGTCAATCACGATCGGGGCGCGGAAGCTGTCTGTCACCACGTCGGTGGGTGACGCCGCGCCATCTTGCTCCGGCACCGGCACCATCAGGCAGAACTCGTCACCGTCGAACTGTCCCGCAAGACCGTCCGGACCCGCGGCCTCGACCATCCTGCGTCCAATCTCTGCCAGCAGCAGGTCACCGGCGTGCTGGCCGAGCGTGATCCGCAACGGCTTGAACCGGTCGACCTCGGCACAGATGATCGCGACCCGCGAACTGGAAGCCGCAATTCGTTCATTGACCAGCTCCAGGAACCGCAGTCGGTTGAGCGCGCCGGTGAGCGGATCGACATCGGTCTCGACCTCGACCGGCAGATCTGAGCGATCGGACTCAATTGCCAGCGACACGATCTGCGCGATACGACCAGCAATTTCCAGTTCCTGTCCGGTCGGCAGGTGCGCGTCGGCGTAATAGAGCGCCAGCAGCCCCAGCAGCTCGCCCTCCGGGCGGCTGATCGGTGTCAGCGCCAGAGACTGGACTCCGAGCGCCTCGAGGCGCTCGGCAAAGTCAGCCGCCAGCGGCTCTCCACGCAGATCCTCGACGACCACAAGCTGGCGTCGGGTCGCCGCCAGACCCCACGGCCCGAAGCCCTCGCCGACACGCAGACCGTCGACGAGCTCAGCGTGACCCGGGCCCAGCGACCCGCTGGCCAGCTGACGCATCAGCCCGCTCGCGCGGTCCACAACCAGGATCGCGCAGGCGGAGCCGGGCAGGACCTGCTCGGCGTGAGTGCAGAGGGCCTCCAGCAGGCGATCCACGGCGCCAGACTGTACTCGACCCGACGTCGCTGCATGCAACAGTTCGGTACCTTGCGTGCATGCCCAGCGACGCCGCGCGGACTCCCAGCCACCCGACGCCGAGCCAGCGCGCGCGCGCGCTCGTCCGTGGCGGCTACGACATGCACGTGCACATCGATCCGGACTTCGTGCCGCGGATCATCGACGACGTGACGCTCGCCAGGCGCTGCCTCGATCTGGGCATCGCCGGCTTCCAGATGAAGTCCCATTACACCTCAACGGCGGAGCGCGCGCGCACCGTCAACGCCGCAGTGCCGGGCATCAGGGCGATCGGAGCGATCGTGCTCAATCAGGCTGTTGGCGGGATCAATCCATTGGCCGTCGAGATCGCGGCCCGTGAAGGCGCGCGCACGGTCTGGATGCCGACGGTCAACTCGGTCAATGAGATGGAGGAGGTTCACAGCTTCGCCCCCGGGGCGCCCATGCCCGTCTGGATGAAGTTCGAGCTGTCGCTGCGCGATGCGGGCGTCGAACCCCAGCCGGTGGCCGTGCTCGACGACGCGGGCGATCTGCTCCCCGCGGTCCACAGGCTGTTCGATGTCGTCGCGCGCCATCAGCTCGTGCTCGCGACCGGGCACCTGTCCAAACCCGAGATCTTCACCGTCGTCGACGGCGCGCTCGCGGCAGGTATCCGCGACGTCGTCGTCACCCACCCGGAATTTCCATCCCAGAACCTGAGCCTCGATGAGCAGGCCGACCTCGCCCGGCGCGGCGCGCTGCTCGAGCGTTGCTTCACCACGCCGTTCACCGGCAAGGTGCCATGGCAGCACGTGTTCGATGGGGTGCGCGCCAGCGGTGTCGAGAACAACGTGCTCTCGACCGATCTGGGGCAGGTCTTCAACCCGCCGGTCGAGGACGGCATGGCGCTGTTCGCCGACAGCTTGCTCGATGCCGGCTTCACCGACGAGGAGGTCCAGACGATGGCTGTTGCAAACACGCGCAGGCTCGCCGCAGAGGACGCGAGGTGAGCCGGCGCCTCCAGGTGATCGGTGCTCACTCGGCTGACTTCGTCTGGCGCGCAGGCGGCGCGATAGCCAAGGCCGTCGAGCTGGGCGGCCAGGCCGAGGTCGTGGCCTTGTCATACGGCGAGCGCGGCGAATCCGGCGAGCTCTGGAAAGAGGAAGGTCAGACTGTCGAGAACGTCAAGCGGATCAGACACGCGGAGGCTGAGGCCGCCGCCGCTGAGCTCGGCGCAAGCTTCAGGGCACTGGACCTGGGTGACTATCCGTTGGAGATCAGCGGGAACGAGCTCAACCTGATCGCCGAGGTGATCCGCGAGTTCGGGCCTGATGTGCTGATCACCCACACAGATACCGATCCCTTCAACCCTGACCATCCGGTCGCCTATGCGGCGGTCGACCGGGCCCGCAGCCTCGCCGCGGGCGCAGGGGTCCAGAGCGCGTTCAAGACGATCAGGCCACCGGCGATGTTCCTGTTCGAGCCGCACCAGCCCGAGCTCTGCAACTTCACCCCCACGACCTTCGTCGACATCACGTCGGTGTTCGAGAAGAAGCGTGCGGCGATGGCGCACATGCAGGCGCAGGCGTATCTCCAAAGCTATTACGCAGAGCGCGCCGGCCATCGAGGCAACCACGCGCGGCGTGCGAGCGGCGATCAGGAGGTCCGCGTGGCCGAGGCCTTCCAGCGCGTGATCCCGCAGGTGGTGACCGAGCTATGAGCACCTCCGGGGATGGCGGCGAACAGCAAATCGCCGCCAGCACGCAAGCGCTCGGGGCGCTGGCCCGTCTCGGGTCCGCGACGGTGTATGAGGCCGGAGGGCGGGGCGGCTATGTTGACGCCGACCTGCACCAGGCGGTGCCCGGCAGCCGAGCCGCCGGCCCTGCCCGCACGGTGCGCTGCGCGCAGGACGACAACCTGATGGTGCACGCTGTCATGGCTGAGGTGCAGCCCGGCGAGGTGCTCGTGCTCACCATGCCGGAGCCGCGACCGGTCGCGCTGGTCGGTGACCTGCTCGCGACCCAGGCGCAGGCGGCCGGCGCCGCCGCGATCCTGATCGACGCGTCGATTCGCGACGCGGAGGAGCTGGCGGCGATGGGTCTGCCGATCTGGGCGCGCTGGGTTCGCGTCAAGGGCGCGCTCAAAGCCACAGCGGGCCAGATCAACGTGCCGGTGACGGTGGGCGGCGCGACGATCAATCCCGGTGACGTACTGGTGTTGGATGCCGATGGAGTTGCCGTGGTCCCCCAGAATCGTGTGACGGAGGTCCTGGAGTCATCTCTGGCGCGCGAGGACAAGGAGCGCGTCAAGCGCGAGAAGCTGCAGTCCGGCGCCAAGTCATACGACCTGGACGGCCTGCGCGCCGTCGTGGAGGCACAACGATGAGTGAGCTGAGACCACCGGATATCGCCCATCTCGGACCGATCGAGATATTGACGCCAAAGCCTCAGGAGAGCCTCGAGTTCTTCACGGAGATGATGGGCATGGAAATTCAGCACCGTCAGGGCCAGTCGGTCTACCTGCGCGGCTGGGACGACTACCAGGTGTGGTCACTCAAGCTGACCGAGGCGGCCAGCTCTGGCATGGGTTACTGCGGCTTTCGCACCTGGAGCCCGGAGGCGCTCCAGCGACGTGTTGCGCTGATCGAGCAGACCGGGCTGGGGAAGGGCTGGGAGGACAGCAGCGATCCCGGCATCGGCCGCGCCTACAGCTTTCAGGATCCCGACGGGCACAACTTCAAGATCTACAACGAGGTCGAGCGCTACGTGAAGCCGGCCGACAAGATCACCGACTTCAAGAACCTTCACGGCAAGCAGTCAAACAAGGCGATCGCCGTCAAGCGCTTCGATCATCTCAACATCCTCGCCGGTGACATCCGCGCGCAGAGTGACTTCTGCGTGAACACGCTCGGCTACCGCGAGTACGAGCGCATCGAACTCAATGACGGGACGCTCGGTGGCTCGTGGATGTCTGTCACGATCGCCGCACACGAGCTGATCTACACCAAGGACGCCTACGCATCCCAGGGTGCGCACGGCCGTCTGCATCACGCCGCGTTCTGGGTCGACACGCGCGAGGAGTGCCTGCGAGCCGCCGACATCTGGATCGAGAACGAGGTCTTCATCGAGTTCGCCCCCTCCAAGCACAACGTCGCCCAGGGTTTCTTCCTGTACGGCTACGAGCCCGGCGGCAACCGCATCGAGGTCACGAGCGGCGGTCGGCTGGTCTACGCGCCTGACGAGCCGTGCGTGATCTGGACCGAGGAGGACCGCAAAAAGGGCCAGGCATGGCACAACGAGACGGTCCGCACCTTTCACACCTACGGCACGCCACCGTTCGAAGCGGTTCAGTGACGGTCTAGACGCCCTGTCCGCCGCTCGGCGGTGCCGGGTTCGGAGAGGTGACCGTCGGCGTGGGTGTGGTTGTCACAGGCGTGGTGGTGGCGGCCGGCGGCGGGACCGCGGTGACCGTGACACTCACGAGTTTGATCACTCCGGACGTCGTCGCCGTGTAGACGAGCGAGACGGTGTCTCCGACGGCGATCTGCCCGTTCAGAAGCTCAGTCGCGACCCTGCTGCCGGCGGCGACCGGCAGCGTGAGCGCCTGACCGCTGACCGTAGTGACGGTGAAGCTCGCGGCGCCAGGTGCGATCGTCTGAACATCGCCGCTGATGGCCGTCCGCGCGGGTTGGATGGCCTTGGTACCCACCAGTGTGATCGCCTGCGCAACCATCGTTCCGGCGTTGGTCGTCTTATAGATGACGCTCAGTTTTGACCCGACCAGTGAGCCGAGGGGGAGGCTGACGCCGGGCCCGAACCCGAAGGAGAGTGTGCTGCCGGCGTTGGTCCTTGCCTTCAGTGCGGAGGGAACGAAGTGGTAGCGCTTGAACGCGCGGTTGCTGACATCGGTGGCGCCGTCGTCGAGCCAACCGGGACCACCCTTCGCGTCGCCGCCGCGACCGCCGTCGGAGGTGCCGAAGAAGCGCCCATCGATGTTCATGAAGATGTGTACGCCTGGATGGTCATAGAGCGTGACCTCCTGTGCGCCAACGCCGGGGCCACGCGCGATCAGCTTGAGACGCGATAGCTGCCGGATGACGCCGGCGTCGTTGGGCACCGATTGCCCCGCGGGCCAGAGGCCGCCGGCGACGAGCACCGCAGCCACGGCTCCCGAGCAGTCAAACCCACGGCGCTTTCCGTTGTAGCCCGGCCCCTTCATGCCGACGCTCGGGTTTCCGGCCTGGCCGTGGCCACCGCCCCACACATACGGGTAGTCGCCCAACGTGACGCGATCGGCCGCGGTGCTCAGCGCGTTCAGCACACCGACTGCCTTGCCCGGCAGCTGCACGGTGAATGAATAGCCGCCGGCAGAGGTCAGGGTGCCGGTCACCTGGATCGACCGGGGTGGGAGCTGTGTGGCGATCGCGCCGGCAGGCAGGGCAAGGCCGACGCTCGCCACTGCTAGAGACAGCAACAGGCGGCGCATCAACTCCCCCTTCGGCGCATCCAGCGCCGGACTTCATGCTTGCAAGCCTTCATGCTCCCCGTCCAAACACGAGGGGCGAATCAAGTTGCGAGGCTGAGGCCTCGGCTCGGCGCCTCAGGACGGCTTGATCTCGGCCGAGCCGGCCCACTGGTTGATGTGACCCTCTTGGGCGTAACGATCGATCTCAGCAAGCTCATCAGCGCTGAACTCGAGCTGGTCGAGTGCGCGGAGGCAGTCGTCCAGCTGCTCGATCCGTGAGACGCCGATCAGCGCGGAGGTCACTCGCTGGTCGCGCAGGGTCCAGGCGATCGCCATCTGTGCAAGGCTCTGGCCGCGGTTGGCCGCAATCTGATTGAGCGCGCGGACGCGCTCGAGGTTCTGCTCGGTCAGCATCGACGCGTCGAAGGTGTCGCTCTGGCGCACACGCGAGCTCTCAGGGACACCTTTCAGGTACTTGTCCGTGAGCAGGCCCTGCGCGAGCGGGGAGAACGCGATGCAGCCGACTCCCTCCTGCTCGAGCGTCTCGAGCAGGCCCTGCTCGATCCAGCGATTCACGAGCGAGTAGGACGGTTGGTGGATCAGCAACGGCGTGCCGAGCTCCCGGAGTATCTGGCAGGCCTTCTCGGTCAGCTCTGGTCCGTAGGAGCTGATCCCCACGTACAGCGCCTTGCCCTGGCGAACCGCGGTGTCTAGCGCGCCCATCGTCTCCTCCAGCGGCGTGTCCGGATCGACACGGTGGGAGTAGAAGATGTCGACGTAGTCAAGCCCCATCCGCTGCAGGCTCTGGTCGAGGCTCGCGAGCATGTACTTGCGCGACCCGAACTCTCCGTACGGCCCGGGCCACATGTCCCAGCCGGCCTTGGTCGAGACCACCAGCTCATCACGCAGGCCGCGGAAGTCCTCGCGCAGCAGGCGTCCGAAGTTGGTCTCCGCTGAACCGAACGGACGGCCGTAGTTGTTGGCGAGGTCAAAGTGGGTCACGCCCGCGTCGAACGCTCGCCGCAGAATCGCGCGGCTCTGCTCGATCGGGTGCGAGTCGCCGAAGTTCTGCCAGAGACCAAGTGAGATCGGTGGCAGCTTCAGACCGCTGCGCCCGGTGCGGCGGTACTGCACCGAGTCGTAGCGGTCCTGGCGCGGGACGTAGCGCTCCAGTGGCGGCATGTGACTGGATCCGGAGCCGGGCCGGGAAGCGGAACCCTCAGGCCTCGTTGCCGTAGTCGCTGGACTCGGCGGCTGGGGCCTCGTCATCGGGCTCGATTGCCTCAACCTCATCGACGACCGTCGGAGCCTCCTCGACCGCGGCGGCCGGATCGGAGCCGTTGACTGATGCTGCGGGTGCGTCCTGGGCCGGTGCAGGCGTTACCGGATCGGGAGCCGCACGCCATTCAGCCAGGGCGCGTGCGCCACCGGCACCCGCGGCGCCGAGCAACAACGAGAAGACGCCCCACCTGGCGCCGGAGCGCTCCTTGCCGCGCAAGGCGTCAAGCGACAGGCTCCCCGGTCCCGACTCGGCCAGTGACACCGCGGCGGCCGCGAGCACGACGTTGTACTCGTAGCCACCCTTATGGGCCCACGGGCCGTTCTTGAGATGGACGCGATCGATCGCCGTCAGCATCACTGAGACGATGCCCGCCGATGCGAGCGGAGTGCGGTAACCGAGCAGCACGCCGGCGCCGCCAAGCGTCTCAGCGGCACCTGCCGCGACCGCATTTACCATGCCTGGCTTCATGCCCATGCTGTCGAAGTGCTCGGCCTGGGCCTTCAGACCCTGCCCGCCGAACCAGCCAAAGAGCTTTTGGGTCCCGTGGCCGATGAAGAAGCCGCCGACCGCGGCTCGCAGCAATAGACGACCAATTCTCATGTCCACCTCCGGTTCAGCGTTGTCACTCAGCTACCACGGTAACTGGTTCGGGCGCCACAGGTGTCTCGGTCGCGGCCAGCTCGGCCCGCACGCGTGGTGCAACCTCCGTGCCGAACAGCTCGATGGCCTTGAGCACATCGCGGTGGGCGACGGCGCCGACGCTCACCTGCCCCACATAGCGCTGGTTGGCGAACAGTTCGTGCTCCATCAGGATCTTCTCCGCGACCTCCGACGGCGTGCCGAGCGCGACGGCGCCGTCCGGAGCGGTCAGCGCCTGATACTGCTCGCGTCCAGCGGGCGGCCAGCCGCGCTCGCGTCCAATCCGATTCATCATCGTCAGGTACGGCTGCGCGAAGGCGGCATCCGCCTCGCGCCGCGTCGGCGCGACGAACGCATGTGTGTTGATCGCAAGTCTTCGATCAGCCGGATCGTGACCGGCCTGCTCCCAAACGCGGTCGTATAGCTCGACCAGCGGCTTGAAGCGCGCCGGCTGGCCGCCGATGATCGCCAGTGTCAGCGGCAGACCGAGCACGGCAGCACGCGCCACCGACTCCGGTGAGCCGCCGACCGCGACCCACACCGGCAACGGATCCTGGACCGGACGCGGGAAAACCTCGGCGGCCTCGAGCGCCGGACGGTGGCGCCCGGACCAGGTCACCGGGTTGCCGGCGCGGATTGCGAGCAGCAGTTCGAGCTTCTCGGCGTAGAGCTCGTCATAGTCTTCGAGGTCGTACCCGAACAGCGGGAACGACTCGATGAACGAGCCGCGGCCGGCCATGATCTCGGCTCGACCGCCGGAGATCAGGTCGAGTTCTGCGAATTCCTGGAACACGCGAACAGGGTCCTCTGAGCTGAGCACGGTGACCGCACTCGACAGACGGATGCGCTCGGTCTGCGCGGCGATCGCCGCCAGCGCGACGGCGGGTGCGGACACAACAAAGTCAGGGCGGTGGTGCTCGCCCACGGCGAACAGATCCAGACCGAGCTGATCGGCCAGTCGCGCCTCCTCGAGCAGGTCGCGCATGCGCTGCTCGGGCGTGACGCCGGAGCTCAGATCGGCGAAAGTGGCAAGTCCAAGTTCAAAGCTCATGCCATCATCCTAGCAGGTAGTTGCGCACACAACTACCACCCACACGGATCGATCTCCGTTGGTGCCGGATCTGCCCGTCTGGGCCCTACTGAGGGCGGCCTATCTGCGATACAGCGTGCGATCCAACCAGTCGATCGAGCGTTCGAGCTGCTCGACCGTTGCCTTCTGGACCGAGTCGATCCCAAGCGCGCGGTTGACCTCGGCATTGACTTCGCTGTGACGCACGCGCCTATCGCGCGCGAGCTCGGCTACCAGCTTGTGCCGCCTGGCGCGCAACTGCGCGCGGCGCTCGTAGAGCGGAACGTCACGGTCCGCACCCGATGGCAACGGGACCGGGACCGGCGGCGGACCCTGACGCAGACATCAGCACCGAAGCCGGGGCTTCCGGCGCCGGCCCGAACAGCGTCATCTGTGGCGCCACATCCGCGCTGAGCGGCTCGAAGTCAAGCATCTCGCCCTTCTCAGTCGCGCGTCGCTCGAGCTCGTCGAACTCGCCCAGACCCTCGTCCTCGCCGCGGCGGCGGACCAGGTAGCGGAGCTCCTGCTCGACGCTGGCCGCATGGTCGCGCAGGATCGTGTCGGCCGGGATGTAGAGCCAGCTGGGCTCGGGCTGACGTCCGGATATCGTCCGTACGAAGCGTCCCACGATCTGACGGAAGATCAGCGGCGTCTTGGCCGCCGTCGCGTACACGCCCACACGCAGCCGCGGGATGTCGACGCCCTCAGAGACCATGTTGACGGCGACGATCCAAGGGGCCCCCGAATGCGTGAACTCGGCGAGCTTGACGGCCGCCTTCGGATCCTGGTGCAGCACGACCACGGGCGAGCGGCCGCTGACCTCACGCAGACGGGCTGCGATCTTGCGGGCGTGCTCGGAGTCGGCGGCGACGACCAGCCCGCCGGCGTCCGCGTGGCTGCCGGCACGCAGCGCCCGCAGGCGGACATCAGCCTCACCGAGAATCCGAGGCAGCCCGTCCGGCAGGTCTGTTGAGATCGCGGTGCGGTAGCGCCGGCTCGCCTCACGGGAAGAGAGCACCGTGTCGAAGCTCGACTCGATCACGTCGTCGCCGCTGCGCCATGAGAGCGTTCCGTCGTAGGTCACGAACATCACCGGCCGGCAGACACGGTCGCGGACGGCATCGGCGTACGCGTAGGAGACGTCGGGCTCGGCCAGCCCGTCGGCGTCATAGCTCACGCCTGGGATCGGCGTCGCGTCCGAGCGGAACGGCGTGCCGGACAGCAGTAGCCAGCGCTGGGCCGGGGCGAACGCGTGCCTGAACCCCTCGCCCCAGGCCAATTCCTCCCCGAGGTGATGGGCCTCATCGGCGATCACCAGCGTGCTCTCCCGCGTTGCCCCCGCCCAGACGTGCGGCGCAGTGGCGATCCGGGCGTAGGTGACCACGACGCCGTGGAAGCCAGACGGCGGCCGCGGTGACTCCGCGTCCGGCGCCAGTTCGAGCCCGAGCGCATGCGCCGCGCGCGCCCACTGCCGTGTGAGCGGCGCCGTTGGACAGACGATCACGACCCCGTCCACGGCCCGGCGCTCGAGCTCCTGCCGGGCGAACTCGAGTGCCGGGCGGGTCTTACCGGCGCCCGGCGCGGCCGAGATCAGGAACGAGCCCTGGCACCACTGATCCATCGCGGCGAGCGCCTGCCGCTGCCAGTCTCGAAGCTCGCTGCCGCCGCCTGTCCCTGGTCGTTGTGCCGTCATCACTGACACGAGTCCGGCATGGTGCCGAGCCTCCCGGACGGTCAGCAGTCGAGTTCACAAAGGCGCCGGAACAGTGCATCTCTGAACTCGATGCCACGTACCATCAGCGGCGTGATCGAACCGTTTATCGACGTCGCCTGGCTGCGCTCCCATCGCGAGGGCGTGGTTGTTGCGGACGTCCGCTGGTACCTCGACGGGCGCTCGGGCCGCGCCGCCTATGAGGCCGCGCACATCCCAGATGCGGTGTTCGTCGACCTCGATGCGGTGCTCTCGGGCGACCACGACGGTGACACCAACGGCCGTCATCCGCTGCCCACCCCCGAGCGATTCGCGGCCGGGCTCGAACAGCTCGGGATCGGCGATGGCGACACGGTCGTCGCCTATGACGACGCCGGCGGCGTGATCGCCGCGCGGCTCGTGTGGCTGCTGCGCGCGATCGGCCATGGGGCGGCGCTACTGGACGGCGGCATCCAGGCGTGGCCCGCTGACGACCTGCATGCGCACCATCCCTGCCCGCGCCCAGCGGCGAGGTTCACGCCGGTGGCATGGCCGCTCGATCGGTTGGCAGACATCGACGACGTCGCACTGACGACAGACGTCAAGATCGACGCGCGTGACCGGGGGCGCTTTGCCGGCGGGCCCGATCCGGTCGATCCGCGCTCCGGGCACATTCCCGGAGCGCGCAACGTCCCCACCCGTGAGCACCTCGATGCGGATCTCCGGATCGCCGACGCTGAGCGCCTGCGTGAGACGTTCGCGGACGCGGGGATCGGGCCTGGCACCGCAGTGGTGTCCTACTGCGGCTCGGGCGTGACCGCATGCCACAACCTGCTTGCCCTGGAGCGAGCCGGTCTCGGCCCCGGCCGGCTCTACCCGGGCTCGTGGTCTGAGTGGAGCCGCGACCCGCGGCGCCCGATCGCCACCGGCGAAGACACCCGCTAACGTCAACTGCATGGACACCGAGAGCACCAAATTCGACGGATCAGCAGTGGCGTGAGCGCCTGGAGCCAGAGGCCTACGAGGTGTTGCGCCACGCTGCCACCGAGCCGCCGTTCACCGGCGCCTTCGTCGACAACAAGGACGACGGCATGTATCACTGCGCCGGTTGCGGCGCACCACTGTTCAGCTCCGACACGAAGTTCGATTCGGGCTGTGGTTGGCCGAGCTTCTTCGAGCCGCTGGAGGGCGAGAACATCATCAACCGCGAGGACCGTGGTCTCGGCATGGTTCGCACTGAGGTCCTGTGCCGCAACTGTGGCGGCCACCTCGGCCACGTGTTCCCGGACGGACCCGAGCCGACCGGCCTGCGCTACTGCATCAACTCGGCGGCCCTGGGCTTCGACGCGAAGGACTAACCGCCTCGCTCGGCGGGCGGTCTCGCTTGACCACCCGCCGCGTCGTCGCGTTCAAGCTCCTCCCGCTTCTCCCTGTCGTCGGGCTCCTCCGGCTGCTCCTGGTCATGCTGCGGACCCTGCAGCAGCTCCCGATCGCGCCTGCGTTCACGGATCCGGAAGTAGATGAATCCGGCCACGACGGCGATCGCGAGCACGATCGCGGCGATCACTCCGACCTTCTCGAGCACGTGAGCGACGGCGTTCCCACCGAAGTACCCCACGAGCCCGTAGGTGACCGCCCAGGTGATTCCGCCGAGCGCGTTCCAGGGGAAGAAGACCCGGAACGGCATGTGGTTGATACCCGCGAGCCAAGCGGTTGCGAAGCGGATCAACGCGATCCAGCGGCCGATGAACACGGTCTTGGCGCCGTGGGCTTTGAAGTAGCGATCGCCCAGCGCGATCACGCGCTTGCGGCGCTCGTGAAACGGCCCCTTGCTCTCCAGCACATCGCGACCGAGTGTGCGGCCGAGCAGGTAGCCGATGTTGTCTCCGACGATCGCCGAGGCCGCCGCGATCACGATAACCAGCACGATGTTGAGGTGACCCTGACTGGCCAGCACCGCCGCGAGCACGAGCGCCGTCTCCCCGGGAGAGGGGACGCCCATCGACTCGAGCCCGATCAGCGCCGGCAGCAGGTAGCCGAGCCCGCTGGAAACGCTGAAGATTTCTGCGAGTGCAAGCACCCGCGGAAAGCTACACGCCCTGAACTAGACGCCGGCCGCGCTGGCGATGCGGTCCGAGGACGGCGCCTCAGTCGGCTGCAGCCGCAGCGTGAACGTTGCACCCGGCCCGTCGGTGTCGGCGAGCACCAGCGAACCGCCCATCCGGTGGGCAAGCTCACGTCCGATCGCGAGGCCGAGTCCGAAACCGGCCTCGCCGCCGGTCTCGCGCCCGCGCTTGAAACGTTCGAAGATCAGCGCTCGCTCTTCAGGCGCGACCCCGGGACCCTGGTCGGACACAATCAGCATCGGCTCCGGTCGCGACCGCACCTCGACCTCGACCTCGCTGCCGCGCGGCGCTACCCGCAGTGCGTTGTCCACCAGGATGCGAAGTATGCGAGCGACGCTGCCGGGATCGGCCATCGCCCATGCCGGGCCGCCGTCGTCCTTCAGCCTGGCGGCCACGCCACGGTTGGTGCTGGCGAGCTCGAACTCCGCCAGCACGGCACGTCCGAGCTCACCTAGCTCGATCGGCTCCGAGCGCAGGGTGACCTCCGCATCGATGCGGCTGAGATCCAGCAGATCCGCGGCCAGGCGACCGAGCCGGCGTGACTGCACGCGGGCGCGACCGAGCAACGCGGCGGCGTCGTCGACGTCGAGGTCCTCGGCCTGCAGGTCGTCGGCCAACAGCTCGAGCATGCCGTCAAGTGAGGCCAACGGCGTGCGCAGCTCGTGTGACGCGGTCGCGACGAAGGCACGCCGTGCCTCCTCCTGTTGGCGCAGCCGCCTCTGCATGATCGAGAACGACCGTGCCAGGTCGCCGACCTCGTCGCGGGCCCGATCGGCCGGGAAGTCGGCGACGTGGCCGCCCATCGCGATCTGCAGTGCGGCCTGCCGAAGGCGCTGGAGCCTGCGCACGAGCTGAGCCGCCAGCGGAATCGCCAGCACCATCGTCAGCAGGATCGCCACCAGCGCCGCGATCGCGAACGCGCTGCGGACCGCATGAGCCGCCGCCTGGATCTCGTCGTTGGACTTGCGTACCGCCAGCACCGAGTCGGAGAGCCGGTTGTACTGGCTCATCGCGATCGCGGCACGCACCACCTGTTGGCTGGGTCCAGAGCTGATCTCCGTGGCCCCGGTTCTGTAGGCCCTCGCGACGTCGTCGGTACGGCCGAGCTCGGCAGCGCTGCCGGGGCCGGCAGCCACCACCGTCCCGGCACCCTGGGCGTCGACGCCCCCGATCAACTTCACGGTTTCGGCCCCGAGTCGTTGCCCGATGTCGGTCAGCGCGTTGTTCAAGTCCGCCTGCGCCCTTGCGGCCTTGGCCCCAAGTGGGGTCTTGGGCTGCGCCCTGCCCTCGACGATCAGTTCATAGTTGATGTTGTTGGCGATGTACTTGAGCTCCGCCTTGATGGCATAGCTCTCGACATCCTTCTTCAGCGTCGTCAGCGAAGCGCTCTGGAGCGAGTTCTCGAGCCGCGGCAGCAGGACCAGCGCCGCCACGCCCAAACTGATGGCGGCGGTCACGACGACAGCACCGACGATCCGGCCACGAAGGCCGAAGGCGCTCCAGCGCAGCCGCGCCAGCAGCATGGTGGATCAGGGAGTGCCGAGCCGGTAACCGGCGCCGCGTACCGTCAGGATGTACTTCGGCTTGTCCGGTTCGGGCTCAAGCTTCTCCCGTAGGTGGCGGATGTGGACATCGATCGCTCGTGGGTCGCGATAGGCGCTGTCCCCCCAGATCGCGCGCAGCAGCTCCTGCCGGTTGAGCAGTCGGCCTGGATCTGTCATCAGGGCGTCGAGCAGCTCGAACTCGCTGAACGTGAGCCGCACGGGCTCGGTCTCGAAGCTGACCTCGCGACGCGAGCGGTCGAGCGTGATCGGCCCGACGGTGACGACGTCAGATCCGATCGAGCCCCGTACCCCTGTGCGCCTGAGCACCGCGCGGATCCGGCTGCGCAACTCCGCCAGCCCGAATGGCTTGGTCACGTAGTCATCGCCACCGGCCTCGAGCCCGAGCACCGCGTCGGCCTCCGAGTCCAGCGCGGTCAGCATGATGATCGGCACCACGTTGCGTCGCGCGCGCAGAGTGCGACAGACCTCGTAACCGTCCGGCCCCGGACCGAGCGCGATGTCAAGCAGGACGATGTCGAAGTGTTCGCCACTGGCGCGATCGATCGCCTCGCGGCCATTGCCGACCGCCGTAACCCGATGACCCTCGCGCGAGAACGAGCGCGTCAGCATGTCGCGCAGATCCGACTCGTCGTCGACCACGAGAATGCTCAGCGAGGCATCAGACTCGCCGGGGTCGGAGTTCAGCTGGCTGGAACGCTCCGTGACCATTCGGCGACGATCGTAGCGATTGAGTCCTCGGATTCGACCTGCGGCTCGCCGATACGTCCCTCGACGGCCACCGCCCAGATCGAAACCAGCCAGGTGATCGTGGCCAGAACCACGTGCACCCAGACCATCTGCGCGGGCAATTTGAGCTCGTACTGCACAGCTCCCACGAGGCCCTGCGCGGCCAGCAGGATCCCAAGTACCGTCAGCGGCTCGAGCGGATCGAGCTCGCCACCACGCTTGCGTTTCAGCAGCCACACGAAGATCGTGGCGACACCGAAGATCGACGCGATCGTCGCGTGCTGGTGCACCGCCCACTCGAGCGTGCCCCGCCCCTCGATCGTCAGGCGCCTGATGTGCTGGCCCACGAGCCCGCCCGAGTGCGGCCCGGATGCAGTCGCGGCCGTGCCGGCGAACAGCGTGAGCGCGCACAGGACGCAGAGCGAGCGCACCGACCAGACCAGCGGACGGTCGGGGTTATGCGGGCGCGCCCCCGGTGCGTAGGTCGCTCGCCAGGCAAGCCAGAACGCGAAGATCAGGATCACCATCGAGAGCAGGAAATGCGACATCACGAACCCGGGCGCAAGGTGCTCGCGCACGGTGAAGCCGCCCAGAACAGCCTGCGCGAGCACGCCGAGCGGCAACGCCGCCGCCAACCACGCAAGGTCCTTGCGGAATGGCTGGCGGGTGAACGCCAGCACCAGCACTGCGATCGTGATGACGCCGACGAAGCCGGAGATCGCTCGATTGCCGAACTCGATCAGCGGATGCAGTGCCACCGGCGGGTAGACGTTGCCGTAACAGCGCGGCCAGGTCGGGCAGCCGAGGCCTGAGTCCGTCAGCCGCACCGCGGCCCCCGTGAACACGATCAGCGTCAGCGCCGCGAGTGCCGCGTAGGTGACCTTGCGGAACTGATCCTCGGTGACGGCAAGGCGCGCGCGCATCGAAGCAGATGCTACGCGCCGTATGCAAACGGCGAGCTGATTTCGCCCAGCGCCGGCGCCGTGCGGTCGCGCTCGGACACGATCATCTGCTCGACCGGCAGCGGCCATTCGATCCCGATTGCCGGATCATCGAACCGGAACCCGCCTTCAGTCGAGGGGTCGTAGTACTCAGTGACCTTGTAGACGACGTCTGCAACCTCGCTCAGCACGCAGAAGCCGTGACCGAAGCCGTCGGGCACCAGCAGCTGATGATGAGACTCGTCGTCAAGCTGGTAGCCCTCCCACTGCCCGAAGGTCGGGGAGCCGACGCGGATGTCCACGATCACATCGAAGATCACGCCGCGCACGCAGCGCACGAGCTTCACCTGTCCAGGCTGATAGTGCATGCCGCGCACGACTCCCCGCCCGGAGCGCGAGTGGTTGTCCTGGATGAACACACACTGCACGCCGGCATCGGCGAGTGTCTGTGCACGGAAACTCTCGAGGAAGAAGCCGCGGTCGTCGCCATGCACCACGGGCTTGATCAGCTTCGCGCCTTCGAGGCGCGCATCCAGAACTTCCACGGTCGTGAATTTAGACCAGGTCAGCCAGGATCCGGTCGAGACCGTCGCGCAGCGATACCTCGGCGGACCAGCGCAGTTGCTCATGCGCACGAGTGACATCGAGGCAGCTGCGGCTCACCTCTCCAGGCCGTTCAGGAAGGAACTCAGGATCGGGCAGACGCAGCCCGCGGCCGGCGCCGACCTCACCCAGCGCGTCGACCAGAGCCAGCACCGAGGTCTCCTGGCCGTGTCCGATGTTGACCGGCCCGGTGAGCTCGGAGCCGGCGGCCAGCAGATTGGCCCTCACCACGTCGGCCACGTCCACCCAGTCGCGCGTCTGGCGGCCGTCGCCGAAGATCTGAGGCGTGTGCCCCTCGAGCAGACAGCCGCAGAAGATCGCCACGACCCCGGCCTCGCCGTGGATGTCCTGGCGCGGGCCATAGACGTTGCCGTAGCGCAACGAGATGGTGGACAGCCCGTACAGGCGCGCGTACAGCTCGAAGTAGCCCTCGGCCGCCTGCTTGCTGGTGCCGTACGGTGCGAGCGCGCGGATCGGGTGATCCTCGGGCGTCGGCAGCAATTCGGCGTCGCCGTAGAGGCCACCGCCGGTCGAGGTATTGACGACGCGCCTGGCGCCTGACGCGTGTGCCGCCGTGAGCACGTTGATCGCGCCGATCACGTTGACCTCGGCGTCCGCTGCCGGGTCGTCCACTGAGAGCCGCACATCGATCTGTGCCGCAAGATGGAAGACGAGCTGTGGCCTCACTTCAGCGAACAGCGCCATCACGGCGTCAGCGTCGCGCACATCGAGTTCGCGCAGTTCGGCGCCGGCCGAGAGCGCCGCGGTCAGGTTCTCGGGCTTGCCGGTGGAGAGGTTGTCGATCACGACGACGCGATCGCCGCGCGCGAGTAGCGCATCAACCAAGTTCGATCCGATGAAGCCGGCGCCGCCGGTTACAACACAATCCATTCAGCCCCCCAACGGTCGGTATCAGTTCTGCTCGAACGCGTAGAAATCAGGCTTGCGCTTGCCGTTCTGCTGGATCAGCCCACACGAGTTGGTCGGCAACTGGTCGTGCAGGTTTACCCAGCCGAGAGCGTAGATGTAACCGGACCGCCGCGCGGTGACGAGCGCGTCCTTGACCCATTTCGCGGCCACCGACGGTGGCGAGATGTAGAAGTTGAAGGTGCGGTCCACGGCCGTCGGCACGCAGAACTCTGAGAGAAACAGCGGCACGTGGTGGCCAAGGTAGGTCTTGGTCCACGTCTCCAGCCGGGGCAGGTCCGAGAACTGGATCTCACCGTAACCGGAGGGCTTGGCGCCGAACTGCGGCACCGTATAGCTGAACGGGTTGTGGCCGTACATGGTCATCCTCGGCGGCCTGCCATCGAGAAGCTTGAGGTTCGCGAGCCATTGCTGCGGGTCGAGCAGCCCCGCCGTGTAGGTGTCGCCGCCGATCACCACATTCGAGCGGTTCAGATGCTTGAGCACACCATAGGAGGCGTCGAGCATCTGCGCATAGAGGTGCGGCGCTTGCTTCTGAGCCGCCGTCAGCTTCGTGGCCGTGTACGGCGCCGGGGTTTCAGGCCGGAAGTCCCCCTTGCGGTTGGGCTCACCCCAGATCATCCACATGTGCACGCTCGGGTACTCCCGCGCCGCAGCCTCGACGAACTGCGCATAGTCCCGTGGATGTTTCGGGGCCCATCCGGGGCCGCGATGGCCACCGTCGGCCCAGGCGGGCGCGTTGCCGACCTGAATCAGTACGCGCATGCCGTAGCGCTCCGCCTCAGCGATCTCGTCCCTCAGCAAAACCGGCCACTGATACGCCCGATCAAATGGGTCGGTCGCGTGCTTGGGACGCCTGAGTGCGACCGCGTCCCAATCCAACGAGGTCTCGTAGACTGTGATCCCGAGAGATTTGTAGAGCGGGAACTCGTTGACTCCGCGGTAGGTGATCGGCCCCCAGATCGCCTTGTGGAAGGCGCTTGCGCCAGCGGGCGCCAGCGCCGCCAGACTGGCCACGACCACGAACAGCACTCCAATTCGGCACGCGAAGCTTTTCATCGATCCTTGCAAGGGTATGACGCTCGTGTCCAACAAACGCAGGCGACCGCCCGCAGCGTATACAGTGGCGCCAGCAGTCCATGAACGTCGCCTTCGACAGCCGCGCCGGGAAGGACAGCCGTGGGATCGGGCGTTACGCCCGCTCACTGCTGGACGCGCTTGTGGCCTCCGGGCGCGGGGGCGTGATCGAGACGCACGCGCCGCAACGCGACGAGGTTGCCGTGTACCACTCGCCGTGGCTCGAGGGATCACTGCTGCATTCACCCGTGCCGATGGTCGTCACTCTGCACGACCTGATCCACGTGAAAAAGCGTGGAGAGCTGTTGCGTCGGGGGTTGCGCATACGTCTGCGTTACCTCGCCGCCCAGCGCGCTGTCCGCGTGATCGTGCCGACCACGGTCGTTGCCGATGACGTGATTCGCTGGCTCGAGATCCCGAGTCACCGGATCGAGGTGATCCCCGAGGCCGCCGCATCGGTCTTCCACCCGCGACCGCCTTCTGAGGTCGCCGCCGTGCGCACTCGCTATGCACTGCCCGACGCCTATCTGCTGTGGGTCGGCGGCCTGAAGACGCCGGACCCGCACAAACGCATCGCGGCCCTGACCAAGGTCAAGCGATCGCTGCCACTCGTGTTGGTCGGACAGAGCGGCCGCTGGGCGCAGGAACTGCCGGACGTGAAGCTGACCGGCGAGGTTCCCGATAACGATCTGGCGGCGATCTACACGGGCGCGCACGCCGTCGTCTTCCCCAGCGGGGACGAGGGTTTCGGGTTGACTCCGGTGGAGGCGCTGGCCTGCGGCACGCCGGTCGCGGCCTGCGATGTCCCCGCCGTGCGCGAGGTGATGGATGGGCGAGCGGCGTTACTGCCCTGCGACGACCTCGACGCCCTGGTCCGTACGGCGGAGGCAGCGACCCGCCCGGCACCCGAGCCCCAGAAGTGGCGCTGGGCCGACGCCGCCCGCGCCACCTGGGATGTGTACGAGCTTGCTGCGCGCGCCTCCGCCCGCTGGCGGGGCGCGCGGGTCTGAACGCCGCGTCCGGGGGTCGATCACCCGGCCGGCACCTCGAGCATCAGCGTGACGGGCCCGTCAGCTGCCGATTCGACCAACATATCCGCGCCGAACACGCCGCGCTTGGCGCCGAGCCGTTCGCAGAAGCGCTCGTACAACGGCTCCGCCAATTCGCTGGACGCAGCCGCCGTATAGCTCGGGCGATTGCCGCGGCGAGTGTCGCCGTACAGCGTGAACTGGCTGATGCAGAGCAGCTCACGGTCGTTGAGTGGCTCGTTCATGCGCCCGTGTGGGTCGGCGAAGACCCGAAGCGCTCTGACCTTGTCCGCTAGGCGATCGGCGTCGGCGTCGGTGTCAGCCCCGGTCACGCCCAGCAGCACGAGCAGCCCAGGCCCGATCGCGCCGACCTGCTCACCACCGACGCTGACCGATGCGTGCAGCACGCGCTGCACCAGTGCCTTCAGAGCAGCTTCTCCATCGCGATGTGCTCGATCCCAGCCTCGACAAACGCACGCCCGCGCGGGACGTACCCGGCCTGGTCGTAGAGCGAGCGAGCGTAGGTCTGCGCATGCAGCACGATCCGGTTGGCGCCTCCGGCGCGAGCCTCGGCATCGGTCATCTTCAGCAACGCGGTGGCTATCCCCTGGCGACGGGCGCTGCGGCTGACCGCCAACCGGCTGAACTGCACCGTGGTGCCGACGAACACGAGCCGACAGGTGGCGATGACCTCGCCGTCCCTGAGCGCGACCAGGTGCAGGCCGGTCTGGTCGCGGCCATCGCGCTCCTCGCTGCGCGGCACGCCCTGCTCGATGCAGAACACCTCGTGACGGAGCTCGAGCGCTGCAGCGAGCTCGGCCTGCGTCCGCAGCCGACGGAGCTCGAAGTCTGTCGTCGTGTCGGCCTGACCGGTTTCCACAACTGGAAAGCTTGTCACACGTCTCCGTCCGAGTCAGCCATTTCGGGTGCCCGCCCAGCCGGGCTTCCAGCGTTCCGTCCGCGAGTCTGCTTAAATACTCGTTATCCTCTCGGTCAGCGGTTGACGGGGAGGGCGCACCGCTCTCTGAGGAGACACCTCACACACAGGCTCTCGGCGCGTTACTGAGAGCAACATCTGAGCCGTCGCGCAGGTCCAGCGGCTCCCTTTCACACTACCTTTTTGAATGCTCGTTGATGGGTGATTCCACCCCTTTCCCGAGTTCTGCAGCGATCAAACGCGCGGAGCAACTGACACGTGAACGTTTCGTCTTCGACGGCGAGACGCCACAGGAGGCGCTGGCGCCGGGGACGGCGCGCAGACGCGCGCTCGATGCTGCGCTTGTCGACGTCAAGGCCGGACTCAAGGTGCCGTCGCTGGAATGGCGCCAGGAGTACTCGCTGCTGCTCGGCCTCGAGCGTCTGCTCTCCGAGGATGAGCCCAAGCTCGTCGACGGAACCGTGCTCTCCGCCCATCAGGTTGACGCGCTCTCAGGCACCCTGACGGCACTGCTGGCCGGTGTGCAGACGGACGTCGTCACGGCGCCGGAACCGGAATTGCTCGAGGCGGACGAGCCACTTCAGATCGATGACGAGATCGATGCCGATGCCGACGCCGACGCAGACGCCGAGATCGAAGCGGACATCGACGCCCTTGATGACGAGCTCGAAGCGGACGCGGCCGACGAACTCGAGGCGGAGCCCGAGTCCGAGTCCGACGAGGAGCCACGCGACTGGCAGCACGACGACGACGGGCTCGACGAGGACATCTCGCCCGAGGGTGCCGATGACGACCCGGGCGCGGCTCGCCGCTTCTGGTTCGAGCACGCAACCGGCGCCGGCAAGACCGTGGCGGCCGTCGGCTTCGTGGAGGCATCACGCACCGGCGGTGTGCTGATTCTGACCCACCGCCGGAACCTCGTCGACCAGTTCATCGGAGAGCTCAAGGACCGTGGTTATCGCGAGCGGCTCTGCAAGCCGCTTCTGATCGGGGAGGACGCAGCGAACGGACCGGTCACGGTCGAGACCTACCAATGGTTCGTACGCAACGCGGGCAAGATCTCCGGCGCGTACACGATCGTCATCTGCGACGAGGCACACACGGCGCTGGGCGAGAAGACATCCGCTGCGATCCGCCGGTGGCATCAGCCGATCTGGATCGGGATGACCGCCACCGGCGCGCTGATTGCCCGCCACGTCACTGACCTGTTCCCGACCCAGACCTCGCGCTTCGACCTCGCGCAGGCGGCCCGCCGCGGCGTGATCGCGCCGCTGCGCTGCATCCGCATCCCGCCAGGCCCAGGCGTGCGGACGATCGCGAAGGTTCCGCTGCGGCGCGGCGAGGTTGATACCGAGTTCGACCAGGAAATGCTGGCTGAGCTGCTCGATCAGACCCCATTCAACCTCGCGATCGCGGACCTTTACAAGACCCGTTTCAACGGCGTGCCGGGTGTCGTCTACGCCGCCGGAGTCAGGCACGCATACAACGTCGCGGAGTCGTTCCGGGCACTCGGAATGAAGGCGATGGCGGTTTCAGGGGAGACCCCGAAGCGCGAGCTGGCGACGATTCTCGCCGACTACGAGGCGGGCAAGATCGACGTGCTGATCAATGCGCAGCTGCTGGCCGAGGGTTGGAACAGCCCGCGTGCGACCATCTGCATGCACCTGGCGCCGACCGCCTCCAAGCGCATCTACCAGCAGCGAGTGGGCCGCGTCACCCGCCGTCATCCAGGCAAGGAGGCCGGCATCGTCGTCGACTTCGTGCACCCGGCGACCAAGCACGACGACCCCGTCGTGACCCTGCATTCGCTACTGGATCGCGACGTGTACCGCGGTGGCGCGATCGTCGTCGGGCCGGTCCGTCGCGGACGCGGACGGCGGATCCGGGTCGAGCGCCGGGTGATGCCCGTGACTCCCGATCCGGAACGGCGCGCCGAGGTTTTCGAGCGCGAGCTATGGCGGATCGCGGTCGAGCACCTGGACTACGGCGAGCAGCACGTGTGGGCAGCGCTGGCGGGTGCGCGCGTCGCGCCCAACGGCTGGCGTCGCGCCAAGGCGATGCTCCACTTCGATCGCGGTGGCGAGCTCCGCCGCCGCTTCCTGGTCACCGCGCTGCAGCGCAACCGCAATCCACAGCTTCGCCTGCGCGCTCTCCAGGAGATCGCGTCGGGCCGTGACGCTGAGGCCTTCGACATGGGCGTCGAGATCATGGGTGGCTGGACCCGCGACGAGCGCCGTGAGGGCGTCAAGATCATGCTGCAGGCCCTGGCCGAGCGCCGCATCGGCCGCCGCGACCAGGCCAACAACTGGATCTGGCGGATGGCTGAGTACACGCGCGAGGTGCACGAGGAGTACGCCGTGCAACGCTGGCCGGAGACCAAGCGCCTGCTGGGATTGTTGGTCAACTCGAGCGGCGCCGCCCACGCCCGCAACGCGCGCCGGCTCGTCCACGCGACCCGCAAGGAGGACCGCCGTCTCTCAGCCGCGCTGCTGGCGGCTGCGCTCGCGCACACGCCAGAGGCAGCTGACGCGATCAACAGCGCCCGCACTCGCATGGCCCGCAAGCCTGCGGCGCTCGCGCGGGAACTGCTGCGCAACTTCCCCAAGGGCCGGCGTGGCAAGAGCCGTCGCCGCTCGCGCAAGCCGGGCGAGGGAGCAGCTGCCGAGGTGACGCCTGAGAGCGTGACCGCGGTCGCGACGATCGAGGACACTGACGTCGATGGCGAGGTGTTGGAGCTTGAGCTCGAGGAGCTGGATACCTCAATCGACGAGAGCGAACCGGACAACGAGATCGACGACTCCGACGACTCCGACGACTCCGACGACTCCGACGACTCCGACGGTGAGCCCGAGGACGAGGACGACGACTCAGACGATGAGGACGACTCCGACGATGAGGACGACTCCGACGATGATCAGCTCGACCGCGACGCGGCCTAGCTGATCGCGCAAGACCCAAACCAGGCACCACCAATCGCTCACGAAACGGCCGGCCGGTGCCGATACGTCCCCGGTGAGGTATCTGCTGAAGGGACATCGTCTGGCCGCTTTCGCCGGTGTGCTGCTGCTGCTCGGAACCACGGCAGGTGCCGCTCATGCGAACGATCAGCTGGCGTACGTGGCCGACGAGGCCGCAGGCACGGTGACGCAGGTCGACCTCACCAGCGGCACCGCCGGCGCACCCATCGAAGTCGGATCGCAACCTGACGCGGTTGCGGTCACGCCCGATGGTTCGACAGCCTATGTCGCCGACTACGGATCCTCGAAGATCGTCCCGGTCAGCCTTGCGAGCGCCACGGTCAGGAGCCCCATCAGCCTCGGCGCTCGCCCCAACGCGATCGCGATCACACCCAACGGCAAGGTCGCCTATGTCGTCTCTGACAGCGGCACGATCTGGCCGATAACGCTGGCGAGCGGCCGCGTGGGCAATCCGGTCTCAATCCCGACCAACTCTGACGCGATCGCGATCACCCCCGCCGGGACGATCGCCTACATCACCGACGTCTCCGACGCCACGATCTCCCCGCTGGCGCTGCCGGGCGGGAGCATGGGCGTGCCGATCAACCTTGAAGCCCCCACTCCGGACGGAATTGCGATCTCGCCGGACGGATCGACCGCGTACGTCGCCAGCAACGCCGACGGCACGATCACACCGATTTCACTGGCGAGCGCAACCGCCGGCACCCCGATCGAGGCAGGCACCAACCCGAGCGCGATCGCGATCACAGCCGACGGCACAACCGCCTATGTGACGGACTTCGGCGGCGGTGAGATCACCCCAATCGATCTGCAGACCGCCACCCCGGAGACGCCGCTTCAGATCGGCGGGCAGCCGAGCGCGATCGGACTCGTCCCTCCAGGTGGCGTGACGGTGGCTCCGCAGCTGGGCGGATCGGACTCCAGCGCCGCGCTGGCAACCGTCGGTAACCAGCAACTGAGCCTGAGCGTGTCGCCGCCTGCGGCGGCGACCGCAGCCGAGAACTGCCACGCGCCGGGGTCGACGCTGCGCGTCACGATGAAGCGCAAGGTCCTGGCCCGCGGCGTCAAGCTCAAGTTGCGTTACGTGACCTTCAAACTCGGCAAGCGGGTCAAGCGTGAAAAGCGGTTGCCCGTGACCGTGCGGCTGCCCCTGAAAGGTCTGAGCACGGGAACTCACACGCTGACGGCGCGCGCGTTCTACAGCGAGCTACTGGCTGCCCATGCCAGCGGGCATCGAGAGCACAGAAAGCTGAACGTCACGATCAGCCGCAGACTGAGCACGCGTATCCGCGTCTGTTAAGGCGAGGTTGGTTGTGCGGACCCGGTGGAGCAAATAGCACCAGGCCTGTGTAAATTCGGCAGAGTGATGCCGAAAAAACTGATGCTCGCCTCGGCCCTACCGGTGCTCGCCACCGTCGTAGCGTTGGCCGCCGGCAGCCCGACCACCGCAGCGGCCAAGGCCGCCTCGACCGCCAGCGCCTCATGCTCCGCATCGAAGCTCGCGCTCCACACTCCGGGTGTGCTCACGGTCGCCACCGATGCACCCGCGTATCCGCCCTATTTCGAGGGCGACAAGCCAGCCAACGGCAAGGGCTTCGAGAGCGCCGTCGCGTATGCGGTCGCCAAGCAGCTCGGCTTCGGCGCCAAGAAGGTCACCTGGGTTGTCGAACCGTTCGATTCCTCCTACGCCCCGGCCCCAAGAGCTTCGACTTCGACATCAATGAGATCTCGATCACCCCGCAGCGAGCGCAGGAGGTGTCGTTCTCGACGCCGTACTACACCAACCCGCAGGCGATCATCGTCGAGAAGGGCTCGTCCCTGGCTCACGCCAAGTCGCTTGCGGCCTTCAAGAACGCCAAGATCGGCGTGCAGATCGGCACCACCAGCCTGTCCGCCACGGAGAGCCAGATCAAGCCCAGCCAGCAGCCGCAGGTCTACAACACTTCAAACGACGTGATCAACGCGTTCAAGATCCACGATGTCAACGCGATCGTCGTCGACTATGCGACCGCGCTCTACCTGACGTCATCTGAGATCAAGCACACGACCATCGCCGGTCAGTTCACGGCGCCTGGCGGCGATAACTGGGGCCTGCTGATGAAGAAGGGCTCCACACTGACCCCTTGCGTCAACAAGGCGATCGCCAAACTGAAGTCCAACGGCACGCTGAAGGCACTGACCAAGCGCTGGATGTCGTCAAAGCTTGCGGTCCCGGTGCTCAAGTAGCGACGAGCACTTAGGGCTGGCGCAGCTCCGGTGCGAGCCGAGGCAACGGCGGATACACAGCTCACGCTGACCACGCGTGGAGATCGGGCGCGGGCCCGCCGCGAACGGGCCCGCCGTCACATCGTCATCTCGACGATCTCGACGGTGGTGGTGATCGGTGGTCTGGCCGTCTTGGTGCTGACCTCGTCGGGCTGGCCGAGCGTCAAACGCACGTTCTTCTCGAGCACTGCGTTCAAAGCGTCCTTCCCGAGCGTGTTGGCCGGATTCTGGGTCGACGTGCGCCTGTTCCTGATCATCGAGGTCTGTGTGCTGGTGGTCGCGATGTTGATCGCGTTGATTCGCACGACCAACGCCGCGGTGCTGTTTCCGCTCAAGCTGATCTGCATCGTCTACGTCGACGTGATGCGCGGCGTGCCGACGATCCTGCTGGTCTACCTCATCGGATTCGGGGTCCCGGCGCTCGAGATCAGCGGGCTGCCGAGCAACCCGACGGTTCTCGGTGCGTTCGCGCTCGGGATGTGTTACTCGGCTTACGTCTCCGAGGTGTTCCGCGCAGGAATCATCTCGATCCATCCAAGCCAGGGCGGTGCCGCCCTGGCGCTCGGCCTGACCCCCACCCAGGCACTGCGTCACGTGATCCTGCCCCAGGCGGTCCGCCGCGTGGCGCCACCGCTGCTGAACGATTTCATCTCGCTCCAGAAGGACGTCGCGCTGATCTCGATCCTCGGGCCGCAGGAAGCGTTCCGTGTCGCGCAGATCTACTCCGCGCAGTACTTCAACTACACGCCGTTGATGGCCGCCGCATTGCTCTATCTGTGCGTCACGATCCCGCTCACACGGATCGTGGACCGGATGCAGGCACGGTCGCTCAATCAGCGCGGCGCGTCACTGGCACTCGGTCCGCGATGACTCAACCGGCTGATACTCCGGCTGTGAGCACCTCCGGATACGGTCGCCCCGCCCAGATGCCTGTGCTCGAGCTCCGTGGCGTCACCAAATCCTACGGAGAGCAACAGGTGCTCAGTGGCATTGACCTGGTCGTCGGCGAACACGAGGCCGTGGCACTGATCGGCAGCTCGGGGTCCGGCAAGTCGACGTTGTTGCGTTGCATCGATCTGCTCGAGGAGATCGATGACGGCGATATCTTTCTTGACGGCAAGCCGATCACCGTACCCGGAATCAATCCGGTGCCTCACCGGCGTCGACTCGGGCTCGTGTTCCAGGCCTACAACCTGTTCCCGCACATGCGCGTCATTGACAACGTGATCCTGGGCGCCGTCCGTGGCCAGGGGATGGCGCGCGATGCCGCTCGTGCCGCCGGCATGGAATTGCTCGAGCGGTTCGGCCTGCAGGATCGAGCACGCGAGTACCCGGACCGGCTTTCAGGCGG
Organism: uncultured Conexibacteraceae bacterium; assembly: GCA_963844665.1. Taxonomy (GTDB): domain Bacteria; phylum Actinomycetota; class Thermoleophilia; order Solirubrobacterales; family Solirubrobacteraceae; genus Palsa-465. The sequence continues at coordinate 581,736 of CAWJPB010000005.1, forward strand.
GCAGCAGCAACGAGTCGCGATCGTGCGGGCGGTGCTCACACACCCGCGCGCGCTGCTGCTCGACGAGGTCACATCGGCGCTTGATCCCGAACTGGTCGGCGAGGTGCTGGCCGTCATTCGTGAGCTGAAGGCTGAGGGCATGACCATGGTCCTGGCAACCCACGAGATGTCGTTTGCTCGCGACGTCGCCGACCAGGTCTGCTTCCTCAAGGACGGCCGCATCATCGAGCACGGCCCACCACAGCAGATTCTCAGCGCCCCGCAGCAGCTTGAGACCCAGCGGTTCCTCGCGCGGCTGATCGATCCTTAGATGCGGTCGAGCTCGCTCAACCGAGATGAACTTCACCGGCGGCGAGCGCAACGCGCTCGCCGCCTTCGAGCGCCACAACGAGCTTGCCGTCCGCGGCGATGCCCGCTCCCAGTCCGCTGCCGCCATCCCATCTGATGCTGCGTCCGAGCAGCGCGTCACGCTCACGCACGGCCGCAAGGATCTGATCGGGCGGCGCGTCCAACCAACGCGTGAGCGCGGCTCGCAGGCGTTCGAGCGTGGGCTCGATGTCTGCCGCGGTGAGCCCGAGAGTGCCAGCTCGCTCGCGCAGTTCGTCAGGGATCTGGTCGGGCGTGAGCGCGACATTGAGCCCGATGCCCAGCACTGCCCAGCGCTCCTGCGATCGCGCCTCGACCAGTATTCCTGCGACCTTGCGTCCGCCGATCAGAACGTCATTGGGCCACTTGATCTGCGCCGTCGGACCACAGACCTCGGCGACAGCGACACCGGCCGCCAAGGACAGCAGTTTCGACGGATCGCGGATCAGCCACGAGCACAGCAGCGAGGCCCCGGCTGGCGCCAGCCAGACCCGACCCTGGCGGCCGCGCCCGGCGCTCTGTTCGCTTGCGGTGACGAGGGTTCCATGCGGCGCGCCGCGCACGGCCAGATCGCGCAGCAACACGTTGGTCGAATCAATCTGGCGCCGGTGGACCCGTGGGTTTCCCAGACTGGTGCGCGGAAGCTGGCTGCTCACACGCCGAGGATCGCAGCGATGAGTCCATCAAGGTCGTGCTCTGTGGCTTGGACGTCGACGGAAATGCCGTGAGCCCGCAGCTCATCGCTCGTGACCGGACCGATGCTGACGACGCTCGGGCGCGCCGGGCTGTCGGCCAGCCATGCCCCAGCGCTGCCGACGGAAGCGATGAGGTTGCGCACGGTCGACGCTGAGGTGAAGGTGATGAAGTCAGCCGCCGCCACCGCCGCGATCTGCGCCTCGTCCAGCGGCTCGACCAGGGTCTCGTAGACGGGCAGCACGTCGACCTCGGCCCCCCCTGCCCGGAGCGCCTCCGGCACGACGTCGCGCCCCTCCCGCGCCCGCACGACCAGCGCGCGCTCCACCGGCACGCTGCCGAGCGCCTCCGCGAGTGCTTCACCAACTGCCTGTTCAGGCATCACGTCGACGCTGATCCCGCGCTTGCGCAGCGCCCGGCCGGTCGCGGGGCCGATCGCCGCGATCCTCGCGCGCGATCGGTCCGGAAAGGCGCGAGTATCGAGGCCGGCGCCGTCCAGCCGCTCGAACAGCGCCTCGACGCCGTTGGGGCTCGTGAAGCAGATCAGGTCGTAGGAGTCGAGCTCCGGCGCCGGGCCCGGCAGCGTGACCGTGCGGATCACCGGGGCGCTCACCACGGCGGCCCCGAGCTCGCGCAGGCGCTCTGACAACCGCGACGCCTGCTCACGGGCACGGGTGACCGCGACCGTCACGCCCTGCAGCGGGCGTCGCTCCAACCACGCGAGCCGCTCGTGCAGGGCCGCGACACGACCGAAGATCGCAATCGCCGGCGCGCTGATCTGCTGCTCGCTTGCCACCCGCGCGATCGTCGCCAGTGTTCCCAGCGCCGCGCGCTGGTCGGGGAGCGTGCCGCGATGTACCAGCGCCGCCGGTTCATCCGCGGGTCGGCCAGCCTCGATCAGGCGGGCGCTGATTCCCTCCAGCTGGCGCACGCCCATGTAGACGATCAGCGTTCCCGGAAAACCGGCGAGCGTGTCCCAGTCGAGTGCCGACTCGGGCTTGTTGGGATCCTCGTGCCCGGTCACGAACGCGACCGAGCTGGCCGCATCCCGATGCGTGACCGGAATACCGGCGTAGGCAGGTGCGGCGATGCCGGAGGTGACACCGGGCACCACCTCGAACCCGATCCCGGCGTCGATCAGTGCCTCGGCTTCCTCGCCGCCGCGTCCGAACACGAACGGATCGCCGCCCTTGAGCCGTACAACGGTCTCAGCCCTGCGGCCGTGCTCGATTAGCACCTGCGTGATCGTTGCCTGCGGAACCTGTTCGCCTCCACCCTCCTTGCCCGCGTAGATCAGCAGCGCGTCCGGCCGCGCGCCATCCAACGCCGTCTCCGGGATCAGGCGGTCATGGATGATCACGTCGGCGCGGGCGATCAGCTCGAGCGAGCGGGCGGTCATCAGGCCAGGATCCCCGGGCCCGGCGCCGACCAGGTAGACGGTCATACAGCCGCCATCGCGTCAGCCTGCCGCAACAGTTCGCCGGCCCCCACGGCACGCATGCGCTCCGCAAGCTGGTCGGCAAGCTCGTCGACAGGTCCCGTTAATTCGTCCGCGATCCAGTGAGACCCGTCAGGCAATCCGACCCAGGCTTTGAGCATCACATCATCGTTCGATGCGGGCACTGCGAGCGCCCCGAGCGGACTCGCGCATGTCGCCTCAAGCACACTCGCGAGTGCCCTTTCAGACATGACGCACCGCTCAGCGATCGGGTCATTGATGGTGCGCAGAGCGGCGTGTGTGACGTGATCGTCGGCCCGAGCCTGTACCAGCAGCGCGCCCTGTCCAGGCGCAGGCACGAGCTCGCTCAGGTAGCCGCCAAGCTCGCGTTCGCGCCCCAACCGCTCGATCCCGGCCACCGCAAGCACGATCGCATCGGCCTCGCCAGCTTCAAGCTTGCGAAGCCGTGTATCGACGTTGCCGCGCAACTCCACGACCTCGATGTCATCGCGGAGCGCGCGAAGCTGCGCAGCCCGTCGCAGGCTGCTCGTCCCCACGCGAGCGCCGGATCGGAGCGACGCGATCTCGGCTGCGCCACAGATCGCGTCGCGCGGATCTCGGCGCCCGGGTATCGCAGCAATCGCTGTGCCCTGGGCCAAACCGCCGGGGACGTCCTTGGCCGAGTGCACGGCAACGTCGATCTCTCGGTCGAGCAGCGCACGCTCGAGCGTCGAGGTCCAGCGCGCCTTGTCACGGATGCCCTCACCCCGATCACCGGCGGTCGTGATCACGACGATCTCATGCTCGCCGAGCCGCGCCGCAACGGCCTCAGTCTGCGCAAGCGCCAGTGCGCTCCCACGGGTGCCGATTCGGATCACGTGCGCCGCTCGGGCAGCTGCCGGATCGCGGCAATGTCCTCCGCCTCAGCTGGGGCTTCACGCAGCGCCTGGTCGTCATCGACACTGAGCCCGAACAGGTCCCTGACGAGCGCCATGCGCGCGTGCACGCGATCGTCGCGCAACTCCTTCATGCGCAACGTCGGATGATGCAGCAATCTGTTTACGATCGCCCGAGAGATGGCCTGGACGCGCTCCTGATCGTGTTCGGAGGCGGACTCCCACCTGCCCGCATTCTCGGCAACGACCTGCTCGGCGATCGCGTTTGCGTGATTGCGAAGCGCCGCCAGCGTCGGCAGAACCTCGAGCGATCCCAGCCACGTCGCGAAGCTCTGGATCTCCTGCTCGACGATGCCCTCGGCCTTGAGCGCCTCCGCCTGGCGCACCTTGCGGTTGCGCGCGACCACCGCCTCGAGGTCGTCCACATCATGCAGTGAGACGCCGGGAACGTCCGCGCAGTCGGCGTCGACGTCACGCGGAACCGCAAGATCGATGATCAACAGCGGCCTCTGACCGCGCTGAGTTTGGACCTCGGCCAGTTCCTCAGCCTCGATGAGCAGATGCGGGGACGCGGTGGCCGAAACCACGACGTCTGCCTCGACGATCGCCCCCGGCAGCTCGTCAAAGCTCACGCTGGCCGCGTCGAAGCGGGCCGCGAGACTGACGGCGCGATCACGCCGGCGCGTGGCCACGAACACCAGTTGACCGCCGGCGTCAGCCAGAGCGCGGGCAGCCAGCTCGCTCGACTCGCCGGTGCCGACGATCACGACACGCCGACCGCTGAGGCCTCCGAGGACCTCCTTTGCGAGCATCGCCGACACCGAGGGAAGGCTCATGTGACCCTCGCCGATTGCGGTCTCGCTGCGGACCCGCTTGCCGGTGGTCAGCGCGGCCTTGAACAGGTGGTTCGTGAGCGGGCCAGTGGTCTCACGCTCGAGCGCCGCATCGTAGGCGCGCCGCACCTGACCCTGGACCTGGTCCTCACCGATAATCATCGACTCGAGCCCGGAGCTCACCCGGTACAGATGCCTCGCGGCATCGCAGTTGCGGTGTGCGTAGATCGCACCGGCCAGCGCGGTCGGCCGGATGACCGCTTGTCTGGCGAGCATCGCCAGGACAGTGCTCTCCGCTTCGACCGGATCGTCCACGACCAGGTAGAGCTCGGTGCGGTTGCACGTGGAGAGCGCAACGACCTCCTGGATCTCCGGCACACCGTGCAGGTCGCGGACGAACTCGACGGCGCGCGCATCCGTCAATGCAAGTCGCTCGCGCACCTCGACGGGCGCGGTCTTGTGCGAGACGCCGATCGCGAGCAGCTCACTCATCCCACGCGCTCCTGCTCGATCTCTGCGTCCGCCTCGCGCTCGCGCTCGTCCAGCTGGCGCCGCAGATCGGTCAGCTCACGCTGGCTGCGCATCAGCCGCCTCGCCATGATGCCGACGTAGATCAGCAGTATCAGCAGGAACACGATGTACGCGGCGGCGACGTACGGGCCTGCCGTGTGCAGCGGCAGCGCCGGCGCAGCGGCGAACAGGGCACTCATGACGGCGCCGCCGTTCTGCCGAGCGGTCGCATCGCGTCGTCGCCGAGCAGCCGTCGGCGCAGCCGCCGGGTCTCGATCCGCATCTCCTTGGCGGCCATCTCGAATTTCATCAGCGTCGCGAACAACAGCGCGAATGCCAGCAGGGATGTGTAGAAGGCGAGCTTCATCGACCCCGGCAGGTTGCCGCCCTCAAGGTTCAGCACGCGAGGATGCACGTACGCAGCTGAGAGCCGCACGACGATGAAATTGACCGGCACGAACGCACCGCAGACGATCGCGAACACGGCGGCGTAGCGGGCCTGACGCTCGGGATCCTCGATCGAGAAGCGAAGCGGCTGGTAAGTGCAGAACAGCAGGATCACGATCAGATAGGAGACGAGCGTTGGCTCCGACCAGACCCACCAGTGGCCCCAGGATGCCTTGGCCCAGATCGAGCCGGCGATGATCCCTCCGACGGAGAAGATCAGCGACATATGGATCGCGCAGTAGGAACGCATGTCCCACACCCGATCACCGGTCCGCAGGTAGCCGATCGCGAATACTCCGCCGAGGCAGTAGCCGACGAGCGACACGATCGCCAGCGGCACGTGCAGGTAGAAGATCTTCTGGACGAAGCCCTGCTCCGCGTCGAGTGGCGCGTAGAAGAACACGAGCGCCATCGCCGCCGTCATCATCACGGCGGTCGCGATTGTGAGGCCGCGCAGATGCCGAACGTGGGTGCTCATGGTCGGGGATGCTCCATGGCCTGGGTAAAGATCGCCCTACTCCTCGAGCAGAAAGTCGAACAGTGCGTAGGCGAGGAGCGCGTTCAGCAGATCATAGAGCGCCAGCACCGCCAGCCACTTCGCCGGTGGCGAGCCGCTCGCATGCGGCAGCAGCAGCGGTCCGATCCCGCGGGCGGTCGCGATCAGCGCCGGAAGCAGCAGCGGCAGCCCGATGATCGGGCCGATCAGATCACGCGCGCGGGTGTGCACAGCGATGGCCGACACGAATGTGCCGATCACCGCAAGGGCGACATCGGCCAACAGCAGCATCAGCACCAGCCCCGGCAGCGAGTGCCCGATGCTCGGCGGCGCCAACAGCAGCGCGAAGGCCGGCACCGCGATCACCTCGAGCACGACCATGAACACGAACAGCGCGCCGGCCTTGGCAACGAGCATCGCCGTGCGATCGACCGGCGCCAGCAGGAATGCGTCGAAACCACCCTGCTCACGCTCAGCCACGAACAGGCGGTTGACTGCGAGCATCGCGGCGAACAGCAGCGTCACAGTGAAAACACCGGCGGCGAGCTGGCCACGAAGGCTGTCCCGGTTCAAAGCGAAGTGGAAGATCACGAACGTCACCACCGACAGCAAGGCCATCGAGGGGATCGTCTCGAGCGTGCGCAGCTCGAGCAGCAGGTCCTTGCGCAGGATCGCGACCGACGGTCTCATGCGTAGAGGCTCTTCAGCGTCTGCGCATCGAGTCCGGAGGGCGGGCCGCAATATGCGGCCCGCCCTCCGGACAGCGCCAGCACCAAGTCTGCTTCGGCCAGCGCCGCCTGCGGATCGTGACTGGTGAGCACGCGCGTGACTCCGGCGGCGCGGCCGATCAACGGCTCAACGAGCTCTCCAGCAGCCGGATCGAGGTTCGAGCGCGGCTCGTCGAGCAGCAGCAGCCGCGGTCGATGCAGCACCGCGCGCGCGATGGTCAGCCGCTGAACCAGGCCGCGGCTGAGCGAGCGCACGGGGTCGTCCGCACGCTCGTTCATCCCGACCGCGTCGAGCACCTCGTCGACCCTGCCGGCAGGCGCGCGATGTAGGCGTGCGTGGTAGATCAGGTTCTCGCGTCCGGTCAGGTCGCGATAGAGCAGTGGCTCATGTCCCAGCAGGCCGACTCGCCCACGCACCATCCACGCCTGGCGCGGTAACGGCTCACCGAACAGCGTGACTGCCCCTTCATGCGGCCGCAGCAGGGTCGCGAGGATCCGCAGCAGCGTTGACTTGCCGGCACCGTTGCGGCCCAGCACGGCCAGGGTCTGGCCGGCCTCGACTCGCAGCGTGATCCCGCGCAGCACGGTGCGCTCACCGAAATGGCGTGTCAAACCCTCCAGCTCGACTACGGGCGCTTCACTGCCGTTGGTGGTCGTCGTGTCTTCCACTTTGCCGGTGCAGTGTCGCAACTGCATGCTCCAGCACCGGCGCTGCCACCGGAAACAGCTCGGCGATCGCGTTCGGGCTGCCGGGGAAGTTGATGATCAGCGAACCGCCGGCAACCCCGCTGACGGCTCTCGAGAGCATCGCCATCGGCGTGTGCCGCAATGACTCCGCACGCATCGCCTCCGCGATTCCCGGCACCTCGCGCTCGATCACATCAAGCGTCGCCTGCGGCGTCACGTCATCGGGTGTCAGACCGGTCCCGCCCGTGGTCAGGACCAGATCCACACCTGCGGAGACCTGGGCACGCAACCAGCGTTCGATCGCGTCGCGATCATCGGCGAGGATCTCCTGTGCCACCACCTCAGCGCCTGACTCCGTCGCCGCAGCGGCAAGGGCCGGGCCTGAGCGATCCTCCGTGGCGCCGGCAGCGGCGGATGTCGAGACGGTGAGTACGGCGCAGCGCATCTCAAACACCCTCGGTCTGTAGCCACTCGAGCGTGGCGCGTAGGCCGGCGGCGTAGTCGAAGCGAGGTTCCCACGAAAGCTGCTCCCGCGCGCGCCGATTGCTGAAACTCTGATCACGGCCCATGACCTGTACCGCCTGGCGCGAGAGCAGTGGTCGGGTTCGCAGACCGGTTGTGGCGCGCAGCGCACGGTAGCCGTACTCGAGTGAGAAGCCGATCCCCTCGGCCAGCCGGTAGGGGAGACTCCAGCGCGCGGGTCTGCAGCCAAGGCCTTCCGCAAGGTCGTCGGCAAACCTCCGCCACGTGACGTCAAGACCATCGGTCACGTTGAACGTTTGCCCGCACAGATTGGGGTGTTGCATCGCCAGCAGCGCGGTGTCGACCAGGTTCTCGACGAAGCACAGCCCAGCGATTGCGCGGCCGTCATCGATCAGCACCATGTTGCCGCCACGGATCGCGCGCGCGATCTCGAGCACTACCTCCTTGGAGCGCGGCCCGTACACGGTCGAGGGACGCAGGATCACCGCGTCCAGCTCACGTCCGGCGACAGCACGCCGCACCTCGGACTCAGCGGCCAGCTTCGTCTGCGCGTACCAGTTGCTGAAGCCCCTAGCCGTGTAGGTCTCCTCGATTTCGCGGTCGCCTGGGTGACCATAGACATCGGTACTCGAGAGGTGCACGAACCGTCGCACCGTGCCCGCGTCCGCAGCGGCCGTCAGCAGGCTGCGTGTGCCCTCGACGTTGACCTGTGCCACCTCGTCGGCGGTGGCCCAGTCGGTCACCATCGCGCCGCAGTGCACCACGTAACGGCAGCCGTCGACCGCGCGAGCCAGCGAGCTCGCGGCGGTCAGGTCGCCGTCGGCGAGCTCGACGTCGAGGCTCTCGAGCAGCGCCACATCACTTGTTTCCCGCACGAGACAGCGCACCTGATGACCGTCACGCACCAGCCGCTGCGCGAGATGTCCACCGATGAAACCGGTCGCGCCCGTCAGCAGACAGACATCGTCACGTGAGGTGTCGACCCGTCGTCCCCGGAACGGCGACGAGGCGGGCGCCGAAGCTTCCCGCAGCGGCGTCGGCTCCAGCTCACGCCGCCTCAGCGTCGAGGTGGCGATCTCCCTTACGACCGTCCAGTTCTTGCCTCCGTCGCTCTCGCAATCCGTCAGCACGGCGTCGAACGCATCGAGGAACTCCTGCGCCTCAGCCTCGGAGAGCGTCAGCGGCGGAAGCAGCTTGATCACATCGTTCTTACCGGCCGCCATCGTGATCACGCCGTGATCACGATGCAGCGGGATCACGACCAGCTGCGGAAACAGTCCCTCGCTGGCCAGCCGCATCAACCGCACTCCCAGCTGGGCCTTGAGCGAGCGTGGCGCCTGCAGTTCGATCCCGATCATCAGCCCGGTGCCCCTGACATCCCTGATCAGCTCGTGGCGCTGCTGTAACTCACGCAGTCCAGCGGTCAGACGGGCGCCCATGCGGTCGGCATGCGCGACCAGCCCGTCGCGCTCGATCACGCGCAGGGTCGCCAAACCCGCTGCCATCGACAGGCGGTTGCGTCCGTAGGTCGACTGGTGCACGTAGCTGCGCTCGAGCGTGCCGACTGCGCGCTGGAAGATCTCCCGGCTGGTGACCATCGCCGCGACCGGCATGTAGCCGCCGCTGAGTGCCTTGCCAACCAGCAGGATGTCCGGTTCGAGACCGGAGCGCTCAAGCGCGAACCAGCTGCCGGTGCGGCCCAGGCCGGTCTGGATCTCATCAACCACGAACAGCGTCCCGTACCGACGGCAGAGTGCCTGGGCACGATCCAGATAACCAGCTGGCGGCAACGTGACGAGCCGTCCCTGAATGGGCTCGACGATGAAGGCCGCGACATCACGTGACCGCAGCTCCCCCTCGAGCCGGCCCAGATCACCGAACGGCACCCGCGCGCAGCCTGGCAGCAGTGGCCCAAAGCCCTCCTTGAAGAAGTCGTCGCCGACGACCGACAGTGGGCCGAGCGTGACGCCGTGGAAGCTGGAGTCGCACGAGATCAGCCGCGGACGGTGTGTCGCCGCACGCGCGAACTTGATCGCAGAGTCGACCGCTTCGGCGCCTGTGCTGGCGAAGAAGGTCGCGTCCAGGCCGGCCGGCATGCGTGCGACGAGGGATTCGGCGAGCAGGCCGGCCAGCACCGAGTAGTGGATCTGAACGCCGTCGACGAGGTCGCTGTCGAGCACCGCCTGCAGCGTCGCCCGCACGTCCGGATGGCCGTGTCCCAGGCTTGCGAAACCCTCGCCGGTGTGCAGGTCCAGGTAGCGCCGACCGGCGTCGTCATAGAGGTAGGAACCCGCGGCTGAGCGGTAGCTCCTGTCGAATCCGAGGATCCGCAGCACGTCGACAAGCGACGGGTCGAGGTACCGCGCGGCAAGCTCGAGAGTCTCGTTGCCCCGCGCCTCGGCGTCCGCCAGGACGCCGAGCGGGTCGGTCACCGGGACCAATGTCCCGAACGCCCGCCGGACTTCTCAAGCAGCTCGACCCGTTCGATCGTGGCCCCGCGTTCAACCGCCTTGACCATGTCGTAAACCGTCAGCGCCGCGACCGACGCGGCGGTCAACGCCTCCATCTCGACCCCGGTCTGACCGGTGGTGTGTGCTTCGGCGACCAGCTCGATCGTTCCGGCCGCCGCATCGATCGAGGCCTCGACCCCCACGAATGACAGTGGCAGCTGATGGCAGAGCGGGATCAGCTCGTGGGTACGCTTGGCAGCCTGGATGCCGGCGATCCGCGCGACCCCGATGACGTCACCCTTGGGAGCTTCCCCCTCGACCACGAGCCGGGCCGTCTGCGGTGACACCCGAACCGTCGCGTGCGCGATCGCCCGCCTGACGCTGATCGGCTTATCGGAGATGTCCACCATCTCCGCACGGCCTTCCGAGTTGAGGTGGGTCAGGTCGCTCAAGCCGGTTGGTACGAGCTCTGTGCGGCTGCGATCAGAGCCTTGACCGCAGCCACGTCGCCATCGCGCAGCAGCGCGATCGGGTCGGGATCGCCGTTGACGATGCTCTCGAAGAACTCCTTGCGATCCTGATAGGTCGGCAGCGTGGCCTTGGCCCAGCCACGCACGTCGTTGAGCAGGATCGCAAGCGTCGCGTACGGCTCGCCGAACAGCTCCCCGATCTCGCGCTTCATCCGCTTGGCCAGCGCCGGTGACGCGCCCGCGGTTGAGATCGCAACGGCCAGCGGACCGGTGCGAACGATCGCAGGCAGGATGAAGTTGCACAGCGGCGGCACGTCGACGACGTTGACGAGCATCGCCCGCCGCTCGGCGTCGTCGAAGACCCGGATGTTGATGTCCGTGTCGTCGGTCGCAGCGATCGCGATCAGGCAGCCCTCGAGGTCCCCGCTCTGGTACTCGCGGCGATGCCAGACAATCGATCCCTCGGCGGCGAGCTCCGCCAGCGACGGGATCGCCTCAGGGGCCACGAGCACGACGTCGGCTTCGCAGGCGAGCAGCCCTTCGACCTTCTCAAGGCCGACCTCACCGCCGCCGACAACCAGTGCCCTACGACCGCTCAGCCGCAGACAGGCGATGTAGAACGGCGTCGCAAGCATGTCGCGCACACAGGACTGATCGCAGATCCCCTTGCGGAACTGGCACACACACTCTTTGCCGCTGTAGGCCTGAGCCGGCACGGCGTCAACGTTAGCGGCCGCGAGCCTTTCTAATCGCCTTGAGGCGGTCCCGCTGGACCGCCTCAGCATCGTCGGGCTGGTAGAAGGTCGTGCCCTCAACCCCGCCGGGCAGCAGCTCCTGCGGCGAGACATGGCCAGGACGTTCGTGCGGGTAGTCGTAGTTGCCCTCGGTGCGGTTGGCCGAGCGGAGATATCCGGGTGCGGCCTGCGCACCGTTGGCGCGGACGTGGCCACGAGCCGCGCCAATCGCGCGCTTGGCCCCGTCGGACTTGGGTGCGAGCGCCAGGTAGATCGCACACTGGGCCAACGCGTACTGCGCCTCCGGCAGCCCGACGTGATCGACCGCGGCGGCCGCGGCAGTCGCCACGACCAGTGCCTGCGGATCGGCATTGCCGATGTCCTCGGAGGCCAGGATGACCATCCGCCGCACGATGAAACGCGCGTCCTCACCACCCTCGAGCATCACGGCCAGGTAGTAGAGCGACGCGTCGGGGTCTGAGCCCCGCGTCGCCTTGATCCAGGCGGAGATCGTGTCGTAGTGGTTGTCGGCCTGACGGTCGTAGCTGATCAGGCGCCCCTGCAGTGCGTCGGCCATGCGCTCGACCGTCACCCGCTCGTCCGCTCCGGCCGCCGCGGCGGCCAGCTCCAGGCCGTTGAGCGCCGCGCGCGCGTCTCCCTGAGTCCATTCGGCCGCGTATTCGAGTGCGGCGTCGTCGACCCGCCCAGGCTCACCCACCTCACCGTTCGACACCGCCCGGTCGAGCAGCACTCTTACATCGTCGGGAGACAGGGCCTCCAGCTCGTACACGCGCGTGCGTGACAGCAGTGCCGAGTTGACCTCGAAGTACGGGTTCTCAGTGGTCGCGCCGATCAGCGTCACCAGGCCGTCCTCGACGGCCGGCAGCAGCGCGTCCTGCTGAGCCTTGTTGAAACGATGGATCTCATCGAGGAAGAAGACGGTCGCGACCCCCATCCGCTGACGCTCGCGGGCGCGTTCGAGCACGGCGCGAACCTCGGCGCGGCCTGCCTGGACGGCGCTCTCCTCTTCGAACGCCGCGCCAGAGGCGCTCGCCACGATCCGGGCCAGCGTGGTCTTACCGGTCCCCGGCGGCCCGTGCAGGATCATCGAATGCGGTTGGCCAGTCTCGATTGCTCCGCGCAGCGCCGAGTGCTCCCCCAGCAGGTTCCGCTGGCCCACGTAATCGTCGAGCGTGTGCGGACGCATCCGAGTCGCCAGCGGCGCACCACCCGGCTGAGCAGCTGAGTCCGGCGCATCGGACTGAGCTGCAGGGCGCGGCGCACCGGGCTGCGCAGCGCCAGCCCCCTCAGCACCGTCGTCGAACAGTCGATCCATGTTGGACAGTATGTTCTCCGGGATGGCGGAGAGCCCGTCACTTGCCCAGCGGGCCGCAGCTGATGTCAATCATCCGCTCACGCGGGCACTGCTGACGCTGACCTTCACGACCGGGTTGGTCGACGGTGCGAGTTACCTCGGACTCGGCCACGTCTTCACGGCAAACATGACAGGCAACGTGGTACTGCTCGGCTTCGGCATCGCCGGTGGCTACGGTCTACCGGTCCTCGCACCGATCGTTTCGCTGCTCGCGTTCCTGCTCGGAGCCGGGGTCGGCGGGATCTTGGCCAGGCGCCGGGGAGCCGACCACGCGGTACATGTCTCGCTGGCGCTCGCGATCGAGCTCGGGCTGCTGGTGATAGCGACGATCTTCGCGGCGCTGCGGACGCCCCACATCGGCGCGTTCAGCGGCTACCTGGTGATCGCGCTGCTCGCGCTGGCGATGGGTGTGCGCAATGCGACCATCCGCAGGATCGGCGTCCCGGACCTGACGACAACGGTGCTGACGATGACGCTCACCGGACTCGCGGCCGACTCGCCGCTGTTCGGCGGCGACGGGCGTGGCAGCCTGCGGCGGGTGCTCGCGGTCCTGACGATGCTGGCCGGGGCACTGGTCGGCGCGCTCGAGTTGAAGACGACGATCGTGCTGCCGCTGGCGACCGCAGCCGCGCTGGCGGCGGTCATATGGTTCGCCTACGTGCCTGCGGCCCGCCGTGAGGCGGGCCGCAGCACTTGATACAGCCTGTTTTCGGCGCGGGTTACGCGGCCTGCCGAAGCGCGGCCAGCTCCGGGTTACGCGCGAGCGTGGTCAGCGCCCGGCGCTCCAGCTCGCCCGCCTGCGAGGTCGTGATGCCCAGCTCGGCGCCGGTCTGGCGCACGGTCCGTGGCTCGTCGCCACCGAGGCCGAAGCGCAGCTGAATCACGTTGCGCTCCATCTCCGGCAGCTTGGCCAGAACCTCCGCCACCTGCGCGTCACGCCAGTTGTCCGCCGCATGCTCCTCGGGGCCACGCTCATCGCTCTTGAGCAGATCGCCGAGCGCCGTCTCACCGTCGTCGCCGACCGGCTGGTCGAGGCTTGTGATCGCGGCCGCCAGCTCACGCACCTCGGTCACCTGATCGATCGGGAGCTCGGCCACCAGGGCGACCTCCTCGTCGGTGGGCTCGCGGCCGAGCTTGAGCGCGAGCTCGCTCTCGACCTTGCGGACCTTGACCTGACGTTGAGCAACGTGCACCGGGACGCGGATCGTGCGACCCGAATTCTGGAGCCCGCGCTGGATCGCCTGACGGATCCACAGCGTGCCGTATGTCGAAAACTTGAAGCCCTTGCGCCAGTCGAACTTCTCGACAGCGCGGATCAGACCCAGCATGCCCTCCTGGACGAGGTCCTCGAGCGGCAGTCCGTGGCCCTGGTAACGGCGCGCCTGCGCCACCACCAGACGTAGGTTTGCGTTGATCATGCGGGTCTTGGCCTCAAGGTCACCGCGCTCAATCAGCTTGGCCAGCTCGATCTCCTCGGCAGCCGTGAGCAGTTCGTGAGTGCGAGCCTCGCGGAAGAACAGCTCCAGCGACTCCATCGAACCGTCCAGCACCGGCGCGGCCGGACGGCGGCGCGGAGTGCGCGCGCTGAGCGCGGTGCCCCGGTCGCTGCTCCGCTGCGTCGCGGCGCTGCTGCGGCGCGTGCCGCGCGCCGTCTCCTTCTTCTCTGTGTGTTCCCCGCGAGTACGGGTGATCGGTGTCATGTGATCGTCTCTCGAATCAGTGGTTCGTTTATTTGAAGATAATCGAATTATACGTCCACGTAAGGTTTTGTCAAGGTCCTGCGGTCTTCTGAAAGCCTCTGTGAGCAAGCACACAGGCCCGGATAAGTGGTTCACGACGCCGGGAACGAATTCCCCTGCGCTCTTCAGAACACTGGACGCATTCGAGTGATGCGTAAGTGCTTATTAAGAACTGACGAAGAGGCGCCGGGGAAGCCCGTCCCACCGGTCATACATCTGATTCGCAGCCTGGGCGGAGACCCCTGCCTGTGGCCGCGAAGAGAACTACACAACGTACCCCGCTGCACGCCGGTGGTTACAGCACGCGCCGATCAGCGCGGACGCAGCGGAGATGCCGACGCGGCCATCAGACCCGAGCTGTATTCCACGCGCTGCTCGGTGTGCACGAGCACGCAGTCGAGCAGGCCCGGAAAACGACTGTTGACGTCCGCGCGACGCAGCGACACGAGCCGCTGCACACCTTCACTGCGCGTGTTGGTGAGGCCGGCGTCACGCAGCACACGCAAATGGTGCGTGAGCGTCGACTTGGACACCGAAACCTCGAGCCGACCACATGAGAGCTCCTCATGACTGCCGAGCAGACGAACGATCTCGAGCCGCACCGGGTCACTGAGCGCGTGCAGCACGTCAGTCAGGTGCAACTGCTCCAATTCAGGGTGGGGGATCAGCCGCATCGATCGCCTGAGCAGCTCACGCAGACCCAGGATAGCGGCGTCCCTGGCGACCTTCTGCCGGTGTTCTTGTCGTCGCGGCCGTGCTATCCAAGCGCGGCGAGCGCTTCCCCGTGCAGATGTCCGTTGGTCGCTAGGCCGCTTCCGAAGCCCGCGCCAGGATCGCCGGCGAGGCTCGTGAAGCGCCCGCCCGCCTCCTCCACCACGATCGACACTGCCGCCAGATCCCACAGCGTCGCCTCGGGGTCGGTCGCGATCTCGGCGGCTCCCTCCGCCACGAGCATGTACTGCCAGGCGTCGCCGACTCCACGCGTTCGCCAGCAGCGGCGCCCCAGGTCAACGACCTTCTGGAACCCGCCGATCGCGTCCCATTCCTCGATCCCGCTCCACAAGAACTGCGCGGCCGGCATCTCCACAACGCTCGACACCTGGATGAGCCGACCGTCGGCGTAGGCACCACGGCCGCGCACAGCCCACCAGCGCTTGGTCAACGCCGGCATCGAGACCACGCCGAGCCTGACCTCTCCATCCTCGATCAGCGCGATCAGCGTGGTCCACGTGTCCATGCCGCGGACATAGCTCTTGGTGCCGTCGATTGGGTCGATCACCCAGGCGCGCCCCCGCGGTGGGTTGGCGGGATCGAAGTCGCCACCGAACTCCTCGCCGATCACCGCGTCGTCCGGCCTGAGGTCACCGAGCCGATCGCGCAGGGCCAGCTCGGCGCGCTTGTCTGACTCCGACACCGGCGTCATGTCGGGTTTGGTCTCGACCTCGAGGTCGGCCGACCGATATCGCAGCATCGTGATCCCGTCCGCGATGTCAGCGAGCTCGAGCGCGAGCATGAGGTCGTCTTCGTACTCAGCGGCCACGAGCGCGGATCGTACGGCAGCGCTGCGCAGTACGCTCAGCCGCGATGGCTGACCTTCAGGCGGAGACGACCGAGGTTCTACAGCGGCTGATCCGTTTCAACACCGTCAACCCCCCGGGCAATGAGCGCGCCGCCATCGAGTACCTCGAGCAGTACGTCCGCGAGGCCGGATTCGAGACCGAGTTGCTGGCGGCCACACCCGAGCGCCCCAACCTGATCGCGACCCTGTCCGCCGAATCCGGGGAGAGCGGTCCGGTGATGGTCTATCTCGGCCACGTCGACACCGTCCTGGCCGCAGCAGAGGACTGGGAGCACGACCCCTGGGGCGGGGACATCGCGGACGGTTATCTGTGGGGTCGCGGGACCATCGACATGAAGTCGCAGGTCGCAGCCGAGGCGGTCGCCGCCGTATCACTGGCGCGCAGCGGCTGGCGGCCCGCACGCGGCGCGTTGAAGCTGGTGTTCGTGGCCGACGAGGAGACGGGCGGCGATGTCGGTGCGCGCTGGCTGACCGAGCAGCATCCGGAGAAGGTGCGCTGCGATCTGCTGATCAATGAGGGCGCGGGCAGCCCGTTCGAGCTCGACGGCAATCGCTACTACGGCGTCTGCTGCGGCGAGAAGGGGATCTTCCGCTTCCGTCTGACCGCGACGGGCATGGCCGGCCACGCCTCGATGCCGAAGCTCGGAGACAACGCGCTGCTCAAGCTCGTTCCCGTGCTGGATGCACTGCGAGCCGGCTCGTTTGGCTACGACCCGACGCCGGCCGCGCTGGCGCTGCTTGAGGCTCTTGGCGAGGACCCGGACGACGTCCCAGGCGCGCTCGAGCGCCTTGGGCCGAGGCATCCGGCGATCCCTGTGATGGTCGAGCCGATGCTGAGCGTCACGCACACTCCGACCGTGATCCAGGCGTCGGAGAAGATCAACGTGATTCCGGCCCGTGCATGGGTCAAGGTCGACACGCGTGTGCCGCCGGGGCTCGGTGCTGACGTCGCGTTGGCGCGGCTGCACGACGTCCTGGGCGACGCCGCGGCCGGCCTTGAGATCGAGTTCACCGAGCAGGTCTACGGTTACGCCTCGCCGCACCGCAGCGAACTGATGAGCGCGATCGAGCGCTGGATCGAGACCAATGACCCCGGCGCCAAGGCTGTGCCGGTGCTGCTTCCCGGCTATTCCGATTCGAGCTACTTCCGGGCCGCGTTCCCCGATGCGATCGCCTACGGCTTCTTCCCGCACCGCCACCAGACGCTGCTCGAGACAACGCCGCTGATGCACAACTCCAACGAGCGCATCGACGTGCGCGACCTGGGCTACGCCGCAAACTTCTATGCGGACCTGGCCAGCGAGCTACTCGGTTGAGGCTGACGCTGCCGCCGTGTCGAGCAGATCGACGCCGTGGTCAGCGGCATGCGCGATCAGTGCGGCGCTCAGCATCCGCGTCAGGGCGGCTCGATCCTGCGGTGCGAGCAGATCGAGGACCGCGGTCATGTCCTGCCGGAACTCGGCGGCGACCGTTTCGACCAACTCTCGCCCGGCGTCGGTGAGCGCGACGCGCACCGAGCGGCGATCGATCTGCGACGGCAGGCGCCGCACCAGGCCGCGCCGCTGAGCTCGATCGACCAAGCCCGAAGCGCTCGATTTGTCGAGCCCGAGCAGCCGCGCGAGTTCGTTCATCGTCGGCTTGCGGTCCCGCAGCACTCCGAGCAGCCGCGCCTGGATCACAGAGATACCGTGGGCTCCGGCGCAACGCTCGAGCGCGCCCTGCGTCAGGAACGACAGCTGCGCGATCGTGTCGATCGTGTCGATCGTGTCGATTTCCGGCATCTCTTCGAATTGTACTTGAATTGATACGTGCCACTAACTATCTTAGTACGTGATACGAACCAGATCGAACCGGAGAGCCCGATATGACGAAGATGCACGCGGCGGTGGTGACCGACTTCGCGCAACCGCCCCACTACCAGCGGTTCGACGTACCCGAGCCGGAAGATGGCCAGGAGCTGATCGACGTTCTGCGCGCCGGACGCGACGCGGGCCGACTTCAAGCGCTCATCGACCACGGAGCCGATGCGGTGGTCCAGCTCAGCGACGACGCCGACGCGACCACCGCTGCGCTTGCCGCCACAGCCGCAGAGGCCGACATCGTCATCGACTACCTCTGGGGTGAGCCGGCCCTGCGCACGATGATGGCCCTGCTCGGCGGCCGATCCGACCGCAGCCGCGCCCTCGACTGGATCCAGATCGGGGCGATCACAGGACCGACGCTCGAGTTGCCCTCGGTGGCGTTGCGATCCGCCAACCTGCGTCTGCAGGGGGCCGGTCAGGGATCGGTGGCCCCATCCGCGTATCTGGCCGAGCTGCCCTCGCTGGTGGCGGCGATCGATGCGGGCAAGATCGCGGTCAGTCCTCGCCCAGTGCCGCTGGCGGACGTCGAGCGAGTCTGGCTCGAGACCGACGCGCCCGGTGAGCGGACCGTGCTCGTTCCTTAGCAGCGAGTCGGCATCGCCTTCTCTCCAGAGGGGGTCCACACATGTCACGAAAGTGTGTCGTGGTGTATCGAAACTGTGACAAATGGGCCGAGACCGGTCGGCCTGTTGCAGATTTGTCACACGGCGTGTCACTTTCGTCACACGTGTGAAGGGTGCGTTGTCAAAGCCTCAAGGCAAAGCGAGGACGGGGGAGCGAGGCCTGATCGAGGCCGACATGCAGTCCGGCTCGAGGCCGACATAGACTCTCGCGGCATGCCGACGATGACCAAGACACGCCTCGAGCCGGAGGTGTTCCGGCTCCCGACTCAGCGGCTGCGGGACGGCTACTACGCGGACGCGTACTTCGTCTACACCAAGCAGCTGCTTGAGCAGGAGGAGCGCCCGCCGCGGGTACTCATGCAGGTCTTTCAGAAGCAGCAGTCACTGCTCGGCGGGATCGATGAGGCGATTGCGATCATCAAGCTCGGCGCCGGACGCGTCGGCGCTGACGGCGAATGGGCGTCGGGGTGGGATCAGCTCGCGGTCCACGCGCTGTACGAGGGCGATGCGATCTCACCGTGGGAGACGGTGATGACGATCGAGGGCGACTACAGCCTGTTCGCGCACCTGGAAACCGTCTACCTGGGCTCGCTGGCCCGCCGATCGCTGATCATGCGCAACGTCAATGCCGTCGTACGGGCCGCCCGCGGCAAGCCGATCCTCTACTTCCCCGCTCGCCACGATCACTGGCATGTCCAGACCGGAGACGGTTGGGCCGCGCATGTCGCGGGCGCGATCGGGGTCTCGACCGACGCTCAGGCCTCATGGTGGGGTGGCCGCGGCGTCGGCACGGTCCCGCACGGTCTAATCGCCGCATACGGCGGCGACACGGTCAGGGCATCCCAGATGTTCGCCGATCGCTTTCACGATGAGATGAACATCACCGTGCTTGTCGACTTCGAGAACGACTCGGTGAGCACAGCGCTGGATGTCGCCCGGGCGCTCGGTTCAAAGCTGTGGGGCGTGCGGCTCGACACCTCCGAGCAGATGGTCGACCGCTCGCTGCTCGAGTCGATGGGTGGCTTCGATCCGCGCGGAGTCAATCCGCAACTGGTCCACAATGTCCGCGATGGCCTCGACGCCGCCGGCTTCCGGGATGTGAAGATCGTGGTGAGCGGCGGCTTCACAGCCGAGCGGATCGAGCGGTTCGAGACGCTCGGAGTCCCGGTCGACTCCTACGGCGTGGGCTCCTCGCTGATCCGCGGCCAGAACGACTTCACCGCTGACGTGGTGATCGTCGACGGCCGGCCCTGCGCGAAGGCGGGACGTTCGCTGCGGCCCAACCCTCGACTCGAGCGGGTGCCCTGAGATGCTTGGCGCAATCGACCACACGGGCATCGCGGTCAGCGACCTCGATCAGGCGCTTCCGTTCTACGTCGAGGTTCTGAGCCTGCCGCTCGTGCACCGCGAGACGATCGCGGAGCAGGGTGTCGAGGCGGCACTGCTTGATGTTGGCGACGCGCACGTCGAGCTGATTGCTCCGTTGGGGCCTGAGTCTGGCGTGGCAAGGTTTCTGGCCGTTCGCGGCCCCGGGCTTCACCACATCGCCTACCGGGTCGACGACATCGAGGCGACGCTGGCTAGTCTGTCTGCCGCCGGAGTTCGCTTGATTGACGAGCGGCCACGGGTCGGCATCCGTGGGTCGCGAGTGGCGTTCCTGCATCCTTCGGCCACCGGCGGTGTGCTGACTGAGATCATCGAGCCTGCGGGCCATCATTGACACGATCGGAGGGATATGAGCAGCGACGACAAGGCTCAGAAGATCACCATTGGCTTTCACGGCGGCCAGACACTGGCGGCGCGGGTGACGCCGGCGGAGCTCTCGAAGCTGCGCGAGGTGCTGGGCAAGACCGGAGGCTGGCATGAGCTGGCTGCGGCGGACGGTGTGATCGTGCTCGACCTGACCCGGATCGATTACCTGCTGATCGATCAGGACGAGCACCGGGTGGGCTTCTGAGCTCCCTGCTCGAGACCGCGACCGAGAGGCTGCTTCGATGCCGATGAAGGTCGGGATCGTCGGCATGCCCAACGCCGGCAAGTCATCGCTGTTCAGCGCTCTGACCGGCGTCGCCGCGGAGGCCGCCAACTACCCGTTCACGACAATCGAGCCCAACGTTGCCGTCGTGCCGGTGGAGGACGACCGCATGACTCAGGTCGCGGGCACGGTCAAGGCGTCGAAGATCGTCTGGGACACAGTCGCCTTTCATGACATCGCCGGGTTGGTCGCCGGCGCGCACAAGGGCGAGGGCCTGGGCAACCAGTTCCTGGCCAATATTCGCGAAACCGACGCGCTGTTGCATGTCGTGCGTGCGCACACTGACAGCGGAATCGTGCACTCCGAGGGCAGCGTCGACCCGCTGCGAGACATCGCGACGATCGAGACCGAGCTGATCTACGCAGACCTCGAGCAGGCCGAGCGACGGTTTGATCGAGTTGTGCGCCAGGCGCGCGGTGGCGACAAGCACGCCATCGCCGAGCAGGCCTGGCTTGAGCGGGTGATCACAGCGCTGCAGGAGGGCAAGTCCGTGCGTACGGTCCCGGCCCCAGACGAAGCCGCCGACGCCCAGCAACTACTCGGTTCGTTGACAGCCAAGCCGGTCCTGTTTGTCGTCAACGTCAACGAGGGCGACATCGAAGTGCCGGCGGAGATCGCGGCTTACGCCGAGGCGCAGGGCGCACGCGTGGTCGCGGTATCGGCCCGGCTCGAGGCCGAGCTCGGCGCGCTCGCGGTCGACGAGGCGCAGGAGATGCGAGCCGATCTAGGACTCGCCGAGTCCGGCCTCCAGACGGTCGTCCGTGGCGCCTTTGACCTGCTCGATCTGATCGCGTTCTTCACGGCTGGCGAGGACAAGCCGGCGCAGACCTGGCACCTGCGCCGTGGCCTCACCGCCTGGCATGCCGCGGGCCAGATCCACTCGGACATCCAGAAGGGCTTTGTTCGCGCCGAGGTCGTCTCCTGGGACGCGCTCGTTCGGTACGGCGGCTACGGCGGCGCGAGAGAGAACGCCGCGCTGCGGCTCGAGGGCCGGGACTACGGGATGCAGGACGGTGACGTTATCACCGTCAAGTTCACGCCGTAGCTCCTTCGCGGTTCAGAGATCCGCCAGCGACGTCGCCGCCTCGAGCCGGCCTGCGAGATTGCCCATGCCGAGCGTCGACGCGGCCGCGGCGCCGGCGGCGAGATCGGTGGTGCGGTCCGCGGGTCGTGCGACCGCGACCGGCCGCAGCAGCGCAATCTCACGGTAGGCCCGCAGTGCGGTGGCGTGGTCCCGGAGTGCGGCCGCGATCCGCGGCCGCTCTCCGGCGTCGCCAGCGGCCACGGCAGACAGCAGAGCATCGAGCGATCCATGGCGGCTCAGCAATTGCCCGGCGGTCTTCTCGCCGACGCCGGGGGCGCCCGGCAGTCCATCGGACGGGTCGCCACGAAGAGCGATGAAATCGGGCACCAGTGCCGGTGAGACCCCGTAGCGGCGCTCGACCTCGGCGCGATCGACGGTCTCGAAGCCGCTCGTGCCCTGCTTCAGGTACAGCACGCGGGTGCGCGCCGTAACGCATTGGTACATGTCGCGGTCACCAGTGAGGATCAGGGTGTCGCCGCCGGCGGATTCCTCAAGCCGCGCGTAGGCGCCGAGGAGGTCGTCGGCCTCCAACTCGTCGGAGTCCTCAACCGCCCAGCCGAGCGCGCGGAACAGGGCCGGCGCCTGTTCGAACTGCCACGCGAGTGCATCCGGCATCGGTGGACGCTGCGCGTGATAGCCCGCATAGAGCTCGACCCGGTAAGCAGCCTGCTCTGCCCCGAAGCAGACCACGATTGTGCGCAGCTCGGTGTCGGCGGCGATTCGCAGCAGCGCGTTGGTGGCGCCCAACATCGCGTTGACCGGATGCCCATCGACGCCACGGATCGTGTCGGGCAACGCGAAGAACGACCGGTACAGGAGGAACGGCGCGTCCACGACCAACAGCGGCCCGCCCCCAGCTGGCTTCGCGCTCACCTGACCGTGATCTTCCTGGCGGTCACGCCGTCATAGAGAACCCGGTATTCGCCCGACGACGGGACCGTGACGGAGTACGTGCCCCTGCGCGAGACCGCTCCGGTCCCAACCCGGCGCCAGCCGCGATGTGAGTCGCGCTGGACCGAGATCGCGGTACCAGCGGCTGCGGGGTAGACGGCCCCCGCGACCTTGTACCGCCGGCCGGCGGTGGCGCAACGGCAGGTGTCCCTGCTGGCCTCGACGCGCCCGCGGGCACGGCCGCCCACACCAACACCGCCACTGCCTCCCGTGGTCGAGGTCGTGGTCGAGGTCGTCGTGGCCTTAGGAGTCGTGCTGGTGGTCTGGACACCGCGCGTGCTGATTGTGGTGAACGACATCCACGTGCTGGGTGTCGCCAGGTCCTTCTCCAACTGGATGCCGGTGGCGGTGGCCGTGCCCTTGGTACCGATCACCTGCGCTTCGATGATCCGCGGGGAGACGCCACGCTTGAGGATCCTGATTCCCCGGAGGCGACCGTCCACCAGCTTTCCGAGCTTGGCGTCGGCCGCGTTCAGGCTGACGTTGAGCTTCCACCGATAGTGCGGGTTGTTGAACGAGTCGTCGTAGGGATCCGGCTGGCCGACCAACCAAGCCTCGGGAGCGATGCCTGTGAAGACGTTCTGCACGCTCTCGGTTTCACCGCCTGAGCTAGCGAAGAAGAAGGTGGTGACCGGCCTGCCGTTGTACTCGACGACCTGGCCACGGGTGACCGCGACCGCCGCATCGCCGCTGGGTGTCTCAGCCTTGACACCGCCGTACATCTGAGAGCGGGTGTTGTCGTAGACGTCGAAGTCGGCGCTGATCGCGCCGTCGGTGATCGCATAGGTCCGGGCTGCGACAGCCTGCGCATCGAGCGCCTGTTGCGGCCAGCCCGATGGCATCTCCGCCGAGACCACGCCCTGCACGTAGGCATCGAGCCCGAGCGAGTTGACGGTCATCACCCCGCTGCCGGAGGCGTTGGGCCTGAACACGAACGAGCCGCGGTAGGTGCCCACGCCGATCAGCGTCAGCGGCCCGGTACCGGTCACCACTAGAGGCGGCTTGAAGCTGCCCACGGTATGGCCGCGTGACACGAGCCGTAGCGTGCTGCCGGCGACCCGCACGTTGTAATTCGCCGCAGAGTTCAGTTTGATCTTCGAGCCCCGGACCTTGACCGCGCCGTTGAAGCTGGCTGGCCCGCGAGGCTTGAGCAGCACGGTCACCTGCTGGGTCGGGCTGACCTTGCCAAGCTCAGTCTGGGCGTAGTACTTCTGCAGGATCTGCCTGTAGTCGTATCCGTGCTGCGCGTAGCCGGCGGCCCCGTATTGGCTCATTCCGACCCCATGTCCGTAACCGGCACCGCGCACGTAAAGGCCAGAGCTCGTGCTGGCCTCCGCGGCGGCAGCGAGAGACCCCACCGCGAGCATCGTGACCAGCGTGCCAATCAGCCTGGTTCTTTGTCGTACCGCGATCATTGCGATCGTCAGCCTTAACTGCAGCGACGGCCGATAGTTCCGCCTAATTGACGCTGTTCGACACTCAGCTCAGGTTCCCCTGCGCCATCTTGCGCAGGTCCATCGCGCGGTTATAGGTCTCCTCATCGACGCCCTTCTCGTAGGCGACCTCTCGCAGCATACGGCCCGAGCTCGATGCCTCCTTGACGATCTCAGCAGCCTTGTCGTAACCGATGTGGGGATTCAGCGCGGTGGCCGCCGCGAGCGTCGCCTCAGCTGACCGCTGACAGCCCGCGAGGTTGGCCTCGATGCCGTCCACGCACTTGTCCTTGAGAACGCGCGCAACCGCGGCGAGCAGCTTGATCGACTCAAGCAGGTTGCGGGCGATCAGCGGGACGCGGACGTTGAGCTCGAAGTTGCCCTGGCTACCGGCGATCGTGATCGCGGCGTCATTGCCAACGACCTGCGCAGCGACCTGGAGGCTCACCTCCGGGATCACGGGGTTCACCTTGCCAGGCATGATCGACGAACCCTTCTGCAACTCGGGCAGGAAGATCTCGCCGATGCCGGCGCGCGGTCCCGAGCCCATCAGCGCAAGGTCGTTGGCGATCTTTGTGAGCGAGACGGCGATCACCTTGAGTGCGCCCGACAGCTCGACCAGAGCATCGCGGTTACCCTGCGCCTCGAATGGATCCTCGGGGGCAGATATCTCGAGACCCGTCGCCTCGCTCAGCTTGGCGCGCACGCGCTCCGCGAACTCAGGATGCGTGTTGAGGCCGGTGCCGGTCGCGGTGCCGCCGAGCGGAATCTGTGCGACCTGTGGCAACGTGTTACGCACCCTGCGCGCGCCGAGCCGGATTTGAGCTGCGTAGCCGGAGAACTCCTGGCCGAGCGTCACCGGCACGGCATCCATCAGGTGGGTGCGTCCCGTCTTGACGACGTCATGGAACTCGACCGCCTTGGCGGCAAAAGCGGACTCAAGCGCGTCGAGCGCGGGCAGCAGGTCGTTGCTGGCCTCCCCCAGCGCAGCCAGATGCACAGCCGACGGGAACACGTCATTGGACGATTGGCCCATGTTGACCTGGTCGTTGGGGTGCGTCGTGGGCCCGCCGGACGACATCTGGTCGGCGAGCTTGGCGATCACCTCGTTGGCATTCATGTTCGACGAGGTGCCCGACCCGGTCTGGAAGACGTCGATCGGGAACTGATCGTCGAACTCGCCCGCCGCAACTCGATCGGCAGCGACGGCGATGCGCTCCGCGTGAACCGCATCGAGCAGACCGAGCTCCGCATTGGCGCGGGCGGCTGCGCCCTTGATCCGTCCCAACCAGCGGATCACCGGCACCGGGATCGGCTCGCCCGAGATCGGGAAATTGTTGACGGCCTTGGTCGTCTCGCCGCCCCAGAGTTGCTCGTGTTCGGTGGTGCTCACGCTCGTCCTTTCATAAGTCTCGAAGGAACGCTAGCGCGAGAGGTGCGCCGGGGTCAGCCGCAGAAGCTGATCAACTCGCGGGCGAGCACGACCGGCTCGTCGTAAGCGACCAGAAACCCAGCTCCGGGAATCGTTCGCAGCTGGGCTCCGGGGATCAGATCGAGCGCCTCCTGTGCCCACGTCAGCGGAGCCGCTGGGTCGGCGTCGGCCCACAGCAGCAACACCGGCAACCCCAACGACTGATAGGCATCGAGCAACTCGCGCTGGGCCTCGAATGCCCAGCGGCGCGAGAACTTGGCCCATGCCCGGGCACGGTTCGCGTTCCCACCCACGTCGGCGAACGCGTGACGGACCAGATCGCGGGCCTCCGGATTACCGTGCGCACTCAGCTTCTCCCCAAACCGCGGCCGGAACACCACCTTGACCCCGTGTGACAGTGCCAGATCTGCACCGGGCACGGCCCCCAACCCGGTCAGCAGCCGCCAGACCGCACGACGTCCCGGGAAGGGCGCGGGTCGATGCAGGCGGTTGTTCATCAGCACGAGCCGCGCCGGCTTATAGACGCCGTCCACAGTCCCCCGCAGAGCGAGCTCGGCACCAAGGTCGTGTCCAACCACGGACGCGCGCGGCCCGCCCACCTCGGCGCAGAACCCGCCGATGACCTCGGTCAGCCAGCCGCGCGTGTAAGGATGCCGTGGACGATCCTCGGAGTCACCGTGGAGCGGCAGGTCAGGCACGACCACGCGGAAGCGCCCCGAGAGCGCAGCCACAACCGGCTCCCACTCACGATGCGACAGCCCGAGCGAGTGCAGCAGGATCAGGGCCTGACCGGTTCCCGTCTCCCAGTAGGCAACCCGGGCGCCGTCAGGGTGGTGATACAGCCGCAGCCGCATGGTTGCAGTATGTTCGCGCGCCGGACAAGAGCCCGCATGATCGCCTCAAGCGTGGCCTGCACGATCGCCTCAAGCGCGGCCTGCGCGATCCCCGCAAGGGCGCCCGCACGATTAGCTCAAGGCTCGCCACAAACCCGCCGATTATTGCCTTGGATGCAATTGACCCCTAAGAAGTCCCTCGGCTTCGGGTTCTCCACAGCGGCGTCGATGGTCCTGCTGGCGGGAATCTGCGGCGCCGCATCGGCAGCCACAATCGTTCCTCAGGTCGAGGGTGGCCAGAGCGCGGCTCAAGGACAGGCACCGTGGAATTCCGTCGCCCTGATCGAGAGCAGCGATTCCGAGGGAATGTTCCTCTGCAGCGGCACGCTTGTCGCTCCCAATGTCGTGCTCACCGCAGGCCATTGTGCGGTCGATCTGAACTTGGATCGCACCGACACCGCCGCCAATTACTCCGTGATGACCGGGAGCGTGACGACGATCGACAACCCGTTCAATGACCCGGATCCCGGTCCCGATGATCAGATCGTCCCTGGAGCCGGCGGCACGGTCTCGTCGGTCACGCAAGTGGTTCCCGATCCAGAGTTCTCATACAACGCCGGCGCAGGCACCGCGGACCATGACGTCGCCCTGCTCCAGCTCTCAACTACAGCCACCGCGCCGGTGATACAGCTGGCCACGGCGGCGGACGCTGACCTCTACGGAGCCGACTCGAGCGTGCAGATCGCCGGCTGGGGACTCACCACGCCCAACGGCGAGTATGTCCCGGACAACCTGCAGTTCGGCAGCAGCGTCCTGGAGAACCAAACCTGGTGCGCTGGTTCAGACAGTGGGTTTGATGCGGCGGACCAGGTCTGCATCTACCGCGCCAACGAGGGCACCTGTGAAGGCGATAGCGGCGGACCGCTCGTCGCCACGGACGCAGGCGGGGACTACATCGAGATCGGTACCACGAGCTATGGGCCGGAGACCAACTGCAGCCTGACCTACGACATGAATGTCTCTGCCCTATCCGGCTGGCTCAGCCAGGAGATCGGCATCCTCTCACCGCTGGGCGCAACCACCGACGCCGCCTCCGGCGTCACGGGGAGCTCAGCGACGTTGTACGGATCGCTGACACAGGCAGGCAACGACGCGAGCTACCAATTCCAGTACGGAACGACCCATGACTATGGCAGTGCCACGCCGATCACGACTGCCAGCGCGGGCGACAGCGAGGTGCCCGCGATCGTCACCGGCCTGCAGCCGGGTACCACTTACCACTACCGGCTGGTGGTCACCGACACCAACGGTCCAGCGGCCTACGGCACGGATGAGACGTTCAGGACCCTCGGCTCGGCCAGTCCAAGTTCCGAATCGAAGGTCACGAAGCTCCACCCGATCGCCGGCACATACCACGGCGCGATCAGCCGATATGACCGCATCAGCCTCAGGCTGGCCGACGGAAAGCTCAGCAAGATCAGGCTGCACCTGGCGATGCGCTGTACACGGACGCGCCAACTGTCCGACTTCGTGCTGACGCCGCGCGGTTCGCATGCCGTCACCGCTAACGGATTCGGTTTTAGCCGAAGCTTTTCCCGCGGGCGACACGTCCATTACAGGATCACCGCCAGATTCTCCACCGCGGCTACCGCCGCCGGGACGTTCAGAGTGACCGCCACGCACCAACGCGTGGGAAGCTGCCACTCCGGGACGATGCGCTGGACGGCGCGCATCTAGGAGTCTGTCTCAAGTCCGGGACGAAACCCCTATCGTCATCTCATCGCAACCTGGGATGACGTCCGTCGCCTTGCCCTGTCGCTGCCGGAGACCAGTGAAACCTCCGCGCATGGGCACACGGCGGAGCCGGCCTGGAAGGTCAAGGACAAGGCGTTCGCCTGGGTGCGCCCGCTGCGAAAGAGCGATCTTGCGGCGCTCGGTCCCGCTGCACCGGCTGGCGAGATCCTCGCGGTCCGCGTCGAGCACGAGGGCGCCAAGCTTGCGCTGATCGAGTCCGAACCGGAGATCTACTTCACGATCCCCCATTTCGATGGCTACTCGGCCGTGCTCGTGCGACTCGGGGTAATTGCGCCTGATGCGCTCGAGGAGTTGCTGATCGAAGCCTGGCTGTCGCGGGCACCGAAGCGGCTCGCGAGCGCATATCTAGAATCCGCGCCTCGATGGCCACCTTCCACAAACCAGTAGACCCGCGCGCGTCGTTTCCGGCGCTCGAGGAGGGCGTACTCGAACGCTGGCGTGAGCGCGACGTCTTCAAGGAGTCGATCGAACAGCGCCGCGACGCCCCGCGGTGGGGCTTCTTCGAGGGTCCGCCTACCGCCAACGGTGCCCCTGGTTCGCACCACGTGCTGGCGCGCGTGTTCAAGGACATCTTCCCCCGCTACCGCACGATGTGCGGGTACCGCGTCGACCGCAAGGGGGGCTGGGACTGCCACGGCCTGCCGGTTGAGCTGGCCGTCGAGCGCGAGCTGGGTATGAAGCAGAAGGCTGACATCGAACGCTATGGGATCGACCGCTTCAACGCACGCTGCCGCGAGGTCGTGCTCAGCCATATCGATGACTGGACCCGGCTGACCGAGCGAATCGGCTTCTGGGTGGACACCGAGCATGCCTACAAGACGCTCGACACGAGCTACGTGGAGTCGGTGTGGTGGGCACTCAAGACGATCTACGACAAGGGTCTGCTGTTCGAGCGGCTCAAGGTCGTGCCCTACTGTCCACGCTGCGGAACGGCGCTGTCCAGCCACGAGCTGGGGCAACCCGGCGTCTATCAGGACGTGATCGACCCCTCGGCCTTCGTAATCCTTCCGAGCGCCCGGGGCAACCTCGTGGTCTGGACCACGACCCCCTGGACGCTGGTTTCAAACGCTGCCGTTGCAGTTGACCCGGAACTGGAGTACGTCCGCACCGCCGACGATTTCATCGTGGCCGGCGCACTGGTCGAGAAGCTCTTCGGCGAAAGCGTCGAGATTGTGGAGCGCTTCCCCGGCTCAGATCTCGTCGGACTCTCATACGAGCCGCCATTCGACTTCATCGCGGGCTCCGAGTACGGCGAGAAGGGGCACACCGTGCTCGCGGCCGATTTCGTCACCGCCGACGACGGCACCGGCCTGGTCCACACCGCGATCGCGTTCGGCGAGGACGACTTCCGTCTGGGTGAGGCCAACGGCCTGGCGCCGATCAACCCGGTGCTGCCCGACGGCACCTACGACAAGCGCATCGGGCCCTACGCTGGGCGCAACGTCAAGGACGCCGACCCAGACATCCTCGATGACCTCCGCAGCCGCGGCAAACTGCTCAAGTCCGAGCCTTACGAACACTCGTACCCTCACTGCTGGCGCTGCAACACGCCGCTGCTCTACTACGCGAAACCTTCGTGGTACATCGCCACCAGCCAGATCCGGGACCGGCTGCTGGCCGCCAACGAGACGATCAACTGGCACCCGCCGCACGTCAAACACGGCCGGTTCGGCAACTGGCTGGAGGGCAACGTCGACTGGGCGCTGTCGCGCGAGCGCTACTGGGGAACGCCGCTGCCCGTATGGAGGTGTCCCGCTGGACACCTCCATGTGATCGGCTCTCTGAGTGAGCTCGAGGCGATGTCAGGTGTTGCGCTGGACGATCCTCACCGCCCGTTTGTCGATGATGTGAGCTTCGCGTGCATTCAGGACGGTTGCAAAGAGACGATGAAGCGGGTGCCGGACGTGATCGACGTGTGGTTCGACTCGGGCTCGATGCCGTTTGCCTCCTACGGGGCACCGCAGGATGGGCTCGCGGAGTTCGAGGCCCACTTCCCGGCCGATTACATCTGCGAGGCGCTCGACCAGACCCGCGGCTGGTTCTACTCGATGCTGGCGGTCTCAACCCTGCTGTTCGAT
Source organism: uncultured Conexibacteraceae bacterium (assembly GCA_963844665.1). Classification (GTDB taxonomy): domain Bacteria; phylum Actinomycetota; class Thermoleophilia; order Solirubrobacterales; family Solirubrobacteraceae; genus Palsa-465. The sequence goes on from CAWJPB010000005.1 coordinate 611,806, forward strand.
CAGAGCTCGTATCGCAACGTCGTCTGCCTCGGCCTGATCCTCGACGAGTTCGGACAGAAGATGAGCAAGTCCAAGGGGAACATCGTCGAGCCGTGGGATGTGCTCAACGCCTATGGCGCCGACGCCTTCCGCTGGTACTTCTTCACCTCGAAGTACCCCTGGGATGGCTACCGCTTCTCGCTCGATTCGTTGGGAGAGGCGGTGCGGCAGTTCATGCTGCAGCTCTGGAATACCTACGGGTTCTACGTGCTCTACGCGAACGCCAACCAGGTCGCGCCGGCAACGCTGTCGCTCGAGGACGTCCAACTGACCGACCTCGATCGCTGGGCGCTCTCACGTTTGAACGCCACGGTCGAGACGGTGCGTCGCGGCCTGGACGGCTTTGACGCGACCGGATCCGGCCGTGCGATCGCCGAATACGTCGACGACCTGTCGAATTGGTACGTGCGGCGGTCGCGCCGGCGCTTCTGGGATGGAGACCTGGCAGCGATGGCAACCCTCCACCACGCGCTGATCACGGTCGCGAAGCTGCTGGCGCCGTTCACACCGTTCATCGCGGACGAGATCTACGAGAACCTCGACGCGGCCGAGCCCAGCGTGCATCTCTGCGACTTCCCCGTCGCCTGCGAGCGCGACCGGGCACTGGAGAACGCGATGGCCGTCGCACGGGAGACCGTGCGCCTCGGGCTCGCCGCGCGCTCGCAGGCGAAGGTCAAGCTGCGCCAGCCGCTGCATGCCGCGGTCGTGGTTGCCGCCGGTGCTGAGCGTGACGCGATCGAGCAGCTGGCCGATGTCGTGCGTGACGAGCTCAACGTGCGCGAGCTGCGGTTCGTGTCCGAGGCTGACGAACTCGGTGAGGTGGAGGTGAAGCCCAACTACCGCACGCTGGGACCGCGCTTCGGCAAGCAGATGCCAATGGTCGCGGCGGCTGTCGCCGGGCTTGATGCCGGCCGTGCGGCAGCGCTCGCTCGCCTCGGCGAGTCGGTCGCGATCGACGTCGGCGGTGGCGAGCACCGCCTCGGTGCCGACGATTTGCTTGTCTCGATGAAGCCTCTGGAGGGCTATCAGGTGGAGCGTGAGGGTTCGCACGCAGTCGCGCTCGAGCTCGAGATCGACGACTCGCTAAGGGTGGATGGCTGGAGTCGCGAGATCGTCCACGCCGTCCAGGCTGCCCGGCGCAACGCTGACCTCGACATCTCCGATCGAATCTCACTTGCGCTCGACGGTGCTCCCGAACTGCTGGCCGCCGCGCGGGAGTACGACTCCTACCTATCCGGTGAGACGCTGGCGGTTGCGGTCGAGTACGTGTCACTGCCCGCCGTTGCTCCCGTCCTGATCGATGGGCTCGAGCTCCGCATCGAGGTTCGGAAGATCTGAGTGGACTTATGCCGGCGCCCGTGATCGACCTGAACGCGGATGTCGGCGAGCGGCCGGGCGCTGCTGGGATCGCGGCGGACTTCGGGATCATCGCCGGCGTCTCGAGCCTGAACGTGGCCTGCGGCTTCCACGCGGGCGACGCTGCCACGATGCGCGCCGTCTGCGCTGAGGCGACCGCGCGGCGTAAGCGGATCGGAGCACACGTCTCGTACCTCGACAGGGAGGGTTTCGGCAGACGCGACCTTGAAGTCGACGCGACGACGTTGCGTCAGCAGGTTGTGCAGCAGATCGCCGCGCTGAGGGCGATGGCCGGCGTTGTCCACGCGCAGGTTAGCTACGTCAAGCCGCACGGCGCTTTGTACAACCGAGCGGCGATCGACCCCGAGTACGCAGATGTGATCGTGACGGCGATTGCTGCCGTGGACCGGCGACTGAAGCTGCTGGCACCCCCGGACTCGGAGCTGCTGCGCGTGGCGGCCGCACACGAGATTGAGGGCTTTGCCGAGGGCTTCCCTGACCGCGCCTACCGCGCCGACGGTGCGCTCGTGCCGCGCAGCGAGCCAGACGCGCTGCTCGACGCCGACGCGGCGCTCGAACACGCCGTCGACCTGGCCGAGAGCAGCCGCTTCCGTTCGCTCTGCATCCACTCCGACACGCCCGGTGCAGCCCAACTGGCGATCGCGATCCGCGATCGCTTGATCGGAGCCGGCTTCGAGATCCGCCCCTTCGCGTGAGTGGTCCCCGCATCCGACCGGTCGGCGATCGCGGTGTGCTGCTCGAGCTCCCCAACAACGAGGCCGTCCACTTCGTCGCGCGCTTCGCTCGTGAGCATTACGAAGATCAGCTCATCGACGTGGTGCCAGGTCACACGACCCTGTTGCTGACGTGGCATGCCGGTGGCGTCATGTCCGATTTTTCGGAACTCGCAGCCTGCGCGGTCGCGAGTTCCGAGAAATCGCCACATGACGCCACCGGCAAACCGCCGGCTATCACAGTCCCGATCAACTACAGCGGTGCTGATCTCGACGCAATCGCAGCGCGGCTTGGGATGAGCACAGAGGCGGTGGCCGAGCTGCACAGCGCGACCGAGTACGTCGTCGCGTTCATGGGGTTCGCTCCCGGCTTTCCATATCTCGTGGCTGACACCGCATCGCTGTCTGAACAGGCGTCGCGACTGCTGGAGCTACCGAGGTTGGAGACGCCGAGGACGGTGGTGCCGGCCGGGTCAGTTGCGGTGGCTGCCGGGTATTGCGGTATCTATCCGTGGAGCTCTCCGGGCGGGTGGAATCTGCTGGGACGCACGGACGTCGTGCTGTTTCACCCCGAGCGTGAGCAACCGGCGCTGCTCGAGCCCGGCATGCGCGTGCGGTTCGAGGCCGTATGACGACGGTCGAGGTGCTCTCGCCGGGACCGCTGACGACGGTTCAGGATCTGGGGCGCCCGGGCTGGGCTCACATCGGCGTGCCGCGCTCGGGGGCGGCTGACAGGCCATCACTTCAACTGGCAAACCGGCTGGTCGGCAACGCGGATGGCGCCGCGGCCCTGGAGACGACGCTGAGCGGGCCGAGACTGCGATTCAACGGTCCGGCGGTGGTTGCGATCACGGGTGCGCCGGTCGACGGGCCGGCGATGAACACGCCATTCACACTCCGGACCGGAGAGGTGTTGAAGGTCGGGACAGCACGTCAGGGCCTGCGTACATACATCGCCTTCAGGGGTGGAATCGACGCGCCGTTGACGCTCGGCAGCGCCGCCACGGACATGCTCACGGGGCTCGGGCCGAGTCGACTCGCGAGCGGAGATCTACTTCTGATGCTGGGGGAGCGCGCATCCGGCGCGCTCCCCCAAGCACCGCCCCCATTAGCCGAACTACCCGATTTCGCAGTGTTGAGACTGATCCTCGGCCCGCGTGACGACTGCTTCACGCCGGATGCGGTCAACCGCCTGACGAGCGAACCCTTTACGGTCGACGCAGCTTCCAACCGCATCGGCCTGAGATTGAGTGGATCACGCCTGGATCGCGCCCGGCCGGGCGAACTGCTCTCCGAGGGCCTGGTCCCGGGCGCGATCCAGGTCCCACCTGACGGTCGGCCGATCCTGCTGCTCGCTGACCACCCGACGACCGGCGGCTACCCCGTGATCGCGGTCGTGCACAGCGATGATCTGCCGATCGCGGCGCAGCTGCGACCGGGCCGGCAACTCCACTTTGAGGCGATGGCGCTCAGCTGAGTGCGGGCGCGACGCGCGACCCGAACCCGGACATCCGCCGCACCGCCCTGATCGCCGCGGCCAGGCGGCGGACGCCTTCGTCGAGGCGCTCCTCGTCAAGTAGCGCAAAGGAGAGACGCAGCCCGGACAGGCCGTCACCTTCGACGGTGGTCGCGCCGCCAGGCGTGAATGAGACCCCCTGGCGAAGCCCCTCGTTGATCAACGCCCGCTCGTCGATGGGACGCCGGAACGTGAGCCAGACGTGGTGTCCGCCCTTGGGCCGAGTGACGATTACCTCATCGCTGAGGCGATCCTCGATCGAGCCGAGCATCGCCTCAGCACGGGCCTCGTACACCGTGCAGATGTGCTTCAGGTGGCGGTCGTGTGATCCGCTCGTCAGCCACCGCGCGGCGAGCAGCTGTGTCAGCGTAGGCGTGTGGTAATCGGTCGCGAGCTTGAGCTCGGTGAGCCGGCGGCGAACCTCGCCGTTGGCCGCTATCCATCCAACCCGCAGCCCGCCGCCAATCGTCTTGGATAGCGAGTCCACGTACACGACGTGATCAGGAGCCTGTAGCCGCATTCGCGTCGGCGCCTTGGCTCCGCCGAAGCGGATCGTCGAGTAGACGCCGTCCTCCATCACGAAGAACGATCGCTCGCGAGCAAGCCTCAGCAGCCGGTCAACCCGCTCCTGGCTCATGTCCTGTCCGGTCGGGTTCTGCGAGCCGGTCTGAACGGAGACAAGCTTGACCTCATGACGCGCGAGGATTCGCTCAAGCGCGTCGACGTCGAGCCCCTCAGAGTCATACGGCACACCCAGAACGCGCGCGCCGGCATCTTGCATCGAGACCAGTGTCCCCATGAAGGTCGGCGATTCCGTGACGACGACGTCACCAGGCCGAAGGATGGCGCGGGCGACGAGATGGATTGCCTGACGGCCACCGTTGGTGACGACGATCTCCTCCGGATCGGCCGCGTAGCCGGCCGCCGCACCACGAAGCGCCAACTGCTCGCGCAACTCCCAGACACCGTCGGGGTCGCCATAGGAGAGTGTCGCCGCCCCATCCTGTGCAAACACATCCTCGCTCAACCGCGCCAACTCTCGCACGGGCAGCAGCTCAGCCGAGGCCCACCCGATCGCGAGGTTGATGTGGTCCCGATCGTCCGCGCGCAGCCAGGTGTCAGAGACGACCTGGCTGATGTAGGTGCGGTCCGCAGCCGGCAGCACTGCCTGCTGCCAGCGACCATCGGCGCCGGCGACCGTCGGAGGCGCCTGCCGCACAAACGTTCCACGCCCACGCGCGGCGGTCACGAACCCCTCAGACGCGAGTCGTTTGTAGGAGCGCACGACCGTCAGGTGATTGACGCCGGCATCCAGCGCAAGCTGCCGGGTCGTCGGCAGCTTTGCTCCCGGGGGCAGGTCGCCGGCCTCGATCGCGGCGCGCACGAGCCCGACCAGCTGCGAGGTGATTGATTGCTCCGAATCACGCTCAAGCTGAGACAAATCAAACTTGTATGACATTGACTACCTCAAAATCCCGGTCACGATGTAGTTCAAGATGCTACATCGACTCATCAAGGCGCACAATGGCGCACAAGCCGCACCGACTCCCTCTCCTCTCGATCTGGGCCTCGGATTCACGGTCCGCTTCGACAATCCCGATGACGACGCCGACCTGCGCCGGCTCGCCGCCTTCGACTCCCAGCGCCCGCTGGCCGGGCGGGTGCTGGTGGCCGAGGTCGACGGCGAGCTGTGGGCCGCGGTCGGCATCGAGGATCGACGTGCGATCGCCGACCCGTTCCGTCACACCGCCGCGCTGGTGGCGGTTCTGCGCCAACGCGCCTCGGACCTCGCGTCCCGCTCGGATCCACGCCAGGCCGCTTCGCAAACCCGCCTGAACCCAGCTTTCCACTGAACCGCCTGCGGGTCAGAGCGCAGTGGTCGACGAGTCGCAGCGCACAGCCGATCCGGTGCGTTGCCCGAGCTCCACTGCACGTATCGCGCGCTCCTGACGCGCGAGTGCCGCTGCGCTGAGAGAGCCGGCCGGCAGCTCGACCACGAACGACGTGGTGCCGGGAAGGCTGTGATTTGACCAGGCTGTCTCTTCGCCAGGCAGGAATGTCAAGCAGGTCGCACGCATGCCGGCCACCTGCGCGTAGCGTCGTGCGACGCCACGATCGCCGCCGGACTCGTCGACCAGGTCCATGTGTTGGTGATAGGTGATAGTCACGGCCGGACGGATGCGCAGCACCAGGCGCATGGCGGCCCGCGTTTCCGGCTCGGACGCCGGTCGCGGCCCTGAGTAGAACGTCGGGTCGCTGGAGTGCTGCCACCGGTATGGGAAATTCCGGTTGAGGTCGACCCCGTGCGCGTTCTGCCTCGTGTCCGAGGCAACCCCGTCGGGATTGAGTTCCGGGACTATCCACAGCTGAACACCGCTGGGAACCGGGTGCTCGCGCTCGGCGCTGGTGATTGCAAGACCGGCCTGCTCGTTACCGTGAATGACACCTATCAACAGAATCTTGCGTCTGGCGGTTGACGGTCCGTACACCCAGGCCACGATCGGCCGTCCCTTCACGGAATGACCGATGACGATGCGCTGGACCTGACGCTGTTGGGCTTCCTGCCGGAATCTAGCCGAGACGCGTCCCCGCTGATCTCCTCGCCCCGCTGCAGGCTGCACACCCACAGCCATCACACCCACCGCCATCGTCCCGAAGGCCGCGATCGTCGCGAACACCACCACCGTCGCCGCCGCCGCCGGCCAACTCCGCATCTGCCGAGTATCCCAGGCCATGAGCCGGCTCCGATCAGTAGCCCTGATCCCGCAGCCCAGCGACGGGTTCGCCCCGGGCAAAGGCCGGAAGCCGCCTTGCGAGCAGCGCGACTTGGCGATCCAGCACACCGTAGACATTGCTGGCGACATGAGGGGTCAGCAACAGCCCAGGAACGGACCAGGCGCCGCTGGCCGGCGGTGGCGGCTCCGGTTCAAAGACATCGAGCGCGGCACGGAGCCGTCCATCGGTGAGTTCCCGGAGCAGCGACTCGGTGTCGACCACACCGCCGCGCGACGCGTTGACGAGCAGTGCGCCCGTCTTCATCGAGGCCAGGAATTCACGATCAACGAGCCGGTCCGTCTCAATCGTGTGGGGAATCAGCAGTACCACCACATCGGCGGCCGGAAGCAGCGTTCCAATTCGATCGATGCTCGAAGCGCCGTCGTGCGCCGTGCGCGCAACGTAGGTGATCCTGGCCCCAAAGGGCGCGAGGCGATCGCCCACCGCCCTGCCGATTTCACCGGCGCCGATGATCAGAACCTCTGATCCTGACAACCCCCGAGTGGCGCGCGGCGCCCACACACCGCGCCGACGGTCTTCAGCGAACGCAAGCAGATCGCGTTCGCACGCCAGGACCGCAGCCAGGACCCATTCGGCCGTGGCAGCGACGTGGACACCGGACGCGTTGTACAGGCGAACGCCGGCAGGCAGCGCGTCCCGATACTGATCCACGCCCGCTGAGAGCGTCTGCACGATCCGCAGTCGCGGCAGCCGAGCCGAGACCTTGCTGAAGTCGTCCGAGTACGCCTGTGGCGGGACCACGAGCTCAACGTACTCACGGGACTCGGGAAGCGCGTCTGCGCTCCAATCCTCGACGACCTCCAAGGCAAGCCCCTCGACCCGCCCAAGCCGCAGCTTCAGTTCCTCACTCGGCAGCCAAGCGTGCATACCCGCACGCTACCGACCGACCCATGGCCCATCGGTCAAAGTCCCCGTCGCTTGCCCGCGAATCGCCGCGGCTCCGAGCAGCCGAGCAGCCGAGAACCGAGCGGCGCCTCCCTTGCTAGGCCAGCGCCGGCTCGATCTCAGCCTCGAGGCGCTTCTTGGGATAGGCGCCAGTCACGCGCTTGACCTCCTGGCCGTTCTTGAAGACGATCAGGGTCGGGATCGAGAGCACGTTGTACTGGATCGCGGTCTGCTGGTTCTCGTCTGTGTTCAGCTTCGAGACCTTGAGCTGGCCGGCCTTCTCGGTGGCGATCTCCTCGACGACGGGGGCGACCATGCGGCAGGGGCCGCACCAGGGGGCCCAGAAGTCCACGAGCACAGGTACGTCTGACTCGAGCACCTCTGCTTGGAAGTTGTTGTCTGTGACTTCGGAAACGCTGCCCGCCATGTCTCGGCTCCTCTGGGTTCGCTCTGTACTTCAGAAAGTATAGCGCCGGGTTTAACTCGCATCCGGCGTGTGCACCCGTCATCCTGTCACCGTGCCCGGCTCGACCTCGCCTGCATCCGGAATCATCTCGTTTCCCACAAGGCAGGTGAAGACACACGGCGAGCGTTCGCTGTGGCTGAAGGAGGCGCTCAGCGGGCACGTACCGTATGAGCATCCACACTTCAAGGGCCACGTCAAGACCGACGTCTGCATCATCGGCGGCGGCTTCACCGGCCTCTGGACCGCGCTTGAGCTGAAACGGCGCGCACCGGAAACCCACGTGACGCTGGTCGAGGCTGACATCTGCGGAGCTGGGGCCAGCGGCCGCAACGGCGGCTTTGCGCTCACCTGGTGGGCTCACTTCGAGCACCTGGTCGGACTCTGCGGGCCCGACGCGGCGCTGGAACTCGCCCGGCGCTCCGAGCGAGCGGTCAAGCGGATCGGCGAATTCTGCGAGGAGCGCGGCATCGGTGACGCGTTCACGCTCAGCGGCTGGGTCTGGGCCGCGACCAACCCGACCCAGGTCGGCGCCTGGAACCAGACCGTGCGACTGCTCGAACAGTTCGGAGCCCATCCCTATCAGCAGCTCAGTCGCATCGAACTCGCTGAGCTGACCGGTTCGCACCAGCACCTCGACGGCCTCTTCGAACCGGTCTCCGCGTCGGTCCAACCGGCGCGGATCGCGCGCGAGCTCGCCCGCGCCGTCAGAGACGCCGGCGTCACGGTCTACGAGCACTCTCAGGTCCGCGCGATCGAGTACGGCCCGCACACCGGTGTCGTCCTCGATGAGGGCTCGATCACGACCGGTCAGGTTGTGCTCGCGGTCAACGCCTGGGCAGCCACGATCCCAGAGATCGGCGCCGGCCTGGTCGTCGTCGCCAGCGATGTGATCGCCACCGAGCCCGCCCCGGAGCGCCTGGCGGAGGCCGGCGTCAAGCCGGGTCTTTGCATCTCCGACGGGCGACGGCTTGTCAACTACTACCACGCAACAGCCGACGGTCGCATGGTGTTCGGCAAGGGCGGCGGCACGCTCGCATACAGGAACCGGATCACACCGGCGTTCGACCATCCTGGCCGCCGCGAGCCAGCGATCCGCAGCCAGCTGCTGCGCACCTACCCGGCGCTATGGGACCTGCCGATAGCCGAATCCTGGAGCGGTCCGATCGACTATTCACTGAGCGGGCTGCCGTTCTTCGTGCGCCTGCGCGAGGCGCCGAGCGTGCTCGTCTGCGCCGGCTTCTCCGGCGATGGAGTGGGGCCGTCACGGCTGGCTGGCGAGATCCTCGCGGAGATCGTCGCCGACGGCGGCAGGGCCGGTCTTCCGGCCGCACTGCGCTCGGTGCCGACGACACCGCTGCCGCCGGAGCCGATGCGTTACCTCGGCGGGCGCGTGGTCAGAGCGGCGATCGCCCGCAAGGAACACAGTGAGGACCTGGGCATCGAGCCGAAGCGGATCGACCGCTTGATCGCCGCGCTCGATCCGACCGGCTACGAATACAAGGGGCCAGGGCGCGCCTCCTAGGCGCGGCCGCCCTCAGCAGTGGTGGCGGATCCGACCAACAGCGAGATCGCCGCCGCGTTCGACGAGCTCGGCGACCTGTAGGAGCTCGACGGTGCCTCGATCCACCGGATCGTCGCCTACCGCAACGGCGCCAAGGCGGTGCGCGAGGCCTCCACGCAGGTCGCGCAGCTCGCCCGCGAGGGACAGGCCATCAAGCTGCCCGGTATCGGCGCGACCCTGCAGGAGAAGATCGTGGCGCTGGCCGAGACCGGCCAGATCCCGGCACTGGAGAAGCTGCGCGCGAAGTTCCCTCCCGGGCTGGTCGAGATGACGAAGCTGCCGGGACTCGGGCCCAAACGCGCGCGTCGGCTGTACGAGGAGCTCGGCATCGACTCGCTCGACAGCCTCAAGCAGGCGGCCACGGCGGGCCGCATCAGCGAGCTCAAAGGGTTCGGCGCCAAGGCTGAAGAGGCGCTGCTCGAGGCGGTCGACGCCTACGAGCTGACCGGACCGGCTCAGCGCAGCATGCTCCAGCGAGCGCTCGCCATCGGCGAGGAGTTGCTCGAGGCGATCCGTGCCCACCCCGCCACGAGCGAGCTGAGCTCGCGGGTTCGGCACGGCGGATGGCCGAGACCGTCAAGGACCTGGACATCGTCGCCACGGCAACCGATCCGGGGGCGCTGGCAGCCGCGGCCGCATCGCTGCCACAGGTCGAGCAGGCCTCGACCCCGGGCGCCAACGCTGTGCGGATCAGAACCCACAGCGGCATGGATGTCGACCTCCGGATCGTCGAGCCCGACCAGTTTGGGAACGTGCTCCAGCACCTGACGGGATCCAAGCAGCACAACGTCGCGCTGCGCGAGTTCGCCGTTCGCCGCGGCCTGCATATCTCGGAGTACGGGGTACTCGACGACAACACCGGCACCACCCACCGCTGCGCGAGCGAGGCAGAGGTCTACGGACTGCTCGGCATGGCCTACATCGAGCCGGAACTGCGCGAGGATCGAGGCGAGCTCGAGGCTGCGCTGAACGGGACACTTCCCGCGCTCGTGACCACGGACGACCTCAAGGGCGACCTGCATTCGCACACGACCGCCTCCGACGGCACGGCGTCAATCGAGGAGATGGCTCAGGCGGCTCGCGAAGCCGGCTACGAGTACCTGGCGATCACCGACCACTCGGCGTCGATGGGCTTTGGCGCCGACGTGTCAGCTGATCAGCTCAAGCGCCAGATCGAGCTGATCCGCGGTGCCGACGTTCCCGGAATCCGGCTGCTCGCCGGCTCTGAGGTGAACGTTCTGCCGGACGGATCGCTTGACTACCCGGACGAGCTCCTGGGCGAGCTCGACTGGGTCGTCGCCAGCGTGCACACGTCGTTCCGGATGCCCAAGGGTGAGATGACCGCGCGCATCGTCCGCGCGATCGAGCACCCATACGTCGACTGCATCGGCCACCTAAGCGGTCGCAAGATCCTGCAGAGGCCGCCCTACGAGTTCGACTTCGAGGCGGTCCTCGAGGCTGCCCGGCGCACGGGCACGATGCTCGAGATCAACTCCAATCCGGACCGCCGCGATCTCAATGAGCTGCACGCCCGCTCGGCCGCCGCCGCCGGCGTCCCGCTCGTGATCAACACCGACTCGCACCGCACGGGCGGCTTCGCCAACGTCCGTTACGGCGTCGCAACCGCTCGCCGCGCATGGCTCACTCCGTCACAGATCGCGAATACGTCGGGGTGGGAGGAGCTGGCGGCTCAGCGGAGCCGCCAGCAGGCTTAGACCAGAACTGGATTCGCGCGAACCACAGCAGGCCCCCAACGGTGCCGATCAGCGCCACCCAGAAGTTCAACCGCATGCCGAGGATGTGGACGGAGTAGTCGATCCGGAGCGTCTCTTCGAAGATGCGGAAGGCCGAGTAGCCGGCCACATACAGCGCGAACAGCCCCGGCGGGCGGACCTTCTTGCGATTGTCGAGCCAGACCAGCACGGCCGCCAACAGCAGGTTCCAGACGATCTCGTAAAGGAACGTCGGCTGGAACGTCGCGTACTGCGCGAACCCCGCGGGGCGGTGCTCGGGCGAGATCTTCAGCGCCCATGGCAGCGTCGAGGGCTTGCCGAACAGCTCCTGGTTGAAGTAGTTGCCGATCCGCCCGATCGACTGCGCAACCAGCAGCGCCGGGGTCGCAGCGTTCATGAAGCGGTAGATCTCGGGCGCAGTCGAGCCTTTCCCGTTTCCGCAGATACCAGAGCCCGCCGGCGACACCGCCGGCGATCCCGCCCCAGATCCCGAGGCCGCCATCCCAGATCGCGAACGGCCCCCACCAGTGATCGGGGATCTGGCTCGGGGTCGTGATCAGGAAGTAAATCCTGCCGCCGATCAGACCGCCGGAAAACCCCACCACGCAGTCCCGTAGACGATGTCCGGATCGCCGCCGACCTTCGCCCAGCGGCGCCGTGAGATGTAGATCGCGGCGGCCACGGCGAACACGTAACAGATCCCATAGGCGTGGAAGAACAACGGCCCGATCGAAAAGCCGCTGTCGGACGGGCTGGGGATGAAGGCGAGCGCAGGCATCGGCGCGAGATGCTGTCAGGCGTGGCGGCCGGCGGCCGGCGCGGATCGCTCGGCGCCCTTCATCTCACTCAGATTCGAGCGGAAGCCCGGCGTCCGAACGAGCTTGATCGGCCGCAGCGGCGAGGTGTGCTCGACGTAGAAGCGGGCGCCATCGCGCTCCTCGATCGCGGTCACCGCTGCTGATTGGCGACGCCACGCGAGCGCGGCGATGATCGCGAACCCGGCGGCGATCCCAGGCACCTGCGGATATGCGAATGCGACCGCGCCCGCGCCGATCGTGCAGAGGATGATCGGCCACAACCGGTTGAGCACGACGCGGCTCGGATTGATCTCCGGGAGCGACATCTGGGTGCGGGCACTCGCCAGCAGCACCCCAATCTGATGCGAGGTGGTTTGGCGCCGCCCGATCGAGACACCGACAACCGCCGCCACCACCCACCAGCCCGCGACCAGGGGAACGAGCAGCGCGTCGCCGTGCTCGTTCGCGCCGGCGATCGTGACGACGGCCAGCACCGTTGCAGCCGCCGCGCATAGCATCACTGTGGTCCGCAGGAGATCCGGGAAGCGCATGCCGCGGTCTGATCCGGTCGCTACTCGGCGATCAGCGCGGAGAGCAGCTCGCGGACGCCTGCGGTTCCGTCGACGACGATGTCAGCCTCCTGCTCGATCGCCGGCGGCCCGTCATCCGACCGCACACCGACGCGGACGGCGTGCTCGATCTGACCGTCCTGCTGAAGCTCGCGCAGCGCCCGAAAGGCGTCGAGGTCGGTGACGTCGTCGCCCGCGTAGAGCACGGCGGAGAAGTTCTTGCCGTCCAACACTGAGCGCACGCCCAAGCCCTTGTCGATCCTCACCGGCGGCCGTACCTCCATCACCTTCCGGCCCCAGAAGACCTCGAGGCCCTCAGCCTGTGCCTGCTCGGCGATCGCGTCGATCGCGGCTCGTGCGTCCTGCTCGTCGACAGCGCCTCGCCAGTGGTAGGCGATGATCGGTCCCTTGTCCTCGATCCGCACCCGCCGGCGACGCAGCTCTGGGGTGTCTGACTCGCGCCGAAACTCATCCAGCCGCGGCGACCACTGTGCCAGGGCCGGGTCGAGCCGCGCCTCGGTCCAGCCTGAGCGAAGCAGCTCAGCGCCGTGCGATCCCAGATAGGCGATCGTGCCGATCGAAACCATCGCCCGCGCCTCGGACGCGCGGCGTCCGCTGATGCAGGCCATCAGCCCGTAGCGCCGGGCAACCGCGATCATCAGCTGCCGTGTGCTCTCCGGCACGCTCGCGTCGGCCGCATGGTCGACGATCGGAGCGAGCGTGCCGTCGATGTCCAGCAGCACTGCGGACCCGGCCGGGTCCGCTCGCAGCGGCGCTAGCGACTCGCTGAAGAGCGCTGACGTCACCGCTCCAGTATGGCGCGTCTCGATCAGGTCGGTCGCGGGTTCAGCACTTTGCCGCTTTCCCCAGTAAGTCGGTTAAGTTGATTGCTTTTCTGTAGTATCAAGATCCACCAAGCCCAACCGAAGGGATGCAATATGGATGAGCGACGCAAGCAGCGCAGGAAGTCCCGCAGCCGGATCATCAGCAGGTTTCGCCTCCGAGGAGCAGCCGTCGTCGGAGCGGTCCTGGCTACCGCCGCCGCAGCGGCCCCGAGCGCGCTCGCAAGCACGCCGACCGCCCCGCCGCCGTTGACGACACTGACGCAGACCACAAACTTCGGAGGCCGCGACATCTTCATCACCCCGACCGGCGACACGAGCGCGTACGCCAACGGACCGGAGATCCTGAGCCCCAGCGGGAAGGTCGTCTGGTTCGACCCGCTTGCCGCCGGACAGACGCCCGGAGACTTCCGGACGCAGACATACGACGGCAGGCCAGTGCTCACATTCTGGTCAGGTACCGGATTCGGAGGCCTCTCCCAGGGCACCGACTACATCTACAACGACCGCTACCAGCAGATCGCCACGGTCAAGGCGGGCAACGGGCTCAGCGCCGACGGTCATGAGTTCCTGATCACACCGTGGAACACGGCACTGATCCTCGCCTACCAGGAGACGACGGCAAACCTGACGTCGATCGGCGGTCCGGCAGACCAGACCGTGATCGACGGGATCGTCCAGGAGATCGACATCCGCACCGGCAAGGTGCTGTTCCAGTGGAACAGCGCGGATCACGTCCCCTACGGTCAGAGCGAGCAGCCGTTGCCCGCTTCCGCGAGCACACCTTGGGACTGGTTCCACATCAACGCGGTCAAGGTCGACTCAAACGGCAACTTCCTGATCGATGCTCGCGATACCTGGACGACATACGAGGTCTCCCCGCATTCGGGCAAGATCCTCTGGCAGCTTGGCGGGAAGGACTCGAGCTTCTCGCTGAAGGCCGCGTCCGGCCAGTCGCTGAACGACGCCGGCGATATCTTCGCGTGGCAGCACGACCCGGAGCCGCTCGGCAACGGGACCTACTCGTTCTTCGACAACGAGGCCGCTGGTGAGTTCAACCTCGGCGTCGACGTCTCCTCGCAATTCCCGATCAGCCGCGTGGTCAAGGTCAAGCTCAACTTGCGTGACCGCACCGCCGCGTTGCTGCAGTCCTACGACCAGCCCGAGAGCCTCCAGGCTCCCTCACAGGGTGACGGCCAACCGCTTCCAGGCGGCGGCGTGTTCGTCGGCTGGGGAAGCCTGCCGTATATCTCGGAGTTCAGTGCGAGCGGCAAGCTGTTGTTCAACGCACAGTTCCCGACCGGCGTGAACACCTACCGGGCCTATCTGCTGCCCTGGCACCCGGCGATTGACCGCTGGGGATATCACCGGCGCGGGCGGCGAGAGCACCGCTGAACGCTTGAAGTTGGGGGTGGCGGCTTGGGGCTCGCCACCCCCCTTCCGCGGCTTGGCTGCGGGACGTTTCAGTTAGGATCCGGCACGTGAGCGTCTCGGAGGTGCCGGAGCAGCACCGAAGCGTGGTGGTCGTTTTCACGGGTCTGATGCTCGTGATGCTGATGGCGGCGCTCGATCAGACGATCGTCTCGACGGCGCTGCCGACGATCGTCGGCGACCTCGGCGGTCTCAACCACATCTCCTGGGTGGTGACCGCATACCTGCTCGCGCAGACAGCGGTGATGCCGGTCTACGGCAAGCTCGGCGATCTGTTCGGACGCAAGATCGTCCTGCAGGTCGCGCTGGTGATCTTCCTGATCGGCTCGGCGCTGTGCGGACTCTCGACGAGCCTGACCGAGCTGGTCGCGTTCCGCGCGATCCAGGGACTCGGCGGCGGCGGCCTCATGGTCGGTGCGATGGCGGCGATCGGCGACGTCGTCCCACCGCGCGAGCGCGGCCGCTACCAGGGCCTGTTCGGCGCGGTGTTCGGGCTGGCCAGCGTGATCGGTCCCCTGCTCGGAGGTTTCTTCACGAGCTCGCTGTCCTGGCGCTGGATCTTCTACGTCAACGTGCCGGTCGGCGTGCTGGCGTTCGCGGTGCTTGCGGCGACGCTGCCGACCGTGAAGGACCAGGTGCGGCGACAGATCGACTACCTCGGCGCCGCGCTGCTTGCGCTGGCGCTGGTCGGGATCGTGCTCGTGTGCACGCTCGGCGGGGTCAGCTACGCGTGGTTCTCACCGTTCATCATCGGTCATGCTGGTCGTCTCGATCCTGCTGATCATCGCCTTCTTCTGGGTCGAGGGTCGCGCGGCCGAGCCGGTGCTGCCGCCGCACCTGTTCAAGAACCGGGTCTTCACCGTCACCAGCGGCATCGGATTCGTGGTCGGCTTCGCGCTGTTCGGCTCGGTCACCTACCTGCCGCTGTTTCTGCAGGTCGTTGGCGGCTCGAGTCCGACCGGCTCCGGCCTGCAGATCCTGCCGCTGATGGCTTGGTCTGCTGATCACCTCGATCGGATCGGGTCAGCTGATCACGCGCACCGGCAAGTACAAGATCTTCCCGATCGTCGGCACGTTCATGATGGTCATCGGCCTCTACCTGCTCTCGCGCATGGACGCCTCCACGACGCGACCTCGTCTCCTCGCTGTACATGTTCGTGCTCGGCCTCGGGCTCGGCATGGTCATGCAGGTGCTGGTGCTGGCGGTGCAGAACGCGGTCGACTATTCGGACCTCGGCGTCGCGACCTCGGGCGCGACGTTGTTCCGCTCGATCGGCGGATCGGTCGGAACCGCGATCCTCGGCTCGATCTTCGCGGCAGGCCTGAAGTCGAACCTTCAGACGAACCTGCGCACTCACCCGGCGGCGGTCGCCGGACTATCCCATGCACAGATCGGAAAGCTGTCGGGCGCGGTCGGCAACCCCGCCTCGCTGAAGCGGCTGCCGACGGGCCGTCCACGACGTCTACATCACCTCGTTCACCAGCGCAATCGAGCGTGTGTTCCTGGTCGCGCGCCGCGGTCGCCGCCGCCGCCTTCGTGCTCAGCTGGTTGCTCGAGGAACGGCCGCTGCGCGACGACCGCCGAGGCCAGCGCCGGCATCAGCGAGACCTTCGCGGCGCCGAAGCCGCCGGACTCGCTGGCCGAGCTGTCGCGAGCGCTCAGCGTGCTGCTCGGCCACGAAGGGCCGGCGGCAGCTGGTCGAGCAGATCGCGGCGCAGGGCGGGGGTCGACCTCTCCGCGGCCGCGGCCTGGGTGCTCGTGCGCATCTACAGACGAGCCCGGACGTCGCGTCGAAGACGCCAGCTCCGCCTGGGACATCCCGCTTGAACGAGCGCAGCAGGGTCTCCAGAGCTGATCGATCGCGACATGGTCGCGCCGAACGGCTCCGTCGCGATCGATTCATCAAGCACAGAGGCGACACCTGCCTCGCTCGGCTACGGCGTCACCGAGCTCGGTCGCGATACCGCAGAGAAACTGATCGCCGAGCGTCGCGCGACGCTCACCCGCCTGCTCGATGGCTGGGAGCCGGAGCGCAACGCCGACCTCGCGCGGGTGCTCGGCCGACTCGCTGACGAGCTCACCGCCGAGGCCTCGCCTGAACTCACCCGCACCTGAGCCGTCGATCCGTGCGACCGCCGACCACGGCTACAGCCTGGGACGCCCTTCCGCGAACCGCGCAGGCCGTCGTCGGGGATCGGCTCCCAGCTGGCCGCGTAGGCGACGTACTGGCGGTAGCTGGCCGCACGCCGGGGTCCGAGTCGAAGGCGGACATGCGGATGCCGACCTGCGTCGGATCGGCGGGACTGCGCGAGTACAGGTGCGCGCCGCATTCGCCGCAGAAGCATTCTCCCAGCCGCCGTCCCCGGGCGCCCAGCCCTTGATCAGCTCTGCACCCGACAGCACTGCAGGGCACTGCCGTCGATCTGGGCTGAGACCGACGCCGCTGTGCCAGTGCGACGCTGGCAGCGAGTGCAGTGGCAGTAGCCGGCGGAGATCGGCGGCTCGACGAGCTCGAACCGCACTCTCCCGCACAGACAGCCGCCCTGAACCGAATAGTCGCCGCGTTCGCTCATCGCCGGTACCTTTCTTGTCGTCGTCCTCGACCCGAAAGGTAAGGGGTCGCGACGGAAATCGCCGCCAGAGACGTCAGAAACCAAAGTCGGGAGCCCCGTGAAATGACGACCGATACAGCCGGCATCCACGTGATCAGCGACGAGCAGGAGTTGCGGGAGATCATCGGCGATCCCGTCAAACCCGAGCAGCTGTACGCGAAGATCAGCGACCATCTCAACGACGTGACCCGACAGTTCATCGAGCGCTCGCCCTACGTCTGTGTCGCGACCCTGGATCCCGATGGTGGACTTGATGTGTCGCCACGCGGCGATCCCGCCGGCTTCGTCCGCGTCCTCGACGAGCGCACGCTGCTGATCCCGGAGCGCCCCGGCAACCGGATCGCCGACACGTTCCGCAACCTGCTCGCGGACCCGCGGATCGGGTTGTTGTTCCTGATCCCCGGAATCGACGATGCGTTCCGGGTAAACGGCCGCGCAGTGATCACAGACGACATCGAGCTGCTCGGCGCCGTGCGCGGTGGAGGGCAAGGTTCCGAAGCTGGGCCTGCTGGTCACGATCGAGGAGGCCTACCCGCACTGCTCCAAGGCGTCGATCCGTTCAGAGCTGTGGAACCCCGACCTCCATATCGAGCGCAGCGAGCTTCCGAGCTTCGGAGCGATTCTGCGCTCGCTGATCAGCGAAGACTTCGACGGCGAGCTGTACGACCGCGAGCGCGCCGCTCGTTACGCGCGGCGCGAGGGGCTGTATTAGACAGCCACTTCGTGCAGCACGTGTGTATCGACGTCATAGACGAACCCCCGCACCACCTCGCGATGCGGGATGAACTCTGAACGCCTGACCCGCAGGATCGATTGCCGCACATCGGCTTCCGCGTCCGTGAACGACTCAATCGCGAACGCGGGCGCAACGCCGGTCTCGGCCTGCAACTCCGCCCGGAAGCCA
The DNA here is from genome assembly GCA_963844665.1 of uncultured Conexibacteraceae bacterium. Classification (GTDB taxonomy): domain Bacteria; phylum Actinomycetota; class Thermoleophilia; order Solirubrobacterales; family Solirubrobacteraceae; genus Palsa-465. Next base: position 630,048 of record CAWJPB010000005.1, read on the forward strand.
TCGTCGGTGAGCTTCTGCATGCCGCAATCGGTGTGGTGGATCAGCATCACCTCACGCGTGCCGAGCTTGCGCTGAGAGATCGCGAGTGATCGGATCACATCGTCGGTGATGACACCACCGGCGTTGCGCAGGACGTGAGCCTCGCCCATTGAGAGACCCAGCGCGGCGAAGAGGTCCAGCCGTGAGTCCATGCACGCCACCACCGCAAGCCGCCTGTTCGGCCTGACGTCAAGGTGCCGCGGCTCCAACGCCTCCGCGTACACGCGGTTGTTGGCGATGAGTTCGTCGACGAAGGTCACGACGCGTTCACAAGCCGCTCGAGACTGAGCGGCACCTCGTGCAGGACCAGCCGAGTGCGTGTCTCACGCACGCCATGGTCGCGCTTCAACCGGTCAACCACGACTTCGAGCTCGGCCGCGTCGACGCATGCGAGCTGCAGCAGGAAGTCATAGTCGCCGGTGAGCCGCACCGCGCCGATCACCTGCGCGACCTCGTCGAGGTCACGTTCGAACTCTCCACGATCAACCCCGTCCCGCAAGCGCACATCGGTCATCAGCAACAGACCGCGCCCAAGCTTGGCGAGGTTCAGCTGCGCTCGATAGCCGCTGATCACACCCGTGCTGCGCAACCGCCGCACACGCTCGGCGACGGAGTTCGCAGACAGCGTGACCGCGCGTCCCAGGTCCTGGTAGGTCATCCGTGCGTCCCGAACCAGATGGTTCAAGAGACGCCGATCGATCGCGTCCATTCGCATAATCATGGCATATCTCGCCAATCCCGCAAGATTGCCTCGGATTCATCGGCCAGAAGCGCTCATCAGCGGGTAACTCCTACCGAAGATCGGCGACCTATCGCTGATCATTGTGGTCATGGCGGCAATCGTTCTGCGCATCGGCCTCACACCTGTCGTGTTCGCGCTCGTCTCGCGCGCGCAGTCGCGGTTCGGGAACTGGATCGGCGGCCGCCTGATCGGCCTGCCGCTGACGACCGGGCCGTTCCTGCTCGCGGTCTGTCTGACCTCGGCCAGAACCACAGCCGTGCATGCCGCCGCCGGCGTCGTCGGCGGGCAGATCGCAGTGATCGCGTTCTGCTGCGCCTACGCCCACATCGGCCGCCACCTGCCACCGTTGCGAGCAACCGTGGGCTCGCTGCTGATCGCGCTCACCGGAGTCGTCTGCATGAGCGTGATCGACTCGGTTTGGCTGGCCGCGGTCTTGCTATGGCTGGCGATCGCGCTGAGCCTTGCACGCTGGCCCTGGCCGCCGCGCGAGCGTGCCACCACTGCTCAGACGCCCGCCGTCGACGGGCTGGCCATGCGAGCGACGATCTCCACGGCCATGGTGATCACGACCACAGCTCTGGTCCCGGTGCTCGGCCCGCACCTGGCCGGAATCCTTTCCTCTGCGCCTGTGCTGCTATCGATCATGCTGCCGAGCACCCACCGCGCGAGCGGCATCGAGGGTGCCGCCGCGATGTCGCGTGGGACGATCATCTCGATGGCGGCCACAGTCGGATTCGCCGCCACGCTCGCCACGACCAGGGCTCACCTCGCGACGGCGCCGGCACTGCTGCTGGCCGCCGCGGCCATGGGCGCGATCTGCCTCATCACACCCGCTGCGGACCGCCTACTCGCTCAGCTCGCGAACCTGAGGGTCCGCAAAGAAGTCAGCCTTTTCTGGCTTCCGTGATCGATCTGTCTCCGACTCGAACAGGAGCGAATCGGACAATCGGACGGCTTGGCATCGATTGGTTTAAAAATCGCTGATTTACGGGAGCGATCGTGAAGATCCCCGCAGCGCCGGTCGATTGTCCGATTCGCTCCTGTTGCCCAACGGCTACGCCAGGGACAGTCAGCCTGGCGACTGCTGTTCCTGAGTCTGTCCCGGGCCGTGCTCGAGCACACCCTTGACGCCGGCATCGAGTGCGTTGAGCCGATAGAGCGCCAGAGCCTCCGGCGAGCCGAAGCGGCCCCCGGGAGCGCTCGCGGCGCCGTGGTGGCAGAGCACGCAGTGGAGCAGCGCCAACTGGCGCGCTCCGTCGAGCGCTTCGTCAAGCGCGACGAAGCGCTCGACCAGCAGCTGTTGTCCGAGCACGAGGTGGCCCAGCAATCGCCCCGGCTCGGTCAGCCCGATCTCCGCCCCGTAGGTGAACTCGCGGGTGCGGCCCAGGTCGTGCACGATCGCCGCCGTCAGCAGCAGGTCGCTGTTCAGTCGCCGGTGCAGGTCGCAGAGCTCGCGCGCGAGCGTCGCCACCGCGACGGTGTGCTCGAGCAACCCACCGAGGTAGGCGTGGTGGCCGTTGCGCGTGCAGGGTGTGCGACGGAAGGCCGTTCGGATCTCTGTGTCGGCGAGCAGCGCATCGAAGAGCGCCCGGTAGCCGGGGTCATAGACCTCAGAGGCGAGGTGCTCGAGGAACCCGTCGAGCTCGTCCATGTCGCGGTAGGCGACCGGCAGGAATGTGTCCAGCGTTGCGCCTGCTGGGTCCGCCGGGGCGCGACGGACGTCGGAGACCTCGACCACCAGATCATCGCGGAAGCGTTCGACGCGGCCGGTGACGGACACCAGGTCGCCCCGCTCGAAGCGGCCGGAGAGCACGTCGGCGTCCCGGAACGCGCGTGCCTGCACGCTGCCGGTGCGGTCGCGCAGCTCGAGCGCCAGGTATGCGCTCCCGGTGCGGGTCTTGAGCCGATCCTTGCGAACGCATGCATACACGCCACGCACCTCATCGCCGGCTCGCAGCGAGCCGATCGTGCTGTCAATCGCCATCACGCCATGATGTACGGTGATTCGGATGCAGCCACTGCGATGGAATTATCGACCGGACCATCTGCGAGCACCAGCGCTGGTCTGTGGCTTCAAGGGCTGGAATGACGCAGGCGACGCCGCCTCCTCGGCCGTGAGCTTCGTCGGGGACGCGCTCGGCGCGCGCGAGTTCGCGACGATCGATCCGGAGGACTTCTACGACTTCCAGGCGACGCGGCCGCAGATCAAGCTCGATGACGCGCAGGTCCGCTCGATCGAGTGGCCCGACGTCAGGTTGTACGAGGTGCGGATCCCGCGAGCGCCCCGCGATCTGATCCTGCTGAGCGGCTACGAACCGTCGTTCCGGTGGCGTACGTTCACCGGACTGATCGTCGAGCTCGCCGAGGCGATCGGCGTGCAGCTGGTCGTGACACTCGGCGCCCTGCTGGCAGACGTGCCGCACAGCCGCCCGGTCTCCGTCACGGGCTTCGCGACCGACCCCACGCTCGTGTCGCGCCTGACTCTCACCCAGTCCTCCTACGAGGGACCCACGGGAATCGTCGGCATCCTGCACGATGCCTGCCGTACCGCCGGGCTCCCATCGGCGAGCCTCTGGGCAGCCGTGCCGCATTACATCGCCGCCTCGCCGAATCCGAAGGCGGCGCTGGCGCTGATCCGCAAGCTGGAGGGGTTGGTCGGCGTCGTGGTCGACGCGGGCGAACTGGAGAGCGCATCGGCCGATTACGAACGCCAGGTCAACGCCGCCGTGCAGCACGACCCCGACATTCAGGCGTTCGTCGAGAAGCTCGAGGCTGCGGCCGGTGCGGAGGAGGATGATCCGTTCGAGCTACCGTCAGGCGACTCGATCGAGCGTGACCTTCAGCGCTTCCTACGCCAGCGCGGCGAGGATCCGCCTCAGTGACGCAACTCTGTCGACCTTGCCTTCCGGCGGGGATAACGGCGACAGCGTTCTCGGCTCAGCGCTCGGCGGCCGGGCAGAGCAGCCTGTAGTCGCAGAACTTGCACGCCGCTGGTGAAGGCGTCGGCTCGAACTCCTGGGCCTTGATGCCTTCGGCCACGTCGATCGCGACATTGCGGATCCAGTCGGCGCGCTCCTGGTCACCGGGGACGGCGACCTTCTCGTCATCGAGCAGGTAGTAGTAGGCGCCGAGCGTGGCGTCGAGCCCCCAGGCCTCGCGTGCGGCGATCGCGTACAACGACAGCTGCACGTCGGTCGCCAGCTGTTCGGCTGACTTGGGGCGCCCGGTCTTGTAGTCGATCAGCTCGTATTCGCCTGACGGCAACCGGTCGACGCGGTCAACGCGGCCGCGCACCAGGTGCGGGCCCAACCGGAAGCTGAACTGGCGCTCAAACCAGACCGGCTGGCCGGCATCCGACTGCGCGCGCTCGTGGTATCGCGCCAACGCCGCCGTGGCCTTCTGTCGCAGCTGCCGCTCCTCGTCAGAATCACCGAACCCGGCCCGGCGCCAACTCGTGTCGAGCAGCCCCAGGAGCTCTTCGAGATCGCCGGGCGCCGCGTCCTCCACGCTGTGGTAGCGCTCCAAAACCTGGTGCACTGCGATCCCAAAGCGCTGGTGCAGGGTCGGCTCCTGTGGGATCCGGAAAACGCGCGCGAACTTGTACCGCAACGGGCAGGCACGGTAGGTGTCGATATCCGTGGCCGACAGCAGCACGCCGTCGCCGCGCATCGGCAGGAAACGTTCGAGCGAGGGCTCGTCGCGGGCGGCGACCACGTGGGCACGCCGGCGCAGGTCACGTTCGGCATCGAGCAGGAACTCGTCGAGCGGCGAGCTCGTGAAGATCTCGCGTTCCTCTGCGGTGACTGCCTGTTCGATCCGCGCGTTGATGTCGCGAAGCGCCTCGGCCATTCCCTGCCGGTCATCGGCGTCGTCGCGGGCGATCACGGCGGCCAGCTTGATCAGCTCGAGGTAGCGGACGACAGCGTGGGAGATATCGAGGTCCGTGTCCAGACGCAGTTCGGCGAGACGCCCGGCCGCCCGCGCAGTCCCCTCCATCACCTCGTCGCGGAGCAGACGGTAGGTGGAGTGCAGCGTCTCAGCGGGGCCGAACAGGTCCTCGGTGAGCGCCAGCCACTCGCCGCCGATCGCGATCCGTACCCGCTCAATCGCCGGCAGCGGTGCGATCTTCTCCCCGCGCGCGCCGCCGGCTGCATAGACCAGAACCGCTCGCTCCCGTGCACGTGAGACCGCGACATAGAGACGCTGACGCAAACGCGAAGCGCGCGCTGAATCGTCGTCGGCCGGCACCACCTCATGCAGCAGCGCGTCCGGCACCGGCTCGGAGTCGAGCGAACCCGATCGCTGAAGCTCGGACCGGAGCCCGAGCACGAAGACGTGATCGACCTCGAGACCACCAGTCATGTCGAGCGCCAGCACCTGGACCTCATCGGTGGAAGTCAACTCCGGCTCCTCACGCTCATGCAACCCGTACTCGGCCACGGCCGCGATCGAGCGAGCGAACTCACGCGCAGTCGCCTGTGGCTTTCGGGCGACATGAGCGGCTGCCAGTTCTCCGAACCGGGCAAGTGCACGCAGGCGCTCCACGACGTCGGCCTGCGCAGCGAACAACTGCTGGCGGCGCAAACCGAGTCGCTCGATCAACCGGTGCACGTACAGGTCCGGACGCGTCGTGTCGATGTTCGATGCGGACGAGCGGTACAGCTTCAGGAATATCCGAATCCGCTCTCGCGCCTCCGGCGGCACCTGCGGCGACTCGGTCGCGGCCGCCAGCGCCGCCACCATGTCCAGCTTGCGGCGGCGCGCGATCTGGGTGCAGCGGGCGATGTCTATCGAACGCAGCTCGATCGGCGCACGGGCGAGCGCACGTACGACGGCGGTGGCATCCCCCGGGTCGGCCAAAAGACGCAGCCAGGCCAGCAGGTCGCGGACCTCGGCTCGCTGGAAGAACGCCGCGTCGCCGACCAGCCGGTGCGGGACGGTCCGCTCCTCGAGCGCGACTGAGACCGCCTGCCCCTCCCTCGCGACGTCAGCCACGATCACCGCGATCCGTCCCGGCTCGATCTGCTCGCGAGCGACGAGCCGCTCGATCTCTGCCGCGACAGCCTGCGCCTCGGCGCGTTCGCTCTCGCATCGCCAGAACTCGACGACCCCGTCCGTGGTCGCTGGACGGTCGGAGCTCGACTCGGCATCAGCCGGCCGTGACAGCCCTGCGGCGGCGAACGCCGCGTCGCTGACGGCTGTCGCGCAGCGGTGTGAGCCGAGCAACCGAACCACGCGCGTTCCGGGCACGTCGAACGCATCGAGCCGCGCCGCGCCCGCACCGCGGAACCGCCAGAGCGCGCCAAGCGGGTCACCGGTCACCGTCAGCGCTCCCGCCGCCACCGCTCGCGCCAGTGTCGCGGGGCCGAGGTCAAGCTCCTGCGCGTCATCGATCAGGACGTGGTGAAACGGCTCACGAGTGGCCGGCTGGTCGGCGAGCAGCCTGATCGCGGTCTGGACCAGGTCGCCCGCGTCGCACGCCGCCAGCTCACGCACCATGCGATCGTGCGCCTCGAAGATCGCGGCGAACTCGCGCTCGCGCAGGCCGCCTTCCGTGTGGGCCCAGGCCGCGAACTGATCAGCGCTGACCAGCTCCGCCTTGAGCCGGTCGATCCTGCGCACGAAACCGCCGAGCAGCGCGCCCGAATTCCCGCCGAAGTCGTGGTGCTGGAGTGGCAGCTCGTGGATGCGCTCCGCCAACATTGCCAGCCGGTCTCCGGCGCTGAGCGTCGCGTCAAGCAGGTCAGGACGGCTACCGGCGCGCCGCAGCACGGCCGCCGCCAGCTGGGCGGGCGTGCAGACAACCAGCTCGCTGTAGCCCTCGCGCAGCTCCACCTCGAGCACAGCGCGCGCCGCGTCGGCCCGCGCGGCAGACGGCGTCAGCAACACGATCCGCTCGGGCAGCGTGCCCTGCTCGACCAGCCAGCGGTAGCGGTCGAGGATCAAACGCGTCTTGCCGCTGCCTGCCGAGCCAAGGATCAGGAGCGGGCTGCCGCTATGCGCGACCAGCGTCTCCGGAGCGTTGACGGTCAGCGGGGTCTCGAGCACCTGGTCTGCAAGCATAGGGTCGCATGCACGACTCGAGCGCCAAGACACCAGCCGACTGGCTGGGCGCCTGCCGCCGAGCGGTTGACGCGATGCAATCGATGTTCGTGAGCCGCGCCACGACCGCCGAGCGGGCCGTCGAAACCGGCACGACCGGTCGCGGCGGCGACAGCACGCTCGAGATCGATCAGGAGGCGGAGACGATTGTGTTCCGCGAGCTGCAGCGGTTGTATGACGAGGGTCACCGCTTCAGCGCGATCTCAGAGGAGCGTGGCGATGCGGACTTCGGCGGCGGCGAGCTGTTGGTGGTCATCGATCCGATCGATGGCTCGCTCAATGCCAAGCGTGGACTTGCGCACCATGCGCTGTCCGTGGCGGTCGCGTCGGGCACCACCATGGCCGGGGTCGAGTTCGGCTACGTCTACGACTTCGGCACCAGCGAGGAGTGGTGGGCCCGCCTCGGTGCAGGCGCGTTCCTGAACGGGCAACCGCTGGACCGGGAGCTCGGCGAGCGTCGCAGCGCCGACGGGCGGCTCGAACTGCTCGGGATCGAGTCCGCCGATCCCCGCTGGCTGAAGGGCTCGATCGACCTGCTGGTCGAGTACGCGTACCGGCTGCGCGCGCTCGGCGCATTGGCTCCATCGCTCTGCCAGGTCGCGGCCGGCCGCTTCGACGGGCTCGTGTCGCTACGTGGCTGCCGCGCCGTCGACGTCGCCGCAGCACAGCTGATCGTGCGTGAGGCTGGGGGTCGCATCGGCTTTCCCAGGTTCGAGGATCCGTTGGGCGCGCCACTGGACCTCGTCCCGCGCTCGCCGATCGCAGCTGCGCGCACGGCCTCAACGCTGGCCGAGCTGGAGGCGATGTGCCGACCCCGCTGATCGACTGGATTGTGGTCGAGTGGATTGCGGGACACCTGGCCGGAAGCGGTCAGGCCCCGGATCCGGAGATCGACCTGGGCCCGATCACAGCCGACGCGCAGGAGCGCGTCGTCGCCTACACGGGCCTGATCCCTGCCGGCCCACTGCCGCCACCCGAGGGTCTGAGCCGCCACGAATGGGTCGCCACCAACGTCGCCTCCACACGCGCAATGATCGAACCGGCACTCGAGCGGATCACGGCACAGCTCGGATCGGTGAAGCCGGCCTCAGAGCTCTGGCTGAGCGTCACCGGCAGCACCGAGGTGGGCGTGTTGCTCGGCTACATGGCCCAACGGGTATTGGGCCAGTACGAGTTCGTGTTGCTCCCGGAGCGCTCGGGTGATCGGCCGCCGCGACTGTTGTTCGTGCTGCCCAACCTGGGTGCGGCGATCGCGCGGTTCGAGGCGGACGAGCGCGAGTTCGTGACCTGGGTCGCGCTGCACGAGGTCACGCATGCGGTTCAGTTCGGCGGTGTGCCGTGGCTGCAGGATCATCTGGCCGAGCTGATCCGGGAGTTGCTCGCGAGCGCCGAGGCAAGGCTCGCCACACGCCGAGGCTTTCATCTCCCGAGCCGCGCAGCGTTGCAACGGTTCGGGCGTGCCGCCTTCAGGGCCGATCTCGTCGGGATGGTCGCGTCGGAACCCGAACGAGCGGTGATCGATCGCATGCAGGCCGTGATGGCGGTGATCGAGGGCCATGCCGAACACGTGATGGATGCTGTCGCTCCAGAGCTGCTGCCGTCGCTCCCGGAGCTTCGCCGAGCGCTGGATCAGCGTCGCAAGGTCCAGTCACCACTGAACCGCCTGATTGGCCGCCTCCTCGGCCTCGAAATGAAGCTCAAGCAGTACGAGCGCGGCAAGATCTTCTGTGACGAGGTCGCACGGTTGGCCGGAGCCGACGGTCTGCGCCACCTGTTCTCGACGCCCGCTGCGCTGCCGACGCTGGCTGAGATCGAGGATCCTGCCGCGTGGGTCGTACGGACCGGGCTGGCACCGGCACCCCTGCGGACCTGAGCGCTGTCCGATGCTCAGACCTCTGCAGACCTGAGCGCTGTCCGAGGCTCGGACCTCTGCAGACCTGAGCGCTATCCGACGCTCATACGGGGCTCAGCTGAGCACCAACGATGCTCAGACCGCGACTCACGCAGCCACGCCGACGCGCGAACGCAGCGCCTCGACGCGCTCCAGCATCGGTGCCGCTCCCAACGGGGTCAGCGCAAGCGATGCTGACTCCAGCAGCGACTCGGCGTCACTGACGCGTCCCTGGTCGATCAGCCAGGCTGCGAGGTCGGTATGAGTCACGGCGACCCAGTACGGATATCCGAGTGCGCCGAAGCGGGCCATCGCCTCGCGAAGCGAAGCCTCGATTTCATCCCCAGCCTCGCCGGCCGCGATCGCCGCCAGAGCGCTACCCCGACTCAGGTGCGCGTGCAGATAAGGAGGAACCAGCCCGCGCGGCCGCTCTGAGATCAGCGCCAGGACCGACCGCGCATCATCCAGCCGGTCTGCGGCCAGCGCAGCGTCGAGCGTATACGGCCACATGATTCTCACGCTGTCGTGAGCCGCACTGAGCAGCTCGATCGTGTCGGTGAGGGTGACCAGACCCATTTTCAGCGCGTCCTCGGGCCTCCGCTCCGCCAGGTCGATCCCGATCTGTACCGCGGCGTACATCACGCTGTTCTCGGGATCGTCGCTGTCCTTCCAGGCATCGAGCTGCCCGAAACAAGCGAGTGCCGAGTCGATGTCGCCGCGCCGCAGCATCAACTCCGACAGATGCTGCCGAAGGAACTCCTTTCCTGGGCGCTGCTCATTGCCTTCCAGCAACTCATGGCCAAGCCGCTCAGCCTGCTCCCAGCGGCCCTCCAAGATGTCCACGTACATGAGGTTGCCGGCGCTGATGCTTTCGCTGATCCGTTGGCCGCGGCGCCGCGCCACTGCCAGCGCCGCATCGAGGTACTCGCTGGCGCCCGGCAGATCCCAAAGCATGCAGATATTCCCGGCGTTGATCAGCGCCCGGCCCAGGATCTCAGGCAGGTCGTTGCGCTCCGCGATCTCGATCGCCGCGGCGAAGTTGAAGGCAGCCTCCTGAGGCCTACCCGCATACTGCAGCGCCACTGCGTGTGAAACCAGCGCGTCGCTCATCAGCCGCGGATCACCAAGCGCCTGCGCCGCGGTCAGCGCCGCCTCCAGTGGTCGCTGAGCCTCCCCGTACCCCCCTCGCAGCGCGTGCAGTTGACCGAGCCTCGAGTTGAGCTCGGCCAGATCCGGGTCGTACGGATCGTCGCTGAGCGCTTCCACCGCCGCCTTGACGAGCTGGATCGCCTCCTCGACCCGACCGAGCAGGAAGAGGGCTCTGCTCAGCGGCGTCACGACTCGTACACTTTCCCGCTCCAGACCGGCGCTCGCATGCGCGGCAGCAACCCGCTCGAGGATCGCGACCGCCTCCTCAAGCTGACCCGAGCTGAGCGCGATCTCCCCTGCCAGCGCGCCGAGCTCAGCCCGCTCGCGTTCGTCAATGCTCAGCTCGCTGGCCTGTAAGCACAGACGCCGGGCAACCTCCAGAGCTCCGACACTGCGTGCATGCATGCCTGCACGTCGCAGCGCGTCAACCGTTGACACCCTCAAGGCCTCCGCGTCATCGTCGTCGCCCGCCGCCTCGTACGCCGCGACGTGGTGCGACGCGATCACCTCGGCGACCTCCTCCCCGTCGTTGGCGAACACCCGCCGCAGATGCTCGGCGGCGGCAAGGTGCCGGGCCTTGCGCTCGCGTCTCGACAGCAGCTCATAGGCTACGTTGCGCAGCAGGCCCTGCGCATACGTGTACTGGCCGCGGTCGGGTGAGAGCGGATCGGCGCGCACCATCAGCACCTGCTTGCGCACCAGTCCCGTGAGCGCCGCATCGAGCTCGTCGTCTGGCAATTCGACCAGTGCCACCGCTGCCTGACGCGGGAAGGATCCGCCGAACACTGACATGGCCTTCACGACCGCTCGTTCGGTCGCATCGAGCGCATCGATGCGCGCGGCCAGCAGAGCGTTCAGCGTTGCCGGTACCTCCAGCTCGCCCAGCTCGCCGACGAGCACCAGGCTCCCGTCGTTGCCCGGTGCCACAACACCACGGTCGACCAGTGACCGCACTGTCTCGATCGCGTACAGCGGGACTCCCTGGGCCCGGTCCACGATCTGCTCGACAGCCTCAACCGGCAGGCCATCGACCAGTCCCAGCACTATTTCCCTAATCGCTGCAGCGTCGAGTGACTCGAGCTGGAGGATCGTCGCGCCTCGCCGCCCGACCGGCCAGCCGTCATTGGCTGCCGCCAGCTCCGGGCGCGCCAGCACGATCACGAATATCGGCAGCGCCGCGGACCAGTCGACCAGCTGCTCGATGAACTGCAGCAGACCGGCGTCCGCCCGCTGCATGTCCTCGAACACCATCACCACCGGCTCATGCGCCGCCAGCCGCTCGAAGAACATGCGCCAGCCGGCGAACAACTCCGCCTGGCTCAGACCGTTCTCAGTGATACCGAGCAGCGCGCCGAGGCGTGGCGACATGAACTCGCGGTCAGCCGGGTCCTGTACCCACTCATCCAGCCCCGCGGTCAGCTTCGCGGACACCTCCTCATCGGACGCGTCCTCCGGGATGCCAAAACGCTGGCGCACCATCTCCGAGAGTGCCCAGTAGGTGACACCATCGCCATGCGCGAGGCAGCGGCCGGTATGCCAGAGAAATAGGTCTGCCAGCCCGTCGGTGTAGTTGCTCAGTTCCTGGACCAGCCGCGACTTGCCCACCCCGGCGTCCCCGGAGATCGCTACCAGCCGCGCGACGCTGCGGTCCAGTGCGCCGTGGAACAGATCCTTCAACAACCGCAGATCAGAATCACGACCGCTGAACGGCGCCTCGAAGCCGGCATCACGTCCCCGTCCCCCCGGTCCCGCAACGACCCTCATGGCACGCCATAGGCGCAGCGGTTCGGCCTTGCCCTTCACCGTGTGCATGCCTGCATCCTCGAACTGAATGCCACCGGAGGCGACCCGGTAGGTGGTCTCATCGACCAGCACCGCTCCAGGCCCGGCCGCGGACTGCACCCGTGACGCGGTGTTGACGCTGTCGCCCACGACGATCCCCTCCCGCGGGTTCTCGATCGCTGCCGCCTGCCCCGTCACAACCCCGGCGCGTGCACGCAGCTGCTCGGCACCCACCTCGTGGCCAAGAACGCTTACAGCGTCGACGATCTCAAGCGCTGCACGCGCGGCGCGCTCCGCGTCATCCTCGAGTGCCGTGGGGGCGCCCCATACCGCCATCACCGCGTCCCCGATGAACTTCTCCACGACACCGCCATATCGCTCAACGATCGTCCGCGCGATCGTGAAATAGCGCCCGAGCAATTCACGAACATCCTCGGCGTCGCGCGACTCCGAGAGCGTCGTGAAGCCGACGAGGTCCACGAACAGCACCGAGACCAGGCGCAACTCAGGTTGTGACTGAGGACGGCGCGCGTTGACTCCGTCGACCGTCTCCGTGCCGGAGGGTGTCACGTTCGCGGCGACATTCGCGGAGGCGGCCACGCCACCGGGTGCGGTACCGCCACCGAGCGCCAGCGGCGAGCCGCACTCGCCGCAGAACCGCTGCCCAGCCAGGTGCTCGGTTCCGCACTCGGCACAGCGCAACGTCATCGCCGCGCCGCATTCGATGCAGAACTTGGCGTTATCGGAAACCGCTGATTGACAGGCCGGACAGAGCACGGATCTCCCTCAAGAGTCGGTAAACAGCCTACAGACGGAAATCTGGGGACACAGACTTTCGAAGTCTGAGGAAGTTCTTATGAGAAATCCCAACCGTACGCTAATATTGACGACGCAACGACTTCCCTCGCTCGCCGTGCAGGAGAACGGCGCCAGCGGGACGGGTTCGCCGGCCTCATAACCTCGCCGGCGGATGCAGCACCCTCTCCTCCCTCAGCCGCCGGGGCGTCACGAGAGTGACGCCCCGTCGGTCCTTAAGCGCTGCCCCCGGCTCGATCGTGGTCGCGAAATTGTGACATCGAGGTGGTGATCCCTGGCGGGGCACCACGCGCCGAGCCTCGGGCAGCGATCGCACGTGTGCTGAACCTTGCAAATCGCCCGGCACGGTGGCGATTTGCTCGGATCCGCACGGGAATCGCGCGCTTTCGAGCAAATCACGCCCGAAGCGCCTGATTTGGCAGATCCAGCAGGTGATGCAACCCGGACGCGAACCGGACCCGACCCCCGGAACTGGATGGCTGACTCGGACTCGGAGCCGGATGACCTACTCGGACTCGGAGCCGGATGACCTACTCGGACTCGGAGCCGGATGACCTAGCCGGACCCGGACTCAGACCCAGACCCAGACGGCTCGTAGCGGCTCACATCAGCCGGCGGGGCCGCCGGCTCCGCGCCATCCTCGAGCAGGCGCTCGTAGATCCGCATGCGCTTGACGATGCGGCCGCCCATCGCCTCAAGCCCGCGGTTCATGCTGTGATTGGTCTCGAGGATCCAGCCGGGCTCACCGGATTTGATGCGGGACTCCGCAGCCATATCGAAGTTCTCGATGTAGAGCTGCGCGGCAGCGCCGGTGTGCTGGTACTCGGGCAGGACACCGAGGAAGCCGACTCGGCAGCGATCGATCAGGCGCCTGCGGTTGAGGTAGTACCACCAGCCGAGCGGCAACACCCGACCCTTCATCTTCTTCAGCACCTGGTTGATATCGGGGATCGTGATCGCTGCGGCCACGACCTCCTTGTCGTTCTCCGCAAGCATGAACCAGCGCTTGTCGAACACCAGCCGGTACATCATCGCCATGTCCGCGATGTCATGACCGTTCAGTGGCTGGAACGACCAGTTCTTCGACCACGCGGCGGTGTAGATCTTCTGGAACTCCTTGAGCTGACTGCCGAGCCGCCAGAACGACATCTTGCGGATCGAGATCCCGTGCCGATCGTGTGCCCGCTGGGCCAGCTTCGGCAGGATCGGAAGCATCCGTTGCTCGCGGTCGCCGAGCCGCAGGTCCCAGTGGAACACGTCCATCGCCTTCACCAGGCCCGCCGCCTCGACCCGCTCCTGGTAGTAGCGCGGATGCCAGGGCTGGTGGATCATCGGCTCGAGCTCGAAGCCTTCGATCAGGATCCCGCACTCCTCGTTGATGGTCAGGTCATAGGGTCCGATCAGGCGGTCGCGACCGTGCTGCTTGAGCCAGTCTGCGGCGGCGTCGAGCAGCGCATCCAGCACCTCCTGGTCATCCTCGAACTCGAGCATCCCGAAGAAACCCCAGCTATTGCCGTGGAAGTCGTTGAAGTTACGGTCGAACTGAGCACTCACTCGACCGACCACGCGGTCTCCTCGCCGTGCCAGGAAGAACTCGACCTCGCCATGCTTGAAAAAAGGGTTGAGCGCCGGCGTCATGAACGCGTGACGCTCGAGCTTCAGCGGCGGGATCCACGGCGTGCCCGCGTGCAGACGAAATGGCAGGTTCACGAACTCCCGGCGGTCATCACGACCCCGGACCGGCGCTACCTGAAGTACCTCCGAGGGCGGCATGACGCGGGAACGTATCATGGGATCATGCCAACGAGAGACCAGGTGACCGACGCGCTGCGCGAAGTCATCGACCCAGAACTGCACAAGGACATCGTCACGCTCGAGATGGTGCGCTCGATCGACGTCCACCCGAACGGGGTCGTCGACGTGACCGTGTCGCTGACGACTCCCGGCTGCCCGATCCGTGACCACTTCCAAACAGCTGTCGATGAGGCGATCCGCGGGCTCGACGGCGTAGTCGGAGTGAACGTCACCTTCGACGTCCTGTCTGACGGCGAGAAGCAGGCGCTACGCCAGAAGCTCGGCCGGGGATCGCTCCCGGAGGGTGCCCTCGCGCAGGTCAAGAACGTGATCTGCATCGGCTCCGGCAAGGGTGGAGTGGGCAAGTCGAGCGTCACCGCCAATCTCGCGGCCGCGCTGGCCGCGAACGGTAAGCAGGTCGGCGTGATGGACGCCGACGTGTGGGGCTATTCGCAGCCGCGCATGTTCGGGCTCAGCGGCGAGCGCGCGAAGGTCAACGGCAGCCACAAGATCGTCCCGCTCGACGGCGGCGAGGGCATCAAGGTCGTCTCGATCGGTTTCTTCATCGAGCAGGACGCCGCTGTCGTCTGGCGCGGGCCGATGCTCCACAAGGCACTGCAGCAGTTCCTCGAGGACGTCGACTGGGGTGCACTCGATTACCTGTTGATCGACCTGCCACCGGGCACCGGCGACGTTTCGATGACGCTTTCGCAGTTGCTTCCGGATGCCAAGTTCCTGATCGTCACCACCCCCCAGGCTGTCGCGCAGAAGGTCGCGAAGCGCTCGGCAGACATGGCGGAGAAGCTCAAGCTCGAGATCGCCGGCGTGATCGAGAACATGTCCGGCTTCACGACCCCCACGGGTGAGAGCTTCGCGATCTTCGGCGAGGGCGGTGGGCAGCTGCTGGCCGAGGAACTCGACGTGCCACTGCTGGGTCGAGTGCCACTGACGATGGCCCTGCGCGAACAGTCAGACGGCGGACTGCCCGTTGTGCTCGCCGACCCGCAGGACGCGGCCGCTCAGGCGATCAGCGCGATCGCGGAGCGCCTGATCGCGCTGACCCCGGTCGCGCTGCCGATGATGGCTGCCGAACCGGAGACGCCGGCTGGAGCGCCCAAGCCGGTCGGCATGTCACTGCCGATGGCATAGCCTCGCGGCGCCCTAACGATTCCTGAAGTACTCCGCGTTAACGACCGTGAACCGCTGCCATTCATCCGGCAGCTGATCCTCGGCGAAACAGGCATCCACCGGGCATGCCTCGACACACGCGTCGCAATCGATGCACTCCTCGGCATCGATGTAGAGCTGCTCGACCGTGTCGTAATCGGGCTCGTCCGGCGTCGGGTGGATGCAGTCGACCGGACAAACCTCGACGCATGAGTTGTCCTTCGTCCCGATGCACGGCTCGGCGATCACGTAGGCCATATGTCTCGTTTCTTCCTGACGTTCGGTGATGACTGGAAACGCGCGCCCGATTGTACGGATCATTCGCCGGCCTTGACCGGGCGCCCGCAGCTCCTCCGAGCCACCGGCGCGCCCCGGTAGCCTGTCAGCAGAACGACCCGATCCGGGAGAAGCTGATGCTTGTTTACGACGAAGTCCAGTCTGGCCTCGAGGGCATCGTCGCGTTCGCGACTGAGATCGCCGAGCCCGACCGCGACGGCGACGCGCTGCGCTACCGCGGCGTCGACATCGAGGAGCTCGTTGGCAAGGTGCCGTTTGAGCAGGTCTGGGGCCTGCTGGTCGACGACGGTCTGCTGCCGGGCCTCCAGCCGGCAGCACCGTACGGCCTCAACGTGCACTCCGGCGATCCCCGCGCCGACATGCAGGCCGGGCTGGCGGCACTCGGTCCACAGTGGGGTTTCCGGCCGGTGCTCGACATCAGCGATGAGCAGGCCCGGGACGACCTGGCGCGCGCATCGGTGATGGCGCTCTCATTCGCCGCGCAGTCGGCCCGCGGTTTCGGCAGGCCGCCGGTACCGCAGATCGAGATTGACCAGTCGAGCTCGATCGCCGAGCGGTTCCTGACGCGCTGGCGTGGTGAGGCTGATCCCCTCCACGCGCGCGCAATCGACGCCTACTGGACGGCCGCGGCCGAGCATGGCATGAGCTCTTCGACCTTCACGGCGCGCGTTATCGCCTCGACCGGCGCCGACGTTGCCGCGGCGCTCTCGGCAGCCGTGGGCGCGCTGTCAGGCCCGTTGCACGGGGGCGCTCCGGCCCGCGTCAAGCAGCAGCTCGACGAAGTGGAGGCGGCCGGCGACGCGACACAGTGGGTGAAGGCCCGCCTTGATGCCGGCCAGCGCATCATGGGGTTCGGGCATCGCGTGTATCGCGCCGAGGATCCGCGCGCACGCCTGCTGCGCCGGATCATGCGCGAGCTCGGATCGCCACGGATCGAGGCCGCTGAGGCACTCGAGCGCGCGGCCCTCGAGGAGCTGCAGGCGCGCCGCCCGGACCGGATCCTCGCGACCAACATTGAGTTCTGGGCTGCGGTTGTGCTGGACTTCGCCGAGGTTCCGCCGGCCCTGTACACGCCGATGTTCGCCTGCGCTCGTGTTGCCGGCTGGTCGGCGCACATCCTCGAGCAGAAGCGCGAGCGGCGGATGATCCGCCCGAGTGCACTGTACGTCGGCTCGCCGCCGCGACCTCTCTCAAGCCTCTGATTCCCGGCTGCTGCGCCGCTGCTGCAGCAGCCGGACCACACCGGTAGCCTCGACCACCGATGCGCGTCCTGCTGTTGTCGTGGGAGTACCCGCCGGTGATCGAGGGCGGCCTCGGACGGCACGTCCGCAAGCTCTCCGAGCAGCTCGCCGGCCAGGGCGTCGAGCTGCATGTGCTCACACGCGGCGGCGGGCAGCTGCCAGTCGAGGAGTGCCGTCGCGGGGTCAGGATCCACCGGGTGGCGCAGCCGCAGTTCCCCAAGGACCTCGACGCTTTCGTGCGCTGGGTGAGCTCGATGAACCAGAACATGGCCACAGTCGGTGCCGAGCTCTGCGACCGTTTCGAGTTCGACCTCGTGCATTCGCACGACTGGCTCGTTGCAAACGCTGCCGAACGCGCCGCGCGAGACGCGGGCGTGCCATGGCTGGTCACAATCCATGCGACCGAATACGGACGCCACCAGGGCTGGGTTCAGAGCCATCCCCAATCACAGATCCACGCGGTCGAGCGGCAGATGGCGCGCAGTGCCGACCATCTGATCACCTGCTCGGATTACATGGCCGGCCACGTCAGCCAGATCTTCGGGGTGGCAGAGCGGAAGATCACCGCGATTCCCAACGGCGTCGACCCGGCCGACATGATCGTTGCTCCCGGACCTGAGCTGGTGCGGCTGCGAGCCCGCTACGCCGCGCCGGACGAGAAGCTCGTGCTACTGGTCGGCCGGCTCGTGTTCGAGAAGGGCTTTCATCTCGCATTGGAGGCGCTGGCGCCGATCGCGGAGCGCGACGGGCGCCTGCGGTTCATCGTTGCCGGCACCGGAACCGCTGAGGACGAGCTCAAGGCACAGGCCGAGCAGCTGGGCCTCAGCGAGTACGGCTCATTCATCGGCTGGGCCGGCGACGACCTCCTGCATTCGCTCTACCGGGTGGCCGATCTCTGCATCGTGCCGTCGATCTACGAGCCGTTCGGGCTGGTGGCGCTGGAGGCGATGGCTTCGGGCTGCCTGTGTGTCGTGGCCGACACCGGGGGGCTGCGTGAGGTGGTCCCGGATGGCGGCGCCGTGGGGCTGCGCTTCCGCTCTGACGACGCGGACGCGCTGCGCGAGATCGTCGAACACGTGCTCACGGATGACCTCGGGCGCGGTCAGTTGACAGCCGACGCACGTGAACACGCGCTGAAGTTCGACTGGTCGGAGGTCGCGCGACGTACGCTCGGCGTGTATGGGGCGCTGAGCTCGCGCCCGCACGCGCTGTCCTGAGCCTGACCGTCGGTCGGAGCCTGACCGTCGGTCGGCCCGCCCATGAAAGAGGGCCCGGCGAAGCGCGCCGGGCCCTCGAACTACAGTCGCTTGCTCAGCGGCTTTGAGACTCCTACATCATCCCCGACATGTCCGGCATGCCGCCACCGGCGGGCGCTGCGTCCTTGTCAGGAACCTCGGCGATGATCGCCTCGGTGGTGAGGATGTTCTTCGCGATCGACGCCGCGTTCTGCAGGGCAGAGCGGGTGACCATGGCCGGGTCGATGATGCCCTCGGTGATCAGGTTCACGATCTCGCCGCTGGCAGCGTTGAGGCCGTGGTCCTTCTTCGCCTTGCGGACGTCGTTGACGACGACCGAGCCTTCGAGGCCGGCGTTGTCCGAGATCTGGCGCAGCGGCTCCTCGAGCGCGCGGTGCACGATCCTCGCACCGGTCTGCTCGTCGGCATCGCCGACAGCCTCGATGTCGAGCGCCTTCTGAGCGACCAGGAGAGCGGTGCCGCCGCCCGCCACGATGCCCTCCTCGAGGGCGGCGCGGGTGGCCTGCAGCGCGTCCTCGACGCGGTGCTTCTTCTCCTTCATCTCGGTCTCAGTGGCAGCGCCGACCTTGACCACGGCAACCCCGCCGGACAGCTTCGCGAGACGCTCCTGGAGCTTCTCACGATCGAAGTCCGAGTCGGTGTTCTCGATCTCATTCTTGATCTGGTTGATGCGGCCCTTGATGCCACTGGCATCACCGGCACCGTCGACGATCGTCGTGGTGTCCTTGGCGATGACCACGCGACGAGCACGGCCGAGCTGCGAGATCTGAGTGTTCTCGAGCTTGAGGCCCATCTCCTCGGTGATCACCTCAGCACCTGTGAGGATCGCGATGTCCTCGAGCATGCGCTTGCGGCGGTCGCCGAAGCCCGGCGCCTTGACGGCCACACCGGTGAAGGTGCCACGCAGCTTGTTGACGACCAGCGTCGCAAGCGACTCACCCTCGACGTCCTCAGCGATGATCAGCAGCGGCTTGCCGCTCTGGATCGTCTGCTCGAGGATCGGCAGGATGTCGCGCACGGAACCAATCTTCGAATTGGCGATGAGGATGTAGGGATCCTCGAGCACGGCCTCCATGCGGTCCTGGTCGGTGACCATGTAGGGCGAGATGTAGCCCTTGTCGAACTGCATGCCCTCGGTGAATTCGAGGTCCATGCCGAAGGTCTGGCCTTCCTCGACGTTGACGACGCCGTCCTTGCCGACCTTGTCGATCGCGTCGGCGATCACGTCGCCGATCTCCTCGTCGCCGGCTGAGATCGTCGCGACGCGCGCGATCTGATCCTTGCCCGAGACCGGGGTGGACTGCTTGGCGATGTTCTCGACGACCTGCTCGACGGCCTTCTCGATGCCGCGCTTTAGCGCGAGCGGGTTGGCGCCGGCAGCGACGTTCTTCAGACCCTGGCGAACGATCGCCTGGGCGAGCACCGTTGCAGTGGTGGTGCCGTCGCCGGCCACGTCGTTGGTCGCTGTCGCAACCTCGCGGACGAGCTGCGCGCCCTGGTTCTGGAAGACGTCCTCGACGTCGATCTCACGAGCAATCGTGACACCGTCATTGGTGATGGTGGGGGCGCCGAACTTCTTGTCAATCACGACATAGCGGCCCTTCGGGCCGAGCGTGACCTTGACCGCGTTGGCAACCGCGTCGACGCCGGCCTGCAGCGCGTTGCGGGCGTCCGCGTCGTACTTCAGTTCCTTATGTGCCATGTGTTTCTCAGTTCTCCTAAGAGCTTGGTCTTTACTGGACCTTGGCCAGCACGTCGGACTCGCGCAGGACCAACAGATCCTCGCCCTCGACCTTGATCTCCGTGCCGCCATACTTGCTGTAGAGCACCTCGTCGCCGACCTTGACGTCGAGCGGCGTGCGCTTGCCTGTGTCCTCATTGACCTTGCCGTCGCCGACGGCCAGGACCTTGCCCTTCTGGGGCTTCTCCTTGGCGGTGTCGGGGAGCACGATGCCGCTGACGGTCGTCTCCTCCTCCTCGATCGCACGTACGATCAGGCGGTCGCCAAGGGGCTTGAGCTTGATAGCCATCTATACAGCCTCCGGGTCTATCCCTTGAGATTGATGGGTGCCTGGCACTCTCGGGTCGAGAGTGCCAACTGACGCCACTATAGCCGTTCTGTTAAGGCAATTGGCACTCTGGTGTTAAGAGTGCCAGGAGTCTGGGCGACTTGACCCGGGATCGATCTCGTTCACGATCTCGATCCGCTGACTGCTGCCCGGCAGGCCCCCCGCGGCAGGCCCGCACGGCCGCTGTTTAGTTGTTGGAGCCGCCGAGCCCGTGGATGCGGTCGCGCAGCTCTGGCGGGTTCTCGATGATCTGCGAGAAGCGGACGACCGTCACGGTGTCGTCCATCGCGACCTTGCGGCCGTAGATCTGCTCGAGGAAGTGGACCATCTCGTCGACGCGACGAAACTCCGGGTTGTCATGCTCGATGTCGCGGGGCGAGAGTTCCTGGACGCGCTTGACCTCGACCTGGTCGATGACGGCGTTGAAGATCTTCTCGCGTGGCGAGTGCTGGTAGCCGATCGTCACCACGACGCAGTCATTCTTGCGGTACTTGTGTGACTTGTCGCCGAGGCGGATCGTGGCGGTCTTGCGGCCGCGCCGGAGCTGGTCGGCAAACACGGACGAGTAGAAGTTGAGGACGCGCACGTGCGCAGCCTACCGATCCACGGCGCGGCGCGAGATGGCCCGCGCGACCACCTCTCGCTCACCCGGAAAGGTGAGTGCCATGACCGCGGTGGCGAGCGGCATCCAGCGGGCTTCCTCGACCTCGTGATCGTGATCGGCAGGGTCTCCCTCGCGGTATTCGAACAGGAAGAACTGGACGCGTTTTGCGATCGACCGCCCGCGACGCTCATAGCCGTAATCGATTGTCCCGAGCGACTCGATCAGCTCGCCTGAGACGCCTGCCTCCTCACGCACCTCCCGCGCGGCGGCCTGCTCGGCTGACTCGCCCGGCTCGGGATGCCCCTTCGGCAAGCCCAGCACACGAGCACCGCCCGCAGCCCGCCGAGTCGGGACGATCACCACGACCTCGTCCCCGCGAACAACGACCCCGCCCGCCGAGAACTCGGGATCGTGTACGGCGTCAGTAGACATACCCCTCCAGTGCCTGAGGACTGTGGACGGTCAGCCGCCCTCGTCCCTGTGTTATCACCCCGGAGCGTTCGAGCCCAGCCAGGAAGCGGCTCGCCGATTCCCTTGAGGTCCCCGCCAGCTTGGCCAGATCAGCCTGCGTCAGCGCGATCACGACATCGCCCTCGCCATGGTCGCCGTCGCGAGCCGCCGCGACCATCTGGGCAAGCACGGCAGCGACGCGACTCTGCACGGTCTGGAACGACTGGCGCGCGAGCCGCTCGTTGGTGGCGCGCAGCCGCTGTGCCAGCGCGATCGTCAGCTTCAGGCCGATCTCCGGATGCTCCCCCACCAGCCTCTGCATGTCGCGGCCGGCGATCGCGAGCACCTCCGTGTCCTCGATCACGTCGACAGTCGCCGACCGAGGCTCGTCGTCGAACATCGCAAGCTCACCGAAGATGTCGCCTGCGACGAAATGCGCCAGCGTGATCGAGCGGCCGTCCTGATGCTGGCGAATGGCGCGCGCCACACCCACCCGCATGACATAACAGGTATCACCCGCATCCCCTTCGCGAAACACGACCTCGCCCGCGGCAAAGCGTCGGGGAACCGAGACCGCCGAAACCATCGCCAGGTCAGGTTCAGACAGCCCAGCGAACACCGGCACGTGACTCAGCAGCAGTGTCAGCTCCTGCATAGCGCAGGAGCCTATAGATCGCGGCAGGCTCAGGAGGCGTCGAGTGCCTGCTCGCGGCGTCGCTGACGCAGCCACACCCATAGCCACATCAGCAACGCCGCGACCAGGCTCAGCGGGATCAGTGCCGCCAGCACGATCACCGCGACGCCCGCCGAGACCACCAGCACGCGCAGCGCGTCGTGCGCGGCGCGACCAATCGTGAACCCCTGCGAGCGAGCGACCGGGACCACCGGCAGGCCACCCTCGTTGATCTGGACGGCCACGTCGCTGTAGCTGATCCGGCGCTGAAGCGAGCGCAGAGCAGACTGCCAGCTCGCGATCCGGTTCTCAGCCGTCTTGAGCTGTGCCTCAATGCTGTCGATCGCCGTTTCGCTGTCCGCGGTCTGAAGCTGCTTGAGCAATGAGAGCCGCAACGCCTGGGCGTCGGCCAGCTTCTGCTGCTCATTGCCGTAGCGCGTGCTTACGTTCTGACTACCGGCCGTACTCGAGTTCAGCACTGCGAAGCGCAGCCGCGACAGCTGGGTCATCGCGGCCTGCAGGTTGCCGGTCGGAATGCTGAGCGTGAAGGTCGCATAACCGCCGCCGGAGCTTCTCGACGCGGACGTGATGCGCGAGTTCTGCACGGTCCCGTGCTCGCCAGCGACCACGGTGATGACCTCCTGCGCCACCTGGTTCACGTGCTCATTCGGTGTCGACAGGGTGATCTGCGCGGACTTGATCTGCTTGGCGCCGGGGACGCTCGGAGCCGAGAAGGAGTCCGTCGAATTCGGACTCGGGGCCCTCACCGGCTGCCCGGCGGAAGACGTCGCTTGCTGGCCGTAGGTTGACGCCGCACCCAGCGATCCGCCCGCGGTGCCGCTCCCGCTGCTCCCGGTGCTAGAGCTGCTCAAGCCGGTCGAGCCGGTCGAGCCGCTCGACGACTGAGAGGCCGTCCCGTGAGTCACCAGATTGCTGCCGCCGTTGAAGGCCGCCAGCGGCGCTCCTCCTCCTGACCCCAGGTCGGGGACGATCACGGCTGCTGCCACCACGCCCGCCACAACCAGCGCCGCGGGCGCGACCGTCCAGCGCGGCAGGCGCGACCACCGGCGCCGACGGGCCGCTTGAGCCGGCTGCTCTGCAGGTTCCGGAGCGAACCGCCGCGCCAAGCGGGCGTCCAACTCCCTGGCGAACTCCTCGCTCGGGAACTCGCGTACGCCCGCGACGAGCAGCGCCACGTCCGAGTGGTCGTCCTGGTCGAATGCGATGTCATCAAACGGGTGCATTGACAGCACTCCTCAGTTTCTGGACGGCGCGGTGCAGCAGCGTTCCGGCGTTGGACTCGCTGACGCCGAGCACAGAGGCGAGCTCCGCGTTGCTGAGACCGGCGTGGAACTTGAGCGAGATCAGCTCGCGGTCGCGGGCCGACAGCGAAGCGAGCGCTGCTCGGACCGCTGCCCGGCGCAGCAACTGATCCTCGTCCTCCCCCGGTTGGGGACCGTCACTGACGTCCTCAGGTTCGACCACCAGCGTCGCCAGCCGGCGCCGGCGGCGTAGCTCGTCGAGCGCCGCGTTGCGAGCGATCCCGAACAGCCAGGCGCGCTCCTCACCACGCGTGCGGTCGAATGTGCGTCGGCGGCGATAGGCCCGCTCGAAGGCCAGCGCGGTCGCATCCTCGGCCGCGGCCCGGTCGCGTAACAGCGTCAGCACGTAGGCGTAGACATCGTCACGGCTGGAGCGATAGAGCGCCTCGAATCGCTCCCAGCCCTCGCTCCCGTCGAGCTCTCGCATCATCACCCTCACACCCGTACTACGCCGCTCCCGAGCGTTCGTCACACGCGAAGTTCATCGTTGGCAAGCCGGGCACCAGTATGTCGTCCGGTTCTGGTCGCCTTGTCTACGCGAAACGATCTCACCGCCACAGCGAGGGCACCGACCGCCGACGCGGCGGTAAACGCGAGCCTGGATCGACCGCGGCCCGCGGGTCCCCGATTCCAACATCCGCGGGCGCACGAGCTCGATCAACCGGATCGCGTCGTCGTCGGAGACCGACCCGACCGCGCGCCACGGGTCAAGCTGCGCTTCCCAGCAGCCCTCGGACTTCCAGATGTTGCCGATGCCGGCAAGCACCCGCTGGTCAAGCAGTGCCTCAGCCAAGGGCAGCGTCGCATCTGCGGCCCGCAGCCGCGACAGGAACCGTTCGGAGTCGAACTGGTCCGCCAGCACGTCGGGCCCGAGGCGGCTGATCAGCTGCTGGAGTTGCATGCGCCCCTCGACCAGCAACTCGAGCACCGGTCCGTCGAATTGGACCGCCTCACCGGCGCTGGAGCGCATCACCAACCACGCGCGTCCTGGGGAGCGGATCCAACGCCCGCCGACCGGCCGCACATCCCACACGCCGGTCATCCGCAGGTGCGAATGCAGCACAAGCCCGTGCTCGAAGACGATCAGCAGGTTCTTGCCGCGCGTGTCGATGCGACGCACGGTCCGGCCCCCGAGTAGCTCCTGCCAGCGATCCTTCCCGAAGCGGGCGTGCGTGTGCGCAACCTCAACCGTGCGTCCCTCGAGCACCGGCCGCATGCGCGTGGCGGCCCACATGATCGTGTCGCCCTCAGGCACTCAGAGTCAGCCGCCGCGGCCCCTCCTGGAAGCCGTGCTCGCGGAGCGCCGGCGCCAGCGGCGAGCTCAGCGCCGGCTGACCGTCGACCTTCTCGAGCGCGAGTTTGCGGACGGCGCCGCGGCCGGCCAGCACGTGTTGGGCGAGCGCCGCGAGCGCCAGCTCGAGGCGCTCGCTGCCTGCCGGGGCCTCGATCCTGATCAGTGTCTGAAGGCCCTTGCCGCCACGCTCGAGATAGACCACCGGCTCGCCACCGACCAATACCACCTGAGCGCCCGCGACCCGCGCCGGGCTCTTGAGACCATCGCGCTTGGGCCACGGCAACGCCGCGCCGTAGGCCTGCGCCGGATCGATCGCACTCAGTACGACCGCCTGCTCAGCGCCGGTGCGTCGCTCGCGCAGGCGCTCAACCGCGCCTGGAACAGCGAACTGGGCGCCGCCGAGGCCCTCGACGAAGTATCCGCGCCGCGCGATCCCCAGTACCTCAAGCTGCGTCAGCTCGGAGTAGACGCCGGTGAAGCCGCCGCTGACACCCTCGGCCAGCACCTGCTCCCGTGTGAGCAGGCCATAGCGCTCGAGCAGCAGTTCGGCCCGTGCACGCCGAGCCGCAGCCGGATCGGCGCCCTGACCGAGCAGCGGCGAGGTCAGCGACCATCTGCCCTGGACCTGAGCGGACGCTGAGCTGCCGCGCCGCGAGTACCGCCCTCTGGTGCCGGCGGCTCGACTGGGACGACCGGCGAGACGAGCTCCACCCACCTGGCCACCGGCGAGAGCGAGACGCGGTGCCCGCAGCGGCGCAAACGCGTCGTTGGTCACCTCGCCGGCCCAGACCAGATCCCACAATGCCTCCTGAAGCTCGGCAGCCGAGATCTCTGAGCCGACATCAATCAGCAGGTCACTCCAGAACGCGGCGCCCCGCTGCAGCCGCTCGCGCAGAGCGCCGTGCACGGGCCCGGCCGGAGGCTCACCGCCTGCCTGCTGCCCGACCAACGGCACCTCCTCCCGGAAATAGAGCGCAACTCGGCCAGAGCGTCCGAGCGCGCCGGCACCGAGCCATACCACCTCGCCGGCAGCACAGAGCTGGTCGAGCCAGACTGGCGAATATGCGCCCGTTCGGCGCGGCAGCACCTCCCGCTCCCAGACCTCTACTGGCAAGGCCAGTCCCTGCAAAGGCACGAGCACATCGCGCAGGCGATCGACACCGGCACCTGTCGGTGGATGACGATCGACTCCCTGCCAGCTCGGCAGGAAACGGGCGAGCGCTGTCGGCTCAACAGGTTCCACCTCCTTGCGCAGCGCCGCCAGTGACGCGCGTCGCAGGCGCCTCAGCACCTCGCGGTGGCACCACTCACGACCGCTGCCGCCGGGACGCAACTCGCCCCGGACCAGGTCACCGTCGCGCTCGAGCGCAGTCAGCGCCGCGCCGCAGTCGACCCCGTAACGCTCCCGCAACTCCGCGCCCGTGAACGGGCCGTGGGTCGCCGCGTAGCGGCGGACCACCTCTATCAGCGCATCCTCGACATCAGTCAGGAACGCGTCCGGAAGACCGCCCGGCGGCACCACGCCGAGCGCGTCGCGATACAGCCCGGCGTCGCCCGCGTCGATCCAGCGATGCTCGCCGCCGAGCCGCACCTTCACGGCGCGCCGCTCGCCGGCCAGTGCCTCGAGCATCGACTCGGGCGCCACGCCCGGTAGCACACGCACCGCCAGCTCGACTTCGTTGAGGTCGCCAAGCGTCCTCAACATGTCGTGCAAATGGTCACGCGTGGCAACGCGGCGATCGTCGGAGAGCCACTGCAGATCTGCCTCGACCGACGCCAGAGCGCCCGCGTCGATCAGATCGCGCAGTTCCTCCTGGCCGAGCAGCTCGCGTAGCAGGTCGCGATCGAGGGACAGCGCGGCGGCCCGGCGTTCAGCGTTGGGCGTGTCGCCCTCATACATGTAGGTGGCGACGTAATCGAACAGCAGCGATGACGCCATCGGTGAGGCGACGGCCGTCTCGACCTCGACCAGCGAGAGCTCCCGGCGCTGCAACCTGCCCAGCAGCCGCACCAGGGCCGGCAGGTCGAAGACGTCGCGGAGGCATTCGCGGAAGGTCTCGAGCACGATCGGGAACTCGCCGTACTTCGCAGCCACCTCCAGCAGTGACTGCGACTTGAGCCGCTGCTGCCAGAGCGGCGTGCGCCGGCCCGGATAGGCTCGCGGGATCAGCAACGCACGGCCGGCGTTCTCACGGAAGCGCGCGCCGAACAGGGCGCTGCCGGACAGCTCATTGACCACCAGGTCCTCGACCTCGTGCGGGTCGATCAGGACGAGTTCAGTGAGCCGGGCAAGATCCAGGTCCTCAGCGTCGGGGAGGTGCACGATGATGCCGTCGTCGGACCAGATCGCATCGGCCTCGAGTTCCAGCTCGTCACGGATCCGTGCCGATAGGGCCAGCCCCCATGCGGCATGCACGCGACCGCCGTATGGAGACAGCACGCACAGGCGCCAGTCGCCGATCTCGTCGCGGAACCGCTCGACGACGATCGCGGTGTCGCTGGGCACGACCCGCGTGGCGTCACGTTGCTCACGCAGGAACTCGACCAGATTGCGGGCCGCGCGCCGGTCGAGGTCGAACCCGGCCTCGAGCGTCTCCGGCTCCTGATCGACCGCCCAGCGGCTGAACGCACCGATCGCCTCGCCCAGCTCGCTGGGCCGGCCGACGCTGTCGCCCTTCCAGAACGGCACCGCGCCGGGCATGCCCGGCGCCGGAGTCACGATCACGCGATCGCGCCCGATCTCCTCGATCCGCCAGGTCGAGGCGCCGAGCAGGAACGTCTGCCCCGGACGCGCCTCATAGACCATCTCCTCGTCGAACTCGCCGACGCGGCGCCCGTCGGGCAGGGTCACGAGGTAGTTGCCACGGTCGGGGATCGTGCCGGCGTTGGTGACAGCGAGCTGACGAGCGCCCGGGCGCGCCCGCAACGTGCCGGCGATCCGGTCCCAGACGATCCTTGGCCGCAGCTCCGCGAACTCGCTCGACGGGTAGCGCCCGTCGAGCATGTCGAGCACGTTCTCGAACGAGGCGCGCGTGAGCTCGGCATAGGTGTGGGTGCGTGTGACGAGCGCGTAAAGCTCGTCAACAGAAACGGGCGCCACCAGATCGTGGTGGGGATGAGTCTGATTCTCATTCCCACCACGATTCGAAGGAGCTCTCGCTTCCGCCGCCGCACAGATCGAGACGATCTGCTGGGCCAGCACGTCGAGCGGGTTGCGCGGCACCACCGTGGTCTCGATCTGGCCCTCACGCATGCGCTTGGCCACGACGGCGCACTCGAGTAGGTCGGCCCGGAATTTGGGGAAGATGCGCCCGCGACTGATGTCGCCGACGTTGTGACCCGCACGGCCGATCCGCTGCAGGCCGCGCGCGACCGACTTGGGCGACTCGACCTGAATCACGAGGTCGACCGCTCCCATATCGATGCCGAGCTCCAACGATGACGTGGCGACCAGGCAGGGCAACTCGCCGGCTTTCAGCAGCTCTTCGACGACGGTGCGCTCCTCACGCGCGAGTGAGCCGTGGTGAGCACGGGCGATCTCCCGCACCGGCCGCGCGGCGCCCTCGTCTTCAGCCGCTGCGAGCTCGTTGAGGCGCAGCGCCAACCGCTCCGCGCCGCGGCGGGCGTTGACGAAGATGATCGTCGAGTTGTGCTCGCGCACCAACGCCAGCAGCTCGGGATACATCGCCGGCCAGATCGAGTTGAGCGTCGGCTCGGTGCCACCGGCCAGCGGATCAAGCTCGGCGCCCGGGGTGTCCCCAGGCGCGGCCAGCGACTCGACCGGAACCTGGATCCGTAGGTCGAGCTGTTTACGCACACCCGCGTCCACGATCCGGCACTTACGCGTGGGCCCGACCATGAAGCGGGCCACCTCCTCCAGCGGATTCTGGGTGGCGCTCAGCCCGATCCGCTGTGGCTCGGGGTGAGCGGCATCCGAACCTCGTCGGGCCACCGCCGCGAGTCGCTCGAGCGTCAGCGCCAGATGCGAGCCACGCTTCGTCGAAGCGACCGCGTGGATCTCATCGATGATGCACCAGCGCGTGTGCTCGAACAACGTCTGCGCCTGCCCGGTCAGCATCAGATACAGCGACTCAGGCGTGGTGATCAGAATGTCCGGCGGGTTGCGCAGCATCTGCTGCCGTTCCCGCTGGGGCGTGTCGCCAGAGCGCACGGCCACGGTCAACTCGGCGCCAACGCCACGCAGCGGAACCCGCAGGTTGCGGTCGATGTCGTAGGAGAGCGCCTTCAGCGGCGAGATGTACACCAGGCTCACGCCCGGCTGCCGCTCCTGCTCCGTGGCAAGTCTGTCGATTGCCCACAGGAATGCCGCGAGGGTCTTGCCGGAACCTGTCGGCGCGCTGATCAGGACGTGCTCGCCGGAGGCGATCGCAGGCCACGCCTGTGCCTGCGCCGGCGTCGGCTCGGCGAAGGCGCGTTCAAACCATCCCCTGGTTGCGGGACTGAAGTCAGCCAGTGCTGAGACCGAAGTGTTCTCTGCCACCTCTCGCGAGGCTAGCGCCGCCGCAGACGGGCCCTAACATGCGACCCGCGTGCAGACACATCAACGCAGATTCTCAAAGTGGTTGGTGTACCCGCTCGCGCTGTTCGCGCTCGGGATGACGATCTTTGGCGCCGTCGCCTCACGTGAGCACCACAGCACGGAGGATTCGCGCAACGATGCGCTTTCGCGGCTGGTTGCGGTCGAGTCAGAAGACCTGCGCAGCAGCGATCCGTCGCTGGCGATGCAGCTCTCGCTGGTCGCCCACCGGCTGTCAGACAGCACGCCCGCGACGTCAGCGTTGATCGACACGACCGCCGGCGAGATGCCGACGCGGCTGCTCGGACCGGACGGCAGGACGGAGATGGCGATCGGCGACGACGCTCACCGCGTCGCGATTGCCTATCGCAAAAGCAACCAACTGAAGCTCTACTCGCTCAGATACACGCAGCTCACCAGGCTCGCGACCGTACCGGCGGTGCAGAGCTCCGCGAAGGTCAATGCGGTTGCGATCAGCAGTGGCGGCGAGCTCGTTGCAACCGGTGCGAGCAACGGCGAGGTGACACTCTGGCGCGCCGGCGCGCCGGCGCACACTCACTCGCCGACGCACCTTCGTCGACTCGCGACGCTGAGGGCCGGGGCCGCACAGGTCACAGGCCTCAGCTTCAGCCCTGGCGCGACCGCGCTGGCGGCGGCCGACGCGGACGGCAGCGTGCAGCGTTGGTCCCTGACCGACGCCAGCCACCCCGCCACCGCGCAACCGCTGACCGCACCCGGGCGCACCGCGCTTCACGCCGTGAGCTACAGCCACAACGGTGAAACACTCGCTGCCGTGGGACGGCACGGCACCCTGGTGGTCTGGCCCGCACACGCCGGCACTGCTCCGCTCACCGCGCTCAGCGCGACGACCACCGCTCTGAACGCGGTCGCCTACAGCCCGGACGGTCACACGCTCGCGGCGGCGGGACAGGACGGCACCACCTTCATGTGGGCCCTCAGCCACGATGGCCGGCCAATCGCCTCCAAGGCCGAGCTCCCGGGATCGGCGGCGGTCAACACGCTCTCCTTCAGCCGCGATGGCCGCTATCTGGTGACGGGCACCTCCAGGAACGATGCCGAGGTCTGGGCCAGCGCGCATTGGACCAGGGTCGCGACGCTTCCCCATCCCGCCGCCGTCACCGCCGTTGCCTTCACGGACGGCGACCGCCATCTGCTCAGCAGCGACGGCGCCGGCACAGCACGGATCTGGCCGTTCCCGCCTGCCGACACCCGTACAACCGGCCTCACGGTCGAGAGCCTCGAGTACTCGGCTGACGTGCCCAGGCTCACGGTGACAAACAGCCGAACCGCGGACGTTCCGCCCCGCGGCCAGGCAGCCATCGCACATTGGGACGTGGCCGACGAGTGGCGGCCGGCACCGGTCGGCTCGTGGGACGCGGCGCCCAACTCAGCGGCGACCGAACCCCCGTACTGGCCGGGCACCACCACGGCAACTGCGACCACCCCGGCGACAGCCATCAACCCGCACCCCGGCCAGCGAGCACTCCGCGAAACCAACGCCGAGACGACCGTGCTCAGCTACGCACTGAGCCCCAACGGGCTGTTGTTCGCTTTGGCCGGCACTGACGACCGCGTTTGGCTTTGGGACGTGAGCGATCCGAGCGATCCCAAGCTGATCGCGAAGCTCGGCGGCTTCAGGCGCTGGCCGACGTCGGTCGTCTTCTCCCACAACAGCGAGACGCTGTTCGCCGGCAGCCTCGACCACGCCATCCGGATGTGGGACGTGAGCGACCCCCAGGTTCCGACCGAACTCACTGACAGCCCACTCATGGGACCGGGCAGCGCCATCACGCAGCTCTCGCTGAGCCCCGATGGGACCACCCTGGCGGCAGCCACTGCAGATGGACACGTCTGGCTGTGGGGCGTCTCCACACCAAATAAGGCGAGCATCGAAGCCCAGCTGACGGCCGCAGCCGGGAAGCCTGTGACGATCGCCTTCAGCCCAACCAACAACGTGATCGTGGCCGGTGGGTACGACCGGAAGCTGACCTTCTGGCACTACCGGCCCTATCAGGCCGTCGACCGCATCTGCGCCCATGCCGGCACGCCGATCACGGCGAGCGAGTGGCAGCTGTATGTGCCCGACGTTCCCTATGACCCGCCCTGCGCAACATGGACACCACCGGCTCCGTCGCAGACCACGGGCGCGTCTTAGCTCCTCACCCGGCGGGCGTCGCCTCTGGTTGAGCCGAGGGGTGGGTCACGGCAAGCAGCGAGGCCGAGCGCGTCAACATCATCGGCGACGCCGAGGCGCTCTGGACCGCGTTCAGGAATGACTCGCCCTCGATCATCAGGCAGCGGCAATCGGCGGAAGCGGTCACATTCGCGGTCCGCTGGATGTGCTCCAGGATGCCGATCTCACCAAAGTAGGTCGGTGCCTCCATGGTTCTGATCGGCACGGCCGGCCCGCCCGCCTCGCCGCTCGAGCTCACCTCGACCACGCCCTCCGCCAGCACGTACAGATAGTCCGCCTCCTCGCCCTGGGTGATGATCTGCGTGCCCGTCGCAAAGTCGCGCTCCTCCGCTTCGGTGGCGAGCCGCTCAAGCAATGGCCGGCTCGCTGTGGCGAAGATGCCGAGCTGCTCCAGCAGCGCGATCCTCGGCGCCCACAGGACACTGGCCGTGGCGGTCTCCCGGTCAACCGTGAGCAGCGCCGGCAGCGCTAGCAGACCTAGGAGGAACGGCCCGACCGCCATGATCACCAGCGCCGCATCCAGCCCGAAGGCGCTCGCGATCGGCGGAGTTATCACTGTTCCCAGTGCGATCGAGCCGATGATGAACGCCCAGAACACCCCCATCACACGACCCAGCTGATCCTTGGGAACGGCCCGCTGGAGTGCGGTCATGGCCAGCACATCGACGATCAGTGTCGAGCCGCCGCGGAAGACCTGGACAGCCACGGCGACGCCCGCCGAGTGGATCACCGTCATCAGCGCAGTCGGCAGCGTGTAGCCGGCGACACCGGCGAGGATGATCCAGGCCAGCGTCGAGCGCGAGGCCAGCTTGTCCACGGCGCCCGCCATCAACAGTCCGCCGATGCCAAGGCCCGAGAGCAGGTAGCCGAAGCCATGCACGCCGGTACCCAGCTTTTGCGCGGAGACCCCGACGAACAGCACCGTATCGGTGCCGTAGACGAAGCTGACGAGCGCGCAGAGCGCCACCAGCACACGTGCGAGGCGGGCGCCGAGGATCGCTCTGACACCGACGCCCATCTGTTTCAGCACCCCGGCGGTGCTGTCCGTAAGTTCGATCTTCGGCGGTCGCTGCCTGATCCGTGTGACCAGTACCGCCGCAACCGCGAAGGTCGCCGCGTTGATGAAGAACACGATCGCCGGGGAACCGGCCAGCAACAGAACCGCACCGATCGCGGGGCCCGCGATGATGACGAAGTTGTCGATCGTCGACTGCAGCGCGTTGGCGGCAACAAGCTCGTTCTCCGGCACCAGTGTCGGCATCGTTGCGCTGACCGCCGGCATCTCGAAGGCAGCGGTAGCCGCCGTCGCGATCGCGAACAGGAGCGCCACCACAACCGGCCCGTGCGCGAGCACGACCACGGCGAGGCAACACTGCCAGAGCACGCAGAGCATGTTGGTCACGAACAGCAGCCGGAATCGGTCGGAGCGTTCGACCACGACGCCGCTGTACGGGCTCACCAGCAGCGATGCCAGGAAGCGAGTGAAGCCCGCAGCCCCGACCCAGCCGAGCGAGTGCGTGCGGTCGTACACGAACACGAGCAGTGCCGTGTTGTACGCCCAGCCCCCCGTCGACGAGATCAGTAAGCCGCTGAAAAGCAGGCGTACATCACGAATCGCCAGTACGTCGTGATACGACGAGAACCAGCTCCTGAAGGGGCGCATCACGGCGGCTCCGGGCTCATGAAGGCAAGCGGAACCGAGATCCCAGCGTCCTCGCGCAGCGCTGCAATCCCGCGGCCCGGTTGGTCGGCCTGTTGAATCGAGCCGAGCCTGTCGCCCAGGCGCTCGGCGATGTGCTCGAGGCTGATCACCACCACCGCCAACCCCCAGAACCGTGCCTCGTCACTCTCGAGGTCGTCGCGCTCGACGACCTCGAGGATCGCGGGCCCCAACCGACGAAAGCCGACGCGGCCCCGATCGGACTCCTGGGTGCGCTTCAGCTCGACACCAGCGCGCGCCAGCGCCGCAGCTGTCCGATCGAGGCTCGAGCTCGCGATCACCACGTGGTCGATGCCTGTGGCGCCGTTGGGGTGGGTCTTGAAAGGAGGCGGCCTCAGCACCCTCGGCACGGGCGTCGGCAGACCGTCGATCGAGCCCATCGCGTTGACGCGCACAAGTGACCACGCCGTGATGCCCCCGCCCCGATCGTCGCCTAGCCGTACCCGGATCCCGCCGATGTCCATGCTGCCGTGCTCGTCGACATCGAACCCGAGCTCGGCCCACCGCTGGGCCGGATCGGCGATCACGAGCTCGACGAGCTCAGGTTCACGCGGGATGTTCATCGGTCGGCGCAGCTTATGCGCTCAGGTGCATGAGCATCGCCGATTCGGTCCTGCAGGCGATGTTGCAGCGGTCCCTTGCCGGCCGCATGCGGCCGATAGGTGCTCATAACAAATAAGCACTCCCAACGAAAACGGACCGAAAGTGGGTGTTGAAGTGCTTGAGAGATTCATTCCGCGCTCGACGCGATCGAAAGCGATCGCGGGCGTCCTCGGCGTTGCCGCCGCAGGCGCAGGCGCATTCGCAGCAACGAACTGGCTTGTTGGACTCAACAGCGGCTCAAACGCCGAGGGACAGTCCGCGACGGTCGGCAACCTGACGATCAGTGCGATCGCCTCGCCAGCCGCCAGCAACCTCCTATACCCGGGCGGGAACGGTGACGTGGTCGCCACGATCACGAACCCGAACTCGTTCCCCGTCACGGTGACGGCCGTGAATCTGCCGGCCAGCACGGTGTACGCGACGGGCTACTCGACCAGCGCTCTGACGGGCGCCGTGACCGGCTGCTCAGCGACCACCAGCGACGTGCTCTGGAACTACGCCAGCACCAGCGGCAGCTCGCACACACTGAATAACGCACTGGTCGTGGGCGCGAACGCGTCGCTGACGGTGACCTTCACAAACGATGCCTCGATGACCACAGCGTCACCGACCGCCTGCGAGAACATCTATTTCTCGATGCCGTCGTTGACGGGTGTCACAGCCACGGCAGGTGGCGGAACCGCAACCACCAGCCCGGCCACCGACTACTGGAACAGCTGAGCAGGAGACGGCTGAGCCAGGTGATGTACTGGTCGTCATGCCAGCTCGCCCGAACCGGGGCAGGAGAGCCGGTGGGAGACCTCTGGGTCGAAGGCTTGTAGTCACGAGCCTGGTCTGCTGGTTCTTGCTCGGCGCCTCAGCATTGGCTGCGGGCTGGACGATCGCGCTTCACTCCGGGAGTACGAGTGAGGCGCGATCGTCCACCGCGCCGGCCGCCCCGACTGGAGTCACCTCCGCCTGCGTGAGCGGAACCTCAACCACGGTCAAGGTCACATGGAGCGCGGTGACGCACGCCTCGACCTACACGGTGTCTGAGTCCACGACATCAGCCACGAGCGGGTACTCGGTGGTCGCACCGGGCCTCGCCACAGCCTCGTGGACCAGCGCCGCCCTGGCCTCCGGGAGCTACTGGTTCGAGGTTACGGCCACTGTCGGCAGCAGCTGGATCAGCGCCAGCTCCAGCGCCACCGCGAAACGCACGATCAGCGGCGGTAGATGCACCTAGGTCAGCTCCAGCGCCCTCGCGAACACCGCATCCAGCATCGACTCGGTCAGCCTGCCGGTGAATGTGTTCTGCTGAGACACGTGATAGCTGCCGAGCAGCGTGACGTCGCCGACCGCGGCCTCGACGCCGTGGCCGAAGCTGCGGCGAGGCCGCGGCGCTGACAGCTGCGCCATCGCCGCGTCCCAGGCGAACTTGCCGAGGCAGACGATCACCTGCACGTTCGCGAGCAGCGCCAGTTCCGCCCGTAGCCAGGCGCCACAGGTATCGCGCTCCTGCGTCGTCGGCTTGTTAGCCGGCGGCGCGCAACGCACCGCGGCGGTCACCCAGCAGCGGTTCAGGATCAGCCCGTCGTCGCGGCTGACGGACGTCGGCTGATTCGCAAGGCCCGCACGCCACAGGGCCGCGAACAACCAGTCGCCGGAACGGTCGCCGGTAAAGATCCGACCCGTGCGATTGCCGCCGTGAGCGGCCGGCGCCAGGCCCAGCACGACGATCGGGGCAGCTGGGTCGCCGAACCCAGGCACGGGCCTGCCCCAGTATTCCTCATCCATGAAGGCGCGGCGCTTGACCCGCGCGACCTCCTCACGCCACTGCACCAGCCGCGGGCAGCGACGGCAGCTGGTGACCTCCGACTCGAGCTGAGCGAGTGAATGGGACATCGCCCTCAGCGGCCGAGGGTCTGATATCTGGCCTCGGTCTGCGCCTTCTGCGGTTCCCACCAGCCGCGGTTGTCCCGGTACCAGCCGATCGTCGCTTCGAGACCCTCTTCGAAGTTCTGATAGCGAGGTCGCCAGCCGAGTTCGTCGCGCAGCTTCGAGGCGTCGATCGCGTAGCGAAGATCGTGCCCGGGCCGATCGCCGACAAGCTCGTAGTCGCTCGGGTCGCGACCCGCCAGCTTCAGGATCAGCTCGACGACCTCACGGTTGGCACGCTCGCCATCAGCGCCTATCAGGTAGGTCTCGCCGATGCGTCCGCGCTCGAGGATCGCCAGCACGCCTGAGGAGTGGTCGTCCGTATGGATCCAGTCGCGCACGTTGGCACCGGTTCCGTAGAGCTTCGGACGACGGCCCTGCAGGATCTCTGTGATCTGGCGCGGGATGAACTTCTCGACGTGCTGATAGGGACCGTAGTTGTTCGAGCAGTTGCTGATCGTGACCTGGACATCGAAGCTGCGCAACCACGCGCGCGCCAACAGATCGGACCCGGCCTTGGTGCTCGAATACGGACTCGAGGGGTTGTAGGCCGTCTCCGGGGTGAACTTCGCCGGATCGTCGAGCTCGAGGTCCCCGTAGACCTCGTCGGTCGAGATGTGGTGCAGTCGCTTGCGGTGGCGCCGCACCGCCTCGAGCACGTGGTAGGTGCCAACCAGGTTGGTGTGCACGAACTGGAACGGCTCGTCCAGCGAGTTGTCGTTGTGCGACTCGGCGGCGAAATGCACGACCGCATCAGTGGCCGCAACAGCACCGTCGAGTGCGTCTGAATCGCAGATGTCTGCCTGGATCAGGGAGACCCGCTCGAGGCCCTCGAGGTTGCGGCGATCGCCCGCGTAGGTCAAGAGGTCGTAGACCACGATCTCCCAGTCCGGCCGTTCGCGCTGTACGTGGTGCACGAAATTCGAACCGATGAAGCCGGCGCCGCCGGTAACGAGCAGCTTCATGCTGGCACTCTCGCGGCCAGGTACTGATCCAGCCCATCGCGCCAGTCGGGCAGCACAGGCGCGCCGCGCTCGCTGCGCAGCACGCTGAACGCAGGACGTCGGGCCGGCCGCGGGAACTCATCGGTCGTGCACGGCAGCACGGTCGTCGCGGCACCCGTGCGGGCGATGATCTCCCGCGCGAACTCGAACCACGAGCACTGACCGGACGCGGCGACATGGAGGACGCCGAACGGCGGCTGCGCAGTGCCGCCGCTCGGGGCAGCCGCCGCCGCGATGCGCAGCAGCGCCGGGGCCAGGTGCGCGGTGAAGGTCGGGCAGCCAACCTGGTCAGCAACCACGGTCAGCGTGTCGCGCTCTGCTGCGAGCTTCAGCATCGTCGCCGGGAAGCACGACCCGCCTACACCGAACAACCATGAGCTGCGGACGATCGTGTGGCGCTGCGGCGCCTCCAGCGCCACGGCTCGCTCACCCAGCAGCTTGGTTGATCCGTAGACCGAACGCGGACCGGTCGGGTCGGACTCGAGGTACGGGCGGCTGCCGGTCCCGTCGAACACGTAATCGGTGGAGACATGCACGACCCAGGCGCCGAGCCGCGCCGCGGCCGCGGCGACATTGCCGGCGCCGATCGCGTTGACGGCGGCGGCACCGTCCGGATCGGCCTCGGCGCCGTCGACATTGGTGTAGGCAGCGCAGTTCATGACCGTGTCAGGTCGGGCATCGGCGAGGGCCGCGGTGACGGCGCCGGCATCGCTGATGTCGAGTTCCGTCCGTGTGAGCGCGATCACCTCATGGCCGGCCGCGTCCGCAGCCAAGCGGAGATCGGCCCCAAGCATTCCGGCGGCTCCTGTGATCAGTACGCGCATGACTCGGGGAAGCGTAGACAACATAAGCTTGTTGGCCACATGCCCGGAAATGAGCTGATCGACGGCTACCTGATCCCGGACGGATCCTGCGACGAACTGCTCGAACGCGACGGTCAGCCAAAGCCGCATGTCGCCGAGCTGGTCGCGACCCTTCAACGACTCGGACCGGAGGTGCTGCTGGACGCCGGCCGCCGACGCGACACGATCTTCATGCAACAGGGCATCACGTTCGAGGTCTCCGGATCCGACGGTGAACGCCGCGACCGCCCGTTCCCGCTCGACCTCGTTCCCCGGGTGCTGACGGCCGAGGAGTGGACCTTCATCAAGCGCGGGCTTGCCCAGCGGATCCGGGCTCTGAACGCGTTCGTCGACGACGTCTACCACGCACGAGAGATCGTGCGCGCCGGGATCGTGCCGTGGTCGCTGATCGTCAGCCGCCCCAGCTTCGCCCGGCCGGTGCATGGGGTGCGGCCGCCCGGAGGCGTCTACACGCACGTCTGCGGATGCGACCTCGTCCGCGGCGGTGACTCGACCTGGCGTGTGCTCGAAGACAACGTGCGCACACCGTCAGGAATCTCGTACGTGCTCGAGAACCGCCTGGCGATGACACGGCTCGTGCCGGAGCTGTTCGCGGGCCACCGCGTGCGTGCGGTCGACAACTACCCGTCGCTGCTGCTCGAGGCGCTACAGGCCGCGGCACCGGGTGTCGAGAGCGAGCCGACCGTCGTGCTGTGGACTCCGGGGCCGCTGAACAGCGCGTATTTCGAGCATGCGTTCCTCGCGCGCGAGATGGGCATCGAGCTGGTCGAGGCCTCCGACCTGGTCGTCAGGGACGCAAACTGCTACATGCGCACCACTGCGGGCCTGCAGCGCGTGCACACGATCTACCGCCGACTCGATGACGATTTCATCGACCCGATCGAGTTCCGATCAGACTCGATGCTCGGTGTGCCCGGGCTGGTCAGAGCCTACCGCGCCGGCACGGTTGCGATCGCCAACGCGATCGGCACCGGCGTCGCCGACGACAAGGCGATCTACCACTACGTCCCGGAGATGATCCGCTTCTACCTGAGCGAGGAGCCGATCCTCGAGAACGTCCCCACGTATCTGCTCGGTGACCCCAAGGTCAGGGCATCGGTGCTGGCGCGGCTGCACGAGCTGGTGGTCAAGCCCACATCGGAGTCGGGCGGCAAGGGCGTGTTCATCGGCCCGCAGGCCAGCGCCGAGGAGCTCAAGGATGAGGCGCGGCTGATCGAGGCCCAGCCTGAGCTGTTCATCGCGCAGGAGCTGGTGCACCTCTCGACCGTCCCGACCGAGACCGGGGATGGTCACCTGGCCCCGCGTCACGTCGACCTGCGGCCGTTCGCGGTGTTTGGGGAAGAGATCCGCATCGTGCCCGGCGGGCTCACGCGCGTGGCGTTGAAGGAGGGCTCGATGATCGTCAACTCCTCGCAGGGCGGAGGCTCCAAGGACACCTGGGTGCTTGACGACGGCCTGCCGGCCGAACATAACGAGCCGACCTTCCCGCCGCGCAAGCCGCCGCGACTGCCGGACATTCGCTACGGCGCGCTGGCATGAGCAGGCGCAGCAACAACAGCAGGCTCGCTGAATGCTGGCCCGTATCGCACAGCAGCTGTTCTGGCTCGGCCGCGACCTGACCCGCGCCGAGCACACCGCCCGCATGCTCGACGGCGCCTTCCACGCCGATGTCGCGGGTGGAACAGGAGCGAGCTCGCGCGGGATCGCGCTGTCATGGACCGGCGTGTTGGCCGTGATCGGCGCCAAGCCGCCGGCTCCCGGCGATGAGACCGCCGACACTCCCACCCGACCCGGAGCGCTCGCCACGACCGGCATCCTCGGCCGCCGTGAGATCGCGCCGCTGCTCACGCTCGACACTGACAGCCCGGCCTCAGTCGTCTCGTGCGTCTACCGCGCACGTGAGCGCGCGAGCACGCTTCGCGATGTGATCTCAACGGAGATGTGGGAGGCACTCAACTCGTTCTACCTATCGCTCGGTCGCTACGACCTGGAGGCCGCGCTCGCGACAGGGCCCTACTCGGTCTACCAGGAGGTCAAGGAACGCTGTGCGCTGTTCTGGGGGTTGCTCGAGAAGACGATGCTCCGTGACGAGGCGCGCTCGTTCCTAGATGCCGGCGGTCGCATCGAGGAGGCCGACATGGTGCTGCGGATGCTGCGTCTGGTCGGCATTCCGGTCGCAGAAGGGGACACCGACCCCGAGGAGCCCCAGCAGACTCACCAGGCCGAGGCACTCGCGCTGCTGCAGGCCGTCGGTGGCTTTCAGGCCTTCCGGCGCCACCTGCGCCAGGCACCCACGCTGCAGAGCGTCGCCGCCTTTCTGCTCTATGAGAGCGCGTATCCCGGCTCGGTGCTCGCCGCGCTCGAGGAGCTGCGGGTCGCATTGGAGACGGCCGACCAGACGCCCCGCACCGCGCCGCCTGTGCTGCGCCTGGGCCGGTTGATCGCGGATCTCGAGCTGCAGCAGCGGACAGCCCGCTCCGAACCGCTCGTCGAGATGCTCGCCCGCGTTCAGGATGAGCTCGCGCTGATCGACCGCGAGATCGACGACCGCTACTTCGCGGTGGCGGCACTGGCCATGTTCCACGTCTGACGGGAGACCGCGCATCGCATGCACTTCGTCATCCGCTACCTGACTCGCTACCAATACGACGTGGACGTCGTGGGCAATGTCAACGCGCTCCGCGTACGCCCCGCCGCAAACAGCCGCCAGCGACTCGACGACTTCAGCGTTCGGTTGAGCCCCGACGTGCGTCAGTACAGGCACGAGGATTACTTCGGGACCGAGGTTGTCGAGTTCGAGGTGGTCCGCCCCCACCGCGAACTGCTGATCGATGTGCGCGCGCGGGTGACGACACAGCCGGGGTCCGAGCCGACCGGCACATCCTGGAAGGAGGTCAGCGACCCCGACTACCGGGAGGCCGGCGGTGAGTTCCTGCTGCAGACCGAGGATGCGCCGGGCCATCCGCTGCTGACCGCGCTGCGCGGCGAGATCGCGGCAGCGCCGACACCGCTGGCCGCCGTGCTGCTGGCCTCCGATCTGATCCCCGCGCGCTTCGAATACCGCAAGGGCGCGACCTACGTCGACTCGCCCCTGATCGACGTGCTCGACGGGCGCGCCGGCGTCTGCCAGGACTTCGTCCATCTGGGGCTCAACCTGCTGCGCCATCAAGGCATCGCCGCGCGCTACGTGTCCGGCTATCTGTTCACGACCAACGGTGAGGAGCATGCCGAGTCGGTCGAGGTCGACACCCACGCCTGGATCGAGGCGCTGCTGCCGGGACCGGACGGCGAGACGTTGTGGGTGGGGATTGACCCGACCAACTGCGGCCTCGCCGGCGAGCAGCACGTCAAGATCGGTCACGGTCGCCACTACGGCGACGTACCACCGATCAAGGGCGTCTACCGCGGCGGTGCCGAGGCCACACTCGACGCCAGCGTCACGATGACGGTGAGCGACGGGCCCGACCCCGCCAGCGCAGTGCGGGCCTGAGCGCGACAATCAAGCCATGACCACATTCCCTGACTCACACAAGGATCTGCTCGACGCCGCTGTGGCTGAGCTGGCGACGATCGGAAGCGACGGCTATCCGCAGGTGACCAGCACCTGGTTCATCCTCGACGATGGAGAGATCAAACTCTCACTCAACGCCACGCGCGTGAAGACCAAGAACATCGCGAAGAACCCCAAGGTCAGCCTGCTCATCGCCGACCCGCAGAACCCCTACCGGTACGTGACGGTCCGGGCGGACGCGACGATCACTGACGATCCCGACGGAGCGCTGGCGAGCAAGGTCAACGCCAAGTACGACGCAAACGTCCAGGACAACGACGGGCCGGGCGATGAGCGGATCACCGTGACGCTCGCCCCGGTCAAGATCTACGCCTGGCCCGCAGCCTGAACCACACCATCGACCGGCCCACGCCGCAGATATGAGAGTCACGATCCTGCGGCGGTTCGCCGCTGACCCGCTGCTGCACACGCCGCAGCCGATGACCGAGGATCAGCGTGAGCACCCCGTGATCGCGCTGATCCGTCGGCGCCGTGAGCAGGGGTCGCTACCCGGGCAACGGCAGGACGGGCACCGGATCGCGCTCGTCATCGAAGGCGGCGGCATGCGTGGAGTGATCTCGGCCGGCATGACGGCGGCGATCGAACAGCTCGGATTCACCGACAGCTTCGACCAGGTTCACGGCGCATCGGCCGGCGCCTTCAACGCCGCCTTCCTGGTGGCCGGTCAGGCCTCATATCTGACGGGTCTCTACCAGCACGGATTCGGCAATCCGCGCTTTGTGAGCGCAAGGCGACTGCTGCGCGGCCGATCACTTTTCAACATGGACTACATCGTCAACGAGGTGTGGCGGACCCAGCGCCCACTGCACACCAACCGGATCCTCTCGAGCTCGATCGAGCTCCACTGCACCGCGACCGACGTTGAGACCGCGGAGGCCGTCGATCTCACCGACCTGCGCGACGACGCTGAGGTGCGTCAGGCGATGCTCGCTTCGGCGCGGCTTCCGTGGCTGGCGGGCGGGCCGGTCCCGTTCCGTGGCCGCATGCTTCTCGACGCGACGCTGGCCGAGCCACTTCCCGTGGACGTGCCGCGACGCACGGCCACAGACATGCTTGTGCTGCAGACGCGCCCCCACGGGGTGACGCACACACCGCTCTCGAACGTTGTCGCGAACCTGACCGACCGTTACCTCGTCAAGATCAACCCGGCGCTGGTAGAGCTCCGCCGCACGCGCTCGGCACGCTACGACGCGCTGATCGGCGAGCTGGCCCGGCAGTCGCATGACCCCGCGGCGCGGCCCGCGGTGTGTGTGATTCGCCCACCCGCCGGCTCGGCCCTGATCGGCCAGATGGAGAACCGGGCCGCCGTCATGGCCGGCGCAGCCGGCAACGGCTTCCGCGCGGCCTGGATGGCGCTCGAGGGTCAGGATCCCGAGGTCATCAGCGTCCCCCGCGCGTTTCACTGAACAACTGCACACATGTAACAGGGACGGGTTCCGGGGGTACCTCGAGCGTGCTTCGCTTACGCCGCCGGCGAACCAGGGAGCTGCCGCTGGGCGAGCGCGTCCGCGACGCGGCGGCTGAGGTCGCCCATGAGGGCCAGCAGCGTGTGATCGAGGCGGCCCGCGAGGTTGCCCAGCAGGCACCGGAACGTGCCCGCGAGCTGCGCGCCGCCGCTGCGCAGCTCGACCTGCCGTGGGCCAGATCCGCACCGGCCCGCTGGATCCGTGAGCGTTTCATGCAGTTCCTGATCAACCCGACACTCGACCACTATGCGGCGCGGCGCGCGACCGGTTTCGAAAAGCTTGCCTCGATCAAACAGCCGGTGATTCTCGTCGCGAACCACGCGAGCCACATGGACACCCCGGTGATCCTCTCGGCGCTTCCGCGCAAGCTGCGCAAGCGCACCGCGGTCGCAGCCGCCGCCGACTACTTCTACACCAACAAACTGGTCGCCTCGCTGGTGTCACTGTTCTTCAACACGGTGCCGATCGAGCGCAAGAGCGGCGGCGGCGCAACCACCAAGGGTGCGAGCCACCTCGACTCGCTGCTCGATGACGGCTGGAACCTGCTGCTCTACCCCGAGGGCACCCGCAAGCACGGCAGTGGTGTCGGGCGAGTGCGCCGCGGCGCCGCGGTGCTGGCCTCGCACCACAACCTCCCGATCGTGCCGATCCGCGTGACGGGCACGGCCGAAGCGATGCCGCCGGGCAGTTTCTGGCCCCGGCGGCTGCGCGGCCGACTGTGGTCGCGGCGCCATCGTGTGGAGGTCTCCTTCGGCGATCCGATCATGCCGCAGGAGGACACCGCGGCGCTGATCGAGCGTGTGCAGCACTTCTTCGAGAGCGGTGAGTCAGGGCCGCCGAAACTGTCGCCCTACCGCCGTCGCGGGCGCAGGTCAGGCTCGATCGACGAGGACTGACATCGCTCAGCCGGCGGCTTTTGACGCTCCGGCCGCGCGCGCCAACGCGTCGTCATAGACCTCGACGACCCGATCCCAGAAGGCGTTGGCCGCGGCGTCGATCCGCTGTCGTCCGGGATCGGCGTCGAGCCAAGCCACGCACTCTTTCACTCCCTCGCTGAACGGAACCGTCGCACGGAAGCCAGGTACCAGCCCCCGCACCTTCGAGTTGTCGAACACCGTAGTCGGGCTCTTGTCACCCACCAGGCCTCCAGTCAACTCGGGGTCGGCAGCGATCAGCGCATCGGTGGGCACATGCATGATGTCCGGTTCGGCACCGACCGCAGCGCCGATCAGGTCATAGATCCGATCCCAGGGCAGCGCCTCATCGGAGGTGATGTGGAAGTCCTCGCCGATCGC
The DNA here is from genome assembly GCA_963844665.1 of uncultured Conexibacteraceae bacterium. Taxonomy (GTDB): domain Bacteria; phylum Actinomycetota; class Thermoleophilia; order Solirubrobacterales; family Solirubrobacteraceae; genus Palsa-465. The sequence continues at coordinate 673,927 of CAWJPB010000005.1, forward strand.
GCCCGGATGACCGAGTAGTCCGACGAAGCCCTTGGCGAAGTCCGTGTTGTGAGTGACCGTCCAGAGACTGCTGCCGTCGCCGGCGACGATGATCCGTGACCCTCGCCGAATGCGATCGATCAGCGTGTAGCCCGGCTCACTGAGCATCGAGGGGATATGCGAAGGGCCATATGTGTGGGAGGGGCGCACGATCGTGAACGGGAACCCAGAGGCGGCTCGTGCGGCCCTAAGCCGCTCCTCACAGGCGATCTTCAATCGCGAGTACTCCCAATGCGGGTTGAGAAGCGGCGTCGACTCGGTGATCAGCCAATGCCCGGGCGGGGGCTTCTGGTAAGCGGAGGCCGAGCTGATGAAGACATACTGGCCGACGTCGGCAAAGTTCACGATGTCCTGCTCGATGTGCTCCGGCGTGAAGCAGATCCACTGGACCACCACGTCGAAGCTCCGGCCCCGCAGGGCTGCGCGCAATCGGCCGGGGTCGGTCGCGTCGGCGATGATGGTCCGCTCAGGCGGCACTCCCGTGGACAGCTCCGAGCGCCCACGATTGAGCAGCCACAGCTCGTGGCCTGCCGCCTCCGTCGGGGCCAGGCAAGCCGAGCTGATCAGGCCGGTACCACCGATGAACAGCACGCGCATCTGGGCGCACTTTACGGAGTGGTGCCGCAGACGGCAGCTGCACGATGACACAGACACACGCTGCCGAGATGGCTAGGTAGGATCCCGCCAAGGCGGCGAGACCGAGCGGCGATCAGCCGCTGGCGTGTGAGGTTGCCATTTCTCGGGTAAGCGCCGCTCAGCAGACGGGTACCAGGCCCCGGCCTGATCGGATCGCCTGGCTCCGCGAGCTTCATCGGAGTTCCTGCGTCACAAGGAGGTCAAAAAATGGCAACCGAAGGCGGAGCAGGATCAGCCAGAGCGCTTCGCTGGCGCCGAGGCTTGGGCGGTGAGCTATGGGCCGAGTTCTTCGGCGCGTTCATCCTGATCGCGTTCGGCGACGGCGTCGTGGCGATGCTCTGGGCGCTGTTCGGGTCTGGCCGCACAACCAGCGCCGGCGCGCTGCAGTCCGGCGGCGACTGGCTGCTGGTGACCTGGGGCTGGGGCCTTGCCGTGATGTTCGCCGTTTATGTCACCGGCGGTATCAGCGGCGCCCACCTCAACCCAGCCGTCACGCTCGGCTCCGCGATCCGCAAGCAGATCCCATGGAGCAAGGTTCCGAGCTACTGGGCGGTGCAGGTGCTCGGCTGCTTCGTCGGCGCCGCACTCGTATATCTGGTCTACAACGCGGCGATCAGCAACTACGACACGGTGCACCACATCGTCAAGGGCACGCCCGCGTCGGTGAGCACGTACAGCACGTTCGCGACCTTCCCGGCGGCCTACTTCCACACCGTCTGGGGGCCGCTGATCGATCAGATAGTCGGCACCTTCTTCCTGGTGCTGTTCATCTGGGCGCTGAGCGACGAGTACAACTCACCGGTCGGAGCCGGCCTCGCACCGTTCATCGTCGGCATGGTCGTGCTCGCGGTGGGTATCTCGTTCGGCGCCAACGCCGGCTACGCGATCAACCCGGCCCGCGACTTCGGGCCGCGCATGTTCGCGTTGATCGCGGGCTGGGGCAAGGTGGCGTTCCCGGGTGACTACGGGAACATCAACAACTACTTCTGGATACCGATCGTCGGACCACTTATCGGCGGCGCGCTTGCGTCGGTCGTCTATGAGTTCGGGATTCTCGACATCCTGAAGGCACGCAAGGGACCGGAGCCGGGCCTGCACGGAACAGGCGAGACCGTCCAGGACGACAGGCCGCCGGCACCGGAGTAGCGCTTAACCGGAGACGACGGGCGGGGAAGCGGCTTCCCCGCCCGTCACCGTCCCCCAAAGACAGATGAGGAAACAGCAATGAAGAAACTCATCAACGCATCGGACCAGGTCGTGGCCGACGCCCTGCACGGGATGCAGGCGGCCCACGCTGACCGCCTGGCCGTCAGCTTCGACCCGTATGTGATCGTGCGCGCCGACGCACCCACGCCAGGCAAGGTCGGGCTGATCTCGGGTGGCGGCTCAGGACACGAGCCCATGCACGGCGGCTTCGTCGGGCGAGGGATGCTCGACGCGGCCTGTCCGGGAGAGGTGTTCACCTCGCCCACCCCCGACCAGATGCTGGCGGCGACCAAGGCTGTTGACGGTGGCGCCGGAGTCGTTCACATCGTCAAGAACTACACCGGCGACGTGCTCAACTTCGAGATGGCGGCAGAGCTCGCGAGTGCTGAGGGCATCGCGGTCGAGACCGTCCTGACCAACGACGACGTGGCCGTCGAGGACTCGCTCTACACCGCGGGGCGACGCGGGGTCGGGGTCACCGTGCTGGTCGAGAAGATCGCCGGCGCCGCGGCTGAGGCCGGCAGGTCGTTGAGCGAGGTATCGGAGATCGGGCGGCGAGTGAATGCACAGGGCCGCTCGATGGGAATGGCATTGAGGCCGTGCGTGACGCCGGCCTCCGGCGAACCGAGCTTCACGCTGGCCGATGACGAGGTCGAGATCGGAATCGGAATCCACGGAGAGCCCGGGCGTTTCCGTGAGAAGCTCGGTCCGGCGTCGCAGGTCGCCGAGCGGCTGATGACGCCGATCATCGGAGATCTGCCGTTCAGCTCCGGAGACAGGGTGCTGGCCTTCATCAACGGAATGGGCGGCACACCGCTTATCGAGCTCTACGTGATGTACGCGGAGGTGGCGAAGATCGCCACCGCGCACGGACTCACGATCGAGCGCAACCTGATCGGCAACTACATCACCTCGCTGGAGATGCAGGGCTGCTCGATCACGCTGCTGAAACTCGACGACGAGCTGCTCAACTACTGGGACGCGCCGGTGGACACTCCGGCCCTGCGCTGGGGAGCGTGACGATGGCGATCGACCGCGACCAGGTCCAGCGCTGGCTGGAGGCGTTTGCCGCGTCCATCTCCGAACACCGCGAGGAGCTGATCCGGTTGGACATCGCGATCGGCGACGGCGATCATGGCGACAACCTCGACCGCGGCATGAGGAAGGCGATCGAGAAGCTCCAGACGACCGAGCCGGCAGACGCCGGCGAGGTTCTGAAGACGGTCGCGATGACGCTGATCTCGACCGTCGGAGGCGCCGCAGGTCCGCTCTACGGCACCCTGTTCCTGCAACTCGGAAACGGGCTCGCAGGTCAGAGCGAGATCGAGCTGGAGGCATACGCGGCCGCCTGGCGCCGCGCCGCAGACGCGGTGCAGGCGCGGGGCAAGGCCCAGCTCGGCGACAAGACGATGCTCGATGCGCTGCTGCCCGGGGTCGAGGCGCTCGAGCAGGCCGCCGGTCGGGGCGCCGATCTGGGCACCGGTCTGCAGGCCGCGGCGCAAGCCGCCAAGCAGGGGATGCTCAGCACCACGCCCTTGGTTGCCCTCAAGGGGCGCGCCAGTTATCTCGGCGAGCGCAGCGCCGGCCACCAGGATCCCGGCGCGACCTCGACCTACTACCTATTCGAGAGCGCAGCACAGGCCCTCGGGAGCTGAACGAGAGCGCTTCGCAGGTCGCGCTCGAGATTGAAAGGAACAGCGATGGCCAAGTACGCAGTTGCGATCGATCAGGGGACCACGAGCTCCCGTGCGATGGTGTTCGACCGCTCGGGTCGAGTCGTGTCCGTCTCACAGAAGGAGCATGAGCAGATCTACCCCAAGCCCGGCTGGGTGGAGCACGACGCGATGGAGATCTGGGCGAACTGCCAGGAGGTGCTCGAGGGGGCACTGACGGAGGCGAGCGCGAGCCGCGATGACATCAGCGGGCTGGGGATCACCAACCAGCGCGAGACGGCGCTCGTGTGGGACAGGACGACGGGCAAGCCGGTCCACAACGCACTGGTATGGCAGGACACGCGCACCGACAAGATCGTCGATGAGTTGTCCCAGGTCGGTGGTCAGGACCGCTTCCGCGACAAGTCGGGCCTACCGCTGGCCACCTACTTCTCGGGTCCGAAGGTGCGATGGATCCTCGAGAACGTCGACGGCGCCCGGGAGCAGGCGGAGGCAGGCGACCTGATCTTCGGCAACATGGACACCTGGTTGATCTGGAACCTGACCGGCGGCGTCGACGGCGGCCTCCACATCACCGACGTGACCAACGCCAGCCGCACGATGCTGATGGACCTGGCGACGCTCGGCTGGGACGAGCGCACCGCGGACACGATCGGCGTCCCGCTCTCGATGCTGCCGGAGATCCGCGCCTCCAGCGAGGTCTACGGTGAGGTCAAGTCCGGTCCCGCCGCCGGTGTCCCGATCGCCGGCGATCTGGGCGACCAGCAGGCGGCCACCTTCGGCCAGACCTGCTTCGACGTGGGCGAGGCCAAGAACACCTACGGCACCGGCAACTTCATGTTGATCAACACGGGCGAGGAGCTCGTGCATTCCAAGTCCGGCCTGCTGACGACCGCCTGCTACAAGATCGGTGACGCCAAGGCCGTCTACGCGCTCGAGGGCTCGATTGCGATCACCGGCGCACTGGTTCAGTGGCTGCGCGACAACCTCAAGCTGATCAAGTCGGCCTCTGAGGTGGAGGAGCTGGCCGCGACGGTCGAGGACAACGGCGGCATGTACATCGTCCCGGCCTTCTCGGGCCTGTACGCGCCGTACTGGAAGTCCGACGCCCGCGGTGTCTTCGCCGGCCTGACCCGGTACGTGAACTCAGGCCACATTGCCCGCGCGACACTCGAATCGACCGCCTACCAGACGGCGGAGATCGTCGAGGCGATGCGCGCCGATTCCGGCGTCGACCTGGAGACGCTGAAGGTCGACGGGGGCATGGTCGCCAACGAGACGCTGATGCAGTTCCAGGCGGACATCCTCGGCGTCACGGTGATCCGGCCGGTGGTCGCCGAGACGACCGCGCTGGGCGCCGCCTACGCGGCCGGTCTCGCCACCGGATTGTGGAACAGCCAGGACGATCTGCGCGAAAACTGGGCAGAGGACAAGCGCTGGGAGCCGAAGATGGACGCCGAGACTCGCGCGGACCGGATGCACTACTGGAAGAAGGCCGTCACGCGGACGTTCGACTGGATCGAGTAGGACTGATGGCCCTGACGCGGTGGGGGTCGGCCCGCTGGCCACCCCCACCGGGCGCGAAGCCGGGCCTGCGCCGGCGGTGCCGGAAGCACGGGACGAGATACGTCGAGAATTGCCCACCTGCTCCCGCGCTTGCCGGCCGGTCCGGCGGTAGGCTGCCCACATGGTGACGCTGAGCACAGAGGTGCTGGTGATCGGCGGCGGCGCCACGGGCGCCGGGGTTGCCTGGGACGCGTCGCTGCGCGGCCTCGACGTGATCCTCGTCGACCGCGCCGACCTGGCCGAGGGCACCAGCGGCCGCTTCCATGGCCTCCTGCACTCCGGCGGGCGCTACGTCGTCAAGGACACCCCGGCCGCGATCGAATGCATCGTCGAGAACCGCATCCTCAAACGCGTTGCCGCCGATTGCATAGAGGACACCGGCGGCCTGTTCGTGACGACCCCCTGGGATGACCCCGAGTACGCCGATCGCTTCGTTCACGGCTGTCAGGCGAGCGACGTGGACTGCGAGGAGATCCCCGTCGCCGAGGCGCTCCGCGACGAGCCGCGCCTGAATCCGAGTATCTCGCGGGCGTTCAGAGTTCCCGACGCGAACATCGACGCGTGGAAGACGGTCTGGGCGATGGCTCACGGCGCCGAGCAGCGCGGTGCACGCATCCTCACCTACCACCAGGTCACGGGGATCCGGCGTGACGGGGACACGATCACGGGTGCGCGGGTCCGCGACGTGCGAGCCGGCGAGGAGCTGGAGATCGAGGCACAGGTGACCGTCAACGCGTCCGGTGCGTGGGCGCATCAGATCTCGGAGCTTGCAGGGATCGAGGGTGTGCGGGTGCTGCCGGGTCGAGGGATCATGATCGCGATGAACCACCGGCTGGTGCACACGGTCGTGAACCGGTGCGAGATGCCCGGTGACGGTGACATCGTCGTACCGATCCGGACCGTGTCGGTGATCGGCACGACGGACGTCCATACAGACGATCCCGACAATCACGTGGTTCCGCAGGTCGAGGTCGACCAGATGCTGGATGACGGCGAGAAACTCATCCCCGGCTTCCGCGAGGCCCGAGCCCTGCGCGTGTGGGCCGGTGTGCGGCCGCTGTTCGAGGACGCCAAGGCCGACACCACCGCCACGCGCGACGTCACCCGCGCTCACGCGCTGCTCGACCATCGCGAGCGCGACGGCGTCGGCGGCTTTGTGACGATCACCGGCGGCAAGCTCACAACCTTCAGGTTGATGGCCGAGCAGACGGTCGACGCCGTCTGCGACATGCTTGGCTCCAGCCGGCCGTGCATCACCTCGGTCCAGCCATTGCCGGGGTCCGAGCGCGGCGCGCACTACATGCTGGGCGAACGGCTGGCGCGCAAGGAGGCGTCGCTGCTCGACCAGCAGATCATCTGCGAATGCGAGCTGGTTCCGCGCTCGAAGCTGGAGCAGGCGATCAGGCGCACCGGCTCGACAAATCTTGACGATATCCGCCGCCAGCTGCGCCTGGGGATGGGACCCTGCCAGGGCGGTTTCTGCATTTACCGCGCGGCCGGCCTGATGCACGCACGTGGCGGCCTCAGCGCCGAACAGGCTGACTCCTCACTGCTTGACTTCCTGCAGGAGCGCTGGAAGGGCGTCTGGCCGATCCTCTACGGCGATCAGCTGCGTCAGACGCGGCTCGACGAGTGGATCTTGCACGGAGTGCTCGACGTCGATCATCTGCCGGTCGGTGGCGGCGAGGGCGAGGCCGAACGATGAGGGCCGGCTTCCGCTACGACGCGGTCGTGATCGGCGCCGGCACCGCTGGGCTGGTTGCCGGCATCCGACTGGCGCAGGCCGGCGCGAACGTCGCCGTGCTCGCCAAGGGCGTCGGTTCGACACACCTCGCGCCCTCAACCGTGGACGTGGCCGGTTACGCGCCCAAGCTCGTGAAATCGCCGCTGAAGGGCGTCGCCAACCTGATCGAGCACAACCCGGGACACCCTTACGAGCTGCTCGGCACCGAGCTGCTGCGCGAGTCGATCGACTGGTTCGTCCGTATCACCGGCGACGGCCCATTGGCCCCATACGGCTACGCCGGCGACCTCGACCGCAACATGTTGCTGCCGACCGCCGTCGGCGCCCTGCGGCCGTCAGCGCTGGCACCGACGACGATGGCCGCCGGCGACATGTCCGGGCGTCGTACCGAACTCGGGCCGGTATGCATCGTCGGCACCCCGTCGCTCCGTGATTTCCACCCCAGTCTGTGCGCGGCGAACCTGACCGCCGCAGGGCTCCCAGCCCGTGCGCTGATGCTTGAACTGGATCTGGAGCGCGCCGACATGAGCACCCTCGGCATCGCCCGCCACCTCGACGACGCCCGCTGGCGAGCCGGCTTCTGCGGCCGCCTCGCGCCGCTGCTGCGCTCCGACGAGCACGCCGTCGGTCTGCCCGCGATGCTGGGTTTCGGTGATCCGCATGCGGTCTGGACGGACATCGAGCAGCGGCTCGGCCGACGTGTGTTCGAGATTCCGTCGCTTCCCCCCTCGGTTCCGGGGATGCGTCTGTACGAGACCCTGCGCGCGGCGCTGCTCGGCGCAGGTGGCCGGCTGATGCTTGGCGCCGAGGTGGTGGCGCACCAGCGCACTGGCGACGCCATCGCCTCAGTCAGCACCCGTGCGGCGGGACACGATGTGAGCTACGCGGCCGATTGGTTCGTGCTGGCATCGGGCGGATTCAGCTCGGGTGCCATCTCCCTCGACTCGAGCTGGCTCTCGCACGAGCATGTGCTGGGACTGCCCCTGCGCGGAGTTCCGGCCAACGGCGAGCCTCGCTTTGTCGCCGAGTACCTCAACGAGCAACCGCTCGAAAGGGTCGGCATCGCAGTCGACGGCGAACTCCGCGCCGAAGGTGCCGAGAACGTGGTGGTCGCCGGCGCCGCGCTGCCCGGTGCGGTGCCCTGGCGAGAGGGCAGCGGTGAGGGCCTGGCGCTCAGCAGTGGCTTCAGAGCGGCGCAGGTGATCACCGGCACCGCGGCCTCGAGCCTCGGCGCGCCCTCCACCGCAAACACATCCGAGCAGGCGATCACATGAGCGACCTGGCCGAACTCGCAGCGCTCCGCGGAACCCTCGATCACTGCGTCAAATGCACGATCTGTGAAACAGCCTGCCCCGTCTCCAACGCCACCCCGCTGTTCCCCGGCCCCAAATACGAGGGCCCTCAGGCCGAGCGCTACCGAGTGGCCGGACAGCCGAGCGTCGACGCGTCCGTCGATTACTGCTCCGGCTGCGGGATCTGTTCGCAGGTATGCCCTCAGGGCGTGAAGATCGCGGAGATCAACGCCCAGGCCCGCGACAAGCTCAAGCGCCAGAAGGGCATCCCGCTGCGCGACCGGATCATCACCCGCCCGACCTGGCTCGGACGTGCGGGCACGCCAACTGCGCCGATCGCGAACTGGTCGTTGAGTTCGCGGCCGATGCGGGTCCTCGCCGAGAAGCTGCTGGGCGTCCACAGGGACGCGCCCGCGCCCCGATTCGCCGGTCGCCGCTTCTCGAGTTGGGCACGTACGCACGCGAGCCCCCCGGGTCCACGCCGGGCCGTCTACTTCCACGGTTGTGGCACCGAGTACTACGAGCCCTGGGAGGGCGAGCGAGTCGTCGCCGTGCTCGAGCACAACGGTTTTGAGGTGGTCGTACCGAAGCAGGACTGCTGCGGGTTACCGCTCCAGTCGAGCGGCCTGTTCGACGACGCCCGCAAGGTCGTCCGGCGCCTTGCTCACCGGCTCTCACAACAGCTGACCACGCCGGAGACGATCATCGTCGGCAACGCCACCAGCTGCACGCTGATGCTCAAGCGCGAGGCGAGGGAGATCCTCGGTCTGGAGGACGATCCTGAGCTCCGCCGGGTCGCCGAGCACACCTACGACATCTGTGAGCTGCTACTCGAATTGCATCAGCGCGGCGAACTGCGGACGGACTTCCAGCCGCTACCGGAGCGGGTCGCCTACCACGCGCCATGCCAGCAGCAGGGCCACTGGATCGGCAAGCCGGCGCTCGAGCTGCTGGAGTTGATACCTGAACTTGACGTGCGGGAGATGAACGCCCGCTGCTGCGGGATCGCCGGCACCTACGGCCTCAAGGTGGAGAAGTACGACGTCGCGATGGCGGTCGGGAGTGACCTGTTCCAGCAGGTCGGTGCCTCAGGCGCAGGTGCCGTCGCCTGCGACAGCGAGACCTGCCGCTGGCAGATCACACACAGCACGCAACTGCCGTCGTCGCATCCGATCGACTATCTCTACCGCGCATACGGGCTGGACTCGGCCTGAGCGCCGGCTTCCCGGCCCCCATCGCCATGGTCGGAATCGTCGTCGTCTCACACAGCGACATCCTCGCCGATGCAGTGGTCACGCTGGCACGGGAGATGGCGCCGCCCGAGCTCGCACTGGAGGCGGCCGGCGGTATCGGTGAACCGGGCGTGCTCGGGACCAGCGCTGAGGTCGTCCGTGCCGCGATCGAGCGCGCGATGTCGCCGGATGGGGTGCTGGTCGTGATGGACCTGGGGAGCGCCCTGATGAGCGCCGAGCTGGCGGTGGAGTTGCTGGAGCATGCCACCGGCCCGGTGCGGTTGAGCGACGCGCCGCTGGTTGAAGGTGCCGTGGCGGCCGTGGCGGCCGCCGGAGGCGGTGCATCGTTGGATGAGGTCGCGGCTGAGGCACGGCGCGCTCTGGCGATGAAGACGACGCAGATCGGCTCGGACGCGGGCTCCGCGGCATCTGCGCCGGCCGCGACGGCCGACGCCGAGGTGGCGAAGCCGTACGACGAGACCGCAGGGACACCGGCTGGCGTCGAGGCCAGGCTGCCCGTGCGCAACGAGGTTGGTCTACACGCCCGCCCCGCCGCGCGCCTGGTCCAGACAGTCACCTCGTATGACGCAGATGTGCGCGTGGCCAGGGACGGCAGCGGTACGGCACCGGTCAGCGCGCGCAGCCTGACGAACATCGTCACCCTGGGCGCCCGCCAAGGCGACACGCTGATCGTGAGAGCCTCGGGACCGCAGGCACTCGCGGCCGTCGACGCGCTCGAGCGGCTCGCGGCCGCGGGCTTTGGCGACGGCCTACCCGACGGCGCCGTGGCGCCAACCTCTGCCGCGAGGCCGCCCGCTGCCGACACCCCACCCTCTGCCGCGAGGCCGCCCGCTGCCGACGCCCCACCCTCTGCCGCTGCGCCACCATCTGCCCCCCCCGCCGGCGCGATCCTCCGCGGCATAGCCGTCTCCAGCGGCACCGCGGCCGGCCCGGCGCACCTTCTCGCGGACGTGGACTCACCACCGCCACCGCGAGACCCGGGCACGCCTGAGGCGGAGCTGGCACTGCTCGACAGCGCCATCGCCGCCACCGGCCGGGCACTTGCCCAGGATCGCGCAAAGCTCGCCGAGCGTGGCAGCCACGACGACTCGGAGATCTTCGATGCGCACCTGGCGCTACTCGGCGACGACGTGATCCTTGGTCCCGCGCGCACGGCCATCGGTCATGGAGTGACAGCTGAGCAGGCTTACCACGATGCGATCCGAGAGACAGCCGCCGTATACCGGGAGTTGCCTGACCGACTGCTCGCGCAGCGCGCAATCGATGTCGTTGACCTGGGTCGTCGCGTGGTGAACTCACTGACCGGCGAAGGCGCCCCCTCAGCGCCCGCAACCGGCGTCGTGATTGCTGATGAGCTCACACCGGCGCAAACCGTCGCGCTCGAACCGGACCGTGTCGCCGCGATCGTCACCGCGCGCGGATCAGCCACGGCTCACGCCGCAATCATCGCTCGCGGTCTCGGCCTGCCGGCCGTGGTCGGGGCTGGACCTGCCGTGCTCGCGATCGAGCCGGGGACCCCGCTGCTGGTCGACGGTGACGCGGGCACAGTGCAGGTCGATCCGTCGAAGGCGGAGTTGGCAGCTGCAGGTAAGCGCGGCGAGCGCCGCCGCACGCAAGCCGCGGCGGCGCTCGCCGACGCACGTGAACCCGCGAGGCTCGCAAGCGGCGAGCAAATCGAGATCGCAGCCAACATCGGCGGCACCGATGATGCCCGGCGGGCGGTCGACCTGGGGGCAGACGGCGTCGGACTGCTGCGGACAGAGTTTCTGTTCCTCGACCGTGCCGAGCTACCGGATGAGGAAGAGCAGGTGGACACGCTGCGCCGAATTGCAGTGGTACTCGACGGCCGGCCGCTAATCGTCCGGACGCTCGACGCCGGCGCTGACAAGCCGCTGCCGGGGCTGCCCATGCCGTCTGAGGCGAATCCATTCCTAGGAGTCCGGGGGATCCGCGTCGGGCTTGCCAACCCTGCCGTTCTCTCCACCCAGCTCCGAGCGATCCTGAGGGTCGCTGCGGAATATCCGCTGAAGCTGATGCTGCCGATGGTCTCGACACTCGACGAGGTGGACAACGCCCGAGCACTGTTGACGCGAGCGCGCGCGTCCACGGGCGTCAGTGCACCTGCTGAGTTCGGAATCATGGTCGAGGTTCCAGCAGCGGCAATTGGCGCCGCAGAACTTGCAGCGCAGGTCGATTTCTTCTCGATCGGCACCAATGATCTGACCCAGTACACGATGGCGGCTGAACGCGGGGACCCCCGGCTGGCGCCATTGCTGGCGACGCCTCAGCCGGCGGTCCTGCGACTGATCCAGACGACCGTCGCTGCCGCCACCCAGCAGGGCCGGTGGGTCGGGGTCTGCGGTGAGATGGCCGGCGACCCGTCCGCAGCGGTGCTGCTCGTGGGCCTTGGGGTGACCGAGCTGAGCATGTCCCCACTCCTGATCCCGGATATGAAGGCTGCCCTGCGACGGGTCACCCTGGATCAGGCAAGTGAGGTCGCGAGCGCCGCCCTCAACGCGCGGAGCGCCGAAGCGGCTCGGACACTCGGCCACGGGCTGCTGCTCTGAGATACTCAGCTGCGTGGAGGCCGGTACCTTTGGCGCGTTGCGAACTTCCCGTGCGCTTGCGATCGGCACCAGCGTCCGGATCGTCGGCTCGCCGATCATCCTCGGACTGCTGCTCGGTCACCACTGGACGGCGGCGGCCGTCGTATTTCTGATCGCCGCCGCGACTGATTTCGTCGACGGCCGCCTCGCCCGGCGCTGGCAGGTGACGACCAAGCTCGGCTCGTTCCTCGACACCACCGCCGACAAGCTGCTCGTCTCCACCACCCTGATCGGCCTGCTTGCCGTCGGCCGCGTCTCCCCGTGGGTGGTCTTCGTGATCATCGGTCGCGAGTTCACGATTCTCGGGCTGCGGGCCGCCGTCGCCGCCGACGGCGCCAATTTCGAGACCTCGATGTTTGGCAAGTGGAAGGCGACGCTGCAATTCGTCGCGATCGCGCTGGCGATCCTCCGCCCTGACGTTCAGATCGGCGACGTCTACCTCGACCAGTGGCTGATGATCCTCGTCGCAGCGATCACGGCGTGGTCGGGGATCGACTACCTGATCCGCTCCGCGGACGCCCTGAGGTCGTAGCGTGGCGCGTGTCTGTGTGACCGCTGGAACGGGCGTGATCGGCACCGCCCTGGTGACGAGCCTGCTCGAGCGCGGCGATGAGGTTGTCGCGCTGGCCCACTCCGACCTTTCCGCAGAGGGGCTCGCCGAACGCGGCGTCGAGGTGCACCGCGGTTCAATCGACGACGAGCAGACGCTCGCCGCAGCCATGGCCGGATGCGAGCTCGTGTTCAACGTCGCCGGGCTCAACAAGTTCTGCGTCACCGATGCAGCGCCGATGATGCGCGCCAATGTGGATGGCGCCGTCGCCGCGGTCAGAGCCGCCAAGCAAGCCGGTGTCCCGCGTTTGATCCACACGTCATCCGCGGCCACGGTGGGTGAAGCTCCCGGAGTCGTCGCCGACGAGTGGACGCCTCACCGCGGCTGGTACCTGTCGCGGTACGAGGAGAGCAAGACGCTGGGCGAGCGTGCCGCGATCGAAGCTGCGGCCCAACTGCAGCAGGACGTCGTCTACGTGAACCCGTCGTCCGTCCAGGGACCGGGTCGCTCCGGCGGGACCGGTCGCTTCCTGATCGCATTCCTGGACGGGCGCCTGAAGGTGTTCGTCGACACATGGGTGAGCCTCGTCGACATCCAGGACTGCGTCGCCGGTCACCTGCTGGCGGCGGAACGCGGCGAGCCCGGTGAGCGCTACCTGCTCAACGGCGTGCGCTCGCGAGTGACCGACCTGCTCGAGTTGGCCGCTGACGTCGCGGGCGTGACGCGCAGCCCGCGCCTGGCCCCGCGACCGCTCGCCAATCTCGGTGGCGCTGCTGCTGAACTTGCGTTCCGCGCCCGCGGCAAGCACCCGCCCGTCTGCCGCGAGATGGTCCGCACCCTGCTTCATGGCCACCGCTACGACGGCAGCCGTGCCGAACGCGAGCTCGGGCTCGTCTACACGCCCCCTCGTGAGACGCTGCGTCGCACGATCGACTGGGCCCGCGAGGAGGGTCTTCTGCGGAGCAGCCAGAAGCAGGCACGAGTTCAGTAATTGACCCCTCGGGGAGCCGTCGAACGTGGTGGCAACGGACCCCGCTGGACCCTGGTGCACGGAGAGGCGCCGTCCGCAGCGGCATTTACCTTTGCGGCGAGATGTCGAGTGCCTTCGCCCACAACGTCGAGCAGCTGGAGCAGGACTTTCGCGAGCTGATCGCGACCGTGCAGAGTCCGCATCTGTCGGCGCTGCTTGGACGTGTGTTCGCGCCTGACTCGGTCGCGTGGGAGCGCTTTCGGGACGCACCCGCAGCCAAGCACTACCACCACGCATACGAGCATGGCCTGCTTGAGCACAGCCTCACGGTCGCACAGGCGGTGAGCGCGCTATCGGCGATCTTCGCGGGTGTCAATCGCGACCTCGCCGTCAGCGGAGCGCTGCTGCATGACATCGGCAAACTCGACACGTACGCGTCGACCGAGGAGCAGATCGAGATGACCGATGCCGGTCGCCTGCAGGGTGAGATCGTGCTCGGATACACGATGATCCGGGATCAGATCGCGCTGATCGACGGCTTCCCGGCGTATCTCCAGCAGGCGCTTCTTCATATCGTGCTCAGCCACCACGGGGCGCTCGAGCATGGCTCGCCGGTCGTGCCGTGCACGCGTGAGGCGACGCTCGTGCACATGGCGGACAATCTCGGCTCAAAGCTCGGCAGCTTCGACCGGGTCGAACGCGAGCTTGACACCGGCGCCCAGTGGGCCAGTTATGACCGCGGCATCGGTGCGGTCGCCTACTTCGGCGTCGACGGCGCCGAGCCTCAGAGCTCGCGACTCGCAGCCTAGCCGCTGAGAAAGGCGCAATTTGCGGGCGCGGCGCGGCTTGATCGTGCGAGAGCGACTGACCCCGATTAAAAGTGGGGGTCGAATGGCGAAGGACACAGAGAAGCTGATCCGTCAGCTGTCGCTGATCTCGTATCTGATGGCCGAACGACGGCCGGTAACAGCTCCAGAGATCCGTCGCGACGTTGAGGGTTACAGCGTGATGAGCGAGGACGCGTTCGCGCGGCGGTTCTATGCCGACCGCTCGGAGCTTGCGGAACTCGGGATCGTCCTGTCCGTGGAGAAGCCGCAGGACGGTCAGGTCGAGCAGGAGAATTACTCGCTGCCTCCGGAGAACTTCCATCTGCCCGCGGTCGAGTTCAGCGATGACGAGCTGGCTGCGCTCTGGACGGCGCTGTATCTGCTCGACGGCAAGTTCGCGTATGCGGAGCCGCTTCGGCTCGCGTTGCAGCAGATCTCGTGGGGTCGTCCAAGTCCGCTGGACTCACCGGTGCAGCGAACGATCGCACTCGGGATCACCGGTGCGGCAGACGGCCACGAGGTGTCTCAGCGGCTGGCGAAGATCGAGACCGCGATCTTCCGGCGCAAGACGATCGTGTTCGAGTACCACACGATGGAACGGGACTCCAGGGAGCAGCGCCGGATTGATCCGTACCAGCTGCTGTTCCAGGGTGGCCAGTTCTACGTCGTCGGGCGCTCACACGAGCGTGATGCGATCCGCGTGTTCCGCCTCTCGCGCATCCAGGGCAAGGTCGGTTACGCCACCAAGGCCGAGCACGACTTCCAGCGCCCGACCGACTTTGATCCCCGCGCGTATGCCGACCGCATCCAGTGGCAGTTCGGCGACACCCTCGGGACGGCTGAGATCTGGATCTCCGGCAGGATCGCGTGGCAGATAGCGCGTCACTTCGGCCGTTACGGCGAACTGCGTGAGGCCGAGGACGGCGGCAGCATCTTCGCCACCTCATACTCGAACTCCCGTCAGTTGATCGCCTGGGTATTGGGCCTGGGTGACAACGCCCAGATCGTCAGCCCACCCGACCTCGCGGCTGAGCTGCGCGATCGCGTGCACATGCTTGCTGACCGACACAGCGGCGATCCTGAGGAGCTCATCGGCCAGGGGCATGAACCACGGCACGCCTCCGATGAGTCCTCTGCGCCAGCGGGCGCGGAGGACGAAGACAGCCTCGATGGTCTCGGCGCCGACGCCGCGATCAGGCCAGAGCGGTTCGCGCGGCTGGTCACGCTCGCAAGCATTCTGATCGATGCGGGGCGCTCCGGCAGGACACTGCGAGTCGACGAGCTGCGGACGCGGCTGAACCTTTCAGACCAGGAGATCCAGGAGGACATCGCGGTCCTCAACGTGGTCAACTTCGGCGCCGGAACCTACGTGCTGTATGCGGAGATCCTCGATGACGGACGCATCGAGGTGGATCCCGAGCCATACGGGGACGCGTTCGCGCGGCCTGCGCGCCTGTTGCCGGTTGAGGCCAAGGCACTGATCGCGGCGATCGATCTGATCGGCGAGCACATACCGGAGGGCTCGCTCGCCACGGTGCGCAGCAAGGTCGTGGCTGCGCTTGGCGAGGATCCGGCCAATGAGGGACTGCAGATCGCTGCGCTGGCGGCCGACGACGCGGAGATCGCCAAGCAGGCACGCGAGGCGATCTCAGCGCAACGACTCCTGTCGTTTGAGTACTACAAGGAGAACGAGGGAGTGTTCTCCACTCGTCTGGTCGAGCCGTATCAGCTGGTCAACGGACTCGAGGGGTGGTACGTCGCGAGCTACGACCCGGATCGGGAGGGGGTCAGACACTTCCGCCTGGACCGGATCAAGTCGGCCCACGTGAGCGAGACACCGTTCACGCCGCGTACAGATCTCGACTTCTCTACGGGCGTCGACGGCTGGCTGCGCACCGGCGAGGTGCCGGCCTCGAACCGTGCGCGGGTATGGATCTCGCCGGACCGCGCGCGCTGGGTGCGGGAGGAACGCACCGTGATCAGCGAGGGCGACGACGGCTCCGTGGTCGTGGACTTTGGATACGCCGGACTCGATTGGCTCGTCCGTAACGTGCTCAAGGAGGCCGGCGATGCAGTCGTGATCGAGCCGGCCGAGGCACGCGAAGCGGTACGCAACGCGGCGGCCGAGATCGAAGCCGTCGTACCGGTCTGAAAACGAGCGGAGGGGTGAGCATGAAGGGAGTCGTGCTGGCAGGCGGCAAGGCGACGCGGCTGAGGCCGCTGACGAAGGTGACAAACAAGCACCTGCTGCCGGTCTACGACAAGCCGCTCATCTATTACCCGCTTCAGGCGATGGCGCGGGCTGGTATCCGTGATGTGCTCGTCACCACCAACCCGGAGCACGCCGGGCATTTCATGCAGCTGCTGGGCTCGGGTCGCGAGTTCGGTCTCAAGCTTGCCTACGAGTTGCAGGAGGAGGCTGGCGGGCTGGCGCAGGCGGTCAATCTCGCGGAGACATTCGCCGGCAGCGACAAGCTGCTGGTGTTGCTCGGCGACAACATCTTCACCCACGATCTGAGACCCGCGGTCGAGCGCTTCGTGGCGCAGGAGCATGGCGCCGTGATCTTCGGGGCGGAGATGGAGCATCCCGAGCAGTACGGCGTGATCGAGATGGACGGTGACCGCGTCGTGGGCATCGAGGAGAAGCCCCAGGAGCCGAAGTCGCAGCTGATCCAGACCGGGATCTACATGTACGACGAGCGCGTCTGGGAGTTCATCTCGAGCCTGACACCATCGGCCCGCGGCGAGTTCGAGATCACCGACCTCAACAACATCTACGTGCGCGAGGGTTCCATGCGCTGCGAGATCCTGGACGGGTATTGGATCGACGCCGGCACCTCACACGATGAGCTGCTGTCCGCCAACGTGGCGGTCGCGGAGCTCGTCCGCAGCGGCAAGCTCTGACGGCCTTCAGAGTCGCTTCTCGCCGAAGTACGTCGCGACCGGGTTCGCGTTGAAGTTCGGGATCTCGAGGTAACCCTCGGACTCGTATACGTGCCTGGCGGCCGGTTGATCCGGTCCGGTGTCGAGTCGGGCGATCACGAAGCCCAGCGAGCGAGCGCAGTCCTCGAGCGCCGTCAGCAACGCGCGCGACACGCCGCGGCCGCGGGCCTCAGGAACGACATACATGCGCTTGATCTCGCAGGCTTCGTCGTCCAGGCGCTTGACGCCGCCGCAGCAGACGGCGACACCGTCCTCATAGCCGACGAGAAAGCGCCCGCTCGGAGGGTTCAGTTCGTTCGGGCCGGCCTTGGGCATGTCCGGCGCCTGCAGGTCGAGACCCGCGTAGACGACCCGCATCTCCTCACGCATCGCGGCCTCCAGCCGGCCGCCGTCGCCGCCATCGACGCGTCCGTCGCGAAACTCGATCACGGTCGAAGATGCTAGGCGATGTCAGGTCGCAACGGGGTGGTGCAGGGACCGGCGGATCGACTCAGCTCGGTCGCGCTGCTAGGAACTCCTCGATGTCTGCCTCTGTGAAGCCGGAGCCAGGAAAGCGCGCGAATCGACGCACGGGTACCGACTGCAGGATCTGGCCCATATCGGTCTCGAGCACCTCGACACCGAAGCCGCTCGCGCCCAGCCTGTCCAACATCCACACGCGCGCATCGGGCTGCGCGAAGAACTCGGCGATCGTGGATTCGATCCCGAGCGGCGCGGACGCGTCGACCCCGGTCAGAGACACCGTCGCGGCCAGCCGGATATCGCGACTCGACGCGCCCACTCCGATCACAAAGTCCCCGCCCTCGACGACCCACGCGGACTGGCCGACGTGCCAGTAGGCGAACGCCCGATGATCCAACTCGAGTGCAACTCTGGTGCTCACACCGGGATCGAGGCTGACCTTTGTAAAGGCACGCAGCTCCTGCAACGGACGCTCAACGCCGGCGATCGGATCGCCGACGTACACCTGAACCACCTCGCGTCCGGCACGCCTGCCGGTGTTGGCGACGGTCACCTCCACCTGCACACGCGGCTCGGGTCCGTCGTCGAGCACCTTCAGCTCGAGCTCCGAGTAGGCGAACGTGGTGTAGGACAGCCCGTGCCCGAAGGGGTAGGCGACCGGGAGTTCATGCGCGTCGTACCAGCGATAGCCGATCAGCAGACCCTCGCCATACCGCACCTTCTGATTGTCACCCGGGAAGTTGCCGATCGTCGGGTTGTCGGCGAATCGCAGAGGGATCGTCTCGGCGAGTTTGCCTGACGGTGACACGGCCCCAAGCAACACGTCAGCGACAGCGCCGCCACCGGCCTGACCGAGCAACCAGCCCTCGAGGACGGCACGCGCGTGGTGTTCCCAACCGGAGACCAGCACGGCCGCTCCGTTGGAGAGCACCACAACCACGTTGGGGTTGGCGGCCGCCACCTGAGACAGCAGCTCGAGCTGTGGAGCCGGAAGTTCCATGTGGTCGCGGTCCAGCCCCTCGGACTCGTAGGACGGGGGCAGGCCGAGGAACACGACGGCAACGTTCGCATCGGCAGCGGCCCGGACGGCCTCGTCGACCAGACCGGGATCCGTCGCATCGGCCTCGATCTCGAAGCCGGCCGCGAACACGATCTTGCGCCTGCCATCCACCAGCGCTTGCAGGCTCTCCAGAGCATTCTCGAGTTTGGTCGGGTTGACCTGCGATGAGCCGGCACCCTGATAGCGCGGCGTGCGCGCGAACTCTCCGATCACGGCGATCGTCCCACCCTGGCCGGGATCGAGCGGCAGCAGCTCCTGCTCGTTCTTGAGCAGCACGATGCTCGCCTGCGCAACCTCACGCGCGAGCGCATGGTGTGCGTCGACGTCGAAGCTGGTCAGCGGCTCACGTCGACCGGCACGTTCTATGAGTTCGAGCACACGGCTGACCGCCCGATCGACCTCGGCATCCGTCAGCACTCCGGAGGCGACGGCATCGAGAATCATGCGAGTCCCGACGCCGACCGACGAGGGCATCTCCAGATCAAGTCCAGCCGCCACCCCCGCGTCGCGGCGATCGACTGAGCCCCAGTCGGAAACGACGAGGCCATCGAAGCCCCAGTCGTTGCGCAGCACGTCGGTCAGCAACCAGGGATCCTCGGAGGTGAAGACACCATTGAGTTGGTTGTACGAACACATGACCGTCCATGGCTGCTGCTCGATCACGACGCGCTCGAAGGCGGGCAGGTAGATCTCGCGCAGCGTGCGCTCGTCGACCTCCGCGGACACGCGCATGCGGTCGGTCTCCTGGTTGTTGGCGGCGAAGTGCTTCAGCGAGGTGCCGACCCCACGGCTCTGGACGCCGGAAACCCAGCCGGACGCCATCATCCCCGCGAGCAGTGGATCCTCGGAGAAGTACTCGAAGTTGCGCCCGCAGAGTGGCGTGCGCTTCATGTTGATCCCCGGGCCGAGCAACACGGCCACGTCCTCGACTCGGCATTCGTCACCCAGCGCCTCCCCGACACGGCCGGCCAGCGACGGGTCCCAGCTGCTCGCGAATCCTGCCGCCGGCGGGAAGCAGGTCGCCGGAACCGAGGTATCCAGCGCAACCGAGTCGGCAGAGATGGCCTGCTTGCGTAGGCCGTGGGGGCCGTCGGTCAGCATCAGCGCCGGGATCCCGTGCTCCGGCAGCGCCTTCGTGTTCCAGAAGTCTGCGCCGTCGAGCAGCGCCGCCTTCTGCTCAAGAGAGAGGGCGGCAAGCGTTTCCGTCACGTCGATGGTCATGCGCTAACTCACCTTTCGAGGATCATGAACGGCCGTAATCCGACGGTTGATTGTCAAGCAGGTCGGCGGCGAGCTCAGAGACGCCGCCCTCGATCTCGAAGCGCGGCAGTAGGTAGGGCTCGGCGCTGGTCGCGTAGGCGTCACCCTCGGTGACGGCGTTCGTGTAGCCGGCCTTCTTGACCGCCGCGATCACGGCATCGTTGTAGAGACTGGAGGGGTAACAGAAGCTGTTCGACGGAACGTGAAAGGTCTTCTGCAGGTAGACGCGGGACTCGTGTACCTGCGCCCAGAGCTCATCCGGGGTCTCGGTGGTCAGGTCCGGGTGCGTCAGCGAATGCGAGTCCACCTCCCACCCCATATGGATGATCGGCCAGATTTGGCGCGGGTAGAGGTGGTCCTCCGTGATCTCGTTGAGCACCCCGGGCCAGCCATACCTGGCCATCACGTGCGGCGCAAATGTGACCTGCTCCGGGTAGCCGTTGTCGAACGTGATCACTATCGGCTTGGCGGGCAGCGTGCCGTGGTGATACCAGGCCTTCATCAACTCGTCGAGCGTCACTGCCTGGTAGCCGTGCGTCTGCAGCCACGCCATCTCCGCCTTGAAATCGCCGTACGAGACATACAGGCCCGGGAACGGCGCCCCGGCTGGCGCCGGCCCCAGCGCGTGGTAGACAAGGATCGGCACTGGCCCCGTGTACGCGCGCCAGCCCGGCTGCGCGGTCGCGTTGCGGACGAGCGTCGACGCCGGTTTGTGATCGGTGGTCGTGCCCGTACGAGTCACCGACGCCCGTTTGATGCTCTGGACCGGCCGCTGCTCGGGGGAGCCGCCGCTGTTGAGCGCAAGCACGCCGACGGCGACCGCAGCCAGCACCAGCATCAACGCACCGAGCCAGATCAGGCGGTCACTCCGGTCGCCGCTATGCATCTCCCTGCGAGATTATCCGCAGGGGTGGCAAAGCGCAGCCACCCTCCGGCTTAACCGGTCAGGTGGTCGACCCAACGAGTTCGTCGCTGTAAAGCCTGCCTCGCTCGGCGCGCTCGACCAGTGAGGCCGGCGGCTCGAAGCGCTCGCCATACCTCGCGGCCAGTTCACGCGCACGCTCGACGAACCCCTGAAGACCCGCTGACGCTGAGCGGCTCGCCGGGGTGTATCCGTTGATGTATTGCAGCACGCCGCCGGTCCATGCCGGGAAGCCGATTCCGAAGATCGAGCCTATGTTTGCGTCGGCGACGGACTCGATCACGCCCTCATCGTGGCAGCGGACCGACTCGATCGCCTCGATGAACAGCATCCGCTCTTCGAGGTCACGCAGCGACAGCTCACTCGGGTCCGGCACCGGCGGGAAGGCATCCCGCAGGCCGCTCCAGAGCCCGGTGCGCCTGCCGTCTGCGTACTCGTAGAAACCGCTGCCCTCAAGCCGGCCCGGTCGCTCGAACTCGTCGAGCATGCGGTCGATCACCGCGGTAGCGCCCTTGTTATCCCAGCCGCCGCCATCTGCACCGGCCTCCTCAGCGGCCGTGCGAATCTTCCGCATCAGCTTGAGGTTGAGCTCGTCAGAGAGCTGCAACACGGGCGCTGGATAGCCTGCCTGCGAAGAGGCTTGCTCGATCGTCGCCGGCGGGATTCCCTCCGCCAGCATCGAGATGCCCTCATTGAGGAACGTCCCGATCACGCGACTGGTGAAGAACCCGCGGCTGTCGTTGACGACAATCGGCGTCTTCTTGATCTGCTTGACGAAGTCGAGCGCCCTGAAAGTCGTCTCGTCGCGCGTGTGCTCACCACGGACCAGCTCGACCAGGGGCATCTTGTCGACCGGTGAGAAGAAGTGGATGCCGATGAAGTCCTCAGGACGAGTGACATTCTGGGACAGGCCTGTGATCGGCAGCGTCGAGGTGTTCGAGCCGAGCAACGCGCCGGGGGCCACGTGTGGCTCGATCTCCTTCCAGACCTGCTCCTTGATCGTCGGGTCCTCAAATACCGCCTCGATCACGAGGTCAGCACCCGCAGCAGCCTCCGGCCTGTCACTCGGGTGGATCCGCGACAGCAGCGCGTCCCCGTCCTGTTGACTTGAGCGGCCGCGCGCCACCGCCTTCTGCACCAGCGTCACCGAGTACTCCTTCCCGCGCTCGGCCGCCTCCAGCGAAACGTCCTTTAGGACCACGTCTATCCCCGCCTTGGCGGCCACGTAGGCGATCGCGGCGCCCATCATCCCGGCGCCGAGGATCACGACCTTGCTGGCCCGGTAGGGCTCGATTGGATCCCCGCTGTCCGCCCCCGACACCCCGCGGCCACGCTCGCCGTTCACTCGGTTGAGGTCGAACCAGAACGCCTGGATCATGTTCTTGGCGATTTGGCCCGTCGCCAGATCGATGAAGTAGCGGCCCTCGATCTCGAGCGCGTGGTCGAAGTCAACCTGTGATCCCTCGACGGCTGCAGCCATGATGCTCAGCGGCGCCGGCATGTTCGCGCCCTTGAGCTGCTTGCGCAGGTTGGCCGGAAACGCCGGCAGATTCGCGGCAAACGACGGAGTCGCCGGCGTGCCGCCTGGGATCCGGTACTTCTTGTCAGTGTCCCAGGGCTGTCCGACCGGCTCTCCGGAGGCGGCCTTCTCCGCAATCCACCGCCTGGCCGCCGGCAGGAGCTCCTCGGCCGTGGGCACGATCTCATCGACCAGACCGAGCTCCTTGGCCTCCGTCGGGCGGAATCGCTTCTGGCCCTGAAGCAAGATCCCCATGAGCGCTTGGGCGATGCCGACCATCCGCACGGTGCGCGTGACGCCGCCGGCCCCCGGCAAGAGGCCAAGCGTGACCTCAGGAAGACCAACCACAGCCTTTGGATCCTCGACGATCACACGGTGGTGCGCCGCCAGAGCGATCTCAAGCCCGCCACCGAGCGCGGCGCCGTTGATCGCCGCCACGACCGGCACGCCGAGCGTCTCGATCGTGCGCAGCTGCGCCTTGACCTCTCGCAGAAACCCCCCAAACTGCCTGGCGTTCTCTGACGTGATGCGTTGCAGCTCGTTCAGGTCGCCACCGGCGAAGAACGTCTTCTTGGCGGAGGTGATGATGACTCCGCTGACCTGCTCACGCTCGTCCTGGAGCCTTGCCACGATGGCTCGCATCGAGTCGGCGTAGGCGGTGTTCATCGTGTTCGCGGACTGGCCCGGGTGATCGAGCGTCAGAACGACGATCCCGTCGGCGTCGCGGTCCCAGCGAATCGTTGATTCAGACATCTCAGATGGCCTCCACAATCGTCGCGATCCCCATGCCGCCGCCGACGCAAAGCGTCGCCAGGCCGTATCTCCCGCCGGTCCGGTGCAACTCGTCGATCAGCGTCCCGAGGATCATGCCTCCGGTCGCGCCAAGCGGATGACCGAGCGCGATCGCACCCCCGTTGACGTTGACCTTCTCCAGCAACGCCGCCTGATTTTCTTTGCCGGCCATGTCACGCGCGAAGCGCAGCACGACGGCTGCGAACGCCTCGTTCATCTCGATCAGGTCGATGTCGTCGAGTGTCAGGCCGGCCTTGGCCAGGGCCTTGCGGGACGCGGGCGCCGGGCCGGTCAGCATGATCGTCGGCTCCGTGCCGGTGACCGCCGTCGCAAGGATTCGAGCGCGAGCCTTGAGCCCGAGCTCTTCGCCGCTCTTCTGATTGCCCACCGCCACGAGACTTGCGCCGTCGACGATGCCGGATGAGTTCCCGGGCGTGTGGACGTGGTCGATTCGCTCGACCCAGTGGTATTTCTGCAGAGCAACCGCATCGAATCCACCCAGGTCGCCCATCGCCTGAAATGACGGCTTCAGCTGACCCAGCGTCTCGACGGTTGTGTCGGGACGGAGGAACTCGTCGTGGTCGAGCACGACCTCGTCGTTGATGTCGAGCACCGGCACGATTGAGTGCTTGAAACGGCCCTCGGCCTGGGCGGTCGCTGCGCGCGCCTGCGACCGTGCCGCGTAGACATCGACGTCATCACGGCTGAAGCCCTCGATCGTCGCGATCAGATCGGCGCTGATCCCCTGCGGCACGAATGAGGCCTCATAGGCGGTCTCCGGGTCCATCGCCCAGGCGCCCCGTCCGAGCCCATCGGAATGCGCGACATTGACTCGACGCCGCCGGCGAGCACCATGTCCTCCCAGCCTGAGGCG
Source organism: uncultured Conexibacteraceae bacterium (assembly GCA_963844665.1). GTDB lineage: Bacteria > Actinomycetota > Thermoleophilia > Solirubrobacterales > Solirubrobacteraceae > Palsa-465. The sequence goes on from CAWJPB010000005.1 coordinate 698,121, forward strand.
ACCTTCTGGGCTGCCACGTTCACCGCCTCCAGGCCGGATGCGCAGAAGCGGTTGAGCTGAAAACCGGGGACCGTGTGGGGAAGGCCGGCCTTGGCCGCGGCTGTCTTGGCAATGTCGCCGCCTTGGTCGCCGATCGGGGTGACGCAGCCGAGTACGACGTCCTCGACGCGAGCGGGATCCAGGTCGGGGTTGCGGCTCAGAAGCTCGTGGATCAGCCCGACGACAAGGTCAACCGGCTTGGTCGTGTACAGCGACCCGCTCGACTTCCCGCGTCCGCGTGGTGTGCGGATCGCGTCGAACACAAGGACATCGGTGGCTGGCATTCAGTGGCTCCTTGGGAGGTCGAGCTACGCCGGTGGCGCATCGCTGCGCGCTAACCGACACCTATGTCGGATAATACCCTGGAACGAGCCGTTGCTCGTGAAAGCTCGATGACCGCAGACACACCTAGGACCAGGCTGAAGGGCCCCCAGCGCCGTGAGCTGATCGTCGATGCGGCCCTCTCGGAGTTCGCTCAGCGTGGCTACGAGGCGGCCTCGGTCGGGCGTATCGCGATCGCCGCAGGCGTGACTCGAACGGTGCTCTACGACCACTTCCCGTCCAAGCATGCCCTGTTCGTCGAGGTGCTCGGACAGGAGCAGCGGGCGTTGCTCGAGCATCTGGGCGCCGCACTGAGCTCCGAGGGAAGCACCGAGGATCGTTGGCGTGCGACCTTTGACGCGTTTTTCGCATTCGTCGAGCAGCATCCGCGTGGCTGGCGCCTGCTGTTCCCGGACAACCCGCCGCTCAGCCACGAGGCGGCACAGGAGTACCGACACCTCCGGAGCGAGTTCAACCGCATCCTCGCGGACCTGCTGGCCGACGATGCCCGTAGCGCCGGGCTCGAGCCTGCCACCGTTCGCGCCCGCGCGCTGTTCGCCATCCATCGCGACGCGTTGACCGCCGCGGCGCGCTGGTGGCAGGACCACCCCCAGGTCACCCGCGCGGAGATGGTCGACGCGGCCATGGCCGCCCTGTGGACGGGCTTCGGTGGCCTGCAGCCCAGCTGATCTCGCCAGGGGCCTGGCCCTAGCGTGGCTGCGCCGGCTCCGCCGCCAGCTCGCGTGCCCGAGTCAGGACCGGGACGGCCCCGAGCCGCTCAAACAGGGCAGTGGCCTCAGTCAACAGCGCCGCGGCCTCATCGCCGCGTCCCTGTCGGATCAGCAGATCCGACAGGTCGACCTCGGCGACCGACCGCCAGTACACGGAGCCGGTCAGCTCGAACTGCCGGGCGGCATCGAGCAGGTATGCCTCCGCCGCGTCCATCTCGTCTTCAGCGATCGCAACAAGTCCCTGGCCACGGTGCAGCTGAGCCACCCAGTACGGAGGCAGATGCCCTGGCAGACGCTCCGCGAACACCGCAATCAGCCGGTGGGCGGCCGCGAGATCGCCGAGCGCCAACGCCGCGTTCAGCGTGTCCGGCCAAGCGTCCCAGTCTGGCGTATAGCTCGTCCAACCAACTTCTGCTGAGGCATCCAGCAACTCGAGCCCGCGTCTGAGGGCCTCCTCGTACCTGCCCTCTGAGGATGCGATCAGAACCAGATGCGTCGAGTACAGGAGGCGATCCCACGGATCGTCGGAGCGCTCCAGTGGCTCGATCCGGGAGAGCTGTACTCGCGCCGACGCCAGGTCGCCACGCAGCATCGCCAAAATCAACAGTGGGAGTGCGAGGATCGCGCCCTCAAACTCACCCAAATCGCGCTCGAGTAACTCTTCAACCATGCTCTGCGCCAGCGACCAATCGCCCTGTCTCAGACAGTGCTCCCCGAGGTTGTCCGCGGTAACCACCGCGGAGTAGATGTCGCCGCGGCGCTTGGCCAACTCGAGGTGGCGCTCCAGCAATTCGCGCGCGCCGGCAGGGTCCCACAAACTCGCGTAGAGGCCCAAATTGCTCTCGGCGCGGTTTTGCACCTCGATCAGTCCGTGACGCTCGGCAAGGCTGATCGTCGCCTGATAGAGGATCTGCGCCTCCTGCGGCCGGCCAAAGTACAGGGAGTACGCGGAGGCGCGCGACTCGAGTGTCGCGGCCAAAACCTCGTGCAGGTTCAGCGCCTCTGCTGCGATCAACGCCGACTCATGGAGTTCCGCTGCCCGCTCGTAGTCACCGGCGAAGGACAGTGCGCGAGCGAGCCGGGACTGCAACTCCGCCAGCCCGGCATCGGGGCCGTCCACCAGCGGCGTGAGCGCGTCCACCGCCGCCTGCAGACGCGCCACCCACTCGCCGGCTCTACCCAGATTGCGGAGCGCCTCGAGCGTTCGGCGCTCGGCGAGCGCTGCCTCCCGCTCGCGCCCGGCCTCGGTATACAGCTCGCGGGCTCGCTCACCCAACTCGAGCGCCTGCTCGTAGTGTCCACCGCGGTTCGCCAGCCAGCCGGCCTGTTCGAGCAGATCGGGTCGGTCCCGCTCATCCGCGTAATCAGCCGCGCGCGTCAGGGCCGTGGCCGCGGCCAGCGGCGCGCCGACGCTCTCAGAGCGCTCTGCCGATCGCTTCAGTGCGTCAACCACCTGGACACCCAATTCGTCGTGATCTTCGTCCTGATCGCCGGTTGCCTCGAACGCCGCAAGCATGTGGTCCGCGATCACCTCGGCCACGTCCTCTCCCTCGTTTGGGAACGCGGCTCGCAGATGCGTGGCGGCGGCAAGGTGCAACTGCTTGCGGAGTCGGCGGCCGACGCTCTCATAGGCAACGGTGCGCAGCAGTCCCTGCCCAAACACGTACTGCCCACGATCGGGAGAGAGCGGATCCGAGAAGATCACGAACACCTGCTTGCGTACCAGTGCCTCCAACGACGGCTCAACCTGTCGGGCCTCCAACCCGGTGAGCGACACCACGGCCTGAAGCGGGAACGTGCCGCCGAACACGGACATTGCCTTCACGAGCTCGCGCTCCTGCGGCTCGAGCGCGTCGAGTCGCGCCGCCAGCAGCGCGTTAAGGCTCGCGGGAATGTCGAGCTCGCCGATCGCGGCCGGCTCGACTGCGACCAAGCGTCCGTCTCTCCGCGCCAGCACGCCGCGGTCCGCCAGCGCCCTCACCGTCTCAAGCGCATACAGGGGGTTGCCCTGAGCGCGGGCGACGATCTGATCGCGTGTGAGCGCTGGGAGTCCGTCGACCGCGTGATTCAGCAGCTCAGCCACCTCCGTGTCGCTGAGCGCCTCCAGGTCGATCGTGGTCACGCCGCGACGCCCAGCGGGCCAACCATCGTGCTGAGCCGCCAGTTCCGGTCGCGCGAGCGTCAGCATGAAGATCGGGACCGAACGCGACCAATCGAGGATCTGGTCGATGAACGCGAGTAGGCCGTCGTCGGCCCACTGCATGTCCTCGAACACCAAGATGACCGGATCATGGCCGGCGAGACGCTCAACGAAGAGGCGCCACCCGGCGAACAGCTCCGCGCGATCGAGGCCGGGTGAGGTGACTCCCAGCAGCGCACCAAGGCGCGGCTGGATGTATTCACGCTCCTCGCCATCCACGATCCACTCGCTCAGGCCCGCGTCGAGCTTCGTGGCGGCCTCGTCGGTCGGCGCGTCCTCCGCGATCCCGAGGCGCTGACGCACCATCTCCGCCAGCGCCCAGTAGGCGACGCCGTCGCCATGGGCGAGGCAGCGGCCCGTGTGCCACAGGAACTGCCGCGCGAGTCCGTCCGTGTAGTTGGAGAACTCGCGACGCAGACGGCTCTTCCCGATCCCGGCCTCACCGCCGACCGCAACGAGCCGAGCGCCGGCGCGCTCGACTGTCTGGTCGAGCAACTCCTTCAACAGCCGCAGCTCTCCGTCACGTCCCACCGCCGGCACCTCCAGAAGACCCTCACGGTCCCGCCCGCCAGCTCCCGCCACCACCCTCACGGCCCGCCACAGGCGCAGCGGCTCGACCTTGCCCTTCGCCTGATGCTCGCCCGCGTCCTCGAATAGGATCGCCGCCTCAGCCAACTGACGAGTGACCTCATCGACCAGGACCGAGCCCGGCTGCGCGGCGGACTGGACGCGCGAGGCGGTGTTGACGCGGTCCCCGGCCACGATCCCCTCTGCCGGATTGTCCACCGCCGCCGCCTGACCGGTCACAACACCAGCACGGGCCCGCAGCTCATTGGCGCCGACCTCTGCACCGAACTCGGCCACAGCCTCCACGACCTCCAGCGCCGCGCGCACCGCACGCTCAGCATCATCCTCGCGCGCCGCCGGCGCACCCCAAACCGCCATCACCGCGTCGCCGATGAACTTCTCGATCGTCCCGCCGTAGCGCTCGACCACGCCGCGGGCGACGTCGAAGTAGCGCGACAACAGCTCTCGGACGTCCTCGGCGCCACGGCCATCACTCAGCGCGGTGAACCCGACGAGGTCGACGAACAACACCGACACAAACCGCAGCTCCGCGCCCGACGAGGACGCCGAGCCGCGAGCCGATTCGCTGTCCGTGCCCAAGCGGGGCGCGGACAGCACCGTCAGCGCTGTCCCGCACTCGTCACAGAATCCCTGTTCCGGCAGCACCGACGCGCCACAGCCGGGGCACGCAGCCGCGAGGGGTGTTCCGCACGCCCGACAGAACTTGGCACCCGCTCGATTCTCCGCGCCGCACGACTGACAGTCCAATGACCCCTCCTACACAGGTCAGCGCAGCTTCAACCGCTTGCCATCACGACGGCTAACCTGGCTCTCCGATGCCCATCCGCTCCGACATCCGCAATCTCGCGATCGTCGCCCATGTTGACCATGGCAAGACGACACTGGTCGACGCGCTGCTCTGGCAGTCGGGCGCCTTCCGCGCGAACCAGGACGTGGCCGACCGGGTCATGGACTCGATGGACCTCGAGCGCGAGAAGGGGATCACAATCCTCGCCAAGAACACCGCCGTCCGCCACGGCGAGATCACGCTCAACATCATCGACACACCAGGCCACGCGGACTTCGGTGGTGAGGTCGAGCGCGGGCTGACGATGGTCGACGGTGTGCTGCTGCTGGTCGACGCCTCCGAGGGACCGCTGCCGCAGACCCGCTTCGTGCTGCGCAAGGCGCTCGAGGCGCGACTGCCGGTGATCCTCGTGATCAACAAGATCGACCGTCCCGACGCCCGCATCTCCGAGGTGATCGATGAGGTCTACGAGCTTTTCATCGACCTCGAGGCCGACGAGTCCCAGATCGACTTCCCGATCGTCTACACCAACGCCAAGGCGGGCACCGCAACGCTCCACCTCGACCAACCAGGCGTCGATCTGCAGCCGCTCCTGCAGTTGCTCGTCGAGCACATCCCAGCGCCAAGCTTCACCGAGGAGGCGCCGCTGCAGGCGCACGTGACCAACCTCGACGCCTCGCCGTACGTCGGCCGGATCGCTATCTGTCGCGTGCATCAGGGCACGATCCGCAAGGGCGAGACTGTCGCCTGGTGCCGCAACGGCGGCAGCGAGATCGAACGCGTGAAGATCACCGAGCTGTACCTCACCGAGGCCCTGGAGCGAGTCAGCGCAGAGCAGGCGAGCGCGGGCGACATCATCGCCGTCGCCGGCATTCCCGAGATCACGATCGGTGACACCCTCTCCGACCCTGACGATCCGCGTCCGCTGCCGATGATCAGCGTCGACGAGCCATCGCTGTCGGTCACGGTCGGTATCAACGACTCGCCGCTGGCGGGTCAGGATGGCGACAAGCTCACGGCCTCACAGCTCAGAGCGCGGCTCGAACGCGAGTTGATCGGCAACGTCTCACTGCGGATCAACCAGACCGAGCGTCCCGACGTCTGGGAGGTGCAGGGCCGTGGCGAGCTGGCGCTCGCGGTACTGGTCGAGGTGATGCGTCGTGAGGGCTTCGAGATGACCGTCGGGAAGCCGCAGGTCGTAACCAGGGAGGTCAGCGGCAAGCTGAACGAGCCGATGGAGCGGATGAGCGTCGACACGCCTGAGGAGTACGTCGGCGTGATCACGCAGATGCTGGCGCTGCGCAAGGGCCGGATGGAGCAGATGGTCAACCATGGCACCGGCTGGGTGCGGATGGAATACATCATCCCGGCCCGCGGTCTGATCGGCTTTCGAACCGAGTTCCTCACAGAGACGCGCGGGACCGGCCTCGTGCACCACGTGTTCGACCGCTGGGAGCCATGGCAGGGCGAGATCCGGACGCGCGGCAGCGGTTCGCTGGTGGCCGACCGCCGCGGCAAGGTGGCGGCGTTCGCGCTCTTCAACCTGCAGGAGCGCGGCTCGCTGTTCGTCGGTCCCGGCGAGGAGGTCTACGAGGGCATGATCGTTGGTGAGAATGCCCGCGCCGAGGATCTGGACGTGAATGCGGTCAAGGAGAAGCACCTCACCAACATGCGCTCCTCCACGGCCGACGAACTGGTGCGACTCGTACCCAAGCGCGAACTCTCGCTCGACCAGGCCCTGGAGTTCCTCCGTGAGGACGAGTCAGTCGAGGTGACGCCACTCAATGTGCGTCTGCGCAAGACGGCACTCGATCAGACCTCGCGGGTCAAGGCTGCGCGCGCTCGCAAGCGCACCGACGGCTGATCCTCAAACGGGTCAACCCTCGACCGGTTCGCCAAATCCTCAAGCTGTCGGCTGCCCGATCGCCAAACCGGTCGGCCCGATCGCCAAACCGGTCGGCCGAAGCTGACTGCTGGCTGATCAGTTACAAAAGTGGCGCAATTCCTGCATATTGCAGGATCTCTTGCATACACACATGTTTAATTTTGCATCTCAGGCAGGCCCGCTAAGGTAGGCGCACGCCAACGAGTCTGGCGTTTTTTGATGCGACCGACCCCTCCCGGCCGAGCGTCGTATCGATCAGACACACCTCTGCCCGGATGACTTCCACCCGTCACATCAAGCGCCTGATCGTCGCTGCCGTAGCCGTATGTTCGCTGCTCGGCGGCTGGATCATCGCCTCGAGCTCCGCGGATCTGCAGACCCAGATCCAGGCCAGCAAGTCAGCGGCGGCTTCGCTCCAGGACCAGATCAACTCGGAGACCTCGCAGATCGAGCAGACCGCGGGCGGCGTCGCCGCTGCGCAACAGCGGCTCACGAGCGTTCAGGCCGAACTCGAGACCCATATCAGCGAGTTGGCCAAGGTGCAGACGCAGGCAATGGCGGCCAAGTGGCAGCTGGTGGCACTCGAGAAGCGGATGCGGATCGCGTCTGCAGACCTCGCCGCAAACCTGCGCTCCGCCTACGAGAACGGCTCGCCCAACCTGGTCGACGTGATCCTCAACGCCCACGGGTTCTCGAGCCTGCTTGACCAGGTCAACTACATCAAGGACGCCCAGAGCGAGGATCAGCAGATCGTCGCCTTCACCAAGGCTGCCCGCAGCAGGGTCCAGAAGGAGGCGTTGCGCCTCGGAGCGCTCGAGCAGAAGGACAGGGCGCTCACCAACCAGATCGTCAACCAGCGCAACCAGGTTGCGGCGATCGAGACCGCCCTCGTCAACCAGCAATCGAGTGAGGAGGGCGCACGCTCCCACGAGCGAGACAAGCTCGCCAACGCCAACGCCACCACCGCCTCGCTGCAGAACAAGCTGAACGCACAGGAGGCGGCGGCGGCGGCCGCCGAGGCGGCAGCCGCCAGGCGCGCCGCAGCCGCACGTGCAGCCGCGGAGGCCACTCCTGAGCAGGTCAACCAGGAGGTCGGCGGCGTTGCGATCGATACCGGCAGCATGGTTGAGCCACCGCCCGGCGCCCCCGACGCGGTGCGCGAGATGATCGCCGCGGGCAACGCGATTGCAACCCTGCCCTACATCTGGGGCGGCGGCCACGGCTCCTTCATCTCTCCGGGCTACGACTGCTCCGGGTCGGTCAGCTATGTGCTGAACGCCGCCGGGCTGCTGAGCGCACCCGAGACATCCGGCGAGTTCGAGTCATACGGCGACCCTGGCCCAGGCAGCTGGGTCACGCTCTACGCGAGCTACGGGCACGTTTGGATGACGATCGCCGGCTGGCGCTTTGACACCGTCGCGCTCGCTGAGGACGGGACCCGCTGGTCACAGGGCGGCGGCGAGTTCTCAGGCTTCGTCGAGCGCCACCCGCCCGGCCTCTAGCTCAGCGCCCGGCCTCTAGCTCAGCGATCTAAGCGATCAGCTGGGACCAGATCGAGACAGCAACAGCGACCGCGGTGACCGCGATCAGCTGAGTTAGACGCTGTCCGGACGCCGTCGCGATACCGGCCGCCAGGATCGCCAGCGTGCCCACCAGAAGCCAGGGTATTCGCTTGAGCCCGAGCCAATGCTTCGACAATGCGACTGCGATCAGGTAGAGCGCAGGGCCACCAGCACACAACGCGGCGAAGCCGGCGTCAACCGGCTTGTGGGGACGCTCGATCGTCAGGTGGATCACATCCGCGATCACGATCACGGCACCGATCAGCACAACGTGGCTGTAGCTGTAGATCGATCGCGCGAGCCGAGCCGCCTGCGCGCCGGCGTCCTCGAGCGCTTCGGTTACGCGCCCAGCGTGATCCAGGAAGTAGATCGTCCAGAGCGCGAACACGAGTACGAAGCCAATCAGGAAGGCAGCGTCGATCGCGACCGTGTGGCGATCGTGAGAGAAGCTCTCGCCGATGCGCAGGAACGATTCACCGAACGCGACCAACAGCAACAGCTGGCAGCGCTCGGCCAGGTGCCCGCCGGCGACCATCCACTCCGACATTTGCCCAGCCCTTGCCAACGGCAGCCGGAAGCCGACTAACGGCGCGGTCAGATCGACAGCCGCGGCGACAGCCCAGATCAGCAAACGCGTCTGCGGATCGTCGACCAGCGCTCCCACGATCCAGATCACGCCGCTGATCAGGGACCAGACCAGGAGCTGCGCGTAGTTACGGCCCATCGGGGCACTGGTGCCAAAGACCCACACCATGAACCCGCTGCGCAGCAGCTGCGTCGTCACGTAGGCGATGGCGAACGCCTCGCCTCGGCCTGCGAACGCCTCGACGATCGCCGACGCCATCACCAGGCTGCCGAACATCAGAATCGAGAGCAGCAGCACGACAGGGGCGCGCTCGGGATCGATCCAGCCTGTCGCCCAAGCCGTGTAGTTCCAGGCCGACCACAGCGCCACCAGGATCACGACAGTCTCGGCGCCCGCCTGCCAACTTCGATGCTCGTAGAGGAACTCCGACAACTGCGTGAACGCGAACACCCAGACGAGGTCGAAGAACAGCTCCATGTTGGTCACGCGGGCGGGACGGCCGTTGCTGCGGTCGCGCAGGAGCCGCTCGCGAGTCGAAGGCGTGCTCACGGGACACAAACTAGAGTCTGGGGTCGAAGAGAGAAAACGAAACTGGAACCTGAGGAGTCTCGAATGTCAGCCAACAGCTTCGGATCGAAGTCGACGCTCGAAGTCGGCGGGCGCACGTACGACATCTTCCGGATCGACGCGCTGCAGGCCTCCCACGACGTGGCACGGCTCCCGTTTTCGCTGAAGATCCTGCTCGAGAACCTGCTGCGAAACGAGGACGGCGAGGCGATCCGCGCGGCCGACGTTGAGGCGCTCGCGAACTGGAACGCCAAGGCCGTGCCAAGCGACGAGATCGCGTTCACACCGGCACGGGTCGTCATGCAGGACTTCACCGGGGTGCCGGCGATCGTCGACCTGGCAGCGATGCGTGACGCCATGAACGCGATGGGCGGCGACCCCAACAAGATCAACCCACTGGTTCCGGCAGAACTGGTGATCGACCATTCGGTCCAGGTCGACGAGTTCGGCACAGCGCACGCGTTCGAGCGCAACGCCGAGCTCGAGTTCGAGCGCAACCAGGAGCGCTATTCGTTCCTGCGCTGGGGACAGAGCGCGTTCGCAAACTTCAAGGTGGTGCCGCCTGAGACCGGGATCGTGCACCAGGTCAACCTTGAGTACCTGGCCCGCGTGGTGTTCGTGAGCGAGGACGGGCCGGATGGCCGCGCGGTCGCCTACCCGGACACACTCGTCGGCACCGACTCACACACGACGATGATCAACGGCCTGGGTGTGCTGGGCTGGGGCGTCGGCGGGATCGAGGCAGAGGCGGCAATGCTCGGCCAGCCGATGTCGATGCTGATCCCCCAGGTGATCGGCTTCAAACTCGACGGCGAGTTGCCCGAGGGCGCCACCGCGACCGACCTCGTGCTGACCGTCACGGAGATGCTGCGCAAGCATGGCGTCGTCGGCAAATTCGTCGAGTTCTTCGGCTCGGGTCTCGCCAGATTGCCGCTGGCGGACCGCGCCACGATCGGCAACATGTCGCCGGAGTTCGGGTCGACCTGCGCGATCTTCCCGATCGACGCCGAGACGCTGCGCTACCTGGAGTTCAGCGGCCGACCTCAGGACCAGATCGAATTGGTCGAAGCGTATGCCCGCGCGAACGGTCTCTGGCACGACGAGCGATCGGAGCAGCCCACCTACACGGATGAGCTGCGCCTGGATCTCTCGACCGTTGTCCCCAGCATCGCTGGCCCGCGCCGCCCGCAGGACCGAGTGCCGTTGAGCGCCTCCAAGCAGATGTTCGAACAGGCCGTCGAGAACTACCTGCCCCAGGAGGCCGAGGAGGACGATGCACTCTCCGACTCGTTCCCCGCAAGCGATCCGGTCGCCACCCACACCAACGGCGGCGTCTCGGCCAAGGCCAAGCTGACACTTGCCGATGGCACGGAGACGGAGCTCGACAACGGCCACGTCGTGATCGCCGCAATAACCAGCTGCACCAACACGTCCAATCCATCGGTGATGCTAGGTGCCGGGCTGCTCGCCCGCAACGCCGTCCAGCGTGGATTGAAAGTGAAGCCGTGGGTGAAAACCTCATTGGCGCCCGGCTCCAAGGTCGTGACCGAGTATCTCGACCGCGCCGGCCTGACCGAGTACCTCGACGATCTGGGCTTCAACCTCGTCGGATACGGCTGCACGACCTGCATCGGTAACAGCGGGCCGCTGCCGCCAGAGGTGTCGAAGGTGGTCAACGACGCCGACCTGGCCGTTGTCTCCGTCCTCTCGGGCAACCGCAACTTCGAGGGTCGCATAAACCCTGATGTGAAGATGAACTACCTGGCTTCGCCGCCGCTGTGCGTTGCCTACGGAATCGCGGGGACGATGGACATCGACCTCTACAGCGAGCCGCTCGGTGACGACCGTCACGGCGAGTCGGTGTACCTAAAGGACATCTGGCCGTCAAGCGCGGAGATCGCCGCCGTCGTCCAGGAGGCCGTTCAGTCCGACATGTTCCGCAAGAGTTACAGCGAGGTCTTCGATGGGGACGAGCGCTGGAACAGCCTCGAGGTTCCGACCGGCGAGGTGTTTGATTGGGACGAGCGCTCGACCTATGTGCGGCGACCGCCTTTCTTCGAGGACCTCCCGGTCGATCCGGAGCCCCTCCAGGACATCACAGACGCCCGCGTGCTGGCGGTGCTTGGCGACAGCGTCACCACGGACCACATCTCGCCGGCCGGCTCGATCAAGAAGGACGGCCCGGCAGCCCAGTACCTCAATGCCAACCACGTCGAGGTGGCTGACTTCAACTCCTACGGGTCGCGCCGCGGTAACCACGAGGTGATGATGCGCGGCACCTTCGCGAACATCCGCCTGCGCAATAAGCTCGCGCCCGGCACCGAGGGAGGGGTGACCCACTACCTGGCCGACGGCTCCAACCAGGAGACCTCGATCTACGACGCAGCGATGCGATACATCGAGCAGGACGTGCCGCTGATCGTGCTCGCCGGCAAGGAATACGGCTCAGGTTCGTCACGTGACTGGGCCGCGAAGGGCACACGGCTATTGGGTGTGCGCGCCGTGATCGCGGAGAGCTTCGAGCGCATTCACCGTTCGAATCTGGTCGGCATGGGTGTCCTGCCCCTGCAGTTCGAGAATGGCGCGAGCGTCGAGGCGCTCGGGCTCACGGGGCACGAGAAATACACCGTCACCGGAATCGCCGGTGACGAGGACATAGCGCCCGAGCTAACGGTGAATGCCGACGACAAGGAATTCACCGTGACGGTGCGCATAGACACACCAAAGGAGCAGACGTACTTCCGGCACGGAGGCATCCTGCAATACGTTCTCCGCCAGCTGCTGGCGGCATAGGGGGATCCGCATGGCTACACCTCAACTTCTCGACGCACTGCTGCGAGTGCCCGGACCGTCCGGCCAGGAGGCCCGTGCCGCGGCCGTCTGGCGTGAGTACTGCCAGGGGTTCGCTGCCGAGGTGGACGTCGATGTCAACGGCTCCTCGTGGGCGCGTATCCCGGGAACCGCCGGTGGTCCGTCGCTGGCCGCAATCGGCCACATCGACGAGATCGGCGTGCACATCACCCACATCGATGACGACGGCTTTCTCCGCTTTGGCCAGGTCGGGGGCTGGGACCCGGTCAACCTCGTCAGTCAGCGAGTGCTGCTCGACACCCGGAACGGTCCCGTGCTCGGCGTGATTGGCCGCAAGGCGATCCACCTGATGGACGATGATGACCGCAAGAAGGTCCCGGATCTGAAGAGCCTTCACATCGACATCGGCGCCGCCGACGGCGACCAGGCCCGAGAGCTCATCCGCATCGGTGACACCGGCGTGCTGGACGTCGAACCGCTTGCGTTCCCCAATGACCGGGTCGTGTCCCGCGCACTGGACAACCGCGTCGGCTGCTACGTGTCGGCGCGCGCGGCCGAACTGGTGGCCGAGAACGGCGGGGCTCCCGGCGACTTCCTGGGGATGGCCGTCGTCCAGGAGGAGATTGGGCTCAAGGGCGCTCAGACCTCGGCGTTCCGGCACCGACCGGACGTCGCGATCGCGATCGACGTGACTCACGCGAGTGACACGCCCGGCATAACGCTCGGTCAGGACACGCATCACAAACTCGGTTCGGGTCCGGTGATCGAGCGCGCGGCGTTGCTGCACCCCGCCGTGTTCGAGCTGCTCTACGAAGCCGCAGAGGCTGAGGACATCCCGTTCACGGTCGCCTCGGCGGCGCGCTTCACCGGTACTGACGCTGATGCGTTCACGACCAGTCGCGCCGGCATCCCCACCGGCCTCGTCTCGGTCCCGTTGCGCTACATGCACTCGTCCGTGGAGATGATCAGCGTCGAGGACGCAGACAACGCGGCCAGGTTGGTGGCCGCGGCCGCCAAACGCCTCAGCTCGGACGTCTCGTTCGCGCGGTGAGGCTGCCGTCGAGCGCCGATCGATACAGCGACCGCATCAGCCGGTAGGGCTGGTCCGCGCTCGCCCGCAGCGGCGTCAGAGCCGCGTCGTCGATCGGCGCGCGGCGTGACGGCGAGTCAAGGATCTGGACAAGCGCTCCGACGTACGCGGTCGGGTCGCCCGGCTCGACCAGCACACCCAATCGCACGTCAGCAGCCAACTCACTGATGCCGCTGACACGGGCGCTGACGACCGGCACTCGGGCCGCCAGGGCCTCGCGCACGACGCGCGGGTGCCCTTCCCAGAGGGAAGTGTGAACCAATACGTCAAAGGCGGGATACAGATCTCGAACATCCTCGCGCTCTCCGACGAGCCGCACACGGCGCTCGACAATCTCAGGGTGAAGCAACTGCTCGACCATCTCCCGGTCCGGGCCGTCGCCGATCAGCGCCGCATACGCGTTGTGGCGATCGAGTAGAAGCCGGCGGATGACCTCGGCCAGGGCCCGTGAATCCTTCTGAGCGCTGAACCTGCCCACCCAGCCGATCACCTCGGCGTCGGTCGGCAGCCGCAGCCGTTCGCGGGCCTGAGCACGCGCCTGCTCGAAGTCTTGTTGTGGCGGCCGCATGTCAACCGGCGCGCCGATCACCTCATACTGCTCGGGTCTGCCGATCCGCAGCCTGAGTCCGTCAGCAACCACCTCTGGCGAGACGGCAATCAGCTTCGCGGTCCTGAGCGCACATAGTCGCTCAGCGCTGATCAGCGCCTGCCGGCGAAGAGGAGCGTCCAGCGGAGTATGGCCCCAGCCGTGAACGGTGTGCAGCAGCGGGCCACTCGATGCACCGATGCGTCCGACAAAGCCCGCCTTGGAGCTGTGCGTGTGAACAAGCTCAGGTCGAACCTGTCGACAGAGCGAGTTGAACGCGCGGACCGCAGCGACGTCATCCCACGCGGCGAGTGGCCGCGCCAGCTGTGGCAGCTCATAGGTCCCAAAGTTCCCACGCGCTCTGACGGCCGCTGGATTCGCCGGATCCCGCAGGGCTCCATGTGCGATCACGACCTCATGCTCGGCGGCGAGATCTTCAGCGAAGTCGAGCATCGCCAGCGTCGCCCCGCCGACGACGAGCTCGGTTACGAGCTGGAGTACTCGGGCCATCGCGTTGGCGGAAGGGGACGGGTGATGGTCGTCACGGCCAGCGCCAGCAGAGCTCCCGCGATGACTCCCAGCGCGACGTCTCTGAGCATGCGCGGAGACCGCTCGATTGTTATGGCCCCACTCTGAACCGGAGCGTTCCGGGCGAAGTGGCGAACTCGGATGCTCACGCGTCGTAGCGCTTGGCCTCCGGTCGCAGCAGTGGCGGTGAAGGTCAACATCGCAGGCTGCTGTCGCGGCCCGACTGCACCGTAGAGCTGGGCGCGTGGGATGTAACCGGCATCAGACGGAACCGAAAAGCTACTGCCAGGGCGCATCCGCACATGTGCCGTGGCCACGTACCTGCTGGGCATGACGAGCGTCAGCAGGAGCACGATGACGAGCCCCGCTAGTGCCCCGATTGCGATCCGACTGCTCATATGGTCACGTATCCGCGGCGGTGTCTCGCGCTCCACCAGCGGGCGAGCATCACCCCCAGCGGGACGGCCAGCAACAACACCAGGTTAACGCGGTGACGGAACCCCTCGCCGGCATCCACCAGCGTCAGCGCGAACCCGATCGTCTCACAGGCGCTCAGGATAAGGACCGGAACGAGTCTGTCGTCGAGTCCCTGTTGGAACGTGAGGATGACCGTGATGAGGACCAGGACGTACCAGACGAGCGTGCCCACGACAGCTGCCTTCTGCGCGGAGCTACCGACCTGCCACGGGAATGGCCGGACCAGAAGGTCGACACTGCGCGAGACGATCGTCTTCAGGAGGCCGGTCGAGCTGGTCACGGTTGCGTGTGGCAGCGGCAGGTTCGCACCCGCGTAGGAGAGATTCAGCTGGTGCTGGAGGTTCTGAAGACTCCCTGGGACGAGATGAGGCGCGGCAACTACGCCGGCGAGCCCAACCAGCACCGTACCCGCGCTGAGCACGGCGAGCCCACGAGACAGACCCAGGTTCCGGCACAGGCCTGCCCCTGCCAGCACAAGGATGGCTGCAACCCCGGCGAAGAACGCCATGTATGCGCGTGTGCCGAAGATCAGCGCCAGACCGGCAGCGCCGGCCACCACCGGCGACCACCAGCGCGTGTCCCCAATCCAGGCATCGACGAGTGCAGCCAGCAGCAGCGCCTCCCCGACCATCGATAGCGACTCCTGGTGCAGCAGCCCGGCAAAGTAAACGCTTGACGGTTCGACGGCCAGGATCCAGGCAGCGATCAGTCCTGCCCTGCGGCCACCGATTCTGCCCGCAGTGGAGCTGATGCCGATCACGGCCGCCAGACTGAGGCCAATTTGCTCGAGCCTGAGCGGCAGCGGGCCGACGTTGCCAAAGACCTTGAGCGTCAACGCCCAAGGAATCACCTCCGTCCAGTGCACGCTCATGCTGAGCCAACTCCCGCTCGCGAGCGGCAAATGGCTCAGTGCCCTGGTGGTCGCCAGGAATGCGGCCTCGTCCGTGCTGGTCAACTTGTGGCCGATCGACGGAACTGCAGCAGCGAACCCCACCGCGATCAGTCGCAGGATGAAACCAACGCAGATGGGCCACCGGTATGACGCCGTGAAGCCACGCCGGTCGAGCGCGAGCATCAGACCCCAGAGCAGGAGTACGACCACCGAGCCGACGATCAGTGACACCTCGGCCCGGAACAACCAGGAATCAGTCATCCGCCACGCATTCAGTCATTCGGGCCGGGTCTACCATAGTCCGGCGATGCGCCTCAGCGCCCGTGTTCGGTTCCTGCTGACGCTCGTCTGCGCTACGGGTCTACTGATGCTGCCCGCCGCCGCTTCGGCTGCGGACAGCTCACCAGTGCACGTCGACCCAAAGAGCCCCGTCGCAAAGGAGTATGCACTGCCGCTCGCCAGCGCACGCGGCGCCGCGCCGGAGAGCGGCAATAGCGGCAGGCTGTTCGGGTCCGGTATCAAACACGGCACCAACACGGTCACCCAGGCAGCGTCCGGGTCCGCGACCGGGACAGTCACGAGCAGCGCAGATCAGACGCCGCCTTCAGAGGGGCCGCCCGTAACAACACCAGTCGCAGCGTCAAGCCCGCCCGTCCCGACGGTCACCGAGCCGACCCCAGATACAGAATCGGCTCCGGCCACCACAACCAGGCCCGCGACTTCGCCCCGACACACGCCCTCGCAGCACGTAACCGCCGTGACACTCCCGGATCTCAACGCGACCACCGGCCTGCGTGAGGTGCGCGCGGCGCCGGCGGCCTACAAGGTGCTCGATCCGGGATCGGGCTCCGGGGTGCTGTGGATGGTCCTCGCGGCTGCGTTAGTTGTGTTGCTGGGCAGCGCCGGTGGCGTTTTCCTCAGTTGCAGGCGATGACAGCGACTGAGCAGATCAAGCCGGTGATCGAACTGCGGCCCGGAACAACCGGAGCGCGAGTCCAACGGGCACCCAGCAGACTCAACCTGATCGCTCTGCTGGTCGCCGCGATCCTGGCGTTCTCACCGCTCGCATTCGGCTACTACGACTTCACGTCCTGGGCGCCGCTCGGCGTCGGCGCTGTTGTGCTGTTGGTGGTGCTGGCGTTCGGGCCGCCAATCCGCACCACCGGCTTCGGCAGGGCCGCCGCTGGCGGGCTCGGCCTGCTGGTCCTGCTCAGCTTCGCCTCACTGCTCTGGGCCGAGTCACGCGACTCAGCCTGGACCAGTGCCAACCAGATCGCGATCTACGCGGTGATCTTCGCGATCGGGCTGCTCGCGATCAGGCAACGCGTGACAGCCAGATCGGTGATCGCAATCCTGGGGCTCCCGGCGCTGATCAGCTCCATCGTCTTGGCGGTCGAGTTTGCCGTGGGTGCCGGCACCGGAGCGTTCCTGCAGGGCCGGCTTGACTCGCCGATGGGCTACATCAACGGCACCGCCGGCCTGCTGGTGATGGGAATCTGGCCGTGGCTCGGGCTCGCAGAAGCCGCCCGGACACGGCTGTTGCGCTCCGCCGCGATCAGCGCGGCGGCACTGATCGCAGGCACTGCGGTGCTCACCCAGTCACGCGCAATCGTGGTCGCAACCATCGCGACGATCGCGCTCGTCCTGATCGCTGCAACCGGCCGTACCCGGCG
This sequence comes from uncultured Conexibacteraceae bacterium, assembly GCA_963844665.1. Taxonomy (GTDB): domain Bacteria; phylum Actinomycetota; class Thermoleophilia; order Solirubrobacterales; family Solirubrobacteraceae; genus Palsa-465. Next base: position 715,444 of record CAWJPB010000005.1, read on the forward strand.
AGGAGTGAACCTGCTGATCGTGTTGGCTGCTGTTGCCGCCAGCTCGCATTGGACGCTTCAGGTTTACAGCTCAACCGGCCTGCACCAGCTACGGGATCCCAGCGCGACGGCGATCCAGTGGGCGGGACTGGCATTGCTTGGCACTGCGCTCGTCGCGTTCGCGCTGAGATGGCTGGCCTCGGCAGCGATCGCGCGCCTGCCCGAGGGTCGCCGCGACGGAGTCGTCGCGACCCTCGGACGAGTCCTGCTCGTCGTCACGATCACGGCAGTGGTGGCCGTTGCAGCGACCGAGCACCAGCGGATCAGTACGCAATGGCACGACTTCACCGCGCTCCGAGCCGAGTCATCCGCAGGCGACCGGTTCCTGGCATTGGGCGGGGGCTACCGCTATGACCTCTGGCGCATCGCGGTCGACGAGTTCAGGGCCGACCCCCTGGGCGGCGTGGGCGCCGGAAACTACGCGGACCAGTACTACCTGCGTCGACAGCAGCTGGAGGACGTCACTGTCCCACACAGCCTCGAGCTGCAGATGCTCGCTGAGCTCGGCATCGGTGGCGCGATCGGATTGATCCTGTTCCTCGTTCCGGTCCTGGGGGCCGGCGTGTCACCTCGCCGCACGACCCTCGCTAGCCGCGATCCGGCCCTCAAGGTTGCGGCGCTCGGCCTGTTCACTGCGTGGCTGGCCGCGACCAGCGTCGATTGGCTCTACGACATCCCTGGCCTCGCCGGAATGGCGATGCTCGCCGCGGCGGTGCTGGTGATCCCGACGCCGTCCGCCGTCGCGGCCACGGGCGAGAGTCTGGCGCCATCCCCGCGGACCCGGACTCAGCAAGCGGCCCTGGTTGGCGCGCTGGGCGTGCTCGCGCTCGTGGCTGCCAGCCTTGGGCGCCAGTATGTGGCGGCGCTCTACAGCAACTCCGGGCAGAGTCTCGTGTCCAACCAACCGGTGAAGTCACTTCAAAAGCTGCGCACGGCCGAGCAGCTGGACCCGTGGGCGATGCAGACCCAGTACGCCGTCGCCGCCGCATATGCCCGTCTGAACGACTATCGGGCAGCTCGCGCGGCGCTGCTACACGCCGCACAGCTCGAACCCGAGAATTACGTGCCACCGGCGCTGCTGGGCGATATCGCAACCCGCGCAGGCGAGCGCGTGACGGCGCTGGCTGCATACCGACGCGCCCTGAGCCTAGATCCACTCGAACCTGCCCTGCTGGCAGCGGTCAGGACCAACGCCAAGGCAACCAGAAGCGCTGCGGCCACGGTTGGCAGCAATGAGGTCACGCCATGAGCATCGACCGTGGCGCACTCTCACAGGTTCCGGAGCCGCCGGCACCCGATCATCCAGGCGCCGGCGACGACCGTGCTCACCGCAGCCGTTCGAGTTGGCCGGTCACTCGCCTGCCCGCCGCGGGAGCGACGCTGCTGCTTGGCTTGATGCTGGCCGCGCCGGTCATCCTCGATCACATCAGCTCAACCGTCTGGCCGGCGCTGCTGCTCCCAGCCGTACTTGCGACGCTCGCGGCGCGCCTAGTGTTCGAGGCAATCGACGGTGGGGCCGCCGGGCGGGCGTTCCACCTTGCTTCTGCCGTGTGCGGCGCAGCCCTTGGCGCGGCCGTGATGCTGGGCGCAACGCTGATCCTGGGCCTGCCCGCGGCGCTGACCGTGGAGCTGATCACGTTCGCCCTGGCCACGCTGGCGCTGATCGGCGCGGGGCTGGTTCGCGACCTTGAGATCCGCGTTCGCCTGGCGCTGCGGCGCGTGTACTTCGTCGGCGCCGCGGCCAGTCTGAGCGAACTCCGGCGCGAGCTGATCAACAATCCGGAGGCAAGCCTGATTGGATCCAGCGCAACACATTCACCGCTCACGCCGGAGCAACTGGCGAACGATGTCCGCAGGGACCGGGCGACCGTGCTGGTGCTCGATCGTCATGCGGCACACGCACCGGCGGTTGTCACTGCCGCCACCGCCCTCGCCGCCGAAGGGATTCGTGTCCGCGACCTGCTGACGTACTACGAGTCGGAGTTCAAGAAGGTGCCGCTGACCGAGCTGACGCCTGCCTGGTTTCTGTTTGAGCGGACCGACCAGCACCGTCGTGCGATCACGGACGCGGTCCGCCGCATGACGATGATCCTGCTGGCCGCGGCACTGCTGCTCGTCGCTCTACCTGTCCTGGCAGCGTTGATGCTGGCGATCCGACTGACGAGCCCCGGACCCGCGATCTTCCGTCAGGCCCGTGTCGGCAAGGACGGCGTCAGATTCACTCTCGTCAAGCTGCGGACCATGGCTGTCGCCGACACCAATGCCGCCCCGGTGAGCGCCGTCTGGGCGACCGACGAGGGTCACCGCATCACCGGGCTCGGCCGCGTACTGCGTCGATTCCGGTTGGACGAGCTACCTCAGCTCTGGAACGTGATCAGGGGAGAGCTCGCGCTGATCGGCCCACGCCCTGAACAGGTGGCGATTGTCGACCGGCTGGAACGCGAGATCCCGTTCTACGCAGCACGCCACACGGTCCGTCCCGGTCTCACCGGGTGGGCCCAGGTGAACCTGGGATACTCCGGCTCGTTCGAGGGCACTCGCGCCAAACTGCAGCGCGACCTCTACTACGTCAAGCACCGCGGCCTGCGGCTCGACCTGTTGATCCTCTGGCTCACGCTCAAAGCAATCGTCGCCGATCCACGCTAGCCGCGCAGCCGCGTGCACTGCGGCTGCTGCCTGCGCTGCCAGTACTCCGGAATACCTGCCCGTGACCGGGTCCAGGTCGTGAGCCGACAGCCGCGCAACTACTGCCTGCCGAGCATCAGCGCCCCGTGGGTTGGCGTCAAGTCGTGTGAGCAACTCGCAGCCAGGCGCAACTAAGGGATAGTCTGGCGATGTCCGGCCGGCCAACCGGCGCTGACCTCATGAAACCGATGCTTCTGCTATTCGACATCGATGGGACGCTCGTGAAGCGAGCATCGCGAGAGCATGCGGCAGCGCTGCTCCAGGCCGTGCAGAACATCCATGGGGTGAACCTCGACGGTGTCGCGCTCAACACATCAGCGGCGGGTCGGACCGACGGTGAGATCGCGCGGCTGTACCTGCTGGAGGCGGGCGTCTCAGCCAACAGGATCGACGCACGCGCGGGCGACGTGCAGGAGGAGTGCTGCCGGCTGTACGCGAGCCTCTGCCCCAGCGACCTTTCAGACCGAGTTGTGGACGGGATGCCGGAACTGCTCGACACGCTCAGTGCACGCGACGACATACGGCTCGCGCTGTTGACCGGGAACTTTGAGCCCGTGGCCCGGATCAAGTTGAAGGCTGCCGGAATCGGGCACTGGTTCGCGCGCAACGAGGGCGGCTTCGGGTCCGACTCAGAGGACCGCGCGATGCTGCCGCCGATCGCTCGACGCCGCGCGGGGGCAGCGGCCGGCCTCGCCTGTTCCTGGCCACGCCGGGAGACGGTTGTGATCGGAGACACCCCCCGTGACATTGCCTGCGCGCACGCAGACGAGCTTCGCTGCATCGCCGTGACCACCGGGCCTCACGCCCGCGAGGACCTCGGGCAGGCGGACTTCATTGCAGACGGCGTCGCCGAGCTCACCGAGATGCTCGAGGGGCTCGCCGTGGCCGCCGGCGCCTGAAGTCGACCGGCGGCGGGACCAGCCTAGGTGGCCGCCGTCTGAGCCGAGGCGCCGCCGTCTGTGGCGGCTTCCGAAACCGGCTCTGGCGTCTGCAGGGGGAAGTGGCAGGCGGCCTGGTGGCTGGGGCCGAACCGCCTCAGCGGCGGCTCGACCTCAGCGCAGATCTCCTGCGCCAGCGGGCAGCGGGTGCGGAAGCGACAGCCCGACGGCGGGTCGATCGGGCTCGGGAGCTCGCCGCGGATGCCGACGTCGGTCTTGGCCTTCTCCACCGCCGGATCGGGGACCGGGATCGTCTTGATCAGCGCCTGTGTGTATGGATGCGCGGCCCGTCGGTAGATGTCGTCGCCTGTGCCGAGCTCGACGATCTTGCCCAGGTACATCACGCCGATACGGTCGGCCAGGTACTTGACGACGGCGAGGTCATGCGAGATAACCACTGATGCCATCTGGTGTTCGGCCTGCAGTCGCTTCATCAGGTTCAACACCTGCGAGCGAATCGACACATCGAGTGCGCTGACCGGCTCGTCGGCGACCATGACCTTGGGTTCGAGCATCAGTGCCCGCGCGAGCGCAATGCGCTGGCGCTGACCACCTGAGAACTCGTGCGGATAGCGCTCGAGCGCGTTCTCCGGAAGGCCAACCTCGCCGAGCAGCTCGCGGACTCGCTCGTTCTGCTCCTTGGCCGACCCGATGCTCTGGATCTTGAGCGGTTCGCGGAGGATCGCACTGACGCGCATGCGCGGATCGAGCGAGCCGTACGGGTCCTGGAACATCATCTGCACATCGCGCCGGGCTACGCGCAACCCGTTGCCGCGCAGCTTGAAGATCTCCTTGCCGTTGACCATGATCCGGCCGGCGTCGGGCTTCTCGATGCCGACCATCAGCTTGCCGAGCGAGGTCTTGCCGCAGCCCGACTCGCCAACGAGGCCGACGGCCTCGCCCGCGCGGACGTGCAACGTCACGCCCGAGACCGCCTTGACCGAGTTCACCTTGCGCCGCAACACCGCACCCGCGGTCACCGGGTACTCGCGGACGGCATCGACCACCTCCAGCAGCGGTGCATTGGACGCGGACGGCGCGGATGAGTTCGCCGCTGTCGCCGCAGCTACCACTCCAACACCGTCAGGCACAGGCTCGGACACCACGGCGACCTGTGACGCTGCAGAGGGTTCGGTCCCACCCGCCCTGGCAGCCGCAGCGTGCACCGCCGGGACTATGTGCTCGGTGATCACCGCGGGGCCGTCCACCGGGTGCCAGCATGAGAACCTGTGATCGCTCGCACCGGTCAGCGGCGGTTCCTCGGCGCGGCACTGGTCGGTCGCGAAACGGCAGCGGGCGGCGAAGCGGCAGCCCTTCGGCGGGTTTGTGAGGTCCGGCGGCAGTCCCGGGATCGAGAGCAGTGGCTTGGTGGCGTCCTGCTCCAGCCGCGGAATCGAGCCGAGCAATGCCTGCGTGTAAGGATGTCGCATCGCCGTGAACAGCTCTTCGCTGCTCGCGGTCTCGACGATCCGCCCGGCGTACATCACGTTGATTCGCTTCGAGCGGCCGGCGACGACGCCCATGTCATGGGTGACCAGCAGTGTCGCCATGCCGAGGCGCTGCTCGAGGTCGTCGAGCAGCTTCAGAATCTGAGCCTGGATCGTCACGTCGAGCGCGGTCGTCGGCTCGTCCGCAAGCAGCACCCGCGGCTCGCAGGCGAGCGCGATCGCGATCATCACGCGCTGGCGCAAACCGCCCGAGAGCTGGTGAGGATAGTCGCCGAGCCGCTCCTTCGGACGCGGCAGCCCGACCAGCTCGAGCACCTCGAGCGCGCGGTCAGACGCCTCCTTGCGGTTGGCACCACGGTGCAGCCGCACCGGCTCGGCCACCTGCTCGCCGATCGGCTTGGTCGGATTCAGTGAGGAGAGCGAGTCCTGGAAGATCATCGCGACCTCATTGCCACGGATCTTGCGCAGCTCCTTCTCGTTCAGGCCGACCAGCTCGCGACCGGCGAGCTTTATGGAACCGCCGGTGACGTGGCCGCCGTTGGGCAGCAGTCCGAGGATCGAGAGCCCGAGCATCGACTTGCCCGAGCCCGACTCGCCGACGAGTCCGAGCGTTTCGCCCTGATCGATCTGCAGATCGACGTTCCCGACCGGGTGCACCGTCGTGCGTGAGAGCCGGATCTCCGTTGTCAGGTTCTCGACGTTGAGCGCTGTGGTGGCCATGCTTCTCTTTCTCAGCGCCGCCGCAGGCGCACGTCGACGGCATCGCGCAGCGCGTCGCCGATCAGGTTGAACGCCAAGACGGTGATGACCAGACACGCGCCGACGGGGTAGACCAACCACCAGTAGCCCTCGGATACGTAGGTCTGAGCGTTGCCGAGCATGTCGCCCCAGGAGGTCTTGGGGTATGCGAGGCCTTCACCGAGCGCGCCGAGGTAGGCCAGCGCCAGGATCGAGTCGGCGATCAGGAAGGTGACATTGACGATCGTGACCGACATCGCGTTCGGAATCAGGTGCCGGTAGACCAGTCGCCAGCGACCCGAGCCCATGGTTTGCGCCGCCACGACGAAGTCACGCGTGCGCAGCGTCAGCACCTCGCCGCGAACCAAGCGCGCCGGGATCAGCCACGAGAACACGCCAAGTATCAAGCTGATCTCGACGACGGTGCCGCTGTACTTGGTTGCCACCACCAGCACGATGAACAGGAACGGGATCGACAGCAGGACGTCGACGAAGCGCATCAGCACGCCGTCCACGACACCGCCGACCAGGCCTGAAATGGCGCCGTAGAGCGTGCCGATCATGATCGCCACGAATGCCGCGAACAGGCCCACTTCGAGGGCTGCCTGGCCGCCGATCATGATCCGGCCGAGCTCGTCGAAGCCGTTCTCGTCGGTGCCGAGCGGGTGACCGCTGCCGGGCGGTAGGTTGGAGTTCAGAATGTCCGTCGACACCTGATTCGTGTGGTAGACGAGTGGTCCGACGAAGCAGAAGAGCACCATGAACACGAGTACTGCCAGCGCCACCACCGCGAGGCGGTTGCTCATGAACTCGCGAACGGCTAGACGCCAGCCGCTGGAGACGACCTGAACGTCGCCGCCCTCCGGGCCCAGCTCACTGATCGGGCCGTCGGGTGCGGGGACCGAGAGCACGCCAGCGCCGATCTCCTCCAGTCGCTCGGCGGGAGTGCGCTCGCGTCCGTAGGGATCAGTCAAGGCGCACCCGTGGGTCGGCGGCGGCGATCGAGATGTCGGCCAGCAGGTTTCCAAGCACGGTCAGGATCGCGCCCAGCAGCGTATATGCAAGCAGTACGTTGTAGTCCTGATTGCCGAGGGCGTTGTAGAACAGCAGGCCGGTGCCGGGGTAGTTGAACAGGTACTCGATCAGTAGGTTGCCGGCCAGCAGAGTCGGGATCGAGAGACCGACCAGCGTGATGATCGGCAGACAGGCATTTCGGAACAGATGGCGGACCAGCACCGTCCGCTCCGAGAGACCCTTTGCGCGCGCCAGGCGGATGTAGTCCTGTGCCATCTCATCCAGCGCCGAGGAGCGCATGTAGCGGCTGAAGCCGGCCACGTTGAGCAGCGTCAGCGTCAGGATCGGCAGGAACAGCTGATCGGGATGGGTGACCGCCTGCCAGGTTGTCGTGATCTCGTCACTGACGCCGACCGGGAAGATGTTGAGGTCGAGCGCGAAGATCTGGATCAAAATGACGCCCAGGAAGAACGAGGGCATCGAGTAGAGCGTGAAGTTGATCGCGGTCGCCGCGTAGTCGCCGGGGCTGTTGCGCTTGACCGCCTGAGCGATGCCAAGCGGAACGGCGATCAGAAGCGATAGCACCAACGCGGCGCCGGATAGGTAGGCGCTGCGGCCCGCGGTCTCCTTGAACAGCGAGTTGACACTCTGACCGAGCTTGTAGCTGTAACCGAAGTTCAGGTGTGCGACGCTGCCCAGGTAGCTGAGGAATTGGGCGATCTCCGGGCGATCGTAACCGTGCTGTTTGTCCCACGCCAGCACAGCCTGACGGGATGCCCTGCTGCCGAGCACCGTGTATGCGGGCGTCGGCGAGATGACGTGCAGGATCGCAAACGTCACCGCCGCGACGCCGATGACGACGATGATCGCGGTCCCTAGCCGGCGAATGATGTAGCCGAGCATTTGACTGTGATGTTACGGCGGTTACCGCGACCTGGGAAAGCGAGTGGGGCGGGCCCGGAGCCCGCCCCACTCGTTCAGCTGGTGTCCCTACCTACTTCTTGTTGACGTAGAGCGCCTGCGGGCTGTACTGCTGCTGCGTCATCGTCAGGAACGTATTCGCGGGGCCACCGACCTTGTTGCTGACAGCCGTGATCCAATCCTGATCAGGCATGTAGAAGATCGGGTAGCTCTTGCTGAAGTACGCGACCTCCTTGGAGATCGCATCCTGGCTCGGGCTCGAGACCGACGCCGCCATCAGGCGGTTGGCGACGGGGTCGTTGAACGAGCCCAGGTTGAGCGCGCCGCCCGGGCTCATCAGTCCGTCCTGGGTCGGGTAGTAGTTCGTGAAGATGCCGCCGTAATTGTTGACACCCCAGTCGTTCTCGTACTTCGAAGCCGCCGGGTTCTGGTTGTTGTAGTAGGCGGTCAGGAAGTTGAACGTCTTGGTCACGAACGAGACATCGATGCCCGCGGCGCTCTTCGCCTCACTCGCGAAGACCTCGGACTCGAGGACCCCGGTTGAGGCGACTGACTCCGGCACGTTTGCCCACACGAACTTGATCGGCGTGCCCGCCGGAATTCCGGCGCCGCACTCATTGCTCGCGGTGCCCGCCTTGGCGCAGGTGGTCTGTCCACCCGGCTTCACATCCCAGCCGTGGGCCTTTAGGGTCTTGACCGCCTGGCTCGGGTTGTAAGGCCAGACCGGCTTGGTCACATTCGAAGGAACGTACGGAGAGAACGGCGCCGATGGGACCGGGCCGTTGGCCGCCACCGCCCAGCCGTGGTAGACGTGCTGGACGATCGCGTTCTGGTCGACCAACTGCGCGAAGACGCCGCGGATGTAGGGCTGCGCGACCACCTTGTCGAAGTCGTCGGTCGTGTCCTTGAAGTTGATGAAACCACCGAACCAGCCCCAGCCCGGCCCACCAAAGACGCTGTACCCATCCTTCTCAAGCCTCGGGATCGCCCCGAGCTGAGTGCCAGAGTCGAGGCTCGCGATATCGAGCGAACCGGACTCCAGCGCGTTGAGCATCGCGGTCGAGCTCGTGTAGCTCTCGAACGACACCTTGTCCATCTGCGGCTTCGGCGAGAGGCTGTAGGTCTTGTTCGGGACCATGTCGTAGGAGCTGTTGGTGACGTTGAAGTTCTCCGTCTTGAACGGCCCGTCGACGATCTGCCAGAGCGGGCTTGAGAACGACGCGAGCTGCGTGCCCTCCTTGTTCAGGTAGTCATAGATCTTCTTCGCGTCGGCCGGGTTGGTCGCCCAGTCGGTGATGTGCTGGCCACTTGCCGAGTCGACGTTCCAGTCCTGGCTCGGGAGCGGGTAGACGCCGCCGTTGGTCGTCTGCAGCTGGTTCAGCGTGAACCAGGTCGGGTTCACGGTCTTCTTCAGGTGCAGGACGATCGTGTTCTTGCCCTTGGTGTTCCAGCTCTCGACATTGTCAGGGAACTCGCCGGGTGAGTACTGACACCAGTTGGCCGGTGATTCCTTGATCGCGGCCTTGAGCAGCGCCATGTAGAAGCTCACGTCCTGGGCGTCCACGGGCTGGCCGTTTGACCAGTGCAGGTTGCTCTTGAGGTTGATCGTGACGGTCCGGTCGTTGTTGGAGTACTGAGGCAACGTGGCTGCGCTCAGACCCTCATCGATGGCCGGCTTGGAGCCAACCGGCCCGTAATACAGCGGGACGTACATGTTCGAGACGAAGTAGAAGGTCTGCGTTGAGCAGGTTGCGCCATTGATCAGTGGCCAAATCGAGGTCGGGGTCTGCCCGCTGAGCTCACCGATCGTGATCGCGCCACCCTTGGACGGGGTCCCCGTTGGGGGCAGCGATCCCTTGAGAATCGTGCCGTAGTTGCTGCTCGTCTTACCGCCGGTGCTCGTGTTCGTGTTGTTGTTCGAGCTGCCACAGGCGGCGATTGCGGCCGCGGCCACCAGAGCCACTGCCGCTCCTAGAACCGCTCGCCGCCGGGAGCGGCCACGGACCTGAGCGGCATCCGCACGCCGGTCCGAGTGCTGCGATCGGTCAAACCTCATAGCCAACTATCCCTTCTGGTTTCCTTCGATAAGTGGTGTACTGCCCGCGATCCAAACACGCGTAAACCCATCTGTCAATCGCGCCTCAAGCGCGGTTAACACAAACGTTATGGGCCCTAACTTCCCACCGATGCGGGACTTTTAGCAATTCGTTACTACGGCGCGGCTAAGTCAACTCCTGCACGTGCGCCGTTGCGCCCGGACGCCGCGGTTGACGAGAGCCTGTCCCGTCAACCGCGGGTGACGCTCCCGTCAGCCGCGCACTAGCTTCTTGTAGGTGAGCCGATGCGGCCGGTCTGCCTCGGCCCCGAGCTGCTCGTGCCGGAAGCTCTCGTAGGCCTCGAAGTTGCCCTCGAACCAGCGGACCTGGGAGTCGCCCTCGAACGCGATCACGTGCGTAGCGATGCGATCGAGGAACCAGCGATCGTGGGAGACGACGATCGCGCAGCCGGCAAACGCGAGCAGCGCCTCCTCGAGCGCACGCAGCGTGTCGACATCCAGGTCGTTGGTCGGCTCGTCGAGGATCAGCAGATTGCCCCCGCTGGCAAGCAGCTTCGCCATGTGCAGGCGGTTGCGCTCACCGCCGGAGAGGCTCCCGACCTTCTTCTGCTGGTCCGAGCCCTTGAAGTTGAATCCGGCCACATACGCGCGGCTGTTGATGCTCGACTCGCCGAGCAACATCTGATCGAGCCCGCCCGAGATCTCCTCCCAGACGGTCTTGTCGCCGTCAAGTGCCTCGCGCGACTGATCCACATAGGCGAGTTGGACAGTCTCGCCGACCTTGAACGTGCCCTCATCGGGCTCCTCCTGGCTGGTGATCATCCGCATCAGCGTCGTCTTGCCGGCACCGTTGGGGCCGATCACGCCGACGATCGCAGCCGGCGGCAGGTTGAAGCTGAGCTCGTCGATCAGCAGCTTGTCGCCGAACGACTTGCGCACGTCTCTTGCCTCGACCACCATCCCACCCAGACGAGGACCCGCAGGGATGTGGATCTGGACCTGGTCGAGCTTGACGTTGCGGTCCTCGGCCAGCAGGGCCTCGTAGGCATTGAGGCGTGCCTTGGGCTTGGCCCGGCGGGCGCTGGCGTTCATCCTCACCCACTCCAGCTCCTGCTTGATCGTCCGCTGGCGCACGTCGTCCTTCTTGGCCTCCTGCTCGAGGCGCTTCTCCTTCTGTTCGAGCCAGCCCGAGTAGTTGCCCTGGTACGGGATCCCGCGCCCACGATCGAGCTCGAGGATCCATCCGGCCACGTTGTCCAGGAAGTAGCGGTCGTGGGTGACGGCGACGATCGTGCCCTTGTAGTCCTGGAGATGGCGTTCGAGCCACCCGACCGACTCAGCGTCGAGGTGGTTGGTGGGCTCGTCCAGAAGCAACAGGTCGGGCTCTGACAGCAACAGCCGGCAGAGCGCCACGCGGCGGCGTTCGCCGCCGGAGAGCGTACCGACGTCGGCGTCGCCGGGCGGGCAGCGCAGCGCGTCCATCGCATAGTCGAGCTTGGTGTCGAGGTTCCAGGCATCAGCCGCGTCGATCTGCTCCTGCAGCCGCGCGAACTCATCGGCGGTCTCATCCGAGTAGTTCATCGCCAGCTCGTTGAAGCGGTCGAGCAGCCCCTTGACCTCGGCCACGCCGTCCTCGACGTTGCCGCGCACATCCTTCTCCGAGTCCAGCTGCGGCTCCTGTTCGAGCAGGCCCACGGTCGCGCCAGGAGCAAGCTGCGCCTGACCGTCGTAGTCATGGTCGACTCCCGCCATGATCCGCAGCAGCGTCGACTTGCCGGCGCCGTTGTAACCAAGCACCCCGATCTTCGCGCCCGGCATGAAGCTCAGGGAGATGTCGCTCAGGACCTGCCTGTCCGGCGGATGCCGGCGCGACAGCTTGTATGTCGTGTAGATGTACTCGCCAGCCACGAACCCGAGGGTATCCGGTCGACGGCAACAGGCTCGATCTCACCCGCAAGGGCCCACGTCTGCGTGGGAAGGGACGGTTTTGGGGTTCAGGCGCGTAGAGGCCGCCCTGATCACCGTGGGTCAGGAAAACGATCCGATTTGGTGACTTGGGGCGGTCACAACCCCGGCGGGTGGCGCACGACAAACCCCGCGCCCGAGCGCACCAACGGATGCCAGCCGATCCCCGCCGCGCCATCCCCTGGACCCGCGGCGGCGTGGGTGTCCCATCGCAGTCCCGCGACGTACATGTAAACGTGGTCCGCGCTGGCGTAGATCGTGACCCAGCGCCCCGGTCCCGGCAGGCCCCAGGTTTCGAAGTCCGTCGAGGTGAGGTCGGCGCCGACCGATAGCAGGCCGCCGCCATAGAGCAGATGGGCGACGCTGCTCGAACAGTCGTAGTACGGCGCGACGATGTTCAACGGCAGGCCATGCGCCCCGCCGTAAACGTACGGTCGGCCGACGATCTCGTTGCCGGCGGCGATGATCCCCCTGACGGCGACCGGAGCTGAGATCGGGGCGGCGGCGAGTCCGTCGACGAGCAGCGTCGCCCGTCGACCCGGCGCAGGCGCCACTGCGGACCCAGCCGCCGCCACCGGCTCACCCGCCGCCACCGGCTCACCCGCCGCCACCGGCTCACCCGCCGCCACCGGTTCACCCGCCAGTCCGGACCCACCCACCGCTGCGCTCGACACGCCTGATCCGGCCGCGCCGCCGCCAGACACCTCCGCGCAATCGCTCGAGACCGACGCGATCTGCACCGTCCCGGACCAGCGGCCGTTCTCATATGGAATCCCTAGGCTGCGCGCGAGCTGCCACCAGAGGTCAATCGCGCGCACGTGCCCGTCGATCGGACCGCCGCCGAGCCCGATGTCCTCCTTGTACCCGATCACCGAGCGGCCGGCCGCTGCGATCTGCAGCGGCGTCCCGTACGGCAGCTCGCCGAGCGCGTTCGCCGTGGCGAAGCTGGTGCCGCCGAGCTCGGCATAGCTGGAAGGCTGGCCCAACAGGCTCACGCCGGAGGCACCGACGGTTCCGCTGGACGGATCGCCGGGGCCGCCGTACTCCGTCGCGCCGACCGTCTCGGAGGCACCGCAGACGCTGCCGGCCGCGCCACCGCCGACGATTGCGCCAAGCGTCGCGAGCAGCACCACGCCCAGGGCACACACCGCCGCCAACGTGCCCAGGCCGGCAGCCGTGAGCGCCCCCCCGCGCCGGTTCGTCCGTGAACCCATGGGGGCAAGCTACGCCTCCGCAGCGCAGCCGTAAGAAGGTGTTACGAACTTGGCACAGAGCGCTCCAGAGCACCAGATCCCGCTGGATCTCGTGCCCTACCGGCCGCTAACGTTCTTGCCGATGCCTCGCATCCTGGATCTCGAACAATCGCTGCTGCTGCTGGAGCTGGAGGCACCATTCGACAAGCGTCAGGTGCAGCTCGCTCGCCGCCGCCTGGCCAAGCAGTGGCACCCGGACATCGCGCCGCCGGGGCGCCAGTACGAACACCAGCGCCACCTACAGGCGATCAATGAGGCGGCTGACCAGCTCGAGCAGCTGGCCGAGGAATCGCGCAACGGCACCGTCAGCCGGACAGCCGTCAAGGTCTCCGCAGCCGCGGCCCGGAAGGCGCGCGAGGAGGAGGGGCGCCGCGCGTACGAGGCCGAGCAGCGTGCCCACGCCGCAGCCGAGGATCGGGCCCGCAATGACCCGTTCGCGTCGAGGGTGCCTGATCACTCGGTCGTGCACCGCTACGCACGCTGCGTCGCCTACCCGGAGTGGGGTGTGGGCACGGTCAGCGGCATCTACTTCTCAGGCGAGGGCGACGACATCCAGCAGTGGGCACGGATGTCGTTCCAGGTGGGTGTCCGCACGGTCCCGGCCGGATCACTTCAGTTCGTCGATTTCTCCACGCCCGATCCTGGCGCCGAGCGCGTCGAGCGCTTCATGACCGCGGCCCAGCATGCGCTGGCCGAGGGCAATCCCGGACTGGCCGCGCAGCGGCTGATCTACGCGCGCGACGCCGACCCGACCAACCCGGCAGTGCTACGTCTGCTGACGGTCGCCTTCTGGCAGGCCGGCAATCTGCCGGCGGCCGGGCGCGCTGTCCGCGACTGGGCGCGGGTGGAGACCGATCGCCCCACAGCCGAGCGCTACGCCTCCCGGATCTATGAGGACATGGGCGCGTTCGATCTAGCGGCTGATGCCGCGCAGCGGGTCGCCCATCGCGCTCCTGACGACGCCTCGGCCTGGGCTCGACTCGGGCGCCTGCGCCTGCGACTGCTGCGCCGTGATGCAGCGATCGAGGCGCTGGAGCGTGCCCGGCTGCTGGAGCCGTCGCTCGAGATCATGCTCGACCTGGCGCTGGCCCATCATCTCAGCGGCGATGTCGGTGCCGAGGTCTCTGCCGCGGAGGGAGCGACACTGATCGCACCCGAGGCGCCTGCCGCATGGTCAGCCTACGCCCACGCACTGGCGCGTACCGACCGCCTGCGGGAGTGCATTTCAGCCTGTGAGCACGCGCTCAGACTCACGGACGATCCGGAGGTCCGGGAGCTGCTCGAGCGTACGCGCGCCGCGCTCCCACATGAGCTCTCCTCCCGCAACGCTGCCTGAACAAGCCGGCGGTAACTCAGACCGGAGCGTCAGGCAATTCGGCCAGTACGCCGAGTAGCTCACCAACGCGACACACCAGCAGCCGCTCCTCGTCAATCTCGACCCAGGTTCCGGCTGAGGCCGGGAAGACAACGTGATCGCCGCGGGTAACCGGCATCTTCACCCCAACGTGATCCCACCAATCCAGCCCAGGCCCGACAGCCAGCACGATCCCATGCTGCGGAGGCGGCTCGTCGTTGCCCGGAGGAACCAGCAGACCCGAGCGGCGGATCCGATCCGGATCGAGCTCCTTGATGACCACCCGGTCGAATAGTGGACGCAGTTCGTGGCGCATGCGGCGATGCTAACGAGGCCCGGGGCCGATGGGCGCCGCGGTCCCTAAGATGCTGCATCCGTGTCCACGATCGACGAATCCGGTGACCTGAAGGCGTTCGTCGCCAAGCTCGGGGACGCTGGGGCGCTCACGGTCGCGGTCATGGTCAGCTCCGTCGACGGTCGCGCCACCGTCGACGGTCGCGTCGGCGACCTGACCGGCAGCGCTGACCAACAGGTGCTGCTTGGCGCGCGCGAGCTGGCCTCAGCGCTCCTCGTCGGCGGCAACACCGTTCGCTCCGAGGGTTACGACCGCCTGCTTGACGACGACGCCCGAGCTCGCCGTAGTTCCCGCGGCTTGCCGCCCGAGCCCGAGCTCGTCGTGTTCACCAGAGACAGCGGCGACCTGGCCGACGTCTGGGGCGATCTGCGGGCCCGCTACCCGAGCGGGCTGATCGTCTGCGAGGGCGGCCCGACGCTGCTCGGCCTTGTGGTCGAGCGGGGTCTGCTCGACCAGATGGTGCTTTGCCTGTCGCCTCGGCTGGTCGGCGGCGACACGGAGAAACGGGTGATCGAGCATGCCGGACCGCTGAGCCGCGATCTCGAGCTGCTCGCCGTGGCCTCGGCCGACGGGTTCCTGTTCCTCCGTTACAGGATCAGGTAGTGCGCCTGCGGCTCCGCGACACGACGCTCGACCTGCGGGTCGGGGAGCCGTTGGTGATGGGGATCCTCAACATCGGCGCCGACTCGGTCGCCGATTCGAACGTCTTCGCGGGCGTCGAGCAACAGGTCGAACGCGGCCTGCAGCTGGCGCGCGACGGTGCAGACATCGTCGACCTGGGCGTCATCTCCGGCCGCACCGACACTGAGCCGATCCCTGTGAACGAAGAGGCTCAGCGCCTCCGGCCGGTCATCGAGGCGCTCGTCGAACAGGGTGTAACAGTCTCAGTCGACAGCTGGCGGCCCGATGCGATCGAGGCCGCGCTCGCAGCGGGTGCGCAGCTGATCAACGACACCAGCGGGCTCAAATATCCGGTCGTCGCGGAGATGGCGGCCGCAAGCGGCGCCGGCCTGGTCGTGATGCACACCCGTGCCGAGCCCAAGCACGCCCATTTCCCAGACTACGAGGACCCCGTCGCGGATGTGCTCGAGTTTCTCAGTGAGCGGATCGCGGTCGCGGTTGCCCGCGGTGTCGAGGCAGATCAGCTGCTCCTCGATCCCGGGCTCGACTACGCCAAGCAACCCCAGGAGAGCATCGAGGTTCTGCGCCGCCTGGGCGAGTTGGCCGCGCTCGAGCGACCGGTCCTGCTGGCGGTGTCGCGCAAGTACTTCATCGGAATGCTGGCGGACGCCCTGCCTGAGGAACGGTTGGCCGGAACGATCGCCGCACTCGAGTTCGGCGTCAGCGCCGGCGCCCGGATCGTGCGTGTCCACGACGTTGCCCAGGTCACGCAGTACCTGCGGCTACGGTCGGCGCTGCACGGCGACGGCGGCACCGAGATGCTGGGCCGTCGCGATGACGACCGGCTGAAGTGGATCGCGCCGAAGCGCTGACCACAGCCAGTCAGGCCCGTGAAGCACCGGCGAACGGGCCGTAGATCACCTGTCCCAGCGGAACAGCCGGATCGCCAGCCGGCACAACACCACGATGTAGGCCGCCAGCACAAGCAGGTGTGTGGTGCTCGGCCACACGCCGGCGGTGGCGCTCTCGATCGCGGGGACGGCCGCGCCCAGTGGCGTGTACTGGCTGATCATCCGCAGCGTGTGACCCATCTCCTGCTGCGGAACCCAGAGGCCCGCAAAGAACATCAGCGGGAAGAACAGCAGGCCACCGGAGGCCGCGGCGACACGCTGGCTGGGCGCGACCGCGGCCACCAGGATGCCGAGCGATGCCATCGCCCCGATCGTCAGCAAGATCGCGATCACGAACCCGATGAACTGACTCGGCAGCGGCACGTTGAAGGCCAGATGCGACACCAGCACGATCAAAGCGACCAGGCAGATCGAGAGGCCGAAGACGAGCACGATCTGGGCGGCCAGCAGCCGCGGCGCCCCCACCGGAGTCGTGGCCAGGCGCTTGAGATAGCCCTTGTCGCGGTACGAGGCGAGCGTCGCGGGCATCGCGCTGAGAGCCAGCATCGTCAGCGTGAACGTCATCAGCACAGGTGTGTAGACGACGATGAAAGGCAGGCCCCCGAGCGCCTTCTCCCCGTGACTCGGGGTGGTGAGACCGAGCACGACAAGCAGGGCAATCGGGAAGATCAGTGCCCAGAACATCAGCATCGGCTCGCGCATCAGCAGCTTAAACTCGGTCCGCACGAGACTCGGGAAGCCGCCGCGCCGCTGCTGCGGCGGCTTGTCAGCGGCCGCTCGCACCGCGGTCATCTCATGACCTCCGACGAAGGAGCCAGCTCGGCATCGGCCTCGGCCGTGAGCGCGACAAACGCGTCGTCGAGCGTGGATTGCTCGACCCGAGTCTGCTCGGGGACCATGCGCTCCGCGACGAGCAGCGCCATCACCGCCGCGACGACGTCGCCGTCCCCCTCGATCACCACGCGACCACTCTGCTCACGCACGTCGCGGATCTCCTGCAGCTCACGCAGGCGATCGAGATCGAGCCCCGGCGGTGTTTTGAAGCTGATCCGCTGACCGAGGTTCGCGCCGAGGTTCGCGGGAGTGTCGATCGTGCGGACGCGACCGTGGTGTAGAAGCGCCACGCGATCACAAAGGTATTCGGCCTCCTCCATGAAGTGGGTGACGAGGATCACGGTCACGCCCTGGTCGCGGATGCCCTCGATCAGCCTCCATGTCTCCCTGCGGGATTGCGGGTCCAGCCCTGTCGTGAGCTCGTCGAGGATCGCCAGCTCGGGCCGGCCGATGAGTGCCAGCGCGATTGACAATCGCTGGCGTTGACCGCCGGACAGGTTGACGTAGCGAGTGTCGCGCTTCTCCTCGAGCCCCAGCACATGCAGCAGAGCATCAGGCTCCATCGCGTCGGGGTAGAAGGACGCGAACAGCTCGAGCGCCTCGTGCACGTAGATCTTGTCCGGCAGCTCTGAGGTCTGCAGCTGGATGCCGACGCGCCCGCGTAGCGCATCGGCATTCGCCCGCACATCGAGCCCGAGCACGCTGATCGATCCGGAGTCCGGCTTGCGCAGGCCGCCGATGCACTCGACGGTCGTGGTCTTGCCGGCGCCGTTCGGTCCCAGGATCCCGAAGATCTCGCCATGGTTGATCGACAGCGAGACGTCGTCGACAGCGAGCGTCTCGCCGTAACGCACGCGCAGGTGCTCAACCGCCACGACTTCCTCTGGGACAGCGGCTCTGATCGGCTCGGTCACGTCCTGAGCTTTGCAAACTCCTCGTCACGACGCGAGCCGGTGCCAGCACGAGCCGATTGCGTAGCCTTGTGACTCGCCCGCAAACAAGACTGCGAAAGCGAGGACCGGATGACAACCCTGGCGGGCCGGAGCAACACGGCGCTGCTTGTCATCGACGTGCAGAACGGCGTCGTCGACGGAGCTGTGAATCGCGATGAAGTGATCTCCAACATCAACGCATTGGTGGACCGCGCGCGGGCCACGGAGGTGCCGGTGATCTGGGTCCAGCACACCGACGAGGAGTTGCCCGTCGGGTCGGACGCGTGGCAGTACGTGCCCGAGCTCGCGCCCGGTGAGGACGAGCCGCTCCTTCAGAAGCAGTACGGCGACGCCTTCGAGGGAACCAACCTGGAGCAGCTGCTTGCCGGGCTGCAGGTCGGGCATCTGGTCGTCAGCGGTGCGCAGAGCGACCAGTGCATCCGCTCGACGCTACATGGGGCGATCACCCGGGGATACGACGCAACGCTCGTGGAGGACGCGCATACGACCGTCGACCTGAGCGCCCACGGCGCTCCGGCACCGGAGCAGGTGATCGCGCACACGAATCTTTACTGGAAGTATCAGGAAGCACCCGGCCGCAGCGGAGCGGTCGTCAAGACAGAAGATCTCGATTTCAGATATTGGGCCGGCGAGGGGAATAGATAGATGCGCGCGTTCAGCACCTGGTGCATGCACCACCGACGCACGATCGTAATCACCTGGGTTCTGGTGGCGATCATCGCGACCGTGCTCGCATCGGTGGTTGGTCGCGAGTACGCAACCGACTTCACGCTGCCTGGGACCGAGTCCCAGCACGTCACCGACCTGCTCTCCAGCCAATTCAAGGCTCAGAGCGGCGACGTCGACCAGATCGTCTTCCACTACGCCAACGGGAGCTACGACTCGCCGCACGTCAAGTCGGCGATCGAGTCGCTGCTGGGCCAGGTCAAGAACGACCCGCACGTGGTCAGCGTGATCAGCCCGTACACCCAAGCGGGTGCGCTTCAGGTTTCCAAGGACGGGCATACGGCGTTCGCGGTCGTCAACTACGACAAACGCGCCAACCTGCTGGCGGACGCGACGGGCAAGCCGGTGCTCGACCAGATTGACGCGATCCACGTCCCCGGGCTGAAGGTCGCGGCCGGGGGCCAGGTGATCGAGCAGGCCGAGGGCTTCAACATCGGTCCGGCCACGGCGGTGGGCGTGGTCGCGGCGCTTGTGATTCTGCTGCTCACGTTTGGGTCTCTGGCCGCCGCCGGCCTGCCGCTGATCACTGCCGGCTTGGGACTGATCACCGGCCTGGCGCTGATTGGGATCGCAACGCACGTCACAAGCATGTCCAACGTAGCGCCTGACCTGGCGCTGATGATCGGCCTGGGCGTCGGCATCGACTACGCGCTGTTCATCGTCACCCGGTTCCGCGAGAGCTACATGCGGTTGGGTGAGGTGGACGCAGCGATCACAGAGGCCATGGACACCTCCGGACGGGCGATCCTGCTCGCCGGCACCACCGTCATCATCGCGCTGCTCGGCATGTTCGCGACCGGCGTCACCTTCATGTACGGACTCGCGATCGCATCCGTGCTGGCCGTGCTGCTGGTGCTCGCAGCCTCGCTGACACTGGTGCCGGCGCTGCTGTCGCGGTTCGGAACTCGCGTCGTCCGCCCGTCGCGCTCGGCACGCCGGCGCGAGCAACGCGGCGAGGCCCCGAGACAGTCCTCGTGGCGTCGCTGGAGTCTGACGGTGCAAAGCCACCCCAAGTCCTTGGCGCTTGCGTCGCTGGCGGTGATGATCCTCTGCGCCGTCCCGTTCTTCGCGTTGCGCCTGGATAGCTCCGACGCCGGCAACGACCCGACCAACACCAGCACATACCAGGCATACCGCATGCTGTCTGACGGCTTTGGACCGGGCTTCAACGGGCCGCTGCTGATCGCCGTGGAGATGCCGAGTGCCGCCAAGCAGTCCTCGCTTCCGCAGGTGCGGGCGGCGGTCGCCAAGGACTCGGACGTCTCAGCGGTCACAGCGCCGCTGATCTCACCCTCGGGCAAGGTCGCTGTGATCACTGCCTATCCGAAGTCCGCACCACAGGATCCGGCCACCACCGACCTGGTCAACAGACTCCGGCAGACGACGTTCCCACAGATGCAGAAGCAGCTCGGGGTCGCGATCTCAGTCGGCGGATTCACAGCGGGCTCAATCGACTTCTCACACGTGCTGTCGGTCAAACTGCCGCTCTTCATCGGGATCGTGGTCGTGCTCTCGGCGCTGCTGCTGTTCGTGATCTTCAGGTCGCTGGTGATTCCGATCCAGGCCGCGGCGATGAACCTGCTCACCATCGCCGGCGCCCTGGGGGCCACGGTCGCCGTGTTCCAGTACGGCTGGGGCGCAAGCCTGCTCGGGATCACCCCCGGCCCGATCGAGCCGTGGATACCGGTGCTGATGTTCGCGGTCGTCTTCGGGCTTTCGATGGACTACGAGGTCTTCCTGATCTCGCGCGTGCGTGAGGAGTGGGTGCACAAGGGCGACGCGTCGCAGGCGGTCGCTGACGGCATCGCCTCGACCGGCAAGGTGATCACGGCCGCCGCGGCGATCATGGTCTGCGTGTTCCTGTCCTTCATGCTCGGCGACGAGCGCTCGCTCAAGGAGTTCGGCTTCGGCCTCGCAGTCGCCGTCTTCCTCGATGCGCTTGTCGTGCGCTGCGTGATGCTGCCGGCGGTTCTTGAGCTCGTCGGTGAGAACACCTGGAAGCTGCCCGGCTGGATCGACAAGCGGCTTCCGGAGATCAACATCGAGGGCTCGTCTCCCGCCCACGATGAGGTGCCTGCGGCGCCGACTCCGACGCCTGCCGGCGTCGACTGACGCTCCGCAGGCCGGCCCTCAACTACACGAGAGAGAGAGGCTAGAGGGTGAACTATTCACCCTTTAGCCGCTCTCGCTCCAGCCTTGCGGTCCTCCGGGCCGACGCCGCTGCGGTCAGGTTCGCGAGCGCGTCTTCACCGTCATCCCGGAGACCCGCGATTGTGCCCTCGACTTCGGCCGCCGGCTTGTTCACGCCGAGCTTGGCCTTCGCCTCGATCCGGCTGATCACAAGCTCGACGCCGACGATCGCTCGCAGCTCAGCCTCGATGTAGTCGCGCGGGGCGTCATCGACCCCCCAGGGCGCCGGTCTCCCCGACTCGTGGCGCTCGGTCAGCCGCCTGACGAAAGCCTCCAGCCACGCCCTGTTGTCGTGGATCCGAAGCTCCCCGTAGATATGTGCGGTCAGGTAGTTCCAGGTCGGGACCACGCGTCCGTGCCGGCGCTTGCTGGGGTACCAGTTCGGGCTGATGTAGCTCTCGGGCCCGTGCACGATCACCATCGCCTCACCGAGCGTCGGCAAGCGCCAGTGATCGTTCTTGCGGGCCACGTGGCCCAGCAGCACGCCGTGAGGTTCTACGGCCTCGTCGTACATCAGCGGCAGGAAGGTGACGAATAGCCCCTCCGGCGTGGCGGTCACGAGATCTGCAGCTCGGAGGTTCGTCAGCAGCTCCTGCAGCGACTCGACATCGGCGATGTTGTGCTTTGGTAGATACATGCCGTCCAGTCGCTCAGCCCGGGACCGGGACGTCGGCCGTGATCACGTCGTAGCCGTCCTCAGTGATCAGCACGTTGTCCTCGATCCGGACCCCGCCGAACCCGATCAGCTTGTCGACCCTGTTCCAATTGACCTCGTCACGATGTCGGCGCCGGTTCTCAGGCTCGTTGAGGATCGCGGGGACAAAGTAGACGCCAGGCTCGACCGTCACAACCATGCCGGCCTCCAGCGGCAGGTTGATCCTGAGGTTCGGGTAGGGCTTGGGTTCGTCGCTGCGCTCTCGCAGCGGGGTACCTCCCGCGTCCCGCACGCCCAGACCGACCAGATGCCCGATCCCATGCGGGAAGAACAACCACGCCGCACCGGAGTCCACCAGATCCTCCGGATCACCGCGCAGGATTCCGAGCTGCGTGAGGCCGTCAGCAATCACCAGCGCCGCCACGCGATGGACCTCGCGCCATTCGGTCCCTCGACGGCAGTGCTCGATCGCCGCCTGCTCGGCCGCGTGAACGAGGCCGTGGATCTCGCGCTGCTCCGATGTGAACTCACCACCGACGGGGTATGTGCGCGTGATGTCGCTGGAATAGCCGCGGTGCTGCGCGCCGGCGTCGATCAGGACGAGCTCATGGGCCCCGAGGCGGCGGTCGGTCGGTGCAAAGTGAAGTACCGCCGAGTTCGGGCCGCTGCCGATGATCGTGTCGTAGGCCATCGACTCGGCACCGTGGCGTAACGCCTCCGCCTCCAACTCGATCTGCACGTCGCGCTCGGAGACCCCTTCCCGCAGCAGCGGGACGGCGACGGCATAGGCGGCCCTGGTCGCCTGCTCCGCGGCGCGCATCCGCTCAAGCTCGACGGCGTCCTTGACCCGGCGCACGTCGCCCAGCCCGAATCGCAGCTCCCGTGCGAGGTCGGCGTCTGAGGTCGCCCTGGTCGGCGGACTTCCGAGCCACGCGAGCCTTCTGGAGGAACGAGTTTCGAGCCATTGCCCGAGTTGATCGCTTGTCGGCCCCTCGAGATCTTCTTCCGGCGCGCCTGACCAGAGCCGATCCTCGACGGTGATCGGCGTCTGGAAGTCCGTCCAGCCGTCGGCCGGATCGAACGCGAGCACGCCGCCCGGCACGTTGCGGTCGGTCAGGTAGAAGTACTCGGAATGCGACTCGAACGGGTACGCGCTGTCGTCGCGGCCGGGGCGGAAGATCAGATCGCCGGCACCGATCAACACGACCGCATCCTGGTCCTGCCACCTGGCGGCAACTTCGGCGCGGCGACGCTCCAACTGCCGTTCAATATTCCGTTCGTCCGCGATCTGGCCCATGCGGCGATCCTACCGACGCCGCTGGTGTTCACGTTGGCCCGCGCCACGCCTGCCGGCGGGTCAACTGGACTTCGCTACGGTGGCTCTCACCCATGACCAACGGCGGCTCTTCGATCCCGGAGGTGCAGTGATTGCTGGCCGCGATTGTCGCCTCCAAGGCCTCCGGCCGGATCGCGGAGATTGGGACCGAGTTCGGCGAGGGTGCGATGGCGATCCTCGCTGCCATGGCCCCTGCGGGCAGCTTCGTAACTCGACGCCACTGATCTCCACGGCATGTCCTGTCACGTTGCCTTCATCCGCGCCGTCATGCTCGGCCGTGGAGGTGTCGACCGTGAGGCGCTGATCGACGCCTTCATGCGCGCCGGAGCGATCTCAGCTCGCTCCCACATTGCGACAGGGAACGTGACCTTCGACGCGTCGAGCGAGTCGGCTGAGGCGATCACCGCGGCCGTTGAGGCGGATCTGGTCTCGATGGCCGGTACGCCCAAGAAGCTCTTTGTGCGCTCCGCACCGGAGCTGCGCGCGCTCGCGCGCGCAGCTCCGTTCGCAACCTGGGCACACGCATCCGCTGCCCACGAGCTGGCAGTGATCTTCCTAGCCGACCCGACAGAACTCCCCTTCGCCCTCCCATCGCTATCTGAGCGAGGGGATACGACCTACCTCTCGCGCACTGAGCGCGAGATCTTCATCGGGACTCACCTCGTCGGGGGGCGCGCCGGCAATCCGGGAGCCTGGCTCGAGCGCAGACTGAGGGCGCCGGTCACCGTCCGCAATTGGAACACGGTCATGCGCATCCTCAGGTACTGGGAGACGTGCTGAGGTCTCGTCCCCGACGGGTCGTTTCCCCACCGCCTGCGATCCCCGCTCGTTCTTGGGACGCAAATGTCGTAATAGCGACATTTGCGTCCCAAGAATCGGGTTTGGCGCACACATCGTCCAAGTGCGCACGTAGCCTTGACTGCCCCATGCGCCTGATCGTCGCCCGCTGCTCCGCCGTCTACTCCGGCCGATTGGACACCGTTCTCCCCGACGCGCTGCGGCTGATCATGATCAAGGCCGACGGCAGTGTGCTGCTGCACGCCGATGCAGGGGGTTACAAGCCCCTGAACTGGATGACGCCACCCACCGTGATCGAGGAGCACGGTGATCCGGCCTCGCGGATCGTCGTCCGCAAGCACGCAGGCAGGACAGAGGACCGGCTCGAGATCACGCTGCATGAGCTGCTCTCTGACGTCGAGCACGACATGGGCGCGCCGGACGAGGCCGCAGGTCTGGCGAAGGACGGTGTCGAGGCGCACCTGCAGGAGCTGCTCGCCGAACAGCCACAGTGGTGCGGCGAGGGGTTGCGACTGGTGAGACGGGAGTGGCCGACGGACATCGGGCCAGTCGACCTCATGTGCCGCGATCTCGACGACGAATGGGTGGCGGTTGAGATCAAGCGCGTCGCCACGATCGAGTCGGTAGAGCAGATCACCCGCTACCTCGAGCGCCTACACACCGACCCGCAGTTCGAGGGCTGCCGTGGCGTTCTGGCGGCGCAGACGATCAAACCTCAGGCACGTGTGCTGGCGCAGTCGCGCGGGATCGCCTGCGTCGAGGTCGACCTCGCGCTTCTGCGTGGCGAACGCCAGCCGGAACTGCGATTGTTCCTCACATGAACGACTTGACACCGGAGCACGCCGATCAGCCGGCAGTCATGACCGAGCGCCGCGAGCAGGTGCTGGTCGTGACCATCAACCGTCCAAGCCAGCGCAACGCCGTCAATGGCGGGGTCGCGACCGGGATCGCGCGGGCGCTCGATCAGCTTGACGCCGATCCGACGCTCGCGGTAGGGATCGTCACCGGCGCGGGCGGCTACTTCTGCGCGGGGATGGATCTCAAGGCTTTTGCAGCGGGCGAGCTGCCGTGGGTCGAGGGACGCGGTTTCGCCGGGATCGTTGAACGCGGCTCGGTCAAGCCACTGATCGCAGCAATCGAGGGGTTCGCCGTGGCCGGCGGGCTCGAGATTGCGCTCGCGTGCGACCTGATCGTGGCGGCGGACGGCGCCAAGCTCGGGATCCCTGAGGTCAAGCGCTCGCTGGTGGCCGCGGGCGGGGGCCTGCTACGACTGCCAGGGATGATCCCGCGCAATGTCGCCAACGAGTTGGCGTTCACGGGCGACCCGATAACGGCCCAGCGCGGCCACGAACTCGGACTCGTAAACCGCATAAGTCCGCCCGGCGCGGCGCTCGAGACCGCGCTGGAGCTGGCCGCGGCGATCGCTGCCAACGGCCCGCTCGCTTTAGCCGGGAGCAAGCGCATCCTTCAGGAGTCCGGCGACTGGCCCGAGTCTGAAGCGTTCGAGCGCCAGCGCGCGATCTGGGAGCCGATCTTCGCCTCAGAGGACGCACGCGAGGGGGCTGCCGCCTTCGCTGAGAAGCGCCCACCGATCTGGCAGGGTCGGTAGACGATTTCTGCCGGCCGCGGTCCAGCGGGACCGGCGGCCGGGCTGTGGCGCTCTCTTAGGCTTCGCCCCAGGCGGTCGCGACGACTGACCGCGGGCCACCGTGATCGCGGTGCTCGCACAGGTAGATCCCCTGCCATGTCCCGAGCGCCGGTCGCCCGCCGGACAACGGGAGCGTCAGCGTCGGGCCCAGCAACGACGCTTTGATGTGAGCCGGCATGTCATCGGCGCCCTCCAGTGTGTGCGTCCAGAGTGACGCCCGCTCGGGTACAGCCTCGTTGAACCACGACTCGAAGTCCCGACGAACGTCGGGAGAGGCGTTCTCGTTCAAGGTCAACGATGCCGAGGTGTGCTGGATCAGCAGGTGCAGGATCCCGACGCGGATCTGATCGATCCCCGTGATCCCATCCAGAAGCTCGCGCGTCACGAGGTGGAAACCTCGCGGCCAGGGCGCGAGCGTGATCCGACCCTGTACCCAGACCATGCCCGGAGCATATGGGCCGCGCCAGCAGCCGCGCCCCAGCCGGGCATTGCTAATCTCGCACGGTCGGATCCCGCCCTCAGCCGGGAAGCGGCGACCGGCCATGACTGTTCCGGAACGACGATCCCGACGGCGGCAGCTTGCCGCCGCCCCAGTAGCCGCAATCTGCGCGATCCTGGTACTCGCGGGTAGCGCCGTGGGCAGCGGAATCTCGCAGCTCCAGAACAGACTGGGTGCCACGCAGTCGCAGCTCAGCAACAACAGGCAGCTCGAGCAGACGCTCGCCAAGAAGCTCGCAACTCTGAACCGGCGTGCGACGAACCTGTCGAGTCAGATCGCACTGGTCGAGTCCCGCGAGGCTGCTGAGCAGGCACAGCTCGCCACAGACCGCCAGAAAGCTGCCGCTGCCAAGGCCGCGATCGTGCGCGAGCGCCGCCATCTGGCCCGCTTGCGCGTGGTCCTGGGGCATTCGCAATCTGCACTGGCGGCTGTGCTGGTGAGCGAGTATGAGCAGCCACAGCAATCGGTGATCTCGCTGATCGTCGACTCCCGGAGCTTCCAGCAGTTGCTCGACAGTGTCGAGTACGTCTCGAGTGTCAAGCGCCACGAGGAGTCGGTCATCTACGCGACCCAGACGGCCAAGGCCGGAGCCGAGGCGACAGCCAGGCGATTGACCGTCCTTCACCGCAGTGACGCTGCAGACGTCCAGGCCGCATCACGGCAGACCAACGCCCTGACCGGAATGAATGCCCTGCTGAACTCGCGCAGGTCGGCACTCGCCGACGAGCGGTCGGCCCAGAGCGCCGCGCTGGCCGCGAGCAAGACAAAGGGCTCGAGGCTATTGGTGGCGATCTCCACGATCCAGAAGGAGGAGGCCGCGGCCCAGGAGGCCGCCCGCCAGATCAGCTACGGGGCCGGCCTGCCGCTGTCCGCAGGCTGGGCGATTCCCTTCCAGATCGTGCTCTGCGAGTCGGGGGGCCAGGATCTGCCTCCCAACTCAGCGGGTGCTTCTGGTTACTACCAGATCATCCCCAGCACCTGGCGCGGGTTTGGCGGCAGGGGTCCGGCCGCCTATCTGGCGCCCAAGGCTGAGCAGGACGCAGTCGCGACCAGGATCTGGAATCACGGCGCCGGCGCGCACAACTGGGTCTGCGCCGGGATTGTCGGCATCACCTGATCCCAACAGATTCTTTCTAATCTAAGTGCATGGCACTCAGATTCGGAGACGTTCTGTTGATCAAGCGCCGGGCGACCGCCTGCGCGGCCCTGATCGCATTCGCGGTCGTCTCCGCTCACGCGCTTGCGGCCTCGACGAGCGCCTCGGCCGCAGCGAGCAGCTCCGGTCCATTGGCGCTGAGGACCGGGATTCCGCTGACCAATCTGGCCTGCCCATCCGCGACCCAGTGCACCGCGACGACCGGTGCGCAGGAGATCACGTTCACGCTCTCGGCCAATGGCAGGGCGGTGACCCACAGGTGGGCACGCGCACCGTTCGTCGGACGCGGCGTGCAGATCAACAGCATCTGGTGCCCGCTGACCACGCTGTGCACCACGATTCAGAGCCAGTCGGCGACCAACTTCAGTCCGCGTCGGTTCCGGCTGGGCACCAGCAGGGTGATTGGGCCGGATTACGGCGAGGGACTCGTGAGTGTCCGTTGTCCGTCACGCAGTGAGTGCGTCGCGATCGACAGCTTCGGCCACGGCGTCACCTACAACCCAGAGAGTGGCAGGACACTGCGCAAGAGCATCCGGATCAACGGCAACGAGCGGCTGACAGCTCTGGCTTGCCCGTCGATCTCGCAATGCACGGCGCTTGATGATGACGGCGCGCAGATCAGCTTCAACCCGGCGACCGGCCGGATCAGTTCCACCGCGAAGATCGATCCGGTGGTGGGGCTCGACGATCTCGAACAGGGCGACGGTTACGACTTGGACGCCGTCTCCTGCCCGACCACTCGCAGCTGTGTCGCGGTCGACACGCTCGGCGGTGTCATCACATTCAACCCGCTGAGTTCGGCCCGCAGTGCCACCAGGATCAGCTTCGCAGGGCCATGGAACTCGATCAGCTGCAGGCGCACCGGGCAGTGCGTGGCGGTCGGCAACAACGGCGCCGTCCTGATCGGCTCAGCCGGGGTGATGACGGCGTCGTCCGGCCCGTGGGGGACAACGACACTGGCGGGCGCGGCCAACCTCAACGCCGTCGCGTGCCCGACCGCGACCGAGTGCGTCGCGGTCGACTCGGCCGGTCACGCGTTCACCCTGAATCCGGCCACGTTCTGACGCTCGCGACCTGCTCGAGACCCCTCCCTTGCCCGACAGTCTGCTCCGGGCGTGGCCGACGGATGCGGGGCGGGTCAGCGGTCGCTTCAGCGGTCGCCGGGCGTGGCCGACGGACGCGGGGCCGGGTCAGCGGTCGCCGGGCGTAGCCGACGGATACTGAGAGATCGACTGCGCGAGGTCGAGCGCCGTCGTGACGATCCGGTTCTGTTCGCGCGAATGCGCCGCCGGATAACCCTCGCCCGAGGCCGCGCGCTCCGGCCTTCCGACGTAGCCGAACTCCAGATGCTCCGGGAGAATCTGCTGGAGCCGCGGTGACATGTGCGCGCGGGCGCCCATGTTGCGCGGTTCCTCCTGCACCCAGATGACCTCACGCAGGTTCGGATAGCTGCGAACCAGGGCGAGGATCTCCTCCTCCGGGAATGGATACAGCAGCTCGACCCGGCCGATTGCGACGCCGGAGGTCTCGGCCCGCCGCGCGTTGCCGATGATGTCGTAGTAGACCTTGCCGCTGCACAGCAGTAGGCGGGTCACCTGATCCGGGTCAACGCCGCCCTCGGCAAGCACGGGCTGGAAGCGGCCACTGGAAAGATCCTCGACGTGAGAGGCGGCCGCCGGCAGGCGCAGCAGGCTCTTGGGGGTCATCACCACGAGCGGGCGCTGCTGAGCGATCCGCGCCTGGCGACGGAGCAGATGGAAGTACTGGGCAGGCGTGGTCAGATTGGCGACACGGATGTTGCCCTCCGCGGCCAACTGCAGGAAGCGTTCCAGTCGCGCCGAGGAGTGCTCCGGGCCGGCACCCTCATACCCGTGGGGCAGCAGCAGCGTCAGCCGGGAGGTGACCCCCCACTTCGCCAGGCCTGGAGTGATGAACTGGTCGATCATCACCTGAGCGCCATTGGCGAAGTCGCCGAACTGAGCCTCCCACATCACGAGCGTTTCCGGCGCTTCCTGCGAGTAGCCGTACTCGAAGCCGACGCAGGCGATCTCTGAAAGCGGACTGTTGTGCAGCTCCATCGTCGCCAGCGCGCCGGGCAGGTGCTGGATCGCGCTGTGCTCGCGACCGGTCTTGGAGTCGTGCAGCACCAGGTGACGCTGGCTGAAGGTGCCGCGTTCTGTGTCCTGGCCTGTCAGCCTCAGGGGAATTCCCTCCCCGAGCAGCGTCGCGAAGGCAAGCGCCTCCGCGTGTGCCCAGTTGATGCCGGCGTGCTCCGGCCCGAACGCCTTACGGCGCTCCGCGAGCTGGCGCGCGAGCTTCGTGTTCACCTGGAAGTCCTCAGGCACCGCGAGCAGTTCCTCGTTGAGGATCTCGAGCTTGTCGGCATCAACGGCGGTGGAGACCTCCTGTGCGATCAGATCTCCGAGCTTGTACTCGCCCGTAGCGCCGTCGACCGGGTGCTCCTTGACGTCGGCCAAGCGCTCCTTGAGACGCTCGTGATGCTCGGTCAGGACCGCCCACGCAGCATCAGTCATCGCCTTGGAGTCGGCCTCGGTGATCACGCCGGCCGAGATCATCTCTCCCGCGAACAGCTCTCGCACCGGCTCGTGCTGCTTGACGACCTCATACATCTCCGGCTGGGTGTAGGCCGGCTCGTCACCTTCGTTATGGCCGTGGCGCCGATAGCCGATCAGGTCGATCATCACGTCGTGGCCGAACTCGCGGCGGAACGCGAACGCCAGCCGCACGGCCGTCATACAGGCGGGGACGTCGTCGGCGTTGACATGAATGATCGGAACGTCAAAGCCCTTCGCCATGTCCGAGGCATAGGTCGTCGAGCGCGAGTCCTCCGGATCGGTGGTGAAGCCGACCTGGTTGTTCTGGATGATGTGGATCGTTCCGCCAACCGTGTAGCCGTCGAGCGCCTGCAGGTTCAAAGTCTCCGCAACGACACCCTGCCCCGGGAACGAGGCGTCGCCGTGCAGAACCACCGGCACGGCAGCGTTGGTGTCCTGGCTGGCGTGCGCACCCTGACGGTTCGTCTGGGCGGCCCGAGTCGCGCCCGAAACGACCGGCGCAACGAATTCGAGGTGGCTGGGGTTGGACTCGAGGCGCACGATCAATGACTCACCGTCGGGCAGCTGATAGGTGCCAGATGCGCCGTGGTGGTACTTGACATCGCCAGTGCCGCCATCGGGGATCGTCGTGATCGCGTCGAGCGTCTTGGCACCCTCGAACTCGGCGAACAGTGACTCGTAGGAGCGGCCAAGATTGTGAGCCAGCACGTTGACACGGCCACGATGGGCCATGCCGACGACAACCTCGCGGGCGCCATGCTGCCCCGACAGCTTGACGATCTCATCGATCATCGGAACGGTCATGTCCAGGCCCTCGACCGAGAACCGCTTGGCGCCGAGGTATGCCCGCGCCATGAAGCGCTCGAACGCATCCACGTCGGTCAGCCGGCCCAGCAGCGCCTTCTGCTCGTCGGCCGTGAGCGGCTGTCGATAGGTCCCGGATTCGATCGCTTCCCGCAACCACAGCCGTTGGCGATGGGACGCGATGTGTTCGATCTCATAGGCAATCGGCCCGCAGTAGATCTCACGCAGATGCGGCAGCGCCTGCTCGAGCGTGTCGCCTGGCACGTACATCCGCAGAATCCGAGCCGGGATCTGCGCCATCAACTGCGGGGTCAGGCCAACGGTGGCGGGATCCAGCGCAGGGTCACCCTCTGGAACACGCCCGAGCGGCTCGAGCCGTGCGGCCAGGTGCCCGTGCATTCGATACGCCTTGAGCACCGAGGTCGCGGCCTGTACCGCTTGCAGCAACTCCTCGCTCGGCGCGGTTGTCGGCGTCGTCCGAGCGGGCGCCACCGATCCTGCGTCGGCCTGCGAGACGGTCGCGGCAGCAGCGCCGGGCGCCGGCTTGGCGGGCAGCGCCGGCAGGCTCGCCCCAAGCGCACTGAACACGGCCTCATAGAAACCACGCTCGCCCTGCAGGTACTCCTCGATCGCCTTCAGGAAACGACCGGATTCGGCGCCCTGGATGATGCGGTGGTCGTACGTCGAGGTCATCGACATGACCTTCTCGACCCCGAGCTGCGCACCGACCGCCTCCAGCCCAACGGGATAGGCGATCGAGCCAGTCGCGACGATCGTGCCTTGGCCGACCATCAACCGCGGCACTGAGGCGACGGTCCCAATTCCACCGGGGTTGGTGAGCGAGATGTTGCCGCCCGTCAGATCGTCGGCCGTGAGCGTGTTGGTTCGTGCCTTCTCGACAAGCGCGTTGTACGCGTCGAGGAATTGCTTGAAATTGAGGCGACCAGCGTCGCGGATCACCGGCACCATCAGCGTGTGACTGCCGTCCTTCTTCTCAACATCGACCGCGAGTCCGAGGTTGACGGCGCGGTCGTCGACCCGATACGGCACGGCCTGAGACTCGAGGTAGTGCTGGGCCATCACCGGCATCTCGTCGGTGGCGGCCTTGGCGATCGCGTATGCGATCAGATGCGTGAACGAAACCTTCTGACCGGCGTCCTTGAGCTGCTTGCGGCGCGCGTCCAGGGTCGTGACCGTCAGCGTCCGGAATGAGGTTGCGGTCGGGATTGAGCGACTCTCATCCATATAACGCGCGAGCGCGGCGGCGCCGCCCTTGATCCTCTCGGCGTTTTCGGGAACCTCGACCACGGTCGCGGCCGCAGCCAACACATCGTCCTTAGTAACGCGGCCGCCGCGGGCGCTCCCAGTGACGTTGGCGATATTGACGTTGAGGCTGGTGGCCAGACGCTGGGCGATTGGGGTCGCGGTTTGCATTGAGGCGACGCCTTGAACCGGAGTTGCCTGCTGGGGCGGCTGTGGCGACGGAGATTGGCTGCCGCCGCCAGGCACGGCTGGAGGAGTCGCCGCGGCTCCAGCGCCGGCGGCCATCCGCGCGATCACCTGACCGACGCCGACGGTCGCGCCCTCCTCGAACAGAATCTCGGTGATGGTTCCGTCAGCGGGCGCCGGCAGCTCCATGTCCACCTTGTCTGTCGAAATCTCGACGACCGTGTCGCCGTCCTTGACCGCATCGCCGACCTTGACGGCCCACTCCAGGATCGTGCCCTCTGTAACGCTCTCACTGCCGCCGGGAGTGACGATGTCGACGACCGCTGCGGCAGCCGCCTCCGCAAGCTCGGGTTGAGGCACGGCCTCCGCGAGCTCGGGTTGAGGCACGGTGCCAGCTGACCCGCCGCCGTTCGAACCGTTCTCCGATAGGGCGATCTCTGCCAGCGGCGCACCGACGGCAACCGTGTCACCTTCGGCCGCATAGAGCTTGACGATCTTCCCGGAAACCGGCGCCGGCACCTCGGCGTCGACCTTGTCGGTCGAGATCTCGACCAGCGTCTCGTCGGCGCGGATCTCCTCGCCCTCCTGCCGGTGCCATTCGAGGATGGTGCCTTCGACGACGGAGTCACCCATCGCCGGCATCACAACCTGAAAAGTGCCTGTCTCAACGGCCATCGAAGCTTCTGTCCTCGTAGGTTAGCGATTGGTGGCCGGCGAGAGCCGGGCGCGACGGTGCGACTCGTAGATGAATCCGGCCGTGCCCATGAACGGACCCAGGCCGCCCAGCACCGCAACGGTAACTGCCAGCCAGAAAGGGATAACACGCCAGCGCGTCGCGGCAATGCAAACAAGCGACATTGCAATCCACACCAGTCCGTGCGTGAGGCCCAGGATGAAGGTCAGCGGCTCGGGGTTGTGAAACCCGAAAGCGCAGATCAGCAGGGCCAGATACACACATGAGTGCACGCACGAAATGACCTCCAGGCGCCTGAAGGTGACGACCCGCGTGAACAATGGTTGCTGGTCGCGACCGACGGATGGGTGCTGGTGGCGACTCACGGCTCGGCGGCTCAGGCGTCCTCGAGCAGCGCACCGAGACTGCGCAGTGGTGCATCGGCCTCGCTCGGCCACTGCTCGACCCGGGCCGGCCACCACGCGAAGCTGTCGTGCTCGTGATCCGGCCTGACGAGCGCGCCCCGCGCCAGCAGGGCCTGCCCGACGAACATCACCATCCCGTTTGCCAGCCGGATCAGCGCCTCGACCCGCAGCTGCTCGGGGGTGACGCCCCATTCCTCGTCGAGTTCGCGCGTCAGCGTCTGCGCGGGGTTCTCGCCGACCTCGACCGAACCCCCGGCGCCGAGCGCCCAGCGGCCGGCCCAGGATGCGACCCAGGCAGCGCGACGCCCGGCAAGCCAGGCGCCGTTCGCGTCACGCACGACGCAAAGCGCTGAGATGCTGTTTCCGGCATCCTCGCCGAGCAGTCGCAAGGCCCAGCGGATCGGCTGCAGCTCGAGTCGAAGGCCGGTCGGGGTTTGCTCGAATCCGACCATCCGCGCCGCGAATCCGTCGTGGCTGGGAGAGCCGCGCCGACGCAGCTCGTCCAGCATCAGATCGGCCGCGGCAGTGGCGTCGGCCGTGGGCTTGAACGGATCCGATCGCCAAGCGACCTCGACCTCCTCCGGGTCCCACGGTCCCCGGGCCAGCAGCTCAGCTTGAACGGGCACTCCAGACCGACACGTCAGAATGGCGGCCGCAACGGCGGCGGGTACTCCTCGCCACCGCCACCCGGGCGGACGACCTCGAGCTCACGCGCCTCCTGAGCGACAGCGTCAACCACGTCTTCCTCGGCCTCCTCCTGCTCACGGTTGTGGTCACCGTCGCAGAGAACACGGAACGCGCCGGTCACACCCCCGTCGGCCTGCAGGACGATGCCGGGCAAGATCTGCTCGCCCTCCTCGAGACCCAGCCGCTCGATGTCGAAGTTCGACATTCCGATGCCCCAGCTGTGATGGCCAGGGTTCTCGCGATCGTGCGCGGCAACGCCCTGCGCGAGCCGCTCGAGCAGGTAGGCGATCTTGCTGCGTCCGTCTCCGGGCATCTCCGTCGAAGGCTAGCTCAGTTGGCTCGGTTGGCTACCTCAGCTCGGCTGCCGCCGGCTCGGGCGGGCGCCACATGATGCTGCGGTCGCGGCCGTCGCGCTTGGCCCGGTACAGCGACTGGTCGGCGTGCTCGTAAAGCAGAGCCGCATCGTGGAGCGCGCCGCGCATCGCCACGCCGATCGAGATCGTCAAGCTTCCGATGCCATCAAATGGCATCTCACATATTGCTCGCCGAGCGCGCTCGACCGCAGCCCATGCGCCATGAGAGTGGACCTCCGGCAGGATCCAGGCGAACTCCTCGCCTCCGATGCGGGCCAGCAGATCGCCTTTGCGGAGCACCTGCGCAAGCCGTGCCGCGGCCTCGCGCAGGGCGCGGTCGCCGACCGGGTGACCGTGCTCGTCATTGACCGATTTGAAGTGGTCGAGATCGAGGATTGCGACCGCGAGCGAGCGATCGTGCCTGATCGCGTCGGAAATCTCCTGCTCGAGCCGCTCGTCGAACAGACGCCTGTTTGCCAGCCCCGTCAGCGGATCGTGTGTGGCAAGCCGCTCGAGTTCGATCTGGTAGTCGTGGCGGGTCGAAACGTCCCGAATCGTGCTGACCCAGGCAAGCACGTTGCCGTGCGAATCGCGCGCCGGCGAAACCGTCACCTCGCCGATGAAACGGCTGCCGTCCTTATGCATCAGGGGAAGCTCGAGCGGCTGGCTGCGGCCTGAAGGACTCGCGAGTGCCTGCTTCACGATCCGCTCGCCGAGCGCCAGGCTCACGTCCGACCCCTCCGGAGGCGTGAATGGCCAGGGCATCTCAAGGTTCAGCAGCTCCTCGCGCTGGAACCCGAGCACATCACACAGCGTCTGGTTGATCTCGACGATCCGTCGCCCGTCCGTGACCATGTAGCCGACGGAGACCGCGTCAAGGATCGCGCGAGCCTGATTGCGCACGCCGTTCAGGCTCTCGCCGCCCCGCGAGAGGTGAGCTTCCCCATACATCCCAGTTATTTGATAGCGCCCCGCCGGTCGAATCGCAAGGGGCCTGGGTTGCCAAGCGGTTACGCTCCATGCAGTGATCGTCGAGCGCTCCATGAGCATGCCGTGGCTGTCCAACACCTATCTGGTGCTTGACGAGGACACACGGAAGGCCGTGATGATCGACGCCGGCGGCCCCGTCGAGCCACTGCTGGAGCTGCTCGACCGCGACGGTTATGTGCTCTCCCACGTGCTCCTGACCCACCACCATCACGATCACATCGCCGAACTCGACGCCGTGATCGCGCGGCATCCACAGGCGTCGGTCCTGATCCACCCGCTTGAGCGCTCAGCGGTGCCGGCGGCCACGGGCGATCTGCTGCCGGGCGAGACGCTGATCGTCGGCGGGCTGACAATCGAGCCGCTTCACACGCCGGGCCACACCGCAGGCATGATCTCGCTGCTGATCAACTCAAGCGACGTTTTCACCGGCGACACCCTGTTCAGGGGATCGGTCGGCGGCGTCAGGGCACCGGGCCACACCACCTACGCCGATCTCAAGAGCTCCGTGATGGACACGCTGCTGTCGCTGCCACCGCAGACGCGGATACATCCCGGCCACACCGAGCCCACGACGGTCGCCGACGAGCTCGAGAACAACCGCTTCGTGCGGATCTGGAGCGGTCGCGATCAGGAGGAGGATCGCGCCTGCACCGCGATGGGAGAGCC
This sequence comes from uncultured Conexibacteraceae bacterium, assembly GCA_963844665.1. Classification (GTDB taxonomy): domain Bacteria; phylum Actinomycetota; class Thermoleophilia; order Solirubrobacterales; family Solirubrobacteraceae; genus Palsa-465. The sequence continues at coordinate 751,160 of CAWJPB010000005.1, forward strand.
GGCCACGTTGATCCTGCTCGGCGACGACTACGACGGGGGTCACAAGGCGTGGGTCCGCTGGAGCGATGGCAGCGACGACATAGTCGCCGGGTCTCGGGTGGTCGTGGACGAGGCCGGCAGACTCGGCGACCCGCGTTAGCCGCACCCGGCGCGCACGCTTCTCGCGATGGCTGACGGCAGCAAGATTCCCAAGTCAAGGGTCCGGCGCACGGCCAAGATCGGCAGCCTCGCGGCCGGTCAGGCGCTCCGTCAGGCAGGCACGATCGCCGGCAATGTGGCACGGTCGAAGGAGGGGGCCGACGCAGCCCTCGAGCGTCGCAATCTCGAAGCGGCTGAGCAGATCGTGACCGCGCTGGGGACGATGAAGGGCGCGGCCATGAAGATCGGGCAGGTGCTGTCGTTCCTGGACACGGGCCTGATCCCGCCCGAGCATCGCGACGAGTTCCAGCGAAAGCTTGCGAAGCTGCGCGACTCAGCGCCGACCGTCGCGTTCAAGGACATGCGAAAGGTGATCGAGCAGGAGCTCGAGCAACCTTTGGACGAGGTCTTCGCGCAGTTCGAAGAGCTGCCGGTGGCGGCCGCATCGATTGGTCAGGTCTACCGGGCGACGCTCCACGACGGCCGTGACGTTGCGGTCAAGGTCCAGTACCCTGGCGTCGCCGCAGCCGTCCGGGCAGATCTTCAGAACCTCGGCATGATTCTGCGGCTCGCCAAGCGGATCGCACCAGGACTCGACCCCAAGACCGTCGGCGAGGAGATCCGTCACCGGATCGAGGAGGAGCTCGATTACGAACTCGAGGCGCAGAACCAGCGCACGCTCGCACGACTGCACCGTGGACATCCGTTCATCGTCGTTCCAGACGTGGTCACCTCGCTCTCACGCGAGCGCGTGCTGGTGACCGAGTTCGTCGTTGGCACCGGGTTCGAGGAGATCAAGACCTACACGCAGGCCGAGCGCGATCGTGTCGGTGAGATCCTGTTCCGCTTCTACTTCGGCTGCATGTATCGCCACCACCAGTTCTCAGGCGACCCACATCCGGGTAACTCGATGCTGTTGCCTGATGGCCGCGTCGCGTTCTTCGACTTCGGCCTGTTCAAGCGGATGCCGGCCGGATCGGTCGAGCTGGAGATGGACATCGCGCGCGCCGTGATCGAGGGCGACACCGACACGATCATGCGACTCGGAACAGAGGTCGGCTTCTTCCCGGATCCCGAGAAGTTCGATCCGGATCGGGTGCTGCAGCACTTCCGCGCAGCCACCTCGTGGTACACGGTTGACCAGGAGATCGAGGTCACGCCCGAGTTCGCAACCCAGGTGCTGATCGACATGAGCGATCCACGCTCGGAGTACTTCGGTCAGATGCGCCACGAGTCCGCGCCGCCTGACCACCTCTTCGGCCGCCGCATGGAAGTGCTGACGCTGGCGGTGATTGCTCAACTGCACTCGCGCGGCAACTTTCACCGGATCGCTCGCGAGTGGTACTACGATGATCCGCCCGCCACAGCGCTCGGCGAGCTCGAGGCAGCGTTCTACTCGGCCCGCCAAACGACCGCCTGAGCGGTCTCAGTCGCCGGTGAGCGTCAGTGTCGTGATCGAGTCCATCAGCGTGTAGAGGCTGCCAAAGGCAGCCGTGCTGACGCTGCCCGCCGCCGCCAGCTCGTCGACCAACCTCGACGCGGTTGCCAGGTTCGGCGGAATACTCGCCTCGAAGCCATCGACGGTCAGCTTCGACGCGCCGCTGATATCGACCAGCGCTGCGGCCGCCTGCTCAGCGGGTGACTCATGGTGGTTGCCAAGGCTCAGGGCACCGGCAGCACCGGCAGAGCCCCCGACCTGCGGTCCCTGCTCCGTCTGCCCCTGCACCGTAGAAGCGGTTGGGCGCAACCCGCTGGACACCCCGACGGTCGGCATAACGCGCCCAAGTCTAAATCCGGAGATAAGCCTCTCAAAGCGCCCGGGCCGCTCAGCGGACGAATGTCCGATGCGATAACCGGCTTTTCAGACCCTTTGAATTTGCAGGAGACTCGTGGTACCGGGACGGCCGCTCGGCAGTCCTGCGGTGATCGCCACGCGCTGTCCCGGTTTGACCCAGCCAAGCTCGACCACACGCCGAGCAGAGTCCGCGATCAGCGCCTCGGTGACCTCGTGCCTGCGTATCGAGGCGGCGCGTACGCCCCAGATCAGTCCGCAGCGACGAACCGTCTCGCGCCCCGGTGAGAGCGCATAGATCGGCACATTCGGGCGGTGGGACGCAACCAACCGGGCCGAGCGCCCCGAGAGCGTCGGGGTGATGATCGCTGCCAGGTGCAGTTCGCGAGCGGCCGCGCAGGCGCTGTACGCGACCGTGTAGGCGGGGTCACGAGCGTCACGGCGCACGCGACCGTCGTTCCATTCCCGGTATGGAAGACCCTGCTCGGTGTGCTCGGCGATCGACGCCATCATCGCAACCGTCTCGACCGGATACTGCCCAACTGCCGTCTCCTGAGACAGCATCACCGCGTCGGTCCCGTCGAAGATCGCGTTGGCGACGTCGGTCGCCTCCGCTCGAGTCGGGCGTGGCGAGGAGACCATCGAGTCGAGCATCTGCGTGGCGGTGATCGACGGCCGTGCCAGTTGGCCCGCGAGTTTCAGCAGGCGCTTCTGAGCCAGCGGCACGTCCTCGATCGGCAGCTCGATTCCCAGATCCCCGCGCGCGACCATCACGCAGTCAGCCGCGCGGATGATGTCGTCGGCGGCCTCCATCGCCTGTGGCTTCTCAATCTTTGCGATCAGCGGAAGCCGCGTGTGCTTGCGCACGCTGGTGATGTCCTCGGCGGAGCGCACGAACGAGAGCGCAACCAGATCAACCCCGATCTCCTCCCCGAAGCGCAGCATCTCGAGATCTTCGGCGGGCACCGCCTCGAGTCCGCGAGTCGAACCAGGAATGTTGAGTCCCTGCCGCGAGGCCACGGCACCGCCGACCTCGACAGTCGTCTCGACCTCGCCGTCCCCAGGGCGCACTGCACCCACACGGAGCCGGATCTTGCCGTCGGCGAGGTAGATCACATCGTTGGGATCGACCGCGTCCGCAAGCCCTGCCCAGCTGACCGACAGCCGACGCTCGTTACCGACCGCGGTCGAACCGCACATCAGCACGAGGGCGTCACCAGGCTTGAGATCGGCGTACTCATTCTCAATCACGCCGACCCGGAGCTTCGGCCCTGGCAGGTCCTGCAGGATTGCCACCTGACGTCCGGCTGCACTCGCGGCAGCGCGCACCCGTTCGGCGTTTTCAGCGTGGAGCTCGAGGTTTCCGTGCGAGAAGTTCAGCCGCGCGACGTCCATGCCGGCCTCGACCAGGCGGACCAGCACCTCCGGCTCCTGCGATGCGGGGCCGATGGTTGCGACGATCTTGGTGCGGCGCATCTGGGCGCTAGGGGGTTTTGATCGTCGACACGCAAAACACCCTACTGAATTAGTGTCCCATTCCGTATCAGGACCTCGCCGTCCACGCTCAACTGGCCGCCCTTGCGCAGATCACAGATCAGATCCCAGTGCAGCGCGGAAACATTGACCCCACCGGTCTCCGGATATGAGTTGCCCAGCGCGAGGTGCACGGTGCCTGCGATCTTCTCGTCGAGCAGCGTCGAGCCGGTCGCTCGGTCGATCCCGGTGTTGGTGCCGATCCCCAACTCCCCGAGGAAACGCGCGCCGCGATCGGTCCCGAGCGCGGCCTGCAGATGCTCGTCGCCGACGGCCGCCCGCGCAGCGACGAGCTCGCCGTCCTCGAAGCGAATCTCGACGTCACTGACGTCGGCCCCCCGGCCGCTCGACGGCACGTCGAAGCGGATCGTTCCGTTCGCGGAGCGCTCGTGCGGGCCTGTGAAGACCTCGCCGCTGGGCATGTTGCGCCGCCCATCCGAGTTGACCCAGGTGCGCCCTCCGACATCCAGGCGCAGGTCGCTTCCGGCGCTCTCGATCCTGATCTCACAGGCGGAGGCGAGCCGCTCGATCAGCTGCGCTTGGTCGTCGCGCAGCCGCGCCCAGGCGCCCACCGGATCGGGCTGGTCGAGGAACAGGGCACGCTGCAGGAAATCTGCATAGGCGGACTCGCTCATCCCCGCCTGCTCGGCCAGGGCGGGTGTCGGCCAGATCGTCACAGACCAGCGCCTGCGTGCCCGTGCGGCCCGCAGCGACGCCAGTGCCCGCGCATGGCGGGCCACCGTCTGTGGGTCCACATCCGCAAGCGCGTTGAGGTTGACCGGCGCGCTGATCCGCACGCTCGCGTCTGCCGTTTCGTATTCCGACAGTTGGACAGCGGCAACGTGGTCGAGTTGCAGGTCGCGCGCATGCCGGAAGAAGTCGGCCTGGACCCCGCCCGGAGCGAGCCGCAGCAGCGGCCATGCCTCACGCTCCAGCACCGCGCGGTGCACCGCCACCGCCAGCTCCTCCCCAAGCGTGCTGGTCTCGATCAGGATTTGCTGTCCGGGCTCCACCTCGAGACACCAGTCGGCGATCAGCACGGCGAACGCGTCAGCGTCGATCACGGAGTCTCCAATTCCGGGAAGTTCGCTGCCAGATGCGCGCGCAGACTGTCGCGCACGAACTGCCGTTCCTCGCCACTCGCCATCCGATAGCGCCCAAGCAGCTCGCGCTGCCGATCGGTGCGCACGCCCGCGATTGTCCACGCCACCGCGAGCCGCTCGAACAGCAGCTCAGTCGCCCGCTGCCAAGCGTCCTCCCGGTTCAGGCCGCCGGCGAGCGTCGCCGTGTATTCGGCGCGGGCTCTTACCGTCAGCGACCCGCGCAGCTCGAGCTGGCCCGTGTCCGGGTCTCCGTAAATCGTCGTCGGGGCCTTCAGCTCGGGGCCGGTGACTTGGTGTTCACCGGCCCCGCCGGAGCGCTTGCGTCCACGCTTTCCCATGCAGCCAGACTAGCTCCGCAACTCCCAAATCGACGGACCAAGCCTGGCCTCGGGCGAGCCGGTGCTCTCATCAAGCCCAAACCCCCAAAGGTCCGCGTTGACACGGGTGGTGGGAGTTCGAAGGCGCTGAACCGTGGCCCGTCGAGCGCTATCAGACCGCCGCGGAGGCGGCACGCTGCAGTTGCAGCTCGACGTCGTCACCCGACACCGACCTCGAGTGCGCCGGCCAGACGACCGTCGGCGCGAGCTGCGCGAGTCGCCTGATCGATTCGCGCGCCTGGTTGGTGTCGAGGTTGAAGGCGGGATTGGGCACGTGCGCGTCGGCGCGGAGTCCGGTTTCAGGATTCAGCGTGAACAGCAGATCGGACACGAGCGCGAGCCCATCCTCGGCCCGGTGAAGCGCGATCAGGCCCGGTGCGTGCCCCGGCAGGTGCAGCACGCGGAAGCCCGCGACCTCGTCTCCCTCCTCGACCGTCCCAGCGAGCTCGAGCGCACCGCCGTCCCAGGCCGGCAATAGCCGTGGATAGAGCGAACGAGCCCAGCCCTTCAGCAGGCTCAGATCCCAGTAGTCGCGGTAGGGTGTTGCGGCTTCCGCCGCCAGCCGCTCGAGCGGATGGCAGTAGACCGGCGCCTCCAGGCCGGCAGCGCCCCCACGGGCACCGCAATCAGCGTGCCCGAGGATCACACGCCGAATCCCGCCAAAACGCGCGCCCGCGGCGCCGATCGCGCCGGTCATCTGCGCCGAGCCGGAATCGAACACGGTCAGGCCACCGTCGTCCTCGATCAGGTAGACGTTCATCCGCCGCGAGAGGCCACCGCGCAACACCCAGACGCCGGCCGCGATCGCCTCCGGCTGCACTCCGTAGAGCGCGTTTCGCAGCCAGGTCCGAGTGTTCGCCACAGCGGTCACGGAGCCCGGCGACGGGATCAGACCGAGTTGCTGGATCGCGGCGGCACCATCCAGGTAGAACTCACCACCGACGATCTGGTCATCGCGGACCTCGAGCACATCACAGCCGTCGATTGTCAGGCGGCCACCGTTTGGCTCGAAGCCCTGCAGGCGACCAGGGCCCAGAAAGGTGCCTGTGGCCCGCCAGCGAACCACGCATCGCCCCCTCTGGGTGATCGTGTCGAGCAGCTCGATCTGGAGGTCAGGGAAGGCTTCGAAGAGCTCGCCGAAGCGGACGTTGATCGCGTCGGAGGAGTCGGACGCCCATTCGGCTGCGGCCGCGTCGAGATCACGGCGCGCCAACGCCTCGAAGTACCGCCTGGCGATCACCGAGCTCGACGCCATCGCGGCCCGGAGTCTAAGCGGTCGATAACCAAGCCGGAGCCCGGCCAATAAGCAAGCCGGGTGCCGGTCGGTGACCAAGCCGGGAGCGCTGGCCCGGCAGAGATCAGGGAGCCTACGTGAGGATCGTCACGGTGAGGTGCTCAAGCCCGGCGTCGCTGCGGAGCCAGGCAGACGCCAGTTCGGCGGCGCGCTGCTCGTAATCGCGCCCGCGCACCTGTGGCGCTGCCCACACTCGCAGCCTGGCGCTGCCGTGCTCCCAATCGATCTGGTCGATCTCCACTCGACCGCGACAGTCGTTGGCACCGGGCTCGACCATCGTCAGCTTGACCGAGTTGCCGGATCTGCGTTCGCGCTCGGCGTTCTCGACCTCGCTGCCCAGCTCGGCTCCGCTCGGCGGCTTGGCGAGCCCCATCCGCGTGTGCAGATCGCCGTCATCCTGATGCGCGATCAGCACCTCCGGAATGTCCCAGTCAGTGATCTCACGCAGCTCCACGAGCTCGTCGCCGAAGCGGTCTGGTGGTTGGGGGATCGCGGGCATGTCGCGACTGGACCGTACCCTTCCGGCGGTGCCCCCGCATCCCCAGTTGTTCCCCACACCAGCTGCCTCAGATCCGGAGGCGCGGCTCGCCTATCGGATTCGCCGTTCGGACCGGGCGCGCCGTGTTCGCGTCACCGTCGATCGCGCCGGCGTGGTCGAGGTGGTTCTGCCGCGCCGGCTTCCGGCGCAAGCGGCCCAGGATGCCGTCCGGGAACTGCGCCCGTGGATCCAGCGCCGCCTGGCCGAGGTCAGTCGCCAGCAGGCGACCGTGCTCGCACGCGGTGACACGGTCCCCTACCTGGGCCAGAGCCTGACACTGCGCGCCGAGTCCGGCCGCACACGGGTGACCCGGCGCGGCGACGTGCTGCTGACACCTGTCGGCATCGACCGCGGTCAGGCGCTCGAGCGCTGGTACCGGCGGATGGCGCGAGCAGAGATTGAGCGGCGGCTCGCCGATGCCTGTGCAGCCGCCGGCGTGACCTACGCCCGGCTCACGATTCGCGACCAGCGGACGCGTTGGGGGAGCTGCTCGCGCAACGGCGCGCTGAGCTTCAACTGGCGGCTGCTGCTCGCTCCCGAGGCCGTTCTCGACTACGTGATCTGGCACGAGGTCTGTCACCTGCGGGTGATGGACCATTCGCCGCGGTTCTGGGCACTGGTCGCGAGCCGCTGCCCGGGATACCGCGACCACGCCGCCTGGCTGCGGCGCAACGCCGGCACGCTGGTCCTGTGAAGCAGGCTGGGGACGAGATCGTCGCGGCGCTCGGCAACTGGCGCGCGGCCGGCGCCACGGCGCTGGTGGTCGCGATCGACGGATACGGCGCGTCGGGCAAGACCACGCTGGCGAAGGAGGTGGGCGCGACTCTGGACGCAGTGGTGCTTCACACCGACGACCACCTCCACGCAGCGCAACTCGGCGACGACCCACGGCCGATGGCCCAGTATTACGACTGGGAAAGATTGCGCGGGTGCGTAACCGCCACTGTCGCGCCGGTCATCCTGGTCGAGGGCGTGTCCTCGGCGTCGCCGGCACTGGCCGACCTGGTCACACATGCCGTGTTCGTCGCCACGCCAGAGCCCGTGCGGCTCCAGCGCCTGCACGCGCGAGTCAGCGACCAGGAGTGGGACGAGGCCTGGCTCGTCGCCGAGCGCGTCTACTTTGCGACCCGTCCGCCGGAATCATTCGACCTGGTTGTGTCCGGGGCCTAGGGTCCATAGGGAAATCAGTTGCGGGAATTGACGAGGGGCTGGGCGTGTCTGGGAAGTCCGTCTCGCAAGGCAGGTACTGGTGGCACCTGCCGCGAGACAGGCGCACCCAGGCGCGTCCGGACGCCGTCAGAACCGCAGGTAATTTTCATGCGAACCATCTAGAATCAAAGGTCGATAACGCGGGAGTCCATTGGGCTGAGAGGGCGCTGTAAGGCGCCGACCGTAGAACCTGATCCGGGTCATGCCGGCGGAGGGAGAGAGCAGTGATTCGCAGGTGGCGTTTTGGGTTGGCGGCCGTTGCCGCAGCTCTCGTGGTTGCCGCGTGCGGCTCCTCGTCGCCTGGCAACTCAACCTCGACCGGCGCAGGGACCCGTCAGGTGACAGCAAGCACGGGCACACCGATCACCGGCGGCACCGCCTACTGGGCCGAGCAGCCGCTGCAGCCGCCGAACTACATCTTTCCGCTGATCTCCGGCGAGTACTACTCGAACGCGAATGTCTATGAGTTCCAGACGCTCATGTACCGGCAGCTGTACTTGTACGGAGACAGGGGCAAGCCGAGCGTCGACTACCCGCTGTCACTGGGCGATGCGCCCGTCTACAGCGACGGTGACCGTGTCGTCACGATCCGCCTGAAGCCGGCCAAGTGGTCAAACGGCGATCCGGTCAGTGCGCGCGATGTGATCTTCTGGATCAACCTGCTGAAGGCCAACAGGGCCGATTGGGCCTCTTACGTCCCGGGCGGATTCCCGGACAACGTGGTCTCGGCGACGGCGACCGGCGCCCGCAGCGTGCGGCTGCGGCTGAACCGCAGCTACAACCCGGTGTGGTTCACCAACAACGAGCTGTCGCAGATCACGCCCCTGCCGATGGCATGGGACAGAACCCGCCTGGACCCGTTCCACGCAACGCCGAAGCCGACCGATCCGCACCTCCCCGATACCACCGCCGCGGGCGCGAGGCAGGTCTATATGTTCCTGAACGAACAGGCCAAGGATCCGTCGAGCTATGCGTCCAGCCCGATCTGGTCGGTCGTAGACGGGCCGTGGAAGCTCTCACAGCTCACCGCCAACGGTGAGGCGACGTTCGTCCCGAACCCGCACTACGACGGGCCCAACAGGCCGAAGCTGGCGAGGTTCGTCGAGCTGCCGTTCACCAGTGAGGAGGCCGAGTTCTCGGTGCTGAAGGCCGGCTCGTCGAAGGGCGACATCGGCGGCTCGGCACCGCAGATCTCCGTCGGCTACATCCCCGACACCGACGTCCCTCAGGGCTCGTCGCTGAAGTCCCAGGGTTACCGGCTGAGTGCGTTCTACCCATACGGCTTCGACTACTTCGAGCCGAACTTCTCAAACCGGCCGTCGGCCCGATCCTGCGGCAGCTGTACTTCCGTCAGGCGTTCGAGCATCTCGTCGACCAGGAGGGCTGGATTCACGCCTACTACCAGGGGCTCGGCGTTCCGACCTACAGCCCCGTCCCGGCCCAACCCTCGAATCCATACTCCAACGGCGAGTCGAAATCGAATCCGTATCCGTTCAGCGTCGCGAGGGCCGCGAGCATCCTCAAGTCTCACGGATGGAAGGTCAGTTCCAACGGCCTCACCACCTGTGCCCACCCGGGCACCGGCAGCGGCGAATGCGGCGTCGGCATTCCGGCTGGCAAGCCGTTGCGGTTCAGCCTGATGTACCCGAACGGCATGTCCTCCACCGATGGCGCGATGGTCGATCTGCAGTCGGACGCGCGACGAGTCGGGATCGAAATCGCGCTCAAGGAGGTCACGACCACGACGATCGATGCGGAGATCGAGCCGTGCAAGGCAGGGACCTCGGCCTGCGGCTGGCAGCTCGGCCAGTACGGCAGCGCCTGGGTGTTCGCACCCGACCACTATCCGACCGGTGAGGAGATCTTCCAGACCGGTGCGCTCGGCAACGTCGGCAGCTACTCGAATCCGACGATAGACAGGCTGATCAAGGCCACGACCACGACTCCGGCGGCAAGCGCGCAGAGAGCACTCGACGCCTATGCCAACGCCGTGCGCATCCAGTTGCCCGACTTCTGGCAACCGTCGCCGGGCACGCTGCTCAGCTTCCAGTCCAACCTCGCTGGCGCGACCCCCAACGCCTACGGGTATCTGAGCCCGGAGGAGTGGTACTTCACGAGGTGACGACCTTCGTACTCCGTCGCCTTGCCCAGGCCGTGGGCGTGTTGATCGGCGTAACGCTCGTCGTCTTCATCCTCGAGCAGTTGACGCCCGGGAGTCTCCCGCACGCGATCCTCGGGCCGCGCGCGAGCCCAGGGGCGGTCTCAGCGTTCAAAGCCGCAAACGGGCTCGATCATTCGGTGGTCGTCCAGTACCTCGACTTCCTCGGGCACCTCCTGCGAGGCAATCTCGGCTACTCATATCGGCTCAACCAGAGCGTTGGCTCGCTGGTCGCCCACCAGGCGCCGAACGATCTGATTCTGGTCGGACTCGGGCTCGTCTTTGCGCTCCTGGTGGCGATACCGCTCGGCCTGGCCCAGGCGGCGCGGCGTGACAGCGCGCTTGACCATGCCTTCACCGGATCGTCGCTGGCGCTCTACTCGATGCCGTCCTACTGGCTCGCGCTGGTGTTGATCGCAGTGTTCAGCATCGGCACGCACCTGCTGCCGCCGGAGGCCGACCAGTCAGGGGCGACCGCCGGCATCCTGGCCGAACCGCTCGGGCTGGTGCTGCCGGTCCTGACACTGACGCTTGTCAACGTTGCTTGGTTCAGCCGCTACATGCGGTCGTCGGCGATCGACACGCTTGCTCAGGACTACGTGCAGCTCGCTCGCGCCAAGGGCCTGCCGGAACGACTTGTGATGTCGAGCCATGTGCTGCGCAACTCGCTGCTGACGGTCGTGACGCTGGTCGGCATGTCAGTTCCGATGCTGCTGACCGCAGGGCTCGTCGTCGAGTACGTGTTCAACATCCCCGGCGTCGGTCTGAGCTACTGGACGGCCGCCTCCAACTCCGACTACCCGGTCGAGCTCGGGGTGACCGTCGTTGTCGGAGCCGCGACTGTCCTAGGCAGCCTGCTGGCCGATCTCGCCTACGCCGTCCTGGATCCCAGGGTCAGACTCCGATGACGCGCGAATTCGTGCGGAACCGTCGCGGCATGACCGGGCTCGCGTTGATCGCGGTGCTCGTCCTGTTCTGTTTCATCGGGCCGCTCGTACACCCGACCGACCAGATCCATGCAAACGTCGCGATCACGAACATGGCGCCCGGTGACGGCCATCCGCTCGGCACCGACGCCAACGGCTACGACGTGCTCGGACGACTGATGGCCGGCGGCCGCGCCACGCTGGAGATCGCGTTTGCCGTCGCGTTGCTCGCAACATTGCTGGGTGCGTTCTGGGGTGCATTGGCAGGCATCAGCGGGGGCGCCCTGGATGCGCTGATGATGCGCATCGTCGACACGCTGCTGGCGCTGCCGGCGATCTTTGTGCTGATCTACCTGGCGACCGTGGTCCAGCCGACGGTGGTGCTGCTGATCGTCGTGATCTCGCTGCTGTCGTGGCTTGGTCCCGCACGTCTGATCCGTGGCGAGACGCTCAGCCTTGGCACGCGCGAGTTCGTCCAGGCAGCGCGGGCGATGGGCGGCGGAAGGACGCGGACGATCGTTCGCCACGTGCTGCCCAACACGTTCGGCACGATCGGCGTGAACGCAAGCTTCCAGGTCGCTGACGCGATCATCCTGCTGGCGACGCTGAGCTTCCTCGGCTTCGGTCTGGCGGCTCCGGCTGCAACCTGGGGCGGAATGCTCTCCCAGGGCACGTCGTATCTACTCGACGGCTATTGGTGGGAGGTGTATCCGGCCGGAGTCCTGATCATGGTGACCGTGATCGCCTTCAACCTGGTGGGCGCTGGGCTGGACGACGTTGTCAATCCGCGTCGGCGATCGCGGCTCGAGCGAGCAGCAAGCGCTCCTTGATCCCGGCGTAGAGCTCTTCGCCGAGGACCTCCCGCGCCTCCTGCTCCATTGCCTGCTCGATCGCCATCTCCTCGGCCAGGGCACGCTCGCCCGCTGGAGTGATATGGAGCCCGACCCCGCGGCCGTGGCCAACTCGCCGCTCGACATAGCCGAGCCGCTCCAGCCGGCCCGTGACTTGGCTGATGGCCTGCTGCGTCTTGAAAGCGCCCCGGGCAAGCGCGCTGGCGGTCACTCCGGGACTCGCCGCGATTCTGGCCAGCGCGCCCGCTGACGCAAACGTGAGCTGGGTCGGGGCCAGGCGAGGTTCGGAGAGCGCCATCCAGCGCGCCGACGTCTCCCACAGCAGGTGTCCGAAGTTGTCGCTGCCGGGGGCGTCCGCGAACCGCTCGTCGATGTGTGGTTCATCGTTACCCATGATCGTCTGACGGGCAGCCTATCGGTGAGCCAGCCATCGGACGCCTTCACAAGGTACTTGTAATCACAAGTCCTTGTGATACGCTCTCCAGTGCATGACGAAAGATCACGAACTTCACAAGAACTGGACCCTGTTCGCCGCCTGCCTCGGCACCTTCATGCTGCTGGTCGACGTGACGATCATCATCGTCGCGCTGCCGAGCATCCGCGCGTCCCTGCACACGAGCTTCTCCGATGTGCAGTGGACCATCGACGCGTATTCGCTTACGCTCGCCTCCCTGCTGTTGGTATTCGGCTCGCTTGGCGACATCCTCGGCCGCCGCCGCGTGTTCGCCGGCGGGCTGACCGTCTTCACACTCGGCTCGCTGCTGTGCGGTGTCTCAAGCTCCGGCCTGATGCTCGTGTTGTGCCGCGCCTTCCAGGGCATCGGCGGCGCCACGATCCTGCCGACCGCGCTGGCGCTCGTCGCGCAGACCTTCACCGGCAAGGAGCGCGGGTTCGCGTTCGGCGTCTGGGGAGCCGTTGCCGGTGCGGCGACAGGGATCGGACCACTGCTGGGAGGATTGCTGACAACCGAGCTCAGCTGGCGCTGGATCTTCTTCGTGAACCTGCCGATCGGTGCCGTCGCGATCCTGATCACGCTGACACGCGTACGTGAGTTCCGGCCGCCGAAGGCGCGCCGGATCGACGTGCCCGGGTTCATCGTCTTCACAGCCGGGCTCTTTTCGCTGATCTACGGGCTGATCGAGGCGGGCCGGGACGGCTGGGGCAGCACGCACGTGATCGTCGCGCTGGCTCTGGCGGTGGTGCTGCTGGCCGCCTTCCCGCTGGTCGAGCGCGCACGAAAAGAGCCGATGTTCGACCTTCGCCTGTTCCACAAACCGACGTTTGTCGGCGGCTCGATCGCCGGCTTCGGGATGAACGGCTCGCTGTTCGCGATGCTGCTCTACATCACGCTGTACCTGCAGACGGCGCAGGGGTTCTCGCCGCTCCAGGCCGGCCTGCGCCAGGCGATCATCACCTTCTCGATGATGGCGACCGCGATTCCGGCCGGGCGGGCATCCCAGCGCGTGCCGGCGCGATGGCTGATCGGGATCGGACTGCTGATCGTCGGCGCCGGCCTGCTGCTGATGCGCGGCCTGACCGCGGATTCGGATTGGACCGCGCTGCTGGCAGGCTTCATCGTCGCCGGCGCAGGAGCCGGGCTCGTAAACCCGCCGTTGGCTTCAACCGCGATCGGCGTCGTCGCCCCGCAGGACGCAGGCATGGCCTCCGGGATCAACAACACCTTCCGCCAGGTCGGGCTCGCCACGGCCGTGGCCACGTTCGGCACGATCTTCGCCCACGACCTTGCCGGCGTGACGTCGACGACCGTGCGCGGCGTCTATGCCTCGACGCTCAACGAGCTGCTGCTGATCGCGGCCTGCGTCGCGTTCGTCGCAGGCGCCTTCTCGCTGGTGCTGATCCGGCAGCGCGACTTCGTCGCGCACGGGGCGCCAACGGGCGTGCAGCCCTCACCGTCGCAGCCGCAGCCGGTCGGGTGACCGCGGCGTCGCAGCCGGGTAGTCGGCCAAGCGGGGCCGGCTGCCCGGGAGACAGCTCAGGCGAGCTCTGATAACGGCAGGTCGTCGGGCAGCGGCACCGTCTGCGGGGTGCCCGGCTCAAATTCTTCCCAGGCGTTGAACGCCTCCGCGTCACGTGGAGCGTGCTCGTGCGCGGCCTCGCCGCCGAGCGCGAGCAGGCGGAGGACGGCCGGGCCACGGTTGACGAGCTGCCGGCGCACCTCAGGCGCGACCCGCACCAAGTCGCCGACCGTGTACTGCTGGGGCTCGCCTTCAACCATCAGCGTCAGCGTGCCGTCGAGGACGACGTAAACCTCCTCCTGCAGCCGATGGCGGTGGATGCGGTTGCGCTCGCCAGCCTCGAGCACGATCACGTTGATTCCGAACGAGCTCACGCCCAGCTGTGCGCGCAGCCGCGCGAACCGCTGCTCGGGCTCCTGGTCGAGCCGCGCGGTGCTGACGCCGTCCGGCATCTAGCGGTCGGCGATCGGGACGTAATCGATGCCGCGGCCGCCCGTGTAGATCTGGCGCGGGCGCGCGATCTTCTGCTCCGGGTCGTCGATCATCTCGAGCCACTGTGCGATCCAGCCGCTCGTGCGGCCGATCGCGAACAGGACCGGGAACATCTCGACCGGCATGCCCAGCGCCTCGTAGATCAGGCCCGAGTAGAAGTCGACGTTCGGGTAGAGCTTGCGCGAAACGAAGTAGTCGTCCTCGAGCGCGATCTTCTCGAGCTCGGTGGCGATCTGCAGCAGTGGGTTCTTGCCCGTTACCTCGAACACATCCTCCACAGCCTGCTTGATGATCTTGGCGCGCGGATCGAAGTTCTTGTACACCCGGTGGCCGAAGCCCATCAAGCGCTCGTTACCGGCCTTGACGCCTTCGATGAACGCCGGAATGTTGTCCTGCGAGCCGATCCGGCGCAGCATCCGCAGCACCGCCTCGTTGGCGCCGCCGTGGAGCGGACCGTAGAGCGCGGCAATCCCGGCCGCCACGGCCGAATACGGATCAACCTGCGATGAGCCGACGCTGCGCACGGCACTGGTCGAGCAGTTCTGCTCGTGGTCGGCGTGCAGGATGAACAGCACATCGAGGGCCCGCTCCAGGCGCGGATCGGGCTGGTACTTGAGCTCCGCGACCTTGTAGAGCATCGACAGGAAGTTGCCGGCATAGCTCAGGTCATTGTCCGGATACACGTACGGCATGCCCTTGTTGTGCCGGTACGAGAAGGCGGCGAGCGTCGGCATCTTGGCCAGCAGCCGCACGACCTGCATCATCCGCAGCTCCTTGTCCTTGATCTCCGAGGCCTCCGGATAGAAGGTCGAGAGAGCACCTACCGACGCCTCCAACATTCCCATCGGGTGCGCGTCGTAGCGGAAGCCCTGCATGAACTCCTTGATGTTCTCGTGCACGAACGTGTGGGTCGTGACCAGGTGTGCCCACTCGCCGAGCTGCTTCTCGGTCGGCAGCGCACCGTGGATCAGCAGGTATGCAACCTCCAGATAACTGGACTTCTCGGCGAGCTGCTCGATGGGATAGCCGCGGTACTCGAGGATCCCCTTGTCGCCGTCGATATAGGTGATCGAGGAGCGGCATGACGCCGTGTTCATGTAGGCGGGGTCATAGGTCATGATCCCGAAGTCCTCGTCGTCGACCTTGATCTTGCGCAGCTCCGTGGCGCGCACCGTCCCGTCCTCGATCGGCACCTCATAGGTCTTGCCGGTGCGGTTGTCGACGATCGTCAGCGTGCCCTGGTCGGGTACGCCTTCCTCGCCCTGGGGCTGCACGGTCTCGGTGGTCATGGCAATCCTCTCAAGCTCTTCGTCTGATCTCAGCTGCCCAGCACACCCTTCGGCTGCAGAGTAGTACCAGGAGAGCTTCGGCGGTCGCGTTCACCTGCCGTCGGCGGCCCCGGGACCGCCCTCATAGCGACTCTCAGTCGCAGCGCGCTGGCCCTGGTAGTGGCTGCCGAGGCCGGGGCTGCCATAGGGCCGCTGTGCCGGTCTGTCGAGCGTCATGAACGACAGCTGGGCAATCGGCAGATCAGGATAGAGCCGGATCGGCACACGCGTCAGGTTGTTGAGCTCGAGCGTCAACGTGCCCTCGAACCCGGGGTCGCAGAAGCCGGCTGTCGCATGCACGATCAAGCCCAGCCGCCCGAGGCTCGACTTGCCCTCGATCCGAGCCACGATGTCATCCGGGATGCTGACCCACTCGAGTGTTCGCCCCAGGCAGAACTCGCCGGGATGGATCACGAACGGCTCACCGGGCGGGACCACGACCTCCTCGGTCAGATTGGCCGGCGGGTCCCGCAGATCGATTGCCGTCGCCCGGTGGTTGTGGAAGACCCGGAACGAGTCTCCGAGCCGCAGGTCGACGCTGGCCGGCTGCACCATCTGAGGATCCCAGGGATCGATCCTGATACGGCCCTCATCAACGAGCTCAAGGATCGTCCCGTCGGAGAGAACGGATGCAGGCGCGTGACTCATCGGCGCCGCAGTTTGTCACCCTCAGGGTCGTAAAGCGGCTCAGCCGCAACCTCACCCTGCACCCACTGTCCAAAAATGTCGATCTCGACGGTCGCGCCGATCGAGACCTCGGATGGCAGGTAGGCGTAGGCGATCGAGCGCTGCACGGCGTAGCCGTACCCGCCGCTGGTGACGCGGCCGACGATCTCGTCGCCGACGCGTACCGGCTCGTTCCCGAGCGCGACCGAGCGCGGATCTGACAGGATGACGCACCGCAGGCGCCGCTCAACCGGCCGCTCGCGCAGCGCGTCCGAGCCGTTGAAGTCCTTATCGGCGGCGACGCAGAAATCGAGTCCGGCCTCGTACGGGCTGTCGTCAGCGGTGATGTCTGCGGCCCAGGCCCGATAGCCCTTCTCGAGACGCAGCGACTCGATCGCGCGATAGCCGCCGGCGACGATTCCGACCTCCCGCCCCGAATCCCACAGCTCCCGCCACAACCCCAGTCCGTACTCACTGGGGCAGTAGAGCTCCCAGCCGAACTCACCGACATAGGTCACGCGCAGCGCTCGCACCGGCACGTCGCCGACGGTCAGCTCGCACATCCGCATGAAGCCGAAATCCAGCGGGTCAGGGGTGAGCGGCGCCAGCACCGCATGCGCCTGCGGCCCCCACAGCGCGAAGCAGGCCCAGCGTGAGGTCACGTCGCTGAGCGCGACGGAGCCGTCATCCGGCAGCTGCCTGCGGATCCAGGCGGCGTCGTGCTGACCGAATGCGGTGCCGGTGACGATCTGGAACAGCTCCTCGCCGACACGCGTGACTGTTATGTCGGATTCGATGCCGCCGTGGCGGTTGAGCATCTGCGTGTAGCTGATCTGACCGACCTCGCGCGCGACGCGGTTGTCACAGAGTCGCTCGAGCAGCCCGGCTGCACCCGGGCCCGAGAGCTCGAGCTTGCTGAAGGACGATTCGTCGAACAGGCCCGCGCGCTCGCGTGTGCCCAACGCCTCAGCGCCGATCGCCTTGGACCAGTGCATGCCCGCCCACCCACGGGGGCGCAGCTCGGCGTTGCCAGCCGGCGCGTTGGGCTCGTACCAGTTGACCCGTTCCCAGCCGGACTTCTCTCCAAAGACCGCACCGTGCTCGACGTGCCAGCTGTAAGCCGGCGGAATCCGCAGCGGCCTTCCCGCCAGCCGCTCGTGGCCGGGGTAGCGGATGTCGTAGTAGGTCTCGTAGACCTCAGTAGTGCGCTTTAGCGTGTAGCTCGGCGAGCGGTACTGCATGCCGAACCGACGGATGTCCATCTCCCAGACGTCCAGGTCGGGCTCGCCCGCAACGATCCACTCGGCCATCAACTTGCCCATGCCGCCGGCGCCCGCCAGTCCGTGCGCGCAGAATCCGGCCGCCACGAAGAAACCGCGCACGTCGCTCTCGCCGAGGCAGAACTCGTTGTCAGGCGTGAACGCTTCCGGGCCGTTGATCAGGCGAGTGACCTGGACATCCTCCATCAGCGGTACGCGTCTGCGGGAGTTCTCGGCGATCTCTTCAAACCGTGGCCAGTCCTCCTCGAGCAGGCGGCCGTTGAAGTCGGCCGGAATGTGGTCGACCAGTTGGCCGTTGAGCGCCCACGGAGCGCTGTGGCGCTCATAACCGCCCATCACAAGTCCGGCTCCCTCCTCGCGGAAATAGATCAGCAGGTCGGGATCACGCAACGTCGGCAGGTGCACGATCTCACCGTCCGCGTCGCGGTCTCGCTCACGGAACGGCTGCGTCACCAGGTACTCGTGCGCGAACGGCACGATCGGCACGCGCACACCCGCGAGCCGGCCGATCTCGGCCGCATACATGCCGCCGGCGTTCACCACCACCTCAGCCTCGATCCGCCCCCATTCGGTATCCACCGCACGGACGCGACCATCAACCACCTCGATCCCCGTAACGCGAGTGTGCGTGAAGATCTGAACGTCGCCCGCGCGGGCACCGTCGGCCAGCGCGTACGTCAGCTGCGACGGGTCGAGGTAACCGTCAGTCGGCAGATAGGAGCCGCAACGGACAGCGTCCGTGATCATCAGCGGGAACAGCTCGCGCGCCTCCTCGGCCCCAATCAGCTCGAGCGGCAGGCCGAACGTGCGCGCCCACGCAACCTGCCGTAGCACCTCCTGCTCACGCTCCGGAGTGCACGCCAGGCGGATCCCGCCGCACTCGACCCAGCCGCAGTCCAGCGTGCGGTAGAGCGCCACCGAGTCCATCATCATCCGCGTCAGCGAGACACTGCCGCGCAACTGTCCGACCAGGCCTGCGGAATGGAAGGTCGAGCCGCTCGTCAGCTCGTTGCGGTCAAGCAGAATCACCTCCCGCTCGCCGAGCTGGGCGAGGTGGTAGGCGATCGAGGTACCGCCAACGCCTCCGCCGATGATCACGATCTTGGCCCGCTCGGGCAATTCACGCGGTCGCGGCATCAGTGATCGCCGCCGTCGACCGGGCCGCACCGAGAGTCGTCATCTGGGGGTGTCTGACGAGGATGCAGGAGGCGTCGCGCAGCAGCGCTGCGCGAGCCTCCGAAGACGCTGTCAGACGCCGCCGGGGGCGGCTCGAATGCGGGAGGGTCGGCGGTGGCGGTCACTAGGTATTCCTCCAGTCGCGGGTCGGCGGCGGCCCGTTCGAGCCGCTCAAAGTGTTCGTCGGCGTAGGCTGTGAAGTCGAAGTCCAGCTCGGAGATCAGTCCCAGAGACCACACCCCAGGCCGCCTCGCGAGCGTCTGAGACGAGCCGATAGAGCCGCAGCGCCGCAAGCCGCGAATCGCGCGTGGGCCCGCCGTCCAGGGTCTCGCCGAAGTAGGCCTCCAGCAGGCGCAGCTCCGCAGCCTCGTCAAACTCGTTGTTGACCGCAAGGTTGCCCAGGTCGAAGTAGCGGTGACCAATCCCGGCGTACTCCCAGTCGACCAGCAGGATCTCGTGCTCGGTCTGGATCAGGTTGCCGGCCAGCAGATCGTCGTGGCACGGCACCGGATCGTCGAGCGGCAGCACTGCGGTGATCCGCTCGACCAGCGCCCGGGCGCGCCTCGTACCCGGCGGGCAGCCGCGCCGGCGCGCTCGCGCACGGTCTGCGCGTAGTCGCTCAGCAGGTCAGGAATCCAGAACCGCACCGGCAACTCGAGTCCGCTGTCGTGGAACGCCCGCAGGGCTCGCGCAACCGGGCCTGGGTCGGCGCGCAGATCGCCGGGCTCGACTCGGTCGCCGGGAACGAACGCGGTCACCGCGCAGTCGCGCGTCTGCATACAGCAGCTCGGGACCGATCCCGAGGCTCGCCGCCCGTTCGGTCGCGAGCCGCTCCGCAGCGCGGTCGATGCCGAGCAGCTCGTGTCGCGGCCGGGGAGCCGCAGGACGCAGTCGCGCCCGCCCAGACGCAGGCGGTAATTGCGGTTCGTGATGCCACCACTGATCGGCGCCGGCGGCCGTCGACGCCGGGCCCAGCTCGCGCTCGAGCCGTCGCAATCAGCTCGCTCAGCTCGGACAAGCAGTCGAATCGGACCTTGCCCTATAAGGCTCGGCTCATATACCTTCATGGCTGTGCAATCACACAGCCGTGTGGAGCCGATCGTCAAGGGGAAGGTGGGTCCGTGGAGCTCGAAGCACTGAGGGCAGGGAGTCGACGCCGGCGAGATCGAGACCGTCGTGTTCGCACTGACCGACATGCAGGGACGCCTCCAGGGCAAGCGCCTGACCGCGCGCTACTTCCTCGACGAGGTGCTTGGCCACGGCGCCGAAGGCTGCAACTACCTCCTCGCCGTCGACGTCGAGATGAACACCGTCGACGGCTATGCGATGTCGTCGTGGGAGCGCGGATACGGCGACTTCGTGATGCGCCCTGACCTGGCGACCCTGCGGATGGTGCCGTGGGAGGTGGCAACGGCGATGTGCCTGGCCGATCTCGCCTGGGCGGACGGCGGTCCGACGTCGTCGCCTCGCCGCGCCAGATCCTGCGAGCACAGCTCGCGCGACTGGCCGAGCGCGGCTGGACCGCCAACGCCTCGACCGAGCTCGAGTTCCTCGTGTTCCGCGACAGCTACGAGCAGGCCTGGAGCAAGGGCTACCGCGAACTCGAGCCCGGCAACGCCTACAACGTCGACTACTCGCTGCTGGGGACCTCCCGCGTCGAGCCGCTGATCCGCCGGATCCGCAACTCGATGACGGCCGCCGGGCTCGACGTCGAGAACTCCAAGGGCGAGTGCAACTTCGGGCAGCACGAGATCAACTTCCGCTATGCCGACGCACTGCGCTGCGCCGACAACCACACGGTCTACAAGAACGGCGCCAAGGAGATCGCCGCCCAGGAGGGCATGGCGATCAGCTTCATGGCGAAGTTCAACGAGCGCGAGGGCAACTCGTGCCACATCCACTTCTCGATCGCGGACGCGGAGGGCGCGCTGTTCCACCGCGACCGGAAGATGTTCGACGCGTTCCTGGCCGGCCAGCTCGCCCACGCGCAGGAGCTGACGCTGATGCTTGCGCCGAACATCAACTCCTACAAGCGCTACGCGTCGGCTCGTTCGCGCCGACCACGTCGCCTGGGGCCACGACAACCGCACCTGCGCCCTGCGGGTCGTCGGCCACGGCGGCGTCGCTGCGGTTCGAGAACCGTTCCGGCGGCGCCGATCTCAACCCGTACCTGGCGCTTGCGGCGTTGATCGCTGCCGGCCTGGACGGGCGTCGAGCGCGGGCTCGAGCTCGAGCCCGCCTTCGAGGGCAACGCCTACGAGGCGACCGACAAGCCACGCGTGCCCTCGACACTGCGTGACGCGCGCGACCTGTTCGCCGCAAGCGAGCTGGCGCGCGGACGCGTTCGGGGAGGAGGTCGTGGCGCACTACCTGAATGCCGCTGACGTCGAGCTCGTGGCATTCGAGGCGGCCGTGACCGACTGGGAGCGGTTCCGCGGCTTCGAGCGGTTGTGAACCGGTCCAACGACGCCGGCAGCACACTCGACGCGGCGGCGTCGCTTGACACGGTCTTCGCTCCGGTGCGGTCGCAGACCGCGTTCGAGGAGGCCGTCGACCGGATCGGCACCGCGATCCGGCTCGGCCTGCTGCCGCCCGGCACCCGCCTGCCGGCCGAGCGCGAGCTATGCGCGAAGCTCGGGATCGCGCGCTCGACGCTGCGCCAGGCGCTGGTCGCGCTCGGCCAGAGCGGCCATCTGCGCGCGATCCGCGGGCGCGGCGGCGGAACGTTCGTCGTCGACGAGCTGCCGCCGGCACCGCCGCCGCCGGCCGATGCTGATCGACGCGCTGGCGGGCGATGTGGGATCACCGCATCGCGCTGCGAGGTAGGCGTCGCCGTGCTCGCCTGCGCGCGAGCCCGGCCCGCGGCGCTGGACGCGCTGGGCGAGCTGGTGACCGCGATGGAGCAGTCCGCTGGAGGACTTCGCCACCTACCGCCAGCTCGACGTGCGCTTCCACCTCGGGACTGGCCGAGGCGACCGGCAACGCACGGATCATCACGGTCGCCACCGAGGTGCAGGGCAACGCGACCCGGCTGATCGCGCTGATCGCGCACCCGGCCGAGGTGCTGAGCTCCTCCAACGTGCAGCACCGGCGGATCCTGGCCGCGGTCGCGAGCGGCGACGAGGGCGCGACCGCCCGCGAGATGGCCGAGCACCTGCGCGGTACCGAGCACATCCTCGCCGGGCTGCTGCCCGGCGGTTGAGCGCAGCCGCAGGGCCCGAGCGGGTCGCTGCAGCGGCGGTGCCTGGCCAGCGGGCCAGCACCGCCGGGCGGAGCTGTGCCGGATGTATGAAGTTGCGCCGCGGCACTTGACTTGAGCGACCCCCGTACGTAAGGATCGCGGCCCTAAGGGCCGATTACCGATCCTTTATGTGGGACCGAGCCCGCCATGCGTCGAACACGAGGGGAGCAGCATGACGACGCGAGACGCTGTCGCCGGACGAACAGCGGCTAGCAGAGCTGGGCTACAAGCAGGAGTTGAAGCGCGGTTGGAGTGGGTTCTCCAACTTCGCGATCTCGTTCTCGATCATCTCAGTGCTCGCCGGCTGCTTCACGAGCTACGGCCAGGCGTTCCTCAACGGCGGACCGGTCGCGATCTCGATCGGCTGGCCGGTCATCAGCTGCCTGATCCTATGCGTCGCGTTCTCGATGGCCGAGCTTGCCTCCGCGATGCCGACCGCGGGCGGGATCTACTACTGGGCCTCGAAGCTCGGCGGTCCTGGCTGGGGCTGGTTCACCGGCTGGTTCAACCTGATCGGCCTGGTGGCGGTGCGTCGCCTCGGTCGACTACGCGGCAGCGAGCTTCCTGCATGCTCTGCTCAGCATGCTCGGCGTCAATTTCATCTTCAATTTCGGCGTCATCGCAACCTGCATTACGGCGCACATGTGGTGTTCGCTCTGTTCCTGATCATCCTGATCGCCCACGGGCTGATCAACGTCTTCTCGAGCCATCTGGTGTCGCTTTTCAATGGCATTTCAGTCTGGTGGCATGTGATCGGCGTGGCCGTGATCGTGGTCGTCCTGGTAGTGGCCCCGAGCCATCACGCCAGCCTCTCCTACGTGTTCACGCACCCGCTCGTACGGCGGCTTCAGTTCACCACATGTACTGGTTCTACGTGCTGCCACTCGGGTTCCTGCTGACGATGTACACGATCACCGGCTACGACGCCTCGGCTCACGTCTCGGAGGAGACCAACGACGCAGCCGAGTCGGCGCCGAAGGGCGTCTGGCGGTCGGTCTTCTACTCTGCGGTGATCGGCTGGATCCTGCTGCTGGCGCTGACGTTCGCGGTGCAGAAGTCACAGCTCAGCGACGATCAGCTCGGCGGGCTTCCCCGCCATCGCGATCCTGCACGACGGCGCTCAGCGCCGACCGCCGCCAAGTTGGTCCTCACGATCTCCGTCGTCGGCCAGCTGTTCTGCGGCATGGCCTGCGTGACCAGCGCGTCGCGGATGACGTTCGCGTTCTCCCGCGACGGCGCGATTCCCGGCCACAACCTGTGGCGGCGACTGGGCGCCAACGGAAGACCCCCACGTGGGCGGTTCTGTTCGTGTGCGTGATGGCGGCGCATCGTCACGATCCCCGCGTTCTTCCCCAACAGCGCCGGTTATCCCGGTCGCGTTCTTCGCGGTCACCTCGATCTCCGTGATCGGCCTCTACATCGCCTACACGATCCCGGTCTTCCTGCGCTGGCGGATGGGTTCCAGCTTCCAGCCAGGGCCGTGGACGCTCGGCAGGCAAGTACAAGTGGCTGAACGTGATCGCGGTCGTCTGGGTCGCCCTGTGCGTGATCATCTTCTGCCTGCCGACGTCTCACCGGCTGGCGTCTACTTCTACGAGCGGCTTCAGCTGGGGTTCGGTCAACTATGCTCCGCTGGTGACGCTCGGCGTTATGGCCGTGGTCACGATCTGGTACCTCGTGTCGGCCCGGAAGACTTTCACCGGGCCGGTCCGCACGGTGGACGACAACGTCTTCCACGAGGTCGAGGGGCTCGGAACGATCGCGCCGGGACCCGCCTCGCCGTGATCGCTTCGATTTCGTAGCAACCGAAAGGTCGTATGACGGAAGTGCTGACGGTCCTCGAGCCCGCCACCGAGGCGGTGCTCGAGCAGGTCCCGAGTGCCGGGGTCGAAGCAGGTTGACGAGGCTGTTGCACGAGCCCGCGCCGCGCTGCCTGCTTGGCGCGGGCTGGCGCCCGGCTGCCAGAGCGGCCCAGCTGCGCGCGCTCGGCGGACAAGGTCGAGGAGCACCTCGACGAGCTGGCGTTGCTCGAGGCCCGAAACGCCGGCAAGCCGCTCGCTTCGGCCCGAGGGGAGATCGGGGCAGGTGGCCGAGATCTTCCGCTACTACTCCGGCGCGGCCGAGCGGCTCATGGGCGACACGATCCCGGTCGCGGGCGGCCTGGCGTTCACCGTCCGTGAGCCGCTCGGCGTCGTCGGGCCTGATCGTGCCGTGGAACTTTCCGCTGACTGATCGCCGCCTGGAAGCTCGGGCCGGCACTGGCGGCCGGCAACACGGTGGTCCTGAAGCCCGCCGAACTTACGCCGCTGACGGCGCTGCGCTTCGAACAGCTGGTGCTCGAGGCAGGCGATCGCCCCTGGCGTCGTCAACGTCGTCGCGGGCCATGGCCCGATTGCCGGAGCGCGGCTGGTCGAGCACCCGGATGTCGCCAAGATCGCGTTCACCGGCTCGACCGCGGTCGGCCGCTCGATCGCGGCCGGCGCCGCGCAGACGATCAAGCGGGTGACACTCGAACTCGGTGGCAAATCGGCCAACATCGTCTTTGCCGACGCTGACCTTGAGAAGGCCGCGGCGGCGGCACCCTGGGCGGTGTTCGACAATGCCGGCCAGGACTGCTGCGCGCGTTCGCGGCTGCTGGTCGAGGCCTCAGTTGCCGATCGCTTCCTGGAGCTGATGCAGCCGTACGTGGAGGGCTTCAAGAGTCGGCGATCCGCTCGATCCGACCTCTGACATGGGGCCGCTGATCTCCGCCAAGCAACGCGATCGGGTGGCATCGTTCGCCGCTGCAGACGGCGCATCCGTCGCGTATCGCGGAACCGCCCCGGACGGCCCCGGCTTCTGGTTCCCGCCGACGGTGCTGGCGCCGGCCGATCCACAGTCTCCGGCGGTGCGCGAGGAGATCTTCGGCCCGGTCGTGGCGGTGATCCCTTTCCGCGACGAGGAGGAGGCCGTGCGGATCGCCAACGATACGATCTACGGCCTCTCAGGTTCGATCTGGACGCGCGACGGCGGCCGCGCCCTGCGGGTCGCGCGCGCGCTCGAGAGCGGAGTGCTATCGATCAACTCCAATTCGTCGGTGCGCGTATCAACCCCCTTCGGAGGCTTCAAGCAATCCGGCTACGGCCGCGAGCTTGGGCCCCACGCGACCGACGCCTACACCGAAACCAAAACCATCTATTACGCAACCACATGACACGCCTACAAGACAAAGTCGCAGTTATCACCGGCGCCGCCGGCGGCATCGGCCTGGCCACCGCCGAGGTGTTCGCCGCTGAAGGTGCACACGTAGTCGGCGTCGACCTGGTCGAGCATCAGGTCGGCGAACTCTCGCTCCAAGCAGACCTCACCGAAGAGAACGCCGTGATCGAGATGTACAGAGCCACACGCGAGAAGTTCGGCAAGATCGACGTGCTGTTCAACAATGCCGGGATCTCGCCGACCGACGATGACTCGGTGCTCGTCACCGGGCTCGACGCCTGGCAGCGGGTGCAGGATGCCAACCTCAAGAGCGTGTTCCTGTGCTGCAAGTACGGGATCCCGCACCTGCTCGAGACCGGCGGCGGCTCGGTCATCAACACCGCCTCATTCGTGGCCGTGATGGGCGCCGCCACATCGCAGATCTCCTACACCGCGTCAAAGGGCGGGGTGCTGGCGATGTCACGTGAACTCGGCGTCGAGTTCGCCAAGAGCGGGGTGCGAGTGAACGCGATCTGCCCCGGGCCGGTCAGCACGCCGCTGCTGATCGAGTTGTTCGCCAAGGACCCCGAGCGTGCGGCCCGCCGGCTGGTGCACGTGCCGATGGGCCGCTTCGGCCAGGCCGATGAGATTGCCAAGGCGGTGCTGTTCCTCGCCAGTGACGATTCATCGTTCATGACCGCGTCCTCACTGCTGGTGGACGGCGGCATCAACGGCGCCTATACGACTCCGCTCTGACACTCCCGGGCAGCCTCATGCTGACGGTCCGGCGCAGCCTCGCGAAGCGCAGGTTGAGCCGGACCGTCTAAAACATGGGCCAGAAATGACTGCAGTCACCTCACCCCGTGCACCGTTGAGCGGCCTCTCGCTGTTTCGCGGCGGCCGCTTCTATATCTGGCTGACGCTGCTGGCGTTGGCGCTCGCGGGGCTCTCGCTGCTTTATCCCTCGACGCCCAGTTATGACCCCTGGTCGTGGCTGATCTGGGGCCGCGAGATCTTCCACGGCTCGCTGCACATCGCCGGCGGCTCGAGCTGGAAGCCCTTGCCGGTGATCTTCACGACGGTGCTGGCAGCCTTCGGATCGGCGCAGCCGAACCTATGGCTGCTGATCGCTCGCGCCGGGGCCGTGATCAGCGTGCTGATGACGGCCAAGCTGGCGATGCGGATCACCTGGGCACTGACCGTGCGCAGGCGCGGGGACGGCTGGTTCGCGAGTCTGGGCATCGGTGGGCGATCCGCCGCGGTTGCGCCCTCGTTGCTGGCAGGTGCGATCGCACTCGTCTGCACCACCTTCACGGCCTCGTTCCCCGGCAACATGCTGCTGGGCTACTCGGAAGGCGTGATGGTCGCCGCCACCCTGATCGCCGCAGAGCGTGCCTGGGACGGTCACCACCGGCAGGCGTTCGCGCTCGGCATCATCCCGTCGCTGGACCGGCCCGAGTTCTGGATCATCTGGGGACCCTACGGCCTGTGGCTGATGTGGAGGGACCGTCGCGCGATCCCGCTTGTGCTCGGGCTGGGCGTGCTGATGTTGCTGCTCTGGGTGGTGCCGCAGAAGTTGGGGGGCGGCACCGTGCATAGTCTCATCACCCATCCTCGGAAGAACCACTCGCACACGAGCGCGATCTTCAGCTCGTTTCCCCTGTGGACCGAGATGTCGACCAAGGTCTGGCCGCTGGTGCTCGAGCGCGTCGAGTTCGCCGCCCTGATCCAGATGGCGGTGACCGTCTACCTGGTCGCCAGAGCGCGACAAAGGCTGGGCGGCTGGTGGAACTCGGTCCGCGACCACGGCGCCGCCGTCGCCGCAGCGCTCGCCTCGACCGCCGGGTTCCTGTGGTGGGTGCTGATCTCGATCGAGACCCAGGCCGGGTTTGCCGGCAACCCTCGCTACGCGATCCTCGGCGTGATGCTGGTCTACGTCGGCGGCGCGTCAGCCTACGGATGGGCCTGCCTCGGCTTGGCGCGAGTTCTGGGCGTCGCCGGACAGCGTCTGTCACCTCGGTTGGGAGCCGGCTGGGGCCAGCGGGCCGCCGCCGGCACGGTGGCGATGCTCGCCGTTTTCATCTTTGTCCCTACCTGGTTCACGCACCGCATGCTCACGATCAAATCGATCCGCTATGACGTGCGCTACCAGGCGCAGCTGCGTGATGCGATCTCCTCGCTGATCGCCCGCGCGGGCGGCGCCAAGCGAGTGATGGCGTGCGGCAGCGTCATGACCGAGAACTACCAGGTGACGATGGCCGCCTGGTACCTGGGCGTGCGGATCTCCTACGTTCAGTCAGCTGGTGACAAGTCCAGGAGGGCCAAGAAAGAGTTGGGTCCGAATGTTGTGTTCCAGAGCCCGATCACGAGTGGCTCGCCCCTGTACCCGACGCCCGCGGAGATCAAGGCCTGGGAGCAGGGCGGGTCGCACTACAGCGTGTCCAGGCACTATCCGGTGACGCTTTACATGGACTGCTCGCCGTACAGCAAGACGTGATTGAAAACGGCTTTATCTCACATTGAATCGCTGGTTATCCGGGGCCCGAGCCAACGCACGTCAACGTAGGTTCATCGACTACCCTGCTTCGAGATGTCCCTCCCGAAGGTCACGATAATCTGCGGGCTGATGGCGTTGCTGCTGAGTGCGTGTGGCATCCAGCAGAAGCCAGTGGCAGGCGCCACTCAGCAGCAGATCAAGAACTCATCCGGCAACGAGTCGTATGTCGACGACCCCCGGATTCCACAGGTCAAGTGCCTCAGGAGCGACAAGCTCCCCTTCCGCAAGTACTACGCCGACGGCGCCCAGCACCTGCCTGCGATCCAGGTCGGCTCGGTCCCCGCTGGCCCGACCATCATCTTCTATCCGACAGCGGGCGTCGCCCAGGGCGAGCAGATCCAGGGCAAGGAGGGTGGCGCCGCGGTGATCGGCAGTCTGTTGGTCTACCCGAATCGCGCCGGTAGCAAGGTGCTGGCCAAGGTCCGGGCCTGCGCGGCGATCGGCGTCGTGGGCTGAGGTCTCGAAATATGGCGACGACAACCACCACCGACACGATCCGCGCCCCTGAGCAAGAGGATTCGGGCTTCATCCGCGAGTTCGCTTTTCCGCTGCCCGGTTTCATCAAGGAGCTGCCCGAGTGGGCGCGCGTCACGCTGATCCTGCTGATTCTCGCCGCGGTCTCGCTCTACGTCCGCACGCGGGTGGTCGGACAGCAGTACTGGATGGACGAGGGGATCACCGTCGGGATCTCCTCGCACCACCTCTCGGCGATCCCGGGCATCCTGCGCCAGGACGGCTCGCCGCCGCTCTACTACCTGCTGCTGCACTTCTGGATGCTGATGGTGGGCAGCGGCGAGGCCGCGACACATTGGCTGTCGGAGATCTTCGCCGTGTTGACGATCCCCATCGGCTACTGGGGTGGATTGCGGATCGCCGGCAAGCGCGCGGCCCTGATGACCGCGACGCTGATGGCGGCGAGTGCGTTCCTCGACTACTACAGCCAAGAGACGCGCATGTACGCGTTGATGACGCTGCTCGGCCTGCTCGGCACGATCGGCTTCATCCGTGGCTTCGTATTCCGCGAGCGGCGCTATGTGATCCTCTTCTCGCTGTCACAGGCGGCGATGCTCTACACCCACAACTGGGCCCTCTTCTTCGGCGCAGGCTCGGCGCTGTCGCTGGTCGTCCTCTACTTCATCAGCGGCGAAGAGATCCGCGAGAACCTGATTCGCGATGCGGTCTACGCCTACGTCGGGGCGGGGATCCTGTTCTTGCCGTGGGTTCCCAACTTCATCTTCCAGTCGGTGCACACCGCAGCTCCCTGGAACACGGCGCCGCGCTTCGGCGCTCCGGTTCAGATCGCCCAGAGTGTGTACGGGGGCTCCACAGTCGCCGCGATCCTGCTGATTGGCACGGCCGTCGGCTATGCGGGCCTGTTTGCGCCCTCGGAGCGCGCCAGCACCAAAGCCAAGGTCGCGTTGATGCTGTTCGCGCTCGTGTTCTTCACGCTCATGTTCGGCTGGATCGCATCGCAGATCACGCCGGCCTGGAACCCCCGTTACTTCGCGCCGATCATCCCGGCGATCATGATGTTCACCGCGATCGGGATGTCACGAGCCGGCATCGTCGGCGCGCTCACGCTGGCCGTCGCGCTGATCTTCCTTGCACGGCCGGGTACCTATGCGCCCGCCCATAAGAGCGACATGCAGGACATCGGCGGGGAGATCGGCCCGCTGATGCACAAGAACGACCTCGTGATCGTCGGCCAGCCGGAGCAGACTCCGCTTGCCTACTACTACTTACCCACCGGCCTTCGATATTCCAACACCATCGGTCCGGTGAAGAACCCGTCGTGGATGAACTGGATCAACGCGATGCCTCGCTACCGCGCCGCGGACCCGTGGAAGGTCCTGCCCGCCGAATTGAAAGCGCTGAGGCCCGGCCAGCAGGTGCTGTACATCCGGCCACTGACCGAAGGTGCGACCGGTTGGAAGGCGCCGTGGACATCCGAGATCCTCTGGCGCTCAGCGCAATGGGGCTCGATCCTCAGCGACGACAAGCAGTTCAAGATGGAGGCGGTCGCGCCCCACAACTACCGCGGCGCCTGCTGCGTCGCGGACTCCGCCATTCTCTACGTCAAGAAGTAGGTCAATACGTGTCTGACTCACTGGCTACGGCGCCGGCTCCCGGCGCAGACATCACCGCTGACCGTCCGGTCGTCGTGCTCGGTGGCGGGCCCGCGGGCCTGACAGCCGGCTACCAGCTCGCGAAGCAGGGTAAGGCGGTCGTGATCCTGGAGGCGACCGACATGCTCGGCGGCATCGCCCGCACGGAGGTCCGGGACGGCTATCGCTTCGACCTCGGTGGCCACCGCTTCTTCACGAAGGTCAAGGAAGTCGATGACCTCTGGCATGAGATCATGAAGGAGGAGTTCCTCAAGCGCCCGCGCCAGAGCCGGATCTACTGGAACGACAAGTTTCTCGAGTACCCGCTGGAGGGCATGGATGTGATCCGTCAGCTCGGCGTCATCGAGCTCTCGCGTTGCATGGCCTCCTACCTGTGGGCGCAGGCCAAGCCCAAGGGCCGCGAGGACACGTTTGAGGAGTGGGTCTCAAACCGCTTCGGCAAGCGCCTGTACACGCACTTCTTCAAGACCTACACGGAGAAGCTGTGGGGCGTCCCGACCGATGAGATTCGCGCCGAATGGGCGGCTCAGCGGATCAAGGGCCTTTCGTTCTTCAGCGCCGCCAAGGCCGCCTTCCTGGGCAACAGGGGCAACAAGATCAAGTCACTTATCTCCGAGTTCAACTACCCGCGGTTCGGACCGGGGCAGATGTGGGAGCAGATGGCGAAGGACATCCAGGAGCAGGGTGGCGAGATCCGCATGAACGCTCCCGTGACGAAGCTGGTGACCGACGGTGGGCGCTTGGTCGAGGTACATGCTGGCGGTCAGGTGCTGACTCCGTCGCACGTGATCTCGTCGCTGCCGTTGCGCACCACGGTCGGCATCGCCGACCCGGAGGCGCCGGCGGAGGTGCGCGACGCTGCGCGCGGCCTGCGCTATCGCGAGTTTCTGACCGTGCTGTTGGTGATGGAGGGCGAGGACCTGTTCCCGGACAACTGGATCTACATCCACCAGCCGGGCGTCCAGGTGCTGCGCATCCAGAACTTCAAGTCGTGGAGCCCGTGGATGGTCCCCAACGACCAGGACGCTTCGATCGGGATGGAGTACTTCTGCTTCGAGGGCGACGCGCTCTGGAACATGGACGACGACAAGCTCGTCGAGATGGCCGGCCAGGAGATCGAGAAGCTGAAGCTCGCCAAGGCCGCGAATGTCAAGTTCGGGTTCGTTGCCCGGGTCCACAAGGCGTACCCGATCTACGACGAGAAGTATGCGGAGCGCGTCACCACGATCCGCTCGTGGCTGGAGCGCGAGATGACCAACCTGGCGCAGGTCGGACGCAACGGCCTTCACCGCTACAACAACTCGGATCACTCGATGCTGACGGCGATGCGGGCGGTGGACAACGTCACGCTCGGCACGCACCACGACATCTGGCAGGTCAACGTGGAGAGCGTGTACCACGAGGAGATCCATGACAACGAGAACCCGTACGCGACCGATCCTGAGCCCCCGGCGATGAACAATCCGCTGGACTCCTAGCACTTCCGCACGATCTCTGATATCCGTAGGCCTATGCGCCGCCTGCTCGCGCTCACCCTCCTGATCCCAACGCTCGTCCTCAGTTTCGGCGCGGTCGCGGCTGGGCTGGCAGCGCCGGCGGCATTGGCGGCCGGCGACACCGCCACGTCAGCCTCAGGCTCGAGCCCGTCGCTGAACCTGTCAAACGCGGAGCAGAATGCCTCCTCAGGGAACACGACGAGCGGGTCGTCGTCGGCCGCCACGACCACGTCCAGTAGCGGCGGAATATCGGGCACCGACGCGATCCTGATCGCTGTGGTCGCGGTCGCGCTGCTCAGCGGCATCGCCTTCTGGGTATGGCACGACTCACGCCGTCACACCGCTCAGGTTGGTCACAACCACGAGGACCCTATGTACGGCGCCCGCTCGCACCCCGGTTCGAAGACCCCGTACAAGCCGCGCAAGCTCAAGCCCGCCGAACGCAAGCGGCGCAAGCGGGGCAGGGCGCGCTGAATCGACGGCCCTCGGGCTGTCCGGCCCTCGGGCGAGCCCTGTCGCACCCAGGCCGAAGCACCCGCCCAGGCCGAACTACGGGCTTGCGCCCCCACGGCTCCGCTCGCTGACGGGTCGGGGGAGTTCCGGCGCGTAGGGCACGCCCTGGCCCCCACGGCTTCGCTCGCTGACGGGGCGGGGGAGCTCCGGCGCGTAGAGAACACCCTGGCCACCGAGGGTCTGGCTCCGCCCAGCCTCAGGGGTCTTGGGCGTGACCCGCTCAGGCGACCGTGAGCTCGGCTTCGGCGACGCCATCCGCCGACACTGCAGCGAGCGGCGACATCCGGATATGGCGCTGTTTCGAGCCGCGGCCGGCGACCACGAGTGATAGTCCCTCCTCGAGGCTTTCGCGTAGCTCGTCGAGCGAGTCCCCTGTGGCAAAGACCCCTGGATACTCATCGACGGTGGCCCAAAAGGCCTGATCCTCGAAGCGCACCCTGACGTGAACATTCTGCGTCATCGTTGATTCATCCTAGGTTGCGGTCAACGTTCCAGCCCAGCACACGCGAGTCAACGCTCCAGCCCGGTCTCGCGCGGGAGCCGGGCGTGGGACCCGGTGGGATAGTCCCCGCGGTCCAGCCCGGTCTCGCGCCGCAGTTGCGCCTCGAAGCCCCGGGAGTAGGCCCGTCGATGGTTGTCCGGCAGTGTGACCGGGCGCCTGCCGGGCTTGGTCATCTTGACCTGATGCTTGCCGCCGGCCTGCTGTCTCCAGCCGTTGCGTCCAAGCACCTTGATCCATTGCGTCTGAGTCCTGGGCAACGTCACTCACCCTCATCTGCCAACTTCGCGAGCCGCTGCCGCGCACGCGCTAGTTGACGCGCAACGGTCCGCCGCGTGTCGCCGGTCACGGCAGCGATCTCCTCGTACTCGTAGCCGAAACCGTGGAGCATCACGATGCGCTGCTGACGGACCGGAAGCCGACGGACCTCCGCGATGCGCTCACGGACCTCCAGCGTCCGCTGGGGGTCCGGTGTGACGCTCCGGTAGGCATCAAGGCTGGTCGGCTCCGGGAGCTCGGCGACAGGCGCGTCGCGCCGCTCGCGGCGTAAGAGTCGCAACGCCACCCGCGTGGCGGTCGTCGCCAGCCACCCGAGCTCACTGCCGGGCTGGAGTTCCGGCCGACCGATCAGCAGCGAACCCCAGGCGGTCTGACACGCGTCCTCGATCACGCAATCCGGAGCCTGCAGGTTGCTGAGGAGGATCCGCACCAGTTGCGGTTGCAGCTCCGAGTAGAGCTCCTCCAGATAGTCCTTCCTTGAACTGGCGACACTTGCCATCTCATCTCCAATTGAGTCTAATTTGACACATGTGAGCCTATCAGGAACCTACATCGATTGCTACGGTGCAGTTCTCATTTAGTCTCAAGTCGATTGGAGCCCGCCGTGCCCAGTTACATCGCAGACGTCAGCGCCACCCCCAACCCGGCCGGCCTGCCAGGCAGCAACGTCCTACAGCAGATCGTCAACGGAGCCGATGCCTGGGCTCTCACGATCACGCTCGTCGGTGCGTTCATCGGCGCGGCACTGTGGGCAGTCGCGTCGCACACCAACAGCCACCACTACGCCGCGAAGGGACGCATGGGGGCACTGGTCTCAGCCGGCGCGGCATTGGTAATCGGCGCCGCGCCAGGGCTTGTCAACTTCTTTGCGCACCTCGGAGCGACGGCGAAGTGAGCGTCATCGGCACCTTCAGCGGCATTCTGAACGACGCCACCAACGCCACCGGATCCGAAGCGGTCGCGCACACCGCAACCAAAGCCGTCGCCGGCTTCGCGTTGAGCCAGATCGCCTCCTGGGTGCTCACTGGTACCGAAGACGCCCTGCGCCAGGTCGCCTCGTCGATTGGTGCGACGACCGCACCGAACCTCGACAGCACCTGGTTCTCCTCAACCTATTGGCGAGTCGCGGCCCTGGCCGCGATGCTCACGGTGCCGTTCATCTGCGCGGCAGCTGTGCAGGCGCTCGCTCGCTCGGACATGGCGCTACTGGTCAAGTCCGTCTTCGGCTACCTACCCCTGTCGCTGCTCGGCGTCAGCTTGGCCGCGCCGCTGACGATGCTGCTGCTCGCCGCGACTGATCAGATGTCGTCCGCGGTGTCGGCGACCGGCATCAAGGGAGGCGCACACTTTCTCGATCAGGCGGCGGCAGCCGCCGCCGGCCTGTCCGCGGCTGACGGCTCGCTGTTCTTCGCGGTCATTATTGGTCTGTTCGCCCTCCTGGCCGCGCTCGCCCTGGCAATCGAGCTGCTGGTTCGGGAGGCAGCTGTGTACGTCGTCGTGCTGATGCTGCCGCTCGCCTTCGCGGCGATGGTTTGGCCGGCGCGACGGGTGTGGGGCGTGCGCATGGTCGAGCTACTGGTCTCGCTGGTCCTGTCCAAGTTCGTGATCGTCGCGGTGCTGTCGCTCGCCGGGGCGGCGCTGGCCAGCGGCGGCAACGAGCTCTCGACGCTGCTCACGGCCATGGCACTCGTGGTGTTCGCGACCTTCGCTCCGTGGGCACTGATGCGCATCCTTCCGTTCACTGAACTCGCGGCAGGGACCGCCGGCATGATGCGGCATGAGCTTCCGCACGTCAGTGGCAGCGCACAGAAACTCTGGGGCCACTCAGGCAACGCTGCGGAGATGGCGATGTCGCTGCCTGACCGGCTTCGCCGGCAGGCGCAGGATGCAAATGGCGGATTCTCGAGCGAGGACTCGCCGGCGACGTCGTCGGGACCGGGACAATCGGGCGAAGCCGACGGACTCGCCCAGTCTTCCACCGGGGAGGACTCGGGCGCCGGATCTGGTCTGCCGGCTGGACTCGGGCTCTCAGCGGAGCCGGACACAGAGCTCGGTGCTCAACCGACCGTGGCGCGGGAGCCCGACCCGGCCACCGCGTCGGGACAAGCCGCTCAATCCCAGCCGTCAGCCGCGTCCGGACAAGCCGCTCAATCCCAGCCGGCGACCGTGTCCGGGTCAGCCACTCAGCCCGAGCCACCGGTCGCGACAGAGCAGGCCGTGCCACGCGAGCCGGCGTCTGAAGCGCAGCGCGAATCCCAGTCTCAGCCCGACGCATTACCAGCGACCGGCGCCGCCGCCGCGAACAACGAATCCCCGAGCGACGACGCTCGCGGCCCCGTGCGACTACCGGAGATGTGGCGGACTCAGAATGAACCCTGGGACGAGCTACCTGAAATGAGCCTGGGCCCCGAACTCGCCGCCGGCCCGTTCAACGACCCGCACTCCACCGACCCACCCGGCAGTGAGGAATCGGAATGACCGATGAGCGAACCAGCTACCGGTTCGGGCCGCTTGAGCGGCGTGGGTTGCTCGGCCCGATCCGGGTCGGCCAGGCGATCGCCGTCGGCGGTGCGCTTGCGACCGGCGTCGAGCTGCTCGACAGCCTCGGCGGCGGCACTGGCGTGCTCGCGGCCCTCACCCTGCTCGCCGTTGCGGTGGCGGTGGCAACCGTGCCCGTGGCCGGGAACACGGTGGAGCAATGGGCACCGGTCAGCTGTGCCTTCGTGATACGCGCTGCCGCCGGTCGACGGAGGTTTCGTTCGCCTCTGCCCACGCACGGCATGACCGCGGACAACCGCGTCCCGCCTGCGCAGCAGGCCCTGCCACCGTCCCTGCGCGGCGTCGAACTCGTCGAGGTCACACACCGTGGACGCAGCGTCGGCGCGCTCTCCGAGCGGCGTGGGCGTCTCCTCACCGTGGTGCTCGCCTGCCGCGCGCTCTCGTTCGCGCTGCTGGATCCAGAGGTGCAGGAGCGTCGTCTGGCGCAATGGGGCGGCGTGCTCGCCACCTCCGCCGACGCTCCGATCCGACGCCTCCAATGGATCGAACGCACCTCGCCGGCACAGGGAGATGAGCTCGCTCGGTGGTTGCACTCCGCGCGCGATCCGCAGCTGCCGCCGCGAGGCACGCCGCTGGTCGAGTCCTACCTCGAACTGATCGGCCAGAGCACACAGGTGGCCCATGATCACGAGATTCTGTTGGCTGTTCAGCTGGATACCGGGCGCATGCACGGACCCAGCGGGCTGGTGCCGGAGCTGGTCATCGAGCAGGTCGGCCATGTCGTGCGCGGGCTCGAGACCGCGGAGATCCGGGTGCTGGGCGCGCTCAACACCGGTCAGCTCACGCGCGTCATCCGCACCGCGTTCGATCCCTATGCGCGCAGCGAATTGGCAGCGTTGGACGCGATCGACGGGCACTCCGATCGTTTCAGGTCGGCCAGCCGAGGCGGGCGCAACAAGCTCCGGCAGGCCACGACCGGAGCAGCGACCCGGCTACACCTGCACGCCGCGGCACCCACAGGAGCGCTCGAGGCGTGGGATCACTATCGCAGCGACGGTGCGCTTCACTCCACTTACTGGATCAGCGGCTGGCCCCGGGTTGGCGTCTCACCGATGTTCATGGACGCGCTGCTGGCCGATTCGGGAACCGTACGAACGGTCGCTGTCACGTTCGAGCCGGTCTCACCTGACCGCTC
This sequence comes from uncultured Conexibacteraceae bacterium, assembly GCA_963844665.1. Classification (GTDB taxonomy): domain Bacteria; phylum Actinomycetota; class Thermoleophilia; order Solirubrobacterales; family Solirubrobacteraceae; genus Palsa-465. The sequence goes on from CAWJPB010000005.1 coordinate 787,579, forward strand.
AGCGCGTGAGGTCGAGGCGGCCATCACACGCGATCGCGCCGACAATGAGCTGCGACGCCGGTTCGGCCAATCGGAGACGGCACGCCAGCGGCAGGCACAGGAGGCAGCCGCCCGCCGCGAGGCCGAGCTCGCCGCCGGCCATGCCGAGGTACGCCTTGCCGGCTTCGTCACCGTGAGTGGACGCGACGAGGGCGAGCTGCGCCGCGCATGCACGGAGGCCCACGGCCAGGCGGCTCGTGCGCGACTCGAACTGCGCCGTATGTACGGACAGCAGGCTGAGGCGTTCGCCTTCACGCTGCCGCTCGCAAGAGGTCTGCGATGACGACCGCGCGGCCGGCACACCGGGTGACCACGCGTCACGCTCAGGCCATCTACCCGTTCACCGCGGGCGGCAGCCTCGGCGGCAAAGGCGCCTTCATCGGACGTGACAACACCGGCGGCGCGTTCTGCTTCGACCCCTGGGTCCTCTACGAGGACGGCACGCTGGACGATCCCAACGCGATCGTGATCGGCAAACTCGGCCAGGGCAAGAGCGCACTCGTGAAGACGCTGTTGTGGCGGATGCTGCTGTTCGGGCGCAGAGCGTTCGTGCTCGACGTCAAGCGGGAGTACGGACCACTCTGCGACGCGGTCGGCGTCCGGCCGATCTCGCTCGCGCCGGGCGGGGGCGTGCGACTCAATCCGCTCTCAGCCCGACCTGAGGAACACGCCCAGATCGAACTGCTCCGCGCGATCGCCACCACCGCGATCGGAGAGCCGCTGCAACAGATCGAGGCAGCGTCGCTGCGCGAGGCGCTGAGGACCGTACGAGACAGGGCGCTCGAGCCCACGCTGCCCGAGATCAGCGCAGTCATGTTCGACCCTCCAGCCGAAATGGCGGCGCGCCTACAGACTGCGCCTGAGACCCTCGCAGCCGAAGCCCGCAGAGCCGCGCTTGCGCTGCAGGATCTGTGCGAGGGCCCGCTCAAGGGCATCTTCGACGGCCCCACGAGCCCCGGCCTCGACCTCGGGGCTCGGCTGCTGGTGCTCGACCTGCACGCGGTTCGCGACTCACCAGCCGTCGGCATCCTGATGGCCTGCGCGACGGCATGGATGAGCGCGGAGCTCGCCCGAACGGCAGAGCATCCCGGCCGCGAGCGGCTGATCAACGTGGCCGACGAATCCTGGAAGATCATCCAGCACACCGGCCTGGGCGAGTGGTTTCAATCGAACTTCAAGCTCGCCCGGCAGTTCGGCGTCATGAACCTGGTCGTGCTGCACAAGCTCGGTGACCTACAGGCCGCGGGCGACGCCGGCTCCCGGGCCGCCCGCATCGCGGAAGGGCTGATCGCCGACGCGTCGACCCGGATCATTTATCACCAGGATGAGAGCCAGGTCCCGCTGACTCGCGAGCTGCTCGGCCTCTCGGGTACGGAGGCGCGCATGTTGACGCAGCTCACCCCCGGGCAGGCGCTGTGGCGTGTCGGCACGCGATCGTTTCTGGTGCACCACTACCGATCGCGAATCGAGCAACGACTGACCGATACCGACTCCGGGATGCGCATCGATGCAGGGTGATCTCGCCTCGTTGGCCCTCCTTGCGGTGGCGCTGATCGTGTTCGCGTTCACGCGTGAACGTCCCCTGAACGGCCGTGACGACGCCGGCGCGCGGTGGGCATCGCGCCGTGACCTGAGGGTGCTGCGTGAGTTCGGCGACAGCGCGAGCCGACCAGTGGGCCGGCTCGCGCTCGGATACGACAGGGGCCGGCTGCTGCGAGCGGAGCAGCGCCACGCCCTGGTCGCGTTCGGACCGCCGCAATCAGGCAAATCAGCGGGGTTGGCGATCCCGGCCCTGCTCGAATGGCAGGGACCGGCGGTGGCCTCCTCGATCAAGACCGACCTGCTGGGGGCGTCGCTCAGGCGTCGCCGTCAGCTTGGCGAGGTCCTCGTGTTCGATCCCTTCGAGCTGTCCGGCGTGCCCGCGCACACCTGGTCGCCGCTGCGCGGCGCTTCCACCTGGGACGGCGCGCTCGAGGTCGCTTGGCGGCTCGCGGCAGCGGGCGAGCTTGACCAGAGGGGAGTCGAGGGCGGTGACTTCTGGGCGATTGCGGCCGAGCAGCGCCTGGCCCCACTGCTCTACGTCGCCGCACGGTCTGGCGACGGCATCGAGCAGGTCGTTGCCTGGGTCTATGGCCAGGGCACCCGCGGACTCGATTCGGCGTTGGACAGGCTGCTGGCAGCGGCCTCCACAGAGAGGGAGCGGCTCGACACTCGCGCAGCGTACGACGCGATCCGCGCGTTCGAGGCGCAGGCCGACCGTACGCGCGGCTCGATCGAGGCGACCGCGCAGGCGCTGCTGCGCGCGTACCGCTTCACGCGCGTGGCCCGTTCGGCGCACGGCTGCGAGATCACGCCTGAGCGCCTGCTCGACGCCGACTCGACGCTGTACCTGATCGGCGACGCCAAGGCATCGAAACTGCTCCGACCGATCTTTCTGGCGCTGCTTTCCGAGGTCGTGGACTCAGCGTACGCGCTGGCCAACCAATCCGGTGGGAGGCTGGAGCGTCCGCTACTGGTGTGCCTGGACGAGGCGGGCAATGTCGCACCGCTGCCGAACCTCGCAGAGATCGCATCGACAGCGCCGAGCCACAACATCCAGCTGATCTCGATCTTCCACGACCTCGCCCAGGCGCGCAGTCGCTACCGACAGCAGGCTGAAACGGTCGTCAACAGCCACCGGGCACGAATGCTGCTGCCGGGCGTAGCGGACCTCGACACATTGCGCTACTTCTCGGGTCTGGCGGGAGAGCAGGAGCGCAGCGAGATGACGCGAACCATGGGCCGAGGTGGCACGACGCGCTCATACGGTCTGCGCCGCGCGCCACTGATCTCCGCCGAGGCGCTGCGACAACTGCCAGAGGGGCACGCGCTGCTGTTGTACGGCCGGCTGGCGCCGGTACGGATCAGGCTGCGCACATGGTTCGCCGATCGCCGGCTGCGCCGCATGGCGGCCGGCGAATGAAGCCGCCGGTCGAGGATCCGGACCAGTGCCGCGCCTGGTTCGAGCGGCTGTGGGCTGATGTCGGCCGACTGCGCGAGCGCTACATGCTTCCGGTGCGCAGCTGCTGGTGGGAGAACCCGATTCAGGTCGAGGCTCTCGCAGCATTTGCTGAATGGGTTGACCGCTATGACAGCGGGGAATGGGACGACCCGCCAGGAAAACTGGCTTTGCTGTATGACCTAGAGCGTGTGTCGGCATTGCTACGCGACGGCGATGAACCGTTCTACGCAGACCGCGACCGACCCGCGTTCGACCGCTTCGTGAATGCAATCCAGATGCCAGAGGAGATCTAGATGGCCCTTTCCACGCACCAGGCACATGCCAGCCAACACCAGCCGCTCGCCGCGCCGGTGCACCACAGAGACCCGAATGCAACGGTGCCGCTGAACTGCATGCCGACTCATGGCATCGGTGAAGGGATGGCCTATGAGCTGCTCAACAACGAACTGCTGCTCGATGGTCAGGCTCGGCTGAATCTGGCGACGTTCGTGACGACGTGGATGCCGTCGTTGGCCGGGAAATTGATGGACGAGACGGCCGACAAGAACATCATCGACAAGGACGAGTACCCGCAAACTGCCGAGATCGAGTCGCGGTGCGTGAACATCATCGCCGACCTCTGGCATGCCGACCTCGAGGAGAAGGCCACTGGCTGCTCGACGACGGGCTCGAGCGAGGCGGCGATGCTCGCCGGGATGGCGCTGAAGTGGCGCTGGCGCGACCGGATGCGCGAGGCCGGAAAGCCGACTGACAAACCGAACCTGGTGACGGGGACCAACGTCCAGGTCTGCTGGGAGAAGTTCATGCGTTATTGGGAAATCGAGCCGCGCCTCGTGCCGATGGAGGGCGAGCGTTACCACATGGGGGCGGCAGAGGCGGCAGCGCTGTGCGACGAGAACACAATCGGTGTCGTCGGTGTGCTCGGTTCGACCTTCGACGGCAGCTACGAGCCGATCAAGGAGATCGCCGCGGCGCTCGACGAATTGCACGCCAAGACCGGCCTCGACATACCGATGCACGTCGATGGGGCGTCCGGAGGATTCGTCGCACCGTTCCTGCACCCGGACTTGGAGTGGGACTTCCGGATCCCGCGGGTGCAGTCGATCAACGCCTCCGGCCACAAGTACGGGCTCGTTTACCCCGGTGTCGGTTGGGCGATCTGGCGCAACCAGGAGGCGCTGCCGAAGGACCTGATCTTCGACGTCAACTATCTCGGCGGCCACATGCCGACGTTCGCACTGAACTTCTCTCGGCCCGGCAGTGAGGTGCTTGCTCAGTACTTCATGTTCAGCAGTCTCGGTTATGAGGGATACCGCCGGACGATGCAGAACGCCCAGGATGTGGCACTGCATCTGTCCTCGGGGATCGCCGAAATGGGTCCGTACAAGTTGCTGACCAAGGGCGACGAACTGCCGGTGTTCGCGTTCACGCTGGACGAGTACGTGACCAACTACACGGTCTTCGACGTGTCGGACCGGCTCCGCCAGCGCGGTTGGTTGGTGCCCGCCTACTCGTTCCCGGAGAACCGCCAGGATCTGAGCGTCCTTCGGATCGTGGTGCGCGCCGGCATGACGATCGATATGGCTGACCTACTGCTCCAGCATCTGAGCGAGGAGACTGACGACCTCGAGTCGCTCGACGGGCCGATGCCTCACAGCAAACGAGGCGCGCTGGAGGCGTTCGCGCACTAGGACACCTAAGCGCCCAGGGCGAGGTCGGCCTGCATCGCAGACCCGATCTCAGCGCCGGCCGCTTCGATCTCCACCAGGGTCGTGGCCTCCAGCACCAGCTGAAGATCGAGGATCCGCAGTTCGAACAAACTGAGCGCATGCGAGCCGACGACCGCGTGGCAGGGGACGCCCGCCTGCCGCGCGCGGGTCGCGACCTCGGACAGGAGCGTGCCGACCAGGCTCTCGCGCCCGAGGTGCCCCATGCCGGTCACAACAGCGTGCGCCCCGAGCATCTGCGCGTTGTAATCGGGGCTGTCCAGCGTCGTTACCCGGGCTGGCAGCCCGCTGGCAGCCAGCCCGGCATGCAGCGCCTCGCCGACCGCCTCCGCGGAGAAGCCCCCAGCGAAGCGGTCGGGCACGATCAGGATCCCCGTTGGGATGCCGATTGCGTCCCGGCTTGCCATGCGCGCCATCCTGTCAGACACGATGGCCGACCACACCACGATCGAGGTAGCCGGCCGCGAGGTCAGGCTTTCGAATCCCCAGAAGTTGTTCTTCCCAGAGCTGGGGGTGACGAAGCTCGATCTCGCTCAGTACTACCTCGCGGCTGCTGACGCGACCCTCAACCATCTGCGCAACCGGCCGACGGTGTTGAAGCGGTTCGTCAACGGCGCGGCACAGGAGCCGTTCTTCCAGAAACGGATCCCAGATTCGGCGCCGGACTGGATCGAGACCACGACCGTCACCTTCCCGAGCGGCCGGACGGCACGCGAGATGCTCCCCAACGACGCGGCTCACCTGATCTGGGGCGTGAACCTCGGCGTGATCGACTGGAACCCGTGGCCCGTTCGCGCCCCGGACGTGGACCATCCCGACGAGCTGCGGGTCGACCTCGACCCCACGCCGGAGGCGAGCTTTGACGACGTTCGCCAGGTCGCGCTCTGCGTCGGCGAGGTCCTTCGAGAGCACGGTCTCACCGGCTTTCCGAAGACGAGCGGCTCGCGCGGGATCCACGTCAACGTCCGGATCGAGCCTGACCATGACTTCCTCGTGGTACGCCGAGCCGCCCTGGCCCTCGCCCGCGAGGTCGAGCGGCGTGTACCCGAGCTCGCCACCACCAAATGGTGGAAGGAGGAGCGCCACGGTGTCTTTATCGACTACAACCAGAACGCCCGTGATCGCACGGTCGCCTCCGCGTACAGCGTCCGGCCGACACCTGACGCACGTGTCTCAACCCCGCTTGGCTGGGACGAGGTGGCCGACGTCGAGCCGGCCGAGTTGCGGATCGACACTGTGCCCGCGCGCCTCCGCGAAAAGGGCGATCCGAGTGCCACGATCGACGATACGGCGGGCTCGCTTGCGAGCCTGCTTGAGCAGGTCGATCGCGACGAGGAGCAGGGACTTGGCGACGCCGCCTGGCCGCCGCAGTACGCCAAGCAGCCCGGGGAGCCCAAGCGTGTCCAGCCCAGCCGCGCGCGCCCGGACTGAGCCCTACGCCTGCATCTGATCGAGCGTGCAGTCGCGCGGGGGCTTGTCCTCTCGCCAACGCAGCAGTTTCGTCCCATGGCGGATGCGCCCGCCACTGGACTGGTCAAAGCTGACCTCAATCACCAGCTCTGGACGCAGCTCGACCCATTCCAGGTCCTTCTCGTTCTTCCAGCGGCTCGGGTCGCCGCGGCCGCGCGTGCCGGTCTCGTATCCAGCCAGGCGCTCGCGTAGCGCGCGCTTCTCGGCGGGTTTTATTCCCGAGCAATGCCCGACGATGTGCAGGTCACCGTCAGGGTCGTACAGCCCCAGGATCAATGAACCCACGGTCTCGACTTCCTTGCCAGGCCGGTACCCGGCCACAACCGCGTCGAGTGTGCGGGTGCGCTTGACCTTCACCATCGCCGTGCGTTTGCCGGGCGCGTAGGCGGCACTTACATCCTTGGCGACCACGCCCTCCGCCGATCGCAGCCACGGCTCGGCATCGACCGCAGTCATCACGACCGGCGCCAGCGAGATGTCAGACAGCGCCAGCTGCTCGAGCCGTCGCCGACGCTCCGTGAACGGCTGATCAAGCAGCACCTCGTCCTCAAACGCCAGCAGGTCAAACGCGATGTAGCGCGCCGGCGTCTGCTCCGACAGCAGCTTGATTCTCGAGGCCGCCGGATGGATCCGCTGTGACAGCGCGTCAAAGTCCTCGGTCTCACTCGCACCGGGCCTTGCGTCGATCACGATCTCACCGTCGAGCACGTAGCGTCCGGCCGGAAAGCTCAGCTCCGGGAAGTAGCGATCGAGCGGCTTTGACCCACGCGACTGCAGCAGCAGCTGATCGCCGTCGACGAACGCGATCGCGCGGAAGCCGTCGTACTTGGGCTCATATGCCCAGCCGTCACCGACTGGAAGCTCCGGTTTCCCGCGTGCAAGCTGGGGTTCGATCGGCGGTTGCAGCGGCAGAGCCATCGCCGCGATCCTAGTGGCTCACCAAGTGCAGCGAGCTCACATTCCCGACCGATTAGCATCACACCCATGTCCCATGACACGCCACACGCGACCGATGCCGAGCAGGAGTACCTCGAGAGCCTGTTCTGGCTGTTCGAGGCTGGGCTCCCGATGACCGCCGCGAATCTCGCCAGGGCCATGCAGCTCTCACCGCCGACGGTCTCCGAGATGGTTGGCCGACTCGAGCGCGACGGCTACATCAGCCGCGGCACCGACCGCCTGATCAGCTTCACCGACTCGGGCCGCACCCATGCTGAGCACGTCGTCAGCCGCCACCGCATGATCGAGCGCTTCCTGACAGACGTCGTCGGCGTGCCGTGGGACGACGTACACGAGGAAGCTGAGCACCTGGAGCACGCGATGACGCCGCGCTTTGAGGCGTACATGCGCAGCGCCGTTGGCGACGCACTGACCTGCCCGCACGGCCACCCGATCCGTGTCGGTGAACGCGTCGACGGTGTACCTCTGGCTGACTGCGCCATCGGGTCCAAGGTGCAGATCCTGCGCCTGGAGAACGAAGCCGAGGATCTGCTCCATTACCTCAAGGCCTCTGGGATTCACCCCGGCCTGATCGGTGAGATCACCGCAAAGGACGACACCGAGATCACCGTGACCGGCGAGAACGCCCCGGCCACCGTCACGATCAGCGTCGCCGAGACGGTATCCGTGAAAGCCGACCCATCACCGCCGCCGAGGATCGCTCTGCCCGACCAGCTCGTACTCGGCCAGGGCCGATACGGACGCTGATCAGGCGACGGCAGCCGCTGTAACCTCGCGGTAGGCCTCGGCCAAGCGCGCCACGCCCTCCTCGATCTCCGCGGGCGTGACGCCGGAGAAGGCGATGCGCAACGAAGATTCGTAGCCCTCGAGCACGAAGTCGGTGCCCTTGACGAACTGGACGCCCCGGCCTGCCGCCGCATCGAACAATGCGTCGACATCGGTGCCGCGCGGCAGCTCAACCCACATGAAGTAGCCGCCCTCAGGCGCCACGAAACGAGCGTCTGGAAGCTCGCGCTCAAGCGCAGCCGACAGCACGTTCACCCGCTCGCGCAAAGCGTTCTTGACCGTCTCGATCGAGCTGTCGATCGACCCGGACCGGGCGAACTGGTTGACGATGCCCTGCGCGACCATGTTCGGCGAGATGTAGGTCCCGGTGGCCAGCTTCTCGATCTTGGCAATCACCTCACGGGGACCGACCAGGTACCCGACCCGGATCCCCGGCGCCACGGTCTTCGAGAACGAAGAGGCGTAGACGACTCGCTCGGCTTCCATCGAGAGCATCGTCGGCAGCGGCTCGCCGGAGAAGCGCAGCTCGACGTAGGGATCGTCCTCGAAAACGACGAAGTCATACTCGCCCGCCAGCTCCAACAGGCGCTTGCGCTTCTCCACTGACAGCGTGTGGCCGGCCGGGTTCTGGAAGTTGGGAATGATGTGAGCGAGACTCGGACGCGCCCCAGCCACAAGCACTCGCTCCAGCGCCGCCACATCTATGCCGTCGGGCTCGAGCTCGACCATGCGCACGTCCGCGCCGCGGTTGCGCAGTGACAGCAGCGTGCGATCGTAGGTCGGTAGCTCGACGATCACCGTGTCGCCATCTGACACCAGCACATCGAACAGAAATGCGTCAGCCTGCATAGAGCCGTTGGTGACGATCACGTGATCCGGGGCGACCCCGTGTTTTGCCGCGATCCATTCACGCAGCGGCAGGTAGCCGACCGAGGTGCCGTAGGCCGTGAGGCCGCCCGGGTCAGCCGTGAAGGCGGCCTGCGCGGCGGCCTTGAGTCCTTCGACATCGACGATGTCCAGCGACGGCGCTCCGCGTGCGAAGGAGATCGTCTTTCCCGAGGTCATCGCTTGCTCAGATTAGAAGGTCTTGCAAAATCAGCTCGAGCCCTGCTTAGCCGTCAGGGGCGACCGAGTTTGGCCATGGCGATCTCAGCCACCTGTGTCGGCGTGCGCCCGACCTGCACACCTTTGGCCTCGAGTGCTGCTGCTTTGGCTGCTGCACCGCCCGATGAGCCGGAGACGATCGCGCCGGCGTGACCCATCTGCTTGCCGGGTGGCGCGGTGAACCCGGCGATGTATCCGACCACCGGCTTGGTCACATACTCACCGATGAACTCTGCCGCGCGCTCCTCCGCGTCACCACCGATCTCACCGCACATCACGATCAGCTCCGTCTCCGGGTCCTCCTGGAACAGGCGCAACACGTCGATGAAGTCGGTGCCCGGTACCGGGTCCCCGCCGATCCCGACGATCGTCGAGTTGCCGAACCCCTGTAGCGCAAGCTCGTTACCGACCTGGTAGGTGAGCGTGCCCGATCGCGACACGACACCGACATTTCCCTCCTTGAAGAATGCCGCCGGAATGATCCCGACGTTGGCCTTTCCGGGTGACAGGATGCCCGGGCAGTTCGGCCCGATCAGCCTTGAGCGGCCGTTCTTCTTGATCACCTGGTAGGCGCGCAGCTCGTCGTGGGCGGGGATGCCCTCGGTGATCGCGATGATCAGCTCGATACCGGCGTCCTCAGCCTCAAGGATCGAGTCGGCCGCGAACCTGGGTGGCACGAAGATCATCGCGGTGTTCGCGCCCTGCTTCTCGACCGCCTCGCGGATCGTGTTGAACACCGGGATGCCGTCGACGTTCTGGCCGCCCTTACCCGGGGTCACCCCGGCGACGACCTGCGTGCCGTAGTCACGGTTGCGCAACGTGTGAAACGTGCCCTCACTACCGGTGATCCCGGTCGTGACCAGCCGCGTGTTCTGATCGATCAGGATGCTCACGGGTCAGGCCGCCCTTGCGAGTTCGACGACCCTGGCCGCAGCCTCATCCATCGTCGCCGCCGGGTAAACGCCCGGCAGGTTGGCTTCAGCCAGCAGCGCACGGCCCTCCTTGTCGTTGGTTCCGTCGAGTCGCACGACGAACGGCACCGTCGGTTTGACGATCGCGAATGCCTCGATCAGGCCGCGAGCGACCTCATCGCAACGCGTGATCCCACCGAAGATGTTGAACAGCACCGCGGTGACCTTAGGGTCCGACAGGATCACCTCGACCGCACTCACGACCGCATCAGCCTTCGACCCGCCACCGGCATCAAGGAAGTTCGCCGGCTCACCGCCGGCGCCCTTGACCACATCCAGTGTCGACATCACCAGCCCCGCACCGTTGCCGAGAATGCCGATATTGCCGTCGAGCTTCACATACGTCAGGCCGCGTTCATGCGCCATCCGCTCCTGCGGATCCTCAGCCGACAGATCACGCAGCTCCGCATTATCCGGATGCCTGAACAGCGAGTTGTTATCAAGCGTGACCTTGGCATCAAGCGCCTTGACGGTCCGCTCCGGAGTCACGATCAGCGGGTTCACCTCCACCAGCGTCGCCTCCTCCGCAACGAACGTCCGGTAGAGCTTTGAGATCATCTCGCCGACGGGCCGCACCACATCGGCGTCGACCCCCGCATCGAACGCCAACCTGCGACCGTGAAAGTCCTGGAACCCCAGCAGGGGATCAACATGCAGACGCGCGATCGCGTCCGGGTCCTCCTCCGCAACGGCCTCGATGTCCATGCCGCCCTTGGTCGACAGCATCACCAACGGTGCCTTCGCGCTGCGATCGAATACGACTGAGGCGTAGTACTCCGACGCGATCTCAGACGCCCCCTCGATCCACAGCTCATAAACCGTCAGCCCACGAATGTCCATCCCCAGAATCGCCTCAGCGTGCTGACGCGCCTCATCCCGGTCCTGGGCGATCTTGATTCCGCCAAGCTTGCCGCGCCCACCGATCTGCACCTGCGCCTTGACCGCGCACGGATAACCGATCTCCTCCGCGGCAGCCACCGCCTCCTCCACCGTCCGTGCCGGCCTACCGGACGGAACCGGAACGCCATGACGCGCGAACAACTGCTTGCCTTGATATTCGAGCAGGTCCATGCAGGGCAATCTATTGGAAAGCCGCGCTTCCGGACCCCTGCCCGCGCGAACGGCGCTCACTCTGGTGTTCGGATCCTGAGGCAGAAGCTCAGAAACTGGTGAAAAATGGCATCATGGCCGCTCCATGGCCATTCCCAAGCAGATCACATTCGTCACCTTCGACGTATACGGCACTCTGATCGATTGGGATACCGGGGCTACCGCCGCGTTCGTGAAAGAGGCTGAGCGTGACGGGTTCACGCTCGACCCCGCGGAGGTCGTCCCGCTGTTCCATTCGGTCCAGCAGCAGATCCAGGCTGGCTCCTACGAGCTCTACGCCGAAGTGCTGCGACGCACAGCCGTCCAGATAGCCAAGGACCTCGGTTGGTCGCTGGAGCCCTCACGCTCCGGCTTCCTACCCGACTCGGTTCAGCGCTGGCCCGCCTTCAAGGAGACCAATCCGGTGCTCCGCAAGATCGCCAAGAAGTACAGCATCGGCCTGATCTCCAACATCGACGACAAGCTTCTCGGCCAGACGCGCCGGCACATCCCGCTCGACTTCGACCTTGTCGTGACGGCCCAGCAGGTGCGCTCGTACAAGCCCGACCCGGCGCACTTCACAGAGTGCGAGCGACGCATCGGCGGAAAGAAAGGCTGGGTTCACGTCGCAGCCAGCTACTACCACGACGTCGAGCCGTGCATCAAGAAGAAGATCCCGGTGATCTGGGTCAACCGCCACGGCGAGACGCTCGAGGCGAACCAGAAGAAGCCCGACGCGGAGGTCAAGACCCTCCGCGAGGCCGCCAAGCTGATCGGCATCGGTTAGCAACGCTGGGGGTGCCGCCTCCGCGTGGGCGGCGCCTCTGCCAGCTTTTCGCCGGGTTGATCCTCTACGGCGTCAGCGACGGCATGCTGCTGCTGGCCGGCCTGGGTGTCGATCCCTGGGATGTTTTTCACCAGGGGCTCGCTCGCCACTTCGGGCTGGGCGTCGGCACCTGGGCGCTGATCGTGGGTGCGGCCGTGTTGCTGCTCTGGATCCCGCTACGGCAGCGTCCTGGGTTCGGAACGATCAGCAACGTCCTGGTCGTAGGCCTGGTGATCGACCTGATGCTCGCCGTCTTTCATCAGCCTCATGCCATGGCACTGCGGATCGTGATGATGCTCGCGGGCGTGCTGTTGAACGGTGTCGCCACGGGCGCCTACATCGGCGCCGGTCTGGGGCCGGGACCACGGGACGGTCTGATGACGGGGCTGGCGGCTCGCGGGCACTCGATCCGCGTGGTGCGGACCTGCATCGAGTTGACCGTGCTCGTGATCGGCTGGATCCTGGGCGGCACTGTCGGTGCCGGCACCGTCGTCTATGCGCTCGCGATCGGGCCGCTCGTGCACCTGTTCGTGCCACGTCTGGCGATCACACCCCCCGATGAGGAGGTGGCTGGCCTAGAGGGTCACTGACGCGAGGTTGTGGGCGTGAATCTGCTTCTGTGCCGGCGAGCGCCGCGACGCTGGTAGCGCGGGTTCCTGGCCCTCAGCTCCCGCGCTCACATACGCAAGGTCCTCGCCGAGGAGTTCCAGCGCGTGCGTCTGCGGCATCGGGCCTCCATGCCCTGGGACCACTGTCTGTGCCCGCCCGACGAGCGGGGAGAGACGCAGCAGCGTCTCCCGATACGCACTGAAACTGCCGCCACTCTCCTGCGAGACCATCGGGATCTCAACAGGCGACAGGTAGTCGCCACAGATCAGTACCTCGGCCCACGGAACCCAGTAGGCGACGCCGTCGCCGGTGTGGCCGTCGGTTGGGTACACCTCCAGCTCGTTCACGGTCTCCGATCCGATCGAGATGCGGCCGGGTGTCGGTAGACCCTGAACGTCGGCCAGCCCGAGTGGCCTGCGGCCCTCCACATACCATTCGGCGTCGAACTCCCGCAGCCGACGCTGCGCATCTCCCAGCTCCGAGCGCAGCCGAGCGGCCGTGGTCTCACCGACGCCGAGCGAGTGGTCGGGAAACGCAAGTTTGCCCAGCAGATGGTCCCAGTCGCCGTGAGTCGCAAGCAGACCGCTCACCGGAAAGCCGGCCTGCTCGAAAAGTGCGGGCAGCGCGTCGAGTTCGTCAGGCAGGACCGGCGAATCGATCAGAAAGCCCTCGTCGCCCGAGCGGACGGCCGTACAGGTCGTCTGCCACGCGCCGGAAACGACGACGATCACATCCTCGTGTACGGCGAGCGCGCGCAATCACTCAGAAGTAATCACGGCGAGTAGGTCTCCGGCTTGGATGGCGGCGCCGACTGCGACCGGCAGCTCGGTGACGATCCCGGTTCTGTGAGCGGTGATCTCGTTTTCCATTTTCATTGCCTCGATCACGCAGATCAGCGCGCCCTCCTGCACGGTCTGGCCCTGCTCCACGACGACCTTGAACACGGTGCCCTGCAACGGCGATCTCAGATCATCGCCACCGTGACCGTTCCCCACCTGTGCGGCACGCGCGGCGCGGCGCGGCGCGGGACGCGCCCCCGGCAAGGACGCTTGGACGCCGCCGCCGGCAAGCGAGCCGGCGGCGGCAGCGGCACCTATGACCTTGACCTCAAAACGCTTGCCGGACACCTCGACGGTGTAGTCCTGTGTCCCGGTCTCCTGGCCCTCAACCCCAGCCGGCACGGGCGGCGGGAACGCCAGTCCCTTCAACCACTCACGATCCTCGATCAGGTCGCGGCAGGTCTCCGCCGCAGCCCACTGCTCGGTTTGCAGAATCGCTGTGTGAAATGGCAGCAGCGTCTTCAGCTCACCGATCTCATACTCCCCAAGGGCACGCACCATCCGCGCCGTGGCCTGCGCACGATCCGTGTCCCAAACGATCAACTTCGCGACCATCGGGTCATACATCGGGCTGACCTCAGACCCCGGACCAACCCCGGAGTCGACCCGCACACCCGGCCCCGCCGGCTCCCGGTAGGAGCCGATCCTGCCCGGCGCCGGAGCGAAATTCTTTGAGGCATCCTCAGCGTTGATGCGGCACTCAATCGCATGACCCCGCAACACCACATCCTCCTGGGTGATCGACAAAGGCTCACCCGCAGCTACACGAATGCCCTCCTTGACGATGTCAACGCCGGTCACCATCTCCGTCACGCAGTGCTCAACCTGCACCCGCGTGTTCATCTCCAAAAAGAAGTACTCGCCGTCCTGCAACAACCCCTCGATCGTGCCCGCACCCGAATAGCCAACAGCCAGGGCCGCATCGGTGCCGATCCTGCCGATCCGCTCCCGCAGGCCCGGTACAGACTCAACAGCCGGTGCCGGCGCCTCCTCAATCAGCTTCTGATGCCTTCTCTGCAGCGAACAGTCACGCTCACCCAAATGGATCACGTTGCCGTGCTTATCGGCGAGGATCTGCACCTCCACATGCCTGGGATCGGGCAGATACCGCTCCAGATACACCGTCGCGTCAGAGAAGAACTTCTCACCCTCACGCGCGGCGCCCTCGAACGCCCCCTCGAGCTCACCAGCACTCAAAGCAACCCTGAAGCCCTTACCGCCACCACCACCAGCAGCCTTCACCGCCACCGGAAAACCGATCTCAGAATCGATGATCGCCCGCGCATCCTCAACCGTCTCAACCGGTGATGTTGTGCCCGGCACGATCGGCACCCCAGCCCCGGCCATCAACTCACGCGCCCTGGTCTTCGAGCCCATCGCCTCAATCGCAGACGCCGACGGACCGATGAACGTGATCCCACGCTCCTCCAAGGCCGCCGCAAATCCAGCGTTCTCCGCCAAAAACCCGTACCCCGGATGCACCGCCTCGGCACCCGAACGCTCCACCACCTCAAGCAACCTCTCAACATTCAAATACGACTCAGCAGCCGGACCCGGACCCAACAAAAACGCCTCACCAGCACGTCGCACATGCAACGCATCACGATCGAGCTCCGAATACACCGCCACACTCGCAACCCCAAGCTCCTCACACGCCCGGATGATGCGCACAGCGATCTCACCACGATTGGCAATCAAAATCTTTGTGAACATGAAGCGCCGGACTCTAGCTGGTCAGGAGCAGACATATGCTCCCTAGAATGCGTGCGGTGACGACGCTTCCGGAGGCGCATCCGGACCAATCGCGCCGCTGGAATCTGGAGACGATCAGGAGCGGCCTGACCAGCAGTTCGACGGTCCGCTACACGCTCCAGCTCTACATCGCATCGCGCCTGCTGTTCCTGGCGATCGCGGCGGTGGACTTGGCGACCCAGCACAGCTCTTTACACAGCTCGATGTCGAACTGGGACGGCTACTGGTACCTGAGGACCGCGGCCCAGTGGTATGAGCACAGCGTCAACCATCACCCGGGGCAATATCAGACGCTCGGCTTCATGCCGGGCTACCCGGCGCTGATTTGGCTGGTCGCGCACGTCACCAGGATCGGCAACTTTGGCGCCGGGCTGCTGATCGCGATGGTCTCGGGCGGCGTCGCCACGGTGCTCATCGGTCGGCTGGCCGAGCAGTGGTGGGGCAGGGCGCCTGCACGTCGAGCGATCGCGTTCTGGTGCTTCTTCCCGGGCACGATCGTGTTCTCGATGGTCTACACGGAGGGCCTGACACTCGCCTTGATTGCAGGCGCGATCATCCTGCTCGAGCGCAGGCGCTGGGTCTCTGCCGGCGTCCTGGCGGGCCTCTCGACCGCGATTGCTCCGGTCGCGCTTTCGGCGATTCCGATGTGCGCAGCCGCCGCCTGGCCGGTCGTTCGCGAGCACGGCTGGAAGCACCCGACCTCGCGACGGGCATTGCTGGCCCCAATCCTGTCAACGTTCGGCGTGATCGGCTTCGCGATCTTCCTGAAGTTCTGGACCGGCTCGCCGTTTGCCGACTACACGGCTCAGCACGTCGCCTGGTCGGAGTCGACAACCCCACTGGCGATTCCAAGGGTGCTGGGATCGCTGCTCCGGCAGATGTACATATCAGGAGTCGGGCCCCATGGACCCGGTGGCATCGACCTCAACCAGGTCGTCGCGCTGCTCGGCACCGTGTTCCTCTTCTGGGGCTTCAAGCTGTTGTGGGAGCACCGGCGGCTGGTGCCGCTCACCGCGTGGGTATGGACGATCTGCGTTGCGTTACTGGCATTGACCTCGGCCAAGACACCACCGAATCCGCGCATGCTGATCGTCGCCTTCCCGATCGTGATCGTCGTCGGTGCGGCGCTCACCGATCGAGCCTACAAGCGGGCGATGGCGATCAGCATCGCGACGACGCTGGTGATGAGCTACTTCACCTACGTTGGCAT
Source organism: uncultured Conexibacteraceae bacterium (assembly GCA_963844665.1). Classification (GTDB taxonomy): domain Bacteria; phylum Actinomycetota; class Thermoleophilia; order Solirubrobacterales; family Solirubrobacteraceae; genus Palsa-465. Next base: position 803,959 of record CAWJPB010000005.1, read on the forward strand.
CTGGCTGCGCCCGTAGCCGGGGTCCACACCAAGCGGGCGCAGGTCACCTGTAGAGCAGCTGAACGTTAACCGCTGAGGACCAGCCAAACGCGCGCATCCGGCTGTGCGGATAGAGGCGCCCGAACGATTGCTCGAGTGCGCTATAGCGCGCGAAATGCGCGCGCGACTCCGGTGTCCCGTCGGGGTCGCCCGCATGGCTGCTCACAAGCCACAGCCGTGAACATCTGCTCGCGACTGTTGCACGCTGGGCGGCATCGGGCGTGCCGTACCGCTCGACGAACGGGCGCACCCTGCGCCACGGGAGAGGCGGAAGCACGGGCGTCAGCGCGGCCGCCCTCGAGCTTCCGCGCCCCTGCAGGTAATAGTCGAACGGTTCGCGTCCATCCTGCGGATAGAAGATGATGCAGCCCGGTCGATCCGCGGACGTGTTGGCCAGCACGTAGGTTGTCGCGGCCTTCCAGTCCTCGGGAGAGACACCGTAGTTGGGCACCACCTGAGCCAGCCGCAGCACCAGCAGCGTCGCGCAGAGGAAGATTCCCAGCGCGGGCGGGACGAACGGCTGGAAGCAGCCCCATGCGAGCAGCAGCGCGAGCGCCGGCATGATCAGAATCGTGATCCGCGCAAGCTCGATCGGCTCTCCGGCGGCGTAGAGCGCGAGCGCCAGTACGGTCGGGATCAGCACCCATGAGAGCACCAGCAACAACGGCCGCTCGCCGGTCGAACTCGCTTGCGTCGCCCCAGTCCCCTTCGTGGCACGAGCCGCCAGCACCACACGGGCCGCCAGCCCGAGCGCGGCGATCACGGCCAGCCACATTACGGTCTCCGTCAGTGCGGTCGTCGCTGTGTTGTAGAAGTCCGATGGCAGGCCCGCGGACAGCAGCGTGGCCGCGGCCTGGCCCGCCAGATCCCAGGTCAGCGGGGTCACCCAGAACAACTGTCCTGAGCCTCGCTCCGCGGCCAACACCAGGAGCGGTGCGCACAGGACCAGCACCAGCGCCAGGCAGCTCATCACGACTCGCGTGCGCGCGCGAAATACCAGCAGTAGCGCCAGTTGCGCAGGGATCACAAGCGCGAAGTCATAGCCGACGTACAGAGCGGCCAGCGTTGTCAGCACGTAGCCGGCCACGGCTCCGCGACTCGGCGCCCGACCCTCAGGCGTCTGCACGATCGCGATCAGCGTCAGGAAGGAGGCCGTTGCAAGCGTCACCAGTAGCGCGTAGCCGCGGGCGTTCTGCCCCCAGAACACCATCGGCAGGCTGACGACCGTGATCAGCCCGGCCGCGACCGCGATTCTCCGGTCGGCGAACAGGCGGATCGCAATCGCCGCCACGAGCGCGCCGGTGATCCCATTCGCAATCACCGACGGCAGCCGCAGAAGCCACGCCGCGTGCCCGAACCAGGCGATGACGGCGTGCATCAGCACGTAGTAGGCGAACATGTTGCCGCCGTCGTGCTTGATGCCGCGCCACAACGCGGCCCCGTGCTGGGAGGCGATCGCGAAGGTCGTGCCCTCATCGAGCCAGAGGCTGCGCGTGCCGAGCTCGATCGCGGCCAGCACCAGTCCCACCAGCGCCGGGATCGCCAGCACGATCAGGTCACCCCGCGTGCGCAAGGACGAGATGGGCCGGTTCACCGGCGTGAAGCTAGCGCCCCGCGGTTCGGGACCGTCAACGACCGGAGCGGATCATCCCGGCGCCGACGGTGTCGTTGGTCGACTCGTCGATCAGGATGAAGCTGCCGGTCGTGCGGTTTCGCGAGTACGGGTCGACGACCAGCGGAGCGCTGCTGCGCAAGTGTACGCGGCCGATCTCGTTGAGGCCGAGCTGCGTCGCCCCAGGGTCTCGCTCGAGCGTATTGACATCGACGCGGTACTCAAGCTTGTCGATCACCGCGCGCGCGGACCGTGTCGTGTGGTTGATCACGTAGCGTCCGCCGGCGCGCATCGGCTCCTCGCCCATCCAGCAGACCATCGCCTCGAACTCGCGCGCAACAGTCGGCGCCTCGTCGGCGTCGACGATCATGTCCCCGCGTGAGACGTCGACATCGTCCTCGAGCCTCAGCGTCACCGACATCGTCGGGAAGGCCACGTCAAGCTCGCCGTCGTAGCTGTCGATCGCGCTGATCTTCGTCCGCCGACCACTCGGCAGCACGATCACCTCGCCACCGGGCCGAATCACGCCGGCGGCGACCTGCCCGGCATACCCGCGGTAGTCGTGGTGCTCATCGCTCATCGGCCGCACGACCCACTGCACTGGGAAGCGCACGTCATCCATGTCGCGGTCGGTCGCGATCACGACGTGCTCGAGTTGGTAGAGCAGCGACGGCCCCTGGTACCACGGCATGTCCGTGGAGCGGTCGACGACGTTGTCGCCCTTGAGCGCTGAGATCGGGATGAAGACGACGTCCGCTAGCTGCAGGCGCGTGGCCCAATCGGTGAAATCGGCGACGATCTCATCGAACACATGCTCGGCGTAGTCGACCAGATCCATCTTGTTGACGGCCACGACCAGGTGCGGGATTCGCAGCAGCGAGGCGATGAAGGCGTGGCGGCGAGTCTGCTCGATCACTCCGTGGCGGGCGTCGATCAGCACGATTGAGAGGTCCGCGGTGGAGGCGCCGGTCACCATGTTTCGGGTGTACTGCTCGTGACCGGGCGTGTCGGCGATGATGAACTTGCGGCCGCTCTTGAAATTCGGCTCCGCATGGGAGTCGTGTGGCTCATCGATCGCGTCGGCTCCGGCGGCGGAGCCGGTCTGGAAGTAGCGATAGGCGACGTCGATCGTGATCCCCTGCTCGCGCTCCGCGCGGAGACCGTCGGTCAGCAGTGCCAGGTTGAGATAGCCGTCGCCGCGACGTTCGGAGGTCTCGGCCACGTGCTCGAGCTGGTCCTCGAGGATCGACTTGGTGTCGTGCAGCAGCCTGCCTATCAGGGTCGACTTGCCGTCGTCGACCGAGCCTGCTGTCGCGATCCGCAGCAGTTCGCTGCGGGTGGCGGTCTGTGTCATCTGTGGCCCCTGACCACTAGAAATAGCCCTCGCGCTTGCGGTCTTCCATGGCCGCCTCAGTGACGCGATCATCGGCGCGGGTCTCGCCGCGCTCCGTGATCCGGGTCGCCGCGATCTCAGCCACCACGTCGGTCAGCGTCGTCGCGGTCGAGCGCACGGCGCCCGTGCAGGTCATGTCGCCCACGGTGCGGTAGCGGACCGATGTCTCGAACGGAGTCTCGCCATCCATCAGCTGGATGTGGGGGTTCAGCGCGTACAGCATGTTGTCGCGCTCGAACACCTCACGGGTGTGCGAGTAGTAGATCGTCGGCACCTCGAGCTGCTCCTGCGAGATGTACTGCCAGACGTCCATCTCGGTCCAGTTCGAGATCGGGAACACGCGCACGTGCTCGCCCTTGCGGATGCGGCCGTTATAGAGCGACCACAGCTCAGGACGCTGGTTCTTGGGATCCCACTGGCCGAAGTCATCGCGGAAGCTGAACACGCGCTCCTTGGCGCGGGCCCGCTCCTCATCACGGCGAGCCCCGCCAAACGCGGCATCGAAGCCATGCTCGGCGAGCGCGTCCAGCAGGGTCACCGTCTGCAGTCGGTTACGCGACGCGCGCGGGCCCGTCTCCTCGCGGACGCGGCCCTGGTCGATCGAGTCCTGGACGCTCGCGACTATCAGCCGCTCGCCGAGTTGCTCGACCAGCTTGTCGCGGAACTCGATCACCTCAGGGAAGTTGTGCCCGGTGTCGACGTGCATGACCGGGAACGGGAACCGGCCGGGACGGAATGCCTTCTCCGCCAGGCGCATCAGCACGATCGAGTCCTTGCCGCCACTGAACAGCAGCACCGGCCGCTCGAACTGGGCGGCGACCTCGCGCATGATGTAGATCGACTCGGCCTCGAGCGCCTGCAGATGCGAGAGCTCGTATTTGGGGCTTTCAGTCACTTCGAATTTGGCGGACGCACTCATCAGAGATGGATGCCGCACTCCGTCTTGTCCTCTCCCGCCCAGCGACCGTCACGGCCGTTGCCGGGGAGCGTGCACGGAGCACAGCCGATCGAATCGTAGCCATGGTCGTGCAGAGGGTTGTACGGCAGGTCGTGTTCGAAGATGTAATTCCAGATGTCCTTGTCGCTCCAGTCGGCGAGCGGGTTGAACTTCCAGATGCCACGTTTCTCGTCCTGCTCGAGCTTGGCGGCGTCCGCTCGGGTGGGCGACTGTTCGCGCCGGATCCCTGTGATCCAGGCATCCACACCGGCCAAAGCCTGCTCGAGCCCGTCGATCTTGGCCTGACCACAGCAGTTCACCTGGGTCCACGGCTCCCCCGGACTGGAGGCGTCGATCACCTCTATCTCGAGCCCGAAGCGATCCTCGAACTGCTTCCAGGTCGCGAGGGTCTCCGGGAACAGCACGCCGGTGTCGATCGTGAACAGCCGCGCGTCAGGCGTGATCTCGCTGAGCATGTACGCCAGCACCGTCTCCTCTTTCTGGAACGAGCAGGCGGCCTTCAGCTTCGGATGGAAGCTCTCGACGGCATATGCGAGCACTTCCTGAGCCGTCGCTCGCTCAAGATCAGGGGCGGTCGCAGACATCACGGTTGTTCAGGGTACTGGTAGAGATGGTTAAAGATTCGGCAGATTGCACCAGGGCCCCGGCGCGGCCCAGGGCCGTAGGCACTCAGACCGCGCATTCACCCTCGCCACGCTCGACCTGGAACGGCTGATTCTTGCTCCAGTCTATGAAGTGGCCCATGTTCTCAAGCGAGAACTCAACCGGCATCGCCAGGTCCTTCACGCGCTCCTCGAAGGCCGACACGCCGACCCGCGCCACAAAGGCGTTGAACTCCTCACCGTCCAGGCGATCGGACTCATAGAAGCGGACCCAGCGCTCGACCGCGTCGGGCACGCGCTTGGCCGGCAGCCGGCTCTTGAGCCGCGCACCGAATCGCACGTCACCGTTCTCGTACGACCCCGCGAGATGCGCGATGTAGGCCGGGATCGTGTGCTCGCCGACCTTGATCGAGGCGCCGTAGAACCCGATGTTGGCAAGATGATGCTGGCTGCAGCCGTTCGGGCAGCCGCTCATCTTGATGTGGATACGCCGGGTCAGGGGGTCGTCCAGCTGCATCTCGACCAGACGATCGTGAACGACGCGGTTCAGGCCCATCGAGCTCGTGATCCCGAGCTTGCAGGAATCCGTGCCCGGGCAGCTGACGACGTCGGTGATCTCGTCGGCCCCGGCAGCGCCCAGATCGAGCTGTTCCAGCCGCTTCCAGACGTCGTAGACGGATTCATCGCGAACCCAGCGCAGCACCACGTTCTGGTGAGCGGTGGTACGCGCGTAACCGCCGGCGAAATCGCGCATGATCTGGGCCAGCCCGCGGATCTGCTCGGGCGTCAGGTCGCCACGGTCGATCGTCACCTCGACGGTTGAGAAACCCTGCTGGCGCTGAGCCTGGACATTGCTTTCACTGAACCGGTCGAACCCGCGCTGATCGCCGTTGGCCGAGCTGAAGTTGAGCGGCCGTGCGGGCGCGCCGGCCTGCTCATCGTGCTCGTAGAGAATGTGGTCAACCGAGAAATCACGCTCCGCGACCCATTCGCCCTGGAGCTCCTCCTCGACCAGCTCGCGGAAGGAATCGATCCCGATCTTGTCGATCAGCACCTTGATCCGGGCGCGCGCACGGTTGACACGCAGGAAGTCCTGGCGATCGAAGATCCTGAACACGGCCTCGGCCACCTTCAGGTAGTCGCCGTTATCGAGCTCGACGAACTCATACAGGACCGGGGCCAGGCGCGGCATGATCGCGGTGCCACCCCCAACCCGGATCTCGACACCGCGCACACCGTCCAGCAGGCGCGGGGTGAACGCGATGTCATGGATCTGGGTGATCGCGTTGTCAGCGTCGGTCGCCGTGAAGGCGGTCTTGATCTTTCGCGGCATCAGCTGCGTCGTCGGGTGCCGCACGAAGTAGCGCACGTACGCACCTGCGTACGGAGTGATGTCGAATAGCTCCCCGACCAGTGTTCCGGCGCGCGGGTCGCCGGTGACGTTGCGCACCGTGTTCCCGCAGCCCTCCCGGCTGGACAGTCCGGCCTCACCCAGCTCCCGGATCAGCTCCGCGGCCTGCGGCAGCGGAATGTGATGCATCTGGATGTTCTGCCGAGTGGTGACGTGGCCCTTGCGCAACGGCACGTACTTCTCGATGACGGTCGCGAACGCGTCGAGCTGGTCGGGCGTGACCCCGCCCATCGGCAGCTTCACACGCACCATCTGCACGTCGGGCTGGCGCTGGCCGTAGACGCCCTGGCGCAGGCGAAACTTGATGAACTCGTTCTGCTCGGTGTCACCACGGAGGAATTTGGTGGCCTCCGTGTCGAAATCGTCGAACTCGTCCTGCAGGATCGGAATCACATGTCCGGGCACGTTCTCAAGCACCTCGGGGTTCTCGAGCGTGCCCTGCTTCGACGGGTTGTGTCCGTGCTCTTCAGCTTCCAGCGAGGCTCGCGGTGCCATCTGTCTTCCTCTGAATCTCGGGCGTAGAACGGAGCGATTCGGCCGTGGATCAGCCGGTCCGCATAAATCTACCAAATGCCGACCGGTTTACATGCTTTTCGCCCCTCCGGGCCCGTCTCAGTGGGCGCTCGCCCCGCTGGGCGGCGCCCTACCTAACGTGATACGCGACTCGGTCTTTCCCGGAATCCGCGTGCTGAGTGGGCCACGGCGGCGATCGCTCAGGGCCCGGGCAGGTCCGGCTGACGCGCGATGCCCTCAGCCAACGCGGCGCGCTTCCACGGGCTCACGGCCGGCTGCGGGCTGGGCGCGCGAGCGCATGCCGTGTCGGCCAGGAACCGCTCGATCGCCGCGATCACGGCCGCGGTCTCCTCTGCCGACGGCTCCGGGCTGCACCTCAGCCGCCGATGGTCAGAGCGGGATGTTTCCATGCTTGCGCCGCGGCCCGGGTTGGCGTTTGGTCTCAAGCATCCGCAACGCCTCGATCAATCGCGGGCGAGTCTCATGCGGGACGATCACATCGTCGATGTACCCGCGCTCAGCCGCGATGTACGGGTTGGTGAAATGCGCCTTGTATTCCTCAATCCGCTCCGCGCGCGCGGCCGCCGGATCCTCCGCAGCGGCTATCTCGCGGCGGTAGACGATGTTCACCGCGCCCTCAGCACCCATCACCGCGACCTCGGCGCTCGGCCACGCGAAATTCATGTCGGCACCCAATTGCTTTGAGCCCATCACCAGGTGCGCGCCGCCGTAGGACTTGCGAGTGATGACGGTCAGCTTCGGGACGGTCGCCTCCGCGAACGCATAGAGCAGCTTCGCCCCATGGCGGATGATCCCGTTCCATTCCTGCTCCGTTCCGGGCAGGAACCCCGGCACGTCACAGAACGTCACGATCGGAATGTTGAACGCATCACACGTGCGAATGAACCGCGACGCCTTTTCGCTCGATTCGATATCGAGCACCCCTGCCATCTGTGCGGGCTGATTGCCGACCACCCCAACCGCGAACCCGTCCAGGCGCGCGAATCCGCAGATGATGTTGCGCGCGAACAGCTCCTGCACCTCCAGGAACTCGCCGTCATCAAACACCCTGCGGACAACCTCTCGCATGTCATAGGGCTTGTTCGGGCTATCCGGCACGATCAGGTCAAGCTCGGCGTCCTGACGCTCCGGATCGTCCCCCGAGATAACCCGCGGCGGGGTCTCGAGATTGTTCTGCGGCAGGAACGACAACAGGAACCTGGCGTCCTCGAGACACTGATCCTCGTCCTCAGAGGCGAAATGCGCGACACCGGAGCGAGCGTTGTGCGCAATCGCGCCACCCAACTCCTCAAACCCGACCTCCTCACCGGTGACAGTCCTGATCACGTCGGGCCCGGTGATGAACATGTGCGAGGTCTCCTTCACCATGAAGATGAAGTCCGTGATCGCCGGCGAGTACACCGCACCACCCGCGCAGGGCCCCATGATCAAACTGATCTGCGGGATCACACCACTGGCTCGAACGTTGCGGAAGAACACATCGCCGTAGCCACCCAACGCGACCACACCCTCCTGGATCCTGGCGCCGCCCGAATCGTTGATACCGATCACCGGACAGCCGATCTTCTCCGCCAGATCCATCACCTTCACGATCTTCTCCGCCACGACCTCACCCAACGAGCCGCCAAACACGGTGAAGTCCTGCGCGAACACGCAAACACGCCGCCCCTCGATCAGGCCATGACCGGTCACAACCGCATCCGCGTAAGGTCGGTTGGACTGCATCCCAAAATCCGTCGAGCGATGCCGCACGAACACATCAAGCTCCTGAAACGAACCGGGATCCAACAACTTCTCAACCCGTTCACGCGCCGTGTACTTCCCCTTCGCATGCTGCTTCTCAACCGCCCCGGCACTACCCGCATGAACCGCCTCAAACTTCAGGGCAGCCAACTGCGCCAACTTCTCAACAAACGTCTCAGGCGCGTGCTCCTGAGTTTCCGGGTGAACGTCCGTCATGTGGCTGGGCACTGTACCGCCGGCTTCGCCATCGGCGTCGTGCCGGTCCCTTCTGAGTGCCCGTGACTGGTCCTACCTGACCGGTCGCGGGCACTCAGCGTAAGAATGGGCGACGATGGGCCTGGCCGAGGCTGTCCAACACGGCATCGACAGCCTGCGCAGAGTCCGCGGTCACGGTCACCTTGGTGCCCCAGCCGGACGGCTCGATCCGCACCGTGCCGCTTGCGCGATCGCCCTCCCAGGCGACGGTGGTCTCCGGTTCGAGCCGCGTGATTCGGATCTCTCCGAACGTGTCCAGATGCCGTGACAGTAGGTCCACATCGCTACAGACCGCCCACAGCTCCGGGGCCGACTTCACGAGGGTCCGAACGGCGGTCACTTCACTCATTGGCCTAATTTTCGACCTTCTGAGCCGGGAGTCCTGCGAACGATCGGACACGTTCATTGCGCTCACCCCGCTCATTGCACGACCATGAAGAACACGGTCACGATCACGAGCACGGCCATCGCCACGGAGACCTGGTCGAGGCGTCCGCGAGCGGACCTGTACTCCTCGCTCCAGGTGAAATCGCCACCGCCTGACGCGTCGATGTCACGCTGAGCGATGTCAGCGAGCTTCTCGGTCTGACGAGTCACGAACGCACCCTCGAGTGCCCCGATCACGATCACCACGGCGATGCCCCACTGCACGTAGAAGAAGTGCCACTGGTGCAGTTCGGAGGCGAGGTACACGCCGGCGATCACGACGACCAGCAATCCGGGATTGACGATGCCGCGGCCAATCAGCTGCCGCAACCTCAGGATCAGTGGAACCGATCGGCGGTCCAGGCGCTCGGCTCCGGCCGCCAGCAACGGGTAGGTGACCACCACGCCAAATGCGACCACCACGAAGAGGATGTGGACCGCGAGCGCGATCTGCCAGAAGAAGACTGCTGGTACGAGCAATGTGAGTCCTTTGCGGTTCTTGGTGGGACCGGCCGATCGGGAGCTTAAGGCTCCGAGCGACCGCGCGGCTACAGAACCTTCGAGAGGAACGCCCGCGTGCGTTCATGTTTGGGCGCGCCGAGGACCTCCGCAGGAGACCCGGCCTCGACCACGACACCGCCGTCCATGAACACGACGGTGTCAGCGACCTCGCGCGCAAATCCGATCTCGTGCGTGACCACGATCATCGTCATCCCGCTCTTGGCGAGGTCGCGCATGACGTCAAGCACCTCGCCGACCAACTCGGGGTCGAGCGCCGAGGTCGGCTCGTCGAACAGCATCAGCTTCGGGTCCATCGCCAGCGCGCGCGCGATCGCAACGCGCTGTTGCTGTCCGCCTGAGAGCGCAACCGGATGGGCGCCGTACTTGTCGGTGAGGCCGACGCGGTCCAGCAGCTCGCACGCGCGAGCCTTCGCCTGCGAGCGATCCCGCTTGAGCACCTGAACCGGGGCCAAAGTCACATTCTCGAGCGCGGTCATGTGCGGGAACAAATTGAATTGCTGGAACACCATTCCGATCTGCTGACGCTTACGCGCGACCTCGCGCTCGTGGAGCTCGTACAGCTTGCCCTTCGCCTCGCGGTAGCCGACGAGTTCGCCGTCGACTGAGAGCCGGCCGGCATTGATCTTCTCGAGGTGGTTGATGCAACGTAGGAAGGTCGACTTGCCGGAGCCGGACGGACCAAGCAGGCACATCACCTCGCCACGGTTGACCGTCAAATTGATGCCCTTCAGCACCTCGTTTCGACCGAACCGCTTATGCACGCCCTCTGCTCGGACCATCACGTCGGCCATCAGCGGGACACTCCCCCATGGCCCCCACCAAGCGCGAGCCATCGCTCCTTCAGCGTCGCCTGCTGAGAGCGTGAGAATCCCTCCCCAACCTTGCGCTCGAGGAAGTACTGACCGACGTAGGCGATGCTGGTCAGCGCCAGGTACCAGATGCTTCCGACGATCAGCAGTTGGATCACATCAAAGTTGACCGATGCGATGTCCGAGGTCACGAAGTAGATCTCAGCGAATGCGATCACTGAGGCCAGGGATGTGTTCTTCAGCATCGAGATGAACTCGTTACCCGTCGGGGGCAGGATCACCCGCATCGCCTGCGGCAGCACGATCCGGCGCATGATCTGCATCCGGCTCATCCCGAGTGACTCAGCAGCTTCGCTCTGCCCCTCAGGCACCGAAATGATCCCGGCGCGGACGATCTCCGCCATGTACGCGCCCTCGTTGAAACTGAGCCCCAGCAGCGCCGCTACGAACACCGTGATCAGCACGTTGGCGTTTGGGTGGACCAACGCCGGACCGAACGGGATCCCGATATCGATCAGGTGTTGCGGCGCCGGGAACAGCGCCGAGATGTTGTACCAGAAGACGATCTGGACCAAGAGCGGCGTACCGCGGAACACATAGATGTAGACCCAGCTCGCCGACTTCAGGATCGGATTCGGCGACAGGCGCATGACGGCCAGGATCACCCCGAGGATCACCCCGATCAACATCGAGAGCAGCGTCAGATACAGACACGCCCAGACCGCACGCAACACCCGCGGGTCGAACAGGTATTGCCCGATGATGTTCCACTTCATCGCCGAGTCGAAGATCACGAAGCGGATGAAAGAGGCGCCGAACGCCACCACCAGGAACGCCGCTATCCAGCGGCCGGGACGGCGCACCGGAACAGCCTTGATCTCCTCAGGCCGTTCCGGTGCGATTTGAGTCAGCTCCGGTTGATCCACCGCAGCGCCAACTCTCCCCTATCCCGTACCGCTTTGCTACTGAACTTCGTCGCCTCTAGAAGATCGCGCCGTTGATCTTCACCTTTGAAGCGGGGATCTCGATGCTCTGCAGGCCCCACTTCGTGAAGATCTTGCCGTAGGTCCCGTTGTGGACCAGGTACAGCATCGCTGCCTTCACCGCGTTGGTCAGGCCTGTGGACTTGGAGATCGCGATGCCGTAGGGGGCGGGCTCATAGGCTGCGCCGACGAGCTTGAACGTCCCGTGCGACTGCTTGACCTGGTAATCGGCCACCGGTGTGTCAGCGAAGCCCAGCTGCGCGCGGCCTGCGGAGACCGCCAAGTTGGCCTGGCTCTGGGTCGGGTAAGGCGTGACGTTGACAGCCTTCTTGCCGGCCTTGGTGCAGGTCTTGCTCTGCGCCTTCGCGTCGTGCTCCTCGGTCGTTCCCGTTTCGACGGAGACGGTCATCCCACAGATCGAACTGATGCCCTTGATGCTCGTGCCACCGCTCTTGAGTGTGTAGAACGACTCACCGACCAAGGCGTAGTCGACGAAGTTGACCGACTTCTCACGCGACTTCTCGTCGGTGAATGACGAGGCGCCGATCATGTAGCGCCCGGCGACCATGCCGGAGATGATGTCGTCGAAGGTGACGTTGGTGATGGTCACCTTTAGGCCCATCACCTTGCCCAGAGCGTTCATCAGATCAGGGTCCATGCCCACGATCTTGCTCCCCTGGGTGAACTCGTCCGGCGCGTAGGTGGCGTCCGAGGCCACGGTCAGCGTGCCCTTCGCCTTTACAGACGCCGGAACTAGCTTCGTGACCGAGGGAACCCCGGTCGAGGCCGAGGCCGAAGCGCTCGCAAAGCAGGCGAGTGCTGCGACTGCACCCGCAGCGGCGAGTGCCTTTCCAATCATGTTGCGACTTTTCATCAGTGCCTTCCTCAAAAATTGACCGGTCCGGCAAATGGCCGGACCCGCCGCCGAGGATAGGGAAGTCTTTGCGCGGTTGGACTGTTCAAATATTTGTATGTGGTTGCGGCAACTTCATCGTCCGTGACTAAGCTCGCGGCATGCGAATTCGGATACGCCTGTTCGCAGGCCTGCGCGAGCGCGCCGGAACGGACGTGCTCGAGCTCCAACTGCCCGACGGAGCCCGCGTCTCGGACGCGCTGAGAGAGCTGAGCTGGCTGACTGGCGAGATGACCGTCGCGCTCGCCGTCAACCGTGAATACGCCGGTGGCGAGACGCTCCTGCGCGCCGACGACGAACTGGCGCTGATCCCGCCGGTCTCAGGGGGGGCCGCCAGCCCAACCATCCATGTCGCTATCCGCAGTGAGCCGCTCTGCGCCGATGAGATCACGAAGCTTGTCGTGGACGCGCGTGCGGGGGCGGTCGTCACCTTCCTCGGCATCACGCGGGAGGTGCCTGCGCTCGATTACGAGGCCTACGCGGAGATGGCCCAGGCGAAGCTTGAACAGATCGCGGGGGCTGCGCTCGCGCGCCACGCGCTCTGCGCCGTCGCGGTGGAGCACCGGATCGGGACGGTGTCGCTGTCCGAGCCATCGGTCGTGATCGCCGTGTCGGCGCCGCATCGGGCCGAGGCCTTTGCCGGCGCCAGCGAGATCATCGACTCGCTCAAGCAGGAGGCGCCGATCTGGAAGCGCGAGGACGGTGCGTGGGTGAGCGGTCCGGTGCCTGGGCCGCTGGCCGGCGGCGACCCATCGCGGGCAGACCGGTAGCCTCCCAGCCCATGCCACCCACAGATCGCTTCGTCATCACCTTCGCGGCCGAGCCGCCTCACGAGCCATTGCCCGACGGCCGCTGGGCAGCGGTTCTGCGGCAACAGTTCGTAGCCGCCTGCGCCGACATCGACTTTGGTGGGGAGGAGGTCGGCGAGCCCGGCGAGACCCGATGGTTCCCGGATCGCACCTTTTACGGGCGCACCTACGTTCCGGCGGTGGCGCGAACCGAAGCCGGCTACGAGCTGTTCGGCTATGTCTCGTTCGTCGATGACGGCGACGGACCGGACGCGTTCGAAGCCCGCGCCGACTTCACCGGCGACGTGGCTGAGGCAAATCCTGAGTGGCAACTCGACCTCAATGAGATGGTGCTCGGTACCTGGCACGGTGAGGGCGAAAACGCGGCCGAGATGACCCTCGTCTGGGGCGTGCCACTGATTGCCGGCGGCGAGCTGGTTACAGCAGAGCTCGCCGACCATGCGGTCGACCAGTGCACGCTGATCGATCAGCGCTTCAGCCTGATCGCCCCCGACAACTACCAGGCCGATTATCTGGACATCAAGCTCTGGGACCGGGGCGGCGTCCAACTGGCCACCGAGTCGCTCTACGTCGAGGACGACGACGATGACCCGGCTGACCCAGACGGCGTCGAGGCTGACGGTCCGCTCGACGAGCCAGCCGTCTAGCTGCGACGGGTACGCTCAGCCCGCGCCCTCGTAGCTCAATGGATAGAGCACGCGCCTCCTAAGCGCGGGATGCAGGTTCGATTCCTGCCGGGGGCATCCCGTAGACCCATACGCCGCCAAGCGATCTGCGCTTCAGTCCAAGCGCTGCCAAGGCCTGCGGCCACTGCTCGGGGATTTCGGGAAGGACAACCACCGCGCCCACATGCCGACGTTCGATAAAGGCACGCAGATCTTGCGGATCCGGCTTGGCATTGCTAAGCAAGGCGGGGAAAAGGGGATTGGTCTCGTAATCCGCCGGATAAACGGGATTGATGTATCCGCCAGCCATACGAAACCACATGTCTCGTGTCGGCCTGCCAGAGCATGCCTTCCCCCAGCTGACCGAACGGCAAAATCAGGACGTTTTCTCCACGCTTGATGACACTTCGGTATTGGTGGGTGGTGAAGAACGGGGGGTTATATGACCACCCGGTCCAAAGGCCGGCACCGAGGTTGGGGACCAGGAACGCGATGCTCGCGGCGGCCAGCGCCCATTTGCCCAACCCCATATTCCGGTGCGTGGCTGCGCCAACCACATGGCGAGGATCACAGCGATAATCAGGAACATGTAGATAGTCAGGCGCAGCGGGATCACGTCGGCTAACAACCCCCGGTCCAACAGGTTCCAGGGAAGCGGGATCGTCGGGTATCCCGCGATGTGCAGGTACGACCCAAGCATCAGCACAACGACGATCGCGAGGATCACGAACAGCACCCTGGTCAACGTCAAGCGCCAGCGTGTGATCGTGTAGCGCGCGACGATCAGCGCGAGTGGCAATCCCACATACGAGACCGTCTCAGCGTCGCTTCCGCTGTAAGCCGGTCGCTCGGGTAAGCGCGGCGAACGATGTCGGGTCGTCGAGTCTGACGAGGTCCGGAGGCACGAGGAACCCGAGCAGATCGCCGCCATCGAGGTCGCCGACGCCGGCCCGAACCTCACAATTCCGTGAAGTTCGTAGTAGATCACGGGACTGACTATTACCAACGCTCGACTCCGGCGATGAGAATCGGCTTGACGGTGCTGATGATGTGCCTCCGTTCGGCGGGCGCGAGCACGAACGCCACGGCAAGGGCAACTGCTCCAATCGCGACGAATGTGAGTGTGATTTCACTCACGATCAAAAAGAGTGCGGCCAGGAGAAGCGCCATCAAAACGATGAATCGTCGTTGGCCGATGCGCCCGTCGATCAGGCGGACCACGAGGTGGACCATGGCTGGAATCGGAAAGATCAGCACGAGCTGGAGGTGACCTTCCAAGTGCCCCAGCATGTAGGTCGAGAAGCCAAATACATAACCGCCGAAAAGGCTCGCGACAAAGTTGCCGGTGATGTATCGGCACAAGAGGAAGGTGAAGAACGCCGCCAGCACCGGGCTGGCCAGCATCAGCACGTTGTAGGACACGATCGGACCGAACGCGATGGTGATCGGCATGCCGAGGATCCCGGCAAGCGGGGCCAGTGTCGGACTGGTCGCGGCGAGATCGATCCGGTCCGGGACGAAGAGCGAGTGGGTGACTAGAGGATTCAACCCATGAAGCAACGCGTAGGGCCACCAGGCCATGCTCCAGACGTTCGCCGTCGGATCGGTCCAGTCCTGAAGTCCGACGCTCGCGCTTCCGAGATGCGGCAGCACGTCCAACCCGAAGTACCCGATCGAGATGGCCAAGTACAGTGCGAGCGCGGCTATCGCCTGGTGGCGCGCCGACTCGAGCCAGGCACGAGGCACGCTGAATGTCCGCGCGAAGCGGTAGCCGGTTGACGTCTGAGTGGTCATTGCGCGCTAATCGTAGTAGCGGCAGCGCGACCGTCGACTCCCACCGGCGAGAGGCTGCGCGGCTCGCTCGAGAGTCGGCGGGTCGGTGGCCGCCGCGGGTCGGGCGGTCACTTCGTCGCGACGATGGCGTTATGCGCAGCGAAGCTCCGCAACCCGGGAGTCGCCTCGAACGCGCGCTCGAGCGTCGCGGCGAGGGCCATCGCCCTGGGCGGGGTGAAGTCCGGGACGGCGCCGAGTTGTTTGCTGAGCACGATCTGTCCGCCGCCGGCGCGCAGACCGCTGACGATCTCCGCTTCAGGGATCAGTCGCTCCGTCCCGTCGTCCTGGGGAACCCGCGCCATCAGCGGACCCCAGTACGGGTTGCGGGGGTTGTGGTCCCAAACGACCACCCGACCGGAGGGCTTCACCACCCTGACCATCTCGGCGAGCGTCTGTCGTACGTCGTCGGGGTCGGCAATGTGGTGCATGGCCGCGACGGTAATCACGAGATCGAAGCTGTCGTCATCGAAAGGCAGCGAGGTTCCGGAGGCTTGCACCGGGCGAACCAGCTGCGTCCTGGCCTCGAGGATGTCAAGCATTCCCTGTGAGGGATCTACTCCGACCATGCGGTATCCGGAGCCGGCGAGTCGCTCGGCGAGCACCCCGGTCCCGCAACCGACGTCGAGTCCGTCGCCGCGGGGGCAGTGCGTGAGCACGAACTGCGTCCGTTTCTGCAGGTAATGCTCGACGACATGCGCGGGCAGCGACTCGTCGTAGACGGACGCGATCGAGTCAAAGTGTGAGCTGCTCACGGGCCACCTCATCGTTCGGTGTAGTTTCCACGACGAACGCCGGAGGTCGCCTGCGCGGCCGCGGGGAGGACCCCACGGTGCGAAGTACCAGCCCGATCATCCGTAATCCCACGGATACCGCGGTCAGCCGGTTGCCGGTGACCGAGGACCTCCCGACGCGCGGGAGATAGTTGACCGGCACCTCGACGAACCGCGCGCCCGAGCCGATCGTGAGCAGCATGATCTCCGTGCCAGCGTGGCTGCCGCCGACCTTCATGCTGCTCGCAACATGCCTCGCGGTGTCTCTGCGTAACAGCCGGTACGTGCAACCGACGTCGCTGAGATGACTCGTGTTCAACAGGACCTCCATCAGCTTCGCGACCGCCCAGTTACCCCAGCGCAAGAACCAATCCATGTTCGCGCCCTCCCACACGAGCTCCCAGGTCGTCCGCGTGCCGAAGACCGCGTCGCACTCCCTGCTGTACACGAGCAGCTTCCGGATATCGTCCGGCACAAAAGTGCCGTCCGGCTCAGCCAGGACGATCAGATCGCCGGTGGCTTCGAGCAGTCCGCGGCGGCTCGCGTGTCCATACCCCTGACGGGGTTCCTTGACCATGCGCGCCGAGGTCTTGCGAACCTCCTCTTCCGTTCCCTGCTTGCGCGTTGTTGTCGACCACGAGCACCTCATCGACCAGGCCCGTGGCAACGAAACCCTCGATGACAGCCCGGATCGAGTCGCGCTCGGCATAGGTCATGAGCACGACCGACACTGTCTTTCCGTTCCACATCGTCGCCCTGCCATTCTAGTTGTTTTCGATCACGCTGCACTGCAACGCCGTGGCCTAACAGGGGACCGGAAGCGGATGTGGATGAGCCCGCTCGACCCGTGAACCTAACCACGCGCGCCTTCATAGTTGCGTCGAGAACGTCGTCCGAACGCCGCAAACTGGTTCCAGAGCACGCCGAACCGGCCGCGAGAACAGTCTCGAACCGTGAAATGAATAAATCTGCCCGCTCGATCCATAGACGTAGTCGGCCTGCTTGTTCAACAGGTGGGCTGAGAGCGTCGTCGGGACGATGTCCCGCTTCGTGCCGACGATGTGGAAGGTCGCGACGCCCTGGCGATTGGTCCTGGCGATCACGTTATTGCCCGGGCGGGCCCGTTGATCTTCGCGAAGGCGCCTCGAACGCCGAGCGCTCGTATACGCGCCTGGCCCAGGTAGACGGGGATCCCGGCAATCCTGAACCGGGCTGTTGAAATGGTCGAGGACCTGGACCTGAAGCAGGACCCGCCTGCCGACGGGCACGGAGTTGTCGAACGCCTGCGGCAAAGTCGCGGTGCGCCAGAGGTTGAGCAGGAACCGGTGGCTGACGCTGACGGCGGCCGGGTGCTCGTGAACGCCAGTACCGAGAAGCCGTCGACCCAGCCCCGGCTCCGCCTGATAGTTGCGAGGCCACGAGCTCGACCTTCGCCGTGTGTCCGGGCCGCGATCGTCTTCGGGCCTCCTGGACCTTCCAGAAGGTCGTGTCGCCATGGGAGGTCTGAACCGTGTAGGCGGGGGTCTGCGGGCTTGCGGTGCCGTTGTGCACCTTGACGATCAGCGTCTTGATGCCGCCGAGGAACCCGGTCGTCCGCTGGCCGACGATCGTGACCGTGAGCGGCGAGAGGTCGAGCTGAAATGCGTAGATGATCGCGCGGCGACACCCAGGACCCAGCCCCAGGCGGCGAGCGCCCCGCGCCAGCGGCGGGTCCGCAAGCTGGCACAACTACGGCGGAGACCGCTCTGAGGCCGACCGCCGCGACGCGTCCGCGCGACGCCGCAGCTCACGGCGGCTCGTCCGCAGGTGGTAGCGCCCGACCGGCGGCCCTGAGTCGCGGCGACCAGCGCAACGGGGATCAGCGGAATCAGGTAGTTGGTCTGCGAGCGAGCGGCGAAGAAATACGCGAGCGACGGCAACATGAAGGTCGCCGGGCGCAGCAACGGGTAGGTGCCGACAAAGACCACCAGCAGCAGCAGCGCGGCCAGGATCAGCACGACCGTGTAGGCCGCCAGCGAGCCGCCGCCGAGGTGTGCGAACAGGGTCAGCGAGATCAGGCCCTGACCGGTCGGCACCATGTTCTTGACGAACGGCGCGAACACGCCACTGACCCACGCCGACGGCGACGCGATCATGTACGGCAGGTTGGGGACCAGGAAGACGCCGAGCACCACGCCGAAGTACCGCCCGGCGCGACGGGCGGCCTCGCGCGCATCGCCGCTGCGGTCGTACTCGTCCCAGGCCAGGGCGCACAGGACGAACGCGAGCACCGGCCAGGGGGTCTGCTTGATCGCCATCGCCAGACCGACGGCGACAGGGGCTATGTAGGTGCTCCGGCTCGTACCGAAGCGGTCCCATCGGTACGCGGCCACGATCAGCAGCGGGATGTACAGCATGTCGGTCACGCCGCCGGCGGCGAACGCGAGGTAGACGTCGATGCTCGCGAAGACGAGCGCTGCCGCGCGCATGCTGCGCGGCAGCAGCACGAACATCAGCAGAACCGCCAACGCCCACGCCGCCACGTTGAGCCCGGCGCCGACCTCACTCGTCCAGCCCAGCAGGATGAACGGCACATACACCAGGAAGGACAGCGACGGATAGGACAGCTGCTCCACGGGCTGGCCCGTGATCGTGTACGTGTAGCCGTCGGGGGACAGGCGGAACAGGGCCCAGCCGGCTTCATCGAGTGGACGTTAGGGGTTGTGGAAGCCGTGGGCCACGAGCTGCGCGGCGTACTGGTCGAAAGACAGCTCGTCAGTCGTGTATCCGGGCGCGCCGTGGAACTGGACGTAGGTCCAGGCGCCGATCAGCACGACGACGAGCAGCGCGTTCGACCATGCGAATGTGTTCTCCCAGCGCGCGAGCGCCGGGTAGTCCTCGAGGTCGAGCCAGCTGACGATCGCGACGACGAGCCCCCAGAAGCCGGCGACCACCACCAGCACGCGAGCGGCCAGAAAATGGACGCCGCGCCGTACAGGCAGATCGACCAGTTCAGGATCGCGACGCCGACGAGCGTCCACAGAACCCGCTGCGCCCACGACCGTGAGGTGCGGTGCGGCGGCCGCGGCTGGTCTAAGGCGAGCGCCGGTGGCGACGTGTCAGGATCGAAGCTGGTCAGGGTGAATCACCGGTTGTCGCCGTGGCGAGCAAATATAGGCGACGCCACCCGCCGCCGACGGGCCTGGCTCAGCTCCGGCCCAGCGCCCGAGCACACGATTCAGTTCGGCGTTGGTGAAGCGGCCGTCCGATCGAAGCGGGCACGAACGGCCTGGAAACGATCCCACTCCGGATAGCGCGGGCGCAGGGTCTCGGCGGTCTGGAAGTGGCGCTTGCCCCAGGGGGCGGCCGTCAAAGCCGTTCATGATCTCCTCCACCGCGCGGAAGTAGGTCTCGTATTCCATGCCCTCGAAGACGTGCACGGCGATGTAGCAGGTGTCGCGCCCGTGGGCCGGAGACAACAGTGCGTCGTCGCCGGCGACGAAGCGGACCTCGATCGGGAAGGAGATCGGCAGCCGGCGCTCCTGGATCATCGCGCGTACCGCCCTGATCGCCTGCGCTGCGTACCGCCTGGGGATCGCGTACTCCATCTCTGTGAACCGCACCAGGCGCGGCGAGACGAAGATCCCGTGCGAGGCGTCGACCCGGTCGCTCGAACCGGCGATCCGAGTCACCGTTCGGTTGAGTCGGGGGATCATGCGAGGGAAGCGCCTGCCCGTACGCGAGAACGCCGCCAGTCCATGATTGACCAGCAGGATCTCCTCGACGTAACGGCGCATCCCCGAACGCGGCGTCGGTGGCGCGTCGGTGCGATCGTTGGATCGGGTCAGCACCGAGTCGGAGTACGGGAACCAGTACATCTCGAAGTGATCGTGCTGCTCCGGCAACTCGGTGAGCGCGTCGAGGGTCTGCTCGAACGGAGCCGGACCGTCGACCCCTCGCAACGGAAAGCCGGCACCGTCTGGATCGTCAGCGCGGTCACGATTCCCAATGCGCCCAGGCTCACGCGTGCCGCACACCAGGCATCGGGATCGCTCTGCTCATCAACCGTCACCACGGTTCCGTCGGCCCGCATCAGCTCGACAGCCTGGATCGGACCGGAGAGATTGCGCAGGCTCACGCCGGTCCCATGTGTCCCGGTCGCGGTCGCGCCGGCGATCGACTGCTTGTCGATGTCACCGAGGTTCTCCAGCGCCAGACCATGCGCGTCCAACGCGAGGTTGAGGTCGTGGATCGTGATCCCCGCCTCGACACGAACCAACCCGCTGTGACGGTCGACGTCCAGAACCCTGTTCATCCGCTCGAGCGAGACCAGCGTCCCGTCCGTTGGACCAGCGCCGTGAACGAGTGCCCGGAGCCGGCAACCCGCACCCTTGCGTCGGAGCGCTCGGCCCGCTCCAGTACCCCGTCAACTCCGCAGCGTCCGGGCCGCTCACACGTCGCCGGCGCGAAGCGCTGCCGGCCATCCCAATTGCTCCAGACGTGATCAGGATCGTCGCCATGCTGCACATGTTCTAATGCACAGCGATGCCAGACGTCTCCGCGGACGCGCGCGCGGCGCCGCGCCACCTCACTGACCATGAGCGCCTGCAGCGTGCCTGCAGCGAACTCGAACCACCGTTCGCGTGTGTCGATCTCGACGCCTTCGATACCAATCGGGCGACGCTCAGCACCCGCGCCGGCGGCAAACGCATCCGCGTGGCCAGCAAGTCGCTGCGTTGCCGCGCACTGCTGGCGCGCGCGATCGGCGATGGCGATGGCGTTTACGGCGGTGTGCTTGCGCTGACGATCGCTGAAGCCATGTGGCTTGCCGATCACCGAGTACGAGACGTCGTCGTCGGCTACCCGAACGTCGACCGGACGGCGCTGAGCGCCGTGGTGCGCAGGGCGTCCAGCGGGACACCCTTGCGAGCAGATCACCGTGATGGTCGACTCGATCGATCATCTCGAGTTGCTGCAGCGAGCGGGCGCGGGCGCGGGCGCTGTGGTCGACGTATGCCTCGACGCAGACGCCGGCCTGTGGTTCCTCGGCGGGCGTGTCCGCGTCGGGCCGCGCCGCTCGCCGCTGCACACCCCCGCGCATGTCGGGGGCTTTGCGGGCGAGATCGAGCGGCGCGATGGCCTGCGCGTGACCGGGTTGATGGCATATGAGGGACAGATCGCCGGCGTCGGCGACCATCCCGCCGGGCACCCATTGCGAGGTCTGGCGATCCGTGCGATGCAGTCGATCTCACGGCGCGAGCTGCATGACCGCAGGGCCGAGCTCGTGCGCGCGGTCGAGTCCGTCGCAGGACCGCTTCGCTTCGTAAATGCGGGGGGCACCGGCAGCCTCGAATCCTCGGCGGCCGAGCCCTGGGTGACCGAGGTGACCGCCGGCTCGGGTCTGTTCGGGCCGGCTCTGTTCGACGACTACACGCGCTTCCGTCCACGCCCAGCCGCGTTCTACGCGCTGCCGATCGTGCGCCGCCCCGGTCGTCGTGTCGTGACCGCGCTCGGTGGGGGTTACGTGGCTTCCGGGCCCGCCGGTCCGGACCGCCTGCCGCGACCGTGGTGGCCGGCAGGGCTCAAGCTCGACCCGCAGGAGGGCGCCGGCGAGACGCAGACGCCGCTGTGCGGAAGGGTCGCAGACAGCCTCGGAATTGGCGACCGCGTCTGGATGAGGCACGCCAAGGCGGGCGAACTGTGCGAGCGCTTCAACGGCCTGTACCTGGTCTCAGGCGATGCAATCGTCGACCAGGTGCCGACCTACCGCGGCGAGGGACAGTGCTTCCTGTAAGCCTGCCGTCTATGACCGCCAGCGCCCCGGTGCGGGACCGCTGGGCAGTGATCGGGGGCTATCTGCTGCTGGGCGCCGCCAACCAGATGCTGTGGCTGACGTTCACCCCGATCACGACCCCCACCGCCCACCATTACGGGGTCAGCGTCAACGCTGTCGGCTGGCTGTCTGAGATCTTCCCTCTGCTCTACATCGTGCTGGCGGTTCCAGCCGCATCGCTGCTCGACCGGCGCTTCCGCTCGACGCTCGCGGCCGGCGCTGTACTGACGGCACTCGGCGGCACGCTGCGATTGACAGACGACACTTTCGCGTGGGCGCTGATCGGCCAGCTGTTGGTGGCGATCGCCCAGCCGCTGATACTGAACGCCGTCACAGGACTGGCCAGCGGCTATCTGACGCCAAATCACGACCCGTCGGGATCGCACTCGGCTCGGCAGGAATCTTCCTGGGAATGTTGCTCTCACTCACGCTGGGCTCGGCACTCGGTGGAGGAACCTGCACACGGTGCTCGTGATCAACGCGATCTTCGCCATCGTCGCGGCGACCGTGTTCGTGGTTACGCTGGCAAGCCGCCGGCCGACTCCACACTCAGCGGAGACGTGACCGGGCTGTTCGGACTCAAGACCGTTTGGCGCGACCGGGCATCCGGCGGTGGCGATGATCGCGTTCATCGGCTTCGGCTTCTTCGTGGCCTTCACCACCTGGCTGCAGACGCTGCTGAAGCCGGCCGGTATCAGCGCCTCGACCGCGGGCTGGCTGCTGGTCGCGACCGTCTTCTGCGGTGTGTGGGGTCGGTGGTGCTTTCGCCGTCGGTGTCCGCACCCGCTCCGAGCGACGGCTGTTCATTGCCGCCGGCGTGTGCCTCAGCGGCTCCTGCGTGGTGTTCGCGTTCTGTCACTCGGTGGCCGTGATCGCAATAGCCGCCTCGCTCTCGGGCTTCCTGATGCTCGCCTGCCTGCCCGTGATCCTCGAGATCGCCGAGAGCCGCGCCGGTCCGGCGGGATCAGCGCCACAGCCCTGATCTGGCTTGCCGGCAACGCCGGCGGGATCGTGATCGCGCTACTTGTGCAGAGCGTTGTCCACGATCCGACCGTCGCGTTCCTGCTGATGGGCGTGATCGCCGTCGGCGTGCTGACGGTGGTGAGCAGGGAGGATCACTCGAAGCTGCTCGACGCGGTGTCAGCCAGGTGATTTGATCTCCACGCTGTCAGTTCGTATATAGAGCAGCCACAGCAGCAGCGCGAGAAGCATGGCCGCACCGCAGTACCGAACCTGGGTGCGAGTCACATGGTTGGGAATAGTCGGCAGGGCCACGAACAACACGAAGAGCGCCGCTGCGAGCAGCCACGCCGCGGCCGCCCGACCTGGCCGGCCGCGCGCCAGCAGCGCCTGATTGAACGTTCCCGCGGTCAGGTGCAGCCCCATACCAAAGCCCACCAGCGCCAAGCCCCAGCGACCGTAGCTGAAGCCGTGATTGCCGACGGCAAGCCTCATCACCAGAGGACCGGCGATCAGTCGACCGAGTGTGACGACAACTCCGAAACCCAGGACACAGTGCCGTCAGGCGCACAATCCCATGAAACTCGTCTTTGGACGCGCGCGCTTCGATTCGGGTGAGGTGGAACACGACGTTTGTACTGATTGGAACAGCGGCAGCCGCGCCCGCACGATCAGCATGACGTTGAATACGAATCCGGTAAGCCCGGTGGTCAGATTGAAACTGGAGCTTGCCGCCACCACGATCACGCCCGCATTCATCAGCGCCTGTTCGGAGAGCATGATCAGCACGACCGATGCGGCAAAGCCGGCGCCGTGACGCAACGTGAGATCTCGGGCGGATACTCCTCGACTGGCACCTGCGTGGTGGCATCTGCGACCGGATCCGGTATCTCCGGCTCCGGGTCGCTCACAAGTCGGCTGGCGGCTTCGGTCGGACGGCGATGAACATGACCAAAGGCAAACGGGATCACGCACAAAGAGACGAACGGCGCAACGACAATGCCGGCGGCAACGGCGTCCTCACCGTGGGTTATCCCCAACGCGGCGATCAACGCGAAGCAGAACCGGCTCGTCGACTCGAGGAAGACCAGCCCGCCATAAAGTCCGAACCGTCGGTGACCGGCTAGCCATCCGCGCGCAAAGTAACTGGCCGCGTAGGCCAGCACGCCAACGAACAGCACCCAGTACAACCAGCTCGAGCCGTCGAACAGGTGCGTCACCAGGTCGTCGCGCAGCACCAGCGCGATCACCAGGAAAACCCCGGCAAAGGTCAGCTGAATCAAAGCCGGGACACGAAGGCTTGCGCTGCGGGGGACGCCGCGTGCACCGTGTTCAGCGATTGTGCGGCTGAGCAGTTGCTCAATCGGCCGGTAGATCACCGAGAGGACCACGAACATGATCGACCAGCAGATCGATATGCGGCTGTACGCTGCCTTGTCTAGGACGTGGCTCGCCGTTGCCAGGTAGGCAAACGTGAAGACTCCGGTCGATGCGATCCCGATCCACAGGATGCGCGCGCCGCGCACGAGAGACTGCGGTTCGCCCGCGGGTACCGCGTTGGCCGCGTCCATGACCCCAGTCGCTGCCGCTGCCGCCGGTGTCAACCGACCCGAACCAGCACCATCGTCCACGGCAGAGGTGATCGGACGGCGACCAGTGCGCCGTGTAGGCCCAGCATGCGTGTGAACGCGCCCTTGCTCCAGTGATTGACGTGGCCGGGCGTGTTTCCAAACTCGCTGGCGTATGCCCCTCGGGCGAGGTTCAGCATCCGCCAGAGCGGCTCACGCGGGACTGACACCAGCAAATGCCGACGCGCGACCCGCGCCATCTCCGCCGAGCACCGCGTCAGGTTCCTCCACGTGCTCGAGCACTTCGATTGCGCTTGACGAGGTCAAACTCGCCGCTGGCGAACGGCAGTCCATCGAGATGTCAAGTGCACGAAACTCCAGGTTAGGCCTCAATCGGGCGCCCCATTCCGCAGCCAGCTTCGGATCCTCGAGATCGACGCCGACGACCGGGCCATCAACCAGCGCCCGCGCCCAGCGCTCAGTGAGTACGCCTTCGCCACATCCGACATCCAAGATCGAGCCGGGCGAGGCCTGCTGAAACAACTCTGCGAGCCCAGCCGAGAATCGTCCCATCAGACGCCTGACGACAGGATTGGCCGAACCGTACTTGTCGAACGTATTGCCCGTGGGGATTGGCTGTAACTGATCCACCGGTCAGAACTCTCGGCTCGATCCTGGTGGCGAGTGGTCAGAGCCCTCGACCGATTCGCTTTCAGCGCTCTCCGCAGGCGTGACGCGCTCATAGCGCGCCGGCTCAACGCCGAGCTTGAGCTCGACTCTCCGCACACGCTCGAATGTACGCTGCACCAGCATTCGCTGCGCGCTCAACATATCGCCGATCACGCCCAGCGCCCCGAGCAACATCGCCGCGTTGAACAAACACGCCCCCGCGACCAGAGATTGGATATGACCGCGGCCGTCGAGCCCGTCAGTGGCAAGAATCACGACGTAGCGCACGAACACGGCGAGCGCCAGGCCGCCCGTGACAAGGGCACCGGCCCAGAAGACGCGCAGCGGCCGGTACTGGGTGTAGATCCGAAAGATCGAAAGCGCGTTGCGCCGCACGTACGTCGAAGTCGACGAGAACAGCCGCGACTCCCGGGTCTCGGCGTTGGTGCGAACCGGTACATGGTCGACGGTGATCAGCAGCTTGCTCGTCTGGATCAGGGTCTCAAGCGTGTAGGTGAACCTGGACACGACCTGCACCTGCAGGGCAGCCTCGCGGTTGTAGGCACGGAAGCCCGAGGTGGCGTCGGCGATGTCGATGGACGAAGCGCGGCTTACCACCCATGATCCGCCTCGTTGCAGACGTCGCTTGGAGCTCGAGAAGTGCGCGATCGTGGTGACCTGGCGATCGCCTACGACCATGTCGGCACGCCCCTCGAGGATCGGCTGAACCAACTTCTCGACGTTTGCCCCCATGTACTGGTTGTCCGCATCTGTATTGACGATCACGTCCGCCCCGAGCTTTAGGCAGGCGTCGAGCCCAGCCTGGAAGGCCGCCGCCAAGCCCATGTCTTGCGTGAAGCTGACGAGATGGCTAACACCAGACTTCCGCGCTATCTCGACCGTTCGGTCCAGCGAGCCGTCATCGATCACAAGCCACTCAACCACGTCGAACCCGGAAAGCTCGCGCGGCAGGTCAGCGAGCGTGGCTCCAAGCTGGCCCTCCTCGTTGAAACATGGAATTTGGATGATGAGCTTCACGCGTTTTCCAGCCCCGCGACGATGTTCTAGCAGCACACCGTGATTGCGCAGGCTACCTGCGGGGCAATACGGTACTGTAGCTGGCTACGATCGTCGCATCGTGACGCTTCTCTGCGCTGAGCGATCCACAATCCCACCGAGAGCTCTTTGCAAGACGCACTGATCAAGCCGCATGGCCCGCTACTGGGATCAGTCGTCGACAATCTGGGTCGCAAGGAGGTGCTCCGGGCCGTCAGGATCGCCGGATGGGTGCTGATCGCACTCCAGTTTGCGGGGCTGCTGTGGTGGAGCGCACGCCTGACCAGCCGGGCAAGCATGTCCTGGGACTACGGCACCTACTACCAGGCGTGGTGGGCAATCGCCCACGGTCACCTGAATCCGCTGACCAGCGTCGTTCCTGGCGGATTCCCGTTCTGGCAGTCAGACGGTGAGTTCATTGTCTGGCTGCTGGCCCCGCTCTACTGGATCCTACCGGCTCACAAGCTTGGATTCTGGTGGTTGCAGGATTTTGCGTACACAGGGATCGCGACGGTCTGTTACCGGTGGATCGGCGAGCTTCTTCCGGGCGAGCCCGGACATGTTTCACGTCGGAACGTGGTCGCGGCTGCGGGTTGGCTGGTCGTTGCGTTCCTGCTCGTTCTCAATCCGTGGACCTATTGGTCCGCCAGCTTCGCCGTGCAGATCGAACCGTTCGCCGTGCTGTTCGCGATGCTCGCCGTACGCGCGCTCACGCAGAGGCGCCGGACCGTCTGGCTCTGGTGCCTACTGACAGCGCTGTGCGGCTCGGCAGCGGTCATCTATGTGATCGGAGTCGGCCTCACCGGCATCGGAACTGAGCTTTGGCGGTGGTATTCCACGCGCGACAGGCGGGCGAGCACCCAACGCCGGCTGAGCGGCACGGCTCTCACGTCGGTCGCGATATGCGGCGGCGCGCTCCTATGGCTGGTTGTGCTCGGCGCGATCCACGCAACCAGGTCGATCTCGGAGCCGACGAGCACGATTCACCAGGGACTGGCGTATCTACTTGGCAGCCACAGCACCGGTGGGCTGGCGCTTGTAAATGCCGCCGGGAGTGCGGTCGCACACCCCGCCACAGTTGTAAGCGTGCTCGCCTCACATGCACGGAATCTCTGGGCCAACACCGCAGCCGCCGGCTTGGTGGGTCTGGTCTCCGCGCCGGGGTTCTTCCTATCGGCGCCCACCCTGCTTGAGAACAGCCTGCTCCACAACCAGGACTTCAGCTATCCCGGTTTCAGCAACCTGATTGTGTACCCCGCGCTTGCCGTCGGTGCAGGGCTGGTCGTTGCAACGGTGATCCGCCGACATCCACGGCTGGGCCTTGCACTTACCGTGCTCGTGATCGCGAACGCCGCGGCATGGTTCGCTATCTGGGTGCCCAAGGCCGGAAGCCAATACGTACGGATCGCACCGATGGCCGCGCGCTCGCTGCGACTCGCCGCCAAGCAGATCCCAGCTCACGACGAGGTGATCGCGTCGCAGGGCTTTGTCGGTACGTTTGCGGCGCGAAACCACATCTACGCGTTCGGCAGCCCACGACGCAGCCTGCCCGGGCCGGAGGTCTTCCCTGTGAACGCGGACGAAGTGTGGTTTGTGCTGTCGGCTGACCAGGGAATTGAGGGCCCAAGCACAGCAGAGACCGACGAGGCTATCGGCAGTGTGGCGGCGCTTCCTGGCGCGAGCTTGGTCAGCCATACAGACGGGATATGGATATTCAAATGGCGACCCTCCACCAAAGCCGAGTCAGTTTCGCTGGGCGGAACCACAGCAGCCGTGCCGGCCTGGACCACGGGTGGCGCCAGCTCACGCCTACAGGCTGAGTCGGGCTCCCTTGGCCTGGTCGCCAACAGCACGCCTGGCTACCTCGTCTCAGGCGACATCTGGCGACTCCGGCGAGGACACTACTCTGCGGACATCTCGCTCCAGTCCACCAAGCCCGCAAACGTCGAGATCTGGAACGACGCGGCGCACGCGGTGACACTCTGCTCGGACGGCGTCAGGTGACACTCGCTCAGATGCACACCATCGCGATACCGTTCACGGTGCCGGCCGCGCTCCCGAGCTCAAGTTCTACAGGCCCGACGCCATTCGCGTACGAGCCTCAGCCGGCCCCACCGGCCTCCACCGTCGAGGTCCGCGTGTGGACGCCGGGGACTGGTCGCGCCAAGGTCGGGCAAGTGACGATCCGCCGAGTGTCCTAACGACTGTCCGGGCGATCCGGGTAGACCTCGTCGATCGTCGTCAGCGCCAGGTAGGGAACCTGTGCAGCCTGCTGGATCGCGTCTCCACCGCCGGCGAGCCGGTCGCAGATCGCCAGCACACCGATGACCTCCTGCCCCTCAGCACGCACCGCCTCGAGCGCGCGGATCGTCGAGCTGCCGGTGGTAACGACGTCCTCAACGAGCATGCAACGCTCGCCGGGCGCGAGCGGCGGCCCCTCGATTCGGCGTGAGAGCCCGTGCTGCTTGGCCTCCTTGCGAACAAAGAAGGCCTTGACGTCGGCGCCACCAGCGAGCGCTGAGCAGGCGATCGGATCAGCCCCCATCGTCATCCCACCGACGGCGGTCGCGCCCCACTCGGCGGCCTGGGCGGCGACCAGCTCGCCGAGTGCACTGAAGCCTTCGGGCAGCAGAATCGCCCGCTTGGCGTCGACCAGATACTGGGCCACGGCGCCGCTGGTCAGCACCACCTCGCCGATCACGAGAGCCTGATCCCGCAGTGCCCTCAGCAGCCGTTCACGGGCGGCGGCGTGGGTCTCCAGGATCGACATCACGCCCGATCCTAGACCGGAGCGCACCGCGACGTGTCGTAGGCGCGGGTCACGTCGAACGCGGGGCGCGAGTTGCCGGACGGGCGCCGTGCATCGCGGGGCGATGTCCCCAACACCCCTCATGGGGATCTCTGGTCCAGGAGGAGCAAACCGGACAATCGCACGCCGACCCGGCGATTTGCTTAACAACAGGCGATTTACAGGAGCGCATCAGAAAATCGGCGCAAGCTAAAACGATTTGCACAAACGAGCCCGCTGGCTCGGAACAGCGGCCTCCCTGGACTACCATTTTTCAGGTGGACGTTTCTCCCCTGGCCCGATAGCGCGAGGCTAGGAGCTAGGAGACTGGCGTCTAACGAGCTTGGGAGGTAGGGAGAGCTGACGCTCTCCCGCCCCTTCCCAAGCCGAAAACACCAGGCCTCCCAGGTTAGGTGTAGTAGGTGTCGACCCAGTCGCCCATCTGGATCCAGTTGTAGGCGGTGATCGCGTCGACTATCGGCAGGCGCATGCAGCCGTGGCTGGCTGGGTAGTCCGGTGCCGGGTCATAGCCGTGAATCGCGTAACCGCCGGTGAAAAACGACGAGAAATACATCCCGTCGGGCAGATACCCGGGCTGCTTGCGATAGACCTGGAAGCGGCCGAGGATCGTCGGAGTCGACGGCTTGCCAGAGCTGATCGGAAACAGCAGCTTGACCTGCGAGCCATCGATCAAGGCGAGCACCTGGTCGGAGAGATCGCCCTCCGCGTGCTGGCCCTGGCTGGGCTCGCGCACGCGGAAGGCGCCCGTGCCGTTGAGCAGATCGGTGGCGGTCGCCGGGGCCAGCGTCATCTGGCCCTCGCCGTGGCCGAGCAAGCGGTTGTAGGCGTCGAGCGCCAGCTCCGTCCCCTGGTCGTAGATCCCGGTCTGCGGCATGTAGAAGTGCAGGGCGGCCAGCTGTTGCTGGATCAGCTGCACGTAGCGCCCGGTGGCTCCCACGCTCACGTGGTTGTCCAGCGCGGTGAACCGGGTCAAGCGCTCGAAGCTGAGCATCTGCTGATTACGCGCGTGGTAGAGCTCGATCGACACGCGACCGGCGTTCGGAGCACGCAACGTCGTCTGGAAGTGTCCGTGGCCGCCGTGACGCGCGATCGACAGCTGCACGCGGCGGAACACACGCGGGCCTAGTTTCGCGGTCAGCTCGAGCTTCTGCCCGGGCGCGAATCCCTGAACGGTGCCACTGACCACCACAGGCCGCTGCGGCACCGTGACCCGATCGCCGCGGACGTTGAATAGCCCCGTCGTCTCGACCACCACACGGCCGGCGTTGACAGGTTTGGTGCCTGATCCCGCTGCCAGAGCGCCCGCTGGCGCACTGGCAGCGCACAACGCCAGCACAGACAGCGCCAGCGAGATTCTGATTGCCGCCCCCCGATTCATGGAGCGACAGTTAACCAGCAGTCGGCCGGGAAGCGCTCGTGGGAACCGCAAACGGCCCGGTGACGAGCGCGATCGTCGTCAGCGCCGCGACGGTCAGAGCGATAATCGGGCCTACGCCCCAGTGGCCTTCGTTCACACCGAGTGCGATGCAGTTATTGATCGAGTGCAGTGCCATGCACGGATACAGCGAGCCGGTTTTCCAGCGCACGATGCACAGCACGAATCCGAGGAAGCCGAGCGGAATCAGGTACTGCGGCTGCGCCGAGTCGAAGTGCGCCAGGCCAAACAGCAGCCCGACGATGACGGCCGCTAGCCACGGCCCGACCTTCGGCGAGAACTGCTGGCGCAACACCCCGAACAGGAAGCCGCGGAAGAAGAACTCCTCCGCCATCGGCGCGACGGCACATACGAATAGGCAGATCCCAATGGCTGCCCACGTGCTGCTGTTGAAGCCGAGGTCGGTCGGCAGCTTGTCGGTCCCGTGCACGTTGACCAGCGCCGAGTAGACCACGGAGACGACGTAATAGGAGAAGCCACCGATCAACACCCCCGCGGCACCCAGGCGCCACGGGATCCGCACGTAGCCGAACTCGGCGCGGCCCATCCAGCCACCGATCACCGAGAAGTAGAGGGCCGAGGCGACGAACGCCCCGTCGAACGCGAAGTCGGCCACGATGTTGACGGCCGGGGTCGGATGTTCAGTCGACGAACCGAATGCAGCGCCGATCAGCTCGACCACGATCGACCCGAACAGCCCCCCGGCGAAGCCGAGCATCACCGCCGCCAGCGCGATCCAGTAAGGGGGGCGCGGGCGGTTGCCCTCGAGCGTCTCAGTTGCCATCGAACCGCGAGGTTACTTCCGCGGCGCGATCAGAGGCCGGGCAACTCGAGCAACCCATCCAGCGACCGGATCGTCGCAAGCTCCGGCAGGGTCGGATCGGCCACGTCCGGCCGCTCGACCTCGGCAACGTGGCCGACGCGCACGAGCAGCACCGGCTTGACGCCCGCCGCCGAGCGCCGCGCCCACATCCTCGCGGAAGCTGTCGCCGACGTGCAGCGCGGCGCTCGGGGCGACATCGGCCAGCCGCAGCGCGGCCTCGATCACGCGCGGATCCGGCTTGGCGGCCCCGACCGTCGCCGAGTTCACCGCCCCGTCGACGAGCTCAAGCAGGCCGACCCGCTGGAGCACGCCCTCAAGCGAGGCATCCCAGTTGCTCGCGACCACAAGCCGTGTACCCGCGGCCCGGAGCCGCCCAAGCGCATCCGGCACCTCGGGATAGACGCGGAACCGCAGCGCGTCGAGCAGGATCGAGGTCACCGTCGCGGGGTCGGAGCGATCAAGCTCGCTGCTACGCGGCAGCGCCTCGCGCAGCACCTGCGCGCAGCGCGTCTGAAGCTCACCGACCCGCTCGGCGTCGGTGCCCTCCTGCATGTGGGAGCGGTAATAGCCGATCTCCGCACCGAGGGCCGCACCGGCCTGCGTTTCAGTCACTGACACGCCCAGACGCTCCGCAAGCAGCGCCCGCAGCAGCGGCGCGGGCGCGTCCAGGGTGACCAGCGTGCCGAACGCGTCTAGCAGGACCGCCTTCACGCCACCCATCGCCAGGTTGCGAACTCGACCGTGAACAGCCCCAGCATCACCGCCATCACGCACAGCACCGGCAGAGTGATGCGACGCCGGGTGACCGACTGAGCAGCGGAGATGAACAGCGGGAAGACGACCAGCATGTAGCGAGGCAGTGACGCCAGTGGCTGCAGACTCACGGGGTCGGCGAGCGCCAGCATGAGCAGTGCGAACGCGTACAGCGAGTAGGCCGCAGGAAGCCGCCGCAGGCCCGCGAGCAGCACGCCGACCGCCCCCACCAGGAACAGGAACAGGTAGATGTCCTGGAACGCGGCGCTGATGGTGCTCTGCGCGTAGGCGGGCACGTACGAGGGTGGAGGCTGCCCATGCAGCAGTTGGCGGACTCCGTCGTATGCCTGCGTGCCGGCCCGCACGATCGTCGTGAGCGGGAACGTCGTCTGGCGGTACCAGACCGTCTCGATGTTGAAGGGTGCGAGCGCCTGGCCGTACCTGATGCCGAGGTAGGCGAGATAAATCCCCAGACCGGCGGGGATCAGCAACAGCCAGCCGGCGTCGGGGCGCAGCCGGTAGCGCGGCAGCATCTGCCGCACGCCGGTCAGTGCCTGCCCTGCCCAGCGCGTCGACTGGGCCGTCGTGATCGATCGCGGTCCGTACAGATAGATCACCGCCACCGGCAGGATCAGCGCGATGCCGCCGTTGCGCGACATCGCGGCGAGACCCCCCAGCACGCCTGCCAGCAGCCAGCGCTCACGGCGCGCGGCGTAGATGCAACCGACCGAGAGCGCCAGGAACAGCGACTCCGTGTAGACGGCGGAGAAGAAGAAGGCCATCGGAAAGAACGCGACCAGCATCACCGTCGCGTCTGCGACCTCGCGGCTGAAGTCCAGCAGCACGAGTTGGTGCAGGAGCACCAGCGCGATCAGGAAAGCCACAAGCGAGATCAGCACGCCGGCAACCAGATCCGAGCGGGTGATGAAGCCGACGATGTGCATCAGGCCCGGGTACAGCGGGAAGAACGCCATCCGCTGGGGCTGGCCGTCGTAACCGGACTTGGCAATCGTCAGGTACCAGACGGAATCCCAGCGTGCCAGCGGCGCGACGATCGCGTTGGGAAGGAAGCCGAACGGCGTGGTCAGGCCAGTCGGGTCGTAGGCGCCCGTGCTGCCGCCAGGCGCCCCCACCTGAAGCGCACCGGCCATCCCCGCAAACAGCACCACCAGGCGAGAGGTCCAGAAGGCCTGCCAGACGACTCGAACTGTCTCGGCGGGGGGTCGCGGCGGCGGTCTGGTCACGGCGGCAGTGTTCCATGCGAGCAGGACCGAGCCGCAAGGGACCGAAACAGTCTTGAGGCATAGATGCCCAAAACGGGCTTCTACACTTGACGGTTCGGGTGAGCGCAACCTCGTCCGCGCTCGTCGCCCGCAGAGGCCACCTGCTTTATGACGCGACGCGAACGACAGCGGCGACGCCGCAAACACGCCCATCCGCTCCGACGGGGGATGCTGGCCTTGGTCGCGCTGATCATCGGCGGCGGGCTGGCGGCGGTCGGGGTGTTTGCCCTGTGGGTCGTCTCGACCGCCAACAGTGCTCCGAACCTGAACGCGCTGAACGCTCGGGTTCCTGGCCAATCCTCGGAGGTCTACGCCTCCAACGGCCAGCCGTTGGGCTACATGGCCTCCGATGTGCTGCGCACCAAGCTCAGCCAGCAGCAGCAGCCGAAGCAGCTGCGACAGGCGACCGTCGCGATCGAGGATCGCCGCTTCTACCAGCACGGCGGCGTCGACTATGAGGGTCTGCTGCGCGCGGCTCTCAGGGACGTGTTCAAGGGCGGCGGCATCCAGGGCGGTTCGACGCTGACGATGCAGCTCGTCACAAATATCTACCTGCCCAAGAGCATCAGCGCGGAACACAATCTCAGGTACAAGATCGTGCAGGCGAAGCTCGCCAACGAGCTGGAGGCGCGGGACGGCAAGGACTCGATCCTGACGCAGTACCTCAACGACGTGCCCTACGGCACGATGTATCACGAGACCGCGATCGGCGTGGCCGCAGCCTCACAGATGTTCTTCGACAAGCCGGTTCAGGATCTCGACCTGGCCCAGACCGCGCTGCTTGCCGGATTGCCGCAGGCTCCGTCCGAGTACAACCCGTTTGAGAACCGGACCGCCGCGACATGGCGCCGCGGACTGGTGTTGCAGGCGATGGCGCAGTCCGGGTACATCAGCGAAGCCACCGCGCGGGCCACCCAGAAGCTGCCGCTGGAGGTCCAGGCCAACGACAACTACCAGGACGTCACCCAACCCTACGTCTTTGACTACGTCCAGCAGCAGCTGTTGCAGGACATCGGCCCGGCCGCGGTCGACAAAGGCGGGCTGAAGGTCTACACGACAATCAACCTCGCCGACCAGGCGGCAGCCAAGCACGCGATCGCGGAGAACGAGGACCGTACCGGCGACCCGGCCTCGGCGCTTGTCTCGATAGACCCGTCCACCGGTGACATCGTCGCGCTGCAGAACTCGACCACCTACGGCACCGGCCCTGGTCAGACGGTCTTTGACTACGCCACCCAGGCTCAGCGCCAGACCGGCTCTGCCTTCAAGGTGTTCGCGCTGATGACGCTCATCCACGACGAGAACGGCGACCCCAACGACACGTACTACACGTCCAAGCCGCTGGCCGCCGGCTGGCTGCCCAGCGACCCAAGCTGGTCTGTGCACGACGCCGAGGACAGCTATCAGGGGACGATGAGCATCGCCCGTGCCACAGCGCTTTCCGACAACACCGTCTTCGCTCAGCTCGGTGTCGACCTGGGGATCAGCAACATCAACCAGATCGCTCACGCGATGGGGATCACCTCGCAACTGACCGACAACCCGTCAGAGGTGATCGGGGGTCTGTACCGCGGGGTCTCAGCGCTGCAGATGGCCGACTCCTACGCGACGCTCGCAAACGGCGGCGATCACGTCGACCCGACGATCATCTCGAAGGTCTACCAGGGTGGCAAGCTGATCTACTCGGCCACTCCGAGCAAGACTCAGGTCTTCTCCTCAGGCGAGGCGTACGCCGGCACTCAGACGCTCGAGGGTGTGATCCAGTACGGCACCGGTACCTCTGCCAACTACGGCTGCCCCGCCGCCGGTAAGACCGGCACCACCAGCAACTACACGGACGCCTGGTTCGTCGGCTACACGCCGAAGCTCTCGACGGCAGTGTGGGTCGGCTACCCGAACTCTGACGTCTACATGAACGACGTCAACGGGCTCGGGCCGGGCTATGGCGGCACCTTGGCGGCGCCAATCTGGCGCGATTTCATGCATAGCGCCTCCGACGGCTACTGCGGCAGCTTCCCTGAGCCGTCGGTCTACTGGCACGGCACCGAGTACTTCGGCAAGCACGCCGTCTCGGCCTATGTGCCTCCCTTGGTCACCACGACCCCATCATCGACGTCTACCTCGACGACCGGTGACACGAGCACAACCGGCGAGCCCGCAGGGACCGGCGGGGCCAGCGCCACGGGTGGTGATGGCGCAATCACCGCGCCGTCCGATCAGGCCGGGATTCCGCCCAGCACCGCGACCACGCCAGCCACCCAAACTCCGCCCGCACCGCCGGCCGCCAGCGGCGGCGGTGGATTCTGACATAGAATCCCCAGGCGATGCCAAAGGAAGAAAAAGTCGAGTTTGAGGGCGAGGTCGTCGAGGCACTGCCCAACGCGATGTTCCGCGTCAAGCTCGACAACATGGACCGAGTGGTGCTCGGTCACGTCGCCGGCAAGATGCGCCGGTTCCGGATCCGGATCCTGCCGGGAGATCGCGTGCGGGTGGAGCTTTCCCCGTACGACCTCGATCGCGCCCGGATCGTCTACAGGCACCGCTGACCGGCTGAGGCCGTGAAGGAGTTCGAGCTGATCGCCGAGTTGCGGTCGATGCTCGGCTCCGGGCACGCACACCTGCTGCGTGGCGTTGGTGACGACGCTGCGGTCGTTCGCGGCCGCGGCGTCGCCGTCACCTCCGTTGACACGATGGTCGAGGGGGTTCACTTCCGCACGCATGAGCTGACGCCGGAGGAGATCGGCCACCGAGCGCTGGCCGGCGCGCTTTCCGACCTGGCCGCGATGGGTTCTCCGGCAGGAGAGGCATACCTGGCTCTGGGGCTGCCGCCCGGCTTCGAGCTCGCGCAGGCGCGAGAGCTGATCGGCGGCGCCATCGGGCTCGCGCGACAGTTTGGGGTGGCGATCGCCGGCGGCGACCTGACCGCCGCCCCGAGCCTGATCGTGACCTTCACCGTCGTCGGCTGGGTGGATGACCCGGGAGAGCTGGTTGGACGCGACGGCGGCCGGCCCGGAGATCTGATCGGCGTGACGGGTGCGCTCGGCGGTTCGGCGGCGGGACTCGCGGTCGTCGAAGGACGTGCGACGGGGTTGCAGGCCGAGCTTGCCGGGCGACTCCGCAGCCGCTACGCGCAGCCAACTCCGCGGCTGACCGCGGGACGCGCACTCGCGTCTGCCGGCGCGACGGCCATGATCGACGTCTCAGACGGACTGGCAAGCGATGTGCGGCACCTGGCGACGGCCAGCGGACTCGTCGCGAGGCTCGATCCGTCAGCGTTGCCGCTGGCCGCAGGCGTCGCCGAGGTTGCAGCCGCAGTCGCCCGGGACCCCGTGCATCTCGCACTGGGGGGCGGGGAGGATTACGAGCTCTGCTTCTGCGCAGGCCCGGCGTCAGCCCCGACACTCGAGCGTGCGCTGGGCGCTCTCGAGGCCGACGTGGCGATCACCTGGATTGGCCAGATGTTCGATCCAGCCTCGGGCCCGGACGATCACGCCCGGCCCGGGCTGGTGCTCGGAGATGACAGCGCCATCTCCGGGTACGAGCACAGCTTCTGACCGTCGGGTCAGCCGCCACCCTGATGTGAGCGATCCGCTTCCTCGCCGTCCTCGGAGAGGAGCATCAACCAGAGTGGATTGCGCAGGATCGCGTCGGCCACCTTCCGGGTGTCGACTTCGTATTCGCCCTGCTCCAATTGTTCCTTCAGTGTCATTGCTTTGGACTCCGCATCCGTGGTCATCCTGCGCCGGTGATCGGCAGCAAACCCTGGTCTCGTTATACCCGAGCGCCCGGATCGACTAACGGACGAAGCGAGCGTCCAGAAACCGTCCAAAATCGCGACTAGCGGGACTTTCTCAGCCGCAGCCGGCAGCCGTTGAGGCCGATCGGCAGCGCCGGACCGTCAGCGGCGGAGGGCAGACTCGGTCCCGCCCAATGAACCAGGGCCGGCGTAGCTGGCCGGGCCACGGACGGTGACCGCCGGCTCGGGCGTGATGGCAACAGCACGCACCGTTCTTCGGCCGATCACGATCGCGCTGGCCAGGCAGCCGAGCGCGACGGTCCAGCAGAGCGCAACCACGACCGGCAGCGGCCCGCCCGGCATGAGCGCGAGGCTCCAGGCAAGACCAAGCGGCGAAAGGTGGTAGGCGATCGCGTAATAGATCAGCACGAGAACTCCGGGCACAACGGCAAACAACAGGAGCGCCCACACCCCCCATTGACGGCGTCGCGCCCCTGGTTGCGCGAGCCACAGCCACAGGTGCAATGCCGGCACCAGCAGCAGCGCCGCGTAGGGGTTGAGCACCCACAGGATCACGCTCAGCACGCACATCACGACACTGAGTGCGACCGCCGCCGCATCCGCCGCGGGGCTGTCCTGGCGCCTGCCCACGGGACTCTCGACCCGCCTCCCCGAACCCGAATACCGACCGAGCAATCGAAGGCACAGAGGCCGCAGGAACACGAAGCTGACGATCACCACGGCCAGCACAACGGCCAGCAGCACCGCATCACCGGAGCTCAGCGGGATCCCGCCGCCGACGGCGCCCGGCGGCCTCACTGAGAACAGCCCCGCCGCCCGCGCGAACAGAACCACGATCAGGCCCACCACGAACGGCACCGCGCCGGCAAGGACCCACCCGATCCAGCGCGTCACCGGGTGCCCGCGCCGGCGTGTTCGCGCCAGCGCGTCTAGCGTCGTCGCCGCGACCGGCAGCATCAACGCGAGCATCAGCAACCGCACAGCCCAGAGCGGGACGAACTTGCCACTCAGCAGCAGGTATGAACTGGGCGCGGGGACCGCAGGACCGGAGTCGAGCGCATCCACCGTCTGCAGGACAGCCGTCCCAAGCGACGCGCTTCGCCCTGGTGATCCGAGCGGATCCGGGCCGATGATCGGGCGGTCACCCGAAACCGAGAGCAGCACCGCGGGGATGTTCTGCGCGGAGAATGGAGCCTGCTCGGTGATCGCGAACGGGAACGCGAGCCGGACGAACTGTCCTGCCAAGCCAGTGCCCTGGTCCCTGATGCCGGACTGTTGGGCGACGAACCCCGCGAGCGTGTTGCGGAGTGCCGGAGGCGCCAGTTTGTCGCCATCGGACCAGGCGATGACGCTCGGAGTGCGGACATTCGCTCCTGCCAGATCGCCGAGCAGGATCACCGCGTCAACCGGCTGAGTGGAGAGCGAGTGCGCCAGCTGAGTTGCGCCCGCCAGCCCGATCGACCCACTGATCGAAACCAGCATCACCGAGCGGTTGAGCGTCTCGCCTGACAACGCATGGGCAAGGCTCAACAGCACTGCCGTGCCGGACATGTCCGCGACCGCGAGTGGACGCGTGGCGTCGCGATGTGCGACGACCACGATCGTGCCGCTGCCCGCGCCCAGGCGAGTCGCGCTGACGGTCTCGAGCGGCCTGCTGCCGCGAGCCGTCTCTCCCTGGAACTCCTGCGTTTGCACAGTGAAGTTCTCGCTGGCGAGCTGTCCGGCGACGTAGCCGGCCAGGCGCCGGTCGCCGGTCGAGCCCGGCTCACGATCCGGGTACTCGCGCGCCAGCGACTTCATCGTCGACTGGACGGACCCGAAAAACTGACCGGGGGCCGCCGACGCGGTAAAGCCACGCGGCTGGTTCTGCAGTGAGAAGCCGAAGATGATCACCGCGATCGCGACCACGAGCAGGAAGGCTCGGTAGATGCGGGGGTCCACCATGTGGGTTCCAGGGTACCCAGGGACGGTCCACGCGCCGGGCACGCGCGCCCGCAACCTGTCAACCTCCCTGCTGCCTTTCCGGATTCGGATTCGATGACTGAAGAGCTCTCCCATCAGGAGTTGGTGCTGGCGCTGGCCCGCCGCCTGCGTGAGGTCGTCCTGCCCGAGCTCGGATCACACGCCGGGCGGGTCGCGCTCGGCGACGGCGCCGGCGGCGATCTGACGTTCTCCGTCGACGAGGTCGCCGAGCGCACGCTTGCGCAGTTCGTCGCCGACCATGCGAGCCGCTTCGCGTTCTACTCGGAGGACCGCGGTCTGGTCGCGCCGGCTGGCGACGAGACGCACGTGCTGGTCGTCGATCCGATCGACGGGACGCGCCCGGCGATGGCAGGCCTCGAGTCCGCCTGCGTGGCGATCGCGCTGGCACCGCTCGAGGGTTGTGACCCGACGATGGCGGACGTTGAGGTTGCGTGCGTGATGGAGATCAAGACCGGGGACTGGTTCCTGGCTCGTCGCGGCGAGGGCGTGTTGTCGACGCTTCCGGTGGGAGTCTCGGACAACTCGGAGATCGGCTCGATGTTCTGGGGTTATGGCTTCCGCGGCCGCCCCGCGCGCGAGACGACCGAACTGCTGGCGACACTGATCGACGCCTCGTCGGTTGGTGGCGGCACATTCGAGCTCGGCTCGCAGGCGTTCGTGATGACGCGCGTGGTGACCGGGCAGCTCGACGCTGTGATCGAGGTCGGCTCGCGCATGATCGATGACGTTCCGGGCATGCGCGAGGAGTTCGAGCGAGTGGGGCGCGGAGCGGTCCTGAACAACTCCTCATACGACCTGGCCGCCCCCTGGTTGTGCCTCGTTGAAGCCGGTGGGGTGGTCACGGACGGTTGGGGCCGGCCGCTCGATGATCGTCTGCTGCTCGGCTCCGGGCACGAGTTCCAGATGTCGTCGATCTCAGCAGCCAACGCCGAGTTGCACGGGCAACTCGTGCAGGAGGTCGACGCCGGCATCGACAGACTGCGAGCATTGGCGCGGTGAATCGCGATGGCTGACCCGCTGATCCTCGTCTCCAATCGTGGCCCGGTGACATTCCAGCCCGACGGCGAGGCTCGTCGCGGCACGGGTGGGCTGGTGACGGCACTGATGGGGCTTGCGCGCCACCGCGAGGTCACGTGGATCGCCTCGGCGATGAGCGATGGCGACATTGCCATGGCCGGGCGTCACAGCGGTCGCGCGTTCCCGGTTCAGGGTGCGGACGGAACCGATTATCGCGTCAAGCTTGTCGCCTCCGACCCTGAGGCGTACTACCGCTTCTACAGCATCATCGCCAACCCGATGCTGTGGTTCATCCAGCACTACCTCTGGGATTTGTCCAACGCGCCTGACATTCGGCGCAACGAGACCGAGGCGTTCGAGTTCGGTTACAACGTCGTCAACGAGGATCTGGCTCGGGCTGTGCTGGATGAGATCGAGGGGCTCGAACGTCCAGTCGTGATGGTCCACGATTACCACCTCTACACGCTGCCGGCACTGATTCGCCGCGCCCGGCCCGACGCGTTCATGACGCACTTCGTGCACATTCCCTGGAGCCAGTCGGACTCGTGGCGCGTGCTGCCTTCGGTGATCCGTGACGAGCTCTATCACGGGATCCTGGCCAATGACATTGTAGGCTTCCACACGACCCATTACCGTCGCAACTTCCTGCAGTGCTGCGAGGACCTGCTTGATCTTGAGGTCGACTATGAGCACAGCATCGTGCATATGGACGGCCGCGACGTCTGGGTCCGTGCCTACCCGCTGCCGATCGACGCCGACGCGGTCAAGCGCGTCGCTCAGCGCGACCGAGTGCAGGAGTTCGAGAAGGAGCTCCTGCGTCGCCGCCGCGACCATCTGATCCTGCGGGTCGACCGTGCCGATCTGTCCAAGAACGTATTGCGCGGGTTCTCGGCGTTCGATCTGTTCCTCGAACAGCACCCGGAGTTCCGCGAGCGTGTGACCTTCATCGCTCAGCTGATGCCATCGCGAACGGATGTGCCCGAATACGCCGAGTACCTGGAGCGGATCGAGGCGGTCGTGGCCCTCGTCAATCACCGCCACGGCTCGCCCGACTGGATGCCGATCCAGCTCAAACTGCGCGACGATCTGGAGGAGGCGGTCGCCGCCTACAGGCACTACGACGTGCTGATGGTCAACGCGATGTTCGACGGCATGAACCTCGTCGCAAAAGAGGGGCCGATGGTCAACAGCCGCGCAGGCGTCTCGATCCTCAGCGAGAACACGGGTGCGCACGAGGAACTCGGCGAGTACGCGCTGTCGGTGAACCCCTTCGACATCCAGGAGCTCGCCGATTCGATCCACGCGGCGCTGACGATGCCGCTGGAGGAGCGCCGCCGCCGCCTGGCAGGGCTTCAGGAGCAGATCACCGCTCGCAACCCGGGCGACTGGATCGACGACCAGTTGCGCGACATCCGCTCCAAGGAAGCCGCCGGGCGTTCACGCTGACCGAGCGCGTCAGCTTGACACGAGCTTTGGTGGTTCAGCGTGCCGGCGAGCTTTGGGCGTACAGCGTGCCGGCGAGCCTTGGAGTGTCAGCGTCCCGCGAGCTTTGCCTGTTGGCGCTCGGGCGCGATCTCGACCACGTTCCAGGCCAAGCCGACCTTTTCCATGCCCTTGATCATCCACCCTGAGACGTCCAGCTCCCACCATTTCAGGCCGTGGAAGGCTGAGCGCGGGAAGGCATGATGGTTGTGGTGCCAGGACTCACCGAGTGAGAACGGCGCAAGCCACCACACGTTCGTTGATTTGTCCTCGATGTCAAACCGCCGCCGCCCGAAGATGTGGCAGATCGAGTTCACCGACCAGGTCACGTGGTGGACGAAGAAGATGCGTACGAGCCCGCCCCAGATCAGACCGCGCAGCGCCCCCTCGAGTGTGAAGCCATGCAGCACGAAGCCGGCGACCGTTGGGATCAACAGCGACAACAATGCCAACGACGGGAACAGGCGACCGATCCTGCGCATCGCCGGATCCTCATACAGGTCCTTGGCGTACTTGCGCCAGTCGGCCTGCCCCTGCGTCTCCATCAGCCAGCCGGCGTGTGAGTGCCAGAAGCCGCTGAACCCCTCGCCATGCCCAATATGAGGGCTGTGTGGATCGCCCTCGACATCGGTGAACGCGTGGTGCTTGCGATGGTCGGCGACCCAATCCATCACCGAACCCTCGACCGAGAGCGATCCAAGTACAGCGAACGTTCGCTCGAGCCATGGATATGTCTGGAACGACCTGTGCGTGAGCATCCGGTGAAATCCAACAGTGACGCCAACTGCCGTCAGCATGTACATCCCGACCATGAGCGCGATGTCCGCCCAGTCGACCCAGCTGTTCCACAGCAGCACGATCGCGGCCAGTACACCCAGGAACGGCACCACCACCCCGACCAGGTTCGCGTAGCGCTCTCTGGCTGACATCCCCGGCGAGAGGCGCTCAGGGGTGGGTGTTTTTGAGGCGGGCGGGCGGGCGGTAGCGGTCATGGCGTTAGTTTTGCATCAATGAGGCGCAAGATCTTGTCGTTCCGGAACGCACAGCGTTGCCAGATCTTGTGCGTTTCATATAAACAGGTGTGCGGCGGATGGACTCAAGGGTGCCTCCTCAGTTCAGCGTGCGCCGTTCCGTGAGCAGGGTGACGAACTGCTCGATCCGCCGTGCCCGCGTCTCCGGCCGCTTGGCATCGGCGATCCGGTACAGGAAGGCGTAGCGACGCACGCCTGTAAGCGTCGCGAAGAACGCTTCTGCCTCCGGGGCCGCTGCCAGGGCCCGTGCGAAGTCTTCTGGAACGGTGGCCGTCGACTGGGGCTCATACGCCGCGTCCCAGCGCCCATCGGCCTTGGCCTGCTCGACCTCCTCGAGGCCCGGCGGCTGCATCAGCCCTGACTCGATCAGCCCGATGGCCCGTTCGCGGTTGATCTGAGACCACTTGCTCCTTGGCCGCCGGTGAGTGAACCGCTGCCGGTAGAAGTGCGCGTCAACGGTGCCGACCTGGCCGTCGATCCAGCCGAAGCAGAGCGCGACCTCGATCGCCTCAGACTGCGAGACGGTCGGGCGCGGACAGCCCTTCTTGGCGAGCTTCAGCCACAAACCGAGTCCGTCGTCGTGGTGCTCGTGCAGCCACGCCTTCCAGGCCTCCCTATCGGGAAACTCGATCAGCGGCAACTCGGCCGCGGGTGGGCGTTGACTCATCTCCGTTGCTATATTCGCTCGTCGCCCGCCCTCCGGTGAATTCTCACCGTCGCCGCGGGTCCTTCATCATGTCTAAAGATCCCACTCTCTATGACCTCGTGCTGCTCCTCTCCACCGGAGCCGACGAGGAAACACGCACCAAGATCGTCGCCGATGTCGAATCGATGATCGATGCCGGCGGCGGCAGCATCTCCCTGAAGCAGCATTGGGGACAGCGGCCGACGACCTACCGGATCGACCATCAGACAGAGGCCGACTACCACCTTCTGCAGTTCTCAGGTCCGGCCGCACTGCTGGAGACGCTCTCGCACAGCCTGCGCATCGCCGATGCGGTGCTTCGCTTCAGGGTCATCAAGGTTGTGCCCGGCACACCCGACGCACCTGAGAGCGCACCGCCGGTCCTTGCCGGCGCGGCCGGCGTGAGCCAGGCCGCCGAAGGCGAAGCGACCTAGCTTTCGGTTCGCCTCCGGGGCGCTGCGCCGGTTGGCGAGGCGGATCCAAGGCTCCGAGCAGGCCGGAAGGTGACCGATCCGGAGCGCGCGGTAGCTGGGGTTCTCTGAGAACGGGTCCACAGATGTCGCAGAACTGTGCCGTCTGTCATGGGTGCGTATCGACTCTGTAACGAATGTGTGCCAGTTTGCGGCCGTCCGCTCTGTGGCCGTCTGGTGCGTGCTTAGACTCGGCTCAGGCGATTCCGACCTGTCGAAAGGAGCCCCGAAATGGCGGGCAACATCAACCGGGTGATCATCACCGGCAACCTAACTCGTGACCCAGAACTGCGGTCGCTACCCAGCGGAACCAGCGTTTGCGACCTGCGGGTCGCTTGCAACGGACGGCGTCGCAGCGCCGAGGGCAACTGGGAAGACGACCCCAATTACTTCAACGTGACGGTCTGGGGCCAGCAGGGCGAGAACTGCAGCCGCTATCTTTCCAAGGGTCGCGGTGTTGCGATCGACGGACGCCTGCGTTGGCGTGAGTGGGAAGCCGACGGACAAAAGCGCCAGGCTGTCGATATCATCGCAGAGACCGTGCAGTTCCTCGGCGGAGGTGGTGACGCTCCCAGCGGTAACGGGAACGGCTTTGCCAGCAGCGTAAATGCTGCGGCGAGCGACGTTCAGATCGATACTGCTGACTTCGTTCCGGCCTCCGTGGGATCTGCTGGCGCCGCTGAAGACGACATTCCGTTCTGACGCGGCGGACCAACCAAAGAGACTTCAACAGGTGATGCCAAGTGGCGAAGCAACGTAGACGGCCGGTTCGCCGGCGCGACAGGAAGGGCGGCCCGTCTTCGGGTCGGCGCAAGCCGTGCCCGTACTGCCGCGACAAGGTCGAGCAGGTTGACTACAAGGATGTCTCCGCCCTGAGGCGGTTCATCTCCGATCGCGGCAAGATCCGCTCGCGCCGGATCACGGGCGCGTGCCGTCGGCACCAGA
The DNA here is from genome assembly GCA_963844665.1 of uncultured Conexibacteraceae bacterium. Lineage (GTDB taxonomy): Bacteria > Actinomycetota > Thermoleophilia > Solirubrobacterales > Solirubrobacteraceae > Palsa-465. Next base: position 848,774 of record CAWJPB010000005.1, read on the forward strand.
GCCAGATCGCGCGCGCTGTCAAGCGTGCACGCGAGGTGGCGCTGCTGCCGTACGTCGCCGAGGGCGGCAGCGACCACCGCGAGGGCCGCGGCGGTCGCGATCGCGATCGAGACCGCGACCGGTAACCCCAGGAGGTAGAGATATGCCACAGGCAATCCTGCTCGAGGACGTGGAGTCGGTCGGCGAGAAGGGCGCGATCGTTGACGTCTCGCCCGGCTACCTGCGCAACTTCCTGCTTCCTCGCAAGCTGGCGGAGACCGCGACAAAGGGCTCGATCGAGGCTGCGTCTCAGCGACGTGAGGCCTCTGAGCGTGCCGCGCGCGAGGCCGTCGACCGGGCGCGTGAGAATGCCGAGTTGCTGGGCAAGACGGTGCTGACGATCCCGCAGCAGGCGGGCGACGACGGACGTCTGTTCGGCTCCGTCACAGCACAGGACATCGTCGACGCGATCCGTGACGCTCGCGGCATCCGGATCGATAAGCGCAAGGTCCAGCTCGACGACCCGATCAAGAGCGTCGGCACGCACATGGTCATCGTCGAGGTCTCTGACGGTGTCACCGCCACCATCAAGACGATGGTGGTAGCCGCCTGACGCGGCCTGCGGGTCAACCGCTCGGGCCGATTAGCCCCGGCGCGTCGCCAAGCTGTCTTGAGAGCCCGCACTTTGCGGGCTCTCTGCGTTCGGCGGCCGCGCAATCACGATCGCTGGACTACACCCATGCGAACATGAGTGCACTGTCGGCGATCGATAACGAGTCGAAGAGGACCCAGCCAGATGAACGACACAGCATCGGCACACCAAACAGACCAGGCGGTGTTCAGGTCGGTGCTCCCCGAAGACATCGACTGGCAGCCGTTCTCAGCGTTCCCGCCTGAGGCCCGGCTCGCCGTGGTCGTCGGTCATCCGTCAGAGCCTGGGCCATACGTGACCCGCGTCAAAGTTCCGTCGGGCGTGAAGCTCATGCCGCACAGCCACCCAGAGGATCGTGTCTACACCGTCATCTCCGGAGTCTTCTACATCGGCTTGGGGGATGAGTTCGACAGCAACCAGCTCCAGGCCTATCCGCCGGGCAGCGTCATTGTGCTGCCGAGCGGTACGCACCACTTTCACTGGGCGAAGTCCGGGGAGTACGTCACGCAGATCACGGCGATCGGACCGCTCGGCATGGATTACGTCGATCCGCAGGACGACCCAAGGGAACGATGAGATCTGTGACGGCTGACCGTCACAGATCGAACACCACGTCGTCGCTTGGCTGTGAGCAACAGATGAGCGCGCTTCCCTCGGCCGGGGGTTCGACCGGGTCGGGGTTGTACCTGACCATGCCGGCGATCACGGTGGTTTCGCAGGTGTGGCAAACACCGGTGCGGCAGGACCAGCGCACGGGGACATCGCACGCCTCGGCGAGTTCGAGCACGCTCCCGTAATCCGCGCTCCATGGGATCGTGAGGTTGCTGCGGGCAAACCCGATTGTTGGGCCGTTTCCAGGCTGGCCGGCGGGCGGGTGGGGGGTCCGGACGGGTGTGGCGGCGATGCCCGGCGTGAGAGCCTGCGCAGGCCCGAACGGCTCAGTGTGGATTCGTGAAGCGTCAGTTCCGATCGCCGCCAGCCCGGCACTGATCTCGCCCATGAACGGTACAGGTCCGCACAGGTACGCCTCTGCATCGTGGGGTGGATCCAGTTCGGCCAGGACCGCTCCTGTGAGACGACCGGCGCAATCGAAATCGCGCGCTTTGACGTCGTCCGGATCGGGATGGCTGTAATACACGCGTGATTTCACGTGCGGGAGCGAGGCCAGCAGATCGCGAACCTCGGCAGCGAACGAGTGCTCGCGTCCGCGGCGTGCAGCATGCAGCCACCAGACCTCGCGATCAGAGTGGTTCTCCGCGAGCGCGTGAAGCATCGCGAGAACCGGGGTCGCACCGATCCCAGCGCTGATCAGCAATACAGGTGCAGGACCTCGGTCGAGGATGAAGGTGCCGCGCGGGGCTGCAATGTCGAGTCGATCCCCCGTCGCAAGCCGGGTATGCAGATAGCCGCTCGCAGCGCCGTGCTGCTCGCGCTTGACGGTGATCCGGTAATACCCGGCTTCGGGCGGTCCCGAGAGCGAGTAGTTACGGAGCACCGACGTCTGGTGCTGGTCGAGCTGGAGGCGCACCGTGAGGTACTGACCTGGACGGGCCGCGGGCAGGGTCGCGCCGTCTGGGTCATCAAGGCATACGGAGATCACCGAATCGCTCTCGCGGGTGATGGCCGTGACGACGAGCTGACGGAAGCCGGGCCAGGCTGGAGGTGGGCTCGTCACCGCAAGTCCGGCGTTGCCGCGCCCCGGCTCCTCCTCCAGCAGCGCCCGGAACGAGTCCTGCCAACCCTGGCTGAGCGCAGGGATCCGGAGCGCCCGTAGCAGTTTCTGACGTGGGTGCCCGGGGAGGTAGAGCAGGGCATCGGCCTCTGCGATCGGCATCTGTTCAGGGCCCGAAGCAAGCTTGATGATGACGTCTCCAGCTTGGACCTCGCCCTCCTGGAGCACACGGAGGTAGAAGCCCGGGCGATGATGTGAAACGAGCAGGGCCGGAATGCGAGGGTCGTTCATGCGGATCCCGACGCGGTAGCAGGTGACCCGGGGCTGCGTCACCTCGAAGGTGGCCGTGCCGATCTGGTAGCGGTCGCCGATGCAGACCTCGTTGTCGCCAAGTCCGTCGACCGTGAAGTTCTCGCCGAACTGCCCGTAGACGAGGTCGCTCCGGCCGAGCTCGCGTTCCCAGTAGTGATAGGAGTCGATCTGGTAGACGAATACTGCGCGCTGCTCACCGCCATGCCCCGCCCGGTCACCCTGCCCGTCTCCCTCAATGTTCAGCTTGCTGACTCGGCGGCGCCCATCGACCGGGTCCTTGAAGACTCCCGTAAAGACGTTCTTGCCCTGCCACGCCACGTTTTTCGGCATGCCGACGTTGACCGACAGCAAAGTGCCCACCCGCTCGGCGGCGGGGTCCGTCGAATCGCGCCGCTTGGGCCCAGCTCGGACAGGCACTGGCCAGACCGACCGTGACTTTTCAGGTGTAGGACGTGGGGATCGCCTGAGCCGAGCGCCTGTCCCATCCGTGGAAGGATGAGTAATCGCCCGCATCCCATGCTTCGCGCAGCCCGGGCTTACTCAGATCCCAATCGGGCCGGATCTCGCTGGTGACGGTCCGCAGGTCCTGCCACAGGTCGACCATCGATGGGCGGCCCCAGAACCAGTATCCGTTGTAGATGCTGTGGACGATCAGGCCCGGCTTGAGCACGAGCGTGTGCGGGATCATCGGGTCGTGCTCTGGGTCCGTGTACTCCTGGATCTCGAGGTCCTTCTGGACGATCCGCTCCGGATCCGCGAGGAACGGCCATTGGGCGCCGGTCGAGGCACGGAACTCCTGGCTAGTGTGGTGGGTGTCGGTGGAAATAGTGGCTACCTTCGTGTAGGCGACCGCAATCTTCGGGTAGTTCGCGGCGAGATCAAGGTGCTGCTGGTGCTCCTTGGGGCAGTAATGCCCACGCGCGAGCGTGAGGATCAGCGGGTTGTCACCTTGGATCTCGCTCAGCTTTCGAAGCTGGCTGTCCTGATCAGGTAGCTCATAATCAGGGAAGGTGCCGCCAGGGGCGATGTCGCTACGCATGATCTGCTCCAGGAGTCGAGGAGTGATGAGAAACAAGCGCTTCGGATCCACCCTGAGCCTAGTCAACACGCGCCGCGCGCGCCAGAGGAGAGGCCATCCCAGTGAGTGTGCATACGCCGGTGTGTGAATTGCTGAAGATCGATCACCCGATCATTTCGGCGCCGATGACCGCAGATCCCCAGCTCCCCGCGGCGGTCTCAAACGCGGGCGGCCTTGGCACCATCGGGCTCTGGTGGGTCGACGACGCCGGGGAACTGGTCCGTCAAACGGCAGCGCTGACAGATCGGCCCTTTGGCGGCAACTTTGCGCTCACCACCGATCAGCACCGTCGGCTAGATCAGGCCCTCTCCGCCGGCCTGCGGATCGTCTCGTTCATCTTCGGTGACCCCCGGGACTACGTCGACTCCGTCCACGACGCCGGCGGAATCGTGATGCAGACGGTCGGCAGCGCCGAGGACGGACGCCGCGCGGCCGGCTGTGGAGTTGACGTCATAGTTGCCCAGGGTTGGGAGGCCGGCGGGCACGTCTCAGGTCGTGTGGCGACGCTTCCTCTGGTGCCGGCGGTGGTCGACGCGGTGGCTCCCGTACCGGTCATCGCGGCCGGTGGGATCGGCGACGCTCGCGGAGTAGCGGCCGTACTGGCGCTTGGTGCACAGGCCGCTTGGGTCGGCACTCGGTTCCTCCTGGCCAACGAAACGCCGATCCATGACGAATACCGGCGCCTGTTGACTGCTGCGACAGAGACCGACGCGGAGTGGTACGCGAACCTCTATCAGGAGGGATGGCCGAACGCCCCTCACCGCGCCCTGCACAACTCAACGGCCGCGATGTGGGAGGCCGCGGGCCGGCCGCAGCCTGGTCACCGCCCCGGTGAGGGCGAGGTGATAGCTCACTTCGCTTGGGGCGACCCGATCATTCGATACTCCCCTGCACCTCCGATGGTCGGAACGACCGGTGAGATCGAGGCCCTGTCGCTATGGGCCGGACAGAGCGTCGCGCTCGCCAGGCAGTCACAACCAGCGGCGGAAATCGTGGCCGAACTGATTTCGCGCCTGTAGCTCTCACCGATCGCATTCCGCCGAGTGACCATGCCTTCAGAGGGATTTGTTCAGCGGCGGCCTCAAAGGTGATCAAATCCCGGTCGCAGGACGTCAGGAGCACGCCCGTCGCAGGCGGGGTACCGGACCCAAACCAGTGGAGGCACCAAATGGCCGAACTCGGATCGACTTCAGACGGGATTGTGCTGACCCACTTCATCGTCTCAGATGACGTCGAGCGCTCCGCGCGCTTCTACAGCGAGGTACTCGGGGGCACGATCGTCTTCTCCGGAGAGCCGACCAACGTCGCGCTATCCAACAGCTTCATCGTCATCAACAAGGGTGGTGGCCCGACCGACGACAAGCCTGCGGTCACGCTGGAGACTCCCCGCGATCCTGATCGGGTCAGCAGCTTCCTCAATATCCGGGTCAAAGACATCGACGCCGTGTACGCCGAATGGAGCGCCCGGGGTGCGAACTTCCTGACCCCGCCGAAACACCACCAGTACGAGATCCGATGTTATATCCGCGATCCCGACGGTCACCTGATCGAGGTCGGGCAAACGACCGATCCAGACGGGGATTGGTCGCCGGCCCACTGGTTGACGGGTACCCCCGCCAACTGAGTCAACCGATTTTCCGACAGCCCTGGGGTCAGTCAGGACAGAAGCTCGCCAGCGCGCTCAAGCGCGAGCATCATCGATCGTGCGCCGACGAGTATCGGTTCACCGTCGTGCGGGAGCAGGTGCAGAACCACTTCCTCGCCGTCCATGACGGTGAACCCGAACGTCCGGCCGTCCGCGCTGAATTCCGCCACGCCATCCTGGGCCGTCTCTGCACTCGTAACCAAGACATCAACACGATGCATGACCGGATTGTGTTCGGCGCGAGGCGTCCAGTCAAGCGAGACAAGCGGTCGGGCGCGGTCGCGTCAGTCGATCATGCGAGCTGGGCACCCGAACCCACCGGCCATGGCTAATCTCCGAACGATGGCTGAGGACGCGACGCAGGCCTGGCGTGAGACCGCAGGCGATTGGTTGACGTGGGCGCGCACCCCCGGCCTCGATGTGGCCTTCTGGGAACTGAACCTGCCGTGGCTCGAGCGTTTGCTGCCAGGACCGGACCGGCTGCCGTCACCGGCTGCCGTCGTGGACATCGGCTGCGGCGAGGGACGCGTTGGGCGGGTACTCGCGGAGCGCGGTCACCAGGTCCGAGGGCTCGACAGTTCGCGGTTGCTGGCCGATGCCGCTCGCGATGGCGGCGGTTACGTTGAGGTCGTGAACGGCGACGCGACCGCGCTCCCCTGGGCCCAGGACAGCTTCGACCTGGCTGTCGCGTTCATGACGTTGATGGACATGCCCGACCCGGTATCGGCGATCTCTGAGACCGCGCGGGTGCTCCGGCCTGGTGGCTGGTTCTGCCTGGCGATCGGCCACCCGTACAACCGGTCCGAGGCAAGCCGCGTCAGCTACTTCGAGGAGTTCCATTTCGACGAGACGGTCGCGCGCGGGGGTGTCGAGATGCGGTTCATCGGGACCGATCGTCCGCTGAGTGCGTACACGGGTGCATTGGCAGCCAGCGGCTTTGCGATCGAGGAGCTGTCCGAACCGCGACCGGGTGCCGATTGGCCGGCGCATCATCCGGAGATCGCCGACGCTTACGACACCCCGTTCTTTTTGCACATCCGCGCGCGCCTGTGCTGAGTGGGCGGCAACGCGATGCCGTTAGGCTCAAGCGATGAGAAGGATTGGGTTGATCGGAGGGATGAGCTGGCAGAGTTCGGCACGCTACTACGAGCTGATCAACCAGCTGGTGGCAGCCCGGCTCGGCGGCTTTCATTCCGCCGACTGTGTCATGGTCTCGGTCGACTTCGCGGCCATCGAACGTCAGCAACAGCATGGCGACTGGCACGCCGCCGGGAGCGCGCTTGGCGCGGAGGCGACAGGCCTCGAGGCCGCGGGGGCCGAGTGTGTCTTGCTCTGCACCAACACCATGCACAAGGTTGCGGAACAGGTCCGCGCGGCGATCTCTGTGCCGTTCCTGGACCTGCTCGACGTGACGGCGGATGCGGTCAGGGCCGCCGGCCTCACGCGTGTCGGCCTGCTGGGAACGCGATACACGATGGAGGACCCCTTCTACGCCGGACACATGGCCGGTCTGGGCCTTGAGGTGAGCGTTCCCGGCGAAGCGGATCGACGCACCGTCAACGACGTGATCTATGACGAGCTGGTGCTCGGGGTCCTGCGCGAGGAATCGCGTGCGGCATACCGGCAGGTGATTGAGCGTCTGGCTGATCGCGGCGCTGAGGGGGTCATCCTTGGCTGCACGGAGGTGGAGCTCCTGATCGGCCCCTTCGACGCGCCTGTACCGGTCTTTCCCACGACCGAGCTTCACGCCCAGGCCGCGGTCGAGTTCGCCGCGGCCTAGCGACCAAGGCAAAACCCGCTTGTAGCGAGGTGGGCTCAGGTCAGCCGCCTGAGCCAGGCCTATCTTTCAACGTCCGACCATGGCCACCGTCACCTCCAACGCCCCACCGCACAACCTAGTCGCCGAGAAGTCCGTGCTGGGCGCGGTGTTGCTCGACGAGCAACACCTGCACGCCCTCTTGATCGACGAGCACCTCCGGCCCGAGCACTTCTATGTGCGCGAGCACACGGCGGTGTTCGAGGCGATGTTGGAGCTCTACAACAACGACAAGAAGATCGATCACCTCACCGTCGCTGAGCAGCTGCGTGGGAACAACAGGCTCGCGGAGATCGGGGGATCTGACGTCGTCGAGGAGCTGGTGGCCTGGGTGCCCGCCACCGGCCACGCGCGCGACTACGGCCGGATCGTGCGCGAGCAGGCGCAGATGCGGGCCCTGTTGGATGCCACCCGTGAGATCCAGGCGGACGTTCACAACCGCGCCGCGTCTCCGCGAGAGCTCGTGGAGGGGGCCGAGCGAGCGATGCTCGAGGTTGCACACGACGAGCGCCAGCAGGCGATCCGCTCGATCGCGGAGGTTCTGCACGAGGAAACTGATCGCCTCCACCACCGCTCCAACCAGAAGAGTCCGCTCACCGGAACGCCGTCGGGCTTCCGCGACCTAGACGATCTCACGGGCGGCTTCCAGGCCGGCAACCTGATCGTCCTCGCGGCGCGCCCGTCGATGGGCAAGTCGGCGCTCGTCGCCAACATCGCGGAGAACGCCGCGCTGGCCGGTTTCCCGGTCGCGCTGTTCTCCTTGGAGATGTCGGAATCTGAGCTGGCGCAACGCTTCGTTGCATCCCAGGCCAGGGTTCCCGGCGAAGATCTCCGCCGCGGCAAGGTCGCCGAATCACGCTGGCCTAAGATCCTCGAGGCATCGGGCAAGCTCTCGGAGGCGCCGCTCTACGTCGACGACTCCAGTGACACGGGCGTGTTGGAGATCCGCGCCAAGTCACGGCGCCTGCACCACCAGCTCGAGAAGCGTGGTGGCCTCGGCCTGATCATCATCGACTACCTGCAGCTGATGCGGCACGAGGGCCGCGTCGAAAGCCGTGTCGAGCAGGTCGGCCAGGTCAGCCGCGGACTCAAGAGCCTTGCGCGCGAGCTGAAGGTGCCGGTGATCGCGCTTTCGCAGCTGTCGCGCAACGTCGAGCAGCGGGCCGGCGACAAGAAGCCGATCCTCTCCGATCTGCGTGAATCTGGCGCGATCGAGCAGGACGCGGACCTGGTGATGTTCATCTACCGCGAGGAGTACTACAACCGCGAGTCGACCCGTCCGGGAGAGGCCGACATCATCATCGCCAAGCACCGCAACGGCCCGGTCGGTGAGATCCAGCTCACCTTCCAGAGCCAGTTCCCCAAGTTCATGAACTACGCGCCGCCGCAGTTCGCGCCATGACCATCGCCCGGGAACCCTGATGCCGGCCTGCATCCTCGGCATCTGCGACGGCTCCGGATTCCTCTACGACGAGGAGACCAACACCGCGCGCGACTGTGCGTGCCGCCCGCAGATCATTGCCCGCAACAAGGCGCGGAGCCTCTCTGCGGTGATTCCGGAGCGTTATAAGGACGTCGCGTTCGACCGCTTCCCGGTCACGGAAATCGACGCTCAGATCGTCACCGCCACGAGGCGGTTCGTCGACCGGATCGACACGAATCTCGATACGGGACGTGGCATCTGGTTGATGGGGCCTGTTGGAACCGGCAAGACCACACTGGCGATGCTGATCACCAAGGCCGCGCTCGAGGCGGGGCGCTCGGCGGCGCGCTTCTCGCTTCCGGGCCTGCTCAGCCAGATCCGCAAGACCTTCGACACCGGCTCTCACAACGATCTGCTCGAGCGCCTGACGGCGGTCGACCTGCTGCACATCGACGACATCGGCGCCGAACAGACGACGCCCTGGGTCCTCGAGGAGCTCTACACGATCATCAATGCACGCTACGAGGAGCAGCGCTCGATCGTGATCACCACCAACATCCTCGACCGCGAGACGCTCTGTCAGCAGATCACCGAACGCACCGTGTCGCGCCTGACCGAGATGTGCGACGAGCTTCCGCTGCTCGGCCATGACCACCGCATGGATCTGCGGATCGCCTGAGCGGACCAGTCAGGACGGCCGGCGCACTGGCTCACGGCCGGCGAAACGTAACCGGCCCGCCCCACGTACACTGGAACAGAAATGCCCGGAATAGTGATCGTCGGAGCCCAGTGGGGCGACGAAGGCAAAGGCAAGATCACCGACCTGCTCGCAGAGCAGGCCGATGCGGTGGTCCGCTTCCAGGGCGGCAACAACGCCGGCCACACGATCGTCCGCAACGGTGAGACCTGGAAGCTCCATCTGATGCCATCGGGCATCCTGCACCCGGGCAAGCTCTGTGTGATCGGCAACGGGGTCGTGATCGACCCGAAGATCCTCACCGATGAACTCGATGACCTGCGGCGCCGCAACGTCGACACGAGTGGGCTGCGGATCTCCGCCAACGCCCACCTGATCATGCCCTACCACATGCTGTTGGACCACGCCGGGGAGATCAAACTGGGCAAGCTCCAGATAGGCACGACCCGGCGCGGCATCGGCCCCTGTTACGCGGACAAGGCGGCACGGCTGGGCATCCGTGTGCAGGATCTTCTCGACGAGAAGATCCTCAAGAAGAAGATCGTGGCGGCGATGGAGCCAAAGCGGCTCTCACTGCGCGAGTTCGCCCGCGACCCGCGTCTCGACCTGCAGGCGATGACTGATGAGTACCTCACCTACGGTCATCGCATCAAGCAGTACATCGCCGACACGAGCCGGCTGGTACTGGAGCGGCTCGACCGCAACGAGCTCGTCGTGTTCGAGGGCGCGCAGGGCGCGCTGCTGGACATCGACCACGGCACGTATCCATTCGTGACCTCGTCGAACCCGATCGCGGGGTCGGCGACGATCGGCGCCGGAGTCGGGCCCAAGGACATCGACGAGGTCTGGGGCATCACCAAGGCCTACAGCACCCGCGTTGGCTCCGGCCCATTCCCGACCGAGCTCGAGGGGCCGCTCGGCGACGAGCTCCGCGACCGCGGAGCCGAGGTGGGTACAACAACCGGCAGGCCCCGACGGGTCGGCTGGCTGGACCTGGTGGCGTTGCGCTATGCGTCACGCCTCAACTCACTGACGGCGCTGGTGATCACCAAGCTAGACGTGCTCTCAGGTCAGGACACGCTGTGTGTCGCCACCAGCTACCGCGGACCGGACGGCCTCGAGGTCGATCACTTCCCCTACCACCAGACGGTCCTGCATCATTCGGTGGGCCAGTATGAGGAGCTCCCGGGCTGGAGTGAGGACATCACCGGGTGCCGCGACGAGGCCGACCTGCCTGACAACGCCCGCAACTACCTGCAGTTCATCTCAGACTTCGTCAAGGTGCCCGTCGCCCTGATCAGCGTCGGCCCCGACCGCAACCAGGTGATCTGGACCAAGGCCGGCGAGGACATGCAGGGCTCCGGCGCTCGCGCAGCTGCTTAGGCTGCTATCACCTCCTCAGCGACGGCAGGCACGGCGTCCCACAGAGGTGATCAGACTGGCAACGAGCACGCAGAGAGAACTGGCGCAAACCTTCCTGGCCCTGCACAGGTCAGGCGACCCGCTCCTGATGCCGAATCCCTGGGACACAGGCTCGGCACGACTGATGCAGTGGCTGGGGTTCGAGGCTCTCGCGACGACCAGCAGCGGCTCGGCGGCCGCAGCTGGCAGGCTGGACGGCGAGTTGAGCGCCAGCGAAGCACTCTCGCACGCGGCCGGGCTGGTCTCGGCGACGGAGCTGCCCGTTTCTGCGGACCTCGAGAACTGCTTCGCAGCCGCCGAGGACCTGGACGGGGTCGCCCGCACCGCAAGCGGAGCCGTCGCTGTTGGCCTGGCCGGGTTCTCGATTGAGGACTACGGCGACGGTGTGATCTACGACCGCATCCTTGCCGCCAGGCGCGTCGAGACGGCGGCCGCAGTCGCCCATGAGGCCGGGCTGGTGTTGACCGCTCGAGCCGAGAATCACCTGCACGGACGCGACGACCTCGCTGACACGATCGCGCGGCTGCAGGCCTACCAAGAGGCTGGCGCCGATGTGCTCTACGCGCCTGGGCTCGTTACTTCCGAGCAGATCAGCAGGGTGATCGCGGCGGTCGAGAGGCCCGTCAACGTTCTGGCACGACCGGGGATGCCGCCTGTCTCGGAGCTCGCGGAGATCGGCGTGAGCCGGATCTCGGTCGGCGGTGCGTTCGCGTTCGTTGCGGTGGACGCGCTGATCCGGGCTGCGCGCGAGCTTCGAGAACAGGGCACCTACGGCTTCATCGAACACGCCGCGTCCGGCTCTGCTGCGGCGAGATCAGCGTTTGGCGACAGCTGAGCGACCGAGCTCGCCGGGCGGTCGCGGGCTGCGCCGCGGTCAGCCGCTGCCGTCCGGCAGCTTGGTACTGAAGCGCAGCGCCTCGAAGAGCATCAGCGTGAGCCCGACGTCAAACGCCGCATCGGGATCCTCGGCCACTCTGGTGGCGGCCTCCTGTTCGATCTGCTCCACCTTCGCTAGCCACTTCTTGGACTCCTTGGCGAGCGCCTTCCAGCCCCTGCGATCGAGCTTCAGCGAGCTGGTCGCGATCTGAGCCTCCGCAGCATCGAAGCCACCTGCCGCCGCCGAACGCGTTGCGTAGTCGGTCGCCTTGGCGATCCGCGCGGTCAACAGCCGCTGCTTGGAGATCGGGTCGAGCGCCGCCCAGTCCTCATCGGTACTGCGCGGATGCTCGGTCGCCTTGTAGTAATGCTCGGTCGCGCCGCGACGCTGCCGGGTGCTGACGAGCGTCAGCAGTCCGAGGTCATAGAGCGTGCGCACGTGGTAGGCAATCGTGCCCAACGGCTGGTTCAGCTTGGAGGCGAGGATCACCGGGCTCGAGGGTTCCTCGTCCAACATCGCAAGCAGCCGCACGCGGATCGGGTGAGAGATCGCGCGCTGCCAGCGGGGATCCGCGATGTCCTTGACGGGCTTCGGAGAGGCCATGGCTGTGATGGTAGGAACCCGCGGGTCCTCAGCTCAACGCGTGGCCGTCTGCCTCACCGATCTGAGGTTACGCGCGAGCATCTGCGCGACCGCGGACGGGCGCCACCGCAGCACTCAGCCGCCACCGCTCAACCTCAGCGCCAGTTTTCAAGCAGTTCGGCGTCGTCAACCTGCCGGAACGGCCGCGCTGGTATCCCGAGCACAGCGGTGTGCGGTGGGACGTCCTGCGTTACCACTGCACCCGCGCCGACGAAGGCCTCCTCGCCGATTTCAACTCCTGGAACCAGCACCACCCCGCCGCCGACGCGGGCAGCGCGCCGCACCACCGGCGCGTCGAGCCGTTCGCCCTTGGCGTGACGACCCATCGTGTCGTCGTTGGTCATCAGCATGCCGGGCCCGAGGAACACGTCGTCCTCGACCAGCGCCCAGCTGGTCACGTAGACACCGGTCTGGATCGAGACCCGATCACCGACTGTCGCGTTGAAGTCCACGCATGACGCGCGCCCGACTACCGAGCGCTCGCCCACCCGAGAGCCCTCGCGCACCTGTGCCTGGTCGCCGATGATCGCGCCCGCACCAACGCTCGCGCCGGCATAAACGACGGCGCCGCAACAGACTGTGACCTCGAGACCCAGCTCGAGACCACTCAACTCGACAGCTGCCGCGCTCGATCCGCGACGCAGCCGAGGCTTTTTCCCAAGGACGACCAGGTCCTCGATCACGGACCCGGCGCCCACTCGCACGCCGCTATGCACGACGGTGCCCGACCCGATCTCGACAGCGTCACCGATCACCGCACCGTCCTCGACCACAGCGCCCGCAGCGATCCTCACGTTTACACCTATGGTCGCGCCGGGATCGACGTGCGCGGCAGCGGAGACGCCGTCAGCCATCCTTCCTCACGGACGCCTCGAACCCAGGAGCGACGTCTGCAATTGCTCAAGCACGCGCACGACCCGCAGGCCGCTCTGCCCATCTGAGCGCGGCGCCCGACCCTCGATGATGCTGTCGATGAACTCCTGACACTCGACCCGTAGCGGCTCGACGGTGGGCAACCGTGGCGAGTAGATGTCGCCGTTGCGAGTCAGCCATTCGCCATACCCGAGCGCCGCCTCATCGAAGCCCTTGTCATAGACGGTGATCTTGCCTTCGACGGCCATGTCGTCGAAGGTCGCCATCTTGTTGGCGCCCACGACCGTGAATCGTCGCTCCTTGTGAGGGTCGAGCCAGCTCAGGTGCAGGTGAGCCGCCAGACCGGACGGGAACCGCAGGTAGCAGAACACAACATCCTCGACTCCGGGCCGCACGTATGACTCGCCATGCGCAACGGCCTCGATCGGCTCCTCGCCTGCCAGCGCAAGTACCACTGAGACGTCGTGGGCGCCAAGCGACCAGAGCGCGTTCTCGTCCGCGCGCAGCTTGCCCAGATTCAGGCGATTGCCGTAGATGTAGTAGATCTGGCCGAGCTCGCCGCTGTCAGCCAGAGCCTTCAGCTTCAGAACCCCCGGGTGGTACTCGAGCAGATGCCCGACCATCAAGACCTTCCCGGCCGCGACGGCCGCGTCGACCACTCGCTCAGCGTCGGCCACCGACTGTGCGAGCGGCTTCTCCACAAAACAATGCTTGCCGGCCTCCAGCACCTGCACGGCGAGGTCGGCATGGGTCGGGACCGGCGTTGCCAGCGCGATCGCGTCGAGCTCCGGATCGGCGAGCAGATCGGCGAACTCAGCCGTCACCTGCGCGCCCGGAAACTGCAACGCCGCGCGCCCGCGGGCATCCTCGGAACCATCACACAGCCACCGCAGCTCGCAACCGCGGAGACCGGCGAAGTTACGGGCCAGGTTCGGACCCCAGTAGCCGAGGCCGGCCACGCCGACCTGGATCTGTTTCTCACTCATCGGCACGCGAGTCTACGGGGCAAAAGCGCCGCTCAGTGCGGCGACCACACGCTCGCCGGCGTGCCCGTCGCCGTAGAGCGGCGGCCTGGCCTCCGGCGCCGGCGCCGCGAGCGCGGCACGGGCCGCGGTCAGGTCAAGGTCCACAAGCGTGTTCCAGCCGGCCTCGACAGTCTCGACCCACTCGGTACCGGGGCGCAGGGTGACGCATGGGACCCCCGCCAGATAAGCCTCCTTCTGAAGTCCACCGGAGTCCGTCAGGACCGCGCGGGCATTGCAGAGAAGCGCTGTCAGCTCGAAATAGCCGAGCGGATCGGTGAGACGTACGCGGTGCTGCAGACGCTCGAGCAAATTGGCCTGCTCGAGCCGTGCGCGCGTACGCGGGTGCAGGGGAAGCACCACCGGCGCATCGACACCAACCAGCAACTCGACCAGCGCCTCCAACCGCTGCGGGTCGTCGACGTTGCCGGCACGATGTGCGGTCGCGAGCAGGTACTCACCGGGCTCGACGTCGTACGCCCGCACCAGGTCAGTGCGCTCGCTCGCGCGGGGCTGCAGCTCGAGCGCCACGTCGACCATCACGTCGCCGACCAGCGCTATAGCGGGGCTGCTGGTTAGCGGACCAGCAGCCCCGGCCCGACCTATGCCCTCGGCCTCCAGGTTCGCGACCGCCGGCGCGGACGAGCACAGCAGCAGCGAGCTCAGGTGATCGGTCAGGACGCGGTTGATCTCCTCGGGCATGCGCCGGTCGAAGGAACGCATGCCCGCCTCGACGTGCGCGACCGGGAGGCCCTGCTGCACGGCCGCAAGCGCTCCCGAGAGTGTCGAGTTGGTGTCCCCGTAGACCAGCACGCAGTCGGGGTGCGCGTCGGCGATCACGGGCTCCAGCGCCGCCAGCATGCGAGCCGTCTGCGAGGTGTTGGATCCACCGGCGACCGCCAATTGCACATCGGGTACCGGCAGTCCGAGCTCAGCGAAGAAGACCGCCGACAGCTGATCGTCGAAGTGCTGGCCGGTGTGCACGAGCAACTCCCGGCCGGCGGCACGCAGGTGCGGCGAGACCGCCGCCGCCTTGATGAATTGCGGGCGGTTCCCGACGACCGTCAGGACTTTCAGCGGCGTGTCCACGTCTCCGCCAGCCGCATGATCACAGCAGCCGATGCAGCCATGTCCTGCAGCGACGCCCACTCTCGAACCGAGTGATACTCATAACCGCCGTCGAAGATGTTGGGCGTCGGGAGACCCATGGCGGACAGCCGCGAACCGTCCGTGCCACCGCGGATCGGATGGCGGATCGGCTCGATCCCCTCGGCACGGATCGCATCCTCGGCGGCGGCGGCGACCTCCGGGTCGCGCGCGATGTACTCATGCATGTTCGGGTACTGGTCGATCACCTCAAGCGTCAGCTGCGCCCCCGGGGCTGCGCCCACCACACCGTCCGCGACGCTGCGAACAAGGCCGACGTGGGACCGAAGCAGCTCCGGGTCAAAGTCCCGCACGATCAGCCTGATCTCGGCGTGGTCTGCGGTTCCGTGCAACGAGACCGGGTGGATGAACCCCTCACGCCCCGATGTCGTTTCAGGTGTCAGTCGATCACTTGGCAGCGCTGCGACGATCGTTGCGGCGAGCCGCAGCGCATTCACCAGCTTTCCGGTCGCGAACCCCGGGTGAACCGCGATGCCGAGGATGTTGATTCGGACCTCGACCGCGGCGAAGGTTTCGTCCTGCAACTCGCCCAGCGCAGATCCGTCGATTGTGTAAGCGCAGCGTGCGCCGAATCGCTCAATGTCGAACAGCGTCGCCCCGTGGCCGATCTCCTCGTCCGGCGTGAACGCGATCCGCAACGTCGGCCGCGGAAGCTCCGGCCGCGCGGCCAGGTGCGCGATCGCCGCCACGATCGCCGCCACTCCGGCCTTATCGTCGGCGCCGAGCAGGGTGTCACCACTCGAGCTGACGATGTCATGCCCAACCCTGCGCGCCAGCGCCGGCATCGTCGCCGGGTCAAGGCGTGTTCCACCGTTGGGGAGTTCGATCACACCGCCGTCGTAGTCCCGATGGACCAGCGGCTTGACGCCTGCGCCCGGCGCGTCGGGACTTGTGTCGACGTGTGCGATCAGTCCGATCACCGGGGTCTCCGCCACGGTTGCCGCGAGTGTCGCGTAGACGTAACCGTGCTCGTCAAGCTCGGCGTCACTCAGGCCGATCGCCTGCAGCTCATCCACCAGCAGGCGCTGAAGGTCGAGCTGCCCGGGTGTGCTCGGTGAGCGCTCACGGTCGATCTTGGCCTGCGTGTCTATCTGGACGTAGCGTGTGAAGCGCTCGAGCAGATCGGCCGCGACGGCCTCCGCGAGCGGTGAGGTGAAGCGGCCGGCACGGCGTCGATCTTGGCAGATCACGCACCGTGCAGTGTGCGCTCCAGGGTCAGGCGACCGCCGGACTGGTCAACCACGCGGACCGCGATCACACCCGTGATCGCCCCTCGCGTCTGCAGGTCCCCAGGTGCGAACACAATCCGCACCGGAGAGTGCGGCAGCCTCAGCTCGATCGTCAGCACATGGCCCCGCAGCGTGGATCCGTGCGCAAGCGCCTGTCCGCCATCGCTGAGGACGCTGACCGCACCTGGCGAGCCCTTCAGCGCGATCAGGCGTGGCAGCGTTATCTGTACCTCGCGCAGTCCAGGCTCATAGTCGCCGGATCGCAGCGTGATGCTGAACCCGGACTGCGTCGATCCGCCGGCAACTGCTGTCGTCACCTGGGGCCGCCGCTCGACCGACCAGCTGAACTGCACTGCGCCGTGAGCCCCCGTCGGAGTCGACGCGGAGATCGTCACGGTGCGGACACCGGCTCGCCGAGCGTTACCGCTGATCACGCCGGTGTGTGTGTTGAGGTGCAGGCCAACCGGCAGGCGCCTGGCCCCGAACACGATCGGTCCGGATTGGCCGGCGGCCAGAGTCGCCCTCAGCCGGAGGCTGACCCGCTGGTGATAGAACGAGTACGCGGCACCCGGGTAGTTGATGTGCACCGCCTCTCGACACAGCGCCGGTACCAGCGCGGCCGCCTTGGGAGTGCCGAGCCCGGTCGCCATGTCGTAGCCGACGGTGGCCGGATAGAAACCTGAGGTGTTGCCGTCCGGCGTGAAGTCGTTATTACCGCTGGTTATGTCGTTGAAATAGGTCGCCTGCGATTCCCCGGCCAACTGGTAGAGCGCATTGTTGACGAAGCCGATCGAGCTTCCGCGGCAGCCGCGGCTGGCATCGGCCAGTGCAAACAGCGCAGCCCAGACGGGCGCGGCGCCGCTGGTGCCGCCCGTGCCCTGCCAACCCGACTCGCTGTGCGAGGTGTCGGCGTCGCCGTTCCAGTAGTCGAGGTAGGAGCTCAGCGGGTCGGCGTCAGCGGAGACGTCGGGCACCTCGCGGCAGTAGCCACCGGTCGCAGCCGAACACGGAGTGCCGGAGGAGTCCGTGTTGATCACGCCCAGTGTGGTGGCCGCGCTGGACTGGTACGTCGGCATGGCCCACAACGACGAGACGCCGCCGCCGCCGGCGCCCTTCTCGACCCCGAAGCGGCTGTAATCGATGTCAGGATTGTCGTCGTTCCAGACCGTCTCGGCTGGCGGCGGTCCGACAGCACTGAGCGATGTGCCACCGACCGAGGTGGCGAACGGCTGGCTACCGGGGTCGTCAACCTCCAGCGAGATGTTCATATCGCCGCCCGGTGGCGGGCTGTAGCAGTCCTGCGAGCCGGAGTCACCGGCAGCGCTGACGAACGTCTGACCCTGGGTCGCGGCCTCCTCCAGGAGCGTGTTCTCGGCGCGCGCGTCAGTGGCGCCCTCGAGCTTCTCGCACTCCCCCCATGAGTTTGAGATCACCTGCGCCTGATCCTGGCTGACGATCGCCGCCAATGTGTCGTAGGGACCGGTGCCAGGTCTGTCGGAATTGTTGTTGGGTCCCTGGTAGACGATCAGGTTCGCCTTCGGCGCGAGCCCGATCAGCTGCTCGATGTCTAGCGCAGCCTCACCCTCGCCATTGCCCTTGCCCGCGCCGCCGTCGACCTTCACGTAGCTCACCTTCGCCTCTGTCCGGTAGCACTTCTGGTAGGCGGCGATGTCGCTCGGCGCATTCGGCTCGAGTTCGTACACCGCGACCGTGGCGCCCTGTCCCAGATCTCCTGACCGGTACACACCAGAGAAGCCGTACGCCGTCGCGATTTGGTCAGCGGTGTACGCGCCCTGCCCGAGCGCGATCTGCCTGGCGCTGAGACACGGACGCGGGCCGCCGGTCACAAAGTGCATCGAGGTGGACCTGGGTTGAGTGGCAGCGCCGGCGTGGGTCAGCTCCAGCCTCTGCATCTGCGCGAGGTTTGAGAGCCCGACCACCGCCTGCACCGCCGACGCGACGTCCGCGTCAACCGCGGGTCCCTCTGCGTCGTAGATCGCGTCGCGACCACCGGCCAGGCGTACACGCGCGAGCGTGACGTCAAATGCATGCTCGATCGCAGCGCCACTGGCCCGTACGCCGATCGACAGGCCGTTGGCACTGACGGGCCCGGGGCGCAGCCCGTGGCGTCGGAGCGAAGCCTGAACCCTGACGAGCGTCCTGCGAGCTGGCGCGAACCTGTCTCTGAATTGGGCCGGTGTCAGGTAGCGCCGATAGTCGGGCGACGCGGGGTCGCTGACTTCCGTGGCGTAGCTCTCGAGCGCGATCGGGTCACGGGGCGCAAGCGCAACAGTGACGTGCATCGTCTGGATGGAGGCGAGCCCGGCGACCAACGAGGTACCGGCCGGCAGTTGGGGCACCGAGCCGATCCGAACCTGCCTGGGAGCTGCCAGCGCCTGGGCGCTGGCAGCTCCCAGGCAGAGCGCGGTCACCGCGATCCCTGCAGCTCTTGTCACGCGCCGTATGAACACAGCGAGTCGACGTTAGCGGGGTGGCATAAGAAAGCCGGTTAGCTTTCCTGCAAGCCTGCGATGGACAACACACATCAGAGCCCGGCAGGGTGCAGAACCCGGTCGAAGCTCGCCAGATAGCAGGCCGATGGCGTCGAGATGGCCGCAACGCCACCGCCGCCGCCCCAGCTGCCCCGCTCGCCGCCGGATTCGTAGAACTGCCCGTTGATGTCGATGATCACGTGGCCGGCCTGGCCGGGCTCATCACGGTCGTAGATCGTGACGTACTGGCCTGGCCCGGATTCGATCCCGGCGGCCGTCGGCAGCGTCGTCGTGTCCTGTGGGCTGCTGAGATACCCACCCGCATGCAGCACCGCGGAGACGAAGCCTGAGCAGTCATAGCCGCTCTGTGGCCCCCAGCCGTCGTGACCTGCACCCCAGACGTAGGGCTTGTCGACCAGCGCGTTCGCCTCCTCGGTCAGTGCCTGGATCCGGGGGTCGGCGGCGCTCGTGGCGGTGCCGCCGGCCGGTCCCGAGTCGCTCGTGGTCGTGGAGGTGGGCGAGACCGTCGAGCTCGTCGTTCCCCCTAACGCGGAGAGCGTGGTCAGCAGCTGGCTGTCGCCGTCCCCCAACAGGTCACTGCTGCCGGTCGTCGCGGTGCTGTCGAGCGGGTCGCTTGAGTTGGTGTTGTCGAGCAGGCCTGCATCTATAGACGTGGTCGGATCAGTCGTGGACATGGCCGCCGTCCCCTCGGCTGCCTGCGCCTCCGCCAACGCATCCGCGAAAGCGGTGCTGGAGTTCGCGTCGCTCGGGTTGGTGCCGGTCGTCGCGCTCGCCGTATCGCCGGCAGCGGCGCCGGCGTTGGTGGTCGTCTCTGTCGCGGCAGTCGAAGGAGCGAGCTGCTGCTCCCATTGCACGATCTGGTCCACCTGACCGATCGCGTCGGAAAAACTCATGCTCTAGATGATCGACGGCTGCACGGAGGACCTTGAGAGCACGACCGCGGCCAGTTTCGGTGAGCCCTCGCGGCGCGAACGTGCATCAGCGGCGACGCCCGGCAGCCAATAGGCCGACGCCAACGGCCGCTATCGCCACACCGCCCCCCGCTCCCAGCAGCTCGAGCCTTCTGGGCGAGTCGGAGAACCATGTTCTGCACCTGTTCGCCGCCAGCGCGTCGAAGGCCAGTACCGAGCGCTCGGCCAGAGCTCCGATGCCGATCGCCACCGCGATCACCTGCACATACTCCCCGAATGCGTTCCCGACGACCGTCAGCAGCGCCATCCGGCGGCCGCCGGCCCGCGCCCTACCAACGACAAACAGCACGCTTGGCCCTGGAATCACGATCACGACGGCGGCGGTCAAGCCGAACGCGAGCAACCGATCAACATGACCTCACACTACCGGCCGCTAGGGTCCAGGCTGTGGACGACCAGAGCGGATCGGCACCGCCGCCGGGCGTGACCCTTGGTGACGATGGTGTCGCTCGCTGCGCCTGGGCTGATTCGGCTGCTGAGTACCGCGCATACCACGACACCGAATGGGGCTTTCCGGTGTCAGACGACCACCGACTGTTCGAGAAGCTGAGCCTCGAGGGATTCCAGGCCGGCTTGTCCTGGCTGACAATCCTGCGCAAGCGCGAGGCCTTCCGGCACGCCTTTGCGGATTTCGATTTCGCGACCGTGGCAGGCTTCGGCCAGGAGGCCGTAGCACGTCTGCTCAGCGACGCAGGGATAGTCCGGCACCGAGGCAAGATCGAGGCGGTGATCAACAACGCCCAGCGCGCCATCGAACTCGTCGCCCGGGAGGGTTCTCTGGCCGCCTTTGTATGGAGCTTCGAACCGGCGCCTCGGCCGGAGTTGCTCGGACGCGGAGGGGTACCCGCGGCGAGCGACGCGTCACGAGCGCTCGCCAAGGAGCTAAAACGGCGCGGCTGGCGGTTCGTCGGCCCCACCACCGTCTACGCCTTCATGCAAGCCATGGGCCTGGTCAACGACCACCTAACGGGATGCCACTCCCGCGAGCCTGCCCAGGCCGCCCGCCAGGAGTTCCGGCCGCGCTGAAGCAGCTGACGTAGCGCGCCCTCAAGGCACGCTGCCCGGCGTCAGGCCGGCTGAACGTTCAGGTCGTAGACGGCGACGGTGCTGTGAGCGGTCTGTGCGAGGACCTTGAGCTCGACGTTGTCTGTCGCGTCGCCGCCGATTGTGAAGCGAACGGCCACGTTCTCAACCCGTCCCCTGGTGGCACTGTCGATGTGAGCAAGGAGGGTGTGCGTGGTCGCGTCCACAACCTGCAGCTTCACGCGGCCAGCTGTCGCCACGCGGAAGTTGGCCGTGTACGCGCCGGGGCCTTCAGGCCACACGGCACCTGATTCGACGAAGCCACCGCGCCCGGTGCTGGCGGCGTGCCAACTTGCCGGTGGGCCGGCGCGCACGACCCTTCCGACCGGTCCCGGCAGCAGCCACCCGGGCGCCTCGCCGTTGTTCGGAGCCGTAAAGCCGAACCATTTGGCACCCCGCCGCGGTGTCACCTCGAACGCCCAGACGCCGCTCTCGTCGAGCTTCAGATGCGCCCCGGGAGCCTCCAGCAGGGCCTGGATATCGCCGGCTGTCTGGGTCCGGGTCACCGACTCGATCCCGACTGTGGGAGTCAGGATCACCCAGATGTGGCGCTCCTGCACCGGTACCGTGAGGCCAGGCCCGGTGACATACGGGTACACGGACGCCCGAGCGGCAAAGTCGCCGGCGACACCCTGCGAGACGATCACCTCGTCGTCAGGTTTGATCATCGCGCTGACGTGACGCAGGGCAGTGACGGCCGGAGCCGGCGCCGACCAGCGGCGAATGTTGTTCGGCACGGTGGTGATGGCCGAAGCAAGCGTGTTGCATGCGAGCCCGGCGGCCACGATCACGGCGAGCAACCGGACGGGGCGACGCGGTGAGCGCAGCAATGCGAGCAGGATCGCAATGGTGCCTACGGGAATCAGCGCATACGCGGCGACCGACTGGAAGCCGGGCGCGTGGATATCCCAGACGCCGCTGAGCTGGCCCTGGGCGAGCACGACCACCGACGGGACCAGCACCGGCAGCCAGAGCCAGCCGAAGATGCCGGCCGGCGAGATGTTCTTCCAAGCGTAAGAGCGGTTATCCCAGAGTGTCGAGACGACCCTGCCCGGATGCTGCAGGACGTTGCTGGCGAGCGTACCCACGGTGGGAAGCGCGTGCGGGTTGAGCGTTCGGACGGGGTTCAGCAGATTCGCGTAGACGACCCAGACCCGGGTTCCGCTGGTTCCGCCGATTGCCCCGAGCAACAGGTTCCAACCGACCGCCGCGGCGGTCATCAGCAGCCCCGTCCGCAGCCATCGGCGGCCAAGTACAAGCGAGCTGAGACCGACCGCTGCCTGATAACCCGCGCCCACGTCACCGCAGGCGAGACCCGCGATCAACCACAGCCAGATGCTGCGGTGCCCGTAGTACAGCGCGCGAGCAGCGCCCAGCGCGGCGAATGCGGCGAACGCTTCGGTGTGAACGTCGAAGGAGTTGCCGCCTATGAACGCGGGGTCAAGCGCCAGCAGGAGAGCGCCCACGATGACGAGCATCGCCGTCGCGTGCTCGCGCCGCGCCGACACGGACGTTGCGGCCAGCTCAGTCATCCACCGGAAAGCGACGACCTGGGCGCCGAACACCGCAGCGTCCTGGAGCCATTTGATCGTGACGGGGTGCGGCCAGATCAGTTGGAACAGCGAAAGCGGCCAGAAGATGAACTCGGAGTGGTCCTGCCAGAAGTAGAGCTGGTGGCTGAAGCTCGCGGCGCCACCGACCTCGGCGCCATTGACCCAGCCCTGGATCGTGGAATGCGGATCGAAGACGCCATGTGCGATCTGGCTCACCGCCTGCTCGACATTCGCGAA
Organism: uncultured Conexibacteraceae bacterium; assembly: GCA_963844665.1. GTDB lineage: Bacteria > Actinomycetota > Thermoleophilia > Solirubrobacterales > Solirubrobacteraceae > Palsa-465. Next base: position 871,637 of record CAWJPB010000005.1, read on the forward strand.
GTCCAGCGTGGCCCCGAAGTGCGATACCTGCACCTGGCTCCACCATCCGAGCGCGAGCAGCTGCAGGAACAGCAACCCGTAGCCGACGCGAGCAGCCCATCGCAGGGCTGGCGGCCACTGCGACGCCGGTGGAACCACCGCCGGCGTCCTGATGTTCCAGCGTTCAGCCGCCTCTCGCAACCTGACGTGCGCGGGCGCAGTTCTCGTCTGAGTTAGCAACTGGACACTATCTGCGCTGAAGCCAAGAACGGCAGACGGGACCATCCCCATCCGCCCCATCCGCGCAGTATCGCCGATCCGACTGCACCTCAGAGATTCAGGCTGTGCCCAAGCCTCGTCGCATGGCCACGCTGGATGTGATGGGATTCGTCAGGATGTCGTCGTGCCAACTGACTCGTGGCGGAGGATGACGCCGTATCGGCGTCATCCAGCGGACCATGTTCGCGCCAACCGGACCGGCGAGGATCGGACGCCAGGCCGTGACTGGGCTGCGCGCTGACATATCGAAACCACGCCAGTGGTTTCTGCAGGCGGCTGAGGAGGCTCGGAGCCTTGACCGGACGGTGTATTCCGTGATTGCGAGCACTCCGACTCCGGCGCTCGACAGAGTACTCGGCAGACTCGCCACGGCTGCGGATCATTCACGTCTCTCGATCGCCTCGGCGACGGTGCTTTGGTTCGTCGGCGGAGACCGGGGCCGGGCCGCGGCAACGAGGGGTCTCGCGTCGGTTGCCGTGACCTCGGCGGTCGCGAACCTGGGGTTCAAGCCGCTCGTACGCCGCCGCCGGCCGGACCGGCTCGCAAACGACATCCCGCAGGAGCAGCAGGTGCCGATGCCCGCTTCGAGTGCATTTCCTTCCGGTCACTCAGCGGCCGCTTTCGCCTTCGCGACCGGTGTCGCGAGCGTGCTGCCAGTGGCAGGGGTGCCACTGCGGGGGCTTGCCGCCCTTGTCGCGTATTCACGCGTCCATACCGGTGTCCACTATCCGATCGACGTGGTTGCAGGGGCGCTGCTCGGCACCACGCTTGCGCAGGCAACGACGTATGCGCTGGACCGACAAGGGCGTGGCTGACGTTGCTGACTGGCGGGCAAATCGGTTGCGAGCGGTTTCGGCTGCCTGGACCAGAAAGAGATCGGTCCTGACGTGGCGAGTAGGCGGGTCGCGGCGATCGCGTCTCTTGTGTCGATGGCAGCGGCGACCGTCGGTGCGGTGATCCTGGGCATAGAGCGGTTCCCGAGTGGCATTTCCGTGCTCGCATGTGTCGTCGCCGCGGCGGCTGCTGCCTGGTGGGCTCTTACGCGCCGGGGCTCCACACGGGTCGCTGGCGCGATCGTTGCATGTGCGCTCTTGGTGGCTGCCGCCGCGCTCATCGTGCTTGAGGGCACTGTGCTTTGGAACGTGTTGATCGTGGCAGCCTTCCTGTTCTCAATTGCTACGGCCCGCAGAGCGCTCGCCGTCGCCCCAGCCGAGCTTTCAGTCGTCACGCCGCCGCGGTGTCCTGTGTTGTTCTATAACCCGAAATCGGGTGGTGGAAAGGCCGAGCGCTTCCACGTCGCGCGTGAGGCGCGCGCTCGCGGCGTCAAGCCGATCGAGCTGCATTTTTCGGACGATCTGGCAGCCCTGGTACGGGCTGAGATCGACAGTGGCGCTGATGCTGTTGGTGTGGCAGGCGGAGACGGTACGCAGGCAATTGTCGCTGCGGTTGCTGCCGATCGGGATGTGCCGTACGTCTGCGTGCCGGCGGGGACCCGCAACCATTTCGCGCTCGACCTCGGGGTCGATCGCGACGATGTCGTCGGCGCCCTCGATGCGTTCACCAACGGGCGCCAGCGCCTGGTCGATCTTGCTGAGGTCAACGGCCGCGTATTCGTCAACAACGTCTCGCTTGGCATCTACGCCGAAGCAGTGCAAATGGAGGGTTACCGGGACGCGAAACTCCGAACGATCGCCGATACCGTGCCGATGGCGATCGGGCCTGGTGAGCAGCCGCTGGACCTTGAATGGACCGATGCGGAGGGTCAGGATCACGTCACCGCCGCGATCGTGCTCGTCTCCAATGGGTGCTATCGGCTGGGCCGCGTGCTGGCGTCGGGCACACGACCGCGTTTGGACGCTGGTGTTCTCGGGATCACCGTCGCCGCACAGGGCGCAGCCAAGCGCCGGAGCCCGATCGCGGAATGGTCAGCCACCACGTTTGAGGTCAGGTCTGCGGGGCCGATCGCCGCGGGCATCGACGGCGAGGCGGCAAGGCTTGACCCGCCACTGAACTTCACGAGCAGACCACGAGCCCTCCGCGTACTGATCGCCCCCCAGCATCCCGGGGTATCGCCGTCAGCGGCGATACCGGCTGGCCGCTGGGACGCAGTCCGTGCGGTCGTCAAGGTGGCGACAGGCGGGACCCTCTAGGCAAGTTGAGGTCGAGAATGTCGGGAAGCTATGTGGGCTCGCCCCACTGCCCATCGCCGTGGTCGCGCGAGCTCTGGTCGGCTACAGCTTGAGATCCGTCCGGCGCAAACCCAGCCTGCTTCAACATGCGCCGCAGATCGACCACGGTCTGGACGTCGACGTCCTTGCCATGAGGTACGCGGAACACCTCGGCTTCAGGGCCGAGGGAAACCTTGAGTTTGCCGTTGTGCTCTTGAGTTACGGTGCCGATTGCCTCCAGCAGCGAGACCACCTCGCGCCACTCGATGTTGTGATTTGCTGGCTCGAAGATCTTCTCGACCGTGTCGCGGTGACGGCCGCTGAGATGGACTTCCATCGGGATCCCTTCGTTGTTCGGACCTGCTCCGGAATGACTGTGCCAGAAACGGCTAAACCCAATTGAACGAATTGATCGGAAATGATCGAGCAGATCCGGGCGCTTCCAAAGGCTGAGCTGCACCTTCACATCGAAGGCACGCTCGAGCCCGATCTCGCCTTTGCGCTGGCGAAGCGAAATGGCGTCGAGCTTCGGTTCGCGTCGGTCAGCGCTCTTAGCCGCGCGTACGACTTCGCGGATCTGCAGTCCTTCCTCGATCTCTACTACGAGTGCATGGCGGTACTCCGCAGTCCGGCCGACTTCACGGATTTGGCAGACGCCTACCTGCGACGCGCGGCCCACGACGGCGTTCGGCACGTTGAGATGTTCTTCGATCCGCAGGCTCATACCAGTCGCGGAGTATCGATCGACGATGTCGTCGCCGGATTGCGAACGGCGGTTCAGGAAGCGCCGCGGCGGCACGGAGTCTCTGTGATCCTGATCGCCTGTTTCATGCGCGACCGGCCGGTCGCGGAGGCCATGAATCTGCTCGAAGACCTAGCACGCCATCTCGACGTGATCCAGGGCGTGGGACTCGACTCGGCCGAGGTTGGACACCCGCCGAGCGCGTTTCGCGATGTGTTCGCCGCTGCGGAGCAGATCGGCCTGCGGAAGGTCGCTCACGCCGGCGAAGAAGGGCCGCCCTCCTATGTCTGGGAGGCTCTGGACGTGCTCGGCGTCGAGCGCATCGATCATGGCATTCGAGCCGTCGAGGACGAGGTCCTGCTGCGGCGTCTGGCCACCGATCGGGTCCCTCTCACCGTGTGCCCTCTGTCGAACGTCCGGCTGCATTGTGTTCAGTCTCTGGAGCAGCATCCGCTGCGACGGCTACTCGATGCCGGCGTTCTGGCCACGATCAACTCAGACGATCCGGCGTACTTCGGCGGATACGTGGCAGAGAACTACCTGGCGTTGCACCGGGCGCTCGGCCTTGATCTTGCGGAGCTCGAGGCGCTCGCTCAGAACTCGCTCACGGCGAGCTTCGGGGCCTGAGGCTTCGGTTCTCCGGCGCTCACATCCAGCTCAGCCCTGGAGCTGCCCAGGGTCCCGGGGAACGTCGACCGCGTGTTCCCGAAGAGCGTCGAGCGGGATGATCTCCAAAGCTCGCTCGTGCGTCGATGCAAGGACCACGTAGGCTGCTGCGCCGTCCAGGTGCGCGCGTAACCAGTTGGCGGCGGTCACACACCACCGATCGCCGGGGACGAGCCCGGGGAAACGGTATTGAGGCATCGGAGTGACAAGGTCGTTACCGATCAGTCGTTGATGATCGAGAAACTCGGCCGTGACGACGGCACAGACCGAGTGACTGCCAAGGTCCGCGGGACCCGTGTGGCAGCAGCCGTCTCGAAAGAAGCCGGTGACCGGATCGCTGCCGCATGGGGCAAGCGTTCCGCCCAGAACATTGAGGTCAGCCACAGTGCCGGCAGACGGGTCTCAGCTCGCGGGCGGGGACGGCGGAAGCCCGGCCGGGCCCTTGAAGGCGTAGACCTGATCAGTGCCTGGAAGAAGCAGAAGGCCGTCGCCGACCGATGGCGTGGGGAAGTGGTTCGCTGACGCGCCGAAGGGGAGCGAGACGATCTCCTTGCCGTTGGCCGGGTTGAGGCCGTGCACCGCGTTATCGCTCCCAATCGTCCAGACGATTCCGTTTGCAACGATCGGCGGTCCATACGCACCGTCGTTGTCAGTCCATAGCTGCTTCAGGTACGGCGCCTTAGTCAGGACCTTGACGGCCGTCACGCCGTTTGGGCAGGGTATGTAGATGACCGAGCCCATCACCGCGTGGCCGCCGTCTGGGTCGCCACTGCACACATGAAGGGACGCGAGTTCGCCCTCCGAACCGCCGAGATGTCCCTGACGCAACAGATAGCCGGTGTCGGTCTTGCCGACCTGGAACACGAAACCATGGACGAGCGCCGGATCCCCGGTCCCGACGTCGAGATCGTCGGCGCTGAGCGTCTGCCAGTCCTTGGGGTGGAAGATCGACTCCAGGTGCATAGCGGGCGACAGCTCCAGCACCGCATCGCTGTCGTCGTAGGGCTGACCCGCGCCGAGGTTGTAGCCGTCGGCGCTCGCGACGTAGACGTTCCCATGAGGGTCGATGACCGGCGAGCTTCCGCCCATCCAGACCGCCCCCCGGTCCTGGCCTTTGCTGATCTGGAAGTAATGGAGCCGCCCTCCCTGCTCCGGGATCGAGACCACATAGCCGTGGGCGGGACCGTTGGGCCCGGGACAGTCGCCGGAGTTCTGACCGTATGCGATGACGACACGACCGTGGTCGAGCGCCAGGCCCGGCCGCTGCAGCTGTGCGAGCTGGTCCTCGCCGGCGTCTGGCATCGCATGCTCGTTCAGCTCAACCCTGCCGGTGAGCAGGTTGAGCCCGAATAGACGGTGCGACGCTTCCACACCATGAGACGCAGGCGGGCCGCTGATCAGAGTGTCTGCGTCGACGAAGACCTCGTTACGTGTCAGGTCGATCACAGGCGTGCCCGTGATGCCAACCGTGGGCGAGATGTCGCCGCACGGCAGGTCAACGGATGGCACTGGCTTCGCCAGGTGCCGTGACCAGAGGATCCGCCCGCTTCGCGCGGCCATCGCGTAGACAGTGTCGTTTTCGGTCGCCGCGACGATTCGGCCGTCAGCGACGAGCGGCTCGCCATACAGTTGCCCGTCGAGGGTCGGCGAGGTCCAGGCTCGCCGCGACGGTCGCAGCTTGGTCCGCGCCGTGTCGACGCCGGTCGCCTCAGCGTCACCGTGGTACGTGGTCCAGTCGGAACCGAACTCCGACATCCGAGACACGGAGCTCGACCTGGCCGACGCAGAGGTCGCTGCACTGAGACAGCAGAGCAGCGCCATGATCGTAGCTCTCGCAGCGAGTGGCACGCTCAAACGCCTGCGGGCATTACGCCCGAAGGCAACCGGCCGAACCTCTGCTCTCATAGCGCGACCCTGGTAGCTGCCACCGTTCACCGAGTGTAGGCCGGGACCGCCAAAGACCAGCTCCTCCCGTCGGGGCGAGCTTGCTGTCAGACTCGGGACAACATCGCAACCGGGACGATCCTTGTGGGCTTCTACACCGTTGCCGATGGCAGTCTTCGACTACGGAGGGACACACATGACGACCGACGCCGACATCGAGACCCAGATCGAGCAGCTGGAGTCGGAGCGGGAGTCGCTCCAAGCGGATGAGTCCGCTGGGATGGAGACGGAACGCCGCCACGCGAATCGTCTCGAGGAGATTCGTGTCGAGCTGGATCGTTTGTGGGATCTGAGACGTCAACGCCAAGCTCTTCGCGACGCAGCAGAGCCTGCGGACTGGGCTTCAGAGCGCGATGCCGACACTGTCGAGGGCTACGAGCAATAGCCGCCGACTCAAGCCGGTCCTTTAGCGCCACGGCCCTCGCCTGCGCTTGCCGCCTGAGAACGAACACCCTTAGCGCTCCAGCGATTTGACATGCAGTCATCTGGCTGCCTATTATTAGCAGCCAGATGGCTGCCGATTCACACCTGGACGAGGTCTTCAGAGCGCTGGCGGACCCGAGTCGGCGGCTGCTTTTGGACAGCCTCAACGAGCGCAATGGCCAGACCCTGCGAGAGCTGTGCTCGCGGCTCGACATGGCTCGCCAGTCTGTGAGCAAGCACCTCGCGGTGCTCGAGCAGGCCAACGTCGTAACCACCGTTCGCCGCGGCCGGGAGAAGTTCCACTACCTCAACGCGGCACCCATCAACGACATCGCCGAGCGCTGGATCACGCGATACGACCAGAACCGCGTGAATGCGCTCGCCGACCTTAAGAGAGCATTGGAGGACACCCTCGTGGAGCCAGAGAAGCCTTCATTCGTCTACGCGACGTACATCCAGACGACTCCGGAGAAGCTGTGGCAGGCTTTGACCGAGCCGGCATTCACCGCCTGCTACTGGTCGATCACATTCGAGACCGACTGGAAGCCGGGTTCACCAATGACCTGGAACACGCGCGGCCTGGCGATCGTCGACCCCGGGCAGGTCGTACTCGAATCTGAGCCCTACCGTCGCCTGTCATACACCTGGCAGACCCATTCGCCGGAGTGGGCTCAGGAGCTCAACTTCACTCAGGAGGCTGGCGACCGGCTCGCCTCTGAGCCGCGTTCGAAGGTCACCTTCGAGATCGAGCCGCTCGGCGATCAGGTGAAGCTGACCGTGATCCACGATGATCTGATGCCGGGCGGGCTGACCGAATCAATGGTCAGCAACGGTTGGCCACGGGTGCTGGCCAACCTCAAGACGCTGCTCGAGACCGGCGGGACACTGCCGGACGTCCAGTTGAACACGGCGACCAGACTCGGACTGACGCGATGAACGACATGCCGATGTCAGGAATGCCGATGCCCGGGACGCACGGCGCACCGATGAGTGGCATGACCATGACCCTCCCGCTGTTCGTGGTGATGATGGCCGCAATGATGGTGCCGAGCGCGGTGCCGGCGATAGTGCGGCGGGCGCGCGAGGGCGAGGGCATATTCGCGGTGCCGCTGTTCGCCGGGTCTTATCTCAGCGTCTGGGCGCTCGCCGGTCTGGCGATCTGGCTGGTCTATCAGCCACCCGGGGCTGCAGTATCCGGAGCGTTGCTCGCCGGCGCTGGCCTCTATGAGCTCACGCCGCTAAAGCACGAGTGCCGCCGGCGTTGCCGTGACCGCGTCCGCTCGGGCGCTCAGTTCGGTGTTCTCTGCTTCGGCTCCAGCATCGGGCTGATGCTGGTGCTCGTGGCCGTGAACGTGATGAGCCTCGCGCTGATGGTCGCGATCGCCGCCGTCGTCCTCGCGCAGAAGCTCTTTCCACCGCGCCCCGCCGTCGACCTGTCGCTGGCGCTGGCGATCGTCGCCGTCGGAATCGCCACCGTCGCAGTCTGAACAACCAATAGAGGAGGGCCCATGACCACCGCCACTCACCCGACCGGCACGCGCGAGCAGTGGCTCGCCGCCAGGATCGAGCTACTCGAATCAGAGAAGGAGCTGACCCGCCGCAGTGACGAGATCGCCCGTCAGCGCCAGCAGCTGCCCTGGGTGCCCGTCGAGAAGACCTACCGCTTCGACACCGACCAGGGCGAGGCGTCGCTCGCCGATCTGTTCGGTGGGCGTTCGCAGCTGCTCGTCTATCACTTCATGCTTGGACCTGGCTACGAATCGGGGTGCCCGTCTTGCTCGGCGATCGCCGACGGCTTCAACGGCATCGCCGTCCACCTGGAGAACCACGACGTTGGTCTGATCGCGGTCTCGCGCGCTCCGATCGACCAAATCCAGGCCTACAGGCAGCGCATGGGTTGGACGTTCCGTTGGGCCTCTTCACACGACACCGATTTCAACTACGACTTCAACACGTCGTTCACCGAGGAGCAACAGCGCTCGGGCGACACGGAATACAACTACGCCGCGAGGGACATGCGTGGCGCGCTCGAGGCGACGGAACCGATGCCTCACGCCGAGATGGCCGGCACCGATAACGCCACCTTCCTGCGCGAGGCACCGGGCGTCAGCGCCTTCGCACGCGAGGACGGCGTCATCTACCACACGTACTCGGCTTACTCGCGCGGCCTCGACTCGCTCTGGGGCATGTACCAGTGGTTGGATCGCGCGCCGCTGGGACGCAACGAGAACGGAGCCTGGTTCCGTCATCACGACCGGTACTGATGCGGACGCCCCTGAGACTATGGTGTGGCGACCGCGTCGGCGACGTACGCGGCGACCGAGTCGGTGAATGCTCGTCTGCTCTGCTCCCACGCGTAGAACATGTGACCGCCGCCGAACTGGCGCACTGTGACGCGGTTGGCTGCCGCTGGGTCGAGCCTCATCAGGTTCCGGAGCCGGTCGCTCGCGTAGTAGGGCGTCACGAGGTCGTAGAGACCGTGTGCGATGAACACTCGCATGTGCGGGGCCAGCGACATGCCGTAGCGGAAATCGTCAGTGCCACCCACCGGGGGTATGAAGAAGTGTTCCGGTGCGTCGTTGCGCCACGATTCGAACGCCTCGTCGCTCAACACCACGTATTCGCGATCGGTTTCAATCCCGATCTCCGAGCGTAGGTACTGGTTGATCGCCATCGTGTAAGCCGGCATGACGCCCGTGAACGTCGGGTCAGGACCGGCGTAGGGCTCACGGTCGGGGAACGGGTCACTGCCTGTGATCGTCGCGTCGTACCTGCCGATCACCTTCCGTGTGTCTCGGAGCAGTTCGCGGGCAAATACATCGATCGTTATTCGGCCCTCGGCGCGGGCGACTATGCCGACGGGAAGGCCGATCAGGTCGGCGAGGCGCTCGAGGATCCGGGCGCGCTCGGTTTCGGGCATCGACGCGCCGTGAACGAGGAACGCGGCGTAGTCATCGCTGGCGAACTGCTCTGCGCCCTGAAGCACCTGCTCACGGGGCGTGTCGGCTGCGAACGCCCGCGAGCGTCCGTGGTGCACGGCGGCGATCGCCATCGTCGGCACGTGATCGATCCAGCCGAGCACGTCGTAATCGCCGGGGAACAGTGCTCCGAACTCGAGCGCCGGAGAGATCAGAATGGCGCCGCTGAGCCCTATCCCACTCTTCTCCTGCAGCATCCGCATCAGTCGAGCGACTCGGTACCCGCCGTAGCTCTCACCGGAGATGAACACCGGGGAGCCCCACCGCCCGTGGCCGGAGAGCCACCGGCCCATGAACTCACACAACGACTCGAGATCGCGCTTGTAACCGAAGTACTCCGCGCTCTTGCCGTCGCTGTCCTTCTCCGGCTTCGTCTTTTCATCGTCGTCCTGCTCAATCGCGCGGCTGAAGCCGGTGCCAACGGGATCGACGAACACCAGATCTGTGAACGCGAGCCACGACTCCTCGTTCGCGACGAGCCGTGGCGGCATCTGGGGCAGTGCACCGTCGGCTGGGAACGCCACTCGCCTCGGTCCAACCGCACCGATGTGTGTGAACACAGACGCTCCACCCGGACCGCCGTTGAAGACGAACGTCACCGGCCGGTCGACCTCGCCCTCGGCCACATGCGAGACGCAGAAAATCTCGGCCGCTGGCTTCTCCTTCTTGCGCAGAACGATCCACTCACCGCTTGCCGCGTAGTCGATCGACACGCCTCCTGCGGTCCACGAGGCCGTCCTCTTCGCTCCAGCCGGGGGCTGGTAGGCCGCCTTCACCGGATCTGTCGTATCGGTCCTGCTCTCGTTAGCCATTCCGCGGACGCTATTCCCCCTTACGGGCGGGTGTCAACGAAGCGACGCGATCATCGGCCCGAAGCCAGCGCGGACGCGAAAGCACAGCGCTGACGGCTCGATCAGCCCATTGAGTGGATCTTGTACGGCTCGATCATCAGGATCAGGCGAATCTGGTCACGGCCGCCGTACCAGGGGTAGGCAGTTCCAAGGTAGCGCTGGGCGAGTTGCTCGATGTGCTCGCGTGCGCCTTCGCTGGTGACGTTTGTGACCCTGCCGCGAACCGAGTAATACCGGGATGGGTTGGTCGGATCTGACACAGCCACCGCGACACGCGGGTCACGTCGGACGTTCTGAACCTTCTGAAAGCCTTCGACCGTGTTGATGAGAACGTGTGCACCGTCGGTGTCAACCCAGGTCTGGGTCAGTTGCGGTGAGCCGTCGGGCATCGTGGTGGAAATGAAGCAGGGGCTCGCCAGGCGCATCAAGGCGACAAGATCTTCAGGTAGTCCGACGGGCACGTGTGTGTCTCCTGTCTGAGGTGGGCTAATCAGCCGGTGCCGAGTCGGAGCCACCGGAGCCACCGCCTCTGGTCCGAAGCCAGTCAGCGAGCTGGTCGGCCACCCCACCGACCTGCGAGCCGAGGTTGCTGACGTTGTCTCCGATGTCCCGGAAGGCCGCACGGAACCGCTCTCCGTAGAACTCGACCGCGTCGCCGGCGTCGGCGCGGACATCGGCCTCCTGGTCGCGCGTGCGGTAGTCGCCACGAAGGATGCGGTCGTATTCACCGCTCTGAACCCAGCGCATCACCTCGCGCACGCGCCTGACCGCGTAAGGGTGGGTGACGTTGATCTCTGAGAAGAAACGGCGCACCCGGTCGGAGGGGTCGTCCCAGCTCTCATACTCCATCGCCTGGGTCATGAAGGCGTCGAGGTCGAGCTGCCCAGCGGGGAGCCCGGAGGCGGCGACCATCAGCATTCGGCAAACGATCTGAGGATCGCGCACGACCAGCGTGGCGGCACGGTCGGCGCTCAGCTCGGCGGCGCGGTACCACTCGAGCAGAACCGTCTTGACCGCCCGAAACGGCAGTCCCAGCAGCGTCGGGAGCGAGCCACCGGCAGCGATGAGGATGTTCAGCGCGGTGATGTACAGGACGTGATCGGAGAGGATGTGACCGAGCTCGTGACCGACGAGCGCACGCTGCTCCCCGGGTCCGAGGCGTTGAAGGACCATCGAGTCGACCACGATCATCGGGGTTCTGGACCCGATCGTGGCAGCTATGCCAACGACCGGCGTCGTCAGATAGAGGTCATAGATCTCTGGCAGATCGAGGATGCGGCAGGCCGCCGTGTGCGACGCCCACAGCTCTGGGCACTGCTGCTCCGAGACCTTCAGCGAGGTCCCCAGGTAGAACTGCCGCAGCGCACGCTCGTAGCGCCACTCGATGAGTCTGCGAACGAGCGTGTCCAGCATCGGCACCGCTTTCAACGCGGCAGTCGCCGCCCGATCGGCAGGGTGCTCGTACGCCTTTGACGAGATGTTGGGGTACGGCTCGACGCTGTCCAGCGCGACTCCGGTCAAGATCGCCGAAGCCTATAGCGTCCAGGACGCCAGATGCCAGAGAGCGCGCTGCGGAGAGGACCCGTCCGACCGGCGTTCTCCAGCGAGGAGCCGTTTCGGCTGAGTGGGCCGTGAAGGAATCGAACCTTCAACCTTGGGATTAAGAGTCGCTCATTTGCAGGACAATTGCCATGAACGCTGGTGGCGAAGGCCAGCTCAGTGCAATTCCGTGAAGTCAGAATTGCCGAGTTCGGGACATATTTCGGGACACGAATTTCAGGTCACAGGCTTCAGGCACGCACGCAGCGATTCGGCGACATCCTCGGGCGTCGCGCCAGCGCTGAAGCTGATGATCCAGGAGGCAAGCTCAGGATCGTTGGCGACCAGCACATAGTCGTTGAGCTCGAAAAACGTGATCAACGCGATGAGCGCTTCCCGCTTGTGCCGTCGACGAAGGACTGGGTCTCGGCGATTCCGTGCGCGAGGACGGCGGCCTGCAAGGCGAGGTCGGCCTCCTGATAGTGCGCGTAAGCGGCCGGGCGCCCCAGTGAGTGCTCCCTCAAGGGCGTCGCGGCTCCGCAGATGGTCGGCAGCCTGCACGGTCGGCAGATTGAAAATCGCGGCGTAGATCTCCAGCGCGTCGTCGACGCCGAGGTAGACGAAGTCCCCTTCGTCGTGTTCGTCGCTCACCGCTAGGCGTCTTGATCAGCGTCGTGGCTGGCGAGGATCTCCAGGGCGTCCGCACGCTCGCTCACCGCGCGCGCAGCGATCTCGCGCACCCGCTCCCGCACCCTCTCGGTCGGCAGTATCGGCAGCCGCTACCGCGAAGGCTACGGGCCGTGCGACGCGACCGACCTCGCGAAGTGGTCCTCCCTGCCGATCACGCAGGCGCGTCGTGCGCTCGACGCCGCCGGACCGCCGCACGACCTTGACGCGTGGCCCACCCACGACCCGCCACCCTGCCTGCTGCTCGCCGCCTTCGACACCCTCATGCTCGGACACCGCACCCGAGAGCCGTTCGTCGCCGACGACCACGACCCATCACATCCTGAAGGGTGGCGGGATGCTTAACCCGTCGCGCTGGTCAACGGGGCCGCGACCGGCACATGGTCAATCAAGAAGGGCAGCCCAGCGCCGACATGGTTCGGGCGGCCAGCGACAACCGCAATGCTCGAAAGCGAAGCCGCCGACATCGAGCGCTTCCTCAACTCGTGACCGCCAGCTCTCGCAGCACGCCGGGCGAAATCGACATCGCCGGAACGCGACGCCCGACCCAGGCACCCCTTCCGCGCGAAGCGCGTCCGCCGACCCGTGCATCGATAGGCGCGTCCCGAGGTAAACGCGGGGTCGGGCGCACGACCGAGTTCGTGGCGCAGGAGTCAGAGCTCGCCGTGCTGATCGCCTGCGGGCCAGACCAATCGTGACGTTCCCAGAGCCCCAGAGCGCCACACCCTATTCGACGTCCTGAGACGACTTTCGTGAAGCGGATGTCTAGCCGGCTGCAGGCAACGCAACAAGCCTGTAGCGCTCGCGAGCCTGGACTGTGGACCATCGCTCGACTCGGCGATCGATGCGGCTGAGCGACCGATTCCTTTTGGCCAGTCCGCTGGTCAATACCTGCGAGGGCTCGATGCCCACCAACGCACATCCATATAGGAGAGTCATGACTGCCAGCCAGATAAATGCCATCCAGGAGAACGAGGTCGCTGTGAGGGCGGTGCTGGACACCGTCTACGCGGCGTGGGCCGACAACGACTCGGATGCTTTCGTCGCGCCCTATGCGCCGGATGCAACCGCGATCCACTCGGGCACGGTGATGGCGGACCGAGACGCGATCCGCACCGTTATGGCCGCGGGATTTCAGGGGCCGCTCAGTGGTTCGCGGGGTTTGCATGAGGTGCAGAGCGTCCGCTTTGTTGGCCGGGATACCGCGATCGTGTTCAGCAAGGGCGTGATCCAGTTCGCCGGTCAGGCCCAGCCGGCTCCGGAGAGCCGGACGCTGGACGGCTGGGTGCTGTCAAACCACGATGGGACCTGGCGCGTGGCAGCGTTCCACAACTGTCCTGAAACCCTAGGCTGACCAAGTGGTCCTAGAGCCTCCTTCATCGGTCGAGAATGCCGAGTTCACGCGCTTGGCGGAGCCGTTCCGCCGCGAGCTGCGCGCACACTGCTACCGCATGCTCGGCTCGGTGGAGGAGGCCGAGGACGCGCTGCAGGAGACTTACCTGCGGGCATGGCGTGCTTACGGGCGCTTCGAAAGACGCTCGTCGTTGCGGGTCTGGCTGTACCGGATCGCCACCAATGCGTGCTTGACCGCCCTCCAGCAGGCCAGCCGGCGAGGCTTGCCGTCCGGACTGGCCGCTCCGAGTGACGACCCCGGAGCCGACGCGAGCGGGACCGGACCAGAGGGCAACTGGCTGGAGCCGATTCCCGACGCTCTCATCACGCCGGAGTCTGAAGATCCAGCGGCTGTCGCGGAGGCGCGCGCCAGCGTCCGGCTGGCGCTGATCGCCAGCCTCCAGTACCTACCCGCGCGGCAGCGTGCAGTCGTGATCTTGCGAGATGTGGTCGGGCTGCCGACGGCTGAGGTGTCGGAGATGCTGGACACGAGCACGGCGGCGGTCAAGAGCGCGCTCCAACGAGCCAGGGCACGACTGGAGCAGCTCGCGCCGCGGGCGGAGGATCTCGCCGAGCCGAGCGAGCCGAGGGCGCTCGAGCTCCTGAACCAATATGTTGCGGCGTTCGAGCAGGGAGACCTGTCGCTGCTCGACGAGGCGCTGCATGCCGACGCGATTCTGGAGATGACCGCAGCCGGTACCTGGTTCGCCGGCAAGCAGAACTGCCTGGCCTTCATCGCCCGCTTTCTCGATGCCGCCGGTGCCTACCGCATGGTCCCCACCCGGGCGAATGGACAGCATGCCGTCGCGGCCTACCGCCGCGGGGAAGATGGGGTCCTGCGGGCATTCGCGCTCGTCGTACTCACCCCGACCACAGACGGGATCGCGCGCATCACGCTGTTCAACGACACGGCCCTGTTCACCCGCTTCGGCTTCCCGCCAGTCAGCGCGGAGTAGTCAAAACATCGGTCCGGACCGGCGAGTCAGACCAGCGGCCAGCCAGGCATCTCCGCAACGGAAAACAGCTGCAGATCCGGCACGCTACCCGCCTGCAGACAACAAGCGACACCAACGCAGCGGGCGGCAGTACCCGCGCCAGCATCCAAGCAGGACTGGCAACAGGCGATCCAAGAGACCTCCTGTTCGCCACGCGAGGGTGCGTCGGGCCGGCGTAGCTCGTCGGCCCGACTGGGCTGTCTACTGGTTGATGGTGAGTCCGGCGGTCGCGGAGATCGTCGGTGACTGCCGTCCGTGGACTGTGTTGACGATCTCGGCGTTGTCAATTCCTTGGAGGTAGATCGAGGTGATGCCGAGGTGCGCGTGTCCGAGTTGGCGTTGGATCACGACGAGCGGGACGCCTTCGTGCGCCATCTCGATCGCGTGCGCGTGCCGTAGTTGGTGTGGGGCGAACCGTCTGCGTACACCGGCAGCAGCGGCTGTGTGGTGCAGTTGCTTGCGGGCAGCTGAGGCCTCCCAACGGCGTCCGGCTGTGGTTCCGTGAAGCACGCACAGGAGCGCGCCGATTGGCAGATCGTGGCGGGTCTCGAGCCATGGCTCGAGCTGCTTCCACGCCCATCGGTCCATCCCGACTTCGCGGCGTTTGCCGCCTTTGCCATGTCGAACGAGGATCGCTCCGCGATTGGTGTCAAGGTCGCTCTCGCGTAGGTCGAGTGCTTCGCTGATCCGTAGCCCCCGCGCGCCAGAGCAGCACTATCAGTGCAAGGAGTCGCTGCCCGTCGGAGCGGTTGCCAGCGACGCGCATTACCGCGATGATCTCCTCGACAGTTGGCGGGTCAGCTGGGTATTGCTCACCCTTGTTCCGGGGCGGCCGACCGCGGTGATAGCCGGGCATCGTTGCGGCTGAGCGGCCGTGGCCGGCGGCGTCGAGAGTGGTGGCTTTCATCACTCCACCTCCTATGTGTTGACAATGTGCAACACTGCAGATATGTCCGTGAATGTGTCAGTTCGCCTCGATGATCGACTCGCTGAGCGGCTTCGTCTCCGTGCCCGTGCGGCGGGCGAGAGCCTGTCCGATCGCCTTCGCCGCTACGCCGAGGAAGGCGCCAGGCGTGACGAGCACCCGATGATCACCTTCCGAGATGGGCCGACCGGTCGGCGCGCTGGCCTGCTCGGCGGTCCGGATGTCTGGGAAGTCGCGATGTGGATCGACGAGATTGGACCGGTCGATGACCCCGCAGCAGAGCTCGCCTCCGACGGCGTGGTCAGTCGTGCCCAGATCGACTCCGCACTTGCCTACCGCGCGGCCTACTCGGACGAGATCCAAGCGCGAATCGAACTGCACCGCGCCGACACCGCCGCAGCTGCAACACGGTGAAGCTGCTGCTTGACGAGATGTACCCGCCCGCACTGGCGGAAGCACTCCGCGCAGCGGGGATCGAAACGATCACCCTCGCTGACATTCAACTTCGGGGCAGCAGCGACCCCGAAGTATTCGCCGCCGCGATCGCCGGCGGGTACGTGCTGCTCGCCGAAAACGTCGGCGACTTCACGCGCATCGCCGCCGAACACAGCACCAGCCGCGCGCACCACCACGGACTACTGATCGCGCTCTCATCCCGTTTCTCCAGGCGGCCAAGCGGAGCGAAACCGCTTACTGCCGCCATCGTGGCCACCACGGACGAAGACCTCCGCGACCGCGTCGTCTACCTCGACACCCCTCCACCTGAGGACTAGGCCCAGCCCTCCTGGCCGCGCTGAGCGGGTCGCTCATGACCTTGGTCCAAGATGGTCGTGGAGCGAGCGAAGCAGGGAAGGGAGGCATCGGTATCCGGACTTGGGTGCGATGAGATCTCGTGCCGTCAGCGGTCTACAGTCGGTGTTGAGACGCCACCCCGAGAGGAGCCAGCCGTGAGATTGCCTGAGATTGTCAGCAGCGAGGAGTGGATTCGCGCTCGCGTAGCCCTTCTCGCGCGCGAGAAGGCGTTGACCAGGGCGCGCGACGAGCTCGCTGCTGAGCGCCGGCGACTGCCGATGGTCGAGGTCACCGAGGACTACCGGTTTATCGCCGCCGACGGGGGCGCACGGACATTGTTTGACCTGTTCGAGGGCCGCCATCAGTTGATCGTCGATCACTACATGTTCGATCCCGACTGGGAGGACGGGTGCATGAGCTGCGCCGGCCGGGTCGATCAATACGGGAACACGGCCCACCTGCACGAGCGAGACACGACGATCGCAGTCGTCTCTCGCGCGCCGATCGAAAAGATCGAGCGGTGGAAGCACAAGATGGGCTGGACGTTCCCCTGGTACTCGAGTTACGGCAGTCGGTTCAACTTCGACTTCGGCGTTTCGTTCGACGATACCGTCGACGATCCCCATTACAACTACTGTTCCGCCGCCGAGTTGAAGACCAAGTACGGCTTGGCCGAGCTCCCGAGTGAGCTACACGGAACGAGTGTCTTTCTTCGCATCGAAGATCGCGTCTTCCACACCTACTCGACCTACGCGCGTGGCACCGAGCAGGTAGGCGGCACGCACTACTACCTCGACATGACGGCCCTCGGACGCCAAGAGGATTGGGAGGAGCCCAAGGGGAGGGCCGAGTCGCTCAGGCCACGCGCCGACCAAGCGGGAGCGAGAGCCGCATCAGGCGTCAGCTGAGGTCGCAGCCCGGCACCACGCGTCGCAACGGCGAGCGGATACGAGCGAGGCGACAACGGCCACCTGCAGCACCTCCTCGACTCCCGTACCTGGTCGTCCGATCACGAGTACCCGTGCCAGCACAAATGCAGGGCCGGATTCGCTGCCTGGCTGCGTCTCAGGACTGCTGTAAATAGCCGGGCGGTGCTGTCGGAGAGGCGGCGTAGGTTCCCTCAAGTCCTGCAAGACCACGAAGGAGGCCTACGCCGTGAGACGCACCCTACCGCCGTCGGCGGAGATACAAGCCGATATCGACCGGCTGCTTGGGAAGGGCATGGTCGATGACCCGCAGAAGATGCTTGGTGACCTCGCTCGATTGGGCGCTCGTCTGATCATTCAGCGGGCGGTCGAGGAGGAGTTCGATGGCTGGCTCGGTCGCGCTCGCTATGAGCGTCGCCCGGAGCGTGAGCGTGGCCTGAAGAACTATGAGGCTGCGTTGCGCAACGGGTTCCGTCCCCGGCATTTGCAGACCGGGGAGGGTGAGCTTGAGATCCAGATCCCACAGGCTCGCCACACGACGGTGCCGTTCGTGTCCAAGCTGTTTCCGAAGTGGCATTGCAAACGGCTGTTTCGCACCGACCCTTTGAAGACGTTGGTGATCGGCGGGTTCGTCAGAGGCCTCTCGATGCGTGACATCGAGTCGCTGTGTGAGGAGGTCGGGCTCGGGAGCATCTCGCGCTCGACGGTCGCTCGGATCTGCGCTGAGCTGCATGAGCGCTTCGAAGCGTTCAAGCAACGCTCGCTCTATGACACCAACCTCGTCGTGCTGTTCCTCGACGCGATCTTCCTCCCGGTCCGCCCCAGCGGCCCAAAAGAAGGGGTGATTTGCGCCTGGGGCATTGATGAAAGCGGCCGCCGGCAGCTGGTTGGGGTGCAGCTCGGCGCCCGCGAATCGAAGGAGGACTGGCTCGAGCTCGGACGCGATCTACGGTCCGTGGGCTCGCAGCTCCTCGCCTGGTGGTCGCCGACGGCGCCCCGGGGTTGATCTCAGCGATCGGAGAGATCTGGCCGCGGGCTGACCGTCAGCACTGCTGTGTTCACCGCCTACGCAACCTGCTCACGAAGCTCCCCAAGGCAGAACAGGACAGGGTCCCCGTTTCAACTACTGGGCGGCGCTCACCGACGCCACCTCAGTCAACGACGGCAAGCTGCGACTGCAGGTCCTAATCAGTGAGCTCGAGCACCGCGGCTACGAGTCGGCCGCCCGCTGCCTAGCCGAGGACCTCGACGCCCTGGTCGTGCACCTCCGCTACCCGCTCAGGCACCGCGAGCGTTGGCGGTCAACCAACCTGCTGGAGCGCTCGCTCGGCGAGGTCCGCCGACGCACCAAAGTCATGGGCCGCTTCCCCGGCGAGAGCAGCTGCCTCTCACGTCTTCGCCGTCCTAGACCTGTTCATCACCCACGCCTCAAACGGCGCGACATTCACCGAGCTCGACCGCCAACACCTCTACCGAAGCAAATACCAACAGCTCGACCGCGACACCCTCGACGAGGAGGTGAGCGCCGCGTAGACTCGATCCCCGGGAACCTCAAGCCGCCGACGAATTTACAGCGGTTAAGAGACGCAACCGCTGCCTACCAGCGACCAGGATCTCGCCAGGAGGAGGGAACTGGACCGCCCGTCAGGCAGTCCCCAGCTGGCTCCCGAGCCTGCTCTACGGCCAGCAATGAAGAGCGCATCCGATCAGCCGTGCCCGTTGTCGCGCGATGGTGACCGCTGCGCTCCCGCTGAGGATCTCGCTGACGCTCGATTAGGTTCACGCGATGGTCGTGGTCAGCGTCATCACGGCGTCCGTTGGAAGCTTTCCGTCGCCGCTCTCAACCACCCCACAAGAGGACCACACTGTACGCACACAGTGCTTACGTCCCCAAACGTCCCAAGATGTCCCAAGACGTCCCAGCTCTCGGACTCGCTTGAACAGGCGGGGCCTTGGGGGCCGGAGCGCCGCGTAATGCCGCGACGCACGCTGCTCAATCCCTCGCCTCTGACGCCAAGACGTCCCTAGAAGTCCCAAGACGTCCCAACTCGTCCCGGACCGCAAAGGCCTCTGCGACCAGCGCGGCATCCTCAGCACGTGGCGCGTAGTGGAGGTAGCGCATCGTGGTCTGAACGTCGGCATGCCCCATCCATTCCTGCACGCGGCGGATGTCGGCCTTGGCGATCATCCGCGTCCCGAAGGTGTGGCGGAGGTCGTGGAACCGCAGCGGGCGCAGGCTCGCTGCCGCCAGCGCCGACTTGTAGCGGCGCCTCAGCGCTGAGCCATCGAGGTAGCCGCCGGCTTCGCCGACGAAGACCAGGTCGTCATCGCCGACCCAGTCCTGGCGCTGGCCAAGCTGCGCGAGCACTGCGGCGACGTCGGGCGCCATCGGAACCGCCCGAACCTTCCCGGACTTGGGCGTGGTCAGCGAACCGAGGTAGAAGCTCGCCCGGACACGGATCACCGACCCGCCAAAGTCGACGTCACGCCAGCACAGCGCCAAGAGCTCACCCATCCGCAGACCTGTGAAGGCCGCGGTCAGGTAGATGGCGGCATCCTGGGCACTCCCGGCCGCCCTCACCAGCGCCCAAACCTCCTCCGGGGAGAACACGTCAATATCTCCAGTGCGACGCTGAGGGAACTTCTCGACCTCAGTCGCCGCGTTCACGGACAGGCCGTAGACCTTTTTGGCCCGCGCAAGGATCCCGTGCAGTTGGATCACCAGCTTGTTGCGCATCCGGATCGACCCATCGAAGCTGGCGATCCACCGCTCGATGGTCTCTGTCGTCACGTCCTCAACGGGCATCGAGCCGAAGGCCGGCAGCAGATGCGCGTTCAGCGTCGACCGGTAGCCACGGAGCGTCGACGGCTTGCGGCCGCGGTCGTGCTCGATATAACGCAACCACTCGGCCGCCGCGTCGGCGAACGTTGCGCCCGTCCGCACCATCCCCGGCAGCGTCCCGCGCCGCGCCTGGTCGATGACGTCGCGCAACCAATCCTCGGCCAGCCGCTTGGTGAAGTAACCGCCTGCCGGGCGGCCCCGCTCAGTCCATTCCGGCCCGATCTTCCTCTGGACCTGGCGGCCGTCGGGCAGCCGGTACTTCGCGTACCAGACAGGCCCACGCGAGCGCTCAACTCGGAAAACATGGCCCGAGGGAGGCTTGATTTTGACCGCCATGGGCGCATCCTACGCCCGATTCGGGACATATTGGGGACATATCGCGACCGTGCCTATGCCCTAAGAATGAGAAAAACCCCGGTCTCCGGGGCTTTCTGAGTGGGCCGTGAAGGAATCGAACCTTCAACCTTGGGATTAAGAGTCCCCTGCTCTGCCAATTGAGCTAACGGCCCGGGGAAGACGATGTTAGCGGCGTTCTGCTGACCGGGTGCTCTGGATCAGAGCCCATGCGACGGCGCCGAATACGCGCTAGCAGTTCTCCTGCACGCTCGTCTGCGCGGCGGTCGCAGACTTGCTCGCGCTCTGGAAATCTGACTTCAGGGTCAGGCGCTGAAGCTTCGGGACGAGCGCAACCGCGCGTGCCGCGGCCAGGTCGCCCTTGGCCTTCTGATTGGCCGCATAGGAGGTCAACGCCAGGCAGGTGTAGGCCTTCGAGGAGGGGGTCGACGATTCGGCCTGGGCCACGTACTCCCAGGCGACTGCCGCGTTAGACCACTGCCCGAGGCCTTGGTAGATCTCGGCGGCGAGGTTCGCCATCTGGGCGGACGGCGTCCCGGCCAGCTTCCGGTACTCCTCCCAGGCCTTGGCGGCGCGGGCCAACTGAGCCTTACCCGAGGCGGTGTAGGTGGCGGTGCTGGTGTCGTAGTTGCTGCCGCTGCCGGCGGCGGACCAGTACGCGCTGGCCAATCCCGACCATGCCTGGGCAGAGTGTTGGTCCTTCTTGACCTTGTTGAGCGCCTGATGGATCTCTTGGTTGATCGCGGCGCTCTGGCCGCCGCCTGAACCATTGTTGGTGAAGGCGTTCAGAAGGCCGCCCTGGTTGGACCCGGTACCCACACCCACCAGCACCAGACCGGCGACCATCACCAGTGCGAGGAAGAAATAGATGATGCGGACCATCGTGCGACGACCGCGGCTGCGAAGATCAAAGAGCATGGGCGAAGGGCTTGCTTGGAGTGTTGGCTTCGGGAAGGCTCAGCGGTTCGTTCGGGAGTCGCCGGCCTCGGCGGCCTCGGCGCGCGCGCGCCGATAATTGCGATGTTCGACCCATTTCAGCAGGAAAATACTTGCGATATACAGCCCGACGAGCGGGAGCATCTCCATCGTCATCGTGACTGGATCCACCCCCGGGAGCGCGGCGACTATCACCGCGATCACGACCGTAGCGTAGCGCCAGTTGAGCGTCAGGGTCTGCGAACTGATGATCCCCACCTTCTGCAAGCCGACCGCTAACAGCGGGACCTGGAACGCTAGCCCGATCCCCATCATCAGGACGATCTCGAACCTGTAGAACGACTTGGCCTGAATCAGGTTCTGGAATTGATCCGAGTTGTAGCCCTGTAGGAAGTGGATCGCCGGTGGTAACACCAAGAAGTACGTGAATGCTGCGCCGGCCAAGAACAGCAGCGGTGCGGCGATCGCCGCAGGCACTGCGACCCGCCGCTCCTCCCCGCTGAGAGCGGGAATCACGAACGCGTACAGCTGGTACAGAACCAGTGGCAACGTGATCATCAGCGCGAAGTACGCGCACACAAGAACCGTGGTCATGAACGCTTCGCCGACGCCCAGTGCAATCGGCTTCTCCTGCTGATTCACAGCCTCCGGGATCACCCGGCCTGCGGTCAGCAGGTCGCGCGACATCTTGTTCGTGGCCTGAATCGCGCTCGGCGGCATGTCCTTGACCTGCGCCAGCGACGTGCTCAGCTGGGACATATCGCCAGACATGCTCTTGAAGGTCTGGCTGATCTCGGTGTTGACCTTCTGTTGATTCCCGAGCCCGGTCTTCGACGCCGGCGGCAACGCGCGATTGAGCACGCTCAGCAGCGCGTGGTTCTGCCAGAAGCAGATGCAGAAGACGACGAGCAGCGCGCCACCGCAGACGAAGATCCGCGTCCGCAGCTCGTCGAGGTGGTCGATGATGCTGAGCCGGTCCTCATGGCCGATCGGCCGCAGCTTCATGGGCCCGGAACGCAGCGTCAAGCGCTACGCGTTCGTGTGCTCGGAACTGGTGCTCGTGGAAGCGGTCTCAGAAGTGCCGGCCGGAACCTCCGGTTTGTCATCCCCCGTCTTCTCAGCTGAGCTGGTGCTCTCCGTGATCCCGCCCTTGAACTCCTTGATGCTCTCGCCGATCGAACGGCTCAGCGCGGGCAGGCGCTTGGGGCCGAAGAACAGCAGGACAATCACCAGGATGACCAGGGCGTCCTTCCAGGGACTTGCCAACATGCCGACTTTCCTTACCGATTGCGGAACAACCAAGGTTAGCGTCCATCCGCACGGGATTTCCTCAAGCGCTCCGCAAGACCGGCCGATAGGAACGGTGTCAGGAGTTTCTTGGATGAGCGATAACCCGAACGAGAACCAGGCGGTCCGGCGGATCGTGCTGCCGAGCGGCCGCACGATCGAGGTGATCCGCTATCGCGATGCCGACGCCCAGGATCGCGAGCTGCACGTCTGCCCTGGCTGCAATTCCGAGCTTGTCCAGCCACTTGCCTGGGGTGAGACGGTCGACGCGCACTGGGATCTGCTGCTCGACTGCCCCAACTGCGGTTGGACGGAGTCCGGCACATTCACGCGACTCCAGGTCGAGCAGCTAGAGGACCGCCTTGATGAGGGCCTCGCCGAGATGATCGCGGACCTGCAGCGGCTGACACAGGCGAACATGACCGCTGATGTCGAGCGTTTCGTGTCAGCGCTGGACACCGGCCTCATCCTCCCCGAGGATTTCTGAGCCCCGGCTCAGTCAGCTGTAGCGCTCGACCACACCGTCGGCCACCAGGTCCAGCGCCGCGCGCTGCGCCTCCGGCAACCCCAGCGGCAGACCCATCTTCGCGTCGGCCACCAGCTCCAGCGCGTACTCGCGCGCAAACTCGAGCGCCCCGGACGCTTCGATCCGATTGCACACCTCCGCGGCCCGCTCGGGCCCATCAAGCGCGCGCAGGTCGAGTCCGGTCAATCCAAGATCCCGCTTCCGGGCCTCGATCAGCGGCAGCGTCACGGTGCCGTCGAGCAGGTCGGCGCCACGCGGCTTGCCGGTGCGCTCAGGCGGACCAGTGACGTCAAGGACGTCGTCGAGCAGTTGGAACGCAACGCCGATCCGCTCGCCGAACATCCCCAGGCCGTCAACCGGCGCGCGCGTCGCGAGTTCCTCACCGGCAAGCGCACCGAGTTCGCAGGCGGCACGGAACAGGACACCGGTCTTCAAGCGGCACCGCTCCAGGTAGCGCTCCTGCGCCACGCTGACGTCCCAGGAATCGTCACGCTGCATCAGCTCGCCCGAGGCGAGCGAGGACGCCGCCCCCGACAGGATCCGGATCGGCTCGATCCTGCCGCCGTCGGCGAGCTCCGCAAATGCGCGGGAGAACAGCAGATCGCCTGTGGCGAGCGCCATCAGCCGTCCACCGGCGGCAACGACGGTCGGGTGGCCGCGGCGGAGGTCAGCCCGGTCGATCACGTCGTCATGAACCAGCGTGGCCGAGTGCACCAGTTCGACCGCGACAGCGGCGCGCACGAGCGCGTCGTTCTCGGCCACCGGCACCCCGGCTGCGATGCAGACGAGCAGTGGCCGTAGCCGCTTGCCGCCCGCGGCGATCGTCTCGCCACCATGCCGGGCAAGCGCCTCGCCATGTCCGGAGACTAGCTCAACCATGCGGGCTTCGACCCGAGACATCACGAGCGCGGCTCCGGCGCCGCCCGCCTCGACGAGGGCCTCGACTGAGGCTGCCCCCGGCGAGCTCACGCAACCACGGTGCCCACGTGCAGCGCGATGATGCCGCCGGCGGTGAGCACGTAGCGGATGTCACCGAGTCCGACTGCGGTCATGTGGGCCGCAAGCTCCTCCGGACCGGGGAAGCGGCGCACCGAGTTCGGCAGGTAGGTGTATGCGTCCGAGTCGCCGGCCGCACGCCCCAGCACGGGCACAACACGATCGAACCAGAGCTTGAAAAAGGTCGACAGTGGCGGTCGCTGCGGCGTCGTCATCTCGAGGATCACGACTCGCCCTCCAGGGTGCACAACGCGCGCGAGCTCACGCAGACCCTGGTCCAGGTCGGAGAAGTTCCGGACCCCGAAGCCGACGGTCGCGGCATCGAACTCGTTGCTTGCGTGTGGCAGCAGCAACGCATTCGCCTGTTCAAACCGGATCGGTGCGGCACCACGGCCAGCTGCGCCAGACGCCGCCTTGCGTCGCGCGATGTCGAGCATCTGCTCGGAGAAGTCGGCGGCAACCACCTCACCACCGGACCCGATTGCGCTGGCCAGCGCAAACGCCAGATCGCCGGTGCCGGTGGCGACGTCGAGCGCATGGCTCCCGGGGCCGACCTGCGCGAGCTCCACTGCACGTTGGCGCCACTGGTGATGCAGGCCGGCGGTCATCAGCGAATTGAGCCGGTCATAGCTGCCGGCGATACGGTCGAACATCGCCTGCACCTGCGATTCGGCTAGCGTGCCCGACTCGGGGTGGGGCTCAGAGGGATCGGCCATTCCGAGAGAGTACCTGCGAGTGGCGGCCCAAGCGGGCCGCCGCACTCAGAGCTACTGAAGCATCGAGAGGAACTGGACCAGATCCGAGAACTTCTTCGGCGACGTCCGGGCCATCGCCGCGAACGACGGCATCGGCGCGGTCGGGTTCTTCAGCGTCTGCGCGATCGCACCGGCCGAGCGCCGTGAACCGACGTTGGTCAGCGGCGGCCCCGGGCCGTTGTTGCCGTTGTCGCCGATCACGTGACACCCGAGACAGCCGGATTCCCCCACGACGATCTCACCGGCTTTGAACGTGGCCGTCTGCGATGCGGTGAGGCCCGTCGGCGGAGGCAGGGTCACCTGGTTTGGCGAGCCGGTGTTGGCGCCGGAGTAGGTCAGGTAGGCGATGCAGGCGATCGTCGCGAGGCCTGCAGCGAACGCGACCGGCCGCCGTGTGATCAGGCGCTCCGGACTGCGGTCGTACACCGGAAGCAGGAACAGCCCGATCATGCATAGCGTCGGCACGCCGATCGTCGCGAAGGGCGTGAACTTCGGGACGTTCTTCATCACACGCAGAACTTCGAACAGGAAGAAGAAGTACCAGTCCGGCCGCGGGACGTAGGTTGTGGTCGTCGGGTTGACCTTCGGACCGAGCTCTGCGCCGAACAGCAGCGACAGCAGCATGATCACGATCATGACGATCACGGCCATGAGCGAGTCCTTGGCCACCGCGTAGGGGAAGAACGGCTTGCCCTGGTTCTTCAGCAGCGCGTACTCGCGGAGATACTCCTCCTTCTCGGCCTGGTTCACGAGTGGCCTCCGACGCGGGTATGTGCTCGGTGGGACGCCACTTCAGACTTCCACCGTCTCGATCGTGGCCTCAGGCTCGTGCGCCTTCAGCCACGGCGGGGCGGAGATCCCCAGCTTCGTCACCAGGTACAGATGGAAGCCGATCAGCGCAGCCATGATCCCCGGGATCAGCATCATGTGGATCGCGTAGAACCGTGAAAGCGTAGTGGCGCCGAACTCCGGCCCGCCACGCAGGAAGTCACCGATCGACGGACCCAGGAACGGTGCGGTGTTGTTGATGTTCACACCGACGATCGTTGCCCAGTAGGAACGCTGGTCGAACGGCAGCAGATAACCGGTGAAGCCCATCGCCAACGTCAGGATCAGCAGAACCACGCCGATGATCCAGGTCAGCTCGCGCGGATACTTGTACGCACCGAAGAAGAACACCCGCGCCATATGCAGGAAGATCAGGATGATCATCACCGACGCGCCCCACTTGTGCATGCCATGCACGAACTGGCCGAGGAAGACGTTGTCGTTGATGTTGCGGATCGACTCGTAGGCACCGCCCGTCACGTCCGGCCGATAGAACATCGCCAAGAACACGCCGGTCACTGCCTGGTTGAGGAAGGCGAACATCGTCGCCGAACCGAGCGTGTAGGCCCAGTTGATTCCCTTCGGCACCTTGCGGAACATCAACCACCGCAGGCCTGGTGAGAGCTGCGTGCGCTCGTCGATCCAGTTGACGACGGTCAGGCCACCCTCGACTGTCGCGTCGACTGGATGCATCGACGGCTCCTGCCCGGGAACGTGCGGCTCGGGGCGCTTGAGCAGCTTCGGTCTGGCCATCAGCTCGTCCCTGGCACGGTCGGGGGCAGCGGCAGGTTGTCCGTTGATGGCAGGACCGAGGTGGAGTCACGCGCCGGATACAGGTACTGGCCGATGCCGTCGAGCGGCTCGCCGGGGTCACGGGGCGAGAAACGGCGCAGCTCGGAGTTGACTGAGTAGCGCGGGCCGATGTACACCCATCCGTGACCCCGGTGCCCAGGTGGCGGCGCATAGGTATAGAACCGGTCGAGCGGGCGCACTGGCGGCCCACCCGCGACCAGGCCGCGGAAGTTGTAGACGCCACCGTGGCAGGGGCAGATGAAGCGCTCAGCAGCCTCGACGTAGCGCACCGGGCAGCCGAGGTGCATGCACCGCGACGACAGCGCGATGTAGTTGTTGAACTGATCGTGCGGCTCGGTGTCGATCGCAGGGTCGCGCTTACGCATGTACGCGAGCGACTTGCCCGCCTCGCCGATTCCCTCGACGATCGTCAGCACCTTGGTGACGTAGGTCAGCTCGGTGAAGTCATCGGGCCTGCCGATGATCTGCCATTCGAACGGCACACGCTTGAAGATCGGGCTGATCGCAAAGCCGAGCGCGGGGAGCGCAAACGAAGCCGCTGCGATCGCACCTGCACCATGGGTGACGCCCTCCATGAACCGACGTCTGGTGACCGTCTCGCCCTCGAAGGCGCCGGGCATACCACGGTCGGTCGTGTATTTCGAGGATTGCTTGTGGCGGTCTGCTGACATCTGCGTCCGTGAGTGAGGCTCGCGCTTTGGTGCGGGGGCCGTAAGCCTACAGTCAAACCCGGTTAGGAGCGCTGCTCCCCGACACCCGCCGCACCGAGCCGCTGCTCGGCGGCGACAAGAAGCTCGTGCGCCGCTGCACCCTGGCCCGCGGCATGGAGTTGAGCAATCTCCGAGATCAGGTCCGCAAGCCGGGCCGTCTCCTCGATGTCGCCGATCGCGGCGAGCTTCGCAAGGCCGCTGGCGTAACGCTGATCACCCAGCAGCAGGTCAAGATCAGGGTCGGCCGAGCCGCCGTTCTCGTAGTGCAGACGCGCGCCGGTGGCGATGTCAGCGATCACCTCGGGGTACGGATTCCCGCCTCCCGCCCCCGGCCACCCGGCGGCGCTCATGCCGGCATCTCCCCGAGCACCTCGGAAGCGGCCTCGACAGTGAGCTCGATGTCGCGCTCGGAATGCGCCAACGACGGGAACCAAGCTTCGAATTGTGAGGCCGGCGGATAAACGCCACGCGAAATCAGCC
The DNA here is from genome assembly GCA_963844665.1 of uncultured Conexibacteraceae bacterium. Classification (GTDB taxonomy): domain Bacteria; phylum Actinomycetota; class Thermoleophilia; order Solirubrobacterales; family Solirubrobacteraceae; genus Palsa-465. Next base: position 899,450 of record CAWJPB010000005.1, read on the forward strand.
CACGGCAGAAGGTGGCATAGGCGTCCTGGTCGGCCGCTGCCGCGCCGCCGTAGTCAGTGACCGTCTCTGCACCGGTGAAGAACGGCGTCACCAGCCCGGGGACGCTCTGCACGACCATCTGGCGGCCCGCGCTCGCCGCTGCTTCGCGCAGGCCTACGACGAGCCGCTCCGTGAGGACGGCCAGCAGCGCATATGCGTCGGTATCGAGCAGCGCGAGCGTCGCCAATCCGGCGGCGACGGCCAGCGGGTTGCCTGAAAGCGTTCCTGCCTGGTACACGTCGCCGGCCGGGGCGATCCGCAACATGTGGTCGCGCCGTCCGCCATAGGCGGCGGCCGGCAGCCCGCCGCCGACGATCTTGCCCATGATCGTCAGGTCCGGGTCGAGTTCGAGCAGCTCCTGGCCACCACCGCGGGCGACACGAAAGCCGGTGATCACCTCGTCGGCCACGAGCAGCGCGCCGTTCTGACGCGCTCCGGCGGCAAGCCCGGCCAGATAGCCGGGCCTTGCGGGAACCACGCCCATGTTGGCTGGAACCGTCTCAAACAGCACCGCCGCGAACTCATGTGCGGCGAACGCGGCCGCGAGCGCCTGCTCGTCGTTCCACGGGAGCGTGATCGTGGTCGCGGTTGCGGCCGCGGTGACACCGGGGCTGCCTGGGATCCCCTGGGTCGCGACGCCGGAACCGGCCTGTGCAAGCAACCCATCGACATGGCCGTGATAGGCCCCCTCGAACTTGAGCAGCTTCTCGCGGCCGGTGACAGCGCGGGCCAGGCGGATGGCGCTCATCGCCGCCTCGGTTCCTGACGACGTCATCCGGACCATCTCCACGGACGGCAGCCGGCACACGATCTCCTCGGCGAGCTGCACCTCGCCTTTGGTTGGCGCGCCGAACGTGCTGCCGGACATCGCGGCACGGGTGATCGCGTGCAGGACCTGCGGCTCTGCGTGCCCCAGGATCAGCGGCCCCCAGGAACAGACCCAGTCGATGTAGTCGTTTCCGTCGACGTCCTTGATCCGCGAGCCGCTGCCTGAGGCGACGAAGATCGGATCGCGGCCGATCTGTCGCATCGCTCGCACGGGCGAGTTGACCCCGCCCGGGATCACACGCTGAGCACGCCCCCAGAGGGCGCTAGACGCCGCAGTACCGACGTTCCCAGTCGCGGTAGTCATCGGTGAAGTACAGGAGTCGGATCTTTTTGAACTCGGTCGAGGAGTAGAGCGTCGAACGCTCGCCGATACCGGTCTGCTCGGCGATCGAATCGAGGATCGCGTCACATTCCTCCTTCGAGCGGCCGTGCGCCATCGTGAACACCGAATACGGCCAGTCAGCATAGGTCGGGCGCTGATAACAGTGCGAGATCCCACGGAACTGAGCCATCTGCATCCCCAGCTCCATGATCCGCTCATCCGGGACCTTCCAGACGCCCATACCGTTGGCGCTGAACCCGGCACGACGGTGGAACAGGATCGCCGCGACACGGCGCAGCAGCCGGCGCTCAACCATCCCCTGCAGGTGCGCTAGCAACTGCTCCTGCGGGACCCCGAGCGCGGCGGCGGCCGGTGCGTAGGGCTCCGGGACCACCGGCATGTCACCCTGCGTCGCGCAGATCACAGCCTTGTCGAACTCGTCATATGGCTGCGGTTCGATCTCGGCGGGCGCAACGGACTCTGCAGCGGCCTTGGCGAGCGTCTCAGTACCGGCTTCCATCTCTAGATCCATCCGGATCTTGAACAGCTTGAGGGTCGGTAGCTGCCGGATCGACTCCGCGCCCGCAAGCTCACCCAGGCGCTCCAGCGTGCCCTCCAGACCCACAGGCGAGTCGGGCTCGGTCGCGATCGTGAACCAGATGTTGAACTCGTGGTTTCGCAGGTAGTTATGGGAGACGCCGGGGTGCTCGTTGATCACGTTGGCGGCTCGCCACGGGTTTTCCGGGTCGACCTTCGCGGCGACCAGCATCGAGCTGTAACCGAGCGCACGTGTATCGAAGATCGGAGTCACCTGACGGATGATGCGCTCGTCGAGCAGACGTTGGACGCGTGCGAGTGCCTCGTCCTCAGTGATCTCAGCCTGGGTCGCGACGTGCGCGTAGGGTCGATCGGCGATCGGGAAGTCGCCCTGCATCAGGTTGAGGAGACGCCTGTCGACCGCGTCCAGCGGGACGGCGGCCCCCTCCTTACGAGATCGCAGCTTCGCCCCGAAATTCTTGTCAGCTACTTCAGCCACTGGGCTGCGTCCTTTGCGTGGTAGGTGATGATGATGTCGGCGCCGGCGCGCCTGATCCCGGTCAGCGCCTCGAGCACCGATCGGCGCTCGTCCATGTAGCCCGCTGCGGCGGCCGCCTTCAGCATCGAGTATTCGCCACCCGTGTTGTACGCGACCAGCGGCAGGAGTGTCGCCTCCTTCACGCGTCTGATCACGTCGAGGTACGGCAGGGCCGGTTTGACCATCAATAGGTCGGCACCCTCCTCGACGTCCAACAGCGACTCGCGCACCGCCTCTGAGCCGTTGGCCGGATCCATCTGGTAGCTGCGGCGATCCCCGAACGCAGGCGCCGAGTCGGCCGCTGCCCGAAACGGCCCGTAGAAGGCCGAGGCGAACTTCGACGAGTAAGCCATGATCGGCTCCTCGGTCAACCCAGCGTCGTCGAGCGCCTCGCGGATCAGGCCGATGCGCCCATCCATCATGTCGCTCGGCGCGACGATGTCGGCGCCGGCCTGGGCCTGCGACACAGCCGTGCGAGCGAGCAGCTCAAGCGTCGCGTCGTTATCGACCGTGTATTCCGGCTGGCCCGCTCGCGTCAACGTCTCCCGCAGGACACCACAGTGGCCATGGTCGGTGTACTCACACAGGCACAGGTCGGTGATCACGACCAACTCGGGGTGAGCCTGCTTGATCGCACGCGTGGCGACCTGGACGATCCCATCGTCGTCGTAGGCACCCGTTCCCTCGGCGTCCTTGGCAGCGGGGATCCCGAAGAGGATCACCGCGGGGATCCCGAGCTCGACAGCGGTGCTCGCCTCCGCCACCGCCTCGGCGACGGATAACCGCTCGATTCCCGGCATCGTCCAGACCGGCTCGCGGCCGGCAAGGCCCTCGACCACGAACAGCGGATACACAAAGTCAGACACGGACAACTGCGTCTCGCGCACGAGCCCGCGCAACTCGTGCGTGCTACGGAGCCTGCGCATGCGGGTCTGGGGAAAGGCCATCTGGGCCTTTGAGGATACGCCGCCCCCAAGTCCATCCGGCGGTGACACCGACTAACCTTGCAGAATGGCCGACCTCCAGAAGCGCGGCGAGCACCGGCCCCGCAGGCAGCGAGAGCAGCAGGCGTACCGACTCGCTCTGATCGGAGCGGGCACCGGTCTTGCCGGGATCGTCACGCTCGTGCTGGCAATCGCGGGCGTAATGGGTGCGTTCCTCCCGATCGTCCTGCTGCTGATCTGCGCGTTCTGCGCGTGGCGCTTCAGGAGCGTCACCGGGCAGCGCTGACAGGACCGCACTGACTCCCGGCGATGCGATCGTCCTGCTGTTCGCGGGCGTCATCGGCGGCGTCATCGGCAGCGCGGGCGGCATCACCTCGCTGGTCACCTATCCGGCATTGCTGCTCGTCGGCGTGCCGCCGATTGCGGCAAACGCCACCAACATCGTCGCGCTGACCGCGTTCTGGCCGGGGGCTGCGCTGGGCTCCAGGGTTGAGCTCAGGGGTCGGGGCGCATGGCTTCGCCGTTGGACACCGGTGACGCTGCTGGGCGGCGCGCTGGGGGCGGTGCTGCTGCTCGTCACGCCCGCCAGCGCGTTCGAGCGCCTCGTACCGTTGCTGGTGGCCGTGGGCTCACTGGCCCTGATCTGTGCGCCTTGGCTGAGCCGCAAGCGTGCATCCCCGAGCCACCGGGTTGTCGAGCTCACCGCCTGGCTGCTGCTGATGGCCGTCTACAGCGGCTACTTTGGCGCCGGCGCCGGCGTGATGACGCTTGCGCTGATGCTGATCATGGTCGAGCAGCATCTGCCAACGGCCAACGCGCTCAAGAACATGCTGATGGGCGCCAGCAACCTTCCGGCGGGACTGCTGCTCGCGTTTCTGGCGCCGGTGCATTGGCCCCAGGCTGCCGCGTTGGCGGCTGGAGCCCTGGCCGGCGCCCGGCTAGGCCCGAGTGTCGCGCGGCGCGTGCCGCCGACCGTTCTGCGCTGGGTCGTGTTCGTGCTCGGGATCAGTCTGGCGGTCCAGCTGTGGCTGAATCCGAGCTTCTAGAGACTCGCGAATCTGCTTCAGAGCCGCGGCTGATTCGTCGACCACGGTTCGAGCACCAGGTGTCGGCGTAGGTAGAGGATCGTCTGGCGGATCACGGTTGCGACCGGCAGCGCCAGAAGCGCGCCGGCGATCCCGTAGATCTGATAGCCGATCAGCAACGCGAGGATCACGAGAATCGGATTGATCCGTAACGAGATCCGAAACAGCTGTGGCGCGATCAGATGACCCTCGAGCTGCTGCAGGCCGATGAACACGAGCAGCACCCAGAGCGCGCTGATCGGATCGGTCGCCAGCGCCACGAGAATCGGCGGGATCGGACCGAGGATCGGACCGATGTATGGGATCAGCTCCATCAACCCATAGAAGATCCCGAAGAAGACCGAATAGTGCGAACCGGCCGGAAAGATTCCGAGCAGGCCCATCAGCTCCATCAGGATTGCGGCACTCCCACCCATGATCAGGCTGAACAGCAACTGCCCGCGTACGTATCCGGAAACGGCCTGCTGGACCAGCAGGGGGTAGTCGTCGGAGGGCGTGCCGTCCCCGGAAGGAATCCAGCGCCGGACCAGCTCACCGATCTGGCGCGCGTAGACCAGCATGTAGACGGACAGGACAAACGTCAGGATCAGGTCCGCGGAGAACGTCACCAACTTGCCCAGGACGTCACGTGAGACCGACAGGATCGAGCCGGAGCTCTTCAGCACCTTGCGCTGAATCGTCTGCAGCGCGCTGTGACCCTGTTGAGCGATGTGAACCTTGATGCCGTGCTGATTCAGGAAGTGCTGAATGTTCTCCAGGTCTCGGTTGGCCCGGTTCACGTAGCTCGGGAAATGGTCGGTGAGGTGCTCGATCTGGGTGGTGACCGGTGTCGACAGCAGGGCCCCGATCGCCGCGAAGATCAGAAGGATCATGACGTAGCACAGAACGATCGCGACCCAACGTGGAGTCGCCTTTTGGAATCGTTTGGCCAACGGGTTCAGGATCAGCGCGATCACCGCCGCCGCCGTCACCACGACCAGCAACGACCCCATCGCCCGGGCGAGCTCCCAGACGCCGAGGAGCGCCAGTGGCAGCAGCACCAACTGGATCCAGCGGGGGACCAGGACGGCCTCCCCGAGCCGCTGCTGAACCGTCGGAGCCTCCTTAGGCGCCTGCTCGGGCGACTCCTCGGGCGCCTCTTCAGGCGCCTCCGTCGGCTGAACCTCGGTCTCCTCCATCTAGGTACCCACGCGAGCGACCACTACGTGAAAGTATGAGCCCATGCACGACGGAGTCCGAATCCTGTTCGTCGGCGACGTCGTTGGCAGTGCCGGACGGCGCACGCTGCTATCGGTTCTGCCGCGCCTGCGTGAGCGCCATCAGCTGACATTCGTGGTCGTCAACGGTGAGAACGCGGCCGGCGGCCACGGGATCACCTCCAAGATCGCGAGGGAGATGCTCGCCGCCGGCGTGGACGTGATCACGCTCGGCAATCACACCTACCGGCAGAACGAGATCTACAGCTACCTCGACCAGGAGCAGCGAATTCTTCGCCCTGTCAACTTCCTGCGTGGCCAGCCCGGGCACGGGACCTGCGTCGTGGAGCGCGATGGAGTGCGCCTGGGTGTCATTTCGCTATCGGGCAACCTCCACATGAACGCCTCGCTGCCGGCGTTCTCAGAGGCGGATGCGGCCCTGTACGCGTTGCGCGACAAGGCCGATCAGATCCTCGTGGACATGCATGCCGAGGCCACCAGCGAGAAGGTCGGCCTGGGCTGGTACCTGGATGGACGCGTGACCGCCGTGGTCGGCACGCACACGCACGTCCAGACGGCCGATGCGCGTGTGCTTCCCGGCGGCACCGCCTACATAACCGACGTCGGCATGACCGGTGCTCGCGGGGGCGTGATCGGCGTCAAGCGCGAACAGGCGATCGACTCGTTGCTGACACGCATGCCGATTCGCTTCGAGTCATCCGATGACGATCCGTGGCTGCACGGCGGGCTGATCCAGTGCGCACCCGAACCGCTGCGCGCCGTCTCGATCATTGGAGTGCAGGAACCGCTGTGACGGCGCTCTGGGCCCGGGCGGGCGCATCCCGGTCCTCAGCCCTGCTCGGGTGGGCCAGCACCAGTGCGACGATCACCAGCGGGAAGAACCAGACGACATAGAGGTAGAACCAATAGGTGATCCCCATCTGCAGGCAGATGATGATCGCCGCCCCCAGCGCCGCCACCTCAACGACCGTGCGCTCGCCCCGTGGCCAGAAGGGTGCCACCAGACCAAGCGCCACCGCGATCCCGAGCACGATGTGTTCCGGCAGGTGCAGCGTCTGGTGGTAGCCGCCCCACAGACCCCAGATCGAGAATGGCGCCGGGCGTCCTGACTGGTAGGCGATCGAATCACTCCAGAACCAATGCCAGTCGCCTGACAGCAGCACCGGCAGCATGGGCACGATGATCGCCAGCGCGTAGGCGACCGTGAACGCGAGCGTCTGCCGACGTGTCGGCAGACGCTCGCCCACGCCGCGCCACATCAACGGCGCGAGCGCGAGCGGCGCGAACTTCGTCAACCCGGCGAATGCTGAGAGCACGCCACGCACCGCCGCCAATCGCAATGCCAGCAGCGACGCGACGAGCAACATCGCGACCAGCGCGTCGTTGGAGTTCGACATCAGCACGTAGGAGGTGAACGGGAAGGCGGCCCACAGGTAGGTGAGCGTGATGCCCGTGGTGGGCCCGCGCACCATCCAGCCGAGCACGAACAGCCCCAGCATCGTCAGCAGATCGAATGCGATCGCCGCGGCGTGCGCGGCCGGCAGGTTGTCCCAGATGCCGCTCCACCCCCAGATCAGGCGGAACGGCACGTAGGCGTAGTAGTTGACCGGGCCGTACGTGTCACCGTATTGGTTATCGGACGGCCAGTTCCCGTAGAGCTGCTTGCCGTGAACGATCTTGTCGGCACCGATCACGCCCGCGTAGCCAACGTCGATCACGTTCGAGTCGGTGATGTTGAACGCGACATGGAACCCGATCAAGAACACCACCATAACCCCGAGCCACCGTGTAGGGATCCAGATTCGTAGCGGCTCTCGCGGGCGACCACGACCCCAGGCCAGCAGCACCAGCCGCACGACCAGATACAGCATGAACGGGTAGATCGTGGGCTCTGCGAGACCCAGGTCCGCCCTGTCGAAGAGGCCAAGCGAGACCGAGAAGCCGAGCATCATCAACAGGTCCAGGTGCCAGAGCGTCGGCCGCCTCCGCCAGGGGATGAACGGCAGCAGGAACAGAGCACACAGCGGTAGCCAGACATACAACCTCGTGATGTCCTGGCCGAATGCGCCGGGGTAGCCGCGTGCCATCGTCCAAGCGACCTGGTAACCGGTCCACACCTGGGTGATCTCGCCCGTGGCGTCGGACACGTACAGCTGCAGCATCTCGATCTGGTTCTTCGGCTTCGGCGGTGGCGTGAACCAGCTCACCTGCCAGACGCCATTCCCGTGCGTGTAGACGTAGGCGACCAGGTGTGGGTGCTTCTCCAGCTCCGCCTGCACGGTCTCGTTGGTCGTGGCCACGGCCAACACCTGGTTGCCCGTCATGCGGTAGCCGGCGGGCGGGTTCGTCATCGCCGACGAGCCATACGGTCCGCCCGTGCTGAATGGCCCGGCGATCAACACAGCGTTGCCGGGTGGCGCCGAGACTGGCGCCGGCTGGCCGGGCGGATTCCCTGCGGCAGCGGCGGCCGCCGGGACCCAGAGCAGTATCAGCAGGCTGACGACAAGTCGCCTACCCGCTGAGCGGATCAGGCCTTGAAGCTCCAGAGCTTCTGAGCCAGGAATGAGATCGGGGTGGCGATGATCCAGGCCAAGCCGTCGGCCACGACCTTCATGCTGAGCCCGAGGCCCACCAGCCCGTGATAGATACCGGCTGCCACAACGAGCACGATGAACGACACGCCGAAGAACCGCACCGCCTGACCGAATGGGTGGTCCCCCTTGGCGGAGAACGTCCAGTGCCGGTTCCAGATGAAGTTGCTGGTCGACGCGACCACGGCCGCCACCACGAACGCGACGGTGTCCGGTGCGTAGACGATATGGATCAGGAACGCGAATACCAGAAGGTTGATGAAGTAGCCGGACGCCCCCACACAGAGAAACCGAACCGCCTGTTTGTGGTTCTCAGGGTGGCGAATCTCGTAGGCAAAGCGGCGGTAAGCGCTTCGCCAACGACTCAACGCTCGAGCGGATGCAGGAAGCTCAAGGCTGGACGTCATCTCATCGGGCACTCGTGTCAATCCTATCGGCAAAAATGATCAGGTCTACGTTTGGAGCCACGCAAGTTTCCGGGGCAAAACCAAACGCCACCTAAGCGAAACCGCTTGGTATGGCGTTAGTTTCGGCTCCAGCGGGTCATTCCCTACCCGAAATGTGCGCGAATCATCGGGGCGACATCCTGCAGCGACCACTGGTCCCGCGCCGCTCGTGTGTCTGGCCCCGTCCCGCACCAGAGTAGCGCCCCAAGCGAGTCGGTGCGATGCAACGAGCCATGGCTGCCACCGCCCACGTGGTCGGCGCCGCCCCAGTCCACGAACTCATATCCGGGCGCCGCCGACAGCAGCACGTCACCCGCGTTCGCGCATGCGAGCGCCGACCAGACGCGGGCCAGTGCGTCGGGATAGTCGGGGCTCACGAACTGACCGTCCTCGATCCGCGCTGCCAGTACGCCAAGCTCGCCCTCGACACCCCAGGACTCGCCGCGCGGATCGTTGATCGTGCCGCCGGGTGCGAACCTGAGCTCGGCGCCACCGGCCGCGCGGATCACCGCCTCGGGTGAACCATTGTCACGATCATCCAGCCACATCGTCAGATCGACGCCCTGAAGGTCAGCGACCGCTGTGACCACACGCTCCACCAGCTCCTGGCGTTGCTCGATGTCCAGGATGTAGATCATGGCCGAGCGTTGCGACGGGCTCAGCGCCAGTTCCGCTCCGACGGAGCGGGCGGCGCTGGGGCTGGCCACATGGAAGCCGGCGAGCGCATGGTCCAGGCGGATCCGATCGTCGACCAGCGCCTGCGAATGGTCGGAGGTCACGACCACGGCGTGTTCTTCGAGGAACCGTTCAGGCCCGCCGCCGGCATGCATCAGGCGTTCGAGCTGGCGATCGGCCGCCGCGATCGATGTGACCTGAGCCTGCGGTCCGTGCTTGTGCGACCAGGCGTCGTTGTCGGGCAGCGAGAACAGCATGAAGTCGAAGAGGTCGTTCTCGACCAGGTATGAGCCCACGCATCCGGTGTGCTGATCGCGGACGCCGGGCATGCCCAGTTGGCCACGGCAGCCGGTGCGCCGGCTGGCGTAGAGGTCCGCGTAGAAGAGCTCCTGCGGCCCGAGGATCGTGCGCCGGAACAGCGTCGAGGTGATGATTCGAGCCAGCGGCGACTCCTGCGCCACGTCGTGCTCGTGCCGGCCGCGATAGATCAGGTAGGTGGTGCCGGCGGTGCGGACACCGAGGTCATCCAGCGACTCGAACACGGTCGGCGTGTCGTTTGACAGATGTTCTGCGTTCATCCGGTAGATCGTGTCTGTCAACGAGCGCACAACGCCGAACTGCCGCGTCGCCGAGAAACTCGAGCCGTACTCGACATACCGCTCCTCGATCCTGTGATACCAGTTCATGCTCGGGATCAGGTGCGCGTCGGGCCCGACCCCGGTTGTGATCGTCGCCGCACAGACCGGTGTCACGGACGGGAACGCGGCAACCACGTCGTTCACGTACACGCCCTCCTGTGCGATTCGCGCCAGCGCCGGCGCACGTCCTGCCGCGATCGCCCGATCGAGCATCTCGGGCTTCATCGCGTCGATGACGACGAGAACGAGCTTCTTCATCGAAGAATGCGCAACCCGGCGTACTTCTGCTCGGCGCGCCCCCGCCCCGCGAACAGCAGCCAGATCAGGCCCAGCAATGCGATCGGACCCACCGGCGGCGCGACCACGGAGAGCACCGTGATCAGCAGCGCTGATCCGCCTGCGATCACCGGCAGGCCAACGGAGGCGGTGGCGTCATCGAGCCGTGCCCGCAAACGCTCCAGGAACGGGCGCGACGCGGCCACGCCGACTCCGGCGCAGATCACGCCACCGACCCAGCCTGGCCAGGCAGCGTGGTGGTCACGCACCAGCGAGCCGGCAAAGAACATCGCGCCAAGGGCGAGTGAGATCACGATCAGTGCCGCTGCAAACGGGCCGCTGTGCATTCGCGGCGCCCAAACGCTCCGGTCCAGCACCACCAGCAGCACCGCGCCGACCACCATCAAAAGCAGGAATGGCAGCGACTGCAGAAAACTGTAGGAGGTGTGGTCGAAGTGGATCTCGACACCTCCGGCCGCCAGTGCACCGGCCGCGAACGACGGGACGAATGGCGTGATACCGATCGCCGCGGCGATGCCGATGCCCTGGAATATGTCGAAGGCGAGATGCACCGTGTTGTACCGTGACCGAGCGTGACGATAGACGAGAGGGCGCCGACAGGGACGTCGAGCCTGTGAGCGACCAGACTCGCAGGCCACGCTCGGCAGCACACGAGATTGAGCGCTACGCGGCCCTGTTCGCGCGACGCACCAGCGTCATGAAGTCCTCGGCGATGCGCGATCTGATGGCGTTGACCGCGCGCGACGATGTGATCTCGTTCTCAGGTGGTCTGCCTGACACCTCAACCTTCGCGCCCGGCTTCTTCACCGAGCTGATGGGCGGGGTCGCGAGCGACTCGGTAGCCAAGGCGCTGCAGTACGGCCCCACCGAGGGCCTGGTCGACGTTCGCGAGGCGATCGCGCTCGTGATGGAAGCCGAGGCGATGAAGGTCGATCCCGATTCGATCCTCCCGACCAGCGGCGGTCAGCAGGCGATCGACCTGGTCTGCAAGATCCTGATCGACCCCGGCGACGTGATCATCGCCGAGGCGCCAACGTATCCGGGCGCGGTGCCGACGTTCTGCTCCTATGAAGCTGACGTGATCCAGATCCCGATTGACCGCGACGGCATGCGGATCGAGGACCTGCGCGAATCGCTTGCGCGGCTCGATCGTGAGGGACGCCGCCCCAAGTTCATCTATACGGTCCCGAACTTCCACAACCCGGCAGGCGTCACGCTCTCGCTCAATCGCCGCCACGAACTGCTGGAGATCGCCGCCGAGCGCGAGCTGCTGGTGCTCGAGGACAACCCATACGGCCTGCTGCGCTACGAAGGCGACCCGCTGCCGACCCTCTACTCGCTCGACAGCGACTTCGTCCTGTACGCCGGCACCTTCTCGAAGATCCTTTCGCCCGGCCTGAGGATCGGCTGGCTGGTGGCACCGCCGCCGGTGCTCTCGAAGCTGATCCTCGGCAAGGGCTCGGCCGATCTGTGCTCCTCCTCGGTCTCCCAGTACTTCATCGCCGAGTACTTCCATGCCGGGCCCTGGATCAACTATGTGCGCTCGCTGTCCGAGCTCTACCGGCGCCGCCGCGATGTCATGTTGGACACGCTCGCTGAGCACTTCCCACGCGAGGCGTCCTGGACTCACCCCGAGGGCGGACTGTTCCTGTGGGCGACACTGCCGGACTACATCGACACGACCGACCTGCTGGCGCGAGCGGTCGAGGAGCGGGTCGCGTTCGTTCCCGGCCGCGCGGCGTTCGTCGACGGTCGCGGCGGCTCGTCGATGCGGCTGAACTTCTCCGGCGTCAGCGAGGACGAGATCCGTGAGGGCATTCGCCGGCTCGGAGAGGTGATCCGCGAGCAGGTTGCGCTCTACGGCACGCTCACCGGCCGGCCGGTCGTCGACCGTGGCGCCGCCGGGGGAGGTCTTGCTGGACCACCCCCGGCCCAGGCCGCCCCGCCCCAGATCGCGGCGTCCGGGATCGACGAGCACGCGAGCAACGTGCTGCCGATGTCTCGCAAGCGCGCGGGATGAGCCGGATCGCCGTCCTCAAGGGCGGACGTTCGCTCGAGCGCCAGGTTTCGCTGAAGTCCGGCGCTCGCGTTGAGGAGTCGTTGCGCCGTTTGGGCCACGAGGTGATCGAGGTGGACGTCGGGGTCGACCTGATCACTCGCCTGTCCGCAGACCTGCCGGACGTCGCCTTCGTGGCGCTGCACGGACGCGACGGCGAGGACGGGACCGTGCAGGAGTTGCTCGAGGTGATCGGTGTGCCCTACACGGGCTCGCGCGTATCGGCCTGCCTGCGCGCGTCCGACAAGATCCTCGCCAAGCACGCGATGCGCGACGCCGGCATCCCGACCCCGGATTTCTTCGCGTTCAGTGAGACCGCGTTCCGCAGCCTGGGCGCCGCTCAGGCGCTGCCGGCGATCAGCTCGCGCCTGCACTTCCCGCTCGTGATCAAGCCCGCCTGCCAAGGCTCCGCGCTCGGTATCAAGTTCGCCCGCACCGCCGAGGATGTCCCCGCGGCGCTGATCGCCGCTTTCTCCTACGACCGCAATGTGCTGTTGGAGCGCCATGTAGCCGGTCGTGAGCTGGCCGTCTCGATTCTGGAGCTGGACGGCGAGGCGCGTGCACTCCCGATCGTCGAGGCGGTGCCGGAGCAGGAGGACTTCTACGACTTCGAGGCACGCTACGAGATCGGTCGCACACGCTTTGTGTGTCCAGCCGAGCTCGACCCTGATGTCACCGAGAGGGCGCAGCGGCATGCCCTCGACGCGTTCGAGCTGCTGGGCTGCTCGAGCTTTGCTCGCGTCGACCTGATGCTCGACGCGGAGACCTCCGAGCTCTTCGTACTCGAGGTCAACCCGATCCCCGGCCTCACCGAGACCTCGCTTCTGCCCCAGGCGGCTGACGCCGCGGGCATCGGCTTTGACGATCTGGTCGCCCGGATTGTTGCCGCGGCAAGCTAGGCACGTTCGCTGCGGTTGGCATCACAAAAAAACTCGTTCTCACATTATGACGGCGTCGTTATAATGTGAGAACGACTTCTTGGAAGGCGGCTCCCGCAATGGCCCAACAGAGAAGGCATCGGGAGAGGCAAGCTCTCGCTGCCGAGGTGGCACTCGCGCTGAGCAATTGCCGCTGGATGCACAATCTGACTCAGCATCAGCTTGCGGAGATCCTCGGTGTGAAGCAGCCACAGGTCGCGAGGCTGGAGTCCGGCATCGTCAATCCGACGCTCGAGACCCTGCTGCGGATCTCATCGCGACTCGGGATTGAGTTCACCGTTGAGATCCGCCCTGAAGGGCTGGTCGTAAGCTCGACGCTGCCGAAACTGCCTGGTGGCGTTACTCGCCCAGAAAATCGTCCGGCTTGACGTTGTCGAGAAAGTCCTTGAACTTCTCGACAACCTCCTCGGTGTCCTCGACCTCGTGCTCGAATTCGATTGCGGACTCGGCGATCACCTCGTCGGCGGCGAAGATCGGCGCGCCGGAACGGACTGCCAGTGCCAGCGCGTCGCTCGGCCGCGAATCGAGCTCAAGCTCTCGCCCGCCCGAGCGGAGGCCGATCGACGCGTAGTAGGTGTTCTCGCGCAGCTCGGTCACGGACACGCGGGTGCATTCGACATCAAGCTCACCGAGCAGGTCGGCGAGCAGGTCGTGCGTCATCGGACGCGGCGTCGATGCACCCTGGAGCTTCATCAGGATCGCGGCGGCCTCCGGATGGCCGATCCAGATCGGCAGGAACTTATTGCTTTCGACAGTCTTCAACAGCACGATCGGCTGCTTGCCGACCATGTCGAAGCTGACACCGTAGATGACCATCTCCTGCACGAGCCGGACTCCTCGTTCGTTAGTGCGAAGTATATGGGCGTCGGGCACCGCCTCCGCATGCCACGCCCGTCCCCGCCGGCGAGCCGGGCCACCGATCGGCGCTCGATACCCTGAGTTACATGGAAGCTCTTGTTGGAAGCGCAGACAATCCTCTGCGTGTCGCGATCGTCGGCTCAGGCCCGGCCGGCTTCTACGCCGCCGGGCAGCTGTTGGCGAGCAAGGATTCGGTCATCCAGGTCGACGTCTTTGACCGGCTGATGACGCCGTGGGGCCTGGTGCGCTTTGGTGTCGCTCCAGACCATCCGAAGATCAAGTCGGTCACGCGTGTGTTCGAGCGCACCGCTCGGCAGCCGGGATTCCGTTTCCACGGCAACGTCGAGGTCGGGACCGACATCAGCCATGAGCAGCTCGCCGCCGCGTATCACGCCGTCCTGTACGCGGTCGGTACCCCGGGTGATAGGCGCCTGGGGATCCCCGGCGAGGATCTGCCCGGCAGTGAGTCGGCCACCGAGTTCGTCGCCTGGTACAACGGCCACCCGGATTACGCCGACAGGGACTTCGACCTCTCGTGCAAGCGCGCGGTCGTGATCGGCAACGGCAATGTCGCACTCGACGTCGCCCGCATGCTGGCGCTGTCTGTGGATGAGTTGCAGGTGACTGATATCGCCGATCACTCGATCGAGCTGCTGCGCGAGTCCAGCATCGAGGAGATCGTCGTACTGGGTCGGCGCGGGCCCGCGCAGGCGGCATTCACGAACCCCGAGCTGCGCGAACTCGCCGATCTGCAGTTGGCCGATGTGATCGTCGAGCAGGCCGACCTCGAGCTGGACTCGGCCGGCGCCGCAGCCCTGGCCGCTGCCGACGCGACGACACAGCGCAACGTCGAGACCCTGAGTGCTTACGCGGCACTGCAGCCGGCCGGCAAGCCGCGCAGGATCGTGCTGCGGTTTCTGACTTCCCCGGTCGCGATCGAAGGAACCGACGGCGTCGATGCGTTGGTCGTCGAGCGCAACGAACTGATAGTCGCGCAGGACGGCTCCCTCAGGGCCCAGGCGACTGGTGTGACCGAGCGAATCGAGGCCGGTCTGGTGCTGCGCGCGGTCGGTTATGTCGGCAAGCCGCTGCCGGGAGTGCCGTTCGACGACCGCCGTCAGACGGTTTTGAATCGTGACGGGCGCGTGCTCGACTCGGTCACACACGAGCCCATCCGTGGTCTGTATGCCGCCGGGTGGGTGAAGCGCGGTCCGTCCGGTGTGATCGGGACCAACAAGAAGTGCGCGCAGGAGACGACGGACCTGTTGCTCCAGGACTTCGCCGCGGGCTTGCTTCCGCAGCCCACCGATTCGCCTGAGGCGCTGCTCGAGCGGTTGCGAGCTGACGGTGTCGATGTGATCGACTATTCCGGCTGGGAGGCGATCGACGCACACGAGCGCGCGCTCGGTGAGCCTCATGGCCGTCCGCGCGTCAAGCTGGTGCGCCGCGACGAGCAGCTCAAGCGCGCGGCCGTCGCGTGAACCAGAGTCCTCCGGCCACGGGTATCAGCCGCCGTCTGGTCGTGCTGCTGGCGTTTGCCACCGGCGCCACCGTCGCAAACATGTACTACCAGCAGCCGTTGCTGCACACGCTCGGCCAAGCCTTTGGGGTCGGCACCGCCGCGACTGGCCTGTTGGTCACTGTCAGTCAGATCGGCTACGTGATCGGCCTGGCATTCCTGGTGCCACTGGGTGACCTTGTCGAGCGTCGCGGCCTGATCACGGTCTCGCTGCTTGTGCTCGCGGTCGGGCAGACGATCGCTGCGGCGGCGCCAAGCTTCGGTGTCTTCGCGGCCGCGATGCTGCTCGTCGGCACAAGTACGTTCGTCGCTCAGGTGATCGTGCCGATGGCATCCCAGCTCGCCGCCGAGCATGAGCGCGGAAAGGTCGTTGGGACAGTCATGAGCGGGCTGCTGTTGGGAATCCTGATTTCGCGTACGGTCAGTGGAATCATCGCGGACGCCTTCGGTTGGCGCACGGTGTTCGCGTTGGCCGCTGTCGCGATGCTGGCGCTGTCAGCGATATTGCGGCGCATGCTGCCGCGGGTCGCGCCAACCTCTGACCTGCACTACGGCGCCGCACTGCGATCGGTGATCACACTGATCCGCGCGGAGCCGATGTTGCGCCAGCGGATGGCGCTCGGGGCCACGGCATTCGGCAGCTTCAGCATCCTCTGGACCTCGCTCGCCTTCCTGTTGTCAGGCGTCCACGGAAGCCACTATCACTACAGCAACGCCACGATCGGCCTGTTCGGATTGGCGGGTGTGGCGGGCGCGTCGGCTGCGCAGATCGCGGGACGTCTGGCAGACCGCGGTCACGGTCATGCAACCACCACCGCGACGCTCACGCTGATGGTCGTCAGCTGGGCCCTGCTGGCGCTGGGCGCTCACTCGGTGATCGTGCTGATCGTCGGGATCATGGTGCTGGACCTGGGTGTGCAGGGTACGCAGATCAGCAACCAGAGCGCGATCTACCGGATCCATCCGGAGGCGCGCAGCCGTGTCACCACCGCATACATGTCGGCCTACTTCCTCGGGGGCACAGCCTGCTCGGCCGTGACCGGCGCGCTCTACGCCTCAGCCGGCTGGGGTGCGGTATGCCTGTTCGGCGGGCTGGTGTCGGCTGTCGGTCTCGGGACCTGGGCGATCACTGCGAGTCGCGTCCGAACAGGTCAGCCAGCCGCTGCGTGAGCTGACGCTTGCCGGAGCTGCCTCGCAGCCGGTCCGTGAGCTGCTCGCTCGCGTCATCGACGATCTTGGTGAAGCTGTCATCGGTCGTGTAGTAGCCGAGCTCCTCCGGAGTCGGGCGCCGCGGGGGTGGCGCCGCCTCTCTTTCGGCCCGCTCGCGAGCCGCCCGCAATGCAGCTGCACGCTGGCGCGCGAGTTCGTGCTCGATACCGGCCAGCCGCTGATCTACGCCGGCGGCTGCCGACGGCTGGCGCGCGGTGCTGCGCCGCGAACGAGTGATCGTCGCATACGCGTTCTGGATCTGTGCGAACCGCACGGTTGCCTCCGGTGATCCGCCGTTACGGTCCGGGTGATGGCGCTTGACGAGCTCACGGTAGACGCGACGGAGCTCGACGTCGGACGCGTCTGACGCGAGCCCGAGAACTGCGTAGGGGTCTGATGCGGCGTTGCCCATCAACTGATTATCGTGCCTGAGCCCAGAATCTTGAGTGGTGACGTGGGAGGCCCAGCAAACGGGACCGGGCCGGCGAGTCGGTGTGACCCGCCGGCCCGCCCGGTGCGGAGGAGGAGGAGACTCCGCGAGCTTGGCGTTCAGACCGCAGCGGGCGCGTCCGCCACTCGTGTTGCCGGCGGTCCTGACAGGAGCACGTCCTCCAGAGCCGGCAGTTCGCCGCTGCGGGCGACGCCGCGATAGAAGTGCGCGCTGCGCTTCGCCACACGGTTACCGGACGAGAAGTCGACGTGGTACAGGCCGAACCGGCGCCGATATCCCTCCGCCCACTCGAAGTTGTCCATCAACGACCAGTGGAAGTAGCCGGCGACGTTGACGCCTGCGGTGATCGCCTGCATGGCCGCCTCCAGGTGGCCGTGGATGAAGACAATCCGCTCCTCGTCCTCGATCGTCCCCTGCGGGGTCAGGTAGTCCTCGGCGGCGCAGCCGTTCTCGGTGATGTAGATCGGTAGGCCACCGCTCTCGACGTGCAGGCGCACCAGAAGATCGGACATCGACTCCGGCACGATCGGCCAGCCCATCACCGTGCGCTGCATCTCGGGCGCCAGATAGGTGACGAACCCGGGGTAATCGCGGATCGGCGACTCGCCGAGGCGGAGATCAGACCAATCGCCGAGCCGCACGTAATGCGGTCGGTAGAAGTTGAGACCGAAGAAGTCGACCGGGGCCGAGATCAGCGCCATGTCGCCGTCCTTGATCAGCGATTCGGATGGACGCATTTCAGCGCGGATTCCCTCCGGGTATGCACCGCGGAAAACCGGATCCATGTACACACGGTTGTACTCGGCGTCGAGTGCGTCGGCGACGGTCTCCGCCTCTTCAGTCAGGGCGACGAACGGCTGCGGATCCATCGTCGGTCCGATTCGAGCCTCAGCTGGGAGATTGGCGCGCAGCGCCTCGAGCGCGCAGCCGTGGGCGAGCATGATGTGATGGGTGGCAGCTGCCGCCAGCGCGTAGTCGCGCCGCCCCGGAGCATGGGTTCCCGTGCGGTATCCCTGATCGACGGTTTGCAGCGGCTCGTTGATCGTGATCCAGGTGGCCACCTGGTCGCCGAGCGCCCGCGCCAGTACCTCTGCAAGCTCCCCAAGCCGGGACGCCGTGTCACGCTCGACCCAACCGCCGCGCTCCTCGAGCGCCTGCGGCAGATCCCAGTGGTACACGGTCACGATCGGGCTGATCCCGTTCTCGTTAAGGCGCTCCACCAGTCGTCGGTAGTAGTCCAGACCAGCCTGGTTGACCTGACCCGTGCCCTCAGGGAGCACGCGCGGCCAGGAGATCGAGAAGCGATAGGCACCGATGCCGAGGTCCGTCAGCAGACCCAGGTCCTCATCCATACGGTTGTACGAATCGCATGCGACGTCGCCGGTGTCCCCGCGGAACACACGGCCGGGTGCGTGCGTGAAAACGTCCCAGATCGAGCGGCCGCGTCCATCGGCGTCGACTGCACCCTCGATCTGGTAGGAGGATGTGCCCACGCCCCAAACGAACCCTTCCGGGAACCGGCGGGCGGAGCGGCCGTCGCCGCTGTGCCTCGACGCGCTCATGCTGTGCTGGCCGCGTCGGTCGTGGCGGCTCCTTCGATTTGGTATGCGGCCGCGGCGACGTCCCAGACGAAACCCGCGGGAAACGTGCGCACAGCCTTCCCCGATCCGTTGGTGTCGGTGGCCGTCATCTTTTTCCTCTCTCTGCTGGCTGTGAGTGGCTGGCGCATCGCCCCGCTCCTCGAAGGGAGCGGGGCGATCACTGCGCCGAATTGTCTTCCTACTTGGCGTGCAGGCGCAGAACGACTACCTCGTTCTGCGGCGAGCCCGGCTGCCCGATTTCATACGGGTTCTTGGCCGTCGGCCAACCGGTGTAGTGCGTCGAGTTGTACTCATCAAATGCGGCGCCGTACACGGTCGGGATGACCGGGAGGTTCGTGGCCACATACGACTCGATCGGTGCGAGGTACTTCATCTCACCAGCGGTCGTCGTCTGAGCCGCAAGCTTCGCGAGATCACCATTGATCTTCGGGTTCTTCAGCCGCTCGAAGTTGCCGGCGGAGTTCCCGATCTCATCGCTGTTCAGCCAGGTGTTGTACAGCTGGTAGGGCGAGATTGTGGTCTGTGACCAGTGCTGCGTCAGGACAAAGTCGCCCTTGGTGATGTTCGCTGCCCAGACCGACGCGCTCGGCCCGTAGAACGAGGAGTTGATGTGGGCCTTCTTCAGCTCACTTGCGATCAGCGAGTCGTCTTCCGCGTAGTCCGTGTAGGACGAGGGGTCCGTCACGGGGATCGTGACTTCCTTTTTGCCGAGGTAGAAGAAACCGTGCTTCAGCTTGTAGCCCGCGGCCTTCAGAACAGCAATTGCCTTGGAGGTCTGCGAGTGCGCTGACAGCGAGTCCTTCTTGACGCTCGACGACAGCAGGTTCTTGAAGCCAGGCAGCACGAGGCCGCTGGCGTTGGTTGCGACCGGCTCGAGGCCGGCCTCACCCTGGGTGTCGATCGCGGTGCGGTTGATCGCCAGGCTGATCGCCTGACGGACGGCCAGTTGGTTCGTCGGCCACTTGGTCAGGTTCGGCTCAAGCGAGTTGGTCTGAACCGGGGCGAACCACACCTGGTGCGTGGCCGGCGACGGCTTGACGAACTTCTGAGCCAGTCCGGTGATGAAGTTGCCGGCCCAGGTGAGCTGGTTGCTGGTCAGCAGAGAGAGCACGCTCGTGTTTGACGCGATGGCCGGGATCTGGATCGCGCTGACGCCCGGTGTGCCACCCCAGTAATGAGGGTTGGCGGTCATCGTGATGCCCGCTGCGCCGGTCGAGGTGACCGTGTAAGGGCCGGTGCCGACGGGAGTGCCATCAACGTACGTACCGGGATCGCCAACTCCGCTCCAGATGGACTGAGGAACGACGTACGTGTTGCCGATCGACTGCAGGTTGGTGTACTGCGGACCATTGAAGGTGACCGTCACTGAGTTGCCCGACACGGTCGCGCCGGTGATCTTAAGTCCTGCCGTGTTGACGTCGGCGTGCGCCTTCAGGAGGTTGAAGCTGAACGCCACGTCGGCCGGCGTCATCGCCGAACCGTCGTTGAACTTCACGCCCTGACGGATCGTGAACTTGATCGACTTTCCACCGTTGAGCCACTTGTACGCGGTGGCAAGCATGTAATAGGGCTTCGCCGCGGGATTCGCGAGGTTGAAGTCCATCAGGGGCTCGTAGATCATCGAGTCCGCGCCCGCCTGGTAGGCGGGAGTTGACTGAACATACGGGTTGTAGTTCGCGGGAGTGAAGCCGGTCTCTGGGCTTGACTCATATACGAGCGGCGGTGCCGACGCGACGTGCGCCGTTGCGTGGGCGCTCGACGCGCCCGGCGCGATGAGCGCCGCGAGCAGCGCCGCTGAGGTAACAGCGGCTACCAAGGTGGTTGAAGCGCGACGCCCCAACACCATCGGCATCTTGGATTTCGGTTCCATTAGGTGATGTACCTTTCTTACTGCAGTGATGTAGTTCGACGTGGCGGTCACGTGCGCCTCACGCGCCGCCGGTTTCGGCCCCGGCGCGGCAGCGTGCTGTCGCGTCGGTAGGTCGATCAGGCCCAAGTCATTGGGGCAGTGCCACGCTCCTCTCCTCCCTTTGAAATCGGACAAGCTTTGGTGCCGCGACGTCGAGTCGCCAGCAGGCCGCGGATCGCTGCTCATCGATCGCACGCAGCGGCGGCGACTCGGCTCGGCAGTGGTCATCAGCGAATGGACAGCGGGTGCTGAAGCGGCAGCCGACCGTGTTGGTCGGAGTGCTGCCCGCCTGTCTCGCGCTGGACGCCAGCCGCTCATCGATCGGAGCGCCGAGCCGATCCGGGTCCGGTGCCGCGGCCAGCAGCAACTGTGTGTATGGGTGCGCAGGGGCCTGGCTGATGTCCTCCGACGGTCCCCGCTCGACGATCTCACCGGCGTACATCACCAACGTCTCACCGGCGAAGTAACGCGCCGACGCGATGTCGTGTGTGATGTAGAGGACAGCGAGCTCGAAGCGCTCGCGGAGCTGATCGATCACGTCCAGCACCTCGAGCCGGATCGAGACATCGAGCATCGAGACGGGCTCGTCCGCGAGCAACACTCGCGGCTTGACCGCCAGTGCGCGCGCGATTGAAACGCGCTGGCGCTGGCCGCCGGATAGCTGATGTGGATAGCGCTCGAGGAACTGCTCGGCCGGGCTGAGCCGCACCTCGTTCATGAGGCGCACGAGTTCATCGGCCACGGCTTGCCGGCCGAGTTCAGGTCGGTGCAGGCGGACGGCGCGCTCCAACGGATAGCGGACCTTGTGGGTCGGGTTCAGCGAAGCGAACGGATCCTGAAAGACCATCTGCACATCACTCTTGTAAGCGCGGAACGCGTGGCGGCCGGAGAGGTGCACCGGCTCGCCATCCAACAGAACCTCGCCCCCCGTTGGGCGCTCCTGTCCGGTCAGAAGCTTGGCGACCGTTGACTTGCCCGACCCGCTCTCACCGACCAGTGCCACGACAGCACTGCGTCGTAGTTGTAGGGATACGTCACGTACCGCCGCGATGGTGGTGCCCTTAGGACCTCTTCCGAGCCTGTAATCCTTGAACAGGTTCTTGGCTTCCAGGACGACAGGGCCGATATCGGCGGCGGGATCGTTTCCCGTCATATCCGGATTGGTCATCACTGCGCCTCCGCGCTGGGAGTGGCGATGACCTGCGGGGGCTCAAGTTCTCCGATTTTCACGTATGGACACGCGGTGAGATGCTCGGGGTGCTCGGCTTCCGCCGGCATCAGCTGCATGTCCACCGTCGCGCATTCCGACTTGGCGAACCGGCAGCGGGGCTGAAACGGACAGCCGGGCGGCATGTGCAGCGGGTCGGGCGGTGATCCGGGAATCCCGGCGAGCTGCCGGCGCGGGCCTCTGACGCTCGGAAATGAGTTGAGCAGGCCGCGGGTGTAGGGATGCGCCGTGCGGTGATGGACCTGCTCTCCGCTGCCTGTCTCCACCATCTGGCCGCCGTACAGCATCGCAATGCGATCCGCGATCTCGAGCAGCAGAGACAGATCGTGCGTGATGAAGAGGACCGCAAACTTCAGTTCCTTCTGCAGCTCCGCGATCTCCGCCAGGATCTCCCTCTGGACGACGACGTCGAGCGCGGTCGTGGGCTCGTCCATGATCACGATCTCGGGATTCGTCGCGAGCGCCATCGCGATCATGATTCGCTGCCGCATTCCGCCTGAGAGCTCGTGGGGGTAACTGCGCAGTCGCCCACGTGCAATGCCGACCATGTCGAGCAGCGAATCGAGTCGCTCGCGCTTCTCATCACGATTGAGATCGAGATGAGCATCGATCACATCGCCGAGCTGGGCGTCCACACGAAGCACGGGATTCAGTGCATTCATCGCGCTCTGGAAGACGATCGCGATCTCGCGCCAACGCAGGGCCCGAAGCTCTCGCGGCGTCAGGTCGAGGATCTCCACACCCCCAGGCGGCACGCGGCGTCCGCGATAAATGACGCTCCCGCTGTTGATGATTGCCGGCGGCCGCAACAACCGGCACGCACCAAGCGCAAGCGTGGATTTACCCGAGCCGCTCTCACCGGCGAGGCCGACGATCTCTCCCGGCGCCAGGCTGACATCGACGTTTCGGACGGCCTTGACGTCTCCTGACTCGGTCGCGAAGGTAATCGAGAAGTCGCGAATCTCAAGGACGGGCTGCGGCGGCGCAGCCGCCCCGTCGGTCGTGCTCACCACGCCGGTGGCGGTCTGTTCGGAAGTGCTCAAAGCGTCCCCCTGATCACTGGGGTCGGATCCGACGCACGCCCGCGCGCACCCTTGATCTTGCGACGCCCACCTTCGCGCAGACGCGGATTGCCGAGCTCGTCAAGGCCGAAATTGAGTAGCACGAGGCTCATACCGAGCAGCGCGACTGCGAAGCCCGGCGGCATGTACCACCACCAGGCTCCAAGCTGGATCGCCTCCTGGCTCTGCGCCCAGTACAGCATCGTGCCGAGGCTCCATCCGCTGAAGCTCGAGAGACCGATGAACGCCAGGGCCACCGACGTGAGAATCGCGTACAAGACCGTCGAGACGAACCCGGCGGCGATCAGGCTGACCTCGTTGGGCAGGATCTCGAAGAAGATGATTCGCCAGTTCTTCTCACCGCTCTCCCTGGCGGCGAGAACGTAATCGCGGTTGCGCAGCGTCAACGTCTGCGCGCGAACCACACGTGCACCCCAGGGCCATCCGAGTCCACTGAGCACGATCGCCACCGGTAGCTCGCCGGTGTTCGCCGGCAGGTAGCCGAGCAGCACAATCAGGAGCGGAAGCGCAGGCAACACCAGAAAGACGTTCGTGATCAGCGATAGGAACTCATCGGCGGCGCCGCCGAGGAAACCCGCTGAAACGCCCACGACGACCGCCAGGGTGGTGGCGATCACGCCGGTCATGAGGCCGAGCACGACAGTCGAGCGCATCCCCACGAGCAGCTGAGAGAGCACATCCTGCCCGGTCGAGGTGGTGCCGAGCAGGTGATGTATGTTCGGCGGCGCCGCAGCCGTCTGAGACGTCGTCAGCGAGGGGTCGTACGGGGCGATCGCCGGGCCGATGATGGCGATCAGGATGAACAGCGCGAATATGCCGGCGCCGATCTTGGCCTTCCACGGCATCGACCGTGTCATCCGACGCCAGACCGGCGAGGAAGTGCTCCCCGGACCGCGCTCGTCGACCTTTAGCGGAACTGCGACGGACATCAGTAGGCCTGCCTCGTTCGCACTCGCGGATCCAGTAACACGTAAATCACGTCCGCGGCCATGCAGGCCAACAACACGGCGAACGAGATGCAGAGGAAGATCCCCTGCGTGAGCGGGTAATCATTCGCGGTCACCGCGTTATAGAGCGTGAGCCCGACCCCAGGGTAGGAGAAGACGATCTCCATCACCAGCGCACCGGCGACGACGAATCCGATCGCGAGCGCGAATCCGGCGATGTTCGGCAGGATCGCGTTCCTTGCCGCATACGTGAAGACCACCCGGCGGGTGCTGAGACCCTTGGCCTGCGCTGCCAGCACGTAGTCCTCGCCGAGCGTCGTGATCGTGACGTTGCGCATCTGCAGCATCCAACCGGCCATAGAGGTCGCGATGATCGTCAGCGCCGGCAGCAGTGAGTGGTAGACAGCGCTGGAGAAGAAGGTCCAATTCCAGCCCGGCTGAATCCCCAGCGTGTACCCGCCGATGGAGGGGAAGATGTGCCAGTCGAGTGAAAAGAACTCGATGGCGAGCAGGGCGAGGAAGAAGTAGGGGGTCGCCTGCAGAAACGTAAACGCAGGGAGCGATTGGTCCACCCAGCCACCCCGACGCCAGGCTGCGAAGATGCCCATCAGCGTGCCGAGCACGAAGCTGATCACGGTGGCCGTGCCCACGAGGATCAGCGTCCAGGGAACCGTGCTCGCCAGCACGCTTGTGACCTTGTCGGGATAGAGACTGACCGAAATCCCGAGGTTGAGGTGCGCGAGGTTGCCGAGGTAAACCCAATACTGGTGCAGCAGGCTGCCCTCATGACCGACGCCGAACTCGGCCTCGAGCGCCTTTACGGCCTGCGGCTGGAGGTTCGGGAACTTCGCCATCATCGTGTCCACCGCGTTGCCTGGCGCGGCACGCGGAATGAAAAAGTTGACGGTCACCGCCACCCACGCCGCCACAGCGTAGAACGCAAGTCGTCTCGCAATAAAGGCCAATTCGCTCTCCAGCTCCTCTCGAAGCAAGGCTAACTGAAACGTTTCTGCAGTGTCAAGCGGAATTTTTTCTGAAACAGTTTCAGAAATGTGCTTGAATCTTGTCGATGGCCGGGATTACCAGCACAGAGACCGGCAATGGTCACGGGCGCCTGACGATCCGTGACATAGCCCATCTGGCCGGTGTCTCGCCGGCCACTGTGTCGCGCGTCATCAACGGTCGTCCCGAGGTCTCCGAGCCCGTGCGTGCAAGGGTGTTGCGTGTTGTTTCAGAACACGGCTACACGGTCACGCGTTCACCGCTGACCGGCATGCGCAGTGGCTTGGTCGGCGTGACCCTGCCGCTGATCCACCACTCCTACTTCTCAGAGATCCTCGCCGGCGTCAGTGAAGCCTTCTACGAACACAACATCCCGATGGTGCTCTGTCCGACGCTGCACGAGCATGATCGTGAGGTGACCCTGCTCCAGCGTTTGCGTCAGGGCACGACCGATGGCGCCATCCTGATCCTTCCGGAGGAATCTCAGGCGGAGTTGCGGGCGCTACAGGATCAGGGGTATCCGTTCGTGATCGTCGACCCACGCACTCAGCCGGATGAGAACGTGCCGACCGTTTCGGCTTCACACATCTCGGGCGCCCGAGAAGCGACCGAACACCTGCTCAAGTTCGGACACCGGCGCATCGCCGCAATCACCGGCCCACGTGACTGGCTCGCGACCGAGGAGCGACTCCGGGGCTACCGTGGCACGCTTGCTGAGGCAGGCATCCTCGCGGATCCGGAACTCCAGATCGAATCCGACTTCAACGTCACAGGCGGCTATGAGGCGACGATGAAGCTGTTGGCGCTGCCCGACCCGCCGACGGCGATCTTCGCCTTCAACGACATGTTGGCGATCGGCGTTCTCCGCGCGGCGCGCCAGTGCGGACTCGAAGTCCCGGATCATCTGTCGGTGGTCGGCTTCGACGACACCTTCGAGGCGACGGTCGTGCATCCGGCGCTGACCACGGTGCGCCAGCCGCTCGCGGAGATGGGCCGGATGGCGGTGACCCAGCTCGTGCGGTTGCTTCAGAGCCAGCGGATCGAGGCCCTGCACGTGGAGTTGGCGACGAAGCTGGTCGTCCGCGAGTCGACCGGTCCATTCTGATCAGCGCCGGCGCGACTCGGTGCGAGCGATCGACTGACGGCTCTCAGCCCCGGGCCGGCGTCACGAGCCCGGTCTCGTACGCGAACACCACGATCTGAACGCGGTCGCGCAGGTCGAGCTTGGCCAGAATCCGGCCGACGTGCGATTTGACGGTGGCCTCGGATAGAACCAGCCGCTCAGCGATCTCGGCATTCGAGAGGCTGCGGGCCACGAGCAGCAGCACCTCGTGCTCACGTGCGGTCAGCAGCTCAAGCCGCTCGCGCCCGGCGGGGTCGATTCGATCCTCGAGACGATTGGCACCGGGGGCACTCAGTCGATGCGCGTACGCGTCCAGCAACCGCCGCGTGATGCTGGGGGCCACGACCGCATCGCCACGGGCCACTGCACGGATCGCGGCGAGCAGGTCGACGGGCTGCGCATCCTTGAGCAAGAAGCCGCTGGCCCCGGCCCGCAGCGCCGCGTAGACGTATTCGTCCAGGTCGAAGGTCGTGAGGATGATGATCCGTGCCTGACTTCCGGACGCCACGATCTGACGCGTAGCTTCGACGCCGTCGAGCCCCGGCATGCGCACATCCATGAGCACCACGTCGGGCTCCAAGGACCGCGTCTGCGCCACGGCCTCGATCCCATTTGCCGCCTCGCCGGCAACGCGTAGGTCCGGCTGGCTGTCGATCACCATCCGGAATGCCATGCGCATCAGCTCCTGGTCGTCGACCAGCAACACCGACGCGCTCACAGGATCGGCTCCAGCGCCTGGGTCGCACTCGCACCGTGCAACCGCATGTGCACCTGCCAACCACCGTCGCCGGTCGGTCCGACCGCCAACTCGCCGCCGTAGGCATTCGCGCGTTCTCTCATGCCCCGCAGGCCGCGCCCGCCAGTGACAGGATCAGAGACCTTGGCCGGCTCGGCCCTGACGCCGTCCGCCGGCCCGCTGTTTGTCACATCCAGCTGCACCTCGTCGCCCCGACAGCGCAGCTCGAGATGAGCCGATGTCGGCCTAACGGCATGTTTGAGCGTGTTGGTAAGCGCCTCCTGTACCACCCGGAAAACGGCGAGCTGGACCCCGGGAGCGAGCCCGTCAAGCGCGCCGTCGAGCTCGATCGTCACCGGAATCCCGGCGGCGTCGATCCGTGCGATCAGATCGTCCAGCCGCTCGAGCGTCGGCTGCGGCTCGAGCGGCTCGCTGGCAGAGTCGTCTCGCAACACTCCGAGCAGGCGACGCATCTCCACGAGCGCCTCGCGCCCGGTGGCTGCGAGGCGCTCGATCGCGCCTGCTGCCTGCGACGGGGATGTGTCCAGCGCGTAGCGTGCTCCATCCGCCAGCGCGATCATCACGGTCAGGTTGTGGGAGACGATGTCGTGCATCTCACGCGCGATCCGGGCGCGCTCGGCAACGGCTGCGAGCTCGGCCTGCTGGTCTCGCTCACGCTCCAGACGTGCTGCCTTTTCCTGCAACGACAGGAGCAGCTCACGTCGCTGTCGGACGGTCAGACCCAGCGCAGCCGCCGCCACGACAAGTCCGCTCACACCCACCCAGTACCGGAACACCTGGTGCTCCCAGCCGAGCGCCAGCAGGATCGCGCCGGTCTCCGCCGCGGCAACGGCCGCCGCGATCGCCCTGACGTCGCATTCGAGACAGACCCAATAGAGCGCCACCAGCACTGCGGCGTCCGCCAGCTGCGGACCCGATACCAGCCACTGGATAAACGCAGCGAGCGTGACACCGGCGAAGGACAGTCTCGGGTCGCGGTGACGCAGGAGCAGCGGCAGACACAGTGCCGCACAGAACGCGAGCGTCGCGGGAGTCACGCGGCCCTGGGCGACCAGGCCGGCGACACTGACGACCGCTACCGCTACCGCCAGCACGGCGTCCGTCAGGAACGGGTGCGTCGCGCTGAATCTGGCGACCCGCTCGATCCGCTGGTTCAACCAGGTGAACAGCAGCTCATCGGAGTGATCCGTCATATGTGGATCTTGCCGCGGGTTGCGCTTGGGCGCCAGTGGCCCACTAGTCGAGTTCGGATGCGAGCTCGGGCTGGACGCGGGGCTCGTGCTGGTGGACCTGAATCCCGTGCTTGGTCAGGGCCACAGCGCCGACGAAGATTCCGAACACGATCCATCCGATCAGCGCGGCGTGCCCATCCCCGAAGTTCAGCCCCGAGATGCTCTGGGGCTTGCTGACCCAATCAGAGATCGAGGCCCCAATCGGGCGCGTATCGACATAGCCGAACCAGAAGCAGAACACTGGGTTCCATCCGAGCTTCCACCAACCGACGAGCGGGACCAGCATGATCGCACTGAACAGCAGGACCGAGTCTCCGAACCCGAGATTGAGGCTGGTGGCGGTCATGTCGCCGGCAGCTGTGCCCAGCGTGAAGCTGGCGAACACCGTCGCCCAGTAGTAGAGCTCGCGGCGGCGCGTGTTGATCGTGTGGATCGACAGCGTGTGCTCCTTGCGATACCACCGCCAGAAGATGCAGCCGGTGATCAAGCCGAACGCGGTGGTGGTCACCGGATAGGGGATGCTGAGCCCGTCGTGAACGGCGTCGGCGATCATCGTGCCAAAGACAGCCACCATCGCCACCACGAACCAGTAATAGGGTGCCTTGTACTCCTCCTGGCGCAACTGCAGGAAGAGCGCGAGTAGCGTGCCGAACAGGCCCACCACACCCGCGATCGCGACGCTGTGGTCGCCCAGGAAGTCCGAGGTGGCCTCGCCCATGCCCGTGGTCCAGAGCTTGATCACCCAGAACATCAGGGTGATCTCGGGGACCTTGGTTGCCAGGTAGCGCTTGTCCTCGGTGAACTTCATGGCTGTGCGCACGGTGGTCGCAGCATGAACCGAGAGTAGAACGCCAAACCGCAGTCAACGCAGGCAATTTGGCTGATTTATGCGGGTTAAATCT
Organism: uncultured Conexibacteraceae bacterium; assembly: GCA_963844665.1. GTDB lineage: Bacteria > Actinomycetota > Thermoleophilia > Solirubrobacterales > Solirubrobacteraceae > Palsa-465. The sequence goes on from CAWJPB010000005.1 coordinate 928,421, forward strand.
GCGCCTCAGGTAGGGGTTTGACCACTACCTGAGACTGATCTTCAATCTTCGTCGAAGACCCGCTGCGCGATCGCAAAGGCGGCATTGGCGGCCGGCACACCGGCGTATACGGCGGTGTGGATCAGCACCTCCGCGATCTCCTCCTTGCTGAGTCCGTTGCCCAGCGCGGCGCGCACGTGCATTCCAATCTCGTTCTCGCGCCCCAGGGCGGTCAGCACCGACAGCGTGATTACGCTGCGAGTGCGTCGATCGAGACCCTCGCGGGTCCACACGCCGCCCCAGGCGAAGCGGGTGATGAACTCCTGGAAGGGCGCGGTGAAGTCGGTCGTGTTCGCGATCGCTCGCTCGACGTGCTCGTCACCCAGAACCTCGCGCCGAACCTTCATACCCTGCTCGTACAGCTCGTTATCAGTCATGTCGGCTCACAGGTCGAGGTGGTCGATGATCAGGTCGTTGACCTGAGTTGGGTGCTGGACGCTCAGGATGTGGGCAGCATCAGCGATCAGCTCGAGCCGGGCGCCCGGCACAGCCTCGGCGATCAGTCGCTGGTGCTCGGGGGGCAGTGCGGTGTCCTCCGCGCCGCTGATCACGAGCGTCGGCGCCACGATCCTGGGGAGCTGGTCGCGGAGGTCGAAGGCGGCGATCGCCTCACAGCAGCTGGCGTAGCCCTCAACCGGGCTCGCCGCCAGCATGTCCCGGAGGGTCCTGACCTCGTGACCGTGTTCGGCAGCCCAGCCGGGCGTAACCCAGCGCGCAACGACGGTGTCGGCGATTGTCTCCACAGTGCCGGCTGCCCGAACCATCTCGGCTCGCTCGTGCCAGGAGTCCGGATTGCCCGGATGCGCCGAGGTCGCGATCACAACCAGCTTCTCGATCCGTTCCGGATGGTGGACCGCCAGCCACTGACCAACCATGCCGCCGATCGAGATCCCGCAGTAGGAGGCCTGCCCTACTCCCAGATGGTCCATGAGCGCGATCACATCCTGGCCCAGGGCGGCGATCGTGTACGGACCCGTCGGAACGGGCGAGTCGCCGTGGCCGCGGTGGTCGATCGCGATCATTCGCAGCCGGCCGGACAGCATCCTCACCTGTGGCTCCCACATCGCAAGCGTGGTGCCCAGGGAACCGCTGAGCAGCAGCGGCGCCCCGTCCGGAGGCCCATGCGTCTGGCTGTGCAGTGCGACAGCCTTCACCGGCTTGCCTCGGCCGAGGAGTCCGTCATCGCCTGACCTCCGCCAGCGCGCGGTCGACCAGCTCAGTCGGTCCCGCCAGGTGCTGCTCAGGGTTTGCCGCCTCGTCCACACCGGCTTCCGCCAGCATTTCCAGATTCGCGCGCATGCGTTCGGTATCCACCTCGACGTTCTCCAGCAGGTCCCGCAGCCACGCCGTGGCTGATCCGGTCAGCGCCAGCAGCTGCGTGAGCGTGCCCCACTCAGCCTGCCATGCGCCTGCGGAGCGCTGATGCTCCTGCTCCATGCCGGCCAACAGCGTGGCGACCAGCCCCGGAACCCTGCGTGCGCAGGCGATGGCGGACACCGCGGCAACAGGGTTGCGCTTGTGCACCATCGCAGACGAGCCGCCACGACCCTCGCCGCCCTCGCGCAGCTCGCCAACTTCAGTCTGGGCCAGCAGCGTTACATCGCGTGCGATCTTGGACGCCGCGCCGGCGAGGCCGCCCAACGCAGCCGCGAGCTGAACCACACGTGTGCGGTCCGTGTGCCACGGCAGCACCGGCTCCACCAGTCCCAGGGTGGCCGCGACGCGCTCGGCGACCTGCGGCGGCCGGCTGCCGACAGGGCCGCCCATCTGCACGGCGAGGACGTCGTCGCGCACGCGCTCGAGCTCGTTCACGGTGCGCGACAGCGCCACCAGCCAGCCGGCACTCACCAGCCCGAAGGACGTTGGCAGCGCCTGCTGCAACAGCGTGCGACCGGCGATCGGCGTGCCGCGATGAGTAAACGCAAGCTGTGCCGCCGCTGTGGCCCCAGCACGCGCATCGACCAGGATCGGATCGAGTGCGCGCTGCGCCACCAGCATTGCTGCTGTGTCGACGATGTCCTGGCTGGTCGCGCCCAGGTGCACCGCGCTCGCGTACTCCTCGCCGACCCGTGCACGCAGTTCAGCCACGAGCGGGATCACAGGCGTCGCGTTGTCCCCAGCCTCAGCAGCAATCGCCTCAACATCAAGCGGGCCCTGCTGCAGGGCGCGCAGGATCGCCTCGCCCGCGTCCGGCGGGATCAGTCCCTCCACGACGCACGCTGCGGCGAGCGCCGCCTCCGTGTCGACCATCGCCCGGACCCATGCATCCGCGGTGACGGCCCGAGCGGCGCCGCCCCGCGCGTACGTCCCGGCGAACAGATCAGATGTCAAAGAAGACAGTCTCTCCGGGGCCCTGGAGCTGGATGTCGAAGCGGTATCCGTCATCGGTCGGCTGCGCCAGCAGCGTATGACGCCGCGCGGCCGGCACGGTCGCGAGCACCGGGTCGAGCGAGTTGGCCTCAGCCTCGTCGGCGAAGTACATGCGCGTCACGACGCGGTTCAGCATCCCTCGAGCAAACAGTGTCACGTCGATGTGCGGCGCCTGCAGCGTGCCGTTCGGCGTGGGCACTCGACCCGGTTTGACGGTGACCATCCGGTAGACGCCATCACCGTCCTCGACGCCCCACCGGCCAAAACCGCGGAAGCCCTCGAGCGTCGACTGCTCACCGTAGCCGTAGATGTCAGCGAATCGCCCCTGAGCATCCGGCTGCCAGAACTCGATCAGGTGGTCAGGGACGATCGCCCCACGCCCGTCGTAGATCGTGCCACTGATCCGGATCACGCCCCCGGTGTCCTCGGGCACGATCAGATGCCCACCGTCGAACGGCACCCCGATCGCGAAGTAGGGACCGACGGTCTGGGAGGGGGTCACCTCGAAAATCATCTGCCGCGCCTCCTTGTGGGTGCACCCGGAACGTTGGGCCCGAGTCTCTCTGGGACGCCCACTAGAAGTCCTCCTCGAACAGCGTGGCCGCCGGCCCGCGCAGGTAGATGTCCCAGTTGAACGCCTGGGCCCAGTTCGGACGGGTCTCGTGGATGTTGAAGGTCGAGATCATCCGCGCCCGTGCACGCTCATCCCGCACCGAATTGAAGATCGGGTCATACGGAAAGAATGGGTCATCCGGGAAGTACATCTGCGTAACCAGGCGCTGCGCGAACGCGCGGCCCAGTAGCGAGAAGTGGATGTGCGCCGGACGCCAGGCGTTGTAATGATTGCCCCACGGGTACGGCCCCGGCCGAATCGTCGTGAATTCGTAGCGGCCGTGTGCATCGGTCAGGACGCGGCCGGCGCCGTGGAAGTTCGGGTCAAGCGGCGCCGCCCAGCGGTCCCATTTGTGGTCGTAGCGACCGGCCGCGTTCGCCTGCCAGATCTCAACCAGCGTGTCGCGCAGCGGCTTGCCCTCAGTGTCGTAAACGTGACCGGAGACGATGATCCGCTCACCGATCGGCTCGCCCGCCGCCTGCACGGTCAGATCGTTGTCCGTCTCCTTCATACGCAGCGTGCGATCCAGTTGCGGGCCGGTGATCTCGGTGACCGTGTGTGGCAGGTACACGAGCGGCTGCTTCGGATGGCGCAACTGTGTGGACTTGTACGGCGGGTGGTCCAACGGCGGATGCGCATCCGCCGGATCGCGCCGGTAGCGCGCCGGCGTGTCCGCCACCGGGTCATATATCTGGCGAGCCTTGTCCTGGGTCGGCTCCTTTGTCCCATCACGTTCTGCGGTGCTCATCTGGCGACCAACTCCCTGAGTGCTGCGAGTTCCTCGGCGCTCGGCGCCTCCGATACCCGCACGTTATCCATAACCTCAAGCTCCCAGCCGGTGGCGGCCCGCGCCTCTTCGACGGTCACACCCGGATGCAATGTGCTCAGCACCAGCTGACCACCTGCCGGTTCGAGCACACCAAGATCGGTGATCACCAGCGTCGTGCGATCCCCGCTGGTTGTCTTGAAGTCAAGCCTGTCAACAAACGTGCGGGTGCTGTGCGGTGCTATCACCACGACCTCCTCGCAGCCGGTCGCTATCTCCGGCGCGCCGCCGGCACCCGGCAGGCGAGTCCGGGGATGGTCATAGGCACCGATCACGGTCGAGTTCAGATTCGCGTGACGGTCGATCTGAGCAGCGCCGAGGAACGCGACCTGCACCCGCCCCGGGCCGATCCAGTAATTGAACATCTCCGGCACCGACACGACGAAATCCGCCGTTTGCGCCAGCTCGCCATCACCGATCGACAAAGGCACGTGGTAGGGCTTGGCGCCGATCGTGCCCGACTCATACACCAGCACCAACCTCGGGTTATGGACGATCCGTGCCAGCAGCGCCGCCGTGCTCGGCCGCCCCACCCCGATGAAACAAGAACGTTTCCCAGCCAGGCTTCGGGCAGCGACGATCGTCTGCAGCTCACCGTTGCTGTACCCGAGCGTCGCCTGGGTCACCGCGCTCATGCGGCGGCCCCGCCGGTCGGGGTGCCAGGCGGGCACAGATCACGCTCACGCATCCACTCAAGGAACTGCTCACGGTCGCGGCTGATCACATCCCACTCCCGGTAGAAATCATTGTCACGCTCGGTCATATCCAACGCGTAGGACGGCCTGGAACCACCCGGTGCCTGCGCCACATAATCGATCACCCAACCCGGGATCACGACCCCACCGGGCCGCGGCTCGAGCGCCTCGACGATCCGCTCCACCGTCACGACGCTGCGAGCAGCCGCCAGCACCGCCTCCTTCTGCACGCCCGGGATCCCCCACAACTGCACGTTGCCGTCAACATCCGCCTCCTGCGCGTGGACGATCGCGACATCCGGATTCAAGGCCGGCACCGCCATCAACTGCTCACCCGTGAACGGACACACGACCGGCTTGACGTTGGTGTGCTCTACCAAATCCGTGCCCGAGTAGCCGCGCATGACCATGAACGGCAACCTCGAAGCCCCCGCCATGTAACGGTTCGCCATACCAGCATGCGAATGCTCCTCAACCTCAATCGCATGCGGCCACCCATGCTCGATCGCGTCACGAAACCGATGCAACGACCCAACACCCGGATTACCGCCATAGGAGAACACCAGCCTGCGCACCGCACCGGCACCGATCATCTGGTCATACAGAATGTCCGGGGTCATCCGGATCGCCTCAAGCTCTCGCCGTCCCTGACGCAACACCTCATGCCCGGCAGCAAACGGGATCAGATGCGTGAAACCCTCCAGCGCCACGCTATCGCCGTCATGCACGGTCAGCTCAATTGCGTCACTCAGCGAAACGAGTTGCGCCACCCGATCGTCACCTTTCAGAACGGCATTCCGACATAGTTCTCGGCGAGCGAGGTAGCGGCGGCCGTGGAGTTGCATACATAGCGTAACTGTGAACGCGCAAGCTGGTCGCCGTATGCATCGTCGGCCGGATCGATGTGCATCATCTGGGTCATCCACCACGAGAAGTGCTGCGCACGCCAGACTCGAGCCAGGCAGCGGTCGGAGTACGTCTCCAGCCCGTGAACGCTGCGGGCCGGACCGTAGTGATCGTTGAACGCTCGTGCCAGGTGCACCACATCGGCGACCGCCAGGTTCAGACCCTTGGCGCCGGTCGGCGGCACGATGTGAGCGGCGTCTCCCGCCAGGAACAGGTTCCCGTGGCGCATCGGGGCCGCAACGAAGCTGCGCATCGGCGTGATCGACTTCTCGAAGATCGGCCCCTCGTGCAGGCTCCACCCCGGCGTGGCGAACCGGTGCTGCAGCTCCTCCCAGATCCGCTCGTCGGACCAGTTCGCGATCTCATCGGTCGGGTCGACCTGCAGATACAGGCGGCTGACCGTATTCGACCGCATGCTGTGCAGCGCGAATCCGCGCTCGTTGCGGGCGTAGATCAGCTCGTCGGTCGAGGGCGCGATGCGAGCGAGGATCCCAAGCCAGGCGAAGCGATATTCGCGCTCCCAGATCTGCTGGATCCCGGCTGGGATGGTCGGGCGGCTGACGCCGTGGAAGCCGTCACACCCGGCGATGAAGTCCGCTGTCAGCACCCGCTCGACGCCGTCCTGGCGGTAGCGGAGCCTGGGCTGGCCACCTGCTCGGAGATTATCGATCCGGATGTCCTTCGCCTCGAATGTGAGCGGGGCGCCGGTACCGAGCCGCGCGGCTATCAGATCCTTGACCACCTCGGTCTGGCCATAGATCGTCACGCTCGAGCCCGTGAGCTCATCGATCGGGATGTGGGTGCGCTCCCCATCGAGCTGCAGGTAGATGCCGCCGTGGATCATGCCCTCGCGCTGCAGGCGTTCGCCGACTCCGGCCTCGATCAGCACATCGCGTGTGCCCTGCTCCAGCACGCCTGCGCGAATCCGCGCCTCGCAGTATGCGCGTGTACGGGCCTCGAGGATCACAGTCTCGATACCGGCGAGCTCCAGCAGGCGTCCGAGCGTGAGCCCGGCCGGGCCGGCTCCGATGATCGCGACCTGCGTGCGAGTGCTGGTCACCAGGCGGTCCAGCCTCCGTCGACCTTGAGGATATGGCCCGTGACGCTCTGGGAGGCGTCGCAGGCGAGGTAGCGCGCAGCATGTGCGACATCGTCGATCCGAGCGAGCCTGCCGGTTGGCAGCCTCCGCTCGAGCACCTCCTCGCGGAACACCGGATCATCCAGCCATTGCTTGGTCAGAGGCGTCTCGACAAACGTCGGTGCCACGGCATTGACGCGGATGCCCTGTTTCGCCCACTCGACGCCGAGCGCCCTTGTGATCCCGTCGACCGCATGCTTAGTGGCGCAGTAGGCGACGCGACCCGGATAGCCGACCGAGCCCAGCTGCGACGAGATGGTCACGATCGAGCCTTTGACCCCTCGTGTGAGCAGCGCATCGCCGAACGCGCGGCAGGCGAGGAAGGTCGCACGAACGTTGATTCCGAACAGCAGATCCCAGTCCTCGACTCGGGTAATCACGGGCCGGTCCGGGGCGATTGGTACCGGCGGCGGTGACCAGGACGCGCAGATCCCCTGCCGTGGCGGCGGTCTCCACCACCCGCTCGACGGCCTCGGGCTCGCCGACGTCAGCAACGATCGTCAGGGAATCGCCTCCGGCCGCGGCAACCTCTGCCGCCGTCTCGTCCAGCTCGCTCGCTGTCCGTGAGACGATCACGACCTTGGCGCCCGCGCGCGCCAGCTCGATGGCGCAGCCGCGTCCAAGCCCGCGGCCCGCGCCCGTGACGAGCGCGACCCGCCCGTCCAGTCGCCAGGGGTCTGAGGTCATCGCTCAATCATGCCTGCAGCTGTGTGACCCGCTCCAGCCGAACCTCGGCGGTCATCGCGTGCCCCGCAAAGTGCTCCTCGTGGCTGATCGCCGCGACCGCCGGCGCCACAAGCCTGGTGCCCTCGGGCGTCAGGCGCTGGTACGTGCAGGTCTTGAGGAACTTGCCAACCCACAGGCCACCTGTATACCGTGCCGCACGCGATGTCGGCAGCACGTGGTTGGTGCCAACGGCCTTGTCCCCGTAGGCGACCGTCGCCTGATCGCCGAGGAACAGCGAGCCGTAGTTGGTGAGGTTTGCCAGATACCAGTCCAGCTTCTCCTCGGCAACGTGCACCTCGAGATGCTCGTTGGCGGCCGCGTCGGAGATCGCGACCGCCTCATCGTCATCGGCAGCGATCGCGATCCAGCCGTGGTTGTGCCAAGCCGGCCCGGCGATGTCCCTTGTCGGAAAGGTCGGAAGCAGATCATCTACCTCAGCCGCGATCGCCTGGGCGATGTCCTCACCGATGGCGATGCAGCCCGCTGGAGAGCTCGGTCCATGCTCTGCCTGACCGAGCAGGTCGATCGCGACCAGCCTCGGATCGGCTGAGGCGTCGGCGATCACGAGAACCTCGGTCGGACCTGCGAGCAGGTCGATGCCGACGCGGCCGAACAGCTGCCGCTTTGCCTCCGCGACGAATGCGTTGCCGGCGCCGACCAGCATGTCGACCGGCTCGAGCCCGTCGATCAGACCGAACGCCATCGCGGCCAGCCCCTGCACGCCCCCGAGGCACAGCACAGCGTCGGCCCCGGACGTTTTCATCGCGTAGAGCATCGTCGGATGAATACCGTGCTCGCGCTGCGGTGGAGCACAGCCGACCACCTGCTGAACACCCGCGACCTTGGCCACCAACACCGTCATGAACGATGAGGCGAGCATCGGATAGCGGCCGCCAGGAACGTAAGCGCCAACGGCGCCTACCGGGATCAGCTTATGGCCGAGCAGCACGCCGCTGCCGACCTCGACCTCGAGCTCCTGCACGGTGCCGAGCTGAGCGGTGGCGAACGTGCGGATCTGGCCCTGCGCGAACGCGATGTGCTCCTTGATGGTGTCGTCGACCTGTGCGGAGGCGCGCTCGAACTCGGCATCAGAGACGACGAATTCCTCGGGTGCCCAGTTGTCGAACTCCTGGGAGTAACGACGTACAGCGTCGATGCCTCCCGTCTCGATGTCCTTGAGGATCTCCGACACACGGGAGCGGAGCTCCTCGGTCGCCTCAATCGTCGGCGGGTTCGGTGTCTTCAGGTAGCGGGTGTTCATACGTAGTTCCTTGTCTTGTACACCGAGTCAGCTCGTGACGACCGGCGCCTCGTAGTGCTCCACCGCTGGTGCGGCGGCGAAGTACGGACCGATCAGCTCGCGCCAACGCGCGAACAGATCGGATTCGCGAAAGCCCTGCATGTGGTCCTCGACCGTGTCCCACTCGTTCAGAAGCAGGTAGGTCGAGGGCTGCTCGATCCCTCGCAGCAGTTTCAGCGAGCGGAAGCCTGCCGCCTGCGAGATCACTTCCTTGGCCTGCTCGAGGGCGGCCTCGAATTCCTTCTCAGAGCCGGGTTTGATCTGGAAGATCGCCTGCTCGAGGATCATCTCGTTACCTCCAGTTGTTGTGCTCCGGGGAGCACAACCGACCAGCCGCCATCGACGACCAGGTTGGCTCCGGTAATGTAGGCGGCCTCGTCGCTGCACAGGAATATGGCCGCCGGGATGATGTCCTGCGCTGTGCCGAGCCGTCCCAGCGGAACCGCGCTTGCGATCGCGCGCATCGGGTGGTCGGGCGCGAGCAGATTCTCCTCTGCGCCTGGCGTGGCGATCATCCCGGGGCTGATCGCGTTGGCGCGGATGCCGTGCGGCGCTCCCTCAGCTGCCAGTTGCCTGGTTACGGCGATGACCCCGCCCTTGGAGGCGGTGTGCGCGACCCGCTGGTTCGTCATCGAGCCGGTCATGCCGGCGGTCGACCCGATGTTCAGGATCACGCCGCGGCTGGCCTTCAGGTGAGGCCACGCGTGCTTGGAGGTCAGGAACACCGAATCGAGCTCCGCCGCGAGCGTGAACCGCCAGTCGGCGAAGGTCTGCTGCTCGATCGACCCGAAGCGGACCGCTCCGGCGTTGTTGTAGAGGATGTCAACGCGCCCGTGGGCGTCGACGGCGCGCCCGATCCACGCGGCGACGGAGGCTTCGTCGGTCACGTCGAGGTGGGGCGCAGCGCCGTCGGTGATGAGGTCGCCCCCTGCGACGATCGCGCCCTCAGCCTCGAAGCGCAGCTTGGCCTCGGCGCCCTGACCCCGGGCGGTACCGCTGATCAGCGCGACCTTTCCCTCCAGGCGGCCGCTCACGTGCCCGCCCTCCGGACCGCGTCGGACATGAACTTCGCCACGCCGCCGGCGACCTGGCCCCCGTCGATCGGGATGTCGGCGCCATTGATGAATCGCGACTCATCCGACATCAGGAACACCATCAACTCGGCGACCTCCTCGGGCTGGCCGCCGCGGGTCAGCGGAGTCACGTCGAGGTTCGCCTGGTAGAAGGTCTCCGGCGCGTTTGCCGTCATCGGCGTGTGTATATAGCCCGGGTGCACCGCGTTGACACGGATACCACGCTGGCCGAGCTCGGTTGCGGCCGTCCGCGTGAGACCGCGCAGACCCCATTTGCTGGCCGTGTAGGCAGCCGTGTAGTGCCCTGTGAGCCCGGCGACCGAGCCGACGTTGACGATCGACGAGCCCTCAGGCATCAGCGGCAGCAGCGTCTTGATCCCAAGCATCGGGCCGGTGAGATTGACCGCCAGCACGCGATTCCAGTCCTCGAGCTCGACATCGGGCAGGCGCACCCTGCTGGTCACGCCGGCGTTATTGATGAGCCCGTCGACGCGGGCGCCCAGCTCGAGCTCGATCCGCTCCTTGAGCGCGAACCACGAGGCCTGGTCGGCGACATCGAGCCGGTGACCGACAATGCCGGTTTCCGAGCCTGGAGCCTCGAGGTCACAGGCGACGACGATCGCCCCTTCGGCGGCCAGCTTGGCCGCCTCGGCCTCACCCTGTCCGCGTGCCGCACCGGTGATCACAATCAGCTTGCCCTGGACGCGGCCACTCATAGCGTCACGCGTCCTCCGTCGACTCGGATCGTCTGGCCGGTCACCGCGGCTGCGGCGTCCGAAGCCAGATACCCCACGGCGCCGGCGATGTCTGCCGGGGCGAGGGTGCGGTCGAGCGCCTGCTCGGCTCGCACCGCGTCGAACGCCGCCTGCGAGATGTCAGCCGTGGAGCCGGGCGTCGGCGTCAGACCGGGCGCGACTGCATTGACGGTGATACCGCGCCCGCCCCACTCGACCGCGAGCGCACGGGTCATACCGAGCAGGGCGCCCTTGGTCGTGATGTATGCGGCCATTCCCGGGCCAGGGGGGGCGAAGACCGTGTTGGAGATGATGTTGATCACACGCCCGCCGCCATTGGCTGCCATCGTCGGCAGCAGTTTCGAGCAGAGCATCAGCGGCGCCTCGATGTTGACCGCGGCAAACCGGCGCCAGGTCTCGAGGTCGAGGTCCTCGAGCCTGCGAAGAATCATGAACACCGCGTTGTTGACGAGCACGTCGCAGTGGCCGTTGTCGTCCAGCACCTTGGCCGCCAGACCCACAACCTGGTCCGGGTCGGCCAGGTCGACCGCGTAGGGCTGGGCACCCTCGATCTCCGCCGCGGCCTCCTGCGCCCCCGACCTGTCCGCGATCAGGACGCGAAAGCCGTCGGCCGCGAGCTGTTCAGCGCAGGCACGGCCGATCCCGCGACCGCCGCCGGTGACCAGTGCGACCCTCACGAGGCCTCGCGTATACAGACGTTGCGCTGGCCGCCCAGCCCGGTGATCGTCGATTCGATCACATCGCCGGCGTTCAGGAAGCGACGGTGGTGCATACCGTTGCCGGCGGGCGAGCCAGTCAGGATCAGGTCTCCGGGCTGCAGCGTCACCAGTGAGGAGGTGTAGCTGATGAGTGTGGGGACGTCGAAGATCATGTCGGCGGTCGACTCGTTCTGCATCACCTCACCGCTGACGCTGAGCCTGATCGTCAGATCCTGCGGATCCTCCACGAACCGGGCCGGCACGATCCACGGGCCGAGCGGCAGGAACGTCGGGGCGTTCTTGGCGCGTAGCCAGTCGCTGCCGATCGCCTTCAGGTCGGGGCGGTAGACAAGATCGCGCGTTGTCAGATCGTTGGCGATCGTGTAGCCCGCAATGTGGTTCGGCGCCTCGTACCTGGGGATGTTGCGGCCACCGACGCCAATCACGACCGCGAGCTCCAGCTCCCAGTCGTGCTGCTCACCGCGAGCCGGGAGGACGACATCATCGTAGGGTCCGGTGATCGCGCTGGGCGCGCCGAGGAAGATGTATGGCTCACCCGCGGCGACGCGCTCATCCATGATCTTCGTGCCCTTCGCGATGGCCTCCTCGCGCGACAGCGTCCCCCGCTCGAGCTCCTCTGCGACGATCAGGTCCATGACGTGCTTGCGGTAATTGGCGCCGCTCTGCAGGATCTGCCCGGGTCGAAGCGGCGGCAGTGTCATCAGCTCGTCGAGCGGAATGTCGCCCGCCCCGTCGGCCAGCCTGTCGATCACGGTCTCAGCCGTCGGCCACCTGCACAGGATCTGATCGGTGTCACGCCACCCGTAGCCGGAGAGGTCGACCACACTCTCATCTTCGAACACCAGGCCCGGGAACGGTGCCTCGCCCTCACGGGCGAAGGTGCCGAGCGCATACATCAGATCGGCTCCGCGGTGACCATCACGCTCTTCATCGTGAGCCCGACGAAGTCGGCATCTCGAACGTGGTCGATCTCCCACTGCGCGATCTGTTCGGAGATCTCCACGATTGTCCTGACTCGCTCGTACCGCCGGCTGCCGAAGCCCTCGTAGGCGGCCTGGAGATCGTCCGTTTCGGCGAGCTCTTCTGCAAGCACGACCGAGTCCTCGAGCGCCATTGCCGCGCCCTGGCCCACGTGCGGACCGGCGGCATGTGCGGCGTCGCCGATCAGCGCAACGCGACCGCGCTGCCACGGCGGCGCCACCCAGACCGTCTCGATCGGCCGGTACACGACCTTGCTCGAGTCTGTGATTCCGTCCCTGACCTCGGCGATCTTCCCACCGAAACCCTCGAGTCGGCTGCGCAGGGTCGGTGCGAGCGTCTCCGGGTCGAGTTGCGGCGGAACCTCGCCGCCCGGTGTCTCGATGAACAGGAGATACATGAGGTCCGGGGCAAGCGGCACCATGCCAGCCTTACCGTCGGGGCCGGCGTACATCGCGAGCTTGTCAACCTCGGCGGGGCGCGGCAGGTTGTAGCGCCACACCGCCTGTCCCGTGTACCGAGGCGCTGGCGCATCCGGGAAGACGAGCGAGCGGACCTGCGAGAAGATGCCGTCCGCTCCGATGACGAGGTCGTAACGGCCCGATGACCCGTCGGTGAGTTCCACATCGACACCGTCCGGATCCTGGCTCAGGGACGCGAGCCGGTGACCGAGTGTGACCTTGGCGCCGGAGCGCTTCACCGCCGCGGTGAGAATCTCGTGCAGGCGCGGCCGCGTGATCCCGTTGAGGCCAGGGAACTCAGGGCCGACCACACGTGGAAACTCGTTGTCGGCCAGTTGCGTGCCATCCGCCAGATAGAAGCGGTCGCCATCCATCGCGAACCCGGCGCTCAGCGCCTGCTCCAAAAGCCCAAGCTGATGCAGGGCACGCATGGCGTTGCCAGGCTGGATGATCCCGACGCCGTAAACGTCCCACTTCGGGTTCTGCTCGACGATCTCGACGTCAATGCCCCGAGCGGTGAGCGCGATTGCGCTCGACAGCCCGCCGATTCCTCCACCGACGATCAGGACCTTGGAAGCTGCAGGTGGCACTGGCTCTCTCCTCACACGTTTTTCAGCACGGTTGCCGTCGGATGTTGGCGTGCAAAGGACAGCTCGAGCCTCTGCTGTGCATACGTATAACCAACGTACTCCTCCGGCTGATGGGCGTCAAGGGCGGGCTGCCTGACAGGTGGCGTCACTGCGCCCGCCCATCGAACGAGCAATCCTGGCGCTGCGGGCGCGGACTGCTCGGCTCAGCATAAGTCTCTCGGCATTTCGAGCACCTTGCGTCGCGGGCATGACAACCTGTCAGTTCGAGCAGGTCGTCCACGAGCCGCGCGGGAGACCCATGGCAGTTGTTATACGCATGCGATGACGCCGGTCCGCCCGGTCACAAGCCACGATGTAGCGCGCGTCGCCGGCGTATCGCAGCCGACGGTCTCTCGTGCGCTGCGCGACGACCCGCGCCTCTCTGAGGAAACCCGGCGGCGTGTGTTCGCGGCGGCCGCCGAGCTGCAGTACGTTCCGAGCCAGCGTGGCCGCAGTCTGGCGACCCGTTCCGCCGGTCAGGTCGGGATCGTCGTCAGTGATCTCGGCAACCCGTTCTACCTTCAGGTACTCGACGGCCTGAACCACGCCCTGCGGGAGACGGATCTGCGGATGCTGGTGCTGACTCCGGACCGCGACGGCGCCGTCCCGCTTGAGCGACTGGTTGACGGCTCGCTCGACGGCGCGATCCTGACGACCACGATGCTCGATTCGACCCTGCCGGAGGCGCTCTTCCAGCGCGGGTTTCCGTTCGTGCTGCTCAACCGCGAGGTCGACAACGCCCCGGGCGATGTGTGCGTTGTCGATAACCACCTGGGCGGCTCGCTCGCGGCCGAGGAGCTGATCAAACTCGGACACACCCAGGTCGCCGCAATGTTCGGACCCTCGGGGACCAGCACAGGACGCGACCGAGAGTCTGGTTTCCGCGCCGGGCTGGCACAGGCCGGCATAGAGCTGCCTGATGACCGCTGGCGCCGATCGCCCTTCGACTTCACCGAGGGACACCGGGCGGCGCTCGAACTGCTCGAATCAGGACCGACCGCGCTCTTCTGCGCAAATGACATCCTCGCGCTCGGCGCCTTCAATGCCCTGCACGGCCGTGGCATCCGCATTCCGCGCGATGTCACTCTGATCGGATTCGACAACGTCCTTCTCGCAGGCTGGGAGACCTTTCAGCTGACGACCGTCAGCCAGGACATCGCCGGTATGGTCACGGCCGCGACCGACCTGCTGCTCACGCGGGTGACGGCCCAGCCGGAGACCCAGCTGCCGCCGCGACGTGTGGTGCTCACCCCGACGCTGGTACGACGCAAGACGCACGGACCGCCCGCAGCTCCGTGACGACAACAGTGACACGCGGGTTGGCGCCGTACAGCTCAGGGCGCAATCGCAGCGGCGCCGCCGTCGATCGCGATGTCGGCGCCGTTGATATAGGGCGCCTCGTCTGAGGCGAGGAAGGACGCCAGCCGCGCCACCTCCTCGGGCTCACCGGCCCTGAGCGAGGGGGTCTTCGCCATCAGTTCGGCCAGAACCTGCTCGGGGATCTCTGAGGTGGCGGGTGTGCGGATCATTCCCGGCGAGATACTGACCGCGCGGATGTTGTGCGGGATCCCGGAGACCATCAGGTGCTTTGTGAATGCGACAACTCCACCCTTTGCGGCCCCGTGCGCGTGTTGGTGAACGAACGCGGCACCGCGGACCGCTGACACTGAGCCGACGTTGATCACACAGCCACCGCCACGAGCGACGAGGTGCGGCCATACAGCCTTTGTGCATAGGTAGACGAGGTCCAGCTCATAGGTAATCGAGCGGCGCCATTCCTCATAGTCGAGCTCATCCCAGGGCCCGACCCGGGCCACGGAGGCGTTGTTGTAGAGCACATCGACTCCGCCGAACTCCGCAACGGCAGCCTCAACCCAGCCAAGCGCCTGCTCTTCATCGGTGAGGTCAACCGGCGCGAACGACCTCATCGCGCCACCCGCACGCCGCACCAGTGCCTCCGTCTCAGCGTCGCCCTCCACGTTCATGTCGCAACCGGCGACCAGGGCACCCTGAGCAGCGAACTCGATCGCCGCAGCGCGGCCCATGCCACCCGCGGTCCCGCTGATCAGCGCGACCTTGCCCTCGAGCCGGCCCATTGGATCCGCCTCAGGCCGCTACGGTCGAACCGACATTGGTTGGACTCTCGACAGCGGGTGGTGGTGGCGTTTGATCGCCCGGCTCGTCACCGCTTCGGCCCAGCCGCTTCTGCGCCCGCGCCAGGAGCTTGAAATAGGTGCCCTGCATTTCCTTGGCGATGCCGTCCGGGTTGGCGACGGCAGTGATCATCAGCAGGAAGCCCGCGATCAGCATCTGGTACGTGTTGAAGTCGAAGAGCTTGTTGAGCAGCGTCGCCATCAGGCCGTTACCCGCGAGCAGAACACCGGCGGCGACCGCGCCCCCGATCCTGCCGACACCGCCCACATAGGCGATGGCGAGGATCGTCAGTGACGTCCAGGATGTGAACGAGGCGGGATTGATGTTGATCTGCTGGTAGGCCAGCAGCCCGCCGCCGATTCCGGCGATGAACGCGGAGATGCCGAACGCGAAGAGCTTGGTCCGCGCAACGTTAACGCCGACCGCTGAGGCCGCATTCTCATTGGAGCGGATGGCGATGAACATGCGCCCGGCCGGGGAGTTGCGCAATCGCGCAACGAAGTACGCCATCAGACAGAAGATCACGAGCGAGAAGATCGCGAACACCGTCGAGTTGTTGTTGCTGGTGATGCCGAAGTTGAGCCCCAGCAGGTTGGGGGGATGCACCGACATGCCCGTGTAGCCGCCGCTGAACCAGGTCGAATTGAAGACGAGCGCATCGAGCGCTGTCGCCGCCGCGAGCGTGACGATCGCCAGGTTGACGCCGCGCACGCGCACCGCCGGCAGGCCGATGACCACGCCGACAACCACGGCACACAACGCACCGAGAATCAAAGCGAATGGGAAACCCAGACCGAGGCCATGGCCGATGTGGCTGATCTCAAAGGCGCTGATCCCGGCAAAGGCGCTCTGGGCCAACGAGATCTGCCCGACATATCCGGTGATCACGACCACCGACAGCGCCACGCAGGCGACATTCAGCGACGCGGCAAAGGCGTACTTGTAGAGCTGCGAGAACAGCAGGATCGCCACGACGCCGATGACGAGGGAGATCCCGGTCGTGCGAAGCGGCGCCTTCGGGCGACCGATCGAGGCGTTCCGAATGGTGACGAGACCGCCGCGAGCCGGAAGGCGCTTGGATGTCGCGAAGACCGCGATCATGATCAGGATGAAGGGCAGACCGTCCTGCAGACCCGACTGCGGAAGCCAGGTCCAGACGGTCTGCAGCTTTCCCAGCTCGGATTGAAGCATGCCGATCGCGAGGCCGCCGGCCACCGTCAGCGGGAAGGATGTGAAGCGCGCCAGCAGAGCCGCGCCCAGGGCCGGCACGATGAAAAGCGTGTAGTCACTGGGGCTGAGGGTGGTGATCGGCAGGATCAGGATTCCGGCCGCGGCAGCCAATACCGTCGCGATCACCCAGTTCGCGGCGGCCAGGCGCGTCGCCGGAAGCCCGATCAACAGCGCGCCACGTTCGTTGCCGGCGGCAGCGCGCGTGGCCAGCCCGAAGCGGGTGTATCGGTATATCGCGCCCAAGACCAGACCGACGATCACGGCAAAGGCAGCCAGATAGATGTCGACCGAGGGCACGATCAGGCCGCCCCCGAGGTTCATCGAGGTGTCCGGCAGGATCGGGGGCGATGCCACCTGGAAGGTCCCGAAGTTGATCGTCGCCGCGGCCTCCAGGTAGAGCATGAAGCCCACGCACGCGCAGACGCGGGCGAGCACCGGCGCGTGCCGCAGCGGCCGTACGACGGCGTAATAGAAGATCAGTCCGAGGATCGCCGAGTAGACCAGCGCCACGACGATCGAGAGCCACACGGGCGCGCCGCTGTTGGCCGAGAACAGCTGGATGTGCGTGGCGACCGCCACCCACGGGAAGACGAGCTGGCCGTTGGTGTGCAGCTCGAGGAACACGTATGAGCACCACATCGCCACGGCGGCGTGTGAGAAGTCCACCACACCGGCGCTGCGGTGCTTGAGCACCAGACCAAGCCCGAGCAGCGCGTAGACGGCGCCGGCGCCAAGCCCGATCATCAGGAACAACACATAGCTCATGTCTCTCGTCTCCCTGCCTGAGCGTGGCCGGCCGGCGGCGCAGACTACGCCGGGTCGAGGCCAGGATCACAAGATCCCAGACCCCGACCGCGACGTAAAGCCGCCTGGAACGGAATTACTTGACCAGGCTGGCTCCCTCATTGGTTGGCGTCGACACCTTCACCGGCTTCCCGTTCACGATCTTGTAGACGTAGTAGCTCGCGTTGCAGACCGCCTTGTAGGCCGGAATGGCCTTGTCGTTGCAGGTGTACGGAGCGGCAAGGAAGTTCGGGTGGTTCTTCCCACTGCGGAGCGTCTTCAGGATGTAGGACTCCTTCAGCTTGGACGGCTTGGTCGCATGGAAGGCCGACCAGATGTTCATCACCGTGCTCATGTCGGTCAGCGCCGGCGAGTCGATCGCGATATTCTTCGGCGCGTACTTGGCCAGGATCGCGACCGCCAGGTTGGCCTGAGCGGTGTGCGTCGCCGGCACCTGGAACGGCTGCGTCCAATACATGCCGTTGGCGGCGGAGCCGGCTGCCTTCACCGTGACCGGCGCCGAGCACGGGTCGATCGAGATGACCGGACCATGCCAACCGGCGGCCTGCAGGCCCTGCAGCAGCGGCAGGCACTGACCCGGATCCTCGAGCCCGATCACCTGGGCACCAGAGGTGACCGCTTCCTCCACGGTGGAGGTCACAGTCGCCGACGTCAGGGGCACGGAGAACAGCGAGAACTGGCCACCGGCCGCCTTGATCCCGGGCTGCCAGAGCACGTTCGCGCTGAACTGACCCTGCGGGTTGCCGAGCGTGATCACCGCCACCTTCTTGCCGCCGAGCTTCTTGACCGCATACTCGCCGGCAATGACGTTGCCCAGCTGCGCCGAGTCGGTGAAGATGATCGAGTTGCTGGCCGTGTTCTCGACCGGGGTGAAGTCCATCCCGCCGAGGTACGCCAGGTGAGCCTTGGCGTAGGCCGGGATCGTGACGGCGGTCGACAGGTCGCTGGCGCCGATGATCGCCTTGGGATGGTCCGCGATCAGCTGCTTGGCGCAGCTCGACGACTGTGCTGGCGTGCCGTCGGTGGCGCACCAGTCGATCTTGATCGGGTGGCCGTCCAGACCGCCCTTATAGGTGTTGATGTAGTCGACCATTGCCTGGGCCGCTTGTTGCGACTCGGGGAACGCCGCGCCCGGGGCGACGTTCATGTTGTCGGCGCCGAACACGACGGGCGTTCCCTTGGCGGGATCCCGCTTGCCCAGGACGCTCGACGAGTGTGCGCGAGCGCGCGTAGTGCGTGCCCCCGCGGTGGTGATGGCAACCGCCATCGCGGCACACATGGCCGCGAGGACTATCGCCAGGGTTTTGATGCGCATGCCTCTCTCTTCCTCCTAGATGCGTTTGTTACTACCAACTGCGGTTTGCTGAAATTGCCGTGTATGCGTATGCAACCGGCGGGACAAGTGTTGCTCACGAGCGCTGCTCCGATGGCGGCCGGCCGGCAGCTGCCTCGGTGGCAGCTTCCTCGGTGGCGCCTTCCCCTAGATAGCTCGCCTCGAGCAGGTCGCGACGGCTGCGGAGCTCCTCGGCAGTGCCCTGCAGGACGATCTGCCCGTTGACGAGCACGTACGCGCGCTCAGCCAACTCGAGGGCCTGCTGCACATGCTGTTCGACGAACAGGACGGCGGTGCCGAAGTCGTCCGCGATTCGCCGCAACACCGGCATCAGTCGCTCGACGATCACGGGGGCCAGACCGAGGCTCATCTCGTCGACCATCAGCAGCCGCGGACGGCACATGAGGCCGCGCGCGAGCGTCAGCATCTGCTGCTCGCCGCCGGAGAGCACGCCTGCCTTGCGATCGAGGCACTTCTCGAGCTCCGGCAGCATCTCGATGATGTCGGTCTCCTGCATACTGTCGCCGCGCCTGGCCAGCCGCAGGTTCTCCCGCGCAGTCAGATCGAAGAACAGCGCACGGTCCTCCGGAACCAACGTCAGGCCTTCCCGGGCGAGTCGCTCGGGCGCGCGGCCGACGATCGGGTTGCCGTCGAACAGGATCTCTCCGGCGATCGGCTTCAGCAGGCCCGCGACCGTGGACAGCGTCGTGGTCTTGCCGGCGCCGTTGGGACCGAGCAGCGCGACGACCTCACCGGCCGCCACCTGCAGTGACACATCACGCACGGCGGGGATGCCGAAGTAACCGGCCGTCAGGCCTTTCAACTCGAGCGTGGTGCTGCTCGCTTGGTCGCCGGATGAGCCGGCGTTGCTGGGGCTGCCGGCTCGCTGGCCAGCAGCCCCTGCCGCCCCAGGTGTGCTGGCACTCATGGCGCCGCCTCCTCATCCTTCCCGTGTCCGCCCTGACGGCCGAGGTAGGCGTTGATCACGCTCGGGTTGGTGCGGATCTCAGCCGGCGTACCCTCGGCGATCAGCTTGCCGAAGTCGATCACGAGGATGTGGTCGCAGACCTCGAGCACGAGGCTCATGTCGTGGTCGATCAACAGCAGCGTGATCCCGCGCTCCGGCAGTTCGCGTAGGCGCTTGCCGAGCAGCGCCGTCTCGTCGGTGTCAAGGCCTGCAGCGGGCTCGTCGAGCAACAGCAGGGATGGCCGACTGGCAAGTGCGCGAGCAACCCCGACGAGTTTGCGCTGGCCGTGCGAGAGCTCCTGCGGTTCGCGCTCGAGGATGTCCGTGATTTCGACCGCCTCTGCCGCCCAGGCCACCGCCTCTGCACCAGGCCGCGCGATCGGCGCGAGCACCTGCGCAAGCGCCCTCCAGAGCGGGGGCCGCTCAGCTGCCACCAACAGGTTCTCCTCGACGTTCATGTCGTCGAACAGCTCAACCGACTGGAAGGTGCGTGTCATGCCCCGATGCGCGAGCCGGTGCGCGGCGTGGCCGGTGACATCCACGCCATCGAACCGCACGTATCCGCTTGCCGGCCGGTGGGCACCCATCAGTCCATCGACCAGCGAGGTCTTGCCAGCGCCATTCGGGCCGATCAGGCCGACGATCGATCCGCGCGGGATCTTGAAGCTGATGTCGTCGATCGCGACCACGCCGCCGTACTGGATGCGCAGGTCATCGACCTCGAGCAGATAGTCCCGCGCGTCGGTGGTCGCCGACGACACGCCCGTCTCAATGACGGTGCTCACCACTGAACTCCTCTCTCGTCGCCCGGCTAGCCGGACCCTCTGGCGAGAGGGTACAAGTGGCGCCCGGTCTGTCGGAGAGCCGCAATCGACTCCTAACCAAGCGCATGCACGGCCCCCGGAGCGATCTCGTCGACCGTCGCGCGCAGGCGGTCGAGCGGGTATTCGGGATCCAAGCGCGGAGGTGACGAGCAGTGCGGTGGCAACGTAGTGCGTCGCCAGTGCTCGCGCCAGCGCGTCAGGCGTCTCGCTCGATCGCTGCGTCGAGCATCGCGCGGTGTTCGACCGCTCGCTTCTCGTACTGACCCGGCGTGATCCCACCGTACACGCGCCGGTATCGCTCTGAGTGATCGGACAGCTCGGCGATCAGTTGCGCGGAGCGCGGCCCGGCGCGGCGCACGAACCGCTCGTGGAAGGCTCGGTGCGGCCCACGAAACAGCGCCAGCGCCGGCGGCCCGCCGCCGGCCAGATGCGTCATCTGAGCCATGAAGCCCTCGAGCTCCGCGAAGTCGGTTTCGGTCAGCAGCGGCAGCGTGATTCGCGTCGCCGTCACCTCGAGCGCGATCCGCAGGACGTAGAGCTCCTCGGCGTCCTCGATCGAAAGGCTCGCGATCACGACCCGCCGGTTGGGCTCGGTCGAGATCAGGCCCTCGCTCTGCAGCATCCGCACGGCCTCGCGCAGTGGCGTACGTCCAACGTCCAGGTCGCGCGCGAGCTCGGCCTGCGACGTCTTAGCTCCTGGGCGTACGTCGCCGGAGAGGATCGCCTCGCGCAGCTGCTCGTGGACCTGGACGACGTTGTCGCCGGCACGGCTGGAGACCCCGCTCACCAGCTGTCCTCGTCCGTTGTGAGGTAGGAGTGGAAGCGAGCCTCGGGATCGTGCCGGGTACGCAGCTGCTCGAGTCGCTGCTGGTTCTCAGGCGACAGGAAGCGTGCCGAACGCTCGTGAAGATTCTCGTCGGCCAGCTGAATGCCCTCGGACAACGGCTCCATACGCCGCATGTGCCCGGTCGGCCAGGCGACATAGTGATCGTCCTGCGCGGGGTCATGCCATCCCGCGAAGGCTGCGAGGTAGAGGTCCCCCTGAACCGAGATGGCGGCGTCTTCGAACTGCTGCTGGCGCCACGGATACCAGAAGACGTGCGACTCGGGGGTCGGCACGTCGCCGAACAGCTCCTTGGCGGGCTCGATCAGGGCGGCGCCCTTGGCATTGGTCCACATCCCGTCAGCCGTCCAGCGCACGCCCTCCGGCTCGACCGCGTTGGGACCGTCGTATAGCTCAGTGAAGCTGACCGCTCGGGCCCGTTCGCGATGCAGCGCGCGGTCGAGCGCCGGGCACTCGTCGAGGCGGGCCAGCGATGAGCGTGCCTCGTCATCGTCGTACATCAGCGCCTGGCACATCAGCATCAGCGCGGTCCCGTCGTGAACGGTGCGTCCGTCCGGAAGCGTCGGCGTCGTGCCGATGATCGCGAACTCGAACTCGGCCGGCTGCGTCGGCTCGAACTCCATCGCCCAGGAGAGCACCTCGTCGACGTCATCAAGCGAATAGACGTCGGTGCGCGTATAGGTCGCGGTGGGCCGCGGATGACAGCGGAGGTGGAAACATGTCACGACACCGAAGTACCCCCCGCCGGATCCGCGTGCAGCCCAGAGGTAATCCGCGTTCTGGTGCGCATCGGCGTGGATCAGTTCGCCTGCAGCCGTGACCACGTCGACGGCAACGATACTCATGCAGGCCGGGCCGATCGCCCTTGAGTTCCAGCCCCAGCCACCCTGCAGCAGAAATCCGCCGATCCCGACAGACGGGCAGTGGCCAGAAGGAAAGAACAGGCCGTGATCGGCCAGCAGCATGTTGAGGTCGCGGCCCTTGACGCCGGGCTGGACGCTCGCGATCCCCAGAGTCGGGTCGAATCGAGCCTCGTTCAGCCGCGAGAGATCAAGGAGCATCCCGGAGCGGACCGATGAGCCGCTCCAGGCGTGGCCGCCCGCGCGAGCCTTGACGCGCAGTCCGCGGCCGGCCGCGAGCGTCACCGCTGCAATCACGTCGTCCTCGGTCCGAGCCTGCACGATCACCTCTGGAAAGCGGTCCGGCTTGCGCACGTTCCAGACCGCCGCCTGTCGCGCTTCCTCATAGCCGGACTCGCCCTTCCACAACGCTGCACCCGCAAACTGCATACCAACCCCTCAGTTGATGTACGCTTGCACGAAGTCTATACACATTTGTCAACTGGATGTCATGAGAACAATTCGAGCCCATCATGTCGGTTTGACGGTGCCTGACCTCGAGCGCTCGGTGGCCTGGTACAGCCGTGCATTCGGCTTCGAAGCCGAGGTCGAGTTCGAGCTGCCAGGTGATGTACGTGGCGCCATGCTCCAGACCGCCGGCGGTGCACGCGTCGAGCTGTTCGAGGTGCCTGCCGCCGAGGCCGGCATCAGCTGGGCCGACCCACCGGAGGCGATGCGCACCGGTGGTTTTGGCCACGTCGCACTGGAGACAGACGACCTGGACGCGGCCTATGCGACGGCGCTCGAGGCGGGCGCTGCGCCCGTCTGGAGTCCGCGCCAGTCACCCGAGCCAGGGCGGCGGATGGCGTTCGTGCACAGTCCGGACGGCCACCTGATCGAGCTGATCGGCCCGAAGCGATGAGCGCCGCCGACAACCCGCTGAGAGGCTGGCAGGTTGACCGTGAGTCGATCATCTTCGTGGGCGCTGACCTGCAGCGCCCCGAGTGCATCCTCGCGGAGCCTGACGGCACGCTGTGGAGCGCCGACGCGCGCGGCGGCGTGATGCGCATCGACCCTGACGGCACGCAGACCCTGATCGCGCAGGAGATCGTTGAACCGGCCGGCGCCGCCGGCTCGGTGTCGCGCTACATCCTCGAAGGAACGCTGCCCAACGGGCTCGCGTTCGACGCGAACGGCGACTTCATCATCGCCAACTTCGGAACTGACGCGATTGAGCGGATGACGCGCGCGGGCGAGAGCACGACTCTGTACACGGAGATCGACGGCAGACCGCTCGGCAAGGCGAACTTCTCGCTGGCGGATTCGCATGGCCGGATTTGGATCACGGTCCACACGCGACAGCAACCGTGGACCATCTCCGTCAACGAGAAGACGCCGGACGGCTATATCGCGCTGCTCGACGAACACGGCGCGAGGATCGTCGCCGACGGCTTCATCGGAACCAACGAGATTCGCTTCGATGCCAACGAGGAGTGGCTGTACGTCGTCGAGTCCAACGCGCGCCACATCTCGCGCCTGCGCGTCGCCGACGACGGCTCCCTGTTCGATCGCGAGATTTATGGCCCGGAGGACCTGGGAGGAATACCGGACGGGTTTGCCTTCGATGTCGCCGGCAACCTCTGGATCACGCTCGTCAACGGTGACAGGCTGATCGCGCTGACACCGGAGCGCGAGCTGCTCACGCTGCTCGACGACGGCGACCCAGAGGGCGTCGCCGCCTTCGACCAGGCGTTCTTCGCCGGGACGATGACCCCGGAGCTCCTCGGCGGCGGACGCGGAACGCTGGCACCGCTGATGGCGAGCGTGACGTTCGGCGGTCCGGACCGCAGGACGGTCTACCTGGGCAGCCTGATGGGCGACACGCTGCCGTCGTTCCGCTCACCGGTTGCCGGACTGCCGCTGGCGCACTGGCATGACTGAGCCACGGCTTCCACGACGGATCGTCACCGGCCACGGTGACTCGGGGCTGGGCACGGTGCTCAGCGATGGCACGCACGCCGTGTCACGCACCGTGCCCGACGGAGCCACCTTCCACGACATGTGGCTGACCGTGGCTTCGCCGGCACCGATCAGCGCGACCGAGGATGAGCCGATCCGTGCAGGTGAGCCGCTCGGTCCACCGATCGAGGGCACACGCGTGCGGATCGTCGACATGCCGCCAGGGGCCCGGTCGCCCATGCATCGGACCGAGAGCGTCGATTACGGCGTCGTGCTCGCGGGCGAGGTCACGCTGGTGCTCGATGACGGCTCGGCCACCGTGGTCAGCCAGGGGGACGTGGTTGTACAGCGCGGCACCGATCACGCCTGGGAGAACCGCACTGAAGGCATCGTGCGACTGCTGTTCGTGCTGGTCGGCGGACGCTTCGACGACGATCTCCGGCGGTCGCTCCCGGATGACGCGGTCACGCGCGACGTCTGAGGCCTGTGGAGGGGGCGGCGAGCCAGCAAGCCGCCGCCCCCAAATATCTAGGCGGTGGCGCGGCGGCGCGCGCTTCCGTACTCAGCCGGCTGCGGACCGGCGACGACCGTGTTCTCGATCGTTCCGATCCCCTCGACAGTCATCTTGACCATGTCGCCGGGGCCGAGCGGCGAGGGGTTTCGCGGGTCACTGCGTCCCCAGAGCTCGCCAAGGCAACCGCCGCCGCAGGTTCCCGAGCCGACGACGTCGCCCGGGACCAGTGCAGTGCCGCGAGAGGCGTAGACGAGCATCTGCTCGAAGGTCCAGGCGGTGCTCGCGAGCGTGTCGGTCCCCATCTGCTCGCCGCCCCGCCAGACGGTCATCTGCAGGTCGAGCCGGCCCTCGGCGTCACGATGTTGCTCGAGCTCGTCGGCCGTGACGATCCAGGGACCGAGCGTAGAGGCGGTGTCCTTACCCTTCGCCCAGCCCATCCCGAGCTTGCGATCCTCGCCCTGGAGGTCTCGCGCCGACCAGTCGTTGAAGATCGTGTAGCCCGCAATCGCCTGGCGCGCGTCCTCGAGCGTGAGGTCGCTCACCCGCTTGCCGATGATCGCCGCTACCTCGAGTTCATAATCGAACCGCTGGGCTCGCGGCGGCACGGGAATCTCGTCGCCCGTCGCGAACACCGAATTCGGGTTCGAGAAGTAGAAGGCCGGCGCGCCGTACCAGGCCTCGGGGAAGGGGATTTTGTCACCCATGATCATGCCCTCGATGTGCTGCTCAAAGGCGACAAAGTCGCGCACGCTCGGCGGCTGGTGCGGGACCAGCAGGCGCACGTCGCTGACGGGCACCGGGTCGCCGAGTGCGTGTGCGGCCCGCTGGTCCGGCGTCTGCTGCAGCAGGTCGATCGGGCCGACACCGCTTGGCAGCGACCGTACGACTGTCGAGCCTTCCTCACCCTCGACAGCGCCGACGCTGAGGTTCCCATCAATCTCGTATCTGGCTATGCGCATTCCGTATCTCCTCCCTGATGCTCAGACGAAGAGGCCGGTGGTCTGCGCCGCATCAGCCGTTTGGCCGGCGGACATCTCGATCGGCGGGAAGTTCTCCAGCATCGAGTGGGGCATCGCGATGTTGCGGTAGAACACGTTCGAGCCAGCCCGCGGCTCGTAGCGAACCGTCTCCCAGTCCGGCTCGTAATTGCGGTAACCGCCCGCGTTGAGCTCGATGCGCAGACCGCTCGGCTCGCGGAAGTACAGGTAGCCCTGCTCGCCCATGCCGTGCTTGCCGGGCCCGAACTCGATCGCCACCCCCTGGTTGAGCAGCACGTCGGCCGCCCGCAGAAGCATGTCGGTGGTCTCGACGTAGTAGGCGAAGTGGTTGATCCGACCGCGCGCGGGCGTCGGATCCCAGGCGAGGCCCAGGTCGTGGCCGCGCTCGCAGGTCGTCGTGAAGCAGAAGACGATGTTGTCCGGGCTGTCGGGGATCGTCGTGAACTCGGTGTAGCGGTGGCCGAGCGTGTCCCGGAACCACTTCGCGTCACCGTCAGGGCTGGCGGTCGCGATCGTCACGTGGTCGATGCAGCGGGCGCCGCAACCGCGCGGAACGAACTTCTGCGGCCGGTTCGGGAACGGCGACTCCTGGCCGACCGGGGCCTTGTAGCGCTCGACCTCCCAGAAGATCTCGTGCACGTGTCCGCCCGGCGACCGGTACTGATAGGCCGGGCCGTGGCCGGTCGAGTCCTCGAGCCAGCCGACACCGGCGCCCGCGCCCTCGAGCCGCTTCGCGGCAGCTTCGAGCTCCTCCTGGCCGAACGCACGCCAGCCGATGTGAGTGAGTCCGGGCTGGTCGCCCTCGGTCAGCTTGAGCGTGTGGTGGAAGCGGTCGCCCCAGCCGCGCAGGTAAACGGACTGACCCTCGCGGGCGGTCTCCTCTAGGCCGATCACATTGGTCCAGAAGTCGAGCGACTCCTGCGGTTTGGGCGTGGTCAGCTCGACATGCGCGAGCTGCGAGATCAGGGACAGCGCCATGAAGTTCTCTCCTCGTCAGCTTGATGTACAAATTGGAATCCTATTCCAATTTTGGTATGAGTCAAGGCCTCCCGTACGTGAGGTAGGCGGTGCATGCTGTGGCCAGCTCGTCGAGGAGATCGTCCCAGGCGAGGTCGCGGCGCGACTCGAAATCGGCGCCACGCATGACCCGTCGGGCGAGCGTGTCGTAGACCATGCGGAAGCAGACGTCGACCGCGGTCTCAGGCGCCGCGTGGGCGATCTCCTGCCGTCGTGCGAGCAGCACCTCTGCGACCAGATCACGCAATCGCACCGTCGACTCGGAGCCGTGTTCGGTCACGGTCGAATCCGTATCGGCACGCACCATGAAGACGCGCAGCAGCGATTCGTGGCGCCGGAACAGGTCGCCGATGACTGTGACGACCCGTCTGACGATGATCCCGAGCGGTCCGTCGAACTCGCGCAGAGGCTCGAGCATCTCGGCCGCCTCGCGGTCAAGTTGTTCGACCATCCGGGCCTGGACGGCGAGCATCAGTCCGTGCTTGCTGCCGACGCGGGCGTAGATCGACGCGGTCCCGATGTTCGCGCGCTCACCGACCTCGGCGACCCGCATCTCGTCATAGCCGACCTCCTGCAGCAGCTCGGTGGCCGCCTCCAGGACGCGGTCGAGCGTTTCACGACTGCGGCGCTGTTTGGGAGCACTGAAAGTGGGCTCGCCAGTCACGGGCTCAGGGTAAACCTAGAAGCAGGTGTCGTAACAAAGCGCCGCGCGGATAGTCGTCGGCACTCGCAAGAATCAGTATGCCCGACGCCGATAGCCTCTTGCATCCGATGAGCCGCTCAAAGCCAGTGATGCGGGCGATGCTGATGGTGCTCGTCTCGGGTTTGCTGATGACTGGCGCACAGGGCGCCGGTGCCGAGCGCTCACGGGCGCACGCCTGCGCGGTGCCGGGGATCGGGCCCCTGGACCAGGTCTGGCAGCCAGACGTCCGATCTGCGATCGCCTATGCCAATACGCGGCAGGGCGAGATCGCGTTCGCGGTGCGCACCATGCGCTCGTTCTATGGCTACCACCCCGACGAGCAGCTGTGGTCGGCAAGCGATCTCAAGCCGATGTTGATGGCCGCCTACCTCGACCGGCCATCCGTGGCAACACGCCCATTGAACTCGGCTGAAAGAGGGCTGCTGACGCCGATGATCGAGTGGTCCGACAACGACGCGGCCGACGAGTTGGATGAGATCGTGGGCGCGAGTGGCCTGAGCTCACTGGCCGACCGGGTCGGGATGACCCGCTTCGCGCCCGCGGAGCCGATCTGGGGGGAGTCGGAGATCACCGCTCGGGACCAGACCAGGTTCTTCCTGAACATCGACCGTTTCATAGCCCGACGGCATCGCGCCTACGCGATGCGCCTGCTGGCCAGCATCGTGCCGTCGCAGCGCTGGGGCATCGGCGAGGTGGCCCCGCGCGGCTGGAAGCTCTACTTCAAGGGCGGTTGGGGCTCGGGCACCGGCCTGATCGACAACCAGGTGGCACTGCTGACCCGAGGCTGTGCACGGATCTCCGTCGCGGTGCTCACGATGCACGACGGCTCCCACCAGTACGGCAAGCAGACACTCAGAGCGCTCTTCGGCCGACTGCTCAGGAGCCTGCCGGACTAACGGTCGGGGTATTCAGGCACTAGCCGAGAATCGCCACGACCCGCGCCGGCGCTGCGCTCGCCCGCTCGACCTTCAGCGGGAAGCACGCGACCGTAAAGCCGGTCCTTGGCAGTGCCGCCAGGTTCGTAAGGCGTTCGATCTGCGAGTAGGGCAGGTCGACCTGGTGCGCCGCCCACATGATCCCCTGCTCGTTGCGCTCGCGCGCGACCTCGGCCTGCATGCGCAGCGGCGCGTCCCAGCCCCAGGCGTCGATACCCATCACACGCACGCCCTGCTCCCAGAGCCAGCGCGTCGCCTCAGGCGTGACACCGGGTCCGTGGTGCATGTAGTCACGCTGGCCGTAATAGCGGTCGGTGCCGGTGTGCACCAGGACGATGTCAAGGGCTTTCAACTCGTGCCCGGCCGCCTCGATCCCGGCCTGCATCTGCTCGACGGTGACCGCGTCGCCGTCTTCGCGCCCGGTCGCGTCGATGACCACGCCCGGCGCGAAGAACCACTCGAGCGGCAGTACGTCGATCGTGTCCGATGGACGTCCCTGGATCGTCGAGTTGTAGTGGTACGGCGAATCGAGATGAGTGACGCTGTGGGTGCCGATCGATAGCCGCTCTCCGGACGGGCCCTCGCCCCGCAGCAGCAGGCTGCTGTCGATCTGGAACACCTCCTCGAACTCGCGCGCGCCGTTGGAGTGGTCCTGGTAGCTGACCTCGCTGCGCAGGAAGTCGGGCAGGTCCGGGGGATCGGAGACGATCAGGTGGGAGAGGTCGACGATCTGCGTCATTGCGGTACTCCGTTCAGTTCATGGATCACTTCTGCGAGCGCCACCATCTGCGGCATCGGGATCATCACCGCGGAGATCCCGTACCGATTCTGAAGGCCGGCCAGCTTCTGCGCCATCTGCGCCGGTGTTCCCGTCAGCACCATCGGGGAGTCCGCCAGCGCCTGCTCGCCAAATTTGGACGCCAGCATCGAGATGAAGCGCTCACCGCCTGCGATCGCGTCGCGGACCGCATCGACGCCACCGACCGGGTGGGGGATCGTGGCTGCGATCGGCAGCTGCAGCTCCAGCCCGGAGAATCGATCTGGCGCCGCGTCGCGGACCGTCTCGATCATTGCCTGAAGTCTGGACTCCGACGGGTCGCTCGCCTGCAGCATGCTCACGCTGACGATCTGCGCTTCCCGCGCGGCCAGCGCCAGCATCCGCGGCCGAGTCGCGCCGATCATGATCGGCGGGTGCGGGCGCTGCAGCGGCGCCGGCTCGCCCGCCATCGAGTCGACCTGGAAGAACTCGCCGGCGAAGCTGAACTCGCCTTCAGCGATCACGCCCTTCACCACCCGCACGTACTCGCTGAAGCGGCGCAGGCGCACTGGCCCTGGGTCGAACTCGATGCCCGCCATCGCGTACTCGGGCTCGTTCCAGCCCATGCCGAGACCGAGCTCCAGACGGCCGTCGCTCAGCACGTCGAGTGATGCTGCCTCACGAGCGAGCACGGCCGGATGGCGGAAGTCGTGGTTTAGAACGGAGGTGCCGATGCGGATGCGCTCGGTGGAAAGCGCCGCCGCGCTCAGCGCCGGGATCGGCGCGAAGTGCGAGAAGTGGCGACCCGCCAGCTCCAGGTGGTCGGAGCAGAGAACGACGTCGAAGCCGAGCTGCTCGGCGCCGCTGAACCGCAGCGACGTACCCGGCGCGCGTCGGCGCGCCGACAACCACCCCGAACCGCATCAGTGCGCGCCGGGTCCGGGACGCAGCGGGCTCGAGCCGTCCCAGCCGACGGAGCTTGAGCGGATCAGCTCGTAGAAGCCCTCGATCTCCGGCCCACGGCGCAGCAGCTCTATGTGGTGCCCGAGCCGCGCGCGGCCATCGTGCCAGCGCGCCGACACCGGCCCGCTCGCGCCCGCATGGAACACCGGCAGACCGGCGGCTGCCAGCGCTGCGCTCTCGGCCTCGAGGTCGTCGACGAGCATGCCGATGTGACCGACGCGGGGGGCCGGGCCCCCGATGATCTCGCCCATTTCCGGAGGATCAGAGTCGTGGACGAGCGTCAGCTCGATCTTGATGTCGCCCCACTGCCCGAACGCGGAGGAGTGGTCGTAGCGCGCCGGCTCACCCTGAAAGGTGCAGACGTCGAACGGCAGGTGCTCGATCAGAAAGAACGGGCCGGCACCAAACGTCGAGACAGCCCAATCGACGGCCTCGGTGATGTCGTCGACGACATATCCGACATGCCCGATCGGAGGCAGGGGCAGGGTCATGTCAGGTCTCTCCTCTCACTCGATGCTGGATCTATATCGCATTGTGCATACGCATGCCAAGCGCCTCGCTCATGTACCGAGTTCCGTCCCGGCGAGCAGCTGCAAGCGGTGATGATCATCGCGGCCTCCGGGCCGCGATGTAGCGAAACACGTTCTGCAGGGTGACGACTCCATCAGGGTCGGTGAACGGTTGCATCGCGTCCGTGAGCGCGGCGGCGACACGCTCACGCCCGGCAACCCTGCTCGCACGAGCGCCGCCGGCCGAGCAGAGCAGCGCTCGCAGCGCCGCGTCGCGGTCGCCGTAGCGCCAGGCGAGCGGCACCTCTCCGGCCTCCTGCGGCTCGAGTCCCGCATCGCTGACGGCCCGCTCCAGGCCACCCGGCTGCGACAGTGCGTACGGCGCGTAACCGTCCTCTCTGCCTTCGACCTGCTCCACCATCTCCTTCATGGCCAGGTGGAGCACGGTGCCCTCGTTTCGCTCCGGCTCGGCGAACGCTGCCGCGACGATGGCGCCTCCGGGTCTAAGGACGCGCGCCGCCTCGGCAAACGCAACCCCAGGCTCGGGCGCGAACTGAAACGCGTTGGCGCCGGTGATGACGTCAAAGCTTGCGTCCGCAAAGGGCAGCGCGGCCATGTCTCCCTCGCGGAGGTCAGCGCCCGGGCTTCGCTCGCGAGCGATATCCAGTAATTCCGGCGTGATGTCGATGCCGCTGACCTTCGCCCCAAGCGCCGCGGCCATCTGGCAGAGCAAACCTGAGCCACAGGCGACGTCCAGCAGCATGATTCCCGCGCCGACGTCCGCCACACCGAGCATGCGCTCGTACAGCGGGGTGTTCTCGCGCTCGGCCAGCTCTGCCCAGTCGCGCGGGGCGGTGCCCCAAAGCGCCCGTTGGCCGGCCAGGATCTCCGCGTGGCTGCTCATCTCGGCACCGACTGAAACACACTCTGTGGGATCGTCGCCATCACCATATGCCGTCCCCTGTCGCCGGCAACCGAAGATACCCGTCGGCCACCGGCATCTGGCCCGAGGTCACCCTCCGGTCACTCGCGGAGCCGACCTGGAGCCGATCGAGCCCGTGAGCGGCCGGCCCCCGATTGGGGTTAGGCTTCGCGTCCATGCCACGGATAGACACTCACGCCCATGTCCTGCCGGCCTCCTACATCGACCGGCTGCCGCCACAGTTGGCCGGACAGCAGCCGATTCCGCTCGAGGGTCTCGATGCGATGATGCGACGGTACGAGATCGATGCTGCTGTGGTCTCGACCGGCCCTCCGGGCGTGTTCTTCGGTGATATCGGCGCCGCCCGCGAGCTGGCGCGGCTCGTCAATGAGGAGCTCGCCGCGATCGTGCGAGCGGCTCCGCAGCGGTTCGCGGCTCTGGCGAGCCTGCCGTTGCCCGACGTCGACGCCGCGCTGGCGGAGCTGGCGCACTCACTCGACGTGCTCCAGCTGGACGGCGTCATGCTGCTCAGCCAGGTGGCCGGCACCTACCTCGGCGATCCGTCGCTCGAACCGCTGATGTCGGAGCTCGATCGGCGCGGCGTCTATGTGTTCGTCCATCCGACCTTCCCGCCCAACGGGCAGCCGCTGCCGCACCACCCGATCTGGCTCTACGAGTTCCCGTTCGAAACCACCCGCGCGATCGTCAATCTGATTTACGGCGGTGCCTTCGAGCGCCACCCCAACATCCGCTGGCAGTTCGCCCATCTCGGCGGGACGGCGCCGTTCATCGCCCATAGGCTGGCGTCGCTGGCGGAGCGTGAGCCGGAGCAGGCCGCGAGCGCGCCCGCGGGCGCGCTCGCATATCTCGCGCGTCAGTACTACGACACGGGCCTCAACAACCACGAAGTGGCGGTCGAGGCGACGCTGCAGGTCGCGCCGTTCGATCACGTCGTGTTCGGCACCGATTGGCCCTACCTGGCGCTGCCCGCGGGGCCAGACGTCGCTCCCGGCCTCAGCTATCTGGGCGCGCAGCGGCGGGCGCCTCTGGATGGCGAGCACGCGCGAGCGCTGGTGCCACGGCTGTTCGAAGAGCCTCCATCGCCCGGGGCGACTGACGCGGGCTGAGCTGAGCTTCGGCTCAGGCGCCGAGGTTCAGCGTCTCCGGCGTCGGCCTTGAAGTCAGCGAGGCGCCGAGCGACGCCAGGCACACAAGGCCGATGCCGATCGCGTCCCTGAACGTGATCCGCTGGCCGATCACGATCGCGCCCGCGATCGCCGCGACCGCCGGCTCGAGGCTCATCAGAATCCCGAACGTCGCCGTTGAGAGGCTGCGCAGAGCCCTCAACTCGAGTGAGTACGGGATCGCAGAGCTCAACATTCCGACCGCGATGCCGACGCCCAGCACCGCCGGATCGAGCAGCTTACCGGCGCCCTGGGCGACGCCGAACGGCAGTACCGCGACAGCTGCCACGGTCATCGCCAGAGCCAGGCCAGAGGTGTCATCGAAGGCTCTACCGAGCTGCGCCTGCAGCAGGATGTAGGCACCCCAGAACAGACCGGCTGTCGCGGCCAGGGCGAACCCTGCGAGATCTCCGCCCTGACCCAACCCGTGACACAAGGCGACGATCCCGCACGCCGCCAGAACCGCCCAGATCAGGTCGCGGGCCCGCCGCGAGCCGGCGAGTGCCACCAGCAGTGGACCGATGAACTCGATCGTCACCGCCGTTCCCAACGGAATGCGGCTGATCGCCTCGTAGAAGCTGAGGTTCATGCCGGCCAGGACCAGGCCCAGCGAGCACGCCGCGATCCATTGCGATTTCGACACCATTCGCAGACTGGGACGGGTCACGGCGAGCATCACGGCACTGGCTGAGGCGAGTCGCAGCAGGCAGGCGCCGCCTGCGCCCACCTGGTTGAAGATCGTCGTTGCCCAGGCAGCACCGACCTGAACCGAGCTGATGCTGCCGATCACGAGTGCGTGAACGGGTAGCCGGGGCAGGCGCCGGTGGCGCCCCTTCGAGCTGGCGGAAAGACTCACAACTGCATTATTGGCGCCGATCAGGGCCGTCTGTCGGCGGCCGTGGCGGCGGGTGCGAGCCCTCTCCATGAGGTGGCGGGTGCGATCGCGGGCCATCTGGACGGGTTCGGCGCGGCGGTGGTGTACCGGCGAGCGCGGCGCGCACGAATGGCAGCGCCTCGGCTAGCGCCCGGAGCTCGGGCTCCGGAGCGCCGCCGATCAGCTCCACGAGTCGGCTCGTGACGGCAGCGTCGACTGCCGCCAGGAGTGCCTCGCCGTCGGCGGTGAGGAGCAGTTCCTGGCGTCGCCTGTCGCCGCTCGAAGGCGTACGACGAACCCACCCCGCGGCGACCAGGCCGGCCAGCAACTGTGAGACCGCGGGCCCGGATACGCCGGTGCGCCGGGCCAGGTCAACTGCACTCAACGACTCGTCGGCGATCGCGCGCAACGCCTGGTACTGGGCAAGCGTGGGCCGCGCCTCGAGCTGTGCCAGTAGGCGCTCGGTCCAACGCGTGACCAATGGCGCGGTCGCCAAGAGTGTCGCCACAGCGGTCTGGGCCGACTGGGGTTTGTGCGCTCTCGAAAGCGGAGACATAGATAAGTAGACTTAACTAGATTCCACGGTCGTGACTGAGCTTGTCAGACATCTTGGCGCCCTCGGCGTGTTTTTATTGATGGTTCCGGAGAGCGCCTGCGTTCCGGTTCCGAGCGAGCTGACGCTTCTGTTCGCAGGCTTCGCCGTCCACCAGGGCTGGATCCCGTTCCCGCTGGCGGTGCTGGCCGGCACTCTCGGCAATCTGGCCGGCTCGCTGCTCGCATATGGAATCGGAGCCTCCGGGATCGTCGCGCACGTGCCCGGTGCGAGGGTGCTGGTCTCGCGCTGGGACGGCCTGCTCGAGCGCCACGGCAACCGCGCGGTCTTCATCGCGCGCCTGCTCCCGCTGGCGCGAAGCTTCGTCTCGCTCCCCGCAGGAGTGCGCCGGGTGCCGCTGATTGAGTTCATCGCCCTCACGGCTGCGGGCTGCGCGATATGGGCGACCGCCTTCATCCTGATCGGTCTGGTGGCTGGAAACGCCTGGTCGGCGATCAGCTCGATCGCCGGCAGGGCACTGCTGGCCGTGGGCATCGGCGTGCTTCTGTTCAGCTTCGGCAAGCGACACGATGGCTGAGGCCTCTCGGACGAGGCATTGGTAGGTTCTCGGCATGGACGACCAGCGTGAGGCATCGTGCTGCTGCGGCCAGCTGAGAGTGACCGTCACCGGAGATCCCGTTCGGGTCTCGATCTGCCATTGCCTTGCCTGTCAGCGCCGCACCGGAAGCTCATACGGCTATCAGGCACGCTGGTCCGATGATCGGGTCGCGATCAGCGGTCAGTCCAGAGCGTACGTCAGGCGCTCTGACGTGGATAGCACCGCCCGGACGTTCCACTTCTGCCCCGTCTGCGGGTCGACCGTCTATTACCTCAATGAGGACGGCCCTGGGCCTGACCGCGGTAGCAGTCGGTTGTTTCGGGGATCCCGAATTCCCGGAGCCGGCCGTCTCTGTCTGGGAGGAGCGCAAGCACACCTGGGTCACGCCACCGCCCAATGCCGAACACATCTACTGAACAGGAGCGCCGTGAGCGTCGTCAAGATCAATGCGATCACCGTCCCGCCCGAGCGACTTGAGGAGTTCGCGACCAGATTCGCCAATCGAGCAGGTCGAGTCGAGCAGGCCGACGGATTCGAGGCCTTTGAACTGCTGCGCCCAAACGACGGTCGCGACGTCTGTCTGGTGCTTACCCGCTGGCGCTCCGAACAGGATTTCCAGGCCTGGATGCAGAGTGCCGACTTCAGCGCCGGTCATTCTCAGCACAGCTCGAGCGGTCCGGTCGGGACCGCAAGCGAGGTCTGGTCGTTCGACGTGCTCGAGCGGATCTGAGCAGGCCGCCTTCACAACCGCTCGTAGACCGCTGACCCCATCGCGAGGTCAGTCAGTCGTGACACGTTCGTGCGCCCGTCAAACGAGCGCTCCTCGCCACTCAGGACCTCGCGCCAGCGCCCACCGGGCAGACCGGAGACCACAGGTTCGCTGACCACATCGGCACGCGGAAGCGCCATCACCGTCAGCACATCGCCGCCACGCACGAACGCGCATGCTCCGCGACCGGCATCGAGCGGCTCGTAGGCGCCGCCGACAAACGCCTCCGGGCGGCGGGCGCGCAAGCCCAGCAACCGCGCCGTCATCCACAGCTTGCGGTCACCCAACCCGTCACCGGGGTGGCCGCCGCCGAGCAGGTGCGCGAGGCGCTCGCGGCGCAGCTCCCAGTCCACCGGGCGGCGGTTATCCGGATCGACGAGCGCGCGGAACTCGAGCTCGTCGCCCTGATAGGTGTCAGGCACGCCGGGCGATGTCAGCTTCAGCGCCAGTTGGCCGAGGGTCGCGCGCGCAGCTCGGCCGGCGACCTCCGCCACAAACGGCCCGAACTCGGCCAGGAACGCCTCGTCCGTGATGAGCGCGCGGGCATAGCGCTTCACCGCCTGCTCGTAATCGGTGTTCTGCGCGACCCAGCTCGTGTGTAGCTTGGCCTCGCGCAGTGCCTTCTCCAGGTAACCGTCGAGTCGCTCGCGCTCGATCGGCCATACGCCGACGAGCGTCTGGAGGATGAAATAGCGCTCCGGAGAGTCGGGCGCGAGGCGTCCGTCTACCGTGGTGCAATGACGTTCGGTGAGCTCGAGCCAGCTCCGCGCGTTCCGCGCCCATGAGTCCGGCGTCTGCGTCAGTGCTGCGATCCTCGATCGCGCATCGGTGGAGCGCTTGGCGTCGTGCGTCATTGTCGTCAGCAGCGCCTCTGGGTGGCGCCCCGCGCGCTCAAGATTGGCGGCGTGAAAGTCCCGGACGGCAAGCCCGAAGCGGCCTGGGTCACCGCCAACGTCGTTGAGTGCCAGCAGCCGGCCGTAGCGGTAGAAGGCGGTGTCCTCGACGCCCTTGGCCATGATCGCCGGCGTCGTCTGCTGAAAGCGCGTGATCAACTCGCCGGCGCTCAGCGGCTCGTAGGTCCTGTAGATCGGCATCACCGCGAGCGCGAGCGCGAGCGCATCTGTGGAGAAATCCGAGCCGGCCGCCGCCGCGACCCGCTGCAGACGCTCGACCTCCGGGGTGAAGGTGGTATGCGCCTGCTCGAGCTTGGCGTCGAGCGCGTAGGCACCGAACGGACGCCGATCGCCGCTGAGCTCGTGCCATAGGGCGCTCATGGCGGGCTCGCCCGCCGGATCGACGTACAGGCCGCAGACATCGTTGAGGAACTCATAGCCGACCGTCCCCGACACCGGCCAGTCCGCCGGAAGGCGCTCTGACGTGCCGAGGACCTTTTCCACCCAGACCCGCGATGCACCACCGTCGCGCAGCCGCCGCAGATATCCGACCGGATCCGCAAGGCCATCCGGATGGTCGACGCGCAGCCCGTCGATGACCCCCTCACCCACCAGCCGCAGAAGCAGCCCATGCGTTGCGGCGAACACCTCCTCGCGCTCGATCCGCACACCGGCGAGGTCGTCGATATCGAAGAACCTGCGGTGCTGACCGCTGACCGGATCGGTGTCGAAGAACCGGCCGCGCAGCCCCGGGTCCGCCCAGAATCGGTTCGCCTCGTCGGCCGCCATGTGGTTGGGGACCACGTCCAGAACGATCCCAAGTCCGGAGCCACGCGCCGTTGCCGCCAGCTCGCGGAACTGCTGCTCGCCGCCGAGCGCGTCCGACAGGCGTCCCGGATCGACGACGTCATAGCCGTGTGTGGATCCCGCACGGGCCTGCAGCGAGGGACTCAGATACAGATGCGAGATCCCAAGGTCGCGCAGATACGGGATCAGGTCGCGAGCCGCGGAGAAGCCAAACCCCGGTGTGAGCTGGAGGCGGTAGGTGGCCCTCAACTCCGGCGCCTGGACTGCGTCCGCACCGTCCAGCACCGAGCCGCTCACCCGTTCCGCTTGAGGACGAGCATCGAGTGGGCCGCCACCACCACCGGCGAATGCGGCTCGTAATACGCGCTCCCGGGCTCGGCAGAAGGATCCGCGGTGGAGAGCTCCAGCGACCATCCTCGACCCATGTACTTGCGGGGCAAGACGAACTCACGGTCCTCACCGCGGGCGTTGAACAGCAGCAGGAACGAGTCGTCCTTGATCCCCTGCCCCCGCGGGCCGAGGTTCGGAATCGTCTCGCCGTTCAGAAACAGGCCCAGCGCCTGCTCGCCGTCTGACCAATCCCTCTGGGTCATCTTGTAGCCATCGGGACGGAACCACCACGCGTCCGGCAACGCCTCTCCGTCGATCGCACCCTCGAGGAAGCCCTCGCGGCGGAACACCGGGTGCGCGCGGCGCAATGCGATCAGGCGCTTGGTGAAGTCACGCAGCTGATTCGACGCGTCCGTTCGGACCCAGTCATACCACGAGGTCTCGTTGTCCTGACACCAGGCGTTGTTGTTACCGCTCTGCGTACGCCCCAGTTCGTCGCCGCCGAGCAGCATCGGCGTGCCCTGAGAGAGCAGCAGCGTCGTCAGGTAGTTGCGCTGCTGGCGCCCTCTCAGCTCGAGCACCTCAGGGTCCTCTGTCGGACCCTCCGCCCCGCAGTTCCAGGAGCGGTTGTCGTCAGTGCCGTCATGGTTATCCTCACCGTTGGCCTCGTTGTGCTTTTCGTTGTAGGAGACGAGGTCGGCGAGAGTGAAACCGTCGTGCGCCGTGACGAAGTTGATCGAGGCGAACGGGTCGCGGCCGTCATGCTCGTACAGAT
Source organism: uncultured Conexibacteraceae bacterium (assembly GCA_963844665.1). Lineage (GTDB taxonomy): Bacteria > Actinomycetota > Thermoleophilia > Solirubrobacterales > Solirubrobacteraceae > Palsa-465. The sequence goes on from CAWJPB010000005.1 coordinate 966,704, forward strand.
CGGAGGAGCCGGACAGCCGCGAGGCAAAGTCGCCACAGTTGGCCTGGGCCCGCCAGAAGTCGCGCATGGTGTCCCGATACATCCCGTTCCATTCAGACCACAGCACCGGGAAGTTACCCACCTGGTAGCCACCGGGGCCGACATCCCACGGCTCGGCAATCAACTTGACCTGGGAGAGCACGGGATCCTGATGGATGATGTCGAAGAACGACGAGAGTCGGTCGACGTCCCAGAACTCGCGCGCGAGCGCCGCGGCGAGATCGAAGCGGAAGCCATCGACGTGACATTCGACCGCCCAGTAGCGCAGCGAGTCCATGATCATCCGCAGCACACTCGGGTGCAGCGGGTTGAGCGAGTTACCAGTGCCCGTGAAGTCCATGTAATGGCGCAGGTCATCGGGAAGGAGCCGGTAGTAGGCCATGTTGTCGACGCCCTTGAACGACAGGAGCGGACCCAGGTGGTTGCCCTCGGCCGTGTGGTTGTAGACGACGTCGAGGATCACCTCGATGCCGGCGCCGTGCAGCGCCTTGACCATGCCCTTGAATTCGCGGATCTGCTCGCCCCGGCGTCCGGTCGCGGCGTACTCGGAGTGAGGCGCGAAGTATCCGATCGTGCTGTAACCCCAGTAGTTCGACAGACCCCGGTCGACCAGGAACGACTCGTCTGAGATGTGATGGATCGGCAGCAGCTCCACGGCGGTGATGCCGAGGCCCTTCAGATAGTCCAGCGCCGGCTCGGACGCGAGCCCGGCGTAGGTCCCTCGCAGGTCTTCACGGACGTCTGGATGCTTCATCGTGAAGCCGCGGACGTGGGTCTCGTAGATCACCGTGTCGGCGAACGGGATCCTCGGCGACTCATCGCCCTCCCAGTCGAAGATGCCATCGACGACAACTGACTTGGGGATAGCTGCGGAATCATCCTCATCGTCGAGCTCGAGGTCATCGTCGTCGCCACCGCCACTTGGGATGTAGGACAAAACGTTGGCGTCGGCCTTGAAATCGACAACTCCCTCGATCGCCTTTGCGTACGGATCGATCAGCAGCTTCGCCGGGTTGAAGCGGTGCCCGCTCGTTGGGTCGTAGGGCCCGTGGACGCGGTATCCGTAACGCTGACCAGGGCCGACGTCCGGCAGGTAGCAGTGCCAATTCTGCGCACGCCGCTGGGTCACCGGGATCCGTGTTTCCAGGTCGTCGTCGTCGAACAGGCAGAGCTCGACCCCCTCTGCGTGTTCGGAGAACAGCGAGAAGTTCGTTCCGCTCCGGTCCCAGGTCGCGCCGAGCGGATACGGGCGGCCGGGCCAAACCTCGCTCACGCCGCCGAACCCCGGTCGGCGAGCAGAGCGCCGCTCATCGGCGCAAGCGTGAGCCGCCCCCGGCGCAAGCTGAGATCAGCGTGCGTGGCGAGGATCATGCGCGACCCCTGCGCTCGCAGCTCGAGCGGCACTCGACTGAAGTTGCAGACCAGCTCGTACAGTCCGCGGCGAACTCGCAACCAGCGCGCCGCTTCGTCGAACTCGATCGGGCCGACGGTGTCGACGGGCAGATCGGCCCGCGCCCGGAGGAGATCTGCGTAGAGAGCTGAGAGCTCGGGGTCGGCCTCACGCGTGAGCTTCGATGCCTTGAACGTCTGGTCCGCCTGCGGATCCGGGATCTCCTGCCCGAATGCGGCGAACACCGCGAACTCCTCACGCCGGCCCCGACGCGTTGCGTCGGCGATGCGCTTGTCGATGTGATCACTGAAAAACTGGAACGGCGCGTTCTCGCCGTACTCCTCGCCCATGAACAGCATCGGCGTGAACGGAGCCAGCAATACACAGAACGCGGCCAACGGCCGGGCAGGCGCCGGCAGTCGGTCTCCGAACGCGCGGTTTCCGACCTGGTCGTGGTTCTGGTTGAAGACCACGAACCGCCGTGGCGCGATGTCCTCGGCTGGAGCGCCGAACCGACGGCGACGGACCTCCGAGTAATCGCCGTCGTGGACATGAGGCCGGTGGTAAGCCTTGGCGAGCTGGGCCACGCGACCGAACTCCGCGTAGTACCCATCACGTTCTTCAGTAACCAGAGTGCGCAATGCATGATGAAAATCGTCCGCCCAGGCAGCGTCGCAACCATAGCCCCCGCGCCGCGATGAGCGCATCACCCTGGGGTCGTTGAGCCCGCTCTCAGCGATCACGAGCCTGTTCGGGCCCAGCCCGCGCACACGCCTGCCAAGCGCCTCGACGATGTGCTCAGCGCTCGAGTCGAAGATCGCGTGGATCGCGTCAAGCCGCAGACCATCGACGCCGAAGTCACGTATCCAGCCCTCGGCTGATTGCAGCACCCACTCCCGAACCGGGTCACAGCCAGCGTCGTCATAGTTCATCGCGCGGCCCCACAGGGTCTCGTACTTATCCGTGAAGTAGGGACCGAAAGCCTCGAGCGCGCGTCCCCCGGAGGCGCCGATGTGGTTGTAGACGACGTCCAGGATCACGCCAAGGCCCACGCCGTGAGCTGCGTCGATCAACTCCTGGAAGCCCGCCGGGCCCCCGTACGATGACTGCGCCGCGCTCAGGTAGACACCGTCGTATCCCCAGCCTCTGACCCCCGGGAACTCAGCCACCGGCATCACCTCGATCGCCGTCACGCCCAACTCCGCCAGCTGCGGCAGATACGGGATCGCGCCCGCGAATGTGCCCTCAGGGCTGAAGGTGCCGGCGTGCAGCTCGTAGATGACCTGTTCTGCCAGCGGCCGCCCGGTGAAGCGCCGCGGTGGGAACGGCGCGTACACCCGCGAGGGGCCTCGCAGGCCGTGTGGCTGCCAACGCGACGCGGGGTCGGGCAGCCGGCGGTTGCCGATCAGGTACGAGTAGTCGCTGCCGGCGGGGACATCGGCGACAACCTCATAGATCCCGAATCCGGCGTGCTCCAGCGGGAGCTCGCCGGCAGGCTTCCGGCCGGAACTGCCGGGGTGGTGGGTGGGATCCAATATCAGTTTCGGCTCGCCCCGCGGCGACCACACGCGGAACTCCGTGCGGCCGTCGTCGAGCGGGCGCGCCCCGAGCGGCCGCTCCCACGGATAGCCGCTCAAGACTCCGGCACCAGCCACAGACCCGCCAGCGGCGGGATCGTGAGCTCGGCTGAGAACTGCTGGCCGTGCCACGGGACGGGCTCGGCCTCGATCCCCCCGAAGTTGCCCGTGTCGCCGCCACCGTAGAAGCGGGAGTCGGTGTTGAGCGCCTCACGCCAGCGTCCGGGCAGCGGCATGCCGACTCGATACACGGAACGAGGCACCGGAGAGAAGTTCCCGATGAAGACCAGAACCTCCCGCGGCTCACGTGATTCCCGGGCGAAGATCAGCACGTTTGTGTCAGCGTCGTTGGCCTCGAGCCAGCGAAAGCCGTCGGGCTCGAAGTCCAGTGCCCACAGCGCCGGGTGTTCGCGGTAGACGTGGTTAAGGTCACGCACAAGCGCCTGCACGCCCGCGTGCTCCGGCGCCTCGAGCAGCTCCCAGGGCAGCGATCCGGCCGCGTCCCACTCGCTCTTCTGGGCCAGTTCGCCGCCCATGAACAGCAGCTTCTTGCCAGGATGTGCCCACATGTAGGCGAACATGACGCGCAGGCTTGCGAGCTTCTGCCAGTGATCGCCGACCATCTTCTGATAGAGCGAGCCCTTGCCGTGAACCACCTCGTCATGGGAGAGCGGCAGCACGAAGTTCTCGGTGAAGGCGTACACAAGGCTGAAGGTCAGCTCGTTGTGGTGGTAGCGGCGGTATACCGGATCCTGCTGCATGTAGCGGAGCGTGTCGTGCATCCAACCCATGTTCCACTTGAAGCCGAAACCAAGACCGCCGAGGTAGGTCGGACGGGAGACGCCGGGCCAGGCAGTGGACTCCTCGGCCGCTGAGATGATCCCGGGCTCACGGCCGTGAATCCGCTCGTTCATCTCCTTGAGGAAGGACACCGCGTCGAGGTCCTCGCGACCGCCGAACTGGTTGGGCACCCATTCGCCCGGCTCGCGTGAGTAGTCGAGGTAGAGCATTGAGGCGACGGCATCGACGCGTATGCCATCGACGCGGAACTCCCGCAGCCAGTACAGCGCGTTGGAGATCAGGAAGTTGCGGACCTCGTGACGCCCGTAGTTGAAGACCAGCGTGCCCCAGTCCGGATGTGCGCCGCGCCGCGGATCGGCGTGTTCGTACAGGGCGGTTCCGTCGAAACGCGCCAGTGCCCAATCATCACGGGGGAAGTGCGCCGGAACCCAATCGAGGATCACGCCGATGCCACGCTCGTGCAACGTCTGGACGAATACGCGGAACTCGTCCGGTGATCCGTGACGCGGCGTCGGCGCGTAATACCCGGTCACCTGATAACCCCACGATCCGGCGAACGGGTGCGCCATCACCGGCAGCAACTCGACATGCGTGAACCCCATGTCCAGCGCATAGGCCGATAGCTCATCGGCCAGGTGGACATAGCTCAGACTGCGGCCCTTGTCGTGCGGATCGCGGCGCCAGGACTCGAGGTGCACCTCGTAGATCGAGACCGGCTGGTTCAACGGGGTTGCGTGCGTGCGCAACTCGTGCCACTCGTCCTCCGCCGCGCTCCACTCGTGGCTGGAACGCGTGATCACCGACGCTGTCTGCGGCGGCATCTCCGTCTCCTGCGCGTAAGGGTCCGCCTTGAGCCGAAGCTCCCCGGTCGGGGTCAGGACCTCGAACTTGTAGCGGCTACCCGCCTCCAACCCGGGGATGAACAGCTCCCATACGCCCGTCGAGCCGAGCGATCGCATCGGATGCGTCTGGCCGTTCCAGAAGTTGAAGTCGCCGACGATGCTGACGCTGCGGGCGGCCGGTGCCCACACGGCGAACGCGGTCCCGGCGACATCCTGGTGGAACCTTGGATGGGCGCCGAGCAGCTCATAGACGCGTTCATGTCGTCCCTCCGCGATCAGATGCAGGTCGAGCTCCCCAAGCGTCGGCAGAAAGACGTAAGGATCGACGCCCGTATGGGTAGCCTGATCGCCGTACACGGCCTCCACCTGATAGCTCAGCGGCAGCCTGGCACCCTTGACGGTCCCCTGGAACAGGCCGACGGGATGTACGCATTTGAGCTCGATGCGCTCCTCGTCATCGGAGCCGTTGTCGACCAGCGCGGACACGCTCGTGGCGGCGGGCCGCAGGGCTCGGATCACCACTCCGCTGCGCTTGGCATGAGCACCGAGCACCGCGTGCGGGTTGCCGTGCTCACGGTGGGCAAGTGCTTCCAGAGCGCTGTCGATTCTTGCTGGGGCCTTTGCCATCGCTGTTCGGCTACCCCTGGGAGACCGGGTTCACCCGCGACCGCCTCATGCGGACCGTCGTCCGGTCCCTCGGTGCGACTCCACGATCCGCGCGATTCCCGCGACCGGGATCGGCACCCAATCCGGGCGGTTGTCAAGCTCATACTTGAGTTCGTACAACGCCTTCTCCAGCTCGAAGATCGCGAGCATATTCTGAATCTGATTCTGCCCCGCGGGCAGCAGCCTCGCATCCACATCCGCGAAGTACCTACCGAGGAAGGCCTCACGCGCCTGGTCTTCGAATCCCTCGGGCGCCGTCAGACCCCGCTGCAGCCGAACCGCCCAGATCGCATACGAGAAGGAGCGCAGCATGCTGGCGACATCCCTCAGCGGTGAGCGCTTGGCGCGGCGCGCGATCAGCGGACGGGCGGGCTCCCCCTCAAAGTCCAGAAGCGTCCAGCCGCCGGGGGTATAAAGGGTCTGACCGAGGTGGTAGTCCCCATGGATTCGAATCCGCATGCCTCCGACCGGCAGCGACGGAACCGTGATCAGCTCCCGGACCTCCAGCTCGAGGTCGGCGATCGGCGCCAGATTGGGATCGTCCGGCAGGTGACCGAAGACTCGCTCGAGCTCCTCGTCGAGGGTCGCCCGGAGCAGGCCCAACGACTCGCTGTTCGACTCCTCCGGCGAGAACGCGGGGTCGCCGGAGTCAGTCGAGAGCACCGAATGCAGCTTGGCCGTAGCGCTGCCCAGACTTGCGAGCCGCTCGAGCAGCGTGTCGGGCGCGCTCGGGATCTCCTCGATCGCCATGTCCCACCCATCCCTGCCATCCCGGACAAAGTCCTGCACCACCGCCAGGGTCGCCGCCAGCGTCTCACCCTCGTACTCGTACCAGCCGTGGAGCGGCGCGATGTTCGGGTAGCCATGGACCGTCAGGAAGCGCAGCATCTCGAGCTCGGGGTTGATCCCAGACTCGAGCTTTCGGAACAGCTTCAACACCAGCCGATCTCCGAACACGATCGAACTGTTGGATTGCTCGGCGCCCATCGCCCGGATCTGATCGGCGGCCGCATCGACCTCAGCCGGGGCCCCATCGCCGTCCGGCCGGACCATATCGCCGGCGGGCTGGTTCGCCCCTCCGTCCGACGGGTGCGCCGAGCCATCGGCGTCTTCACCGTTGCGGTGGTTCACATGGCGGAAGTAGAACCGGCCGTGCCCGCCCTGGACCTCACGGTTCTGGTCAATCGCCTGCATCAGCGCATGGGCGTACCCGGACTGGGTGAGGACGTCGAACAGAACCCGCCCGTCCTGCTGGGCGAGCAGGATCTGATACAGCTCGTGCCCCCCGGTCGCGAACTGGACCTGCGTGAGTGTGAGCGCCAGCTGATCGTTGAGCGCGCCCTCCTCGAGGACCTCGACACCGATCAGTGACTGGGTCTTGGATGCGAACCAGCGCTGATCGCGCAGCCATTCGAGCAGCCGGTCGCGGTCCACTCGCTGGCCCAGCGATCCTGTGTCCGGCGGCTCAGCCATCCGCGGAGTCCTTTCGGTCGTCGTCGATCAGGGCGAACCAGTAGAAGCCCCGTGGCTGGAACGTGAGCAGGTACGGTAGCTCGCCTATCTGCGGGAAGCGGGAGTCGCCGAACATCTCGACCGGATAGCGGCCCTTGAAGTCGGTCAGATCGAGCTCCACCGGCTGCGCCGAGCGTGACAGGTTGTGGGCGCAGAGCACGATGTCGTCCTGGAACCGCCGGATCAGCGCGAACACCCGCGGGTTGGACGTGGGAATGGGCTCGTAGGAGCCAAAGCCGAACACCGGATGTTCCTTGCGCAGCGCGATGATGCGGTGGACCCAGCGCAGCAGCGATGTCGGGGTACGCAGCGCCGCCTCGACGTTGACCGCCTGAAATCCGTAAACCGGATCCATCAGTGGCGCGGCGTAAAGCTGCGCGAAGTCGGCTCTGGAGAAGCCGCCATTGCGATCTCCCGTCCACTGCATCGGCGTGCGCACACCGTCGCGATCGCCGAGGAAGACGTTGTCGCCCATTGCGATCTCGTCGCCGTAGTAGAGCACCGGCGATCCGGGCAGCGAGAACAGGATCGCCGTCATCAGCTCCATCTCGTCGCGTCCGTTGTCGAGCAACGGTGCCAGGCGCCGCCGGATCCCGAGGTTCAGCTTCATACGCGGGTCCTTGGCGTACTCCGCGTACATGTAGTCGCGCTCGTCGTCGGTGACCATCTCAAGCGTGAGCTCGTCGTGGTTGCGCAGAAACAGGCCCCACTGACAGCTCTGCGGAATCGCCGGCGTGCGATCGAGGATCTCGTAAATCGGCGTGGCCTGCTCACGCCGGACCGCCATGAACATCCGCGGCATCACCGGGAAGTGGAAGGCCATCTGGCACTCGTCGCCGCCGGCGAAGTACTCGACGACGTCCTCGGGCCACTGGTTCGCCTCGGCCAGCAGTACACGGTCGGGGTAGCTGGTCTCGACCTCGTGACGGACGCGCTTCAGGAACTCGTGCGTCTCGGGGAGGTTCTCGCAGTTCGTCCCCTCGCGCTCGAAGAGGTAGGGCACCGCGTCGAGACGGAAGCCGTCGAGCCCGACATCCAGCCAGAAACGCAGCACGTCAAGCATCGCCGTCTGAACCTCGGGGTTGTCGTAGTTGAGGTCTGGCTGGTGCGAGAAGAACCGGTGCCAGTAGTACTGGCCGGCCGTGGCGTCATAGGTCCAGTTCGAGGATTCCGTATCGATGAAGATGATGCGGGCGTCCTGGTAGCGGTCGGGTCTGTCGGACCACACGTACCAGTCGCGCTTGGGATTATCCGGGCTCGATCGCGATTCCTGGAACCACGCGTGGTCAGACGACGTGTGGTTCATGACCAGGTCGGCGATCACGCGGATCTGCCTGGCGTGTGCGGCGTCGATCAATTGGCGCACGTCGTCGACGGTGCCGTAATCCGGATGCACCGCGTAGAAGTCGGCGATGTCGTATCCGCCGTCGCGCAGTGGCGAGGCATAGAACGGAAGCAGCCAGATGCAGTCGATCCCGAGCCACTTCAGGTAGTCGAGCTTTTCGGTCAGTCCTCGAAAATCCCCCGAGCCGTCGCCATCAGCGTCGAAGAATCCACGGATATGGATCTCATAGAAGACCGCTCGCTTGAACCACAGCGGATCGGCCTCGAACCACTGGCTCGTCTGCGCGAACCCCGGGGACGGTCCTGCCTCGGGCAGAGCTGGGGCCGCATCCGCTGACCCCTGCGGCCCGTGTTCGGAGGAGGTCGCCATCACAGAGACTCGACAAGCGCAAGATGGGAGCGCCCCGGGCCCAGACGGATGTAGTTGCCGCCGATGCGCCACTCGAAGCGGCCATCATCGATCAGATCGCGGACCGGGAAGACGGGCGGCAGGCCCAGGTGCGCCGGAATCACGGCAAGCCCTTCCTGGATCTCGTGCGGATCGATGTTGACCACGGTGATCACGGTGTTGCCCTCCGACTGTTTGGCGTAAGCGATCAGAGCGTCGTTGCCGCTGTCCAGGAACGTGATGTTGTCGAGGTGCTGCAACGCTAGGTTGTCGCGCCGCGCATGGTTGATCCGCTGGATCAGCGGCAGCAGCGGACCGTCCAGAGACCGCTGCCAGATCTCGTACTTCTCTGAGTGCAGGTACTCCTCCGAGCCCTCGTGCGCCGGCTTGTTCTCGAAGTGCTCGAACCCGGAGTAGATCCCGTAGCTCGGGCTGAGCGTCGCGGCCAGCACGAGTCGCGCCTCGAACGCCGGCCATCCTCCGTGCTGCAGATAGGCGTGCAGGATGTCCGGCGTGTTGGCAAAGAAGTTTGGGCGGAAATACTCACGTTCCTCCGAGTAGGCGAGCTCGGAGACGTACTCGGTGAGCTCGGCTGCTGAGTTCTTCCAGGTGAAGTAGGTGTAGGACTGGCTGAAGCCGAGCTTGGCGAGGTGCCGCATCACAGCGCGGCGGGTGAATGCCTCGGACAGGAACAGAACATCGGGGTCCCGCCGCTGCACCTCTGCGATCAACCACTCCCAGAAGGGCGCGGGTTTGGTGTGCGGGTTGTCGACCCGGAAGACCTTCACGCCGCAATCAACCCAGTGCAGCACCACCTTCAGCAGGGCGTCCCAGAGAGCGCGCCAGTCATCGCTGTCCCAGTTGACGTTGTAGATGTCCTGGTAGCGCTTGGGAGGGTTCTCCGCGAACTTGAGCGTGCCGTCGGGTCGCTGATGGAACCAGTCGGGGTGCTCGCGCAGCCACGGGTGGTCCGCCGAGCAGTTGATTGCGAAGTCGAGCGCGATGTCAACCCCGTGGGCGGCGGCCGTCTGCGTCAGGTTGCGGAAGTCCTGCTCGCTCCCGAGCTGCGTGTGGATCGCATCGTGGCCGCCGCTCTCGTCGCCGATCGCCCAGGGCGAACCGGGATCGCCGGGCGCTGCTGTGGGCGCATTGTCTCGGCCCTTACGGTTGGTGTGCCCGATCGGGTGGATCGGCGGCAGGTACACGATGTCGAAGCCGAGCTCGGCCAGGCGCGGAATCTGCTGCTCGACGCCCTTGAAGCCGCCCCAGGAGCGCGGGAACAGCTCGTACCAGGACGCGTATCGCGCCCGCTGCCGGTCTACGCGGACCGGCAGCGGTCCCAACGTGGTCAGCCCCACACGAGGCTCGTGCCGGATCACGATCCCATAGAGCTCGTCGCTGAGCAGCTCCGCGGGATCGTCCTCGAGCAGCTCGAGTGCCGCCTCAATCGCGCCCGTGCCGGTGCCGTCACCCGCGGCGCGGGTCGTCTCGAGCACCTGCTCGAGCAGCAACCGACCCTCCGACAGCTCGCCGTCGAGCTCCGACTGCCCGGCCGCCAGCTTGCGCCGCAGTTCGTCGCGCCACGTGCCGAAGCCATCCACCCACGCATGGATCTCGTACTCCCAGTCACCCGCGACCTCGACGTCAAACTCGCCGGCCCAGCGCACGCCGTCCGCATGAGCGTCGATTCGCTGCAGTGGCGCCTCGCGCCAGCCGCTGGATCGCGGTCGCCGGCGCCGGGCGCGGACCGCCGCGCGCAGCAGGTCGTGGCCATCGCGGAATATGTCCACAGACACGGGAACCCGGTCGCCCACGCAACGCTTCACCGCGTAGCGACCACCGTCGACCGTCGGTTCCGGATATTGGATCACGATCCGTTCGGGTGGCTTCGCTGCCATCACATCGAGAAGTAAACCCGTTCAGGCCACCAGGTAAAACACCTTCACGTGAACATGCAAGAACGCAGGAGCGGAGTTCTGCTGCATCCAACCTCGCTTCCCGGGGGAACGCTGGGGCGCGAGGCGTACCACTTCATCGACTGGCTGGCCGCCGCCGGACAGACCTGGTGGCAGGTGCTGCCGCTCTCGCCACCTGACCGGTATCGCTCTCCATACAAGGCCGCATCGGCCTTTGCCACCTGGGCCGGGCTGCTTTCGGCACCGCGGGCCCGGGTGAGCCGGTCTGAGAAGATCGCGTTCCGCGAGCGCGAGGCCTATTGGGTCGAGGACTGGGCGCGGCTCGGGCGCGGCCAGGCTGACGAGTTGATCGCGGACCAGGTCCGCTTCGACCGTGAATGGCGGGCGCTGCGACAGTACGCCGCCGAGCGAGGCGTGCGCGTCCTGGGGGACATCGCGATCTACGTTGCGCCTGGGAGCGTCGATCATCGTGCGCATCCCGCACTGTTTCGGGAGGGGATCGTGGCCGGCGCGCCGCCGGACGCATTCAGCGTTCTGGGCCAACTCTGGGGCAATCCCGTCTACGACTGGGCCGCACTACGGAGAACCGCTTACCGCTGGTGGGTCGATCGGCTACGCCGCAACGTGGCGCTGTTCGATGCGGTACGACTCGATCACTTCCGCGGGTTCGTGTCGTATTGGGCGGTACCCGCCGGCGCGGCGGATGCACGTGGCGGCCGCTGGTTCCGCGGTCCCGGATCCGATCTCTTCGACGCGTTCGGCGAAGGGCTGGGGCCCGGCCTGCCGCTGGTGGTCGAGGATCTGGGAGCGATCACCCCGGCCGTGGAGGCGCTGCGCGAGCGGCTCGGGCTTCCCGGCATGCTCGTGCTGCAGTTCGGCTTTGGCCCCGGCGCGGAGCGTTACAGCCCGCACGCCTTCGTGAACCATCGCGTGGACCGCTTCGTCTACACCGGCACTCACGACCACGACACCGCTGCCGGGTGGTACGAGGGACTTTCAGATGCGACACGTCGCCGGGTCGACTCCGTGTGTGACTCGGTCGGCATCCGTGATCCGGAGCCGTGGTGGCGGTTGGTGCGGCTCTGCCTTACGTCTCCTGCGGCGGTCTCGATCGTTCAAGCCCAGGACATGCTCGGGCTCGGTTCAGAAGCGCGGATGAACTACCCGTCGCGGCGCGGCGGGAACTGGCGCTGGCAACTGCAGCCCGGCGCCCTGACCCCGGCGCTGGCCGAGCGTATGCGCGAGGCGACGGCGGAGACCGGGAGGCTCCTCAGCGACTCCGGTTCGCCTGCCAGATCCGGGCATCCTGCTTGAGGTGCCGGTAGGCGTAGGTGAGGTCGCCGCGCAACCTGCCGACGGGCGTCGTCCGATAGGCGATGAGTTCCGACGGGCGGATCCAGACATCGAACCCGTTCTGTGAGAGCAGGTTGAGCGCCTGCTCGGCGATCGCGATCTGGCCGAGTGCCGTGGGGTGCACGTGGTCGAACATCATCACCTGACGGCCGCCGAATCGCCGCAGGTCCACGACAAGCGCGTCGTTATCGGCCGCAACGCGCTCGATCGCCTGATTCGCCGATTCAATCCCTGATCGGTTGCGCGGTCGGCCCATGTCGAGCGGGATAGTTGCCGTGAGCAGACGGTCACAGCAGGCACCCAGCGCCTGCATCACCAACGCGAACGTATGTTCGAATACGGCTGCGTCAAATCCGGGTGTGCGCACGTCATTGGTTCCGACGTATACGCAACCCAACTCGTAGCTCGGCCGCCGGCCGCGGGTGGCTCGCTCGAACAGCGGAAGCTGGCGTCCAAGGACGTCTGCAACGGTCGCCCCGTCCGTCGCGTACGGGCTGTAGGCAAGGCCAAGCGAGCGAGCGGTCCACATCGCCCATGACTGCAGCGCTATGCCCCATTGGAGCTCGCCACCGCCGTTGGTGATCGAGTCGCCGAAGGCGAGCAGTCCAAGTCGCGAGCCGTCGCCGTCGGGCACGCGCTCACCGTAGCGACTTCTGTGACTGTCTCACGGCTCACCTGTTGTGGTTGACGACCTCGACGTTGTGACCGTCGGGATCCAGGACGAAGGCGCCGTAGTAGCCAGGGTGGTAGACGGCGCGCTCGCCGGGACCACCGTGGTCCTCGTAGCCCGCCGCCAGCGCGGCAGCGTGGAACGCCCTGACCGTAGCGTCGTCCTCCGCCGAGAATGCGAAGTGGATGTGCTCGGTGAGCGGCCGCTCGTCGTCGATTAGCGAGAAGCTGAAGTTCTCACCCACCAGTTGGACATGGTCCGGCTCGTCCACACCGATCCGCAATCCGGCGTGTGCAGCAATCGTCAGGTAGAACCGCTTGGATGCGGTGGGATCGCGGACACGGATCCAGAGATGGTCGACGCTGCCGTCAGGTACTGGGTTCTCGCGGCCTGTGTGCACCGCTTCTACGCTGTTGCCGTCAGGGTCAAGCAGGAAGGCGCCGTAGTAGTCCGGGCGGTAGACCGTGCGCGACCCGGGTGCGCCATCGTCGCGATAGCCCGCGTCGATTCCGGCTCGCCAAAAGGCGTCGACGGCCGCCCGGGACGGTGCGCGAAAGCCGACGTGCAGGCCGCGCGCCACCGGGTGCTGGTCGTCGGTCTGGCCAATCCACCAGTCCTCCCAGCCGACCATGTCGGTGCTTGCGTAGCTCGGCTCAGCGCCCAACACAGAGAGCACGGTGCGGTAGAAGCGCTCGGACGCGGCGAGGTCCGACACGGCAAGTCCCACATGGTCGAACATCGCGGCAAGGTTACTGATGCTCCGACCACAAAAGCAGGAGCGGTCTGCTCGAGCAGACCGGCGGAGCTCGAGGCTCCTTCCATGTGGCGAACTCGCCGGAGCGAACACCGCCACCGCGTCTACCGCGCAACTCGTCCATTACCAGCGAGTCCTCGGAGTGGGCGATCCAGGATTCGAACCTGGGACCTCTTCCTTATCAGAGAAGCGCTCTAACCGACTGAGCTAATCGCCCGGAGGAGCGAACATCTTAGCGGCCCGTCAGTCCAGCAGGCGTTGGGCGAGCGCCAGCGCCTCATCGGGTGAAGCGAAGGCGATCTGGGCCGTATAACCGCGCGCGGTTCCGCGAACCTTCACGTCCACGCCGAGCGCCGCTTCCAGCGCGTCAGTGATGTCATCGATCGCCTCGGCCTGGTCCGGGTGAGCGTCGACTGCCGCTTTGACGGGCGCGATCGCAGAGCCTGTGGCGGTGCCTCCATCCGTGGCCCGCGCTCGTGACTCGAGCTCACGGACCGACCAGCCGTCAGTCACCGCCTGACGCGCCAGATTTCGGCGCATCGTGTTATCGGGGGCTAATAGCAGCGCGCGACCGTGTCCCTCGGCGAGCTGCCGTCGCTCCAGCAGCTCCAGCACCTCATCGGGGAGGTCCAGCAGGCGCATCAGGTTGGAGACCGCGACGCGACTGCGACCCACCCGCAGGCCGACCTCCTCGCGAGTCAGTCCCAGTTCCTCCACGAGGCCAGTGCAGGCGCGGGCCTCCTCGACCGGGTTGAGGTCCTCTCTGGACATGTTCTCGATCACGGCCAGCTCGAGCGAGTCCGCATCTGCACGGTCGCGTACCACGGCCGGTATCGCTTCGAGCTCAGCGATACGGGCGGCACGCCAGCGTCGCTCTCCGGCGACCAGTTCGTAGCGGCCACCCGCCAAGGGCCTCACAAGGACCGGCTGGATCATGCCGCGCGCTCGGATCGACTCCGCGAGCGACAGCAGCGACTCCTCGTCGAACTGCCGGCGAGGCTGGTGCGGATTGGCTGATATCAGCTCGACCGGGATCTGGCGCAGCTCCTCCTCCTCGTCGTGCGGCGCGGCCGCCAGGATCGCCGCGAGTCCGCGGCCCATGCCCTTGGTCTTCTCAGCCACGCGACGCCACCTCCTTCGCCAGTTCGAAGTACGCCGTCGCGCCCGCTGAATGCGGGTCGTGATGGATCACCGGCTTGCCGAAGCTCGGCGATTCGCCTATGCGCACATTACGGGGGATCACAGTGTCGAAGACCAGGTCGGGGAAGTGGCTCCGGATCTCACTATGTACGTCCTGCGCCAGCCGAGTCCTTCCATCGAACATCGTCAGCACCATTCCTGCCACCGTCAGCCGTGGATTCAGCTCCCTCTGCACCAGCGACAGAGTGTCCAGCAGCCCCGCCAAGCCCTCGAGCGCGAAATATTCGGCCTGCACCGGGACCAACACGCGATCGGCAGCCACCAACGCGTTCACGGTCAGCGGCCCCAGCGACGGCGGACAGTCAAGCAACGTGAAGGCAAATCGATCGCGGACGCCGGAGAGCGCGCTCTTCAACCGCGTCTCAGACCCCGCGATGCGTGGAAGCTCAACATTTGCACCTGCCAGATCGGGGCTGGCGGGACCGACCCACAGATGTTCGATCTCAGTCGGGACGACTATCTCCTCGATCGTCGCCTCGCCGCTGAGGAGTTCGTAGACGTTCGGCTCGAGATGCTTGGAGAGTCCGACGCCGACCGTCGCGTTGCACTGCGGATCGATATCCAGCAAGAGCGAGTCGTATCCAGCTTCAGCGATGCAGGCAGCAAGGTTAACTGCCGTCGTGGTCTTGCCGACTCCGCCCTTCTGGTTCGCGATTGCGTAGATCGTCCCCATCGGGCTTCAAGCTAGCGGAGCGCCGTGTCGTCCCGGGCGCAGCCCTGCCGCTAAATGCGAGAAATCACGCCGTTTGGCGCCCCAACGGGCGCTTTCGTGCAACTCCGTCACGGCGCGGGAAGCGGTTGGGCGTCGCGCCGAGCTTCCGCAGCACGTGCAGATGGCGGTTCTCCGCGCCCTCGTACGGCTCGACGTGGATCGGAGGCTCGAGTGAGAGCCCCAGCTCGACGGCGGCGCGGGCCGCGTCGGCCTCCGCCTCGGGCTCACGGCGGCCACGCCACGCCACCAGAACACCGCCGATCCTCAACAGCGGTGCGGCATATTCGGCCACGACGTCCAGCGGTGCGAGCGCCCTTGCGGTCACGACATCGAACTGCCCCAGACCGGCCGCCCAGGTCTCCGCCCGGCCGTGAATCACCTCGACGTTACCGAGGTGGAGGGTCCGTACGACCCCGGCCAGGAACTCGCACTTGCGGCCATTGCCTTCAACGAGCCAGAATCGGGCAGTCGGAAGCGCGATCGCGAGCGGTATCCCCGGCACGCCGGCCCCAGCTCCGATGTCGGCCGCGGCGCCGATCTGTGCAATCCCCGGCACCTCCAAGGCAACGAGCGCATCGGCGAGGTGGTCGTCGCGCACGCGGGCCGGATCCCGCAAGGTCGTAGGGGCGAGCTCGTCTGCCACCAGGATCTCGCCGAATCGGACAAGCTGATCGGTTTGCGATCGATCCAGTCCGTAACGCCAGGCCAGACCGTCAAGGGAAGAAAACGCCATTTCGGAAGGTTCGGATCCGGTGTGATCGGTGAGATCGGGCGTTGAGCTCAGCGGCTGACCGGGAACTGGGCCCTTGCCCGCTCCCTGGCAATGAATCCGGCGTAGCGCTGGCACATCTCGTTGAGGCGTTCTGCCGCGTGGCCGTCCAGGTCGGGACGGATATTCGCCTCCAGCAACGGCAGGACGTCCTCGACGAGCGTGCGGCCGCGGGCCATCCACTGGTAATACGAGCGGCCGCCGTGGGTGTACGGCCCATAGAGGCGAGATCGCGGGAACCGTTCCATCAGCCACATGAACAGCGCCTCGTGGCGTGTGTGCATCCGGAGCGTTATTTGTGGCTGCTTACCATCACCGCCGAACGACCCCTCTCCGACCAGCAGCCCGACGAACAGGCCGCAGTCGAACTGGGAGAGCTGTCCGGGCACTGGCGATGCAGACGCGGCCATGGGGAAGTTTTAGCGCAAATCTGTTTCACCGTCGAGAAAAACGTGAAACACGCCGAATCTCTGCTCCGGGCTCAGGCGCCAGATCAATCCACAAGCGGCGCGACGACCAGGCGCCGCGACGGCTCCTGCCCCTCGCTATACGTCTCGACGTCAAACCGCGCCTTGAGGTACTCGTGTACGACCTTGCGCTCCTGGGCGCTCATCGGGTCCAGCGCAACCGGCCGCTTGGACCGAATTGCCGCCTCCGCGGCCTGATCAGCCACGGCCTGCAGCGCCTCTGCACGGTGCTGCCTGTAGCCGCCCGCATCCACGGTGATCGACTTGCGCTCCTCGATGCCTTGGTAGGCGATCCGGTATGCAAGATGCTGAATCGCGTCCAGCATCTGCCCGTGGTGCCCGATCAGCCTAGCCACGTCCTCACCGCCCACAAACTCGGCGCTGATCCGCTCATCCGTCTCCTCGACCCGGATCTCAGCGTCCACCCCGACAGCCTCGGCGATCGTCTCGAGGATCTCCTCCACATACTCGATCGTCTCGTCCTGATCGATTGTCTCGTCCTGATCGTCCATCGCCATCGGCCCCTATCTCCTACGTCCCGAGCGCTTCTTCTTTTTACGCGGCGGCGGCGGCGGCATCGCGGGCGCAGCTGGCTCCTGTGACCCCTTCGATCCAGAACCGTCCGCACCGCCCCGCGACCGGGCGCTGCTCAGCAGGCCACTCAGCCCTCCACCGGAACCCTTGCCGCTCTCGGAATCGGCCGATCCGCCGTTGCCGCCGCTCGCGCGCCGTGGACTGCTGACGGCCGCGATGACCTCCGCAGGCGGGGCCGGAGGCGGTCCCGCGAGTCGTTTCAGCGTGTATTGCTGGGCCATCGTCCACGTGTTGGTCGTGATCCAGTAAACGATGAGGCCGGCCGGGAAGCGGATCACGAAGGCCACGAAGATCAACGGCATCAGCATCATCAACCGCCGCTGCGACCTGTCCATCGTCGGCGCCGACATCAGCAGGGTCGACAGCACCTGGGTGCCCACGTACAGCAGCAGCAGGATCACCAGGGTCGCGCCGTGAGCCGTGTTGGTGATGTCGCTGATGAAGAGGAACGCAGCCGACGGGTAGTGATGTGGGGGGTAGTACGTGCACCACGTCGTCTGACTCAGCGCCTGGCTCGAAGTGGCGGCGATGTGGTGTGCCGTCGCGTATTGCGATTGGAACTTCAGCTGAACGTCCGGGCAGATGTCAACTCGCAGGTTCTTGCGGAGCATGTAGAAGAGCGAGATGAATACGGGAAGCTGTGCGACCAGAGGCAGGCATGAACCCAATGGGTTGACGTCGTTCTCGCGGTAGAACTTCATCATCTCTTCCTGCTGACGCTGCTTGTCCTCCTTGTACTTCTGCTGGATCGCCTTCATCTGCGGCTGCAGGTGCTGCATCCTGCGCATCGAGCCGAACTGCTTGACCGTCAGCGGCAGCAGCACCAGGCGCACACAGATCGTCAGCGCCACGATCGACAGGCCCCACGAGAGGCCCACGTTGTGGTTGAAGAAGACCAGGACGTGCTGGAACACGTCGATCAGTGGCTGGAAGATGTTGGCGGTGAGCAGCATGATTACGAACGTGCTACCGGCTTCGGCGACTTGAACAGTCGCTGATCCTCGACGGGGTCAAACCCGCCACGGCTCCACGGATTGCATCGCAGCAGCCGCCAGCCCGCCAGCACAAGCCCGCGCAGTATGCCGAACTTTGTGATCGCCTGCGCGGCGTACTCGGAGCACGACGGGTGGTACTTGCATCGCGAGCCCAGCATCGGAGACACGGTTTTCTGGTAAAGCTTTATCGGTAAGGTGAAAGCCCACCGTGCGCTCGTGGTCGTCGTGGTCATGCGCCTCCCTCCGGGCCGGCCGCGCCGTCGGCGCTCTCCGCGGTCGGAAGGGGCGCCGCCGAGCCAGCGGCGCCGGCCACACCGTCGACCTTGTCGATCAGTGTCCTAAGCGCGGCGTGCATGCCCGCCAGGCCATCGCGCTCGGCGATCTCACGGGCACCAGGCCGTGCGATCACCACCGCGTCGGCGCCGACCGGAAGCCTGCTGCATTCGGCAGCGAACGCCTCGCGCAACAGTCGTTTCACCCTGTTGCGCTCGACCGCGCCGCCGACCTTTCTCGATACAGAAAGCCCCAGCCTGGGTGGCTCGTCGCCGCCCCTGGGGAACACGTACAGCACAAGATCGCGGCCGGCATGAGACCGGCCGTTGCGCATCACGCGATCGAAGTCAGCGCTTCTGGAGAGCCGCCCACGGCGAGGCGAACGTGCGCCCGCCACGGACCACCTACACCGTCAGGCGCTTGCGGCCCTTGTCGCGGCGCCGCTTGAGCACGTCCCTGCCGGCACGCGTCTGCATGCGCGCGCGGAAACCGTGCGTACGGGCGCGCTTGCGCTTTTTTGGTTGGTAGGTCCTCTTCATGTCAAATCCTCCCGGGCGTGCCGGAGTCGGGATCGGAGTATACGCAGCCTTCGCCGAAATGTCCGGGGTGTGTCGTCCACGCCATCGAGTATGAGCTTTTTCCCGCGCTTTGCGCCAACCAAGCCGGCGACCACCGATCGCCCCCAGCTCGCGGCGGTATATTCGCCCACCCGGTCACACCCCGATCGGACCTCACTGATACAACCGACTCAGCCGTTGGGAGCCGTCCGGAGTTGCCTGCGCATCTCGAGCTGACCCCTGCCTGGCAGGACATAACCAGGAGACTGCGCACAGCCGTCGGCGATTCCGCCTACGAGATCTGGCTCGCGCCGCTCAAGGCCAAGAGCTGGGACGGAGCCGTCCTTGTGATCGAGGGCAATCCCGGGACCGAAGGTTGGGTGACCGACCGCTACGGCCGCGCGCTGGAGCAGTGCACCCAGGCGGTACTGGGCGCCTCGGCCCGTGTCATCTTCGCCGGCGATCCGGCGGCGGTCGCACACGACGCGCTCACCCAGGCCGGTCATCCGGCAGCCCACAGTCCAACAGAGCGATTCAACCCCCGCCACACCTTCGAGCAGTTCGTGATCGGTGACGGCAACCGCCTTGCCCACGCCGCCGCGCTGGCGGTGGCCGAAGCTCCCGGTCAGGCATACAACCCGCTCTTCCTGCACGCGCCTCCGGGGCTTGGCAAGACCCACCTGCTGGGGGCGATCGCCAACTACATCACCACCTTCCAGCCTGCTGCCACCGTCCGCTACACAACGGTCGAGGCCTTCACCAATGGATTCATCCAGGCCCTCCAAGGCAAGGCGCTAGACCGCTTCAAGCACCTCTATCGCAACGTCGACGTGCTCCTGATCGACGACGTCCAGTTCCTCGCGAGCAAAGCGAAGACCGAGGAGGAGTTCTTTCATACGTTCAACGCCCTCCACGACTCTGGGCGGCAGTTGGTGCTGACATGCGACCGGCTTCCGAACCAACTGACCGGCCTTGAGCAGCGGCTCCGTGAGCGCTTCGAGTCAGGTCTGGTCGCACACCTCAAAGCCCCCGATTGGCGCACCCGCATGACGATCCTCCACAAGCGGGCGGCTCTCGACCACATTCGGATCGATGACGAGGGCGTCTTCGCGCTGATCGCCGAGCGCGTGACTGACAACGTCCGCTCGCTCGAGGGAGCGCTGATCCGGATCGTCGCCCACCACTCACTGACCGGGCAACCGCTCGACACCGAACTCGCAGCGACGGTGCTCGACGCGATACATCCTCGAGCCCACAAGCCCGGTACAAGCGGGCACTCGCTGACACCGGCAAGCATCCTCCAGGCGGTCGCCCAACACTTCGATCTGACCGATCACGACATTCAGGGTGAGAGCCGCCGAGCGCGCGTCGCCTGGGCTCGGCAACTCGGCATGTACCTCTCGCGGGAGCTCACAGATGCACCGCTCGGCGGCATCGGCCTGGCGTATGGTGGCCGCAACCACGCGACTGTCCTGCATGCCTGTAGACGCGTGTCCGATCGCATCTCTGTCAACACTGACGACGCGGCAGACCTCCAGTCTCTGACAGAGATCCTCAACCGTCCACAGTCGTGACCGAGGTTGTTGACAGACTCAGCCGTTGGTCCTACGCAGCACAGGGCACCACTTTCCCGCAACGTCCGCAGAAACGCGCACTTATCGACAGGCACATCTGCTCTCTATGACTTCTATTTCCCCTAAAAGGAATTCACCGTGAAGATCTCCCTCGACCGCGATGCGCTGCTCTCGCAACTGCAGGCAGTCACACGTGTCGCCTCCACCCGTTCGGCCATCCAAGCTCTTTCCGGCGTGCAGCTATCAGCCGCCGGCGCCAGTTGTGAGCTCCGGGCTACAGACACCGATGTGAGCCTCCGGGTTCCCCTGGCGGCCGACGTCGTGCGTGAAGGCAACGTGGTGCTCCCCGCCCGCCTGTTCCTTGACGTCGTCCGCGCTCTCCCGCAGCCCAGTCTGACTCTGGAACTGCGTCCGGCTGAGCAGGACGTCGAGGTTCTCTCGGGCAATGCCAGCTTCCACATCCGGACTCTGCACGCCGAGGATTTCCCGCCGTTCCCTGAGCCGGATCCGAGTTCCGCGATCTCGCTTCCGGTGAAGGCGTTCGTCGATACCGCGACCAAGGTGTCAGGCTCGGCCTCTCGCGACGAGACCCGCCCTGTCCTGACCGGCATCCTGGTCTCAGCATCTCTTACCGAGGTCCGGATGGTCGCGACCGACTCCTACCGCTTGAGCGTCAAGGAGACCAAGCTCGAATCGCCTCTGGCGACCGGGTTCGAGGTCAACGTGCCGGCGCGAGCGCTTCAGGAGTTGGCGAGACTCGGCGCTCACGCCGAGGACGAGAGCCTCACGATCAGCGTGCGCCAGAACCAGGTTGTGTTCGTGCTCGGAGAGACGGTGCTGTCGTCGCGCCTGATCGACGGCCAGTTCCCGAATTACCGTCAACTGCTGCCGGAGACGTTCGAGCATGAGCTGCGAATCTCAGGTCCGGAGCTTCGTGATGTCGTTCGACGTGTGAGTCTCCTTGCCCAGAAGAACGCCCCGCTGCGGCTGTCATTCACAGCCGGCGAACTGACGGTGTCGGCTCAGACGCCGGACATCGGCGAGGCTCAGGAGTCGTTGCCCGTCAACTTCCAGGGCGAGCCACTCGAGATCGGTTTCAACCCGGAGTTCCTGAGGGACGGGCTCGAAGCGATCGAGGAGGGCGATGTGCTCGTGAAGCTGATCAGCCCGCTGCGCCCCGGGCTGCTCGAGGCTGGCGACGGCAGCGGTTTCGTCTACCTGATCATGCCGATCAGGCTCAACGTCTAGCGCCCCGCGGCCCGCTCGGACGATGCGTGTCGTCTCCGTAAGCGCACGGAATTTCCGTAGTTACGAGACGGCCGCCGCCCCGCTGGGCGGCGGCTTGACCGTAATCCATGGCTCCAACGGAGCAGGCAAGACGAACCTGGTTGAGGCGATCTACTTCGGCTGCACCGGTCGCTCGTGCAGAACCGGGAACGATCGCGAGTTGGTGCGGTTCGGAACCGATACGACCCGCGTGGTCGTCGAGGCGCGGGATGAGCTTGGGCCACATGAGCTCACGGTCGGTTTCTCACCCGGTGAGCCAAAGCGGATGACTGCCGACGGTGTCCAGGTCGAGCGCCTTCTTGACGTTCCCCAACGACCCCTGGTGAGCGTCTTCCTGCCTGACCGACTGGAGTTGATCAAGGGTGTCCCGGCGCTGCGCCGTTCGCATCTCGATCAGTTCGTGACCGCGCTGTGGCCGGCACGTGCCGGTGCCAGACGCGCATACGCCCAGGCCCTGGCCCAGCGCAACGCCCTGATCGGACGGCTGCGTGCAGGCGTCGGTTCACGGGCGACGCTCGAGGCCTGGGACGCGCGCCTGGCCGAGACCGGCCTCGAGTTGATGGCAGACCGCCGACGAGCGGTCGAGCTGGCCGCCGGGACGTTCGCCGCGACCTGTGAGCGACTCGGCCTGGATGGTTCCCCTGCGATCAAGTATCGCCCGCGATCACGCGCCACCACCGCGCAGGGGTTGATCGAGGAATTGGGCGCCCGGATCGACGGTGACCTGGAGCGCGGCTTCACAGATCACGGCCCGCACCGTGACGACCTTGCGATTGTCCGTGACGGCCGCGCCCTGCGGACCTACGGCTCACAGGGGCAGCAGCGGCTGGGACTGCTCGCGCTGCTGCTCGCTGAGCGCCAGGTGCTCGCACGTGAGCGCTTGAGCGTTCCGCTGATGCTGCTCGACGACGTCATGAGCGAACTCGACCGCGATCGCCGCGCCGCATTGATCGAGCTGCTGGCGCAGGACGGTGGGCAGGCGGTGATCACCGCCACCGACCTGGATCATGTTCCGGGCGTCTTCGCGCCGGGGGTTGCCCGGATCGCGGTGGAGTCAGGGCAGATCGCTGAGGATGTCACCCCGGAGGTGGTCGCCGGATGACCCTGCACCGCCGCGCTCCACGGCCGATCTCCGGCACGCTCGAGACGATGCGAGGCAACTGGCAGCCGACCACACCGCTCGGCCACGCGCAGACCGCGTGGGATCAGATCGGCCGAATCTGGGCGGACGTGATCGGCGAACACGGGCCCTACATCGTCGAGCGCACGAGCCTCGTCGGCCTCACGGCCGGTGTGCTCACCGTGAGGTGCTCGGAGGCGGTCGTCGCTGACACGCTCACGCTTGAATCAGGCCGTGTGCTCACCCGGTTGAACGAGCGTTTTGATGGCGATCCCATCAGGCGTTTGCGATGTGTGACCGGAAGCTCGTCTTGACACCACCGATTTCAGCTGATTTGCAGGCAAAAATGGGGGCGGCCGGGGCCCGTTCCGGGGGCGTTATGTGCTATTGTTCTGTAGACAAAGCTTCGATGCCCCGGCACGCGAGACATGCGCGCGTCACCGGGGCTTCTCAACGTCAATCGGAGGATTGTTGACGAACGACGACGGCGCCGAGCGCCCCAATTCTGAGCAGCGCTACGACGCCGAGAACATCCAGGTGCTGGAGGGCCTCGAGGCGGTCCGCAAGCGCCCGGGGATGTACATCGGGTCGACCGGCGAGCGGGGCCTGCATCACCTCGTCTATGAGGTCGTCGATAACTCGGTCGATGAGGCGCTGGCGGGGCGCAACGACACCGTCGTGGTCTCGATCCACCCCGACAACTCGGTAACTGTCGTCGATCACGGTGCCGGCATCCCGGTCGCGACGATGGAGAAGGAGGGCAAGTCCGCGCTTGAGGTCGTGCTCACGGTCCTGCACGCGGGCGGCAAGTTCGGCGAGGGCGGCGGCTACAAGGTCTCAGGTGGTCTGCATGGCGTCGGCGTCTCGGTCGTCAATGCGCTGTCTGAACGTCTCGACGCCGAGGTCCGCCGTGACGGCTTCGTATGGACGCAGAGCTACGTGCGCGGCGTACCGACCGGCCCGATCCAGAAGGGCGAGCCGACCACCGACCACGGCACCACGATCACATTCCTGCCTGACGCCGACATCTTCGAGTCGCTCGAGTTCAACTTCACGACGCTCGAGGAGCGTCTTCGTGAGACCGCGTTCCTGACCAGGGATCTACGGATCTCGATCACCGACGAGCGCGGCGAGGGAGCCAAGGCCGAGTTCCACTATCAGGGCGGAATCACGGACTTCGTCGCCTACCTGAATGAGAACAAGGATCCGATCCACACGAAGGTGATCTCGTTCGACGGGGAGTTCGACGAAGGCTCGGTCGAGGTGGCCATGCAGTGGAACGGCTCCTATCAGGAGTCGGTCTTCTCGTTCGCCAACAACATCAACACGCATGAGGGCGGCTCGCACCTGAGCGGGTTCCGCGCGGCGCTGACAGGCGTTCTCAACAAGTACGCCCGCGACATCGGCGAGCTCAAGGAGAAGGACGACAACCTTTCCGGCGAGGACGTGCGCGAGGGTCTGACGGCGGTGATTTCCGCGAAGCTGTCGGAGCCCCAGTTCGAGGGCCAGACCAAGACCAAACTCGGAAACCCCGGGATGGCCGGCTTCGTCCAGTCGATCGTCAACGCGCGTCTGGCCGAGTGGCTGGAGGAGAACCCGCAGGATGCGCGGCGCGTGATCCGTAAGGCCGTGTCCGCCGCGCAAGCGCGCGCGGCGGCACGGAAAGCACGCGATCTGACGCGCCGCAAGTCGGTACTCGGCAACTCGACGCTGCCCGGCAAGCTCTCGGACTGCTCGGTCAAGGATCCGTCGTTGGCGGAATTGTTCATCGTCGAGGGCGACTCCGCCGGCGGGTCGGCGGTCGACGCCCGCGACCGCAACACGCAGGCGATCCTGCCGCTGCGCGGCAAGATCCTCAACGTCGAGAAGAGCCGCATCGACAAGGTTCTGGCCAACACGGAGATCCAGGCCCTGATCACGGCGATCGGCACCGGCGTCCGCGACGAGTTCGACATCGAGCGCGCCCGGTACCACAAGATCGTGCTGCTGACCGACGCCGACGTCGACGGCGCCCACATCCGGACGTTGGCGTTGACGCTGCTGTTCCGGGAGATGCAGCCATTGATCGAAGCCGGATACGTGTACATCGCGAAGCCGCCGCTCTACCGGCTGACGCGCGGCC
Source organism: uncultured Conexibacteraceae bacterium (assembly GCA_963844665.1). Classification (GTDB taxonomy): domain Bacteria; phylum Actinomycetota; class Thermoleophilia; order Solirubrobacterales; family Solirubrobacteraceae; genus Palsa-465. Next base: position 991,626 of record CAWJPB010000005.1, read on the forward strand.
AGAAGCACCGCTACATCGAGCGAGATTCCGAGCTCGAGGAGATCCTGCTCGGCGACAAGTTCGAGAAGATCGAGGTGACGGATCACGACGGCAAGCAGTTCAAGCTGACGGACGCCCGCTGGCAGCGGTTCACGCGCCTGCTCAAGCAGTACCAGGGCTGGGCGGCGGCGTTGCGGACGGCGCACGGTCATGGTGTCGTTACGTTCATGCAGCAGGCGCGCCTGCTCGAGGGTGGCGTCACGAACGTGGAGGGCCTGCATACCCACCTCGCAGCCAATTCGACCCCGAACGGCCACGCCTACACCACCGAGCTTCTGTCTGAGAATCCGTTCGAGATCGTCGTCAAGACGATCGAGACCAAGACCGGCCTCGCGACCACGCACCATGTGCGCCGGGCCGCGCTCGACGCCAACGAATACACCCGGCTTGCGACTGTGCACGAGGAACTGGCCGGGCTTGTCGGCAGCCCTCCGTTCCAGATCAAGCTCGGCGAGAACGTTGTCGACGCGGTCTCGTTCGAGGAGTTGCGGGACGGCATCCTCGAGGTTTCCCAGAAGGGCGTCACGTACTACCGCTTCAAGGGTCTCGGCGAGATGGACCCCGATGAGCTGCGTGAGACGACGATGGATCCCTCGAGCCGCACACTCGTAAAGGTGACCATGGAGGACGCGAGCGCCGCGGACCGCGTGTTCTCGATGCTGATGGGTGACCAGGTCGAGCCGCGGCGGCAGTTCATTGAAGAGAATGCGCGCCTCGTCAGCAACCTGGACGTCTGATGACCAGCCGCAAGGAGACTGAGAGCGGGGCGTCGACTCGGGCGCGTCCGCATAGGAAGGATCTGTAGATGTCCACCATTGACACTCTCGGCGGCGGCAACATCGAGCCTCGCGGGCTCGAGGACGAGATGCGCTCCGCGTATCTCGACTATGCGATGTCGGTGATCGTCGGCCGCGCTCTGCCCGACGTCCGCGACGGTCTCAAACCGGTTCACCGGCGCGTCCTGCACGTGATGAACGAGAACGGACTGCGGCCCGACCGTAAGCACGTGAAGTGCGCGCAGATCGTTGGCGACGTGATGGGCAAGTACCACCCCCACGGTGACAGCGCCATCTACGACACGCTTGTTCGCCTGGCTCAGAGCTTCTCAATGCGTTACAAGCTCGTCGATGGTCACGGCAACTTCGGGAACATCGACGGTTGGCCGGCCGCGGCGATGCGCTACACGGAGGCCCGCCTGGACAAGCTCGCGGCCGAGATGTTGCGGGATATCGATCAGGACACGGTCGACTTTGTCCCAACCTACGACGGCAATTCACGCGAGCCGGTGGTGCTTCCGGCGCGCTTCCCGAACCTGCTGGTCAACGGCAGCTCGGGCATCGCCGTCGGCATGGCGACCAACATCCCGCCGCACAACCTGCGCGAGGTCGTTGCCGCCACGATCGCCTACATAGACGATCCCTCGATCGAGATCGAGGGCCTGATGCAGCACATCAAGGGCCCCGACTTCCCGACCGCAGGCACGATCCTGGGCCGTGACGGGATTCGCGATGCCTACGCGACCGGCCGCGGCAAGGTCCGGGTCCAGGGCAAGGCGCACATCGAGCCGATCGGGCAGGGCAAGGAGGCGATCATCGTCACGGAGCTGCCCTATCAGGTCCGCAAGGGCGGCGATGGCGGCCTGATCGAGAAGATCAGCAACCTCGTCGAGGAGAAGAAGATCCCGGAGATCAGCGACCTGCGCGACGAGTCGGATCGCCGCGGGATGCGGATCGTGATCGAGCTCAAGCGCGACGTGATCCCGAAGGTCGTGCTCAACAAGCTCTACAAGCACACTCCGCTGCAGACCACGTTCGGCGTGAACATGGTCGCGCTGGTCGACAACGTTCCGCGCACGCTGTCATTGCGCGAGGTCCTGGGCCACTACATCGACCACCAGCGCGAGGTGATCGTTCGGCGCACCAAGTACGAGCTTCGCCGTGCTGAGGAGCGTGCCCACATTCTCGAGGGCCTGCTCATCGCGCAGGACAACCTGGACGAGGTCATCGCGCTGATCCGCGGGTCGCGCGATCCCGAAGAGGCGCGGCTCGGACTGATCGAACGGTTCGGCCTGAGCGTCGTCCAGGCTGAGGCGATCCTGCTACTGACGCTGCGCCGCCTGACCGCACTGGAGGCCGACAAGATCAAGCAGGAGCATGCCGATCTGGTCGAGCGGATCGCGGAGCTGCGTGAGATCCTCGGCGACGAGGCGAGGGTCTACGGACTGATCAAGGACGAGCTTCAGGAGATCGCCGACACCTACGGCGACGAGCGCCGCACTCTGATCACGCACGCCGAGGGTGAGATCGATATCGAGGACCTGATCGCCGACCAGCAGATGGTGATCTCGATCACGCACTCCGGCTACATCAAGTCGCTCCCGCTCTCCACCTACCGCCAGCAGCACCGCGGTGGCGTCGGCGTGACCGGGATGGACACCAAGGACGATGACTACATCGAGCACCTGTTCGTGACCTCGACCCACGACTTCCTGCTGTTCTTCACCAACCGTGGCAAGGTCTACCGGCTCAAGGTCTACGACCTGCCGGAGCAGTCGCGAACGGCCCGTGGCCGCGCGCTCGTCAACCTGCTGCCGCTGCGCGAGGACGAGAAGGTGCAGTCGGTCCTCAACACGCGCGACTTCACAGAGGGCAAGTACCTCGTGTTCGCGACTCGCAACGGGATCGTCAAGAAGACGGAGTTCCTCGCCTACAACACGCCGATCAAGGCCGACGGGATCATCGCGATCAATATTCGCGACGATGACGAGCTGATCGCGGTCCGCCGCACCAGTGGTGAGGACGACATCATCATGGTCTCTCGGTCCGGGCAGGCTGCCCGTTTCCATGAGTCCAGGGTCCGCGCCATGGGGCGCGACACCTCAGGGGTGCGTGGCATGAACGTCTCGCAACCCGGGAATGCTCTGCTGGCGATGGATGTTGCCAGCGACGACCAGGAGTTGCTGGTCGTGACCGAGAACGGCTACGGGAAGCGCACCGCGATCTCCGATTACCCGGTCAAGGGCCGCGACACGATGGGCGTCAGGACCATCCAGCTGACCGAGAACAAGGGCGCGCTGGCCGGCGCGCTGGTCGTACGCGAGCACCAGGAGCTTGTGTTCATCTCGCAGAACGGCATGGTCCAGCGCACCTCTGTACGCGGCATCAGCCGTTATGGTCGCGCCTCCCAGGGCGTCAAGGTGATGAACATCCGTGACGACGATCAGGTCAGCGCCGTCGCGCTTGTGGCCGAATCGGCCTCCGACGTAGAGGACGGCCTGGGCGACGAGGACGTGCTCGGGGTTGGCGCGCTGGAAGGCGAGGGCGAGGCGGCCGTGCCGGAGGGCGATGGTGATGGCGATGGAGTCATCGCCGTGGATGCTGAGGTCGATGAGTTGGCTGACGACGAGGACATCGAGACCGACGAGTAGGGGCTCCCGTCGGGCGGTATGACTGGCGGTGGGCTCGCGTCGCGCGGTGTTCCTGCCGCCCGACGCCGCTACGCCGCGTAACGCTTCGCGGCTGCGGCGCGTGCCCGTGCTGCGACAACCTCACGGTCGCGAACCGGCGCCGATGTCTCGAGATCCGCCAGCAGATGGGCGGAGATATGGGCGATCTCGTGGACGGCGCGATGGAACGCCTCCTCGTTGATCTTCGACGGCTTCGTGAAGCCGCTGATCTTGCGAACGTATTGCAGCGCTGCGGCCTCGATCTCGGTGTCCGTCGCGGGCGGATCGAAGTTGTAGAGGGTGCGGATGTTTCGACACATGCCCACAGACTAAGGGTTCGTCGTGAAATTGTCCGCGGCCCTAATGGCCTCCGGGCCCCATCACTGGACCGTTAAAGACGAAGGGCGCCTTCGACCAGGCGCCCTTCGCGAACTTCTTGGCTGGCATCGCCGTTTTGGCCAACCCGACACCGGAGGGACTAGTCCGGCACCAAAACGGTGGTGTCACGGGGGGACTCCGCCTAGGGCGGTCAGCCATCCGACCTAGTGGCCGGACACCTCCAGGGTCCCGCAAGTACTGTCAGACAGGTGGACCACCTCCTTTCTCTGGTACACACACTTTACACCGCCCGGCGGCGACGTCTCGCCGGTAGGTGCCGAGCTGTGGTCTCAGTCAGGCGGCCAGCGAAGTGGCCGAACTGCCCAGGTACTGTCGCCAGGTCATCGGGACCGTTGGACTCGCGACCTGGATGAAGATGTCCGGGTTCGGCGTCCGGGGCGCTCGTGCCAGCGTCATGCCGGCCTGACGCGGCGAGGAGTCGCCCTTGCGCCGGTTGCAAGGAGCGCAGGCGGCAACGATGTTGTCCCAGGTCGAACCGCCTCCCTTTGATCGCGGGACGACGTGGTCCACGGTCAATTGCGCCCGCGAGCCGCAGTACTGGCAGGTCCAGTCGTCGCGGGCAAAGACCGCGCGCCGGGTGATCTTGCGCCGGTGGGTGTCGCGCGGAACCTTCACGTAGGTCACGAGTCGGATGACCGCCGGGCGCGTGATCGAAGCAGTCGCCGAGTGCAGCTCGCGCTCGGACTGCTCAATCACCTCGGCCTTGGCCTTGAGCAAGAGCACAACGGCCCGGCGGACCGTACACACATTGATCGGCTCGTACGTCGCGTTGAGGACAAGCACCCGCCCACCATCAGGTCCGCGTCGGTGGTGCTCGGTGAGCGACGCGGACCGGGTAGGGACTGGTATTGACGAGCCCATCGCAGCGCAAGTCTACTAGCCAAGCGGACGGCCCACCGTCAAGAACCGGTGAGGATGCAGCAGAAACCGGGGCATCGCAAACGCCCCGCCGCGCCCGGCGATTCGGGGGCCGCCATGCCCGCTGGCGGATTTTTCGGTTGCGCCTGTCAAGTTGCTCGGCCGACCGGCCGATGGGCGCCCCGAGGGAACGTCAAGTCTGGTTCGAAAGGGAGTTGCCATCCGATGGATGACAGCCAGTTGCAGGTGAGGTTGAAGTATGGAAGCCAATTGCCGGGGTCGGATGCAATGCCGGCCCCCTGAGGTCGTACGGGTCGGCGCGCAGCTCTACCGGCGCAACTGGCCGAAGATCGTCGCGGCCTCATGGCCGACCTCGCGGGCCGTCTCCTCCCCCTCGCCCGCCATCCAACGTGCGAATGCGTCGGTCGAGACCGCGATCACGCGGGCAACGCTCGCATGCGCGGCGGGATCCAGTTGCAAGCTTCCAGCCTGATTCAGAGCCTCCGCCCGTCGGATCACCTCGTCCCGGCGCGCGATCCAGCGCGAGGCGCCGCTGAATGAGATCACCAAGCGCGCGCTCCGCTGGCGCGACGCAGCACGTGAGGTACTCGATGAGATCGCCGAGGAGATGAACGCGTCGATTGATACCCGTCGCGAGGCGCACCGCATGTTGCAGCGCTCGCTCGACGTGACGCTGGTGCGGCTCTGCGATGCCTTCGAATACGAGCGCAGCCAGGTCGACGACGAGCTCGCCCGACGCCAGCAGGAGCTTGTGTTCATGGCAACCCACGACCCCCTCACAGGCCTGCCGAACAGGACCCTGCTGCTGGACCGCGCCGAGCAGCTATTGGCCCGCTCGCGCCGCGAGAACCAGCAGTGCGGGGCCCTGTTCATCGACCTCGATGGGTTCAAGGGGATCAACGACGGCCTGGGTCACCGCGCTGGCGACGAGTTGCTCCGGGCCGTCGCGGACCGCCTTGACACCGCCGTTCGCGAGGCCGACACGCTCGGTCGCCTGGGAGGCGACGAGTTCGTGATCCTCGTCGAGGGCGTTGCTCTGGCGACCGGACCCGAGCTGGTTGCCGAGCGTATCCTCGACGCGCTCAAGCAACCGTTCGAGATCCAAGGCGCGGCCAGCGGACGAGTCTCGATCACCGCCAGCATCGGGATCGCCGTCGGCGACCGCGGGACCGCGACAGACATCCTCCGCGACGCCGATATCGCCATGTACCGAGCAAAGCTGAGCGGCAAGAATCGCTACCTGGTCTTCGAGAGTGGCATGGAGGACGCGATCCACAGTCGCGTCGAGCTCGAGATGAACCTTCGAGAGGCGGCGGCCGCCAACGACTTCTACGTCGTCTATCAGCCGATGTTCGACCTCGATGGCCTCACGCCGATCCGCATGGAGGCACTGTTGCGCTGGCGGCGGGCGGGCGCGGAGACTGTGTCGCCTGATCAGTTCGTGCCGTTGCTCGAAGAGTCGGGGCTGATCGCAGATGTCGGTCGCTGGGTGCTCCGCGAGGCGTGCAGCAGCTGTGCGACCTGGGGTAGTGAGGGCGCGGACATCGGTGTTGCTGTGAACGTCTCAATCGTCCAGTTGGAGACCGAGGAGTTTGTCCGCGACGTGGCCGACGCGCTGAACGACAGTGGCATCGCGCCGGGGCGTCTCACGATCGAGATCACGGAGACCGCGTTGATGCGCGACGCGGAGAGCACGGCCGAGCGGCTGCCGGCAATCAAGCAGCTCGGCGTGCGGCTATCGATCGACGACTTTGGCACCGGTTACTCCTCGCTCGCCTATCTACAGCGTTTCCCGGTCGACGAACTCAAGATCGATCGCTCGTTCGTCTCTCAACTCGAGCATCCCGATCAGCGCGACGCCCTGATCCGCACGTTCGTGCAGCTCGGCAGATCGCTCGCGATCGAGACAATCGCCGAGGGCATCGAGGAGCAGTCGCAACTCTCGCGACTTCAGGCGGAGCAGTGCGACATCGGCCAGGGGTTCCTGTTCGCCCGTCCGATGGAGGCCGATGAGTGCCGTCAGTTCCTCGAGCGCTGGGCGCCGCGGATCAAGGTCGACGCTACGCCGCCGGGAACGAGCCGAGCGTCCGCAGGACGTTGACCCGGGCCTGCGCTGCGCAGATGCACGCCGCGCGCAAGGACGGGAACCACTTCTTTTCTCCGGCTAACAAAGCTGTATCCTTGCTGTCCTAAGCCGACGAAGCTCCTGGTCGGCCTCACAAAGGACCGCACTGATGCCGACGATCGCGCTTGAGAAGGTGACGAAGGTCTACGAGGATGGCTTCGAGGCCGTGCATGAACTGGACCTCGACGTGGCCGACGGCGAATTCATGGTCCTCGTCGGCCCTTCGGGGTGCGGGAAGACGAGCGTCCTACGGATGATTGCCGGCCTTGAGGAGATCAGCGGCGGCAACGTGCGCATAGGTGAAGGGGTCGTGAATGACATCGCCCCGAAGAGTCGCGATATCGCCATGGTGTTTCAGAATTACGCGCTCTACCCGCATATGACGGTCGGCGAGAACATCGGGTTTGCACTCAAGATGCGAGGGCTACCGAAGCAGGAGATCAGGCGCAAGGTGACTGAGGCGGCCGCCATCATCGGCCTCGAGAACTTGATCGACCAGAAGCCCGGGCGGCTCTCGGGCGGACAACGTCAGCGCGTTGCGATGGGCCGGGCGATGGTACGAGAGCCAAGCGTCTTTCTCATGGACGAGCCGCTTTCGAACCTGGACGCGAAGCTGCGCGTACAGATGCGCGCCGAGGTTTCAAAGATCCAGCGACGCCTTGGCGTCGCGACTCTCTATGTCACCCACGACCAGACCGAGGCGATGACGATGGGGCATCGTGTTGCGGTGCTGCGCAAGGGGATCCTCCAACAATGTGATCGACCTCAGTCGCTCTACGACGAGCCCGCAAACGTCTTCGTCGCTGCGTTTATCGGCTCCCCGGCGATGAATCTGTTCGAGGCGAGGCTCGACGAGAATGCCACCGCGGCGATCGTCGGGAGCCACCGGCTCGATCTGGGTACTACACAGGTCGGGCGACGACCCGGGCTACGCGCCTACGCAAATCGGGCTGTGATCCTGGGAGTCAGGCCCGAGGACATGTCACTCGCCGACGACGAGGAAGCAGCCCTGACCAGCGGCGCGGTGATCCGAGGTCAGGTCGAGCTCGTGGAGGCGCTCGGTTCGGAGTTGCTGGTCCACTTCACGACCGACGCTCGTGGGATCGACCCGGAGAGGGCCGTTGAGAGCATCGGCTATGAGGAGAGCCCTACAGCACTGGATTGGGGTGGGAGCGTCGCGCGCGTCGCCCCGCACACACGCGTTGAAGCCGGGAGTAATGTGTCCTTCAGGGTGAATGTCGGCAAGGTGCAGTTCTTCGACTCCGACACCGGGGCAACGATCCGGTGAGAGCGAACCCGCCAAGAGAAGCCGCCTGACGGTGGTGCTGTCGTATAACAGCTGACATGACGGCCGACCGGATGATCGCGAATGGCGAGCTGACCCGGATGGCGATCCTGGCTCTCGTCGGCAGGGAAGGTCCCACGTCCAGAGCGGATATGGCGCGCGAGCTCGATCTGAGCGGCGCGACCGTGACCAAGGTCACTCGCCAACTGATCGATCGTGGCATTCTGGAGCCTCTCAGCTACGAGCCGTCGGAGGGGGGGCGGCCTGGCCAGCTGCTTGGACTCGTAGCGACCGCGGGCCACGCAATCGGTGTAAAGGTGGCGACGGACCACCTCGCGATCGTCGATGTGCAGCTCGATGGTCGGATCGTGGAAACGCACAACCAGCCGTTCGACGCCATGGCTCCGGATTCCGTGCCCCGCTGGCGGCCAACATCCGCACCGTCATCGCGGACCGGGGCTCCTCGCTCCTCGGAGTTGGCGTCGGGGTTCCTGGGATCGTCAACCGGCCTGACTCAGGCATCGTCAGCGCGGCGGTGCTGGGTTGGCTGGAGCGATCCGTAGGGTCAGAGCTCCGCGCCGAACTCGACACGCCGGTTCTGGTGGAGAACGACGTCAAGGCACTCGCGGTTGCGGAGAGTCTGTATGGGCGGGGGCGCGGGAAGCGGAACTTTGCCGTCATCACGATCGGCCACGGTGTCGGGTTCGCCAGCGTCTCAGGCGGGATCGTGAGTCGCGGTGCCAGCGGCGGCGCAGGCGAGATCGCCCACGTTGTTCTCGACCCTCGTGGTCCCACCTGCGCCTGTGGCAATCGCGGCTGCCTCGAGACGTTCGTCGGGTCGGTGGGTCTCGTTGCCGCCGGTAGGCGAGCGGGGGTGCTCAAGCAAGCCGATGGCGTCGACCGGCTCGCAGCTCTCGCTGATCAGGGGGACAGACACGCGCAGGCGGCGTTCAGCAACGCGGCCAAGAAGCTCGGGCGGTCTGTTGCCGCACCCATCGCCGCCCTGGACCCAGAGCTGATCATCATTGCCGGCGAAGGCACCTTTGCCTGGCGCCACTGGGAGCGATCATTTACGTCGAGCCTACGCAACCACCTTCCCGGACCGATGCGGAGAGTCGCGATCGAGGTTGATTCTTGGGATGACCGTAGCTGGGCCCGCGGCGCGGCCGCGATCGTCTTAGCTACGCCGTTCGACCAGAACGCTGCCGGCGGCCGGCAGACTCCGAGGGTCCTCGAACGTCTGCACGGCGCGTCGAGCCGCACCGCCGCCTGACCGCCGCCCAACTGCTCCACCAGCCAGACACGCGAAGGCTTGACCCCGCGCGACCGGGCTTGACTCCGCGTAATCGTTGGGTTAACGTATCTTTCTTCGGTAAACAAAGATAGTTTGACCCTCGAACATGCAAACGCCAGGCTCAAAGACGGGAGTGGATGCGCGGACCCGCGCGAGCATCCACGCGATGCTCGCGAATCAGCACGACACGCGGTGCGTTTGTCGCGTCCCCAGATTTCTCTCAGTACGGCTACTGCTGGCTGCGAGATGCGTCGTTTGTGGCTGTGGCTCTGGACCGGGTCGGAGAGCACGATGCCGCCGCGCGCTACCACCGCTGGGTCGGTCGCACGATCGGCGGGGCCGGAATCGGCCCGCTGATTGAGGCAGCCACCGAGAACCAGCTACACGGCAGGCCCATCGTCCCCAGCGAGCTGCCACCTGCGCGCTTTTCGCTCGAAGGCGTGCATGTCGCAGACGATTGGCCGAACTTCCAGCTGGACGGGTACGGGACCTGGCTGTGGTCGGTTGATGCGCATGTGCAGGCCTGCGGACGGGACGAGTTGCTCGCCGAGTTACGGCCCGGCATCGCTCGCACGGCCCGCTACCTTTCGGCGTTCGCTTTCGAACCGTGCTTCGACGTATGGGAGGAAACGCGGCGGCGAGATCCACACGTCGACCCTTGCGAGTGTCTGTGCGGGGCTGCTTGCAGCAGGCTCGCTACTGCGTGAGCCGGTCTTCTCGAAAAGGGCGATCGAGGTGAGCGTCGCCATGAACCGCAGTGCGCTACAGCTCGGCCGGTTCGTGAAATCCAGCGACCAGGAGACAGCCGACGGAAGTCTCCTCTGGTCTGGGGCCGGTGTTGGATCTGGTCCCTACTGACGACGCGCGGCTCGGCGCGACGGTCACTGAGATCGAGCAGACCCTGACCTTCGAAGGCGGCATTCGAAGGTACCCGGCCGATACGTACTTCGGCGGTGGGGCGTGGCCGGTGCTGACCTGCTCGCTTGGCTGGTATTACGCCTGGGTTGGCCGGCTTGAGGCGGCGGAACGGTGCCTCGATTGGACCCTCGCGCGATTTGACGAACATGGGCGCCTCGGCGAACAGTTCGGCGGCGAGGCACGTGACCCCGAGCATTACCGAGAGTGGACGGCGCGTTGGGGTCATCCGCCCGGGATCTCATGTGGTCGCACGCAATGTGCGTTCTACTCGCCACCGAGATCCAGGCGGCATCACAAACTCAGGCTCCTGATCGGGGCCTGGACGAAGACAAAGGTAAGGAGAGGAGCCATGAAAAAAGCGAGCTCAACGAGGGCACGCTCCGGACGGGCGCTGCTGACCAATAGGTCTGTCGGGTTAGCCCTAGCGGCGGCGGTATTGCTGCCTGACGTGTGCTGCCACCGCGGTGTCAGCGAGCGCGGCATCGTCCCGGTCGTCGAAGCGAACTGTCGTGCTCAGGTTTTGGAATGCCTAGAACGATGTCACTGAGACACCGGTCATGAATAAGGTGGTCATTCCGCGCTTCGAGAAGGAGAATCCTGGCATCAAGGTCGAAGACGTCACCCTCCCATACAACGGCCTCGAGCAAAAGTTCATCGCCGCATCGGCGGCCGGCGACCCGCCGGACCTGATGCGGTCAGACATCGCGTGGATGCCGCAATTGGCGTCGGAGGGCACGCTGCTCAAGTCATCCGGGCAGTCCTGGTACAAGCCCCTGCAGAAGGCAGCCCTCCCGGGGCCCCTGTCGACCACCAAGTACAAGGGCAGCTACTACGGGGCTCCCGACGACACCAACACCCAGGTGCTGTTCTGGAACAAGGCTGACTTCGCGGCGGCGGGTCTCCCAGGACCACCGCGTACGCTCGCGCAGCTGTACACGGACGCGCAGAAGCTGACAATCCCATCGAAGGGCCAGTACGGACTGGGGGTCGACAGCACCGATATCTGGAATGTCGGACCTACGTCTGGAGCTCCGGCGGCTCGTTCACCAAAACAGCCCTCACGAAGGCGACGTTCATGAACGGCAGCGTGACGTCCGCTGCCCTCAACACCCTGGTCAGCCTGGACAAGGCCGGTGACATCGGCTCCGATTTCCTCGGTGGCGCGGGTGCGGTAGGCGGCGAGACGGGCTTCGCCAGCGGTCAGTACGCGATGCTCTACGACGGCCCGTGGGGTGTGACCACCTACAAGACGTCGAACCCGAAGCCGACCTACGGCCTGGCTCCGTTGCCGAAGGGCCCGGGAGGCTCGGTCTCGATCGTCGGAGGTGAGGACCTGGCGATCGCCAAGGGCGGAAAGCACCTGACCGACACGCATCAAGTTCGTCCAGTTCCTGTCCTCGCCGTTTGCCCAGATCGCGATGGCAAAGGCCGGTGACATGTCGGTGTACAAGACCGATGCGGCGGCAGAGATAAAGGCGCGGCCGTTCCTCAAGGTCTTCGCCCAGCAGCTGCTCACCGCGAAGGCGCGGCCCGTCACCCAGGGATACGCGCGCGCTCGACTCCGCCTTCTCGGCGGATCTCAGAAGGTCCTGGCGGGGCAGTCGACGCTCAGCGACGCGCTCAACGCCGCCGCAGAGGCCGGCGACACCGCGCTACGGACGGGCAGTTGAGCATCATCGAACCGATCGAGCGGCGCCCGGCGGCGACTCCGCCGGGCGCCGCTCGGCGTTTCGCGCACGTCCGCGGCGCGATTGGTCGGCGTGCGGTGCCCTACGCGCTGCTCGCACCAGCGCGTGATCGTCTACGCCATCTTCAGCGTCTACCCGATCTATCGCCAGTTCGACATCAGCTTCTACAACTGGCATATCTTCCCGGGCGCATCGAACCCTTCTGTCGGCTTCTCGAACTACGCGCAGATCTTTCACGACCCGGTCATCCGGACAGCTGCACTGAACACCCTGCTGTTCCTGGTCATCACGGTGCCAATCCAGATGGCGCTCGGACTCTTCTCTGCTGCGATGCTCACCGATCGGCTTGCGCGGCTCAGCCGTGTGGCGAGCGGTCGTCTATATCCCGGTTGTCACGTCATGGGTCGTTGTGAGCTACGTCTTCGCTTACATCTTCAACGCGTCGCGCGGGGGCCTGATGAACTCGTTGCTGAGTCGTGATCGAGGGCCATCCGGTCCAGATCGACTGGCTGGCGCAGAGGTGGACCGGAAACGCGGTCATCTGGCTGCTCAGCATCTGGAAGGGATTCGGATGGTCGTTCATCATCTTCCTGGCTGCGCTCGACGGCGTACCGCGTGAGCTCGTCGAGTCTGCGCGCGTCGATGGTGCCTCCGAGCGAAGGGTGTGGCGCCACGTCATCATTCCGTCGCTGCGGCCGGCGATCACCTTCATCACCGTCCTCCTCGTGATCGGAGCGACGACGGTGTTCGCGCAGGTGTATCTCCTCACGCTTGGGCGGCCCCTACGACTCAACCAGGTTCTGTTCAGCTGGGCCTACCAGCAGGCTTCACCAACTTCGCCTTCGGTTACGGAGCCGCTATCGCATCGTTGATGGCGGTGGTTCTCTTCGGCTTCAGCTTTGTCGAGATCCAGCCTGCTGAAACAACAGGAACTCTGAGGAACAGCGGTGTCGACGACAGCCACCTCGCCGAACAGTGACCACGGCCGCCTCCAGCCCGGGCCTGTTCGGCATCAACGATCACCGCAGGACTTCGCCTCGGCGATCGCGATCGTCCTCGCACTCGTTGCGCTCGGCCCGCTGCATCTTCATGATCTCGCTGTCGTTCCAGCCCGTGGGCGACCTGCTGGGCGCGAAACCGGTGCTGGTCCCGACGCACCCGACGGTCCAGAATTACGTCCAGGCCTGGACCGAGAACAGATTCGGCCATTATTTCCTGAACAGCCTTATGGTCTCCTGCGCGACCGTAGCCATCACGCTCGCGCTGGCGTCGCTGCGCCGCATTCGCCTTTGCGCGGTATCGATTCTGGTTCGAAGGAAGTCATCTTCTACGTCTTTCTCGCGAGCCTCGCAGTGCCGGCTCTGATCCTGCTCATCCCGCAGTACCTCCTGCTCCAGCGACTACATCTCCTCGACTCTCTCGAAGGACTGACCCTCCTGTACGTGAGTACGAACCTCCCGTTCTCGATCTTCTTCCTCCGCGCCTTCTTCGAGAGGATCCCCAGGAGTGGGAAGAAGCCTTCCGCCTCGATGGGGCCGGGACCATGACTGTCCTGACTCGGCTGATCGTGCCGCTTTCGCTGCCCGCGCTCGCCGTGGTGTCAATGTTCACCTTCAACGCTGCGTGGGATGACTTCCCTACCGCTCTCACCATGCTCAACTCGCCATCCAAATTCACTCTTCCCATCGGCCTGCAGTTCTTCATCGGTGCACACACCACGCGTGGGGCCCGTTCTTCGCTGCGTCGGTGATCGCGACAATTCCAACGATCATCGTGCTGATGGTGACTCTCCGGTGGTTCCGGAGCGGTGTCTCACTCGGAGGTATTCGCTGACGTCCGGCCGCCCTGAGGACGACGCATCGGCATCGCATGCGGACCCGCTCGCCCGCGGGCTTGAGGCATCAGCCTCTACTCAACGATCTGCGCGCCTTCTACCGGACCGGCGATGAGGTCGTGGTCGGTCCGCTCACGCCAGGCGCTTCGCTGGCTCGCCCGCCGCGCCACCGGAGGGCCGAGCCATCCGGCAAGCCGCAGATGATCGCGTGCGGTTCGCGGACCTCGAGCCGCGGCACCTATGCGCTCGAGCTCGTCGACGCCGACGGCCATCTGGTGGCCGAGGAATTCACCACCGTAGGAGCTCATCAGGGGGAGCGTCCGGTGCACGGCTTTGCAACCTCCTTCGAGGAGCGCGATATCCCAGCCGTGCTCGAGTGGCATCGGGCGCTGCGCTCGACCGATCGTTCAGGTCTATGACTGGATGGAGAGCTATACGGCGCCGATGGGGTCGCAGAGCCACATGGAAGGATCCGTCAAACCGTGCCGGTCTGCTTTCGGGCTCTGCATGACCTCTCAGCTGGTCTCCGTGCGCAACGGTGCGGTCGCCCATGCCTACGCGCCGGTATACGCGGTCGGGAAACGCTTTCGCGGCCGAGCATCCCGAGCGTTCTGATGTACCAGGGACGGTGAGCCGGTCCGGTTCCTCGACCAGATTGTGCTGGCGAATCCTGCGCTCCACGGAGTGGCAGCGACACTTCATCGAGGCGTATGGATCGGCAGCCGACACGGATCGGCTTCGACGGGTTTCACCTCGACACCTACGGCTACCCGCGGGTCGCGACTGGACGCCAACGGCGATCCGATCGACCTGACCACGCGCCTATGAGTCATTCCTCGACGTTTGTGCGAGCTTCCCGGCCGCGAGGACTTTCTCAGCTTCAACCAGGTCAACGGCGTTCCGTCCGCGGCGCGTCTTCCGGCGGGACCTGGCTTCCGCTATTGCGAGGTCTGGCCTCCCAACGACGCGTGGCGTCACCTCGAAGGGCTGCTCGATCGAAGCTCCGGACAAGCCGGGCTGCTTGAGCCAGCACGATCGCGGGCCTGCTCTTGTGCGCGGGACGATCGCCTGCTACCCGCCGGTGTGGGACCTCGAGGGCACCGGATGCAGACGCACTGACCGGAATGCGGCGCTGCGCACCGTCGTCGTGACTGAAGCCATCGCGACGTGTCTCGGAGCCGCGGCGCTGATCTACGGCGACAAGACGGCAGCGCTGTGTGATCCGTACTACCCGAAGCACGCCCGACTCACGGCAGCGGAGGCTTCGCACGGTTCTGTCCTGGCGGCGGTTCAGCCTGCGTTGTCGGGACCTCTTCCTGGAGGGGGAGGACACGAGCTGGTACGAAATCGGCGACGAGAACGGGGCGGTCGCCGTGGACGCGACCGCACAGGTGCGACCCGAGCCGTGCGGCAATGCGGTCTTCGCGCGAGTGATTCAGACCGATCGGCGCGTGACCGTGGGGGTCGTCGATCTAACCGGAAGCGCGAACGGACTGCTGGTCGGAGCCCACTGCGAAGGGAACGGTGTCAGCGGTCACGGTCAGGACGTTGGTCGACCACCCTGAGCGCTGGCAGGCGGAGGCGGCAGTCCTGGGCCAGGCCGATGGGCGCTTCATTCCGATTCTGGCGCGCGACGTGCCGCACCGCCAGGGCCGCGCGCTTGAGGTGGACCTCCCCGTTGTGTCCGGATGGTCTGTGCTCAGAGTCAGCAGACGATCCGACTAGGGCGCCATATGCTGGCGTCTCTACGCCGCCGGGAACGAGCCGAGCGTCCGCAGGACGTTGACCCGGGCCTGCAATCCCGCCAGTGCGTCCTTGACCTGCGGGTCGGTGTCGCGTCCTTCGAGGTCGACGAAGAACATGTAGCTACCCAGGCCGGAGCGCAGCGGGCGCGACTCGATCCGTGTCAGGTTAACTCCACGGAAGGCGAGCTCCGACAGGCAGCTCACCAGCCAGCCCGGGGCTTCCGCGCCGACACCCCAGAACACGATCGCCGTCTTCCATGCCGCTTGTTCGCTCGGTGCGGCGCCGGGAACTCCCACTTCGACGCCCGCGCGGGCGAGCCAGACGAAGCGGGTCTCGTTGCCGGAGACGTCCTCGATCCCGGCTTCGAGCACAACGCAGTCGTACAGTTGAGCGGCCAATCGGGTTCCGATCGCGACCCAGCGGTGCCGGATCCGCTCCGACACGAGTCGTACGGCTTCCGCCGTAGAACTGGCCGTCATCACCCGCGCTTCCGGCATGTTCGTGCGGATGTAATCGCGGCACTGCGCGGTGGCCTGCGGATGCGAGATCACGACCTCAACCTGGCCGAGTGGCAGCGGCTCTTGCGCGATCAGGCACTGCTCGACCGCGAGTACCGTCTCGCCGACGATGCGGACCCCCTCGGCCTCGAGCGCGAGCGTGTCGAGGGTGATGTTCACCGAGCCCTCGAGCGAGTTCTCGATCGGCACGACGCTGAGCTGCGCCAAGTCGTCGCGGGCAGCCAGGACGGCTTCATGGATCGTCTCAATGGCCAACAGCTCGAACTTGGCGGCGGCCGGCGCGCTCAGCGCTGCAGCCTGCGAGAAGGTCCCTTCGGGACCCAGATACGCGACCCGCATCTGCTGCTCAGCTCGCGCCTGGATCACTTGCGGATTCGGGGGCCTCGGCGCTCTGACCGCCGCCGGCCAGACCGCCACCGGTCTGGAGGGCCAGGCGAACCGCCTCGCCCTCCTCCGGAGACAGCTCCATCTCCGGCTGGCCGTTGGTGATCTGCTTTGCGTACAGGCGCGCATGCTCGCGATGGTGGATCGACGAGAGCACAACACCTGAGCGCTGAGCGTCGAGCAGCGCGATCGAGGTTGACTGCCGGCCCGACATCTCCCCGTAGGCGTCGTATCGCACAAGGGCGCGATGCGTTATCGCGCCATCCAGTCGTCGTTCGGCATGGTCCATGCGCTGATCGAGTCGGGTTCCGAAGTCCTCCACGTACTGCGCCAGCGTCTCAAACGACGTCTGCAGATGCGCGGCGTGGGCGACGAGATCCTGTGACCCGTCGCCGAGCACGGCTCGCTGCGCGGCCTTCAGCTTCCGCAACGCCACGGTCAGGCCGATCGACCATCCGATCCCAACCACCGCGACAGCGCCTGACGCGATCGCGACGATGCCGGCTGCGCTGTTCAGGTTGTCCACATCGCAAGGATAAGCCGCAGCTCGCGGAGAGCGCCGTTTATCAGTTCACGACGATCGTGTACGTCAGCGAGTTGTTCTGCGTGTTGGTTTCGTGGTCCACGGGCTCGACCTCGGCCGTCACCGTGTACTGCCCCGCCGGCATCGCCGAGGCGAGCTTCACGTCACAGGTCGTGGTCTGTCCTGGGCTGGTCACCGGGATCGTCGCGGTTCCGGTGTCGCTGAGGCTCTCGACCGTGACCTTGCAGCCGACGTAATACTCCTTGTAGTCGCCGCTGTTGGTCAGGTTCAGCGTGAACGTCGGCGGCGTGCTGCTCGCCGGCAGCGTGTTGGTGCTGGTCGAGCTGAGCTCGGTGCCGTTCACGCTCACGTAGTTGAGCTCGTGCCCGTGCGGTCCCGACCCGGCGTTGTTGGCGCTGTTGGCCGCGCTGGTCGAGATCTGCGCGCCGATCTTCTCCGAGATGAACGATGCGTTGAGCCAGCCGAGGTCGGGCACGATCTGGCCTGGGTTGATCTGCTGGTCGCCCTCGGCGCTGCCGATCGGGATGCCCGCTCCGTTCAGCGCCTTCGCGATGTCCGGAGTCACGAAGGTCTTGTAGATCACGTCCGAGCCGTACAGCCGCGACGTCGCCGCCGCGATGTTATTGATCGCGTCCTTGCTCGTGTCCTTGTTGGCCGCTCCCTGGATGCTTTTCGCGATCTCAGACATCGCCTGGGCTCGCAGCTGCATCGTCTGGATGAGCCCGGCCTGTGCAGCCGCCAACTGGCCGGGGGCGCTGAGTGACTGCGCGTGCGAGAGTTGCGTGCTTGCCGTGTGGGAGGTGGTGTTCATGTCGTTCTGCAACTTCTCGATGTCGCTATCGAGGTCACCGCTCGCCAGATCATTGAACATGGCCGCGCCGTTCGCATCCGACGCACTGATCAGCGTGCTGACGTTTGCGTTGTAGTTCTTGAGCGAGTTGTTGGTGTGGCTTACCTGACAGCCGTGGATCAGAAGTGCCATCACGATGATCACGACGACGATCACGCCGGCGGCGATCAGCCGTCGGGTCTGGATGTCCTGCTGATGTTGGCCGCGTGGAGGCCTCCGCGAACCGCCACCCGACCTGCCTGATCGGCCCCGCGGTCTCTCTGGCTCTGTCGACGGAGTGGGCTCCGGTTCATCCGCCTCGTCGAAGAACGACAAGTTTCTCGCTCCCTGCAGGGTCTTTATCAGCGCTGAGTAAAGCGATTGTGTCCACCTCGCGGCAAGTCCGCAAGCCGACATGCAGTTAGGCCGGGTTTCGGAGGCCCCGCAGGTGCGGCGGCGTCGGTCCCGAACACCATTCCACACGTGAGCGCGAGCGAGGTTCAAACCCTGCACGTCGGCGAACCGACCGAGTCGCCCGGGTTGCCCCTGGTGATGGGCCGTTATCGGCTTGGGAAGCGTCTCGGCAGCGGTGCATTCGGCACGGTCTGGTCGGCCCGAGACGAGCGCCTGGATCGGGACGTCGCGGTCAAGCTGCTGCCGCGCGAGCGCGTGATTCACGCTCGCTTTGAGCGCGAGGCACGGGCCGCGGCGAGGCTCCAGCACCCGGCGATCGTGACCCTCTACGAGGCCGCCGTCGACGATGATGGCGCGTATCTCGTCTCAGAGTTGGTTCGCGGCCGCACGCTGGACGTGCTGCTCGAGCAGGGGCGGCTCTCCGATCGAGACATCATCGCGATCGGCATCGCGCTCTCGGAGGCGCTCGATCATGCGCATAGTCAGGGCGTCATCCACCGCGACGTCAAGCCGTCGAATGTGCTTGTGCCGAACCGCTCGGCCGGAGGCGGTGCCGGCGGAATCCAATCCGCGAAGCTGACCGACTTCGGTGTAGCCCAGGTGCTCGGCGCTGACACGCTGACTCGCACCGGTGATGTCGTTGGCACGCTCGCCTACATGGCGCCCGAGCAGGCGGATGGGCGGGAGGTGGGACCAGAGGCGGACCTCTATGCGCTTGCGCTGATCCTGTACGAGGCTCTGACAGGCGTCAATCCACAGATCGACTCGCGCCGGGCTGGCCGTCGCCAGACCACTGCGGCGTTTGTGCCGCCCTTGCGACGCCAGCGCCGCGATCTCAGCCGCGAGCTTGGGGCCGGGATCGACCAGGCGCTGAGGCCCCGACCCAACGACCGCGGGACAATCGGGGATCTGCGCGCGACGCTCGTCGGATTCCGCGATGTTGCCGACGACACGCGCGGCGTGGTGGCACCGGGCTGGCGTGCTCACGACGGCGACACATGGGCTCAGGACGAACCGGGGCCCGAGTGGCGCGACGGCGAGCCACGATTGCCGGAGGCTGCCACCGGAGCTGGTGCGGTGGATCGGATCAGATCCACCAGCTCCGTCGGAGAGACACTGACCTGGCTCCCGCGCGCGGCGAACGCAGCGGGCGCCGGCCTCGGCGCCGTCTGGATGTCTTCGCATCTGTTCGGCCAACCCCCGTTGCCGTTGCCGCTGATCGCGCTGGTTACCGCCGTCATCGGTCTACTGCTGCCAATGGTCGGTTCCCTCGCGTCTGCTGTTGCGCTTGGCTCGGTAGGTCTGGGGGGTGCCTATCCAGCGGTTGTCGCTCAGCTCGGCGGAGGCTGGCCGCGGCGAGCTCTGTGCGCTGCAGCAGGTCTGTGTCTGCTTGTCGGCGTGTCCAAGGCGGCGCACCAGAACCTTTACTGGCTTCCCGACGACTTTCCGCCGTCTCATGGTTACGGGCTGTTGGCGATTCCGATCTGGGCGGCGGCGGCAGCGGTTCAGCCGCTGCTGCGCATGCCGCGTTTCCCGATGCTCGAGATTACGCTGTGCGCAGCCTGGTCGGCCGCCGTCGTGGTGGCCGTGGAGGCAGTCGGCGCGGCGCCGTTGCGAGGTCCTGTGACCGGCGCGCTGATGGCGACGCTGATCGTCGCTTGGCGTCCTCTGTTGTGCATCGTTGAAGAAACGCGCCGTTCAGCGGGATTTTACGGCGACGTTGCGTAGCATGAATGGTCGGAGATGCCTGTCCTCAAGAGCCTCGAGAACAAAATTGCCGGTGTCGTCGAAGGCACGTTCAGCCGCGTGTTCCGCTCGGAGGTGCGCCCCGTCGAGATCGCTCGCAAGCTTGCGCGCGAGATGGAGGAGCACCAGTACGGAACGCTCTCGCGCGTCTACGTCCCCAACGAATACCGCGTCTACCTCTCGCCACGCGATCGTGAACGCTTCCAGACGTACGAGGAGGCGCTCGCCGATGAGCTTGCAGGCTACCTGCTCGAGCAGGCCCGGCGGGAGCGCTACGCGCTGCTTTCGCGACCGGTGGTCGAGTTCGAAACCGATGAGCGGCTGGGTCTCGGGGAGTTCGGGATCGAGACCTCTGTCGTGCAGCCCGAGGAGCGCCCCGAGCCCGCCGCAGATCGCGCGCCTGAGCCCGAGCCGGCATCCGCCGGAGGGACGATGGTCTTCAGTAGCGCGCAACGCTTGTCCGAGCCACTCGAGCAGCGTGCACCGGCCCGCACCCAGCGGGCTCTGCTGATTTACGAGGGCCGGCGCCTGATGGTCGGGGCCCGCGGCGTGGCGCTCGGCCGCAGTCGCGAATGCGACGTGGTCGTCGATGACGCGAACGTGTCTCGTCGTCACGCTGAGCTGCGGCCGCGCGGAGGCGCCTGGGTGCTGAGCGACCTGGGCTCGACCAACGGAACACGTCTCAACGGCCGTACCATCCACGGACCAGAGGTGGTGCGCCCCGGCGACGAGATCGAGCTCGGGGCCTCACTGCTCACCTTCGAACTCGAGTAGGCCCGATGCTGCAGCCTGTCTCAGTCGGACTGAAGTTCGGCTTCCTGATCGTCCTGTATCTGTTCCTGTTCTGGGTGGCCGCCAGCACGCTCTTCGATCTGCGTCGCGGCTTTGGTGGCCGCCGCGGTGGTGGTGGCGTGGTCGCTGGTGATGCCACCGGCATCCACCAGACGGCGGATCCACTCGCTGCGCTGGCCGACGACTTCGAGCCGCGGCTGGTGGTGGAGCGCGCCGAGGGCCACGAGCACGGTGTCGCCTACGATCTGCAGGACGGCCTGACCCTCGGCCGAGGTGACGTTGAGGTCCGGCTCACCGATCCGTTCGCGTCCTCGCGGCACGCCAAGATCACACGCCAGGGAAGGACCTTGGTGATCGAGGATCTCGGCTCCACGAACGGGACCTACCTGAACGGCGAAGTGCTGAACGGGCCGCAGCCGCTCCACGACGGCGACAGCATCCGTATCGGCGATTCAGAGTTCACCTACTTCCAGTGACCCCCAAACCAGATGCTTCGCGCCGCAGAGACGATCGTACGCACTGATACCGGCCGCCAGCGCCGGGGAAACGAGGACTCGAGCTACGCACGGACACCCCTGTTCGTGCTCGCCGACGGGATGGGCGGCGCTCAGTCGGGCGAGGTTGCTTCTCAGATCGTGGTTGACGCCTTCGCGGGCGGATTGCCGGAAGGCGGCACACCCGAGGAGCGGCTGTCTGTTGTGGTGCAGCGCGCGAACCGTGAGATCCACGAGCGCTCCCAACTGGAGGTGGAGAACGCCGGGATGGGCACCACCGTCACAGCCGCGCTGCTCGGAGAGGACGCCGTTGCGATCGCGCATGTTGGCGACAGTCGCGCCTACCTGCTGCGCGACGGTGAGCTCTCGCGTCTGACCGAAGACCACTCATTGGTGGAGGAACTGCTGCGTGGCGGCAAGCTGACCGAGGAGGAGGCCTTCGAGCACCCCCAACGCTCGGTGATCACACGTGCTCTTGGGGTCGAGTCGATCGTCGAGATCGATACCTGGACCTATCCGTTGCGGCCAGGCGACGTAATTCTGCTCTGCAGCGACGGTCTCACCGACATGCTGCCCGAGTCTGAGATCCAGGAGTTGCTGGTCGAGGCGCGCGATCTATCGACAGCCGCTGACCGGCTGATCGACGCCGCCAATACCGCGGGCGGCCGCGACAACATAACCGTCGTCCTGTTCCGGGTCGAGCTGGCGTCTGAGGTCGCGACCGATCTCGATCAGCCGACGATGATCGGCGCTGCCGCGACGGTCGCAGCGGAGGGTGGCCGGAGCGCCCCTGCGCGCGAGCCCAGGCGCGCTCGTCTACAGGGATTCAAGCCACACGTGCCAGCCGGTTTTGTGCAGCCCGCCGCGCGCGAGCGCCATTTTGGCGTGCTCGGCAAGACCGTCGCTGCAACAACGGCGGTCGCGTTCGTGCTGTTCCTGATCGGCGCCGGCGGTTACATCGCCAGCCGCCAGCTCTACTTCCTCGGGACCAACGGCCAGGGCACCGTCGTGTTGTATCGCGGATTCCCTTACGTGTTGCCGTTTGGCATCCCGATGTATGAGACCTATTACGTGTCCGGGGTTCCGGCCGCCTCGATCCCGCCAGTCCGGCGCAGCACGCTGCTCAACCACGCGATGCGTGACCAGACGAACGCGACCAACCTGATCAATGATCTCGAACTCGGCAAGATCACCGGATGAGGGCGCGTAACCGGGAGCTGTTCGCCCTGATCCCGGCGGCGCTCCTGATCTCTGGGGGGTTCGCAGCCGTCTTCATCCAGCGGTCGAACCAGCTTTCGTCCGTCTCGCTGGTCTACGGGGCCGTATTCCTGGGGCTGTGCGTGGCGGGCCACATCTTCATTCGGATCACGCTGCCACACGCTGACCCCTACATATTCCCCCTGGTCGCAGTGCTGGCCTGCTTCGGCCTGGTGATGGTCTACCGGATCTACGGGGAGGCCTTCGCGCGGCAGCAGGCGCAGTGGTTCGTGCTGGGACTGATCCTGTTTGCAGCGACGGTGCTGTTCTGCCGCGACTACCGCAAGCTCGAGAACTACCGCTACCTGATCGTGATCGCGTCGCTGGGGCTGATGGTGCTGCCTCGCGTGCCCGGCCTGAGCGACCCCGTCAACGGCGCCTATCTGGAGATCCACCTGCCTGGAATCACCTTCCAGCCAACAGAGTTCGCGAAGATCGGGTTGGTCATCTTCTTGGCGAGCTACCTGCGCGACCACCGTCAGGCGCTCTCGTCCGGTCGCAAGATCCTCGGCTACCGTGTCCCGCCGCTGAAACATCTCGGACCCTTACTGCTGCTCTGGGGGGCGGCAATGGTGGTGCTGATCGTGCTCCATGACATCGGGTCGTCGTTGATGTTCTATGGCGGCCTGCTGGCGATCGTGTACGTGGCGACCGACCGGATCTCCTTCGTGCTGGTCGGGGTGCTCGCGTTCGCCGCCGGGGCGTGGTACCTGGGCACACACATAGCGCACATCGACTCGCGCGTTCAGGCCTGGCTGCACCCGTTCAACTGGCACCTCTACCACGTGGCGGGCGGAAGCTTCCAGATAGCCAATGGCCAGTTCGCGATGGCCGCCGGCGGGCTGTTTGGCCAGGGCTTCGGACAGGCGCTGCTGACCACCCCCGGCGCGCACGGCACTCCCGTGATCCCGGCGGCGGGGACCGACATGATCTACGCCGTGATCACCTCCGAGCTCGGCCTGTTCGGCGCGGCGGCGCTGCTGATCACGTACCTGATGCTCTGCGCCCGTGGCTTCAAGGCCGCGATCCTCGCGCGCGACTCGTTCTCGAAGCTACTGGCAACAGGTCTCTCCGCGATCCTCGCGATTCAGGTGTTCGTGATCGTCGGCGGGGTCACGCGAGTGATCCCGTTCACCGGTGTGACGCTGCCGTTTGTTTCCTACGGCGGCTCCTCCATCCTCGCGAACTTCGTGCTGGTCGCGCTGCTGCTGCTGGTCTCCGACCGGGCCAGGAGGCCCGCTTTCTCGTCATGAACAACTCGATCGTGCGCCTGTTCGGGGTCGTGATCCTGCTGTTCACGGTTCTGATCGTCTGGACCTCGCGCTCGACGGTGTTCAACGCGACGGCGCTCAACAACAACCCGCTCAACCGGCTGCAGTTCTACGCATCGCTCAAGGTCAAGCGAGGCGCGATCCTGGCCGGCAACGAGGTGCTTGCGAAGTCCGTCAAGGCCGGTGCCGGCACCTGGACGCGCGAGTATCCGACCGGTGGGCTGTTCTCGCAGGCGGTCGGCTATTACAACGCCGAGCTCGGCCAGCATGCGGGCCTTGAGTGGGCGCGCAACGATTACCTGGAGGGGAAACCGAACGCGCTGACGAACCTGTTCGGTTCGTTTAACGGAACCCAGACGGTCGGGGATGACGTGCACACGACGCTCGATCCCAACGCGCAAGAGCAGGCCCGTACTCTGCTCGCCGGCCGGGTCGGCTCGGTCGTGGCGATCGTGCCGCAGACGGGCGCTGTCAAGGTCATGTACTCGAACCCGACCTACGACAACAACAACCCTTCGAAGTACAACAGCCTGTCGGCGTGCCCGAACCCGCAGCATCTCAGCGTCGGCTGCCAGACCAACTATGCGACCGTCGCTGAGCTACCACCGGGTTCGACTTTCAAGCTCGTCACGACTGCAGCGGCGCTGGACAGTGGCAAGTACACGCCGGAGTCACAGATCAACGGTCACGGGCCGATCATGATCTCCGGGGCTCCGCTCTCAAACGACAGTGGCGAGGAGTACGGGTATGTGAGCTTGACGACCGCCCTGACCGATTCGATCAACGTCGTATACGCGCAGGTCGGGGAGGAACTCGGCGCTCCGACGATGCAGAAGTACATGGAGCGTTTCGGCTTCTATTCGATACCGCCGATGGACTACCCGGCGAACGAGATGGTCAAAAGCGGCGAGCGCTTCTATCCGCGCACCTGCCGCAACAACCGCAGAACGCTGCTCCTGCCCGTGACCGACCCATGCGTCGACCTCGGCCGCACGGCGATCGGCCAGGCGAACCTGACCGTGACGCCGCTGCAGATGGCGATGGTCGTCTCAGCGATCGCCAACGATGGAAGGTTGATGGAGCCGCGTCTGACAAGCAGGATTGTGAACAGCGATGGACAGTCGGTCGCAACGATCAAGCCTCAGGAATACGACCAGGTGATTGCCCCCAAGTACGCGAAACAGCTTCAGGTGATGATGCGCGATGTGGTCGAGGAGGGCACCGGTCAGTCCGCCAACCTCGACGGGCTCGATATCGCCGGCAAGACCGGTACGGCATCGACCGGGCTCTGCTCGCATGGACAGGCTTCGGACGGCACGTGTCCGGTGGGAGAGCCGCTCGACGACGCCTGGTTCGTGGGCTTCCCTGCAAGTGACCCGAAGATCGCGGTTGCGGTCGAGATCTCCGACCTGCCCGAGGGTTACGGTGGCCAGTACGCTGCGCCGATCGCGGCGCAAGTGATAAAGACTCTTTTGGCAGACGATCAATGAGCGAGTTCGAAGCTGGGAACATCATCGACGGGCGTTATCGGGTGCTCTACAGGCTCGGCGTCGGCGGCATGGCGGACGTATACCTCGCCCAGGACGAACAGCTGGACCGCCAGGTCGCGATCAAGCTTTTGCACCGCCGCTTCGCTGAGGATCCGGGGTTTGTCGAGCGGTTCCGGCGTGAGGCGCAGGCGGCAGCCTCCCTGCAGCACCCGAATGTCGTCAGCGTCTTCGACCGCGGAGCTTTTGACGGCACGTACTACATCGCGATGGAGTACCTCGAGGGGCGCACGCTCAAGCGCCTGATTCGTGACGACGCTCCGCTTGAGCTGAACCGCGCCATCGATCTGACAGTCCAGATGCTGAAGGCGGCGCGGTTCGCCCACCGTCGCGGCGTGATCCATCGCGATCTGAAGCCGCACAACGTGATCGTCGACGACAACGATCACGTCAAGGTGACGGACTTTGGGATCGCCCGCGCGGGTGCCTCGGACATGACTGAGACCGGTTCGATCATGGGCACGGCCCAGTACCTCTCACCGGAGCAGGCGCAGGGACACGCCGTCAGCGCGCCATCGGACCTGTATTCGATCGGGATCGTTCTGTACGAGATGCTGACCGGGCGGGTCCCGTTCGACGGGGAGTCGCCGGTGTCGATCGCGCTCAAGCATGTGTCGGAGGCGCCGGTTCCACCGAGCCAGTTCAACCCGGAGGTTCCCTCCGCGCTCGAGCAGGTCGTGCTTTGGTCGCTCAACAAGGATCAGGCTGACCGTCCGGCGGACGCTGACCAATTCATCATGGCGCTCGAACAGGTCCGCGAGGCGTTGGCGTCGCCGGAGGTGACCGCAAGCATGAGAGCGCTTACGGCAGGCACCGCAGGCTATCCGCAGACAAGCCTCGTGCCAGCCGTCGAGGCGGCCGGCGCCTACGGCGCCACGGGGCTCGCGTGGGATGGCGACAAGCTCGACCGCTACGACGACGATCACGATCCCGATAGGCGCAAGAAGCCGATCTGGCCCTGGATCGTCGGTCTGATCGTGCTGTTGCTGATCGGCGGTGGGGTTGCCACCTACCTATTGACGCGACCGCAAAAGACGACGATGCCGATCGTGATCAAGATGACGGAGGCCCAGGCAGAGACGACCATCCAGCAGCGCGGGCTGTACTCGAACGTGATCACGCAGAACTCGACGTACCAGAGCGGCACCGTGATCGGGCAGAACCCAGACGGTGGTACCAGCCTCAACAAGGGCTCGACGGTCGTGTTGACGGTCTCGTCCGGGCCGCAGACGACGAGTGTGCCCAACGTCGAGCAGCTCTCGCGCTCGGAGGCGGTCCAGCAGATCGAGGCGTCGGGCTTGAAGATATCGAGCGTCCGATTCGAGGCCTCGAGCACGGTTCCGGCCGGCGACGCGACCCGCACCTATCCCGTGTACGGCCAGAGCGTGCAACGCGGCAGCTCCGTGATCCTCTGGGTCAGTTCGGGGCTGACGGTGCCCAACGTGGTCGGGGACGACCTGGGCAGCGCGCAGAGCGCGCTGGCACAGTTCACGGTCAAGACCGTGAATCAGACGTCAACGACCGCCACTCCGAACACGGTCCTCAGCCAGACCCCGTCCGGAGGCGAGGCGGCCCCGACGAACGCGACCGTCACGTTGACCATCGCGCAGGCGCCTGACACGGTCAGGCTTCCACGCGTGGTCGGCGACACCCCGACAGCGGCAACGGCGACCCTGAACGGGCTGGGGCTCAATGTCAACCAGGCCTCCACGCCGGTCCACAATCCAACCAACGTTGGCGTTGTCGTCCAGCAGAACCCTGGCTCCACCAGCGTGGTCAAAAAGAACTCGACGGTCACGATCACCGTCGGCGTGGCCGCTTCGTCGGACTCGGGCGGCTCGACCGGCCTGAGTTCTGGCGGCAAATCGACCGGGTTTGGCGGCAACTCGATTAACTCGGGCGGCGCCGGGACGGCGGGCCGGTCCACGACCACAAGCTCAACGACGCCGTCGGCCTCGTCCACCTCGACGACGTCGACCACAACCACGCCTTGAGCACGCCGTATCGGATCGCCGTACTTGGCGGCGGGCGCTCGTCAGAGCACGAGGTGTCGCTGGCGTCCGCCACCTCGGTCGGCGCCGGACTGCGTGACGCCGGGCACCACGTACAGGAGATCGAGATCGGGCGCGACGGCGTCTGGCGGGCCGACGGTGTCGAGTTGGCGCTCACCCCCGGCCGCGGGATGCCCGGAGTTGATGTGGTTTTCCCGGTGCTGCACGGTCCGTTCGGTGAGGACGGCACTGTCCAGGGCCTGCTTGAGCTCCTCGATGTGCCCTATGTGGGAGCGGGGGTTCTCGCAAGCGCCGCATGCATGGACAAGGTCGTTTTCAAGGAATTGATGGCGAGCGCAGGGCTGCCGCAGGTCGCCTATCGCGCCGTCACCGCTCGAGACTGGGAGACCGATCCGACGAGTGTCCTGGCCGAGCTGGCTGACCTCGGCCTGCCGGTGTTCGTCAAACCGGCGCGGCTGGGCTCTTCGGTCGGAATCGCGCGCGTCCAAGCGCCCGAGCAGATGGCCTCGTCGCTTGCGGATGCCTTCACACATGACCCGCTGGTGATCGTCGAGGCCGCCGCCTTCGGCATCGAGGTCGAATGCTCGGTCCTGGGCAATGAGGACCCGATCACGTCGGTCCCTGGCGAGATCATGCTCGCCACCGGCGAGTCCGGCTGGTACGACTATGAGGCGAAGTACACGCCCGGCGGCATGGAGCTTGTCGTGCCTGCGCGGATTTCAGAGATCGCGTCAGAGCGCGTCAGAACACTGGCCGGCGAGGCGTTCGTTCGCGCCAGATGCAGCGGCCTTGCGCGTGCCGACTTCTTCGTCAACGGTGATGAGGTCCTTGTGAACGAACTCAACACGATCCCGGGCTTCACCCGCACGAGCGTTTACGGGGCGTTATTCGCCAGCTCGGGGATCCCGTATCCGGAGCTGTTGGATCGCCTCGTCGGCTTGGCGTTGGAACGCCACCAGCGCGAGCGCCGCCACAGCTTCTGAGCGAGCACAAGAGCAAGCTCGGGCTACGGCAGGCTTCGAGAGTGCCGCTGCCAGCGCGGTCGAGGGGGCGACGAACGTCGAATGCCTGTGGGGGATGGCTCCGCCCGCCACGACTCGACCGCGCCGGTCGATCAGGATCAACGCGGCGATGTCGTAGCTGTCGCGCAGCTGCGACGCGGTGAACATCGAGTTCATCTCGGTCGCGTCGTCCCGCGCGCCGGGCCGGTGTCGGGCGATCGCCTGGTAGGGAGGACTCCACTCCGCGTTGTCTGTCACGAAGTTTGCTCATCGACGCGCGCTCGTAGTTGAGGCTCGTGCTGATGCGGTTTGCCTGTCCGGCGATGTCCTGCTGCTCGAGCTTGTCGAACGTCCCGGCGGCGGTGCCGCGGAGGATCAGGTAGGCGACCACGATCGCGGCGGACGCAAGCCAGGCCCACCCAGGTGTATTCGTTGCGCGCCAGCCGGCGCAGAGGAGGCGACTGCTCCATCTTCACCCATTCGGCTGAAATGGAGAGTGGCTTAGATGTGAGGGTTTCGAGCGGCCACGCTCAGCCGGATCACGGTCACGAGCTCGTGCCGACCGTCTGATCGCCCGGCCCGAGAAACGCCGGCCCCGGCGCTCAGCGGTACAGCTTGATCTCGTTGACAGCGGCGAACTGGCTGCCGCTCGCCCGCTTCGTGATCCAGACCAGGTAGTAGCGGTAGCTGTGTCCGTCGGTGTTCAGCGTGAAGTTGCGCGAGGCTGCCACCGCGACGGTGCGCGACAGTGCGACCCAGTGACTGTCCTGGAAACTGCGGAGGTTGGGTTGCGAGCTCGTCCCGTAGATCGTTGCGGTGAAGCCCGGGGTCGACGTGTACAGGTCAAGCTTCGTGGCCGCCACCGGCGCTGATGCGGACACGTAGATCCCGACCCCCGCCTTACCGAGACCCCCGTCGGCGTAGTAATAGTCCTCCGTGTTCCACGCCGTCGTCTGATTGCCGTCGATTGCGTAATGGGCCTGATCCCCATTCTGGGAGATGCCGCCCTGGCCGTCGGGGTTGTAGGCGACCGCGCACGTGGGGCAGAGCGCAACCTCGACCGAGTTCGAGCCGCCACCCCCGCCACCTCCGCCCCCAGGATGGCCGGGCCGCGCGCTCGTGGCCACGAGGATGATCACGGCGACCACGATCACCGCTCCCAGCGCCAACAGCGCCATCACCAGACGGCGTCGTCGCACGGTCAGCGGTATCCGCCTGCGCGTCTCAGGCGGCAGCGTCTCCAGCACTGTTGTCACCTCACCCTCGGCGGTACCCGCGCGGGTCGTCTCAAGCGCCAGGACCTTTTCAAGGTCGGCAATCAGCTCCTCGTCGTCGACATAACGCTCCGACAGCTCCTTGTCGGTCGCGGTCTCGATCACGGACGCGAGCATCGCGGAGACGTCGGGCCTGATCGTGCGGATGTCAGGAAAGTCCTCGCGCACATGCTTCATCGCCACGCCGACCTGCGTCTCGGCCGTATACGGGAGCTCACCGGTCAGCATCTCGTACAGCACCACGCCCAGCGAGTACACGTCCGACTGGCCGCTGACTCCCTGTCCGAGCGCCTGCTCGGGGGAGACGTAATCCGTTGTGCCGAGCACACGGCCGTCGTCGGTCAGGCCCTCCTCCTCGAGCGTCCGCGCGATTCCGAAGTCCGTCACCTTGGCGGTGCCCTCGGTGTCGATCAGCACGTTCTGTGGTTTCACGTCCCGGTGCACGATCTGGTGGCGATGGGCGGCACCAAGCGCTCGCGCGATCTCGATGCAGTAGGCCACGGCCTCGGGAATTTCGAGCCGTCCCAGCCTGCGGATGCGCTCCTTGAGCGTCTCACCCTCGATGTACTCGAACACGATGTAAGGCCGGCCCTCGTCCTCGCCGGCGTCGATCACGTGGACGATGTTGGGATGCGAGAGTCGTGCGACCGCGCGGGCCTCGCGCCGGAATCGCTCGAGCTGGTCGGAGTCGGTTGCGACCTCACGGTTCATCACCTTGATCGCGACGAACCGCTCGAGTGTCTCGTCGTGGGCGCGGTAGACCGTCGACATCCCACCGGAGCCGATCCGCGACTCCAGCCGGTACCTACCTCCCAGGGTCGTTCCGAGCAGGCTGCTCATCTACTGGTCCTATTGTGAAACAAGACCGCTTGATCCTTCTGTAGAAGGCTCGACGCAATCCAACTTGCGCCCGTGAACGCTCAGGACTGGATCAGCCTGTCATCGCTCGCGGTCGCACGGATACCCAACTGCGGCAGCTCGATCAGATCATCCTGGTCGGTGAGCCTGCCGATCACGGCGGCGCCCTGATGGAAGCCGGACAGCAGCTCGACCGCCACCTGAGCCTGCTCCGCCGGCACCATCGCCACCAGGCCGCAGCCCATGTTGAAGACCTCCCACATCTCGGCCGCCGGAACCCCGGCGCAGTCGGCGATGAGTCCGAACACCGGCGGTATCGGCAGCGGATCGCTGATTGAGTAACCGACCCCAGTCCCGAGTCGGCGTAGGTTCATCAGCCCTCCGCCAGTGATGTGCGCCAACCCGCGGACGTCGACCTCGCTGCGGATCAGCTCGAGCACGGCGCGGACGTAGATCACGGTCGGCTCCAGCAAGACATCGGCGACCGACTGGCCGCCCAGTGCTGCAGGGCGGGAATCAAGCGCCAGGCCACCGTCTTCGAGCAGCGCCCGCCTGGCCAGCGTCAGGCCATTCGAATGCACCCCGGAGGCCGGCAGGCCGATCAGTGCGTCGCCCGGACGAAGCTCTGAGCCGTCGATGATCGCGTCCAGCTGTACCACTCCGAACGCGGAGCCGACCAGGTCGAACCCGTATGGGGTGGGGTGGCCCCGCAGGACCTCCGGAACCTGGCAGACCTCGCCGCCGGGAATCTCGACCCCCGCATCGGCGGCGCCGACGGCGAGGCCACGGCCGATCGCCTCGAGCAGGCTCGGCTCAGCCTGCTCGACGGCGATGTAATCGAGCAGCGCGATCGGCTCTGCACCCACGCAGATCAGGTCGTTGACATTCATCGCCACGCAGTCGATGCCGATCGTGTCGAACCGCTGTGTCTGCTCAGCAACGATCACCTTCGAGCCGACACTGTCGGTCGCGAGCGCGATGCCGACGTTCGGCGCCAGCGCTCCCGGCAGCCGCATGACGCTCGCATAGTGGCCCGGCAAGGGCAGCGCCAGCGACTCGCGTCCGGTCTCGATCGTCTTCAGCACGCTGACGATCGCGGCGACCCCCTGGTCGGCCTGTTGCGTGTCGACTCCGGCTGCTGCGTACGCGTCGGTCATCTACCCATTGTGGCCGATCGCCCACGGCTCACGCCGACCACTCTCAGAACGGTTCGCCGCGAATATAACGGCCGCGTAATAATCAGTTCTCGACCTTTTGGGAAGCCCGACCAGCCAGGCGACGCAGGGCAAGCGATCCCAGGGCAACCCTGTAGGCCGCGAATGGCAGCAGTGAGCGGTCACGCTCGATCAGCTCGATCAATCGGGTCGAGCCGAGCGTCGACGCGAACGACGCGACCGCGCCGACGGCGAACGCCGCGCGCGCGCCCTCAGGCAGGCCACGTTGGTAGAGCCGTAGGCACTTCAGGGCCGTCGCCCCTCCGATCACCGGCAACGCGACATGACGGGAGAGCCGCTCGGCGTCGACGCGTTTGAACCGACGCAGGCGCGCCGCCGTCAGCGTCGCGCCGTTACGCGAGACCCCCGGGAACAGCGCGCCGGCCTGTGCAACCCCCAACCACCAGCCGTCGATCGGTGCCGCCTGATCGAACTCGCGCTGCTGCTCGTATCGGTCCGCCCAGGCCATGACGACAGCACCGCCGATCAGCCCGGCGGCGATCGTCCCCGGCCCTCCTAGGAAGCGCTCGATCGGCCGCTCCAATGCGAAACCGACCACAACCGGCGGCAGCAGCGACAGTGCGATCACGGCCGCTGAATCGAGGTTCGCCTCGCGGGCCGCTGCGACAACCTCGTCGCGCAGCATCACGACCAGCGCCGCGGCCGTGCCGGCGTGCAGCGCCACCTCGAAGGCCTTGCGCACCTCGGGATCGGATGAGACGCCCTCCCATCCGAGCAGCCACGGCACCAGTTCGACGTGACCCGAGGATGAGATCGGCAGCAGCTCGGCGGGGCCGTGCATCAGCCCGATCGCGAGCGCTCGCCCGAGCCCTGCGGCCGCTGGCATCAGCTCTGTGGGGTCCGCTCGCGCTCCGGCGCGCGATCACCAGGCGGGGCGAGATGGATCTGCTCGGACCGCTCTCGCCGCCCACGCAGCCAGCGCACCAGCCACCAGGCCACGGCCAGCACGATCACCGCAACCACGACGTAATCGACGATGTCGAGGTGGTGCTTCCACTGATTCCAGTTCTTGCCGACAGCCTTGCCCAGCAGCGCCAGCCCCGTAATCCAGACGATCGAGCCGATCGTCGCCATCGACACGAACCTCCCGAAGGGCATCTTCGCGATCCCGGCCGCGTATGGCGGGGCCGACCGGAACACGGGAATCCAACGAGACACCAGCACGACAGGCGAGCCGTATCGCTCGAACCAGCCGTGCGCCCGATCGATCCTCGACTCGTCGATGTGCAATGGACCACGCCGCGCCAGCACCTCGTGCAGTCCGAAGTAGCCGATGGCGTAGCAGCAGCTCGCCCCGAGCACGTCGCCGAGCACCCCGGCGATGATGATCCCGATCAGCGTCATGTGACCCTGGTCGACGTTGAAGCCGGCGAACAGCATCGTCACCTCGGTGCCCGGCACGATGATCAACTGCGACATGATGATCATCAGCGTTATGCCCGCGTATCCGAGGTGTTGGACCGCGTGCGTTGCGAGGTTTACAAACGACTCTGTGACCGAAGCGTCGATGAGCACGCGCTGAGTGTACGGTTGTCGGCCTGGCCTGTCTGTACGTCTAAGGTCGTAATCGTGCCTGTACCTCTGTTTGACACCGAAACCCCGCTCGCGCCGCTGCGCGCGACGATCCTGGAGCGGGTTACCGCCGTGATCGAGGGCGGCCGTTTCATCCTTGGCCCCGAGGTCAGGGCCTTCGAGGAGGAGCTTGCCGCGTACGTCGGGACCGGCCACGCGATCGGCGTCGGCAACGGCACCGACGCGATCACGATCGCGGCCCGGGCGCTCGGAGTCGAGCCCGGGGACGAGGTGATCGTGCCGTCGTTCACGTTCTACGCGACCGCCGAGGCGATCGCCGCGATGGGCGCGATCCCTGTCTTCTGCGACATCGACCGTGACACGCGCAACATCACCGCCGCAACAATTCGCCCCGCGATCACCCGGAGGACCAGGGCGATCGTCGCGGTCGACCTGTTCGGGATGCCGGCCGAGATCCCCGCGATCCGCGACGCCTTTGGCCTGCCGGTGATCGAGGATGCGGCTCAGGCGTTGGGGGCGAATCTCGACGGGATCAAGGCCGGTGCTCTGGGCGACGTTGCAACCTTCTCGTTCTACCCGTCCAAGAACCTAGGTGCGTTTGGCGACGGCGGCGCGCTCACGACCGACGACGATGAGCTGGCCGAGCGCATCCGTGCGCTGCGGTTCCACGGCTCGCGCGACAAGCAGAGTTTCGAATACGTCGGCTACAACTCGCGCCTTGATGAGATCCAGGCTGCGGTCCTGCGCGTGCTGCTGCCGCAGATCGACGCATGGTGCGACGGCCGCCGTGCAGGCGTGCAGGCGTATATCGACGCGGGGCTCGGTTCCCACCTTGAGCTGGGTGGCGCCCCGCTGGGCGCCACCCCGGCCTGGCATCTGTACGTGGTGACCCACCCTGACGCGGACGCAAAGCTTGCGCTGCTCAACGACGCCGGTGTCCAGGCCCGCGCCTACTACCGCGTGCCGCTGCACCGCCAGGCCGCAATGGCGCCGTACGTCGGCCAGAACGGCAGGGCCCTGGAGTTGCCGGTGACCGAGGAGCTGGCGCGGACCGGCCTGGCGCTGCCGATCAGCCCCGTATTCACGCGGGCGATGGCCGATGAGGTCGTGGCGGCACTTGCCGGCGCCTGATCACGGGTCACGCGCGTGAAGGTCTGGGTCGACCTCACGAACTCGCCCCACGTGCTGGTGCTGGCGCCAGTGATACGGCGACTCGAGCAGCAGGGCCATGAGGTTGAGGTCACGGCTCGCGACTTCGCGCAGACGCTGCAGCTCTGCGAGCGGCTTGGGATCGGGCATTACGCGATCGGCCATCACCGCGGTGCGTCGCGCATGGACAAGGCGCGTGGCCTCCTCGACCGTTCGTTCCAGCTGTGGCGGTTCGCGCGTGGTCGCGGCTTTGATCTCGCTTTCGGCCACGGCTCCAACGACATCACGATCGCGGCCCGGATGCTCGGGATTCCCTGCTCGACGATGTTCGACTACGAGTGGGCGACGATCCAGCACAACGTCAACTGCCGTCTGGCGCAGGCGGTGGTCGTGCCGGACGTGATCCCGGTCGAGCGTTTCGAGCGTTATGGCGCCGTCGACAAGCTCAAGCGCTACCCGGGCCTCAAGGAGGAGTACTACCTGTACGACTTCGAGCCCAACGCGTCGGTGCTGAACGAGCTGGGACTGAACGCCTCAGAGCCGATCGCTGTGGTGCGCACGCCCCCGGCGGTGTCGCTCTACCACCGTTTCGAGAACGATCTCTTCGGCCAGGTGCTTCAGCGCCTTCGCGGATCGCAGACGGTTGTGCTGCCACGCACGCAGGAGCAGCGCGACGAACTCAACGCGAGCGGCGGTTTCATCGTGCCGGAACTGGCCGTGGACGCGCAGTCGCTGATCGCCTACGCCGACCTGGTCGTCTCCGCCGGGGGCACGATGAACCGTGAGGCGGTCGCGCTCGGAACCCCGGTGTTCTCCGTCTTCGAGGGCCGCATGGGCGCAGTCGACGAGCGCCTGATCGCGGACGGGCGCCTGCGCAAGCTCTCGAGCCCAGACGAGGTCGTATTGACCAAGCGCGAGGCCGGCCATCGCGGTCTGCAACGAATCCGTCGCAACCCGAGACTGCTGGTCGAGTTGCTCACCTCACCTGCCACGGCGGGCGACTGACTCGTCAGGCCGGGCTCCGGCCAGCGGGCCGGAACCCGACTTAATCGTCATTTAGACGATTCCCTAATAGAATCCGGGCCGATGCGCCGACGGATACGGTCCGCGGCCTTGCCCGTGCATCGCCACTCGCTGCTGCAGTTCGTGGTGGACGGTCTCCTGGTCGCAATTGGGTACGTGCTCGCCTTCTGGGTGCGCTTCGACGGTCAGCCGAAGGGCCCGAACCAGAAGTACGAACTGCTGTTCAACCACACGATCTGGTGGGTCGTGCCGTTGGCGCTTGTCGTGCTCGCTGCGTTCGGCGTATACGAGCGGCTCTGGACCTATGTCGGCCAGCGCGACTTCGAGCAGGTTGCGAAGGGCGTGGTGGTCACGACGCTGCTGGTCGTCGGCGTGATCGCGCTCGTGCACCCGGCAACGATGCCGACCTCGCGCGGGTACCGCACCGGCGTCGAGCTGCCCGCCAGCGTCGCGGTCCCGTTCCTGCTGCTGATGTTCGTGTTGCTCGCGGGCGTGCGCTTCATCACGCATCTGATCACCGAGGGTCGGGTCCGCACGATCCGTCATGTGAAGGGCACACGTGAGGTGCTGATCGTTGGCGCCGGCGAGGGCGGGCGCCTGGTCGTGCGCGAGTTGATGCGCAACCCGGAGCTGCGCATGCTCCCGGTCGGCTTCATTGACGATGATCCGCGTAAGCGCCGGTTGCGCGACGAGTACGGGCTGCGCGTCGTCGGCACCACCGTGCAGACCGACCTCGAGCGTGTGCTCGACGAGCTCGAGCCCGATGAGGTCCTGATCGCGATCCCGTCCGCGCCGGGGACGGTGCGCGCCTCGGTCGTGAGCGCATGCCGCGCTCGCGGGATTCCTGTTCGCACGACGCCGACCGTGTTCGAGCTGCTGCAGGACGGGAGCGGCCAGCTTCGGGTCACACACCAGCTGCGCGAGGTCAAGATCGAGGACATCCTCGGGCGCGAGCCGGTGCGCATGGAGCTCGAGCGAGTTGGCGCCTACCTCAGCGGCAAGGTCGTGATGGTCACCGGCGCAGGCGGCTCGATCGGTTCGGAGCTGTGCCGTCAGATCGCTCGGGTGGGCCCGCGGAAGCTCGTGCTGGTCGACCACGCCGAGGACAACCTCTTCGAGATCGCGCGCGAACTGACCGAGGAGCGTCATTCGAACGTGACGGTGCCTGTGCTCGCCGACTGCAAGGAGGACGAGCGCATGCGCGAGGTCCTCGATGAGCATCGTCCCGCGATCATCTTCCACGCCGCCGCCTACAAACACGTCGCGATGATGGAGATGAACCCGGTCGAGGCGGTTCGCAACAATTCCCTGGCGACGCTGCTGATGGCGCGCGCCGCAGGTGAGTTCGGGGTCGAGACGTTCGTGCTGGTCTCGACCGACAAGGCCGTCAAGCCGGCGACCGTGATGGGCGCCTCCAAGGCACTGGCCGAATGGGCCGTTGAGGCAATGGCCGCCCGGTACTCCGGTACGCGATACGCGACCGTGCGGTTCGGCAACGTGCTCGGCTCCTCCGGCTCGGTCGTGCCGATCTTCCGTCGTCAGATCGCCGCCGGCGGTCCCGTGACCGTGACCGACGAGCGCATGACTCGCTACTTCATGACGATCCCGGAAGCCGTTCAGCTTGTGATTCGCTCAGGCTCGCTCAGCGAACGCTCTGGCCAGGTGTTCGTGCTCGAGATGGGCGAGGCGATCAAGATCGTCGAGCTGGCTGAGACGATGATCCGTCTCTCTGGGCTCGAGCCTGGCAAGGACATTGCGATCGAGATCGTCGGTGCCCGCGCGGGCGAGAAGTTCAGTGAAGTTCTGCTGAACCCCTACGAGCGCGCCCAGCAGACGGCGGCTCAGAAGATCATCCGTGCCGACCGTGAACCGCTCGATCCCACCTGGGTCAGGGAGACCTTCGATCACATCAATCTGCTGGTGCTCGAGGGCGATGCTGCAGCACTCGCGGGGCACGTCTCGAAGCTCGACGCACAGCGTGCGGTCGGCCACGCAACTGTTGTAGCCCGGACCGCGTCGTAGACTCGCGCCCCAACATGCTCACGTTCGCCACGCTGTCGGTCCACAAGTTCGTCAACTCCGTTGGGGCTGCTGTCGGCTTCGCGTCGATCATCGCCGTCGCAATCCTGATCCTCCTGTACTTCGCACACGCACGTGAGACGGCCACGCTGCGTGAACGACTCGACGAGGCACAGGCCCGGATCGGTGGCCTGGAGGCACGGGTCGCGCAGCTTTTGGGCGCTCAGGCAGCTGCTCAGCGTGGTCGTGCCCCTGTGCCGGTGACGCCGGCGCCCGTGACACCGTCGCCGGTTCGCCCAATGGGCAGCGCGGTCGCCTCCGTCCGGCGCGTACCGGGCCCGGTGGGAGCAGCGGTAGCGGGCACGGCGGGCGCGGCCGCGATCACAGCCGCGTCTCGTGCAGCGGCTTCAACGCAGTTGCCCGCCGCTCCGGCCGGGATGGGCGGTCCCGCGCTTGCCTCCGCCACCAAGCTGATTCCCGACCCGGTTCCTCGCACCGCGGGTAACGCGCCGGACGACACCATCTTCGTGTCGGGCGCGGCAGTGGCGGCTGCCGCCAACGGCAGCAGCAAATCTGCACCGAAGCCGCAGGTCGCACCGGCCCCGGCGCTCACGACCGCGGCTGCGGCCACGGCGGCCGCTGCGGCTGCGGCCACCGCGGGCGGCGCGGAGCCGAAGACCTCCGGGGCTGACGCCGCCGGGCAGCAGACCGCCGGCGCTGACGCCGCCGGGCAGCAGGCGCCCGGGGCTGACTCCGCCGGAGCACCGCCAACGCCGGTTGGGGCCACGCAGACGCTGCCGGCTGTCGCGGCCGCCTCCGCCCGGACGCCCAGCGCCAGCCCTCGCGATGGCGGCGCACCACCGCCGCGTGTTCAGATCGGAGCTGAGGGTGCCGCCGCCGGAGCGGCTCTGCGTCGCGTCCAGGCGCGCCCGCCGGAGCCGTTCCTGCCGAGCGAGGATGGCGGCAAGCGCAAGCGCCTGTCCGGCCGGCTGGTGCCGATGCTGATCGGTGGGATCGCGATCGCTGTGATCATCGTCGGGCTGATCGTGATCAACAACAACAGCGGCTCGACGACTGGCAACGTCAGCCACGACAACTCAAGCCAGACCGGCGAGAACGTCTCGAATCAGCAACACAAGCCGGTGCCGTTCAAGCCCTCCAAGTACAGGGTCGCGGTCCTGAACGGGACTGCCGTCTCAGGCCTTGCAGGTGACGTCAGCACCAAGCTGGCCACGGACGGCTTCAAGAAGGGCACCGCCACCAATGCCGCCTCGCAGACGCACGGCTCGACGATTGTTTACTACGTTCCCGGTCACGATCCGGCGCAGAACAAGCTTGCGGCACGGAACGTGGCGAAGAAGCTCAGCCTTCCCGATTCCCGTGTGCAGACAGCGTCGCAGCAGGTAATCAAGAGCTGCTCGGTCAACGCGGCGGGCACGTCGCTTGGCTCCTGCGATGGCAACGTGATCGTGCTGGTCGGAAGTGACCGCGCCGGGCTTGCGTCCAGCGGGTCCAGCGGTTAGATGGACGAGCCGTACGCCGGCGGGACCGGCTTGTTGTTGGCGCGGCACGGCCAGACCGACGACAACCTCGAGCCGCTGCGCGCGCAGGGTTTTCGGGACACGCCGCTGAACGCCGTCGGCATTGAGCAGGCGCAGGTGCTCGCCGCGCGTGTTGCGGCCAAGTTCGACGTGCGTTCGCTGTGGAGTTCCGATCTCACACGAGCGGAGACAACCGCCCGGATCGTCGGCGAGCGGATCGGGCTCGAGCCGCATTTGGACGCTCGCCTGCGCGAGGGCTTCCGCGGCGACTGGGAGGGGCGTCTGTTCGTTGACATTGCCCGCGAACAGCCTGAGGCCTACGCCGCCTGGCTGCGCGGCGGTGGTGATTTCCGCTTCCCCGGCGGAGAGTCGCTGCAGGAGCACGCAGATCGCGTCTGGGCTGCGCTTCAGCAGATCGGAGCTACCGGGCCACTTCCCGCGCTGGTCGTCTGCCACCGCGGCTCGATACGCACGGTCCTGTGCCGCTCCGATCCGCGCGGGCTCGACGCCTTCCACACCTACGACGTGCCCAACACGGGCGTGGTGGTGCTTTGAAGCGTCTGCCCGCTATCGCGTTTGGGGTGCTGGTCGCTGCCACGATCGGTGCCTTCTTCGTGACCCAGGCGCTCAAGGTCTCGGATCCGGCGGTGTATGGCAACCCGGAGCCGACGCCGATGGCT
Source organism: uncultured Conexibacteraceae bacterium (assembly GCA_963844665.1). Taxonomy (GTDB): domain Bacteria; phylum Actinomycetota; class Thermoleophilia; order Solirubrobacterales; family Solirubrobacteraceae; genus Palsa-465. Next base: position 1,031,399 of record CAWJPB010000005.1, read on the forward strand.
TTCAACCCGGTGCATGGTCGTGTGGCGTCGTGCCGGTCGAGCGCCACCGGGCATCCGCTGATCAACTACCGCCAGACGGAGCTGACGATTCAGCCGAGCGCGTCCGGTGCGGTCGGCGTCTACATCGTCAGGGGGGCCGATCCCGAAGGCTCGCATGTGGCCACGATCTCGTCAGGACGCTCGATGTCCAAGAACAAGACCGGCACATTCGTCTGGAACGGCCGTCTCAGCACCGGACGGATCGCGCCCGATGGGAACTACGTTTTCCGGATCGCGCTGTTCAGCCAGGGCAAGACGATCGACCTCACGAACGCACCGGTTCAGGTGATCACGCATCCGCCCGATCCACGAGTGCTGCGTGTCACGGTGATCAGCAGCCCGGCGCCAGGCGGCAGCACCACCTCGGGCACGGGCACCTCGGGCACGGGCACGTCGGGCACGACCACCGCAACGACCACCACCGCCACCGCCACGACCACGACGACAAACAGCTCGAGCACGACCCCGCGAGCGCCGGCGGTCATCGCCTCGCCGCACACCAACGTGCGGATCTATTACCGGTACGGTCCCTACCGTCGCGCCTGGATCGACATCTACAGGACCGATGTCCCCGGCAAGCCGCAGTTGGTGGCAAAGCTCAGGGCCGACCCGACCGGTAGCTGGAAGAACTGGAACGGTGAGATCGACAACCGGCCTGCGCCGCCAGGCACCTACCTTGCCGGCATCACGGCGCAGAACCTCGCCTGCGACCAGGCCTCGTGGCCGGTCGTGATGCCACCCACGCGCGGGACCACACCAGGTGCCGGCGTGAGCGTTCGTTACCTCTCGGTGACGCCGACGTTGACGCCGACCGTGTCGGGCTCGAGCGCGACAGTCACCGTCGACTCGCCTGATGTCGGCTTCAGCTGGATGCTGCACCGCGCAGGCACATCGAAGGTGCTGGAGCACGGGAACGGCGCCGCCGGTAACACCCGGCTCGCCGTACCGATGCCGCGCCACCAGGCCGCGCTGTATGTGCTGGTCGTGCGGGCCGGCACGCACAGCTCGGCGGTGCCGCTGATCGCCTCGAAGGCCGGCAGCGACGCCGCCAATGCACACGTGTTGGTGGTGTTACCGATGCTGACCTGGATCGGCGATTCTCCAGTCGACGACAACGGGGATGGTCTCGTCGACACACTCTCCGCCGGCACCGCGGTCCAGCTGGACCGTCCATCGGTCGACGGCCCACCTGCCAGCGTGGCCAACGACGCGGCTCTGCTCAACCACCTCAACAGCCGACACGAGAGCTACCAGCTGACGACGGACGTGGCGCTGGCGGAAGGCCACGGCCCGTCGCTGGACAACCGCTGGGGCGTCGTGTTCCCGGACGGATCGGAGTTCCTCCCGGCAGCGCTGACCTCGAGCCTGACGGGCTTCGTAAAGGGCGGCGCTCACGTGCTCACGCTCGGCGCCGGCAACTTCCAGGGCACAAGCGAGATCACCGGCTACCCGAATGATCCACAGGCCGCAGCCCCCGTCTTGAGCAAGACCGACATGTTCGGCGCCCAGCGCGGCCCGCTGACCTCGACAGACGGGGCACTGATCACAGAGCTCCAGGACGACCTCAACCTGTTCGGCGGCACGCTCGCGTTCACGGGGTTCAAGCAGTACCAGCCGATCGAGCCGCCCGCGGGCGGGCGCGTCTCCGCCGCCGGGGTTGCCAACGGCGCGGCTGCGATCGTCGCCTACCCGGTCGGCTCCGGTAGCGTGATCCAGGTGGGGCTGCCGAACTTCGGTGCCAGCCTGACGCACAACGTCGACTCGCAGGAGCTGCTGGACAGCGCCTGGCGTGTGCTGTCCAAGCGCTAGCGCGCGGCCGACGAGTTCGCCCACGCGATAGCGTCGCCGGTGCCATGGCCGGATACCTCAAACGCCTGCTGAGCTCGCTCGGCGCCTACCAGATCGCGAGCATCGTCCAGAAGCTGCTGGCGGTGCTGCTGCTGCCGATCTACACGGGCAGGATCGCGCCGTCGGGATACGGGATCGTCGAGACGCTGGCGACGTTCGTGATCTTCGTCAGCATCGTGGTGCGCTTCGGGATCATCGAGTCGTTCCTGCGGTTCTATTACGTCGACAAGGATCCGGCCGCACGCGACGCACTCGTACGCCGGTCCGCGCTGTTCCTGATCGCGACCACGACAGTCGCATGCATCGTCTTGGCGATCCCAGCCGGCCCGCTCTCGAAATTGGTCACCAGCGAGTACGTCCCAGGCTCGTTCCGCGTGGCGGTGCTCGGCATCTGGTCATTCACCAACCTGGAGCTTGCCCAGGCCGTGCTGCGTGTGGACGAGCGGCTTAAGGTCTACGCGATCGTCGGCACCGCCAACGTGATCGTGACGGTGGCGGCGTCGCTCGTGTTGGTCGTCGGCCTCGACAAGGGTTACAACGGCCTGCTGATTGCCAACTACGGCACCAGCACGCTGGTGCTGTTCGCCCTCTGGTGGTACCTGCGTAGGCGCCTGCTGCCGCACGGAGGGGTGGCCGAGAGCTTTCGCACGCTGTTCCGGTTCGGTCTGCCGACCGTCCCGGCGGAAGCCTCGGTCTACGCCCTCAGCGTGCTCGATCGCCAGTTCATCGTCCATCAGCACGGAGCCGCGGCCGCCGGTCGCTACGCGATCGCGATCAAGGTCGCCGGTGCGATCGCGTTCATCGTCACCGCCTTCCAGTACGCCTGGCCGCCGCTGGCCTACTCGGTCAGCGACGATCAGCAGGCCGCGCGGCTGTACGCACTGGTGACGACCTATTACACCCTGATCGCCGGCTGGGTGGTGGCCGGGCTCGCGCTCGAGGGTCGCTACATCATCCGCTTTCTCGCCCCGCACCCGGGCTACTTCGAGGCCTACAAGGCGATCCCGTGGGTCTCGCTTGGTTGGGCGATGTACGGGTTGTGGGTGGTCCTGCTCGTGATCGCGGGTCGAGCGCAGGTGACCAGCCGCAACTTCCCGGCAGCGTTTGTGGGTGTGGTTGTCAACGTTCTGCTGTTGATCCTGCTGGTGCCGCGCTACGGGATCGCCGGTGGCGGCCTGGCGCTGTGCGGTGCCTATGCGGCGATGCTGACCGTCATGCATCTGCTCGTGCGTCGGGCGTTCCCCGTCAGCTTCGAATGGCGTCGGCTCGGCCAGCTGACCCTGGTGTTCGGCGGACTCGCGGTCGCCGGAGAGTTGCTGCTGCCAAGTGCCGGCCTGGTCGGCTTCGTGTCCCGCGCAGCAGTGTTCCTGGCGATGCCCGTGGTCCTGTGGATGACGGGCTTCCTGCACCGTGCCGAGCTCGACGAGGGCCTGCGCGCGTTGCGACAGGCACGCGCGAAGCTGAGGCCGGTATGAGCACTGAGGCCGGTCTGAGCACCGGGGCCGGCATGAGCAGGCCGGCAGTCAGCGTCGTCGTGCCGTTTGCGGGCACTCGCGACCAGGCGATGGCCGTCCTGGCCATGCTGAACGGGCTCAACACCCGCGCCGACGACGAGCTGATCATCTCCGACAACAGTGGGACCGTGCCGCCGATCACGCTCGAGCTTCCGTCCGACCGCGCAGCTCTGCGCGCCGTCAGCGCCGCTGGCGAGGCATCGGCCTCCCACTCCCGCAACGCCGGCGCCGCCGCCGTCAAGAACGACTGGATCCTGTTCCTGGACTCCGACGTGATCGCCCCCGCGGACCTGCTCGAGCACTTCTTCGCTGAACAGATCGGAGAGCGAGTGGGCGCCGTCACAGGTGACATCGCCGGAATCCCGGATACCCGTACGCTGGCTGCACGCTACGGCACCGCGCGGAACTTCCTGGGCCAGCGCTCGCACGTCAACAACCCCTACCGTCCGCGGGCCTCGAGCGCCAACCTGCTGGTCCGGCGGGCGGCGTTCGAGCAGGTCAACGGCTACACCGAGGGCATCTGGGCCGGAGAGGACACCGACTTCACCTGGCGCCTTCAGGACGCAGGCTGGACGCTTGAGTTCAACGAGCAGGCCGTGGTCCAGCACGCCTACCGCCGTACCCTGCGCGAACTCGGCAGGCAGTGGCGCGGCTATGCGGCGGGCGCTCGCTGGCTGTCCGAGCGCTACCCGGATTTCAAGCCAGACCCGGGTCTGAACCGCGGCGTCCGCATCCTCCTGAAACGCTTGGGGATCGGCCACGGCGTCGAGTTTCGCGCTGACGGCCGCAGCTCGGAGGCGTCCGAGCAGCTATCCGGCCGGGATCGGATCCAGTTCCTGTTCGTGCAGTGCTACCTCGGCGTCGAGGAGCAGATCGGACTGCGCATGTCCAACAAGGTCAAGCCACACTGATGCGCGTCGACCTGGTGGACCCGCCGGCTTACTCGCCGCCCTACGACGATGCGCTCGCCTCGGCGCTCGCCCGGCTGGGCGCATCGGTACGGCTGGTGACGAGCCGCTTTGCCTACGGTGCACCGCCGCGACCGGACGGATACCAGCGCGTCGAACGCTTCTACCGCCACGCCATCGGAGCGGCGGGTTCGCCTGTGAGAGCGGGCAGCAAGCGCGCCGAGCACCTCGTCGACATGCTTCGCTACCGCGCCGCCACTGCCGACGTCGTCCATTACCAGTGGCTGACCGTGCCGCGGCTCGACCTGCGACTGTTGCCGCGCAGGCCGACCGTGCTGACGATCCATGACCCGCTCGAACGCGGTCGCCACCCGCTGGCCGCTTCGGCGTTCGCGCGGGTCGACGCGATCGTCGTTCACTCGGAGTACGCCCGAACTCGTGTGCTCGCCGACCACGGCCTCGATCCCTGCCGCGTCCACGTGATCCGCCACGGCGCGTTCAGCACTCCACCCATGGTGAGCATCACCGAGAACGAACTGCCGGAGGAGCTGGCAGATGACGGCTCGCCGGTGGTGCTCAGCTACGGCCTGATCCGGCCATACAAGGGAACCGAGACACTGCTCGAGGCCTGGCGCGGAGTCGATGGCGCTCAGCTCTGGGTGGTTGGCCGCCCGATGATGGACATCTCCGGTCCGCTCGCCGCTGCGCCCGCTGGCGCACGGCTCGTCCCGCGGTTCGTCACACCTGAGCAGGAACACGCCCTGTTCACGCGCGCGGACATCGTCGTGCTCCCCTACGAGCGCGGTGAGCGCTTCGGATTCTCCGGTGTGCTCGCCACCGCGCTCGGTCACGGCAAGGCGATCGTGCTCAGCGATGTGGGCAGCTTCAACGAGGTGGCGGCGCTCGACGCAGCCCGGCTGGTCCCGCCGGGCGACCCGCAGGCGTTGCACGACACACTGTCCGAGCTGATCGCCGACGACGATCAGCGCGCCCGCCTCGCACGGGCCGCTGCGCAGGCGGCGGCGAGCGTGTTCTCCTGGGACGCGGCGGCGCGGGCCACGCTCGATCTTTACGAGACAATCACTGCCCGATGACCGTCGTTGTGATCGTCTTCTGGGTGGCGGCGGCGCTGCTCGTGTACGCGCAGGTCGGCTACGCGCTGCTGCTCGCGCTGCTCGCGCGGCTCGCCAGATTGCACAACACACGGCCGGCCGCGACCGCGACCGGGACCGGGGAGCTGCCCAGCGTGACCGCGATCGTTGCGGCGTACAACGAGCAGGGCGTGATCGGCCAACGGGTCGCGAACCTGCGTGGCCTCGACTATCCCTCGGACAGACTTGACGTGATCGTTGCCTCCGACGGTTCCAGCGACGCGACCGCGGAACGAGCGCGAACGGCAGGCGCTGATCTGGTGCTTGAGCTACCGCGCGGTGGCAAGATCCGCGCTCAGGACGCCGCCGTGGAGCGCGCCCGCGGTGAACTCCTCGTCTTCTCCGACGCCAATGCCGTGTGGGCCGGCGACGCGCTTCTGCGTCTGGTGGCAGCGTTCGTCGACCCGCGCGTTGGCTATGCGTGCGGTGACGTGACCTTCCTGGATGCGGGCGGCAACAACCAGGAGGGCGTCTACTGGCGCTACGAGATGTGGATCCGGCGGATGGAGTCGGCACTCAGCTCCGTCACCTCGGGCAACGGTGCGATCTACGCCACCCGTCGCGAGACCTACCTCAACGTCGACCCGCTCGCCGGCCACGACCTCTCGTTCCCCTTCAGCATGGTCAAGCGCGGCTGGCTTGCCGTGTACGCAAGCGATGCCCGTGCGACCGAGAAAATGGCTCCGTCGATCGAGGGAGAGTTCGCCCGCAAGCGGCGCATGGCCCGCCGCACCTGGCCGACGGTGTTTGGCAGTGGGCTGCTGTCACCGCGCGGTTACGGCCCGCTCTACGCGTTGATGATCTTCTCCCACCGCATCCTCCGCTACCTGGTGCCGTTCCTGCACGTGCTGGCACTGGCTGCCAACATCGCGTTGATCGGCCACGGCTGGATCTACCTCGTCACGCTCGCGCTCCAGCTCGCCCTGCTGGCAGGGGCCGCATTGGCGTCGCTCGCGCCCACCCGTGCGCTGCTCGTGGCCCGTTACTACGTGGTGACGAACTGGGCGCTGGCGGCCGGGCTCTGGGACTGGCTGCGGGGCGACCGCTCGCCGGTCTGGGAGACGGTCGAGGGAACCCGATGACGCGGCGCGCCCTCGACCTCCTGATCGCTGTTCCGGCCGCGATCGTGACCGCCCCGATCGTGGCTGTCCTCTGCGTTCTGATCCGCATGGAGTCCCACGGCGGTGCGCTCTACAGGCAGGAGCGCGCGGGCATTCGAGGCACCCCGTTCGAGATCTTCAAGCTGCGCACGATGGTCTCAGGCGCCGAGCACATCGGTGCCGGGCTGGCGGTGCTTCAGGGCGACGCCCGGATCACACGCAGCGGCGCCTTCCTGCGGCGCTACTCGCTCGACGAGCTCCCGAACCTCTGGAACGTGATCCGTGGCGAAATGTCGATTGTGGGGCCCCGCCCGACCTTGATGGGCCAGGTCGAGCAGTACACGCCCCACCAGCGTCTGCGGTTGGAGGTACGGCCCGGGATCACCGGCTGGGCGCAGGTGAACGGCCGCGCTTCGTTGCCGTGGTCTGAGCGGATCGAGCTCGACGTCTGGTACGTCGAGCACCGCACACTGCGGCTGGACCTGAGGATCCTGGCGCTGACGTTGCGGATGGTGCTGGGCGGGCACGGCCTGTACCACGCTGACGAGAGCGGCGGTGTCGACATCGGCCGCGATCACGAAGGCGGGTAGGATCGCCGCGTGCAGGCGATCGAGCTGTTGATCTTCGGAGCCGGTGGCTTCGGGCGCGAGGTTGCGTCATGGGCCGGTCGCGCACGCTGGCTGGGCCGCCCCTTCGAGGTTGTGGCATTCATCGATGACAACGCAGCCGTCGAGCAGCTGAACGGCCGGCCGGTGCTGACGCTCGAGGATGCCGCGGCACGCCATCCCGAAGCCGCCGTGCTCGCGACGGTTGGCGACCCCAAGCTGCGCGAGCGCCTTATCGGCAAGGCGCTCGCGGCAGGGCTCGTATCAACCCCGCCGGTGATCCACCCCAACGCCGAATACGACCACGAGTACGTCGAGATCGGCGAGGGCGTCGTGATCTGCGCCGGCACGATCCTGACCGTCAACATCGTCGTCGAGGCACACGCACAGATCAACCTCGACTGCACGGTGGGGCACGACGCGGTGATCGGGTCCTACTCGACGCTCTCGCCGGGCGTGCACATCTCCGGCAACGTAAAGCTCGAGCCCTACACGTTCATCGGCACCGGTGCTGTCACGGTCAACGGGGTGGAGGCTCATCCGCTGACGATCGGCACCGGCGCCGTGGTCGGCGCCGGTGCGGTGGTGACCAAGGACATCGCTGCGGGTGTGACGGCGACCGGCGTCCCTGCCCGTGCCCGGGAGACCCACTGATGGCGAAGCAGCGCAGACCACTGGACGGGAAGGTCGTCGCAATCACCGGTGGCGCCCGCGGCATCGGTCGCGCAACCGCCGCCGCGTTCCTCGCGAAGGGCGCACGGGTCGCAGTCGGCGACCTTGATCTGGCGTTTACGCGGCGGGTCGCGACCGAGCTCGGTGGCGGTGTGATCGGACTTGAGCTGGATGTGACGAGCCGCGAGAGCTTCAGCGGGTTTCTCGACGTGCTCGAGAGTCGGCTCGGGCAGCTCGACGTGCTCGTCAACAACGCCGGAATCCAGCCGGTCGGGGAGTTTGCGAGCGAGAGCGACGCCGTCACGCAGCGGGCTCTGGACGTCAACCTCGGTGGTGTTGCGCTCGGCTGCAAGCTCGCGCTCGAACGCCTGCTCCCGCGCGACACCGGGCACATCGTCAACGTCGCGTCCGGCTTGGGCCGCACGCCGGTTGCAGGCGGTGTCACCTACTGCACCAGCAAGTATGCGGTTGTCGGCCTGACGGAGGCGCTGCGGGCCGAGCTTGCAGGAACCCACGTTGAACTTCACCTGGTGCTTCCCGGTCTGGTCGACACGGAGATGTCAGCCGGACTGCGCGGCATGAGAGCCGCCCACAGGCTCTCCCCGGACGACGTCGGTTCGGAGCTCGTCGAGGCGGTGCAGGCCGGGCGCGCCGAGAGCTATGTGCCACGCTCGCTCGGAGCTCTGGTGGCGGCCAGGCGCCTGGTGCCGCGGCGATTGGTGGCCACCGGCGAGCGATTATTGCGCAGCGACAGCCTGATGGTCGACGTCGATGCGCTCGAGCGAGCCACCTACGAGGCGCGTATCGCACCCGCACCCGTCGTCAGTGATCCCGCTGCGACCGTCGCAAGCGCCGCCGCGGTGGTGGCCGATGCGGTCCGCTCAGACGATCACGGCAAGCATTGACCAGTGGGTTGGCATCAACCAATCAACCCCTGATCAGGTATCCTCGCACGATTATTAGGAGTACCCGTATCCGAATTCTGGTATCGAAGACCGCCACACTGGCGTGCGCGTGACAGCTCTAGCGGGTGCTCTGACCGGGCAGCGGGTTCTGGTGACGGGTGGGTCGGGCTTCATCGGCCGCCACGCGGTAGCTGCGCTGTCTGCGGCTGGCGCGCACGTGCGGGTCGTGGACCTGCAGGCTCATCCCGATCCCGACGTTGAGATCGTGCGCGGTGACATCGCCGATCCCGAGGTGATCGAGGCCGCCTTCGAGGGGGACTTCGACGGGGTCGTGCATCTCGCCGCCGTCACCTCAGTGCTGCGCTCGGTCCAGCGCCCGGAGCTGACCTATCAGACAAACGTCGCCGGCACCCACCGAGTGCTGGAGGGCGCCCGTGCGGCCGGTGTCCGGGGGCTGGTGTTCGCCTCCACCAACGCGGTGACCGGGCCGATGCTCGACCCGGCGATCACGGAGCTCGCAAGCCTGCGGCCGCTGACTCCCTACGGCGCCACCAAGGCGGCCGGAGAGATGATGATGTCGGCGTACACCGCTGTCTATGGTGTGCGCTGCACAGCCCTGAGGCTCACGAATGTCTACGGACCGGGGATGCAGGCGAAGGACAGCATCGTGGCGCGGCTGATGCGCGCGATCCGCCTGGCTCACACTTTCGAGGTCTACGGTGACGGTCTCCAGGTGCGCGACTACGTGCACGTGGCGGACGTCGTCGGCGCGATGTTGATCGCGCTCACCAATGCCAACTGGTCGGGACCGATCGTGATCGGTGCGGGCCGCTCGCTGTCGGTGCTGGACGTGATCGATGAGGTCCGCAGGGTCACCGGCGCGGAACTGCAGGTCAACCACGGGCCGGCACGGCCGGGCGAGATGCCGGCAGTGATCGTCGACCCCAGTCGCGCCCACGCCGCAGGCTGGTCACCGCAGTTCGACTTCACCACCGGCGTCACGGGCGTGTGGGACGAGTGGAAGGACCTTGAGGTTGAGGACGCGCTCGCGTTCCACGGCGCCGCAGCTCCGCCTGCTGCGGCCTCACAGCCCGCGCCCTCCAAAAGCCGGCGCAAGCCGGCGGCGGCCACAGCGCAGCCACTCAAGCGCGCCGCCGCCCGACGTCGCGGCTGACGCATCCAGCCTGGTCCGTATGGTGGGCCACGTGAAGGTCCAGCCCGCGAATCAGCCGCTCATACTCGAGGACGATCTCGTGATCGCGGGCGACAACCTGCCGGTGCTCAGGGGGCTGCCAGATGCCGCCTTCGACCTCATCTACATGGATCCGCCGTTCAACACCGGGAGAGCACAGACCCGCTCGTCGCTGGAGGTCACCCGCCTCGACGATGTCGATGCGCCAGGCACCAGGATCGGCTTTGGCGGTCGTCGCTACGCCAGCAGGCTGCTGCAGAGTCTTAGCTACGACGACGCGTTCGCCGACTATCTGGCGTTCCTCGAGCCGCGTCTGCGACGCTCGCGTGAGCTGCTCGGCTCACACGGAACCCTGTATTTCCACATCGACTATCGGGAAGCGCATTACTGCAAGCTGCTGCTCGACGAGATCTTCGGCCGCGACGCGTTTCTCAACGAGTTGATCTGGGCCTACGACTACGGCGCCAAGCCTCGCCGCCGTTGGCCCGCCAAGCACGACACGATCCTCGTGTACGTCCGTGAGCCGGGCGCCCACCATTTCGATGCAGATGCTGTTGAGCGCGAGCCCTACATGGCGCCCGGGCTCGTCGGCCCCGAGAAGGCCGCGCGCGGGAAGCGCCCCACCGATGTCTGGTTTCATACGATCGTGCCGACCAACGGCCGCGAGAAGACCGGCTATCCCACGCAGAAACCTGAGGGGGTGCTCCGGCGGATTGTGGCGGCCTCGTCGAGGCCGGGCGGATGGTGTTTGGATCCATTCGCGGGCTCGGGCACGCTCGGTGCCGTCTGCGCGAACCTCGGCCGCCGCTACGTGCTGGTCGACTCGAACCCGACCGCGATCGAGGTCATGAGCCAGCGGCTGACTGGACTTTCGCCTGCCTCAGTGCCGGCCGTAGCGGCCGACCAGCGGCTCAATCCGGTCGCGTAGTTCGTCGCTTGTGAAGCCGGGAACCTCAAAGCTGGCGTCGCCGTGCGGGGTTCGGACGACCAGGCGCGCATGAGCGTGTTGGCGGCGGCGTCGTGAGCGAGTGTGGGGCACCTCCAAGCCGTCGATCTCCTCCCAGACGAGCCGGCCGATGATCTCTCCGTCGCTTTGCAAAATGTCCAGTCCGGGGCCGGCCACGCGCAGGTCGAGACCGTCGGTCCGGGTCGGAAGGTTTGCCACGCCGCCGAGGTGAACCGCGTTCACGCGCAATTCGTCCAATTGGGGCTGCGCGGGGGGCTCCTCCTCACCGGCATCGAAAGGCTCCGGCTGGAGGCTCGGCTGCGCCTCCGACTCACCCGTATCGACGGGCTCCGGCTCGAGGCTCGGCTGCACCTCCGATTCACCCCCACCCAAAGGCTCCGGCTCGAGGTCCGGCGCGACCTGCTCGGCCGTGTAGGTGCCGTCAGGTATCTCGTAGAGCTGGGTTTCCATCTCGATCGGATCCGGCTCGGGCAGCAGCTCCAACACGACATCGTCGGCCTCGACCGACTCGAGCTCCTCGCTCGCCGACTCGGGCTCGTCGCTCGCCGGTTGCGGCTCGGGCTCGGCTACCAGAGCGGGAGCGCCAGCGGGCGCACCCGCAGGCACCGAACCATTGTCGGCAGCGAGCGGCACCACAGTGCCGCCCAGCTCGGCGACGCTGTCTTCGTAAGAGGGTGCCCCAACAAGACTCTGGGCGCGGATGACCGCCGGATGTGACAGCGCCTGGGCAACGCTGATCCCCAAACGGTCGGATGCAACGTCGGCCAGTGCGCGCCGCCATTGGAGGCCGTCTGCGTGGTCGGCCGCCTCTTGCACCAGCGCATCGATGCGATCGCCGTCGAGCGACACGACGTCTGAGTGTGCCGCCGCGGCGTCGACGTAGGCTCCGCGCAGCCGTGCGACCAGCGCGTTGCGTCCTCCAGCTGCGATCTGCTGCGCCTCAACCTCAACGTCGAGCTCGGTGTCGGTCATACCCGTGCCTCCTCCAGAAACGCCTTGACATCCTCCAGGAACTCGCCGGCATGGTGACCGTAAACGATCCGATGGTCGACCGACAGACATAACTGCATCGTGTGTCCGGGTACGACCTCGCCGTCGCGCAGCACCGGCACGTCGCGGACGGGACCGAACGCCAGCGCGCCGGCCTGTGGCGCCGGCACCGTCGGCGACACCGCAACGATGTCATAGGCGCTGCCGTCGAACACCGTGAAGGTCGCACCGGTCAGCTCGCCGGGCCGCAGCTCGTCCCCGCGGGCTCGCTCGTAGTAGTCGGAGAGCTCGGCCCCGATCTCGGCGACGGACTTGCCGTCCGCGTCGAAGATCGTGGGGGTCGTGTAGATGTTGTGCTCGATGATCGTCACACCGACATTGATTCGCGAGTAGAACTCGTAGCGGCCGTCTCGGTACGAGCCGTTGACGCGTGGGACAGCCCGCAGCGCTTGTGCGGTGGCTGAGATCACGAACGCGGCAACCCCGCAACCGACCTCGGTCTCGCGTTCCAGCAGGCGCGCGACGTCCGCGACCGCGCTGAACTCCATATGCGGAACAGTCGCGCGGCTCTCGGCGCTGCGCCGTGCGACAGCGCGCTCGGCGCGGCTCGGTTCGGTCGTCGTCACGTCTCCCTTGAGTCCCGGCTCGGAGACCGGCGTCGTGGCGTCGCTCATGGCGCCCCACGATAACCGGAAACGACGAGCATTTCCCAGTCGCGTCGTCGCGAAGGCCGGATCGGCCCGGTCAGCCGTGGATCAGCCAGCCGTCGGCTGCGCGTGCGGCTTCCATGACTGCTTCTGAGAGGGTTGGGTGGCCGTGGATCGTGCGGGCGATCTCTGGGTAGCCGCCCTCAAGCAATTTGGCGTTGACGAGTTCCTGGATCAGTTCGGTTGCTTTGGCGCCGATGATGTGGCCGCCGAGTAGCTCTCCGAACTGTTTCTCACCGATGATCTTGACCAGTCCCTGGCGGTCCCCGTACACGGTTCCAGCGCCGACGGCGCCGTACTGGACCTTGCCGACCACAACGTCATATCCCTGGGCGCGGGCCTGCTCCTCGGTCAGTCCGAAGCTCGCGACGTTGGGGGTGCAGAATGTCGCGCGCGGGATGTCGATGTAGCTGATCGGATGCGTTGCGAGACCGGCGGCGTCCTCTACCGCGATCACACCCTCATCTGATGCCTTGTGCGCCAACGCCGGCCCGGGCACCAGATCACCGATCGCGTAGATCCCGGGTGCGGTGGTGCGCATCGCGCCGTCAACCTGGATCAGGCCGTGCTCGTCCAATTGCACGCCGGCGCTCTCCAGCCCGAGCCCGTCGATGTCAGGTCCGCGGCCAGCTGCGATCACGACGTAATCGGCCTCACCGGCCTGGTCGCCGTACTTGAACGTGACCGAGTCCTTGCCGCTCACGACATCGGTCACGAACGTGCCGGTGTGAACGTCGATTCCCTGCTTCTTGAAGCCACGCTCGGCGAGCTTGGAGATATCGGCATCCTCGGCCGGGAGCACCCGATCTAGCGCCTCAAACAGCTGAACATTGACGCCAAGCCGAACATACGCTGAGGCGATCTCAGAACCCGACGCCCCCGAGCCGATCACCGCCAGCGACCCCGGCAGCTGCGGTAATGCCCACGCCTCCTCGGTGCCGATCACACGCCCACCGAACTCCGTGCCCGGGATCGCGCGCTTGACCGACCCGGTCGCAAGCACGATGAACTTCGCGTCAAAAGTGCTCTCACCGACCTTCACCCTGCCGCCAGGAGCGAGTGAGCCGATCCCCTCGATCAAATCGACCTCGTTCTTCTTGAACAGACCCGAAACACCACCGGTCAGCGTCTGCACAACCTTGTCGCGGCGCTCCATCACGGCCTCAAAGTCCACGCTCGGATCGCTCACACTGATCCCAAACTCGCCCGCATCACGGATCTCCCCAAGCACATCAGCAACACGCAAAACCGCCTTCGCCGGGATGCACGCATAGTTCAGGCAACGCCCACCGACCTTGTCGCTCTCAACCACAGCAGTCCTGAAACCAAGCTGCGCGGCCCTGATCGCAGCGACATAGCCGCCAGGCCCCGAACCAACCACGATCACCTCATAAGCAGTATCAGGCACGTATCTGAGGCTAGTGGGTATTTGCCGTCGGCGCCTGAATGCGCCCGAGCACGCGCACGAGCTTCCAGAACAGGTAACCACCACCGCCGATGAACAGCAGCGGTACCACAACGCCCAGTGCGTTGCTGGCCTCGATCAGGAACAGCGAGAACAGCACGACGACGACCGCCAACAGCGCCATGAACAGCAGCACCGCGGTGGCCGAGCGCTGCCACATGCCTGCAGCCAGCCCGAGCATGACGAGCACGAACGTGACCAGTTCGACGCTCGAGATCTTCTCGCCGTTCAGCCTCGTCCCCGCGGCGAACGCGACCAGATTGATCAGCGCCAGAAGCGTCGCGACCGCGATGGCTGCCTGCAACGGCCACGGCCGTTCGCCGGGCGCGAGCGGCTCGAGGCGAGCTCGCGCAGCGGCGTTCTGAGCCTCCGTGCGAGCGCGGTAGCGCTCGAGGAAGTCGGCTGGCGCGACGATCTCGGCCCGGAGCACGGCTGCAGAGCGTTCCGGGTCGCTGGCCTCGGTGATCGCACGGACGACCGCGATCCGCTGGGCACCTGCCGCGGCGATCGCGCCGGTGTTGTGTGGTTCGATGCCGCCGACAGCGAAGAACGGAAGCTTCGAGTTCCGGGATGCATATGTGACGATCGCCAGACCGGCGACAGCTGCGTTCGGGCGGGTGGGGGTTGCGTGAACCGGCCCGACGCTGATGTAGTCCACCGGCAATCGCTGAGCCGCATCGACCTCCGCGGGGCTGTGAGCGGATGTGCCGAGCAACCTGTCCGGACCGATCGTTGCGCGTGCCTCGGCGATGTCGATCTCCGGGTTGTCGACGTGGAGGCCGTCGGCGCCGGCTGTGACGACAAGCTCGGGACGGTTGTTGAGCATCAGTGGTACGCCGTGGCGCTCGCACACCGGGCGCAGGCGCTCAGCCAGGCTCAGGATCTCCTCGTCGGTGCTGCCGCTCTCCATCAGCTCGACGATGTCGACCCCGCCGGTCAGTGCTGCGTCGAGCCGCTCGTCTGAGATCTTGTCGCAGATCAGGTAGAGCCGCGCATCGTCGAGGTGCTCTCGGGGGTTGTCGATCACGCTGCCGAGTCTGTCAGGAGCGGCTGTTTGGTGGCTTTGCGCGAGCCGCCTCGCGGCTGGTGATGGCTGGTCTCGCAATAGCTACGATCGCAGGCGTGAGCAAGCCTGACCTCGAGCCCCGCGAGGGGACGCTCGACGAGCTCTTCGACGCCTGGGAGGCCGCCTGGTCCGGCAAGGATCCGCACGCCTTCAAGGAGGTCTGCAGCCCGAAGATCCACTATGAGGATCCACTCACGGCCGAGCCGATTGAGGGCGTGATGGCTCTGGCCGACCACGCTGACAGGCTGTGGAGCGCGTTTCCGGATGCGCGCTTGGAGACACTCGGCCCGCGTCTGCGCGACGGCTCTATGGCGGCGGCGCCGTCCAAGCTGCTCGCGACTCACCGCGAGCCGATCGGCGGGTTGCCGGCGACCAACAAGTTCATCGTCGTGCCGGTGGTCTTCTACTGCGAGCTGGAGCGTGGCTCGCTGCTGCGTGTGCGCGCCTTCTTCGATCTTTACGACGCTGCGGTGCAGCTCGGCGTGTTGCCGGGACGGGGCTCGCTGGGAGAGAAGACGCTGATGATGTTGCGGGGGTTCGGCCTGCGCGCGGGGCGCTGAGCCCCAGCGAGCTCATGATGGATAGGCGAGTTCCTGACGGATAGGCGAGTTCCTGACGAACCGGCGAGTTCCTGACGGACTGTTCTTCTAGCTGTGCGCATGCTCGCTCAAGCGAGCCGACGCCACGGCCGATACCCTGGCCATGCGACGCACGCGGGTATTCACATGGGTCGCCTCGGCTGCGTGCGCCCTGACCCTGTCCGTCGCCGCGCCCGCCTGGGCGTCGGGTACCACCGTGTATGTGGCCGGGTTGGGGGCCACCTACGGCAGCGTGGCCACCGACGCCGGCGGTAACACCTGTCTGAACGAATCGACTCCCTGCGCGACCGTCGCGTATGCGATCTCGCAGGGCGGGGCCGATCCGACCGTTGCCGTGGCGGGCTACCTCGGTGAGACCGGGATCTCAGTCAGCTCGTCAGATGTGACGATCGAGCAGGATCCGCTCGACCCAGGGGACCAGGCGGAGATATTTGCCCCGAGCGGCAACGGTGGCTCGATCATCACGATCTCCGGCACCGCGGACCTGACGGTCTCCGACGTGACCATCTCCAGTGCGCAACCCAGCTCCAACTCCGGCGGCGGGATCGCGGACCGCAGCAGCGGCACGCTGACGCTCCGGAACGTCATCTTCAACAGTGACGGCGCCGCCAACGACGGTGGCGGGGTGTGGGTCGACGGCAGCGGCGAGGTCGACATCTCGGATTCAACCTTCGAAGCCGGCTACACCAGCGCCGGCAACGGCGGCGCGATCGCGGTCGACTCCGCGGCGACCGTGACCGTGCACGACTCAACCTTCGCCGAGAACACGACCGAGGCCGACGGCGGCGCCGTTTACGTCGCCGACCCGAACGCGGCCGATACGACGATCATTGACTCGACCTTCTACAACAACGCCGCCAACGGTCAGATATCCACGGGCACCCTCGGTACGAGCGCCGACGGGAACACGATCTACGCAGACTCCGCGACGCCGGAGTTCGCCGGCGATGTGTTCTACGGCACCTGCAGCATGGGCGGCAGCGACGCGGTTGGCGATCCGGTCGATGACGGCTACAACGCAGCCACTGACGGCTCGTGCCTCCCGGCGGCCGGAAGCCGCGGCCCAGGCGACGTGGTCTCCCAGATGGTCCGAGATCTGTACGAGTCGCTCACCTTCTCCAGCCCCGGCGGCCTGGAGTCGGTCGCGGTGGGCGCGCAGAACCCGGCCTCCGGAATGATTACGAGTGACACGAACGTCTCACTGGAGAACTGGATCGGTGGTGGCTCAGGCAGCGTTCAGCTCTGCCCGATCACCGACTCTCAGGGGGTGGCGAGTTCCGGCGCCTGCAACGCGGGCGCCTCACAGACGACGGTGCCTCGCCCGGATATCTACGTCGAGGGCAGCAGCGGCTCCGATCCCAATCTCGGCGCCGCGAACAGCTCAAGCACGTGCGGATCCCAGGCGTCCCCCTGCTCGACGATCGCGGCGGCGCTCAATTCGTCGCTCGCCCTTATCTACCACTACACCGACCCAGTTGTCGAGGTGGACGGAACCGTCGATGAGGGAGCGTCATCGACCAGCCCGATGATCCTGGATTATCCGGTCACGATCGAGCAGGACCCGGACGCGGTGTCTCCTACCGCGACCATCAGCGGCGCCAACGGCAGCAATCGTGAGCAGCTGTTCTTCCTCCAGAGCGGTGCCGTGACGATCACCGGCATCACCTTGACCGATGCCGCGCCGGCGATCTACGACTCCGACTCGAGCACGACCGACCCCGTCACGCTCGACGGGGACACCTTCTCCGATGACGGCTCCTCGAGCCTTGAGGGCGGGGCGATCTACATCGGCACGGGGTCGCCCGTCAGCATCGACGGGGCGACCTTCAGCGATAACGAGGCACGCGATGGCGGGTCGCTCTGGATCGGAGACGGCGCGTCCGTGCATGTACACGATTCGAGCTTCAGTGGCGACACCGCCTCGGACGACGGTGGTGGCATCGCCCTCTCGGTCGGGGCGACGAGCGGTTCGACCCTCTGGGTCGGCGACTCGAATTTCAGCTACGAGAGCGCGGGATCGAGTGGTACGGGAGGCGCGATAGACGTCGCCAGCGGCTCTGGCGCGGGGATCGCGCACATCACGGACACGGTCTTCGCCAACGACTCGGCGAATCAGGGCGGAGCGATTGCCAACGGGGAGTACGGCAGCCCCGGGACAATCGACGTGTCGGGTTCGATCTTCTTCGCCGACACCGGCTTCTGGAACGGCGGCGCGATCTCAAACGGTGTTTATGGCGGCAACGGCTCCACTGCCAGCGCCACGATCGACGACTCGGTGTTCGAGCTCGACACCTCCTACGGCGACGGCGGCGCGATCGACAATGCCGACCTTGGCGGGTCCGGCATAGTCACCCTGTCCGGCGCTGACTTCTATGACAATGGCGTGCTGGCGTCCTCTGCCGATCAGATCGGCCCCACCTGGGACGGCGGCGCGATCGACAACGGCGATACGGCCGGCGGCTATTTCACCGGTACCTCTGGGACGCTGACCGCGGTCGGTTCAACCTTCTACGGCAATTATGTGGCCGACGGCACCGACGGTGCGGGCGCTCAGCTCGCGGGGCCGGCGATCGCTGAGGGCTGGACGACGGGCGACTCCGCGACTGTGGCAGGCGACCTCTTCGACGGTGTCGCGTCGGCGCTCGAGCCGCTTCCGAGCGGGACCAACGTGGCGATGACACCGCTCTGCACGGGCCTCTTCACCGATGACGGTTACAACGCCGGCACCGACGCCACCTGCTTCGGCAGCGTCACCGGGGACCAGACCATCCCCGACCTCGATTCGCAGCTGGCTGTGCTGCAGGCCAACGTGACGAAGCTCGGCCCGGTGACATTGAACACCGGCGCCGATGGCTCGGTGCCTCTTGTCGAGCCGAAGCTGTTGGGCACGAGCGCGCTGCTCGACCTGATCCCGAACGCGACGACGTCTCCGATCGAAGGTCAGCAGCTGTGTCCGGTCACGGATGTCCTTGGCGATCCGGCGATCTCCGGTTACGGCGGCGGTTGCGCCCCAGGCGCGTTCCAGTCCTACATGGCCACAGCGCCCACGGCCGGCGGATATCCAACGGCCGTCACGGCGGCGGCGGCCGGCGGCGGGCAGGCGACGGTCAGCTGGACGGCGCCATCGCTTCGGGCCGCTGGAGGGCAGATCGACAGCTACACCGTAACTCCGTTCGACGTCACGACCGGCAAGACCGGCATGCCCAGCACAACCGCCGGACCTATCACGTCCCTGACGGTCAACGCGCTGAACGGTGGCGACACGTACACGTTCACCGTCGTCACAAACAACAACGCGTTGGGGTCGCCCGAGTCGAGCGACGCTTCCGCCGCGTCCAACACCGTGCAGGTCGAGGCGGTCACGGTGCCCAGCGGCACGACGACCGGCACGAACCCGAGTGGCACGGCGACGACTCCCAGCGCGACGAAGACCACGAGTCCGATGGTGCCGAAGCCGACCTCAACCACCTCCAGCGTGACGCTCGATCGTATGAGGCTCACCCTCACAACTCCGCTCGTATCGAGCTGCACCGCGCCTGGCCGGACCGTGACGATCCGTATCACCGCTGCCCGGTCGGGTAAGACGCCGCTGACGTTCGTCAAGGCGGTCGCGACCCTGGGAAGCAAGCAGAGCACGACTCTGAAGCACACCCCGAGCGGGGTAACCTTCAAGCTCAAGGGCCTGAAAGCCGGCCGCTACGCCGTCAAGGTTGTGTTCAGCTTCCGCGAGTCCCTGTCCCGGCATCAGACGAGGCTCGTCAGTAGGATCGTCATCGGTAGGCTCAGCGTCTGCTGAGCCCATGCAGATCGCGATCCTACTGTTCGACAAGATCACCGCGCTCGACGCTGTCGGGCCCTACGAGGTGCTGTCGCGGCTGCCGGATGCGGAGGTGAGTTTCGTCGCCGGCGAGCCTGGGCCCAAGCGCACGGAGAACGGGATGCTGGCACTGACCGCAGATCGGTCGCTGGCGGAGGTTTCCTCGCCTGAGGTGGTCGTGGTGCCGGGTGGTCTCGGTACGCGCGCGTTGGCGCACCACGGCCCGACACTGGACTGGATCCGCGAGGTGCACGAGAGCTCGGCCTGGACCACGTCGGTCTGCACAGGTTCGTTGCTGCTCGCAGCCGCCGGCATCCTGGACGGGCTCCAGGCGACCACCCACTGGCTCCAGTACGACCTCCTGCGTCCCTACGGTGCCGAACCGGTCGCGGAGCGGATCGTCCGCCAGGGGAAGATCGTCACCGCCGCAGGCGTCTCGGCCGGGATCGACATGGCGCTGATGCTCGCGGCGGAGATCGCCGGCCCCGAATGGGCGCACGCGATCCAGCTGGGTATCGAGTACGACCCCGAGCCCCCGTTCCGCGGCGGCTCGCCGCGCACGGCGCCGCCGGAGATTGTTGAGTTCGTCCGCGCGCGAGCGGAGCGGCTCGCGTAGGCAGTTGCCCGAGGCTGGCCAGCGCCGTCAGGCTGCGGAGAACCTCGAGTTGACCCCCCTTCCAACACGTAGACTGCGCGACTTGCGACCAAGCGACTGCCTCACAGGCCAAGAGCTCACACCTGACCAGCTCGCGACCCTTATCGAGAGAGCCGTCTGGATGAAGGCCAACCCGCTCGGCTCAGACGTCCTCCACCAGCGCACGGTTGCGCTGATCTTCCAGCGTCACTCGACCCGCACGCGCGTGACCTTCGAGACCGGCATCGTCGAGCTGGGCGGCCACCCGATGATCCTCAGAACCGAGGACACCCAGCTTGCCCGCGGCGAATCGATCAGAGACACCGCCTATGTGCTGTCGAGGAACGTCGCTGCGATTGGGATTCGCACCGGCCCCGACGAGCTCGTCGAGGAGCTCGCCCAACACGCGACCGTTCCGGTCATCAACATGCTGACCGCGGGCCACCACCCCTGCCAGGCCTTCGCCGACCTACTCACACTCAGGGAGACCTTTGGCCACCTGGCCGGCCTCAAGCTCGCCTATGTCGGAGACGGCAACAATGTCGCCCGCTCACTCGCGATCATCGGAGCGCTGGCCGGAGTCACGGTCAGCGTCGCGGCTCCTGCCGGCTACCAGCTGGAGGAGGTCGCCGGCGTCGAGCTGACAGATGACCCGTACGAGGCCGTGAAGGGCGCGAACGCGGTCTACACCGACGTCTGGGTCAGCATGAACGACGAGCCAGAGTCCGCCCGGGCCCGCATCGACGCCCTGCGCCCCTACCAGCTCAACGACGAGTTGCTCGCCGCGGCCGCACCGGGCGCGATCGCCCTGCACTGCCTCCCCGCCCACACGGGGGAGGAGATCACCGAGTCGGTCCTCTACGGTGAGCGACAGCGCATCTGGGATCAGGCGGAGAACCGTCGCCATGCCCAGAAGGCGCTGTTGGAACTTCTCTGCGGTTGAGCTTCGGCGGGCTCGCCGCTGCTTCGCCCGCCGTACAGAAGCGCTCCGGCGCGACTAACCTGACTCAGGCCATGGACCAGCCGACGACACCTTCCATCCGCCCGCGCCGCGGCGACGAGCTCACGCTGACGGTCGACACGCTCGCGTTCGGCGGCGCCGGCGTGGCCCGCCTCGACGGCTACGTCGTCTTCGTCCAGGGAGGCATCCCCGGGGACACCGTGCGGGTGGAGGTCGGCAAATCCAAGCGCGCCTATGCCGAGTCCCGCGTGCTCGAGGTGCTCACACCCAGTCCCGACCGGATCGAGCCGCTGGCCCACCATCCTGGTGCACCCTGGCAGGTGATCCCGTACGCAAAGCAGCTCGAGATCAAGGCCGAGCAGGTTGACGACTCGCTCAGGCGCATCGGTAAGCTCGACGGCTACGAATTTGAGCCGATCATCCCGGCCGTCGAGGAGTGGCGCTACCGCAACAAGCTCGAGTACTCGTTCGGCTCTGACCAGAGCGGCCGGCTGATCTGCGGTTTCCATGCTCCGGGCCGTTGGGAGGAGATCGTCGAGGTGACCGATTGCCTGCTCGCCTCGGAGAAGGGCAACCAGGCCCGCGAGGAGGTCGTCGACTGGTGTCGCGCCCAGGGCCTTGAGCCCTACGACCGACGCACAAATCACGGCTTCCTGCGCAACCTCGTTGTCCGTGAGGGCCGGCGCACCGGCGAGATCCAGGTGCGGCTTGTGACCGGACGGGGCGGGGCAAGAGCTTTTGACGGTGAGGCACTCGCCGAGGCCACCCCAACCGCCGACGGGCTGCTCTGGACCAAGCTGGACAGCGTCGCCGAAACGACGGCCGGCGGTGAGACCGAGCTGCTGTCGGGCGTCGACCGCCTCGAGGAGCAGCTCGGCGGGCTCTCGATCAGGATCTCAGGCGAAGCGTTCTTTCAGACCAACACAGAGATGGCAGAGCGTCTTTACGGGCTGGCGATCGAGTACGCAGAGCTAAAGGGCTACGAGCGGCTGTTCGACCTGTACTGCGGGATCGGCACGATCGGCCTGTTGATGGCCCCGCGCGCAGCCGAGCTCTGGGGGCTCGAGATCGTCGAGGATGCGATCTCAGACGCGATCGCCAACGCGCGTGGCAATGAGATCGACAACGCTCACTTCTTCGCCGGCGACGTGCGCCTGGCACTCCGCGACCTGGTCGACGAGGCCGGCCGTCCCGACGTGCTGGTCGTCGACCCGCCGCGTGCAGGCCTCTCGCAGAAGGTCGTGCGCCGCGTCATCGAGGCGGCACCGAAGCGGATTGTCTACGTCTCCTGCAATCCGACGACGCTCGCGCCCAATGCCGCCCAACTCGTCGAGGCTGGCTACGAGCTCACCAAGGTCCGGCCCGTCGACATGTTTCCGCAGACGCCGCACATCGAGTGCGTCGCTCAGCTCGAGCGCCGCGGTGGTTAGCCACTAGGGTCAAGAGCCGTGCGCGCCGTCGTCATCAGCGACAAGAGGATCGTGATCGATCAACGGCCGGACCCTGAGCCGGGCGCCGGAGAGGTGCTGGTCAGAGTCCACGCCGCCGGTTTGAACGGGGCTGACATCCTCCAGAGCCAGGGGCGATACCCGCCCCCGCCCGGCGTTCCTGACGATCTTCCTGGAATGGAGTTGGCCGGCGAGGTGGTCGCCAACGGCGCGGGCGCGATGCGGTTCCCGGTCGGCGAGCGCGTGATGGGGCTGATTGCCGGCGCGGGTCAGGCGGAGTTCGCGGTGCTGCACGAACGCGTGCTGATGCCGGTGCCTGAGCGGCTCGGCTGGGCTGAGGCCGGCGGCCTGCCGGAGATCTTCACCACCGCTCACGACGCGCTGTTCACTCAGGCGCAGCTGAAACCCGGTGAACGACTGCTTGTGCACGGCGCCGGGGGCGGTGTCGGTACCGCCGCGGTGCAACTGGGCCGCAGTGCCGGTGCCCGAGTGATCGCGACGGTTCGCAACCCGGAGCTGCGCGAGGGGGTCGCCGCGCTGGGTGCAGCCGTGCTCGACCCCGATGACTTCGTGGACGAGGGGCCATACGACGTGATCCTCGAACTCGTTGGGGCCCCGAACATGCCCGGCAACCTACGAAGCCTCAGCACCGGCGGGCGCGTCGCCGTGATCGGAACCGGCGCCGGCTCCAGCGTTGAGGTCAACTTCGGGTTGTTGATGGCGCGTCGTGCCCGCATCCACGGCTCCACGCTGCGCGCCCGCTCGCTTGAGGAGAAGGCGCTCACGGCGCGCGCGGTCGAGCGCCACGTGTTGCCGCTGTTCGCGAGCGGCGCGCTGCGCGTGCCGCTCGCGAAGACCTACCCGCTGTCAGAGGCCGCCAGGGCCTACGAGCACTTCGCGGCCGGCGGCAAGCTCGGCAAGATCGTGCTCACCGTCGGTTGACGCCTAGAAGGCGTCCACCGCGGTCCGGCCACCCTCGCGTACAAGCGTCTCGAGTTCGAGTCTGCCATTGCCGATCAGTGGCAGCCCGTGGGCGAGCATCAGGTGTTGGAAGTCGAGCTCGGCGAGCAGCCGCTCGAACGCAGACAGCAATCCCCGCTTGGTTTCGGGTGGGTTGTCCATCAGCGAGTCGGGTACCCAGCCGATCCTGCCTTCCGGATCGGTCATCGATCTTACGATCGTGTCGGCCAGCCAGAGCGCGCCGGCCGCCTCGAGCCATAGGCCACCGTCATCGGGCGAGAGTGCGCCGACTGCGACGGCCACCAGACCGCCGGGCAGTAGCTCCTCCGGCTCGTAGCCCACGACCGGCCGATCCTCTCCGAACGCTTGCAGACCAGCGGCCGGTGCATGCACCGCACATCCGAACCGTTCGCTGATCGCGCCGCTGTCACGGTAGTGGTGACGGTTGGCCAACACGACCGCACTGGGGTGCACCCGCCGCGATTCGAACCATTCGATCCCGGCGCCTGGCGGCAGCAGCGGGTCGATTGCCACGCCGGAGTCGTCCAGCCAGTACGACGAGACCGGCACGCCGCCGATGCCCGGGTTCGATGTGACCCAGTGCCAGACACCTGGAATGACCTCGCGCACGCCCCCGACTCTGCTCCTCAGCGCCGGCTACGTCAACCTGCGCCCGTGCGTCGCCGGAAAGGCGGCGAGCTCAGCAGCGCACCCAGCACGGGCATCTGCGACATGCCGGTGCCCCAGTTCTGGCCGATCGCGATCAATATGGCGGCAGGTCCGACCACCACTCACCTAACACTTTGAAGGCCGCCCAGAACTCCCGCTTCGCCGTCTCCTCGTCGAGCGACTCGTCGATGTTGGGCACATAGAGTGCTTCGCAGGAGGGCGTGAAGCGCTGCACCCCGGGATCCGCCACAAGTTCGCGCTGCAATGGCAGATCCAGGTCGTTGACCACACCCAGCGCCTCGCGACCCATCACGACCAGCATCTTCGGCGCCACGATCGTCAATTCGTCCGCGACGCGCGCCACGCAACCCGGGTCGGCCATCACCGGATCCAGTACCGGACACTTCACACACAGCGTCCCGTACACGGCCAGCGGATCGATGCCGAGACGCTTCAGCGACTTCATCAGTGCGTTCCCTGAGCGGCCGTAGAAGGCGACGCCCTCCTCGACCTCTGACGGGCGGGCCGAGTACTTGAGCATGAAGATGTCCGCCTGTGGATGTCCGGAGCCGAGCACCGGCATCAGTTGCCCACGCGGGCAGAGCTCGCAGGCCTGCAACTCGCGTGAGAGGTGGTTCAGTTCTCTGATCGCCCGCTCGAGATACTTCTCGCGGATCTCGTCATCTGTGGCGGGCACGTCTCCCGAATTGGACGGAAAGGCCGCTTGTCCTTGCGCCTGCATCAGTACTTGCGCGGCCTGCACCGTTACTTGCGGGCTGCGCGGCGCACTCGGCGCTCGCGTCGGGCCTCCCGCGCGCCCGGCGGCAGCGCCTTGGTCTGCAGGAACTTCAGCGCCTGGACGTAGAACAGACTGGCCGGGTTGCGGGTGATATCAGCTGTTCTCAGCGACTCCAGGAATTGCTCGGGACCGTCGAAGTCATGCATGCGGATCCGGACCGACCCCAGGCCCTGAGGCACGTGCGCGTCCGATCCCGCCCCAGCGATCATTCGGTACTTGGCGGCGAACCGCACCGCCTCCTGGTTGAACTCCGCGATCGCGACGCGCGGGTTGAAGATCTCGATCAGGTCGATGTCGTCGAGCACGTCGATCAGATGCCTGTAATCGGGCACCGAGTGCATCCGGTCGAATGGGTGCGGTACGTACACGAGTCCGCCCTGCCGCTTGATCTCCGCGATTGTCTCCTGCAGGGTCATCCCACGCGCGATCTTCTCCTTGATGAAAAGGCCGATCACCTCTCCCTGTGACCCCGTCTTGACCTCCTCGCCGACGATCACCTTGATGCCCTTGGCCTTCTCGGCCGCCTCGAGCGCACCTGAGATCTCGTTGTGCTCGGTGACGGCGATCGCACCCAGGCCCTTGGCTCGCGCCTGCGCCAGCAGCACCTCCACGGGTGTCGCGCAGTCGTAGGAGTGGTCGGTGTGCATGTGTAGGTCGACATCGATCAACGGCCGATCCGCGACCAGGCGCGCGGCGGCGAAATTGTGGGGGCGACGGTCGTGCCGCCGCTCGACCAACTCGCCGTAGATCTGCTCGAGTCGGTCGGCGGCGTTGTGGAAGTTGAGCTGCCCATCGGCGTCCGCCGCCTCTGAGCGCAGCCGCGTCCGCAGCTCAGGCTCGCGCACGAGCCGTTCGAGGCCTGCGGCCAGCGTCTGGGCGTCGCCGGGGGCGTACTGCAGGCCTCGACGGCCATCGGCCAACAGCTCCGCGTAAACCGGGATGCTGCTGGCCACCGGCGTGATGCCGCTCACGAGCGCTCGCACGAGCACGTCCGGCGTCGGCCGCACGCCCTCGGAGCCGAGCACCGCGACGTCCGCGGCGGCGAGCACCGACTCGACGCTGCGCTCTGGACCCACGAATCGCACACGCTCGGCGAGCCTCTGGCTGAGCGTCGCCGGCGCTGCCAGTGAGCGCGAGGACCACACCGTCGCTTCCCAATCGAGGTCGGGCGGCAGCAGCCGCAGCGCCCGCAGGAATGTCCGCAACGCCGCGCGTTCCTCCTCCGCCACCAGCGCGATCTGCAGCGTGTCCCCGGTGTCGCGGTCTGCTGCTCGCGACACCGGCTCGGCCGCGGGTGGCACGAGCCGGTAATCGGCGGGGAAGAAGCGCTCCATCAGCGCGCGCGTAGCCTCATACGAGACCACGCGCGCGTCGAGACGGCTGAACAACAGCTGTGAGAGCTGTTTCCCGATCTGCGTGGAGAGCACGCGCTCGGTCGGGTTGTGGAAGGTGGCGACGCTCAGCGCTCGAGCCGTCCTCAGCGCGACGCTCGAGGCACTCGGGGCGAACGGCTCGTGCACGTGTACGACATCCAGCGCCAGCACAGTCAGCGCTTCCTCGATCGTTCGGGCGACGTCGACCGGCAGCGACGCCCCGCGGCGCCGGGTTCGCGAGAACGGCAGCACCTCGCCCACGCCCAGCACGAGCGGCCCGTTCTCGGCGCGTGCGATCAGCGCTTCAGGGTCTCTGCGCAGCTCGCGGCGGCTCTGCTGCACCAGCTCGGCCGAATGTGACGGCGCGATCACGAGCACCCGATGCCCGCGCTGGTGCAGCTCATCTGAGAGCCGCGCCACGTAATCGCCCACCTCTGTCTTGGTCTCCCAGGCGAACGGGCTCACCTGTGCGATCGCGAGGCGCTCTTCAGCCACGCCGCGGAGTCTACGCGGCTTTGAGACAGGCTTTCAGTGCAGCGTGAACGTGCCGCTGGCGCGCTGGACGCTGTGGTGTCGCCCAGCCGCGAAGCTGGTCTGGACGCTGACGCGAACATGCTCAGCGGCGGCCAACAAGCGGTCACCGGCGCCGGTCAGGCTCAGTTTCAGCGAGTAATGGCCTGCGGCCTTCACGTGCAGCGCGCCGTGACCGATCAGGCCCCGCCGGCCGTCAATCTTCGCGTACCAGGAGACGGCCGCGGTCCCAGCCTCGGCTGCGCCGTAATCGAACACGTAGCCGTGTGCCTTCTTCACGCTCTTCAGGGCGGCAGCCTTGCCGTATGGAGTGAGCAGTGCCGACAGCGAGAGCCTGTCCTCGGTCGGGCTGACCGGCGGCAGATTGACCTCCTGGGCGCTGCCCCAGGTGCCGCCCGACTCGCTCAGCGTGTAACCGAAGACGTTTCCGCGTCCGTCGTTGTAGGTGCCGATCACCGCGCAGTCGCCGACCGCCGTGCAGGCCGACTGGTCTGCTGCGGCGTACTCGATGTTGCCGGCATTGCGGGGCAGGGGCGACTCCACCGCGGTTTGCCAGATGCCGTTCACCTCTGACAACAAAAGGCCCCGGGAGTTGTACCCGGCATCCGTATAGACGCCGGTGGCCAGGCAGTTGCCGGCTGAGGCGCAGGACACCCAGTCGAGCCCGGCTGACTGCTTCTCGAGCCCACCGACGGCGTTGGCCGGGAGCTTCATTTCCGCCCCTGGTTGCCAGACACCGTTCTGCTGGTCGACGATCAATCCCTGGCCGTTCTCGTCGTTGTCGAAGTACCAGCCCACCGCGGCACAGCTGCCGGTCTCAGGGCACGAGACGGAGGCCAGGACGACGGTCTGATCGCCGACAGTGCTCGCCGGTGCCGCATCGGCCGGGAGCGAGACACCGCTGCCATGCTGCCAGGCGCCGGCTGACTCGCTGAACAGCAGTCCGAGTGAGTTCTGCAACGGGTTCAGGTAGGTCCCGACGGCCGCGCAGCTGTTCGCCTCGGCGCACGCCACGGCCGAGGGCGTGACGTTTGGGTCCTTGCGCGCATCGCTCGGCGCCGTGGGCGCCGGCGAGACGCTCCAGCTGTCGCCGCTGCCGCTGACCAGCAGCGCCTCCTGGTGTCCGAGGTCGTCCACGTAATAGCCGGCCGCCGTGCAGTTTCCGCCGGAGGCGCAGGTGACATCCAACAGCACGGCGCTCTGACCGGCCACGGGTGCGTCGGCGGGCAGCGGCGCTTGGATCGCCCGACCCCAGCGGCCGTCGTGCTCGCTGACGATCATCGCCTCCCAGACCTCGGAGTTCGACTCATAGTTGCCGACCGCGACGCAGTTCCCAACCGAGCTGCACGTGATCGAGGCCAGGCCGAGGTCGTCCACCACGCCGGACTTGGGTTTGCGCGCATGCACCGCGTTGGCCGGAAGCTGGACTGGGACGCCTCGCTCCCAGCTGCCACGGCGCTCTGTGAGGAGCACCCCGTGGTTGGTGCCACCTGCGTCCGTGTAGCGGCCGACCGCGACGCAGTTGCCGGCGGTCGGACACGAGACATCCACCAGCGCCCCGCCGTCCGTCTCCTTGAACGGATCGAACGAGGCGCCGGCGGGAAGCTGTGCCTCGACCGCGCGATGCCAGCTCCCACGCGACTCCGTCATCAGCAGTCCCTGGGTGTCGCCCAGTGCGTCGGTATAGGTGCCGACCGCGCTGCAGTTTCCCGTCGACCCGCAGGACAACGCCGTCAGCGCGACGGCTGGGTTGAACGAGGCACCCGCCGCCGACCCGGCGAGCATCACCAAGCCGGCCACCGCCGACAGCAGGCAGATGGCCAGGCTGCGAATCATTTCCGCAGCATAGTGCGGTGCGCTAAGTGGTCATAACTTTGCTTCGTCCCGAGGATCTGACCGGCGGGGCTACGCGACAGCCAGTTTCGATGCGTCGGCGCTGGCGGTCTGCACGCGCGAGTGCTTGGCGATGAACTCCTCCGTCGCCTCGCGGGCCTCGTCGTCGGGGCGCTGGTTCTTCGGCGACTTCATCAGGTAGGAGCTGGGGCCATCGAGCTGGCCTGCGATGCCGTTGTTCAGCGCCAGCTTGCAGCAGCGCACGGCGTCGGTGACGATCCCGGCCGAGTTGGGCGAGTCCCAGACCTCGAGCTTGGTCTCCAGCTGCAGCGGCACGTCGCCGAATGCCTGGCCCTCGAGGCGGATGTGTGCCCACTTACGATCGGTCAGCCACGGCACGTAATCCGACGGGCCGATGTACACGTCGTCGGCCGGCAGCTTGTGGCCCATGATCGAGGTCACGGCCTGCGTCTTGGAGATCTTCTTGGACTCGAGCCGTTCACGCTCGAGCATGTTGTAGAAGTCCATGTTGCCGCCCACGTTGAGCTGGCTGGTGCGCAGCAGCTTGACGCCGCGGTCGTGGAACAGGCGGGCCAGGGTGCGGTGAACGATCGTCGCCCCGACCTGCGACTTGATGTCATCACCGATGATCGGAAGTCCGGCTTTGACGAAGCGATCGTTCCAGTAGTCCTCGCCGGCGATGAACACGGGGATGCAGTTGACGAAGCCGCAGCCGGCCTCCAGGATCTGCTCGACATACCATTTCGTGGCCTGCTCGGAGCCGACCGGCAGGTAGGAGATGACCACATCGGTCCTGGTCTCCTTGAGAATCTGGACGATGTCGGCGGTTGGCCCGGGCGCCTTGGTGATCTTTTCCTTGAGGTACTTGCCGAGTCCGTCGTGGGTCATGCCTCGCTGGACGGGGATGCCGAGCTTCGGCACCTCGTCGACGAACTTCAGCGTGTTGTTCTGGCCCGAGAAGATCGCCTCGCTGAGGTCTTTGCCGACCTTCTCCACGTCGATGTCAAAGGCGGCGGAGAACTCGATGTCGCGGACGTGGTAGCCGCCGAGGTCGACGTGCATGAGGCCCGGGACGCGCTCGGACGGGTTGGCGTTCTTGTAGTACTCGACGCCCTGCACGAACGAGCTCGCGCAGTTGCCGACGCCGATGATTGCGACGCGTACCTTCTCATGCTGGTAACGAGCGGCGCCGGTTGCGGAGCCGTTCGTGGATGTCGATTCGGTGGTCACTTAGCGATGTCCCTTCTGTAAGTTGCGGCGGGCGCGGTCGCGCCGGCGGATGCCCATAGTACGCGAGCTGCGCGACTTGGTTACACCGAACGGTACCGAAATGTTCGAACCGCCTGCAACCCTCGGGCCAGAAGTAGACCGATCGGTTCCTGATCCTAGTCGATCGCGTCGCGCAGAATCGCCGCCGCGACCGGGTAGGCCTCGGCCACGACCTCGCCCGGGTCCTCGAGCATCACCCGAGCGGCGCCACCGGCGTAGAGCAGCGCCAGCCGGCGTGCCGTCCGATCGGGGTTCCGGGCGCCCGCAGCCCTGGCCAGACCCGACAGGCGCTCGCTGAAGCGGCGGTCGTGCTCCGCAGCCGCCAGGTGCACGGGGTGCTCGGGATCGGGAAACTCGATCACGGCAGCGAGGAACGGGTCGGGTGCGACGCCGGGCGGGTCCGCGAGTGCACTGAACAGCTCGAGCAGCCGCGCGCGAGGCGCCAGATCCTCGCGCGCCAGCACCGCCTCCGCCGGGCCCACGCTCTGGCGCTCAGCCAGATAGGCGACGATCAGGTCGTCCTTGGAATCGAAGTGCTGGTACAGCGTGCGCTTGGACACCCGTGCGGTCGCGTGCAGCTCATTGATGCTGGTGGCGTTGAAGCCCTGGCGGGCGAACAGCGTGCCGGCGGCCTCGAGGATCCGGGCGCGGGCGCCGCGCCCGAGCGATCCCTCGCGCCCCGCCCCGGGCGACATCGCGCGGGGCCGCCTAACGCGAGCCGGTCGGCTCGGTCAGCTCCCGGCGCACGTGCCAGATGCGCTGGCAGACGGTTACGAGGCTGAGCGCGGCGAGCACGTAGACGGCGGGGGCGAGCAACTCGAAGTGGCCGATCGAGGCGCCCTCGGCGAAAACCAGACCGATCGCAAGGATCACAACTCGCACCGGGCGAGTGGCCAGACCGACCTTGCACTGGACCCCCAACGCCTCCGCGCGAGCGCGTGTGTAGGAGACCATCAACGAGAACAGCACGGCCGCGACGACCGCTGCCACCGCAGCCTGGTCGTCACGTGACGCGAAGTAGGCCGCAACTGCCGTCAGCACGATCCCTTCCTCAAGCCGATCGAGCGTCGAGTCCAGGAACGCGCCGAACTGCGTGCCCTTGCCGGACATGCGGCTGTAGCGCCCGTCGAGCGTGTCCATCACCGAGCCGACGATGAAAGCGATGCCGGCAAGGAAGAACATTCGTCCCACCACCAGCCCGGCAGCCGCGAGGTTCAGCGCAAAGCCGGTCAGAGAGATCGAGTTGGGCGTGAGCCGCGACTCGATCAGCCGGTTACGGACCAGTTGCGGGGTGGTCAGGCGGTCGCCGGCTTCGCCGCCACGCCTGCGCGGTCGCGGCCTGCTTGGTGTGTGCTGTGTCTCGGCCATCAGATGGGGCGGCGCAGAGCGTAGATCATCGCCCGGTCCCGGTCCAGAAGCCCTGGACGCCAACGCTGGCGCGTCATCTACGCGTCGGCGACGCGGGAGCCCGGCGGCACCTGCGCAAAGGCCCACATCTCGGGTCGTGCACGCGCCAGCAGCTGCTTGGCCAGCAGCGCCGAGAGCAGTGCGGTCAGCGCCCCGAGGAAGACGTCGGTGAAGTAGTGGTTGCCGGTGACGATCACGACGAAGACGATGAATGCCGGGTAGATCCGCCATAGGATCCGAGCGATGCGGCTGTGCACGAGCCGTGACATCGGCAAGCCGATCATCAGCGCGAAGCAGACATGCATCGACGGTACCGCCGCATAGGCGTTGAGCAGCGCACTCGACGGACCGTGCTCGATCGTAATGCCGGTCGCCTGCTGGATCGTGTCGGTGAAGCCCCATTGGGTGATCAGCCTTGGCGGCGCCGTGGGATAGACCGAGTATCCGACCAGCGCGATCAGCATCGCGATCATGAACATGTTGCGCACGAAGTAGAACGACTCGTTGCGCTTCACGTAGATGAACACCAGCGCCGCGACGGTCAGTGCGAAGTGAGCGTTGATGTAGGTCCAGTCGGCGATGTCCAGCAGCCAGTGCGCATGGGCCGTCACCCAGTTCTGGATCCCGGGTTCGACGAACACGTGCAGCGTCCGTTCGAAGTTGATGATGTTGTAGGCGTCCCCGAACGGCTTGAAAGAGGAACTGGTGACGCTGACGAGCCCCCTCACGATCTCATAGCCGATGTACGCCGCCGTGAACATCAGCAGCTGGCGAACGACGTCCAGCCAACCGTGCGGAAGGAACGAGCCCCGTTTGGCTGACAGCAAAGCGAGCTTCACAGTCCGATCAGGCTACCCGCTTTTGTGTCGGCTCAGCGTTGAATGCAGCGTGGCGACCGCGAATCGACCCGCCCCAGACTGAAGCCGATCGTGACTCGCGCGCGCCCGCTGGCGCGCGCATGGAGCGCGGTGAAGCTGCCCGCGGGCGCCACGCAGCCGCTGATCCCCCGCAGCTGCCAGTACGGCGACCAGCGCACGCGCACGAAGACCGTGCCGGGATGCGCGACCATCAAGGTCAGTGAGTCCGGCCCCATCGACACGACGTGCCCGGCACCGGTGGCGATCGCTGGTGAGCCCTTGACGGCGTAGACGGTCCAGTGCGGCAGGCGCGCAACCCGGTGCAGGTAGGGAAGGCCGCTATCGATCAGCTCGACCTCGGCCTGTGCCGAGGGGTCTGCGGGCGCATCGGCCACCGCGACGTAACGCACGGCCAGGCGATGCAGCCAGGCTCTGTAGGTGCCCGCCGTCAGGTGCCCGCCGTAGAAGAGGCCGTCATCGGCGATGTCAGATTGGCGCTCCCACCCACGCGCGAGCGGAATCACAGGGGCGAGTCTGTAAGCCTCCCAGTGTCCGGCCGTGAACGGCACCTCCACCCGCCACTGGCGCTGGCGCGCGCCGGGCCGGGCTTCGAGGTAGCGAAGCAGGGGTCGGTAGTACGCGGCCGTGTTGGCGGTCTCGCCGTGCTGCAGATCCGTGATCGTGTCGTGGATCTGGATCCAGGTCAGCGGCACCGCGGCGACAGCCAGCAGCAGGTACGCGCGCCGGGGCACCAGCAGCAATGCAACCAGCGGTCCCGCCACGAGTTCGCCCAGCCGTGCGGCGTTGCTGCCGACTGGAGTTGCGATCGCGAAGGCGAGAATGCAGCCCGCCAGGTACAGAAGGACGGCGCCGCCGAGGGTGCGCCCGGGCCTGAGCGCCAGCACCAACACTCCGGCCGCCAGCAGCGGCCATAGCGTCCCGAACGCGAACGGCTGTCGGCCAGCCTCGGGAAACAGCACTGCCAGGATCGCGATTGGGACGATCGCCGCCAATATCACCCCGATACCGCGAGCGATATCGCGGCGATTCCCGCTGTGAAGGCCTGCCAATGCCATGGTCGCGCCGGCCAACGCCGCAAACAGCCCGGCCACAGGGCTCGCCAGCGCCGTGATAAACGCCAGAACGGCGGCCAAGCGCGGCCGCCGTCGCTCAAGGAGGAGTGCAGTCACGGTCGCGCCGCACAGGCCGAGCGCGAACGTGAGGCGTCCGCTCAGCAGTTCGGTGACGGTCGCAGCGCCGAACCAGGTGGCGCCGACCCATGCGTCGTCGCCGTAGACGTCATGAGCCAGCGCCTCGAACGCCGCTGCCGTGCCGACGCTCGCGAGCGCCGCCACCAGTTGGGGTGTGAGCAGCCAGCCCAGCGGCGGGAACAGCACGCTATAGGCGGCGATGTTGTGGCCGGCGTACCACCAGTTGTTCCAGATCCCGAAGCCCTCAGCCCCGAACAGCTTCACCCGCAGCAGCTGTGCGGGCAGGTCGGCGCCCGTCGGTTCGACGATCAGGTAGGCGAGCGCCAGCGCCGCGGCGACCAGGGTTGGGGCGACACGGCGCAGCCTGCGGATAACGTCCGCGTTCATGAGCACCGCGCGGGAGGATATGGCCGTCGTCGCGATTCGCGACCGGCTGCGTCTGGTCTACGGCATCCCGGTGCTGCGGCCGCACGGCGACGGCGTCGCCGAGCTGATCCTGACCGTGCTGTCGCAGTCGACCAATGACCGCAACCGCGACGTCGCGTATTTCGGGCTGCGTGAGCGCTTCGCGACTGGGAGGAGGTTCGTGACGCGCCCGTCGACGAGGTCGAGCAGGCGATTCGCCGCGGAGGGATATCGAAGGTCAAGTCGGCGCGGATCAAGGCAATCCTGGCGGCCGTGACCCTGACCGACCCGGAACCCGGACTGCTGTCGCTCGACTGGCTGCCGGAGCGGACCGTCGCCGAGGCCCAGGGGTATCTGTGCTCGCTGCCCGGTGTCGGCCGCAAGACGGCCGCCTGCGTGCTGCTGTTCGCCTACGGCATGCGCGACGTGCCGGTCGACACCCACGTCTCACGCGTGGGCACGCGGCTCGGGCTGTTTCGCGACGGCGCCTCGTTCGTGGAGCTGCACGATGCGATGCTCGCGCTGACACCGCCTGGTCAGGAATGGGAACTGCACCTGAATCTGCTCCGACACGGCCGCCGTACCTGTCACGCCCGCGGCCGGAGTGCGGGTCGTGTGCGTTGCGGAGCATGTGCCCGAGCGCAGACAGCTTCGGCTAAAGATCGAGTAGCGGCGGGATCTCATTCGGCCGTGAAACCAGCGCTGCGGCGCCGGCCTCGCGCAGCTCCCGCTCGCTGCCGGCACCCCAGAGCACGCCGATCGTGGGTACGCCATGCTTGCGGGCGCCGAGCACGTCGTAGAGGCGGTCGCCGACCATGACGGCGCTCGATCGGCCGCCGAGTGCCGCGAGCGCCTGCGCGACCGTGGCGGCCTTGGGCTCGTTGACTGCCGAGGGCAGCGGTCCACTGATCACCTCGAACAGGTCGGCCAGCCCGAGGCTCTCGAGTAGCATCACGGCGGCTGTGACCATCTTCGAGGTCGCGACCGCCAGTCGCACACGGTCGTGGAGGTACTCCAGGAGCTCGGGGATGCCGTCATAGACCAGCGTCGTCTCGGCGCTGGTGGCCGCATAGTGGTCGCGGTAGGTGGCGACGGCGGCGTCGACGAGCAACTCGTCCTGCCCGAACAGTTCCGTGAACGCCTCGTGCGTGGGCGGACCGAGGTATGACCACAGCTCCTCAGGCTCGCGCGGTTGCTGTCCGTGGGCCCGCAGGGTGTGATTCACAGACGTGGCGAATGGCACCCGTGAGTCGATGATCGTGCCGTCGAGGTCGAACAGGACTGCATCCGGGCGTTGCATCTGCCGGTGATTGTGGCAGGCATCTTGGTCGCGCAAGATCTGATACGCTTCCGCTTAGATTTTTACGACACAAGAGGAGCAGAACGAACACGATGGGTAAGACAATCGGTATCGACCTCGGTACGACCAACAGCTGTATGGCTGTGCTGGAGGGCGGCGACCCGACGGTGATCGAAAACGCCGAGGGCGGCCGCACCACCCCGTCCGTGGTCGCTTTCACGCAGGGCGGCGAGCGTCTCGTCGGGACGGTCGCCAAGCGTCAGGGCGTGACCAACCCTCAGAACACGATCTTCTCGATCAAGCGCTTCATGGGCCGCAAGGAGGCCGAGGTGCACGACGAGGAGGCGATCGTCCCCTACAAGGTCGTCTGCCGGCCCCGGTGGCGACGTGCGCATCGAGGTCGAGGGCAAGCAGTACTCCCCGCCGGAGATCAGCGCGATGATCCTCGCCAAGCTCAAGGCGGATGCCGAGGCGTACCTCGGCGAGACCGTCGACAGCGCCGTGATCACCGTCCCGGCCTACTTCAACGACGATCAGCGTCAGGCCACCAAGGACGCCGGCACGATCGCCGGACTCGAGGTCAAGCGCATCATCAACGAGCCGACAGCAGCCTCGCTGGCCTACGGGCTCGACAAGGAGGCCGACCAGACGATCCTCGTCTTCGACCTCGGCGGCGGCACCTTCGACGTGTCGGTGCTGGAGATCGGTGACGGCGTCTTCGAGGTCAAGTCGACCGCCGGTGACAACCACCTCGGTGGCGACAACTTCGACAAGGCGATCGTCGACTGGCTCGTGGCCGAGTTCAAGAAGTCTCAGGGCATCGACCTGGCCGCGGATCCGATGGCGCTGCAGCGTCTCTACGAGGCCGCCGAGCGCGCCAAGATCGAGCTCTCGACCACGCAGGAGTCGCAGATCAACCTGCCGTTCATCACCGCTGACGCAAGCGGCCCCAAGCACCTCGACATGCGCCTCACGCGCGCCAAGCTCAACGAGCTGACGGCGGCGCTGATCGACCGCACGGTCGGTCCGGTCCGCCAGGCGCTCGAGGACGCCAAGGAGAAGGGCGCGGGCGACATCGAGCACGTCGTGATGGTCGGCGGCATGACCCGCATGCCGGCCGTTCAGGAGAAGGTCAAGGAGCTCACCGGCAAGGAGCCGCACCGCGGCGTCAACCCGGACGAGGTCGTCGCCGTCGGCGCCGCGATCCAGGCAGGCGTGCTGGCCGGAGACGTCAAGGACGTGCTGCTGCTCGACGTGACACCGCTGACGCTTGGCATCGAGACCAAGGGCGGCGTCATGACCAAGCTGATCGAGCGCAACACGACGATCCCGACCCGCAAGTCGGAGGTGTTCTCGACGGCCGAGGACAACCAGCCGAGCGTTGAGATCCACGTCCTTCAGGGCGAGCGCGAGATGGCGAGCTACAACAAGTCGCTCGGCAAGTTCCAGCTGACCGGGATCCCGCCGGCGCCGCGAGGCGTGCCGCAGATCGAGGTCGCCTTCGACATCGACGCCAACGGCATCCTCAACGTCTCGGCCAAGGACCTCGGCACCGGCAAGGAGCAGAAGATCGAGATCCGCTCCGGCTCGGGCCTGTCCGACGACGAGATCAAGCGGATGGTGAATGACGCCGAGGCACACGCCGACGACGACAAGCGCCAGCGCGAGCTTGCAGAGGCCCGCAACGAGGCCGAGCACGCCGCCTACCAGGCCGAGCGCCAGCTCAAGGAGCTGGGCGAGCAGGTCGACGAGGCCTCGCGCGCTGAGATCGAGGAGGGGATCAAGGCCGTGCGCGAGGCGCTGACCGGTGAGGACCCGGCTCGAGATCAACGCTGCCAAGGATGCGCTCAACGCCTCGTTCCACAAGGTCTCAGAGGCGATGTACCAGCGGGCGCAGGAGCAGCAGGCGGGCGCAGCGCCCAACTTCGACGGCGACGCGTCCGCTGACGGCGCCGCTGCCGAGGAAGAGGACGTGGTCGACGCTGAAGTCGTCGACGAGGAGAAGTGACGATGGGCGCGGAGCGGCATCAGGACGAGCCCCTCGCGGAGCCGGGCGTCGCCAGAGGAGCGTGCAAGTGCGGCCGCCGCGTATGCGGCGGCGCCAGCACTCCGCGCCGCCTGAGCTCGGGCCGGAGGACGCACCGGAGGAGCTGGCCGACCCCGACCCCGAGCAGCAGGTGCAGCAGGATCTCGACGAGCTTGCGGCCAAGGCCGAGCGGGCCGATGAGTACCTGATGCTCGCCCAGCGCACGCAGGCTGACTTCGAGAACTACCGCAAGCGCGCGGCTCGTGACGCCGCGCTGGCGCAGGAGCGGGGCGTGGCGAAGCTCGCCAAGGAGCTGCTGCCGGCGATCGACAGCCTCGATCGGGCGCTGAAGGCCGCGAGCGAGGAGGAGTCGCAGATCACCGATGGCATCAGGCTCGTCCACACTGACCTGCTTCAGCGTTGCAGCGTGTCGGCGTCGAGCCGTTCTCGCCGGAGGGCGAGCCGTTCGACCCGCAGCTGCACGAGGCGGTTGCTCAGCAGCCGATCGAGGGCGCGCAATCAGGCACCGTGGCCGAGGTCTTCCAGCAGGGCTTACCGCCTGGGCGACAGCGTGCTGCGTCCCGCGCGCGTGCTCGTGGCCGCCTAGGCCGACGCGACAGCGCAATGGCAGAGCGGCCTGACTACTACAAGATCCTCGGGGTCGGCAAGAACGCGACCGACGAGGAGATCAAGAAGGCGTACCGCAAGCTGGCGCGCAAGTACCACCCTGACCGCAACCAGGGCGACAGGCAGGCCGAGGAGCGCTTCAAGGAGGTCTCGCAGGCCCACGACGTGCTCTCGGACGCGGACAAGCGCAAGGAATACGACCGCGGCGGAGTGTTCGCCGGGATTCAGCGGCGGCGCGCGGATTCGACCCGTCAGCGTTCTCGGGCGGATTCTCGGCGGCTTCGGCGACATGCTCTCCAA
This sequence comes from uncultured Conexibacteraceae bacterium, assembly GCA_963844665.1. Lineage (GTDB taxonomy): Bacteria > Actinomycetota > Thermoleophilia > Solirubrobacterales > Solirubrobacteraceae > Palsa-465. Next base: position 1,069,575 of record CAWJPB010000005.1, read on the forward strand.
CCTGTTCGGTAGCGGTGGCTCGGGCGGCGCCGGCCAGCGGCGCCGGTGCCGGACAGCGCCCGCCGCAGGCACGCGGACAGGACCTCGAGACCGAGGTTCGGCTGACGTTCGATCAGGCCGTCAACGGCACCCAGGTGCCGCTGCAGGTGCCGACCTCCAAGCCATGCCCGACCTGCAACGGCTCCGGTGCCAGGCCCGGTACCTCGCCAAAGGTCTGCCCGGTCTGCAACGGCCGCGGCGTCGAAGCTCAGAGCCAGGGGATCTTCTCGATCAACCAGCCGTGCTCCAACTGCAAGGGCTCCGGCACCGTGATCGAGCATCCCTGCCCGACCTGCGAAGGCACCGGTGCCCAGCGGAGCGTCCGGCGGCTGCGGGTAAATATTCCTGCCGGCGTGCGCGACGGCAGTCGCATCAAGCTCGCAGGCAAGGGTGATCCGGGCGTACGCGGAGTTCCGCCCGGAGATCTCTACGTGATCACGCGCGTGTCCGAATCTCCCATCTTCAAGAGGAGCGGCGACAACCTTGAGGTCGAGGTGCCGTTGACGATCCCGGAGGCGATCCGCGGGGCCGTGATCGAGGTACCGACGCTGAGCGGCTCCAAGCGGCTGCGCGTGGCGCCCGGCACCAAGCACGGCACTGTGCAGCGCCTGCGCGGCGAAGGCCCAGCGCGGCTTGGAGGCAAGGGCAACGGCGATCTTCGCTACCGGTTCGTGATCGACGTTCCGGCAAGCCTGTCCGCAGAGCAGGACGAGGCGGTCGAGCGGCTGTCGCAGGTGATCGATGGCGATCCACGCGCGAAGCTGTTCCCGAACGGGAAGCCGCGCGAGAAGGTGGCTGAGCACTGATGGCCAGCGAGCGGGTACCGAACCAGCGGATACGCGCAACCGCGCGCGTGGAGGTCTCCTCCGATCGGGGCGTGTTCATGATCTCGGTCGCAGCCGAGCTGGCGGGCATGCACCCGCAGACGCTGCGCATATACGAGTCGCGCGGTCTGATCGAGCCCAAGCGCTCGCCAAAGGGCACACGCCTGTACTCGCATGCCGATGTCGAGCGGCTGAAGCGTATTCAGGAGATGACCGCGGAACTCGGCCTGAATCTTGCGGGCGTGGAACGGGTATTCGAACTCGAGGACATGCTCGATGCGATGTCACGTAAGGTCCAAGCGCTTGAGCGCCGTGCCGGTGAGCTCAAGGCGGAGGTTGAGCGTCTCGAGGCGCTGCGGCGCGAGCTGCGCGCAGAGATCGTTCCCTACGTGCGCGGGGGTGCTCTGATCCGCGCTTCCGACCTGTCGTGATGCCGGGCGGTTCGTGACCTTCTGGCGTCCGGCGGTGCTGGTGGCCGCTGTGGCCCTGAGCACGCCCGCCGGTGCGCACGCGCTCGTCACCCCAGCCAGCACGGCCCCACCCGGCAAACAGCTTCAGCTGGTGCTGCCACTTCTCGCTGACCGAGCCGGCCTGACCCGATACGCCGGCGCCGTCAGCACGCTCGGGTCGGTGGACTACGGCCGCTACCGATCGATGAGGTGGCTCGCACGCCATTTCGGCGCCAGCGCCAGCACGCGCCAGCGCGTGGTCGTCTATCTGAAAGCGCACGGCGCCCGTGCCGTCAGGGCGGATTCGAGCGGCCAGTTCGTCTATGCGCGGGTCGACGTGGCCGACGCTGAGCGCATGTTCGGGACGTCGCTCTCAAGCCGGTCCGGAGCCGGCGCAGCCCACTTCGTGGCGCCCGCGACAGCGGTCCGGCTGCCGCAAGCCCTGCACGGGCTCGTGACAGGAGTGGTCGGCCTCGACTCCGCGCCGGTCGCCAGCGACACGCTGCCGCCATCGTCCGGTTATCCCGGCCCGGACCTGGTGGCCACCGCGTCTGGGTGCAAGGCGGGCCGCGCCGCCCGCGGCTTCACGCCCAACGAGTATCTCGACGCCTACAACTACGCACCGCTGCAGCAGGAGGGACTGCTCGGCCAGGGCGAGCGCGTGGCGGTCGTCGAGATCGACGGCTTCCGAGCGCGTGATCTTGCTCGGTTTGCAAGCTGTTTTCACCTGCACAGGCCGACGGTGCGGGCGTTCAGCAGCGGCGCCGCCAAACGACCGGCCCCGGGTGGCGAGGCCACGCTCGACCTCGAGGTGCTCGACGCTGCGGCCCCCGACCTGCAGTCGATCGACGTGTACGAGACCCAGCCCGACGCCGCTGACGTGCTGGCGGCGATAGCCCAGCCCCTGGAGAGCCAGGCTCTGGAGCCACAGGTGATCTCCGTGTCACTGGGTCTCTGCGAGAGCAACACGATCGCCGGCGTCGGCATGGTCGGGATCAGGGCAATTGAGACGGCGCTCAAGCTTGCGGCCGCGGAGGGCATCAGCGTGCTGGGGGCCAGTGGCGACCTTGGCTCGGCTGACTGTGCCGTGACCGGTTCAAGTCCCCCCAAGCCAGAGCCCAAGCTGGCGGTCAACTTCCCGTCGTCCTCACCCTGGGTGACCTCGGTCGGCGGCTCCAACCTGAGCCTAAACCTCCAGAACGAGATCATCGGCCAGACGGTCTGGAATGACGCCGGTGTCGTGCCGGGGAACGCCGGTGGGGGTGGCGCGAGCGATCTGTTCGCCCAACCGAGCTGGCAGAACGGCGTGGTCAAGAGCGACGGGCGTGCCCAACCTGACGTGGCCATGCTGGCCGACGTGGCGCCCGGATATGACGTCTACTGCACGGCGTCAGAGGACTGTAAGGGGGTCGGCTGGCAGACGTTCGGCGGAACCAGCGCCTCCACACCGTTGATGGCGGGTGGCTTTGCGTTGGTCGATCAGCTCCTGCGTAGGCACGGACGCCAGTCGCTCGGCCTTGCCAACCCGCTCCTGTACCGCCTGGGCCGCAACGTCACCAGCGCCGCCCAGGTCTTCTATGACGTGACCAGCGGCTCGAACGACGTTGGACCGTTCACACGTCCGAGCCGCCGGCCGCTCGGCTGCTGCAGCGCGCGGCCCGGATACGACGAGGCGTCCGGTTGGGGCGGAGTCGACCTCCAGGCCTTCGCCGGCGCGGCGCTGGCCGCCGCGAGTCCGATCGCGAACGTCACCGCGCGACTGCCTGCAGGGCAGCGACCCGCCACCGTCGGCGCCATCCGAGCACTCATTCGGTGCTCGAGCGCCTGTGCGATGGTGGCCTACGCACGAGTCACGATCGCCGGTGCCGGTGTTGCCGCGACGGTGTTCACGGACTACTCCACGCCCGTGCGCGTTGCTGCGGCGCAGGCGCGGACAATGACTGTCGCATTCACCATTGCGCAACGCCGGAGGATCACCACCGCGTTGGAGGCGGGCCACCGTGTCAGCGCAGTCGTGGCCGGCGCCGTGATCTCGGGGGGCGAGGTGGTGCGGCACTCCGCGCCGCTCGCGCTCGCGATCACCGGCGGCTGACCGGGGCCGGCGACGGCTCCACCCAGTTTGGTCCGGGCATGCTTGGTTGTCTGCTGCGTCCACGGACGCTGATGCGTAGTGGCCACAGCAGTCGGATCGCGGGCACCGCGACGGCGACCAGGCCAGCCAGGACGTAGGGATCCTCGGCAAGCGTGTGCAGCCCGCCCAGTGCGAGCCGATCGGCTACATAGCGCTCCGGAAGATAGGAGTAGCCGACCATCAGGAAGGCCACGGTCAGCAACGCCAGGGCCGTCCGCCGTTGCTCGTAGGCGGTCACCGCGAGGAGGAACAGGGCCGGCACCACCAGGGCCCAGTGGTGAGTCCACGAGACCGGTGACACCAGCAGTGTGCTGACCGCGCAGAACGAGAACCCCATCGCCTCGTCACCGCGGCGACTCGCGCGGACCGCGAGCGCCATGCCGACGATCGCGACCAACGCCACCACCGCGAGCGCCGCCGGGCCCGGGTAGCGCTCGCCGATCAAGCGCGCCAGCGCCCCTCGCAGCGACTGGTTACCGGGGTTGATCGCACTGCCCACGCGCGAACTCTTGAATACCAGGCCGCCCCAATACTTGCTCGCGTCGCCGGGTATCAGCACGAAGCTCACGACTATCGACGCTGCGAACGTGGCCAGCCCGGTCAGCGCCGCCCGCGGACGCCTCGAGCAGAGCAGGTAGACCAGGAACACGAGTGGCGTCAGCTTGATCGCGGCGGCGATCCCGATCCCCACTCCCTTGGTTCTTGCCGAATCCGGCCTGGAGAGGTCGAACACGATCAGCGCGACGAGCAGCAGATCCACCTGGCCCAGTCCGAGGGTCACCGTCACCGGCTCGAGCCAGAGCGCCGCTGCGGCGGCAACGGCCACCACAGCCCAGGCCGCGGTTGGGTCGAGCAGGGAACCGCGGCCGGGGGCCGGGCGTGGTCGTCTCAGCATCAGTGCGCGCCTCAACATCCAGACCAGCGCCGTGAGGCTCAGCACCGTCATCAGCACCTTGTCGAGACGCACCGACAACAGCGTGAGCGGGGCCATCAGCAGGGCCGCGAACGGCGGGTAGGTGAAGCCCAGGCGACGAACGATCGGTCGCTGGAACAGCGGCAGACCATGCAGAACGTGAAAGCCCGCGCCTCGGTAGACACGCAGGTCGAAGAAACCCAAGGGCCGGCTGCCGACGTAGAACGGCTGCACGCCAGGGCTGTAACGCAGGTGCTGCATCGAGGCGGAGGCCACGACATAAGCGCCGACAGAGACCCCTAGGGCGAGCCATGCGATTAGCGGGATCTGGTATCTGCGCATGGTCCTTCGGTCTCCAGGGCGCACGGCATCTAAACCCATGCTCGCGCGGGCGGGTAAGCGCAGCAATAAGTCGACAGGATAGGGCTCTGGTGATAATCTAAGTGCAACAGACTTAGATCTTTCGAGATACAGACCCGAACCCTGACCCTCAGAGGCCGACTGAATGCAAGCTGACCGCTTCACGATCAAGTCCCAGGAGGCGCTCGAAGCCGCTCAGCGGCTCGCGGCCGAGCGTCGCAACCCCCAGACCCGCCCCGAGCATCTGCTCGCCGTGCTGCTCGAGCAGGACGGAGGCGTGGTCGCGCCGGTCCTGCGCAAGCTCGGCGTCGACCCGGCCGCCGTGCGCATGACTCTCAACCCGGCGCTCGAGTCGCTACCACGACTCGCCACCGGCCAGGAGCAGACCGGGGGTTCCAACGAGCTGGTCGAGGTTCTGCGTGACGCCGAGCAGGAGATGCGCGCGCTCGGCGACGAGTACATCTCGACCGAACACCTCGCGCTTGCGCTCGCAAAGTCGGGCGGCACCACCGGCGATGTCCTGCGTTCTGTCGGCGCCGGCTATGAGGCGCTGCTGAGGGCCGTCAACGAGGTCCGCGGTGGCCAGAAGGTGACCGACCAGAACCCCGAAGACAAGTTTCAGGCGCTTGAGAAGTACGGCCGCGACCTCACGGAGGCGGCTGCTGCCGGCAAGCTCGATCCGGTGATCGGGCGCGACGACGAGATCCGCCGCGTGATCCAGGTCCTCTCGAGACGCACCAAGAACAACCCGGTGCTGATCGGTGAGCCGGGTGTCGGCAAGACGGCGATCGCCGAGGGCCTGGCCCAGCGGATCGTCTCCGGCGACGTGCCCGAGGGCCTCAAGGACCGCCGAGTGGTCGCGCTCGACATCGGTGCGCTGATCGCCGGCGCCAAGTATCGCGGTGAGTTCGAGGACCGGCTCAAGGCGGTGCTCAAGGAGGTCCAGGACGCCGGCGGCAACGTCGTGCTGTTCATCGACGAGCTGCACACGATCGTCGGCGCCGGCGCCTCCGAGGGCGCCGTTGACGCCGCCAACCTGCTGAAGCCGATGCTGGCCCGCGGCGAGCTGCGTGCCGTCGGTGCGACCACGCTCGACGAGTACCGCAAGTACATCGAGAAGGATGCCGCGCTCGAGCGCCGCTTCCAGCCGGTGTTTGTCGAGGAGCCTTCGGTCGAGGACACGATCGCGATCCTTCGCGGCCTCAAGGGCAAGTACGAGGTTCACCACAAGGTGCGGATCACCGACTCGGCGCTGGTCGCCGCCGCGACGCTGTCAGACCGCTACATCTCAGATCGCTTCCTGCCCGACAAGGCGATTGACCTTGTCGACGAGGCCGCCTCTCAGATCCGCATGGAGATCGATTCCAAGCCGACTGAGATCGACGAGGTCGACCGCCACATCCTGCAGCTCGAGATCGAGCTGCAATCGCTCGGCAGCCCCGACTCCGACGACGCCGGCACAGCCGCCCGCCGTGAGCAGCTCGAGCAGACGCTGGCCGAGGAGCGCGAACGCTCCGCCGCCATGCACGCCGAGTGGCAGCAGGAGAAGCAGACGATCGGCGCCGTCGCCGATCTCCAGGAGCAGCTGGAGCAGGCCAACATCGAGCTCGAGCAGGCGCGCCGCGCCGGCGACCTCGAGCGTGCGGCCGAGCTTCAGTACGGGACGATCCCGGACCTCACGAAGCGCCTGGCCGACGCCGAGCAGGCCGAGGACGACGTTGCTGGTCAGCGGACCAGCAACGGAGAGCATCGATACCTGAAGGAGGAGGTTGATGCCGAGGACATCGCTGAGGTCGTGTCCAAGTGGACCCGCGTACCGGTGTCACGGCTGCTCGAGGGGGAGATCGAGAAGCTCGTCAACATGGAGGCGCGCCTGCACGAGCGCGTGATCGGCCAGGACGAGGCGGTCAGCGCGGTCTCAAGCGCGCTGCGGCGCTCGCGCGCCGGGCTGCAGGACCCGGATCGGCCGATTGGCACCTTCCTGTTCCTCGGCCCGACCGGCGTCGGCAAGACGGAGCTGGCGCGGGCATTGGCGGAGTTCATGTTCGACTCCCCCGAGGCGATGGTGCGGATCGACATGTCCGAGTACATGGAGAGGCACTCGGTCAGCCGTCTGGTCGGCGCGCCCCCCGGATACGTCGGCTACGACGAGGGTGGGCAGCTCACCGAGGCCGTGCGTCGCCGTCCCTACGCGGTGGTCTTGCTCGACGAGATCGAGAAGGCACACCCGGACGTGTTCAACACCCTGTTGCAGGTGATGGACGACGGCCGTCTCACCGACGGCCAGGGTCGCACCGTCAGCTTCAAGAACGTTGTGCTGATCATGACCTCGAACATCCCCGGTGGCCGGGAGGGCGCGGAGGGCCACTTCAAGCCTGAGTTCATCAATCGCCTGGACGACATCGTCGAGTTCGATCCGCTCAGTCGCGAGGAGCTGACGGAGATCGTCGACCTGCAGGTGGCGCGGGTTGAGCGGCGCGTGGCCGAGCGCGGGATCGAATTGGTGCTGACCGACGACGCCCGGACGCTGCTCGGCAACCTCGGCTACGACCCGACCTATGGCGCCCGGCCCCTGAAGCGGGTCATCCAGAAGCGGCTGATCGACCCGCTGGCAATGGCGATCCTCGAGGGTCGGTTCCTCGACGGCGACACGGTCACGGTCGACGCGGTCGACGGTGAGGTCGTGTTCAACGCCGTGCGACATGTGGCGGAGGTCGCCTAGTGGAATCAGCCACCTCGCTGTCTTGTCGTCCCGGCGGCGCGCTTTGCCGCCGGGACGGTTAGCCGCAGGCCGCGTCGTTACAGTCACCCGCGGTGACTACTGACGCCCGTCCCAAGGTTCTGGTGGTCGGCTCGGGCGCGCGCGAGCACGCGATCCTGAACGCGCTGGCGCGCTCGCCGCAGCAGCCTGAGTTGCTGTGCGCGCCGGGGAACGCTGGGATCGCACAGGTTGCGCGGCTGCTTGCGATCGGCGCCGAGGAGATCTCAGAGCTGGTCGCCGCCGCTGTCAGCGAACAGGTCGATCTGGTCGTGGTGGGTCCGGAGGGGCCGCTGGTGGCCGGCCTCGCTGACGAGCTCGCGCGGGTCGCCGTGCCGTGCTTCGGACCGACGCGGGCGGGCGCCGAGCTCGAGGGCTCGAAGGCGTTCTGCAAGGCGATCATGGAGGCGGCCGAGGTGCCAACCGCGGCCTACCGTGTCGTGACCACGGTCGAGGACGGGATCGCCGCGATCCAGGAATTGGCCCCACCCGGCCCCGACCGTTACCCGGCAGTGATCAAGGCCGACGGGCTCGCGGCCGGCAAGGGCGTGATCGTCGCCGCCTCTGAGGATGAGGCCCGCGCGGCCCTCACCGAGCTGCTGATTGAGCACCGCTTCGACACCGATCGCGTCGTCATCGAGGAGTTTCTGACCGGCTCCGAGGTGTCGCTGCTGGCGATCTGCGACGGCGTGCGGGCGCTGCCGCTGGCCTCTGCACAGGATTACAAGCGCATCTTCGATGGCGACGGTGGTCCCAACACCGGCGGCATGGGCTCCTACTCGCCGGTCCCGACGATCGGCGCCGAGCAGGCACTCGCACTCGCGGGGATCGTGCATCAACCGGTGCTCGATGAACTCAGGCGCCGCGGAATCGACTTCCACGGAGTGCTCTACGCCGGTCTGATGCTGACCGAGACAGGGCTGAAGGTGCTCGAGTTCAACGCGCGCTTCGGCGACCCGGAGACGCAGACGATCCTGCCGCGGCTACGGACCGACCTCCTGGAACTGCTTGCCGACGCCGCCAACGGCGGCCCGGGTCTGGATGGTGTCGAGCTGGAGTGGGACCGGCGTAGCGCCGTGACGGTCGTGCTGGCCAGCGGCGGCTACCCAGCGAGCTCGTCCAGCGGTGATGTGATCACCGGGCTTGAGGATGTCGCCGGCGAGGTGTTCGTCACCCACGCGGGCACCGCACTAGACGCCGAGGGCAGGATCGTCACCGCCGGAGGACGAGTGTTGAGCGTGACCGCACTCGGGTCCGATACCGTGGGCGCGCGCAGGTCTGCATATGAGGTGGTAGACGGGATCGCCTTCGACGGCCGGCAGCTGCGCCGTGACATCGCCGAGAAAGTGGTGGGAGCATGAGCACGTCTGAGCCGGAGCCGACATCGCAGGCGCTCGAGGAATCTGAGGGCGTCTTTGCGGAACTCGACGTCGATGCGCCCCGAGTCGGGATCGTGATCGCCTCCAAGGGCGACCTCCCGGCGATGGAGCCGGCGGAGAAGAAGCTGACCGAGCGCGGCATCCGTTGCGAGGTGCGAGTCATGTCCGCGCATCGCGATCCCGACAAGGTGGCTGATTACGCCAGGAATGCGCGCATGCGCGGTCTCCGTGTGATCATCGCGGGTGCCGGGCTGGCGGCATCGTTGCCGGGCGTGGTGGCCGCGCACACGGACCTGCCGGTGATCGGCGTGCCGCTGAGCTCAAGCGGCTCGATCGCCGGTGGCCTTGACGCTCTGCTGTCGATCGTGCAGATGCCGGCCGGGGTGCCGGTGGCCACAGTCGGCGTCGACAATGCCCTCAACGCCGCGGTGCTCGCCGCACGGATCCTCGACGCATGATGATCGAACGCTACACACGCAGAGAGCTGGGCGAGCTGTGGTCCGACCACGCCCGGTTCGAGGCGATCCGCAGGGTCGAGGTCGCCGCCTGCGAGGAGATGGACGGTCCGACCCCGGACGACCTCGACGCGATCCGCAGCGCGACCTTCACGGTCGAGGCTGTCAACGAACGAGAGCGCGTCACCGACCATGACACGGCTGCGTTCGTCGATGTGCTTTCGGCCTCAGCCGGTGAGCCCGGCCGGTGGATCCACTACGGGCTGACCTCCTCCGACGTCGTCGACACCGGCTTGGCGTTGCAGCTGAAGGCCGTTGGTGAGCTGATCCTGCCCGACGCGCGTGAACTTGTCAGCGAGCTCGCGGCGAACGCGCGCGAACACGTGCACACGCTGTGCGCCGGTCGCACACATGGGATCCACGCCGAGCCGACGACGTTCGGCATCAAGCTGGCCGGATTCGCGTTCGAGGCTCAGCGTAACCTCGAGCGCCTCGAGCGGACCTTCGCGCAGGCCGCCGTCGGCGGCCTGTCGGGTGCCGTCGGAACGTACTCAGCCACCTCGCCCGACTTCGAGAGGCGCGTCATCGAGCGCCTGGGGCTGCACCTCGAATCGGTCTCGACCCAGGTGATCCCTCGCGACCGCCACGCGGAGCTGGTGCAGTCGATCGCGCTTGCCGGCGCCGGTCTCGAGCGCCTCGCCACAGAGATCCGGCATCTGGCCCGGACCGAGGTCGGCGAAGTGCGGGAGCCGTTCGCCGCCGGGCAGAAGGGCTCGAGCGCTATGCCGCACAAGCGCAATCCGATCAAGACCGAGCAGATCACGGGGCTCGCGCGGTTGTTGCGCGGCTATGCGTCGGCGGCCGTGGAGGACGTTGCGCTCTGGCATGAGCGCGACATCTCGCACTCGAGCGTCGAGCGGATCATGCTGCCGGACGCGACGATCCTGCTTGACCACATGCAGCGCCGGATGCTCGGCGTGATCCGCGACCTGGTGGTCGACGTCCGGCGCATGCGGGAGAACCTCGACCTCACCTACGGGGGGCTGTTCTCGCAGCGATTGTTGTTGGCGATCGTCGCCCAGGGCTCGAGCCGTGACGAGGCCTACCGGGTTGTGCAGCGCCTGGCACAGGAGGCGCTCGATACGCGCGTGCATCTGCGCGTTCTGCTGAGCGCCGGGGCGGGTGGGGATCAGATCGGCGAACTCGACCTGGACGCGATCTTCGACTTCGCTCCCTATGTCCGCTACGCCGACGAGATTGTCGGCCGGCTCGACGCGATCGCCTAGAACCCCGAGGATTTGCGCTGCCGCCTGGGGATGAACAGGCTCAGATCGGAAAATCGGAGGGTCCAGAACTCGATTTCCCTGGAAAGTGCCGATCTACGGGAGCGTTCAGGCAAATCGGCTGCATGTTCGGCCGATTTCCCGGTTTAGACCTGTTGCCAATGCGGCGTACGATGGCGGGATGACCGCAAGCTTCCTGCACACGATGGTGCGCATCACCGACCCCGCGCGCAGCCGGGCCTTCTACGAGGCGCTCGGATTCGAGTTCGAGCGCGACATGGACATCGTCCGCAATGGTGAGAAGGAGGCGACCAACTACTTCTTCTCGCTTGGCGATCAGAGCTCCGTGCTTGAGCTGACCTACAACCACGATGGCCGCACCTACGATCTTGGTAGCGGCTACGGGCACATCGCGATCGGCGTCGATGACCTCGACGGGACGCTGGCGCGGCTCGGCCAGCAGGGCATCGAGCCCGAGCGCCCGCCCTATTCGGTTCGCGACGGCGGTTCGCGGCTCTGCTTCGTGCGCGACCCGGACGGCTACCGGATCGAGATCATCGAGCGCGCGTGACTCATAGTCAAGGCCTATAACTCTCGTAGGAAATACGCCTTTGACTTATTGTCGTTTCTCGCCGAAAGTGTGAGCATGTTCACACGAATCAGCACGGACCTGGACACCAGCCTGTTCGATCCGGAGCACGACATGGACCTGGTGGTGCTCGCGAGCAAGGCTCGGAGCGAGCGTGATGTCGAGTCGGTCGTGCGGCTCAGCCGAGCGCGGATGCGCGCCCGCCGCGCCGAGCTCAGAGTCGGGCAGAGGCGGCGACGCGGCTTCCGCGTCAAGTCGCTCAACGGCACGACGCCCGGCTCCTCCCGGCGCGGTTGAGTGCCGAGCCTCGGCACCGCTGAGGCTCAACTGCCGCCGAGCCGTAGCAGGTCCGGCACGCGCGCAAGCGTCTCGACGGCGGCCCCGGTGTCAGCGTCGATCTGCTGGCGCTCACGTTCCGGGAGCGCTGCCATTGATCGCCCGTCGCTGCCGCTGCGGGCTGCGTCGATCGCGCGGGACACCGTGTTCAACTCCCCGCCGGCCGTCGCGACCAAAGCCGGTGCCCGCGGGTCGAGGTCGGGCGCCAGGAGCGCCAGCAACTTTCTGGTCGCGGTCACATCCGCCGCCAGTGACGCCAGGTCCGTGTCACTGCCGTAATCGTCATCGGCGCTGAGCGAATCGCGCAGGGCGTCCTCGAGCACCTCGTGGACGCGAATCGTGAAGTTCGTCATCCCTGCCCCGCTGGCCGGCAGCTGGGAGTTGAGCTTGCGTCCGGCAAGCGTGCGTATAAGTCTTCGGAGCTCGACAGTGTCAGCGGCTGCCCTGGTCAGGCTGCGACGGCGCCAGAGGTCGTATTCGATCCGATGAAAGCCGGTGAAGGAGCCGCTGCGCGATCCGCCCACAAGTCCGGCGGCGGTACCGTCGATCCGTTGCCCGAGCTCTCCGAAGGCCCCATATGCACCGTCGTCCTGACCGATCTCGAGCCAGGTCAGGTGCGCGCTCAGCCACGCTGTGCGTGCCCGCGCCATGTTCCTCGAGCGGCTCGAGGCCAGCAGCTCGCCGGCCTGACGCTGCAGCCTGCCGAGCAGGTGCCGGACGTAGGTTCGATAACCATCGAGTGCCGGTGTGAGCGTCGCGATGTAGACGGGAGCGACCGGTCTACCGCCCGCCTGAAGCGCGCGCGGCGTGCGCTCGGTGTCCGAGACATGCTCCGGATATCCCTGAAGGTCACAGCCCCAGGAGTAGGCGACTCCCGCGGCGAGCGTCGTGGCCAGTTCGCGCTTCGTGTGTGAGGCCAGATCGTGGACTGTGGCCAGCAGCCTGCCGCTCGCGGAGTCGAACAGGTAAACCGTTGCCGACCGCGACGAGTCGTTGCTGATCCGGAAGCGCTGGCGTCCGGGCCGCAGCGGCCGCCAGTTGGGCGCGCAGGTCGTGGTCCCGAAGGTGATCGGCTCGGCGGTGGCGCCCGGGTCGGCGGCCGTGCCCGAGTCGCGTGGCCTGTGGCTGGAGGTGCCACAGGCCACGAGCAACATCGGCGCTGCAATCAGCGCGAGGGCCGCGCGAACTTGCAGCTCAACCCCCAGGCCGCGTGAACACGTCCGGGCCGAACGCATGCACCTGCGCCATCTTCGCGTCGCCGAGGTAGGACAGGCCGAACAGGTCCTCGAACGTGCGCAGCTGCGAATAGTGGTTGTAGGGCTTGGTGCTGACCGTGCCGGGCCGGACGTACTTCGACAGCACGATCGCGCCGACCCGGCCGCCGCCAGGTCCGTAAAGGCCCGGCTCATCAATGTTCGGGTGCGACGGATCGTCATAGCCGAGGCTGTCCACCTCGCCGCAGCACGCGCCTGCGTCCGAGTCGTCGCCGGACTCGTCGAAGGTGATCAGGATCATTCCGTTCTGCTGGTAGGCCGGCGAAGCCATGATCTTCGGGACCCATTCCTTGAGGAACTGGTCGACGCGAGGCAGCCGCCCAGGGGTCCCGTCCTGGCACTTCGGCCAGTCGTGGCCGTCGTAGCAGGTGTTCGGCGTGACGAACGAGTAGTCGGGAGTCGACGAGGCACTCTCCAAGTCGTGCGCCAGCGGCTTCAGGGAAACCACATGGGTGTCACAGAGCGCTCTGTTGCCGATCACCGACTCGAAGTACATGAATCCGTTATGGCGGGTCGCGTAGCTGTCGTTCTTGGGTCCGGTCGAGTCGGTCAGGTCGGTCCCGCCCAGTGGCGGGTGGCCGCACGCCGGGCCGTTGGCCGTCATCGTCGTGCCGTCGCGCTTGGGGTTGTTGCCCATGTCCTGCGCGTATTCCCTCCAGCTCAAGCCCTTCGCGCTCAGCTGATTGCCGATGGTCAGGATCGGCTTGCCGGCGGCGGACTTCGGAAACACGCAGCCTTCGCCCGAGATCTGACCGTCGTTGGTCCAGTTGTCGTAGTTCTCGCCGCCGAACTGCACGAACGGCGCGAACGTGCCGCAGTCCTCGTTGAGCTCATAGTTCGGCGCCTGGCCAGACACCGCGGCCACGTAGTTGTCGAGGCTGTCGTGCCCGATCCCGTAGTAGTCCTTGAGCAGGGCGCCCTCCGACGGAAGCGTCTGGGTCAGGTACGGCGCGTACTTGTGGCCGGCTGCTCCGAACGTGTAGTTGTAGGACTCGTTCTCGAGCATGATGATCCACACGTGTTTGATCGGCGGCGTGTGGGCGGCAGTTGTGTGGGCGGCAGCCGTGTGGGCCGCGGCCGACGGGGCTGTCGCGGCGAGGCCGCCGATCAACGGGATCAGGACCGCAGATGCGGCGAGCAGCTTGCGACGCAAGACTCTTGGCACGAAACCCTCCAGGTGTGGTCAGCTGGCGATCGCGCCCCCGCAGCGATCCGTCGCTGTCGAGTTCTACCGGCGCTGCCGGTGCCAGATGAGAACGCCATGTGAACACGGGCGAGGATGCCCGCGGACGCCGTCAAGCAGCTCTGTCAGGCGGCTGAGAGGTAGGTCGCCTCGTAACGGCTGACCCAGCGCATGAACTCGAGCGGCGGGATCGGCTTCGAGAAGAAGTGACCCTGGGCACGGTCGCAGCGGATCTCCTCGAGGCGCGTCAGCGTGTTCGAGTCCTCAACGCCCTCCGCGGTCACCTTGAGGCCGAGCGCGTGACCGAGCTCGATCGTCGAGCGCACGATCACGGCGTCAGAGTCGTCGCTCAGCATCGGCGTCACGAACGAGCGGTCGATCTTGAGCTCGTGGACCGGCAGACGACGCAGGTTCGCCAGCGACGAGTGACCGGTGCCGAAGTCGTCGACGGCGAATCTGCAGCCGAGTTCGCTGAGGCTCTCGACGGTCTTCAGGGCGCGCTGTGGGTCCGACAGGATCATGCTCTCCGTGATCTCCAGCTTCAGCGCCTGCGGTGGCAGGGAGTGGCGCTCGAGCATCTGCCCGACCTGGGAGGAGAGCAGCGGATCGTGCAGGTTGCGGACCGAGAGGTTGACGGAGACGATCAGGTCGCGGCCGGCGGCGTGCCAGGCGGCGCACTCTGCGATCGCGCGGTCGAGGACAGCGTTGGTCATGGCGCCGATCAGACCCGTCTGCTCGACGATCTCCAGGAATGCCGCTGGCTGCAGCAGGCCCAGATCGGGATGCTGCCAGCGCACCAGCGCCTCGGCGCCGTGGACGCGGCTCCGGGCGATGTCGATGATCGGGTGGAAGTGCACGACGATCTGGTCGTCGGTTTCGAGCGCGCGGCGGAAGTCGCCGACCATGCTCAGGCGCGAGGCCGAGTGGTGGTCCTGCCCGTGCTGGTAGAAGCGATGGCCCTCACGCTCCTCCTTCGCGGCATACATCGCTATGTCCGCGCGTCGCAGCAGCGTCTGCGCGTCCTTGCCGTCCTCCGGGTAGCGGACGATCCCGATGCTGCAGTCAACCTGCAACGTGATGTCGTCGAACACGATCGGCTCGCGAATGCAGGCCAGGACGTCCTCGGCCATCGCTGTCAGCGAGGCCATGTTGTCGGTTTTGACCGCCGGCATGATTGCCAACTCGTCGCCGCCGAACCGTGCGACCAGGCCGCCTTCGCCCACGCGCTCGGCGAGTCGGGGCCCGAGGTCGGCCAGCAGATCGTCGCCATACTGGTGCCCGAGTGCGTCGTTGATGTCCTTGAAGTGGTCCAGGTCGAGCAGCATCACGCCGAACGGCGCGGCGCCCGAGTCGGGCTCAGCGATCGCGGCGTCGATCCGGTCGCTGAACTCCTTGCGATTGGCTAGCCCCGTGAGCTCGTCGGTGGTGGCCATGATCTGTAGCTCCTTGCCGCGACGCTGCGAGGTCAAGAGCTCGCCGACCAGATACTGGAAGACGCTCAGCACGATCGCGAACACGATCAGACCCCATAGTCTGAGCGTATGGATCATGAAGACCGCGAGGACCATCAGGATTGCCGACGCGAGGTCGGCTGAGAGCGTGGGCTTGAAGTCAGCGAGCCGCTTCAGGAACGACGCGCGATTCATGAAGCACACGTAGGCCGTGACCATCGAGTAATTGAGCAGGAGCGCGAAGATGAACGTCGCGAACACGATCAGGTAGTAGGTCGAATTCGCTTGGTAATGCTGGACCAGGAGGCCCTCGGACCTGGATTCCGGGAGCCGAAGGCCGGCGAACCCCGCCAGCGACTGGAACAGCAGGCCGCTGAGCAGCGGGAACCAAATGAATGTCACGAGGTTCTGGCGGAACAGATCGCCGCGCTCGCGTGAGTTGAACCAGCCGATCATGATCGTGAGCGCGCCGACGACGGCCGCCGGCGGGCCGCCGAGCAGCACCGCGGCGAGCATGATCCCGAGGATGCTGCCGGAGATGATCGTGCCCGACGGGAGCCGTGCCGACGTCAGCTCGCTGATCACCGACAGCACCACGAGCACGGGCAGGTAGACCGGACTCCAATCAACAGCATGCGTGGCGGTGCGGGCGGTGATCAACGACACCAGCACGGCGGCTGCGAGCAGGGCGAGCTGCACTGCGAGCAGCACGTGCGGATGCTCGGCCTCGCGCGTGCGTGTCCGCTCTTCGGGCGCCGGGGCGTCTGGTTGCGGGCTGGTTTCGGTCATCCGATTTCGACGGGAGGCGTGTCGTGGTTTCGACGCTTCAGCTGGATTTCCTGTGTAGCTGGAGGATTGGCAGCCTGCACGACCTTGTCGCGCTCATCTTGCTTAATCGGCTTTTCCTCGATCCGGCTCAAGCGCACCTGGTCTATCCGGTGGATCGTGAAGACCGAAACCGCCGACACAATCCCGATTGCGGAGATCGCGTAGGCGACCCGTGGTGAGCTCAGCGAGGTCACGACGCCGCCGATCACAAAACCGACGGCCGGCATCACCTGGAGCAGAGCGTAGAGCACGGACATCACCACGTTCTGGGCGTTCAGCGGTATCCGCTGTTGCATCGAGGTCATCGCGGCCACCCAGGCGGCACCGTTGCCGGTGCCACCCAGGACAGAAAACGCGCAGGCTACTGCCAGCGTGGGTGAGATCGCAAGGCCCGCGTAGCTCACAGCGATCAGGGCGGTGCTGCAGGCGAGCATGCGCATCAGCGGGACGTCGCGGCCCAACGCAAAGATCGCTCCGCCGATGATCATCCCAACCCCCCAGGAGGTCACCATCAGCCCGTATCCAGAACTTCCGGCATGTAGGACGCTCGTCGCAAATACGACCTCGATCGGCATCACCACGGAGATCATCGTGACCGCAATTGCGATCGCGACCATCAACCTCCGAACCGCCGGGCGTGTCCGCAACACATCGACCCCGGCCCGGATGCGGCCTACGGTGCCTGCCTCGGCGTCGCTTTCGATATGAAGGCCAGGGGCGCTGACGATTATCAGTGCTGCTGTAAGGAAGGTGGCGGCGTCAATCAGCAGCGCCGTGCTGACACCGTGTGAGGCGATCACGAGGCCTGCAACGAGCGGCCCGGTGGCGAACGCGACCATCGTTCCCAGATTGGCGAGTCCGTTGCCCTCACGCAGCAGGCCGGCCGCCAAAAGGTTGTTCGTGATGGCGGTGCGGTTCAGGGCCGCGGATGAGATCGCCAGGACGCCGTCAATCGCGACGAGCGCCAGCACCAGTGGAAGCGAAAAGTGGTGGGAGATGGCGGCCATGGCGGCGAACAGGCCAGCCTCCGCGATGTATATCGTCGGCAGCACGATCCGTGGCGGTAGCGCCTCAGCGTACGTGGCCAGGACCGGGGCTGCGACCGCAGGGAGGAACCGAAGTGCCAGGAACAGAGCAGCTGACGCCAGCGCGCTGCCGGTGCGGTCGTATACGAGGAGCGCCAGCGCGACTTCGCCAAGCGCGTTTCCCGTTTCGTTGATCCACAGGCCAGCCACCAGGTGGCGGAAGCTGACGGAACGCAGTGGCCGGACATCGAACATGGCTCTAACCAAGAGTTATGCCGTGCATAACAAGGTCGCGTCTACCGGGGCGAGGTCCACGCTGTCAGTCTTCTGCCCGCACTTAGTAACCCCTTTTTCCGGCCATTGGCAGGAAAAGACCCCCCCGGAGGAACTGCAATGAGCGCAAAGATCGGCTACTAATTTTGAGTATTGATTGACCGTGTTGAGGAGCCTGATCGTGGGGGCTCCTCAACACGGGCACTGTCCCTGGGGGACACAGATTTACTGAGCCTTTCGGCACGATGTCCCCGGTGCTTTAGTGCGATCGCGCAATAAAGTCCGCAATTTCCGCGATTCTTGATGTTTACGGCCGGGCTCTGACTTATGCTGCGCCACCATGCCGACGCTGCGTTCGGATGGGTCAGCAGGCGGAAAGGCTGATTCCTTCCCGAACAGCCGCGGGCATGTGCCTGTTCGCGACCTTGAGGTCGGCGAATTGCGTGCGTTCTGCGCGGCCGCGACCCTCGGCAGCATCGCCGAGGCCGCCCGTGCCATGAGCGTGAGCCAGCCGGCGATGTCCAAGCGTCTGCGCTCCCTGGAGAATGTCGCCGGCGCTGAGCTGTTCGAACGCTCCAGCCGCGGGGTCACCCTCACGCCGGCAGGAGTGCAGCTCTACAGTGCCGCGCGCCGGCTGCTGCGCAGCGCGGACTCGGTTCAGTCGCTGATCAAGAACCCGTCGTCGTCGACTCCGGTGCGGATCGCGTCCAGCCCGACGATCGCGGAGCTGCGACTGCCGCAGGTGCTGAGCGACCTGGCAGCCACCGAACCTGGCCTCACGGCCGAGCTGATCTCGGCTAACTCCGAGTTGGTCCGTGAATTGGTTCGCGACGGGCGCTGCGATCTGGGAATCGCCAGCGTCGACCCGTACGCGACCTACGCCGATGGACTCGAGGAACGGATCGTGTGGCGTGATGAGCTCGTCGTCGTGGTACCGCCTGGTCATCCATGGGAGGCCTTGGACGAGATCCCGGCCGACGAGTTCGCGGGCACGACGGTGGTGCAGCGCGATCCGTGGTCGAACTCAAGCCGGATCGTGACCTCCACGCTCGAGCGGATGGGGCTCGAGCGGGTGCCTGCCACGCCGGCGATTGGCAGCGCCTCCGGCGTGATCGCGATCGCCCGGGCGAGCGGAGCCCCGGCGCTGATCTCGATCCTCGCCGCTCGCGCGAATCCGGAGCAGCAGCTCGAGGTTCGCCGCGTGGAGGGGCTTCGCTTCGGCCTCGAATACGCGCTGGTCTGGGTCGGCGCGATGCTCGAGCTGCGACCCGAAGTACAGATGGTCGCAGGCCACATCGTGCATCTGCCGTTCGCGCGCCCGCGTTCGGCCGGCTAGAGCCATCTAGGGCCGTCGCGGCTCTGCGGCAGACGCTAGGATCGGCGGCATGGTCGCCATCTCAGACGCACAGCTGATCGCGTCCGGCAAAGTCCGTGAGATCTACGACCTGGGTGAGCACTTGTTGCTCGTCGCGTCCGACCGGATCTCGACCTACGACGTCGTTCATCCCAACCCGATTCCGGATAAGGGCGCGGTGCTCACTGCCATCTCGACCTTCTGGTTCGAGCAGACCGCGAGCGTGATCGGCAACCACCTGGTCTCCGTCACCGACGGAGTGCCCGACGAGGTTCGCGGTCGCGCGATGGTCGTCAGGAGACTCAAGATGCTTCCGGTTGAGGCAGTCGTGCGTGGCTACCTTGCCGGGTCCGGGTGGCAGGATTACCAGCAGACCGGAGTCGTCTCCGGCATCCGGCTCCCGACCGGGTTGCGCGAGTCCGATCAGCTGCCCGAGCCGATCTTCACCCCCTCGACCAAGGCCGACGCCGGCCATGACCAGGCGATCGATTTCGACCAGGCGACTGAGCTGATCGGCGGTGCTGAGTTGACCGAGCAGCTGCGCGAGGTCTCCATCGCCGTCTACAGGGCCGCCGCTGAGCACGCCCTGGCCCACGGGATCATCCTGGCCGACACCAAATTCGAGTTCGGTCTTGACGCCGACGGAGTGCTGACGCTCGCAGACGAGGTCTGCACGCCCGACTCTTCCCGCTTCTGGCCCGCCGACGGTTACGAGCGCGGGCGCGCTCAGCCCAGCTTCGATAAGCAGTCTGTCCGTGATTGGGCCGCTGGGACTGGATGGAACAAGCTGCCGCCGGCACCGGAGATCCCGGCCGACGTAGTCACACGCACGCGCGAGAAGTACGTTGAGGCTTACGAACGCATCACCGGCAGCTCCTTCACAGAGTGGGCCAGGCGCACCGGAGCGTCGACCTGATGCGCGCGCTCGTGCTGATCCGACCCAAGTTGGGCATCCTCGACCCCCAGGGTCAGGCTGTCGAGCGCGCACTGCCCGCGCTCGGCTTCACCGGCGCGTCAAACGTCCATGTCGGCCGCCTGGTGGAACTGGACGTCGAAGACCCGGACCAACTCCCCTCGATGTGCGAGCGCCTGCTGGCGAACCCGCTGATCGAGGACTACGAGATCATCGAGAGCGCGTGAAGTTCGGCGTAATCCGCTTCCCCGGCACGTGTGACGACCTTGACGCCCAACTCGCGGCGCAGCGCGTCGCGGAAACCGTGATGCTCTGGCATCGCGACCGAGACCTGCAGGGCGTCGATGCCGTGATCGTTCCCGGCGGCTTCTCTTACGGCGATTACCTGCGCGCGGGCGCGATTGCGCGCTTCGCCCCGGTGATGGAGTCGGTGATCGAGTTCGCCAACGAGGGCGGGCTCGTGCTCGGTATCTGCAACGGCTTTCAGGTGCTGTGTGAGAGCGGGCTTCTGCCCGGCGCGCTCCTGGTGAACGATCACCTCAAGTTCGTCTTCCGGCAGGTCACCCTGGATGTCGTCGATCACAACACGCCGTTCACGCGTACGTGCCCGCCGACCCTGTCGATCCCGGTCAAGCACAACACCGGGCGCTACTACTCGCCCGACCCCGTGCAGGTCGTCCTCAAATACGCATCGGGCCAGAACCCCAACGGCTCCCAGGATGACATCGCCGGCGTCGTCAACAACGCCGGCAACGTCTTCGGCCTGATGCCCCATCCTGAGCACGCCGTCGATCAGCTCACCGGCTCGGCGGATGGGCTCACGATCTTCGAGTCGATCAATGCGGCTGTCGGCGAGCGTCTGTGGGTAGCTTGAGAACAGAGGAAGGCAGATGAGCACCGCCGGCGCCCACCCCAAGCATCGCGAGCTCGGTCTCACCGACCGTGAGTTCGAGCTGATCGTCGATGGCCTCGGCCGTGAGCCTGGCGACGTGGAACTGGCGATGCTGTCGCTGATGTGGTCGGAGCATTGCGCCTACAAGCACTCCAAGATGCTGCTGCGACGGCTTCCCACCGAGAGCCCACACGTGCTGGTCGGCCCCGGTGAGAACGCCGGCGCCGTCGACGTAGGCGACGGTCTCGCGATCGCCTTCAAGGTCGAGTCGCACAACCATCCGAGCGCGGTCGAGCCCTTCCAGGGCGCCGCCACGGGCGTCGGCGGGATCCTGCGGGACATTTTCGCGGTGGGCGCACGCCCGATCGCGGTGCTGGACAGCCTGCGCTTCGGCGAGCCGGCCGACTCTCAGCGCTCGCGCTACCTGCTCGAGCATGCCGTCGCCGGGATCGGCCACTACGGCAACTCGATCGGGGTGCCGACGATCGGTGGCGAGATCTACTTCGAGCCCAGCTACGAGCAGAACTGCCTGATCAACGCAATGGCCGTCGGGCTGGCTCCGCATGACCGTCTGGCTTCCTCCGCGGCAGTTGGTGTCGGCAACGTCGTGATCCTGTTCGGGGCGCTGACCGGGCGCGACGGCATCGGCGGCGCCTCCGTGCTGGCCAGCGCTGAGCTCGTCGGCAGTGAGGGCGGCGACGAATCCAAGCGCCCGACCGTGCAGATCGGCGACCCGTTCGCTGAGAAGAAGCTGATGGAATGCAGCCTCGAGCTCCTGGACCGCCGGCTACTGGCCTCGCTCCAGGACCTTGGTGCGGCTGGTCTAACGTCCGCGGCCTCCGAGATGGCCAGCAAGGGGGGCCTTGGGCTCGACATCGATGTCGGCAGGGTGCCGCTGCGCGAGGCCGACATGGAATCGTTCGAGATCATGGTCTCGGAGTCTCAGGAGCGCATGCTCTGCGTTGTCGAGCCCTACGACGTCGCCGCCGTCCTCGACGTCTGCGAGAAGTGGGAGGTGCTCGCCAGCGTGATCGGTGAGGTCACCGACACGAACGTCTTCCGGATCTTCCGTGACGGTGAGGTCGTGGGCGAGCTGCCGGTCCCGCTGCTGGTCGACGACTGCCCGCTCTACGACCTCGAGCCCGAGCCGCCGGCGGTGCCGCTGTACGACGGCGGCGAACAGCAAGTCGCCGCCGGAGCTGACCCGGCGGACGCGCTGATCGCGTTGCTCGCAAGCGCCAACATAGCCTCGCGCCGCGGCGTGTTCGAGCAGTACGACCCGGTTGTGCAGTCGCGCACGGTTCGCCGCCCCGAACAGGCCGACGCCGCGGTGCTGGCGCTGCCGGTGCTCGATGCGGCCACGGGCGCCGGAGGTGCTCCGATCCCCGGGATCGCGGTCTCGATCGACGGCAACGGTCGCCGCGTGGCGCTCGATCCGCGGGCCGGCGCTGCCGAGGTCGTCTACGAATGCGCCGCCAATCTCGCCTGCGTCGGCGCCGAGCCGCTCGGGCTCACGAACTGCCTGAACTTCGGCAATCCGGAGAAGCCACACGTCGCCTGGCAGCTCAGCGAGGCCGTCGACGGGCTCGCCGAGGCCTGTCGCGAACTCGATGTGCCCGTCGTCGGTGGCAACGTCTCGCTCTATAACGAGTCGCCGGACGGCCCGATCCTGCCGACGCCGGTGGTCGGGATGGTCGGACGGCTGCCGGACGTCCGTCGCGCTGGGCGGATTGGCTGGGCCAACTCGGGCGACCGGATCGCGCTGATCGGCAACTTCAATCCGTCTCGCGACGGCTCGGAGATCGCGAAGTTGCACGGCAGCGCGCCCGCTGGCGCACTGCCTGCCAAGGACCCCTCAGCGATCCGCGACGCCCACGCGCGCGTGCGTCAGGGCGTGCGCGACGGCAGCTTCACCGGCGCCCATGACATTGCCGAGGGCGGGATCGCGGTCGCGCTCGCGGAGTGCTGCATCGCCGCGGGGCTCGGCGCGATCATCCGGCTGCCTGCCGGGCTCGATCCGTTCGGCGAGGATCTGGGGACGGCGTTCATCGTCAGCGGACCCAAGGAGGAGCTCGAGGGCCTCGAGATCATCGGTGCCGTCGGCGGCCACGAGCTGTCGATCGAAGGGCTGCTCAAGCTTGCGGTTTCGGAGCTCGTCGCCTCACACGCGGACGGCCTGTCCGCCCTCCTCAGCTAAGCTCGAAGGGCGGTGTCGTTGTCCACGCAAATTGATGATCGCGACGGACCACGCGACGAGTGCGGGGTCTTCGGCATCTATGCACCCGCGTCGGATGTGGCGCGGCTCACCTACTTCGGGCTCTATGCGCTCCAGCATCGCGGGCAGGAGTCGGCCGGGATCGCGGTGGCGTCGCTCGGCGGCTCGATCATGGGCACGCGCGAGCAGGGGCTCGTCTCGCAGGTGTTCGACGAGCACAAGCTTCGCTCGCTGGTCGGCGACCTGGCGATCGGGCACGTGCGCTATTCCACGACCGGCTCATCCGAATGGGAGAACGCACAGCCGATCGTTCGCGACGACCACCGCACGCTCGCACTCGCGCACAACGGCAACCTGATCAACGCCGTCGAGCTGCATGGGGAGCTGCGCGGCCGCGACATTCGCTTCAGCTCGACCTCGGACTCGGAGATCATCGCGGCGCTGCTGGCGACGCACCCGGCTGACACGATCGAGGAGGCTGTGGCCGACGTGTTGCCGAAGCTGGGCGGCGCCTTCTCCACGGTTGTCATGACCGAGGACAAGGTAGTCGCCTTCCGCGACCCGCACGGCCTGAGACCACTCGCGCTGGGCGTGATCGAGGACCCGGAGACCGGTGTGCAGGTCCACTGTGTCGCCAGCGAGTCATGCGCGTTCGATCTGATCGGCGCCCGCTACGTGCGCGACGTGCTGCCCGGCGAGGTCCTGACCCTCGGCGCTGAGGGGTTGCGCTCGCAGCTCGTGAGCCCCGATGAACGGCACGCCTTCTGTGTGTTCGAGTACATCTACTTCGCGCGCCCGGACTCGCTGATGGGCGGCCGCCGGCTGCAGGTCTCGCGCGCCAGGATGGGCGAGATCCTCTGGCGTGAAGCGCCGGTCGAGGCTGATCTGGTGATCGCGATTCCCGATTCGGGTAACGCTGCCGCTCGTGGTCTCGCGCGCGCCTCCGGGATCCCGCAGGACGACGGCTTCATCAAGAACCGTTATGTCGCACGCACCTTCATCCAGCCCGGTCAGCAGCTGCGTAAGAACGGGCTGCGGTTGAAGTTCAACCCGCTGCCGGAGGTCGTCTCGGGGAAGCGATTGATCGTCGTCGACGATTCGATCGTGCGCGGCAACACGATGCCGCAGATCGTGCAGATGCTGCGTGAGGCGGGCGCGGCGGAGATCCATCTGCGGATCTCCTCACCGCCGATCAAGCACCCCTGCCACTACGGGATTGACATGTCGACGCGCGAGGAGATGGTTGCCCACGGCCGCTCGGTCGACGAGGTCTGCCAGGTGATCGGCGCCGACTCGCTGCACTACCTGTCGTTGGACGGCGTTTACGACGCTGTCGAGGGTGACCGATCGTTGCACTGTGACGCGTGCTTCAGTGGCGAGTACCCGCTCGCCGGCACCGAGGAGTCCGGCGGCAAGTTTTCGCTCGAGCGGGTCGAGCTCCCGTTGGCATCGTGAGTCACGCGGCCATGCCCCGTGATTGGCCCCGATGAGTAACGAAAGCTCTCTGAAGGTCGCCGTGCTCGCGTCGGGCACCGGCACGAACCTGCAGGCCCTGCTCGACCAGGTTCACGGCCGGCATGGGATCACGATTGTGGGTGTCGCCTCTGACAAGCCTGAGGTGCCCGCGCTCGAGCGCGCCGCCGACGCCGGCGTGCCGTCCGCCGTCTTCGAGCTTTCAGGGTTTGCGGGGGATCGGCTTGCGCGTGACCGGAAGATGGCTGATTGGCTGCGTGAGCACGGCACCCAGTTGGTCGTGATGGCGGGGTACATGCAGATCGTCAGCGAGGAGATCCTCGACCGTTTTCCGGATGCCGTTATCAACGTTCACCCGTCGCTGCTGCCTGCGTTTCCCGGGCTTGATGCCGTGGCTCAGGCGCTTGCTTACGGCGTCAAGATCTTCGGTGTGACCGTGCACTTCGCCGATCGTGGTGTGGATACCGGGCCGGTGATCATGCAGCGTGCCATCGAGCTCCCTGACGCGCGTCAGCCGGATGACGTCTGGCCGCGGCTGCACGCGATCGAGCACGAGATCCTGCCGGAGGTGGTGAGGTTGTTCGCCCGCGGGGAGGTCCACATTCCCTCCACGCAGCCGCGGCGCGTGCTGGTTGGTCCCCGAGAAGCTTGATGCAGTCCACGTCCGGGGAGCCTCACGGTAGAGTCGCCTGAGATGGCAACGGGGACGAACGCGGAGCACTCATTGCAGACGTCGGCGCCGGGCGAGGTGCGGGTAGGGCGCGCACTCCTCTCGGTTTCCGACAAGGCTGGAATCGCGGATTTCGCTCGAGGCCTCGTCGAGCTCGGGATCGAGATCATCTCGACCGGAGGCACCGCTCGCACACTCGCCGAAGCGGGCATCCAAGCGCGGTCGATCACCGACCTGACCGGTTTCCCGGAGATCATGGACGGTCGCGTCAAGACGCTGCACCCGAAGCTCTACGCCGGTCTACTCGCGGTTCGCGATGACCAGGCTCACATCGATGCGGCGGCGGCACACGAGGTGGAGCCGGTTGACCTCGTCTGCGTCAACCTGTACCCGTTCGAGCGCACGGCTGCCACGCGCGGCGTCAACGATGACGACGTGATCGAGAACATCGACGTCGGCGGTCCCACGATGATCCGTGCGGCCGCGAAGAACTTCAAGTTCGCGGTGCCGGTGGTCAGTCCCGCGATGTACGACGCGATCCTGGAGGAGCTGCGCAGCTCCGACCGCCGGCTTTCACTGCAGACGCGTGAGAGCCTCGCGGCGGAGGCGTTTGCCTACACGGCCCGTTATGACAGCGCCATCACACGCTGGTTCCAGGAGAAACATGAGGACTTCCCGCCGCTGATGGTGCGCGCTTTCGAGCGTCAGTTGGAGCTCCCATACGGAGAGAACCCACACCAGCGGGCGGCGTTCTACACCCAGGTTGGCGCCCGTTCGCACGTGCTCTCACAGGTTGCACAGATCGCCGGCAAGGACCTCTCGTTCAACAACCTGTTGGATCTCGACGCGGCCCGGCAGCTGCTGGCGGAGTTCGTGGTGCCCGCATGCGTGATCGTCAAGCACAACAACCCGTGTGGTGTTGCGGTCGGGAGCACCACGCTCGAGGCGTATCAGCGTGCGTTCGCCTGCGATCCGACCTCGGCCTTCGGTGGCGTGATCGTGCTGAACCGACGGGTCGACCGACTGACCGCGGAGGCAATCCACGGACAGTTCGTCGAGGTGCTGCTTGCCCGTGGCTATGACGAAGACGCGCTCCAGGTGTTTGCCGACAAGCCCAACATCCGGATCCTCGACGACCGTGAGCGACGGCTCGACGTGCTGCTCGAGCCCTCGATCCGACAGGTCATCGGCGGCGTGCTGGTTCAGGACCGGGACGCATCCAATGAGGACCGCGAGGACATGCAGGTTGTGTCCGCTCGCCGCCCGACGGAGGAGGAGTGGTCGCAGCTGCTGTTTGCCTGGCGTGTGTGCAAACACGTCAAGTCCAACGCGATTGTGCTTGCGCGAGACGGCGCCACATTGGGGATCGGGGCCGGCCAGATGAGCCGGGTCGACGCGGTGCGGATGGCGATCGAGAAGGCCCAGAGCCCCGTGAGTGGTTCCGTGCTCGCATCCGACGCGTACTTTCCGTTCGCCGACGGGCCTGAGATCGCGCTCGATGCGGGGGTCAGCTCGATCATCCAACCGGGCGGTTCGATTCGCGACGAGCTGACGGTCGAGGCAGTAGACCGTGCCGGCGCGGTGATGGTCTTCACCAATCGCCGCCACTTCCGCCACTGACGATCGCATCCGCCTAGTGGCTACCGCATCCGCCATTTGACTACCGTGTCCGAGCGATCATCACGTGTCATCTGAGCGTCCCCAGATCGAGCGACTCGGCGGCGACCCGCCTTCGCCGTTCGAGGAACCGATCAGTTTCTGTCGGGTTGTGGTCGCCGGCCCCTGGGTACTGATCGGCGGCACCACATCGGTCGACCCGAGCGGTTTCGTCGTGGGCGAGACCCCCTACGAACAGGCCCGCGAGATCCTCCGCAAGCTCCTGCACGAGCTCGGTCGCACCGGCCTGTCGCTGGAGCACGTCGTCCAGACCCGTATCTATGTCACCGACATCTCTCGCTCCGAGGAGGTCGGCCGCGCCCACGGCGAGATCTTCCGGGACATTCGCCCGGTGGCCACGATGGTCGAGGTCCCGGCCCTGATCGATCCGCGCATGCAGGTCGAGATCGAGTTGACCGCGTTCCGCGGGTGAGCGTCGGGCTGCCGGGTGAGCGTCGGGCTACCGGGCTCGGACCGGGTGAGCGTCGGGCTGCGAGCTGCCCCCTGGGTCGTGGCACGGCTCGCCGGTGGGATGCGGGCTGACCCCTGGGTCGTGGCACCGCTGACACTCACGCGATCGACTCCGGGCGGTGCCGATCGGCACGCCGCCGGCGCGTCGCACGCCCTCCAACCCCCAACGCTCCGAGGCGCAGCGACCTCTGGCGATTCGGGCGTGCACAGGGCGCTCGAACTCCCAAAACCGGACACAGCCTCGTCGTTCGGGGACTCGAGGGCCCTGACCCGGGGACCGAGTGCCCTGACCCGGGGCCGACGGCGCTGATCCGGGGACTCGAGGGCCCTGATCCCGAGGACCCGGGGGCGCAATTCGCATCGGACCTGCACGATGAGTTCCCGTCTCCTTCCCGCCTGAGTGCCATCATCACTGCATGCGCCGGCGTAGCTCAGTTGGTAGAGCAGCGGACTTTTAATCCGAAGCGCCCCGGTTCGAGTCCGGGCGCCGGCACTCTATCGACTTGCTCGTGACAGCCGAATCCCGACAATTGCGATCGGGCGTTACTACCGCTTTAGAGTGGCTGCAATTGAGGCTTGGGAAGTGTCCCAAGAAGTCGAAGCCCCGTAATCGGCGAACGCCCACTGCTTGTCCACAGGGTGTTGCTTGTAGCCATTTGCGACAGTCTCAGGCTTAAGCGGGAGATCCTAAGCACCGCGACGACCTGCTCCGGATTGGTGCTTACCTAGGCGAGTCTCGCTGGCCGGAGCGACGGTGCTAGGTTCATTTGCACTCGCTTGGTGGCCGGGTTGAGCCGGGCTAGAGTGGGCTTTATCGGCGCCTAGCAAGGGGAAGAAATGGCCACAACTGCAGGCGGTGGATTCGGGCCAGGGGTGACTGTCGGACCGACGAGCGAGTTCAGCCTGTTCTTCAGGGTCAAGCCCGGTGAGGGTGCGGCGTTGCGAGCCGCGTTGGTCGCTCTCATGGACACGCCGGGCTACCGCCCTGGCGACTATGGGATGGCGGTTTCGACGATCCATGAGGCGCGGTTCGTGCTGTTCGACGACGACACGCGTTTGGCGTTCATCACGAGCTTCGACGGCTCGTGGGAGGCTTACATGGAGGACTTTTTCACCTCTGGGCCGACTCTTGAGCTGTTCGATGCTGCGTTTCGTCACATGGAGGGCTACGACGGCCTACCGGATATCGCGGCGTTGAAGGCGTTCATCCTTGACGCTGAGGAGAGAGCGGCGGCATACGCGCGCAACTACCCGGGCACGGTGAAGGAGATCCGCCACGCTCAGCGCGTCAATGCTGCGTTCCAGAAGGTGCTTGACCACCCGGATGCTGCCGAGGCGCTGCAGCACCCCGCGCTCAGGCCGCTGCTCGACGAGGCTGCGGACTAAGCGTGTCTGACCACATCTCGGGTCCGCGCGCCCTGTCGGACCCGATCGCCGACATCACCGACGTGTACGCATTCCCGAGCCCGGAGCGACCGGACCGGCTCGTGCTCGTGATGAACACGCTCCCATTCGCAAAACCGTGGGACGCACTCTCCGACGGGCTGATTTATCGCTTTCGACTGCGGTCGCTCGCTCGGAGCGGGCCCGGCGACGGAGCTCCGTTCACTCCGGGCGACGATGAGTTTGTCTTTGATTGCGTGTTCTCGCCACATGTGCACACGGACGGACCTCGAACCTTCGAGCAAGAAGGGACATGCACGACGCCGACCGGTGAGACGGTCACCTTTCGCGTGAACGACCGGGCTGGCGGCGAGGGTCACGGCGTCAGGGCGTTTGCCGGTGCGCGCTGGGATCCCTTCATCATGGACGCGCCCGCAGCACTGAAGACGATCGCAACCGGGAGGATGGCGTGGACGGACCCGTCGTCGATCTACCTTGACGGCAAGAACGTACTCACCCTCGTGCTGGAGATCGATACGGCGCTGCTGGGCGGTGCCAAGCTGGTGGCGGTTGTCGCCGAGACGCTGACGCGTGGTGTGTTCAATGTGCGGATCGAGCGTGTCGGGCGTCCTGAGGTGAAGAACATGATGTTGGCGCCGAAGCAGTTCGACACGGTGAACCGCGAGCTGGAGATCCGCGACCTCTACAACAGTGAGGACGCGTTCAGCCTGGCGGACGGGTATCTCGGTGCCTACCGGGCTCGCCTGGACGCCAACCTCGCGTTCTGGGACGGCCTCGACGGCAAGGCTGACTGGCCACTGGGCGACGGCGGCCGTCATCCGCTGACCGAAGTGGTGCTCGCTGATTACCTCGTTGTTGACGTATCCAAGCCATACGTCGAACAGGGTTCGTATTTGGAGGTCGAGCTCGCTGCACTCCGGGACGAGGAACACCGGACGTGCGGAGGCCGGACCCTCAACGATGATGTGATCGACACAATGTTCACGCAGCTCATTAATGCCGGCAACGGACCGATCATCCGGGACGGGGTCGACCGGTCGTCACGACCGGCGACCACCACGTTTCCATATTTGGCGGAGCCCAACCCGGATCCACCCGAGCAGCCCGAGCATCACTGACCGATGCGGAGCTCCCTGCCATGACCGCCAGTGGGGGCGTCGAACTGGAGCTCGACGACATCCAGAGCGGTGCGCTTCACGAGCGCCCGTCGCCTTACGTCGGCAGCTATCTCCTGCTGCGTATCGATGACCCGGTCGCTGGTCGCGAGCTTGTGCGTCGGCTACACGGCCTCGTCGATACCGGTAGGCCGTCCAGGCATCCGGATCGAAAGGCCTGGATCACTGCGGCCTTCACGTACGAGGGCCTCAAAGCACTCGGGGTGCCGCAGGCATCGCTCGACAGCTTCTCGCCTGAGTTCCGTGAAGGTATGGCCGCGCGCGCAACGGGCTTGGGGGACGTCGGGGATAGCAGCCCGGAGCATTGGGAGAAGCCGTTTGGGTCGTCCGATGTCCACGTCGCACTGGCCGCCCTCTCTCCTGACGCGGCGGGGCTGGAGGTCGTGCTGGAGCGCGCCCGCCGCGCCCACGATGAGCTCGCCGGTGTCGAGCTGATCTGGCGGCAGGACTGCTATCAGCTTCCGACCGGCCGTACGTCATTTGGCTTCAAGGATGGGATCGGCCAGCCTGCGATCGAGGGAAGTGGCAGACCGGCCTCCAATCCGCAGGAGCGACGGATTAAGGCAGGGGAGATCATCCTCGGATATCCCGACGAGTCGGGCGAGCTGCCGCCGATGCCGACGCCTGACGTGCTTGGTCGCAATGGGACGTACATCGTTTTTCGCAAGCTTCAGACACGCGTGGCCGCATACCGTCGGTACCTGCACGCGAAGAGCGCGAACCGTGAGGAGGCCGCGCTCCTAGGCGCCAAGATGGTCGGCCGTTGGCAGAGCGGCGCTCCGCTCGCGGTCTCGCCCGAGCACGACGACGCGCCGTTGGGCGCAGACCAGCAACGGCATAACAACTTTCTCTACGGCGACGACCCCCGTGGCCTGAAGTGCCCGCTCGGCGCCCACGCGCGACGCGCCAATCCGCGTGACGCGTTCGACGATGATGGCGCGGTCGACGTCCGTCTGCACCGCATGATCCGGCGTGGCACCAGCTACGGTCCGATCCTGACCGAAGGTGTGCTGGACGACGATGGTGCGGACCGCGGCATCATCTTCGTGTTCGCCGGCGCGCACATCGGGCGACAGTTCGAGTTCGTTAAGACCCAGTGGCTAAACGACGGCATCTTCATCGGAGCGCCCCTGGAGAAGGACCCGCTGGTCGGTCCGAACGATGGGACTGGGACGTTCACAGTGCCCGAGCGGCCGATTCGCCGCCGACTGCAGGATCTACCGCCGTTTGTCGTCACCCGCGGAGGCGAATACTGCTTCGCCCCAAGCTTGCGCGCGATGCGCTGGCTGGCGGAGCTTTAGCCGTGACCGATCCCGACCGACAGGAGGACAGCATGGCCACGAACTCGACCGGCACTGACAGGTGGGAGGTGCTCGACTTCGGGCCACCGCCTCCCGAAGGCAACGAGCCTGACAACTCGGTGCTCCTGGAGTATGCCGCCGGCGACTCGATCGCCGTGATAACGCTCAACAGGCCACACGCTGACAACGCCATCACCACAGAGATGGGTGCGAGCCTCACCGAAATTCTCGAAACGATCGCCGTACGCGCAGCGGTCCGGGTGGTGATCATCACGGGTGCTGGGAGCCATGCATTCTCCGTCGGAAGTGATCTCCGGCAGCGCAAGAGCATGACCAAGGAAGACTGGCTGCGGCAGCGCCAGGACTTCGACCGGACGCTGTATACGCTGCGCGAGCTGCGGAAGCCCATCTTCGCCGCGGTCAACGGTGTCGCATACGGCGGCGGGTCAGAGATCGCGCAGAGCACAGACTTCATCATCGCCTCGGAGAACGCCACCTTCGGTCAGCCAGAGGCGATGGTCGGCCTCGCCGCGGGCGGCGGCTCACCAGTATTCCTGCCGCGCCTGCTCCCACCAGGCAGGGCGCTGCAGATGCTGATGACGGGGGACCCGATCAGCGCTCAGGAGGCGCATCGCCTGGGCATGGTCAATGAGCTCTATGCGCAGGCCGAACTGATGGAGGCCGCGCATCGGATCGCGGAAAAGATCGCGAGCAACTCGCCGACGGCGGTTCAAGCCGTCAAGCGGGCGGTCCGGCTCGCGCAAGGACAGCCGACCGAACAGGCGATCGCGATCATGATGGAAGCCCACTGGCGCTCCGCAGTGCACCCAGACCGGATCGAGGGAATCGGCGCATTCATCGAAAACCGCGACCCAACCTTTACTGACCCCGACTACTGAATCGACGAACTCGATTTGAGGAGGCTCACGAGATGGCTGTAGCCGACGACTTGGAACGGCAGCGCGCAGCGTTGACGATGATCCATGCCGAGCCCTTCAACGCAGAGGCGCCGCCCGAGGCGCTCGAGGGTGACATTACCCCGACTCCGCTGCATTACGTGCGCAGCAACTTTCCCGTGCCCGATCACGACGGCAAGCTTGAGATCCACGGCGCGGTCGAGCACCCCCTCACGCTCACGCTCGAGGACCTCAGAGCACTGCCCTCAGTCGAGCGCGTCGTCACGCTGGAATGCGCCGGAAACGGTCGACTCGCGATGAGGCCGCTTCCAGCCGGTGAGCCCTGGGGTGACTACGCAGTCTCCACAGCACGATGGAAGGGCGCGCTCCTGCACGAGATACTCGAGCGGGCGAAGCCGTATCCAACCGGCGTCGAAGTGCGGTTCGCGGGTGCTGACCACGGGTCATACATCCTCAACCCTGTGCTCAAGAACATTGACGCGTCCGACCTGTCGTTCGAGCGATCGCTGACGCTGGTTCACGCAGCCGATCCATCCGCCGAAATCCTGGTCGCGTATGAGATGAATGGGGAGCTGCTCAGTCCCGACCATGGATCGCCTTTCCGCCTGATCGTCCCGCA
The DNA here is from genome assembly GCA_963844665.1 of uncultured Conexibacteraceae bacterium. Taxonomy (GTDB): domain Bacteria; phylum Actinomycetota; class Thermoleophilia; order Solirubrobacterales; family Solirubrobacteraceae; genus Palsa-465. The sequence continues at coordinate 1,102,185 of CAWJPB010000005.1, forward strand.
TTGGTATGGCGTCGCCTCCGTCAAGTGGCTCAAGCACATCGAAATCCTGACAACGCCTTTCCTCGGCGAGTTCGAGATCGGCCACTACATGTACCAGTGGCACGATCGCGCCGCCGAGCGCGTGACGGTCATGCGACCACGGGCGCGGATAACAGACCCCCGCCGGGGCGGCGCGGTGCGCCTCGGCGATACATGCGTAGTTCGCGGTAAAGCATGGTCGGGCACCGGGCCTGTCACCAACGTTGACGTGAGCCTAACCGGGGAGGGCGACTGGCTACCGGCGCACGTAGAGACCCCGAGAGGCCCCTATCAGTGGCAGAACTGGTCGTTCGAATGGCAACCGGACGAACGCGGCCGAAAGACCCTGCGCGCACGTGCGACCGACGCGGCAGGAAACGTTCAGCCCGAAGTTCCGATCTGGAACCGGCTCGGCTACGGAAACAACGCAATCGAGGTCATCTACGTCGACGTGGCCTGAGTTGTGTCAGTGGCTCCGTTCAGCGCGTACGCACACCCCGTTGAGTTATCCGAGCCGAGTGCCTACCTCTAGCCCGTGCCGCAGGCTGCCGCAATCGACAAGCCGGTCTCGGAGCGTCGGGCCTTGCCCCGCGCTGATCGAGTGCGCGACTGGTCGTTCCGATCGACCGGCGGCCACTCTCAGATGCGAGTGACGGCTAGGAACTAGCCGAAGAGCAGGTGCTCGTCGTCGATCAAAGGGACATTGTCAGCGTCGGTTACCTTCTCGGCTGCGCACGCCCCGGCTAGCGCGTCGGCTGACGACTGCGAGTCGTCAGCTTGTGTGGTTTGTGAGTAGGATGCGCGCCGAAGTCGTCGGGCTGCGATAGGCGGTCGCGCGATGACGAGCCGGCCCTGGCCGGAATCCAGAGTAAACAAGAGGGGTGTGCATGGTTTTCGCTGCGTCCTACCCGTTCGGCGGGATTTTCTGGTCGATGTTGATCTTCTTCTTCTGGGTGATCTGGATCTGGCTGTTGTTCACGATCTTTGCGGACGTTTTCCGCCGCAGTGACATCGGCGGTTGGTCGAAGGCTCTTTGGTGCGTATTCGTGATCATCCTGCCGTACCTCGGTGTCTTCATCTACATGATCGCCAACCACGACGGCATGACCGAGCGGCGACTGAGCGAGATGCAGGCCAGCCAGCAGCAGTTTGACGAGCACGTACGCGCGGCTGCTGGCAGCGGCGGTGCGGCACAGGAGATCGAGAAGGCCAAGGGGCTGCTCGATAGCGGCGCGATCACCGAGGCGGAGTTCGAGGCCATCAAAGCCAAAGCGCTCGCATAAAAGGCGGTCTGCCGGGCACGCCAACACAAACACACGGGGGTCGAGATGCGGGCCCTCGACCCCCGCCCGTCAGCCGATGAGGTCGTCACCTGCCCCGGTCAGGCGAGTTCTTGATCTAAGCGGAAGCCGGATTGGCAGGTTGACGACGCACCTTTGTCGGTCACGACGCCGGTGGTAGGGTGGCTGGGTCAGCGACGTGTGGAGGGCATTGTGTGGCCGGAGCGTGTGGAGAGTTGGCTGGGCGTGAGCCGTTCGCGTTGTTGGCGCCTAAGGACGTCTGGTGTTTTCAGGGGCGCTCGGCGGATGAGCATGTTGCTCGGCGGGCTGCGGCACCTGTCTTGGCGTGCCCGACGGTGTGTGGCGGCGCTGGCGGTCGTGTTCGCTGCGTTGCTCATGGTCTCCCAGGCCCAGGCTTACCGCTTTCGGTATGCCGTTCCGCCAGGTCATGGGTATGTCGTCGGCCAGCATCCGTTGGGTTTGGTGAAGGTCGTCTTTACGCAGTGCGTCCCGGCTGGTGAGGCGATTGGTGTGCCGGTTCACGCGGCAGTGTTGGGCGCTGGCGTAAGCCCTCAGGTGCACTGGCGGGCCGACGTCGCCGAGGGTGGAACGATTTCCTTTGAGCCGCCCTCGCTCGACGCTGTTCGTGGTGTGCACGAGTCGCTGGCGATCATCGTGCCCAGGCTCCGACGGGGAAGCCCGGTGGGCGCGGAGTTCCTCTTCAACCTCACGACAGGGAGCCCTAGCTTGATCGGCAGGCTTGAGACTGCGGTGCTGATCAGACTGCCGTGCGTTCTGCGACCGGCTCCGAAGCCGCCGGATGGTGCCTTCCCTTGTCCGAACGCCGCCCAGCATGCGGTCGCGGTCCGAGTGCCTGGCAAGAGCGTGACTGTGCCCGCTCCCCGTGTGGACGATGACTGCGTGCTCACTCCCGAGCATCCCATCGTGATACCCCCCGGTAACGGCGGCAGTGGAGGCGGCGGGTCTGGCGGTGGCTCCGGCGGCGGTGGTGGTTCCGGTGGCAGCGGTGGCTCTGGCGGTGGTGGAGGCAGTTCCGGCTCGGGTGGCTCGGGTTCGGGCGGTAGCGGCCCTGCGCAGCCAGCAGATGTGCCGGCGCTCGGCGTGTTCGGCCCCTTGGTCGGCAAGCTCGCCAACGAGCGGCCGGGATGTGTCAGCGCGAAGGCGATAAACGCCGACGGGGCGGTTGGAGTCCACGCCGGCGAGCCCGCGACCGTGGCCGTGACCGTGACTGTGGGCGGCGTCAAGCTGCACTACGCCCGCGTACGCATCACCGGCCCTGGTATCAACCAAACTAAATCCACCGGCGCAAACGGTGTCACGTTCAACGTAAAGCCAACGGCTGCCGGAGATCTCGTCATCAGAGCGGACGCGTGTCTCGGCACCGATCCCATCCCGGTGCTGGCGGCCCCTGATACCCGCGGTGGGTCCGTCTCCCAGCACCCTTGACGCGTCCATCGCCGAGGAACTCGATCTGGCGCGTATTGCGGTTAGCCAGACAGGACCCAGAGAATCGGCGGCGGCACAGGTGGATGGTTTCGACCCGAGCTAAGCCGAGCGTCCGCCTCCTGGCTTGGCACGACTTCCGAGTCGACGGCAGGACGGCATTTCGCCTGTGCGCAGTGCGCACCCTTGACATGTTCGCTCGCTTCCGCTCAGAGCTACAAGCAACACTCTCGCGAACGATCGCTCTCGTGCTCGTCGCGTCTGTCTCTCCGCGATCGCAAGAGGCCGGAGCACTTCAAGTGATGCCGAGGGGCGCTACGGGTATTCAAAGAGTGTCCCGAAATATGTCCCGAACTGCGCAAATTGTGGGCGCCGACTGAATACTGGGCCACCTGCGCCGGTTGAAAAGTGGACCACCTGGCGTGGGGCTGGGTGTTGTCCGGCTGGTCCCAGACCCTCGTTTGATCATCGTGATCGGGCGAGGAGGAAGGCGTGTGGTCGGCGTGGAGCAGTGGGCCGAGATCCGTCGTTTGTATTTCGTGGAGAAGCGCTCGAAGCGGGCGATCAGCACGATGCTTGGGTTGCATCGCGACACGGTCACCAGGGCTGTGACCGGCAACCATCCGCCGCGTTATGTGCGCGCGCCGACGGGCTCGAAGCTGGATCCGTTCAGGGACTGGATCTGTGAGCAGCTGCAGGCTGATCCTTCGATCCTGTCGCAGCGGTTGCGGGAGCTCGCGACGGAGCTTGGCTATGAGGGCGGCAAGTCGATCTTTGATGACGATGTCCGTGAGGTCCGCCCGCGGTTCCAGAGGCCCCGCACGTTCCAGCGGACGATTTATCGCCCGGGTGAGTTGGTGCAGTGCGATCTGTGGGAGCCGGCTGGGCAGATCCCGGTCGGGCACGGCCAGACCCGGCGCGGCTGGGTGGTCACCTGTGAGGTGTGCTGGTCACGGGTGATCGCCGGCACGTTGATCTTCAGCAAGGAGGCGCCGGACATCCTGTTCGGCCTCGCCCGGAACCTGAGTCGGCTGGGGGCGTTGCCGGAGAAGCTGGTGTGGGACCGGGAGGCGGCGATCGCCTCCGGCGGCCGCCCGACCGAGCCGTTCGCGTCGTTCTGTGGGCAGCTCGAGCTCGGCTGGATCATCTTGGAGCCGAGGGATCCTCAGGCCAAAGGCCAGCTCGAGCGCTCTCACCGGTTCATGCGCTCGAACTTCGAGCCGGGCCGTGTGTTCGCCAACCATTTGGACTTCCAGGACCGCCTCGACACGTGGACCGACAAGGCCAACGCCCGGGTTCATCGAACGATCCGCGCGGTCCCGGCGGAGCGGCTGCTCGAGGAGAAGACGCGGATGCGGCCTTTGCCGCCCAGGATGCCTGACACCGATCGTCGGCAGGTGATCCGGGTTCCGGCCCAGCCACTGGTCCGGGTTGATCGCAATGACTACTCGATCGACCCGCAGTTCGCTGGCCGTCGTGTCGAGCTGCAGGTGAGCCAGACGCACGTGAGCGCGGTCGTGTTGGACACCGGTGAGCTCGCCGGCCGGCACCGCCGGGTGTTCGCCGGTGGGCTGACGTTGATCGACCCGGCGCACCAGACACAGCTTGAACGTCAGCGCCAAGAGCGCCGCCAGCGCCATCAGGTCGAGGTCGAGATCCGACCGTTGTCTCGCTATGACGAGCTGATCCCGGCATGACCAAACAGGCTGAGCTCGCGCATCTCTTCCGCGCCCTGAAAGCGCCCGCGGCGGCCAGGGCGCTGCCGGCGGTCGCTGACCGGGCGCGGGAGGAGTCCTGGAGCTATGAGCGGTTCGCCGAGGTGCTGTTGGGCACCGAGGTCAACGCCCGCGACTCCCATGGTGGTGAGGGTCGGATCAAGACCGCACGGTTCCCAGCGAGAAAGACGTTGGAGGAGTTCGACTTCACCTTCCAACGCTCCGTGAAGAAAACGGTGATCGAGCACCTCGGGCAGCTCGACTTCCTGCACGCGCGCGAGAACGTGATCCTGCTCGGCCCTCCCGGGACCGGCAAAACACACATCGCGACCGCGCTCGGGATCCGCGCCTGTCTCGCCGGGCAGCGGGTGCAGTTCGCGACCGCAACCCAATGGGTCGCCCGGGTGAAGCCAAACGCCAAGGGCAGCTTGAGACCGAGCTCAAACGCCTGTCGTTCGTGCCGCTGTTGATCATCGATGAGATCGGCTACATCCCGTTTGACCCCGAGGCCGCGAACCTTATGTTCTCGCTCGTCTCAAACCGCTACGAACGCGCCTCAATGATCGTCACCAGCAACAAGCCGTTCTCCGCCTGGGGCGAGATCTTCGGTGACGACATGGCCGCCACCGCGATGATCGACCGGCTGATCCACCATTCCGAGATCCTCAGCCTCAAAGGCGACAGCTACCGCCTACGCGGCAAAGACCTCGACGCCCGCCCCGCGCTCCCAGCCGACATCGGCTGACACCGACGCTTCGCTAAGCAAAGCGTCATCGGCACCCTCACCACCACGACGCGCAGGCCGGCATTTGCTCCGCTCGCCTACGGCTCGCTGCGCAAAAGCCGGCGCGCCACCAACCCTCAAGTGGGCCTGATTTTCAACCGGCGTGAGTGGTCCACTTTTCGACCGGCGTTGACACAAATCTGAGGGCAACTGGGCGTAACTGAGAGCATCAAATCGCCCGCAAACGCTGGAATAGCTCCGTTTCGGCCCGACTTTTAATCCGAAGCGCCCCGGTTCGAGTCCGGGCGCCGGCACTGACAAAGCCTGCCGATCCTCGGCGTTGCGGCCAGCCTTGACGGCTCCAGCTTTTGGAAACTCATCCATTTGGGGTGATGCGCGGAGGCGGGCCGTCAGAGATCGTGTCTGCGTTGAAACGGATGCCGTGCAGGGAGCTTTCACCCGATGACGAATGATCTTCCGCGCTGGCGGTTCGCCAGTACCAGCATCGATGACTTCCCTGTTCGTACCAGCGAGCATCAACTCGAGCGCAAAATCGAAAGCAAACCGCTCTGATGCGGGCGACAGGTCCCGGCCGTGCCGATTCGGCGCGTTTGTCTAGCGGCAGCGGCGCGGGGCGTTCGCTCCGTCGACCCGATATTCCGGCGGCGATCGGGCGTTCGTGAGCGACGGGTCGCCGCCCGAAGCCGTGGATGATGGGTCGCAGTCGGGCTCGGACTTCATGCCGCTGACTCGATCGCCCGGGTTCTGGCGGCTGATGGGTTACGCGGCTGCGTTCGGGGTCGTGCTCGCGTTCGTAGCGCTGGCATTCCTGGCGTTGATCAAGGGCGGCGGCAGCTGGTTCAGCCTCCCGAAGAACCCCGGCTGGTTGGATGGTCATCTCTGGTGGGTTGCGGTGACCGCAGGCGCGGGCGTGCTCGTGGGCGTGTTGCGGCGCGTGCTCAGGGTCCCTGAAAAGCTGCCCGGCACGGCCGAGCTGATGAAGGCTCAGCGGGTTGAGCCCTCGACGGTCCCGAAGGCGGTCGCGGTGTCGCTGGTGTCGCTGATCGGCGGCGCGAGCCTCGGGCCGGAGGCGGGACTGGGGCTGATGGGCGGCGGATTCGGCACCTGGATCTCTGAACGTCGAGCACTCGACCAAGACACGCGCGAGACGAACACGCTCAGCGGCATGAGCGCAGCGTACGGCGGCATGTTGTCGGCTCCGGTGCTCGCGACGGTGCTGGTGCTCGAGGTGGCTCGTCCAAAGGCCGCCCGCTTCTCCGAAACTCTGGTGGCGGGGCTTCTTTCCTCCTCGATCGCGTTTGCGGTCTACTTCCCGATCGCGGGCTCGACGTTTGTCGGGATCTACTCAGTGCCGTCGTTCAGGTTCCACGACTGGCAGATGCTCGCGGCGGTTCCGCTCGGCCTCGTCGCGGGTGCGCTCGGTCTCATCACCGCGATCGCGATCGGGGTATTTGCGCGGCTGACAGCTCCGCTCGCCAAACGGGTGATCCTGCGCTCCACGATCGGCGGAGTCGCCTTTGGGCTCGTCGGCGTGGCACTGCCGCTGACACTCTTCACCGGGACCAGCAATACGTCTAACCGGCATCGAGCAACAGGAACATAACCAGACGATTGAACTTCACCTGATCGGGCCGTTGCAAAGCAACAAGGCGCGGGAGGCGATCGACACGTTCGACGTCATCGAAACCGTCGACCGGGAGAAAATCGCCGCGACGCTGGCCCGCGAGATCGAGAGGGCCGGCAGACGCCCACGCCTGTTCGTCGAAGTCAACACCGGCGGGGAGCCGCAGAAGGCTGGGATCCGTCCCGAGGACGCCGACGCTTTTATCGAGCTCTGCCGCGATACCCACGGGTTGACGATCGAGGGGCTCATGGCCATTCCGCCGGCGGACGAGCCGGTCTCGCCGCATTTCGCCCTGCTTGGGGTCATCGCAAAACGCAACCACATCGACCAGCTGTCCATGGGGATGAGCGCCGACTGGCCGCTTGCCGTGCAGCTCGGCGCGACATATGTGCGCGTCGGCTCGGCGATCTTCGGTTCGCGCGGCTGAGGGCGTTGCAATTCAGGTCTCAATCGGGGTTGTTAATTCCCAACCTCTACCCGAGACCTGTCGAGGTTTCGACAAAATGTGAGGATTGATGGCCTGATGGCGATACTGATTTTCGTGCTGAGCCTCGTCTTGCTGGTCGCGGGCGTGGGCGAGCGGCTACCAGAGCCTCGACCTGCTGCCGGACGGCCTGGGCCTGCTGTATGCGGTAGCCGGCGCGGTCGGTGTTCGGCGGCGGCGGTGGTGACGTTCGCCATCGGGGTGGCGATCCTGCGCATCGATGCGCTCGCAAGGCTCGTGCGGCAATGCGGGGGCGCCGGCGATCCTGGACCCCGAGCCGGCGCCGCGCCCCCCGGATACGTTGTCGAAAATCGAGCCGGCGGCGGCCTGAGAGGCCGTCTTTGGGCCTGTCCCTGTTCGGTCAAAGCGGAGACGCCGGAGGGCGTCGATGAACTGGCTGCAGTGGACGACGCGTAGCCCGATCAACATCAATCGCGCCGGGCACGTGGCCTCGCTCGATGCGATCGAGACCGGCGCCGGCGAGGCCTAAGATGCCGCCGAGCATGATCGGCAGCTATTTGTCAGCTGGTGTCAATCACAAGATCTTCGCCGACGGCTCGATTGAGGCCGAAACGAGCGAGGGGACGTTCCAAGTTCGCCTCGATGAACCGATTTCAAGCGCCATCTCGTCGACGCCAAGGCGAGGACGACCCCCGAGGTCGAATAGCAATCGGCCGCATCAGCGGCGATCACGCATCAA
>CAWJPB010000006.1:0-273365 GCA_963844665.1 uncultured Conexibacteraceae bacterium
GTCACGCACCTCGGCGCTTGACCATTCCAGCTTGATCGGCTCAGGCATTTCGCTCCTCCAGTCCGGGTTTCCAGTAGACGCTCTACCCCGTAGCGATGAGCTACTCACTCCGGCACAACCGCGTCCGGGGATCCGACAGGCTCTAGGACCGAAGGCGCTCCGGGTCCAGCACCGGCCCGGGACCGGAAGCCAGGGCGTCTCCTGATGGTGGCGTTGGCCGCGACTCGCCTCCACCGGCAGGCCTGCGCAGCGACTCGTACACCTGCACCGGATAGGGAATCGCCGGCATCACGCCGGCGAGCCGCCCGGACGCCTGCACACCAGCCACGCGTCCGTCACCGACCTCGAACTTCTCATTGACCGAGACAGCGTCGGCCCGAACCGCGATCACCCAGGCCTCGAGGTTATCGGCGTGCCAGGTGCCCTCCGACGGCAGCGCCACGGTCCCGGCAAGCGCTACATCCGCCCACTGGTAACCCCAACTCTTGAGCACTGGAGCGACGGCCGAGCGCACCTCCCGCGGCACCGCGCCGAGCGGAACGATCGATCGCAGCATGCCACCGTTCATGCGACTCAGCTTATAGCGCCGGCCAGAGCGCCCAAGCTCAGGCGTGTGGGACGGTCAACTGGCAGCCGTGGTCGCGACCGGATTGTCTTCGCGAGCCGGCGCCCGGCTGAGGTCGACGGGACTGTCTTCGCGAGCCGGCGCCAGGGTGAGGTCACGGCGGCATCGGCGGACGGCGACCGAGGCGCCAAGGCCGCGGCAGAGGAGCAGATAGGTGAACGTCATGCCACAGACGGGCAGCACGAGCAGGACCGCGCTCGTCAGGGCGTTGAGCGCGTCGATCGCCTGACCGTGCTGCACGCCGGCTGAAACCGTGTCGATCTGCAACGCCAACGCGCGCCATGCCTCAGAGATGAACTGAGCGGCGTGCGCAAATGCGTATCCGAGCATCCCGACCAGTGCGGTCACGCTGACGAACACCCAGCCCGTGACCACCCGACGCGCCCAGGGCTTGAGCTCTGTGACCCGTGGATCAGGCTGGCGTCGGCGCCGCAGGCTGACGATCACCGGACGGATCCGGGCAAATAGGTCAGATACGCCGATCAGGTCGCTGACGACGTGGTATCCATCCAGGCGGATCCAGGGCACGAATTGCTCGACCATCAGAATCTGCTGGCTGACGACGACGAGCAACAGCGGCTTATAGCCCGTCAGCAGGTACAGGCCCGCCGCGGTCAGGGTGATCAACCCGTTGAAGTAGATACCGCCCAGGTCGGTGCGCAAACGGCCCGCTCGTGACAGCCGATATGAATCGGTCACGTCGGTGTAGAAGACCGGCCACACGAGGTAGATGCCGACGCCGATCCGTCCCGGACGCGCACCGCCGAAGCGACAGGCCGCGGCATGGCCGCACTCATGGATTGCCAGCGACAACACGGTCACGCCGAACAGGGCGAGGATCAGCTGAGGTGTCTGGATCACGGCGGTCACACCCTCGGTGGCGCTGCCGGTCGAGAACAACCAGACATCGCAGGCCACGAGGGCCGCGGCCGCGGCCGTCACCAGCACAGGCGCGAACAGCGGAGCCAGGATGACGCTGAGCGCATTCACCGCACGCGCGGGTACCACGCCCACCCGGTAGCGCAGCATCAGCAGTGCGTTGCGGCGCTCCATCGGCGCGATGCTGCCGTCGCGAAATGCAACCAGCCCGAGCGGGGCAAGTCTCGCGTCGGCAATGTCAGCGACCTGTTCCGGTGTGACTTCCACCTCGAGCTCACTGGCCGCCGCGTCGGCAATCGCCACAGGATCGCGCGCCCGCATCAGACCGAGCAGGTCATACAGCAGAGCCGACAGCTGCACCACCTGGCCGTCACAGCGACGCACCAGGTACGGAGTCTGCCGGAGTCCCGAGCCGTCGACCTTGCCGATGAACTCGGTTCCAGGCAGCACCTGCGGCCAGGAGGCAGATCGGGGGATTGTCGCGGTGGCGGTCATCGGAGGCGGTAATTGGAGCTGAAAGCACCGTGGGGGCGGCCGGATGGCCACCCCCACGGGCTTACTTCCCCCAACCGGTTTGGGGAGCTTTCGCCGATCAGAGGCCCAGCACCGGCGAAACGTTGATGGAGACGTTGTTCCCGTCGCCAGAGCCGTTCAGGGCGTCGATGAAGCCGTGGTTGCCGTTACCGTCACCACTGCCCTGGTTGTAGACGCTCGTGTAGGAGAACGACGATGACGAGTGGCCCTTCGGGGCGCATCCCATCAGCTCACGGGCTGGCAGCAGCTCGCTGTGCAGGTCGTCTGTGGTCAGTTTGCGCATGGTGGTTCTCCTTTCTGGAGAGTTGCCCGAGGAGCTGACCTGAGTTTCTTCAGCTCCTTTGTCCTGATATGAGTCTTCCTCGAAACTCGAGGCGCACACGGTGAACTTCACACCCCCGTATTGGTGAGATTTCTGCCCAGGACCTCGTCGTAACGCAATGCCCTGGCAGCGATGACCGCCTCGCGCCGACCAGCCACCCCCAGCTTGCGAACGAGGCTCTTGACATGGCTGTAGACCGTCTCGATCGAGAGAACGAGCCTGTCTGCGATCTCCTCAGTCGACGCCTCGTCGGCCAGCAGATCGACCACCTCCCACTCGCGCGTGGTCAGACGGCTGTGCAGCGGGCGCCACCCCGTCTCAGGCACCTCGCGGAGACGATCGAGCAGCCCGCTGACAAGCCGAGGGGAGACGATCGCCTCTCCCCCAGCGGCACGAGTGACCAGCTGGGCGAGCCGACCCGGATCGATGTCCTTGCTCACGTGGCCGATCGCTCCAGCCTGCAGCGCCGCAATCGTCGTATCGGGATCCGAATCAGTCGACAGGATCAGGATCCGAGTCCGCGGCGATACCTCATGCGCCTCGTGAATGAACTCGATGCTGTGTCCGGCAGCCAGCAGCGAGTCGACCAACAGCACATCTGGCCGGTAGTGACGCGTGAGCTCCAGTGCCTCGCCGGCGTCGGCTACGGAAGCGATCACAGCCATGCCCGCGGTCTCCTGTAGGGCACCACTGACCATCCGCCGGGCCAGGCCGTCGGAATCGGCGATGAGCACACGGATCCTCTCGGAAACCGCGCCGCGCACGTGATCCCCTCGACGATCATCGGCCCTCCGCGTGGCAACCGGCTCAGCGGCCACTGGCGGTGCGACGAGTACCGGAGTCATCGTCTCCTCCCTTCGTGGTCGATGAGTTGGGTGCGACCGCCAGATGTTCCAGCGCTCGGCGATGGACGCTGATGCCGGCCCGCGGACCGAACTCGCAGACGCACCGTCTGGTAGCTGCGGACCCCGATGAAGAGGCCCAGTAATCCGAGTACGAGCAACACGGGAGTCATCGGCAGGTTCGGAACCGCCGGGCGCTGAGTCCTCGCCGGGAGTTGCAGCGGCAATGGCGACGGCACGGGAGCGGGACGCCGTGGCGCCGGCGTGGGACGCTTGCGCCCGACACCGACGGGATGGGTGCGCCGGGAGGCCCGCTTCAGATCCACGCGCAGCGCACTGCTCGTGTGCGGGCCTGCCAAGCCGTCCACGACCAGCCCGTGGGCCTGCTGGAAGCGCCGCACCGCCGCCGTTGTCAGTGGGCCGTAGAGACCGTCGACCGGACCGGAGGCGAACCCTGCACGATCCAACCGCTTCTGCAATGCACGCACCTGAACGGACCCCGAGTGCTGGCCGTAGCCGGCACCCGGCACCAATACATCGGTTCGCAGGGCGTGGAACGTTCGTGGACCGGCCAAGCCGTCCACGACCAGCCCCTGGGCCTGCTGGAAGCGCCGCACCGCCGCCGTTGTCAGTGGGCCGTAGAGACCGTCGACCGGACCGGAGGCGAACCCGGCACGATCCAACCGCTTCTGCAATGCACGTACCTGAACGGACCCCGAGCGCCGGCCATAGCCGGCACCCGGCACCAGCACGATGGCAGCGTGAGGCCGCGACGCCATGCGCCGGGCTCCCGAGCCTACGGGGTCGGTTGGATGAGCGGCCTGGTGTGCCACACCAGAGCGCGTACTGCTCGACGGTCTGGCCGTCAACTTATGTGTGCCGGCGGCAAAGGCACCGCTTGGCGTGAACGCGAGCGCGAGAAACAGGATGAGAGCCCCTGCGCTCGCCGTTACTCGACGAGACATACATTCGCTCCTTACTTGCTGGGCGAGCGCGCGGCGTGATACCGCCGGCGCTCAGCGGACCTGGAGTCGGCTCGCGGCGCTAGCCAGGTTTGGCAAGGAAGGAGAAGAACAGCTCCGACCGGCAGGTGCGGACCACCGATCGGGACCGTGTGAGCAGCTGGGAGAGGCTGAGCAGCACCAACGTCACGAGCGCCGCGACACCGCAAGCGGTGCCTGCGGCCCCGACGCCGCCGGCTGAGGCGCCCCCTGAAGAGCTCGGCGCGAGCGGAGCCGGCGCCGGAACTGAGAGCAGTGCAGGCTCACGCGATCGGCCGGTAGCGGTCTGTCGCAGCGAGGCCGGGGGGCCCGAACGCGACTGGGGAGCTGCCGAGAACAGCGCCGGCGGAGAAGCCGCCCGCACCGAACCCTGCCCGTGCGCGAGCGGCGGGACGACCGGGATCGCTGAGTCCTGACCGCTCGGCGGCAGGAACGTGGCTACCGGCAGCTTCACTGGGACGACTGCTGAAGGGGGCGACTGTGGCAACGCGGACGCCGCCGGGATCGCAGTGGACGTCGCGAACGTCGGCCCGCCTGGTTCGGCGACAGTCGCCGGTGCCGCAGCCGACGCGACCCGGACGGGTGACGCGGAGCTGGGCGTACCCGACGAAGACGCCGAGTGCACGGCCGGGATCTGACTCGAGCCCACTGGCGTCAGATCGGAGACCTTGGTGTGAACGGATGAAAGCGCCTTCGGGATCGACGACACTACCTTCGGGACCGCGGTCGTGACCGACGAAACGGCCTTCGGGACCGCGGTCGTGACCGACGAAACGGCCTTCGGGACCGCGGTCGTGACCGACGAGACCGCCTTCGGGACCGCGGTCGTGACCGACGAGACCGCCTTCGGGACCGCGGTCGTGACCGACGAGACCGCCTTCGGGACCGCGGTCGTGACCGACGAGACCGCCTTCGGGACCGCGTCGTGACCGACGAAACGGCGCTCTTCGACGCCTGGTCAGACGGCGTGGAAGCGACAGCGTGCTGGACCGATCCGACGGATGCCGAAGCCTGTGAGACCGCGTGGGAGACAGCGTTCACGGCTTGCGATACCGGAGCTGACGCGCTCGAGGTCGGTGAGGCCGACGCCGGAGACGATGCTGGCGTAGAGCTCGCTGGGACCGAGGGCGTCGCCGCGGTCGAAGCCGCCGGCACGGAGACCGACGCGGCCGTGGTACTCACCGTGTTGACAGCCGTGGACGCCACGGTCGAGGCGGAGGACACGGCTGAATTTGCGAGCCCGGCAACCCCGCCGCCCGCTGCCAAGCAGTGCCCGGGAAACGCAAGAACCAGCGCGAGTGGCAGCACCACTCTCATTAGCTGGCCTTTCGCAAGGCCCCGGTGGCCAATGCGTCCCATCATGGTTGCCCTACCCCAAGCTCGCAGAAATCAAAACCGCGTTGTCGATTTCTTTTCGGACCAGGGACGCTCGACAACCAAGGTCACACAGTCCCGTGGGAGTGGCCGGCGCTTAAACGCGGTGGGGGCGGCCAGTTGGCCGCCCCCACCGAAAAACGCTACGGCTGTGCTTCGAGCTACTTGAGCTCGACGCTCGCGCCGGCCTCTTCGAGCTCGGTCTTGAGCTTGTCGGCCTCGTCGCGCTCGATGCCCTCCTTGACCGCCTTGGGGGCGTTGTCGACCAGATCCTTGGCCTCCTTCAGGCCCAGGCCGGTGGCGGCCCGCACGACCTTGATGACCTGGATCTTCTTGTCGCCGGCGCCTGACAGGATCACGTCGACGGTGCTCGACACTTCTTCAGCCGCGTCGCCGCCAGCGGCGGCCCCGGCTGCGGCCGGCGCGGCAGCTGCGACAGCAGCCGCGGATACGCCAAAGGCCTCTTCGAGGGCCTTGATGCGCTCGGACAGCTCGAGGACGGAGATCCCCTTCAGCTCGTCAATCCATTGCTCAGTGGTAGTAGGCATGTTGTGTCTCCTGGGTGTGTCTAGGTTTAGTTGTCGGAATCCGCTGCAGTGTCTGGAGTCTCAGCGGTCTCAGTCTCGGTAGCGGCCTCCGAAGCAGCCTCGGCTTCTGGGGCGGCCTCAGCTTCCGGAGCAGCCTCCGCTTCCGGAGCAGCATCCGCTTCCGGAGCCGTCTCTGTCTCAGGAGCCTCAGTCGTCACAGCGGCTTCGGGCTCCTCAATAGCTGCGGGTGACTCTGAGGCGACCTCGTTCTGGGTCGCCGAAGAGGCATCTGCAGGTGCCGAGGGATCCGTACCGGTGACGAGCCCCTGATCGCGGATCTGGCCGAGCTGGCTCGCGACGCCCTGAATGAGGGCGTTGAGGGTCCTTGCCAGTCCGCTCAGCGGGGCGGCGATTGTGCCGACCAGCTGGGCGTTCAGAACATCGCGCGAAGGCAGCTTCGCGATCGCCTCGACCTGAGCTGGGCTCAGCATCGCGCCGCCCAGGAAGCCACCCTTGAACTCCAGCGGCCCGCGCAGCGCACGCGCCGTGTCGCTCAGGACCTTGGCCGCGGCGGCCGCATCGCCCTTCACCAGTGCAAGCGCCGTGGGGCCGACGAGCAGCGGCTTGATCTCGGCAACGCCGGCCTGATCGGCGGCGCGCTCCGAGAGCGAGTTCTTGGCAACCCGAAGCTTCGTTTCAGTCGGACGCAACTTCTCGCGCAGCTCTGCGATCTGCGCGACGGTGATGCCCCGGTAGTCCAACGCGAAGATCGCATCCGACGCACCAAGCTCGTCGGCGATCTTGTCAATCACTACTGCTTTTTCTTCTCGGTTCATAGTGCTCGCTCTCTACGAAAGGACGCCCGGGTGAAAGGCGGGCGTCGAGAGCAAGCGGACCAAGTGGGACGCCGGCTGTTCGAGCTTTCCGCCTGTTCCGGGCTTACGCGCTAGCGCTGCCGGAGGTCTCGGGCTTCGTCTCTTGCTGTGGGAAGTCTATTAGGGCCGCGCGAAATTACGCGGCCACCTGCTCCTCGATGATGTCGCGGGTCCGGGACGGGTCAACGCGCACACCGGGACCCATCGTCGATGCAAAGGTGACCGACCGCAGGTAACGACCCTTGGCAGCCGAAGGCTTCGCCCGGATCAGCTCCTCGATCACGGCCGCGTAGTTCTCGAGCAGCGCACGCTCCTCGAAGTCGCGCTTCCCGATCACCAGGTGGACGATCGCGTTGCGGTCGGTGCGGTACTCAACCTTGCCGGACTTGGACTCCTCGACGGCCTTGGCGACATCCATCGTCACCGTGCCGACCTTCGGGTTCGGCATCTTGCCCGACGGTCCGAGCACGCGGCCCAGCCGACCGACGACCGGCATCATGTCGGGCGTGGCGATCGCCACGTCAAAGTCGTCGAACCCGTCGAGCACTCGCTGAGCCAGGTCCTCGCCGCCGACCACGTCAGCCCCCGCCTCCTCGGCCTCGCGTGCCTTGTCGCCCTGGGCGAAGACAGCAATCTTCACTTCCTTGCCCAGGCCGTTGGGCAGCGCGATCGTGCCGCGCAGCTGCTCGTCGGCGTGACGGACGTTGAGACCGGTCCGGACGTGCACCTCGACAGACTCGTTGAACTTGACGGTCGAGAGCTGCTTGACCAGCGCGATCGCCTCAGCGGGCTCGTACTCGCGTTCACGGTCGAAACGCTGACGGGCTTCCAGATATGACTTGCCGTGCTTGGCCATCAGACCACCTCCACGCCCATTGAACGCGCGGTGCCGGCGATGATCTTCTTCGCCGCCTCAATGTCGTTCGCGTTTAGATCCTGCATCTTCTTCTCGGCGATCGCCGACAGCTGCGCGTCGTTGATCTGCGCAACCTTGTCGCGGTTCGGCTCCGATGAGCCCTTGTCGAGATTCAGTGCCTGCTTGATCAGAACTGCGGCCGGCGGCTGCTTGGTGATGAAGGTGAACGAGCGGTCCTCATAGACCGTGATCACGACCGGAATCACCGTGCCGGTGTCAGCCTGCGTCTGGGCGTTGAACGCCTTGACGAACTCCATGATGTTGACGCCGTGCTGACCGAGCGCGGGGCCCACGGGCGGCGCGGGGCTGGCCTGACCGCCAACCGCCTGCAACTTGATTTGTGTAAGAACCTTCTTTGCCATTTCTCTCTTCCTAGTTCGAGCGAACTCCGGCCAAACCGGAGCCCTCCTAGTGCACTTACAGCTTCTTGACTTGGTCGAAGCCGACTTCGACCGGGGTCTCGCGTCCGAAGATCGAGACCAGCACCTTCAGCTTCTGACCGTCCTCGTTGACCTCTGAGATCTCGCCCGAGAAGTCCGAGAGCGGTCCTGACACGACCTTGATCGACTCGCCGATCGAAAACTGTGCGCGGCTGCGTGGCCGCTCAGCCGTCTCCTGATGGAGCAGGCGGTCGACCTCACCCTGGGTCAGCGGCACCGGCTCATTGGAGGCGCCGACAAAGCCAGTGACCCCTGGTGTGCCCTTGACCAGTGCCCACGAGTCCTCGTTGAGGTCCATGTTCACCAGGACGTAGCCGGGCATCGTGCGACGCTCGACCGTGATCTTCTGGTTGTCCTTCATCTCGGACACCGACTCGGTCGGGACGACGATCTGGCGCACGGAACGCTGCTGGCCAAGCGACACGACCCGGTGCTCCAGGTTGTGCTTGACCTTGTTCTCGTGACCTGAGTATGTGTTGACTACGTACCAGCGGAACATTTCGTTATTGCCTACTTGAGGACCAGGTTCATCAGCTTTGAGGCGACTAGATCGGCGACGCCGAGGAAAATTCCGGCGACGATCACGAAGCCGAGCACAACACCTGTGGCCTGCATCACCTGTGGGCGAGTTGGCCACTGGACCCGGTGAAGCTCTCTCCAGCTTCCGCGCAGGAACCCGGCAAGCCTAGCGACTGCCGACTCGCTCTGCTTGACGATCTCGCCGCCGCTCGGCATCTCGTCGATCGGCCTTCTTCTATGCTCGCCGGCCTCGCCCAGCCCGTCGGTGTCAGCCACGTCCTGCCTCGCGGTGCCTAGCGGGTCTCGCGGTGCGCGGTGTGCCGCTTGCACCACTTGCAGTATTTGCGAAGCTGCAGCCGCTCAGGGTTGTTGCGCTTGCTCTTATTCGTTTGGTAGTTGCGGCGCTTGCAGTCCTCGCAGGCGAGGGTCGCGGCGATCCGCACGTCTCCACGGGCCATGTGCCTAAGTCCCCGTAAGGTGGTTTGAAGTTTGCTCTGACCGATGGAGTGGGCGTGCTTGCGCACGCCGCCGCCGGCGCTCGGCCGAGTGTAGCGGCTAAGCGATCACGCGGATCGGCTCGCCGCGCAGGTATGCGGCGATGTCTTCTACCACCTGAACGTACATCTCCGCGAGACCCTCGCGACTCACATAACCCAGGTGCGGGGTCAGCACCGCGTTGCGCAGACCAAGGAGCTCGCTATCGGCCGGCAGTGGCTCGGTCGCGTAGACATCGAGGCCGGCGCCGGCGATCTGGTGATCGCGCAGCGCCGCGACCAGCGCCTGCTCGTCGACGATCGGCCCACGCGAGGTGTTGACCAGGAACGCTCCCGGCTGCATCTGGGCGAGCTCGGCCCTGCCGATCAACCCGCGCGTGCGGCCGCTCAGCACGAGGTGGATCGATAGCACGTCGCTGTTCGCGAACAGTTGCTGCTTGGTGACATGGACCGCACCCGATTCCTGGGCCCGCTCGGGCGTGAGGTTCTCGCTCCACGCGATCACCTCCATCCCGAAAGCCCGAGCCGGCGCGACCATCTGCGCTCCGAGCCGACCCAGACCAGCCAGCCCGAGCGTCGCACCCGCGAGGTTGCGGGGCAGACCCTCCTGCCAGACCCCGTTCCGGATCGCGCGGTCCTCCTGGGTGACGCGTTTGAACAGCGCGAAGATCAGAGCCCAGGCCAGCTCGATCGTGCTCGGCAGGCCGGGCGACTCGGCGATTGCCGCCGGGCGATCTGAAGAGCTGGAGCCCGCGCCAAGCGGGTCCGCCGCGCGATAGCCCGGCATCCCGGTGCCACACACGCGCACGCCGCGCTCCCGCAGGTAGTCGACATCGACCGCGGCGTTGCGCATGCCGGTCGTGACAACCAGCGCCAGGTCTGGCAGTTGCTCGAGCACGTCGCGTGGGAAGGCCGTCCGCTCCCGCATCAGCACCAGGGTGTCGAAGCCCGCGAGCGCGCTCGGCAGCAGCTCGCGCGCCAACGGACGATCGAAGAACGCCACCTCGACCCCGAGCGACTGCCAGTCCGCCAGCGTGCTCGCGATCCGGTGGTAATCGTCAAGAACCGCAACCCGCATATGACCCAAGTATGGTCGCTGGGCTGAACGGCAGAATTGGGGCGCAAATGCTGCGATTGATCGGCATCGTCATCTCAGTCGGACTGGCGGACTCGTTGAACCCGTCGACGCTTGCCCCTGCTCTGTACCTTGCCTCCGGCCCGGATCCCCGCAAGGCGGTGAGCCAGTTCACGCTCGGCGTGGTCATCGTCTACCTGCTGGGCGGCATCTTGATCGCGCTCGGCCCAGGTCAGCTGATCCTCGCGCTGGTGCCGCGTCCAAGCCTGGCGACACGCCACGTGCTCGAGGTGATCGCCGGCGTGATCTTGATCGTGGTCGGCGTGCTGCTGTGGGTGCATCGCGGGCGCCTGGCAAAGAAGCAGCTGCCCAGCTTCAACGCCAACGGTCGCGGAGCTTTCCTGCTCGGGATGACGATCATGCTGGTCGAGCTGCCGACGGCGTTTCCGTACTTCGGCGTGCTGGCAGCGATCGTGGGGTCGGGCTTCGGGATCGTGCGACAGCTGCTGCTGATCGTGCTGTTCAACGTCTGCTTCGTACTGCCACTGCTCGGGATCCTCGCGATCCTCAGCTTCGCCGGAGACCACGCCCAGCAGGTCTTGGGGCGCGCACGGGACTTTCTCCAGCGCCACTGGCCGATTCTGCTGGCCGCGGTCGCGCTGATCGGCGGGGCGATCACGATCGCGCTTGGCGCGACTGGCACCTACCGGCAGGTGCGGAGGGTCCTCAAGTAGCGCGCGCGAGGCACAGCAGTGCCTCGTAGGTGAGGGCGAAGCTGCCACCGGCCCGGTCGATTGCCTCCGCGATCCGCTTGAACAGCCGCTCCCTCGCCGCCTGCGGAAGCTGGATGTGGTCGGAGTGTGTCCCGATCAGGCTCAGATAATCGACCATCGTATAGGTCTGCTCCCAGCGGTAATGGCGGGCCTCCACGTCGGTAAAGCCGGCGTCATCGCGGAACTCCTCCTGCAGCCACTCCTGGTCGGTCTTGATCTCCAGCGGCTCGCCGAGGGGGTTCATCGGGCCGGATGGATGCGCCGCAAACTCCCGAGCGACCTCACCGTAGGCGGCATCGAACTCGGGCCGCAACGGATTGCCCTCCCAGATCGGCCGATTCCAGAACGGCGCCAGCGCACCCCCGGGCGCGAGCGCTCGGTGTGCCAGCACGTTACGTTGGTCGGGCCTGACCCAGTGCCAAGCCGTCCCGGAGAACAGCAGTTTGAAGACGCGCCCGGGCAGCACGTAGTCCTCGAAGTCGGAGTCGATCAGCTCGAACGTGAGCCCGGCGGCGGCGGCCCGCTGGCTCGCCACCGCCGCCATATCGGGATCGGGCTCGATCGCCGTCACCCGCAGGCCCCGCTCCATAAACAGCAGGGTCGCCCGGCCGGTGCCGGCTCCGACCTCCAGCGCCCTGTCGCCGGGCACGGCCGCCGCGTAGGCCAGCACGTCGTCGACCAGCTGCGCAGGGTATCCGGGGCGATGGCGGTCGTACTGCTCGGCAACCGCACCGAAGCTGAGCCTCCGAGTCGACGTGCCGGTAGCGTGCTGGTCTTGCCGCGATTGGCCGCTCACGTGCCTGAGCGTATTCGACCTCTTTAATCAGTTGCCCATGCGCACCCTCGTGATCTCAGATCTCCACCTCGGACAGCGCGGTGGCATCAGCGTCCTCACCCGGCCAGGCCCGCTGGCCGCGCTGCTCGAGGCACTCGATCACCATGACCGATTGGTGCTGCTGGGCGACATCGTCGAGATGCTGGAGACGCACTCGGCGATCTCATTCCCGATCGCCGAGCCCGTGTTGCGGGCGATTGCGCAACGGCTCGGAACCTCCAAACAGCTCGTGCTGGTGCCCGGGAACCATGACCATGGCCTGTTGCGCAACTGGGCACGGGACCAGGGTGACGGGCTCGCGCGTGAGGCGCTCGTCCCGTCGGACGCGAGCCCGCTGCTCGCCGAGCTGGTCTCATGGCTGGCGTCAACGCGAGTCGAGGTTCGCTACCCGGGAGTCTGGCTGAGCGACGAGGTCTGGGCCACGCACGGCCACTACCTGAACCACTTCATGCGACCGGTGTCGTCCTGGGGACTGCACACGCGCTCGCGACCGCAACTGACGGCACCGGCGGCGTTCGAGTACATCGCAAGCCCCCCGGCGCAGCACATGCGCGACGGCATGCCGCCCGAGCGCTGGCTCGATCGCCACCTCCCACCCGTGCTGGCGCCGCTGACCTCGCGAGCGTTGGGGTACCAGATGCAACGTCACGCCCTGCCGGCGCTCCTGCGAGCCGCCTCGGCGCTGAGGGTCAATGCACGGTTCCTGGTGTTCGGCCACGTGCACCGGGCCGGCCCAAGCGCCGGCGACGACCAGCGTCTCTGGTCAGGTCCCGGCGGGGCCCCGCAGGTTCTGAACACCGGCTCCTGGCGCTATGAGCCGGTGGTCGCCCACCGGTTGGGCCCAGCCGGCCAATACTGGCCGGGCGGCGCGGTCACACTCGGCGACGACGGCATCCCCCGGAGCGTGGCACTGCTCGAGGACCTGAGGAGACGGAGATGACGGAGACGGAGATGACGGGCGAGAGCGACCCACGCTAGCTTTCAGCCAGCGATGCCGAAGCTCTGGATCTACACGCAGGCGCTGATCGTCCTGTTCGTCCTGATCGGGATCGTGATCGCGATCGTGCAACTCTCCTAGGCCGGCGGTCAGCGCGGGCCGATCGGTCGGTCGACTTGCCCTGTGACTGGCGGATCACCGGCCGCGTCGCGCCCTGAAGCGAGTAGGGCGATGTTGGCGGCGTGGTCGGTCCACCCCGGGTCGTGGCCGCACCCACGTCGAGCAGGCCGAATCCATAATCGCTGTTGGGCCGGCCCTCGCCGAGCGGCTGCGCAGTCGCCTCGAGCCGCGCCAGGATCGCGTTCGGGCTCGGATGCTGGCCGATCACGCCACTGGCGATCACCATCGCAGCGGCACCCGAGACCGCCGGCGCGGCCATCGAGGTTCCGAACCAACCCCCCGGCAGACTGAAGCTGCCGGGATGGGAAGAGTCGTCGAACGTCATCTGGTAGATGTCGGGAAGGTTGCGCAGCGGGTGGCAGACGGTTCCCGGCACTGAGGCAGCGTCGTCGCCGCCGCCGGGCGCCACGATGTTCAGGCCCCTGCCGACGTCCGAATAGATCGCCAAGCAGCGGTCGCTGGTGGTGGCGCCGACCGAGACCACGTTGGAGAGCGCCGCCGGGTAATCGATCGAGCTGCCCTCGTCGTTGCCCGCGGCCGCGACCACGATTGCACCGTGCTGATGGGCGTAGTTGACCGCGGAGACCACATCCGGAATCTCGCCACTGGTGGTCCCCGGCGAGAACTCGATGCTGAGGTTGATCACCTGCGCACCGTGCTGAACTGCGTAGCGGATGCCGGTAGCGATCGTCGATGCGTCGCCGTTGCCCTCGGCGTCTAGCACTCGCACCGGCATCACGGAAGCGTCGTAGGCCAGCCCTGTGAGCCCGATGCGGTTGTTGGTCGACTCGGCGATCGTGCCGGCGACGAATGTGCCGTGACCCTCACGGTCGACGGCGTCCGGATCGGTGCAGCGACCGTCGTGGATCGCGCCGAGGACAAGATCGCAGGGAGACACGAACCGCGTCCCCTGAAAGTCCGGAGAGCGCCTGTAGTTGCGGTAATTGCGAAAGGCGACGCCCGTATCGACCACAGCGATGACGACGCCCTTGGCGCCCGGCCTGTGGTCCGCGATCAGGTTTGACCAGGCCTGCGGAGCCTTGATCCCGCTCTTGTCGAGGAAATTCCACTGCAGCTTTTCCCAGCCCTTGGCCCTGCCGGTGCGGCCGGTGTCGTTCGGAAACCAGCTGCCGGCGACGTGCGCGACGTAGTCCGGGACCGCATACGTGATCCCCGGTAGCCTTGCCACGCTTGCGGCTGTGCTGGGCACGTTCAGCGCAGCGGGCAGTTCGAGCACCAGCTCATCCGGTGTCAGCGACTGATGAGACGACGCTTTCACGGCAAGGCCGGCGCCGCGGATCCGTGCCAACGCCCCCGCTTCAGAGCCGCTGTAGCCGACGACCAGGTCGTGCGGCGCGTACGGCTGCGCCGTTCTCACGGGCGCCAACGGTTCACGGATGACGTCTGCGCCGCGGGTCAGCGGGCCGAGCGCGAGCGCGGCGACGCTGGTCGCGACTGTTGCCACAGCCACGGCCGATGCCAAACGGGCCGCGCGCCCACGGGCCGGCGCGGGGATCAGGAGATGCTCGTATGTGACATCGACGGCAGACAAGTCGGGGGTCCCTTTGGTTGCGGACGCAACGCATCAGGTAAGACAGCAAACCACTATGAAAGTTTCGTGAGGATTAGGCCTTGCGCCACACTCTGGCGCGATGAATGGACACTTTTTTCCGCGAGACGAGTACTACATGCGGCTGGCGCTGCGGGAGGCAGAGCGCGCGCTCGATCACAACGACGTTCCCGTCGGCGCCGTGATCGTCAACGACGGTGAGGTCGTCGGCGCCGGTCACAACGAGCGTGAGCTTCGCAACGACCCAACCGCGCACGCTGAAACGCTCGCGCTGCGCGAGGCCAGCCAGGCGCTCGGCACCTGGCGCATCCTCGACGCCGTTATGTACGTGACGCTCGAGCCCTGCGCGATGTGCGCGGGCGCGATCGTGCTTGCGCGAGTTCCGCGTGTCGTCTTTGCCGCAAACGACCCCAAGGCCGGAGCGGCCGGCAGCGTGATCGACCTGCTGGACGTGCCCCAGTTCAACCACCGGCCGGCGGTGGCCAGCGGTCTGCTGGCCGAGGAGGCCGGCGAGCTGCTGCGAGCGTTCTTCGCGAGCAGGCGCTGAGCCGCTACCTTTGGACGCGCTTGTCTCCGGAGAGGTGGCAGAGCGGTTGAATGCGCCGGTCTCGAAAACCGGTATGGGCTTTCAGTCCATCGGGGGTTCGAATCCCCCCCTCTCCGTCATTCTCCAGCGATGAAGCGGATCAGCATCGTGGGCTGACACGAACCCATGCAAGCTGTTCGTTCCTGACCGAGTCGATCGACAGGAAATAGACCCGGCCGGCATCGGCCGTCAGGAAATCCGCCTGCTCGGAGAGTCCCAGCCGAGCCCGGAAGACGCCGGTCAGCGGGTCGCCACAGTAGTTGCGCCCAGGCCCGCCGGCGATCTGTGTGACCCAAAGCACGCCGTCAATGACGCGCGCCGCGACGCCGTTTGAGCCAAAGATCGACGGCGGCATCTCGATACCTGGATGCGGCTGCGCGCCCCGGAACGAGGTGGACTCGAGTGTGCGGAGTGAGAGGCGCTCCACGTAACCGGCACTGCCTGTCCCGTTGCTGATCCAAATCCCGTCGCCGAACACTCCGCCAATGAACGGACGCGACACGCTCTCAATCGTCGAGGATTGCGCGATCAGACTGCCGTCTTCGGGATTGCGGGACTGTATGTATGCCTTCTGCTGCCCCGCGCTGTCGACCAACGTTCGACCATGCCCGTCGGATGAGACCCCGATGCCTTGGGCGTGCGGGACCGCGACCACTTTCGTCACCTCGGCGGTCGTCAGCGACACGCGAAGCAGCTCATTCCAGTAGCCAACCCAGAGCCATCCGCCGGCTACCGTCATCGTCGGGTAGGCCTCGGTCGTTCCATCGCCATCAGCCCCGATCAAAACCTTCGTCCTGACCGCGAGGGATTTGGGATCGAGTCGCCATAGCCAGGACCTGGCTGCCCGAGTGCCAGCGACCCAGAGCGAACCGTTGGCGAGTAGAGCTTGGTTGTAGGCGCTACCGAGCCACCGCTTCGCGGCAACTTGTCCGGTCTCCGGATCGACGCGCATCAGCTCGTCCAAAGCTGCCTTCCCAAACTCGTTCAACTGCTCTGTGACAAACAGCCGGCCGCCGGCGGCGTAAGCCTGCGCGTTCCGCAAGCCGCGCATGAGGACCGTCCCAGTCGTTGCCGAAGCACCGGCCGGTACGGCCGCGACCGCAGCCAACGACGCTGTTGTGATCGTCAGCAGCA
The DNA here is from genome assembly GCA_963844665.1 of uncultured Conexibacteraceae bacterium. Lineage (GTDB taxonomy): Bacteria > Actinomycetota > Thermoleophilia > Solirubrobacterales > Solirubrobacteraceae > Palsa-465. Next base: position 16,439 of record CAWJPB010000006.1, read on the forward strand.
AAGAAGCAACAAATCTGCGACTGCGCCTTCTGGCCGGACTGCTCCAAATCATTACTCCGGAGATTGCTCAACGGCGCGGATCCGTGACGCATCGCCTGCAAGCAGCCGAAAGCCGGTTCCGGTCGGGGGTCCTCCCGAATGCCGTTTCGGCACTATATAGCGGCGATATCGCTTCGATATCGTGGCGAAACGGCGCAAAAGCACGGTGCGCCTCCACGCCGATCCGTTCCTGCGCACGCACGGCCGATCCGATAGCCGGGGAGCCGGCAGCCGGGGAGCTCAAGTCTCCCCGGGCTCAGGCACGTCACTTCTTCTTCGACTTCTTCTTCTTCTTTGCGGTCTTCTTCGTTGCCTTGTGATGCTTGGCTGGCGGCTTGAAGACTCCCGAGTCGTAGGCGCTGCCGTTGTTCCCGGTGTCGACCGCCTGCAGGCGCCAATAGAGCTTCGTCGTCTCCTGCTGGGCGGTGAGCTGCGGCACCCAGGCGGTGTTGGCAGTTGACCCACTCGCAATCGAGCTCTCGAAACCAGGCGTGGTGGAGACCTCGATGTTGTAGTGGCTAGCCAGCGGATCCGGCCTCCAGGTCACGAGGATGCGCGTGCCGCTCTTGGTCGCGTGGACGCCCGTTGGCGCCGGGAACGTGCGCTTGTAGTTTGTTGCCGGCGTCGTGAAGGCACTGGTGATGCTGCCGGGGAAGACCGCCTGCACGTGCCAGGTGGAGATGCCGGGATCCGGCAGCTCGGTCGGCGTCATGAACGGGGTCGTGACATAGATCGTGTAGGAGCTCTGACCCGAAGTCACCTCGACGTTGTAACCGGTGGCCCCGGTGACCGGCTTCCACGACATCAGCGGGACCGTGGCGCCGACCCTGGGTCGGCTCGTCGGGCTGGTCGGCGCCGGCACATTGTGGGTGAAGGTCTCAGTCGGCGACCAGTTGAGGTTGTAGGCCACGTCATTGGCCCGCACACGCCAGTACAGGGTCTTGCCGGCTGGGAGTGTCGAGCTGCTCGTGTACTCAGTGGAGTCGGTTGTGACGTTCTGGATAGGGTTGGCGAAGGTGGGGTCCGTCGAGATCTGCAGCGTGTAGCTGACGGCGCCCTGGGCGCTGCGCCAGGAGAACGTGGGCTGGGTGGGCACGTTGGCGCCACCGACCGGGCTCACCGGCGCCGGCGGCGCCGAACTCTTGTTGAAGTGCTGCGGGTCGTAGGTACCGTCCTGCGCGCTCCCGGTCCCAAACGGTGCCTGCGCCGCGTTGACCGGCAGCACCTCCCACCAGAAGGCTCCTGTCTGATCCGGAATCGGTCGCGGCGGTGCCCAGGAGGTCGTATTGGTATAGCCACCGAACAGGATCGAGTTGGGATCGAAGCTGGCGTCGTTGGCGATCACGATGTAGTACCCGTCGGCATCGGCGACCGGCTGCCACTCGAACAGCGGCGTGGTGGTGATCGTCGATCCCTGGCTGAGCGCGCCGGCTCCGGCCGCGGGCTGCACGATCCCAGGCGAGTAGTCCACTGTCGTCGGTGAGGTGAGGGTGCCTGCGGGAACGTACTTCTCATAGGTGAAAGCTGGTGCGGTCAGGCTTCCGATAACAGTCGGGGCGCTCTCGATCGTCGAGCCCGCGAGCGGGCTGGCCGAGCGGTAGGCGATCACATCGATGCAGTAGGAGGAGCCGCTAGTGACCTGCATCTCGGCGCTTGCGTCATCAGCAATCGAGGGCCACTGATACTCGCTTGATTCCCAGGTGTTGAGGTCGTCCGTGCCCCACGGCGTCCACGCCGTCACAGAAGTGCTGATCGTATGCGTGCTGCCGTTGAAGTTGCAGCCGGAGCCTGAGATCCAGGGGACCAGTGTCACGTTGTAAGCCGACGCCCCCGGGACTGGAGACCATCGGACGATGGGGTTATCGTCATTGGTGTCTCCATCGACGGTGTTGCCGTTCTGGTCAACGACGTGGAGGTTCAGGATCGATGGGGTGGCGGTGTCGAAGCTCTCCGTGAACTCCTCACCCGTGTTCCACGAACCTGCGTCCTTGTTTGCATCGAGCGCCCGCACGCGCCAGTAGAGCGTGGTGTGGTTGGGCAGGAAGCTGGTCGGCGTGTAGCTGTTGCCGAGTAGACCGGTCGCGTCGAGAATGATCGAGTCATTCGCGTAGGCGGGGTTGGTCGCGACCTGGAGCTCGTAGCTGGAGGCGCCGGCGATCGGCGTCCAGCTGAAGTTCGCTTCCTCATACGTCGCGTCGGGCGAGGCGTCGGTCTCTGTCAGGCTCGTATTCGACGGCCACTTCCAGCTGAACGACCGAACGACCGAACGTGCTCCGAGCTGCCCTGAGGCGTTCATCGGCCTGACCGCCCAGTAGTAGGTGCCCGGAGACAGGGTCTTGGGCACGGCGAACTGCAGTCCCTGAACGTCCTGCGGGCCATAGACGAGCGTCGACAGCGAGGAGCTCGTGCCGATCTCAACCTGATAGTTGACGGCATACGGCACCGCGGTCCACTTCATCAGCAGCGGCATCGCCGGCCAGCTGATCGGCGTGGTGACCGGACTGGTCAGCTTCGGCGCCTTGGACCAGCGCTTGGTGAGCTTGCGCATCGTCGACCAGCGCCCCGGCACGTCAGACGCGCTGACCGCGCGCACACGCCAGAAGTAGGTGCCGTTCGAGATTGCCGAGGTGTTGGTGATCGCGGTCGTATGAAGTGACATCGGACCGGCGCTCCAGCCGCTGACAGACGAGGAGAAGTTGCCATTGGCGGAGAACTCAAACTGGTAGCTCGCGGCCCTGTTGACCGCCTTCCAGGTAAACGCGGGCAGTGCCTGCACGCGGGCGTGGTTCGAGGGCGAGCGCAGCTTCGGAGCGGCCAGCTGCGCCTGCGCGACGGCACTCGTCGCCATGGTCACCAACACGGTCGCGGCGAAGATCGCGCCACATCTACCTGCCAGCTTCTTGAAGTGCATGGTCATCCTCGGGTTGCTGCTTGCGCTCGGAGCCGGCCTACAACGAAATCGACAGCTCGTTGGGAGTCGGCGAGGATGCATCGGCAACGTTGGACAGCTGTCCAGCAACAGACGTTGCACGCCCGTGAACGCAGCCCCCCGGCGAAAGCCAGGTCAGGACCCGGCCCGCAGCGGCTTAGGACCCGACCCGCGCAGCGTTCCGGGCGAGCAGCAAGGCCCGGTTCTTGGCGGCTCGCACGGCAGTCGTCAGCGTCTCGATGTCATAAACGCCGTAGTGCCGGCGACCGTTGATGAAGAACGTCGGCGTGCCGGACACGTCGCTTTCGTCAGCGCTGCAGACGTCCTCACTGATACGTGGCGCCCACTCGCGGCGGCGTAGCTCGTCCCCAAAGCGGTCGACGTCCAGCCCGAGCTGTCGGGCGTAGCCCTCCAGGTCGTCCAGCTGCAGTTCGCCCTGATGACTGAGCAGCAGCTCTGACATGTCCCAGAACCTGCCCTGGGCAGCTGCCGCCTCTGACGCCTCCGCCGCGAGTTGCGCGTTGGGGTGCACGTCGTTCAGCGGTAGGTGCCGCCAGACGTAGCGGACGTCATCGCCACTTTCAAGCAGCAACTCGCGGATCACACCCTCCGCCTGGCCGCAGTACGGGCACTCGAAGTCCCCGTACTCGACCACGGTTACCGGAGCGTCGTCCGGGCCACGGATGTGATCGCGGTCCGGGTCGACGTCGGCCGACAGGTCAAGGATGTCCTCGGCAGTCCCGGCAATCTGACGCGCGCGGACCTCCGCCGGCAGGCGGCGCAGCAGGCGCAACGCCAGCCAGGAGACGATCGGGGCCAGGACCAGCGTCGAGAGCGTGCCGATCTTGGCCTCCTCGAGTCGCACGCCGCTGAACGCCAGCGCGGAGATCAGCAGCGAGACCGTGAAGCCGATTCCTGCGCACGCTCCGCCCGCCAGCAGCACCGGTGGGCTTACCGGCGCGCGCGGGCCGCGCAGCCAGCGGCGAGAGGCCAGCCACGAGCCGGTCATCACGCCGACCGGCTTGCCGACCACGTAGCCGGTGATGATTCCGAGTGTGATCGGTGACGTATAGGCCTTGCCGAGGAGCCCGGCGCTGAGGTGCACGCCCGCGTTGGCGAGCGCGAACAGCGGCACGATCAGATAGCTGGTCCACGGATGCAGCTGGTATTGGAGACGTTCGTTGGGCGAGATCGACGAAACCAGACCGCGCTGCGCAGCACGTGCGAGCGCCGGGGTCGGCTGTTCGCGGAAGGTCCGGGTCAGCTCGAGCGCCCGCCCGACATCCTCGCGTGAGGGCGAGTAGGCGCTGGTCGCCAGGCCGATCGCCAGCCCGGAGATCACCGGGTCGATCCCCGACTCGAACATCGCGAACCAGATGCCGATGCCGAGCGCAACCGCCAGCGGTCCACGCGCGAACGGCACCCACCGCAGCCCGAGCAGCAGCAGATAGAGGCCAACGGCGACCGCGAGCGCGACCACTGAGATGTGCGTCGTGTAGGCGATCGCCACGACCAGCAGGCCGGCTAGGTCGTCGACCACGGCCAGCGACAGCAGGAACACTCGCATCCGTGTCGCTGACCGGGGTACCAGCAGTCCCAGCGCCGCGAGCGCAAACGCCGTGTCAGTCGAGATCGCCGCTCCCCACCCGTGCGCACCGGGACCGCCCGCGTTCCAGGCCAGATAGATGCCGGCCGGGACCATGATCCCGAACAGCGCCGCCAACGCCGGTACCGCCAAACGCCGCCGGTCCCGCAGCTCGCCAAGGTCGAGCTGCCGTTTGGCCTCAAGTCCGACAACCAGGAAGAACAGCGTCATCAACCCCTGGTTGACCCACTCGCGCAGCGTCGCCGAGACGCCGTGTGAGCCGACCTGGACGGACAGTCTCGTTGACCAGAAGCTCTCGTAGCTGTGCGAAATCGGCGAGTTGGCCCAGATCAGCGCGACCACTGTCGCGACGATCATCACGGCGGCGCCACCGGTCTCGGTGCTCAGGAAATCCCGGACCGGGGTTGCCAGATTGCGCGCCCAGGCGGTGCGGCCTTCATCAGCGTTCTCGCGGGCGATCATGCTCACGCTTCAGAGGCTCTCATGCCGCGGGCGGTGCTGCCTGGTGGGTGCCTGACCGCTGGCTCGGCTGCCGTCGCCAAACGCGGTCAGATCGGGTACTCGCGCGGCTCGTCCTGGACTGTGATCCAGCGCAGCTCGGTGAACTCCTCGGCCGCCCACTCGCCGCCGAACCGGCCCCAGCCGCTGTTCTTGACACCACCGAAAGGAACCTGCGGCTCGTCGTGAACAGTCGCGTCGTTGATGTGGCAGATACCACTGTGGATGCGCCGAGCAAGCTGCTCGGCGCGCTCGACATCGCGCGAAAAGATCGCTGCGGCCAGGCCGTACTCGCTGTCGTTGGCGACGCGAATCGCCTCCTCAGCGCCGTCGACCTCGATGATCGACACAGACGGTCCGAACGACTCCTCCGAGTAGATGCGCATGTCCGAGGTGACGCCGCGCAGGACCGTCGGCCGGTAGACGAGACCGTCGGCCTCGCCGCCGGTAAGGACCTCAGCGCCGCGGTCGACCGCATCCTCGACCAGTTCGGAGACACGGTCGAGCGCGGCCGCATTGATCAGCGGCCCGATCTGGGTCGACGGATCGCGCGGATCGCCGGCCTTCAGTGACCCCGCGCGAGCGGCCAGCCTGGCCGAGAACTCGGCGGCGACGCGCCGCTCGACGACGATCCGCTCGGTCGACATGCAGATCTGGCCCTGATGCATGAACGCGCCGAAGTTCGCGGCCGCGGCCGCAGCATCGAGGTCGGCATCCTCCAGGACCACGAACGGGGCCTTGCCGCCGAGCTCGAGCAGCACACGCTTGAGGTGGCGCCCGGCCTTCTCAGCGATGATCGCGCCGACGTGGCTCGAGCCCGTGAAGTTGATCCGTCTCACGGCCGGATGCGCGATCAGTTCGTCTACCACCTCCGGGGCGTCAGCCGGGTCGTTGGTGATGAGGTTGACGACACCGGCCGGGATCCCGGCCTGCTCGAGACACTCGATGATCGCGCCATGGGTGCGCGGAGAGAGCTCGGAGGCCTTCATAACGACCGTGTTTCCGTAGACGAGCGGCGCTGCGATCGCGCGCGTACCGAGGATCACCGGCGCGTTCCACGGAGCGATGCCGACGTTCACGCCGGCCGGCTGGCGTATGGCCCGCATGCGCTTACCCGCGATGTGCGAGTGGATCTCCTGGTCATGGACGGCGGCAGCGTGGACGCCCGCCTCACGCAGCATGCCCGTCGCCAGGCCAACGTTGAACATTCCCCAGCCGAACGTGCCGCCGGTCTCGTCCGCGACGACCTGAGCAAACTCCGTCTGGCGCTGGTCCATCAGATCGGCGGCGCGCTCAAGGATCTCACGGCGCCTGGCCAGGGGCGTTTCGGACCAGCCGTCGAACGCTGCGGCGGCTGCCTCGACCGCACGACGGGCCTCCTCGCGCCCGGCAGCGGCGGCAACCGATGCACGCTCACCGGTGTAGGGGTTGCGCACGTCGAAGGTCCCAGCCGCGGCATCGACCCATTCACCCCCGATCAGCAGTCGCTGGGTGTTCTCGGCCGCACTCATCGATCTGCCTCCTCGGCTTCCCTGATCAAGCCCCCGCCGGGCAGTTTGTCGAGCCCACCGCTCGCCACCGCCGCCTCCATGTTCTCCTCCGCCAGATGTGCATGCCGGCGCGCGAGCCGCTCGGCCTGCTCGCCGTCGCCGCGCTCGATCGCGTCAAGGATCTCGTGGTGCTGTGCATGTCCCGCGGACAGCGTCGGCTCAAATGACTGACCCTCTGCCTGGATCAGCAGGAAAGCGCTGGGTTGGGCGAACGGCAGCGCCAGCACGCGCTCGTACGCATCGCGCAGAACGTCGCTGCCGGCCAGCACGAACAGCTCGTTGTGGAAGGCGTCGTTGAGCTCCACGTACAGCTCGAAGTCATCGCCGGTTGGGTGGTCCGGCGCACTGACGATCCGGTCGAGCTTGGCGACGCACGCGATCAGCTCACCCAGCGCCCGCGGACCGCTGTTGCGCTCTGCCGCGAGCCGCGCGGCGGAGCCCTCGAGCAGGCCGCGCAGATCGATCGCGTCGACGACCTGCCGTCCGCTGAACGAGCGCACCACAAAGCCGCCACCGGCCACGGGCTCGAGCAGCCCCTCGTGCTCGAGCTGCGCCAGCGCCAACCGCAACGGGGTGCGCGATACCTCCAGCCGAGCGGCCAGCCGAACCTCGGACAGACGGTCGCCCGCACGAAGCTCGCCGTCGAGGATCAGCTGCCGCAACCCGAGGATTGCGGCGAGCCCCTGGGACACCGCCGCCTGTGGCATTCGTCCCCCAGCCCTAGGTTGTCGCTTGGGCCGCAGACGCGGCACGGCGACGGTTGATAACCCGCGAGAGCACCACGGCGAGCACCAGGAAAACGCCGTAGAACAGCGACTGAATATAGGTCTGCGCCCCGAGCAGATTCATCCCGTTGACAGCGGTCGCCAGGAAGAAGACCGAGATCCCTGTCCCGATCGCGTTGAACCGGCCCGGCTGGATCGTGGTGAACCCGAGGAACGCTGCGGCGTACACGGCCAACAGCAGGTTGCCCTGGTTCTGGGGCGTGGCAGAGGCGAGCACGCCGTCGTTGATCACGCCTGAGATCGCGGCGATACCGCCTGCGATCACAAACCCCCAGAAGCGCGACGAGCCCACCTTGAAGCCGCTCAGTCGTGCGACCTCGCGCGACTGGCCGATGAATAGCGAGCGCTGGCCGAACGCCGTGAACGTCAGCACGTAGAACATGATCAGCATGATCGCTATCCCGTACCAGAAGTCGATCGGTATCCCGAGGATGTGGCGCAGGTCGGTCCACTCAGTGAGCTTCGGTGAGATGCCCGGGATCGTCTCTTGATCAGGCAGCCAGAAGGCGATGCCGTCGAAAATGCTGCCCATCGCGAGCGTGATGATGAATGGATTGACATCGAACTTGACGATAATCGAGCCAGTAATCGCGCCACAGAGCACGCCAACGGCAAGCGCAACGAGGATCGCGGGGACGATCGCCCAACCGTGGTTGACGTTCAGCCAGCCGACGAGAATCCCAACCATCCCGGAGAGCTCGGCGACGGACAGATCCAGATCGCCGTTGGTGAGCGGGATCAGCAGTGCCATCGCCAGCACCAGCTCGGTCGCGTTGAGACCGAAGATGCTGGTGAAGTTCGACCACTGGAAGAACGTGTCGGGACGGGCGATACCAAAGCCCACGATCACGAGCACGAAGCCGATCGGCAGCAGCGATGCCTCCAGCATGCGTGAGTTGAAGACCCGGGAGAGCCCCGAGCCGGCGTCGGAGCCCTTTGCGGGGGCAGGCGGCGGAGCGGCCTCGGACGGTTCGTCCACGTTGGTCGTCATGACTGCACTGTCACCTCTCTGGAACCGCCACGCGCCGTGGCGGAGTAGACCTCACTGGTAATCCTGTCACGGCTGTACGGCGGCGCGATCGTCCCCGCGATCCCTCCTCCTGCACAGAGCAGGATGCGGTGTGACACGGTCGCAAGCTCGTCAAAGTCCGTCGAGATCCAAAGGATCGCCACGCCCTGAGCGGCGCGCGCGCGCATCAACTCGTAGATCTGGTGGCGGGTAGCGACGTCGACTCCCTGGGTCGGCTCGTGCAGCAGCAGCAAGCGCGGCTCCCGCTCCAACCAGCGCGCCAGGACGACCTTTTGCTGGTTACCACCAGACAGCGCCGACATGTTGAGCGAGGCGTCGCGAGGGCGTACGTCGTAGGTCTCGGTGCGCTCATTGGCGACAGCCAAGAGGTTGTCGAGGCGCAGGAATCCACCCTGCACGAAGTTCTTAAAGCTCAGCGAGAGCATGTTGAGCGAGACCGGTAGGTCAGCCACGGCACCCTGTGCCTTGCGATCGGCCGGCACCAGCGACACGCCGAGCTTGATCGACTTGCTGGGCGCAAGCTCTGAAGCGTCGCCGCTCCAGGCACCGATCGTGACCTCGCCGCCCGCATCGGGCGTGTCTCCGAACAGAACGTAGGGCAGGTCCTCGCTGCCCGCACCGAGCAGACCGGCGATACCGAGGATCTCTCCGGCGTGCAGGTCGAAGCTGATGTCTTTCACGCGACCACCGCGGACGCCTCGGGCCGACAGCAGGACCTCGCCGCGGTTCTCGACCACCGCCTCGGACGACCCATAGGTGGTCGCAGCCTCAATCGCGCTGCGATCAAGGCGGTGGCCTGAGACGAGCTCGATCAGGTCAGCGTCAGACGCGTGCTTGACACCCAGGTCCCCGACCTTCGCGCCGTCGCGCAGCACCGCCGCACGATCGGCAATCTCGCGCACGGCCGTCATGTCGTGGGACACGAACAGCACACCAAACCCATCTGCAGTGACTCGGCGAACAAGGTCGAACAGGAACACCTTCTCGTGCTCCGGTAGGAACACGGTCGGCTCGTCGAGCACCAACACGCCGCCGGACTCCTCGTACAGTTCACGGTACTCGCGCAGCTCGTGTGCCGCGCGGACGATCGCCAGCAGCGCCTGAGACGTCGGCCGTAGCCGACCGACCTGCGCGTTGGGGTCGAGGTTGACACCGTAACGGTCGAAGATCTCGCGCGCGCGGTCCCGCTCGACGCGCCAGTTGATCCGTGCCGCGGAGGCGAACCCGCTGGTCACGCGGTTTCCGACGAACAGGTTCTCCACGACCAACAGATCGCCGGCCAGACCCAGATCCTGGTACACGAAGCTGAGGCCGACATGGCGAGCGGCGCCAAGCGGCACCGGCAACGGCACCTCTACGCCGTTCATCCGCAGCTCGCCATCGGGCTCCGGCTCGTGGTAGCCGGACAGGATCTTCACCAGCGTCGACTTCCCGGAGCCGTTCTCACCCAGCAGCGCGACAACCTCGCCGGCGTTGATCGTGAGGTCGACACCTTTCAGCGCGCGGAAGGCCCCGAAGCTCTTGGCAAGGTTCTTCGCCTCAAGCGCCGGGGCCCCCGAACTCACGAAATCTGCGGGCGTCGCCGTATCGGTACCGCTGCTCATACTTTCAGAGTTGTACCGATATCAAGCGACGCCCGTCCGTTTCAGCTACTTACTTCTTGACTTCCCAGAGCTTGAGGAAGTGGTTCACGAACGCACCATCACCATAGGCCTTATCGCTATAGGCGGTGCCGTTGCCACCAACACTGAAGACCTTCGCGTTGGCCTTCGTGAAGAACAGGTTCGGAGCGATCTCCTTAGCGACCGGGGCAGCCTTCTTGCCAGCCAACAAACGGATCGTCTGATCCAACTGGTTATAGGCATCCCACTTCTCATCCGGACCGGAATCACCAGCAAACGTGCCGCCAGACTGAACATCCTTGATCTCAGCCAGGCCACCACCCCACGCATACATCCTCAAACCAGGATGCGAAGAGGCAGCCGACGTGACGGTGCTCTCAATCCCGTCAGTCATCCCATCAAACGTCACGATCACAGTGTTGATCTTCGGATCAGCCTGCAAATCAGAGGTCACAGCCGCAAGCTCCTTCGGACCCGACCAATCCTGAGTACCGAACAACTCAGTCTTCTCAATCGTGCACGACGAGCACCAAGACTTCATCGCTGAGGCCAAACCACCAGCCGCACCCGAATCCTGCGCGACCTGCGGCGAATCAAGGAACAACACATGCGCAGCCTGCCCCTTCAGATTCACAAGCGCATCAGCCAAATCAGTCTGAACACCCTGAATCGTGTTCACACCACTCTCAGCATCAAGATTCGTCAACGGAAACGCCGGATTACCACCAGTCTGGTTGTAATTACCGTCAACAACCTTGATGTGATCAGCCTTCAACGTCGCCAACTGCGGCAACGCCGCCGGCGTCGGACCACACAACATCACAACCGCATTGGCCTTATCCGTAATCGCCTGCTGCAAATCAGACTGCCAACCCGTCGGACCAGTCGTCGACTGCAACGCAATCACCTTCGCCCCAAGCTTCTGAGCCTCAGCATCGTAATACCCCTGCTGCCCCTTCGTATTACAAGCATCAATCTCAGACGAAATCGGGAACGTCACAATCGTCTTACCCTTCAACGCCTTACGGCCATTCACAGCCGGACCCGGCGCATACCACTTCGGCGCCGTCTCAGCCTTCACAACATCACCCTTCAAAGTCACCAACGTCGACTTAGAAACAGCCGCCGCAGCATGACCCGCATCCTTATGCGCCGAGGCGCTCGAGACGCCAACCACGCCCGCCGCAACAGCAGCAACCGCAACCGGCACCAAGGCCACACGCCGACGCGCGAACCGATCAAACATCAAACTCATAGAGATACCTCTCTCCTCCGATTACACACACGGTCGTGCAGCAGGCTGCACGGGACTACGTCCTCGCAACATTTAAGCCGCCGCACTTGGGCTTCTGGTTAAGGCCCGAAGAAGACGTCGGCTGCATGCAAAGCCTACCCGATGGACGCAGGACCAACAATGCCGACCGTGCTCACAGACCAAGCGCGCGCCCGACGATCTCCTTCATGATCTCGTTCGTGCCCGCGTAGATCCGGGTCACGCGCGAGTCGACGAACGCGCGGGCGATCGGATACTCGAGCATGTACCCGTAGCCACCGTGCAGTTGCAGACACCGGTCGACGACTCGCCCTTGGAGCTCGGTCGTCCACCACTTTGCCATTGCCGCATCCACGGCCGAGAGCTCTCCCTCGTTGTGGGCCAACACGCAGCGGTCCAGGTACACCGTCGCAATCTCGATTTCGGTCGCAAGCTCGGCCAACACGAAGCGGCTGTTCTGGAAGCTGCCGATCGGCTTGCCGAAGGCATCGCGAGTCTTGACGTAGTCGAGCGTATGCCCCAACGCCGTCCGCGCAACCGCCACGGCAGTCACTGCGACCGAAAGCCGCTCCTGCGGCAGATTGGCGGTCAGATAGCGGAAGCCCATGCCCTCTTCGCCGAGCAGGTTCTCCTCCGAAACGAACACGTCATCGAAGAACATCTCAGCGGTGTCGGCGCTGTGCAGGCCGATCTTCTCGAGGTTGCGGCCACGCGTGAAGCCCTCCATCCCACGCTCGATGATCAGCAGGCTGAGGCCACCATGCCGGTCGTCTGAGTCCGTCCGAACAGCGGCGATCACGAGGTCGGAGTTGATGCCGTTCGTGATGAACGTCTTGGCTCCGTTGACGATGAAGCCGCCCGTGGTCTTCACAGCACGGGTGGCGATGCCGGCGAGGTCGGATCCGGTGCCGGGCTCGGTCATCGCGACAGCGGTCAGGTACTCACCGCTGGCGACGCCCGGCAGCCAGCGCTCGCGCTGCTCCTCGTTGCAGTAGCTCGTGAGGTACGGCAGGCAGATGTCGTTGTGGAGCAGGATCCCGCCGATCGCTCCGATCAGATCCAGCCCAAGCCCGACCTCAGCGAGCATCGCGTTGAACCGGAAGTCACTCACGCCGGCTCCGCCGTAGCGCTCATCGACCTCAAACGCCAGAAAGCCATGGCTCCCCGCTTGCGTATAGAGCTCGTGCGGCACGATCCCATCGCGCTCCCACTGCTCATAGTTCGGGGTCACGTGCTGGTCAAGAAAAGCTCGGACGGACTCGCCAAAGTCCTTGTGCTCGCTGTCGTAGAGCGTGCGCTCCATCTCGGCCCCCTCGCTTTCCGGTGACGTGCCGAACTTTCCGGTGACGCGCCGGAGTATGACGCGCGATAGCGTCTTTCAAATGCGCGTTCCACTCACTCTCTCTCTGCACATTCCCAATTTCAACTACCCGGGCATCGGGGCCGACGAGGTCTTTGAGCAGGTCGGCGACATCGCCGCCACCGCTGAGGCCTCGGGGTTGAGCTCAGTCTCTGTTATGGACCACCTGCACCAGATCGCGCCGGTCGGACCGCCGCAGAACTGGATGTTCGAGGGCTCGACGATGCTGTCCGCGATCGCAGCGCGAACGACGACGCTGACGTTCGGCCTGCTGGTCGGAAGCGTCACCTATCGCAACCCGGCGATCGCCGCCAAGATCACAACAACGCTCGACATCATCTCCGGAGGCCGCGTCTGGCATGGCCTCGGAGCCGGCTGGTTCGAGGCCGAACACCAGGCCTACGGCTACGAATTTCCACCGCTGAAGACCCGCTTCGAGATGCTCGAGGAGGCGCTTCAGGTCGCTCGGGCGATGTTCACGGAAGATGAGGCCCGGTTCGAGGGCACGCACTTCCGTGTAAACGGAGCCTTCAATAACCCAAAGCCGTTGCGCGGAGACATCCCGATCCTGATCGGAGGCAGCGGTGAGCGCAAGACGCTGCGCCTAGTCGCCAAGTACGGCGACGGCTGCAACCTGTTCGGCGACTCGGACCGAGTCGGGCATCTGCTCGGCGTGCTCGAGGCTCATTGCGAAGACGTCGGCCGCGACCCTGCGGAAATCACCAAGACCGCGCTCGGCCGGGTGTTGATCGCCCCGACGCATGAGGCGGTCGAGGCCAAGAAGGCGACGCTGCGCGAGCGCGGCATCCCGCAGGAGAGCATCGACTCGATGATCACCGGCGACCCTGACACGGTCGGCGAGCGGGTGCAGGCAATGAAGGACGCCGGGCTTGAGGGCTTCGGCTTCTCAATGCCGGACAGCCACGACCTGGAGACGCTGGCACTTGCCGGGCGGACGCTTTCCAAGGTGTTCCCCATGGCGGTGCCCGCATGAGGTCGGAGTCGGAGCGGATCGAAGCGATCGCGCAGCTGGCCGTCGGTATCGGCGCCAACATCCAGCCGGGACAGGTCGTCGGGATCTCCGTCGAGCCAGGCCAGGAAGCGATCAGCCGGGCGGTCGCGGACGCTGCCTATGCGCGCGGCGCCAAGTACGTGGACGCGGGCTACTTCGACCCGCACTTCAAGCATTCGCGCCTGAAGCACGCATCACGGGACACGCTCGGATACGTGCCGCCGTGGCTGGGCGAGCGCGTTCTGCATCTGGGCGAGATTGGCGGCGCACGGGTCGCCTTCCAGGGACCGGTCGAGCCAGACCTGTTCGACGACGTCGATCCTGAGCTGCTCGGTCTGGATGTGCTGCCACGAATCAAGGAGTCGATGATCGTGACCGCCGCGCGTCAGACGAACTGGACGATCGTGCCGTTCCCGACTCGGGGTTGGGCGCAGCTGGTCCATCCTGACCTGGAGCCCGAGATGGCGTATGAGCGCCTGTGGGATGAGATCGAGTGGATCCTGCGACTCAACGAGCCCGACCCTGAGGCGGCCTGGCTGGAGCGGCTCGAGCAGCTCGAGACGACGTCGACCAAACTCAACGAGCTGCAGCTGGACGCGCTGAGCTACAAGGGTCCCGGTACCGATCTGACGGTGGGTCTGCTCCCCGGTTCGCGCTGGATCAGCGGCCGCGTGACCACGATCCACGGCATCACCAGCACCGCGAACCTCCCCACCGAGGAGACTTTCACCGCACCCGACCCGGTGCGGGTGGACGGTGTCGTCACCGCCACCAAGCCCCTGCTGATCCCGGGCACAGCGCCGATCGAGGGTCTACGGGTGCGGTTCGAGGGCGGGCGTGCTGTCCAGATCGATGCTGACAGCGGTGCTGAGATCCTGCGCTCGATGACGACCAAGGACGACGGCGCGGCGCGGATCGGCGAGGTCGCCCTGGTCGACCGAGAGAGCCGCATCGGTCGGACCGGCTCGGTCTTCTATTCGACCCTGCTCGACGAGAACGCAGCCTGCCATCTCGCGCTCGGCAGCGCCATCCGGTTCAGCATCGAGGACGGGCCTGACCGCGAGCGCGCCAACACCAGCGGGATCCACGTCGACTTCATGATCGGCTCCAACGACGTCGCCGTTACCGGCGTGCGCTCCGACGGCACCGAGGTACCGTTGCTGCGCGACGGCGCCTGGCAGATCTAGCTGACCCCGCGGCGTTGGAAGATCCCCTGCTCGCTACTCTTGGCTCGTTTCCTGGAGAGGTGCCGGAGTGGTTGAACGGGCACGACTGGAAATCGTGTAACGGGGAAACTCGTTCGGGGGTTCGAATCCCCCTCTCTCCGCTCAAAGAACGGCGAACAGACCTGGGATCGCGGCGGAGGCCCTACAACATGTTCTGGACCGCCGCAAGCAGTCGCTCAGTGGCGTCGTAATCGCCGTGCTCCAAGGCGTCGAGCGCATCCCCAACATCGGACAGCATCGCCGGGGTCAGGTCTTTCGTCTCAGCGGCGTACCGGTTCATCCACCGGGCGGCTGCTTTCGGGTAGCGGCGGTCGCCGTTGCGGGCCATCAGGTAGAGAAGCTTCGCGGCGTCGCGCAGGTTGATGCGCGGGACTTCACGAGATGAAACCAGCGCACGGTCGAGTTGGCCGTCAGCGAGCGCACGTCGAAACGGGCGGTTCGGTGCTCCGTATTTGCTGCCTGCGCTGGTCATGGGCCGCGGATCGTGCCGCTCTGGCCGGACGGAACGGATCGAACGCATGTTCGCCACGGCTTTTGGCGCTTGCTGGATAGCCCTTTGACTCGCTCGCGGATCTGCGATTCGGTCCCGAGGGTCCCTGAACGTCGATTTAGCGCTGTATCGCCGCGATATCGCACCGATATAACGCCAAAACGTTGTCGTGGGGCTCCCCACCCCGAAACACATAACCGTCGCTCTTTGCGAGAAGCCGCGAATACGACGGGCGGGGTTCGTCCGGCCCGTCCGCTTGCATGGCGGACATGCACGAGACGTCGCCACAGATCTTCCTCGTCGCCCGACCTTCCGTCGACGTCGACGGCATGCGCGCCTACCTGGATACGGTCGGCGGGAGCTCCTGGCTCGACATGCGCGAAGCCGCGCTCGAATCGCTCAAAGACGGCGAGCTGCTGGCCGAGTTTGGCGGCCGCATGTGTTATCGCAGCTGGGAGCCCGGGCTGAACCCCAACGTGACGCGAATCCGCACCGACCAGGAAGCGTACTTCGGCAACGTGCTGCAGAGCGCCCACGGCAGTGTGCTTGAGCACGCCAATTACAGCTTCGCGTTTCGCAACTGCTCTCGCGTCTTCACACATGAACTTGTCAGGCACCGCGCGGGCTCGGCGTTCAGCCAGGAGAGCCTGCGCTACGTGCGGCTGACGGACATCGGCTTCCGCGTGCCGCCTGCGCTCGCGCCGTTGCGCGACCAGGTGATCAGCCTCGTCGAGCAGCTGGAGGAGTTCCAGCTGAGCGCAGCGGAGCAGCTGGACCTCGACGCCGGCGAAATGCCATTCGCGCTGAAGAAGGAGATCACCTCGGCGCTGCGGCGGCTTGCGCCGATTGGGCTCAGCACTGACATTCTCTGGACCGCGAACGTCCGCACGCTGCGACACGTGGTCGAGATGCGCACCGCGCCCGGCGCCGAGGAGGAGTTGCGTCTCGTCTTCAACCTCGTCGCCGAGAAGATGAAGACGGAGGCACCGAGCCTCTTCCAGGACTTCACTCGTCACGAGGACGGCTCGTGGGTCCCGGAGTGGCGCAAGGTCTAGGCGACCGGGGTTTGGGCTTGGCAAGGAGCTGGAGAGCACCGCTCTCGGCAGGCTCGATCCGCCCGACTTCCGAGCGCAGCAAAAGGCCGCGGCGCGGCCGGTCTTCGTCAGAGACAAGCACAGGGAGAGCGTCAGCTCTCCCTCCTTCCCAAGCTTGTTTGGCACCTGCCTTCTAGACCGCCCGGGCCGCGCAGACCGCCCGGGAAAGACGTCCTGTCGCCGGACGAGTGCCCGAGCCGCGATCGGCGAGCCGCTCAGCTCAGAACAGGTTGGGCAGCGCGCTGCCGGCGTGAGCGGCGAGGTCGAACAGCGGCCCCGGGAGCACGCCGAAGACGATGCAAGCGCCCGCGAACAGCATTCCGACCAGCAGCACCTCCGGGTACGGGAGCTTGTCGACCTCTGGCGAGCCGCCCGCGACCGGCGCGGGCTGCACTGCGGGAGCCGGAGTCGACACCGGCGCCGGCGACATCCAGACAGCGGAGACGACCCTCAGGTAGTACCCCAGCGAGATCATCGCGCCGACCACCAGCACGACCGCGAGCCACGCATAGCCACCGTCGACCAGCGCGTGGATCAGCTGGAACTTGCCGATGAATCCGACCGTGCCCGGGATACCGGCGAGCGCCAGCATCGCGATCGTGATCACCCAGGCCATCAGTGGGTTGCGTCTGCCCAGACCCGAGAGGCTGCTGATGCGGTCGTTCCCGGTCTCAGTCTCCTGGCTGTGCACCACTGCGAAGGCGGCGATGTTCATGAACAGGTAGGCGATCAGGTAGAGAACCGTCGCGGACACGCCCAGGCGCGTGCCGACCACCACACCGCAGAGCATGTAACCCGCCTGGCCGACGCCGGAGTAGCCGAGCAGGCGCTTCATCGAAGTCTGCCCGAGCGCACCGACGTTGCCGACCAGGATCGTGACCGCGGCCAGGGCCGCCAGCATCGGCGCCCACTTGGGCTGCTCTGAGATCACGGCTACGTCGAAGAAGCGCAGGAACACGGCAAGCGCTGCGGCCTTGGTGGCCGTCGCCATGAAAGCGGTGATCGGCGTCGGCGCGCCCTCATAGACGTCCGGCGTCCACTGATGGAACGGCGCAACGGAGGCCTTGAAGGCGAACCCAACGACCACCAGCGCGATGCCGGTCAGCAGCAGCGGGTCGCCCAGGAGGTTTCCGGAGGCCAGCATCCCGGATCCGTTCGCCAGCGCCGTCGCGATGCCGTTGAAGCCCGTCTGGCCGGTGGCGCCATAAATCATCGCGAGGCCATAAACGAGCGTGGCCGAGCCGACGGAGCCGATGATCAGGTACTTGAGCCCGGCCTCGAGAGAGCCCTCGCGGCGATACTCGGCGGCGCAGAGGACGTACAGCGGGATCGAAAGAAGCTCGATCCCGATGAACAGGGTGACGATGTCCTGCGCTGAGGCGAGGATCGCCATACCCATGACGCTGAACAGCAGCAGGCTGTGGAACTCGCCCTCGCCGGCGTCACGCGGCGCCTCAGAGCGCCACGCCATCAGCACCGCAGCGGCTGCGGCGACCACACAGATGAGGTCGATGATCACTGCCAGGTCGTCCATCCGCAGGGCACCGGCAATCAGGTTCTGCGGCGTGCCAAAGCGCCAGATCAACGTGCCGATGGCCCCGGCCAGGGTGATCAGTGAAAGCGTCGGAACGATGTTGCGGCGCACCTCGCGCCCAGATGAGAGACCGACCAGCAGCACCACGATGGCGCCAACGGCCAGAACGACAAACGGCGCCATCCCGGCCCAGTCGACGTGAGGGCCCTTGATGTGGGCGGTCGCCATGAGAAGTGTGCTCATCGGTCGGCTCCGGTTCGATTCGCGTTCGCGGACCTGGCGTCAGCTGCCGGGGAGTACGCGGTTTCGCTAAGCGGAGGCTTCTTTACATGGGCGGCCGAGGCGACGGCCTGGTTGAGGGCGTACGGAGCGCTGCTGCCGGTCTGCGCCACCGGGTAGAGCGCGACCTTCATCGACACCTCGGACTTGTTGAGCCCGAACTGCGGGTAGAAGGCCAGCGCCAGGATGATCAGGACGAGTGGCACGATCGCTATCGCCTCGCTCATGCGAACCTCTCGCGAGTTCACGCCGCGACCGACGCGGTTGTGCATCGCCGTGATGAACAGGCGCAGCCCGTAGAAGCCGGCGCCGACCACAGCGATCGAGGCGACGATGGCGACCGCCATATGCGAGTCAAACGCTCCGAGCAGGATCATGAACTCGCCAATGAAGTTCGATGAACCGGGCATCGCGAGGTTGGCGAGCGTGATGATCAGGAACATCGTCGCCAGGACCGGCGCCCTGAACGCCTCGCCGCCCATGTCGTCGAGGTTCTCGCTGCCACCGGCGCGGACAGCGACAGCGGCGACCACGAAGAACGACGCGGCCGTGACCACGCCGTGGTTGATCATCTGCAGCAGCGCGCCCTGACCGCCCTGGGCCCGCAGGGAGAAGATGCCGAGCAGGATGAAGCCCATCTGGGCAAGGCTCGAGTACGCGATCACCAGGCGGGCATCGCGGGTGGTGAAGGCGATCGCCGTTCCCCACATGATCGACACCAGCGCGAGGATCAGCAGCAACATCTGGAAGTGCTGGGAGGCGTGCGGGAACAGCGGCAGCACGATTTGCAGGAAGCCGTAGCTCGCGACCTTTGCGACCACACCTGAGAACACCGCGACAGCGGCGATCGGCATCGACTTGTATGCGTCCGCGAGCCAACCGTGGAACGGTGCGATCGGCATCTTGACCAGGAACGCCGCGGCAAAGCCGAGGAAGATCCAATACTCGTCGGTGCGCGACAGCGGCAGGTGCTGAAGCGCGCTGAAGGTGAAGTTGATCGCCGTGCCGTGGTCGTTTGAGGCCAACACGCCGGTTGCCACGGCGGCCGCCAGCATCAGGAACGAGCCGACGGCCGTGTAGATGACCATCTTGATCGTCGCGCGGACGCGCTCGCCTGTACCCCAGGAGCCGACCAGGAAGTAGAACGGAATCAGCATCAGGTCGAAGAACGCGACGAACAGGATCAGATCCTGTGCCAGGAAGGCGCCCAGCACGGCGCTCTCCGCCAGCCCGAAGTGGAAGTAGTAGTACTTGGGTCGATCGACCTCTCGCAGCGCTGACCAGGCAAGCGACAGCGTGAACAGGACCGTGGTCAGCAACATCAGCGTGACGTTGAGGCCGTTGATGCCGAGCTTGTAGTGAATCCCGAGCGCGCTGATCCACACCTTGTCGGTCACGAACTGCAGCCCCGGGTCGGCGGCGTGGAAGCGCGCGACGAAGCTGATCGCGATTCCCAAGGGGATCAGGCTGAGCACCGCCACGCCGCGGCCGACAAGCCGCGCGGGCAACAGAACTGTGGCGGCAAGCGCCAGGGCCAGCGGCAGCCAGAGAAGAATCGAGAGGGTCACGGTCGGATCACGTCGATGAGATCAGGAAGTAGAGGACAACGGCCGAGAGTCCGAGGATCACGGCCGCCGCGTAGTAGCGCAGGAACCCGGTCTGGGCGCGGCGAACGGCCGCCGAGCCGGAGCGCACGGCGCCGGTGACACCGCCCGTGACGCCGCCGAAGATCACGATCTTCTCGAGCACCGAGTCGGTGAAGCGGCCGATCGCGAGCGCGGGCCGCACCACAACCAGATCGATCAGTTCGTCGAAGTACCACTTGTGGACCAGGAAGTTGTGCAGCCACGGGAACGCGTTCTGGAGCTTGGTGGCCGTGCCGGGACGAGCCACGTAAATCCCGTAGGCGATCGTGATCCCGCCAAGGCCGATCACCGCGCCGATCACCAGGCCGATCCACGCATTTCGTGTGCTCGGCTCATCTGCGGCCGATGCCAGCGGCGTGTTCACGAACGCGGGGGCCAGGAACTTCGTGATGACATCGTCGACACCCGCAACCTGGATGAAGCCGGCCACGACAGCGAGGATCGCGAGAATCGTCATCGCCACCTTCATCGCCGGTTCGCGCTCGGCGATCACGTGCTCGGGACCGGGGAAGCCGACGTCCGTGTCCTCCTCTTCGCCGGTCGCGGGATTGCGCGGCACGTCAGCATGGGCGAGGTGGCCGTGCTCGAGCTCGACCGCCTGTGGCGACGGCTCGCCCCAGAAGGCCCGGAAGATCATGCGGAAGGTATAGAGCCCGGTCATCGCCGCGCCGACGTAGCCGAGGATGCCGACAATCTCGAAGAGACCGCCGCGGTTGTCGACGTAGGCGAGGATGTCGTCCTTGGACAGCCAGCCCGAGAACGGTGGCATGCCGGCCAGCGCCAGACCACCGACCAGGAAGCACACGAACGTGAACGGCAGCGCCTTACGGAAGCCGTGCATGCGATCGAGCGACTGATCGCCGGCCATCGCACCGATGATCGAACCTGCCGCCATGAACAGCAGGGCCTTGAAGAACGCGTGCGTCATCAGGTGGAACAGCGCGGCTGAGTAGGCACCGGCGGAGGCGCCCATGATCATGTAGCCGATCTGGGACATGGTCGAGTAGGCGATCACGCGCTTGAGGTCGGTCACGACCAGCGCTATCGAGCCGGCGATCAGCAGCGTCATGCAGCCGACGATCGTGCCGACGTCGCCGGCTGTCGGCGCCAGCTGGAACAGCGGGTGCAGGCGCACGATCAGGTAGACGCCGGCGGTCACCATCGTTGCTGCGTGGATTAGTGAGGAGACCGGGGTCGGGCCCTCCATCGCGTCCGGGAGCCACGTGTGCAGCGGTACCTGGGCCGACTTGGCGAAGGCACCCACAAGGAACAGCAGGCAGCCGACGACCAGGTCGGTCGAGTCGGTGTGGAACACGTGGGGCGCGGCCGCGAAGCTGCCGAGCAAAGAGACCGTATGCGTGTGTTTGAAGATGAAGAAGGTGCCAAGCACCAGCCCGACGTCTCCGACCACGTTGATCACGAACGCCTTGATGCCGGCGCTGGTCGCCGTGGTCCGCCGGTACCAGAACGAGACCAGCAGGTAGGACGCGGCGCCGACGAAAGCCCAGCCGACGATCAGGATCACGAAGTTCCCGCCCAGGACCAGGATCAGCATCGAAAGCACGAAGAAGTTCAGATACGAGAAGTACCGCGAGTAACCCTCGTCCGAGCGCATGTAGGCCGTCGAGTACAGGTGGATCAGCGTCGACACGCTCGTGACCACCAGGATCATGAAGACGGAGATCGGGTCGACGAGGATCTGCAGCTTGGCGTCAACGCCCGAGCTGACGGCGTAGTTCCACAGGCTGGAGACGACCTCGCGGTGGCTCGGACTGCGCCCGAGCAGAGAGATCAGCGTGCCCACAGCGCAGACGAACGAGAGGCCGATCGCGGCAGTTCCGATTATGCCGGCAGCCCTGCTGTATCTCCTGAAGCCGAGGCCGATCGTGATCGTGCCCAGCAGCGGAAACAGCAGGACGAGCCAACCCCATGTAGTCGGGCTCATCCGTTCAGCTCATGCATTTGATCGACATCGATGGGCAGGTTGCGGCGACTGATGGCGACCAGCAACCCGAGTCCGACCGTGACCTCGCAGGCGGCGACGACCATCACGATCAGCGCGAAGATCTGGCCCGCTTCGCCACCGTGCATCCGGGCGAAGGTCACCAGGGCGAGGTTCGCGGCGTTCAGCATCAGCTCCAGGCAGAGCAGGATCACGAGCGGGTTGCGCCGGACCAGCACACCGCCGGCGCCGATGCAGAAGATCAATGCGGAAACGGCGAGGTACCAACCGAGGCTCACCGGTCACCGTCCTTGGGATGGTCTGAGTCGGCCGGCTGGCCGGCGCCCACAGAACTCCCGACCGGCAGATCGGAGCTCTGACCGCCGGGCAGCTCGAAGTTCCCGCCGTGAGCCTGTTCGAGCTGCTCGAGCACCTTGCGTACACCCACACCCTCAGCGATCGTGCCGGTGTAGGTCGGTCGCGGCGCGGAGAACACCTGTGCCATCTCGCTGTCATCGGCGTCCAGGCCGCGGCGACGCCGGGCCAGCACGACCGCCCCGATCGCGGCGACCAGCAGCAGCAATGAGGCGACCTCGAAGGGGAACAGGTAGTCGGTCAGGAACAGCTTGCCGATGTGCTCAGGCGTACCGAATCCGAGTTTGTATGGAGCGCCCTTGCCGCTGATCCCCTCGAGCCCCGAGCCGAGCATCGCGATCAACAGCTCGACTGCGAGCGCGATCGCAAACAGTGGTCCGAGGATCCGCAGAGCGCTGCCGGCGGCAATCTCGTCGCCGCCACCCACGTAGGCGACCACGAACACGTACAGAACCATCACCGCGCCGGCGTAGACCACAACCTGCGCGGCTGCCACGAACTCGGCGCGCAGCAGCAGGAACAGCGCCGCGAGCGCGATCAGGTGGCACACCAGGCAGAGCACCGCGTAGAGCGGGTTGCGCACCGTCACCACACCGATCGCGCCGACCAGGGCGCTGATGGCGGCGATGAAGAAGATCACCTGCGACATCAGGCCTACTCGCCCTCCGTCCTCAGCGGCGTGCGTTCGAGCGACTCCGCCAGCAGCATCTCCTTGGTGAAGATCAGGTCGGACCGCGTGTAGTCGGACATCTCGTAGTCATGGCCCATGGTGATCGCGTCGAATGGGCAGGCGATCTCACAGTAACCGCAGAAGATGCAACGGCTGAGGTTGATCTCGTAAACGGCGGCGTAGCGCTCACCGGCTGACACGCGGTTGTCCGGTGTGTTCTCAGCGGCCACCACGCGGATACAGTCGGCCGGGCAGGCGGCTGCGCAGAGCGAGCAGCCGACGCACTTCTCAAGGCCTGAGTCCTCGAACTTGTGAAGCTTGTGGCGTCCGCGGAAACGGGGATAGACAGGGGTCTTCTCCTCCGGATACTGGATCGTCAGCGGGCCCTCGGCGACCCGCGCCAGCGTCGTCTTCATGCCGCGCAGCGTCTCACCGAAGATGCGATATGTGCTCGCCGCCGCGCTGCGCTGCGGGTGGCGAACCACTTCGATTACGTCTGATCCGGGGTCGTAGGCCATTGGCTGATCCAGGCTTCCTTAGGCGACGATGATTGCCGTGACGAGCAGGTTGAGGGTCGCGAGCGGCAGCAGCACCTTCCAGCCGAACGACATCAGCTGGTCGTAGCGAAGGCGCGGCAGCGTGGCGCGGATCCAGATGAACAGGGTCATGAAGAGCATCATCTTCGCGAGCACGATGAACGGGTCGACCCAGCCGGGCGGGTGGATGCCGAACGGCAGCAGCCAGCCGCCGAGGAACAGAGTCGTCGCCATCCCGGAGACGACCAGCATGTTCACGTACTCGGCGAACAGGAAGGCGACGAAGCCGGTACCGCCGTACTCGGTGAAGTAGCCACCGCCGAGCTCACCATCGGCCTCGACCAGGTCGAACGGAGCGCGATTGGTCTCCGCGAACGACGCGACCATGAAGATCAGAAAGCCGCAGAACTGCGGGATGAAGTACCACATCCCCTTCTGCGCGTTGACGATTCCGGTCAGTGACAGCGTCTGCGCTGTGATCAGGACGCCGACCAGCGCCAGGCTCTGCGAGACCTCGTAGGAGATCAGCTGGGCCGCCGCCCGCATCGCACCGAGGAACGAATACTTCGAGCCCGATGCCCAGCCTCCGAGCAGGATCCCGTAGAAGGAGATGGCGCCCAGCGCGAACACATACAGCGGCCCGACCGAGACGTCGATCCCGTAGAGCCCGACCTGCTGCCCGAAGATCGACTGCACGTCGCTGAACGGGATCAGCGCCAGAGCGCCGACAGCCATCACGATCGAGATCGCGGGGGCCGCATGGAACAGGAAGCCGACCGAGGTGCGCGGGCGGAACGACTCCTTGCGCGCGAACTTGACGATCTCCGCGAGCGGCTGCATCAGGCCGTAGGGGCCGACGCGGTTGGGGCCGTAGCGATTCTGGAAACGCCCGAGCAGCTTGCGCTCGTAGACGATGATCACCGGCAGCACGCCGAAGATCACGCCGAAGATGCAGAGCGCCTTGATGATCTGGACCCACCAGGCTTCGAAATAATTGACGTCGGCGAACGCGATCACGCCTTCACAACCTCCACGAGCGTCTCTGTGAGCGCGTTTGCAGAATCCTTCGCGATACCGGCCGCGACGAACGCGGTCCCGGCCGGCACGCCCGTGCGGATAGCGGCGCGGCCGTTGAGTCGCGTGCCGTTCTGCGCCACCTGTACCGCCGACCCGTTCTCGATCCCGAGCCGCGCGGCGTCCTGGGGCGAGAGCTCGACGTACTGCTCGGCGACGGTGAACTTCAGCGCCGGCGAGATCTCAACCTCGGGCGCCGCCCAGATCGAGCGGTACAGGCCAAGCTTCAGGTGGCCGTTGCTTTCCGCCGGTCGACGATCAGTGGTGGGGAAATCGGTCGCCGCCGGCGCGGAGGCGTGCGGTGCGGCGACTCCCACTGGCATCGCCGCTGCAGCCTCGGTTTCCGGCCAACGAACGCCGCGCCCACCGATCGCCTCGAGCGTCAGGCCGGCGTAGAACGGAACCGCGTCAACGAGCTGCCTGAAGGCCATGCCGGCGGTCAGCACGCCGGTATCGAGCCCGGTCGCCCTGGCCACGTCAGCCAGAACCTGCCAGCTGGCCCGAATCTCACCTGGGTGCTTGATGGCGGTGCGGATGCGCTGCACGCGGCCGTCAGGATGCACGACCGTGCCCTCCTTCTCGGCGCTCGACTCAGCCGGGAACACGACATCTGCGTGAGCCGCGACTCCCTCGGTCAGCACCGACGCGTGCGCGATCACGAGCGACGCGTTCTCGAGCGCCTGTACCCAGCGCGCACGACCGGGCAGCTCGCGCAGCGGGTCGACCTGGAAGAGATAGAGGGCTGTGTCCTCGCCGGAGATCAGCGCATCGGCGATCTGCGCAGCACTCCGGCCGGGCTCGGCTGCTGAGTAGCCGGGGCCGACGCCGGGCAGTGCGCCCGCCTCGCGGATGCCGCGGGCGTTGGTGCCGGCCGGGATTTCAAGGAGGCCGGCGCCCTCGCGCTCGGCGAAGCCGAGCTTGTCGGCGATGCGAAGCAGCGACGCGAGGGCGTCGGCAGAGAGGGACTCGCCCCAGAGGATGACGACATCCTCGCCGCCGTCGCGCAGCAGCTTCGCCAGGTCATGGATGTCACCGGAACCGGGAGCCGCGAAGGCCCATTCGAGGGCTGAGAGGAACTCCGCCTCAGCACCGGGTGCGTAGCGGATCGAGAGCTCGGCATTCGGGTCCAGGGTGCTGGGTCGAGCACTGGCGATCGCCAGCCTGACGCCATTACGGCGCACGCCCTTGCGGATCCGCAGATCGAGGATCGGCGAGTCGTCGAGCGGCTCGGTCCCAAGCACCAGCACCGTGTGGGCGAACTCGATGTCCTGGACGCTCGCCTGCAGCGCCGGCGCCGCCAGCGCGCGAATGGTGCCAAGGTCGATCGGAGCGTGCTCGGGCCGGGCTGTCGGAACAAACCGGGAGTCGATGTCATGAGATCCGAGGCCCTCACGCATTATCCGACCGAGCAGGAACGCCTCCTCGTTGGTCCCCTGCCCGCCGACCAGCGCGGCGGCGCTTCCGCGATGCCCGGCGATCGCGCCCGCTGCGGTCAGCGCCTGCTCCCAGGAGGCCGGCTGCAGCTGACCGTCGGTCCCGCGCACGAACGGCGTCGTGATCCGCTCATCGACGTGGATCGCCTGGTAGGCGAAGCGCCCCTTGTCGCACAGCCAGCCGTCGTCGACGCCGGGGTTCTCACGCGACAGCACGCGCACGACCTTGTCATCGCGCACGGTGAACTCGACATTGCACTGCGACGGGCATAGCGTGCAGACGCCGCCGGCGCCCTCAATGTCCCACGGACGCGCGCGGAAGCGGTACGGCTGCGAGGTCAACGCCCCGACCGGGCAAAGCTCGACGATATTGCCGCTGAACGGCGCCACATACGGGTGGCCGTCGTGCGTGCCGACGAAGGTGTTCGCACCGCGCTCGGCGAAGATCAGCTGCCAGTCCTCAGCGATCTCCTGGCTGAAGCGGACGCAGCGGTAACAGAGGATGCAGCGTTCGCGGTCGATCGCGATCAACGGCGACAGCGCTAGCGGCTTGACGAAATGGCGCTTGGGCTCAATCACCCGGCTGCGTCCCTTGCCCCAGCCGAACGTGTAGTCCTGCAGCGGGCACTCGCCGCCCTTGTCGCAGACCGGGCAGTCGAGCGGGTGGTTGACGAGTAGGAACTCGATCACGGCGTTCTGTGCCTCGACGACGCGATCGACCTGGGTGTTGACGACCATGCCGTCGCGTGCCGCCGTGGAGCAGGAGGTCTGGAGCTTGGGGATGCCCTCGATTTCGACCAGGCACATGCGGCAAGCTCCGACAGGCTCGCCCAGCTTCGGCTCGTAGCAGAAGTAGGGGATCTCAACGTCTGCCTGCTTGGCGGCGTCGACCAGCATCGTGCCCTCGACGGCCTGCACCTCGCGACCGTCGATCGTGAGGTTTATGAGCTTCTGTTCAGGCCGCGGCATAGGTCAGTGAGTTGGCGCGCTCACGCGCCGTTTCGATCTCGGCCTCTAGCTCTTTACGGAACTTCGCAACGATCGACCCGATCGGCATCGCCATTGCGTCGCCGAGCACGCACAGGCAGTTGCCGATGATCTGAGTCTGCACGGATGCGAGGATGTCAAGATCCATCGGCGTCGCCTCGCCCGACTCGATCCGGTGGAGCATCTTGTGGGTCCAGTCGGTGCCCTCGCGGCACGGCACGCACTTGCCGCACGACTCGTGCGCGTAGAACTTCGTCACCTTCTGCGCGACCTCGAGTGCGGAGTGGCTGTCATCGACGACGATGATCGCGCCAGAGCCGAGCATCGAACCGGCCTTGGCCATCGAGTCGAAGTCGTACGGCACGTCGAGGTCGTCCTCGAGCAGCACCGGCGAACTCGAGCCGCCGGGGAACCACAGCTTCACCCGGCGCCCTGGCTTGGGGCCGCCGCACAGCCCGTAGATGATCTCGCGGCTCGGGGTGCCGAGCACGATCTCATAGTTGCCGGGGCGCTGCACATCGCCGGAGATGGAGACCAGCTTGGTGCCGGTCGAACCCTCAGTGCCGAGCTTGGCGTACTCGGCCCCGCCCATATTGATGATCGTCGGCACGGTTCCCAGCGTCTCGACGTTGTTGACCAAGGTCGGGCCGTCGTACAGGCCCTCAATCGCGGGGAACGGCGGCTTCAGCCGCGGGTTGCCGCGCTTGCCCTCGAGCGAGTCGAGCAGCCCCGTCTCCTCGCCGCAGATGTAGGCGCCGGCGCCGCGGTGCAGCACCAGCTTCAGCGAATGGCCCGAGCCGAGGATGTTCTCGCCGACGAAACCCGCCGCCTCAGCCTCGGCGATCGCCGCCTCGAGGATGTTTGCCTGAAGCTCGTACTCGCCACGGATGTAGATGAAGGCGTGGTGGATGCCGGTCGCGAAGGTGGTGATGATGATGCCCTCGAGCAACATGTGCGGGGACTTCTGCATCAGCTCGCGATCCTTGAACGTGCCCGGCTCGGACTCGTCCGCGTTGCAGACCAGGTACTTGGCCATGTCCCCCTTGGGCAGGAACGATGCCTTCTGGCCCATCTTGAAGCCGGCGCCGCCGCGCCCGCGGATCGCCGACTGCGAGATCTCCTCGACGATCGCTGCCGGCGGCATCGCCAGCGCCTTGCGCAGGGCGCTGTAGCCGCCGCGCTTCTCGTAGACCGAGATCGTGTTGAGCCCCGGCTCGTCGATGCGGTCGAACAACAGGTGCGTGGTGCTCATGCCTGGCCCTCCTGCCCGACGGGGTCGATCCCGCTCCAATCCTCGACACGGCCCTTGGGGTCGGCGACGGCGCGGTTGCGCAGCTGCTTGTGCTCCAGCACCGGCCGGCCGGCCTCGACGTCCTCGATGATCAGCGCCGCGTCATCGAGATTCAGCGGGCCGACATACTCGCCGTCGACAGATGCCATCGGCGCAATGTCGCAGGCACCGAGACACTCGAAGCCCCGCACTCCGATCTCGTCGTGACCATCGGCGGCGGCGCACATCGCCGCATAGAACTCGTCAGCGCCCAGCAGCGAGCACGTGATGTTCGTGCAGACGTAGACGTCGTGCTTGGGCTTGGGCTGCAGCGAGAACATGTCGTAGAAGCTCGCCACCGAGGTCAGATACGCGGGCGTCAGCCGCATCACGCATGCGACCTGGTCGATCGCCTCCGGGGAGCACCAGCCGTGATGCTCCTGAGCCAGGTGCAGCGCCGGGATCGAGGCGGACTTCGAGTCCGGGTATTTGGCCATCGCCTCTTCGATCGCCCTGCGCAGCTCCTCGGGCACCGGCGTCAGCGCCGGGTCGGGCACGGTCGCCGGCGGCTTGGTCAGGTCGACCGCGTCATCCCAACCGGGCACTCGTGAACCGTGCTCGTACCGCTTGACCGGCGGACGCCTGTCGATCGCGCTCATCGGTCGACGCCTCCCAGAACCGGGTCCACCATCGCCAGGGTGGCGATCAGGTCAGCGATGTAGGAATCCTTGACCATCGGTGCGGTGGCCTGCAGGTTGACGAAGCTGGGGTCGCGCATGTGCACGCGTGCCGGCTTGGCGGAGCCGTCGGAGCGAACGAAGCAACCCAGCTCGCCGCGCGGCGACTCGATCGGGTAATAGCACTCGCCCTCCGGCACACGGAAGCCCTCCGTCACCAGCTTGAAGTGGTGGATCAGCGCCTCCATGCTGGTCGCCAGCTCGTGGCGTGGCGGCAGCACGACCTTGCGGTCATCCGCGATGAAGGGACCCTCGGGAAGCCCGTTGAGCGCCTGCTGGATGATCTTGGTCGACTCATACAGCTCGGCGTGGCGGACCCGGAAGCGGTCGTAGTTGTCGCCGACGCTACCGACCGGCACCTTGAAGTCGAAGTGGTCGTAGCTCGAGTAAGGAGCCGCCTTGCGCAGATCCCACGGATTGCCTGCGGCTCGCAGCAGCGGCCCGGTGACGTTCAGGCCGAGCAGCGTCTGCTCGTCGAGGATGCAGGTGTCGCGCAGGCGCGCGAGCAGGATCTCGTTCTTCTCGAGCAGGTCGGCGTACTGGTCCGCGCGTGTCGGCATCTGATCGACGAACTTCTGGACCTTGCTGGCGAAGCCCGGCGGGATGTCCTCGATCACGCCACCGACCTGGAAGTAACGCGTGTGCATGCGCTGGCCCGAGGACATCTCAAACAGATCGAGGATCGCCTCGCGCTCGCGGAAGCAGTACCAGAACATCGACATCGCGCCGAGGTCGAGCGCACTGGTTCCGAGCCAGACGAGGTGGGACATGATTCGGTTGAGTTCGAGATGCAGGACCCGCAGGTACTGCGCGCGCGGCGGTACATCGATCTCGAGCAGGGTCTCGACAGCGCCGCAGAAGGCCATCGCGTTGAAGTAATAACTGAGGTAATCCATCCGCTCCACCACGGGGATGACCTTCCAGTACGACTTGTCCTCTGCCGTCTTCTCGATGCCGGTATGGACATAGCCGATGATCGGCTTGATGTCCCGCACGACCTCGCCCTCGAGCGTCGCCAGCAATCGCAGCACGCCGTGCGTCGCAGGGTGGTGCGGGCCGATGTTCAAGGTCAGCAGCTCATGTGTCTCGCCCATGCCCGCCACCTCGGTGGACATGGTCACCGACTCCTCACGCTTGCGGTAATCGCCGATTGCGCTCATCGGTCGGCCCCATAGCCGTCGTTCTCGTTGTAGGTGAACAGCACGGGCTCGCCGCCAACGGGGAAGTCACGACGCTGCGGGAAGCCCTCGTAGTCCTCGGGCATCAGGATTCGACGCAGATCCTCGTGGCCGTCGAACTCGACCCCGAACATGTCGTAGACCTCGCGCTCGGGGAAGTCGGCGCCCGGCCAGAGCATCGTCACCGTGGCGATCCTCGGATCGTCGGTCGAGACCCGCGCCTTCACCGAGATCCTGTCGACCTCCTTCATGTCCAGCAGCTCGTAAACCACACCGAGCCGCGGCTCGTGCGGGTAGTAGTCGACGCCGTGCAGGCTGGCGAGGAAGTTGAAGCCACGTGCGCGCAGCTGCTCGATCACGGCCACGTTCTTGGACGGGTCGATCTGAATCTCGGCGCGCCCCCGATCGTGGCTGGTCCCGAGTACCGCTCCCGGTTCGGCTGCGCTCAGCTCCTGAGCGATCGCCTCGAGGCCCGTCTGGTCAGGCACCCAGGATCTCCTCAGTTCCGACCGCGTCGTAACGGCTTCGCCAGCCGTCGCGGTCGTTGCCCTGGATCTTGTCGCGCAGACGCAGGATTCCGTGGGCCAGCGCCTCCGGACGCGGTGGGCAGCCGGGGACGTGCACGTCGATCGGCAGGAACTTGTCGCTGGGCACGATCGCGTAGTTGTTGAAGACGCCCATCGACGAGCAGCAGGCGCCCATGCTGATTGCGTACTTGGGCTCGAGCATCTGGTCGTAGATCCGGCGGATCACCGGCGCCATCTTGGTGGAGACGCGTCCTGAGAGGATGATCAGATCCGCCTGGCGCGGCGAGGCGCGGAACGCCTCGAAGCCGAACCGCGCGATGTCAACGCGCGCGGCGACGATCGACATCATCTCGATCGCGCAGCAGGCCAGGCCGAAGGTCAGCGGGAACAGCGAGTTGCCCTGTGCCCACGAGACGGCGCGATCGAGCGTCGTGGTCATCACAGCCTGCTCGACGACACGATCGAAGTCGTCGCCCTCCATGTCGCCGCGCAGCATGTCGCGCGCCATCAGCTGACGCGAACGGAAGTCGGTTACCGGCTCTCGATCTATTTCCATTCGAGCGCTCCTCGTCGCCAGACGTAGATGAAGCCGATCATCAACAGCGCGACGAACGTGATCGTCTCCGCGAGTGCGAAGTCACCGAACCGGCGCAGCTCGATCGCGATCGGGTAGATGAAGATCACCTCGATATCGAACAGGATGAACAGCATCGCGATCAGGTAGAAGCTGATCCCGAAGCGGAAACCGCGCTGGATCTCCGACGGCAGCCCGCACTCGTACGGGGTCGAGCGGTTGAGGTTCGGACGGGTCCTGATCCCGGTCAGCAGGTTCAGGCACGAGAACAGCGTGCCGATCGCCGCTCCGAGCACGATGAAGACAATTGCGGGGAGGTAATCCCGAAGCACACCCGGAGTTCTATCACCGTGGCTCGAGGGACCGTCACGTTCGTAAACGCCTGTGGGGATAGTGCTAAATGCCTCAATCGCGCGTGAAACCGGCAGCCGCCAGCGAGGAGGGTCTATCGTGCCCTCGCCGTGAAGGACATCCACATCGTCGTCGGGAGCCTCGCCCTCGGTTTGAACCTGGTCGCGTTCGTACTGGGCACGGTCGCGTGGGCACGGCGTCGCCCCAGTAGCTGGTTCTGGCAAGTGCTGCGGAGCGGTCAGGTCATGGTCGCGGTCGAAGCAGCGCTCGGCGGGGTCCTACTGCTGATGGGACGCAAGGCCTCAGACCTGCATCTGCTGTACGGCGTGCTGCCTTTGGTCGTGGCCCTGATCGCCGAGCAGCTGAAGCTATCGGCGGCAACAATGGTGCTGGACGCACGCGGGTTGGATGACGCTGCGGCTGTGGGGCAGTTGCCCAAACCCGACCAGCGTGAGATCGTCGTCGCGATCGTGCGACGCGAGGTGGGGGTCATGACACTTTCAGCGCTGGTGGTGACGGCACTGCTCGCACGGGCAGCGATGGTCGTGCACTGAAAAGGTAAGCCCCGGCGCCGATCATCCTTTGGTTGCCGCCGTTGGGGACGATCGCGGAATACAGCAGGAGCAAGCGAGCGTCACATCGACCGGCGCCGGGGAGTACTCGGTGCTGTATTCGCCGCTGCAGGTGGGGCACCTTCTAGCTGCGTTCTCGGATCGCACGATGGCGCCTTCCGCCACTCAGGTCACGTATGATCCGCCCCGCATGAGCCGCTCAGCGCGTTATGCCTTCTGCCTCCTCGCCGCGATCGGCACGGCCTTCGTCGTGTCGGCGTGTGGCACCCAACACGTCGGTGTTCCCAAGACCGATCCCAAGTACGCAGCTGACACCCAGGCGGCGCAGCTGTTCAACCAGCGCTGCGGTGGTTGCCACACGCTCTCCTACGCCGGCACGCACGGCTCCGGCCAGAACCCCCGCACGTACGAGAACATCAACGGCCCCAACTTCAACGTCCGCTGCGAGCGCCCGCAGATCCGCGTGTACTACGCGATCATCAACGGCGGCTTCGGCGGGGGCGTGATGCCGCAGAACATCGTCGTCGGCAAGCAGGCCCGGGAGCTCGCGCACTTCGTCGCAGAGTTTGCGGGGCACCAGGCTCCAGTCGAACCCGGGGTCAGGCCGTGTGCGTCCAAGGCGCTCGGGTCGTTGGCTGCAGTGACCCCGGCCAGCTGAGCGGACCGCGTTCCCGCATGTACGGTCCGCCCCCCGCGTCTATGTAGTGTGCGGGACAGAGCATGCTCGACATCAGAGTGATCAGAAGCGAGCCGGACGCAGTGCGCACTGCGCTGGCTCGGCGCGGTGACGTCGCCGATGACGCGATCGACCGTGTGCTCGAGCTCGACGGACGCTGGCGTGGCCTGACGACTGAGCTCGAGGAGCTGCGGGCCGAGCAGAACCGTGCCAGCAAGGGCAGGCGCGGTGCCCCCACGCCTGAGGAGCGCGAGCAGATGGTGACGCTGGCTGCCAGGGGACGTGAGCTGACCGATCTCGAGACGTCGGTGCGCTCAGATCTCGATCAGTTGCTCCTGGGACTGCCGAACACGCCATCCGCGGACTCACCCCCGGCCGACACGGTCCTGCGTGAGGTCGGCGACGCCGGCCGCAGAGGCCGCGACCACCTTGAGCTGGCGGGCTCCATGATCGACATGGAGCACGGGGCCGCGCTCTCTGGGTCGCGTTTCGCCTATCTGCGCGGCGGCATCGTCCTGCTCGAGTTCGCGCTCGTGCAATACGCGCTGGCGAAGCTGGTCGAGCTTGGCTTCGAGCCGGTGATCCCACCGGTGCTGGTCCGCGAGCGCGCACTGATCGGCACCGGCATGCTCCCGGATACCGAACAGCAGATCTACCACCTGCCCGAGGACGACCTCTACCTGGTCGGCACCTCCGAGGTCGCACTGGCATCGCTTCACCGCGACGAGATCCTCGATGCAGACGCGCTGCCGCTCCGTTATGCCGGCTTCTCTGCGTGCTTTCGCCGTGAGGCGGGGGCGGCCGGCAAGGACACACGCGGGATCTTCCGTGTGCACCAGTTCGACAAGCTGGAGATGTTCACGTTCGTCGAGCCGGACCAATCCGCCGAGGAGCACGAGCGGATCCTGGCGATCGAGGAATCGATCCTCACGGAGCTCGGGATCCCCTACCGAGTCGTCGCGATCGCCGTCGACGACCTGGGCGCCTCCGCCGCAAAGAAGTACGACTGCGAGGCATGGATGCCGAGCCAGGGCCAGTACCGAGAGGTCACGTCGTGCTCGAACACCACCGATTACCAGGCGCGGCGCCTGGAGATTCGCTACCGGCCGGCTGACGGCAGGCCGGCGACGCTGCACACGTTGAACGGCACGGCCGTGACCTGGCGGCACATGATCGCGTTGCTCGAGAACGGGCAGCAGGAGGACGGAACCGTCGTCCTGCCTGAGGTGCTGACCCGCTACGGCGCGCCGGCCACGCTGTCAGCGACCTAGCCGCCCAGCGGGAGCGGGGCGAGCCCGGGCAAAGAGCGAGCCGAGCCCGGGCAAAGAGCGAGCCGAGCTCGGGCCAAAGAGCGAGCCGAACGGGGCACGGAGTCGGGCGAGCCCGATCAGGCCAGCGCCCCCTCCACATCCTCGTCGACCAGCCTCAGTCCCAGTCCCTCCGGCGCGTGCAGTGCGAGCATCTGCGACTCGACGTCGCCGACGCGATGGGGGTCGCGCAGGGACACCAGGATCATCACCAGGAATGCCACCGGCACCGAGGCGATCGCCGGCTGCTGCAGCAACGCCAGCGGGCCGTTGGTCGGCTCCCCGAGCGCCAGCCCGATGAAGATCGCCGAGGTTCCGATCAGCATCCCCGCACACATCCCGGCCGCGGCGCCGCGCGCGGTCAGCCGCGACCACCAGATGCCGAGCAGGAACATCGGGCAGAAGGTGCTGGCCGCCAGGGCAAACGCCCAGCCGACCAGGATCGAGATGTCGACGCCCTGGGCCACCAGTGCGAGCAATCCCGGAAGCACCATCGCCCCAACGGCTGCCATTCGGAAGTGGCGACGACGCGCCGCCATGCTCGGTGGCGAGCGCTGCAGGCGCGGCCAGACGTCGTGGCTGAAGGTGCCGGCCAATGAGACCAGCAGCCCGCTTGAGGTGGAGAGGAACGCGGCGAACGCGCCCGCGCATGTGATCGCCGTGAGGATCGTGCCGGCCGTACCGGGCCAGGCCGTGTGCGGCAGCGTGAGCACGACGTCATCGGTCTGTCCGGTCGTGTAGAGCTGCGGTGTCAGCACTCGACCCAGCGCGCCATAGACCGCCGGGAACAGGTAGAAGAGCGACAGCAGGCCCAGCACCCGGACGGTCGTTCGCCGAGCCGCGTGACCATCGGGGTTGGTGTAGAAGCGCACCAGCACATGCGGCAATCCCATCGTGCCGAGGAATGTCGCGATCAGCAGCGAGTAGACGACCAACGGGCCGCCGCGCCCGGTACCACCAACCGGCCGCGCCCACTCCTCGCCCCGCAGTGGCGGCGTTCCGGCCGCAACCGGAACTGTTCCATAGGGCGGGATTCGGACCGCTGTGTCGGCGGGCAGCGTCACCCAGCCCCCCGCGGCGACGTGCATGGTCCGGCCGTCGACGATGAAGTTTCCCGGCTCCGGGAACTGCACGCGCTGCGGTGAGCTGAGCTGCACTGTGAAACCCGACGCGCCGGCGTGCGGCAGTTGGTCGCCGAACAGCGCCGCGCGCTCGGGGAGCCCGCCGAAGTGGATCAGCAGCACAATCGCCGGCACCGCGATCGCAAACACCTTCACCCAGAACTGGAACGCCTGCACGTACGTGATGCCGCGCATGCCGCCGAGCGCGACGTTGACCGCGACGATCGCGGCGACCACGGCAACCCCGACCCAGTAGGGCGAGCCGACCACAACGTTGAGTGCCAGGCCCGCGCCCTTCAACTGCGGCACCAGGTAGAAGCCGCCGATCACCAGCACGATCCCGGCGGCCAGCAGCCTCAGCGCCGGGCTGTGCAGACGCGCGTCAGCGAAGTCAGGAATCGTGTACGAGCCGTAGCGGCGCAGCGGCGCCGCCACGAACAACAGCAGCGCCAGATAGCCGGCGGTGAACCCGAGCGATTGCCACAGCGCGCTCGCCCCGATCTGCATCTCCAGCCCGGCGATGCCTAGGAAGCTCGCGGCCGACAGATACTCGCCTGAGATCGCCGCGGCGTTCCACCACGGCGTGACCGCGCGGCTCGCGACCAGCAGGTCCGAGGTGGTTCGCGCGAACCGCATCCCCCAGGTGCCCAGGCCGAGCGTGCCGAGCGTTACCGCACCGACCGCGAACAGCGCGACGATCAACGGTCGACCAGGTCGCGAAAGGTGTCGTCGAGCGCGTCGGCGCGACGCGTGTAGAGCCAGCCGATCGCGACGAAGACTGGCAGCATCGGCACAACGAGGATCCAGATGCCGAGCGGCACGCCCATGACCTGTATGCGGTTCAGCTCCGGCAGCAGGAACAGGACGATCGGGAGCACGCCGAAGATCGCCCCGAATGCGACCAGCGCCAGCAGTGACAGCGACAGCTGCGCACGCTGGAGCCCGCGTAGGTAGACGTGGCCGTGGGCGGTCGCGTCGGCCAACTCCTCACGCGGCGTGCGCAGCCCGCGGCGCGGCAGCAGCCGGCGGGGCGGCGACGGGCGACCCGGAGACGGGCTCACATCCGCAACCTCCGCCGCAGGTCCGCGACCTGACGACGCGCCACCGGGACCTCGCTGCCGTCGGCCATGACGATCGTGACCGTCCCACCCAGCTTGGGCCGGATCTCGACCGCACGTCGCAGGTTGGCAACGTAGCTGCGGTGGACCCGTACGAAGCCGTGCGGACCCCATCGCTGCTCGATGTCTGACAGGGCGGCGCGCAGCAGGAAGCGTCCGCTATCGGCGTATAGGCGCACGTAGTCGCCCTCGGCCTGCACAAATAGGACGGTCGAGCGGTCGAGCAGTCGCGTCGCGCCGCCGCGTTGGTGCTCGACCGGGATGATCTCGCCATCGGTCTGCCCCGGGTTGGTGGTCCGCTGACCACCAACCCGGCCATCGGCGTGCACGCGCTCGAGCGCCTGCTCGACACGGGCCCGCGACACCGGTTTCATCAGGTAGTCGAGCGGATGCAGGCCATGCTCGAACGCCGACACGGCGCCGTCCTCGAACGCGGACACGAACACGAGCGCGGGCGGATCCGCGAACCGCGAAAGCGCCTTGCCCAGTTCGAGCCCGTCGATGTCCGGCATCCGCACGTCCATGAAGACGACGTCGAACCGGTGCTCGGCCAACAGCCGCAATGCCTCTGCGCCGCCGCCTGCAAGCAGGACATCCTCGACCAACGAGGAGGTCTCGAGCAGGTGCGCGAGATCCTCCAGCGCCGGACGCTCATCGTCGACCACCAACACGCGCGTCATGCGGCTCGCACTCCTGCGCGGAACTTGGGCAGCGTCATCGTCACGGTGGTTCCGCGACCCGGCTCCGATTCGATCTCAAGCCCGTACCCCGGCCCGAAGATCGATTGCAGCCGGGCCTGCACGTTGGCGATCCCGACGCCACCACCCTGGCCGGCGAGCACCGTCTGCGCCCACTCCGGATCCATGCCGACGCCGTCATCGCTGACGCGCAGCTCGACGTCGGCGTCGAGGTGTCGTCCGAGGATCTCGATCCGACCGAACCCGCGCTTCTCGACACCGTGACGCACGGCGTTCTCAACCAGGGGTTGCAGCGACAGCACGGGCACGACGGCGGGCAACACCTCGGGCGCCACCTGCAGTCGCACCTCGAGCCGATCGCCGAAACGGGCCCGCTCCAGTCGCAGGTACTTCTCCACGTAGTTGAGCTCGTCTGCGAGCGTCACGTACGGGCGCTGACCGCGAAACGCATAACGCGTGAATTCGGCGAACTCCGTCAGCAGCTCGCGTGCCTCCTCCGGGTTGGAGTGGATGTAGCTGGCGATCGCTGCCAGTGCGTTGTAGATGAAGTGCGGGCTGATCTGCGCCCGCAATGCCCGCAACTCCGCTCGCGCCAGGCGCTCGGCCTGCTCGTCCATCGCCTTCAGCTCGAGCTGTGCGCTCACCAGGCTGGCGGCCTCGGCAACGGTGCGGGTGTCGTTAGGGGTGACGCGGTGACCGCGTGTGTAGAGCGCGACGAACGAGCCGACCAGCTCACCTGCCACGAGCAGCGGCGCCGCGATCGCCGGCCCGAGCGGGCAATCCGGCTGTTCGCAGTGGATCTGCGACTCGACGTGCAGCCGGTCCTCACGGGCCGGCGCGGTGATCCGGATCAGCGGGTCGCCGCCGTGGTGATGCTCATGGCCCACGCCCTCAAACGCGAGCACGTGCGTTCGGTCGCCCAGCGCCACAGCAGATGCCTGGGTCAGCGTGCGCAGGTGCGGCATCACGCGCTTGGCCGACTCCTCCGATAGACCGCGGCGCAGATCCGGAAGCATCACATTGGCCGCGTGCAGCGCCGTCTGCATCGCGCGTACCTCGCCAGAGATCACACGGGGTGGCCGGAGCAGGCGGATCGCGGCGAAGACCGAAGCCGCTATCGCCCAGCCGACGACAACACCGATGAAAACCTCCACGCTCGGGAATCAAGGATATAGACCGGCGTGGAGGCGAGTACGTGCTGTCTGCGGATCGGCGTGCCAGATTTTGTGCGGATCGGCACGAGCGGGGGCCGTTCACCGTGCTCAATGCGCCGTTCGGCGCACGAACGCAACCGTCCGGAGATTGGTGCAGGAATGCGCCGTGCGCAGGTCTAATGTGACATATGTCACTAGGGGTCGGACGAAGTCGGACCCCTGATTCTCTTAGGAGAGGAGCGAAGTTGGCCACAATCAGTGAACCCCCTGCGGTCACACCAACCAGCGGGTCATCGGTCTCATCGGGCTGGACGCTCGCCAACCCAGCACCGCTTGGTCTGATGGGTTTCGGCCTGACCACGCTGGTGCTGAGCTTTGTGAACTCCAACCTGGTCGGCGGCGGCGCGCTTTCGTTCCCGATCGTGCTTGGCATGGCGTTGGCGTTCGGTGGGGTCGCTCAGCTGCTGGCGGGCATGTGGGAGTTCCGGAACGGCAACACGTTCGGCGCGGTAGCGTTCTCGTCGTTCGGCGCCTTTTGGATCTCGTTCTACATCCTCGTGAGCGTCAACGTTTCAACATTGATCAAGACCAACCTGCACGAGCTGAACTCACTCCTCGGTTTGTATCTGTGGATGTGGGGCATCTTCACCGGCATCATGTTCCTCTGCACGTTTAAATCGCCGCGCGCGCTGCAGCTGCTGTTCCTGCTGCTGACCGTGACGTTCATCCTGCTCGGGATCGGCAATTCCGGCGCCAGCTCCAGCATGATCCATGCAGGTGGCTATGTCGGCATCGCCACGGGTGCGGTTGCCCTATACATCGCCTGCGCGGACATCATGAAAGAGGCATACGGGCGCTCAGTCCTACCTGTGGGCTGACGCTCCAGCAGCACAACAACTCCAAGGCGTGGACCGCGCCCGGCCGAACAGGCCGGGCGCGTCCCGCGTCTGACAGCGAGGGAGATAGAGATGGCAACTGGACACGCGGCGCGAGACGAGCATGAGCTTGAGCGGGAGCTCGCGGCGATGCTGGATATCGAGCGGTTTGATCCGCCGGCGGATTTTGTTCGCAACGCGAATTTGAGTGATCCGGCGATCTATGAGCAGGCCGATCGTGATTGGCAGGGTTGGTGGGTGAGCCAGGCTGAGCGTCTGCACTGGTTCAAGCGCTGGGACCAGGTGCTCGATGATTCCAATCCGCCGTTTTACAAGTGGTTTGTGGGCGGGAAGCTGAACGTTTCCTACAACTGTCTGGATCGTCATGTCGAGGCTGGGATTGGGGAGCGGGTCGCGTACCACTGGCGTGGTGAGGAGGGCGAGGAACTCGATCTCACCTACGCGGATCTGCTCGCGCGGGTGCAGAAGTTCTCGAGCGCCCTGAAGGATCTGGGGATCGGGAAGGGTGATGTGGTCGGGATCTACATGGGGATGATCCCGGAGGTCCTGGTCGCGATGCTGTCGTGCGCGCGGATCGGTGCGGTGCACAACGTCGTCTTCGGCGGGTTCTCTGCCGAGGCGGTGCGGGAACGGATGGAGTTCTCTGAAGCCAAGGCGCTGATCACCGTTGATGGCGCGGCGCGCAAGGGCAATGTCGCAGCGATCAAGCAGAACGTCGATGCCGTGATGGGCGAGCTTCAGCATCTGGAGCACATCATCGTCGTGCGTTCGAAGGGCACCGAATGCGAGATGAAGGCCGGTCGCGATGTCTGGTATCACGAGATCGTTGAGCGTGCCGCGGACATCTGCCCGGCTGAGCCGATGGACGCTGAGGATCCGCTGTTCATCCTCTACACGTCGGGGTCGACCGCCAAGCCCAAGGGGATCCTGCACACCACCGGCGGGTATCTGACCGGCGCCTCGAGCACCCATCAGAACGTGTTTGACATTCATGCCGACACCGACACCTACTGGTGCTGCGCAGATGTCGGCTGGATCACCGGGCACACCTACATCGTCTATGGGCCGTTGGCGAACGGCACGACCGGGGTGATGTATGAGGGCGCGCCGGACTATCCGCACCGGGGGATCTGGTGGGAACTTGCCGAGAAGTACAAGGCGACGATCTTCTACACCGCCCCGACCGCGATCCGGGCCTGCATCAAATGGGGTGCCGAGCATGTCGACAAGTTCGACCTCTCGTCCCTGCGGCTGTTGGGCACCGTCGGTGAGCCGATCAACCCAAAGGCGTGGCTCTGGTACCACAAGGTCGTCGGCGGTGAGCGCTGCCCGATCGTCGATACGTGGTGGCAGACGGAGACGGGGTCGATCATGATCTCGCCGCTGCCGGGGATCGTCTCGACCAAGCCGGGTTCAGCGACGCGACCGCTGCCCGGCGTCCTGGCTGAGGTCGTCGACGAGCGTGAGGGCAAGCGCGTTGAAGAAGGGCAGGGACTGCTGGTGCTCAAACGCCCATGGCCGTCGATGCTGCGGACCCTCTACAAGGAGGATGACCGCTTCATCGAGGTCTACTGGAACAAGTTCGGCAAGGAAACCTATGTCGTCGGTGACGCCGCCCGCCAGGACCAGGACGGCTACTACTGGGTGATCGGCCGCATCGACGACGTCGTCAACGTCTCCGGCCACCGGCTCTCAACCGCCGAGGTCGAATCCGCGATCGTCGCCTGCGAGGACGTCGCCGAAGCCGCCGTGATCGGCCAATCAGACGAACTCACCGGCCAGGCGATCACCGCCTTCGTGACGCTGCAGGGCAACATCGAAGGAACCCCTGAGATCGAGGATGAGGTCCGTGCCGGAGTCGCCGAGCGAATCGGCAAATTCGCACGACCCAAGCGCATCATCTGGGCCGACGACCTACCCAAGACTCGCTCGGGCAAGATCATGCGCCGCCTGTTGCGCGATATCGCCGAAGGTCGCGCCCTGGGTGATGTCACCACCCTGCGCGACCCGACCGTGATGGCCGCACTGGAGCAGAAGATC
Organism: uncultured Conexibacteraceae bacterium; assembly: GCA_963844665.1. Lineage (GTDB taxonomy): Bacteria > Actinomycetota > Thermoleophilia > Solirubrobacterales > Solirubrobacteraceae > Palsa-465. The sequence goes on from CAWJPB010000006.1 coordinate 57,648, forward strand.
CAGACCGAACAGGCCGCCGAGGACTGACGGCCTGCTGAACGACGTGGCGCGGGTGGTGGCCAAGCGGGCCGCCACCCGCAGCGCCAGCGCTCTACTTGCGGCGCTTGCGCTTTGAGCGGCCGGCGGTCTTGGCGACGTTCGGCTGCTCCTGATCGACGGCGGCCATCACGTCGGCGTCAGAAACGCGACGGCGACGCTGTGCTCGCGTCCCGCGGGTGTCCTGTTGCGGTTCCCGCGGCTGCATCGGTGCCCACGGAACCGCTTCGCCGGCCGCCCACGCCGGCGGGTCTCCCTGGGGCCACTGGCGCGCGAGCGTAAGGGCAACGGCGACAAGGAAGCCGCCCTGGATGAGCGGCGTCAGGACGGGGATCTGGAACAGGAACAACGCCCCCGCGACCACGCCCGCATACCCGACCGGACGCGTGATCAGCCCGACCCGCATCGCGGTCAACGAGGTGAGCACGACCCCGATCGCCAGCAGCAGCGTGCCGAGTTCCAGCAGCAGCGGCAGCGCCACGACCAGGCCCGAGCTGGTCAGATGGTTCGCCTCCGGATAGCCCTGGTTGCCGGTGGTGACGAACTCGTTGGCCTTGTGGGCGACCACGATCGTGTAGGTGATCGCCATCACCGCTGAAAGGCCGGCGCCGACTGTCGCCAACCAGCGCACCAGCGACTTGAACTCCGGTCGGCGTGCACTTGAGATCCTGTGCAGCCAGTACAGCAGGACACCTGTCGCGATCAGGCCCAGCATGTCGAAGGCCGCGCCGATGATGTCGATCGTGATCCGCTGGCTGGCGGCGATCAGATCGAGTGTCAACTCGTCCACGGGCGCATGCAAGCCGGAGAGCTGGATCACCTGTGAGGCGACGATCAGCAGTGCTGCGCAGAACGCGATGACGGCGTACCGGAAACGGACGCGCGATTCGTATTGCACCTGTTCAGCGGCGGTCATCGGAGGGCGATCTTAGAGACATATCGGCGGGGAGTACGATTGGGTGATGGAAGGCAGCGGCTTTGGCGGTCTCTTCGGAGACCCTGACGAGATTCAGCGGCGACTCGGTGAGTTCGCCGAACAGATGCAGGGAGCCCAGCGCCTCGCGTGGGCAGACAACGCGATCAAGCTTGCGGTCGACCTGACGGTCGCCGCGATGCAGCGCGTGAACATCCAGGGCACGACCGAGCAGCAGGCCGAGCAGTTGCGTTCGGTGATGGCTGTCGTGTTCCCGGAGGCTGTGACGCTCGTGCGCGAGGCACGCGAGGGTCTCTCCTAGTTTCGAGACTCTGATCCGGCCGCCCCGCGGGGCGGCCGGGTTCAGCGCGTGCGTGCCCCGCGCAGTTCGGCCCGGCTTCAGGTGGCGCCGGGTCGCAACTCGCGGAAGACCAGCGACGAGATCCCGTCGATCGTGTTGACCCCGTACTGCTCGCTGGGATCGTTGGCAGTCAGCACGGCGATCAGATAATCCCGTCCCTCGCCGTGGACCCAGCCGATGCTGTTGACCTCCCAGTCCGTGTAGCTGGCCAGCGGCACCCAGCCGTTCTTGAGCGCCACGGTAACCCGGTCCGGCACCCCGCCGGTCACGCCCCAGTCCTGTCCAGGGTCGATGTCCCCCATGAGCCCCAACTGGTAGCGGCGTGCGGCCGGAGTGAGCACGTCAGAGGGCAGCGCCAGCCTGGCCAGCAATCGGACCTGGTCGGGGGCGGTTGTCAGCGTCTCACCCCAGTAGCCGGCCGCGTTCAGGCTCGTGTGCCTCAGGCCCGCCACCTCGTTGTAGGCGGCGATCCCGGAGGCGCCGCCGGCGAGGTCCCACAGGTCGGTGGCGTCGTCATTGTCGGAGTCCTCGATCATGCCGCTGGCCGTCTCCGCCGTGGAGCCGGTCAACGGACCGCCGTAGTGGTGCAGCAGCGTCTCGAGAATGTCGGCCTTGACGATGCTGGCCGTCTGGAACCGATCGCCGCCGTGGACCGTCCACTCCTGATACTCGCCTGCGCCGCGGCGCACTGAAAGGTTCTCGACTGCAACCGCGACGGTCCCGCGGCGACGGCTGACCAAGCGCTTCACGGCCGAGGATCCCGCCGGCGCTGACGGCGCTCGCGGCACCATCAACACGGTCGACGCGGTGCTCGCCGCCGCCACCACCTGTGCGGCGCCGACCACCACGACCACACCCACGATTCGGAAGACCTGGCGCGACAACATATCGCGACAATCTACGAAGCCCTCTAAAGAAAACCTGCAAAACCCGCCGCCGCGCGGCTTGAGCCGATCGGGTCTAAGCGCCGTTAAGGCTCCGGCGCTGGTTGCTCGACGGGAATTCCCAGGCTGAAGAACACGGCTATCAGTGCGATTACGCCGAGCGCTGAGAGTGATGAGCGGAGTGCCGCGATTCGGGCTGTCGTGTTCTCGTCGATGATCGCGCTCGTCGCCTGTGGAGACACGCCGGCCGCCTCAAGCGACTTCTTGAGGTCTGCGTCGGAGACGAACGGGACGCCGCTGGCCAGTTGGACCTGCGCCTTGGCCTTGACATCGGCTGGGACGGCGGGGTTGTTCTGGACACCGGTCATGAATGAGGTGGTCAGGGTCGTGATCAGCAGCGCGCCGGCGAGCGCGGTCCCGATCGAAGCGCCCAGGTTCGTGACCGTGTTCTGAAGACCTCCAACCTCGCCGCTCTGCTCGTCTGGGACTGCTGAGACGGTGACGCTGCCCAACTGCGAGGCCAGCGCCCCGATGCCAAGACCCGCGAGCAGCATGGGCCAGGTGACGATGTCAGCACCTGCGCCGACCTCAAGCAGAGCGACCATGATCACGATCCCGGCCAGCAGCGCCAGGAAGCCGAGTTGGACCACTCGGCGTGGTGAGGCGTCCGGGAACACCTTCGGGATGCCTGCGGCGGCGAGCAGCAGTGTGATCGAGAGCGGCAGCAGCCGTACGCCTGTCTGAATGGCTGAGAGCCCAAGTGCGACGGACAGGAACAGTGGGATGACGAAGAACAGTCCACCCTGCAACAGGTACTGAAAGAAGAACGACGTGAGGCCGCCGCGAAGCGCCACGTTCTTGAGGATCGCGGGATTCACCAGTGGCTCCGCGCCCTTGGCGATCCGGCGGTTCTCCCATCCGAGGAACAGACGCAGAACACAGCCGCCGCCAAGGATCAACCAGATTGTCGGCGAGAGACCCAGCCAACTCGGGGCGCCCGGCTTGGGCTGTACGAAGCCCCAGACCCCCGCGCGAAGGATCCCGAAGACGATCATTGCGAGACCAAGCGCGGACAGCGCGGTACCGACCAGATCGAGTCGCACCCGCGTTTCGGGGACCGCGTCGGCCATCCGGCGGGTGAGCGCCAGGATCGCGATCACGATCAGGACCTCGCCGACGAACACGTAGCGCCAGGACAGGTAGCTCGTGAAGAGTCCACCGATCAGCGGTCCGGCCGCCACCGCGATCGCTCCCGCCGATGCGACCAACCCGTATGCCCGCGGACGCTCTGCGCGCGCGAAGTTCGATGCAACGAGCGCGACGATCGCGGGCAGGATCAGGGCAGCACCGACACCTTCAAGGAACGACCATCCGAGCAGCAGCACGCCAAGACTCGGCGAGATCGCGGTGATGAAGGAGCCGACGCCGTAGATCACGCACCCGATCGCGAAGGCACGCTTACGGCCGAGGATCTGACCGATCTTGCCACCGGTGATCATCAGCGACGCCATCACCAGCGTGTACAGCGTGATCGCCGTCTGAATCCCGGTGACGGTCGTATGCACGTCCTTCGCGACAGTCGCGATCGAGACGTTCATCACCGAGCTGTCGAGCGTCATCAGGAACTGACCAGCGGCCAGAGTCAGCAGAACGACCCCGGCCGCGCCGGCTTTAGCCCCAGTAGCGCCCTCCACCGTTCGCAACTTACCGCATCACCGAGCTCGCCGACCGCCACGAATCTCGGCGTCGCTCGTCACCGCTCTGGTTTATTGAGCGCCGAGCGCTGTTCGATTCAAAGCGGCAGCTGTACCCGCTGGGCCCGATGCAGATTGGTGATTCGGGAGGGAAGGAGGAACTCTCGCGAGTCGGCTCGTGCGTTGGAGCGCCTTTCGAACTTGGCCATTCGATTGTCCGGCACATCGATCGCAATCCAGACCGAGTTTTCGGCCGCGTCGCCGGGCTGCGGATTATCGACCCAGACAAAATCGCCACGGAGCGCACCACGCTCGGCCTGGTCGGCCTCGAGAGCGGACAGAGACGCGAACACCCTCATTGCAGGCGATCAGACGTCGGGTGAGAGACGGTCATAGGCCCCGGAAACGCAGGGCCTCCGATGCACCCGTCGTGTGCATCGCTCCCGCGAACGCTTAGAGGCGCTCCCATTGCCGGCGGGCTGCGATTTGCTCCCGCTCGCGTGCGGTACGTTTCACTCGCGCGGCCTTCTGCGCCTGCTCGTTGCGACGCGCTACTTCCCTCGTCACGTCGTTGAAGGTTGGCGACGACACTGCTCGCTTCGCCTCGGGGTTGTTTGATTCAGCCATAAAGACGCTCGCATTCGTATCTGCTCCCACAAGGGATGCCACGGGAGAATGCGAGAGCACGGCACTCGGCTGTGGAATTGCACTACCCACTATAGGCCCATGGGCAAACGGCACGCCCCCAGGACACGTTGCGTGCTCAGGCTGTGTTGCCGCGAGGCGTCAGTAGCGGGGTGAGGATTCTCGCAAGCCGCGGCTCGACGTCCACGATCGCGTGGCCGAGCCGTGGATCCTCGCGATAGAGCCGCGCAACCTCGTCGCTCGGCGTGGCCATCTGCCAGAGCGCGCCGGCGACCGATGTCGCTGTGGCGATGATGTCGACCGCTTCGAGTTCGGTCGTTCCGGGACGGATGCGGCGCAGCTCGGTGGCGATCCGCTCGACCTCTTCGAGCGAGCAGAGCTTGAATGATCGGACGGATTCGATCGAGACGTTGCGTTCCAGGTTGAGCGGCGCTTGGGCGAGCAGGTCGCAGAACATCGGTCTCTCGACCAATGACCGTGCGATCAGGGACGCGAGTGTGGTCGCGGGCGTGGTCGGGCCCATCGGGCTCAGCTCTGCGCGTAGCGCCTCCGACCACTCGCACCAGCCCTGGGCGGTGATGATCAGGAAGATCTGTTCCCGGGTCTCGAAGTAGCGCAGCAGCGCGGATTTGTGCATCCCGACCGCCTCTGCGATGCCGGTCAGCGTCACGCTCCGAATGCCTTGCGTCATCCCAAGGCTGACTGCCGCGTCGATGATCGCCTGTTCGCGTAGTCGTTTCGCCCCCTCGGATCGGGCGCGCTGGAAGTCGGCGTGGGCCATGGGGCCATGATAAGAGGTGCAACACTTAACAAAACTGGGTTGCGCAAATAACAAAACGGTGTTTTACTAGAGGCATGTCTACATGGTTCATCACTGGTTCATCGCGCGGCTTCGGTCGTGCCCTTGTCCAAGCTGCCCTCGAAGCCGGCCACCAGGTTGTGGCCACCGCCCGCAGGCCTGAGCAGCTGGAGGATCTCGCGGCGGCACATCCAGACTCGCTGCTCACCGTTGCCCTGGATGTGACCGACGCGGTCGGCGCCGCGAGCGCCCTACAGGCGGCGATCGATCGGTTCGGTCATCTCGACGTCGTCGTGAACAACGCCGGCTACTCAAACGTCGCGCCAATCGAGACCGGAGACGACGCCGACTTCCGGGCTCAGTTCGAGACCAACTTCTGGGGCGTGTACAACGTTTCAAAGGCCGCTATCCCGCACCTGCGAGCTCAGGGCGGCGGGACGATCGTTCAGTTCTCATCGATCGGCGGCCGTGTTGGCGGTTCACCAGGAATCGCGAGCTACCAGGCCGCGAAGTTCGCGGTCGACGGCTTCAGCCGCGTCCTGGCCGTCGAGACCGCCCCGTTCAGAATTCGCGTGATCGTCGTCGAGCCGAGCGGATTCGCCACCGACTGGGCAGGCAGCTCAATGACCGTTTACGAGATCCCAGCCGACTACGACTCCACGGTCGGTCATATGCAAAGGCTCGTCCGCACCTCAGTCGCCACGGCGGGCGATCCCAGGCGCGCCGCCGAGATCATCGTTAGGGCGGTCGCACGTGAGCACCCACCGACGCATCTGCTGGTGGGTGCCAACGCCGTTGACATGGCGCTCGACTACTCGCGTCGCCAACTCGAGGAAGCCACCACATGGGCTGAGGTCGGCAGATCCGCGGATTTCGCGGAGCCCTACCCGGTCGAGTTGCCTCCCGACGCCGGATGATCTCGCGGCGGGTCTAATCCGCTCTGTCCCAGCCATCCTCGCCGTGTGACCAGGGGACCACCGAGTCGCGGACGAAGATCAACCCGTTCGCATCGAACCCTTCAGGCCACACTCCGACCTTGTTGCTGTCGGGATAGATCGAGACTGCAGGCCCACGATCGGTGGAGAACAGGAGGGTGCGGGCAACAGAGTCCCCTCGGTTCATGATCTTGTGCGCTCCTGCCGGCCCCGCCGGGAAGCGCACCAGCGCTCCCGACCTGAGCGCGCGCTCCCCCTCAGGCGTTCTCACCACCACCGACCCCGCTACCACCAGCAACCATTCATCCACGTACTCGTAGTGGTAGGGAGACGAGCTCTCACCGGGGGCGATCTCATAGAGATACATGTGGGAATCGGTCGACCCGCTCTCACCTGCTACGTCGATCCGGCCCTCGATGACCGCGTCAAAGATGTTGATCGGCTCGCGTGCGCGGTCCTCTGCCGGCGCGTCCTCGGTTGCTCCCATGGTGACCTCCTCGCGGTCTCGCGTGATGCAGGGTTGATGCTGCAAGGGTTGATGCTGCACCAGCGAGGGTCGCATACGCGGAAACAGGGCAGCCCCGATCGCGTACCTGACGGCGCCGCCGAGCGCGTGAACTAGACGGCCACGCGGCCGCCGTCCGCTGGGACGATGGCTCCGGTGATGAAGCTCGCTCGCGGAGCCACCGTATTGACGCGCACGCCGCTGGGGCCGTACTCGGCTGCCCATGCGTCGGGCTCACGTTCGCCTGAGCGGGGCGCGCGCCCGAACCCCCGGAGGCTGGACGGAGCCAGACCTTTGGTGGCGCGGGCGTTCCATACCCGCCGCAACTCCCACGGCCGGTGAGCGAGCGAAGCTTTGGGGGTTCGGGCGCGTGCTTCGGCTTGGGTGCGACCGGGGTGCCCTAGGCCGGACAGCGGGGTGGCCTAGACACACGAACAGTCACTGAGCGCCGGGCGATCCCGATGCGCCGAGGCCCTTGGCCGGAGGATCGGGGGCGAACGAGAAGATATCGTCGCGCCCGCGTTCGAGGACGCTGTAGCTCGCCTCCGGCACCTCATTCCACGCGCCCGGGAGGTCGCCGATCGGCTCGGACACGACGACCCTGGCGTCGTCCGAGATGTCTTCGAGCAGCGCCCTACCGGGGTAGAGCGTGCGCAGCGTCGGCACATCCTTCGAGTAAAAGAGCGAGCGGGACTGCCCCTGGCTCGAGTAGCGAAACACCCAGATCGTCTCGCCGTTTGTGGTCGCGATCGTTCCCTGAAACGGATACTGAACCCCCCTGGCACGCCCGACCGCCTCGACGAAGCCGATCGTCCTGGCAATCGCCGCTGGCGGGTCGTCTTCGAGGCCGAACGTGAGCGCGAGGAAGAACAGAACCTCAGTGTCAGCCGAGCCGGTGATGTCGGGGTACAGCGACTCGTCCACGGCCAGCACCAAATCGCGCTTGAGCTTCCGGAAGTCGGCGACGAAGCCGTTGTGCATGAGCAACCAACGGCCATGCCGGAACGGGTGGCAGTTCGACTGCTGGACCGGAGAACCGATCGCGGCGCGAACATGGCCGAAGAAGTGCCCGGACTTGAGGTGCGCCGAGAGCTCACGGAGGTTCTGGTCATTCCACGCGGGTTCGATTCCCTTGAACACCCCCGGCTCGGGTGCATCGTCGTACCAGCCAACCCCATAGCCGTCGCCGTTGGTCGGCTCCGCCCCCAGACTGGAGTGCAGGCTCTGGTCAATCAAAGAATGAGCCGGCGAGACAAGCGCCTCCCCGAGGATCACGGGTGAACCCGTGTAGGCGAGCCAACGGCACATACCTCCCCCCTTTCGCCTTAGCCCGGGCCTGTCCTGCAACGCTCAGATCGCCGCACGGCGAATGTCTCTGCCAGCCCGGATCAACGAACGACGAATGTGCCGCTGCCGATCGCTTTGCCGTAGTGGGCCTTGGCCAGCGGCCCGAAGCCGGGCCAGACGTACCAGCGATAGCGGCCCGGCGACAGCCGGTGATGATCGCGGTGATAGACCCAGGTTCCCGGCACTCTGAGGCTCGCTCGACGCGGCCATTCGGTCAGAATCTTGCCGCCGCGGTAGAGCTGAACGTTGTAATAGCTGGCACCCGGAACGGGCGTCCAGGCCAGCATCACCGGCCTGCTGACGGCCGCGCCCGCCACCGGCGCCAGCAGGTGTGCGGTCGGAGTCACGGAAACCGTACGGGTGGCCCGATTGCCGGCAGCGTCGGTGGCTGTCAGCGTGTACTGGTAGCGGGTGCCGCTCTTAACGTGTTCGTCCCGGTACGAATCCGAAGCCCCGCGGTACACGAGACTTCGGCCCGAGCTGCCCGTTCCCATCGCACGTGACAGTGTCACGGACTCGAGCGGCGCTGGGCTGCTCGACACGTGCCAGGCGACACCGATGCTCTGATCACTGCTGTCGGTGCGCAGAGTGACTGTCGGCGGCGTAGCGTCGTACGCGAGCCTGAAGCTGCCGACCGCAGTCTTGCCAGCGTTGTCGATGCAACTGCCATTCAGGGTCGCGCCGCCGGTGGCGGGCCCGGCGTAGATCTGAGGCGCGCTGCACGAGCCGATCTTTGAAAACGCGCTGCCCGCGAACGAGACCGACACCGGGTGGTTGTACCAACCGTTTGCATCGGGAGGACGCGACGGGGTGGCGACGACTGCCGGTGCAGAAACTTCCACGTCGACCCATGAGGTGACCGTGCCACTGACCATCCCCGACGTGGTCGGATAGCTGTACAGGCACTCATTCCATGGGTTCATCAGCAGCGCCGATTCGGCGGAGTCCTGGTTGTACGTGTGGTTCTCGCAATCCCCGGTGAAATTGGAACCGTTGGGCGACCACGTGAGGGTTACCGGAGCCGTATACCATCCAGGTGACACACACGGTTGCGTCACCCCGTTAACCGTGCACATGGCGGTCGGTGGGGAAGCTGCGCTTGCCGCGGCGGTGCAGATCGCAAGCACGACCAGTATGGACGCGCAAACCGCTATGCGGATGGCGAACAGCCGGGTCATGACACCGTTCCACCGCCGAGACCGGACCGGCCGAATTGCCTGAGCCGATGGTGGAGGCTCAACCCAGACAGGGCGACCGTCGCCAGGGCGAGAGCTGCGATCAGTAACAGTTCGCCGTCGGCGCCGGCAGGTTGCCCAGTGAGTCGTAGCGACGTTGACGCTTCCTGCACCGATCCGAGCATCACTCTTCGGCGTAGGATTCCGGCCATGAGGTAATCGTCGTGCGGCTTTCCACGCCGCGTCGTCGTCGTGCGCGTCCGGGCGGGGCGGTGGTGGGTGACAACCGGCGCGCTGACGGTCGGCTGGTCGGAGGCCGGAGTGACGGTCGGCTGGTCGGAAATCGGAGTGACAACCCCCTGGCTCGGGGACGCGGAGTCGTGGTCCGCCGAGGACCCGGAGCTGACACCCCCGGCAGAGCCGGAGGCCGCAGATCCCGCATCGGCGACCGATGAGTGGCTCGGCCGGGTCTGCGCCGAGCCCACCGATGTCGAGTCGCTCCGCGGCGCCGGATCGGGTGCCGGTGAAGCTCCCACAGACGAGCTGTGGGGAGCGGGATCGGGCCCAGGTCCTTGAGCAGCAAAAGCTGGAGACACCGTGGTGCCCAATGCACCTGCCACCAGTAGAACGGCCGCGACTTCCGCGACCTTCGCTTGCAGAAAGCTCACGATTGCCCTCCGGACAAAATGTGTCGCTTCCGGTCGTCCCCGGGCTGACCTCGTCCACCAGACAGCGAGCGGCGGATTTCGAGGTGCCCTGGGTGCGCCCTGCGCACAGTCTAGTCTGGTGGCTTCCATCGAAGGCGACGAGTTAGGACCAGCATCAGGCCGACGATCGCGCCAAGCCCGATGAGAGGCATCGGCTCGTCCAGCTGTGCGAGCAGCGCCTGTTGACGTACGCGCGTGGGTTGGTCGAGTAGGGCGAAGGCTGCCCGGACCTGAGACAGGCCGGGTTCGAGATGAACATGCAGCGGCCCCACCGCTGCATGTTGCTTGACCGTCGCTGTCGACCTGGATGTCGCGGCGACCTGGAGGGAGGCGATGCTGACCGCCGCCACGGAAGAGCTCGACACTGACTGGGCACGGTCTGCCGGAGGCGTCGAGGCGGTGCCGGCCGTCCCCTGGGCCGGGCCCCCGAGTAGCGACGTGGGCGGAAGCACCGCGGCGATCCTGAGGGCGGCGATCCTGAGGGCGGCGCTTCTCTTGCGGTGTCGAGTGGCCCGGCTGCCCGGCGCCTTCGCTGACCGCCTGTTGGCGGAATCGGTCAGCTTTGACGGAACGCTCAGCTCCGACGGAAGGGGCGACTTGGCTTTTGCGGGTGGGACCGCCGGAGACGGTGATTCGACTGATGTCTCAGCAGGGTCGCCAGGCAGAGGAGCCGTCGTTCCGAGCGGCACCCCGTTCGCACCGGTGGACGGGTCGCTCAGGATCGGCTGAATCGATACGGGACCGGGGTCATCCAACACTGGGCCAGGCCCGCCATTGACCACTGAACCGCCCTGCGGCGATACGGCGACCTGGAGCTCAACGGTGTTGAGACACCAGAAGATGCAGCCGACCTGGATCTGCCAGATCTGATCGGTGGTGGTGGTGGTGGCACCGGCACCCGCACTTGCCGGACTGTTCGAGCCGATCGATTGCGCGACGGCGTATGCCTGCGCAGCGTCCTGCTCCTGGTAGGTGTCCTCACAGTGCGAGAGGCAGCCGATCTGCAGCTGCCCGATGATCTGTGTGATTGAGTCGGAGGCGATAGGCGTCGTGCCCGCCTCCAAGTCAGCGAGCAAAGCGGGTGGTAGCTCGAGCAGCTGCGAGCTGCTCGCGATCTGGGTGGCAAGCTCCGATTGCGACATCTCTCCCGGAGCTCCGACCTGCGTCTGATCGCTGAACTGCGATTCGGCGCTCACAAGGATGGCTCCCAGTGCTGACTGGGTCGCCGCCGTGTCCGTCTGCATCTGGGCTGTCAGCCACTGCAACAGAGCCGCGAGATCGACGCCCGCATCCGACGCCGGCGTCGATGTTGTGGTCGTGCCAGAGCAGAAGGCAAGGCAACCGATCTGCCACTGCAGGATGCTGGAAGTCAGCGGGGGACTGGAACCAGGGCTGGGCGAGCTGGAGGGACCAGGCAGCGGCCCAGTGGTGCTCGTCACGGGCGGCGGCGCCGTCGACGCGGTGGCTGAGCTCGGATCACCAGTCGACGTTGGGTCGGCAGTCGACGTCGTTCCTGCGTCGGGCGTTCCTGCCTCGCTCGTGGCCGCGCTGCCATCGGTGACTGAGCCGCTGCCGCTGGCTGAGCCGCCGGCCGCAGGTCCAGTGGTGCCGGTTGCGGCCGTACTGCTGACGCTCGTAGACGCGACTCCGGTGACAGCGGATATGGGCGCGCCGTCACCTGGAGCCGCGTCGGACGGCGCCGATGTCGTCTCCGGGGCCGGCGCCGTCACAGTCGGTGATGTCGTGGTCGGATCGGGCCCTGCCGACGTAGTCGTCGCAGCCGAGGTGTTGGTAACCGGGGCGGTTGTCGTGACCGGAGCCGTAGTCGTAACCGGAGCCGTAGTCGTAACCGGAGCCGTTGTCGTGATCGGAGTGGCCGCGGACCCCGGAGCAGTCGTCGTCTCCGGACCGGTCGTTGCCCCCGGGGCCGCAACCGTCTGCGTCGCAGTGGCACCCTGGTTGGCAACCTGAGTCTGTGTCAGCCCGCTGCAGTCAGTCAGACACCCTGAGACCTGGATCTGGCCGATCACCTGGGTGGTCGTGTTGGTGACCACCGGCGACGTGCCCGCCTGGGCTGAGATCGTCAGCCCAGGCGCCACTGCCAGCGCGACCCAGATCAGAGGCAGCCTCACCAGGCGCAGCATCGCGACCGCCGGTCACAAGCGCTCTGCTTTGGCCGGAGCCCCCGCCGATCAGCCGGCGCTCTGCTGCTGGTTCCCGGTTTGGCCGGTCCCGACCGCATTGCCCGCGCCGCTGAGCGCTCCGTTGCCAGCGGTCTGGTTGGCGCTGGAGGTCCCGCCGATGATGTCTCCGCCGGCGATGTTGACCGGAACGTTGGCGTTCACCACGCTCTGGCTCGCATTCGCCTCGGAGGCAGCCAGCTGAGCTGTCAGCGCCTGCTGGTAATTGATCTGCGCCTGGCCGGCTCCACCACAACCGATCAAGCAGCTGGATCCAGCAGACTGCGTCTGGTTGTTTGCCTGGCTCGTATCGGCGAGGTTGCCGGCGCCACTCGCAGCACCATTGAGCGCGGTCTGATTGGCGCTCGATGACCCGCCGGTGATGCTGCCGCCGGCGATGTTGACCGGAACGTTGGCGTTGACCGCGTTCTGGTTAGCGTTGGCGCTCGAGAGCGCGGCCTGCAGGGTCGCCGCGTTCTGCCCTGAGAGTTGCGCCTGGCCGGCTCCACCACAACCGATCAAGCAGCTGGATCCGGCAGACTGCGTCTGGTTGTTTGCCTGGCTCGTATCGGCGAGGTTGCCGGCGCCACTCGCAGCACCATTGAGCGCGGTCTGATTGGCGCTCGATGACCCGCCGGTGATGTTGCCGCCGGCGATGTTGACCGGAACGTTGGCGTTGACCGCGTTCTGGCCGGCGTTTGCGTTGGAAACCGCCAGCTGGCCGGTCGTAGCGTTCTGGGCATTGCCCTGTGCCTGACCCGCGCCGCCCGAGCCAACCGAGGGCGGATCCGACTGCTCCGAAGCGGGGGCTGACGAGGGGCTGGAAGCTGCGGGCGGATCGCTCTGAGTTTGTGCGTTGCTCTGACTCGTGCCTGCCGCATTGCCGGCACCGCTGATCGCCCCATTGCCGGCGGTCTGGTTGGCACTCGATGACCCGCCGGTGATGTCGCCACCGGCGACGTCCACCGGTGTGTTGCTGTTGACGGCGTTCTGGTCGGCGTTTGCGCTCGAGCCTGCACCCTGGACGGTGGTCGCGTTCTGCCCCGAGATCTGTGCCTGCCCCGCGCCGCCGCAACCGATCGTGCAGCTCGACGAGCCGGCCGACTGCGACTGACTATTGGACTGGCTCGTGTTCGCCAGGTTGCCCGCACCGCTGACTGCGCCATTCGCCGCCGTCTGGTTGGCGGCCGACGAGCCGCCGCTGATGTTCCCACCAGCCTCGTTCGAAGGGGCGTTCGAGTTCACCGCGTTCTGACCGGCGTTGGCGTTGGACGCGGCCCCCTGCGCCGTCGTCGCACTCTGACCGGAGATCTGTGCCTGCCCCGCGCCGCCGCAACCGATCGTGCAGCTCGAGGAGCCGGCCGACTGCGTCTGGCTGTTGGACTGGTTCGTGCTTGCGACGTTCAGCGCCGCGCTGACCGCGCCGTTGATCGCGGTCTGGTTCGCGCTCGAGGAACCGCCGGTGATGTTGCCGCCGGCGACATTCACGGGAGCGTTGGAATTGACGGCGTTCTGTGAGGCCGTAGCACTCGAGAGGGCTCCCTGCAGCGTCGTGGCAATCTGGCCCGAAAGCTGCGCCTGGCCTGCAGCGCCGGAACCGTCTGCAAGCGCCGAAGCCGGCGCCACGAACGCCATTACGACTGCACTAGCAAGCAGCAGCCTGACGATGAATCGCATTGTTTCGCCCCTCTCGAATTTGGTCCGCATACCCAAATAAATGCCTGCGCGACTCGGTTCCAATTCCTCGCAGAGAGCGATATCTCGCAGTACCATCGCCTGATATCACCTGCAAAGGGGCCTGATGGGATCCGATGGGGCAGAGGTGAGCGCGACCGAAGGGCGTCTTGCGAAGCCCGAGCGGGATCGCTTGGTCGAGGCGCACATGCCACTGGTGCATTCGGTGGCGCGCCGCTACGCAGGTCGAGGCGCCGAACTCGAGGATCTGGTTCAGGTTGGCGCCGTGGGACTGCTGAGCGCCAGCGAGCGCTTCGATCCACAGCGCGGCGTGTCCTTCGGAAGCTTCGCCGCGCCAACGGTCGAAGGCGCAATCCGCCATCACCTGCGCAAGCTGGCACAGACCGACCAGACACTTGCCACAGATGAGATTCCGGAAGGCCTATCCGCGCTGGTCGGCACCGACGACCGGCTGCTCCTGAGGAGCTGGCTGCGGGCGCTGGGCGACCGCGATCGCCAGATCGTCTACCTGCGCTTCCATGCCGACCTGACCGAGGCCGACATCGGGCGCGAGCTCGGCCTCTCGCAGGCGCAGGTATCGCGCCTGCTCGCTGAGGCGCTGGTTCAACTGCGCGAGGTCTCCGGATCCACGGCCGCATCGGAGGACGCGGGAGAGTCGGCTGCGTCCACGGATGAACCTCCGATATCACCAGTCGAACCCGCGCCGCCCGGAGCGTCAGAGAAGAGCTCGGCGGCGCGACCAGCCAGTGGTGACGAGCCTGGCCACGGTCACAGTGGACGGTTCCTCGTGCGCATGGACGGCGTGCTCCACGAGCGGCTGTCGAACGCCGCCAAGCGCGACCACGTCAGCCTCAACCGCTTCGTCACCGAGAAGCTCGCCGAGTCGCTGTCGCCTGCCAGGTCCTCCCGGCAGGGCGGGGAACCGCTCGACCGACGCCTGCGCGTGGCGATGATCGCGAACATCGTGATCATCGTCCTCGCGGCCACGGCCGCGGTCGTGCTCGTCGTGCTCGCGATCAATCGCGGGCTGTGACCCTGCGTTGCGGTGGCGCTCGCAGACTCGCGTCAAGACCCGGCAAGAGCCGCGAGCACCTTCGCGTCGTGCTCGGCAGGCTTGACCTTGCGGAACACGTGCGTGTTCACGCCGTCAGGCCCGATCACGAAGGTCGTGCGCTCGTTGCCCATGTAGGTGCGGCCGTACATCGACTTCTCAACCCAGACGCCGTAGGCCTCAGCGACGGCATGGTCCTGATCGGAGAGCAGGGTGAAGCCGAGATCGAACTTGTCCGCGAAGCTCGCGATCGGCTTGACCGGGTCAGGCGACACACCCAGCACCGTTGCGTCGAGCTTGGCGTAGTCCGCGCGGTTGTCGCGCACACCACATGCCTGAGTCGTGCATCCGGGCGTGTTCGCCTTGGGATAGAAGTAGACGACAACGAGCCTGCCACGCAACTTTGAGAGCGTGACTGGATTGCCGTCCTGATCAGACAGCGTGAAGTCGGGGGCGACAGTGCCCACCTCCAGCGCCATGGACGGATCCTACCGGCGCCGGCTACTTCAGGAGGCGGCTCAGGCGCCGGTCCTTGAGCACCTTGCCATCGGTCTGACAGACCGGGCAGTAACACATCACGTAGTCCTCGTAGAAGACAGCCTCGAGCGTGGTCCCACAGCGTGGACATGGCTCTCCGTTGTGCCGGTGAACCCTCAATGGCAACGGCAGCTTGTCCGGGATTGGCAGCGACAGCTCCTGCTCATAGTGCTCGACGGCACCGCCGAGGCGCTCGCTGATTGCTTCGCTCAGAGCGACAGCCTCGGCCGGGTCAAGGTCGGAGCCACGCTTGAATGGCGAGAGCTTGGCTGTGTGCAGGATCTCGTCGACCCAGGAGCGGCCGATCCCCGCGATCACGTGCTGGTCGCGCAGCAACGTGTAGAGCGGCCGTGGCTGCTCGAGCAGTAGGCGGAGCTCCTCGGCATCCGGCGTCTGCGGCCATGCGTCCGGCCCGAGCGCCTGCAGCGTCTCCTCCTGATCGACCGCGTCGCGGCGAAGCAGCTTCACCCATGCGCGCTGCTTGGTACCGAACTCACGAAGCCGCAACTCGCGCTCGCCATCCGCGAGCCGCAGCAGCACACGTGAGGTGCGGTCCTTCAAAGAGGCGCGCTTCTCGAACAGCTGCAGCCTGCCGGCCGACATCAGATGGACCATCAGTGTCAATTCAGCCGCTGGTCCAGCCAGACCAGTGGCGTCGAGGTCGATCAGGAACAGCTTCCCCCTGCGACGGATGCCGGCGATCGAGGCGCCTGCCAACGCCTGCAACGGTGGGTCGAAGGTCTTGACGGCGTTGAGCCCTGGAGCGAGCACCGACTCGATCTCCGCGCCGCGGGTGGCCGCGCCGATCAGCCGCGCGGTGATCTCGACCTCAGGTAGTTCGGGCATACCACGATCAGGGTATTGCGAGTTCCTACTTACTGTTAAGAGTCGTTTAACTGCGCGGGAGGATGCTGGGCGGCATGAGTGACATCCTTGCAATCGTCGATCAGGACAGCACCGACGATCAGCTCGTCGAAGAGATCGCCAGGCGGCACCCGGACAAGGTCACGGTGCTGCTGCAGGACGGTGCTGCAGACTCGAGTCTGGACGACTCCCCGCGTGGTCGGGCACGCCGGGAACGGCTGGCACAGCTGCTGGCCAAGATCGAGCAGCGCACGGGCGCTGTGGTCGTGGGTTTGGCGGGCAGCCGCGAGCAGCTTCGCGGCTGGCGCTTCGACCGGATCGTCGGCAATAGCGGGCCTGTATCCGCATTCTGAACGCGGGCGTCCCGAACGCGAACGAGCCCCGGTCCTGAGACCGGGGCTCGTTCATGCTTGATCAGACGCTGTTGGCTACAGCCCGCTGACGATGCCCTGATCGGCTGCGGCGATCTTGGAGGGCAGCGGCACAAAGCCAGGAACCCGACCCGTGTCGCGCTGACCCGTCGTCACGGCCCAGGCCAGGAATGCCTTCAAGCCGGTCGTGTTCGAGTCCGCCTTGTTGATGAGCGCGTAGGTGTAGGTGGAGATGGGATATGCGGTCTTGTACTTCTTGCTCGGATCGACGATCGACAGACCCGCCGGAGAGGGCGTCGCGCCAAAGCCAGCACCCTGGCTCGGCATCTTCGAGTTGGATGAGGCAGCGTTGGCGATGCTGGCGCTGCTCTTCGGGCTCTCGAACTTGCCGGCAGCGTTCTCGACCAGCGCTGTCTGCATCTTCTGGTTGTCCAGGTAGTACGCGCTGATGTAACCGATCGTGCCCTTGCTGGCAAGGACGTCAGCGGCGATACCCTGGTTGCCCTTGGCGCCGATGCCGGCGCCGCCGCCCCAGCTCGTGGAGAAGCCGTAGCTCCAGGCCGAGCCGCCAGCCACGGTCAGGTAGTGCTGGAATGCATATGAGTCACCCGAGCCGTCTGAGCGGTACACCGGGGTGATCTTGCCGGCGGACTTCAAAGCCTTCTTATAAGCCGGGTTCAGCTTGGTGATCGACGAGTTGCCCCAGGACGTGATCTTCCCGGAGAAGATCCCTGCCAGGGTCTTGCCGTTGAGCTTCAGCACCTTGACACCCGGAATGTTGTATCCGAGCCCGGTCGCGCTCAGCGCCCAAGGGATCTGGATCGCGCCACCGCTGCCGTGGATCCCGGCATATTGACTGGTGGTCAGCGGGGCATCAGAGGCACCGATGTCAACCTGGTCGTACTGCATCGCGGTGATACCGGCACCGGAGCCGCCGCTGCCAGTCGTGCCGAGTTGGATGCTCGGGTTGGTCGCGTTGTACGCAGACTTCCAGACCTGGACAAGGGGGTAGACCAAAGACGACCCCTGCTCGGAAAGCGAGCTCGCGGCGAAGGCGCTCGGAGCTGCGGCAGCGCCAGCGACGCTGAATACCACAACGCCGGCGCAGGCCATTCTCTTGAGGTTCAAAGTAGTTCCTTTCGGGACAAAGAAGTAGATTCCAGCTCGCCGATCGGAACGTGGCGAGTGAAGCGTGGCCGGCACGTCCACGCCCTGCGAGAAGGATGTTCCAGGCGCAGCTCGGTCTTGTTATCAGGCTGTTACCAAGATTTTGAAAACTTGTAATCTGACGCACCCGCGCGTCTAACGAAACTCGGGCTTGTCTACGCTGCGGGCGCGTGTCCTCGATCGCTACCACCAACCTCGCGCCGGACAATGGGTTCAGCGGCAAGTTCGGTCGCCTGAATCGCGTCGATCGCCGCGGGAACCGGTTGCTGAAATGGCTCGCCTTCGCTGGTGGTGCGCTGATCTTCGTGGTGATGGTTGCGATCGCGTTCCAGGTGCTCAAAGGGGCGTCAGCCGCCTTCGACAAGTACGGCCTCGCTTTTCTGGGTCACACCAGCTGGGTGCCCTCGTTGGACGAGTTCGGCGCGTGGACGCTGATCTACGGCACGCTGGTGACGAGCACGTTCAGCGTATTCCTGTCGGCCATACTCGGGATCGCGATCGGACTGTTCCTGAGCCTCATGGCTCCACGGAAGGTGTCGGCAGTGATCGGTCCGCTCGTCGAAATGCTCGCCGCGATCCCGAGCGTGGTGTTGGGCCTGATCGGGATCGTGCTGATCTGCCCGTTCATCAAGAACCACATCGAGCCGGTCCTGCATGCCACGCTTGGCTTCCTCCCAATTTTCGGGGAACCACAGGCGGTGGGCAACTCTCTGTTCTCAGCCAGCCTGGTGCTGACGATCATGGTCGTGCCCATCATCGCAGCGCTCACCCGCGACCTGTTCCTGACGGTTCCGTCGGAGCTTCGCGATGGCGCCTCCGCGCTCGGCGCCACCCGCTGGGAGACGATCCGAGGGGTTGTCCTGCCAACGACGGTGTCTGGGATGACTGCGGCGATCGTGCTCGGCTTCGGGCGAGCGATCGGGGAGGCAATCGCGGTGAGTCAGGTGATCGGTGCCGAGACAGCGGCGCCAATCAACCTGTTCAAGCCCGGGGACACCCTCGCCAGCCGCATCGCCCTCCAGTTCGGGGCGCCGGTTGACCCGATGCACACTTCCGCGCTGTTTTACCTCGCCGCGATTCTGTTTTTCCTCGGGCTGGTGACGAACCTGGTGGCACAGCGTATCGGTCGCAACTTCAGCCAGATCAGATAGTTGGCCACATCGTGAGCACCATTCCTGATCCCGTTCATCTACTCACGCCGAGCGGCAACCTGCGCCGCCGGAAGGTCATCAGCCGCACATTCGAGGTGCTCACAGTCCTGGCCGCGGGATTGGCAGTTCTTGTGCTTCTGATCCTCGTTTACTACGCGGCCAAGCAAGGGATCAGTCAGCTGAGTTTCAGCTTCCTGTTCGACGAGCTACCCAGCTACACCGGTGAAGGCGGAGGGATCGGGCCGGCGCTGGTCGGCACAGCCATGCTGATCGTCATCGCCACGATCATCGCGCTGCCGACCGGAGTGTTCACAGCGATCTACCTGTCCGAGTTCGCCGGGCCTCGCACCGGCGCGGTGATGCGCTCGGCACTCGATCTGATGGCTGGCCTACCGACCATCATCGCCGGCGTCTTCATCGCGGGACTCCTCACAGATCATTTTGGCCAGTCGGCGATCGCGGGCGGGCTCGCGTTGTCGATCGTGGAGGTACCCCTGATCGCACGCGCCACGATGGAGGCCCTGGCTCGCGTGCCGCAGACCCTTCGCGAGGCATCTGACGCGCTCGGAGTGGCGCACTGGCGATCCGTGGTCACCGTGACTGTGCCGGCCGCGGCCAACGGCATATTGACCGCGACGATCCTTGCGATTGCGCGCGCTGCAGGTGAGACGGCGCCTGTGCTGTTCACCTGCAGCCTGTACACACAGGCGTACTCCTTCAACCCGCGCCACTCGGTAGCCAGCGTACCATTGGAGATCTTTACGCTTATGGAGTCGGGCTATACCCCGGCAATCGAGAAAGCTTGGGGCGCGGCGTTCGTCCTGATGGTCGTTGTCCTGGTCGTCAACATCGGCGCACGCACGTGGCTACGCCGTGGTGAAAGGAAGCATGGACTTTGAGCGTGAGCGAATCATCCGAGGACGCGCCGCAGAGCCAGAAACCCGCGTTGCAGCTACCGGACGCCCGTAAGACCACACCTGATCCAACGACGGCCGATGCCGCAGCTCTTTCGCAGGAGTCGGTATTCGAGGCCAAAGACGTCTCCGTGAACTATGGAGACAAGCGTGCGATCGACAAGGTGAGTTTGGACATTTACAGCAACCAGGCGACGGCCTTCATTGGACCGTCGGGCTGCGGCAAGAGCACGTTCTTGCGATGCCTGAACCGCATGAACGACTCGATCGGCGGCTTCAGACTCGGCGGGACACTGACGTATCACGGACACGACCTTTATGCGAGCAACGCCGACCGGGTCGAGGTCAGACGCCGGATCGGGATGGTCTTTCAAAAGCCGAACCCGTTCCCGAAGTCCATCTACGACAACATCGCCTGGGCCGCGCGCAATCTCGGCATGAAGGCCGACCTCGACGAGCGCGTTGAACGCGCGCTGCATAGCGCGGCGCTGTGGGACGAGGTGAAGGATCGACTCAAGTCGACCGCTCTGGGCCTTTCGGGAGGTCAGCAGCAACGACTCTGCATCGCGCGAGCCATCGCGATAGAGCCAGACGTGATCCTGCTCGACGAGCCGGCCTCAGCGCTCGACCCGATCGCCACAGCCGCGATCGAGGATCTGATCCACAGCCTCAAGTCGGAGTACACAATCGTGATCGTCACGCACAACATGCAGCAGGCGATGCGTGTCGCCGACAAGACCGCATTCTTCAGTCTCGATGAGTCGCGCATCGGCACCCTGATCGAATACGACCAGACTGCGCAGCTGTTCTCGCGGCCCTCCGACAAGCGCACCGAGGCTTACATCACCGGCCAGTTCGGCTGAGCCCCCCCGGGCTCGCGCGGAGCCTGTCCCAGCGGCGCCCGAAGGCGAACGGCGTTTAGCGGTGCCGGCCCCAGCCGCCACTAATACAATTGATATTGTGAACTTATGATCGGTGGTTCGCCTCGGCGTCTCCAAACAGATCAAACGTCCAGAGTCCCCCTGGCAGAGCTGGCAGACGCGGTGACCGCGGTTCCGCTCGTGGACGGGACCAGCACCCGGTTTGTCAACTTCGACTACGCGGCAAGCGCGCCGCCGCTCGCCAAGGTCCATCGCGTGGCCACCACCACGATGGCCCAATACGCGAGCATCCACCGTGGCCAGAGCTACCTGTCGAGGCTGAGTACCGCGGCTTACGAGCACGCGCGCCAGGTCGTCAGTGAACTGACCGGTGCCAGAGAAGACGACGTCGCGATCTTCACCCGCAACACGACCGACGCGCTGAATCTTCTGCAGACCGCCACGCCCGGGCGAGTCGTGCATTTCGACATCGAGCACCACGCAAACCTGCTGCCGTGGCGCAGAGGGCTTTCAACGATGCTGCCCGCAGCAGGCAGCGTGGCCGGCAGCCTGGCATCGCTGGAGCTCGAGTTGGAGCACGAGTCGGCGGCGCTGGTGACAGTGACCGGCGCGTCCAACGTGACGGGCGAATGCCCGCCGCTTGAAGCCATCGCAGAGATTGCACATCGCTACGGCGCGCGGCTGGCGGTCGACGGCGCGCAACTCGTCGCGCACCGCCCGGTCGACCTCGAATCCTGCGGGATCGATTACCTCGCCTGCTCTGGACACAAGCTGTACGCGCCATACGGAGCGGGAGCCCTGATCGGACGCAGCGACTGGCTGGACGCCGTCGCGCCCCATCAGTACGGTGGCGGCGCTGTGATCGCGGTGACTGCCGCCGACGTGATCTGGAAGACCGGACCGGCGCGTCACGAGGGCGGCACGCCCAACCTGGTCGGCGCGGTCTCACTGGCAGCCGGATTCCAAACGCTGCACGAGATCGGTTTCGACGCCATCCGCAGCCACGAGATGGCCCTCTACAGCCAGCTGCTGCATGGCCTGCGCAGCCTGGGTATCGAACCGTTGCGCATCTGGCCCGGCCATGACGACCTGGTCGGCGTGGCCAGCTTCAACGTTCCCGGCTACAGGGCCGACCTGGTCGCCGCGTACCTGTCCGCCGAGCACGGCATCGGCGTGCGGGGCGGCAAATTCTGTGCGCACCCGCTGCTTGCCCGGTTCGGACTGGGCGACGCGGGTGCCGTACGCGTGAGCATCGGGCTCGGAACCAGCAGCGACGACGTGGCCGCAATCATCAAGGCTCTGGAGCAACTGGTCGCCGACGGCCCGGCATGGAGCTACACGACAGTCGACGGTTACGTCTCGCCCACACCCGACACCAGGCCGGCGCAGGTTCTCGCGACGAGCGCGGTTCTCTCCTGAGAGAGGCCCTGATCCAGGAAGACGTCAAGTGGGGCGCGGCCGGCGGCCGCGCCCCACTTGTTCGAACTGATGACGAGTCGGTTGGGCTGCTAGAGCTTGATCGACTTCGTGCCGGTCGGCTGGTCGTTGTTGGAGACCAGAAGGACCACCTTGGCGCGCTTGTGTGCATCGGCTGCCTTGGTGCCCGCCTTCATCAGCTTCAGCGTCGCGATGCTCGTGCCATTCGCGAGGGCGCTGAACCTGCCCGAGGCGACGGTCTTGCGACCAAGCTTCAGCTGAACCTGACCGGAGGCCTTGACAACGCTGGCGTCGTGGACCGCCAGCTTGATCTTGCCGCCCTTCGCCAGCACGGCACGCGAGAACTTCACCGAGCCCAGCTTCGGCGTCGTGAACGTGCCGACCTGGCTGTCGTAGAAGTTGTTCGCGCCGCCGCCGATGAAGCCCTGGCATGGTCCTTGAACGCCCGGCTGCGAGCTGGTCTCGAGATCAAGCGCTCCGTTCGCGACGGGAGTCGTCGCACTCAGGCCGTCAGTGGCCACCGGGCCGCCATTCGGGACCGAGAACGCCGCCTGGGTCGGGATCGGATCCTGGTTGGTGGAGATCTCAGCCTTCTGGGTCGCAGACAGAGCGGCCACACCGTCAGCGATTGAGGCCGGGTCCTGAGCAGTGACGGTGCAGGACCAGTCCGGGTTCTCCCAGGTGGCGCTCACCGCACCGGAACTCGCAGCGCCGACCCCCAGGCCCGTCCCCGTTTTGCCGACGTCCCCTGCGGTGGAAGATGCCTCGATGGTGTACGGGGCGCTTCCGTAGCCGTTGACACCACTGAGCCAGTCGAGGTAGTCGCCGCCCGTGAACGAACCGTTGGCGCCGGTCAACTCGGTACCGGCCACAGCGTGCAGCCACGTCGAGAAGGCCGACGGGTTGTAGGCGTTCAGAACCGTGGCATTGTTCGTTTCACCAGCCTGCTGGGCGATCCAATACACGTACTTAGTCCCGGGCGTCAAGGACGTACCGCTCGACTGAGTACCACCGACCTTGAGCGACACCGGGGAAAGCCCGGTGCTCGTGTTGATGTCGTCAGTGTCGCTGTAAACAGCGTCGGAACCGGGTGTATCGCCGTTTGCGGTGTAGTCGCTCAGCGGGTCGGCCCCGAAGACGACGGTCGAGAAATAGCCGTCGTTCACCGGAATCCCGTTGACCTGAGCGGCACTCGAGGTGATCGGACCGATCGCCGGGCCGCCGATAGACAGTGGATTGCTCGTCGAAGCGCCTGAGGTCGTGAGCCCGGGGTCACCGCCTGTGTCGATGACGCCGCTCAGCGTCGCCGACTCGGGCGTGATGTTGCTCGCACTCGCGACGCTGGGCTGCGTCACGTAGATCGCGCTCGGCCCTGCCGCCTCGGCCGGGACCGCGACGAGCCCGCTGGCACCAATCGCAATGCCTGCGATCAGAGCAGCGCGGGAGAACTTACTCGTCAATTTGTTTTCCTCCTGTAGTTGGTCGCCACCTGGTGCGAGGCATTCACGCCGAACACTCCCAAGCGACTGCAATCGTCAATCTTCAGTCCGGCCGCCTGTGGCAGGGTCTGACACGCCCGAGAAGCGCCCGTCGGACGAGTGCCAGACGCGTGCCATTCCAGCGCCTCTTAAACCCTGAGGCGCGGCAAAGCTAGCACCGCTAAAGCCCCGTGTTCTGAGCTTTTCCGCGTTCCGGCCGGAGTTAAGCCAGTTCAGGGCTCAGGAGTCACAAACAATTAACAAATCGGGCACGACTGTCACAAGTTGGTAACAAGTGGGCCGGGAGAAAATCGCGATCGGCGTGCGCTCCGTGAAGTGGTGCGCAGCAGCCTCTAGCTGCGCCTGCGCCGTCCGTAAAGCGCACGGTTCAAGCGCGCCAGCAGGCGCGTCGTGCGCGCACTGTAGGGGAACATGAACGGCTCACGCTTGACGCCGATGCCGCTCACAAACAGCGACTGGGTCCTGCAGTACTTGCGGATCCCGGCGGCGCCATGACGGGCACTCAGCCCTGAGGCCTTCCAGCCGCCCATCGGCAGCGTCAGCGCGTAGTAATTGATCTGTGCGGCGTTGACGCAGACCACGCCGGCCTCCAGCCGGCGAGCGATCTGCTCGCCGCGGGCGCCGTCACGCGTCCAGACACTGGCCTGCAGCCCGTACTGCGAGTCGTTCGCGAGCCGCACCGCCTCGTCGACGTCGGCCACGCGCATGATCGGCATCGTCGGGCCAAACGTCTCCTCGCGCATGATCGCCATCGTGTGATCGACATCGACCAGCACGGTCGGCTCGTAGAAACGGCCAGCCTCGGCGTGGGCATGCCCTCCGGTGAGAACTCGCGCGCCCTTGGCGACGGCATCGCGCACGTGCGCGTCGACGACGTCGAGCTGCGGCGGGAAGATCATCGGCCCGACGTCGACGCTGCCTGGGCCGGCGGACGGGCCCTGCCGCAGCTTCCCGACCTTCTCAGTCACCCGTCGCACGAAGTCCTCGTAGACGGGCGCCTCGACGTACACGCGCTCGACGGAGATGCAGACCTGACCGGCGTTGTTCATCGAGTAATAGGTTGCTGCATTGGCGGCCCGCTCAAGATCAGCGTCGGCGCAGACGATCATCGGGTCGTTGCCACCCAACTCCAGATGGCAGGGGATCATCGCCTCAGCCGCTGCCCTGGCGACGATCCGGCCGGTGCGGGTCGATCCGGTGAACATCACGCAGTCCACAGCTCCCACGAGTGCCGCACCCGTGGCCCCGTCGCCCGCGGCGACCCCGAAGACGCCCTCCGGCATCCCGCAGGCGACGAACATCTCCGCCATCAGCATCGAGCTCAGCGGAGTCACCTCACTGGGCTTGAGGATCACGCTGTTACCCGCCATCAGCGCCGGGATACAGTCGCCGAAGCCGTTCACCAGCGGGAAGTTCCATGGGCCGATGACCCCGACCAGCCCGATCGGCTCGTATCTCAGCACGAGCTTCTTGCCGGCGACCGCCGGGCTGCCCCAGTAGTGGAGCCGCTCATCAGCCAGATAACCCTCGGCGGCCCCGGCCCAGAACCCGAGCGACTGCACGCAGTAACCGAAGTCGGTCAGCTGCGCGTCCTCATACGGCTTCCCAGTCTCCTGAATCACGGCGCCGATCACGCGCTCGCCGTTGTCGAGCATCCAGCGCTGCGCGCGGCGCATCACGGCGGCCCGCCCTTCGAAGCCGAGCGCGAGCCAGCCCGGCTGGGCGGCTCGCGCTCGGGCCGCAAGCTCGGCGATGTCCGCGGCGTCTGCGACCGGCACGGTCGCGATCACCGCACCGCTGGCCGGGTTCTCCACGGACAGGTCCACCGCGAACGGCCTCAGTCTGAGAGCTCGACCGACTCGATGATCGCGGGCTCCTCCGGACGGTCACGTCCATCGGTCGGCACCGACTCAATCGCGACGACAGCGTCCATCCCGTCGCTCACCTGACCAAATACCGTGTGCTTGCCGTCAAGCCACGGTGCCGCATCGGTCGTGACGATGAAGAACTGTGAGCCGTTGGTGTTCGGGCCGGCATTTGCCATCGCCAGCGCTCCGCGAACGACCTTGTGCTGGTTGAACTCGTCCTCGAACGTGTAGCCGGGACCGCCGGTCCCGGTTCCCTGCGGACAACCGCCCTGGATCATGAAGTCCGGGATCACGCGGTGGAAGCTGAGACCGTCGTAGAAGTTGTCCGCCGCCAGCTTGCGGAAGTTCTCGACCGTCTTGGGGGCATCCTCGTCGAAGAACTCGATCGCGATGGTGCCGTGGTTCGTGTGCATCTTGGCTGTACTCATGTACATGACCCTACCCAGTCTGCGGCGCGAGGAGTCGTCTGCGCCGCGAAGGAGGATCGGGAGCCAGCAACCCGCCGGTGGCGACTCCGCCGCTGAGGGCGGAGTCGCCGATCGGGGCGGGGGCCGCTAGGAGGTGGTGGTTGTGGTGGTGGTGGTCGGCGTCGTCGTCGTTGTCGTCGGCGCGGTCGCTGCAGCCTGCAGCGCATAGATCTGCGCAGCGCCGGTGACCGTCGCCGGGTTCTGCGCAGCGTTCCCGTTCAACGTGTCCGTGACCGTGTCACTGCAGGTGACGGTCGCGGTCGCCGCGTTTGCGCTGGTCGGCGCGGCAACCGTCAGCGGAATCGAGGTCGTGTCAACCTGTGGGTGCGCGTTGAACGCTGGAACATCGACGCTGACGCTCTGGGTCTGGACCGCGCTCGTGCTCGTGCCGGCTGCGAGTGTGCAGCTCACGATCACGTGCTGAGCGTCCGCACTGCTAACCGTGCTGGGCGTCACCGCGATGGACGGCGTCGCCTGAACCAGGTAGCCCGAGCCGCCGGCCAGCGCCTGGCTGGCGATGCTGGTCGAGGATGTCCCGATCGAGATCGGCTGAGTGCTGGCCGAGTTGGTCAGCGTCGGCTGTGCCGACGCGCACGTGACCTTCCCGGTGTCATCAACTGCACTGATCGCCTGTCCATTTGTGCAGGAGCTCTTGAGACGCGCCTGAACCTCACTCTTGACGATACGTACCGTACCGACCGAGCTCGGCTTGATCTTGTTGTAGGTGACCGCGTTGTCAGCGATCTTCGGGTTGGTCACTGCCGACCCGTGAATATTCACCGTTTTGACGCTGTTCTTCCCAAGGCTGACAGCCGCATATGCGGCACCACCTGAGAGAGACACAAAAAGTGCCACAAGCGCCACAGCCATCGCCCCCGACGGCCTTCTACGTAATCCGCCCCGTATCGCCCGGTGCAACCCTGAACTGAGCATGAGCCCTCCAGTCGTTGTTGTCCGGCCTTCACTGACTGGAACACGGTCACCGGGTGAAAGTCTCGCCTTGCTTCAACCCGGGTTTACGTCAGGTTTACGCTGGTCCGTTTGGCACGCGCAGCTGTGCACCAGCGGCGGCCGACCCGTCAGGGGCGAGCCAGCTCGAGGCGCAGCGGACGACCGCCGACC
This sequence comes from uncultured Conexibacteraceae bacterium, assembly GCA_963844665.1. Classification (GTDB taxonomy): domain Bacteria; phylum Actinomycetota; class Thermoleophilia; order Solirubrobacterales; family Solirubrobacteraceae; genus Palsa-465. Next base: position 84,853 of record CAWJPB010000006.1, read on the forward strand.
TCGGTGCCGGAGGCCGAGGCGACGACCCGGTCAGCATCGCGCTCCGGCACCTCCGCGAACGAGAAGCGCTCGAGCACCCGCACGTTGCGAACCGCCTCGCCATCGAGGTCGGCGGCGCTGGTCAGCGCATGAACGACATCCTTGGGCTCGATCCCGTCGGCGCGGCCCCCGGAGATGATCAGCTTGCGCAGCGGCAACTCGGCGCCGTCCAGGCCGGAATCGTGCGGCTTGGAGTGGCGACGCGGACGCGAGCGGACGCCGGTCGCAGCGACGTGCGCGTCCTTGACCCAGGGCGCCAGCTTGACACCCGAGTTCGCCTCGATCGCCTCCACTTCGCGCTTCTGGCGGGGCTCGTAGAAGGTGATCGCGCGGCCGGTGCGGCCGACGCGGCCGGTGCGGCCGATGCGGTGGACGTAGACATCCGGCGAGGTCGGGACGTCGAAGTTGATCACATGCGAGACCGTCGAGATGTCGAGCCCGCGTGCGGCCACGTCGGTCGCGACCAGCAGTGGCGTGCGCCCGTCCTTGAAGCCGATCATCACACCGTCGCGGGCGCCCTGCGACATGTCTCCGTGCAGCGCCTTGACGTTCATGCCCTTGTCTCGCAACGTGCGATAGAGCTGGTCGCAGCGAATCTTGGTGCGGCAGAAGATGATCGCCTGGGTCGGCTTTTCGGCCTCCAGTACGTCGATCAGCGCAGTCACCTTGTCCTTGCTGGAGACCTCCAGCCCGAACTGCTCCACGGTGTCGACCGTGAGCGTGGCCCCCTTGACCTTGACGATCACCGGCTCGTACAGGTACTGATCTGCAAGCCGCCGGATCTCCGGCGGCATCGTGGCGCTGAACAGCGCCGTCTGACGGCTCGACGGCGTCAGCGAGAGGATCTTCTCGACGTCCTCCAGGAAGCCCAGGTCGAGCATCTCGTCTGCCTCGTCGAGCACCACGAAACGGCAGGAGTGCAGCATCAGCGAGTGGCGGCTGATCAGATCCTTGACGCGTCCGACCGTGCCGACCACGACGTGGCCGCCCGCCCGTAGCTGCGCCTGCTGGGTCCGGATCGGAGCCCCGCCAAAGACGGCCACGACGTCGACGCCCTTGCGCAGCCCGTAAGAGCGCAGCGCCTGCGTGACCTGGATGCAGAGTTCGCGGGTCGGCGTCAGGACCAGCGCCTGGACCTCATGCTCCTGCGGGTCCACGTAATCGATCAGCGGCAGCCCAAAGGCGGCGGTCTTGCCGGAGCCGGTCTGGGCCTGACCGATCACGTCCAGACCCTGCAGCAGGTGTGGAATCGCCTGCTCCTGGATAGGACTCGGCTCCTGATAGCCGACATCGCGGAGCGCTTCGAGGGTCGGCTCGGAGAGTCCGAGCTCGGCAAAGGTGATCATCTTCGACTCACCATAGACGCCGCCCGCCGACCACGGGCTGCGGTGCCGCCGCGATGATCATTCGGTACCAACTTGTTCAGTACCAAATCATTTGGTACCGTATAAGCTCGGCGCTTAGGAGCGGGCTTTGAAAAGGTAGGCAGATGGCTGCAGCAACGACGACAGGCGCACAGACACGGGGAAGCCAGCTGAATCCATACGTGTGGCGGATCGCTCCCGTGATCGTGCTGGGATCGATCATGTCGATCCTCGACACCACGATCGTCAACGTCGCGCTGGACACGCTGGGTCGTGAGCTGCATGCGTCTCTGACCCAGATCCAGTGGGTCTCGACCGGCTACATGCTGTCGCTGGCCGCGGTGATCCCGATCAGCGGCTGGGCCAGCCGCCGCTTCGGCGCCAAGAACGTGTGGTTGTTCTCAGTGCTGATGTTCACGCTCGGGTCGGCGCTCTGCGGGTTCGCGACCACGACATCCGAGCTGATCGCCTTCCGGGTCCTGCAGGGTGTCGGCGGCGGCATGATCCTCCCCGTCGGCCAGATGATGATGGCCTCCGCTGCCGGCCCCAAGAACATGGGCAAGGTGACGGCCATCACCGGCGTACCGACGATGCTCGCGCCAATCCTCGGCCCGACGATCGGCGGCGCGATCCTGCAGGTCACGACGTGGCGATGGATCTTCTTCGTGAACGTGCCGATCGGCGTGATCGCGATCGTCGCCGGCATCAGGCTGATCCACCACACCAGCCGCGAGCGCTCCGGCGAGAGGCTCGACGTCAAGGGACTGATCCTCATGTGCCTGGGCCTGCCGCTGCTCACCTACGGACTCGCGGAGATCGGCTCCGTCGGCACCGTCGACAGCGCCAGGGTGATCGGCCCGTGTCTCGCCGGGCTGGCACTGATCGGAGCCTTCGTCTGGCATGCGCTGCGCGTCAAGTGGCCGCTGCTGGAGCTGCACCTTTACTCGCGCCCGACGTTCTCGTCCGCATCAGTAGCGATGTTCCTGCTGGGTGCCGGCATGTTCGGCTCGCTGATCCTGTTTCCGCTCTACTGGCAGGAGGTCCGCGGGCTGAGCGTGATCGACACAGGCCTGCTGTCGGCACCGCAGGGTCTCGGCATGGCACTGGTGATGCCGTTTGCCGCGAGGCTGGTCAACCGCCATGGTGGCGGTTTGCTGGCGCTGATCGGCGTCAGCATCACGACGCTGTTCACGCTCCCGCTCGGCCTGATCAGTGCCAGCACCCCGACCGCGTTTCTCTGCGCCACCATGTTCCTGCGCGGCACCGGCATGGCGCTCGCGTTCGTGCCGATCATGACCGCCGCATTCGCCTCCCTGCACCGCAGCGAACTGTCGGATGCCACGCCGCAGCTGAACATGCTGATGCGGGTCGGAGGCTCGATCGGCACCGCCGTGCTGGCGGTCGTGCTGCAACGCGCGACTGCCGGTGCGCACTCGGCGAGCGATGTCGCCGCAGGGTTCGGCACGGCGTTCTGGTGGGCGCTGGGCATGACCGCACTGGCGCTGATCCCGTGCTTTGTGTTGATGCGCGCCGAGCAACGGGCTCGCATTACCCAGCACGGGGACGAGCACGAGCACGAGGCGATCGAGTCCGGCGCAGTCGCAGAGGCGCTCGCATGAACGAGGCACAGCAGCAGCTGGCCCACTCGTTCAAGGCGGTAAACGTCGCGATGCGGCGCATGCGTGGTCGCGAGACTCACCGCCACGGCCTGAGCTACGCCCAGTACGGCCTGCTCTTCGCGCTGGATCAGGGTTGCGCGCTCTCCGCGCGAGAGCTCGGCGTTGCCGCCGAGCTCTCGCCGGCGTCGGTGACGCAGATGCTCGACGGCCTTGAGTCCAACGGCCTCGTCGCCCGCCAACGCTCGGACCAGGACAAGCGTGTAGTGATCACCGAGCTGACCGAGAAGGGTCGCGCTGCGGTCGCAGAGATGCGGAACCGCATGGAGCCCGCCTGGCAGGCCGCCCTCGAGGAGTTCAGCGACGACGACCTGCGCAATGCGGCGGCCGTGCTCGAGCGTCTGGCCGCCTACTTCTCACAGATTGCGGAGCAGAGCTCAGACGCTGTTGGTGTTGGTGGCGACGACGGCGCTTGACGCCCAGCGCCTGACGAGGGTCTCAGGCTCGCGGGCGAGGCGGCGTGCCGCCGCCTCGCCGATCCCGCTGGACGCCCCGGTGATCAGTGCGACGTATGGCACGTCACAGAGGCCAGTGCCGCACTAAGCGGCCAGTCTGCGGTTGAAGCGCCGCAACGCGAGCGGGATGAAGATCGCCAGCAGCAGCAGCGACCACAGCAACATTGCCAGGGCTCCGTGGTCAAGCAGCCAGGATCCTTGCGAGGGGTAGTTCTCGGTCAGGCCACGGACGCCGGCGACCAGCGCTGAGACCGGATCCCAATCGCCGATCGAGCGCAGGACCGGGTCCATGGCCGCAATCGGCACGAACACGCCTGCCATGAAGCTGATCGGGAAGACGATGCTGAAGCCGATGCCCTGCATGGCCTCGGGCGAGCGCACCAGCATCCCGAAGTACGTGCCAACCCACGTGAACGCGAACAGCGCCAGCATCACCAGCCCCAGCGCCTCGAGTACCGGGCCGACGCCTGCGTGCGGACGGAAGCCGACGATGAAGCCGAGTGTGATGTAGACGGCCAGGCCGAGCAGCTGCTCGCAGTACTGGCCGAGCACCTGCCCGGTCACGATCGAGAGCCGTCTGACCGGCATCGAGCGGAAGCGGTCGAGCACGCCCTCGGCCATGTCATGGCTGATGGCCGTGCCGGTTCCGATCAGCCCGAACGCCAACCCCTGGGCGATGATGCCCGGGACCAGGAAATTCACGTAGCTGATCCCGGTCACCTGTATCGCGGCGCCGAACACGTAGCGAAACAGCAGGATGAAGATGATCGGCTGCAGGGTCACGTCGAGGATCCGTTCCGGCACGCGCGGAACAGCACGAAGGCTTCTGAACGCCAGCAGGCCGGATTCACGTATGTATGTGGTCATGCTGCGAGCACCTCCTCGCTCGGGTCCTCGCCCTGATCAACCGTGTGGCCGGTCAGGGAGATGAAGGCGTCGTCCAGGGTTGGGCGCCGGAGCGCGATCTCGTCAATCGGGATGCCGGCGTCAGCGACCACGGTGGACACACGGTTCAGGTCGTTGATCTCATCGGGCGCCGGGATCGAAATCCGCCGTTCCTCAGGCTGCAGGCTCAGCTCGAAGCCGGCCGGTTCGAGCGCTCCCACGAGCCCCCGGTAGCCCGTGCTGTCCTCGGCGACGATGTCCACGCGCTGGTCGCCGACGAGTGACTTCAGCTGGGAGGGCGTCCCCTTCGCGATCTCGCGCCCATGGTCGATCAGCACGATGTGGTCGGCGAGCGCGTCGGCCTCCTCGAGGTACTGCGTGGTCAGCAGCAGCGTGATGCCCTCGGCGACCAGTTCGCGCACCGTCGACCAGACGACCTGGCGGCTGCGCGGGTCAAGACCCGTCGTCGGCTCGTCGAGCACCAGCAGCTGCGGTCTCTCGATCAGCCCGGCAGCAAGGTCCATCCGGCGGCGCTGGCCGCCCGACAGCTGCTTCACGAGCCGGTCCGCGAACTCCTCGGAGTCGAAGCGCTCGATCAGAGCGTCTGCGACCCGCGCCGCCTCCGCGCGACCTCGGCCGCGCAGGCGTGCCATCAGGTGCAGATTCTCCCTCGCGGTGAGGTTTGGATCGAGCGCTGCGAACTGCCCCGTCAGTGAGATCGTCTCCCGCACTCGGGTTGCCTGCGTCTGGACGTCGTAGCCGTTGACGCGGGCAGTGCCGGCGTCGAGGCGCAGTAGCGTCGCGAGCATCCGGACGGTTGTCGTCTTGCCGGAGCCATTCGGCCCCAACAGCGAGAACACCGTCCCGGCGGGGACAATCAGATCGAGCCCGTCGACGGCGAGCACCTCCTTGAAGCGCTTGGTCAGCCCCGTGGCCTCGATCGCCAGTGGCCGCACTCGGCCTGTCGATGTGTTCGTTGAGTTCATGGCACCGATCTTACAGTCACTGTAAAAATACTGCAAGTGTAAATTTCCGCGATACGCTTGAGCACGTGATCGACGGCCTACGCGAGCACAAGAAGCGACAGACACGGCAGCGCATCTCCGACGTGGCCACAGCGCTGTTCATCGCGCGTGGGTTCGAGGCCGTCACGATCGCGGAGATCGCGTCCGCCGCCGACGTCTCCGAGAAGACGGTCTACAACTACTTCCCCACCAAGGAGTCGCTCGTCTACGACCAGATCGACGAGCAGATCGAGCAGTTGGTGGCGGCCGTGCGAGATCGCCCACGTGGGACCACTCCGATAACGGCGTTTGTCGTCGCACTCAAGCAGGACTCGGCCCACTTCGCTGAGATGCTCGCGGACATACCGACGTCGCGCATCGGCGAGATCGGCGAGATGGTGAGCTCGACCCCAGCCCTGCGCGCCGCCTGGGGCGAGCACCGTTACCGGATCGTCTCGAGCCTGACCAGGGTGCTCGCCCAGGAGCTGGGCGTCGACCCGCAGGACCCTGAGCCCGCGGTCGCCGCGCGAGCACTGGTCAGCCTGCTCGAGCTTTCCTACGACTCACGCCTGCGCCATGCGGTCGGCGGCATCGATCGCATGGCGCTCCAGCGGCTGGTCGAGGCCGACATCGATCGGGGAGCGCGCCTGCTCGACACCGGCATGTGGTCGCTGCACCTGATGGTCGAGGGCAGGCGCACCAAGGATCAGATCAGGGAGGCCGCGATGGTCGCTGACCAGGCCCGCCAGCAGGTGATGGCCGCGCTGCGCGAGGCCAAGCGCGGCTGGCGCGGTCAGGCGCATGAGATCCGCGACCAGACCCGCGCCGCCGCCCAGGAGCAACGCCGAGCCGCGATTGCAGCCGCGCGTGCGCAGCGTGAGGCGGCGCAGGCCACCGGGCGCGCGCAGCGCGAGGCCGCGCAGGCCGCCGGGCGTGCCCAACGTGAGGCGGCAAAGGCTGCCGGGCGTGCCCAACGTGAGGCGGCGCAGGCTGCCGCGCGTGAGCACCGCGAGCAGGCACGGCAGGCCGGTCGCCAGCGCCACTGAGCCGGCCCACCGCAGCGTCACTGCGGGGCGAAGACAGACGTTGGCATCGGATCGGCCCTGCGCCTCCCCTCTCTACGATGAAACCTGTGACCGAACTCTGGGTCTGCGACCTGCGTGAAATCGACTACCGGTCGGCCCTGCGCCTGCAGGAGCAGGTGCGCGATGCGCGCCAGCAGGAGCAGGTCCCGGACACGCTGCTGCTGCTCGAGCACGATCCTGGCGTCTACACGCGCGGGCGCCGCTCGGCACCGGGCGAGCTGTCGATGGGAGCGGCCTGGTACGCGTCGCGGGGGATCGAGATCATCGAGACCAATCGCGGCGGCAAGGTCACCTACCACGGGCCCGGCCAGCTTGTCGGCTACCCGATCGTGCGGGTCGACGACGTGGTCGCATACGTGCGCATGCTCGAGCAGGCGCTGGTCGGCGCGCTGACCTCGATTGGGATCCAGGCACGCTCGCGCGACGACGAGGGTCCCGACTACACCGGCGTCTGGGTCGAGAACCGCAAGATCGCGTCGATCGGCGTGCACGTCGCCCGCGGCGTCACCACACACGGATTCGCGATCAACGTGCAGGCGCGCGCGCTCGAGCCCTTCAGCTGGGTCGTCGCCTGTGGGCTACCGGACGTGCAGATGACCTCGATCGAGAGCGAGCTACGCGACGCCGAGGTCTCGCCGGCTCACTTCGGCGAGCTCGCCGCTGCTTCGCTCGCCGGCGCACTCGGGCACGCGACGCTGGCGGTGACGCGTGCGGAACTGGACGCGGCCCTGGCACCGGCACGTCAGGACGCCGCCGCGCAGCAGCGGCGCGCGGCGGCGAGCACGGCGTAGTGCGCCGGCCCGCACGGCGTAAGTACCCTTCAAGCAGATGAGTGCGACCCGTTCACGCTCCAATCCCGGCGGCATCGCCGATGTGCTGACCGTGCTCGGCCCCGAGGTCGAGCCCTACAGGGGTCGCAAGCCGCCGTGGTTCAAGGTGCCGGCCCCGGGCGGCCCGCGCTACCGCGAACTGCAGTCGCTGATCAAGGCTGAGAACCTGAATACCGTCTGCCAGGAGGCGGCCTGCCCGAACATCGGCGAGTGCTGGCAGCGGGGCACGGCGACGTTCATGATCCTCGGCGACACCTGCACGCGCCGCTGCGGCTTCTGCAACGTGCGCAGCGGCAAGCCGACCTGGAACGACCCGCTCGAGCCGGCCCGCGTGGCCCGCTCAGTCGCGCGCATGGGTCTGAGGCACGCGGTGATCACCAGCGTCGATCGCGACGACATGTACGACTACGGTGCGCACGCGTTCGTCGGCGTCATCCGTCAGATCCGCCAGCAGTCGCCGGCAACCAAGATCGAGGTTCTGACACCTGACTTCCGCGGCCAGGAGATGCCGCTGGCGAAGGTGATCGCCGAGCGCCCGGACGTCTTCAACCACAACGTCGAGGTCGTGCCGCGCCTGTACACGGTCGCTCGCCGCGGCTCCACCTGGGAGCGTTCCAACCGCGTGCTGCGCAACGCCAAGGAGCTGGGCGGCGACGAGGTCGTGACCAAGTCCGGGCTGATGGTCGGGCTCGGTGAGAGCTTCGAGGAGATGGTCGACGCGCTCGGGACGCTGCGTGAGAACCATGTTCAGGTGCTGACCGTCGGCCAGTATCTGCGGCCGACTGAGAACCATCTGCCGATCGTGCGCTACTGGCATCCGGACGAGTTCAAGGCGCTCGAGCAGGCCGCTTACGAGCTCGGATTCGAGCACGTGGCGGCCGGGCCGCTGGTGCGCTCCAGCTATCACGCCGATCAGCACGTCCCCCAGACTGAGCCGGGCATCGGACCGCTCAAGGTCGCCGCGGCGGCCTGACTGTGAGGGTGCGATGAGTCCGCGCCGCCGCACACTGCTGATCGCGCTGGCACTGGCGTTGCTGGTGCTGCTGGCGCTTGCCCCTGCCGCGTTCGGGGCAGCCGGCGGCGGTAGCGGCGGGTACAGCGACGGTGGCGGAGGCGGCGGCTTCGGTGGCGGGGGGGCGGCGGCGGCCACGCATTCTTCATCTTCCTGATCTTCAGGGCGCTGATCGACATTGCGATCGTGACCCACGGCATCGGCCTGCTCGTGATCGCCGCGCTCGTGTTCGCCTGGTGGGTGATGACTCGCGGCTTCCCGAAGATGCAGGGCAACTGGGCGGCCCGCAGCCGTCAGGGTCACGCCCACCGGCGCGAGACGCGCAAGCGCGAGCGTCGTGTCGAACTGGCCGCGGCCGAGGCCGACAGACGAGAATCCGATCTTCGGGCCCACGGCCGTGCGTGCCGCCGGTGTGCAGCTGTTCACGGACATCCAGCTCGCATGGTCGAAGGACGACCGCATGGCGCTGCGCGGCCTGATCACGCCGGAGCTGCTGGTCGAGTGGGAGCGGCGCCTGGATGACTTCGAGCGTCGCGGCTGGCGCAACCTGGTTGAGCCCGTCGGTCAGCCGAAGGTCGAATATGTCGGGATCCTGCGTCGCGAGCGCGGTGACGACGACCTCGATCGAGTGGTCGTCCGAATCGAGGCGAAGCTGCGCGACTACGTCGTCGACGGCGGCGGTCGCCACATCAAGCGTGACGGCCAGTTCACCGAGTCGGTCCGAATGCGCGAGTACTGGACGCTCGAGCGCCGCGGCGAGCACTGGGTCTTGGCGTCGATCGAATCAGGGGCAGAGGGCGAGCACTCGCTCAAGGACAGGATCGTGCAGACGCATTGGTCCGACGAGCAGGGGATGCGCGATCAGGCGCTGGTCGAGGGCGCCGTCGCGCAGCGCGCGCCTGATGGCTTCAAGGTCGCCGAGCTCGCTGATCTGCAGTTCAGCGGCGACGCGCGGGCCGCGGCTCTCGATCTCAGCCTGGCGGATGCGCGGTTCGGGCCTGACATCCTCGAGGTCGCCGCTCGGCGCGCGGTCGAAGCCTGGGCTGAGGCCGTTGACGGGTCCGATGACGACTTGCGCGAGCTCGCCGCGCCCGACGCGGTTCAGGAGATGCTGCACCCCGGCGACCCGAGTGGTCGTACCAGGCTGGTGGTGCGCGGGCCACAGGTGCAGCGGATCCGCGTCGTCGCGCTCGACGCCGCCGCGAACCCGGCGACGATGACGATCGACGTCGACCTGCGCGGCCGCCGTTACATCGAGGACCGCGACACGACGCGGGTGCTGAGCGGGAGCGCGACGCGGTTGCTCGGGTTCACCGAGCGCTGGACGTTTGCGATCACAGACGACGCCGACGAGCCCTGGCGGATCGTCAGCGTGCAGACGCCAGCGGTTCCGGCGTAGCCGCAACCGCGGCGGAACGAGCGCGCAGCGTACGCAGCGCGATCGCTCCCCCGAATGCCACCACGAAGCAGGCGATCGCGCCAATGCCGAGCCCGGCCCGTGCTCCGTATGCGCCCATCACGGCACCGACGATCGGGCCGCCGATCGGCGTCGAGCCCTGGAAGGAGACGAACCAGAGCGCCATCACGCGGCCGCGCATCTCCGGGGCAGCGCGCATCTGCAGGGTCGCATTGCTCTGCGACATGAAGGCCACACCGGCGGCGCCCACGAACACGAGGGCCACCAACGCCAGCGGCAGACTCGGCGCCAGCGCGGCGGCGGTCATGAACACCCCGTAGGCAAATGCTGAGGCGATCAGGCTGGCCGAGCCGATCTGACCACGGGCCGCCAGTGCCAGGCCGCCGCCCACCGCGCCGACACCCATCGCCGCCGTCATGAAGCCGTAGCCGGTCGAGCCGACGTGCAGACCATGCGAGGCCATGTACGGAATCGTCACCTGGAACTCATACGCGAGACAGCCGATGATCGCCGCCATCACCAGCGGCAGCAGCAGACGCGGTTCGTGTCGCACGTAGCGCAGGCCCTCGCGCAGCTGACCCTTGGCGCGCTCGACCGGCGCAACCGGCCTCAGCGCAGTCGTGTCCATGCGCATCAGCGAGTTGATCACGAAGATGAAGCTGACGGAGTTGATCATGAAGCACCAGCCGGTACCCACCGCCGCGATCATCAACCCTCCGATCGCGGGGCCGACGACCCGAGCGACGTTGACCATCGTCGAGTTGAGGCTGACGGCGTTGCGCAGATGCTCCGGCCCGACGAGCTCCATCATGAACGACTGCCGCGCAGGGTTCTCGAACGCGTTGTTGAGGCCGAGGATGAATGCGAGCACACCGATCTCCCAGACCTGCACGGAGTGGGTGATCGTCAGGAGGCCGAGGGCCAGCGCCTGCACCGCCATCATCGACTGCAGCGCGATCATCGCCTTGCGCTTGTTCACGCGGTCGGCGATGACGCCGCCGTAGGGTCCGAGGATCAGCACCGGCAGCGTCTGCAGCGCGACGATCAGGCCGAGCATGGTGGCCGAATCGGTGAGCTTCAGCACGAGCCAGGACTGGGCCGCCATCTGCATCCAGGTGCCGGTCAGCGATACCGCCTGGCCCTTGATGTAGAGCCGGTAATTCGGAACCTCGAGCGCCGCGAAGGTCGTCCGCGAGACGCTCTTGATAAGGGGGCTCACCGGCCTGCGTCCTGGAGCCGCTCGGCGAGCTGCTCGAGCGCCGGCAGCGCTGCCTCGACGAAGCGGCGCTCGTCGGCGGAGAGTTGAGCCAGTGCGTCCTCGACGGCCTGGGTGCGCTCGGCGCGGATCTGCTCGGCCAGCTCACGGCCGCCAGCCGTGACCTCGAGCCAGGCAGAGCGACGATCGCCGGGGTCGGCGGAGCGTGTGATCAGGCCGGCGTCAGCCAGGCTCGCGACCGTGCGTGACAGCAGTGTGGGATTGAGACCCTCGCGTTCGGCGACCTCGGCCAGCCGCACGGGGCCATAGCGGTCCGTGGCCAGCAGGACGATCGCCCTTGTCGGAGTCAGCCCGGCGGCAAGGCCCGCCTCGGTTGGCCGCAGAGCTCGGTTAAGCCGTCCGAACACGACCCGGACCTGCCGCGCCGTCTCCGTTTGCAACCCTGCCGCCACCTTGCATCCTTTCGGATTATTTGCTTGCCAGCAAGCATCTTAGCAGGGGCGGCGATTCACCGCGAAGGGCCAGCGGGTCGGGTGGCCGTCAGCTGACGGTTGCGGCGAGTGAGGCGAGAGCCGCGTTGAGCGTCGCCGATGGCCGCATCTCGGCGGCGACCAGCTCCGGCTCCGGGTGGTAATAACCGCCGATCTCGACCGGCTGGCCCTGGACCTCGCTGAGCTCCGCGACGATCTCCTCCTCGTTCGCGGTCAGCTCGTCCGCGAGCGGGCCGAACCGAGCCGCCAAATCCGGATCGTCCGTCTGAGCCGCCAGCTCACGTGCCCAGTACAGAGCCAGGTAGAAGTGGCTGCCGCGGTTGTCCAGCTCGCCAACCCGGCGCAGCGGTGAGCGCCGCTGCTCGAGCACGCTGCCGGTGGCGCGGTCCAGCGTGTCGGCAAGGACCTGCGCGCGCGCGTTGCTGGTCTTCTCGGCCAGCAGCTCGAACGAGACCGCCAGCGCCAGGAACTCGCCCAGCGAATCCCAACGCAGATGGTTCTCCTTGAGGAACTGCTGGACGTGCTTGGGAGCCGAGCCACCGGCCCCGGTCTCGAACATGCCGCCGCCGTCCATCAGCGGCACGATCGACAGCATCTTCGCGCTGGTGCCGAGTTCGAGGATCGGGAACAGGTCGGTCAGATAGTCGCGCAGGACATTGCCCGTGACGGAGATCGTGTCCTCGCCGGCACGGGCGCGGGCCAGCGTGAAGCGGGTTGCCTCGGCGATCGGGAGGATCTCGATCTCAAGCCCCTCGGTGTCGAGCGCGGCAAGCGCCGGACGCACCTTCTTGAGCAGCTCAGCGTCGTGCGACCGGGTCTCGTCGAGCCAGAAGACGGCCGGTGAGTCAGTGGCGCGAGCGCGGGCGACAGCCAGGCGCACCCAATCCTGAACCGGCGCGTCCTTGACCTGGCAGGCCCGCCAGATATCGCCCGGCGCGACCTCATGCTCGATCAGGGTGCTGCCGGAACCGTCGACGATCCGCACGCGGCCGGCGCGCTCGATCTCGAACGTCTTGTCGTGCGACCCGTACTCCTCAGCCGCCTGAGCCATCAGCCCGACGTTTGGCGTCGTGCCCATCGTCGCCGGGTCAAAGGCGCCGTTCACGCGGCAGTCGTCGAGCGTCTCCCCGTACAGCGACGCGTAGGAGTGATCGGGGACCACGTATTTGGTGTCCTGCTGTTCGCCCTGGGCGTTCCACATCTGGCCGGATGCCCGGATTGCGGCCGGCATCGACGCGTCGATGATCACGTCGCTGGGGACATGCAGACTGGTGATGCCGCGATCAGAGTCGACCATCGCCAGCTCGGGCCGGTCGTCCGAGTATGGAATCTCCGTGCCGGCCGGCAACGCGCCGAGGCCGTCGTTCGGATTCCAGTCCGGTGTGCCCACCAGCTCCGGGAAGAAGGCCCTCACCGTATGCCCGAACAGGATCGGGTCAGACACCTTCATCATCGTCGCCTTCAGGTGCACCGAGAACAGGATCCCCTGAGCCTTCGCGTCGGCGATCTGTTCGGCCAGGAAGGCGTCGAGCGCGGCCGCCCGCATCACGGCGCCGTCGACGATCTCACCCGCGAGGATCGGGAAGTCCGGCTTCAGCACTGTCACGGAGCCGTCGTCGGCGACGTGCTCGATCCGGATCGTGGTTGGCTCCGCGACCGTCACAGCCTGCTCCGTGGAGCGAAAGTCACCGTCGGTCATGGTCGCAACATGCGACTTGGACTCGGGTGACCACGCCCCCATCGAATGCGGGTGCTTCTGGGCATAGGCCTTCACCGAGAGCGGCGCGCGACGATCCGAGTTGCCCTCGCGCAGCACCGGGTTCACTGCGCTGCCCTTGACGCGGTCGTACCGAGCGCGGATGTCGCGCTGCTCGTCGGTGGTTGGTGCGTCCGGGTAGTCGGGGACCGCGAAGCCTTGATCCTGGAGCTCCTTGACCGCGGCCTTCAGCTGCGGCACCGAGGCGCTGATGTTGGGAAGCTTGATGATGTTCGCTTCCGGCGTCTTGGCCAGCTCGCCGAGCTCCGCGAGCGCGTCGGCGGTGAACTGCTCGGGCGTGAGGCGGTCCGGAAACTGGGCGAGGATGCGTCCGGCGAGCGAGATGTCGCGGGTCTCGACGCTGACGTCCGCTGCAGCCGCAAAGGTGCTGATGATCGGCAGCAGCGACTCAGTGGCGAGTGCCGGCGCCTCATCGGTGTAGGTGTAAATGATCTTCATAGCTGCGCGTGACGTTAGCTGGAGAGCGGGCGTTCGCGCCTCCCGGCAGCCATAATCGAAGCCGATGCTCGCGCTCGCACATCCAGTCGCGCATATTTCCGACGCCCGCCCGCTGGCGGGCGTCGTGATCGGGATCGATCCCGGGCACAACGGCCGGAGCTGGACCGATCCAAGCTTCCTAAACCACCTGATCTGGAACGGCCGGGAGATGGAGACCTGCGACACCACCGGCACCGCAACCGACGGTGGCTACACAGAGGCGCAGTTCAACTGGAACGTCGCGAGCTACCTGAGCGCCGACCTGAAGCTGGAGGGCGCCCGGGTCGTGCTCACGCGGCACAGCAACGACGGCGTCGGGCCATGCGTGAACACGCGTGCGCGGATCATCGACCGAGCTCACGCACGGGTCGCGATCGACATCCATGCCGACGGCGGCCCGCCCTCCGGGCGCGGCTTCGCGATCCTCGAGCCGGTGCCGGACAAGACCAACGCCCATGTCGTCAAGCCCTCCGACCGATTCGCTCGGATCCTGCGCTCGAGCTTCGCCTCCGGCACCGGAATGCCGATCTCCACCTATGACGGCGTCGACGGACTGCAACCCCGCGACAACCTCGCGGGGCTCAACCTCACGACGGTTCCCAAGGTCCTGATCGAGTGCGGGAACATGCGCAACGCGACTGACGCCGGGATGCTGGTGACGCCGTCCTTCCAGAAGCGCGCCGCGAAGGCGATCGCCGCCGCGATCACCAGTTTCGTCCGCTGAGCCTGCTCCGTGAAGATCAGACTCGGGCAGCCATCGAGCGGCCCGCCTGACGGCCGCTGTACAGGCAGCCACCGAGGAAGGTGCCCTCGAGCGCGTTGTAGCCGTGCATGCCGCCGCCGCCAAAGCCGGCCGCTTCGCCGGCGGCCCAGAGTCCGTCAAGCGGCGCACCGTCGGCGCCGAGCACGCGCGCCTCGAGGTCCGTGGCCAGACCGCCGAGCGTCTTGCGCGTGAGGATGTGGAGCCGGACGGCGATCAGCGGCCCCGCGCTGGGATCCAAAATCCGATGTGGGGCCGCAACGCGGGTCACGCGGTCCGGCAGGTAGCGGCGCGCGGCCCGGATCGCGGTCATCTGCAGATCCTTGCCGAAGGCGTTGGCGGCCTCGCGATCGCGTGCGACGATCTGTCGCTCGAGCTGCTCGTATTCCAGCAGCGGCTGCGGAGTCAGGGCGTTCATCCCGGCGACGAGGTCACGCAGGTTGTCGGCGAGGACGAAGTCCTCGCCATTGTCGAGGAACGCCTGGATCGGTGCGGGCACCTCCGGCAGCAACCGCGCGCGCAGCGTGTCCTCGATGTTCTTTCCGGTGATGTCCGGGTTCTGCTCAGAGCCCGACAGCGCGAATTCACGCGCGATGATCCGTCGGTTCAGAACAAACCACGTGTGCTGATGGCCGGTGTGGCCGATGTGAGCCAATGTCGCGACCGTGTCGAAGCCGGGGAAGAGTGGTGCGGGCAGTCGCTGACCGGTTGCGTCAAACCACATCGAGGACGGTCCCGGCAGGATTCGGATCCCGTGGTTGTGCCACACCGGCCTCCAGTTGCGGATGCCCTCTGTGTAGTGCCACATACGATCGCTGCCGATCCAGCTGGCACCGGCACGCTCGGCGATCCCGAGCATGCGCCCGTCAGTGCTGGCCGGTACACCGGCGACCATCTCACTGGGGGCCGGACCGAGTCGCTGCGGCCAGTGACGGCGCACGAGTTCGAGGTTGCCGCCGATCCCTCCGCTCGCGACAAGCACCGCGCCGGCGCGGGCGCTGAAACGGCCCACCACCTCGCGCGAGCTGTCCTGACCGCGGGCCAACAGCGAGCGGGCCAACACGGACCCCTCGACGCCAACCACCGCCCCCTGCTCGACCGTGAGCTCGTCGACCCGGTGGCGGAACGCCATCTGCATGAGGCCGCGATCTGCTGCAGCACGGACCTGCCGTTCGAATGGCTCGACCACGGCCGGCCCGGTCCCCCACGTCAGGTGGAACCGTGGTACCGAGTTGCCGTGTCCGAGTGCGTCACCGCTGCCGCGCTCAGCCCAGCCGGGGCTCGGCAGCACACGCAGACCGAGCGATCGCAGCCACTCGCGCTTCTCAGTCGCGGCGAACTCCACGTACGCCCGTGCGAACAGCCGCGGGTACTCGTCCTCCGGCCGGTCGAACTGGGCGCTGCCAAGCCAATCAGACCAGGCCAGGTCGATCGAGTCGTGGATCCGTGCTCGGCGCTGCTCGGGTGAGTCGACGAAGAACAGTCCGCCCAGTGACCAGAACGCCTGCCCACCGAGCGACGCCTCAGGCTCCTGATCGAGCAGCAGCACACGCTTGCCGGCGGCGACCAGCTCGGCGCTCGCGACCAGCCCCGCCAGGCCTCCGCCGACGACGATCGCGTCCGCGTTCAGCTCTGAGGCGCTCATGTCCGGCAGGCTACATGCCGGCCGGGTGCAGGATCTTGTTGAAGCTCTTGAGGTAGGCCGGGTTGGGGTCGACGATCCGGTGCACCATCGCGGCGCCACCATCTGCCGTGCTGCCGCCGCTCTCCCACCACTGTCCGTCGAGGTCGATGATCACGTGCTCGTCGTTGTTGGTGGTGTCGGCACTGCGAACCAGCTTGGTGATCTTGATGGTCTCCCAC
This sequence comes from uncultured Conexibacteraceae bacterium, assembly GCA_963844665.1. Lineage (GTDB taxonomy): Bacteria > Actinomycetota > Thermoleophilia > Solirubrobacterales > Solirubrobacteraceae > Palsa-465. The sequence goes on from CAWJPB010000006.1 coordinate 101,204, forward strand.
TGTCCGACCCACTTCGGCAGCCTGATCGAGACCGATCCGGCCGCGCTCGACTTGCGGCCGCGGTCGACGTGAACCCCGATAGTCGCCGGGTTGACGGCCCTCCTGACGGTCTTCATCACCTTCTTCTTCCTCCAGACCCTCAGCGTCGCGACCGTCCGGTCGTAGATGCTGACGTACTTTCCAGGGCCGGAGACGATGCCGGCGCTCCCCGGCAGCGTCTGGGTGGTGTCGGGCGAGCTCAGGTAACCGGCCGAGTGCAGAATCTCTGAGACGAACCCAGAGCAGTCATAGCCACTCGAGACGACCCAGGCGGGCTCCGTGTGACCGCCGCCCCAGATGTACGGCAGCCCGTTCAGCAGCCGCGCCTCGTTCTGCATCGCCACGACCTTGGCCAGCGGCCCGGTGCTGGCCGTGACATCGCTCGAGTTGATCTGCTGGGCGACCGTCAACACCTCTGCGGCGCTGGGATCGCCGTGGGTGTAGGTCGCAACGGCCGTGGGCGGTGATGTCGCGGCGCCGTCGGTCGCCAGCTGCTTTGCGTCGGCCACGAGCCTGGCACTCGGCTGCGCAGTCGCCCGCACCGCCTCGGCCAGCGCCTGGGGGTGAACCTGGGTGGTACTGGGAGGCGTCGAGGCCGGACCAGCGAGCGCCTGCGAATCACGGCCGTCGAGGTACTCGATCGCGGCCAGCAATCTCCATGAGATGCCATAGCTGCTCGCCGCGGACTGGAAGGCCGAGGCGAGATAGGACGGTGGCGCGAACGGCGAGCTGCCGTCGGTGGTGGCCAGCAGCTGACTGGCCGAGAGCTCAAGCGGGGCGCGCGGCGTGGGCTTGGGCGGTGGTGGCTTCGGCAGCGGCGAAGCGCTGACGATCCTCAGGCGCACACCGGACACGGTCACGGCGGCGCCAGGGCCGATTGCCACCGGCAACGTATGCACCCGCGGCAGATACGCGGACTCCGGCAGCATCGTGGCGTCGTGGGTCGCGTCGTGGTCCGAACCATGCGTGAGCATGAACACGACGCCGGCGATCACGGCCGCTGCGAGCAGCGCGATCACACCGATCCGGATCCCAAACGACGGCCGCAGACCGATTGTGCTGCCACGGGCGTCGGATGCCGCCTGCAACTGCGGAGCGATCTCCAGCGAGGGGACCGGGTGTCCGTCAGGCGGCTTGCGTGTCGAGTGCCGAATCGGCATCGGGCATGTCCCTCTCGGCGAGCTGGTCGCCGATGGCGACTCGTGTACGGGAGATTTCTCCGGCTGCCAGTTCGAGGATGTTACGGGTGCCCCTGGCGCCACGCGCCCGCCAGGGCGGAATCCTCTCAGCTACGCCGACGACCCGAAAATCCGCATCCATGAACACTGCATCGAACTCGAAGCGCATAAAGGCGCTGTGAATCGAGGACTCACCCCGGAACAGCATGCCGCTGCCGGCGGGCAGCGATGCGCGGCCGAGCAGGCCCCGCAAACGGCGCCAGATGGTGTCAGCGACCTCTGTCCTGGCACAGACGACGCTGTCCTCACGGGTGCGGTTGATGATCGTCAGCGCCATGCGTTCAATGGTCTACCAGTTCGCGCTTCAATACCTTGCCCGTCGGGTTGCGCGGCAACTCTTCCAGGAAGACAACCTCACGCGGAACCTTGTACCGGGCGAGGTTGTCTCGCACGTAATCCTTGAGCTCGTCCGCGCTGAGCCCTGCCCCGTCGCGTCTGACCACGAACACGCGCAGCCGTTGGCCGAACTGCTCGTCGTCGATACCGACCGCCGCGGCTTCGAGCACCGCTGGGTGCGAGTGCAGCAGATCCTCGATCTCACGCGGGAACACGTTCTCCCCGCCGGAGATGATCATCTCGTCGTCGCGCCCGTCGATGAACAAGCGACCCTCGGAGTCGAAGTGGCCGACATCGCCGGAGGAGACCATCCCCCGGATGCGCTCCTTGTCACCGCCGCCGGTGTAACCCTCGAACTCGAGCATGTGACCTACGAAGATCCGCCCCGTCTCGCCCGCGGGCAGCTCCTCTCCGTCGGCCCCGAGGATCCGGACAACGGCGCCCCGCACGACCCGACCGACGCTGTCAGGGGCCGCGTCAAGGTCCTCCGGAGTGGCGATCGTCGCGAAGGCGATCTCCGTCGAGCCATAGAGGTTGTAGAGAACCGGGCCGAACACGGCACGCGCCCTGCGGGCGAGTTCGGTTCCGAGCTGCGATCCGCTGAGATAGATGATCCGCAGGTGTGAAAGGTCACGGCCGGTCAGCTCCTCGTCCGGCAGCGCCAGCAGGCGCTGCAGCATCACCGGCACGATCACCCAGGCGGTCACGCGGTTGGCGCTGAGGCTCTCGAGCGTCTCTGTTGGCGCGAACCGACGCTGGAGCACGAGCGTGGCGGCCAGGCCGATCTGCAGGATCGCCTGGGTGAAGCCCAGAGCGTGAAACATCGGCGCGGAGATCTGGGTGATATCTCCTGAGCGGAACGGCACCTTGCTGAGCGGCCCGCCGACAGGCGACAGTGACACCGGTACGTCGCGCCCCGCCCCCTTGGGCGTCCCGGTCGTGCCGCTCGTGAGGATCACCAGGCGCGGCGCACGCGCCGGCTTCGGCGGCCTGTTCGCCGGGGTCGAGGAGATCAACGCCTCGAGCGTGTCCTCACCGTCCTGACGCGTCTCGACCCAGGCGCGGAAGCGGCCGTGGCGAAGCTCGAGGCCGCCAACCAGCGGCTCGAACTCCTCGTCGTACACGAACAGGTCGACGCCCTCTCGCTCGGCGACCGCACGCACCTGTGGGCTGGAGAAGCCGGTGTTGAGGAGGATCACGCGCGCGCCACACTTCGCGGCCGCGAACAGCGCTTCGAGGAAGCCCCGGTGATTACGGGTCATGAGCGCCACTCCGTCACCGGCACGCAGACCACGCTCGAGCCAGGCGGTCGCGATCGCGTTCACATGCGCGTCGAGCTCGCCGTAGCTGAGTGTCCCGCGCTCATCGATCACAGCTGTGCGGTCGGGGTGGCGAACCGCAGCGATCGCAACCACGGAGCCGAGCATGCCGTAATCCTTGAACGCCCGCGCGACCCGCGCCAGGCGCTGCGGTGACTCGACCCCGAGCATCCCGCTGCGCAGGCAGTAACCGAGGTAGAAGGCCTCGTTCTCCAACCTGCCGGCGAGTCGCTGCGCACCTGCATACCAGGCGTCGCTGTCCGCGATCGACTGCATGTGGCCAAGGTAGCGAGTGTCAGCGACGGCCGCGCGACCGTCGGGTGGCCGCCCGCTCAGCCGGTCTTGGTCGAGGTGGTGGTGGTGTTGGGCGGCTTCGTCGTGGTCTTGGTCGACGTGGTCATCGTTGTCGATCCCGCCGTCGTCGAGGCCTTGACGACCCCATACGTGGCGGTGCCACGGTTATCGACCTCTACGCAGAGCTTGCTGTTGCAGAACAGCTGGCTCTGGGTCGCCTGGGACGCCTTCTTGAGCGCGTGCGCTGCACTCCAGGCGCCGCGTACCGGTGTCGAGGTCGTGTATACGTCGGAGGCGGTATCGGCCGCGACGCAGAAGTTTGTCTTGGGGCAGCTGACGCTGTCGACCAGACCGGCGCCCTGGACCGGCGGATCGCTGCCGATCGAGGTAACGATCCAGGAAGCGGCGCCGGTCGTCGGACTCGACGACGCGCTCGCGAGGCCGGCGCCGGCGTTGCCGTAGCCAACGCCGACACAGAGCTTCGCCCCGGCGCAGCTCAGCGACGAGAGCACGGCGACGCTGCCGCTGAGCGTGCCGGCTGCCTTCCAGGAGCTGGCGGGCCCAGTGGGCGTGATCGAGAAGTAGCGCGCGCTGCCGCCGATCACACACAGGGTGGCCGAGGAGCAGGACACCGAGCTGAGCGTGACGTTGTTGGCGACTGTCACCAGGTGCCAGGAGCTGGCAGGCCCGTCCGGCGTCGTTGTGTAGGCAACCTGCCCGTCGATGGCGTTGTCAACGGCGACGCAGAGCTTCGCCGTCGGACAAGAGATCCCCGAGAAGCCAGCGTAGGAGCCGCCCGGTTGGGTCGCTGTGTCGACGCGCGAGGGCTTGCTCCAGGAGGTCGAGCCGTCGAGCGGCTTGATCGAATGGAAAACCTGGCCGGTCGAGTCGACCGCGACACACAACGTCGTCGTCGGGCACGAGACGCCGGTGATCGCGTAGGAAGTGTTGTCGATCGTCTCGCGGCGCCAGCCCTTGCCCGGACGCGAAGGGTGCGCCGTGACCCAGACGTCGCCCTTGAGATCGCCGGCGACGCAGAGGTTGGCCTTGGCCGTCGATGCGCAGCCGATCGAGTCCAGGCCGTTGCCCTGACTTGGGTTCACCAGTAGCGCGGACTTGTTCCACTTCATCGAGTAGGAAGTCTTGGCGCCCGCGATAGCGGGTAGCGATAGGCAGGCGGCAAGCACTGCCAGTAGCGGCAGCAGCCTCATCGGTCGGATCATCTTTGAGCTCATAGCGGGCAGGGAATGCGGGCAGGGAATGCGGTAGTTCTAGCAGCAGGGCGTGGCAGATTCGGCAGCATTGCCTGCAGGATCGCCGGCCCAAGCCGTGTTCTTGCGGTCTGAAACCCCCATGCCCGTAAAAGGTTGCGCATACCACCTTAGGACTGGGTTAGCTCGCGGTTCGCGGCGCGGGTTGGCGCGCGGATCACGATCGGTTCAGGGCAAGGCTGGCGATCGTTCACGGCACGGTGAGGCCGAGTGTGGCGGCAGCGGTATCCGTCGCGTCGACCAGTTCGTCCAGCGCCGCCCACAGCGCCTGGCTGAGCAGTTCCGGCTGGGCTCGGGCAAGCTCGCGCAGCGGCGCTCGTAGCGCTGGAAAGCGGGGCTGTTCGCCGCGTGAGGCGGCCGCAAGCACTGACAGCGCCTCGCCAAGGCGAGCCTGCAAGGTCGCCAGCGACGGGATCGCCCGACGCTCCGGCATCGTGGCGGTGTCGAGGCGCAGGACGTGCACGCCGTACACGACGCGACGTAGCGCGCTGAGTGTCTGCGCGGCCGCCATCGGATCGGCGTCGCCACGGTGGGGCTCGCTGCGCGCCAGGTCGATCGCGGTTTGCGCGTCGGCGAACGCCACCCGCGCTTGGCGCGCGAGCGTCCGCAGCTGCGTCTCCGGCAGCCGACGGCCGGCGGTGAGGCCGGTCATGACCGCGTCGAGGTAGGTGTGCTGAGCGTCGAGGAGCGCAGCCAGCAGCGGTCCGGCTGAGAGGGCGGACCAGGTGGGCCACAGCCAGTACGCGGTCAGTCCGATGGCGCCACCGATTGCGGTGTCGATCCCACGGTCCAGCGCGGTCTGCGCGGTATCCGGTGAGACGGCGTGGAGCAGGAAAACGATGACACAGGTGAGCATCGCCGTGCCGGCGGTGAAACTGGCCGGGAAAACCGCATAGGTGACTAACGCGAGCCCTCCGATGACCGCCACCACCCCCCAGCCGCTTGGGTCCACGGCCACGGCTATCAGGGTCGCCACGACGACGCCGAAACTGGTTCCGAGCACGCGCTCGGCGCCGCGGGTGAACGTGGCCCCGAACTCAGGGCGGAGCACGGTGGCGGCTGCGACCACCGCCCAGTAGGAACGCGGCAGCGCCAGCTGCTGCACCAGCAGCTCCGTGAACGCCACGACGATCGCGAGTCGCAAAGCATGCCGGCCGACGGGTGTATGGATCGTGGTGGCGGTTTGCATCCGTCGCAGGTCCGTGACGATCCGGCGTCGGATCCGGCGCCTGCCACGGGTCGGTCTGCCGGTTGGCATCGCGACAGCGCTGCTGCCCGGAGAATGCAGGGCGGCGGCCAAGCGGCCTGCCGCCGCTACCTGCCCGATCAGCGCCGCGACTTGCTGATCGAGTGCGTTCGATGGCAGTGGCTCGCGGCTCGTTCCCCAGTCGCTGAGTTCGGCCGCATGCGCGGGCAGCTCGGATGCGTCATTCCCCCGCAGTACCGCGACGGTCAGCGTCAACAGCTCCCGCAGCCGGCCGAACGCCTCGCTCACACCACTGGCGGACGCCTGGGCCAGAGCCGGCTCAGTTCGGTTGACCTGTGCCAACAGAGCACTGAAGCCGATCAGTTCCAGCCGGATGCGCCGACCCTGGCTGACCAGGTCAGCAAGCGCGTTGCGGTCGGGGTCAGCGAACAACGCAGGCGCGGCCAACACCGACTCGGCGGTCTCAAGCGCGGCGGCGGCGGGGATCGAGGAAGGCGTCACCGCGCCGGTGAACTCGGCCAAGGCTAGATACGCGGCCGCCAGTGCCTCACGTTGGCGCCGCCACGCGAGCGGCACCGCCACCAGCGCGGCGAACAGCGTCTGAGCAGCGCCACCGGCGATCACCAACCCGGTCAACGCAAGCGCCTGTGGCAGGTCCTCGGGAAAGCGGCCGAAGACGATGAAGGCGATCAGCGACTGGTTGCCGACGACCGACCCGCGTCGCCCGAGCGAGACGGCGCTGCCCGCGACCAGGCAGAAGATGACCAACACCAGCAGATGCAGCCAGGGCAGGTCGCCGGTCAGCGTGCCTGCGAGGGTCGCGACGCCGAGCGCGGTGGTGGCGCCTGCCATCGTCCCGACCGGCGGCACCAGCGGGCCCTCGCCGGCCCGCCAGGCCACGCCCACGAGCATCGCCCCGACGCCCATCGTCACCGCTGCGGTCAGCGATCCGATCACCGTGCCAAGCGACAGCATCGCCACAACCGGAATCGCGGCGACCACTCCGCTGCGCAGGGAGACCTTCGCGCGGTCGAACCGGCCGGCTTGCTTGAACGCGTGGCCGACGGCCAACGCCCGGCCCGCCGGGTTGGGCGGCTCGGTCGCGACGCTCACGCAAACGACGGGCTTGGGATATACGGGTAAAGCGGGCCGCCGACCGCTCCGCGAGTGGCGATCGCGCCGTAGGAGCGAAACGAGAGCCGGGCCGCGAGCAGAACCTCCAGCGCCCATTGTTGGTCGCCCCCGATGAAGCTGATCTGGATCCGCGGCTCGTCGCGTAGGCGATGGAGCCCCGCCCAGAGCAGTGCCGTCGCGGCCTGCTCGTCACGGGCGGCCAGCGCCCAGATGCCGCGACCGGGCATCGTCACCACAAAACCACGGTCCTCCAGTCGGAGGATCTCCGCGTCCCGCACCAGCGCTGCGCTGAAGTCGCGCGTGTGTGCGGCGCCGCGCACAGCGCGTGAGATCGGCGCAAGCGTCTCCAGTTCGGATGGATGCGCCTCCGTGATCAATGGATTCGGCTCCGGCAGAAGCTCGGGGTGGGGGCGGCCATCCACGTCGAAGGTCGGGGAGAGACGGAAGCCGGAGGACCCGTACAGCCGCAAGGCCCGGGGGTCGTTGGAGGAGATGATGATGCCTGCGTCGGAGTCGCGGTCATATCCCATCGCGGCGTCGACCAGCGCACGCCCCTCGCCACCGATCCCAGCGCTTGGGCTCACCGTCAGCAGCGACAGGATCCAGAGACGCTCGCGGATAACCGCCTGCGCGATGCCGGTAACGCGACCGTCGCGCTCAGTCACGAACGAGCCGCCCGGGTCGGTCAGCAGCGAGTGACGGAGTCGCGCCTCCCACTTGCGGCGGGCATCGGGCGTGCGAATGTCGAGCTCGAACGCCTCGGCTGAAGCCGTGGCCGCCTGGGGAATGTCGGCGTCGGTCATCGACCGCACGGCTATCGCTTTTGCCGAACTCACGGAATCAGGACGATCTTTCCTGGCGGATGTCCGGTCTCGAGCAGCGTGTAGGCGTCACGCACCTGGTCGAGTGGGAACGAGGCCGCGACCGGTAGTTCGAGCTCTCCCGCGGCGATCAGCTGCGCGACCTCGCCCACGACCTCAACGGTCGCCGCCGCCTGACCGCCGTCGGTGTGAGCGCCGACGCGCACTGCGGCGTCGGAGTCGGCGATCGTGTCGATCCGCTCCGGCGCGATCCCGAGCTCGATACCCAGGTCGACGTAACCGCTCCCGACGGTGTCGATCAGCGCAGCAGGCCGCCGGCCGGCGGCCGCCTGCTCAAACCGCTCGCTGAGACCGTCACCCTCGACGGCGTGCTCGTACGTCACGGGGACGATGCCGCGTGAGCGAAGCCATGCGTGGTTGCGCTCGGCTGCAATGCCCAGCACGGTCGCGCCGCGATGCCGCGCAAGCTGCGCCGCCAGGCCGCCCACACCGCCGGCTGCCCCGGTCACGATGACGACATCCTCGGCCTGAGGTGCGACGGCCCGGACCGCTGCATAGGCGGTCGTCGCGACCGTCCAGAGCCCGCCGGCTGCCTCCCACCCAAGGTTCTGCGGACGCCTGAGCACCCGATCCTGGGGCGCCAGCGCCAGCTCCGCCTGGCTGCCGCGCTTGCCGGTCGTGCCGAGGACCTGGTCTCCGGGCGCGAACCCGGTAACTCCTGTACCCACCTGCGTAACGACGCCGGCCACATCTGTGCCCTGCGGTGCCGGGAAGCTCACGGGGATGTATTCCCGCATGACACCGGAACGGAGCTTCGATTCGAATGGGTTGATCCCGGCAGCCGTAACACGTAGGAGCAGCTGCCCGTCGCCGGGCTCGGGGGCCTCCACCTCGACCACATCCAGGACCTCGACACCGCCGTAATCGGCGAACCTGACCGCTCGTGGCATCGCCTCGACCTCCGTTGATTGCTCGAAGACAGAATGTCGCAGACTTCCGGGCCAGAGAGCCTGAGGCCTCAGTCCGGAGCGTGCTCGGCGGTGAGCAGCGTACGCGCCTCGATCACGGCAGCCGCCGCGATCACGAGCGCGACGACTCTGTCCGCCCACCACCAGTGAAGCGTGTCATTCAGCAGCAGACCGATCAGCGCCAGGATCGCGGTCGTGGCGCCGATCGCGCTGAGCGTGCTGTCGCCCCTGAGCGCGTGGCTTCCGAGACGTATCGCGGTGTCGCGCTTCAGAATTGCGAGCGGCATCAGAACAACGAACGACGCGCCCGCTGAGATCACGGTCAGCACGCCGCTGCCCGGATGGCTGCCGTTGATCAGCGCGTGGATCGACTCGAACGTCAACGCGGCGGCGATGATCAGCAGCGCTGCGGCGACAACGAGCGCGGCCCGGTCCTCCACCTGAGCCGCCCGCGAGGGATCCGAGCGCTCAGTCCGAAACCGCCACACGAGCACCACAGATCCGGTCACGTCGGCCAGCACTGAGAGTCCAGCGGCCAACACTCCGAGGCTGTGGTCAGCAATTCCGGCACTGACCGAGACGACGCCGGACACGATGCCGAAACAAATCGAGATCCAGGACAGCCGCAGCGCGCGCTCAAGTAGGGCCGCACGGTCCAGCGTCTCCGCGCGGCCAGCTGCACTCACGTCAAACCCAGCTCCTGAGCTCCGAGCAGCACCGTGCGCATCTTGTCGACGATCTCGTCAAGGACTTCGTCGTCAGAAATCAGCGGCGGCGCGATCTGCAGGATCGAGTCGCCGCGATCGTCGGCGCGCGCGATCAGCCCGGCCTCGAGCAGCGCTGGCGCCATGTAGCTCCGCAGCAGCTGCTCGCGCTCATCGGCGTCGAAGCGTGTGTTGTTCTCATCCTTGACCAGCTCGACGGCCCAGAAGAAGCCGGCGCCGCGGACGTCGGCCACGATCGGTAGCTCCTGCTTGAGATGCTCGAGCCTGGCCCTGAGGCCATCCTCGCGCGCACGAACGTTGTCCAGCACCTGCTCGCGCTCGAAGATCTCGAGGTTCTTGAGCGCAATGGCGGCACAGAGCGGGTGCCCACCAAACGTGATTCCGTGCAGCAACGTGCGCTTGTCCTCATACAGTGGCGCCGCGACCTTCTCGGACACCAGCACCGCGCCCATCGGCGCGTAAGCGGACGTGAGGCCCTTCGCGACGGTGATCAGATCGGGGGTGGCTTCGTAGCGCGTGACGCCGAAGTACTCGCCGATGCGCCCGAAGCCGGTGATCACCTCGTCGGCATGCAGCAGGATCCCGTACTTGTCCGCGATCCGTCGCAGGCCCTGCCAGTAACCCGGAGGCGGAACCAGGCAACCGCCCGCGTTCTGAACCGGCTCGGCGATGATCACGCCGATCGTGTCCGGACCCTCCTCGAGGACCACATCCTCGATCTCCCGCAGAAGCTTCGCGGTCAATTCCTCACCCTGAACCTCAGAGCGGAAGGCGTTGGTGTTGGAGACGTGGCGGGTGTAGATCGCGGGCGGCCCGAACGGTTCCTTGTAGCCGGGAACGCCCGTGAACGAGAGCGCACCGAGCGTGACCCCGTGGTAGGCGATGTTGCGTGCAATCGCCTTCAGGCGCTGCGGCTCGCCGTTGGCCAAGTGGTACTGGCGAGCGATCTTCCAGGCAGCCTCGACCGCCTCGGACCCACCGGAGGTGAAGAACACGCGGTCGATGCCGTCCGGAGCAAGCCCGGCCAGGCGATCGGCGAGCTCGAGCGCGGGCGGATGCGCCGTGCCCCAGAGCGTGTTGAAGGCAAGCTGTTGGAGTTGACCGGCGGCGACCGCGCCCATCTCCTCGCCGTACGAGTACCCGATCTGCGCGCAGAACAGACTCGAGAGGCCGTCGACGTAACGATTCCCGTGGGTGTCGAAGACGTAGGCGCCCTCAGCGCGCTCGACCACCATGAGTTCGGCGCCACCGGGACCGAAGTTGCCGTTGCGCGTGAAGTGCAGGAGTGCCGACCCCTGCGCGAACGTACCTGCGTGAGCGGCCAATTGATGCCTCCGTTGTTGCTGCTGACACCGACCTGACGACGACTCTACAGCGACCAGGATCGCCTCCGCGAGGCCACCTGACGGATTTGATACCCGGCGGCGTGAGCCGCCGATCAGATGACGCCGGTGAGCACAAGAGCGCCGATCAACGCGAGCGTCGCGGCCGTGATCAGGTTGCCCCAGCGCTCGAGCCAATCGCCCTTGAATTGCAGGCCGCCCGCGTACGCGATCAGCGTGAGCGTGACGATCGCTGCGATCGTCGCGGCGGCGAACACGACAACAGACGCGATCGCCGTAGCAGCGCCGGCGGCGGTGGCCGCGAGGAACACCGGGAGGATCGTCAGATCCGGAGACGCGGCGGCGCCGAATGCAACCAACATGCCCGCAAGGCCGCCGGGAGGGCGAGCTGACGTGTGATCGTCATGCGAGTGCGGGTGGTCGACGCGACTGCGCGAGTGATCGTGCTCGCCGTGGGGGTGATGCCCGTGGCCGGTCAGCTCGGCGACGACAAAACCGACTGCCGTGGCCAGGAGGATCGACCCGACGATTGCGTCCTCGGCGCCCTTGACCTGCGAGCGGAACTGCAGACCGACCGCCACGATGACCGTGCCAAGCACGATCGAGACCAGCACGTGCGTGAGCCCGGCGAGCGTGGCCAGCCCAGCCACCCGCGAGCCCGGGTAGCGCCTGGTCCGTCCCATGACAGCCAGCGGCAGCCAGTGGTCGGGCAGGATCGCGTGGCCGACGCCGACCCCGGCCGCGGCCAGGAGGAGTGCTGCGGTGGTCGAATTCACGGCCTGCCCGTCGCTCAAACAGCCGCGGCTGCGGTCGCCTCACCGGGCTGTGCCGCGAGCCCAAGCCGCAGATGCTCGGCGTGGGAGACAGCCTGGGCCAACAACTCGCCGACGTGATCGTCGTGCAGCACGTAGATCACCTGGCGACCACGACGCTCACCGACCACAAGGCCGAGGTGTCGAAGCACACGCAGCTGTTGCGACACCGCTGACTGCTCCATCTCGATCTCGCTGGCGAGCTCGCCGACCGAGCATGGCCCCGCACTCAGCCGGCTGAGGATCCGGACACGACTGGGGGTTGAGAGCGCCGCCATCGTCTCCGCGACGGTGCGGGCGGTATCGCCGTCGAGGTAGGCGAGGTCCGGTTCATGATCATGACTCATGCACACATGATTGCATGAACATCTATTCAGGCGTTGCTGTCGATCTCGCGATGCCTATCTGCGCGCCCGCATTGCCGAACGGAAACGACCAAGGGGGGCCTCCAAGATCGTTTTCAGGTTGTACCGCAGCGGTATCGAACCGATATCGTGGCGAATCGCGTGCTGGAGAGGGAGGTCGGTCGGACTGCCGCGCTACGAGATGGTCTGAGTGCCGCGCAACGAGCTGCGTTGGCTCAGTGCCGGCGCTCTGTGGCGCTCTATGTTTGGCGGTGTCCAACCGATCGGAGGCGGAGCAGATGGCGATCCCAACTCGAGTGCTGGGCCGGACGGGTGAGCAGGTTTCGATACTCGGATACGGCGCGATGGAGCTGCGCGGCGCGCCCCGGGGACCGTCGATCGACGACGCGCAGGCCAGCCGGGTGCTGGACGCCGTACTCGATTCCGGGATCAACCTGATCGACACGTCGGTCGACTACGGCACCAGCGAAGAGCTGATCGGGCGCCACATCGGATCCCGGCGGGACGAGTTCTTCCTTGCGTCAAAGTGTGGCTGCCCGCTCTCAGTCGCGCCCGATGAGCCGGCCCCCTACCGTCATGACTACAGCGCCGCCAACGTGCGGGCCGGCGTCGAGCAGAGCCTGCGGCGATTGCGGACAGACCGGCTTGACCTGGTTCAGGTGCACATGTCCCCGACCATCGAGGAGCTCGAAGCCGGGGGAACCGTGGCGGAGCTGCAGCAGTTGCGCGAGGAGGGCAAGATCCGCTTCCTGGGCATGTCCGGCACACTGCCGGAGCTGACCGACCAGATCGACCTTGGCGTCTTTGACGTCTTTCAAATCCCGTACTCACTGTTTCAGCGCAGCCACGAGCAGGAGATGCGTCGGGCGGCGGCGTCCGGAGCCGGGATTCTCATACGTGGCGGAGTCGGCCGCGGAACCGCGTCGGAGGACAAGAACTGGACGGTGCAGCCACTCAGCGGAGCCGACGGCCCCGCCCAGGACGTGTGGCAGCAAGCGAACCTCGACGAGCTGCTCGACGGTCTCACGCGCCACGAATTCGTCCTGCGGTTCACGCTCTCCGAACCTGCCCTGTCGAGCACGATCGTCGGAACCAGCAGCGTCGAGCATCTGCAGTCCAACGTGGAGATAGCCGCGCAGGGACCGCTGCCGCAAGCTGTCTATGAGGAGGCGCTGCGGCGCCTCAGCCAAGGACCCACGGACTGACGCGGTCACCTGCCTGAGCCTTCTCTTCGCGGCGGTAAGCCTGCCGGCCGCCGACGCTGAGTCCATTCGCGCTTGACGGAACCTCGCGCGGTGCTATACCGTTCTGTTGACTGGTCTAGACCATTCGACCAGCTCGCAAACGGAACGAGACCAAAAGAATAGCGATGGCGAGGATCAGTTACATCAGGCTCAGCAGCGACAGCGTGGCGCCCGCCGACCGCTATGCCTCGAGGCGGCGATGAGCACCGAGGGCGAGATCGCAACCCCGGTGCAGCTGCTGGCAGGCGGCCGCGTTGTCACCCCTGGCGGGGTCGCCACGGATGCGTGGGTCCATGTGGCAGACGGCCGGATTGCCTCGATCGGCCCCCGCCGGCCCGACGTGGATGCGCCGGTGGTGGACCTCGCCGGCGCATGGCTCTTGCCCGGCTATGTCGATCTGCACATGCACGGAGGCGGCGGCCACAGTGTCGCCGACTCGCTGGAGGCGATGGACGACGCGGTCGCGTTTCACCACAGCCACGGGACCACTTCGACGCTGGTGTCACTGATGACAGCGCCCGAGGACGCCCTGCACGTGCAGCTCGGGTGGGCCGCCACGCTGGTTGAGCGCGGCCCAACCGCACGTGGATGCGTGCTCGGCTCGCACCTGGAGGGGCCGTTTCTGTCGGCCCGCCGTTGCGGAGCTCAGAACGAGGCTCACATAACCGCCCCGGACCCGGCGCTGCTCGAACGACTGCGTGCGACAGCCGGGCGCACGCTGCGCATGGTCACGATCGCTCCCGAGCTGGAGGGCGCGCTACCCCTGATCGAGTCGCTCAGCGCGGGCGGAGTGATCGCCGCGATGGGACACTCCGACGCCACCTACGACGAGGCCGTCGCCGGGATCCGCGCCGGTGTCAGCCACGCCACGCATCTGTTCAATGCGATGCCGCCGCTGCACCACCGTGACCCGGGTGCGGTTGCCGCAGCGCTGGAAGCCGACCTCACCTGTGAGCTGATCAACGACGGACGCCACCTGCACCCGGTGATCGTCCGCTTGGTGTTCGAGCTGGTCACCTCGCCGGTATTGGTGACCGATGCGATCGACGCAACCGGCATCGGCGACGGGCGGTTCGAGCTCGGCGGCCAAGCGGTTCACGTATACGACGGCGAACCTCGGCTTGCCGCAACCGGGTCACTTGCCGGAAGCACGCTGACCATGGACCAGGCTGTGCGTCGCGCTGTGAGCGTGAGCGGACTCAGCATCGAGGCGGCGTCAGCGGCCGCATCCGCCACCCCGGCTCGCGTCCTGGGCCTGGATCGGGAACTCGGATCGATCGCAACCGGTCATCGTGCAGACCTGGTCGTGCTGGATGACCAGCTTCAGGTGACCGCGGTCATGGCCGACGGCGCCTGGAGCGGCAGACCGATGACCAGTTCGCTGCTCTGATCGGTTCAGCTCACGGTGGCCGAGCCCCCACGCACGGCGTCCGTCGTCGCGGTCGACGTCGGCGGTACCACGCTCAAGGGCGCCGTCGTCACTGAGGGCGGGGCGGTCCGGCGCAACTTTGTGCGGCCGACCCCAGCAGCCGAGGGACCTCAGGCGGTCGTCGAAGCGCTGCTCGCCGTGATCACAGAGCTGATAGCGGAATCGGCCGATGTCGAGATCGCGGCCGTCGGCGTGGTCGTGCCCGGAGCCGTCGACCAGGTCTCGGGAACGGCGCAGTTCTCAGCAAACCTCGGATTCCGCGAACTACCGCTCCGTGACACCGTCACCAGAGCGGCGGCACTGCCGACGGTGCTGGGGCACGACGTCGGCGCCGCCGGCCTTGCCGAGCGCCGCGTCGGACTGGCCGCCGGAGTCGACGAGCACCTGGTGGCCGTGATCGGAACCGGTATCGCCGGCGTAATCCACAGCGGCGGCAAGACGGTCGGCGGCGCCGGCGGCGTCGCGGGCGAGCTTGGTCACATACCGGTGTGGCCCGGCGGCGAACAGTGCAGCTGTGGTCAACGAGGCTGCCTCGAGCGCTACGCGTCCGCTGCCGCGATCGCGCGGCGCTATCAGCAGCGCAGCGGTCGCGACGGACTGCGCGCGCAGGACGTGATCGCGCTCGCCGCAACCGACGATTGTGCTCGCGCCGTTTGGGACGAGGCCACAGGTGCGCTGGCGCTCGCGCTCGCGACCTGCACGATGCTGCTGGACCCACAGCTGATCGTGCTGGCCGGCGGGCTGAGCGAGGCGGGGCCGGCGATTCTTGACCCGGTTCGCACCAAGCTTGCCGACCTGATCGCGTGGCGCGCGTCGCCTCCGGTCCGCCTCTCACCGCTGGGCGGTCGCGCGGGCCTGGTCGGTGCGGCGGTGCTTGCCTGGGAGTCTGCCGGCAAGCGCAGCTTTGACGGATGGCGGGCGCAATTGGTATAGTCCAATTGCGCTATGTCCAGGCCCGGCCAACAGACTCAGATGGACCGCGGCCACGGAGAGCTGATGTCAGCAGAGGTGGCGGAGCAACCGGCGGTCCTCGCGCAGCTGTTGTCAGCCCCAGATGAGTTGGCCGACGCAGCGGGCCGGATCGCCGCCGCCAAGCCGCGGTTCGTACTGATCGCAGCGCGCGGCACCAGCGACCACGCCGGCCTCTACGCGAAGTACCTGGCCGAGGTGCAGATGCAGCTGCCGGCTGGACTGGTGTCGCCCTCGGCGCTGACCGTCTACGGAGCCAGGCCGGACATGAGGGACGTGCTGTTCGTGGCCGTGAGCCAGTCCGGGCGCTCGCCGGATCTGATCGATTCCGTGACCGCCGCCCGCGATCGCGGCGCGCTGACGCTCGCCGTAACGAACGCGATCGACTCACCGCTGGCAGCGGCCTCCGAACTTGCTGTCGATGTGCGGGCCGGCGTCGAACGTGCGGTGGCCGCCACCAAGACCTACACCGCGGAACTGCTCTCGCTCTATCTGCTGCTCGCCGGGGAGCGGGCGGCGGACACCGCCGCAGCGTTGCCACAGGCCGCCGCTGAGACGCTGGCGCTGACCTCCGCGGCAGAACTTGAGCACCTGGCCGCACGATTCCGCTTCGCGGAGCGGCTGGTGCTGACGGCGCGCGGGTACTCGTACGCCACTGCCCGCGAGGGGGCGCTGAAGCTGATGGAGACCAGCTACCTGAGCGCGATGGCGTTCTCCGGCGCCGACCTGCTCCACGGACCACTGGCGATGATCGATCGCTCGGTCCCGGTGATCGCGATCACCTCGCCCGGTCGCGGTGGGGCGGCGATGGAGCCTGTGCTTGCGCGGCTCACCGAGCTCGACGCGGACGTTCTGCGGGTGGGCGTGGAGGACGGCCTGCCGATTGCGTCAGCCGGCGTGCCCGAGCAGCTGTATCCGATCCTCGAGATCCTGCCACTGCAGCGTCTGGCCTGGCGGCTTGCACTCGATCGCGGTATCGATCCCGATCGGCCTCGCGGCCTCTCCAAGGTCACACAGACGCAATGACTCAGGCGGGCCCAAAGCGCTTACCATGGTCGCGTGGGCTCCGTAACGACGTCCGGCGGAGAGATCCAGATTCCCGGCGGAGTCGTGCACGAGCTGCCAGCAGATCTGCGCCAGGCGCTGCTCGCCGACAGCACCGCGCTGGATGCCTGGAACGACATCACGCCCCTTGCCCGCAACGAGTTCATCTGTTGGGTGGAGGACGCAAAGCGGCCGGCAACGCGTGAGCGGCGCATACGTCGCACGCGTGAGGAACTCGGCGACGGCATGCGGCGTCCCTGCTGCTGGCCCGGCTGCAGCCACCGCGAACGCAACGGCAGCTAGCCGACCTCAGAGGCGCGAGCGCAACCCGACCCGCAGGTCCTCGTCACAGAAGGCAGCATCGATCGCCGCCGCTGTGATCTCGAGCAACTCGTGGTCGTCGTAGCCGAACTGCTGCGCGCAGACCTCGTATTCACCGGCCAGCGTCGCCCCGAAGTACGGCGGGTCGTCACTGCCCAGCGTGACGCGGATCCCGGCCGCGCGCAGGTGCGGAAGCGGATGCACGTCATATGACGGGTAGACGCCGAGCACGACGTTGCTCGTCGGGCAGGCGTCCAGCGTGATCCGCCGCGCCGCGAGCTCACTCACCAGCGAGGGGTCCTCGATCGCACGCACACCATGATCGATGCGGCTGACCGGAAGCTCGAGCGCGGCGCGGATGCTGTTCGGGCCCTCCCACTCGCCGGCGTGTACGCAACAGCCCAGACCCGCGTTGGCCGCGACCGCAAAGGCCTCCGCAAACTCGAAGGGCGGCACGCGTTCGTCGCCGGCCAAGCCGAACCCTACGACGTATGGATGCGGTCGCTCGGCCGCATGCCGCGCGACCCGCAGCGCCCGCTCAGCCCCAAAGTTCCGCACCGCGGTGAGCACAACCCTTGCCTCGATTCCGTGGTCGGCGCGAGCATCATCGATCCCGGCGGCGATCCCGCCCAGATGCTGCTCGTCGCTGAGCCCGACCAGCGCCGCGTGGTCCGGCGAGGCCAGCAACTCGGCGTAGATCGCTCCGTCGCGCGCGATCCCGGAGAGGTATTCGTAGGTGATGTCGCGATAGTCCTCGGCGGTGCGGACCATGCTCGCGGCGAGGTCGTAGGTGCGGAGGAAGTGGAGGAAGTCCGTGTAGTGGAAGCGCCCGTCGTCGCCGAGCATCCCATCCGGAACCTCGAGCCCGTTGCGCTCCGCGATCCGCGCGATCAGTGCCGGCGGAGCGGTGCCCTCCAGGTGAACATGCAGCTCGGCCTTGGGGATCATTCGCGCATTGTGCCCGTTAGCCTTGCCCCACGATGACCCGTCACGTGTCACCGCGCGAGGTGCTGGCCGGAGTCGAGGGGCTGGCGCTGCTACGCACCCTCTACGACGGCACCGATGCCGAAGCAGCGAGCAGGCTCGAGGAGCTGCGTCGTGTGCTCGACGACCCGACACTGGCGGAGGCTGAGGAGACACCCGAGGTCGACGCCGCCACCGGCTATGCGATCTGGTCGGACTCCTACGATGAGCCCGGAAATCCGGTGATCGCGATCGAGCAGGCGACCGTCACAGGACTGCTCGAGGCGGCCCCGCTGGGGCGCGCCCTGGACGCAGCCTGCGGAACCGGGCGCCACGCACGGACGCTGGTCGACATCGGTCATCAGGTGTCCGGCATCGACCTGACGCCGGAGATGCTCGAACGCGCGCGCGTGAATGTTCCCGAGGCGTCGTTCGCGGTTGCCGATCTGCGCGAGCTGCCATTCCCGGATGAGAGCTTCGAGCTCGTTGTCTGCGGCCTGGCGCTCGCGCACCTACCGGAGCTCGATGGCGCAATCGGCGAGATGGCGCGCGTGCTGACTCCCGGCGGCCGACTGGTGGTTTCGGTGCTGCATCCGTTCCAGGCGCTGCTCGGGTGGAACGCCCCGTTCTCAGGCGCGGACGGCAGCCGTGGATTTGTGCGCGAGCACCCGCACCTGCACGGTGACTACCTCGACGCCTTCACAGCCGCCGGCTTCAGCGCCAGCAGCTGCGTCGAGCCCACGATCACCGAGGCCGAGCTTGGGGCCAAGCGGCGCGCGTTCCGCCACATCCCGGAGGCCACGGCCGCGGCCTACCTGGGACTGCCCGCGGTTCTCGTCTGGGCCGCCGAGAAAAGCTAGGACGCTTCAGCGAATCGTTTCGAGAATGGTCGGTCCGGCGTCCGCCTCCCCGTCGCCGACCGTGAACGCTGCCCGCAGCGCCTCGGCACCCCGCTCGAACGACGACTCGTCGCGAGCGTGCAGGATCGCCAGCGGGCGTGAACCGGCAGCGACCGCCTCGCCCAGAGCCGCGACATCCGTCAGACCGACCGCGTGATCGACCGGATCGGTCTCTCGGTTGCGACCGCCACCCAGTGCGACGATCGCCACACCCAACGCCCGCACGTCGATCGCGGTCAGCACCCCGGCTTCAGCCGGCTGCACGGGACCCACGATCGGCGCCTGCGGCAGGAACCGTTCGGGAGCCTCGAGCAGGGTGAGCGGCCCGCCCAGCGCCGACGTCATCGCGGCAAACGCCTCAGCCGCCGCCCCGGTCGACAGTGCCCGAGCAGCAGCATCGCGGGCAGCGGTGGCGTCGGTGTGGATGCCGCCGAGCACGAGCAGCTCGGCGCAGAGCGCCAGCGTCACATCAACCAGGCGCTGATCGGGAGTGCTCGATCCGGTCAGCACGTCGATCGCCTCGCGAACCTCGACAGCGTTGCCGGCGGTGCGGCCGAGCACCTGGTTCATGTCAGTCAGCAGCGCGCTCGCAGGGAGTCCGTTACCGCGCGCCACCTCGACGATCGCGCGCGCCAGTTCGCGTGTCTGATCCAGTGACGGCAGGAACGCCCCTGAGCCCGCCTTCACATCCATCACCAGCGCGTCGAGCCCGGCGGCGAGCTTCTTGGAGAGGATCGAGGCGACGATCAGTGGCAACGACTCGACCGTGCCGGTCGCGTCGCGGATCGCGTAGAGCCGCCGGTCGGCGGGCGCGAGCAGCGCGGTCTGGCCGATGATCGCGCAACCCGTCTGGGCAACGACCTCGCGGAACTGCTGGAGCGTCGGCCTGACGTTGTAGCCAGGGATCGCCTCGAGCTTGTCGAGCGTGCCGCCGGTGTGCCCGAGTCCGCGTCCGGAGATCATCGGCACCGCGCCACCGCAGGCGGCGACGATCGGCGCCAGCAGCAGGCTGACCTTGTCACCGACACCGCCCGTGGAGTGCTTATCGAGGATCGGCCGGTCGACGGCCGGCTGCGCTGACCCGCCATGCCAATCGAGCACCTCGCCGGAGCGCATCATCGCGCCCGTCAACGCGACGCGCTCCTCACGGCTCATCCCCCGCCAGACGATCGCCATCGCCAAAGCGCCGACCTGAGCGTCGGTCACCGTGCCGTCAGTGATACCTGCAACCAGCTCCTCGATCTCCTCCGCCGTGAGCTCGCCGCCGTCGCGCTTGCGGCGGATCAGTTCGGCAACCAGCATCAGCCCTCCGCCAGACCGGCGATGAACGCGCGCACGAGCCTGACCAGGTCCTGAGCTGCGCGGGCCGCATCGGCGAGGGTCTGCTCATGGCTGAGCGGGACCTCACTCATTCCCTCGGCGAGGTTGGTGATCGCGGAGATCGCAGCGACGCGCAGTCCGCAGTGGCGGGCAACAGTGGTCTCATGCACTGTCGACATGCCGACTGCGTCGCCGCCGAGGATCCTGATCGCGCGGATCTCAGCAGCGGTCTCGAACGCGGGGCCGGACCAGCCCGTGTACACGCCCTCCGCAAGCGCTATTCCCAGCTGCGCAGCAGCGGCGCGCAGCTGGGCCAGCAGCTCCGGGTCATAGGCATTCCCCATCGAGGGGAAGCGCGGGCCGATGCTCTCGTCGTTGGGGCCGATCAGCACGTTGGTGCCCGTCAGGTTGATGTGATCGGTGATCGCCATCAGGCTGCCGGGCCCGACCTCTGCCCGCAGCGAGCCGGCCGCGTTGGTCTGGAGAAGGATCTCGGCACCCTGGGCCTTCAACCACCGGACGGGAGCACGGATCTCCTCGATCGGCCCGCCCTCATAGAGATGCGCGCGCCCTTGCAGAACCGCGACCGGCACGTCGGCGAACGTCCCCAGCACCACCTTGCCGGCGTGGCCCTGGACCGTCGGCCGCGGAAATCCGGGCAGCTCCTCGTAACCGATCGTCCGCGGGTTCTCGACGGCGTCGGCGACGGCGCCCAGGCCCGAACCGAGGATCACACCGACGCGTGGCGCAGGACGGTCGCTCACGAGTCGCTCACGAGTCACTCACGATTCGAGCGCCCCGGAGTCGAAGGCCAGCGGCAGCAGTGCTCCCAACGTCGTCTCGAGCGGTTCGGCGCCCGGCCGCCCGAGGAACACGGGCGTGTCGGCGCTCGCGAACTCGGACAGACGCTGGCGACACCCTCCGCAGGGTGGACAATGCTCGAGCTTCTCAGCGACGATCGCGACTGCGGTGATCCGCGTTTCACCGGCGGCGACCATCACGCCGATCGCCGATGCCTCAGCACACTGCGTCTGTGAATAGGACGCGTTCTCGACGTTGGCGCCGACATGGATGGCGCCGCCGGCGCCGCGCAGGGCAGCGCCGACCGGGAAGCTCGAGTAGGGCACGTGGGCACGGCGCATGACCGCGTCGGCAGCCGCCAGCAGCTCCTGTGCGTCGTCCGGCATCCGCGCATCCTAACCACACTGGATGCGAACGGTGACCCCTCTGTAGGATCGCGCGATGCCGCCACAACTGACAGTCGTCGATCACGCCGTCCTGGCCGACAGGCTCACCGTCCTGCGCGACCGCAACACGTCATTCCCGGACTTCCGCCATGCGCTGTTCGATTGCTCCGCGATCCTCGCCGTGGAGGCGGCACGCGGGCTACGGGTGCGCGAGACGGACATCGAAACGCCGCTTGAGCCGACCCGCGGCGCGCGCCTCTCACAGCAGGTCGTCGTCGTGCCCGTGTTACGCGCCGGTCTCGGGATGGTCGACGGATTCCTGCGACTACTGCCGGACGCACGCGTCGGCCACCTCGGGATGGCGCGCGACGAGGCGGCGCACACGCCGGTCGACTACTACTCGCGGCTGCCGCCCGGCATGGCCGAGTCGCATGTATTCCTGCTCGACCCGATGCTGGCAACCGGCGGCAGCGCCGTGAACGCGCTGCAGCACCTCAAGGACGGCGGCGCCGGCCACCTGGAGCTGGTCTGCCTGGTCTCGGCGCCGGAGGGCATCGACGCTGTCACCGCAGCGCATCCCGACGTGAGGATCTGGACCGCCGCAGTCGACCGCGGACTCGATCAGAACGCCTACATCCGCCCCGGCCTGGGCGACGCCGGCGACCGCGTGTTCGGCACGCTCTGATCGCCGGTCGAGCAGGCGCCACTGACGTCTGGCAACACGGATGTGGGTCAGCTAGGCTCGAATGTCTGATGAGCCGCCGGCTGGCACACGTTGATCGCGTCGGGATCGAGGAACGCGCCGCCGCGCTCGGCCGCCGCTCGATCAAAACGACAGCCAAGCAGCAGGGGATCCGCCTGGCGGTGTCGGTCTTGGACCTGACGACGCTAGAGGGCGCCGACACCGCAGGCAAGGTGCGTCAGCTTTGCGCCAAGGCTGTCTGCCCTGCGCCGACAATGCCTGAGATCCCGTCCGTCGCCGCGATCTGTGTGTATCCGTCGCTGGTTGCCGTGGCCTGCGAGGCGCTCGCCGGGACCGGCGTGCGGACCGCGTCGGTCGCCACCGGGTTTCCCGCCGGCCAGGTCTCGCTCGACGCCAAGCTCCGTGACACTGAGGACGCCGTGGCCGCCGGTGCTGATGAGATCGACATGGTGATCTCACGTGAGGCGTTTCTCGCCGGTGACGACGGGCGCGTGATGCACGAGGTCGAGCGGATCAAGGAGGCCTGCGGCGACGCACACCTGAAGGTGATCCTCGAGACGGCTGAGCTCGGCTCCTATGACCATGTGCGACACGCGTCGATGCTGGCGATGGAAGCCGGCGCCGACTTCATCAAGACCTCGACCGGCAAGGCGTCGTCGGGTGCAACCCCCGGCGTGTGCCTGGTGATGCTCGAGGCGATCCGCGACTACCTCGACCGAACCGGGCGCGTGGTCGGCTTCAAGGCAGCGGGTGGCGTCTCCACCAGCAAGGCGGCGCTGCACCGGCTGGTGATCGTCAAGGAGACGCTCGGCGATGAATGGCTCGGGCCCGAGCGCTTTCGCATCGGCGCCTCCTCGGTTCTGAACGACCTGCTGATGCAGTACGCCAAGACCGAGTCCGGGCGATACGGTCGTAGCGAGGACTTCTCGCGCGAATGACCGTCGAGCCACGCACATCGATCGTCTGGGAGTACGCACCGGCGCCGGAGGCGACCGATCATCTGCGGCTGTCCGAGCGCTACGGGCTGTTCATTGACGGTGCGTTTCGCGACCCGGCGGAGGGACGCTACGTACCGACCATCAACCCCGCCACGGAGGAGCCGATCGCGGAGATCGGCTGGGCCGGACCGCAGGACGTGGAGCGGGCGATCGAGGCTGCACGCGCAGCCCAGCCCCGCTGGGCTGCGCTGCCCGACCGTGAGCGCGGCAAGTACCTCTTCCGGATCGCCCGGCTGATCCAGGAGCGGGCACGCGAGCTGGCGGTGGTGGAGACGCTCGATGGCGGCAAGCCTCTGCGGGAATCGCGCGATGTAGACATCCCGCTCGCGGCCGCCCACTTCTTCCACTACGCCGGCTGGGCCGACAAGCTGTGCTACGGGGTGGCCGCCCGCGAGGTCGCGCCGCTCGGAGTCGTGGGGCAGATCGTGCCCTGGAACTTCCCACTGCTGATGGCTGCCTGGAAGCTCGCGCCGGCGCTGGCCTGCGGCAACACGGCGATCCTCAAGCCCGCCGAGACGACGCCATTGACGGCGCTGCTGCTGGCCGAAATCTGCCAGGAGGCCGAGCTGCCGGCTGGGGTCGTCTCGATTCTCCCGGGCGATGGCGCGGTCGGCGCCGCACTCGTGCGCTCGCCCGGGCTCGACAAGATCGCGTTCACCGGTTCCACGGCCGTCGGTCGCGATATCCAGACCGCGCTCGCGGGAAGCGAAGTGGAGCTGACACTCGAGCTCGGCGGCAAGTCGGCGAACATCGTGTTCGAGGACGCGGCGATCGATCAGGCGGTTGAGGGCATCGTCAACGGAATCTTCTTCAACCAGGGTCACGTCTGCTGCGCCGGTTCGCGGCTGCTGATCCAGGAGAGCGTGCTCGATGAGGTGATCGCCAAGCTGTGGGCGCGAATGGGCAGGCTGCGCGTCGGCGACCCGCTCGATAAGAACACCGATGTCGGCGCGATCAACTCGGCTGAGCAGCTCGAGCGGATCGAGGAACTGGTCGCGGCCGGCGAGGAGGAGGGCGCGGTCCGCCGCAGCGTTGCCTGCGAGCTGCCCGATCAGGGGTACTGGTTCGCGCCAACGCTGTTCACGGACGTCTCACCCGCACACCGGATCGCGGTGGAGGAGATCTTCGGACCGGTCGTATCAGTGCTCAGCTTCCGGACGCAGGCCGAGGCGATCGAGAAGGCCAACAACTCGCGTTACGGGCTCGCCGCCGGGATCTGGACCGACAAGGGCGCCAAGGCGTTCGAGGTCGCGAGCGCTCTGCGTGCCGGCGTCGTCTGGCAGAACACTTACAACCACTTCGACCCGACCGCCGCGTTCGGCGGCTACAAGGAATCGGGATTCGGGCGCGAGGGCGGACCGGCCGGATTGAGACCGTATCTCCGGGTGATCCGCTGAGCATGGAACGGCTCCCGGTTCGCAAGACCTACAAGCTCTGGATCGGCGGGGCGTTCGTGCGCTCCGAGTCCGGCCGCTCAGACGTGGCGGGCGAGGTCAACATCCCGCGTGGATCGCGCAAGGACGTGCGTGACGCCGTTGCCGCTGCCCGGCGTGCGGCTCCGCCCTGGGCGGCGCGGACCGCCTACAACCGTGGGCAGGTCCTGTACCGGGCAGCTGAGGCGCTCGAGTCCCGACGCGAGCAGCTGATAGGGGTGCTCGAAGCGACCGCGGGCCTGGAAGCGACCGCGGGCCTCGAGGCGGCAGCGGGCCCAGACCCTGCGGCAGAGCTCGACGCGGCGGTCGACGTGCTCGTTCATTACGCCGGATGGACCGACAAGTTCCAGCCGGTGCTGGGCGGCATCAATCCGGTCGCCGCTCCCTTCCTCTCGTTCTCGCTGCCCGAGCCGACAGGCGTCGTCGGAATCGTCGCGCCTGAGCAGCCGGCGCTGCTGGGGCTCGTCGCCGAGGTGGCGCCGGCGCTGGCGGCCGGGAACACGGTGGTCGCGATCCTGTCCGAGCCCGCACCGCGCGCCGGCCTTGACCTCGCGGAGGTGCTCGGTGTCGCTGACATTCCGGCTGGGGTGGTGAACCTGCTCTCGGGCCGGCGTTCCGAGCTTTCCCCGGCGCTTGGCGGCCACCGCGATCTGAACGCGATCGTCGACGCCTCCGGCGACGTGGCGCTCGGCACCGAGCTCGACAAGCTCGCGGCCGAGACGATCAAGCGCGCCAGTCACCGCCTGGCGGCCTGCTCGTACGAGCAGGCCGTCGACGACTCACTCGAACGCATCGCCGCAGTCACCGAGCTGAAGACCGCCTGGCACCCGGTCGGCGCCTGAGCGCGCCGGACCGGGCACCGTCGCAGCCTCAACGGCTAACCGCGACCGGGGCCGAAGTGGCTTGGCGGGGCCTCCGCATTACGCATGCGGAACTCGACGGAACTGGCGTACTGCTCGCGTTCCGGGTCTAGCTGCTTGATTCCACGACGCGCGCCCGTTTGAGAATCCGCATCAGCTCCTCGTGTGGTCCCGCCAGGTAAGCATCGTCGCCCGCTGCCAGCTGCGTGCCTCGTCGCGGCGGATGTTCGAGAGCGCCCACCGAGCCCTCGCCGGCGCCACGGCCGATCGCGATCACCCGCACGTTGGCCCCCAGCTCGTGCATGGCCACGCCGTCGAGCCCGCCGCCTGCGGACACCCGCAGCCGCGCCAGCAGGAACGGGTGACTGCCGACATAGAAGCTCGAGAGCACCTCGAGCCCGAGGGCCGTGCCCGCGAACCACGGCGCCGAGATCGCGGAGGTCGACCACACGTGGCGGAAGTCAAAGCTCGCCTCGAGGTGGTGGCCGAGGTCGCGTCCGGTCACTCGCAGCACCACAGGGACCTCCTCCCAGCGGTCGCCGAGGCGATCGCGCACCGCGAGACCGGTCTCTATGTTCGCGAGGTCATTCGAAGTCATGATCGCGACCGACGCGGCGCCTGCGAGGTTGACGGAGTCGAGCGTCTGGGCAAGCGTGGCGTCCCCCAACACAAGCGGTACCCCGCGGTGGCGCACCTGGTTCAGGTAACGGTTGTTCTCATCATGCTCGACCACCACCACCGAGCGCCCCCGTGAGAGCAGCCCGTCCAGCACCTTCATCCCGACGGCGCCGAGGCCGACCATCACGACATGGCCACGCATCCCGGGGATGTCGGCCTGGCCGAGCGACTGCGCGATCTGCCGCGAGACGAGCGCGTTGGTGAGCAGCGCAAAGATCGTCGTCACGAGCGTCGTCCCCGCCAGGATCAGAACGATGCCGAACACCTCCATGTACGCCGGTTGAGCCGAGAACGAAAAGTCGCCGAACCCGACCGTCGCGATCGTCTCGACTGTGAAGTACACGGAACTCAGCAGCGGCAACCCGCCGGGTTTCTCGTACCAGAAGTGCAGGATCAGCGACGAGGCCACCAGTAGAGCCACGCCGAGCCCGATCGCGATCCGCAGCGACCTGCCGCTGTCGCTCAGGAGCATCGCGAACAGCCTCCGCAGCGCGCCAATCAGCCGTCGCCCGGTCTCGTTGATCTCGGCGCCGGCGCTCAACCGCGCGCCGAGCCCATGCGCCTCGATCTCCTCGCGGGTACCGAGCAGCGTCACGCGGTCACGGTCGCCCACGGCATGGTCACGACCCGGGCACACAATCGGCTCGGTGTCGCCGTCGCCCGCCACTCCTAGCGGCACGAGGCTCCCGTAGAGCTCGCGCAGCGTCGCGTCCCGCGGCGGCACCACCTCGACGGTCACGAAGTGTGTCGTGCCGATCTTGATGTCGTGAGCCCGGCGTTTGATACACGCCTCGATCACCGGCGGGGAGAACAGCGTCGCCACATCGATCACGGTCGCCTCGTCCGTCTGCTCTTCGACCGCGCGGGCAAGGGCCGCGTTGTCGAGTTGCGCGACAACCTTCACGTCCGGCCGCAGCCCCTGGGCCAACAGCACCGTCTCCAGCGTCCGGAGGTCGCTCGACTCGATGCACACCACAGCCTCAGCCCCGTCGATACCGGCGTCCACCAGAGACTCCGCGATCCTGGAGCGCCTCGCGAGCACGGTCACCCCCAGCCTCCGCAGCGCGCGCACGATCCGATCCTGAGAGCCTTCGTCGTCGATCACGACCACCCGCGCTCCGGCGGCGTTGATTTGTTCGACCGTTTGCACGACCACGTCCTGCACGCCGCAGACGATCACATGGCCGCGCCAATGGCGGCAGTCCTCCGCAGCGGGCGGGCCGGTGGAATCGGACGCTCCGCTCTGCTCGAGCGCGCTTGACACGGTCTGCCATCTTCGACCGCGCCGCGTCCGCAGGCTATGGCCAAATGTCGCACACCCACGGCCACCGGGACACCACTTGGCCTGACCGATTGTTACCGCCGGTCTCTCACACGAACGGCTCACCCGGGAGCGCCGGCGCGTCCAGCCCCGTCAGCCAGCGCAGCACGCTGGCGCCGATGTCCGCCAGCGGCCCGTCATGGCGGCGACGGCGGTCACCACGAAAGCGCGCCAGCAACGGCGAGTACTCACGCGTGTGGTCGGTGTGGCCGGACAGCGGATCGACGCCGTGGTCGGCCGTGAGCACGAGCATGTCGTCGTCGCGCAGAAGACCCAGCCACTCGGCCACGGCAGCGTCGATCGCGCGCAGCGCCGCCACGAACCCGGGCACGTCGTGACGATGGCCGTAGATCTGATCGGTATCGACGAGGTTCGCGAACACGAACCCTGAGTGCAGCGATCGCACCAGCTCCCCAACGGAGTCGAGCGCCTCAGCATTGGTGGCGCCGGAGTGCGAGATATCGATGCCGACCCCGGCGAACAGATCCCTGACCTTCCCGACCGCGTGGACCGCGACCCCGGCGTCACCCAGTTCCTGGAGGTAGGAGCGCGAGGGCGGCAGCAACGCGTAGTCGTGCCTGCCAGTGGTGCGCACAAACGCCCCGGGCACGCCCTCGAACGGCCGGGCGATCACGCGGCCGACGGCATTCTCACCGGTCATCACACCGCGCGCAGCCACGCACACCCGGTAGAGCGAGGGTTCGTCGAGCACGTCGTGATGGGCCGCGATCTGCAGCACCGAGTCGGCCGAGGTGTAGACGATCAGCTCACCCGTGCGCAGGTGGTGCTCGGCGTAGTCGTCAATCACCTGCGTGCCGCTGTACGGCCGATTGCAACAGAAGCGCTGGCCGGTGGCCTGCTCCAGTGCGCTGAGGATGTCATCCGGGAAGCCGTCGGGAAATGTCGGCAACGGCGCGGCCGGCACCACGCCCATCATCTCCCAGTGCCCGGTGACCGACTCCTTTCCGGGCCCAAGCGGCGCCAGCCGCCCGTGCAGAACCGGATCCGGTGACGGCGCCATCCCGGCGAGCGGCTCGATCGAACCGAGCCCCAGCGCCTCCAGCGCCGGCAGGTCGAGACCGCCGGAGAGCTGCGCGACGTGCGCGAGCGTGTTCGCATCAGGCGAGTCGCCGTAATCGCGGGCATCGGGCAGCGCACCAACCCCACAGGCGTCCATCACGATCACGAACGCCCGTGACATGCCGGTCAGGCCAGCACGCCTTCAAGTCTGAGGATCCGCCGCAGGATCGCCAGCGAAGATGCGTAGGTCGAATCCATCCCGTAGTACGACAGCCCGCGCGCACCGAGCGTGCGCGCCTGCGTGTAGGGCGTATCTGAGGCGTAGTGGATGATCCCGAGGTCGATCGGCAGCTTCGCGAAGTTGACCGCCTCCCCGACCGGGAAACGGTCGGCATCGGCGATTTCGTAGACCGCGTCAAGGAATGGTCCGGCCTCCATCTCGACCACGGTGAACGCCTCGCGGTAGTAGAAGTCGAGATAGGCCCGGTTCTGCAGAAACGTCGACTTGACCGTGACCGCGCGCTGATTGTCGAGCCCGTTGCCGAACCGCAGGTCGCGGGCAAGATCATCGACGCTGAAGGCGTTGTCCAGCCAGTACGTGGAGCGCGAATGCTCGTCGTGGACCACGCTCGAGATCAGCACATCGCCGACATCAGCGTTCAGCGTTGCAGCCTTGCCGAGCACGTAAACCCCACGCAGCGAGGTGGTGTCGACGGCGATCTCACGCAGGATGTTGTAGGCCGCCACCCCGAGCGGATAGTCGATGTTGACGATCCGGGCGCGGCTGGCCGCAAGCGCCTGCGGGTCGACATCCCCGAGCCGCGGATCGAGCGAGTCGACGCTCAGCTGCTCGAGCGGGATCACCTGGGCCGGCACCCGCAGCGCTGTCGTGCTGCGCAGGTGCTTGACGCCGTGTGCAACCTCGGCGGCGCGCTGCTCGGCGACGCCCTCGGCACCGTTGGAGCTGAAGTACTGGCGTGCGACGAAGTACAGGAAGTTCTCCCACGAGCCCTCGGTCCGCCCCGCGCGAAAGCGGTTCAGCTCCTCTCGCAGGATGTCGTCGGCCGGCAGCGTCTCGACGAAGTCGACAAGCTCCTGCTCACGCTCGCGGGCGACCCCGGTCGCGATGTTCACGATGCTGTGCGTGTTTGAGGAGACGAAGTACAGAGGCCTGCCGCCGCTGCTACTGGCTGGCGTGCCAGTAGCAGCGCTGCCGCGCTCGCCCAGGTCGAGCTCGGCCTGCACCGGCGCCCACCAGCGCCGGGTCATGCGCGCGTAACCGGTGTTGGTCCCGCCGAGCATCCGTACTCGAATCGCCAGGTGGACATCCCGGATCAGAGCCAGGCGCGAGGCGAAGGCCTCACCCCAGGCCTCGCGCAGCCGCTGCCAGTCATCGACGCTGCCGCCCAGCACGCGTGCGCAGTCCTGCGGCTGTGGCTCATCGTCCAAGGCCGTCGCCGCCGCAACAAGGCGCACGCGGATCTTGTTCCACTCGATCTGATAGGCGACCAGCGTCGGTACCAGGTCGTCAACGTCTGACGCGCTCGCCAGCAGCACCGCGAGCGTGCCGTCTGAGCCCACGTACCAGCGGCGGCGGCGGGCAGGCGCCTCAGCCTCCGGCCAACCGGCGATGTCGACTCCGCCGGCATCGAGCGCCTCCACCGACTGCGCCATCACCACCAGCCGTGCACCGGCGATCGCCTCCGGAAGGCGACTCACCGCATACAGGAAGGCGCCCAGGTCGAGTTCCTCGCTACCGGCGAGCGGGTGCAGGCTCGAGCCCATTGCGCGGTGCGAGGGCTCGAGTACGCGCAGGCCGGTCTCGCCACTTGAGCGCAGCAGTGTGGAATAGGTGCGCTGGTAGAGCTCGACCTCGTCACTGAGACGCTCTCCGGTATCGGTCAGACTCGTGATCGAAAGCCGGGCAACTGGCATGCGATGGGCTACTCCTTCACGTATGGGATGCCCGACGCGGCGGGCGGGCGGGAGCGTCCGATCAGGCCCGCCACTGCGACGAGCGTGAGCACGTAGGGCAGCGCCTGGAACAGGGTGCCGAGCGTAGCTGAGAACGTCTGCAGCCGATAGGCGAGCGCGCTCGAGAACCCGAACAGGATCGTTGCCGCGAGCGCGCCGAACGGGTTCCACTTGCCGAAGATCACAGCGGCCAGCGCGATAAAGCCGCGACCATCGGTCATGTCGAAGTTGAACGAGCCGTCGAAACCGTCGGACAGGTACACGCCGCCCAGTGCGGCGAGGGCGCCGGAGATGATCACGGCGACGTACCGCGTGGCGATCACGTTCAGACCGACCGTCGATGCCGCCAGCGGCTGCTCGCCGATCGAGCGCAACCGTAGACCCGCCCGGGTGCGGAACAGGAGCCACCAGACGACCGGAACCAACAGCAGGCCGACCCAGGTCAGCAGGTTTGCGTCACCGATCGCATCGCCCAGGAACGTGATGTTCTTGATCACCGGCAGGTTCACGTTCGGAACCTGAGGGACCGTGCCCGGAGTGCCGTTGTCACCGTAGTGCGCGATGAAGAAGTAACCGGTCAGTCCCACGGCCAGCAGGTTGATGCCGGTGCCGGAGACGACCTGGTTGGCACGCAGATGGATCGAGAAGTAGGCGTGGACAAGCCCGAGCAGAGCGCCGGAGGCCATGCCGATCACGATCCCGAGCCCCCAGCTGCCGGTGATGTCGGCGCCGAAGATGCCGAAATAGCAGCCCACCAGCATCATGCCCTCGAGCCCGATGTTGACCACCCCCGAGCGCTCGGAGACGATCCCGCCGAGCGCCGCGAAGATCAGCGGTGTCGTGAACGTCAAACCGGAGGCGATCACGGCCGACCACGTGAACACCTCGCGCACGTTGGCGGCGGACTGGTTGGTCATCGCCAGCGCCAGCGGAACCGCGATCAGGCCGACCCCGATCGTGACGCCGCCCAACCTTCGGTGCTTCGGGTCCAACACGACGACCACCCCGAACAGCGCGGCGGTGATGCCCAGCGCTATCGACGGCACCGGGGTGCGGACCATGATCGGTGGGAGCGTCAGGATCCAGGCGATCGCCGCGACGACGACGGCAACGACGCCGACGCGCCCGATCAGCTCGGAACTCGCCCGCGTCATCGCAGAGGTCGGAGCGGCAGTTGTCATCGGCCCGGCTCCGGCCGAAGCGCCTCGGCCGCGTCGAGCGCCGGGTCATCCGCCTCGAGCGCGTCGCCGACGGTCGGCTCCGGTCTGCCCAGGCCGAGCCTGCGCGGCAGCCCCAACAACCTGATCGCGATCAGATCGGTTGACACGAGCAGCACGACGAGGCCCTCGATGATCAGCGTGAGCTGTGGCGCCAGCTCGGGGTTGATCGATGTGAGGTTCAGGTTGTCGGCAGCGGTGCCGGTGCTGAGCGCGCCGAACAGCAGGGCCGCCGCGACCGTGCCCATCGCGGTGTTGCGGCCGAGCAGCGCCACGGCGATGCCCAGGAAGCCCACCTGCGAGGTGGAGATGTCGGCGCTCGAGACCTGGAACTGCCAGCCCAGCACGTCGACTGAGGCCGCGAGCCCGGCGAACGCGCCGCAGATGGCCATCGTCATGATGTAGTTTCGGGCGACGCTGATCCCAGCGCCGCGGGCGGCGTCGGGGTTGTGTCCGACAGCCCGCACCTCATAGCCGAGCGTCGAACGATTCATGATCGCCCAGAAGGCGACCGCGGCGGCAAGGCCGACGAACAGCCCGATATCGAGCCCCTGAAGTTCTGGGTTGCCCCAGATCACCGGCAGGTGCATGTTGTTGGCAATCGTGTTCGAAACCGGATTGCCGAGCGCATGCTTGCCCTGGAGCGGGCCGCCCTGCTGGAAGAGATAGGTCGCGATCCAGATTGCGATCCAGTTGAGCATGATCGTCGAGATCACCTCGTGGGTGCCGACCGCCGCCTTCAACCAGCCGGCGATGCCCGCCCACGCTGCGCCCATCAGCGCCGCCAGCGCGACGGAGACGATGATGTGGAGCACCGGATTCATACCGGTGAACGAGGTTGCAACCCAGACCGCGATGACCGCCCCGACCGTGTACTGCCCCTGGGCGCCGATGTTGAACAGCCCCACCCGGAACGCGAATGCGACCGAGAGTCCGGTGAGGATCAGAGGCGCGGTCGCCACCAGCGTCAGTTGCAGGTTCTGGGCAGCCAGCATTCGTGCCGGGCCGGTGACCCACGGGAACAGCCAGTTGAGGCCGGTGCCGTCGAAGATCGCACCGTACGTCGTGAACGGGTTATTCCCCGTCAGGAACATCACGAGGCCGGCGATCACGAAGGCGATGACCACCGTCGTCAACGGGATCAGCATGGCCCGTCCCATATGCGCGAGCCGCTTGCGAAGCCTCATGCGGCCGCCACCGTGCCGCCGGTCATCGCGATGCCCAGCTCCTCCTCGGTCGCGTCCGGCGGGAACTCCGCGACGATCCGGCCCTCGTAGATCACGAGGATCCGGTCGGCCAGCGACCTGACCTCCTCGGACTCGAGCGAGACCAGGAGCACCGCCTTGCCGGCGTCGCGCTGCTCGATCAACTGGCTGTGAACGAACTCGATCGCGCCGACGTCGAGCCCGCGGGTTGGCTGATGCGCCACGAGCAGCTTCGGGTCGGAGTCGATCTCGCGGGCGACACAGAGCTTCTGCTGGTTGCCGCCTGATAGCGCGGAGGCGGGCGTCGTGGGCGTGCCGCCGCGTACGTCGAAGGCCTTCAGCAGGCGCCTGGCAAGAGCGCTGAACGCCGGCAGATTGAGCCATCCCATCCGACTGAGCGGGGGACTGCGGTAACGGCGCAGCCCCAGATTCTCGGCCAGCGTGAACGGCAGCACGAGACCGACGCGATGCCGGTCCTCCGCTATGTGCGCCACACCGGCAGTGCCGGCCACGCGCACGCCGCGGCCGCTGATCTCGGTTCCGTCGACCTCGATGCGCCCGCTGGTCGGCACACGGATGCCGGTGATCGCCTGCACCAGTTCGGTCTGGCCGTTGCCGTCAACGCCGGCGAGCGCGACGATCTCGCCGCTGCGCACCGTCAGGCTGGCGCCGCGAACCGCCTCCAGGCCGCGATCGTCGAGCGCGTGCAGATCCTCGACCGTGAGCATTGGGCCCTGCGGCTCGGCGGGCTGCTTCTCGACGCGAAAGATCACGTCGCGCCCCACCACCATGCGCGCCAGCGACTGCTCGGTGGCGCCGGCACGCGGGACCGTGCCCATCGAGCGGCCGCGCCGCAGGACGGTCACACGATCGGCGATCTCGAGCACCTCGTTCAGCTTGTGTGAGATGAAGACGATTGACGTGCCGTCCTGCTTGAGGCGTCGCAGGACCCCCATGAGTTCCGTGATCTCCTGCGCGGTCAACACGGCCGTGGGCTCATCGAGGACAAGGATGCGCGCGTTGCGGTACAGGGCGCGGAGAATCTCGACGCGCTGCTGCATGCCGACGGACACATCCTCGATGCGGGCGTCCGGATCGACCGCGAGCCCATAGCGGTCGGAGAGTTCGCGTACGCGTGCACGGGCCGTGCGACGGTCGAGCACGCCGAGTGGGCGCTCGGGGCCCGACTTCACGGGCTCGTTGCCGAGCACGATGTTCTCCGTGACGGTCATCACCGGGATGAACATGAAGTGCTGGTGCACCATGCCGATCCCCAGTTCGATCGCGTCGTTCGGTGAGTTGATTTTGGCGGGGACACCATCCACCAGAATCTCGCCGGAGCTAGGGCTGTAAAGCCCGTACAGAACCGACATCAGCGTCGACTTGCCGGCGCCGTTCTCACCGAGCAGCGCGTGGACCTCTCCGGTACTCAGGTCGAAGTCGACCCGGTCGTTGGCGACGACCGGGCCGAACTTCTTGGTGATCTCCCTCAGTTCGAGAACTGGGGGCTTATCCGTCACAGCGATCCGTCACTGACTTTCGGATTTGTCTCGATTACTTCTTGATCGTCGCCGGGATCTTGATCTTGCCGGCCTTGATCTGGGCAAGGATCTTGTTGAGCTTGCCCGCGTACGGCTTGGCGACCGAGTCGAGGGTGCCGTAGCCGGTGCCGTTGTTGGAGACCGAATACACCAGGTCTCCGCCGGCGTCGAAGTGGCCCTTCAACAGCGAGGCTGCCGCCTGCTCGACCGCGACGTCGACCTTCTTGAGCGCCGAGGTCAGGATGTAGCTACCGAGGTAACCCTGATCGGCATCCACACCGATCCCGTACACATGCTTCTGCTTCGCGGCCTGCAGCGCACCGAGGCCGCAACCGCCCGCCACCTGGAAGACGATCTTGCTTCCCTGGGCGATCTGGTTGTCGGCGATCGTCTCGCAGTCGGCCTGGTCGGCGAAGTTGTTCGAGAACGAGTTCAGGAACTTCAGGCCCGGATCCGATGCCTTGCCACCGGCCTGGAAGCCGGCGATGTAGCTCGTCACCGACGGGATGTTCTGACCGCCGACGCTGGACACGGTCGTCCAGCCCTTGGCCTTCGAGATCAGGCCCGAGAGGTAACCGACCAGATACCCGGACTGCTGCGACAGGAACGTCAGGCCCTCGACGTTCTTCGGCTTACCGGCAATCGCTGAAGCCGGCGTGTCGATGATCGCGAACTTAGTGTGCGGGAACTGCTTGGCGACCTGACCGAGCGCGTCGATGAAGTCGAAGCCGACCGCGACGACGAGGTTGTCACCGGCCTCCGCCTCCTTCTCGAGGTACGGAACGTAGTCCGCGCTCGACGTCGCCTGAAGTACCTGCTTCTTGACACCGAGCTTCTTCACGGCCTCCAGCGAGCCCTCATAGGCGAGGTGGTTGAAGCCGTGGTCATTGAGACCACCGGTGTCCGCGACGATGCCCAACGTGAACGACGAAGCCTTGCTGTGCGCAACCTTCGCCGAGGCGCTGGCGGCCACAAGGACCCCCAGCGACAGGACCGCCGCTACCGCGGCGACGCCCATCAGTTTTGACATTACCTTCACTACAGCCCTCCTTTGGCAACTGAGAAAGCTGGCACCCTACCCTGCCCCGCGGCGAGTGTCTATGGCCACTCGGACCAACCTCCCAGATTGCGGCAACCCTCTCACAAAACGCTAACGCTGGGACAAAATCTGGCGCCCGATCGGGGCGTTTTCAGGCCTTCACGATCCCTTCGCTAGGGGCGGCGCATTAATCGCTGGAATCACATGATTTCCGTAATCCTGCAGCGTCTCGTCACGGCTGTCGTGCTGCAGGTAGAGCGCGAACTGGTCCACGCCCAGCTCGCGCAACGCCTCGAGCTTCGCAACGTGATCGGCGACATCTCCGAGGATGCAGAAGCGGTCGACGACCTCATCGGGGACGAAGCTCGTATGCGTGTTCCCGGCCCGCCCGTGCTCGTTGTAGTCGTAGCCGGCACGGTCGGCGATGTAGTCCGTCAGGGCGGACGGAACGGCGCCGTCGACGCCGTATCGCTTGACGATGTCAGCAACGTGGTTACCGACCATCCCGCCGAACCATCGGCATTGTTCACGGGCATGAGCCAGCGCCTGCGGAGAGCCGTCGGTGATGTAGGCGGGCGCCGCCACACAGAACCTGATCGCGTCCGGATCGCGGCCGGCCGCGGCGGCGGCGTCCCGCACGAACCCGATCATCCAGCGTGCGATCTCGACGTCGCCGAGCTGAAGGATGAACCCATCACCCTCCTCCGCGGCCGCGGTCAGCGCCATCGGTCCGTAGGCCGCTATCCAGACGTCCAATCTCGAGCTGGATGCCCACGGGAAGCGCAGCTCCGTCCCGTTGATCGTGACCGAGCGGCAGTTCGCCAACTCACGGATCACGTGTGTTGCCTCCCGCATCTGCTTGACGGTTGCAGGCTTGCCGTTGAGCACGCGCACGGCTGAGTCGCCGCGGCCGATGCCACAGATCGTGCGGTTGCCATACATCTCATTCAGCGTCGCGAAGACGCTGGCGGTCACGGTCCAGTCACGAGTCGACGGGTTGGTGACGAAGGGACCGACCGTGATCCGCCTGGTCTCGGCGAGCATCCGGCTGTAGAGCACATAGGGCTCCATCCACAGCAGATGCGAGTCGAACGTCCAGACATGCGTGAAGCCGTACTCCTCAGCGCGCTTCGCGAACGCGATCAGCCGCGACGGCGGCGGGTCAGCCTGAAGAACAAGTCCAAAATCCATGTGCACGCTCAGATCAGGTACTGGGAGAGGCCGCGCTTGAGGTACCGGCCGTGGCCCTTCTTGCCGACGTAACCGCGCTCGTCCACGATCACCGTGCCACGGGACAACACGACATCGACGTGCCCGTCTATCTCATAACCCTCGTACGCGGAGTAGTCCATGTTCATGTGATGGGTCTTGCCCACTCCGATCGACGTGTGTCCGTCGGGGTCGTAGATCACCAGGTCCGCATCGGCGCCGGGAGCGATCACGCCCTTGAGTCCATACAGGCCGAACATCCGGGCCGGTGTCGTCGAGGTCAGCTCGACGAAGCGTTCGAGCGTGATCTGGCCGCTGACGACGCCCTGGTACATGAGATCCATCCGGTGCTCGACGGAGCCGATCCCGTTGGGGATCTTCGAGAAGTCGCCCCTGCCCATCTCCTTCTGCTCCTTCATGCAGAACGGGCAATGGTCGGTTGAGACCATCTGGATGTCATTGGTTCTGAGGCTCTGCCAGAGATGATGCTGGTGGCCCTCATGGCTTGAGCGCAGGGGTGTCGAGCAGACCCACTTCGCTCCCTCCAAATCGCCCCACTCCTCCGACCTGGCCGCCAGTTGCTCCTCCAGTGATAGATACAGGTACTGCGGACAGGTCTCGCCGAAGACATTCGACCCGCGGTCGCGGGCGGCCGCGATCTGGTCCACGGCCTGCTTGGCGGAGACGTGCACAACGTAGAGCGGCGCGCGCGCGACGTCCGCGATCATGATCGCGCGGTGGGTCGCCTCCTCCTCGGCCTGCCACGGTCGGCTGATCCCGTGGTAGTAAGGCGTGGTCTGGTTCGCCGCCAGCGCCTGCTGGACCAGCACGTCGATCACGGCCCCGTTCTCCGCGTGCATCATCATCAGCGAGCCGTTCTCAGCACCGCGCTGGAAGGCACGCAGGATCTGCCCGTCGTCTGACAGGAACACGCCCTTATAGGCCATGAACAGCTTGAAGCTCGTGACACCCTCGGCAACGAGCTCATCCATGGCAAGCAGCGACTCATCCTGGACGTCGGACAGGATCTGATGGAAGCCGTAATCGATCGCGCAGTTGCCGGCCGCCTTCTCGTGCCACAGCGCGTACTGCTCCATCACGCTCTGACCGGCGTACTGGACGACGAAGTCGATGATCGTGGTGGTTCCACCCCACGCAGCCGCGCGGGTTCCGGTCTCGAACGTGTCCGAGGCCTGCGTCCCGCCGAACGGCATCTCCATGTGCGTGTGAGCGTCGATACCTCCTGGGAACAGATACCTGCCGGTCGCGTCGATCGTGGTGTCGGCGCTGATCGGTCCCAGCGGTTCGGTTCCGGGCGCGAGCAGCGCGACGATCCGCTCCCCGTCGATCAGAACGTCCGCTGCGGTCCGGCCGGTCGCGCTGATGACCGTGCCGCCTTTGATGAGCAGCTTGCTCATGGCGCCGCAATCCCCGTGTATGAGTCGGGACGACGGTCGCGGTAGAACTGCCAGTCGTCGCGCATCTGCTGCACCAGATCCATCTCCAGGTCACGGATCAGGAGCTCCTCGTGCTCGGAGGAGCCCAGCGCACCTACGTAGTTGCCGCGCGGATCGACCACCTGGGAGGTGCCGTAGAAGTCCACGGCATCCGCGCCGTACTCGTTGTCCTCACAGCCGACTCTGTTGGGGGCGAGCACGAAGTAACCGTTGGCGACGGCCGCCGCAGGCTGCTCGATCTCCCACAGCCTGTTGGACAGCCCCGGCTTGGTCGCATTGGGGTTGAACACCATGTGGGCACCGTTCAGTCCGAGCTCACGCCATCCCTCGGGGAAGTGGCGGTCGTAACAGATGTACATGCCGACCTTGCCGACGGCGGTATCGAACACGGGGTAACCGAGATTGCCGGGACGGAAATAGAACTTCTCCCAGAACTTCTCCAGATGCGGAAGGTGGTGCTTGCGGTACTTGCCGAGCACGGTCCCGTCGGCGTCGACCAGCACTGCCGTGTTGTAGTAGATGCCAGTGTCGGCCTCCTCATAGATCGGGAGAACCATCACCATGCCGAGCTCCCGCGCGAGCGCCGCGAACCGCTGCACCACCGGGCCGTCCGCCGGCTCGGCGTAGCGGTAGTACTTCTTGTCCTGCGTGATCCCGAAGTACGGTCCGTAGAAGAGTTCCTGAAAGCAGATCACCTGTGCGCCCTGAGCGGACGCATCACGTGCAAACCCCTCATGCTTGTCGAGCATCGAAGCCTTGTCGCCGGTCCAGGTTGTCTGTGAGATCGCCGCTCGAACGATTGTCGCCATGACACTCCTTGTTGGTGGCCAAGACCGGCAAGCTACGGGCTGCACGGTCCGATGTGGATAAATCGTCGCCTCAGATCGCGTCCTGATCAAGGGCTGAGCGGCATTGCGCCGGTGATTCCGACACAGCGGCCGGCCGCCTCGATCGCCAGCTGAGGACCACCAACCAGGTAGCCGGCCGCGAGGGCATCGCCCGCACCGGTCGCGTCCACCACGCTAACCGGCGCCGGATCCAGGCGGCCCTCAGGAAAGATCGCACCGCGTTGGCCGAGCTTGAGCACCCACTGCGCGTCGATGTCGGAGACGACGGCTCGCTCGGCCTCGTTGGCGAAGATCAGCTGCGGGTTCAGAGCACGGACGCGCTGCTTGAACCGTTCCACTCCGAACAGCTCGATGTCGTGCGCCGAGGCCAGGTCGACCGTCACTCGCGAGGCCAGCCGAGCGGCGGCAATCGCTGCCTGCGCCGCCGGCTCGCGCAGCAGGCAGTAGCCGGAGACGTGCAGAACATCGGCCGCCCGCAGCCATTCCGGATCGAGGTCTTCCGGTGAGAGCTGACCTGAAACCCCGTGGTCGGTGACCATCGTCCGCGCACCGTCGAGCTCGCGCGTGGACACGACCACGCCTCCGGCCCCCGAGATCACCGGGCCGCTGACCTCGACGCTGTGGCGTGCGAGATCAGCAGCGGCGATCTCGCACGAGGGGTCGGTCCCACGCGCACAGATCAGGCGCGCTCTGGCTCCAAGCGCACTCGCCCAGGCGGCGACGTTCGCGGCCTGGCCGCCGGCCCCCAGCCGGATCGTCGCGGGCGTGTCTCCGTCGGATGCAAGCGGTGCCTTCGGCAGCACGACGACGTCGAGGTTGAGGTCGCCGATCGTGCAGATCCGAAACTGATCGCGGGACGTTTCGCGCCCTGGGTCCTGGTGCATCGGCTGGATGATCGCGGGCGCGCCGGTCCGACCGCTGACGGGGTACGGTTCGCTCCGATGCATGCCCTCCCTGACTCCGTGGTTGTCTCAGAGCGCGTCGCGACTGCGCTGGCCGACGGCGCTCCGGTTGTGGCGCTCGAGTCGACGATCATCACCCACGGTTTGCCGCATCCTGAGAACGTCCAGGCGGCGATCGAGTTCGAGCGAACCGTCACGGACAGCGGCGCTGTTCCGGCGACGATCGCGGTGATCGACGGGATCGCGCGAATCGGCGTCGACGCCGACCAGCTCGGGCGCCTGGCCGAGGATCGCTCGGCGCTGAAACTGAGCGCCCGCGACCTGCCGGTCGCGCTCGCGCGTGGGATGAGCGGGGGCACGACCGTCGCGGCGACTTCGCTGCTCGCCTCACGAGCGGGGATCCGCGTGTTCGCGACCGGCGGAATCGGCGGCGTTCACCGCAACGCCGGCGAGACATTCGACGAGTCCGCCGACCTCGGCATCCTCGCAAGCTGCCCGATCACCGTCGTCTCGGCCGGAGTCAAATCGATCCTTGATATCCGCGCGACGCTCGAACGCCTCGAGAGCCTCAGCGTGACGGTGCTTGTGTTTGGCACCAACCAGTTCCCGGCGTTCTGGCTGGCGGACAGCGGCATCTCCGTCGACTTCTCAGTGTCAAGCGGAGCTGAGGTTGCTGCGGTCATGCGTGCCGCAGATGCACTCGGCCGACCCGGCGGGATCCTCGTCGCGAACCCACTGCCGGAGGCGGCCCAACTCGACCGTGACACTCATGACACTCTGCTTGGCGAGGCGCTCGAGGCCGCCCGCGACGCCAGCATCGCCGGCAAGGAAATCACCCCGTTCCTGCTCGACTACATTCACTCCCACACGGACGGGACGAGCCTCGAGGTGAACCTCGAGATCGTGCGCGGCAACTGCCGGCTGGGCGCTGAAATCGCTGCCGCGTACAGAGCCACGGGTCTCGAGTCGCAACGCGGCTCGAGCTCTGAGCGCTCCCTACAGCAGGGTGTCGCCCGCCGGCTCTGACGGATCGAGCAGGTCGGTTGGCGCGAGGATGAAGACCTCGCACATGATGTCGGGCGCCTGTTGATTGCCGCTCATGAACCCGATCGCTCGGCGACCGGTCGCATCCTCGATCACTGCAGTGAAGCGTTCGCGCATGGTCTCCTGAAACTCCATGCGCTGGCTGAGGACCGCAGCCCCGCGACCGGCCGCGAGCAGTGTCTGCTCGACCGGTGAGAAACCGCCGCGCAGCACACACACGACGAGATCATCCTGGTAGTAGGACTTAGCGCGGGTCGGCCCGCGGCCATAGAACTCCTTCAACAGCCCCACGAGCCCGTCGGATATCGCCGTCAGCACTTCTCCGTGGCTCTTGGGCGTGGGCTGTGCGTCTGCAGGATTCAAGGCGTAATCGGGCTGTGCGTCTGCAGGATTCAAGGCGTAATCGGGCTTGCTCGCTGGAAATCGTAGCGTGACCGTAGCGTTCTTCGTAGCGTGCCCTCAGCGCTATGGTGGTCGTATCGTTCGTTGGGTTCTCGCCCTTCTGCCTCGCGCGCGATCCCCGATTCGGAGGACGAGAGAGCTGCGGCATGCCCGCTCTGGAGCCTCCCCTGACCGGCGATGCGCTGCTGAACGCAGTGACACGTGCGATGGTCGCTCTGCACGAGCAGTACCACCACCGCGAACCGATCACCGCAAAGACGCTGCTGCTCGGCGAGGATCTCCTGGCCTGCGTGCTCGGCGGCGTCTACACCGACGTCGAGAAGACAATGATCGAGATCCAGCGCGCCACGATCGTCCAGCAAACCCGCAACGCGTTCCAGAACGCGATGCAACACAAGTTCATCACAGCGGTTGAGCGGTTCTCTGGCCGCAAGGTGCTCGCGTTCATCTCCAATCACCACGTCGGTCCGGACATCGAGATCGAGCTGTTCATACTCGCGCCACTCGCGCCCGCTGCTGCGCTTGCCGCTAATACCCCTTGATGACATTCACGGCGTTGGAGAAGTCACGGCTTCAGCCTTTTGACAGGCCTGGCGAGAGCCCTGGTCACTGCTTGCCGGCGCCGTCGGGCTTCGACCTGGATGACCTGGACGCCGGTCCGCTTGACGGCCTGCTCGATGCGTCGCCGTCGCGCCTCGGATGTGACCGGGGTGGGTGCGTTGGTGTCATCAGCGTCGTTATCCGTGCGTGCGGCGGAGTCGCTATCCGTCAATTCTCGTCGGCGGTGACGTGCCATGACCCGGAGAATGTGCAGGTGGCTGTCAGTCACAGTTGCCCCAGGTAATGACCGGGAGCAGGCAGCGCAACCGCAATGGCCTCAGGAAGCGATCGCGGGGCGTCCTCCAGGCCGATGAGCTGGTAGCCGACGACGTCGCCCGGCCGGGACAGGGTTTCGAGCGGTCTGCCGCAGGCGGGACAGGCGAGCCGGCCTGCCGCTGCCCCGGAGGTCAACCGCAGCCGGCAGTGAGGGCACGAACTGTGTGTCATGACGACTCCCTTGCCGTCGGCGGGGTTCCTGTTGCAGTGGCGGCCTGTGCGGGCGTTGCCGGTTCTCTCCGCGGCGCGTTCTTGCCGGGAAGCCCGCGGTGGCACTGTGGGCATACGCGGTTCATCACAGGGTCGTCCAGCCGCGCGTTGCCGAGCTCGAAGTACACGCGGTGGCGTCCGCCGCCGAACACGCGCAGTACATGTCCGCAGTCGCAGCGGTATTCGCCAGTTCCGCCGAGTACGGCGGTCAGCGGAAGCTCGGTGTTCGCAGTGGGCGCGGTCAGTGTCTGACCCTCGCCGAAGAACTGTGTTGCGGTGGCCATTGCAGACCGCCTCTCTGCCCCTCTGACTGTGGGTGTCACTCGGAAGCGAGAAGAGCAGAGCCCTCTGAGCGCACCAACCAAGCTAGCATATTCCGACCGCTGCGCTCGGATTTAGTCGAACCCGTGATAGGGTGGAGATGTCCATCGTGCTTCCCCTTCAGGGTTCGGCGATCGCGTGTTCTCCCGGTCCTTCCGACCTCTCTGCCCGGCGAGCACCCTGCCTGAGAGGCACGTCAGGAGCCACACGATGGACGCCTCGAGCGCAGTACCCACACGGCGACCACGTGGTTTGCCGGTGGGACGGACAGCCCCGGGTCGTGCATCCCGGCGACCGCACGACAGCACCGAGCGCTCGAGTGATGCCTCCTTACGGATTGCGATGCTCGCGCCGCCGTGGATCTCCGTCCCGTCACCTGGATACGGGGGGGTGGAGTCGGTCGTGAGCACACTGACTGAAGCGCTCGTCCGCAGAGGCCATGACGTAACGCTGTTCTGCGCTCCAAACTCGGTGTCAAGAGCGACCGTCGTTACCCTTCTGGAAAGGGCCCATCCTGACGAGATCGAGCGCGCGCTGTTTGAGGTCGACCACGTCGCAGAAGCCTTCGACCGGATCGACCTCGCCGCCGACGCTGATCGCTTCGATGTGATTCACGACCACTGTGGCTTCACGGGTTTGGCGATGGCAAATCGGATTGACACACCGCTGGTGCACACCTTGCACGGACCGTTCACATCAGACACAGCGGCGTTCTATGCCCATCATGGCCACAAGGGGACGCTGGTTGGCATCAGTCGCGCGCAGCTCGCATCCGCACCGGCCGAGCTGGAGCCGGTTGGACCGATCCCGAACCCGATCGATCTACGGGCCTGGCCTATGCAGGAGCGCAAGGGCGACTACCTGCTCTGGATCGGACGCATCAGCCCTGAGAAAGGCCCGCACCGTGCGATCGCAGCGGCTCGCGCCGTGGACGTCCCGCTGGTACTGGCCGGCGTTATCCAGCCCGGGCAGCAGCCGTTCTTTGACAAGGAGATCGCGCCCCACATAGACGGGAAGCGCGTCCGCTTCGTAGGCGAGGTCGGCGGAACGACCAAGCAGGCGTTGTTCGCCAATGCTCGCGGGCTGCTGATGCCGATCAGATGGGACGAGCCGTTCGGGATGGTGATCCTGGAGGCGCTCGCGTGTGGCACGCCGGTGATCGCGTTTCGGGAGGGCGCGATGCGAGAGCTCATCGTCGATG
This sequence comes from uncultured Conexibacteraceae bacterium, assembly GCA_963844665.1. GTDB lineage: Bacteria > Actinomycetota > Thermoleophilia > Solirubrobacterales > Solirubrobacteraceae > Palsa-465. The sequence continues at coordinate 144,911 of CAWJPB010000006.1, forward strand.
GAAAGACCGGCTTCCTGGTCGCTGACGTGCGCGCGATGGCGGATGCGATCGGGCAGCTGCCGCGGATCAGGGCGAGTGACTGCCGATCCTGGGTAAGCGAACACTGTGACGGCGAGGTCGTCGCCGCCGCATATGAGCGGACCTACAGATCCGTCGCGCTCCGGCGCGCTGCGGCGGGACTCGTGTCGAGTGCCTGAGGACATTCTCAGCGTCCTGGACGGAACGACGTTCGTAGTGGGCGACCGTCACGGTGACGTTCGGGCGAGTGAAGGTCGTGACCATGGTTTCTTCTCAGAGGACACGCGTTTCCTGTCTCGCTGGGTGCTGCACGTCGGACAGGCGCCGCTGGAGTTGCTGAGTCTCAATCAGGGCACCCATTTCGACGCACAGTTCTTCCTGACACCCAGGGTCGGACCCGACGATCAGGCTCCATGCTCGATCGTCCGCCACCGCCTCGTGGACCACGTCTGGATGGAGGAGATCACGGTCACCAACCACCTTCACGAACCGAGCCGGGTCCGCATGGTGCTGGAGATCGATACTGATTTCGCCGACCTCTTCGAGGTCAAGGACGGAGTCGTCGGCGAGCGTCCAATCAGCTTCACCTACGACGCCACCAGCCTGACGCTCGCCTACCGTCACGCCGACTTTCACCGTTCGGTCACGATCACATCCAGCTCACCCGCCACGATCACCCGCGGTGGATTCGAATATCAGCTGGAGCTCGCCGCCGGCGAGCGGTGCTCGACCACCTTCTTGATCTCTCCGCATGCGTCACAGGCGGGAGCGAACTTCCCGCACCGCAAGCCGCGGGGGCCACTCGAAGCCGTCCGCCAGGCGAGGACCGCTGAGCTCGAGAGGTGGCTGCTCGGTGCGCCGGTCCTGGAGTCCGACGACCCGGGAATCACGCGTACCTACCGGGCGAGTCTCACCGACATCAATGCGCTGCGGATCCATCCCGACCTCGCGCTGGGGGCAACACTGCCGGCGGCCGGCTTGCCGTGGTTCATGGCGCTGTTCGGTCGAGACAGCCTGATCACCAGTTTCCAGGCATTGCCCTACCTCCCTGAGTTGGCCGCCACCACTCTCCGGGTACTCGCCGCACGGCAGGCCACGGAGAGAGATGACTTCCATGAGCAGGAGCCCGGGAAGATCCTCCACGAATTGCGCTTCGGTGAGCTCACCTCGCGCGGCCTGCGCCCGCATTCGCCGTACTTCGGCAGCGCCGACTCCACGCCGCTTTTCCTCGTGCTGCTCGACGAATACCACCGGTGGACCGGCGATGACGCGCTCGTTCGTGATCTCGAGGTCAACGCGCGGGCGGCGCTCGGGTGGATCGAGGACAGTGGCGACCTGGATGGCGACGGCTACATCGAATACGAGTGCCGCAACCACATGACCGGCCTCTTGAACCAGTGCTGGAAGGACAGCTGGAATTCCATTCAGTTCGCCGACGGCACACTCGCGCGGGGGCCGATCGCGACCTGCGAGATTCAGGGCTACGCCTACGACGCACAGCGCAGGGCAGCCCGACTCGCGCGCGAGGTCTGGAACGACCAGAGCCTCAGCGACCACCTCGAGCGGCGAGCCAGTGACCTCCGGGCGCGCTTCCAACGCGACTTCTGGATGCCCGAGCGTGGCTTCCACGCGCTCGCACTGGATGGCGACAAGCGGCCAGTTGACAGTCTCACATCCAACATCGGGCACCTGCTCTGGTCCGGCATCCTCGACGATGGCGAAGCAGCCGCCACCGCAGGGCGGCTGCTCGACGAGCAGCTCTACTCGGGCTGGGGAGTCCGCACCATGGGGAGCCGTGAGGCCGGCTACAACTCGCTCGGCTACCACACGGGAACGATCTGGCCGCACGAGAACTCACTCATAGCAGCCGGCCTGTCCAGGTACGGATGCCATCAGGAGGCCCGAGCGATCGCCTCCGCGATCCTCACTGCAGCACCGTATTTCGAGCACCGTCTGCCCGAGGTCTTCGCCGGCTTCCCGATCTCTGAGACCTCGGTTCCGGTCGCATTTCCCACCGCGTCGCGTCCGCAGGCATGGGCGGCGGGGGCTCCACTGCTGCTGCTGACCGCGGTTCTCAACCTGACGCCCCAGGACACGGACGCCGAGGCAGACATTCCCGGCGCGCCGGGGCACATCTCGCTCCATCGAGACCCGCTCAAAAGCGTCCGCAACCGCGATCAGCAAAGGGTTTGACAAGTGAACGAACTGGAAATCACGACACTCATCCGAAACCTGTCCCGCCCGCACCCGTCCGGCGCGATCGTCATCGAGCGCGCTGCGATCCTCGCCTCCGGCGCCGATTCCCCGGAAATCATCGACTGGATCATCACCCACTCCGGCACGCCCGAGACCCCTGCAGCTGAGAACCGCGGCCTCCATGGCGCACGCATAACTGCAGGAAGGGATCACGCGGCCGCTCAGCCGACGCGTTTCATCCTGCCCGCCGACGCGATCCGCTGACCGGCCGGCAGCCGCAACACCAGAACCTCACGGATGCGCTACGCCATGGACAGCCGTACGCCAAGGTGAACTCGTGGCGGATCGTCAAGACATCGAGTTCACCTACTCGCTGACCGACCGCATCATCCGGCTCAGCCTCGGGGACCTCGCCGATTTCAGCGGCGCCAAGTACGACCACGACTTCTCGCTCACGCTGGAGCAGGCACAACGCCGCAAGCATGAGTACGTGGCCGAGCAGATCGGGATCGGGCCGGGTCGACGGGTCCTCGATCTGGGGTGCGGCTGGGGGCCCCTGCTGGCCTACATCCGCGAGCGCGGTGGAGTCGGCGTGGGCGTGACGCTGTCCCGGGCTCAGCTGGAGGCGTGCCGTCACCACAGACTCGACGTGCACCTGCTCGACGCACGCGATATCGGCCCGGACCGGTTCGGCACATTCGACGCGGTGGCGAGCCTCGGCGCGTTTGAGCACTTCTGCTCTCCGAGCGACTTCGCCGCCGGCCGCCAGGAGGATGTCTACCGGCGGCTGTTCGCCCGGGTTGCCGACCTGGTGCCGGTGGGCGGCCGCATCTATCTCCAGACGATGGTTTTTGGCGCGAACATGATCCCGCCCGAGCAGCTCGACATCGAGGCGGTCCTGCACAGCGTCCCTGAACGGGACACAGACGAGTGGTATCTGGCTCTATTGGCTCGCCAGTTCCCCGGCTCCTGGCTTCCGTCCGGGTCTCAGCAGGTTGTCGGCTGTGCCGAGCCGCATTTCCGACTGGTCTCATCGCTCAACGGTCGGCTGGACTACATCGAGACCATCCGTCAGTGGAACGCACGGATCGGTGCCCGAAGCTGGCGCAAGATGCTGGTCAAGCTCGGCCTGGTGCCGCGATGGTTGACAAGTGCCGATTTCCGGCTCGCATTCGCCTCCGGCGTGAGCGCCAACATGGTCTGCTTCCAGCGTGAGCTGCTCGACCACTACCGGCTCGTGTTCGAGAAGACCGCGCCGATCGAGCGCTCCGGCCATGACCTCCTCACCTGACCGCGCAGGCCGCTTGCGGATCAAGCGGCAACCTCACTTCAGTGCGGCCGCCCTAACGTTGGAACGGCCCTGGCTTTGCGAGCCGCCGGGCATCGGAGTAACGTCGGCACCGGAGGGCATCGTCGCGCGGTCGGCTTCTAGCTGATGGAGGCATCGCGATCTGACTTCCGCGGTTTCGTTTTCTGCGCGGACTCGGAGGTCAAAGTGGCAGATGTAGAGGTAGTTTCAGCGAGTGTTGCCCGGGGTCCACGCGACTCGTCCAGAGCCGAGTCAGATACAGGCTCCGCGTCATGGCAGGAGGCGATGGCGCCGTATGTCGGCGCCAATCTGCGCCGCAGCATTCTGAACGTATTCACCTCGGTGGTCCCGTACCTGGCCATCACGGTTCTGATGTATCTGCTGGTGAACCGCTCCTACCTGCTGTGCCTGCTGCTGGCACTCCCGGCTGCGGGCTTCCTGGTGCGGACGTACATCGTCTTCCACGATTGCGCACACGGTTCGTTTCTGCCGTCCAAGCAAGCGAACGCCTGGCTCGGTAGGGCAACCGGGCTCCTGGTGTTCCAGGCATTCGCATGCTGGCGACACAGCCACGCCGTCCATCACGCAACTGCCGGCGACCTCGACCGTCGCGGCGTGGGAGACGTACCGACGATCACCGTCGCCGAATACCGTGCCCGATCCCCGAAAGGACGGCTGGAATACCGGCTGTTCCGCAACCCGCTGGTCATGTTTGGTCTGGGTCCGATCTTCGCGATGGTCCTTCAGCCGCGCATAGTCCCCCGCAACGCCCGAACCCGGATCAAACGCAGCGTGCTTGGGACCGACGCGGCACTGGTCGTGCTGGTCGCCGCGCTCTGCTGACGTGGTCGGTATACGCGACTTCCTGCTGGTGCAGGGGCCGGTCGCGATGCTGGGTGGGGCTGCAGGGATCTGGTTGTTCTACGTACAGCACCAGTTCGAGGACGTCTATTGGGAAACCAACGATCGCTGGAGTTACGTGGACACAGCGCTCCACGGCAGCTCATATCTCAAGCTGCCCAAGGTGCTCCAGTTCTTCTCCGGCAACATCGGTTTTCATCACGTCCACCACCTGAACGCTCGGGTCCCCAACTACAACCTGCAACGTGCCCATGATGGGGTCGAGCTCTTCCGTGACGTGCCGACGCTGTCACTGACGGACGGCCTCCGCACCGTGAAGCTCAAGCTCTACGACGAGGACGGGCACCGCATGGTGACCTTCGCCCAGGCGCGTGAGAGCCCCGGCCGGCCGTCGACTACCTCAGGGCAGGTTGCCTACTCCTCGGAGCGGACCTGAAGAGTTCGGGGTCAGCTGGGTGACAGCACTCACTCTGCGCCCGCCGCAGGACACGGGCCGAAGGCGTCGTGAGATGATCACCACCAGTCGTTCGGCGGTGCCCCTTCAGTGTCGCGCAGATAACCGATAGCCCCAGTCAGGAGAGCAATCATGTCAACAGCCGCATTCGGCCCGGTCGAACTCTTCATCCTCAGCTTCCCCCAGCCCGAGCTACCGACGCGGTTCAGACAGGCGGTGGCCGAGGTGCTCGAGAGCGGAGCGGTGACGCTGCTGGACATAGTGATCGCGCGCAGGCTCGAGGACGAAAGGCTCGAGATCATCGAGTTCGACGCGCTCAGCGATCACCTCGAGATCACCTCGCTTGAGCTGAACGCCCAGGGACTAATCGGTGATGAGGATCTGGCGGAGGTCGCAGCCGACCTGCCAGTCGGCGAAACCGCGATTGCGATCGCGATCGAGCACACATGGGCGCGGCAGGTGGTTGGCTCGATGATGGATGCCGGCGCGAGCGTGGTACTGACCGAGCGGATCCCGGCGACCGTGGTCAACGAGGTCGCCCTGCTCGCCGCGATCGATTGACGCCGCCCGGGTTCGTGCTTCACGGACCAGGCGCCCTGCACGCAGTGACTGCCAAGCAAATCCAGACTTACGCAAGGAGATAGAGATGCCAATGATGCGCCGTGCCGGACGACCCGGCCTGATCGGTACCGCCGCTCGCACAGCCGTGGTCGTCGGAACCGCCGGAAGAGTCTCGGAGCGTCATCAGCGCCGCGCGAACGAGCGCGACGCCAACGACCAGCAGGCTCAGCCGGAACAGCAGGCCCAGGCTCCGGCCGAGCAGGCTCCCGCGCCGGCAGCCGCGGGTGATGATCTGACCACACAGCTGGAGCGCCTGATCGAGCTGAAGAACTCGGGGATGCTCACCGACGAGGAGTTCGCGGCGGCCAAGGCCAAGCTGCTCAGCTGAGTCGCGCCCGGGTCGTCCGGGCTCCCGCTCCCGCCGGGTCGTCCGAATCCGCGCTCGGGTCGTCGCGCTTGCGGCGGCTGGTCCGAATCGCGCTCGGGTCGTCCGCTTGCGGCGGCTGGTCCGAATCCGCGCTCGGTGCGCATCGTGTCGCGGATGACTGCTCCTCCCGCTGGACTAGCGGGAGCGACGGGACTCGAACCCGCGACCTCCGGCGTGACAGGCCGGCGCTCTAACCAACTGAGCTACGCCCCCGTGGGGTCATCCCAGTATGACAAGCGCGAATTTTTTTCGCCGCGCGCAACTCTGTGGGTGTTGAGGGTGCTTATACGAACGGAATCGATTCTGATCGTCGCGCCCAACCCGGCCATGGGAACGGCGTTCAGAAGCCACCGAGCGAGGGTCCGCAGTTTGGGCCCTCGCTGGGTTTAAGCACCCGACTCAGTGGGCGGTCGCGCGCCCGATTCAGTGGGCAGACGCAGCAGCCGACTCAGAAGGCGTCGCGAGTGGAGGGGGTACCCAGCCTCCGAACACCGCCTCAAGCTCGATCGCGATCGAGATGCTGAGGTGGTCAGCACCGTGCGCGGCTGCGACCTGCACGCCGACCGGCAGTCCGGCCCGGCTGAGACCGAGCGGCACCTCTGTGACCGGGACGCCCGCCAGATTGAAGATCGCCGACGGCGTCGTCAGCCAGGGACGCCCGTAGGTCTGGCGGTGTCGCGGCGCAACGCTGAGGTGCGCAGGATGAAGGAGCACACCGTTGCCGATCGCCTCGATCAGCTCGTCCGCGAGTTCGCGGGCCCGCGTCAGCAATCTGTCTCGGAGGCCTGCTCGAGCCGGCACAGCCTCAGCCAGCGCGGTCAGCTTTGTGGGAAGCGTGTGCTGCCCAGCCCCGAACAGAAGTGACCGCAGTCCCGTCTCAGTCTCACCGGCCTCGGCGAGCAGGTTCACCGTGCCGGATGTCCCGTCGCCAGTCTCCTGCAACGCTGCCAGGAACGGGAACATCGCCGAACGCCAGCCAGTCATATCCAGCCGGCGCACCTGAGCGCCCGCTGAGACCAAAGCGCCGACCGCTCGCTCCCGCGCATCCCGGAGCTCGCGCTGCATCGGCCTGGTGGAGCTGTTCTCGACGACTGTCACGAGCAGGCCATCGAGCGAAGCAGCGCCCGGGTCCCCGAGTTCCATCGGTGTCGCTACCGGGTCCCTCCCATCCGGTCCAGCCATGACCCGCAGCAGCGGCATCAGATCCTCCGCTCGCCTGGTGATCGGTCCCACCGCGAGCATGCGCTCGGCGTCGCCCGCGCTTGTCGGCCAGAGACCCGTGTTGGGGATCAGCCCCACGGAGGGCTTGTGGCCGAACACCCCGCAGAACAGGGCCGGAACCCGGATCGATCCGCCGATGTCTGCGCCGACGCCGAAGGGCGAGCCGCCAGACGCGACAGCCGCCGCCTCCCCGCCCGACGAGCCGCCGGCTGAGCGTGATTCGTCGTAGGGATTGTTGGTGCGCCCATAGAGCGGATTCTCGGATTCGATCCAGAGCGTCAGCTCAGATGTGTTGGTGACGCCGAGCGGGATCCCGCCGGCTTCGATCAGACGCTGGACCGCAGGCGCAGTTCGGGTGGCGCGATGGTCGCGGCGGGCAAGCACGCCAGCCGCGTTCGGCATACCCTCGAGCCCGATTGATTCCTTGACGGTGAAGGGAACGCCGAGCAGTGGCAGCTCGTCCAGCGCGGCGCCACGCATCGAATCGCGTGCGACCTGCTGGTCGACCTCGGTCGCCCGCTTGCGCGCCTCGTCGAACCTGTCCGCGACGATCGCGTTGATTCGAGGACCCACTCGCTCGAGCAGCTGGATGTGAGCATCGACCACCTCGCTCGATGTCAGTTCGCGTCTGCGGATCGCCGCAGCAAGCTCAACGGCTGAGCGCTCGGTCAGCGCAGACATCCGCGCACCCGAGTCTGAGGTTTCAAGGACTGGCGGATCATGGCGGTCAGCCTAGCGATTGATGGTGACTGCAAGCGGAGTACAGATTGCACAACGGTCAAAATCGAACCCGTCAACCGCGCACGACCGCAGACGCGCGTCGTTCTCGCGCCAGCCGCGGTTGAGGTGACGCGCCAGCACGATCGCCGCCACCATGCCTGCACCGGCGTCGAGCAGCGCTGCCGCCGCGCTCTGAGCGCTCGCCCCACTCGTCCACATGTCATCGATGAGCAGCACCGCCTCACCATGCAAGGAGCGGGTCGCGCGGTAGCGTCGGGGATCACACGTCCGCGGCACCGCCGGAGTGCCGTCGCGAAGCAGTAGTCGCTCGTGGCGATCGCGAGTGCACGCCACCAGTTCGCCGACGATGCGCCGCAGCGGGTGGTGGACGTCCCGGCGCGTGTCACTGGATGGGACCGTGGTTACCAGCTCGAATACGGAGCCGCCCACGGCGTCCAGGAGGCACTGCTCGTGCCGGGCCACGAATCGCTCACAGATCTCGGCCAGGGTCGCAACCGCATCCTCAACCGACGGGTCCGCGTCGCGCTTGTAAGACGCGATCAGCCGATGGAGCCACTCGCCCCCGACGCTGTAGGAGACGGGCAGCACAGCCGCAAGTTGATTCCCACCAGCCCAACAGGCACGGCACAGTTCAGTGTCCTGGAGCGTGAGGTTCAGGCAGCGTCGACAGACCCGGTGGCCGTGACGCGGTGCCAGTAGCCCGTCAATGCTTGAACACGTCAATGACATCGGCTGCATCCTGCGCCACTGTCACTCCGGGCTGACGAGCGAGCTCACGCGCCCATTCGCATTCGAGCGTCCGCTCCATCAGCACCACCGCTCGCCCCTGTTGCAGCGCGTGCCGTGCCTGGATACGGGTGCCGCTGCGCTCTGAGGCCTCGACGATCACGCTGCCGAGCGTGATTCCAGACATCAAGGCATTTCGGGCGGGGAAGCTCTTCGGCGACGGCCCGGCCTCCGGCCAAAACTGCGACACAACCGCGCCCTCTGTGGCGATGGACGCCTGCAACCCCGCGTTCTCAGGCGGGTAGACGCGATCAAGGCCGGTGCCGATCACCGCGATCGTGCGTGCGCTTCGCGCACGATCTTGTCTACCCCGCTCAAGCGTCGTCGTGTGGGCGACGGTGTCGATTCCTAAGGCAAGACCCGAGACGACCGTATGGCGCGTGTCCGCCAGCGCGCGCGCAATCTCCCCCGCCAGGCGCATACCGTCGGCCGTCGGTGTGCGCGTCCCGATCACCGACACGCCACGGCGATCGACGGAGCTCAGACTGCCCGCCACGAACAGAACCGGCGGGCGGTGCTCCACAACTCGCAGGTTCTCCGGATAGTCAGGGTGCGAGAGCGGCAGCACCCGGTATCCCTGCGCCCGCCACCGCTCGAGGTCGGCCTCCGCGTTGGCAAGCGCCTCATAAGAGAGCAGACCGAGTTCACGCTCCAGCACCATCTGCGCCGACGGGTTGCCAGCACCAGAGCGCCTGGCAGCCAGGACACAGCTGGCCCACGCGCGGCCGCCCACACGCAGCAGTGCGACCAGCGCTGCGGTCTCCGGTTGACCCGATTCGCTGGTCAGTCTGCGTAGTCCGCGGGATCCGGCTCGGAAACCGTGCGCGCAACCGCCGCTTGGCCCACCACCGGCTCGGAAACCGTGCGGGCAACCGCAGGTTCGCTCACCACCGGTTCGGGCACGCCGGACTGGACTGCGGCAGGCGCCACGCCCGCCGTGACCACTGTCTCCGGCAGGTTGGGCTGGACGCTGGTCTGCGGCAGCACGGAAGGTGCGGAGCTGGGCGACCGGTGGGCCGGCTCCTCGTGGGCGTCGCCGAACATGCCTCGGGCTTCGTCCTGCACGCCCTGCATGCCCTGGCGGAATGAGCTGAGGCCCTTGCCGAGTGAGCGACCAACCTCCGGCAGGCGCTTGGGTCCAAGCACCAGCAGCGCCACAACCAGAATGAACAGCAGGTGGGTTGGCTGGATGATGTCGCCGAACATTTGTATTGAGGATATCGGCACTGCTGATGTGATTCACGATGTCTTTTCCTGGCTCAACAACTGGTGTGCCTCTCTTAAGAGCCTTTGGGCGGGCACGGTTGACCCCCTGGGTCACGGAAATTTTGCGCGAGTTGCGGGAATCAGTCGGCCGAACTCAGTGGGGCCCAACTCAGTGGGCCAGTGCTCGCCCTCGGCCCACTGACCGTTGCGCCCTATCGGACCGGCCTCCTGACCCTGGCGGTTGCGGCCGCCAGATAAGGCCACCTGGGCTGCTGCTTCACCACGGCCCACAGCCGGTAGATAAGCCCTCTGGTCGAGGCCGCGAATTGCTGCGTGAATCGATACCTGCCCTTCGCACTGGTACGCACGGTGCCCAAAGTGCCGCTCCCGGGCGCGCCCACCTCCTGGTAGTCGATCGTCACGTCAACACCGCCGGACGGGATGTGCCCGCCCTCCACCTGGCCGGTCACCTCCAGCTGCCCGCCTGCCCAGATCTGTCCGGCGTGTATCGCGATCTTGCCGGCGAAGCGCTCGCTGAGCTGGCTCGACGCAGGACGGAGGACCCGCGAGCCCGAATAGGCCACATAGATCGACCGGCTCGCGCCGGCAAGCACCGTGTAGCTGTATTTGCCTCCCGCCTTGGTGGTGGCGGACCCGATCCTGGTGTAGGCCCTGGCTCCGGTCACCCTCTGGTAGATGAGCACCTTCGCGCCGACGATCGGGCGGCCTCCGAGCTTCGTGTTCTTCAACAGGCCATGCAGCGTGACGGGCTTACCGTAGGGGAGCGTGAGGACATGGCCTGTCGGGCGGGCGACAGCGCATTTGGCGCCTTGTTCGCGGCCCTCGTTCGCCTTCGTCGCACAGCGTGTCCGAGTCGCCACCGTGCGCTTGGGCTCTGTCTTCAGGCCTGCGCTCGCGGCCATCCCCCGCGCGCGATCCGACTCGGCCCTGCCGCTCAGCGCTTTCTCCGTACCGCCGCTCAGCGCTTTCGACGAGATGCCTGCCACGCCCGCATCGATCCCAGCCTGGACTGCCAGCGCAGCCGGGACAGCCGGATCACTGGTCGCCGACACATCGCCAACCTGGGCGGTCACCTGTGTCGCCTCCAAAAGCGGGAGCTTGAGCACCTCCGCGTCCCCGTCTGGACCGGCGGCTATCTGCCCACTGTTTCCGGCAACGTCAGCATCGTTGGCGTAGAACGTCCAGTCACCGGAGGTGAACGGCACGACGCCATCAGGCACTTCAGCGACGTAATGCCCACTGCCCGAGTCGTAGCTCATGTTGCCCAGGTCGTACGGAGCTCCGTCGTCGTAGCAGTCGCACTTCGCGTACAGGTGCATGACAGCGATACCTGAGCCACCGTCATCGGAGGCGCTGACCGCAACCTCGTCCGGCTCCGGCCACTTCGCCTGAGCGACGAACCTCCCGGCTGGCGCCGTGGAGTCGATTTTGAACAGGTATGAACCGAGCGGGTAGCTATTGCCAGCGGTGTCCGTGGCCGTACATGCCAGTTCCCCACCGGGCGTACGCACACTGACCGTGATGGTCTCGCCGCGCTGGGCGTCAGCGTTGAGCTCATTGCGCGGCCACGTGCCAGAGAGCGCACCCTGGCACGCGATCGCGGAGATCGGCGCCGAGCCGCCGCTGTTGTTGGCGGTGATAGTCACAGACTGCGGCGCGCGGTACCAGGTTCCCTGGTTGGGGCCGTCCGAGAACGGATCGGCACCATCGTCTATCAGCTTCGAGCTGCCGTACTTGGTGGTGCCGGATCCGCTCGATGCGTCCAGTGGATTATCGACGTTGACGGTCACCGTGTCACCCTGCGACTCGGTTGTGCCTGCTGCGGTGGCGCCTCTGCAGCTGATGACGTTCGGGCCGTTTGTGGTCAGGAAAAACGATCCAGTGCCGTTCACAAGCTGACCGTTCTCGGTACTCAGGGTGATCGGGCTACCGGGATCAGCCTGTCCATTAGTGCTGACCGTGCAGGTGATCTGGGAGACACCAGACAACACGCCTCCGGTCTCCGACCCCAGCACCTGCACGACGGGTGTCCGGCTGAGCCAGGCGCTCGTGGGAGCGCCGCCGTTGACCAGGAAGGTGTTGGTCGGTGGGTTGGTGTCGAGCCAGACGTTGTATGTGTTTTCGCCGGTCACGCCTGTCCTTAGACATCGCCGTGCATTCGAGCACATGCCGATCCCGTTGCCGCTTACCGTGGTCTGGTTGGATCCGGCGCCGCTAACAGGTACTGACTTGTCGTCGAGAGTGCATCGCCACTGTCGCGATCCCGCTCGGACCGCCAGTCGCATTGACTGTGACTGTCTGGTTGCGTTGGCCCACGTGCCTGCCGTGTAGCCGGCGTCGGAGAAGCTAACCACAGGAACGGTGGTGTCCACGTCGAACGTGGAGGCCTCGGTCACCGTGAGGCCACCGTTGGCATCTCCGTTGGTGGCGGTGCATGAAACCGCATTGGCGCCATTATTGGGGTGGGCACGCTCCAAGCCGTCTTGCCGGCTCCCGTGCGCAAGCCGGCGACCAGCGTGGCAGCGACATTCGTGCCGTTGTCGGTACAGGTGACAGCTGGCGACGCCTGAGGGACCGACTGTCACATCTAGCGTCTCGGTTGAGCTAGATGTCCAGCCACTCGTGGTGGACGTCCAGCTGGCCGTGGGAGACGTGTCGTCGACATTGATCGCGTCGTCGTAGCTCGCGATCGTCGGCGCATTGGACAGCCCGGCGCCGCCCAGCCAGTTCCCCGGATTGGACGCCACCACGTCAACGCTGTATGTACCGCTGGCGATGCCGCTCGGCATAGGACCGCTACCGCTGGCACTGCCGGTTCCACACGGTTGGGCGCTGTCGAACTCAGTGCCAACGGGCGCGCCTGGGTTCTCGGTCGCGGGTGCATCGTCCGTAACCTCGTCGTAGTAGCTGCCGGGTCCGCTGAACTCGACGCCGATCGCGCATACTCCGGCAGGGTCGTTGGCGCTGGCCTGGAGGGTGGGCGAGTTGGTATCGGTCTGGTACCAGGAGTTCGGGTCGATCGATGTCGTCCAGCGCCAGATCCGGTCGGCTGGTTGTTCGGGTCACCGATGACGGCGGACAGGTTCGCGACCTGCGCGGCGGCGGTGTCATAGCCGCTGCAGGTGTTGTCGCGGGCGCACCAGCCACGCAGGCTCAGGGTCGAGTATGGGACCTGGGGGTTGACCGACGGGGCGAGGCTCTCGATCTCAACGTTGGTGTAGTTCCAGCCGCTCGTATTTCCATTCGTTTCGCAGTACTGCGAGTAACCGGAGTCCGTGCCGGGCTCTTTGCGGTTCGTGACCCACTCGCGAGGCGAGTCCTGCTCGGTGACCGCACAGTCCTGGGTCCACGGGAAGTTCAGATCAGTGGGAGCGTTTCCACCCGAACCTACGAATCCGATCGAGAGCGCCCCGGTGGGATCTGCGGTGATGCTCTCGAACCATGCAGCGGTGTAGGCGAACCCCTCGAATTGAGTCCCGCTCGGAGCGGTCCATGAGTCATTCGCGAAGGTCGCGTTGGCGGAGACGGGATCATCCGTGCTGCTGCTGGTGTTGCCGTAGCCCCAACCGGTGATGCTGGTGCCCGGGTTCGCCATGCTCAGCGTGCCGCTCTTGAGCATGCCGCTGTACTCGTTGCCCCATGCACTGCCGGCATTGGACGCGGCGGCTATGGCTAGCGCTGAAAAAGCCACCGCCACGGTCGCGACCCGGACAATCGCCCTCCGGACGGCTTGCCGCCGACCATGCGGGCGCTCGTGATTGGCAATGCTGGGCATCGGTACGACTCCTTCGTTGTGCTCACTGTTGACATGGCGGGACGGCAATCAGCAGATCACGCTGATCGAGAAGTCGGAGTTCGAAGCCGTCGCCGGTCAGCTGCGTCGCTCGTAAGGACCGTGACGACGAGCTCGTCGTCGTCTGTCGACCAGCCGCTCACGTAAGCGTCGGGGATATCCGGAGCGTTGTCGCTTCCGCTGTGCTGTGTTGCCATGTCCCGTCAGGCGTGACGCTGATCACCGGCTCGTCAAGCCCATAGCCGAGCAGCCGCGACATAAACATCTGTCTCGCCTGTACCACGCTCGGACAGCCTTCTCGATGTTCCAAGTGGTTAGCTCCGGGTGCGACGCTCGGCTCCACCGGTCCACATCCAAATCTGCCCGTACGCCGTTGGCTCACTGCTCCCACCGGCCGCCTGCCCGGCGGCTCCCTGTGGGATCGAGAAATTCAGGATCGCGTTGCTCCCGGTCCCGGAGTCCGTGACACTCGCCTGGCTCCCTGGGCTCCCGGTCGTCACCGTGCCAACACTCACCTTTGCCGGTATGCCGGCAGATCCGGAAGCGCCCGTGGCCCCACGCTCGCCCGTCGCGCCAGTCGCACCCCTCAACCCCTGCCGGTTCCAGGTGAGCGCTGTGAAGCCCTTTCCGCAGCGGCCACTCGCAGGCACGGTCAGCGCGCGCGAGTGCGTGTTGACACATGCGTCAATCACACCGCTGCTGCTGGCGGCGAGGGCGTAGCCGCCTCCGGCCAATAAGGCGCCGACGACGATCCCGGCGACCAGGTGCGTGAGCTTGATGTGAAGGGTCATTGATCTCTGTGTCTCCTGAGGGTTTGGTCGCTACGCAGCGCGGTCACGGCAGGCAGCCACTGTCCGGGCTCTGCACACATGTCGAGCCGGCGCGCGATTTGGGGGACTGGACAGCGCGGCCGCTGGTAACGACTCGTCCGCCGGGTGTCTGCCCATTTGCCACGACGTCATCTGTCGTGACGCTCGGGCTCGTTCCACCCTCAGCATCTGATGACTGATCGCCTGCCTCGGCTGCGCTTCGGGATCCGGTCTCACCGGTTGGGTCGCCACCATCGCCCCGAGCGCTCTGGCTGGACGATTTCCGCTTTGCCCTGGTTGTGCCGTGCTCCGTGGTGGCAGCAATCAGGACACCAGACTTGACGCTCCTGCCAGCGGAGACAGACGCCGTTGTCGTCACTCCGGCGGGTGCGGTGACCGTCTCAGTCAACGTCCGCACCTGCCGATCAGGTCGAGCCACGCCGGGACCGTCATGGGAACTCCCGAGTCCGCTCGTGACCAAGAGGACCGCTGCGAGCGCCGCGACGAGCAATACCCCGCAGCCGGAGAGTGCGAGCCCTCGTCGTCGGCCCTGACTGGCATGTGGTGGCGCCGGATCCGATGAGCGCTGAGGACGAGCATCAGCCCGAGGCTCCTCGCCCCACTCCGGCTCGGGAGCCTCACGCTCACCCGAGATGTCACCACCCCAGAATCCGGCGGCGTCTCCCGAAGAAGCTGCCGGCGCTGGACCAAGGTCTATCGGCACGAGCTCGTCGAGCGGGCCGATCCAGTCTCGTGGAAACGGAACCACATTGGCGTCTGCCATCTGGGCATCAGCAGCAGCGCTTTTCCCTACGTCCGCCCCTCCACCTTGTCCGTTGGCGTCTCCCCGCCCTCGGTCAGCCATACCGCACCCTCCGTCCGACACGCAATGCATACTTACACTGCGTTCGCTCCAATTAGTCTCAATTGGGTATCATAACCGATGAACCGGAAAGTATGTGCATGTCCGTAGATGAATCCAGGGAGTCGTTTTTGACGGTTGCTGAGGTCGCAGAGATCCTGCGACTGAATCCGCAGACAGTCCGCAACTGGATCGATGCCGGGACTTTGCCGGCGACCCGCGTCGGGCGCCGTGTCCGGATCAAGCAGTCCGACCTCGATCTGATCGTGGCGCGCGGATACCGGGGCGCGCCGCCCGCGAGCGTGAGCACCGAGGGACTGAGCGCCGACGACTTCTGGGGCGGTGAGCCGAGCGTTGCGGCGGAGCCGAGCTTCAGCGCGGACGCGCCTCAGACTCGTGCTGAGACGACACCCGAGACGCCAGGCGGCTCACCCGATCCGGAGGAGCGATGAGCTTCGGCAATGAACTCGAGCGCGAGCGCGAACGTGCCGTCCGGCTGGTTCGCCACGCGGGCGCCGGCTGGGCCGAGGCGATCCGCACACACAAGCTCGCCCCTCCGGATGACGGCTTCGCGAGCCGGCTGCTGAAGCTGTCGGAGGCCGCTGTGGCTGAGCAGATCGCCTGGCAGCAGGCACACGAGGTGGGAATGCGGTGGCCCCGGGTGGCTGGCGCCGAGGCCGCGGAGCCGCCGTATGAATTGCGGCCAGGTACGGGACGTCGGGGCCCGACTGACCTGTGGGACCAGTTCGATGCGGCCGTCGCACAGATGAACCGTGCAATCGCAGGCACCGATGCGTTGACGGTCGCTCGCGCATTTCAGGCAATGGCGGAGGTCGCCGCGGAGCTTGCCCACGCGATCGCCTCCGAGGATTCGATCACACGCGAGGCACGGGACCGTGCCCGCGCCAGACCCGCCGCCTGAATACACCTCACCGCCGTTCGAACACGCTCGCACCCGGGTCGGCCGCCGTAGCACGCCGGACCGTGATCAAGCTGAACGATCAGCGAGACTCGGCCAGCGAGGTCACAACCGCCTCGTAGACACCTGCGCCGAAGCCCTCCGTGGCGACCCGGACGCTTGCGCGGTCGGTGATATCGGCTATAAGAGTCGGGTCCCGCTCAAGCGCGTTGGCCATCAACCAGAACGTTCCGACGACGCCAGCCGCATCCATGTCCTCGCGTGAGTCGCCACAGGCGATGCACTCCGACGGCGCGTATCCGCGGTTTTGCATGTGGCGAGCCACAGCACGCGCCTTCGAGGCCCCTCTCGGGACCAGGTGGTAGACGTGCGGGCGATCAACCTCAATGCCCCAGTCGCGCTCCGCGCCGTCGGGCCCAGACCCACCAACCACTCCGCGCCCACCGATCACGCCGTTGTCGACCAGCCGCAGCCAGTCCAGACCCGCGTCGACCAGAATCGCGTTTGCCTGCTCAACCGGGACCTGTCCGCGAAAAACGTGTGACACATGACGCCCCTCAGACCAGGGCGTGTGGTACTCGAGCCGGCCAGCGAACGTCGAGAGCAGCAGGGCCGGCGCGCCCGACGCAGTGATCTGGTGGTGGATCGATCCGTGCTCCTGCGACGGCACGCAACCATCCGTCAGCCACTCGAGCTCACCATCGACGACCAGGCCGCAGCCGAGGTCGAAGATATAGGAGCTCCCCCCGATCAGGCGAACGATCTCGAGCACGCCTGGCTGCTGGCGACCGGTGTAGATCACCACCTCGACCCCAGACCGCGCGCACGCCTGCAGAGCCCGGGCGCCCTCCAATGAGAAGCCTCCATCGGCCCCGCTGAACAGTGAGGCGCCCGGCCCGAGCAGGGTTCCGTCGAGGTCGACGTACAAAGCTCTCAGCACGGGCGCGACCGTAGCAGCGGACGCGAGCCGCGATCCGTGAGGATCCGGAAGCCGGAGGCGGCCGACGTGCTGGATCTCACAAATCGCTCGACTCTCGAGCGATTTGCTCGGAACCGCGCGGTTTTCGTGCACTTACGCGCAAATCAAGCGCAGACGGCACGATTTGTCAGATTCAGCAGGTCGGCTCGCCCGGGTCGCGCGCCGAGCCGGCCCAAGCGTCTCACACCCGCCTGAACCGGGCCAAGCGTCTCGCACCCGCCGAGCCGGCCCAAGCGTCTCGCACCCGCCTGAACCGGCCAGACTCCCGCACCACCCTCGGCCCTCCGAGGAGCCGCCGACCAGCACCGCCATACTCAAACAGTGGCCACCACCAGCAAGACCCGCGAGCCCTGGGAGGCGCTGCTCCAACAGGGTCGCGCGGACGAGCGCCTGGTCCACGACCACACCTCGCTGCCGCAGCAACCGCACCTTGTCGAGATTCCCGACGAGCTCGATCCGCGCGTCCATGACGCCCTCACGAAGGCCGGTATCGACGCTCTCTATCTGCATCAGCGGGACGCGCTGAACGCAGCCTTCGACGGCCCGACGATCGTCACAACCGGCACCGCCTCCGGCAAGTCGCTCTGCTTCCAGCTGCCGACGCTGGAGATCCTGACCACCGACCCGACGGCGCGAGCGCTCTATCTCTACCCGACCAAGGCGCTCGCTCAGGACCAGGCCCGCGCCCTGCACAGCTTCGGCCTGACGCAGCAGATACGGCCAGCGATCTACGACGGCGACACGCCCTCACAGGAGCGCCCGGCGATAAGACGGCGCTCGAACCTCGTGATCACGAATCCCGACATGCTCCACATCGGGATCCTGCCCCACCATGCGAGCTGGGGCGACCTGCTCGCGAACCTGGCGTTCGTCGTCGTCGACGAGGCCCACGTCTACCGGGGCGTGTTCGGCTCGCACGTCGCCAACGTGCTCCGCAGGCTCAGGAGGGCAGCCGCGATGCACGGCTCCCAGCCGCGCTTCCTGCTGGCCAGCGCGACGATCGCCAATCCGATCGAGCTCGCCACCAAGCTCACCGGCCTTGACGACATCAACCTCGTCGACAACGACACCGCGCCTCTGCCCGCCAGACGCACGGCAATCTGGAACCCGCCGCTCCTTGACGAGCAGCTGGGGGTCCGTGCCTCAGCTCTGGCCGAGGCAGCTGAGCTGCTGGCGGAGCTGATCACGGCCGGCGCCCGCACGATCTGCTTCATGAAGTCGCGTAAGGGCGTCGAGCTGATCCTGCGCATGGCCTCAGACCGCCTGCCCCAGGCCCTGGCGGACAGGGTTGCTCCCTACCGCGCCGGGTACACGCCGCAGCAGCGCCATGAAATCGAGCATCGGTTGGTCAGCGGTGAGCTGCTCGGTGTGGTCGCGACCGACGCGCTGGAGCTCGGGATCGACATCGGCGAGCTCGACGCCGCAATTTGCGTGACCTTCCCCGGCACGGTTGCCAGCCTGCGCCAGATGTGGGGCCGCGCCGGCCGTCGCGGCCGTGGCCTCGCGGTCTACATCGCGGGGGAGGACGCGCTGGACCAGTTCTTCGCGCGTCACCCCGACGAGTTCCTCAGGCGCCCGGTCGAGGCGGCGATCATCGACCCGGCAAGCCCGGAGATCCGGGGGGCGCATCTGTTGTGCGCAGCACACGAGGCGCCGCTGACAGAAAACGACGCCGAGTTCCTTGGCGATGACGTGCTCGACCGCGCCCAGCAGCTCGCAGACGCGGGCCTCTTGCGCGAGCGCGCCAGCGGCTATGTCCCCGCGCGCGCCGAGGACTATCCCGCAGCTCACGTCGCGCTGCGCTCCGCGAGCGCCGATAACTTCGCGCTGATCGACTCCAGCAGTGGCGAGGTCCTAGGCACGATCGAGGCGGTCCGCGCCTATTCGACGGTCCACGACGGCGCGATCTACCTGCACATGGGTCGCTCCTACCTGGTGCTCGAGCTCGACCTCGCGGCCCGCCGCGCGATCCTCGAGCCGTTCAACGGAAACTACTTCACGCAGACCAAGAGCGAGAGCATGACCTACATCGAGCGCATGCTCGAGACGACTGAGACCCACGGCGTGCGGCTCTCCTACGGCCACGTCGTCTACTCGGAGACCGTTCTGGGCTACCAGCGCAAGCATCTGCAGGACCAGAGCGTGATCGACTTCCAGTCGCTCGACATGCCCACCACCGAGTTCTCGACCCGCGCGCTCTGGTACGAGCTCGACGACGTCGTGGGCGGCCCCGGGGCTCGTGGTCCGCTGACCACCAGCCCCGCTGAAGCGTTCCCAGCTGATCAGTTGCTCGGGGCGCTGCACGCACTCGAGCACGCGCAGATCGCCGTGCTGCCGCTGATCGCGATGTGTGACCGATGGGACATCGGTGGGCTTTCGACCAACGCGCACCCCCAGACGGGTGGGCCGACGATCTTCATCTACGACGGCCACCCCGGCGGGATCGGGATCACGCGCCGGGGCTATGACGCCTTCGACAGGCTGGCCGATGACGCGCAGCGCCTGATCGGCGAATGCCCGTGCAGCGGCGGCTGCCCGTCCTGCGTGCAGTCGCCCAAGTGCGGAAACCTCAACGAGCCGCTGTCCAAGCGCGGCGCGCTGGAGCTGCTGCGGCGCATGCGGACGCGCTGAGGCGCTCTGAATCCAAACGGGAACGGTGGTGGGTCGCTAGATTGCGGCGCCGTGCTTCGTCTGGGCATCAACCTTCCGACCTTCGACCCACTCGGGCTCGGTGGACCGCCACAGTTCGTCGAGGCCGCTCGGCGGGTGGAGGAGCTCGGCTTCGATGCTGTCTGGGTGGGCGACCACCTGAGCGCCCCGGCGCCGAACCACGACTGCACCGTGGCGCTGGCGGCTGTCGCGGCCACGACCAAGCGCGTGAGGCTCGGTTTCGGCGTGATGCTGTTGGGTCTGCGCCGGCCCGCGTGGGTCGCGAAGCAGCTGACGACGATCGACGCGCTCGCGCCCGGGCGGCTGCTGCTCGGCGTCGGTGTCGGCGGCGAGTTCCCCGAGGAGTTCGAGGCGGTCGGACTGAGCGTCAAGCGTCGCGGCCGGCTGCTTGATGAGGCGCTGGCAGAGCTCCCCGATTGGCTGCAGGGGAACTCGACGCCGAAGCTCGCGCCGACGATCAGCACGCTGCCGCCCGTGTATGTCGCCGGACGCGGTGAGCCGGCCCTGCAGCGCGCGGCTCGCGCAGGTGACTTCTGGCTGCCGAACTGGCTCACGCCCGACAAGCTGCGTGATCGCATGGCGCGCCTGGCCGAGCTCTCCGAACAGACGGGCCGCCCGACCCCGCGGCTCGGGCTGGTGCTGAGCGTCCACGTGGACGCGAACGAAGGACTCGCTCGCCAGCGGGCGAGCGAGTACACGAAGGCGATGTACGGGCTGGACTTCGAGCGTGTCGAGCATTGGACCGCGTTTGGCAGTGCCGAGCACGTGGGCGAACAGATCGCTGCCTACGCCGAGGCCGGGGTCGAGGAGTTCGTCCTGACCCCCCTGACGGGGGACCCGCTGGCGCAGATCGACCACCTGGCCGGGGTGCGCGAGATAATCTCGCCTCAATGACGTTGTGGCGGAACTCGGCATGCGCCTCCTGATCGCGGGCGCACAGGCGCCGCTTGAGGGTGAGATCGTCATCCCTCCGTCGAAGTACCACGCACACCGTGCGCTGATGCTCGCCGCACTCGCGCCGGGCACCAGCACGATCGCCGACCGGACCGACGCGCGCCACGTCAAGTTCACCGTCGAGGCGCTGCGGGAGCTCGGCGTGGATATCGGCGCCAGCGGCCGTCACTGGACGGTGAACGGCGCCAACGGCTTCTCGCCACGTCGCGATCAGGTGTCGGTCGGGAGCTCAGGCACGACGCTGTACTTCCTGCTCGGGCTCGCCGCACTGAGT
The DNA here is from genome assembly GCA_963844665.1 of uncultured Conexibacteraceae bacterium. Lineage (GTDB taxonomy): Bacteria > Actinomycetota > Thermoleophilia > Solirubrobacterales > Solirubrobacteraceae > Palsa-465. The sequence continues at coordinate 165,972 of CAWJPB010000006.1, forward strand.
GATCGGCCGGTGACGATCGTCGGTCAGCGCTACTTCCGCCGGCGGCCGATCGGGCCGCTGCTGCGCGCGCTGCAGCGGCTCGGGGTGCAGCTCGAATACGAGGGGCAGAGCCTGCCCGTGACGGTCCACCCAGGCCGGCCCCGCGGCGGGCACGTGCGGATCGACGGCACGCTCTCGCAGTGGATCTCCGGACTGCTGATGCTGGCGCCATTCGCAACCGAGGAGCCGACGGTGATCGAGGTCGTCGGCGAGCTCAACGAGCGGCCATACCTCGAACTGACGGTGGAGATGATGCGCGACTTCGGTCTAGAGGTGGAGGTCGGCGAGGACTGGCGCCACTTCACGATCGCGCCGAACCAGACGACGGTCGCGCAGGAGAACTACCTGCTGCCGCCCGATATCGGATCGGCCGCGTTCGGCCTCGCCGCCTGCGCGCTGCACCCCTCGCACGTCGTGTTCCGCAGCCACGTTCCGATCCACGGTCACCCAGAGGCGTCGGTGCTGACCGAGCTGCAGGGCGTGGGCGTGCCGATGCGATTCGCTGACGACGGGCTGTCGATCACGATCGACCACGACGGCACGCCGCCGGTGGCGGGCCACCTCGACTGCCGTGATATCCCCGACATGGTGCCGATCCTGTCGACGCTGGCGAGCCGCGCCCGCGGTCGCACTGTGCTCTCGCACGTGGCACATGTCCGCCTGAAGGAGTCCGACCGTGTGACCTCGATGCTGCAGCTGCGCAAGATGGGCGCGCGCGTCGAGTTCGACGGCAACGACATGGAGTTCGAGGGAGTCGACCGCCTCTACGGGGCGGAGCTCTCCTCCTACAACGACCACCGCGTGCTGATGGCGCTTGCGGTGGCCGGATCGGCCGCCAGCGGCGTAACCGAACTGTCCTATCCACACGCGTACCGGATCTCGTATCCGGAGTTCGCCGATCATATGAACGCGATCGGGATCCCGATCGAGGTCGCCACGCGGGTACCGGACTCGCTCGGAGACCTGCGATAGCGGCTCCCCTGATCACTGAGCTCGTGGGCCGCCACGCCCGCGAGCGGCCGGATGCTCGTGCCGTTGTCGAGGCCGGCGCGGGCGGTCGCGAGCGCAGCTGGAGCTTCGCTCAACTCCAGGACGCCGCCCAGCACTGGGCCGTACTGCTGCACGGACTCGGGGTCAGACCCGGCGATCCGGTCGCCTACCAGCTCCCGAATCTGCTGGAGTTCGTCGCGATCTCGATCGGGGCGATGCGGATCGGCGCCGTCTGCGAGCCGCTGATGCCGATCTTCCGCGAGCATGAGCTCGCGTTCATGCTGGGCGAGAGCAACGCTCGCGTGCTGATCGTTCCGCGCGAGTTCCGCGGGCACGATCACGCTGCGATGGCGGCCGGCCTGCGCGAGCGGGTGCCGTCGTTGATCCACGTTGTGGTGCTTGACGACGTGAGCCTGCCGACCGGCGATGTGAGTGCGGATCGAGCGCGGCCAGATATGACCGCTCAGCTGCTGTTCACGTCCGGTTCCACGGGCGAGCCCAAGGGCGTATTGCAGACGCACGCGTCTCTGAATGAAGCGGCGGCGATCCACATCCATCACTTCGGCCTGACCGCAGATGACGTGATCTACATCCCCTCGCCGCTCGCGCACCAGACCGGGTTCCTCTACGGCATGTGGATCGCGCTGCTGCTGGGTGCGACGCAGGTGGTTCAGACGGTGTGGGAGGCGGAGGCGGGGTTCAAAGCGATGCGGGAGACCGGTGTCACGTTCGTGCAGGCGGCGACACCGTTCCTGGCTGACATCGTCCGCGTGGCGCGCGAGCGACGCGAGACGATCGAGTCGCTGCGGACATTTGTCGCCACGGGCGCGGCGATTCCGCGCGAGCTCGCCCGCGAAGCGCGGCAGGTGCTGGGCGCGGAGGTCGGCGGCGCCTTCGGCACGACCGAGAGCTGCCTGGGTGCGGCGTTCGTACCCGGCCAGGATCCGGACCTGGCCTGGAGCGCCGACGGGCGTGCGCTCGAGGGGATCACGCTGCGCGTGGTCGACGACTCCGGCGACCCGCTGCCGGCCGGCGCCGAGGGCAACTTCGAGGTGTTGACGCCAACCCTGTTCGAGGGCTACCTGAACCGAGCGGAGCTGAGCGCAGACGCGATCACCGCCGACGGTTACTACCGCACCGGCGATCTGGCCACGATCGACGCCGACGGATACCTGCGCATCACCGGGCGTGTCAAGGACGTGATCAACCGCGGCGGTGAGAAGGTCCCGGTCGTGGAGGTGGAGCAGCTGCTGTACGGACACCCGGCCGTGCGCGAGGTCGCGATCGTGGCGATGCCGGACCAGCGGCTTGGCGAGCGCGCGTGCGCGTTCGTGGTGCTCGAGGCCGACGCCGAGCTCGACTTCGAAGCGATGCAGCGCCACCTCGAGGCCGGGCGGCTCGCCAAGCCCTACTGGCCCGAGCGACTGGAGGTGGTGGACGAGCTCCCGCGCACCCCGTCCGGCAAGATTCAGAAATTCGTGCTGCGCGAGCGCATCACGCGTCAGCTGGAGAGAAAGGCGGTATCCCGATGAGCCCAGTGCCCCTGGTGGACGCGGCGCCCACACCGGTAGACGAGACCGAGTTCGCGGCGCTGAAGGCTGAGGTCCGCTCCTATGTCGACGGCCGTGGCGAGTACTGGACCGATCGGATCGAGGAGGAGCGCCGGGTGCCGACCGAGCTCTGGGAGGAGCTGCGCAGCCGCGGCTATCTGCGGCTCGCGGCGCCGAAATCACTCGGAGGACGCGGGCTGCCGTTCGGCCGCTACCTAGAACTGATCGAGTTGTTCTCGCGTCCACACGCCTCGCTGCGGATGATCGTGCACGTGTCCAACGGGCTGTGGCGGGCGATGCTGCCCTATGCCAATGAGGAGCAGCTGGAGCGGTTCGTCAGAGCCCAGGTCGCCACCGACGTCAGGGTCGCGTTCACGCTGACCGAGCCCAACGCCGGCACCGGTGCCGACATCAAGTCATCGGTCGTGCGTGAGGGCGACACCTATTACCTCAGCGGCGAGAAGCACCTGATCACGTTCGGTTTCATCTCGGACTACCTGCTGTTGTTCGCGCGCCTTGAGGGCACGCGCGGCGCTGAGGGCACGGTCGCGCTGCTGGTCCCGGCCCATGGCGAGGGGGTCTCAAACAACCTGATGCCGGAGTCGATGGGCGTGGTCGGCACCGACCACTCGCACCTCGTGTTCGACCGCGCGCCGGTGCCGGTCGCCAACCGCCTGGGGGCGGAGGGTGAGGGTCTTGAAGTCGCACTCGGAGGGTTCCTGGTGCCGAGCCGGATCTCGGTCGCGATGACCTGCGTGGGCCTGGCGGGAATGGCACTCGACCTGGCCGTCGACTACTCGCACCGGCGCGAGACCTTCGGCAAGCCGATCGCGAGCCGGCAGGCGATCGCCTTCAAGCTCGCGGAGATGGCGACCGACCTGGAGGCTGCCAAACAGCTCACGCTGTACGCAGCCGACGTCTGGGAGCGCACGCATGAGGCCGCGGCCGAGTCCTCGATGGCGAAGCTGTTCGCCTCTGAGATGCTGCAACGCGTGACCGATGGCGCGCTCGGCGTGCACGGCGGGATCGGCTACTTCAAAAGCCCGATCGAGCGGGTCTACCGCGACGCGCGCGCCCAGCGTTTCGAGGAGGGAACGGTTGAGGTTCAGAAGCAGACGATCGCGCGATCGCTGCTGAGCTAGTGGGTTTCCCGGGCCCACCAGTGCTCCAACACGTCTGGGCGCCCGGGACGATCGGGGCTCTGCGCCTGCCCCATCGGATCGTGATGGGATCGATGCACCTCGGGCTCGAGCAACTGGACGACGGCGGCCACGCTTTGGCCGCCTTCTACCGGGCTCGGGCGGCCGGCGGCGCGGCGCTGATCGTGACGGGAGGCTGTGCGGTCAGCCGCGTCGGCGCCGGGGGCACGAGCTACAGCGTGATCAACGACGACATCCAGGCGTCGAAGCTGGCGGCGATCCCGGAGCAGGTGCACGCCGAGGGCGGCCGCGTGCTGTTGCAGCTCTTCCACGCCGGGCGCTATGCGTTCGAGCGCAGCTTCGGCCTGCAACCGGTGGCGCCGTCCGCGGTTTACTCGAACTACAGCCGTTGCGAGCCGCGCGCACTGAGCGAGGAGGAGATCCTCGAAACGATCGAGGACTACGCCCGCGGAGCGGCACGCGCTCGTGAGCTCGGCTTCGACGGGGTCGAGATCATGGGCTCCGAGGGCTACCTGCTGAGCCAGTTCATGGCCCCGGCAACGAACCTTCGCGAGGACGACTGGGGCGGCGACCCCGAGCGGCGGATGCGCTTCCCGCTGGCGGTCGCGGGTGCCGTTCGCGACGCGGCGGGACCGCAGTCGGCGGTCGTGTACCGGATCTCAGGTGCTGATCTGGTTGCGGGCGGGGCGTCGCTGGAGGAGGTGCTCGCTCTGGCAAGTCGGCTGGCCAGCGGGCCGGCCGACGCGTTGAACGTCGGGATCGGCTGGCATGAGGCGCGGGTGCCGACTGTCCAGTCCGGCGTGCCGTACGGGACGTGGGCGCCATGGGCGCGAGCGGTGCGAGACGCGGTGGACGTACCCGTGATCGCGTCCAACCGCGTCAACACCGCAGCACTGGCGGACGCACTCGTCGCAGATGGCTTCGCAGACTTCGTCTCGATCGCGCGGCCGTTTCTGGCCGACCCGCAGTTCGTGCGCAAGAGTCGCAACGATGCGCAGCGGCGCGTGAACGTCTGCATCGCCTGCAACCAGTGCATCGACCAGTCGATCTTCGATCAGCGGGTCTCGTGTGCCGTGAACCCACAGGCGGGCTATGAGCTTGCGGTACCGGTGCGGGGCGATGCCCCGGTGGCGGTCGTGGGCGGCGGGCCCGCCGGCATGGAGGCGGCACGGGCACTGGCCGTCAGCGGTTTCGCGGTGACGTTGTTCGAGGCCGCGGCGGAGCTCGGCGGCCAGTTCAAGATGGCGAGCCGGATCCCCGGCAAACAGGACTTCGGACTGACCGGCCTCTACTTCGCTGACGAGTTGTCGCGGCTGGGTGTCGCTCTGTCGTTGGGGGTGCGCGCAGATATGGGAGCGCTCGGGGAGTTCGCTGCCGTGGTCGTCGCGACCGGCGTGGTGCCGCGCCGCGTGCGGCTGACCGGGGCCGGGCTGCCGCACGTCCTGTCCTACGCAGAGCTGTTATCGGCCGATGACCCGCTGGCCATGGTGGGACAACGGGTCGCGATCATCGGCGCCGGCGGGATCGGGACGGACATCGCGCACCTGCTCTCGGCGCACGGTGACTTCTGTTCGCGCTACGGCCTGGACCCGCCGGCGGCAACCCTGTCGACGTTCACCCCGCCTGAGAGGGGAAAGGTCGACAGAGTCACACCCGACGTGACCCTGATGCGGCGCGCAGGCCGGATCGGCGACGGAGTCGGCGCGTCGACGCGTTGGGTTGTCGTGCAGGAGCTCAAGCAGGCGGGCGTCGAACTGCTGACCGGCGTCGAATACGAGCGCATCGAACCGGAAGCACTGGTAGTTCGGATCGAGGGCGAGCAGCGGCGGATCGGCGCGGACACCGTCGTGATCGCCGCCGGCCAGGAGCCGGAGTCATCGCTGGCGACGGAGCTTGGGGCGGCGGGCCGCCCGCACATCGTGATCGGCGGGAGCGGCCGATGCCTCGGGCCTGGACGCGGGGCGCGCGTTTCGCGAGGGCTTCGACGCACCCGCCGCGGTCGCGCGGCTGCTGGCGCTCAGCCGCGCCTAGAGGGCGGCTAGGCTGCTGACGCTGCAATATCAGCGCCTTGGGACGGACGTAGTCGACCAGCTCCGCGCAGCCGCGCTTGAGCTCGGCCCAGGACTCGTCGAAGCTCAGCGTGACGAGCGCGCCCGTGGGCAGTTTGCGGCGAATCTCCTCGAGGCCCTCGCTGCCGGCCGGGCGATCAGCACTCTCGCCGCCTGCAAGGTTCAGGGTCAGCATCTGCAGCGCCGGGTTGTGTCCGATCACCATCACGGAGGCAAGATCAGGATCCACTTGGTGCAGCCGCTCCAGCAGCTGCCCGGAGCCGGCGGTGAACAGCCCGGACTCGATCTCCGCCCGGCGCTCGGGCAGCACTCCCGCCAGCGTCTCACGAGTCCGCTGTGCACTGGAGCAGAGGATCAGTTCAGGCTCAATTCCGTGCTGCTCGACGTAGCGCGCGAGCACGACCACCGCCTGCCTGCCACGTTCTGCCAGCGGTCGTTCGTGATCCAGTTGACCCGGCTGGTCCCAACTCGACTTCGCGTGCCTCAGGAGATATAGCCGGCGCCTCTGCGTCACGCTGTAATTGTCCTCCTCGCCGCGGCGTCCAGCGGCCGATCAAGCATGGTCCGGTTCGCTAGCATCGTTGCCCGCGGCGGGATAGCTCAGCTGGTAGAGCACACGACTGAAAATCGTGGTGTCCCCGGTTCAAGTCCGGGTCTCGCCATCTTTCGCGCAACGGCCACAACCCGGCCTTCTGGGAGCGCCGTACGGGTCATGCACCCCCGGTCGGGCGCCTAGCCGCCCGGTGCCGGGTCATTCCTGGTGCACAGGCGACCCAGGTCCATCCCGTAGATCGGCTGGTAGACCTCGCACCCGACGCGAGCGGAAAAGAAATCGCGCGCCGACTCAGTGGCCCAGGCGAGAAGCGGCGCCTGCCGGTTCGCCAGCGCATCGTCCAGACGTCCGTAATACCGGAGGCGAGCTGGACCGCTCATCGTGAAGGCGTGCCGGATGGCGCGTAACGACCGACCCCCGACTGGAACGATGGCCCCGGGGTTTCCGTACAGCGACGGATCGAAGAGCCCGGATATGTAGTCGGATGGGTCCGCAAAGTCGTAGGACCATGTCGCCCAGGCGATGTCCCACGAGTTGGTTGTCAGCATCCGGATCGTCATCGCGTCGATCGGCTCAGACGTGATATTCAAGGTGATCCCAAGGGGGCGAAGTTCGTTCTTCACGAGCTGCGCGGTCTGGATGCACGCCGACGTGTTGCAGGTGAGCATGGTTGCGTTGGCGTGGATGCCGCGAGCCAACGCCCGGGCCTTGGCCAGATCCGGTGTGCCGAGCGGATAGACCGGATCGGGACGCGATCCCGGTTCCCCGGGCGGCAGGTAGTGACTTATCGGTACGCCGCCGTAGTAGGGGCCTGCAGCCGCGACCAGCGCCTGACGGTCGATCGCGTAGTTGACCGCCTGGCGGACGCGTGTCGACGCGAACAGGCTTCCTCGATGGTGGTTGAGCACAAACTCGTCGAGGGTGACCGTGGGATTGCTGAAGTACTGTTGGCGCCCCGCCCGCGCCAGCGCACTGCCGGCTCCATATTTCCGCTCGAGTTGTGTGGAGACCGACGCTGGGATGTCCGTGTCGAGCGCAAGCTGAACACTGCTCACGTAGTCGCTGCGACCCTCGGCAACGCTGCTTGACCGCCGCGGTGTACTTCTCGCCGAAGCTGTAGATGATCACGCGCGGCACGCGCGGCCGATGACCCCCGTAATTGGGATTGCGCTCGAGGATCAGCTGCTCCGGGCTGCTTTGCGCGATGTAGTACGGCCCGGCCGACGCGATCGGCTGCGTCTGAGGCACATCCGGCGTGTCATCCGGGACGGCGCAGAAGCTGATCATCGCGAGGCGGGCCGGAAGGTCTGGAGCCGGACGGGTGAGCCGGACCTGGAGTTGGTCGCCATGGACGCTGACTCCCGTGAGTCGCTTCGCCTTCCCCGCGTTGTAGGCCGTTTCACCGACGATGTCGCCGAAGAACCCTCTCTCGTAGCCGTACAACCCAGGGCTCAGCATCCGATCGATCGTGTGCTCAAATGTCTCGGCGGTGACCGCCTCGCCCGACGGCGGCGAGAACCTGAAGCCCTTGCGGATGGTGAACGTGTAGGTGCGCCCATCCGCCGAGACGGTCGGCAGAGCGGTCGCCACGTCAGGGACGAGCCGCTCGCCGGCGGCGCCCGGCAGATCGCGGTAGGTCAGCAACCCTGCGCAGGTCTCGTAGAGCATCTGCAGCTCGTCCTGGTCGGCGCTCCCGACGCGGGTTGGGTCGAGGTACGGGAACGGGCGCTCGCGCGAGACGCGTATCACTCCTGGTTGCTCTCCGGTTCCTGTGACGATTGCAGGCGGCTTTGCCTGCACGGTGACCCAGACCCGATGATCTGTGACGATCAGCTGCTGCGGGCTCTGCCCGACGGCGATCGTCGCAGTAACGCGATCCGTCCTGGGATCGATGCGTGAGACGGTGCCGTCGCCGCCGTTGGCGACCCATACCGAGCCGTCGCCCCAGGCAATGCCCTGTGGAGCATCACCGACGCGAATGGTCGTCGTCACTGAGTTCGTGCCTGGGTTGATCCTGACGACCGTGTTGTCGAACGTATCGGCGACCCAGACGCCCCCGTCGCCGACCGCGACCCCACTCGCTCCTCGACCGACGGGGATCGTCGCCGCCACACCACCGCCCGAGTCGATGCGCGAGACCGTATCGGAGCTCAGGTCCGTGGCCCACACCGAACCGTCTCCGACCGCGATCCCACTTGTTTCGTTGCCGACATTGGTGGTCGAGCGGATTGCGCCGTTGCGCCCAACCTGCACGACCGCTGCTGCGTTGTCCGCGAACCAGGCAGACCCGTCACCAACTGCGGCCGCCGTGGAGCTGGCCGGATACGTACCGGCATATTGCGAAAGCTTGACCCTCGACAGAACCGCCCCGAACGTGGGATCGATTCGGATCGCGTGAGCCCAGTCGGAACTCTCGAAGGCCCAAACCTGGCCCTCACCTGCAGCGACGCCGTCGACCGTGCCCCCAGGCGCCAGCGTGTGCTCGACCGTGCGCGAGGCCGCATCTATCTCAGACAGGGTGTGATCAACGGTGTTGGCCACCCAGATCGAACCGCCGCCTGCGGCGATGCTCTCAGGCGTGTCGCCCACCGGGATCTGCGCAGTCACTTCGTCTGTGTGCGGATCGATCACTGCAGCCGTATTCGGTGAGACGACAAGACCCGCGGGGTCACTGGCCAAGGCGACTGCAAGGCCGCCGAGCGCCGCCAGCAGAATCGCCCCGCCGGCGGCGATCAGTAATCCCCCAACTCGCCGTCGCGTTCGCTGCTGAACATCGGGAACTGACGACTCGAGCGGCGCGTCGAGTGTCGGGCTGTGCTCGAGGATTGAACGCTCGAGTTGCTGAAGCTCACCACCGGGCTCAAGTCCAAGCTCCTCGACCATCCGTCGGCGGGCGACGCGATACACCTGAAGTGCATCGGCCTGGCGACCGGAGCGATACAGGGCCAGCATCAGCTGACCGACGAACCGCTCGCGGAGCGGATGCTCGCGGACCTTGGCTTCGAGCTCGGGAACCAGGCGAGCGTGCTGACCCAGCGTCAGCTCGACCTCGATCCGTTGCTCGAGCGCTCCGATTCGGGACTCCTCCAGACGATGGATCCACGTTTGTGCGAACGACTGGTAGGCAAAATCGGCAAGCGCCGGCCCACGCCAGAGTGCAAGCGCCTCATTCAGGTTCACACCAGCTTCGCGCGCGTTGCCATCCTCGAAGGCGCGGCGGCCCTGATCGACGAGCGATTCAAAGCGGTCCGCGTCCACCTGCCCGGGAGCTACTTGCAACATGTAGCCGGGCGCGCGGGTGACCAACAGCCCGTCTCCCAGCGCCCTGCGCAGGTTCGAGACATACCCCTGGACGATCTTCACCGCAGTGGCGGGCGCTCGTTCTCCCCAGAGGGCGTCGATCAACGTGTCGGCAGAAACCGGTTGATCCCGATGCATGAGCAGCACCACCAGCAGTGCTCTCTGCTGCGGACTGCCGAGTCTGAATGTGCGATCCCCGTCGACCACCTCAAACGGCCCGAGAACCCGAAACTCGATCACATTCCCCAGGCCGACACTACCAGTCGACGAGCCCGGGAGCCAAGGCCTGGCCACCGGGCGCACGAGCCGTCGCAGTCGCCCGATCCAGGTGGGCCCGGCCCGGCATCCCGCCGAGGTCGGCCATGACCTCGGCGGGATCCGTTGCGCTTGCCCCCCTGATGCGCAGCCCGATCCGCGCTTGCCCCCTGATGCGCAGCCCGATCCGCGCTTGCCCCCTGAAGCGCGGTCCGATCCGCGCGTCCCCCCAGAGGCGCGGACGGCCTTGGGCGCTTGGCGTCACTCGTCCGTGTCGAGGACGGCGCCGCGTGCGCTCAAGTCAGGCCTGGTGTGTGAGCTCGCGGGTTGCGGGCTCGCGGCTCACGAGATGGGGATCGTCCTGACCCCTACTCGACACGCCTTCCCTGGCGCGGCGGCCCGTTGTTGAAATCAATGTCCGGCACCAGCGCGGAACCGGCACCCAGCTTGTGCCCGTGGATGATCACCGGTGATCGCTGGTTCGCATGGTCGGGATGGGTCCACATCAGTCCCCCGCGGACCCATCCCCAGCTGCGGGTCAGCACGGCGTCGCTTCGCGAAGTCTTCGACATGTTTCCGACGCCCTCCTTGAGGAGTTTGGTTTCCGTTTGCTTCCGGCGGGCAAGCCGCAAACGGCTTCCGATCTAGGAGAGCGCGATCCAGCGGCGGTGATACATCCCAACGCCAACCGGTTCCGGCACCGCCGGCTCAGGTCTTCACAACGGCGACTCAGCCGGCGCCGAGGCAGATAAAGCCGCTGAGTGGGAGATCGCGCCGGGGTAGCGCCGCGTACGCGGTGGCAAGCGCCGCAGCGGGGGACGCGCCCGCGACGAGTTCCCTATGCAGATTGAGCATCAGACGTTTGGTGGGAGCGTCCGGGACCGGCACCACGCTGGCGATCACGCTGCGCGTGCCCATATCGAGCAGAGCCGCGGCGAAACCCAGCAGCTCATCGCCCGGTCGGGCATCCGAGACTGCCAGGTCGCATGCGGAAAGAATGATCAGCGCTGGCGGATGCTGCAGGCGCTGCAGCGCGTAGGCATTCAGCGGGCCATCGGCCAATTCCAGCGAGGAGAACAGTGGACTGTCAGCACGAAAGCGCCCATGACATGCCAGATGCGCGACAGTTGCGCCGTCCAGGGAGCTGAACACATCAGCGACGGTGGCGGCCCGCCCGGTCAGGCGGGTCGAGCCGGCGTACACGCCTGCGATAGCAGCAATCTCGCCTGATGCATGACGCAACCGAGGGCCGCCGACAAGCACGGCCGAGGCTCGGCCGGTCTGCGCTGGCTGGAACGCCGACCAGGTGGTCGCCGACGGTGTGACGGTCACCGCGCGGCCTCGCAATGCAGGCAGGATCGCCCACGGCAGATCGTGAAGCACGCCGGTCGGAGCGATCACCAGCTCACGATCTCCCAGTGCAGGGAGGAGCGGGGCGAGCAGCCGCGCCTCGAGCGCGGCCGCGGAAACCTCTGTCGTCGTCAGCAGGTCCTCGCGTTGGGGCGCTTCGCGCCCAAGCTGGGCAAGACGCGTGAGCCCGAACCGCAACCAGTCGAGCTGCTCCGCGACAGGGCCAAGCGATCCGAGCCGGTGCAGGGTCAGGCGCCCTGACCGGAGCACGAGGGCGGTCAGCTGATCATCCAGGGCGACGTATTCGACCAGTGCGCGCTCTCCCAACGCCGTCGCCAGCGACGCTCGGTGAAGCTTCGCACGCGGCAGCTCGGCACTGCCTGCACCGTGGCGGGAGAGCCGGCGAATCAGCCGTTCGGTGCGAGCCTGGCTAGCTAGGAGCGCACGGGTTGACCGCCCACTCCGTTCGGCACGGATTATCTCGGCGTCCAGCTGCCGCAGCTCTGTGATGCGTTCACGGATCTCTCCCGCCCCGGGCGGGGTGACCGGAGTCAGCCGCAGTGCGCTGGCTCGCATCGCCTCCGCCCACTCGAGCACCGACCCGGGCCGGCCGTCCACCAGCGCCACGCCGAGGCCGAGCTCGGCCAGCTCGGTGCCGATCGACGATGCCGTCGCACGTAGATCTGAGGCACCGAGCACGGCACGGTGGGCCTCGAGTAGCCGCAGACCGGAGCGCGCGGCTCGACAGGCTCCGCGGGTGTCGCCTGCTGCCAGTCTGATCAGCGCCTGGACGTGCCAAGCCTCGACTCGATCCGCGACCGGACCGCCACGGAACAGGGACGCACATGCATTCAGCTCCCGGCGAGCCACCCGAATCGAGCCCAGCTCGGCCGCGGCGCGCGCCACGGCCAGGCGGACGCGCCGGGCTTCATCGCGCCAGCCGGCGGCCGCCAGAGTCGCGGCAGCCCGGCGACCGGAGTCGAGGATGCCGACGTGGACAGCTCGCGCGGCGATGGCTGCAGCCAGTGCCAGGCCGGCAGCACGTGCCGCGTAGAGGGGGCGCCGTTGCGCCGCGAACGAGCGCTGGGCACGGAGGGCCGCGGCCCTGGCCGTGACCGGATCACCGGCCAGCAGGGTGAGCCGGATCATCTCGAGGCGCCCCTCATGGTCCTCACGTCCGGCGCGCTGCCAGCCTGCCTGCGCCGCCTTCAGCGCCTCCAGCGCCTCACTGACCAGGCGTCCTGCCGCGAGCGCCTGCGCTCGAAGCAGATCGCGTTCGGCGTGATCGACGGCGGGCAGGACGTCGGCGTCGATCGCGTCCAGCCGGGCCAGGCAGGCCGGGAGGTCGCCGCGAGTCAGCTCGATCCGGGCGAGTTGGAGCTCGATGCTGAGCGCTCCAGCGTTCGCGCCCGACATGGCGAACAGGTCGCGAGCGCGAACCAGATCCGGCTCGGCCTCAGCGATCGCGCCACGTTCGGCCAGCAGAACCCCGCGGTTGCGCAGCAGCTGCGCTTCCCAGAAGCGATCGTCCGCCCGGCGCAGCGTCCTCAGAGCGGCGTCGGTGCCGGCAAGCACCGATACGTCCGAGCCGGCGTAGACGTGAATGATGATCCGGAACACCTCCGACCGCGCCTGTTCGTGCCGGTCCAGCGTTGCGACCGCCGCGTCGAGTTCGCGCAACGCCCTGGTGAACGACCCGCGTCCCGCCAGGTCCAGTGCCAGCCTGCGACGCGCGAGCGCGGTCCGCCGCACGAGTCCATGCCGCTCGCCGACTCGGATCGCCTCCCGCACATAGCGGATCGCCTGCGGGTCGCCGAGTTCGTGTCGCGCGTAGCTGAGCGCGTGCAGGGCGGCAACCTGCGCCTCAGCCTGGCGTTCAGCCTTCGCACCATCAAGCACGCGCTGGGCGAGGTCAGCCGCCGAGGCCGCGTCGGCCTCGACCATCGCAAAGGCTTCCTCGGCGAGCCCCAGCAGATCGCCGCGGTCAAGCACATCGTGCCGGCCTTCACCGGTCACCATTTGTCGAGATGTATCAAGAGCACCCTCGGTCGGCTCTTAAATGTCCATAGCATTCGCATCATCCCAGGCTCCCGAAAGGACCGACAGTGAGTCCCAATCAGGTCTTTCCGCCGGACAGCGGCCCACGCAACCCGATCGCTGAACGCGTTCTGGCGAACCCGCATCTGACCTACGAGGTCGGCTGCGATGACGTCGTGATCGCCGTCAAGGCGGAGCTGTTGGTCAGCAGGTCGGCGCTCGACGCCTCCACGGAGTTCCGCGACGCGCTCGAGGCGATCGCCACTCGCTGCGGGACCCTCGCGGACATCCCGCGCACCAAGACACCCACGGGCAGCAAGCGAGATCGCGACGGGATCGAGCTGAGTACGTACGCGCCGGACCCACGCGGACCAGCCGCCGACGTCGAGCTGTGGCAGCTCAAACCGGGGCGCGACTCGATCGACGAGGCCCGGCGATTGCGCACACTGGTGGAGGGCCGGACGACCAAGGCGGCGGCAGCCCCGGCCAGCAAGCCACCGGTGGTCTCACCGAATCACGTGGCGATCGTGTCGATCCGCGGAGGCGGCTGTCCGGCGACACCGCCGCAACCGGCGCACCGCCCCAATGCGCCGTTCGTCCTGCCGCCGCGCCCGGGCCCGACTGCGAAAGTGACCGAGCTGGACAGCGGCTACATCTACCTCGAACCCCCCGCCGAACCCCATCTGACGCTCGATGAGCGGGTGACGCTGGTCGACGGTGAACGACTGGTGGTCACACCGAACGGCGTGGCGACCTGGGTGCCCGACAAGCCGGACGCCCTGTACCTCAACCCGCAGGGCGCGCTGGACGGCATCACCGGGCACGGCACCTTCATCGCCGGACTGATCGCGCACATCTGTCCGGCAGCCGAGCTGACCGTGGTCGGACTGCGTAATCAGGAGGTTGAGCTTCGGCGCCTCGACCCGACCGAGCAGCTGGGCCTGTTCGAGACCGAGCTGGCGATCACACATGCGCTGTTGACCCACGCCGACACCGACGTGATCCAGTGCGGGTTCGCGTTTCCCACGCTCGACGACTACCCGTCGCTGCCGTTCGCCGCGGCGATGCAGGAGCTTCGGCAGCCGGGTGCCCCACGTGGCGGCCAGGTCGCCGTGGTCGCGCCGGCCGGCAACGAGCAGTCTCGCCACCGGTACTGGCCAGCAGCCCTCGACGGGGTGATCGGCGTCGCCGCCACCAACCGTCGCGGCGACGGCCGTGCGTGGTTCTCCAACTGGGGCGACTGGTGTGACTGCTGCACCCGTGGGGAGCACATCTACTCGCCGTTCATCTATTTCGACGGGCCAATCGAAGGCGAGCCGCTCAGCGACATCGAGCGTTTCCACGGCTGGGCGAGGTGGAATGGCACGTCCTTCGCGGCCCCACAGGTTTCCGCGGCGATTGCCTGCGTCGTCGCGAACGAGGGGATACCTCCGATGGAGGCGTGGTACCAAATCAGGAGTAACGCGATCGCCGCACGCCCGCAGCTCGTCGACTACACGCTCGATCCGTCGGGTGTGCCGCTGCCCCACCTCGACTGACGCCGGCAGATGAGCCTCCAGCAACTACTCCAGGCAGCGAGCGCGGGTGATCAAGCTGCCTGGGGCGCCCTGGTCGATCGATTCGAGGGCCTCGTGTGGTCGACCACCCGCGCCCACCGGCTCTCACGAGCAGACGCCGCCGACGTGGTCCAGACGACCTGGTTGCGACTGATCGAGAACCTGGGCCGGATTCAGGATCCAGAGCGACTGGGAGCGTGGCTTGCGACGACAGCGCGCCGGGAATGCCTGCGCCACATCCGGCTGCATGGCCGTGAATTGCCGGTCGAGGATGACGACGTCTTTGAGGCACCGTCTGAGGAGCCGGTCGAAGCGCGCATGATCGCGCGCGAGCGCGACGACACGCTGCGGCGTGCGTTCGCCAAGGTCAGCGAGCGGTGCCAGACCCTGCTGCGGTTGCTCTCCGCGCCGGAGCCGCCGAGTTACGAGGAGATCAGCGGCGCGCTGGCGATGCCGATCGGCGCGATCGGTCCCACCCGCGCCCGCTGCCTTGACAAGCTCCGCCGCATTCTCGAAATCGCGGAGACCGAGGTCGGCTAGAAGGACGGAACGGAGATCCCATGACTTCACAAAATGACGCTGAACACGACCCGCTACTCGATGAGCTGCGCGCGCTGTTTGCTCACAGCGATCCCGTCCCACCGTTGGTGACGGAGACGGCGAAGGCCTCGCTGGGCTGGCGACGGCTCGACGCTGATCTGGCCGAGCTGCTCGCCGACTCGTTGGATGTCGAGTCCTACGCGGGCGTACGCGGTGGCGCCAGGCTGCGCTCGATCAGCTTTGCCGCGGACGCGCTGACGATCGACATCGAGATTCGCGGCGACGGGGCGCAGCAGACCCTCCTGGGAGCACTGTCGCCCCCAACAGAGACCACCGTCGAGATTCAGACCGCCTCCGACCCCCATCCCGCGAAGTTGCGATCTGATCAACTGGGCCGCTTCAGGACCACAGTCGCCGTGGGCAGCTCGATCCGGCTACGGGTGGCGACCGGCGATCCCGGCCAGGCGTCGAACTGGATCGAGACGAGCTGGATCTCGGTCTGAGACACGGGCTGCGCGAGCGCCGATTCTTCTACTCTCCTTCGATTCGCAGGCGACGATGGCCTCGCGAATCCGGCAGCTTGAGGACTGTTAGGATGCTCCGCCCTCAAACCCAGACCGGACCGGTGATACCCGAGATGCAGACTTCAGACGCAGGTTCATCCGCGAGGCGCATTGACGCCGCCGCGCACTTGGATAGGGTCTCCCCGCTGATCCCATGACTGCGACCAAACTTCAGCCCGAGACTGCCGACGACGTCGAGCCGGTAAGCAACGAGCGCCAGGTCCGGATCATCACCGGAATCGTGACCATCGGGCCAATCATCAGCCTGCTGTTCGTGGCATGGCAGCTGTGGGACAGATTCCTCGGCTGGAACGACATCTTCGACTTCGTGATCATGTACACGCTCACGGGCCTTGGGGTCACCGTCGGCTTCCATCGGCTCCTGACCCACAGGTCGTTCAAGTCGGGGCCGACCATACGTGCGATATTCGCGATCCTCGGCTCGGCCGCGATCGAGGGGCCCGTGATCGCCTGGGTCTCCGATCACCGCAAGCACCATCGGTTCTCAGATCAGGAAGGCGATCCGCACAGCCCGCACGTCGACCACGGCGATGGTTGGAGCGCAGCGATCCGCGGGCTGGTCCACGCGCACGTCGGCTGGCTGTTCATCCATAGCGATCGTGCAAAGAAAAGCCGCTACGCGCCTGATCTGCTGGCAGATCCGGTGATCACCTGGGTAGACCGGACTTTCATCTTCTGGGCGCTCGGCAGTTTGGGCCTGGCCTTCGGCCTCGGCTGGCTGTTCGGCGGCACCCTACGCGCCGCGCTGACAGGTCTGCTGTGGGGTGGAGCCGTGCGGATGCTCGTGGTCCACCACGTGACCTACAGCGTCAACTCGCTCTGTCACTTCTTTGGCCGGCGACGGTTCGTGACAGGCGACGAGTCGCGGAACCTGGCCTGGCTGGCGCCGTTCTCGCTGGGCGAGGCATGGCACAACAACCACCACGCCTTCCCCACATCCGCTGAGCATGGGATGCGTCGCTGGGAACTCGACCCGTCCGCGCTCATGATCCGCGCGCTGGAACGGATGGGTCTGGTCTGGGATGTGATCCGCATCGGTCCCGAGCGGCAGGCCGCGAAGCTCGTACCCACTCAGGCCGGCTGACTCGCGCAACCCGCCGAGGTCAGAACGGCTTCGGCGAGGTGACCAACAGGATCAGCGCCACGATCAGGATCAACGATCCGACCCCGGCCAGCCCGTAGCGGATCCGGATGTAGGCGAAGTGGCCTCCCAGGCCGGCGAGGAACAGCACGGTCGCGAGGTAGACCGTCGTGCGTACGTAGCTGTCCGAGGTCGAACCGGCGTGCTCGCCGGCGTTGTAGTCGACAGTCGCCTGGGCTGACAGCTTCGCCGCAAGCGCACGCTCGGGACGCCTGTACTGGGGCATGGCGGTCGGGTCGGCCGGTGCATGCGAATTCTTGGCCGGATGGGTCGCCAGCCAGGCGTTGAAGGCCCGGTGGAAGTTCGGGGTGAAGCGCCGCTCGGCAACTATCATCGCGGTCTTGTCGTGGATCAGGTAGGCCGCGACCCAGGTGTTGAACGAACTCAGATCGAAGTTCACATCGTTGAGTGCCTCGATGCTCGCGGCGTTCGATTCCGCCCGAGCCGCGCTGGCTCGCGCCAGGCTCAGCGAGGAGTCGGTCGACCACTTCGCCGCAGCCCAACCCGAATACGCGGCGAGCACCGCGACCACGGCCAGGAGCGAGGCTTCGATGATCGAGATCCGCCGGTGCGCCCGAGACTCAGGAGCGTTCTGCTCCCCCTCGGCGTTGCGCTCGATGTGCTCAGCGAGTTCCTTGCCGGCCTCTGTGGGTGAAAGTCCCTCAGGCATTGCGGCGCGCACGATACCGGTCCCGGCGGGCAGTGCACTTTCATCCGACACGGGGTCTATGCGACCTCCGGGCGATCAGCTACGACCCAGGACTGAGGACCAGGCGGCGGAAGTTCATCCTTGCGCGTAATAGGCATCGCCGCGCTTCGCCAAGAGAATCATCTGGCCTTGCAAGCGGACCCACAGCAGACCGATACGCCCCTGAGGCTGACTGGTAGCGCGACCAGTCGCAATCAGGTCCCGATCGTCGGCCGCTTCTTCCCAGGACCTGTAGCGGCCAAGGTTCCGGAGATCATCGTGCTGTTCTGGGTGGTGAAGATCCTCACCACAGCCGGCGGCGAGGTCACGTCCGACTACCTCAAGAAATATGGGAACTTCGGAGGTGGCGGCACGGAGGTCGCGCTGTTCGTGATCGCGCTGGTCTGGCAGTTCTCGACGCGACGCTACCGGGCGTTCGCCTACTGGTCGCTGGCCTACGCGATCGCGATCGGCGGCACCGGCCTCGCTGACTTCCTGCACCTCGACGTCCACATCCCCTATCTGGGCACCACGATCCTGTGGGCGCTGATCCTCGCCGGGGTGTTCCTGGCCTGGTACCGGAGCGAGGGCACGCTCTCGATTCACAGCATCACGACCCAGCGACGCGAGGCCTTCTACTGGGCAACCGTGTTCGCAACGTTCGCGCTCGGCACGGCGCTCGGCGACTTCACCGCCACATCGCTGAAGATGGGCTACCTGCCGTCGGGTCTGTTCTTCCTTGGACTGTTTCTGATCCCGGCCGTCGGCTGGCGGAAGCTCGGGTTGAACAGCGTCACCGCGTTCTGGGCCGCCTACGTGCTGACCCGACCGCTCGGGGCATCGTTCTCGGACTGGATCAGCAAGCCACCCGCCATCACCGGCCTCGGGTTCGGCAACGGCCCCACCGCCCTGGTGATCTCCGCGATCGTGTTCCTGCTGGTGCTCTACCTAGCGGTGGCGCGGCCGGACATCCAACCACCCATGCGGTCGCGCCGCCGCGACTGAGGGGTCCGCGCTCAGTCTCACACGCCCCGGTCGGCGATCGTTAGATCGGTATGCAAAACACCTCGACCCTCACCTACCACAGCCCGCTTGGAGCACTGACGCTCCACGGGGACGGCCACCAACTTCAGCGCCTGGAGTTTCCGAATCAGGTGGCATCCGCGACGCCCGGCAGTGACGACGACGTCATCCTCGCTCTCGCCGCCTCGCAATTGGACGAGTACTTTGCCGGTGAGCGCCGGCGGTTTGAGTTGCCGCTCGCACCTCAGGGCACTCGATTCCAGCAACGGGTATGGGAGCTGCTCCAGCAGATCCCATACGGCCAGACGACCTCCTACGGCCAGCTTGCGATCGCGCTGGAGGCACGGCACCCCGGTGAGCGGTTCGAGCCACGCGCGGTCGCGGGCGCCGTCGCCCGCACACCGATCCCGATCATCATCCCCTGCCACCGGGTGATCGGTGCGGACGGCTCACTGCGAGGGTATAGGGGCGGTCTCGAGCGCAAGCGCGAGCTGCTCGAGCGCGAGTCCGCCGCCTCAGGCGGTGGCCACGCTGAGCACAGAAACGCCGACGATCACGGTGCAAACACCGATGAGCTGAAGCCGGCCGAGGCGTTCCCCGAACAGCACGTAGCTGCCGATCACCGCCAGCGTCGAGAACTGCGACCCCAGTACCGCCGTGATCGCGATCCCGTGGCGTGAGCCGAGCGTGTAGGAGAAGAACCCGAGCACCTCACAGATGCCCGAGACGACCACGAGCCCGATCGCGGGCCGGGGCAGCCGCAGGCGCCCGGACAGCATCAGCGGCAGTGCCAGCGCCACTGTTCCCACGACTCTGGCCGACAGCACCACCCAGCCCGACGGCAGCTCCGCTCCTGCGCGAGCGGTGCCGTAGAGACTGCCTCCGAACAGCAGTGCGGCACTCAGAGCCAGGGCCACGACCCTGAAATGGTTCTGATTGTGCGATTCGCCGGACTCCTCCGGGATGCTCGGCCGAGTCGACGCCATGCACACGCCGACCGTCGCCAGGAGCAGTGCTGCAGCGGCAGCACTGCTCAAGCTCTCCCCTGCGAAGACCGCGATCAAGGCAGCGATCGCGCCCTCGGTGGAGACCAGCGGCAGCACCAACGCGACCTGACCCTGGCGGAACGCGGCGTAGGTCAGAATCAGGCCGGCGACGTTACCGCCGCCGGCGAGCGCCAGCCACAACCAGGCGGTGCCATGCAGCTGCGCCGGTATCCCCTCCGCGGCCGCGATCGGCGCGCAGATCAGCAGGCCGACGAGCATCACCCCGGCGACAACCGCCTGTGGATCGGCCAAGCGGCTGGAGCGCGACGAGCAGAGGCTCGACACGGCCCAGGCCAGCGCCGCGCCGATGCCTGCAACGATCGCGATCAAGAGCGGCGATCACCAATCATGCATGGTCCCGTCGTGCAGCCGGCTGACCGGCAGATACGCCCGCTCATAGGCGTGGCCCGCGGCCGCCTGATCGTCGAGCTCGACGCCGAGTCCCGGCGCATCGCCCGGGTGCAGGTAGCCGCCGCTAAAAGTCATCTGCTGAAGGAACACCGCGTCGGTCGCAGCGCTGTGTGGCATGTACTCCTGGATACCGAAGTTATGGATCGCAAGACCCACGTGCAGCTGAGCGGCAAGTCCGACCGGCGAGATGTCCGTCGGTCCATGGAAGCCGGAGCGGATCTGGAACTGAGCGGCAAAGTCCATCAGCTTGCGCAGTGGCGTGATCCCACCGAAGTGGGTTGAAGCCGCGCGAACGTAGTCGATCAGCTGTTCGGAGATCAGCTGCTGAAAGTCCCAGACGGTGTTGAACACCTCGCCGATCGCCAGCGGCGTGGTTGTGTGCTGGCGCACGAGTCGCAGGGCCTGCTGATTCTCAGCCGGCGTGCAGTCCTCGAGCCAGAAAAGGTCGTAGGGCTCGAGCCGCTTGCCCAGCTTGGCGGCCTCGATCGGCCGCAGCCGGTGGTGGGCGTCGTGCAGCAGCGGCAGCTCCGGACCGAACTCGTGACGCACGTGCTCGAACACGCTCGGCACATGACGGAGGTAGGCGGCTGAATCCCAATCCTCCTCGACCGGTCCGGCCCCCCGGCCCGCCGGCTCGTAGTCATAGCGCTCGCCGGAGGACTGGGGCTGGTCGGCGACCCCGTAGAGCGCGCGGATGCCGGGCACCGCGGTCTGCACGCGGATCGCGCGGTAGCCACGCTGGAGGTGGGCATGGATCGACTCCGACAGCGACTCGGGCGAGGTTCCCGAGGCGTGTCCGTAGGCGAGCAACCCATCGCGCGAGGCGCCGCCGAGCAATTGATAGACGGGCAGCCCGGTCACCTTGCCCTTGATGTCCCACAACGCCATGTCGACGGCACCGATCGCGGCCATCGTGACCGGCCCGCGTCGCCAGTAGGCACCGCGATAGAGGTACTGCCAGGTGTCCTCGATGCGGTGAGCATCGCGATCGATCAGGAGCGGCGCGACGTGCTCACGCAGGTAGGCGGCGACGGCCAGCTCGCGACCGTTCAGAGTCGCGTCGCCCAGGCCGGTGATGCCCTCATCGGTCGTCAGCCTGAGCGTGACGAAGTTGCGACTCGGGCTGGTGACAATCACCTCAGCCGACGTGATCTTCACCCTGTTCTCCTCTCATTGTCGGTCTGACTCTCAGGCCGCGCTCGGATCGGTTGCAAGCGTTCAGGATCGCGGATCTGCCACTCACGCCACGCGGCCATGATGCGGTCCGCCGCCGCAGCCGACTCGCCCGCGGCCCGCGCGGCCCCGATCACCGGCGCCACGCGGTTGCGCAACTTGTCCTCACCGCCCTGGGCGATCTGCGTCAACGGGTAGCCGATGCGCGCGTTCGCGAAGCGCTCGCGCAGCTGGCGTCTGTAGTCCGGCAGCTCGAGTTCCCGTGCCGCGGGCAGGTACCGCACCGCCAGATCCCAGAAGTCCTCGAGCGCAGCCGCGAGTTCGGGATCGCCGATCGCGTCGGCAACGGTGCGATGCCCACGCAGCAGCCCGAGATAGGCAAGCAGCGAATGCCCACCGTTCAACAGCCAGAGCTTGCGCAGCTCCCAGGGCTCGAGATCGGCGACGAAGCGTGCACCCGCAAGCTCCCAACCCGGCCGGCCGGCCGGGAACTCACCGCACAGCACCCAATCGCTGAACGGTTCACAGACCACCGGAGCGGCGTCGTCAAAGCCGAGTTCCGAGGCGACCAGCCCGCGGTCCGCGTCGGTCGTGGCCGGCGTAATCCGGTCGACTGAGGTGCCGACGAACGCGACCTCCCGCCCGACCCACTCGCCCACGCCCCGTTCCAGTCGATCGACCCCCACGCCCGGTTCCAGTCGATCGACCAATTCCAGGATGCGCTCGCGCAGCACGCTGCCATTGGCATGGACGTTGTCGCAGCTGACGAGCGCCAACGGCCCGGCCCGGCGCCGGTGGCGCTCAACCAGGCCACGCGCGAGGCGCCCGAGAGCCGAGCTGTCTGCGCCGGCGGCGGCGCGCTCTGCCGCCGCCGGCGGCCGGTAGCCGGCCTCCGTGATCGTCAGCGTCACGACCGCGGTCTCTGGCGCAGCGACCGCCTCGATCAGGCTCTGTTCCTGAGCTGCTGGGCGCACATCCTGGAGCACATCGATGACGCTCATCCTGTCGCCGTCAGCGCCGCGCTCGATCAGCGTGTACAGGCCCTGCTGGGGCGCCAAGGCGTCCGCGATATCCGGTCGCCGGCCGGTGAACCCGATGATTCCCCACTGCCGGGCAGTGTCGGCCGTCTGCGTGTACCAGGTCAGGTGCGCGCGACTGAAGTTGCCGATCCCGATATGAACGATCCGCACCGGCCGCTGCGGCTGCGG
The DNA here is from genome assembly GCA_963844665.1 of uncultured Conexibacteraceae bacterium. Taxonomy (GTDB): domain Bacteria; phylum Actinomycetota; class Thermoleophilia; order Solirubrobacterales; family Solirubrobacteraceae; genus Palsa-465. Next base: position 188,645 of record CAWJPB010000006.1, read on the forward strand.
CCAGCTTGAGCGGTTGAGCGGGGTTGTTGGCATGCGGCTGACAGTATGAGCGCGATGCCCCCACATCCGGATCGACTACTCGGAATCGACCCGGCGGTCCGCGCACTGGCGCGTGAGCTGTACGGAAGTGTCACGCACGCGCCGATCATCTCGCCGCACGGACACGTCAGCGCGGAGATGCTGTCAATCAATTCGCCGTTCTCCGATCCGGCCGCGCTGTTGATCACGCCCGATCACTACGTGACAAGACTTCTGCACAGCTCCGGTGTGGGGCTCGAGCGGCTCGGGCTCGGAGGGTCGGCCCCGCCCCCGCGAGAGATCTGGAGAACTCTGTGCGCGAACTGGCGGCTGTTCGCCGGCACGCCCGTCCGCTACTGGCTGCTCGACTCGCTGGCGAGGGTGTTCGGGACGACGCTCACCCCGGACGAGGTCACGGCCGACGAGCTCTACGATGCGATCGCGGAGCGCCTGTCACGGCCTGAGTACCGTCCGCGCGAGCTGCTCGAGAGCTTCGGCGTCGAACTGCTGGCGACCACCGACGACCCGGCCGACTCACTCGAGCACCACCGGCGCCTGACCGCGATGTCGGAGCTGTCCACACGTGTTGTCCCGACGCTGCGCGCCGACGTGTACATGACGCCCAATACGTCGACATGGCGCGAACGGCTCGACACGCTCTCTGCGGTCAGCGGCGAGGACTGCCGCAGCTATCGCGGTCTGCTGGCTGCGATCAGGAGCAGACGTGAGCTGTTTGCGCAGCACGGCGCCACCGCAACCGATTGCGGCGTTGCCGACGCCTGGGCCACACCTCTCAGCGACCGGCGGGCCGAGGCTCTGCACCGGCAGGGGCTCGATGGTTCGATCAGCCCACAGGACGCGCGCGCGTATCGGCGCAACATGCTGTTCCAGTTCGGGCTGATGGCAGCCGAGGACGGCCTGGTCATGCAGCTACATGCCGGAGTGATCCGCAACCATCACGCCCCGACCGCCGAGCGGTTCGGCCCGGACACCGGCCATGATCTGCCGGCGGTCGCGGCCTTCACCGAGCCACTCCGCGAACTGCTTGGCCGTGTCGGCACCAGCCCGACGTTCCGGATCGTGCTGTTCACGGTCGATGAGACCGCGTTCTCCCGCGAGATCGCTCCACTCGCGGGCTTCTACCCGAGCGTCTATGCGGGCGCGCCCTGGTGGTTCCTCGACGCGCCGGCCGCCGTCGGCCGGTACCGGAGCGCCGTGACTGAAACGGCCGGTTTCTTCAAGACCTCAGGCTTCATCGACGACACGCGCGCGCTGTGCTCGATCCCCTCGCGTCACGACATGAGCCGCCGTCTTGATGCGCGCTACCTGGCAGAACTGGTCGTCGACCATCAGCTCTCGCAGGACGAGGCGCTGACGCTTGCAGAGGCGCTGGTCGACGAGATCCCGCGGACCGCGTTCCGCCTCTGACCCACCGCGCATCCATATATGCATATATGTGCATATATGGATGGAGGAAGGAAGGATGGAAAGCCAAGACGCCAGGTAGCCCCACCCCCTGACGCCTGAACGCCCCCTGGGCGCGCGGCTCGCCGCCCGCGAGCCTCCTCTCGTCATCGCAATCGAAGCGAGAGGAGCACGCAATGAACATCGCGTACCGGGCCGGACGCTGGAGTGCGGAACATTGGAAGACGGCCACCGGCATCTGGCTGGTGGCCGTGATCTGCGCCGTGGTCGCCGGCCACTTGGCAGGCACAGTGCAGCTGACCGACTCCGAGCAGGGCACAGGGCAGTCCGCCGTTGCCCAGAAGCTGCTGAACGAGTCCGGGTTCAAGAACCACGCAAGCGAGACCGTTCTGATCCAGAGCCACCGGCTCCCTGTGTCAGCCCCCCGCTTCCGCCGCGAGATCCAGACGGTGGTCGCCCGATTGCGGCCGCTGCGTCAGATCGACGCGTTGCGCTCACCGCTCGCCCACGGCAATCGCGGACAGATCTCCAGCGACCGTCATTCGGCGCTGGTTGAGTTCAACATGCGGGGCAATCCGGACACCGCCGGCAATCGCGTCCAGCCCGTGCTCAACAGGGTTGCGTCGCTGCAGCGGCGGGCACCAGGGTTCACCGTGGCCGAATTCGGCGACGCAAGCGCAGATCTCGAACAGAACGCGTCGATCGACAACGGCCTGCACAAGGCCGAGGAGCTATCGCTTCCGATCACCTTCCTGATCCTGGCGATCGGGTTCGGCGCGATCGTGGCTGCGGGGATCCCCGTACTGCTCGCCTTCTCGGCCGTGCTCGGGTCCGCAGGATTGGCCGCAGTCGCCAGCCATATCGTCCACGCTTCCGACGCGACGAGCTCAGTCATGCTGCTGATGGGGATGGCGGTGGGTGTCGATTACTCGCTCTTCTACCTCAAGCGGGAACGCGAGGAGCGACGCGCCGGACACAATCCACAGATCGCGCTCGAGCGCGCCGCTGCAACCTCCGGACGCGCGGTCCTGACCTCAGGGATCACGGTCCTCATCGCGATGGCCGGAATGCTCTTGGCCGACAGCAGCGTCTTCAACTCGATCGCCGTCGGCGCGATGTTGGTCGTGTTCACCGCAATGGTCGGCTCGCTCACGGTCCTGCCGGCGCTGCTCGGCCGCCTTGGCGACCGGGTCGACAGGGGCCGCGTGCGACGGGTCCGCTCGCAGTCGCGCGCGTGGAACGTGGTGCTTCGCCCTGTGATGCGCCATCCGCTCGTGGCAGCGATCGCTGCCACCGGCCTGCTTGTGACGATGGCACTGCCTACGCTCGGTCTGCACACGACGCTACTGGGGCCGAACGATCTTCCGCATAGCATCCCCGTCGTCAGCAGCTACGAGAAGATCCAGAAGGCGTTCCCAGGCGACCAGACGCCGGCCGTTGTTGTCGTTCGCGACCGCGACATGCGCTCGCAGCCGGCACGGGCGGCGATCGCGCGCTTCGAGCGGCTCGCGCTCGCAAGCGGCGAGGCGATGCAGCCGATCCAGACGACAGTGAACCGCGACCACACCGCGGCGCAGATCCTGGTCCCAATGGCCGGGAACGGCAGCGACCGAGCCTCGATGACGGCGCTCGAGGCGCTTCGCGACCGAATCCTCCCTGCCAGCATCGGCAAGCTCCCGGGCGCCAGGTTCGCCGTCACCGGGCAGGCCGCCGGCACCTATGATTTCAACTCACTGCTCAAGCACCGCTTTCCGCTGGTGTTCGCGTTCGTCCTCGGACTCGCGTTCCTGTTACTGCTGGTGACGTTCCGGTCATTGGTGATTCCGCTGACCTCGATCCTGCTGAACCTGCTATCGGTCGGTGCCGCCTACGGCGTGCTCGTCTGGATCTTCCAGGACGGGCACCTGCAGAGCCTGCTCGGCTTCCACTCCAACGGAGCTGTGGTCACATGGCTTCCCCTGTTCCTGTTCGCTGTGCTGTTCGGTCTCTCGATGGATTACCACGTGTTCATCGTCAGCCGGATCAAGGAACTGCACGACCAGGGTCTGCCGACCTCGGAGGCAGTGGCGCGAGGCATAGGATCGACCGCTGGAACCGTGACTGCGGCGGCTGCGGTGATGGTCGCGGTGTTTGCCGTCTTCGCCTGGTTGCCGACACTCGACATCAAGCAGATGGGGATCGGTCTGGCGGTGGCGGTTCTGCTCGATGCCACAGTCATTCGTGGGATCCTGTTGCCCGCAACCATGAGGATGCTGGGCGACTGGAACTGGTACCTACCGAGCGGCTTGTCCTGGCTGCCGCGTCGCAGTGCCGAGGTGGCCTGAGATGGGCACGCTGGTCCGCACGCTCGCCGACCCGGTGACCTACCGGCGGCTCGCCTATCTGCTGCTTGGCGCGCCGCTCGGGTTGATCTGGTTCGTCTGCCTGGTGACGCTCTGGAGCCTGTGCTTCGGGCTGGCGATCACACCGCTGGTGATCCCGGTCGTGTTGGCACTGGCGTTGATGACCCGCGGATTCGCGGCGGTGGAGGTCGAGCTCGCCTCCTCGCTGCTGGAGGTGGACGCGCACGTCCCGGACATCTCCATCGCAGGCGGACGCCTGAGCGTCCGCCTGCGCCACCTGTTTGGCGGCGGCTTCTGGCGAGCGCAGGTATTTCTGTGGACCCGGTGGTTCGCCGGATTCCCGGCCGGAGTACTGATGCTGGCGTTGCTGGGCGCCTCGGTGACGATGATCCTCGGCCCGATCCTGAACCCGTTCGTGTCCGGTGGCACCGATCTGGGCTTCTGGAACGTGAACTCGTTCCTGGAGTCGGTCGCGCTGGTCCCGGTCGGGCTCGTTCTGCTGCCGCTGACGGTCGCGCTGGCTCACCCGCTCGGAGCCATGTTCAAGCCGATCGCCGCGGCGTGCCTTCGCGAAGACGACAGCCGGCAGGAGTCGCTCGAGACCGGTGCCGGCTCCGCGGGCGTCGCCATGACTCGTCCGGCCCCCACGCGCGCCGGATTGACCGCGCACGCGGCTGTCGGCGGCTCTGTGGTGGCAACCCTGATCGTGATCTGGGGGGTGACCTCGCGCGGGTACTTCTGGCCGATCTGGGTTGCGATGCTGCTTGCCACCACGCTCGCAATCCATGCCTGGCTGGTCCGGCTCGAGGAACAGCCCGAGCTCATCGCGCGCTTCCGCGGGAGCAGGACGCTGGCTGTGACCGTCGGCGTGGGCGCGAGCTTCTGGCTGTTCACGGTCGGTGTCTGGGCGGTGGGCGGTCACGGGTACTTCTGGCCGATCTGGACCCTGCTCGGGCTGGCGGTGATCGTCGGAGCGCTGATGCTCGCCATGCTCCTGGGACTTGGTCGCGATGCCGAGATGGCCGAGCGGATCGAAACGCTGACCGCCACTCGAGCCGGTGCGGTCAATGCTCAGGACAGCGAACTGCGGCGAATCGAGCGCGATCTGCACGACGGCGCCCAGGCACGGCTCGTCGCGCTCGGCATGAGTCTCGGCATGGCCGAACAGAAGCTCTCCGAGGACCCCGAGCGCGCCGGCGAGCTGCTGGCGGAGGCCCGCGCCGGCGCCGAGCAGGCTTTACGTGAGCTGCGAGACCTCGCGCGGGGGATCCACCCGCCGGTGCTGGCAGATCGCGGACTCGAGGCGGCGGTCGGCGCGCTCGCCAATGCCACACCGATGCACGTAGCGCTGTCCGTCGACGTGCCGCGCCGGCCACCGGCCGCGATCGAGAGCGCCGCGTACTTCGTCGCCGCCGAGGCACTGGCCAACGCCGCCAAGCACGCCAAGGCCGACTGGCTCGAGATCCGGATCGCGGAGGTGGGCGACAGGCTTGAGCTTGAGATCAGCGATGACGGCTTTGGCGGGGCGGACCAGAACGGCAGTGGCCTCACAGGTCTGCGCCATCGCGTTGAGGCGTTGGACGGCACCCTGCGGGTGAGCAGCCCGCCGGGTGGCCCGACGACGATCTACGCTGAGATCCCATGCGCGTGGTGATCGCCGAGGACCTGGCTCTGCTGCGCGATGGGCTCACGCGACTGCTGCGTGACAACGGAATCGAGGTGGTGGCCGCGGTTGCCGATGGCGACGCCCTGGTGCGTGAGGTCGTGGCACGCCGGCCGGACCTGGCGGTGGTTGACATTCGGCTGCCGCCCGAATACCGCGACGAGGGTCTGCGTGCGGCGCTCGAGGCCCGTCGCCAGGTCCCCGGCACAGCCGTCCTGGTGATCTCGCAATACGTCGAGCAGGCCTATGCGGAGGAGCTTCTGGCCGACGGCCGCGGTGGCATCGGTTACCTGCTCAAGGACCGTGTGATGCATGTGGCCGACTTCCTCGAAGCGGCGCGTCGAGTTGCTGACGGCGGCACCGCCCTTGATCCGGACGTGGTGGCCCAGCTGTTCTCTCGCCGCCGCGACGACGACGGGCCGCTGGAACGGCTGACACCGCGCGAGCGAGAGGTCCTTGCGCTGATGGCAGAGGGTCGTTCAAACGCCGGGATCGCGGAAGCGCTCGTACTCACCGTCGGAGCCGTGGAAAAGCACGTCCAGAGCATCCTCTCGAAGCTCGAGTTGCCGCAGTCCGCGACCGATCACCGCCGCGTATTGGCGGTGCTGGCATACCTGCAGTCGGCATCCACCAGCTGAAGCGCCCGCTCATCGGTCTCCGGGCGGGAAGCTCAGAGCACGCCGCCGCGCTGCGACACTGCGGCGAGGATCATCGGCGTGATCTCATCGGCGCGAATCGGTGGCCCGAAATGGAAGCCCTGCCCGAGTTCGCAGCCGAGCGCTCGCAGCTCCGCGAACTGCCCAGGCGTCTCAATCCCCTCCGCGATCACGCGCAGACCGAGGTTGGTCCCCAGGTCGGCGATCGTCTGGGCCAATGCGCGCAGATCAGATCCACCCTCGATCTGCTCGACGAACGGCCGCGCCATCTTCAGCAGGTCGACCGGGAACGAGCTCAGGTAGCGCAGCGACGAGTACCCGGTGCCGAAGTCATCGACAGCCAGCAGCACCCCCAGCGATCGCAGCTCGCGAAGCTGTGTGACCGTCGCGTTGGTGTCGCGCATCAACACTGTCTCAGTGATCTCGAGCACCAACCGGCTCTCACCCAAACCGAGACCGTTGACCGCGGCAGCGACCGTGTTCGCCAGCTCCGGATCATCCAACTGGCGACCAGAGACGTTGACGTTCATCGTCAGGTCGTCTGGAGCACCGGCAGCCTGCCACTCGGCGAGCTGATGGCAGGCCTGGTCGATCACCCAGCGGCCCAGGTCGATGATCAATCCGGTCTCCTCAGCGACAGCGATGAAATCGGCGGGACCGACCAAGCCGCGGGTCGGATGCCGCCAGCGAATCAGGGCTTCGACGCCATGCAGGGCACCGGACATCAGATGCACGATCGGCTGGTAGAAGAGCTCGAACTCGCCCCGCTGGAGCGCGTGGCGCAGGTCGGCCTCGAGCTCGAGCCGCTCGATCACCTCGGCCTGCATACTCGACTCGTAGAGCGCGTAACGGCCACGGCCCTCGGCCTTGGCGCGATACATCGCAACGTCCGCCTTGCGCAGCAGGTCGTCGGCGCCGCGGCGCCCGATCGCGATCCCGACGGAAGCGCCGACGAAGACCTCACGCCCCTTGAGTACAAACGGAGCCGCAAGCGTGTCAATCAGCCGCCGGGCAATGTCGACCGCGTCGCTCGACGATGGGCGGTCCTCCAGCAGGACCGCGAACTCGTCTCCCCCCAGACGCCCCGCGGTGTCGCCCTCGCGCAGGCAATCCGCGATGCGCGCGCCGACGGCCTTGAGCAGGTCATCACCGGCCGCGTGTCCAAGGCTGTCGTTGACCGGCTTGAAGCGGTCGAGATCGATGAACAGCACTGCCACCTGCGAGTCGTTGCGATCGGCTCGCTGAAGGGCGTGGCTCAGGCGATCGTCGAACAGCGCCCGGTTGGGCATCGCAGTGAGGGGATCGTGCAGCGCCTGGTGCACCATCGTGCTCACGATCCGTGCATCGTTCAGGGCGAGGCTCGCATATTGCGCGAGCGTGCTCAGCATCGTCTGGTCAGCCCGGGAATAGCTGCGCCCCGGGCGATAGCTGGAGACTGAGATCGCGCCAACGACCGCGCCGTCCTCGTGAACCGGCGCCGCCATGCATGCGGTGACTCCCACGTCGAGGAAACCGCGCGGATTCGTCGGATCTTTCCCGTAGTCGTCGACCACGACCAGACGATCCTCGCGGATAGCGCGGCCCGCGATGCCGTCTTGGACGCTCGTGCGCCGCATCCGTATGAACAGCGCCTCCGGGATCCCGGTCGACGCTGCGATGCCGAGGGTGTCGGGATCGCTCTTGTCCCTGAGCAGCAGGACGGTCTGATGCTCGCCGAGGATGTCCGACCCCAGTTGCACGATGGCGTCGAACACCTGATGCAGCGGTGCTCGGTGGGCGATCGAGCGCTGGATCTCGGAGAGTCCTTCGAGCAGACGCTGGCGCTCGCGCAGCACGCCCAATGCCTCGTGGTTGCGAACCGCCAGCCCGAGTGTCCGCTCCATTCCCCGCAACAGACCCTTCTCCTCAGCATCGAGGGGGCCGGCGGCGCGGATCAGCAGCAGGCGCACATCATCAATTTCGCCGGCGTTGACCGAGCTCACGGGAAGCTCGCCCAGACCGGGAACTGCAAGCAGCCCAGTGACCCCGGGTTCAGCCGCCGCCGCAGTCCGGATCGCCTCGAGCGGCGCCGCACCGGCCGGCCAGCCGACGCAGTGAGCAACCCCGCCTGGGGAGACCACTGCCACGGCATCGGCCCCGAGCGACTGTGCCACGAGCTCCGCCGCCGAACGCATCGCGATCTGCTCGTCGGCGGCGGTCGACACGACGGCTACGAACTCGGCGAGCTGCTGCGTCGACGAGCTCACCGTCGAACGGCTCATACGACCGCCAGGACGACCGGCGCCTTGTTGTGGAACCCGGCGGCGCCCGACGCACCCTCAGACCTCGCGCGACCGACACCAACCCATCGTGAGTCGCTGGTCATGCGCGACCTATCGGCAAATCTCCCAAGTTTCTGCAGTCTGTGAGCGGCCAGACCGTGAAACGTCCAATCAGGCGGCAGCCCGCGCGAGCGCCTCGAACTGCTCGTCGCCGAGCTCAATCGTCGCCGCGTGCGTGTTCTCCTCGAGGTGTGCGACCGATGAGGTACCCGGAATCGGAAGCATCACCGGCGAGCGCCTGAGCAGCCATGCGAGTGCCAGCTGGGACGGCGCGAGCCCGGTGCTTGCCGCCAGGGCGGCCAGCGGGCCGCCTGGCGCAGATAGCTTGCCCGTGGCCAACGGGAACCAGGGAATGAAGCCGATACCCCTCGCCTCGCAGTATTCGAGCAGCGGTTCGGCCTCACGGTTGGCGAGGTTGTAGAGGTTCTGCACACTCGCGATCGGTGCGATCTGCTCGGCCGCCTGCAGCTGCTCAACCGACACCTCCGAGAGGCCGATCTGGGCGATCTTGCCCTCGGTCTGCAAAGCCCGCAGCTCGCCGACCTGGTCCTCGAGCGGAACCTCCGGGTCGATGCGGTGCAGCTGGAAGAGTGGTATCTGCTCCAGTCCGAGGTTGCGAAGGCTCAACTCTGCCTGCTGGCGCAGGTACGCGGGTCGGCCGAGCGCAGCCCAGCGGTTCGGGCCCTGGCGGGTGAAGCCTGCCTTGGTGGCAATCACAAGACCATCCGCGTAAGGGTGCAGCGCCTTGCGGATCAGCTGCTCGGCCACGACCGGGCCGTAGGAGTCAGCGGTATCGATCAGGTTGATGCCGAGTTCGACGCTGCGTCGCAGGACGCGCACCGCCTCCGCAGGATCCTTCGGATCGCCCCAGACGCCCGGCCCGGTCAGCTGCATGCTGCCGAACCCGAGGCGGTTCACGGTCAGTTCACCGCCGATGCTGAACGTGCCGCTGCCAGCTGCAACCGATTGCGCCATGTCGGTCTCCTTGAGTCGATGGTTCAGGTCCTTTGATCTACCTTACGGGTGAGCGCTGGCAGCCGCCGGCGCGGCATCCCCTAAACTCAACGTAAGCAACCCGCTGCTTTGATCCCCTGCCTTCCGGCAGAGACGCTATGTTTGTCAGCTAATTTCGAGCCGGAAGCCGACTGTAGAACGATCGCAAACGTTCATCGGGCAACCCGGTGATGGCGCCGATCTCTGGGCGCCGGCTCTTGTCGACTCAAAGGAGTACAACCCTTGCGCATCCTGATTCTGGGCGGAGACGGTTTCTGTGGTTGGCCGACATCGCTTCACCTTTCGGCCCAGGGCCACGACGTGGTCGTCGTCGACAACCTCGCTCGCCGCAACATGGACACCGAGCTGGAGGCTGAATCGCTGACCCCGATCTCCCCGATCGGCACGCGGCTGGGCGCCTGGCAGGAGGTCACCGGCAACGAGATCCCGTTCCACCGGCTCGATGTTGCGCAGGATTACGCGGGTTTGCTTGACCTCTATCGGCAATACCGCCCGGATGCGGTCGTGCACTTTGCCGAGCAGCGCGCCGCGCCGTACTCGATGAAGGACGCCGCGCACAAGCGCTACACGGTCGACAACAACGTCAACGCGACGCACAACGTGCTGGCGGCGACCGTCGAGGCCGAGCTTGACATCCACATCGTCCACCTCGGCACGATGGGCGTATACGGCTACGGCACCGCCGGGATGCAGATCCCGGAGGGCTACCTCGCGGTCAAGGTCGAGAAGGACGACGGCACCGAGATCGAGCAGGAGATCCTTTACCCGGTCAACCCGGGCAGCATCTACCACATGACCAAGACCCTGGATCAGCTGATGTTCGCCTATTACGCGAAGAACGACCGGGTCCGTACCACCGACCTGCACCAGGGAATCGTCTGGGGCACGCAGACCAACGAGACTCGGCTCGACCCGCGGCTGATCAACCGCTTCGACTATGACGGTGACTTCGGCACAGTCCTTAACCGGTTCCTGATGCAGGCTGCGGTCGACTACCCGCTGACGGTCCATGGGACCGGGGGTCAGACCCGTGCGTTCATCCACATCCAGGACACGGTTCGCTGCATTCAGCTGGCGATCGAGAACCCGCCCGCCCGCGGCGAGCGCGTCCAGGTCTTCAACCAGATGACGGAGACGCATCGCGTGCGTGATCTCGCGAAGCTGGTCGCGGAGCTGACCGGCGCCGAGATCGATTACGTCGACAATCCCCGCAAAGAGGACGCGGAGAACGATCTGTTCGTGGCCAACGACAACTTCCTCGAGCTCGGCCTCAAGCCGATCACGCTGCGCGACGACCTGCTCAGCGAGGTCGCGGAGATCGCCAAGGCATACGCGGGCCGCTGCGATCTGTCGAAGATCCCCTGCACCTCGAAGTGGATCCAGCGCCAGCCGGTCGCCAGCTAGGACGCCTTCAGTCCGGTCCCCGCCCCGCTTGAGCGGGGACCGGCACAGCGCTCACAGCAACTCGGCGATCATCGCCGCTGCGCGCGCGGCGCCGTCCGTCGGGACCGGCAGGTAGTCGACGTCACGGTCGAGCTCCTCGGCAATCGCATCGGCCAATGCCTGCGGGTGTGCATCGGCGAACTCCAGGCGGCACCCCGCCCGATGGCGCTCCAGCCGGTGGCGGACGTGCCCGTTCTGCTCGAAGTGCTGCTCGAGGGGCACGTAGATGAACGGCCGTCGCGCAGCGGCCAGTTCCATCGTGGTGGCAAGGCCGCCCTGGACGATCGCTAGGTCGCACACCGCCAGGTGCGTGGGCAGATCCGGGACATAACCACGGACCTCGAGCCCATCGGCGGCCGGCAGTGTCGCCGGGTCGATCCGCGGCCCAGCGATGACGATCATCCTCAGCTTCGGTACGAGACGCCTGGCCTCTGGAAAGCTCTCGATCGTGCGCCGTAACAGGCTGTCGCCGACCCCCGAGCCGCCGACCGTGACGATGCAGACGCGCTCGTCCGGCCGGTAACCCAGCTGCGCCCGGATAGTTCTGCGATCCTCTTCCGACGGCGCCACGACGTCGGTGACGTAGCCGGAGAAGCGAAAGTGCCGCTCCGTCCATTCGCGGATCGACGGCAACCCGGGGCCAAAGTCGCCGGGGATGATGTCGTCAGCCTCGCCGATGAAGATCGAACGGTCCCGCACGCGGGGGAACCGACCGAGCTGCTCGATCATCTCCGCGTTGTAGTCGGCGGTCAGCATCGCCTCGTGCGTGCCGCCGGAGACGTCCGGCAGGTAGCCGACGAAGTCAGACAGCCACACGTACGACGCCGTCTTCAGCTCGGGGTTCTCATGTAGGAAGTAATCGAGCTCCCAGGCCTCGTCTCCGATCCAGAGGTCGTAGGGCTCGTCCCTGACCAGATCGTTGAAGACCATGAAGTTGGCGAGCAGGATCTCATCCATCCTGCGGATCGCCTCGAAGCAGTGGAGGCGGTGTCCATTGCTCTCAGCGCTGATGTGCTGGGACTCGCTTGCCAGCCCCCCACTCGCAGGGTGGATGCGCTCGCCGGAGGCGCCCAGCACCTCTGTCACCGGATGCTGAGCCAGCCAGTCGATCTCCAGATCCGGACACAGCCCGCGCAACTCGCGCGCGATCGCCAGATCGCGGCGCGCGTGCCCGAGGCCGATCGGTGAAGAGATGTAGAGAGCCCGGCGGGTATGCCGTGCAGGTGCTCGGCGGAAGCATCGCGGCGGCTCCGTCACGCCCGCAGACAGGAAGTCGTAAAGCAGCCGGTTGACTCGCACTGGATCGCGCCCCTCGGGCAGATGACCCGAGCCCTCAAGGGTCACAAGCGTCCCCCCGGTCGCACGCGCCAGCGCCGCTCCCTGTGCGAGCGGCCGGACATGATCATCTTCGCCGTGGATGACGAGCGTCGGACATTTCACACTCGGGAAGCGTTCGATCCACTCGCCGCGGCTCCCCATCTTCAGGCCTTGCATGGTGTCGACGAGCGTCTCCGGGTCGGTCTCGAGCGCCCAGCCGATGAAGTCCTCGATCTGTTTGGTCGAGTGCGGCTCGTGCAGACACTGCCGTGCGAAGAAATCGACGAAGTCCTCATAGTCACGGAGCCAGTAGTGGCGGTTGTACTTTGCCCAGCCCTCGTCGGTGTCGAGCACGTCGTCGAAGCTGTGCAGCGAGCGCACCACGTGATCCGGCGCGAGCGCCACCGCCGGACCGATGTAGGCGATCCGTTCGACCCGTTCGGGATGCTCGGCAGCCAGGATCGTCGCCCACAGAGCTCCGCACGAGAGGCCCACCAGCGCCGCGCTCTCCGTGCTGGTGGTGTCCATCACGGCGAGCGTGTCCGCCGCGAACTGCTCAGCGGCGTAGGCCTCGGCGCCACGCGGCCTGTCACTGCGACCGTTGCCACGACCGTCGAACGTCAGGACGCGGAAGTGGCGGGCCAGGTAGGGGATCTGGAGCTTCCATCCGCGCGAGTGGACAATCGACCACGTGGGCAGCAGCACCACAGCCCGCGGGCCGTCGCCGTACCGTTCCCAGTACAGCCGCACCCCGTCGCGCGTCACATAGCCACTGTCATCGGGGTAGCGGGCGCGGGTCTGCTCCTCACGAGGAGCGCGAGCGGTCATCGGCCCATCTGCGCCGATGCCGGCTGCCGGTCCAGCGGGACCGGCAGCAGCGACATCAGTGGCATGCATCACGGGCGCGCCTCGAACACCAGGTTGAACGGCGTCTCCGCCACACGCCGGAAGCGCGTGAAGCCGCCCGCCGTGACTACTTCGCGGATGCGCGCCTCACCGGCCTGCGCGCCGAGCGCAAGGCCGACATCCTGTGAAAGCGACGCAGGCGTGCAGAGCAGCGTCGAGAAGCCGTAGTAGGCCCGGCCGACGGGATTGAAGTTGTCCTCGACGCGATCGCCCGCTTTCGGCTCGACGATCATCCAGGTGCCGTCCGGCGCCAGCGCCTGACGCACGTGGCGCGCGGCCCCCACCGGGTCGCCCATATCGTGTAGGCAGTCGAACATCGTCACGAGGTCATAGCCATCGCCACTGTAGTCCTGTGCGAACTCCGTGCGAAACTCGACGTGGCCGGCCAGGCCTGCCTCCTCGGCGCGTGCCCGCGCAGTCTTGATCGAGCCCTCGTGATAATCGGAGCCGACGAAGTGTGAGTTCGGATAGGCCTTCGCCATCAGCACTGTGGAGGCGCCGTGGCCGCAGCCGACATCAGCCACCTGCGCGCCTTGTTCGAGCTTGGCGACCACGCCGTCGAGCGCCGGCAGCCACTCGATCAGCAGATGCGCGTTGTAGCCGGGCCGGAAGAACCGCTCGCAGCCCTCGTGGACGTCGTGCGTGTGCTCGTGCCACCCCATCCCGTTGCCACGCGTGGCGGCCTCCATGATCCGCGGCGAGTCGATCACCGAGCCGAGCGCGATCTGGAAGAACCCCGGCAGGTAGGCGGGGCTGTCGGCGTCGGTCAGCGCGACGGTCTGCTCCGGCGGCAGCGTGTAACGACCGCTGGCCGGGTCGTAGGAGACATACCCTCCGGCGGCCTGGTTGTTGAGCCACTCGCGGACGTAGCGCTCAGATGTGCCGGTGCGGTCGGCGAGCTCGGCGGGGGTCATGCCGCTCGTGCCGGCCATCGCGCGGTACAGCCCCAGCTTGTCGCCCAGCACCACCAGCGCGGTGTTGAGCGTGGCGCCCACCTCGTCCACCGCACGAAATACGAACTCCATGAGCTTGTCGGTGTCTACCTCGACCGGTTGATCGATGGTGCTCACTTGAATCCTCCTCGGATCGGTCCCGCGGCCACAGCGACCGCCTGCTTTGACCCTATGAGGGCAGTTCTGGGATCGCTTCCGGGGGGCACCTAGTCGTGACCTCCAGTCAAATCTAGACTGAGCCCATGCTTGTGGGCCGGGACCCGGAACGGGCGGCCATCGGTCAGGCGATGGCTCGCAGCGGCGGCAGGCCGCAGCTCGATTCTGGCGTTCAGGGGCGCCCCGGGAATCGGTAAGACGGCGCTGCTCGGGTATGCGGCCGAGCTCGGCGGCGAGATGCTGGTGCTGCATGCCCGTGGGATTGAATCGGAGGCTCGTGTCCCGTTCGCCTCGCTGCTCGAGCTTCTGCGGCCCGCACTCTGTCTGCTCGGGCAGCTGGCCGCCCCACAGGCCGCCGCCCTGGAGGAGGCGTTCGCGCTGCGACCCGGCCGCGCGCAGGATCGGTTTGCCGTCGGCGCAGCCACGCTCGGTCTGGTTGCAGCGTGCGCGGAAACGCGTCCGGTGCTGCTGCTGCTCGACGATGCGCAGTGGTTCGACGAGCCCAGCGCCGAGGCACTGCGGTTCATGTTGCGACGGCTCGTTGCGGATTCGGTGGTAGCGATCCTCGCAGTTCGCGAGGGCCACCGGTCGCTGGTCGACGGAACCGAGATCACGGTGATCACACTCGAGGGTTTGAGCGCAACCGAGATCCGGATCCTGCGCGACGACGTCAGCGCCGACGCGGTCGAGCGGCTGGCGGCCGCGACCGGCGGGAATCCGCTGGCCCTGCTCGAGCTGTCGACTGACGACGACGAACTGGCGCTGGCCCCATACGGGGCCCCGATGGTTCTGTCGGCGCGCGTATCGGCCGCCTACCTGCGGCGGGCCACCGCGCTGGACGAGGAAGCGCGCAGGTGTCTGCTTCTGGCGGCCACGAGCGACTCGGGTGACCTATCGATGCTCGCGCGAGCGGCCGGCCGGATCGGCCTGGACATCGACGAGCTGCTGGCGGCGGAGAGCGCCGGGCTTGTCAGAATCGCCGCCGGCCGCGTCGAGTTTCAGCATCCGCTCGTGCGATCGGCTGTCTACACCGACGCCCCGCTCGGTGCGCGGCGCGAGGCACACCGGGCGCTGGCTGCGGTGCTATCCGACCGCGAACTGGACCGGCGCGCGTGGCACCTCGCGGCCGCGGCCGTGGGTACCGACGAGGCGGCCGCCGATGCGCTGGAGCGCGCCGGACGACACAGCCTCGAGCGCGGCGGCTACGCGAGCGCGGTGGCCGCGTTCGATCGCGGCGCACGGCTCACAGCGGCTCCCACCCGCAGGACGGTGCTGCTGCTGCGAGCCGCCGAGGCCGCCCTCGAAGCAGGGCGGGTGGACCAGGCACGACGGCTGCTCGACGAGTCGAGAGCAGCGGGTGCACCGACTGAAGCGGGTGTCTTAGCTGCGCAACGCCTGGCAGGGAGGATCGCGACGAGTCACGGCCCTGTGACCGATGGCCATTCGATCCTGGTCGCCGCGGCTGCTCGCGCCGCCGCCGACCCGTCGCGCACCGACGAGGCGGTCGCGCTTCTCGCCGACGCCACAATCGCCTGCTTCATGTCATGCGAGCCGGGTGGGCTCGATGCGATTTCCGCGCAGGTGCGGGCGCTGCTCCCAGGTCCGGTCTCAGCGTCCGCGCTGATGTTGGCCGCAACAATCACCGGAATTGCCCAGACGATGAGCGGCGATGCCGCGCACGGTGCCGGCTCACTGCGCGAGGCGGTCGCCATCTGCGAGCGGGAACCGGATTTGCTGACGCAGCCAATGCTGCTGCCATGGATCGGACTCAGCCCGCTGTTCCTGCGCGAGTCTCAGACGGGACGCGAACAGCTCGAGACCGCGCTCAGCTCGGCGCGTGCCCGGGGGGCGATCGGATCGTTGCCGTTCGTGCTCGTGCTGATCGGACGTGATCAGGCGACCACTGAGAGTTGGCGGCTGGCGCAGGCCACCTACCGGGAGGCGGTCGCGCTGGCGCGGGAGACCGATCAGCGCACATGGCTCGCCTTAGGGCTCTCGGCGCTCGCCTGGCTTCAGGCGCGTCAGGGCAGCGAGCACGAGTGCCGGCAGCACGCGGTGGAGGCGCTTGAGCTCGCTGAGACGCTGGGTGCACGCCTGCCGTCACTGTGGGCGCTGACGGCACTCGGGGAGCTCGAGCTCGCGCAGGGCCGGCCGGCGGCCGCGGTGGAGCGATTCGAGCAACAGCGACGACTGGCGGCTGAGGCAACGATCAGTGACGTGGACCTCTGGCCCGCGGCCGAGATCGTGGAGGCCTGCGTCCGGCTCGGCGCCGACGATCGCGCCCGCGCAGTGGCAAGCGCATTCCGGGCGGCCGCCGAGGCTAAGGGTCAACCGTGGTCAATGGCCCGAGCGCTCCGCTGCGAGGGACTGACAACGCCTGCATTCGCCGAGCCCTTTCGAGCGTGCCATCGTCCTCCACGAACAGACTCCCGACGTCTTCGAGCTGGCGCGCACACGGCTCGTCTTCGGTGAGCGCCTACGCCGCTCACGCAGCCGTGTACTCGCACGGGTTCAGCTCGGCGCGGCCGAGGAGGTCTTCACGGCGCTCGACGCGAAACCGTGGGCGGCGCTTGCACGCAGTGAACTCGAGGCGACCGGCCAGACACTGCGCCGCGGTGAGCCCCAGACCCTGGAAGAGCTCACACCCCAGGAGCTCCAGATCGCGACCATGCTCGCTTCCGGCCGGACCACGCGCGAGACGGCGGCTGCGCTGTTTCTGAGCCCCAAGACAATCGAGTACCACCTGCGCCACGTCTACCTCAAGCTCGGGATCCACTCACGAGAGGCACTCGCCCAGATCCTGCGTAGGTGATCGCACCCGGCTTTCTCTGGCCCCCCGGCTTTCTCTGATCACCCGGCTTCTCTGATCACCCGGCTTTCTCTGGCCCCCCGGCTTTCTCTGATCACCCTGTTCGATGATCACACGGCTTTCTGACCGCCAGGCTCGATGCCCCCGGGGTCTGAGCATCCCGGCCCTTGACCCAGCTCACGCAGGTGGCGGCCTGGGCTTCACATTGGCAGACCCGAGTCATAACAGGCCCGCAACATTCCTAACGCAACTCCGGGGACCGTTGGCCTGTTGTAAGGCTGACGTCAACTTTCTTTCTGGGAGGAAGGACGGAAAATGCGTACACATCGATTCACCAAGGTCACGGCAGGGGTCGCTCTGCTCGTGGCGTCATTGATTGCGCTGCCGGCTTCGGCAAGCGCCCACAGGCATCCGCACCCGCATTTCAACGACGGCCTGACGATCGCCGCCACGCCGGACCCGATCACGGCCGGCCAGGGTGTGCTGATCTACGGTCAGCTGCAGGGGCCGAACAACGCCAACCGGCGCGTCTACCTGTTCCATCGGATCAATCCGGCGGCGCAGTTCACGATCGTCGGCTCCAGGGTCACCAACGACCAGGGCTACTACGAGTTCGTCCGCGCTGACGGCGTGGTCGTCTCGAACCGCAACTGGTTCGTGGTCGGCCCCAACCACACGCATAGCCGCACGATCCACGAGCTGGTCTCCGCCGTCGTGTCACTCAACGCGAGTGAGACGAATGCGACCACCTCTCAGCCGGTCCAGTTCAGCGGCACGGTCTACCCGGCGCACCCGGGACAGCGCGTGCTGCTGCAGGCGCAGAACAGCACCTCAGGTGACAGCTGGCACACGATCGCCAGCGCCCACACGCACGGCGACTCCAGCTTCGCGGTGTCCTACAAGTTCAGGACACCTGGCAGCTACACGCTGCGCGCGTATTTCCCGGGCGACAAGCGCAACACCCCGGGTCAGTCAGATGCCGTCAATCTGACGGTCCAGCAGTCGCAGAACCCGTCGTTCACGATCGACGGCAGCGCGCCGATCATCACCAACGGCCAGACCGAGACGATCAGCGGCGTGCTGTATGCAGCGGGCTCCACGACGACCACGCAACCGAACGTTCCGGTGACGCTGTACGGGCGCACCCTGAACGGCAGCTACAAGGCACTCGAGAGCGGTATGACCGACGCGAACGGCAAGTACTCGTTCACACAGATGCCGATGCGCAACACGATCTACCACGTCCAGACTGCGAACAGCAGTCATGAGAAGACGGCCAACCTGTACGTCGGCGTGCAGGACGTGGTGACAATGACACTGAGCTCCTCGACGACCACAGTCGGCGGTTCGGTGACCATCAACGGCACGGTCACGCCCGAGCACAGCGGGCACGTGATCCACCTTGAGGCTCAGAACAGCTCAGGCAACTGGGCGATCCTGAAGAGCGGCGTCGTCACGGGCAGCTCCCAGTACTCGTTCACCTTCACCCCCGGTGAAGTGGGCGCCGTGCAGCTGCGCGTTGAGATCACCGGTGGGCCGGTGAATGTCGGCGGGGTCTCGACACCGCAGACGCTCACAGTCACCGGCACCGCACCGGTGAGCTCACTGCCGCCTGCCGCCTAGGCCTCCGGGCGCTGGGCAGCAGTTCGGATCCCGTCGGGCATTGTGCCCGACGGGATCCTTCGCGTTGCCCTAAGAGCCTGTCTCAAAACAGGACGGTGTGTTCGGGACGGACGTGGACCGAGCCGGGCGTTGCACGAACCCGAAGCGAATACGCAAGGTATTCGCAAGGGTTTGGGTGGCGATCCGGCGATGCGTACACGGCCGCATCCGGACGCGCCGGACTTTTGAGACCGGCTCTAAGGCCCCCTTAGGCGCAGATCGCTGCGAACTGCCGATGTAAGGGGTCCGCTCTTAGCCGATTCTGACTGCACAACATGCAGGAGATCGACAAGAGGAGCGAACAGGAATGCACCCCGCGCTCAACTACCAATTCAACAAGGCCCGGATGGCTGAACTCCGCCACGAAGGCCAACACCACCACCACCCAGTTCGAGTCGAAGGTCGGCTCACGCGATACTTCAGACGTGCGCGTCAGACTGACAAGCAGCCGGTTTGTGGGTCGCCAGAATCAGCTGGCCGAGCTGGAACTCGCTTTCCGCGAAGCGCTTAACGGGAACCCACGCCTGATCCTGGTCTCAGGCGACTCAGGCGTCGGCAAGACGCGACTGCTTGCCGAGGCGGAGCGGTCGTTGGAAGGCGCGCTGGTGCTCAAGGGCCAGTGCCTGGAACAGGGCGAGATGGAGCTTCCATATGCGCCGCTGCTGGGCGCGCTGCGGCCGCTGGTGCGTGAGCACGACAGCGCGCTGGACGCGCTCAGCGCGGCCAGTCGCGTGAATCTGGCGACGCTGTTGCCGAGCATGGGCACGCCCCCCGCGGACACCGGCAGCGGCAGCGGCGACGGCCAGATGCGACTGTTCGAGAGCCTGCTGGAGCTCGTGCACCTGCTGAGCGAGCGTCAGCCGCTCGCGATCGTGTTGGAGGACGTCCATTGGGCGGATCGCTCGACCCGCGGATTCATCGCGTTCCTGGCCAGAAGCCTGATCAACGAGCGTGTGCTGCTGCTGCTCAGCTTCCGCAGCGACGAGCTGCACCGCAAACATCCGCTGCGGCCGCTGCTGGCCGAGCTCGGGCGACTTGACGACTGCCGCCGGATCGAGCTCGAGCCATTCGACCGCGAGGAGCTCACCGAGGCGCTGACCGACATCCTCGGCGAGCAGCCCGAGCCTGGCCTGATCGAGCGGCTGCTCGAGCGCACCGACGGCAACGCGCTGTTCGTCGAAGAACTGCTGGCGGCGGCACTCGATGGCCGCGGCGCCACGCCACAGAGCCTGCGAGACGCGTTCATTCTGCGCATCGAGCGGCTGAGCGACAGCGCGGGCCTGGCGGCCCGGGCCGTCTCCGTCGGCCGCGCCCTGGACCAGCCGATGATCGGGCGGATCGCAGGCGTGAGTGGTTCGGAGCTGCGGGATGCGTTGCGTGAAGCCGTGGCCGAGCACGTGCTCGTGGCGGGCGGCGACGGACGTCTCTGCTTCCGGCACGCGCTGCTGCGCGAGGTCGTCTACGACGACCTGCTCCCGGGTGAACGCAGCGCCATGCACCTCGAGCTCGCGCGCGAACTCGAGGCAGAGCCGGCGCTCGACTGCGCGGAGGACGAGGCCGCGCGAGTCGCGTCGATCGCGACCCACTACGCGGCCGCCGGTGACCAGGCCGCGGCGCTGCGCGCAACGCTCCTGGCTGCGCGTGAGGCGCGTCGTGTCCACGCCTACGGTGAGATGGCCGACCTCTATGAGCGTGCTCACCAGCTGTGGGCCCGCGTTCCGGACCCCGAGGAGATCACCGGGATCGACGAGGTGGAGCTGCTCGACGCAGCCGCAAGCGCGTCCGCCCAGAGCGGCGACCAGCGCCACAGCGAGATGCTCGCCGACCACGCGCTGTCGCTGCTAGACCCTGACAGCGATCCGCTCCGCTATGCCCGCCTGCTCGGGCGGCGGGGCCGCTCGCGCTGGCGGCTCAACCAGGCGAGCGCGGCGATCGACGACCTCGATCACGCACTGAGACTGCTCCCCGATGAGCCCAGCCGGGATCGCGCGCGCGTGCTCTCGTGGCTGGCGCGCACGCATGTCCTTCGCGGTCACTATCGGGAAGCCGTGGCCGAAGGCGAACGGGCGCGCGAGGTGGCCCAGGCGATGGGCTTGCAGATGACGCTAGGCGAGACGCTGAACACTCTGGGGATGGCCAAGATCGCACTCGGTGAGGTAGACGATGGCGAGAGGTTGCTGCGTGAGGCGATCGCGCTCGCGCACGAGCAGGATGACCTCGACGACCTTGGGTCGGCCTACAGCAACCTCGCCGACCTTCTCAGCCTGGCGGGGCGCACACTTGAGGCACTGGCAGTGATTCAGGAGGGCCTCGCCGAGGTCAGCAGACGACTGGGCCAGTCCTACTCCTGGATGGTGCTGACGCTATCCGGACTCGCGTTCGAGGCTGGCGAGTGGGATCTGGCACGTGCAAACCCGGGGCCGCCGATCGCCTCCTACGTCGGAGTGCCGCTGATCTACCGGCTGTTGCGCGATGCCGAGCTTGCGCTTGGCGAAGGCGACCTGGTGCTCACCCGTGAGCGGCTCGACGCAGCCGAGCCGCTCGTACGCGTCACCGGCGAGGCCCAGTGGCACGGCATGTTCGGCTCGTTGCTCGGCGAGCTGCATCGCCGCGGCGGCGAGCTCGATCAGGCTCAATCGGCCGTCGCAGCGGCATTGGACGAACTCGAGGTCTGCACTGACGACGTCATGCGGATCGCGCGTGTCACGGCGGTCGGGATGGCGGTCGAGGCCGACCGCGCGGTTCGCGCCCGGGACCTGCGTGAGCCGGACAGCGAGCGCGACGCGCTCGTGCGCGCCGATATCCACCTGCAGCGCCTTGACGCGGCGGCACAGGACGGCGGGCCGGTCGAACGAGCGTGGCTGGGAGTCGGAGTTGCGGAGAACGCACGCGCGATCGGGCACAACGACCCGCAGCTCTGGGCTGACGGTGCGTCCGCGTGGGAGCGGCTCGACCGCCCCTATTGCGCAGCGCTGATGCGCTGGCGCGAGGCGGAGGCGCTGGTCGAGGCAGGGGATCGAGCGGCAGCCGGAGCCGTCGCATCCGAGGCTGCAGCTGTTGCCGACCGGCTCGGCGCCGGTTGGCTGGCCGGTGAGATCCAGGGTCTGGCGCTGCGTGCGCGGCTGGACCTCGGCGCGCGACCAGACGCCGACGGCGACTCCGAGCACATCGCGTCAGACGGCAGTGATCAGCACGCCGCCGAGGTGGAGACGCCGTTCGGACTGACCCCGCGTGAGCTCCAGGTGCTGGGGCTGATCGCCGAGGGCGCCACCAACCGGCAGATCGGCGCCTCGCTGTACATGGCCGAGAAGACCGCGAGTGTGCACGTCTCGCGGATCCTGTCGAAGCTGGGTGTGCAGAGCCGCACGCAGGCGGCGGCGATGGCGCATCGCCTGCACCTCACGTAAGCGCGCAGAGACGGGCGACGGCGCACCGGCGGTTCAAAGCCGGCAGGCCCCCGGTCGGGTGCCCCCGGAGCCCCAACACCGGTCGTCGTGTGCGCCTGTGGGAGTTCGGGCGTTCTCTACACGCTGGGAGCCCCAACACCGGTCGTCGTCTGCGCCAGTGGGAGTTCGGGCGTTCTCTATACCCCGGGAGTCCCATAGGTCGGGTCCGGTGAGAGTGTTGGGGGCGTAGGCCCCGACCCGCCAACGTAAGAACTTCCGCAGCAGCGCCCACGCCTCGGCTATCTAACGCTACGCTAAATGCCTTAGAGGGAGGGTGCGTCATGAGCATGTGCAATGTGGTCGGCGTACTCGGCGATCACGAAGGGCAGATGTGGGAGACCTTCAGCCTGGCGGTAGACCTTGCTGAGCGCGAGCATGCGCGTCTGACCCTCGTCAAGACCTGTGAGGACCCGCGTGCCTACGTCTGGGTCACGCCGTTCGCGCTCGGCGGCGCGTACGTTCCGCCAACGATCGAGTGTCCGGACCAGGCCGCGAAGATCCTTGCCGGAGCTGCCGCACTGGTGCCGAACTCAATGCCCGTGACCACCGTCGTGTTGGGTGGCGACACGCAGAAATCGCTGCTGAAGCTGCTGCGCGAAGGCCATTACGGCGCGTTGGTCGCCTCCGAGGATCTGATCAGGCACTGCCGGCGTCTGCGCCGCCAGCTGCACGACGATCAGATCCGTACGGTTTCGGTGACCCGCCCGGCCGGCGAACTAGGGGCGGATTGGAAGACGCACGGTCCGCAGCGCCGAGGTCAGCATCACCGCGTCTGCAGCGAGGAGCCGGTCGAGATCGACCGGCTCCTCGCTGTAGCGCAGGCGCTCCCGCCCGAACCCCGGCCGAAAACGACCGTCGGCGGGCGGGGAGATGAGACGCCCACGCTCCTCGATCAGCACATTCATCCGTGTTGACTCCAGTACCGAGCCATCCTCGTCGACCAGCACCGGCAGGGAGCCCTCGCCGGCTGCAGCGGTGATCGCGTCGATCAGACGCCGGTCGATCCACTTATGGGCACCAAGTCCGCCCGGCAGGACAAAGGGCGCGATTCCCTCATAGACCGGATCGGGACCGACCGGCCCGTGGTCGATCGCGGCTGAGTCACCCGGCACGAACGTCACCCGTAGGCGTGCATCGCCGGACGGGGTGATGTCCCTGACCCGTGCGACAGGCAGCGGAACCTCGATCCCGTACAGCTCCCGAACGCTCCCGGCCAGACGGTCGAGCTGAGCCTCGAGCAGAGGCACCACACCGTCTGTGACCCGCATCGTCTCGAAGACGCCTGCTCGCGGGTCCGGGCGCGGTCCGAACTGGAGTGCGTCCCGCGGCGTGAGCGCGGTGAGTCCGACGCTCATTCGACGACGACCTTCGTGCCGACGGCCGCGGCCACTGGCCACGCCTTGACAAGCGTCTCTTCGAGCTCCAGTTCGGGGTCGGAGTCGGCGACGATGCCACCACCCACGCCCAACCAGAGCCGACCGTCAGCGAGCTCGAGCGTGCGAATCGCGACGTTGAGCTCGAGCCCCGCAAGCGGGCTGGCAAGGCCCACCGCGCCGGTATAGACCTCGCGTCCCGTGGGCTCCAGCTCTGCGATCACGATCAGCGACTGGACCTTGGGTGCCCCCGTGACCGATCCCGGCGGGAATGTCGCCTGGAGCAGCTCGCGGTCGCCGACACCAGGACGTAGGCGACCCTCGACGCCTGAGACGAGATGCCAGAGTCCCGGGTGTGGCTCGGCCGTGGGGTGTCGCGGAGCCGTGACCGACCCGTACTCGCAGACGCGGCCGATGTCGTTGCGCATAAGGTCGACGATCATCACGTGCTCGGCTGCATCCTTGGCCGACTCGCGCAGCTGCTCGAGCGCCTCTGCCGCCAGCATCGGGTCGGCGGGGCGTACCGCCGTGCCCTTGATCGGCCCAGTCCGCACCTGGCGTCCCCGCCGACGCAGGAACAGCTCTGGCGAGAGCGAGACGATGCCGCCCTCCGGCGTGTCGAACGCCGCCGTGAACTGCGGTACGCCGCCGCGGCCGAGCGCCGTACGCAACAGCTCTGTGGCGGTTCCGTCGTACTGGCCCTCCATCCGAAGGCAGATGTTGGCCTGAAAGATCTCTCCTGCGGCGATGCGCTCGCGGCACTCCGCGACAGCGCGCAGATGGTGGTCGGCCACGCCCCGGGCCAGCAGCAGCGGCCCGGGGCGGCAGGCTGGGTCGGCCACGCTCACGTCGGCAAGCCGATCCCAGAGGTGGGCAACGCGCTCGTCGAGCGCTTCCCGGCGCTCCGGCGTGACAAGCGCCTCGAACCACCACACTCCATCGCGATCCTGATGCAGCACGTTGTCGTAGTAGGCGAGGTGAAACTCCGGCAACGCCCTGGGCCGGGTTTCGACCAGCGGAACCTGTTCAACCCGCTCGGCCAACCGATACCCGAGCCAGCCGAACCAGCCGCCGCCGACTGCCGTTGCATGCGGCTCAACCCGCGGCAGCTCATCGAGCAGCGCGAACGGATCTTCAGAGGCGTCAGCCACGCGCACCGGTTCTGAACCGACGATTGCGCCGCCTCCTGCCCAGGCGCCCACGAGCGCAAACGGCAGCGATTCGGACTCGAGCGCGGCCAGCGCCTGAGCGGGTTCCAGCGCCCAGGGCAGCCGCACTCGCTGGAGTTGAACTGTGGTCGGACTCGTCGCGAGCATCTGGTCGAATTATGGTTCCCGGTAGTGCGCTCTCAAACGTCTAGCAGAAGGCCACCGCTCTGGCTTGGCCTGCTGGCCGCCGTGACGGCGGTCACGCTCGCGACTTTCGCGATCTATCCGCTCAAGTCGATCGCCCCTGCAGTCTCGCTGAGCGTCGTCTACCTGCCGGCGATTCTGGTGATCGCAGCCTACTTCGGACTGTGGCTGGGGCTCCTTACCTCGCTCGCCAGCGCCGCCGCGTTCAACTTCTTCCACATCCCTCCGACCGGCAGGTTCACGATCGTCGACAGCCGCAATTGGGTTGCGCTGGTCGCGTTCGTGCTCGTGGCGGTGGTCGTCAGCACGATGGCCGAGCTGGCCCGCGGCCGCGCCGCCGAGGTCGAGCGACGCCGGCGCGAGGCCGACCTGGCGGCCACACTCGCGCGCGAACTGCTGGCTGGGCAGCGCACCGAGGACGCACTGCGCACGACCGCACGGCGTGTGGCCGAGTCGCTCGGATTGGCATCGGCATCGCTTGAACTTGGTGCCGCGACCGGCAACGAACGCCACACCGCGATGCCGCTGCGCGGAACCGACGGCACAACGCTCGCAACGCTGCTGGTGCCGCGCCAGCTTCCGGACGAGGTGTCTGAGCGGCTGCGCTCGCAGGTCGTGCCCACGCTTGCGGCGCTCGTTGCGGTCGCGCTGCATCGTGACGCCGTCCAGGCCGAGGCGGTTGAGACCGCCGCCCTGCGCCGCAGTGATGAGCTCAAGACCGCGTTGCTGCGAGCCGTGTCGCACGACCTGCGCACGCCGCTGACAGCGATCGTCACGGCGGGACACGCGCTCGGCTCGGGCTCGCTCACCGCGGAGGAGCGCGAACAGCTGAGCGCGGCTGTCGTCGACGAGGGCGAACGCCTCTCAGCCCTGATCGACAAGCTATTCGACCTCTCGCGCCTGCAGGCAGGGCGCATGGAGCCCCGTCGCGAGTCGGTCTCGATCGAGGAGGTTCTGCTGGCCGCAGAGGACGCGCTGCCGGCGGCGGCCGGACACGTTCAGCTGAGTGTCGACCCCAGCACTCCGGCGCTCACGGCCGACGCCGCGCAACTCGAGCGGGTCTTCGCGAACCTGATCGAAAACGCACTGAACTACTCAGCCGGCGAGCCGGTGAAGGTCAGCGTGCGCCAGCTCGGCTCGCGGGTCGTTGTGCGCGTCAGTGACCGCGGACCCGGGATTCCCGAAAGCGAGCATCAGCGAGTGTTCGAACCGTTCTATCGGGGCACCGGCGCAACCCGCGCGCCGGGCTCCGGTCTCGGGCTGGCGATCGCCAAGGGCTTCGTCGAGGCCAACGGCGGCACGATCGCGGTGGAGTCCCTGCCAGGTCAGGGCACAAGCCTTGTCGTCACTTTCCCTGCCGGCGACCCTAAGCGGCTCGTCGTATGAGCGACAAACCGATCGTGCTCGTCTGCGACGACGAGTCCCAGATCCTGAGGGCGCTGCGGGTGATCCTCCGCGACGCCGGCTTTGAGGCGCTGCCGGCCGATAACGGTGAGCAGGCACTCGACCTGGCGGCCGTGCGCAACCCGGACGCCGCGATCCTCGACCTCGTCCTGCCCGACATGGACGGCGTCGAGGTCTGCCGGCGGCTGCGCGAGTGGAGCAAGATGCCGATCATCGTGCTCTCTGCCGTTGGCGAGGAGGACATCAAAGTGCGGGCCCTTGCCGTCGGCGCCGACGACTACGTAACCAAGCCGTTCAGCCCGCGTGAGCTGATCGCGCGGCTGCAAGCCGTCCTGCGTCGCTCCGGTTCGGAGCCGGGCGACGCCGTGATCCGTGCCGAGGGTCTCGAGGTCGACCTGGCCGCGCGTGTAGTTCGCCGTGACGGCAAGGAGGTTCACCTCACACCCACCGAGTTCGATCTTCTGCGCGTGCTCGCGACAAACCGCGGCCGCCTGGTCACCTATCGCGAGCTGCTGACCTCGGTGTGGGGCCACGCCTACAGCGACGACACACAGGTGCTGCGTGGGCACGTGGCCAACCTGCGACGCAAGATCGAGCCGCCGGATGGGCCGCGCTACGTGAAGACGGATCCGCGGGTCGGTTACAGATTCGGCGCGTGAGGAGTCCCGCTGCTGCTGGGCCCGCTGGCCCGCAGCAGCGCTGCAGCGCCCCAGCCATGTACGTATGCACATATCCACATATATGGATGCTTTGAGCTAGCCGTTCGCCAACCTTCACAGAATCTGTATATCGGCGAAGAGCTTCTGCACGGATCCCACACGCGCCGAGATCCAAGATCTGGTGCATGGATGCTCTAGCAATTGCCCTCGGGGTCGCGATGTTCGCAATCCTCTTCGGGCTGATCTACGCGATCGACCGGGTCTGACCATGGTCATCGCCTCTATTAGCGGCGCCGACCTGTTCGGGCTGATCGCATCAGTCCTGGTCTGCGCGTACCTGCTGTACGCACTGCTGCGCGGAGAGAAGTTCTAGTGACCGTTTCCGGCTGGGTCACAATCCTCGCCTTCGTCCTGATCCTCACGGCGTTGGCACTTCCGCTCGGCCGCTACATGGCCGCTGTCTACACGGGCGAGCACACATTCCTCGACCCGATCATGCGCTACCCCGAACGCGCTCTCTATCGCGTCTTCCGGGTCGACCCGCATCGCGGTCAGGACTGGAAGTCATACGCCAAGAGCGTGATCATCTTCTCGTTCGTCGGGTGGTTGGCGCTGTATTTCATCCTGCGCACCCAGAGCCTCTGGAGTTTCACCGGGCTCAACCCAATGGGCTTCCACTCGGCGCCGTGGAACGTGACGTTCAATACCGCCTCGTCGTTCCTCACCAATACCAACTGGCAGTACTACTCAGGTGAGTTGTCGATGAGTTACTTCAGCCAGATGGCTGGATTGACGGTACAGAACTTCGCCTCGGCCGCCGTGGGCATCGTCGTCGCCGTCGCGTTGATCCGCGGGATCGCCAAGCGAGTCAGCGACCATGATTCGTCCGACGCGTCATACCTCGGGAACTTCTGGCATGACCTGGTCCGCACGATCCTCTACATCCTGCTGCCGATCTCATTCGTCGTCGCGATCGTCCTCATCTGGCAGGGCTCGATCCAAAACTTCTCGCATTTCCTGAGCTTCACCGGCATCACCCACATCGGACAGACGATCGCGATGGGCCCGGTTGCCTCGCAGGAGGCGATCAAGCTGCTGGGCACCAACGGCGGCGGCTTCTTCAACACCAACTCCGCACATCCG
The DNA here is from genome assembly GCA_963844665.1 of uncultured Conexibacteraceae bacterium. GTDB lineage: Bacteria > Actinomycetota > Thermoleophilia > Solirubrobacterales > Solirubrobacteraceae > Palsa-465. Next base: position 216,707 of record CAWJPB010000006.1, read on the forward strand.
TTCGAGAACCCGACGGCCTTCACCAACTTCGTCGAGATGCTGACAGTGTTGGTCATCCCTGCGGCACTGGTCTTCACCTACGGTCGCATCGTCGGTAACCGCCGGCAGGGTTACGCGATCTACGCGACGATGATGGTGATGTTCCTCGGCGCGGTGGTCGTGTGTTACATCGCGGAGGCTCATGGCTCACCGGCACAGCACGCGGCCGGCCTTCACACCGGCGTGGTGAGCGGCTCGAGCGGCGGCAACCTCGAGGGCAAGGAACAACGGTTCGGCATCGCCGGCTCGGCTCTGTTCAACGTGGTCACCACGGTCACATCGTGTGGGGCCGTGAACAGTGCGCTCGAATCCTTCACAGGCATCGGCGGCGCGGTCCCGTTCGCGAACCTCAGCGCCAGCGAGGTGATCTTCGGTGGCGTGGGCACAGGGTTGTACTCGATCCTGCTCTACGTCCTGCTGGCGGTCTTCCTTGGTGGCCTGATGGTCGGGCGCACCCCTGAGTACATCGGTAAGAAGATCGAGGCCAGGGAGATAAAGCTCGTCGCGCTCGGGATCCTGATAACGCCCCTGGCGGCCTTGTTATCCACAGCCCTGGCGACAGCGTCGAGCGCTGGTCGCGCGTCGATAGACACGGCGGTGGCCAGCGGCCCACAGGGCTTCAGCGAGACGTTCTACGCCTACCTGAGTCAGGCCAACAACAACGGCTCCGCATTCGCGGGATACACGGGTTATGACGGCACCGCCGGCAACCTCGCAGGGTCGCACGGGATCACATTCGCTGATCTGCTGGGCGGCTTCACGATGCTGTTCGCCAGGTACGCGCCGATCCTGTTCGCGCTGGCGGTCGCCGGAGCACTCGTGAACAAACGGGTGAGCCCGTCCGGCCTGGGAACGATGCGCACCGACAACGGCACCTTCGTGGTGTTGCTGATCGGCGTGATCATCCTCGTCGGCGCGCTCACGTTCTTCCCAGCCCTGCTGCTCGGACCGATCGTCCAGGGCCTGACTGGACACCTCTACTAGGTGGAGACCTGACATGGCTATTCGCAAAGAATTCGTGAGCTCGGCACTGGCAGTGGTGACACTGATCGTGCTGTGCGGACTGCTCTACCCGCTGCTGATCACCGGCATCGGCCAAGCGGCCTTCCCCGGTAACGCCAATGGGCAGAAGGTCTACGTCGGCAGCCATCTCGTCGGCTCCAAGATCATCGGACAGAACTTTCAGCGGCCGGTCTACAAGAACGGCAAGCCGGAGATGTCGGACGGTGAGCCGGTGACCGTCGCCGACCCGAAGTACTTCCAGGGACGTCCGTCTGGAACAGAGCCGGCCTACAACGCGGCTGCGACCTCGTTTGCCAACTACGGCCCGAACAGCATCGTGACCAAGAAGTGGATCGCCTCCAACATCGCGGCCTACATCAAGCTGAACGGCAAGTACTACCCCGGCGGGCTGACGGCAGCCAAGACCCCGGTCGACGCGGCTGACACCTCGGCCTCCGGAATCGATCCGGACATCTCGGTGGCAAACGCCCATATCCAGGCGTACCGCATCGCCGCTGTGCGGCACCAGCCGCTCGCGACTGTCAACGCACTGATCTCGAAATACACGGCTGGACGCGGGCTCGGCTTCTCCGGTGAGCCCAGCGTCAACGTGCTCGAGCTGAACCTGGCCCTCAACCGCCTCTGATCTAAAAGGACAGAAAGCCTCAAATGAGCACAAGCAATCCAGCCGCTCCAGCCCCGATCGGGCCGCCGGCCACCCATCAGCGCGAGGGGGCCTCGCTGTTCCGCGGCGATATCGTCAAGCGGGCGCTGATCGACAGCGTCGTCAAGCTCGATCCGCGCGTCCAGGTCCGCAACCCGGTCATGTTCGTCGTCGAACTCGGCGCCACGATCACGACTGTCACCTGGCTCATCCAGGTGTTTGGCGGCAAGGCGCTGGGCGGGAACGACCCAGCGTGGTACACGTTCACGATCGCGTTCTGGCTGTGGCTGACGGTCGTGTTCGCGAACATGGCGGAAGCATTTGCCGAAGGCCGCGGCCGCGCCCAGGCCGACACATTGCGGTTGATGCGCCAGCACACGGTCGCGACGATGGAGGACGGCTCCACGCGCAAGGCCGACGAGCTGACGCGTGGCGACCGCGTCGTGGTGGTGGCGGGCGAGCTGATCCCGGGCGACGGGACCGTGATCGAGGGCATCGCCTCAGTCGACGAGTCTGCGATCACCGGTGAGTCAGCGCCCGTGATCCGCGAATCCGGCGGCGACCGCAGCGCGGTCACGGGCGGCACCCGGGTGCTCTCTGACCGAGTCGTAGTCGAGATCACTCAGGAGCCCGGGCATTCGTTCCTCGATCGCATGATCGCGCTGGTCGAGGGCGCGGAACGGCGCAAGACGCCCAACGAGATCGCGCTCAACATCCTGCTCGCCGGGATGACACTGATCTTCATGATCGTCGTCGCCACGCTGCGGCCGTTTGGTCTGTTCGCCCACACTCCGATCTCGGAGACGACGTTGATCAGTCTGCTCGTCGCCTTGATCCCGACGACGATCGGGGCCCTGCTGTCGGCGATCGGCATCGCCGGCATGGATCGGCTCGTGCGCCGCAACGTGTTGGCGCTGTCGGGGCGGGCGGTCGAGGCCTCTGGCGACGTCGACGTGCTGCTGCTCGACAAGACTGGGACGATCACGATCGGCAACCGTTTGGCGTCGGAGTTCGTGCCGATGCCCGGCGTGTCCGAGGCAGAGCTCGCCGAGGTCGCCCAGCTTGCCTCACTCGCTGACGAGACCCCGGAGGGCCGCTCGATCGTGGTGCTCGCCAAGCAGTACGGCATCCGCGAGCACGACATGAGCGAACTGCACGCCGAGTTCGTGCCCTTCACCGCGCAGACGCGGATGAGCGGCGTCGACCTGGACGGGCAACGGCTGCGCAAGGGCGCCGGCGACGCGGTGATCAAGATGGTCGAGGACGAGGGCGGGCGTCCACCGGCCGAGCTGCGTCCCGCGCTGGACCGGATCGCCGGTGAGGGTGGAACGCCACTGGCCGTCGCGCGCGACAACCAGGTTCTGGGCGTGATCTACCTCAAGGACACAGTCAAGGAAGGGATGAATCAGCGCTTCGATCAGCTTCGAGCGATGGGCATCCGCACGATCATGATCACCGGCGACAACCGTCTGACAGCCAAGAAGATCGCCGAAGAGGCGGGCGTCGACGACTTCCTCGCCGAGGCCACGCCCGAGAAGAAGCTCGAGCTGATCAAGGAGCAGCAGGCCGAGGGCCGGATGGTCGCGATGACCGGGGACGGCACCAACGACGCACCCGCGCTCGCCCAGGCAGACGTCGGCGTGGCGATGAACACCGGCACCCAGGCCGCTCGCGAGGCCGGCAACATGGTCGACCTCGATTCGAACCCGACGAAGCTCATCGAGATCGTCGAGGTCGGCAAGCAGTTGCTGATCACCCGTGGTGCGCTGACCACTTTCAGCATCGCCAACGACGTCGCGAAGTACTTCGCGATCCTGCCGGCGATCTTCGTCTCCACCTACGCGGTGACGGCCGGCGGCAAGGGCCCGCTGCATGTCCTCAACATCATGAAGCTCGGCGATCCGCACTCAGCCGTGATCTCAGCGATCATCTTCAACGCGCTCGTGATCCCACTGCTGATCCCGATCTCGCTCAGGGGCGTCTCCTACCGTCCAATCGGCGCCAGTGCGCTGCTGCGCCGCAATCTCTGGATCTACGGGCTCGGTGGCCTGATCGCACCGTTCATCGGGATCAAGCTCATCGACCTCATCGTCCACAACCTGCTGGGAGCGTGAACACCACCGCCGACAAGCTGAACGTCGGACTCGGAGAGCGGCCGCGGGGTCGTCTCCGGGTGGTGATCGGCATGGCCGCCGGCGTCGGGAAGACCTACCGGATGCTGCTCGAGGGCCACGCCGAGAAGGAAACAGGACGCGATGTGGTGATCGGAGTGCTCGAGACGCACGGGCGCGTCGAGACTGCGCGCGTGGCCGAGGGTCTCGAGGCACTCCCGCGGCGACTCGTCAATTATCGCGGCACCGAACTCGAGGAGATGGACCTGCCTGGGATCCTGCGGCGGGCGCCCGAGGTCTGCCTGATCGATGAGCTTGCCCACACCAATGCGCCGGGCCTCGAACACGAGAAGCGCTATGAGGACGTCGAAGACGTCCTCGCCGCCGGGATCGACGTGCTCTCGACGATGAACGTTCAGCATCTGGAGTCGCTCAACGATCAGGTCGCCGAGCTCAGCGGCATTCGCGTGCGAGAGACGATCCCGGACGCGCTGCTTGGCCGCGCCGATGAGATAGTCGTTGTCGACCTCACGCCCGAGGAGCTGCTCGAGCGGCTGCGCGACGGCAAGATCTATCCGAGCGAGCGGATCGACGCGGCGCTCAACAACTTCTTCAAGATCGAGAACCTCTCAGCGCTGCGCGAGGTGGCGCTGCGTCAGGTGGCGCAGGAGGTCGGTCAGCGGCGCTTCGCAGCCGCGACGAATCTCGGCTCGCGCGAGGAGACGCTTGCCTCCTCGGCACCGCAGGCGGTGGCCGAGCGTCTGCTGGCGCTGGTCGAGCCCTATCCGGGGGCGCAGCGGCTTGTGCGTCGCGCGTGGCGATCGGCTCAGCGGCTCGGCGCCAACCTGGATCTGCTGTGGGTGCGGCCGCCGGGAACTCTGACTGACGAGCAGGAGCGGGCGCTGACCGCGCTGCGCCGGTTGGCGTCGCTGCTCGGCGCCAAGCTGATCGTCGAGGAGTCCGACGAGCTCGCCCAGGCGATCGCAAACGTCGCCAAGCGCCAGCGCAGCACCTACATCCTGATGGGGCGCAGCCGGCCTGCGCATGGGCCGGCACGACTGCGCACCCCGCTTCCACAACGTTTGATGGAACTGCTACCCGGCGTCGATGTGCGCATCGTCGCGGATCGGGCACAAAGGCCCACGGAGGAACCGGAATGAACGATCGTCCCGCAAATGGATCCGGTGACCGGATCCTGCTGCCGTTCTCAAGCCAGGCGATCTCCCGCCGGGCATTCGAAGCTGCGATCCGTCTCGCCAAGGCGGAGGGCTCGACACTCGTCCCGGCGTTCCTCGCTCGGGTGCCGAGGAACCTCCCGATCGACTCGGCGCTACCGGCAGCCTGCAACATCGGGATGCCTTTGCTCGAGGCGATCGAGCAGCAGGCCACCGCGGCTGGCGTCCCCGTCGACTCAAGAGTCAGTCGGGGACGCACCTACCGCGATGCGCTGAATCGCCTGCTCAGCGAGGAGTCCTTCGACCGCGTGATCGTGTCCGCGACCGACAGCCCCCGCAAGGGCCTAAGCCAGGACGACCTCGCCTGGCTGCTCGGCGACGTCCCCGCCGAGATCCTCATCCTGCGCCCCGCTCCGGATGACACGCGGCTCATCTCCGCCGGCGGGCTCCACGGCCACTTCTGAGACGGGCGTGCTGCGTGGGCGCAGCAGCACGACCGCGACCAAGATTCCGATCAGGACGCTGGCGATTCCGAGCAGGTAAGCGAGCCGGTAACCGCTCAGCAGCGCGACCTGCACCGGGTGGTTCGCGGCGATCAGAGCGTTGCTGTGACTGGTCGCGAACGTGCTCAGGACCGCGAGGCCGAGCGCTCCTGACACCTGCTGGGAGACGTTCACGATCCCTGACGCGAGACCGGCGTCCTCCTGCGGAACATCGGCCATCGCGATCATCAGCATCGGCATGAACGAATTGCCGATGCCCAGGCCGATCAGCAGGAAGCCGAGTGCGAGCCTCGGGAAGTAGTCCGTGTGCATCGCGATGCCGTGCATCTCGTACAGCCCCAATGCGACCAGCAGCATGCCGACGAGCATCACCGGCAGCGGGCCAAATCGGGCAACGAGCCGGCGGGTGATGCCGAGCGACAACGCGAGGACGGTCAGCGTCCAGGGCATGAACGCGAGACCGGTGCGGATCGCGTCGTAGTGCAGCACGTGCTCGAGATAGAGCGTGCCCAGGAACCAGGTGCCGTACATGCCGGTCACCAGGAACCCGCGGGTGATGCAGGTCCCGATCAGGCCACGCAGCCTGAGGATCCGCAGCGGCATGATCGGGTTCTCGATCCGAGCTTCGAGCGCGAAGAACAGCGCCAGCAGCACGGCGGCCGCGCCGCCGGTGCCGATCACCTCAGTCGAGCCCCAGCCGTGGCTGGTCGCTTCGACGATCGCGTAGACCGCTGTGCCGATCGCCAGCGTGATCAGAGCCGAGCCGAGCCAGTCGACGCCCTGCTTGATCCCGAGCCCCGTGTCTGCAGGGATCAGAGCACGGCCTGCGAGCACAGCGACCACGCCGATCGGCAGGTTGACAAAGAAGATCCAGTGCCAGCTCAGCAGCTGCGTGAGGACGCCGCCGGCCAGTAGGCCCAACGAGCCGCCTGCAACTGCGGTGAACATGTAGGCGCTCATCGCGCGGGCACGATCGCCCGGCTGCGGGAACTCGATCACGATGATCGCGAGGATCACGGAGGCCTGCATCGCCGCGCCGATGCCCTGAATGAAGCGGGCGCCGACCAGCATCGTCGATGTCGTCGCGACGCCGCACAAGAGCGAGGCGAGCGTGAACAGCGTCACGCCAAATAGGAATACGCGCTTGCGGCCGATCAGGTCGCCGAGCCGGCCGGCGAGCAGCAGGAAGCTGCCGAAACTCACGAGGAATGCGTTGATGACCCAGGTGAGGTTGCCCTGGGTGAAGTGAAGGTCGTGCTGGATCGAAGGCAGGGCGACGTTCACGATCGTGGTGTCGAGCACGATCATCAACTGCGCTAGGCATACGACCACGAGCGCGAGCCAGCGCCGTCGTTCTGAGGTCATGAAGGTCCTGTGGTTGAGCGGAGAGGAGTTGTGAGAAGAGGGAGACATGGGATAAAATGGAGGACGCCTCCGAAAGTATTTGGAGGCTCCCTCCGGATAATATACGGAGGATCCCTCCGGTTTGTCAAGACGGCGGGGTGAAAATTCGGTGACCAGCACGACGAGAACCACTCAGGACCGGGCCGGCGAGAGCGCCGGAGAGGGTTCTGCGATCGCGTGGTCGGATGAGGCGGCGGTTGAGGCCGCGCCGGCCAGTGGCCGCCCGATGCGCGCCGACGCCAAGCGCAACTACGACAAACTGCTCACGGCTGCCCGGGAAGCGTTCAACGAGACCGGGGCATCCACATCGCTCGAGGAAATCGCCCGACGGGCCGGCGTGGGTATCGGCACGCTCTACCGTCACTTCCCCACCCGCCAGGCACTGCTCGAGGCCGTCTACATCGGTGAGGTGCAGCAGCTCTGCGCCGCCACTCGGGAACTGCTCGAGATGGAGCCCTGGGAGAGCTTCGTGGCGCTCACCCGGCGGTTGGTCGGCTACCTGGCGACCAAGAAGGCGCTCGCGCACGAACTCTTCAACTACGTAGACCGCGAGGCCGCCTTCTTCCAGACCTGCCGCGCCGACCTGTTCATCGCCGGCGAGCCGGTGCTTTGGCGCGCGCAGGAGGCAAAGGCCGTCCGCGCCGACACGGACTTCGCGGAGGTTGTGCAGCTGGTCGGTGGCATCGCCAAGATCGAGGCGAGCCAGGAGCAGCGCGAGCACATCCTCGAGATTGCGCTGGACGGGTTGCGCTACCGGGATTAACCGGACGCGACTACGCTGCGCCGCATGAGCCCAGAACAGCCGCTCGGCGAGCTGGTCGACTTCATCGGAGCTGTCCCCCCAGGCAGGATCGCCCATCACGGCACGCATGCGACCGTGCGACCACTCGAGCCCGATGGCGACGGCCCCGGCCTCTACGCGATCTCACATCCGCCCACAGGTGATCCGAGCATCTGGACCTATCTCTACGACGGCCCGTACCCCGGTTTCGAGCCGTTCAGGGAGAACCTCGGAAGGCAGGCGGCAGGCGACGATCCGCTGTTCTTCACGATCACGAGCGCAGCTGCGCAGCGCGCGCCCCTTGGGATCCTCACCTACATGTCGATCGTCCCGGAGCACGGCACGATCGAGTTGGGCAACATCTGGTTCGGTCCGCAGCTCAAGCGCACGCCCGCCGCGACGGAGGCGATCTTCCTGCTGGCCAAGCACGCCTTTGATGACCTTGGCTACCGGAGGCTCGAGTGGAAGTGCAACGCGCTCAACGCTCCGTCACGCACGGCGGCGGTTCGCTTCGGCTTCAGTTTCGAGGGCGTTTTCAAGAACCACAGGGTGGTCAAGGGACGCAATCGCGATACCGCCTGGTACGCAATCACCGACGCGCGCTGGCCAGCGCTGCGGACGGCCTTCGAGGCCTGGCTCGCCCCCGATAACTTCGACTCGGCCGGAGCGCAGCGCCAGCGCCTGACCACCCTCACCGCAAGCTGACGATCAGCGCTCCAGAGCACAACGTTGGGTGCCGACTACACGAGGCAGGATGGACTCCAACAAGTCGTTTCGTGACTACCAGGCGATGGTCGAGACCGTGCCGGCGATCGTCTACATCGCCGAGACCGGTGAGTTCGGGCGCTGGCACTACGTAAACGCATGGATCGAGCCGATCCTTGGGTTCACAGTCGACGAGTGGACGGCCGATCCCGGGCTGTGGTCGCGCCAGCTGCATCCTGCCGATCGCGCCAAGGCGCTCGCCGCGGAATACGAGGAGGTCAACGAGCTTGGTGACCTGCCTGAGCTCCGTCGTGAGCTCAAGGAGTACTTCCTGGACTACCGAATGCTGCACAAAGACGGGCATGTCGTCTGGCTGCGGGACAACTCGCGTCTGATCCGCTCCGCTGACGGGACGCCGATGTGGCATGGCGTCCTGCTCGACATCAGCGACCAGAAGCAGGTCGAACGCCAGCTCGAGCGCCAGTCCGCCGCGCAGGCCGCGGTCGCCAAGCTGGGCGAGCACGCGCTGGCCGGGCTCCCGATCCGAGACCTGCTCGACGAAGCCTGCCGCACCGCCACGCAGGTGCTCGAAGTCGACGCCGCGCTCGCCAGCGAGATCGGTGAGGACCGCAGCCTGCTGAAGCTGGTCTCCGAACACGGCTGGACGACCGACCAGACGCTCCGGGATCGGATCGATCTCGACTCACCGACGAGCTACATGTTGCAGACCGGCAAGCCGCTGCTGGTCAGCGATTGGGAGCGTGAGACCCGCTTCCGCGCGACCGAGCTCGTCCACGAGCACGGCGTTCGCAGCAGCATCGGGGTTCGGATCGAAGGACCGGTCGAACCATGGGGTGTTCTGCGCGTGTTCTCCAGCCGGGTGGACTCGTTCACCGAATCCGATGTCAACTTCGTGGTGTCGATCGCCAACATCCTGGCCGAGGCGATCGAGCGCCAGGAGGCGGAGGACGCGATGCAGCACCGCGCGCTGCACGACCCACTGACCGGTCTCCCGAACCGGGTGCTGTTCACCGACCGCCTCGAGCAGGCGCTCGAGCGCGCGCGCCGGCACAGCGGCTCGCTCGCTGCGGTCCTGTTCATCGACGTCGACCACTTCAAGCAGGTCAACGACACGCTCGGCCACCCGGCGGGAGACGATCTGCTGATCGGCGTCGCGAGCAGGCTGCGCGAGGCGGTGCGCCCGACAGACACGGTGGCCCGGTTCGGCGGCGACGAGTTCGGCCTGCTCCTTGACGAGATCACGAGCGAGCGGTTCGCGATCGCGACCGCCGAACGGATCGCCGCCAGCTTCGCCCGGCCGTTCATGCTCGACGCCGGTTCGCAATTCGTAACGGCCAGCATCGGCATCGCACTGGCCAACGGACACCAGGACGCCCATGCGCTGCTGCGTGACGCCGACGCAGCCATGTATCGAGCCAAGCAGCGCGGCCGCGCGCGGTACGACCTGTTCGACGAGGATCTGCGCATCCGCGCGATCGCCCGCGGCCGCATGGAGAACGATCTGCGTCGCGCGATCGAGACGAACGAGTTGCGACTCGAGTACCAGCCCGTCGTGCGCCTCCGTGACGAGACCATGTACGCGGTCGAGGCGCTGCTGCGCTGGGACCATCCGCAGCGCGGCGCGGTATCGCCGAGCGACTTCATCCCGGTCGCCGAGGAGAACGGGCTGATCGACCGGATCGGCGACTGGGTGCTCGAGCAGGCACTGCGAGACGCCGCCCGCTGGGAACAGGTCCGTCCCGACCTGCCACCGCTGTGCCTTGGGATCAACGCTTCAAGCCACCAGTTGCGCAACGCCCGTTTCGCCGAGCAGGTCGGCGAGGCAGTCCGATCGTCCGGGATCGATCCCAGCTGCGTGAGCTTCGAACTCGACGAGAGTGTCCTGCGCGAGGACGCGGAGCAGATGCGACGTGCCCTGCTCGCGCTCAAGCGTCTGGGTGTGAGGCTGGCCGTGCATGACTTCGGCACCGGTGACTCATCGCTCACCCAGCTGACGGCAATGCGGATCGACACGATCAAGGTCGACCGCCTGTTCGTGGCTCAGCTCTGCAGCGCCGAGGACGCAGCTCGAATCGCGAAGGCCGTTATCGCGACCGGCACGGCGCTCGGTCTGGGCGTGATCGGGGCCGGAGTCGAGACTCCCGAGCAGGTGCACGAACTGCGCCGACTCGGCTGTGCTTCGGCTCAGGGCTTTCTGTTCTCACCGCCGGTTCCGGCGCTGCAGATCGAAACCATTCTCGAGGGCAACGCGATCCTCAGGCGCACGCTGGTGTAGCTCTCCCGGGCTGAGCCGCTAGGTGGTGAGCTCCATGTGTGAGGTCCAGGTCGCGTACATCTCGGCGTAGCGGCCGCCCTGGGCAACCAGTTCGTCGTGCGTGCCGGTTTCGATCACGCGGCCGTCGTCGACCACGACGATCCGGTCCGCCTTCATCGCTGTCGTGAGTCGATGCGCGATCAGCACCGCCGTGCGTGCCTCCAGCAGCACGTCCAGCGCAGCCTCGATCTTGGTCTCTGACAGCAGGTCGAGGTTCGACGTCGCCTCGTCGAGCACCAGTACGCGTGGCTGCGCATGGAAGGCGCGCGCCAGCGCGATCAGCTGACGCTCGCCCGAGGAGAGCGACTGGCCGCGCTCGTGCACGATCGTGTCGAGCCCGTCGGGCATGCGCTCGACGACCTCACGCAGGCCCACAGCGTCCACCGCCGCCCAGACTTCCTCATCGCTGGCGTCGGGCCGCGCGAAGGCGATGTTGTATCGCAGAGATCCGGCGAACAGGAACGGCTCCTGCGGCACCACTCCGAGCTGCCGCCGCAGCGAATCCAGCGTGACATCGCGTAGATCGTGCCCGTCGAGCAGCACTCGACCGGCGGTAGGATCGTAGAAGCGGGTGATCAGTTTGGCGGCCGTTGACTTGCCGGCGCCGGTCTGACCAACGAACGCGACCGTCTCTCCGGGGGCGATCCGCAGGTCGACGTCGTGCAGGACCGGCCGGTCTGGGAGATAGCCGAAGCTGACCTGGTCGAAAACGATCTCCCCGTCCAGCGGTGGCAGCTGTCGCGCGTCCGGCATCTCCGGCGTGCTCGGCTCGGTCTGGAACAACGTTCGCAACTTCAGCACCGAGGACTGCCCCTGCTGGAAGGTGGTGTACTGCTGGACGAGCAGCTGAATCGGAGCGAAGAAACGGTTCAGGTAGAGGAAAAAGGCCAACAGCGCGCCGAGCGAGAGCTTGTGCTCGAGGACCATGTTGCCGCCGATCGCCAAGAGCGCACCCTGCCCCAGATAGCCCAGCATCTGGGTGCCAGGCCCGTAGATCGCGTTGATCTGGGCGGTGTGGTTATTGGCGTCGCGATACGTGCCGACGACGTTGCGATGCTCCACGACATTCCAGCGCTGACGGTTGTAGGCCGCGACCGTACGCACGCCGTGGAGACTCTCGGACAGATCCCCCAGGACCCCGGCGATGCCGTCGCGCACCCGCTCGTACCCGCGCTGTGAGGCATGCGTGAACCAGATCGTCCCGACGGTCAGGATCGGGACCACCAGCCCGATCGTGATCAATGTCAGCTCGACGTTCAGCGTGAACAGGATCACGGTGATCACGACCATCGTCAGCGCCTGCCCGACCAGCTGCGCGAGCCCGTCCTGCAGCAGCTGCTGAAGGTTCTCGATGTCGCTGGTCATGCGCGTCATGATCACGCCGGCCTTCTCGTCGGTGTAGTAGTCCAGCCCGAGCCGCTGAAGCTGCCTGAAGACCTTCACGCGCAGGTCGTTCATCACGCGTGCGGCGAGCCGCCCGGTGACCCGTGCCTGAAGGGACTGCGAGGTGGCGGTGATCACAATCGCGAGCAGGAACAGACCCGCGCAGGCCACCACCAGGCCGAAGTCGTGGTGCGGAGGCATGCCGTTGTCAACCGCATACGCGATCAGCGCGGGCCCGAGCTGGTTGAAGACGCTGACGATGCAAACCAGCAGCACCGCCACCGCTCCCAGGCGCCAATGTCTGAACACGAGCGAGCGCAGCGTCAGATGCTTGGAGCTCTCGTCGTCGTTGCGATAGGTGAACTCGGCGCTCGGCGCCGGATATTCGGGTTCGCCGGCGAGCAGTTTGTCGACGCCCTCCTGGAGTTCGGGCGGGATCCCCGCGAACGGGAGGCCACCTCCCGGAGCCGCCGCGGACCTCGAACCGCCGCCGCCGCCGAACATCGGCGCGCCCTGACCGAAACCTCCGAAGCTCACAGAAGCTCCTCTCGGTGCCGCTCGCGCTCGTCTGCTTCGGCCTGTGCGAGCACCTCGACGTACAGCTGCGAGCTCTCGAGCAGCTCGAGGTGGGTCCCGTCCGCGACGATCCGGCCATGATCCAGCAGCACGACCCGATCGGCCAGGCCGATCGTGGACAGGCGATGGGCCACGATCAGTGTCGTGCGCCCCTGCATCAGGGTCTTCAGGCCGTCGTGGATCTCCTGCTCAACCTGGACGTCGACAGCGCTGGTCGCGTCGTCCAGCACCAGCACCGGCGGGTTGATCAGCAGCGTGCGCGCGATCGCGATGCGCTGCCGCTGGCCGCCGGAGAGCGTGTAACCGCGCTCGCCGATGATGGCGTCGTATCCGTCGGCGAGTTGGGTGATGAACTCATCGGCGCCGGCGGCGCGCGCAGCGGCCTCGATCTCCGTGAGCGGCGCGTCCGGACGGCCGTAGGCGATGTTGTCGCGAACCGATACCGAGAACAGGAACGGCTCGTCGAGGACGACTCCGACCTGACGGCGCAGGCTCTCGATCGTCACATCGCGAAGGTCATGACCATCGATCTTGACCGCTCCGCCGGTGACGTCGTAGAAGCGCGACAGCAGCCGCGCGACAGTGGTCTTGCCGCTCGCGGTACGGCCGACCATCGCGACGGTCTCGCCGGGCTGCAGGTGCATGTTGAAGTTCTCGAGAACCAGCGGACCGTTCGGCGAGTAGGAGAAGTCCACCGCCTCGAAGCGCACGTCTCCGTCTGAGTTCAGAAGGTCGACGGCCAGCGGGCCGTCGACGACGCTCGGCTGTTCATCCAGCACCTCATAGATGCGTCCCGCCGAGGCGGCTGCCCGCTGGCTCAGCATCACCAGCATCCCGAGCATCTGGAACGGCGCCTGGAGCATCACGATGTAGGCGCTGAAGGCGAGGATCGCGCCGACGCCGAGTTCGTCGTGGATCACCAGGTAGCCGCCCAGCAGCAGGATCAGGGCGAGCCCGACCTGCGGGAGGTTCTGGACGACCGGCGTGAACTTGGCGCGTAGGTCGGCATCGCGGATGTAGGCCCACTGGAGCTTGTCGGCTGCCTCCTCGAGCTGGTTCAACTCGCGTTGCTCGGCGACGAACGACTTAACGACGCGAACGCCGCTGATGTTCTCGTCGACGAGCGTCGCGATCTCTGCCAGGCGCGCCTGGATCAGCCAGGAGACCGGAAACATGCTGCGACGCATGCGCACGCCCATCACGAACACCAGCGGCAGCGTGGCCACGGCCACGAACGCGAGCGGCACGTTGATTGTGAGCATGTAGGCGAACGCGACCACGGCGATCGAGCACTGGACAAGGATGTTGGGACCGAACGTCAGGTACATCTGCACCGAGCGGATGTCCGAGTTGGCGCGAGAGATCAGCTGGCCGGTCTGGACACGGTCGTAGAAATCGAAGCCCATCCGCGTCAGGTGCGTGTAGATGATGTTGCGCAGATCAGCCTCCATCCCGTAGGCCGTCCGCATCAACAGCAGGCGGGAGCCGTACGAAGTCAGCCCGGCTGCGATCGCCAGGATGAACACGATCCGCACGTAGTGGGAGAGCGGCTCGTAGCCTGGAAGTGCGCCTGCGTTGGGCTGCAGCGAGTGGTTGACCGCGCTGTTCAACAGTCTCGGGATCTGGACCTGCAACAGCAGCGACAGGAATGAGAGCCCGAGTGCGGAGAACAGCGTGGTCTTGCGCGCCATCACGATCGGCAGTGCACGGCGCAGCCACGTCTTGCTCTGGTCGGGGTCGATCCAGGCACGCGGCGGGCTGTAGCGCGACTGGTTGCCGGTGGGCACGATCCTGTCGGCGACGGCGCTCAAAGCTCGAGCTCCCCGAGCAACTGCGTGATCCGTTCGATGCGCTGGTCGACTGCCGCATCGGCGTGCGCCAGCACTGTGCGGCCTGCGTCGGTCAATCCAATATCGACTCGGCGCCGGTCGCTGTCGTCCTGGTCGCGTCGGACAAGGCCGCGCGTGACGAGCCCATCGACGACCCCGGTCAGGCTGGGCCGGCTTACGCCGAGCTTGTCGGCCAACCGCGACGCCGCTTCACAGCCGCCGCCGAGCACGCTCAACACGCGGTACTGGGCAAGCGTCAGATCGACGGTTGCAACGGCCAGTTCGACCTGTCGAGCGATGCGGGCGAGCGTCAGGCCCGGGTGGGGTCCGACCCGTTCGGGTGAGCTGTCCGTTAGTTCGGCTGGCACATGGTTAGGGTAGCTAACTACCTCACCGGTGCGCGAGACCCGAGTGTGCGGTGATAGTGGAGTGTGCGGGCGCGTCAGTCGGCGTTCGCGAGACGACTGAGCAGCAGGACCGCGTCGTGCAGCGTCTCCTGCTCCTCAGCCGTGAACTCTGCGATATGGATCGCCAGCCAGCCGTCGCGGGCGGCGCGGTCGGATTCGAGCGCGGCCCGACCCTCCGTCGTCAGTGCGACCTGTGTGCGCCGGCCGTCGCTGTCGTCGGGACGCCGCTCGACCAGTCCCTCGGTCTCGAGCTCGGCCAAAGTCTGGCTCATCGACTGCGGACGCACGCGTTCGGCGGCCGCCAGTTCGGCGATGTACTGAGGTCCACCTCGATCGAGCAACCCCAGCACCGCAGCCTTGGTCGGCGGAAAACGGTACTGGGCCCGGAGCCGCCGAACCAACCGCCCAAGGACGATTCGCAGCTCCGCAGGCAGCATCAACCGGTCGAGGTTCTGCCGCAGCTCGACGTCAGGATCCTGCGTCAGGTCGGCATCAGTTTTCACCGGGCGGATGATACGCGCGGGGCTGCCTGCCGCAAAGCAGATGCGAAGGTAACCTGTGTAATACTTGCGTAAGTGGCGAGCTGGCTAACTTCCGCGAAACACACCGACGGGTCGGTTCCGGATAGCTACAAGTGGATCGCGCTGTCGAACACGACGCTCGCGACGCTGCTCGCGACGCTCGACGGCTCGATCACGATCATCGCCATGCCGAGCATTTTCCGCGGCATCCAGCTTGACCCGTTGGAATCGGGCAACAGCCTGTATCTGCTGTGGATGGTGCTCGGGTATCTGATCGTCGCCAGCGTGCTGGTGGTCAGCCTCGGCAGGCTCGGAGACATGTACGGACGCGTTCGTATGTACAACCTCGGCTTCGTGATCTACACGGTGGCGTCACTGATCCTCACCGTCGACTGGATGACCGGGCCGCCGGGCGCCACCTACTTGGTCGTGTTCCGGCTGGTGCAGGGTGTCGGTGGGGCCTTTCTGCTGGCGAACTCGGCGGCGATCGTGACCGACGCGTTCCCGTCCAACCAGCGCGGTATGGCGCTCGGGATCAACAACATCGTCGGCGTCAGCGGCCTGTTCATCGGACTGGTCCTGGGTGGGTTGCTTGCGCCGATCAACTGGCGCCTGGTTTTCCTGATCTCGGTGCCGGTCGGGTTGTTCGGCACGATCTGGGCATACAAGAGCCTGCGCGAACTGAGCCGTCCCCAGACCGGGGCCAAGGTCGACTGGCCGGGGAACATCACCTTTGCGCTGGGCCTGATCCTGATCATGGTCTCGATCACCTACGGGATCCGCCCGTACGACGGCCACGCGATGGGCTGGCTCAGCCCTCGCGTGCTGATCCTCGCCGGCGCCGGCATCGCGTCGCTGGTCGCGTTCGCGATTATCGAATCGCGAACCGAGGATCCGATGTTCCGCCTGCCGTTGCTACGGATCCGCGCCTTCAGCGCCGGCACGCTCTCCACGTTCCTGGCCGCGATCGCGCGCGGAGGGCTGATGTTCATGCTGATCATCTGGCTGCAGGGGATCTGGCTGCCGCTGCACGGAGTCGATTTCACCGACACGCCGCTGCGTGCAGGCATCTGCATGCTGCCGCTGACCTTGGGCATGCTGATCTCAGGGCCGCTGTTCGGCGTGCTGTCGGACCGCTACGGCGCGAGGCCGTTCGCGACTGGGGGGATGATCGCGGCCGCGCTCGCATTTGTAGCGCTGTGGACGGTGCCGACCGACTTCGCCTATCCGGTGCTGGCTCTGATTCTGTTCGTCATCGGGTTCTCGATGGGGATGTTCGCCTCGCCCAACCGCGCCGCCGTGATGAACAGCCTGCCGTCTGCGTACCGAGGTGCCGGCGGCGCAATGAACCAGACCGTCCAGAACAGCGCCCAGGTGCTGTCGGTCGGGATCTTCTTCTCGCTGATGATCGCCGGCCTGGCGTCGTCCTTGCCGGAGACCCTGAGCTCAGGTCTGCACGCGCACGGCGTGCCGCTGGCGGCGGCACAGGCGATCGGCAAGGCGCCGCCCGTCTCGATCCTGTTCGCAGCCTTCCTCGGCTACAACCCGATCAGGAGCCTTGTCGGCAGCGGCACGCTCAGCCACCTGTCAGCTCATAGCCAGGCGGTGCTGACCGGCCGCTCGTTCTTCCCGCAGCTGATCTCCTCGCCATTCCGCGAGGGGCTCCACGCCGCATTTGCGTTTGCGATCATCGCCTGCCTCGTCGCCGCCGGCGCCTCGGCGCTGCGTGGTGGCGTGTATCACCACACTGACTTCCCGGCCCCGCCCGAGGAACCCCCGGCGCACACGGCTGAGCGACCGACGCGACCGTCGTGAGGGCGTAGCCGAGCCTTGCTGGCGTGAGCGTGTAACGGAGTGCGTGAGCGTGTAGCCGACCTGTCTGGGCCGCATGCGGGACCTGCGGGACCTGCGGGACGGCGGGACGGCGGGACGGCGGGACGGCGTGCTGGATCTGACAAATCGTCGCGTCAGGGCGCGTTTTGCTCGTATCCGCTCGAAAATCGTGCGTTTTCGCGCAAATCGGGCCTGGGGCTGGGAGGTTTGCGAGATTCGGCAGGTCAAGTTCGAGAGGCCGGCAGTGCCGGTTCTCGCGGGCCGCCTCTCGCACGGCCGCCAGACTCTAAAAACCAGTTAAGCTTGTCTGCTCTAGATACCGGTGCGGAGTCGCACCGGAGACCAGGCTCCGGACGTTAGCCGTACTGGAACTGCGTGTTGGAACTGCATTACGGTCGACGCAAAGTTGGCGGGTTGCCCCTAAATTACCGCCAAGTCTCTAACCCATGGAGGAGGACGCCACAGTGCGTAATCAACGAAAGCGATCGACCTGGTCAGCAATTCTGGCTCTGGTCGGCGTTGCGGCGATCGCAGCAGCGATCGCGGCCACCGCGACCGCAAAGGCCCCCAAGGCCCACGCTGCCGCCGGCAACACAGTAACCCTGCTGTCGGGCACCGGCCCGCAGTCTCTCGACCCGGGTCTGGACTACACGACCCAGGGCCTCGAGATCAACTGGGAGGTCTACACCGGCCTCACCACCTACAAGCATGCCAACGGCATCGCGGGCACCGAGCTTCAGCCGGGCCTGGCCACCGGCCTGCCGAAGATCTCCGACGGCGGCAAGACCTACACGGTCACGCTCCGCAAGGGTCTGAAGTACTCCAACGGCGACCCGGTCCAGGCAAGCGACTTCACCTACTCGATGGAGCGCTCGCTGTCGATCCCGTGGGGCGGTTCCTCGACCTTCGTCACCCCGTATGTCAAGGGTGCGGCGGCCTACGCCGCCCACAAGGCCAAGGGCATCTCGGGCATCAGCACGAACAACTCCACCGGCAAGATCGTCATCCACCTGACGCAGGCCTATGGCCCGTTCGTCAACGTGCTGGCCTTCCCGGCGTTCGGCTTCGTCGATCCCAAGACGGCTCCCGAGCCGTTCAAGGTCCAGGCGAGCAACCCGCCGGCCGGCGTTGGTCCGTACATGGTGAACAACATCAACATCGGCAAGTCGTTCGACGTCGTTCCGAACCCGAACTGGACAGCCCTCCCGGGTATCCCGAAGGCCACAGTGTCCTTCCAGGAGCAGATCGACTCGAACGTCAACGCCAATGCGCTGTCGGTCCTGAAGAACAACAACGAGATCTTCGACTGGGCGGACACAATCCCGCCTGGCGATCTGTCAGCGGCGAAGGCCAGCGGCCATGACAAGCTGGTCAACCTCGGCGGCTCGGTGTACTACTTCTTCCTGAACTCGAGCAAGCCCCCGTTCAACAACCAGGACGCGCGTGAAGCGGTAGTGGCAGGCCTCAACCAGAGCGGTTTCTCGCGTCTGGGCTCGGGCACGCTCGCTCCGGGCTGCTTCTTCCTTCCCCCGGGCATCATTGGCCACGGGGTCGGCAAGTGCCCGTACGGCAACCCCTCGACCGGCAACATGAAGCTGGCCAAGAAGCTCCTCAAGGAGTCTGGCCAGGCCAACACGCCGATCACGGTCTACGGCGAGGAGCGTTCGCCGCGACTGCAGTGGGAGCAGGCCTACGTTCAGGAGCTCGGGAACATCGGCTTCAAGAACGTGAAGCTGAAGGAAGTTGCGGACACGAACTACTTCACCACCATCGGTGAGGCCAAGAAGCTCGACCCGCAGACTGGTTTCGCAGACTGGAACCAGGACTTCCCGAACCCGATCGACTTCTACGGCGTTCTGCTGAACGGCGGCGCCATTCAGCCGACCGACAACGAGAACTTCGGTCAGACGAACGATCCGCACATCAACAAAGAGCTCAAGAAGCTCGGCACGGTGCCGACGACGCAGCTCAGCAAGTCGGTCAAGGAGTGGCAGGCACTCGAGAAGTACGTCGCCACGAAGGCGTACGCCGCAGTGTTCGGGTACCAGTCGTTCCCGTTCTTCACGTCCAAGAACATCACCGTGAAGTACACGAATGACATCGCAGGTTGGGACCTCCTGGGGATCTCGGTCAAGTAACGATCGAGCCTGGGTAGTCACCTACCAATGGTGATAGGCCGGGACGGCGACGGGACGGGCCTGAGTTTCATGGCCCGTCCCGGTAGCCTGTCCCGGCCTCTACCTTTCTGACGATGTCTGCACTCGGAAGCGAGATCACAGCCGAACTGCCGGTCCCGGAGACAACGGAGACCGGCGGAGCGCCCGGAATCGGCCCCTACCGGCTGGCCTGGCGCCGCCTGCGCCGCAACCACGTGGCGTTGTTCTTCGGCGGCGTCTTCATCGTGATCGTGATCCTGTGCCTGCTGGCACCGGTCTACTCGCACGACGTCGCCCACATCGGCCCCAACACCGGCACTCTGACCGGTCAGATCCGGGTTGGCGGCAAGCTCGAATACGTGCTCAGCCTGCAGGGCATCCCGATCGGGCCGACCTGGGACATCCACCATTACTTCCTGGGCGCCGATACCAATGGGCGCGACGTCGCCGTGCGCCTGCTGTACGGCGGCCGCAGCTCTCTGTACATCGGATTTGTCGGGATGCTGATCACGATGGTGTTCGGCACCGCCCTGGGCGTGATCGCGGGCTACTTCCGCGGCTTCACGGACGGCTTCATCAGCCGCGCCAGTGACGTTGTCTGGTCCTATCCAGCGGTGCTGCTGGGAATCACGCTCAGCACCGTGCTCAATGTGAACGGGCTCGGGCCGTTCAAGTCGACGACCGTGCTGACCACAGCGCTGGTTGTGGGTTTCGTCTACATCCCCTACATCGTCCGACCGATCCGCGCCCAGGTGCTGACCCTGCGCGAGCGCGAGTTCGTCGACGCTGCACGCCAACAGGGGTTGGGTCATATCCGGATCATGTTCGGCGAGATCCTGCCGAACATCGCGTCGACGATCATCATCTTCATCCCGCTGATGGTCGCCAACGCGATCATCCTCGAGGCCGCCCTCAGCTACCTCGGCGCCGGCGTACAGCCGCCCAACGCGACATGGGGCACGATGATCGCGGCCGGTCTGAACACCTTCCCCAGTGCCTTCCACACCGTGCTCGCCCCGGGCCTCATGCTCGTGCTGACGGTGATGTCGGTCAACATCTTCGGCGACGGGCTGCGAGATGCGCTCGATCCGCGAGCCAAGGCAGCGGTGTAGGCAATGGCGCGGTTCGTGACTCGCCGGCTGATCGTGATGGTGTTCATGCTGTTCGTGATCTCGCTGGTCACGTTCCTGCTGTTCATCGTCGCGCTGCCGTCCGGCAACCCGGCGGCAAATATCGCCGGGCGCCTGGCAACGCCGGCCGAGGTGCACCTGATCAGCGTGCGCTACGGCTTTGACAAGCCGATCTGGGTTCAGTACGTCAAGACGATGGGCAACATCTTCGGCGGCCGAGCGTACTCGTACTCTCAGGGGTACAACGTGCTCACGCAGGTCGCCAAGGGCCTGCCCGCGACCCTGTCGTTGGCGATCGGCGCCGGGATTATCTGGCTGCTCACCTCGATCGCGCTGGGAACGCTTGCGGCGATCCGCTCCGGCAAGTACACCGATCGCGTGCTGACCGTGCTGTCGATGGTCGGCGTCTCGTTGCCGCCGTTCCTGCTCGGCTCGGTGCTGATCTACTACCTCGGGTACAAGGCCGGGCTGATCCCGCTCGGTAACTACGTGCCGCTCTCGCAGCCGGCGAGCTGGCTGTGGCACATGTTGGCACCTTGGTTCACGCTCTCGGTGCTGTTCATCGGCTTCTATTCGCGCGTGCTGCGCGGCTCGATCCTCGACGCGATGGGCGAGGATTACGTCCGTACCGCCCGCGCCAAGGGCCTGTCGGAGCGTCGCGTCCTGGTCAAGCACATCCTGCGGCTCAGCCTGCTGCCGATCATCTCGCTCTGGGGGCTGGACGTGGCGCAGGTGATCGGCGGTGGTGCGATCCTCACGGAGACCGTCTTCAACCTGCATGGCGTGGGGCAGCTCGCCTATGAGGCGATCGGCAATTTCGACACCGTCACGCTGCTGGTGATCGTGATGCTGACCGCGTTGGCCGTCGTTGTGATGAGCGCGCTCGTCGACATCGTCTACGCCGTCCTCGATCCCCGGATCCTGCTCTGATGAGCGATCCACTGCTTTCAATCGAGGAGCTGAAGGTCAGCTTCGACACAGACCAGGGCGTTGTCCGGGCGGTCGATGGCGTGTCCTTCACTGTCGACCGCGGCGAGGTGATCGCGGTCGTCGGCGAGTCGGGCTCCGGCAAGTCCGTCACCGGCATGACGCTGATGGGGCTCACCCGCGGGCCCAACGCACACTTCGACGGCAGCGCGAAGCTCGACGGGCAGGAGCTGCTCACCGCCACCAATGAGCAGCTGCGCGAGATCCGCGGCAACGACATCGCGATGATCTTCCAGGATCCGATGAGCTCGCTGAATCCGGTCTACCGCGTCGGCGTCCAGATCGTCGAGCAGATCCGCACGCACAACCCGGAGGTCAGCAAGAAAGACGCGATGGCCAAGGCGGTCGAGCTGATGGAGCGCGTCGGGGTTCCGCGCGCAGCCGAGCGCCTGCGCTCCTACCCGCACGAGTTCTCCGGCGGCATGCGCCAGCGCGTGATGATCGCGATGGCGCTGTCCTGCTCGCCAAAGCTGCTGATCGCCGATGAGCCGACCACGGCGCTCGACGTGACGATCCAGGCGCAGATCCTCGATGAGCTGCGCACGCTGCGCGAGGAGACCAACGCCGGCATCATCCTCGTGACGCACGACCTGGCGGTCGTCGCCGACATCGCGGATCGCGTCGTGGTCATGTACTCAGGTCGCGTCGTCGAGCAGGGCACGCTCGACCAGCTCTTCTATGACCCTCAGCACCCCTACACCTGGGGCCTGCTCGGCTCGATCACGCGCATCGATCGCGACCCGGGCACGCGACTGCCGGCGATCACCGGCGCACCGCCATCACTGCTGGCGCCGCCGACCGGGTGCCACTTCGCCGCCCGTTGCCCGCACGCATTCGAGAAGTGCAGTGAGGTTCCGGCGCTGACCGAGCGCGTGGCGGACGCGCCCGGTCATGCCGACCGTTGCTGGCTTGATCCCGAACGCAAGCGTCAGCTCCGGAACGTCGACGGCCAGATCGGGCTCGCCGCTCCCGCCGGACCGGTGAGCGCATGACCGAACTGATGTCGATCGAGCACCTGACGGTGCTGTTCCCGGTGAAGTCGGGCCTGGTCATCGACCGCACCGTCGCAAACGTTCACGCGGTCGATGACGTGTCGCTGGCGATCGAGCAGGGCGAGACGCTCGGCGTGGTAGGCGAGTCGGGGTGCGGCAAGACCACGCTGATCCGCACGCTCGTGCGGCTGATCGACGCGACCAGCGGTCGGATCAGGTTCCGCGACGAGGACATCACCAAGGCATCACGCAGCGCCATGAAGCCGATCCGGCGGGAGATGCAGATGGTCTTCCAGGATCCGCAGGCGTCGCTGAATCCGCGCAAACGCGTCCGCGAGATTCTGGCGACACCGTTGAAATTGCGCGGTGTTGACCGTGGCGAGATCGAGACAGAGAGCCGCAAGCTGCTCGAGCGGGTCGGTTTGCGGCCCGAGCACCTCGGGCGCTATCCGCATGAGTTCTCCGGCGGACAGCGGCAGCGCATCGGCATAGCGCGTGCACTTGCGGTCAATCCCAAGCTGATCCTGCTCGACGAACCGGTCTCCGCGCTCGATGTCTCAATCCAGGCGCAGGTGATCAATCTGCTCGACGAGCTTCAGGACGAGTTCGACCTCAGCTACGTGTTCGTCGCCCACGACCTGAGCGTCGTGCGCCACGTGTCCGACCGCATCGCGGTCATGTACTTGGGCAAGATGATGGAGCTGTCGCCATCCCAGGAGCTCTACACCAAGCCGATCCACCCGTACACGTCGCTGTTGCTGAGCGCGATCCCAATTCCTGACCCGAAGGAGAATCGGGCACGAACGCGCGAGGTAGTCACAGGCGAGGTGCCCAGCCCGATCGACCCGCCGCCCGGCTGCCGCTTCGCGAGTCGCTGCCCTCGTGCGAGCGACATCTGTCGGACCGTCGAGCCGCAGCTCACCGAGTACGCCGGCGGCCACCTTGCGGCCTGTCACCACCCCCAGAACGTCACGGCTGAGGAGATCGCTGCCGCGAAGCGGTCGCCGCTCAGCCCGCTCAGCGCCGGCGAGGATGCGCCGACGCTGCGAGCAGCCTTCTAGCGACGGAGCACCTGTTTGTCGTGGCTTTGCGATGACAGACTGAGCGACGGGGTGTCCCCCGCCCTTGGATAGGCTGAGTGTGATGCGTTACCCGGGCGAGTGGGAGCCGCACGAGCGGACAATCATGGGCTGGCCATGTCGCGCGTCGCTCTGGGGACCGACGCTTGAGCAGGCGCGCAGCGATTACGCAACCGTCGCCAACGCGATCGCGGATTTCGAGGACCTGACGATGATCGCCGGCTCGGCCGATGACGCACATGCGGCACGGTCGGCCTGCACCGGGCGGGTACAGGTGCTGGAACTGCCGATCGACGACTCCTGGCTTCGCGACAGCGGCCCGATCTACGTGGTTGACGACGCCGGCGGCCGGCTCGCGATCCACTTCGGCTTCAACGCCTGGGGCGAGAAATTCTCGCCGTGGGACAGAGACGCGGAGATCGGTGGACTGATCGCTCGCGAACTTGGGGACGACGTGCGAGCCGCGCCGATGATCCTCGAGGGCGGCTCCGTGATCAGTGACGGCGCCGGCACGATCCTGACCACGGAGCAGTGTCTGCTTTCGCCCAACCGCAACCCCTCGCTGACGCCGGGCGCGATCGAGGAGCTGCTGGCCGAGTACCTCGGCGCTGAGCGCGTCGTCTGGCTCGGGCAGGGTCTGGTCGAGGACCGCGACACCGACGGGCACGTCGATTTGATCGCGGCCTTCACCCCGGGTGGGCGCGTGCTTGCGCAGACGGTCCCGGACAGCAACGCCAACCACGAGCGCTGCGCGGAGAACATCGAGCGTCTGGCTTCCGCCGGGCTCGAGACGATCGAGATACCGGAGCTGCCCTACGCCGAGGTGGCAGGCGAACACGTCGCCGTCGGCTATTTGAACCTCTACATCTGCAACGGCGCCGTGATCGTTCCCGTGACAGATGCGGAGTTCGACGAGGAGGCGCTGGCGATCATCGCGAGCGAGTTCCCTGGACGCTCGGTCGTACCGGCACCGGGGGCAACCATCGCCTATGGTGGCGGCGGACCCCACTGCATCACCCAGCAGGTCCCGGCTACATGAGCGAATACCTCATACAGACCGCCGCGTCGATCCCAGAATCTCCGGCCCGCACGCGAGCGGCAACTCGGCCGCCGCTGCGCTTGGGGTTGGTCCAGCAGCGCTGGCATCCCGACCCGATCGAGCATGAGCAGCTGTTGGCGGAGGGCATCGCCCTGGCCGCAGCTGAGGGGGCGCGTGTCGTATGCCTCCAGGAGCTGACGCTGTCACCGTACTTCGCGATCACGCCCGACGGCCCTGAGGCCCTGGGCGTGGCACCCGAGCCGCTCGAGAACGGCCCAACGATCGCCTTCGCGCGCCGGGCAGCGGCCGCCTCCAACGTGCATGTGCACGCGTCGCTGTTCGAGCAGGCCGATCGCGGCGATGGCCTTGGCTTCAACACGGCAATCCTCGTCGCCCCCGATGGGACGCTCGTGCAGCGAACGCGCAAGCTGCACATTCCCGTCACCGCCGGGTATTACGAGGATCGCTACTTCCGTCAGGGCCCGGCGAATGGCGAGGGCGATCCGTTCCCCGTTGTCTCATTGAGTCTCGATACCGACGGGTCAGCCGCCGGTGCCGGTCCGCTGACCGGCACCGCGGAGGCGCGCCTCGGTTTGCCGACCTGCTGGGATCAGTGGTTCCCAGAGCTCGCGCGGGCGTACTCGCTGGCGGGTGCAGAGGTCCTGATCTACCCGACGGCGATCGGCTCCGAGCCCGACCATCCCGGCTTCGACACCGAACCGCTCTGGCAGCAGGTGATCGTCGGCAACGGCATCGCCAACGGCACGTTCATGGTTGCCGTCAACCGCATCGGCGTGGAGCAACCGCTCACGTTCTACGGCTCGAGCTTCATCTCCGACCCCTACGGCCGGATTCTCGTGCAGGCCCCGCGCGATCGCCCGGCCGTGCTCGTGGCCGACCTCGACCTGGACCAGCGCCGCGACTGGCTCGAGCTGTTCCCGTTTCTCTCGACACGGCGACCCGACGCGTACGACAGCCTGACGCGGCGGTAGCGCCCGCCGATCCGGCCAACTCCGGTCAGCGCTCGACGAAGTAGCTGCCGCTGCCCTGGCCGGAGGAGAAGTAACGGCTCGTGACGGTCTTCTTGCGCGTGAAGAACTCGACCCCGTCGGTGCCGTGCGCGTGCAGGTCACCGAGGAAGCTGTCCTTCCAGCCACTGAACGGGAAGAACGCCACCGGCGCAGCGACGCCGATGTTGACGCCGATCATCCCCGCCTCCACCTCGTGTCGATAGCGCCGGACGGACGCGCCGGACTCAGTGAAGATCGACGTGCCGTTTCCGAAGCGGCTGGAGTTGACGACCTCAATCGCCTGATCGAGGGACTCAACCTGGACCACCGTCAGCACGGGGCCGAACACCTCCTCCTGTGCGATCTCCATCTCCGGGCTGACAGCGTCGAGGATCGTGGGGCCCAAGAATGCGCCCTCAGGGCTGAGCTCACTGCCGGGCCGGCGGCCGTCGAGCACCAGCTTGGCACCGGATTCGATCGCGCGGTCGACGTACCCCACAATCCGATCGCGCGCCTGGCAGGAGATCACCGGGCCCAACTCCACCTTCTCGTCGAGGCCATCGCCGACCAGCAATCCCGAGGCGGCATCGGTCAAGGGAGCCATCAACTGCCCGTGCGCGTCCCCGACGGTAACGACCACGGAGCCTGCCATGCAGCGTTGGCCGGCCGCCCCGAACGCCGACCCGATGATCCCGTCGACGGTCTTGTCGATCACGGCGTCCGGCATCACAACCATGTGATTCTTGGCGCCGCCGAGCGCCTGCACCCGCTTGCCGGACTTAGCCGCGCCCTCATAGACGAGCTTCGCGACCGATGCTGAGCCGACGAACGAGACGGCGTCGATCCCGGGATGCTCGAGGATCCCCTCGACCACCTCGCGCCCACCATTGACGAGGTTGACAACCCCGGCCGGCAACCCCAGAGCATCAAGCTCCTCAAACGCGATCTGCTGGGTCAGCGGCACCTGCTCGGACGGCTTGAGCACGAACGTGTTCCCGCACGCGATCGCGAACGGCAGGAACCAGAAGGGAACCATCGCCGGAAAGTTGAAGGGCACGATCGCCGCGCAGACGCCAACCGGCTGCCGCACCGTCTCCGCGTCGATGTTGCGGGACACGTCCTCAAGCACACGGCCCTGCATGCTCGTCGGCACCCCGCACGCCGCCTCGACCATCTCGATCATGCGCGCAACCTCAGCGCGCGCATCCGCGATCGTCTTGCCCATCTCAACGGTTACCGATCGGGCCAGGTCCTCGCTGCGGACCATCAGCCGCTCGCGCAACTCGAACAGCTTCCGGGAGCGGGCGATCACGGACACGGCCCGCCACTCGGGCAGGGCAGCGCGCGCCGTGGCCACGGCCGCGTCCAGCTCTGCAGCCCCGGACAGCGGAACCTGCGCGAGCACACCGCCCGTCGCCGGGTTCACGACATCAAGGAGTTCGGTTCCGGCCGCAGCGGCCACCCACTCACCAGCTATGTAGTTGTCGAGCACTCGCGTAGTCGTAGAAGTCATGTCTCTAGTAGTACACGGTCGCGGGCTCCTGGTGGGGCCAAGAAGCCGCTTATGGGGCTCTTCAACAGCTCGTACGGGCGTCTTACAACGCACGGCCAGGCTGGTGTCATGAAGAAACGCTTGTTGGTTTCATTGGTTCCGGCGCTCGCCTGCCTCGGGCTCGCGACGCCGGCGCTCGCCTCGACCCAGGAGGCCGTGAGCGAGAACTGGGCCGGCTATGTGGTCAGCTCTGACAATGACTCGGGCTTCTCGGCCGTGTCCGCAGCCTGGACGCAGCCCAGGGTTGACTGCTCCTCCACCGAGGGATCCGCCTACTCGGCCTATTGGGTCGGATTGGGCGGCGGCGATCAGAGCTCCCAGGCGCTCGAGCAGATCGGCACGCAGGCCGACTGCGGAAACGGCACCCCCAGCGCCTATGCCTGGTATGAGTTGGTGCCGTCGGCTCCGGTGAAACTCGACCTCAGGGTCCACCCGGGCGATCAGCTCTGGGCGCGGACCGCAGTCGATGGCGACCAGGTGTCGTTCTACATCAGGGACCGCACCACCGGTCAAACGTGGGCCAAGACGCTGACGATGACCTCTGCGACGCCTGACACGAGCACCGCAGAATGGGTTGCCGAGGCCCCCTCAGAGTGTGACGGTGGCGCCACCGGTAACTGCACCCCGTTGACGCTCGCCGACTTCGGCACCGCGAAGTTCACCAACGCGTACACGACCTCCAACGGTCATGTCGGCGCGATCAACGACGCCAACTGGACGGCTGACGCGATCGAGCTTGCTCCCTCGTCGAGCAGTCAGTACGGCAACGGTCCCGGCGGCTACTTCGGTGGTGGCTACGGCTACAGCGCAGACAGCGATTACTCGGACTCCGGTGAGGAAAGTGCAGCGCCCACTTCGCTCAGCGACAACGGGACGACGTTCAGCGTCAACTACGGCGCCGGGTTTGACGGCGACTCGTCAGGGACCGGTGAGCCGCAGAGCGCGAGCTCTACGACCAGCTCGGGTAACGGCTCGAGCGGCTCGGGCTACGGCTACGGCTACGGGTCAGCCGGGTCGGCCGGGTCGGCCTATGGATCGGCCGGGTCGGCCGGATCGGCCTACGGGTCCGGCGGCTCCGACTACGGCTATGGCTCGAGCGGCTCCGACTACGGCTATGGGTCCGGCGGATCGGATTACGGCTACGGCTACGGTTCGGACTATCCGGATGACGGCTATTCCGACGGCTACGGCTACTCCGACGGCTACGGCGGCTACAGCGGTGGCGACGACGGTGATTCCTACGGGGGCAGCTACGGCTACTCCTCGGTGACTGGCGGTGGCTGGAGCTTCTGAACTGATCTGACCGGCTGACGTAGCCGGCCGTGCTTCATGGGTTGCCCCCGTGAAGGCCTCCCAGAAAGGGCGAAGTCCCGTTATGGCGCTCTTGCCGTAGCGGGACTTTCGCGTTCTAGGCGACTTCGCGCGGGGCCTTGGCTGTGGCCGCCCCCAGCAGGGCTCGGCTGTAACCATCGGCAAGCCGGCCCATTGCGGCCTCCCAGGTCCGGGTCCGGACTGCGGTGAGCGCGGCGCGGCGCAGGCGCTCGGCCAACAGCGGACCGTCGACGATCTGGCCCATCGCCTCGGCCAGAGCCCGCGGATCGGCAGCGGCCAGCAGGCCGGTGTCGCCGTGTTGGATCAGCGTCGCCGGGCCGCCCTCACCCACCGCCACCACCGGCAGGCCGCTGGCCTGAGCCTCGAGCACCACCTGACCGAAGGTGTCGGTGCGACTGGCGAACAGGAACACGTCGGCGCTCGCGTACACGCGCGCCAGGTCATCGCCGTACTGCCAGCCGAGGAAGGTCGCGTGGTGGCCGAGTCGCTCGCGCAGCAGCTCCTGTTCAGGTCCTCCACCGGCCAGCACCAGGTGCAGCCGCGGATCACGCGCGTGGGCGTGCATAAACGTGTCAGCCAGCAGATCGACACCCTTCTCCCTGGTCAGACGCCCGGCATAGAGGACGTTGATCTGTCCCGGGAGCAGCGACGGATCGCGCAACGAGGGATCAAAGCGGTTGAGATCGACCCCGCGATCCCAACGCCCGATGATCGCCGGTTCCACCCCAATCCGTTCGAGCCGCTCGTCACTAGCGGAGCTCGGCGAGAGCACCACGTCGCAGGCTCCGTAGAACTTGCCGAGCGCGAAATCGGCCAGCATTTCGACGTGACCGAAACCCGACCGCAGCCCGGCATAGGCGGCGAGCTCGGTGTGGTAGCTACCGAGCAACGGCAGCTCGAGCAGCTTGCCGATACCCCAGGCAGCGATCCCGGCCGGGCCAGGACTGCAGACGTGAACCAGGTCGTAGCGACCCTCGGAGATGGCCTCGGTGATCGCCGGGATGCTCGGAACCCCGATCTTGAGGCCGTTGTAGAAGGGGACGTCGACCTCAGCGACAGCACTCAGGCGACGATCCACGTCAGCGTCGGTGCCGATCACCTCGACCTCGAACCCGGGCACGCCGCGCTCGCGGATCTGCTGGATCGTGTGCGTGACGCCGTGCATGCCTCCGAGGCCATCGGCCACAAGCGCGACGCGCGGCCGGTCACCGTCGCTGCGGGACAGCTTGAGCTTCTCGCGTCCGAGGAAGGCGGTAGCCGCCGCGTAGGGGATCACCGGAAGGCAGGCGTCAAACAGCTCAGCGGCGGTCCGGCTGAGATCGGGCAGGCGACCCTCCTCGATCACGGCCATGGTGTCGTGGACGACCCGGGCCAGTTCACGCTCGTGAATCCGGCGTGCACGTCTGTAGAGATCCTGGTGCCCGATCTCACCGTCCTGGAGATATCCGATCAGCCGGGATTCGTCGACCTCGAGCTTGATCACGGCAAGCCAGGCGCGTAGCAGCGCCAGCGCGTCCCGAGGTCCAAGGTCGTGGTGAGTCTCACCCGAGCGGACGTTGCCTTCGTTCATCACGCGCTCGACGATCTTCAGCACAGCAGCCGGATCGGGACGACCCTCGGCCTCACCATCACCCAACGAACGGATCGTGAGCGCCATCGCCGCGTGGGTCCACTTGGCGGCGCCGCCCTGGTCACCGTGCGAGACGGCCTTGCCGGCTCGAATGTGGGCGAGGAACTCCGCCCAGTCGACGGCGACCGGCGTCTCGGTGAAGGTGCGACCGATGTCGATACCGGCGTGATCGTCAGTGCCACCGATGCCGGTACCGCCGTGCGTCTCGATGTAGACGAATGCGGGCAGGTTCAGTTCCTTTGCGCGTGAGCCGTTGCGCGTCTCCCAGATCGGGAACAACTGCGCGAGCCGGCGCCGGTGGCGGGGCGTCAGCGGTGCCTCGACGGCGTAGAACGGGTGGGCGAGTGCTGCTGTGATCTCACGATGGTTGAGGTACTCCGCGCACTCCTCGATGTTTCCGTTGTGCGCCTGCAGCCACTCGTGATCCTCTGGGGTGATCCCGTAGCACAGGACATGCACAGCCTGGGGCTCGCCCTTGAACCAGACCGTCAGCTCCTCCGATACGAACACACCGGGAAGGTGGGCGATCTGCAGCGCACCCACGATCGTGTCGTGATCGGTGATCGTGACGAAGTCCATGCCACGGCGCTTGGCCAGTCCGTAGACCTCCTCGGGCTCGGTCGCACACTCCGGTAGCTGCAGCGACCGCTGAATTCCCAGCTTTGAAAGCTCTGACGCGGTCGAGTGCACATGCATGTCCGCGCGGCTCACATGGAGCTCTGTGCTGCTGATCTCTCGCATGCTGCAAGTTCTCGCGCAAACCGCACTCTTGCTTGTGAACTTCACGGGCAATGGCTGTGAAGTTACGGTGAAGCGCTGGGAAGAAACGCCTGCTTGGCGCAGAGTTTCAGCCGATGCCGGACGCCGCCACAGCCCCCGACCTGACAGTCGAGCAGGGCAAGCTCGCGCTCGAACTGACACTCCGGCCGTTCAGCCTCACCCTCAGGCGCGCAGGTCGACGGCTGCTCAGGAACGCGGGGGTGTGGGTCGCCGAGGGTACCGTGAACGACCATTTCGTCCAATTCACGGAGGGAGTTGTCGCGGCTGAAGACCTTGCGCCCCACGAGCGGGCTGTGCGAGCGACTGTCGATCGAGAAGGGGCGCTCGAGCTGCACTTCGAAGGCGGGCGCCGGGGGCGGATGACGTTCACGTTGCACTCAGATGAACGACTGACCCTCGGGCTCGTAGCGGACGGCGAGCCCCTCAGGCTGGCGATCGACTGGGACCGGCGTTCCGAGGAGCACTTCGTCGGGCTGGGCGCACGTCACGGCACAGAGTTCGATCAGCGCGGCCGAGCGGTGCAGCTGGGCGCAGACCGCAGCTACACGGGCCCGGATTGTCCGCCGGAGATGCTGGCGGCCGGTGGCATCCCGCAGGGCGACTGCGCGCCGGTGCCATGGATGCTCTCCAGCCGCGGTTACGGCGTGCTCGCACGGACCTACGCGAACGGCACGCGGTTTGACATGTCGAGCGACCGGACGTCCGTGTCCACACGAGCCGCGGCCGGCCCGTTGGTGCTCGAGTTCATGTGCCAGTCAACCCCGGCAGCGCGCCAGCGGGCGCTCTGCCGGCAGACCGGATTCCCAGCGTTGATGCCCGAGTGGGCCTACGGGTTCTGGAAGAGCCGCGACATTCACGAGGATCGCGAGGCGGTGCTCGACGATTACGACGGGTTTCGCCGGCACGCGATCCCGCTGGACGCGATCGTGCTCGACTCGCCGTGGGCCACGCAATACAACTCGTGGGAGATAAACCCGCATCAGCTGCCGGATGCAGAGGAGCTGTTCCGCAGCATGCGTGCAGACGGTGTCCGGACCGTGCTGTGGTGCACACCGTGGGTCAACGTCGATTCGCGTGACGGCCAGATGCCGCCGCAGCCCGAGTCGGAGCGGATGCACCGCGAGCCGGCGCCGAACTACGCGTCAGGCGTGGCGGGTGGGCACTTCGTGAAGCGCGCCGATAGCGACGAGCCGTGGATCGGCCAATGGTGGATGGGGAGCGGAACGATCGTCGACTTCACCAGCCCGGCTGCCGAGGCGTGGTGGCGTGGCCAGGTCAAGCGCGTGCTCGAACAGGGCGTCGCCGGGATCAAGATGGACGACGGCGACGGCTATTACCTCCAGGATGACGTGCGGCTCGCCGACGGCCGGCGCGGGGCTGAGGCGGCATGGGAACTCGGTGGGCTTCACCGCATCTGCCTGCAGCGGGCGCTGGACGAGGTGCACCCCGAGGAGGGCGCCCTGTTCGGCCGCTCAGGCTGGATCGGCCAGCACGCGATCGGCCACACCTGGGCGGCCGACCAGGCGTCGGACTTCTGGTCGCTGCGAGCCCTGGTCGTCGCCACGCTGTCCGCCGCAGCGAGCGGTTTCTCGAACTGGTCACACGACGTCGGCGGGTACCTCGGACACCGACTGGTGGAACGCTGCCCTTCGGAGCTGCTGGTGCGCTGGCTGCAGTTCGGTTGCTTCACGCCGCTGATGCAGGCGCACTCACGCATGGCACAAGAGCCCTGGAACTATGGCGAGCGGATGGTCGACACCTACCGCGCCTACGTGCTGCTGCACGAGCAGCTGGTGCCCTATGTGCGTGCCGCAGCGGCAACGGCCACCCGCACCGGGCTGCCGATCATCCGGCCGCTGTGCCTGATCGACCCCACGGATCCGCGCGGCTGGGAGCTGACCGATGCCTACGGCTACGGGCCCTCGCTGTGGGTGGCGCCGGTGCTCGACGAAGGCGTCCGCGAGCGCGAGGTGGAGCTGCCACGCGGTGAGTGGATCGAGACATGGTCTCAGCGACGGGTGACCGGAGGCGGCGAGGTGCTCGCGCCTGCACCGGTCTCTCAAATTCCCGTCTGGGTGCGGACGGGCGCGATCGTGGTCACCTATCCCGCCCAGCTTGTGGCGAGCGGCCTGGGCGACGCACCCGTGTCCGAGCGCCCGCTGGAGGCGACACTGTGGGGCTCGCCGGCCCGCGGACGGTCGAGCGCGAAGCTCGCCGACGGCCTGCGGATCGACTGGTGCGAGCGCGATGGGTGGCGCGTCTCGGACCCCGAGCGACAGGTCGCGGTGCGTTTTATCGAGGCGTAGCGACAGGCTCGTCGTCGAGCAGCGTCGAGAGCCAGCGGCGGGCCTCGTCGATCGTCCAGCCCTTGCGAACCGCGTAATCCTCGAGCTGATCGGTGCTGATCCGGCCGACACCGAAGTAGCGCGCCTGAGGGCTCGCAAAGTAGAGGCCGCTTACCGACGCCCCGGGGTTCATTGCGTAGCTCTCGGTGAGCTCGATGCCGGCGTTGGACGGTGCGTCCAACAGCGCGAAGATCGTGTGCTTCTCCGTGTGGTCGGGCTGGCAGCCGTAGCCGGGAGCCGGGCGGATCCCTTGGAACTGCTCGGCGATCAGCTCGGCGCTCGAAAGCTGCTCGTTAGCGGCGTAGCCCCACAGCTCGCGGCGCACACGCTCGTGCATGCGCTCCGCGAACGCCTCGGCGAGCCGGTCGCAGAGCGCCGTGAAGAGGATCCGGTTGTAATCGTCGTTTGCGCGATCGAACAGCTCCGCGCGCTCGCGCTCGCGATGACCGGTCGTGACCGCAAAGGCGCCGATGTGATCGCCGACACCTGCGTCCAGGGGCGCGATGAAGTCGGCCAGCGCGAGGTTCGCGTGATCCTGGTCGCGGGGCAGCTGTTGGCGCAGAGTGTGCAGAGTCGCAAGTGGTTGACGGCGCTGCTCGTCGGCGTATACCCGGATGTCATCGCCGACGCTGGCGGCCGGCCACAGGCCCACCACGGCACGCGCCGTGATCCAACGCTCGCTGACGAGACTCGCGAGCATCGTGTGCGCATCGTCGTAGAGCGACCGCGCCGTCTCACCCACGACCGGGTCGTCGAGGATCTTCGGGAAGGTCCCCTTGAGCTCCCAGGTGCGGAAGAACGGAGTCCAGTCGATGTGGGTGGCGATCTCAGCAAGGTCGTAGTCGTCGAACACGTGCACCCCGAGTCGCGCCGGCGCGGCAGGCACCTGTTCCGGGCTGAAGCGCAGGCGGTTCTCGCGCGCCTGCTCGATCGAGATGCGGCGACTGGCGGCGCGCCCGCTTGCGCGCCGCTCAGCGATCTCGCGGTACTCGCCTTGGACCTGTGCCGATAGCGCGGCGCGCTGCTCCGGGTCGACCATCGCAGTCGCGACACCGACGGCTCGGGAAGCGTCCGTCACGTAGACCACCTGGCCCCGCTCGTAGCAGGGATGAATCTTGATCGCGGTGTGGAGCTTTGAGGTGGTGGCACCGCCGATCAACAGCGGCATCGACATCTCGCGGCGCTCCATCTCAGCCGCGACCGAGCACATCTCCTCAAGCGACGGTGTGATCAGCCCGGACAGCCCAATCAGGTCCGCATTCTGCTCGATCGCCGTCTCGAGGATCTGATGCGCGGGGACCATCACCCCGAGGTCGATCACGTCGAAGCCGTTGCACGCGAGCACGACCCCGACGATGTTCTTGCCGATGTCGTGCACGTCGCCCTTGACGGTCGCCATGACGATCCGGCCGGCGCCGCGGGCGTCGGTGCGATCGGCCTCCATGAACGGTTCGAGGTGCGCGACCGCCTGCTTCATCACCCGCGCGGACTTGACAACCTGCGGCAGGAACATCTTGCCCTGCCCGAACAGGTCGCCGACGACGTTCATGCCATCCATCAGCGGCCCCTCGATCACGAGCAGCGGCGAGCCGAGCTCGAGCCTTGCCTGCTCGGCGTCGTCGACGATGAAGTCGTTGATGCCGTGGACCAACGCGTGCACGAGTCGGTCGTGGACCGGCAGCTCGCGCCATGAGTTGTCCGGCTCACGTTTGATGCTCTCGGTGTCCCGGTATCGCTCGGCGACCTCGAGCAGGCGGTCGGTCGCGTCCGCGCGACGGTTGAGGATCACGTCCTCGACTCGCTCGCGCAGCTCCGGCTCGATCTCCTCATAGAGCCCGAGCTGACCGGCGTTGACGATCGCCATGTCGAGCCCGGCCGCGATCGCGTGATACAGGAACACCGCGTGGATCGCCTCGCGGATCGGCTCGTTGCCGCGGAACGAGAACGACACGTTCGAGACCCCGCCGGAGACTCGGGTGCCGGGCAGACGCTCCTTGATCTGCCAGACCGCCTCGATGAACGCGAGCGCGTATTCGTTGTGCTCGGCGATGCCGGTCGCGACCGCGAAGATGTTCGGGTCGAAGATGATGTCCTCAGGGTCGAAGCCCGCGCGTTGCGTGAGCAGGTCGTATGCCCGCTCGCAGATCGCGACCTTGCGCTCGACCGTATCGGCCTGCCCCTGCTCGTCGAACGCCATCACGACCACGGCCGCGCCATAGCGACGAACCTTGCGGGCGACCTCCAGAAACGGGGCCTCGCCCTCCTTGAGACTGATCGAGTTGACGATCGCCTTGCCCTGCACGCACTTCAGGCCAGCCTCGATCACGCTCCACTTCGAGGAGTCGATCATGATCGGGACACGCGCGATGTCGGGTTCGGAGGCGACCAGGCGCAGGAACGTGGTCATCGCCTGCTCGCCTTCGAGCAGGCCGTCGTCCATGTTGACGTCGATGATCTGGGCGCCGTTATCGATCTGCTCGCGCGCGACGCTGAGCGCGGTCTCGTAGTCGCCACCCGCAATCAGGCTCTTGAAGCGGGCCGAGCCTGCGACGTTCGTGCGCTCGCCGATGTTGATGAAGGTGGCGCGCGTCTCGGGCGTGGCGATGGCTGTATCAGGCGCGGTCATCCGGCGGCGAACGGTTCCAGTCCTGAGAGCCGCAGCGTCGAGGCGAGCTCTGGTACCTGACGTGGCGGTATTCCGGCGACGGCCTGCGCGATCTGGCGTATGTGCTCGGGCGTGGTGCCACAGCAGCCACCGACGATGTTCACCAGACCAGAGCTCGCCCACTCACGCAGGTGCGCGCTGATCACGTCCGGGCCCTCGTCGTACTCGCCGAGTTCGTTGGGGAGCCCGGCGTTCGGGTAGGCGGAGATCAGCGTGTCGGCGACGGCGGCTAGCTGGGCCAGAAACGGCCGCAGCTGCTCAGCGCCGAACGCGCAGTTGAGGCCGACCGCGAACGGTTCGGCGTGGCGGACGGAAATCCAGAAGGCATCGATCGTCTGGCCTGAGAGGATCCTGCCGGAGCGGTCGGTGACCGTCCCGGAGATCCAGATCGGCAACTCCGTCAACCCCTCGTCCTGCAGGTCGAGGATCGCCTTCAGCGCGGCCTTGGCGTTCAGCGTGTCGAACACGGTCTCGACCAGGAACAGGTCGACCCCGCCCGCATAAAGCGCGACCGCCTGCTCGTGGTAGGCGTCGTATAGCTGGTCGAAGTCGACCGCCCGCGCACCCGGGTCGTTGACGTCAGCGGACATCGAGGCGGTGCGGTTCGTCGGCCCGATCGAGCCTGCCACCCACCGCGGCTTCGTCGGGTCGCGAGCGGTGAAGCTGTCAGCGGCGGCCCGTGCAAGCTGCGCTGCGGCCAGATTCAGATCGCTGGCGCAGCGCTCCATGCCGTAGTCGGCCTGAGCAATCGAGTTGGAGGTGAAGGTGTTGGTCGAGATCAGGTCGGCGCCGGCGTCGAGATAGGCCGTGGTCAGGTTCGTGATCACCTGCGGGCGCGTCAGCGAGAGGATGTCGTTGTTGCCCCGAAGCGGTCGCGGATGGTCGGCGAAGCGCTCGCCGCGAAACTGTTGCTCGTCCAGTCGCAGCTCCTGGATCTGGGCGCCCCAGGCGCCGTCGAGCACGAGAATCCGTTCGGCGGCCGCGAGCTTCAGCGCCTCGATCCGTTGCTCACGCGAATGTTCTCCGACGCCGGTCATGCTGCGCTCGCCCGTTCGCGTACGCGCGGCGCGCCAAGGAGCCGGCACACGGCAGGAGCCAGGTCACCCTGGTTGAGCGTGTAGAAGTGGAACTCCTCAAAGCCCTCGCGACGCAGACGGTCGGCCTGCTCGGCCGCGACGATCGCCGCGACCAGCCTGCGTGTCGGCAGATCGTCCTCGAGGCCCTCAAACCGGGCACTGAGCCAGGCCGGGATTCCTGCTCCGCAACGCTCGGCCATCCGGACGACGCCGGCGAAGTTGGTCGCGAGCAGAATTCCGGGGACGACTGTGAGCTCGATGCCGGCGCCGGAGATGCGGTCTCGCAACCTCACGATCGCGTCGCTGTCGAAGCAGAACTGCGTGATCGCGCGGGTTGCGCCGGCATCGGCCTTGCGGGTCAATACGGCAAGGTCATTGAGGATCGACAGCGAGTCGGGATGGGGCTCCGGGTAGCAGGCGACGCTGACCTCGATCGGAAGCATGCTGCGGATTGCGGAGACTAGCTCGACGGCGTTCGCGTAGCCGTCCGGGTGCGGCTCGAAGCGCCCCGTGCCATCGGGCGCGTCGCCGCGGAGGGCGACGATGTGCCGCACACCCGCGTGCCAGTAGCGCATGATCTCGGCGTCGGTCTGCGCCCGAGAACGGCCGACACAGGTGAGATGGCCGGCGACGGAAACGTCGGCGCGGGCGGAGATCGCACGCACGAGATCGAGCGTCGCACCGCCGTCGGTGCCGCCGGCGCCACATGTCACGGAGACGAAGCTCGGCTTGAGCGCCACGAGTCTGTCGAGCGTCTGCCAGAGCTTCCGCTGACCCTCTGGCGTGCGCGGCGGGAACAGCTCGAAGGAAACCGCAGGCATCAGCTCACCGCCTCACTGGCGGTGGGAGCATCGCGCTCGAAGGCGCGCAACAACCACAGGCAGGCGGTCAACTGCTGATCGTCGCCGGCCGGCGGCAGCGCCAGCTCACGCTCGAGTTCGAGTCCGGCCTCGACCGCCCATCCCAGCATGTCCGTTTCAGCGATGCCGAGGCAGCGATGCCCATGCAGGCTCCGCAATTGCTCCAGGTCGTGAGTCGCGAAGTCGACCACCACGAGACACCCGCCCGGGCGCAGCAGGCGTCCGGCCTCCCTGATAGCGGCGCCGGGAGCGTCGAGCAGGTGCAGCACGTGGTGCATCACCGCGACGTCAAAGCTTCCTGCTCCGAACGGGGAGTGGTGCAGGTCACCGTGGCGCACCACCGCCTGCGAGAGCCGCGCCTCACCCAGGGTCGCGCGGGCGAGGACCAGCATGTCGTGGTCGAGATCAAGGCCAACGCTCTGCTGTGCGTGTGGGCTCAGCAACTCCAGGATTCGCCCGGTGCCGGTGCCGATGTCGAGCAGACGACCGATCGGGGCCTCGTCAGCGAGCATCGCCAGGAGTGCGCGCTCGACGGCTGCCTCGCCGACGTAGAGGCCGCTGAGGGCCTCGAGCTCGTCCGCGTGGGCGCTGCGATAGGCGCTGGCGGCATCGATTCGAGCCTGCTGCACGCGGGAGAGACCGGCGAGATCGGCGGCCAGTGTCGGGTCACTGTCCGGTGCGACCTCGGCGATTGACCGAACCAGATCTGCGGCGGGGCTGTCCTCGGCCAGCCGGTAGTAGACGAACGTGCTCTCCTGGGAGCGCTCGAGGATCCCGGCGTCGACAAGCAGCCGCAGCTGACGGCTGATGCGCGGCTGGCTCTGGCCGATCACGCGGCTGATCTCGGTGACGCTCAACTCCTGGCGAGACAGCAGCGCGATGAGCCGCAGGCGCGTGGGCTCGGCGACGGCCCGCAGCGTTCCCACCAGCTCGTCGAAGGCAATCTCGTAGCCGAGCGTGTAGGCGAGTGCGCCGGGGAGCGTGTCAGGCAGGGTCTCGGCCATTGGCGCAAGATACCAGTTACGTTTGCATATATAAAGATATGTGCATATATGCTGCATGCATGTCGCAAGGGGGTGTGCAGGGGTCTATCGGCGCATGCGAGGCCGGACGCGCGCCGGTACATGTCGATCAACTACGCTCGCGGCGATGCACATCGACACGCTCACCGGGCCCGAGCAGCGCGTGCTCGGCTGCCTGATCGAGAAGCGCTTCACCACCCCGGACCAGTACCCGCTGACGCTCAATGCCCTGCGACTGGCCTGCAACCAATCGACCAATCGCGATCCCGTCGTGGACTACGACGAGACAACGGTGCGGGAGGCGGCACAGCGACTCGCGCGGTACGGACTGGCCCGCCTGGCCAGCGGCCACACCAGCCGCGCCGTCAAGTACCGGCATCTGGCCGAAGAGGCGCTCGGCGTCGGCGATGATCTGCTTGCGGTGCTGTGCGTGCTGCTGCTGCGCGGACCGCAGACGCCCGGGGAGCTCAAGCTCAGGACCGAGCGCATGGTCGACCTGCAGTCGCTGGAGGACGTCGAGCGGGTGCTGGATGAGCTGATCGACCGCGGCTATGCGGCGCGGCTCGAGCGTCGGCCGGGACAGAAGGAGGAGCGCTACGCGCAGGCGCTCGGGGACGACGTGGCTGCGCCGGCCGCTGAGCCGACGGCGGCGCAACAGCCGGGCGCCGCCGTCGCGGACAGCCGTCCCAACCGGGAGGAACTGACGGCGCGGCTCGACGCCCTGGAGGCCAAGTACGAGCAGCTCGCGGAAGCGGTGGCTGAACTGCTCGCCGCTCGCGGCTGAGCGACCAACTCAGGTCGGAAGCGCGAGGCCCACCAGGAAAGTCGCGCCACCGACGATCAGTCCGGCCAAGGTCATCTCGAGGCCCGCCGCCCACCAGGAGCGCAGGGTCACCAGCGACTTCGCGGCGCCGACCAGGAAGTGCGCGATCAGTGAGACCACGGCGGAGATCAGGATCGCCGTGGCGCCATCGGTGAAGATGAACGGGATTACCGGGATCATGGCCCCCAGGCCGGTGGAGATGCCGGCCGCGAGCGCAGCCTGACCGGCGTCACCGCCGTCGCTGTTGACACCGCCGAACTCCTCGACTGCGAGCGCATTCAGGAACGCGTCAGGCTGGCGCGATAGCTGTTCGGCCATCGCGTCGGCGGTCGCCTCATCCACGCCCTTGAGCTGGTAGAAGAGCGATAGCTCCTCCTTCTCCTCCTCCGGGTGCTCGGCGATCTCACGTCGCTCACGATCAAGATTGGCCTCAGCGACCTCGGCCTCCGAGCGCTCGGCGAGGAAGGCGCCTGTCGCCATCGAGAGGGCTGAGGCGATCGCGCCCGCGATGCCGGCTGTCAGGACGAAGCTCGAGCCGTGGGTCGCGCCCGAGACGCCGGCCACGATCCCGAACACAGACGCGAGCCCGTCGTTTGCGCCGTAGATCGCCCCGCCGATCCAGCCACCGCTGCCCTGATGCCACTTCTCGCGGCCGATGATGCGATCCAGGCGAACCTTCGCGTGCTCCTGGCCCGGAGTCAGTGAGGGGGCCGCCTGGCCCGCATCGCCGCCGCCGCCCGCGCGCATCTCGCTGACGGCCATCGAGTGCGAGCGCTCGTCCTTGCGAATATCGCGCAGCAGTTCGTCGGTGGTGGTGTCGCCAGTCGAGCGTTTGTAGAGGTCGTCGACCTCGTCGTCCTCTGCCGCTTCGCGCGCCGCCAGCAGCCGGTCGACCGGCGCGATCTTCGCCTGCAGCCGCGCCCACCGCGAGAGTCTGACGCTCTGCGGCGAGGGGACCCCGATGCCGAGCTCACGCATGCGTGCCTCGAGCCGCCCGCGGTGGCCGGCCTCGGCCTCTGCCATGCGCCGCATGATCCCGGCCTCGCGGTCCGGCAGGCGGTTGGCGATCAGCTCGTACATGGCGCCCGCCTGAATCTCGCCGCGCCACGCCTTCAGCAGCCGCTCACGAACCTCGGGCGTTACCTCGGCCATCGCGCGGAGCCTATCCGGCGAGGCGGCCACGCCGCCCGTCTCAATGCTCCTGATCGGGCCAGTGGCCGTGCTTGGCCAGGTACTCGCGAGCCTTGGCCTCTTTGTCGCGCTCGTCGTCGCCGCTGACGCCCAGCCGCCAGAGGTAATTGATCAGCCAGGTGGAGCTGCCGGCGCCGGCGAACGCCGCGAACGCAGAAACGCCGAAGGTGTCGAAGTCATCGGCGACGAGCAGCACAGTACCTATCAGGCACAGCGCGGCTGGGATCCACCAGCGCAGCAGCCGGATGGGCAGACTGGCCGGGAGCTTGTCGCTCTCGGTTCTGAAGAGGGTGCTCCCATGGGTCCGGTCGTGCTCGCCGCCGGCCGCTTCGGATCCGGAGACCAGCGGAATCGTGCCGACCCGATCCGGCTCCGGTTGAGGGCCCGGGAAGGGTGGTTCGGTCACGTGGGACGGTGGTGTTGGATCACAGGGAGCTCAACTGGAATGCCGGGCGCAAACTCAAGCGCCGCGGCATCGAAGCTTCGCAGCCGCGACTCGAAGGCCGCCGCCACGCGCGTGGCATGAGCCTTTGCGAGCTCGGCACGCTCGCCCTCAAACAGTTCGTCCAAGGTCTCGCCCCAGAGATGGAGCCAGCGCTCGAAGTGACCGTGGCGGAGCGGAGACTTCATGTGCAGCTCGAGGTGCGGGCGGAAGGCGCCGCCACCGTAACTGCGCGCGCCGAGCAGGACCGTCTCCCAGAAGCTGGTTATCCGCGGGACGTGAGCCTCGAGGTCGAGATGGGCCACGTCCGTGAACAGGTAGCCGATGATCGGGTCGGCCAGCGCTCGCCCGTAGAAGGCACGGACCAACTGCTCGCAGTCGGCACGGGTATCGATGTCGTGGCGTTCATCGGTCACCTCACCCAGGATATGAGTCAACAGCGAGTATCGAGTTCAACTGACAGCGCCCGCGAAGCGCGCTGAGAGCGGCGCTCAAAGCCCCGCGGCCGCGACCGCAGCGGCGTAGCGCGTGTATTGGTGGCGGATCTCTGGGTGGTGGTCTGGTTGGGGTTGGGCGGTTAGTTCGACTGGCCAGTGGGGTTGGTTGCCTGTGAGGGTCCACGCGGCTTGGGTGGCGGCGCCGTTTGCGACGTATTCGCTGGTGGCGGGTATTTGTATGGGTGCTGTGAACAGTTGGGCGGCGATGGTCTGGAGCGCGTGGCTTTGTGCGGCGCCGCCGATCAGGAGTAGTCGTTGTTCTGTGATGTCGTGGGTGTGGAGTGCGTCGAGTCCGACGCCGAGTGCGTTGAGCATGCCCTCATGGGCTGCGCGGGCGATGTTCTCGGGGGTGCTTGAGGCGATCGTGAGGCCGTGTAGTGAGGCGGTTGCGTGCGGCAGGTTGGGTGTGCGTTCGCCTTGGAAGTAGGGGACCATCACGACCCCGTCGGCGCCGGGCTGGGCGTTGATCGCGAGCTGATCGAGTGCTTCCAGATCAACTCCCAGCATTTGGGCGGTCGTGGTCAGCACGTGGGCTGCGTTGAGTGTCGCGACGAGTGGTAGGAAGTGTCCGGTGGCGTCTGCGAACCCGGCGATCATGCCGCTCGGGTCGCTGGTGGGCGTCTCGGTTACCGCGAATACGGTGCCGCTCGTGCCGATCGAGATCACGACATCGCCGGGGCCTGCGCCCAGGCCGAGGGCGGCACCGGCGTTATCGCCACAACCGGGTCCGACCAAAATGCCGGGCGGAACGAGTCCCGCAGCGATGCTCGTGGCGTTTTGTTCGGTGCGTCCGGCCGGCTGATGCGGGCCGAGCACTTGGGGGAGTTTCACGTCATTGCGACCCAGAGCACGTTCGAGCAGGTCAAGGTCATACGCGTCGGTTGCGGGGTCGAAATAACAGGTGCCTGACGCATCGGAGCGGTCGGTCACCAGAGCGTCGAGGTCGGGTCCGAGCGGGGACTGGTCTGCGGGCCCGTATCCGCGCAGGCGCCAGGTCAACCAGTCATGTGGCAGCGCGACCGCGGCTACATGCGCAGCGTGCTCAGGTTCGTTGTCTTGCAGCCACCGGAGTTTCGTCAGGGTGAAGGAC
Organism: uncultured Conexibacteraceae bacterium; assembly: GCA_963844665.1. GTDB lineage: Bacteria > Actinomycetota > Thermoleophilia > Solirubrobacterales > Solirubrobacteraceae > Palsa-465. Next base: position 259,673 of record CAWJPB010000006.1, read on the forward strand.
GCGACGGGGACCGATCCTGTGCGGCGCGCGAGCTCGCGCGCGCCGATCTCCTGCGTGAGCTGCGCCGCGCCGGTGGCGCTGCGGGTGTCGTTCCACAAAAGCGCCGGGCGGATCACAGCACCGTCGCGATCGAGGGTGATCATGCCGTGCTGCTGAGCGGCGATCGAGATCGCCTGCACACCGTCCAGACCACCGGCGGCTGCTAGCGCCTGCTGAAACGCCTCCCACCAAACGTTGGGGTCAACCTCGGTCCCGTCTGGGTGCGATGCGCGACCGGACCGGACAAGCTCCCCAGTTGAGAGGTCGCGGATCACGACCTTGCAGCTTTGCGTCGAGGAATCCACCCCACAAACGAGCGTCATCGCGTCACCTCCTGCGCCATGCCGTGCGCGTGCCCGACGTTTCAGCGCGCTCCGAGCAGGTGCTCGGTGGCGAGCTGCTGCAGCCTCACGAAGCCGTAGCCCTTCGCGCCGAAGTACGCATCGGCATCGAAGTCCTCCCACGCTGAGCGGTCAGCGAGCAGCTGCTCATAACCCTCACCCGGGTTCAGCGTCGCGGCACGCAACTCATCAACCCTGGCCAACGCGATCGCCTCCTGCACCTCCGGGTCGGCCCGAAACGCGCCAGCACGCTCCTTCAACAACAGGTAATTCGTGATGTTCGCGGCCGCCGATTCCCACACACCACTCTCATCCTCAGTCCGTGACGGCTTGTAATCAAAATGCCGCGGCCCGTCATATGAGCGCCCGCCGCCCAAGCCGCCGAACTCAAGCAGATCAACCAAAGCAAACGCTTGATACAGGTCGGCATGACCGAACACCAGGTCCTGGTCGTACTTGATCCCCCGCTGCCCGTTGAGATCAATGTGAAACAGCTTGCCGGCCTCCAAGGCCTGCTGGATCCCGGCGACGAAGTTCAGGCCCGTCATCAACTCATGCCCGAACTCAGGGTTGACACCAAACAACTCCGAGCGCTCCAGAGTCTCAATGAACGCCAATGCATGCCCGACCGTCGGCAACAAAATGTCGCCACGCGGCTCGTTCGGTTTCGGTTCGATCGCGAACCGCAACTCATAGCCCCTATCGGTCACGTACTGCGCAAGCAGATTCACGGCCTCCCGGTAGCGCTCGATCGCGGCCCGGATGTCCTTGCCATGGTCATACTCCGCACCCTCACGCCCACCCCACATCACAAACGTCTGCGCACCCAGCTCCGCCGCAAGGTCAATCTGGCGCAGTACCTTACGCAACGCGAAACGACGCACAGCCCGATCATTGGATGTGAACCCGCCATCCTTGAACACCGGTGCCGAGAACAGGTTCGTCGTGACCATCGGGATGATCAGACCAGTGGCCGCCAACGCACCCCTCAACCGCTCGATCTGCCGCCCGCGCTCAGCATCGCTGGAACCGAACGCGAACAGATCATCATCATGAAAGGTGAGCCCGTAGGCACCGATCTCAGCCAGCTCCTCCACGACATGCACCACATCAAGCGGCGGCCGGGTAGGACCACCAAACGGGTCCGTGCCGTTGTAACCAACGGTCCAAAGACCAAACGAGAACCTATCTTCACGAGTCGGGGCTGGGGTCATCACGAGAGTCCTTGACGAGCGGGTTTGAGACCTGATTGCGGGTTTTTGCATCCCGCTGGCCGCAATCTAGTCACCTAAAACTTTCGATGGGTACGATCCGTCTTATGCCCCTTGAAGGCGAGTACGCGGAGCCGGATCCGTCGAGCTGGGTTCGCGAGCAGATCGAGACGTGGGAGCGCTCCGGAGGCACCGAGGGGACCACGTTGCTCGATACGGGTCTGCCGATCGTGATCGTCGTCAACCGCGGCGCACGCAGCGGCAAGTTGCGCCGCACCCCACTCATGCGAATCCAGCACGGCGAGGCGTACCTCGCCGTCGGCTCCAAGGGTGGGGCGCCGACCAACCCGGCTTGGGTGGCCAATCTGCGCGCCAACCCTCAGGTCGAGGTCTGGGATGGACCTCAGCGTGGGGACTTCGTGGCGCGCGAACTCGAGGAGGGCGACGAGCGCACCGTCTGGTGGGAACGGGCCGTGGCGGCGTTCTCGAACTACGCCGTCTATCAACAGAAGACCGATCGCGTGATCCCGGTGTTCGTGCTCGAGCCCGCCGCCTAACCAGGTCATGGCGGTCCGACGCCTTGATCATGTCGGTGTGGTGGTGGAGGACCTCGATGCCGGCCTCGCGTTCTTCCTGGCGCTTGGGCTCGAATGTGCGGGTTCGACGACCGTCGAAGGCGAGTGGGTGGACAGGGTGGTCGGGCTGGAGGACGTCCGATCGGAGGTGATTTACCTGCGGACTTCAGGCGGCGACGCCGGGTTAGAGCTGATCAGGTACAGCTCCCCACGCGACGACTCCGCCCCCGAACTCGCCGCGGCGAACCGGCTCGGGATCCGCCACGTCGCATTCGCCGTCGACGACATGGACGGAGTGATCGAGCGACTGCGCGGCGCCGGCTTCACCAACGTCGGCGAGGTCGTCGACTACGAAGACAGCTTCCGGCTCTGTTACGTGCGTGGGCCCGAGGGCATCATCGTCGAGCTCGCCCAGCACCTCGGCGCGTGAGAGCGAGACCTCTCGAGGCAGAGCCCACCGACCGCCGAGCCGCTGACCACGGCCCGACCGGAGCCGGCAGGAGACGGAGAGAGCGGAGCGAGCGGGAAGAACGGGAGCGAGCCGCCCTCTGACCAACCAGCCGGAGGGCGGCGTGCCGTGAAAACGCTACTCGAGTCCGAGCTCTGCGAGGTCGAGCTTGAGCTCGAGTGCAGCGACCAGATTGGCGACTGCGCTGACGACCCGGGTCGTGCCGACGATCGGTGCAACCGCCGCCAGGACGCCCTGAACCGACTCCTCGTCGACACCGGCCTCGCCAGCCAGGCCCAGATTCAACATGTACGACGCGGCGGGGGCGTCGACGGCGACGAGCGCCGCGATCCGGACCAGCATCAGCGTCTGGCCATCCAGGTTCGTCGCTTCCATCGAGTCCGCTGTCATCGAAGCGATCAGGTTCAACAACGGGGTCTGCGGCGCATCGCTTGCCATTGGTGGTCCTCTCATCGGGTTTGGTTGCCGGCAGCGGCTAACGACGCGAGCATAACCGGCGACAGACGTCCTGGCGTCGTGAGTCGCCGAGCACGGCGCTGATCCTCAGAGCGCCGACACGAGCCCCTGGACGAGGAGGCCGACCGAGGCCAGGCCCACAAGCGCGCCGACGACTCGTAGCCCGTTCGCGTTGAGCCACGCGGCGAAGGAAGCGACTCGGTCACCGGTGGTCTCCGGACTCAGCAGATAACCAACCAGGGGCACCTCGATCAGCAGGAACATGATGCCGTTGAACAGCAGGGCCAATGCTAGCTGAACGGCCTCCGTGTAGCCGCCGACTGCGATGTCGCCGAGGGCGATCACATAGAAGGGACCCGGAAGGTTGATGACGGCGCCGACCAGCACAGCGGCCCCGACCCCGGCGCGGTCGAGTCTGCGCTGAACCCACGATGGACCTTTCGGTCGGGTCGAGGCCGGGCGCTTTTTCGATCTCCGACTCCTCACGGCATCCAGGGAGCTCCGGCCGCGCCGGGACATGAGCAGCCATGAGAGGCTCAATCCGACCACGCCGAATGCGATCGACAATCCCGCGCTGGGAGCGTGCCTGCTGCTGCCGGCGACTTGTTCCCCGCGCTCAAATGCCTTCAACACGAGCCAGCCGGACACCATGCTGGCGGTCAACGCTCCGCAGTAGAACCCGGTGAGTAGGCGCCGCGGATTCGGCCGTGAGATGAGCACGGCGACACACGCGAGCAGCGCGGGGAACACCGCGGCCGCGAGCGCAAGCAGGATGATCCTCAACACGATCATGTGGCGTGCGTCACGCTCGCACCGTCTTTCCGTCCAGTCAATGGCACCAGCACCCCGATAGACAGCGGCGTGTGCCCCAACCGGCGGTCCAGAGCTTCTGCGAGATGGAGCTAGCCGGAATCGAACCGGCGACCTCCTGGGTGCGATCCAGGCGCTCTCCCATCTGAGCTATAGCCCCGCGGGACGGCCAAAATGCCGCCCAGTCGCGTGGAGTTTAGCCGTCGCGCCGAGGCCCGTGCTGAGCCGTTGTGCCGCTGTTGGCTGCCCGCAATACAAACCACGTATGACGACTGTCTGTTGCAGCGGCTGGCCCTCAACTCGATAGGCTTATGACATGGGTCTGCTGGACGACGCGATCCGCGAGCATCTGGATCTCAAACGCGCCCGTGGCGCGGATCCGGCTGAGATCGAGCGGCTAGAACGTGAGGCGTTGGGGCCGGTTCGACGTGAGCCGGCGCTCGGCACGCTGACCGCAGATCCGGACCACGACCCGCTCCACGATTACGCCGACGACGACTACGAGGAGGAGTTCCACGTAGACGAGCGTGACTCGCCTGAGGAAGCACCGGAGCCGCCGCAACCCAAGCGGCGCTTCCTGCGACGTAACCGCACATCGGAGAGGCCCCCCGACGAGCCGGAGGCGACGCGCCATGACTACGCCGACAACGACGATCCGCAGGCCTCAGACGACCTGGGTCTCGAGCACCACGAGGCTTCCGGCCAACACGAAGGGTTCGAGCACGACGACCCCGCGCTTGAGCACCACGACCTCGGTCTCGAGCACGACGACCCCGAGTACCACGGCGACGCGTCCGACGAACCCGCGACGGAATTGCACCAGGCCGCAGAACCGCCGCACCTGACATTCGATCGCCCGCCCAAGCGGCCACGGTTCACGCCTGAGCCGCCCGGCGAGCCGGGAGAGGACGACTCAGCCGAGGACGGGGGCGCCGCTGAAGCGGTCCCGTCGCGCGAGCATCAGGAGTCCGAGTCCGAGTCCGAGTCCGAACCCGAGCATCACGAACCGTCTGAGGATCACCACGAGTCACAGGCGACCCGCGAGTTCGATGTCGCGAGCAGCTTCCATGACGAGCACCGCGTCGAGCAGCAGGAGACTGAGGGCGTGCTCGAGCATGGGGAGCACACGGCGGAGGTCGAGCACGGGCAGAACGAGGACGACGCCGAGCACGGGCAGAACGAGGACGACGTCGAGCAGGGAGAGGACGAGGACGTCCTCGAGGAGACGCCCGAGTTCCTCCAGGACACCCCCGAGCACGACCGGCTCTGGTTCGAGCAGCGCCCCCCGAAGGACTTCGACTTCGACGGCTGAGCGCTTGCCGAGGTGCGATGGCCTCTTGCATGAGGCCATCGCCCTGGCGATAGTCGGCCAGCCGCTAGCTGGCGTCCGCTATCGAAATGGCTCCGACACCGGTCAGCGTGCCCTCAAACTGGCCCACGGGAGCAGTGTTCTGTCCAAGATTGCACTGCCCCTTCTTCGCGCCGGACGTATACCGGGGGAAGACAGCGGCAAAGCTGGTGGTCATCCTGATCGCCCCGTTGATCCCGGCATAGGCGCCCGTCCCCTTCGACAGCGTGACGTTCCCGGATCCGCTGCCCCAGGCACTGCAGCTCGTCTTGTCGATCGTCGGCTGCATCCGGTTCAGGCTCTTATTGAGCGCCACCGCGTTGACCTGGAAACTCCCCTGGGTCAGCGCGACCTTGACGTAGGCGCCGTTCTTGTCGATCTTGCCGTTCTTGTCCATCGATGTGGCGGTTCCGTGGTCTCCGATCACACCGGTCAACACAATCGACTGGACCGCGCCTTTTCCGGGAGATACCCACACGTGAACAGTCCCGTGCGTCGCCGCCGCCGCAGCGGCGGAGCTGTACAGTCCGACCCCGGCCGCGACCGTCGCGACGGCAAGCAGCCAACGGGCGCCCTTGTGCATCTGCCTTCTTGGTTCTCCATGCATCTGTCCCGGCCTCCTCAGTGCTCTGCGGCGGCCGCCGATCGGCCCCGCGTTTACGGCGAGCAAGGTATGGCGCGGGCAATACACGAGCGTTACACTGCCGCCACCGACCGGGGCGGACGGCTTGTACGCGTTGGCGCCTGGTCCTCGCGCCGTAGCAGAGACCATGCGGACGCTGCCCGCCCATCACATCCCGAGAGCTCGCCTCGTCAGCGCGGTGTTGTCAGAACGCGTGGTCGTAGTCGAGGCCGGCGGCGGATACGGCAAGACCACACTCGCAGCTGAGATCGTCGAGGGCTGGGGGGCCATTGGGATCGAGGTACCCCTCCACCACGGCGCCGGCAGCGCCGGGCTGCTGACCGCCCGCCTGCGCTCGGGTATCGCCCACGCCGGCTTTCGCGCCGCCGCGACCGCGATGGCGGATGTCGGCGACGACCTGCATGAAATGCTGGAAACAGCGCTCGTGGCGCTCGAGTTTGAGCGTTGCGCGTTCATCATCGACGATGCCCACCACGCCGACCGAGACGCGGCGGAGCTGATCGACGCGCTCGCGCAGCGGCTGCGTGGAGACGAGCGCCTGATCGTGCTGGCTCGTCGACTGCCGGTCGGCGCCGAGCGCCTGCGGCGGGGGGAGTTCTGTCAGCTCCAGGCCTCGGATCTCGAGCTCCGGGCAAATGAGGTCCGGGAGCTGTGCGGCCAGGGATTCGGCCTCAACATCGACGAGGCTGCTGCTGCTGCGCTTCACGCCGCCACCGGCGGCTGGACCGCCGCAACCGTGCTCAGCGCGGCGCGGGCGCGGCGCACCGGCGAAGAGCTCGCAACAATCGTCTCGGCAGCCGGCGCGCAGCCGGGACCTGCCGCCGTCGCGACGATCCTCGGCGAGGCGATCTCCGCGCTCGATGAGGACGAGGTGCGGCTGCTCGCACAGGTCGCGCGTCTGGTGCCAACCGAACCGCAGATCATCGACGAGGTAGCAGGCGTGGACTTCGCCGAACGCTCGCTCGCGGTAGGAGTTCCGCTGACGCCGGTCGGAGACGGTCGCTGGGACCTGCCGGGACCCGTGCGCGACTTCCTGGTCACATTGGCACCCGCCGATGTGAGCGCGCTGCGTGTCGCGGCGGACTCGTACCTCGGCCGCGGCGACCTTGCCGCCGCGGTCGAGCTGCTGATTGGAATCGGCGAACAGGAGGCGGCAGCAGACGTGCTCGGCTCTGCGTCGCCGGCGGTGCTCGACGCGATCGACGTCCTCCAATATGAGGCGTTCGTCGATGGACTCGACGGCGCCACGCTCGAGCGCAACCCGGCGGTGCTCCTGCACCTGGCTCGCCTCTACGACGGTTACGCGCTGTTTGAAACGCGCACCACGGTGCTCGACCGCCTGCAGCCGATTACAACCGGTAACGATCAGCTTCGGGCGGCAATCGAGGTTGAGCGGATCACGGATCTGCTGCGCTCCAGCGAGTACGAACTCGTCGAGGAGCGGGCGACCAGCTTCCTTGAAGCGAGCCAGCACACCGATCCGATCACGGAGGCGCGAGCGCTGTCAGCACTCGCGCGGGCAACCTGTTGGCGAACCGATGACACCGGCAGGCGCGACGAGGGGGCGATGCGGAAGGCGAACGAGCTGTTCGGGCAGGCCGCCGCGATCTACCGGCGGGTCGGCCTGCCCACCGTGGCCGCAGGCATGGTTCCGTACCAGGCGATTTGGATTCAGTTCGCGCTCGGCAACGCCCGGGCCGCTCTGTCCACCCTGGATCAGGGACTGAGTACGGTCGTCGAGCGGCCGCGACGGTGGGCTTTCCTACAGAGTTTCCGCGCCGAGGTGCTTGCCGAGCTGGGCCGATACGAGGACGCCACGGACGCCGTCGCCCAGGTCTTGGCAGTTGGAAAGCGGCTCGCCGACGACGAGCTTTGTGCGTTCGCCTATTGGGACATGGCTGCGATCGCGTCGCACCTCGGGGACGCCGAGTCCGTCGTTGAGCATCTGCGTCTGGTCGAGCAGCACCCTGGCGAGTGGTTCGAGCCGATCTCAGGCGACTTCTATGGCGATGCCGCCGACTCGCTCGATCGAGTTGGCGAGATAACGCTCGCCCAGGAGTACCTCGATCGCGGTCTGCGTGACCCCAAGGATGGAGAAGCCGTGATTGCAATGGCGGAGGCGGCCCTACTGGCGCGCCACGGTGACCCCGACCGCGCGGAGGACTGTCTCGACAAGGTCTTCACGCACCGCGTCGACCCGCGCGAACGCTGGCGGGTGACGCTGTTTCAGGCTCACGCAGCGTTCCGGCGCGGCGAACGGGGGGCAGGCGCGTTGGCTGCACGGGCGTTCGAAGAGGCTGCGCGGATCGGCCTTGACAAGCTCCCGATGGCCAAGGAGCGCGAGGTCACTGAGGCGTTACTCGGACTGGCGGTCGAGACCGGCCAGCCGGCGGCGCTGGCGCTCGAACGAGTGTCGCTGCCGGCAACGCTCAGCGTCCTGGGCCGCTTCCGGCTGACGCGAGCCGGGCGCCCGGTGTCGCTGCCCGCAGGCCGCGGACCTCAGCTGCTCAAGCTGCTGGTCGCCACCGGCGGGCAGCTCCCGGCAGACGCGGTGATCGACGCGCTCTGGCCAGAGGCTGATCCCGACGCCGGCCGCAACCGCCTGCGGACCACGCTCAGCCGGCTGCGATCAGAGGCCGGCGACGTAATCGTCCGTGACGGCGACAACCTCTCACTTCCGGCAGATCTTCGCATTGATCTGCGCGAGTTCGAACACGAGGCTCGGCGCGCGCTCGCGTTCGGCACCGCTGAGCCAAATCTGGCCCTGGCGATGGCCACCTCAGCGATCTCCCGATATCACGGGGACCTGCTGCCCGCTGACGTGTACGAACCATGGCTCGATCGACCGCGCGAGCGCGCGCGCCGTACAGCCCTTGAACTTCTCGACCTCTGTAGCGATATCGCCACCGAGCGCGGCGACCTCGACGAGGTGCGCCGATTCGTGGAGCTCGCAATCGACCTTGCCCCCTATGACGAGCACCGCTACCTCCGTGCCGCCAGCGCCCTGCTCCAGCAGGGCCGTCGGGGCGCCGCCCGCGCCGTCCTCGCACGCGCCCGCACGGCGCTCGCCGAACTCGGCCTGCCACCGCCGCTTGATCTCGTCCGCATCGAGCGCAGAGCCGCGGGCTAAACTCGGATCCCTCGGGGCCATAGCTCAGCTGGGAGAGCGCCTGCTTTGCAAGCAGGAGGTCGTCGGTTCGAAACCGTCTGGCTCCACTCCCCACAAATCCCCGCGTTGGCCCAGGATCCTAGTTATCGCCTGGTGACCTTAGATGCCCAGACCTGGCCAGTGTGCAAGCGCAGACGACAGAGCCGCCGCCGGGATCGTCCAGATGGTTACGGAAAATAGCTAGACACACGGTCACGTCGACTGTCGCGTTTAGACCTTTGCGACAGCGCGGCCTCTGTCTGAAAGAGCGCTTTCCTGTTGTGGGGGGGTGAGTTGGGCAGCGATCGAGCCGCCGTCGAGCCAGATTTGCTCACGACTGATCGCGTCGTCTTTGAAGTCCCAGACGTGCAGCATTCGGAAGGTCACCCTGCGGTCATTGCCGGGGATGCCCATGAAGGTGCCTTTGACGACGCAGGTGGCCTCGTGTTCGACGACGCAGAAGTCTTCGCCGTATTGCTCGCGTGTCGGGGTCATCCGCTCGGTGTCGAGGTCGGCGGTCAGGTGGTCGTAGAACCCCTGGGCGGCGGCTGGGCCGTGGAGGGGTCCGGTCGGCGAGCCGATCATGTCGTGCTCGATGTCGTCGGTGTAGACGCTGACAGCGCCAGCGGTGTCGCCGGCTATCTCAGCGGCGATGTGCTGCTCGATCAACTGTTTCATTTGCTGCTGGTGCATGGTGCTCCCCTCCGGTGGATGGTAGTACGGCGGGCCGTACGAGATGGTACGTTGTACCATACTTTTATGTCAAGAGATGTCCGAACACCGCCGCCCCTCACCGTTGGCTCGATGCTCCGGTTGGCGTGGGCGGAGCTCATCGACGAGGTCTTCGAGAATCTCGTCGCGGCTGGGTTCGACGATTTGCGTCCCGTACACCAGCCGGTCCTGCGTGACCTGCTGACCTCGAACCTGCGGCCGTCAGAGCTCGCCACCCACCTAGGCCTCAGCAAGCAGGCCGCGAACGATCTCGTACGGGAATTCGAGGCCAAGGGCTACATCACGCTCGAGCCCGACCCCGACGACGGCCGCGCCAAACGCATCGTCGCCACGGACCGCGGTCGGCATGCCAGCGAGAAGGCACAAGCGAGCAGCCACGCAGTCGGACGCCGCTGGGCCGAGCTCGTCGGTGAAGAGCGCTACTCAGCGTTCGAACAGGTCCTACGAGCCATCGCGGCTGACCGCTTCGCATAGCGAGCTCCAATTCGCCAGACGATCAGAACTGCAGCATCCCAGCGACCAGCACTCTCGCCGGAACGACGCAGAGTGCTGGGCTGACCGCATAGGACTCGTCGCACCAGGCGTGGCGCGAGCGCCTATCCACCGGGGGGATCGCCGCCGGGCCTGAAACGCTCACGGCACGAGCATCTTCGTCGCAAAGCCCACGCACCTGCTGTGCGCGAAAGCATAGGCCCAACGTAGCGACGCGAGAGTGTCGGTCCGGTCGAAGTACCAGCAGTCCGGTCGTTGCTGGCTGTAGCCCTTAGCGGAAGCGGCTTGTGTGTCGAGATCGTCTAGCCGATTGCCTTCTCGGGCGGCGGTGGCTCTGTGACGTACAGGAGCTCGATCAGTGATCCGATCTCAGGGACGTTAGTAGCAAAACTCGCCGAGCTCGCCCATGTCCGCACTCTGGACCATTGTCCGTTCCTGGCGCTCGAGTTCCGCCTTGGCGTCCTGCAGCTTTTCCCGGCTCGGGTAGGCGATGCAGGTGTAATGAAAGCCCTCGCCGTTCGCCGCCAGGTGCTCAACGTAAACGCTCTCACCCTCAAGCGGGGCCAGCAGTTCGTAGTTCGATTCCCCACCTGTGCGAACGCGATCCGGAAGGAGAACGGAACTTCTCGCTCCCGAACCGTAGTCGCCGCCGGTTCGATCGTCCAAACACCCCAGGGTCCTATCCCGGACTCCGCAAGCGTGGCCGCGGTGAGCCAACCGGTTGCCTGGCATCGGGCCTGGTGTTGAGTGCTGCCCGATGTCGCGGTGCTATTCGGTGGAACGGTCAGCATCGCGTGCACGTCACCAGCGGATGGTTGAGTTCGACCCAACCAACTGACAGCATCCTTGAGATGGCGACACGCGGATTTTTTGGTAGGCGGCGTGTACCCGAGGGCATGGCCGACCGTCTACCGCCGGGCCAGTACTACGAAGAGGGGTTTCCCGTTCTGACCGCCGGGGCGACGCCTCAAATTACTGCGGGCGAGTGGAGCTTCACGATCGAAGGACTTGTACGGCAGCCGCGAACCTGGAACTGGGAGGAGATCCACAAGCTGCCGCCGTCAGGGTTCGATGGCGATATCCACTGCGTGACCCGGTGGTCCAAGCTCGGGGTGAGCTTCGGAGGAGTCTCGGTCGACACGCTCCTCGATGTAGTCGGCGTCGAGGATGCCGCGACCCATGTCCTTGCTTCCTGCTACGGCGGGTATACGACGAACCTGCCGTTGGCGGATGTTCGCGGCGGCCAGGCCTGGGTGGCTTGGGACTATGACGGCGCTCCGCTGCCAGCCGAGCACGGCGGCCCCGCACGACTGCTCGTTCCACACCTCTACTTCTGGAAGTCAGCCAAATGGGTTAGCGGACTGCGGCTGCTTGATCACAATGAACCCGGATTCTGGGAGCAGTACGGATATCACGACTACGGTGATCCATGGAAGGAACAGCGCTTCCAAGGCGACTGACCTGTGCACGCCGCACCTTCCGCACCTACGCCCGTCGTGACCCCTACTCGGGCTACAAGTTGGCAGACCGGCATTGTGTCCGCGATCCACGTCGAAACGCCACGTGCCAAGTCCTTCTGGCTGGAGCTGCCTCACTGGCAGGCGCATCTACCCGGGCAGTACTACAGCCTTCGACTAACCGCCCCTGATGGCTACCAGGCCGTGCGCTCCTACTCGATCGCGTCCAGCCCGCTGGATGCCGGCAAGATTGAGCTGACCGTCGACTGTCTAACCGACGGCGAAGTCTCGCCGTTCCTCCATGACGTCGTTCAGATCGGCGACGAGCTCGAGGTGCGCGGGCCGCTCACCGAGTACTTCAGCTGGAACGGTGCTGCTCCGCTACTCCTCGTCGGCGGTGGCTCCGGAGTGGTGCCGCTCATGTCAATGCTCCGCCATCGCCGTCGTGCTCTGCCGCAGGTTGCCGCGCGAATGCTCTACTCGGTTCGAACCCCAGTAGACTTGTTCTACCGAGACGAGCTCGGCGACGAAACAACCCTCACCTTCACCCGCAGAACCCCCGAAGCCTGGGCCGGAGCGACGGGGCGCATAACCAGCGATCTCGTGACAAGCGTCGCCTATCCAGACGGCATGGCCTACGTCTGCGGTCCGAACCGGTTCGTCGAAACGGCCGTCGGGCTGCTCATGGAATGCGGTTACGAGTCGCAACAGATCCGAACCGAGCGGTTCGGGCCGACATAGAGCGCGTCGCTGCACAGGCCCGCCTGGAAGCTTGGTAAGCCCGTGCTTCCGGTTGATCGAGAACCGGCAGCGAGCGCGGCTCGGCTAGGCCGCGGCGATGCGGAATGTTGCGGCCACCTCAAACTCCGGCGGGCCACCAGTCGACCACGCCCAACCGAAGCCCTGTCGTGGCCCCCGGCGGAAGCTCTGACGTAACCGATAGACACCGTGCGGGATTCCGGCGGGGATCTTCGCGTGGAGCTGTCGAGACTGACCAGGCTCGACGATGAGCCGAACCGCCGCGACGATCATGTTCAACTCGACGGTCGCCCAGCCGCTCGGGGTCTCACGATCAAAACCAAAGGCCAGACCGGTCAGCACCGCGTAGTCGCTGTCGTTCATGAGTAGATAGTCGACGAGCGCTCCCGCGTTGACCGTGGCAGGCATCTGAAGGCGCACCCTGCCGCTCTGGTCGACTGGCTGCGACATATAAGGAATCTATGCGGCCGAATGGGGACGAGCAAGCCGCGTTGGGTGCACTTGCCCCGCGCTGATCGAGTGCGCGACTGGTCGTTCCGATCGACCGGCGGCCACTCTCAGATGCGAGTGACGGCTAGGAACTAGCCGAAGAGCAGGTGCTCGTCGTCGATCAAAGGGACATTGTCAGCGTCGGTTACCTTCTCGGCTGCGCACGCCCCGGCTAGCGCGTCGGCTGACGACTGCGAGTCGTCAGCTTGTGTGGTTTGTGAGTAGGATGCGCGCCGAAGTCGTCGGGCTGCGATAGGCGGTCGCGCGATGACGAGCCGGCCCTGGCCGGAATCCAGAGTAAACAAGAGGGGTGTGCATGGTTTTCGCTGCGTCCTACCCGTTCGGCGGGATTTTCTGGTCGATGTTGATCTTCTTCTTCTGGGTGATCTGGATCTGGCTGTTGTTCACGATCTTTGCGGACGTTTTCCGCCGCAGTGACATCGGCGGTTGGTCGAAGGCTCTTTGGTGCGTATTCGTGATCATCCTGCCGTACCTCGGTGTCTTCATCTACATGATCGCCAACCACGACGGCATGACCGAGCGGCGACTGAGCGAGATGCAGGCCAGCCAGCAGCAGTTTGACGAGCACGTACGCGCGGCTGCTGGCAGCGGCGGTGCGGCACAGGAGATCGAGAAGGCCAAGGGGCTGCTCGATAGCGGCGCGATCACCGAGGCGGAGTTCGAGGCCATCAAAGCCAAAGCGCTCGCATAAAAGGCGGTCTGC